>NZ_CP038196.1:0-2205000 GCF_029909795.1 Paracoccus versutus
TTCGGCCCCATGTTTTGGATACCCGCCGGAGAAAGGGCGGACACCGATGGCGGGAAGTGGCGACACGCCTCATTGACCCTTCGCCGACCGATAAGACCGCGACCCTCGCGCGCCGGCACAGAAAGAACAGTCTGTTGGCGGCAGCCGAACACGCCATTTGCCAGGCTCAACCTTTGTTGGCGGTGGCGCCTCTCAGCATCTGCTTGTAGCCGTTCTTTGTCATCCACTCTGCCCGCGCCAGATGGCTTTGCCAGCAGCGATATGTGCGCAGTTCTTCGGCGTCGGGATCGCGGCGCAGCACGATCCGCGCCACTTCCTTCCAGTCCGCATCCTCGGCGCTGGCGTCGAGCAGCCGCAGATAGGTCACATAATGCCGCTCGTCATAGGCGGTAATCCTGTCCGAGGCCGGTGCCTCGTCCTCCACGACGGAATCGCGATCAATGGGAGCGCTCATGGCTTTTCCCCTTGTTTCCGATGGGCATGGCTTGCGGTACGCCCCCGCAATTGCCCTCTGACCCTGGTGATCGGGGAGTTCGAAACCGCTGTTACCCGGCCCCATGACCTTTAGGCGGGTAGCCCTGGACATACGCCATGGGCTCCCCGACCATAAGGTTCGAGGTTTGTGGTGCCGTTACGGCCGGCACCAACCGGTAACAGAGGGGTTTCGACGCCCCAGAGCAGCGCGTCTGCTCCGAGCGCCAACATAATAGATCAACACGACCTTGTCTTCGCCAATCGACGCATCGTGATCTGGCGCGTCGGATTCAGTCCTTTAGCAAGAATGCGGATCACACCTGATCGTCCGGCGCAATCAGCTCCACATGGCTGACGCCCAGCGCCTGCGGCAGTCGTAAAGCGTGACCACTCTCGGATTGACCGCCCGCACACGGTCCGGTTGCGCAGGCGGAAAAATCATTCCCAGACCGTCACGACTTCGTTAACACATGATGCAGCGATTGCCGCAATCGAAGGACAGGGTAACTGCAATGGCCCGGGAGTTTCAGGATCAGCCGCCGGCGGGCGACGAGCCGACCAGCTACGACAAGGAGCAGTTGACGCTCTATCTGCGCCTGCTCGACGCGGATCGCGACGGCGCCGGCTGGCAGGAAGCGTTTGAGATCATTTTCGGAATCGATCCGTCCGAGCATCCAGAACGGGCCGAGAAGGTTTTCACCTCGCATCTCGACCGTGCAAAATGGCTTGCTTCAAGCGGTTATCTCGAACTGCTGCTCGCCGGCCGCGGTTGAGATCCGGCGATCCCGGCTCCGCACAGCGTTGCGCTGCCTTTGCGCTTCACAACCTTCCTCTCGGCTTGAATCCTGACCCCTCTCTTTCAAAGGGAACGCGCGCGATGAGGGAGGCAATGCAATGCCACGATACGCCGAGTGGCGGTCTCGATCCGCCTACGACTACATCGACACATTGACGCCTGCGGAACTCGCCTGGGAATTCCTGCGCAGGAACGAGACCTACAGAGAGGAGTACTTCCGTCTTTCGGCGGCAGGCCAGCTCGAGACCGAGGCTGGCCGGGCCCTCGCCGCAAGATGGGGGTTGTGCTTTCCCCGCCGACCCGAGCCGCCCGGCACGAAGGCAGCGGGTGATCTGGTCGCCTGCCGTTGATCCGTCGCGCATCCTGCTGCGCCCCTGCCCGCCCGGCATGGACGGGCCACGCCTCGCCGACCGCGACGATGTGATCGTCAGCGGCCTCGGCGAGGGCGGATTCTGCACCGCCAGCGTCGGCGGCATGGAATTCCCGCTGCTGTTCCTCGCGGGAGGGCCGGACCAGCCCGTCGCAGCGGTCGTCCTCGCCGACGACCTGGCGCTGGATCGGCTGGAGGCGGTGCAGCGCTTCTGGGCCGCGCTCACCGGCGACAAGGCTCCGCCCGATGGCCACCGCATGTCCCGGCAGAAGCGCCAGCGCGCCGGAAAATCCCTGCGCGCCGTCGACGGGCGCAAGGACGGCGCCAGCTACCGGATGATCGCAGAGGTCCTGTTCCCGGCGCACCGGATCACCCTGGCGACGTGGAAGAGCAATGCCCTGCGCGAAACCGCGGTCCGTCTGGTGCGCGACGGGTTCCAGCTCGTTGCCGGCGGATACAGGTCGCTCTTGCATCGCCGCCGACATCGGCGAAAGCGCAAAGGCCAAGCGCTCAGGACCGGCTGAGATAGCTTGCGGCGAGCCTCGCCTCGGCCCGGATCGCATCGGCGCGATCCGGTCGGTCGAGGCGGTCCATTTCCGCCGTAACCTGTTCCCGCTCCTCGATCTCCGCCAGCAGGATCGCCCGCACCCGCTCCGCATCCAGTAAAAGCCGCTCGACCTCCGCCGAGCCGGACAGGAAGCGATGCTGTTCCGCGGCGCCGCTGCTCGCGCGGGCGGGCGGCGCTTCGGCATTGTCGATCGCCGCGATCAACGACCTGATCAGCCTCGCGTCGCCGCCACGGCCGTCCTTCATCGCCGTCCGCAAATCAGCCCGCATGCGGGTCTTCATCTCATGTCCGGCATCCTGCACCATCTCGGCCTCGCGCGGTTTCCTGCAATTGCGAGCGCCCTTCCTATCATTCGCAGCCTTCGAGTGAAACGCCCGAAACCGGCGTCGAGGGGTGTCGAAAATTCTCGAAAATCTTCGACATCCACCCCCGGCCGTTTTTTGCGCCAGGCTGTCCGTGACTACGCGCCGTCCCTGCGGCGGCGCCCTTCGAGAACACGGAATCGCAGCCATGTCCCATGACCATTCCCCCCTGCCCCATCGCTATCTGCGCACCCCCGAAGCCGCCCGTTTCCTCGGCCTCTCGGATCGCACGCTGGAGAAGCACCGCGTCTACGGCACCGGCCCCACCTACAAGAAGCTCGGCGGCCGCGTCGTCTATGCCGTCGGCGACCTCCAGGCCTGGGCCGAGCGCGGCACCGTGACATCGACATCCGATCCGACGCCGCCCGTGCTTCCCGCCCTGCCGAAATACCGCCTGCGCCGGCCGCACCCCGCCGGGCAGAAAGGGTGATCGCCATGTCTTCCCGCAACCGCAAACGCCCCACCGGCGAACGGGCCAAGCTCAGCCCCTTCGTGGTTTCCGGCGGCGATGCCAGTCCCCGCGACCAGCGCGATCTGATGGAACGGCCGTTCTTCTCGCTCGCCAAGACCAAGCGCCTGACGCCGATCCACTACGAATCCGGCGGCGTCCAGGTCCATGTCCAGGGCTTTCCCGAACACGGCATGGCGACGATCTGGGATGCCGACATCCTGATCTGGGCCGCCAGCCAGATCGTCGAGGCCGAGAACGCGGGCCTGCAAACCTCGCGTTTCCTGCGCTTCACCCCTTATCAGCTGCTCACCGCCATCGGTCGCCAGACCGGCGCGACGGAATACCGCCTGCTGAAAAACACCATGGCGCGGCTGCAATCGACGGTGATCCGCACCACCATCCGCCATGGCAAACATTGGCGGCGGCATCAATTCTCCTGGATCAACGAATGGGAGGAATGCGAGACCAGCGACGGCCGGATCGAGGGCATGGAGTTCGTGTTGCCCGAATGGTTCTATCGCGGCGTCATCGACCGCTCGCTGGTCCTGTCCATCGATCCGGCCTATTTCCGGCTGAAGGGCGGCATCGAGCGCTGGCTCTACCGCGTCGCCCGCAAGCATGCCGGCCGTCAGCCCTCGGGCTGGCGCTTCGAGATTCCGCATCTGCACGCCAAGTCCGGCAGCCTCGCCCGACCATCCGATTTCGCCCTCGATATCCGCCGTCTCGTCGCCCGCCAGCCGCTGCCGGGCTATCGCCTCGGCATCGAGCGCGACGGACGCCACCAGCTGCTGCGTATCCGGCCCGCAAAGTTATCCACAGATCCTGTGGATAACTCTGTGGAAGGTATCGGGATTTCGGGCGCAAACGGTATCGGGATTTCAGGCGCATCGCTATCGGGATTTCGGGCGCAAGAGACCCAGTTAACCCTATGGCCAGAAACGCTGATTCCGGCCCTTAACTTAGAATCTAACTTAGAGTCTAACTGTAGTAGGCGCCGCGCCCGCTGTGGAGAACCCGCGCCGAGGGGCCAGGTTTCGCGAACCGGGGCCAGGAATCACGAACTGGAACCGCCGAAAAAGGCCGAGAAAACGGGGCGCCCCGATGGCTGAGTTGTCCCTTAAATCATCGACTGGTTTCCCTTTAATCGTGGACTCGCGGTCTGAACCGGCGACGAGCAGCGACAATACCAACGGCACCTTCGGCCACCGCGGAGCCAGCCGGCAGGCCAGCGAGAGGCCTCACAGACCTCAGGTGTTGGCCCCAGTTGATGAGACTGCTGGCCCCGGATCATGCGACTGGCTCATCGCCGCATCCGATCGATCCGTCACCAGGAAGATCATCGCCACGACCATCCTCACCGGCGATTTCCGGGAGGAAATGCCCCGGCATGCGCCCTACGACCTGATCATTGCCGAAGCCTGCCGCAGGGCTGGCCGCTGCCACATCGGCTGCGAGATCGATCCTGTCATTGCCGGGCACGCCCGTGCGCGGCACGCCATCCAGCGGCCCTCTGACGGCAGGAGGCCAGCATGACGGTTCACCCCATGAACCCGGAGGCCGGCGCAGGACTGGAACCGGACGGGTGCTGCGCGCCCCCGGTTCCGCCGTCTGGCTGCACCCTGGTCGACCTGATCTGGCGCAAGGGCGAGATCGAATACTGGATCCGCTTCGGCCGTTTCCGATTCAAGTGGGTCCAGGACCGCGAACGCCGGACGCTCGGGTTCGCACCCGGCAGCGTCTTCGCCTTCGTGCGCTGGACGGCGAACGGCTACGGCACCACGGCCTCCCGCATCGACATCCTGCGCGCCGTGGAGGCCGACCAGCCCTGCCAGACCATCCCCCATGTCCAGCCCGGCGCCGAGATCCTGCTGAAACTGCATGGCTGGCCGCGCGTCGCGCGCGTGCTGGAAGCCATCGACCGGATCGAGGCCATCGGTATTTCGCCCGGCGATGTCGCGCCGGATTACTGGCGGCATCTCCATCACCGTCTCTCCGCCAACGAGGCGCCGCATCGCTACACGCGCCTGCGGCATGCCGCATGGCTGAAACGCCGCGAGGTGATGCCGTGAGACTACGCCCGATCCTTGGCCTGACGCTCGTCGGCGTCGCGCTTGTTGTTGCACCGGTCCTCTCTGACCATGCGCCCCGACTGATCTGGAACGCCTCGGCCAGCGTGCCCGTCGGGCTCTATGCCCTGCGGCCCGTCGGTGATTTGACCATCGGCGATCTGGTTGCCGTCACGCCGCCCGAACCGCTCGCGGAGTTCATCACCGCGCGCGGCTATGTCGACCCCGGCGTGCCGCTGCTGAAGCGCGTCGCCGCGCTTCCCGGCACGTGGGTTTGCCGCACAGGCACCACGATCACGGTCGCCGGCCAGGTCCTCGGCCAAGCGCGCGACCGGGACAGTCTCGGCCGGCCGCTGCCCATCTGGCAGGGCTGCCGGGTCGTCGGCGCATACGAGGTCTTTCTCATGAACCGGGACGCCGAAGACAGTCTCGACGGCCGCTATTTCGGCCCGCTCCCGGTCAGCAGCGTCACCGCCCGCATCGTGCCCCACTGGACCGATGCGGCGGGCGACGGCCGCTTCCGCCGGCCTGCGGCCGACGCGGCAGGCGGCCCCTGAACTTCTCTCCAACCGCAACCGAAAGGACGAAATGATGCCACAGATCGGAGAATTCACCCGCACGCAATCGGGCTACGAGGGGCGCGTCCGCACCGTCACCCTCGAACTCGCACTGGTCTTCGTGCCGACCCACAACGCCGATGTCGAGAACGCCCCGGATTACCGCATCCATCTCGACGGCGAGGACGGCCCGGAGATCGGCGCCGGCTGGACCCATAGCGGCGAAAAGGCCGGAACCTATATCTCGGTCGCCCTCGACGATCCCGTCCTCGCGCAGCCGATCCGCGCAAGGCTGTTCCAGTCCGACGAGCATGGCCGCAACTGGGGCCTGCACTGGTCTCGCCCCAGAAAACGCGACGAGCGGGACTGAGCCATGCCGGTTTTCCGCCATCACCATGCAGACGCGCGGGCGAGCGCCGCCCGTCAGGCCGCAATTCTTCTGCTTTCCGGCCTGACCTTTGCCGCCTTCCCGGCTGCCGGCCCGCTGGCGCAGACCGTGCAGCCGGTCGCGCAGCAGGCTGGCGATCCTTTCGCCTCTCATGTCGCAGAAGCCTCGCTGCGCTTCGGCATCCCGCCCGGCTGGATCCGCGCCGTGCGGCATGTCGAGAGCGGGGGCAATCCGCAGGCCGTCTCACCGAAAGGCGCCATGGGCCTGATGCAGATCATGCCGGAGACATGGGCGGCGCTGCGCGCCCGCCATGCTCTCGGCAGTGATCCGTTCGATCCCCGCGACAACATTCTTGCCGGCGCCGCCTATCTGCGCGAGATGCATGACCGCTACGGCAGCATTTCGGCCATGCTGGCCGCCTATAACGCGGGACCGGGACGCTACGATGAGCACCTGGTCTCGGGTCGGACCCTGCCGGCCGAGACCCGCGCCTATGTCGCCACGCTGGCGCCGCTGCTCGGCGGCGGCCCGCTCCCCGGCGCGGGTTTCGCGGCCGCGCCGCCGCCAGACTGGCGCGAAGCACCGCTCTTCACAGGCAGCATGATCCCTGTTTCCGGCGCAGAACAGGTGCCATCCGACAGCACAGCAATTGCCCATGCAACGCAGTTCGCTGAACCATCCGATGACGTTTCTGCCGCCCTTACACCGCAGCCGGATGGCCTGTTCGTCCACCGATCCGACGCAGGATCAGTGCAATGAAAAAATCTTCCATTCATCACTTCGTTCACCCCGGCGAAGGGCCCGGCACATGAGGATCGCCTATGCGGACCCGCCTTATATCGGCTGCGCGCATCTCTATCGTGGTCGTGCCGATTACGCCGGCGAGGTCGATCATGCGGCGCTGATCGAACGGCTCGAACGCAACTACGACGGCTGGGTCCTGCACGCCGCCGCGACACCCAGGTCCATCGCTGTCCTCGCGCCGCTCATCGAACCGACCGGCGCCCGGTGGATGGCCTGGGTGAAGGGTTTCGCCGCCTTCAAGCGCAATGTCCCGGTCGCCTGGGCCTGGGAGCCGGTGATCGTCAAACCCGCCCGCAAACCCGTGGTCAGCAAGCGGCTGGTGCTGCGCGACTGGATCCAGGAGAGCATCACCCTGCGTCGCGGCCTGACCGGCGCCAAGCCGGAAGCCGTCTGTCACTGGTGCTTCGAGATGGTCGCGGCGCGGCCCGAGGACACGCTCGACGACCTGTTTCCCGGCACCGGCGCCGTCACCGCGGCGTGGCGCACATGGCAGCGGAAATTCACCCTGCCGGACGATCCGCTAGCCGATCTGCCGCCATCGGACAGCGCCCGCCGGGGACGATCCCTCCCAAGAGGCCCGTCATGAGCATTCGGGAGCCAGATCGCACCAGAGGATACTGCAGAGAAGAGCCGGGCGGCGTGGCCCTGCGGACCGCGCCGCCCGGCTTGGAGAGGCAGGATAAAGGACCGCGAGGTGCGGGCTTGGACGGTCGTGGGTTTTCAATGGGTTATGCCGCGTATCCGCGATGTGCGTCCTCCCTGCGCGAGGTGCGATTTTTTGGCTTTTTCAATGAGTTACTAGGTTTGGCGCGATGTGCGGAGCCCCTGCCATGAGCGGCGACGAGGATTTCCGCATCCGTCCGGGCCGGATCCGCTCGACCCGCGCCCAGCAGACCCGGCCCTTCATCGCCCAGGCGCTCGCCGCCGCGCAGAAGGCCGGCGGCACCGTCTCGCGCAAAGGCAGCATCGGCTCGGGATCGCGCTCCCGCTTCGGGCGCGGCCAGCGCGCCGCCGTGCAGGCCAACCGGCTGATCACCTCCCGCAGCCGAAGCGTGGTCATCAAGGCCCGAGTCGTCCGCAATGGCTGGCGCTCGGGCGCCCTGCCCGCCCATCTTGGCTACCTCTCCCGCGATGGCGTCACCCGCGACGGCGCGAAGGCCCGGATGTTCGGCCCGGAAAGCGACGATGCGGACATCAAGGACTTCGCCGAGCGCTGCAAGGACGACCGGCATCATTTCCGCTTCATCGTCTCGCCCGACGATGCCGTGGACATGACCGACCTGCGCGGCTTCACCCGCGATCTGGTCGGCCGGATGGAGAAGGACCTCGGCACGGAACTGGACTGGGTCGCCGTCGATCACTGGAACACCGGCCATCCGCATGTCCATCTGCTGGTGCGCGGCGTCCGCGACGACGGCGAGAACCTGGTCATCGCGCGCGACTACATCAAGGAAGGCATGCGCGACCGCGCCCGCGACCTGGTCACGCTGGAACTCGGCCCGCGCAGCGAGATCGACATCCGCGCCTCCCTTGTCCGCCAGATGGATGCCGAGCGCTGGACCGAACTCGACCGCCAGCTGGCCCGCGATGCCGCCCGCAGCGGCGTCATCGACCTCGCCCCGCATCCGGACCGGCAGCCCGACGCCTATGCCAGTTTCAAGGTGACCCGGCTGCGCAAGCTGGAAACCCTTGGTCTTGCCGACCAGATCGGGCCGGGCCAATGGGTGCTGACCGAGAACGCCCAGGCGGTGCTGCGCGAGATGGGCCTGCGCGGCGATATCATCAAGCGCGTCCATCGCGGCCTCGGCGAGCGCGGGATCGACCGCGGCAGCGCCCGCTATGTGCTGGCCGGCGAGAGCCTCGACGATCCGGTCCTCGGCCGGCTGGTCGAGCGCGGGCTCGACGACGAGTTGAAGGGCACCGCCTATGCCGTGGTCGACGGCGTTGACGGGCGGACGCACCATATCCGCCTGCCGGATCTCGATGCCGCCGGTGACAGCATGCCCGGCTCCATCGTCGAGCTGCGCAAGTTCGACGATGCCAATGGCCGACGGCGGGTGGCGCTGGCCGTGCGTTCCGATCTCGACATCCGGGCGCAGGTGAGCGCCATGGGCGCGACCTGGCTCGACCGGCAGGCACTGGCCCGCGATCCCGTCGCGCTCGGCGACGACGGTTTCGGCGTCGAGCTGCGCCAGGCCATGAAGCAGCGTGCTGAGCATCTGATCGATGAAGGTCTCGCCCAGCGCCAGGGCGGTCGCGTGATCTTCGCCCGCAACCTTCTCAACCGCCTGCGCGACCGCGAAGTCCAGGCGCTCGGCGAAAAGCTCGCCGCCGAGACCGGCCTGCCCTTCGATCGCGCGGCCAGCGGCGAGCATGTCGGCGGCACCTATCGCCGCCGCTTCCTCCTCGCCTCGGGCCGCTTCGCCATGATCGACGACGGGCTGAGCTTCAGGCTGGTGCCCTGGACGCCGTCGCTGGAACGCCATCGCGGCCGGCATGTCTCCGGCACCGCTCGCGGCGATGGCGGCGTCGACTGGAGCTTCGGCCGCAAGCGCGGGCTGGGGCTGTAAGGAAAGGAATATACCATGACCGGAACGAAGATTCTCTGGGGCCAGATCGCCGTGGTCTTCCTGATCGTCCTCGCCTTCATCTGGGCGGCGACGCAATACGTGGCCTGGCGACTCGGCTTCCAGCCGCAGCTCGGCCCACCCTGGTTCGAGATCTGGGGCATCCCGGTCTATTACCCGCCGGCCTTCTTCTGGTGGTGGTACTTTTATGACGCCTATGCCCCGGCCGTCTTCAATATCGGCGGCATCATCGCCGCCTCGGGCGGATTTCTCGCCATCGGCACAGCCATCCTGATGTCGGTCTGGCGTGCCCGCGAGGCCGAAGACGTCGAGACCTATGGCTCCGCCAGATGGGCGAAGCCCGATGAGGTCAGGGAAGCCGGGCTGCTGGGACCGGACGGCGTCGTGCTCGGCAAGCTGGGGGAGGATTATCTCCGCCACGACGGCCCGGAACATGTGCTCTGTTTCGCACCGACCCGATCCGGCAAGGGTGTCGGGCTGGTGGTGCCGACCCTCCTGACCTGGCCGGGCTCGGCCATCGTCCACGACATCAAGGGCGAGAACTGGCAGATCACCGCCGGGTTCAGGGCAAAGCATGGCCGGGTGCTGCTCTTCGATCCGACCAATGCGGCCTCGGCTGCCTACAACCCCCTGCTGGAAGTCCGGCGCGGCGAATGGGAGGTGCGCGACGTCCAGAACATCGCCGACATCCTGGTCGACCCCGAAGGCTCGCTGGAAAAGCGCAACCATTGGGAAAAAACCAGCCACGCCCTGCTGGTCGGCGTCATCCTGCATGTGCTCTATGCCGAGACCGACAAGACCCTGGCGAGGGTCGCGGGTTTCCTCTCCGATCCGCGCCGCTCGATCGAGGCGACGCTGGCGGCGATGATGAAGACCCCGCATCTGGGCGCGGCCGGGCCGCATCCGGTCATCGCCAGCGCCGCGCGGGAACTGCTGAACAAATCCGAGAACGAACGCTCCGGCGTGCTGTCCACCGCCATGTCCTTCCTCGGCCTATATCGCGACCCGGTCGTCGCCCAGGTGACCAGCCGCTGCGACTGGCGCATCGCCGATCTGATCGCGGGCGGGACACCCTCGACGCTCTATCTGGTGGTGCCGCCTTCGGACATCTCGCGCACCAAGCCGCTGATCCGGCTGGTGCTGAACCAGATCGGCCGCAGGCTGACCGAGGATCTGCACGCAAAAGACCGCAGGCACCGGGTGCTGATGCTGCTGGACGAGTTCCCGGCGCTGGGTCGGCTGGACTTCTTCGAATCCGCCCTGGCCTTCATGGCCGGCTACGGGCTGAAGAGCTTTCTCATTGCCCAGTCGCTGAACCAGATCGAAAAAGCCTATGGGCCGAACAACTCGATCCTCGACAATTGCCATGTCCGGGTCAGCTTCGCCACCAATGACGAGCGCACAGCCAAGCGGGTCTCCGACGCGCTTGGCACCGCCACCGAGATGAAGGCGATGAAGAACTATGCCGGGCATCGGCTGGCACCCTGGCTCGGCCATATCATGGTCTCGCGTTCCGAGACCGCCCGGCCGCTGCTGACCCCCGGCGAGGTGATGCAGCTGCCGCCCGAGGACGAGATCGTCATGGTCGCCGGTACCCCGCCGATCCGGGCCGGGAAGGTGCGATACTATCAGGACGGGCGGTTTCGGGAGCGGGTCGTCGATCCGCCGGTACTGCCGCAGGGTGCCACGCTGCGGCCGGATGACTGGAGCGGGCTGGCGATCCCCGCCACCCCGAAAGTCGATGTCGCTCCCATGTCCGACGGCACCGGCAGCGAGGACAGCACCGAGTCCGAGCAGCGCCTGCAGCCGGAACTGAGCCGAACCGCCACAGTCGAGCGCTGGCAGCCGATCGAAAACGAGTTCGATTTCGGCGAGCCGGCCGACGAGGCGGAGGAGAACCTCGCCCGGACCAGCCGCATGACCCGCAACATGCTGACCGTCGCCCGCCAGGCCTCCATGGACCGGGACGACGGGATCGAACTCTAGGAGGACGCCATGGCGAAATCCCCCCGCAAACAGCGCCTCTCGGTCTATCTGGAGCCGGAGATCATGCAGGCGCTGGCCGCCCATGCCGCGCGGCGCAACCAGTCCCTGTCGCTGATCGCCGAGGCCGGCATCGCCTCCTTCCTGTCGCCCGACGCTGCGGAACGGCAGGAGGCGGCGCTGATCCGGCGCCTCGACCAGATGGACCGCCGCCTGACCCGGCTGGAGCGCGACCTCGGCATCGCCGTCGAAACGCTGGCGGTCTTCGTGCGCTTCTGGCTCACCACCAGCCCGCCTTTGCCCGAGCCAGCCCAGCAGGCCGCCCGCGCCGGCGCCGCCAAGCGCTACGATGCCTTCGTCACCGCGTTGGGGCGACGGCTGGCGCAGGGGCCGAAACTCAGGCAGGAAGTCGCGGAGGAGGTCGAAGGCGAGGCGCAGCAAGCTTCACCCGGCGGTGACGCAGGCGATTAGCCGCGATCCGGCCACCTTCGGGGATTGCTGCGACGGTCAGTCATCTCACCTAAGGTGGTTCGCTGGTTCCCTTTCATGTTCTCAAAAATTCGGCCGCACGTTCGCCAATCATGATCGAAGGCGCATTCGTGTTTCCACTACTGAGGTTCGGCATGATCGAGGCATCTGCGATGCGCAATCCGGCCACACCCTTTACCCGCAAGCGGGAATCGACGACCGCCCCGGTATCCTGTCCCATCCGACAGCTGCCGACCGGATGGCACATGTTGACCGCCGTCCGGCGAATGGTCTCCTCCCATTGTTTGTCGGTCTGGACCGCCGGGCCAGGACCGGCTTCGTCGAGGACATAGTCTGCCATCGGCTTTTGCCGGACGATCTCGCGTGCGATGCGGCAGGCTTCGGTGAGACGACGAACGTCGTCGGCACTGTCGAGCAGGCGGTAGTGGATAACGGGATCCTCGCGAATATCCGACGAGCGCAATTCGATCCGACCACGCCCCACCGGTCGACAAAGACTGACCGCCGTGGTAACCGAAGACGATTTGATGAACTCCACACCCTGGTCCAGGACTATGTAGCCGGCGGGCATGAAGCTCATTTGAAAATCCGGCCTGCCATCGCTTCCATCGGTGGAGCCGTAAAGCGTCACATGGCACATTCCCGATGCAGCCGATCCGGTTCGCGACAGGAGCCACTGCAAACCTGATTTCGCCATTCCCAAAAGATTCAGTTCATCGTTCCACGTTCGCTGGGCAACCCGGTTGCTGATCCACATGCATGGATGGTCCTGTATCCCCTGCCCCACTCCCGGCAAATCGATAAGAGTCTTGATCCCGACCGCCTGCAGATGATCCGCTGGGCCGATCCCGGACAGCATCAACAGCTTCGGCGTGATCAGGGCCCCGGCAGAAAGGATTACTTCCGATCCGGCCTGGACGGTTTCTGCCCGGCCCTTGCGGATGTAGCGTATCCCGATCGCTCGGCCACCTTCGACGATCACCTTTTCCGCCACCGCATTGGTCACGACGGTGAGGTTCTTCCTCCCGAGAACAGGACGGAGGTAGCCGTGAAAGGTACTTTGACGCTGACCGCGAGACGCGCTGGTCGGACAAGGCATGACACCACTGCCGGTGCGCTTCAGGTCTGTCGTGTTTTCAGGAAGACCCCAATTCCGCGCGGCACTCATGAAGTTTTTCGCCATGGGGTGCATGGGTGTCGGCCCGGAGATTTCCAGTTTATCCTCGACCCGGCCAAAAGCGCGATCGACCTCCTCCAGGCTCCAGTCGCCGCCCGCTGCCGAGTTCCAGTCCTCGTAATCTTGGCGCAGGCCCTTGACATAGACCATGCCGTTGATAGCGCTGCCGCCGCCCAGTCCGCGTCCCGGAGTCAACCCTTCCTTGCGGTCGTATCGGGTGGGGTCGGGTTCGGCCGTCATCATCCAGTGGAACTTTGGGTTCCCTTTGACGAAGTATATGCCATTTGGGATCTGCAGAAACAGATTCCGCCCACCACCGCCCGCCTCCAAGAGACAAACCGTTACGGCGGGATCCTCGCTCAACCGCGCGGCGACCACCGCACCCGCCGAGCCGCCGCCGACCACTACATAGTCATAAGTCTTCATAATGTTCCTGCCTTCAGAACCAAAGGATCAATGACCATAGGTCGGAGTGGGTGGAATCGGAGAGAAGTGATGCAAAACGATCTTCCACTCTCCATCGCGGCGCGCCACTACAAGGGAGGTGCGCAGCCGATTGCGGCTGACCGATCCGTCGGCCATGTCATACGTGAAATCGCCGAACCCCTGAGCCAGGAACGCATCCGCTCCCAGAGGACGGATTTCCTGCTCCACGAGAACGAGCCTGGCCCCCTTCAGGATGTCCTTGTAGTATGCGAAGTAGTCCCGGACGGACCGTTGCCCCACCGAGTGATTTGTCAGCAGGCCATAGAAAACCGCATCGTCCCAGTAGACTTGCGCCATCCGATCTGCGTCCCAGGTCGCGGCCCCGGCATTGAAGGCCGCGAGAACTTGGCCGAGAAGGATGTTGTCCTGCATCATGGCTTCGTCATGCGGCATTCCGCAGCGCCTCCCTGCGGCAATGATCAAGCCAGTTGCGAATTTCAACCTGGCGCCTCGAGGGATCCAGAAGATCGGCCCCCAGTGCATATTGCCACGCGATGTCCTTTCTGTCCGGCATATCCTCAAGGATTTCGAGGTTTCTGGCATATGTCTCGAGTTCATCCACTGTCTGGAAACTGCCCTCTTCCTTGATCAGACGCGGACCGTAGCGGCGCAATGTCGCCGCGATGTCTCGAAGAGAGAATTCCGGATGATATTGCACGCCCCAGAACACGCCGTTGCCGTGGCGAATCTCAAGCGCCTGCACTTCGCTGACCTCATTGAAGGCGGTAACGACGGCATTCTCGGGCAGCCGGGAGACATGGTCTGAGTGAACAGCGGGCGTGTCGAAAACCTGAGGTCGTCCGACGTGCATCGGGTGCCCCCTTCCGGCTTCGGTCAGTTGCACGGCCCGAGAATAGCCGACCTCACGGCCGCGCTCATTGCGGATGACCTCGCCGCCTGCCGCGACCACCGCCACCTGCAATCCCCAACATGAACCGAAAAAGGGAAGACCGCTCTCGAAAATCTGCAGGGCAAGCTTCACCTGTCGTTGCACAGGCGGAATGTCCTGATAAGCGTTCAAGGCAGAACCGGTGATCACGACGCCCCGGTAGCGCGCGAGATGGTCGAGACCCACATCGTCCCGATCGGCGGGGCACAGGATCTCGCAGCGCACTAGCGGATCCAGTTTTTGCAAAACATCCGCATAAGCTTCGCCCGGAGTGCGCCCGGTGAGGCGTCGGTTGTGCTCCCGAACCTCTGCTATGTTGCCTTCCAGAACGAGTATTTCCATTGTTCAGACCCTCAGGAATGCGTCAGTTCAAATGCTGCGCAGGTGAAAGGAAGCTGGCCGGGTCACGCCCTCGAAGCCCAGGACGGAAAGGGAAACGCCGCGGCCGGTATCCTTGAGACCTGCCCAGGCGAGGTAAGGATCGGCATAGTCACAGCGATTCATATAGACCGTGCCGGTCTGGAGCCTGTCTCCAAGGCGTTCAGCGGCCTCGTTGTCCTGCGTCCAGATCGAGGCCGTCAGCCCGAAGCTGCTATCGTTCATTAACGCGACAGCTTCCTCGTCCGAGCGCACCTTCATCACGCCGATCACCGGTCCGAAAGTCTCGTCGCGCATCACGTCCATATCGTGGTCGACATTCACCAGCAGATGCGGCATCACGAAAGCGCTTCCTTCACCCGCCGCGCGAAAACGGCTCGGGTCTATGATCTGACGCGCGCCGCGCGCCAGCGCTTGCCGGACCTGCGCCCGCACCGTCTCCGCATACCGCACCGAGGCCATGGGCCCCAGTGTCGTTTCTTGTTCCAGCGGGTTGCCGAGCACCAGTGCCGAGGCCTCTGCCTCCAGCTGCGCGACGAAGTCGTCATAGACGGCCTCATGGACATAGACCCGCTCGACCCCGCAGCAACATTGCCCCGAGTTGAAATAGCCGCCATCGGCCAGTGCCTGCGCCGCGAAATCCAGTCGGGCATCGGGTCGGACATAGGCGGGGTCCTTGCCGCCAAGTTCCAGCGTCAATGATGCGAATGTGCCGGAAGCAGCGCGTTCGATCTCGGCGCCGCCCCGCACCGATCCGGTAAAGCTGATATGATCGAACCGGCGAGCGGCAATCAGACGAGCCGTGGTTTCATGATTCATATGAACGCTGGTGAAAACTCCATCGGGCAAGCCGGCAGCGCGGAATGCTTCAGTGACCCGATCCGCGACAAGCAGAGTCTGGACCGAGTGTTTCATCATCACGGCATTTCCGGCAAGGAGTGCTGGAATCACCGGATTGATCACCGAGAGATAGGGATAGTTCCAAGGAATGATGGCCAGCACCACGCCCTTTGGCACCCGCTTGATCTTGCGGGCAATTCGCGGTTCCTGTGGGGGCATATAGGTCGCCAGCCCCTCCTCGGCGATAGCGAGCAGGACATTGATGCGCTCGCGCATGGAGTTCAACTCTCCGCCATAGCGCACCGGGCGACCCATCTGAATCGCCAGTTCAGGCACCAGTTCCGGGTTCATCCGCTCGATCTCAGCCAGAAATCGGCCTATATGTCGCTTGCGCTCCTCCAGCGGCGTTGCGGCCCAGTCTGCCTGTGCCCTCCGAGCCTTGTCCAATGCTGCTTCCAGCGCGGCATCGCTATCATAATTCCGCTGCGCAACGACGCGGCCGTCAATGGGCGAAATGCAAACCAGGTCCGACATCATTGTCCCTCAGATCAGTTCGAAATAGCGTTCGAGTTGCCAGTCCGTGACCGCCTTCTGGGCTTCGCGTTCCTCCCAGCGGCGTGTCATGGCGTAATGCTCTACGAATTGGTCTCCGAAGAGGTCGCGCGCGGCGACCGAGCCTTCGAGACGGTTGGCCGCATCCAGAAGCCGCGCCGGGAGAACCCGCTCGGGCGCATGTTCCTTATCGTAGGAGTTGCCTGCGATCGGTGCATCCGGCTCGATGCGGTTCTCGATCCCCCAAAGGCCTGAGGCCAGTGCCGCGGCGATGGCGACATAGGGATTGATGTCGGCACCGGCGATCCGGTATTCAACGCGCTGGCTTTTCGGCGACCCTTTGATTGCCCGCAAGGCGCAGGTGCGATTCTCGAACCCCCAGGTCGCCTGGGTGGGCGCCCACATGCCCGGCACCAGGCGGGTGAAGCTGTTCACGGTCGGCGCCACCATTGGCAGCACCTCGGGCATCAGAGTCTGTTGCCCGCCGATGAACCAAAGCATCTCCTGCGAGGCTGTTTCGGGGCGTTCGGAATCATGGAAGACCGGCTTTCCATCCTTGGTTTGCAGGGACAGGTGCAGATGCCCCGACTGCCCTGGCCAATCGTTCGACCACTTGGCCATGAACGTCGCCATCTTGCCAAGGCGTTGCATCTGGATCTTTGCAAAAGTCTTGAACAGGAACGCGTTGTCGGCGGCAGTCAGCGGATCGGAATAGGTCAGCGCCGCCTCCATCACCCCCGGCCCCGTCTCCTCATGCAGGCCCTCGATGGGAATGTTGAGCTGGCGGCACATGGACAGGACCGCTTCGTAAGTATCCGAATGGACGGATGCACGCAGCATCGAATAGCTGAACGAACCCGGCGCCAGATTCTCCATGTTGCGGTAGTGCTTCGTTCGCACGGAGTGCGGTGTCTCGTTGAAGACGAAGAACTCGAACTCGCTGGCCACGCAGGCCTTGAAGCCCAGACGATCCGCACGTTCGACAACACGCTTGAGAAGGCTGCGGGGACAGAGCGTGGTCGCCTTGCCGGTAAACTCGCTCAGGAAGAAGAGCCTCCCATCCTCATCTGGAAGCATACGGCAAGTTTCCGGGATAATACGCGCCTCGGCGTCCGGATAGCCTGTATGCCAGCCGGTGAACTTGCTCTCCGGGTTGAGCGTGTCCGTCATGTCCCAGCCGAACAGCACATCGGCAAAGTTGAACCCGTTTTCCAGCGCTGACAGGAACTTGGGGGTAGAAAGGTATTTTCCCCGCATGATACCATCGAGGTCGGCGATACCGATCTTGATGTGTTCGGCACCACTGTCGCGCACGATCTGCGCAGCATCTTCAAGGGTTCTGACGTTCTCGGGCTGCATTTCGGTTTCCTCACCTGCTTGGCGCCACCAGACTTGAATCTGACTGTCTTGGCTCTCCTGATCCACGAGGTGACTACGCTCTTCCCATGGACAGGAAAAGTAAGGCAGATTACAGATCAAGAGGGTTTCCCCATTGCTGTAATGTGTGATACAATTTCTGCAGGACGTCAAGCGCTGAAACAAAGGAACCAGGCCCGTGTCATCAAAAGAGCCGGAAACCATGCAACTGGCCCTGTCCGAGCGTATCCGCCGCAACATGGACACCTTTACGCCGAGCGAGAAGCTTGCTGCCCACGCACTGCTCGCCAGCTACCCGTTCGCCGGCCTTGAAACCGTCGCCCAGTTCGCAAGCCGCGCCTCGGTGTCCGCACCGACCATCCTGCGCTTCGTATCCCGGCTGGGCTTTTCCAGCTATCCCGAGTTTCAGCGCGGGCTGCGCAGTGAGCTTGAGGCGCAACTCGAAACACCCGTCACCAAGGCCCCGGTCCATGACGGCAGCAGCGCCGGCGATCAGGGCGATGCGTCGCTGATCCACGACGTCGCCGATCGTCTCCAGGAGAACATCCGCGCCACCATCGACAGCACCATCCCAGCAGTGCTGAATGCGGTCATTTCCGCTCTTTCAGACGAGAAGAGGAACATCCACCTGCATGGTGGCCAGTTCACGGGGTCCTATGCCAGCTATCTGGCCACCCACCTGCGGATGATGAGACGGGGCGTCACCCTGCTGGAGCAACGCAACTGGAAAGACCGGGCAATGGACATGGGCCGCAAGGACGTCCTGGTCTTGTTCGACATTCGCCGATACGATCCGGAAACGCTGCAACTGGCCAGGACCGCACGCAGCCAGGGGGCATCGGTCATCCTGATCACTGACACATGGCTTTCTCCCGCGACTCGCGAAGCCACCCATCTATTGCCGGCTTATATCCGCACCGGCCATAATTGGGATTCCACGGTCGGAATCCTGCTGCTGTGCGAGACCATCATCACGGCGGTAACGCATCAGCTGTGGCCCAAGGCGAAGGAGCGGCTGTCGGCGATGGAGCAGTTGCGCGAAGGCATGTGAGCCCGTTCTGTCCATCGTCCATGGGGTATTCGCGCCTCCAGCCCCTCGGAGCAATGCAAACGATAACCTAGGCCCGGTCGCCCTCAGCACCTTTTTCTCCGGGCCAGGAAAGAAGTTATCCCAGCCGCCGCGCAGGAACAGTTCATGCGTGTTCCATACCTGGACATAGCCACAGCGAAACGCATACCAGAAGAGGTCTTAAACCATGGTTGCAGCCCCCTTGTCGAATGAACCGGTTTCGATTGCGGTTTCAGGGTCGCTTTGCTCATCCGCTGTTCCTCAACACCTGAACAAGGTGCTGACCGAACTGGCTGGGAATGTGTTTGCAGCCTTGCGTTACGCCGGAGCCGAACCTCACTTTCTCGAGGCCAGTCGATTGCAGCTTGATCCGGCCGGGGCAATCGCAAATGTCCAGGCACTGCTCATCTTGGGTGGGGCGGACGCCGATCCGCACCTCTACGGCCATGCCGAAGCGGCAACTTCCCTCTATGGCGTCAACCGGGATGCCGACCATTTCGAAATGGAGCTGTGTCGGCTGGCTCGACTGCGACGAATTCCGATCCTTGGCATCTGCCGCGGTATGCAGCTGATCAATATCGCCTTTGGCGGCGACCTGATTCAGGACCTCGGACGCGATAGCATCCATTACGTCGCCGCTGATAACGCATCCATGACTGAGCATCTTGTCCGCTTGGAGCCCGACACACGTCTTCGGGGGATCTATGGCGAACGAGAACTGTCGGTTCTATCCGGCCATCATCAAGCCGTGCGGGAACTGGGGCGGGGTTTGCGTGTCGGGGCTCGTGCGCCCGATGGCATGATCGAGTCGATCGAGGCCGATGGTCCTGACTGGGTGATAGGCGTGCAGTGGCACCCGGAAGCAACCGAAGCGTCACAATCCGACCGCAACCTATTGTTCCGATCCTTCGTCGCTGAAGCAATGTGTCGCAACACTGCCCTAACTTAGGCTGGGGGCCTCGCATTCATAACGATGCAAAACTGGCGCCATGACACGGGGTATCCGGGCCTCATATACAGCTCCGCCACCTATTGCCTGTAAGGATCTGCACGGCGCTCCGGATTGCCGGTTTGGATCTTATCGATGTTGGACGCCGCGTGCGGGATCAATCCCATCGGTGAAGCTCGGCTCGTGATCGTGCCAAACTGCTGCTGGCTTCCACGACGCGTGGCATCACCTACACCAGGGTATACCGCACCGAGGCGGCATTCAGCGCAGAATCCTGAGCTCGTGGCCTCCGGTCAAACCGGATGGCCGAAAGATCAGCGCACAGGCCAAGAGTATGCCCAGCCCGATCTCCTGGGATCCCAACGGCAAGGCCAAGGTTACTGTCGAAACTTGGACACCGCCTTCCAATGCACGCAGAAGCTCGATCACCGAGGTAACGGCAAGCACTCCGATCACCGCGCCTGTCAGGCTGGACATCCCACCGACGACCAGCATGGCTATCACGGTGAAGGTCAATGTCAGGTAAAAGGACTCCACCGCAAGAAGGCCCAGAAACTGCGCATAGAGTCCACCCGCGAGGCCGGTTACGCCTGCGCTGAGGACAAAGGCGATCAGCCGCATCCGCCGCAAATGCACCGCGGAGGCTTGGGCCGCGACCGCATCGTCGCGACATGCCTTCAGCAGAAGGCCGTAGCGCGAGTTCTGGAACAACCATGCGATGAAGATCGCCAATACGGAAAAGCCGAACGCCGTCCATGGTCCCACGACTTTGGGAATGCCCACGATCGTGCTGACCCCGGCCGTCACGGAATCCCAGTTGGAATAGACGCTGTAGACAATCATCAGAAAGGCGAAGCTGGCGATGGCTGCCGCCATGCCCGATAGCCGCATGATCGCCACCCCGAGAAGCCAGGCCACCATCATGGGCAGGACAATAGCGAGCCCGAGCGCCAGCGGGAACGGATACTGGTTTTCTTGAAGAAAGACCGGCAGCCCCGACAGCATCATCTGCTTGAACATCGGCTGGGCTGTGCACCATCCCGCCGCATAGGCGCCAATGCACATGAAGCCGATATGTCCGAAGGATACGATCCCGGAATTGCCGACGAAGATGTAAAGCCCGACGACCGCAATCATCCGGATGAGCATCTCGGTCACCGCCGACGGACTGCTGCCCGCCAATACCGTAACAGCAGTGACGGCGACGATCAGCACGGAGAGAAGGACAGGGGTCTGGTATTTTGCAAATGTCTTCTGCATTTCGCCAATCCTTCAGATGCGCTCGAAAGAGGTTTTGGATGGTATGAGGCCTGCCGGGCGCCAAAGCAGAACGGCGATGACGATCCCGAAGGCGAAGGCGTCGCGGAAAGGACGCAGGTCCGCCGGCAGATAGGCCTGGAGCATCGTGACGATCATGCCGATGGCGAAGCCGCCGACCACCGCGCCGGTCAGACTGCCCATGCCACCGACGACAACCGCCACGAAGGCGAACAGAGCAAGCGGTACACCCATCGTATGGCTGAGCATACCGGATTGCATCGTGAACAGCAGAGAGACCACCGCGGCCAGGATGCCGCTGATCACGAAAGCCAAGCCGATCACAAAGTTACCCCTGACACCAAGATATTGCGCCATGCGGAAATCCTCGGCGGCGGCGCGCATCTGGATTCCGTATCGTGTCCGCCGCAGGAACAACCCAAGCGCTGTCATCAGAATGATCGTGATGCCCAACGTGACGAGCTGGAGCAATGGAACACGCAGATCGCCGAGTTGGATCTGCATGTTCAGCCCACCGCCCAGATCGATTGCCTTGGGACGAGAGCCGTAGAGCATCAGAATGCCGTTCTGCAGGATATAGCTGACCGCGAAAGAGGCGATCATAAGGGTTGGAGCGCTGGCCTTGCGCAACGGCCGGAAGAACAGCCCGTCAGCGACCAGCGCAACGATTGCCACGATCAGGCAAACCAACGGAAGGATAGCGATCCAGGGCAGCTTGCCCAGGAACACCTGGGCCGCAGCATCGGCCGACGGCACGATCAACGCATAGGCACCGACCGTGATGAAATCGCCATGGGCGAAATTGATCAGCCGCAGGATTCCGAAAAGAAGCCCGATCCCAAGCGCTACCAGTGCGTAGATGCTGCCGAGGCTCAGGCCGTCGATAAGGTTCTGGAGGAAATTCGTCATGATGCCGCACCTTCGTCCTGTGGGTGGAATCCGAAGTAAGCCTGCGAAATCGCTTTCCCATCGCGCAGATTGACGGCGAGATCTTCCAGTTGCACACGTCCGCCGCGCAACACGTAGATGCGGTCCGCATGCTTGAGGATGCGCTCCGAACTCTGCTCGTTGATCAGCAAGGTCAGCCCGTCGCGGCTGCGCATCTCCAGTACCGTATGATAGATCTGCTCGGTGATCATGGGAGCCAAGCCGAGCGAGGGTTCGTCGATCATCATCAGGCGTGGTCGGGTCATAAGCCCACGAGCCACGACCAGCATTTGCTGTTCGCCCCCGGAAAGCCGGGCCGCGAGCGAGCCGGATCTTTCCCGAAGCCGGGGGAAGATTTCGAACGTCCGCTCGATGTCATCGGCAATCTGCCGGCTCGAACTCTTGAGCATTCCGCCAATCCTCAGATTGTCGGTCACCGTCAGAGTGCCGAAGACATGACGCCCTTCCGGCACCATGGTCACGCCAAGCGCCGCGATATCCTCCGGCTTTACCCCCGCGATACTTTCCCCGTTCAGACGAATATGACCGCTGCGCAGGCCGACGCCGCCGGCGATAGCGGTCATCAAGGTGGATTTCCCGGCCCCGTTCGGCCCGATCACGCAGACCGCCTCCCCCTCCTGGACATAGATCGAAACGTCGCGCAGCGCGACCATGTCCCCGTAGGAGACGTTTGCGGACAAAACCTCCAGCATACGGCCCATCATGCCTCTCCCAGATAGGCGGCGACGACGGCCGCATTCGCCTTGATCTCCTCAGGCGTGCCGCTTCCGATGGTCTTGCCGCCGTCCAGCACATGGATGCGGTCGCTGATACTCATCACCACGCGCATATTGTGCTCGATCAGAAGAACGCCGCAGGTGAAGTTTTGCGGGATCGCGACAATTACCTCATTGAGGGCTTCGCACTCGGTGTCGGACATCCCGGCCGCAGGTTCGTCCAGCAAGATGAAAGCGGGGGGCACGACGAGGGCACGCGCGATGCTCAGCCGGCGCTGGTCGGTATAGGCCAGCGACCCAGCCTTCGACCACGCCATGTCCGACAGGCCCAGCCAGTTCAGCATTGCCGCCGCCTTGTCATGTGCGATGCGCCGCGAAAGGCCGAGGCCCACACCGGTTACTTCGACATTCTCGATCACGGACATGTCGCGAAACAGGCGGCCCGCCTGAAAGGTCCGCGCGATACCCATCTCACGGAACTTGGTCACCGACCAGCCCAGCGTATTCTCCCCGCCCAGCGTCACACTGCCGGTGGTAGGGCGCTGAAAACCCGTCAGGCAGTTCACCAGCGTGGTTTTCCCGGCTCCATTCGGTCCGATCAGCCCCAGTATCTCATCCCGCCGGAGCGACAGGGTAACATCCGAGATCGCGGCGAGCCCGTCAAACATCACCCCGAGCCCTGAGCAGCCCATCGTCATTGCATCGGTGCGCGCGTGGGCGCTCCCCGTTTCCACGGAACCTACATATTGGTCCAACATCTCAATCCCCTTGAACCGCAGGGTCGGTGCGTGCCGCACCGACCCTGCCGAGCGATTTTCAGTTCTTTGTGCGGAATAGGACATTGTCGGGGATCGGCTGGTCGATGCGCCATTCTCCGACCATGCTTTGCTTGCCGTCGCGAAATTCGGTGATCAACAGCGGCACATTGGTCTGGATATGAATCATCGGACTAAAGCTGCGCGGGCCGAGCACGGTTGGAACTTCCGCATAGGTGTTCATCTCGGCGACGACCGCCTCGGCATCGGTTGTGCCCACCTTCTCCACTGCCTGCGCCCAAAGATCGAGCCATGCGTAGATCGGATAGGCCCAGATCGTCGAAGGTCTCTGACCAAAACGGGACTCATAGGCAGCCGTCAGCTGATTGATCTCGGCACGCGGGTCGTCCCCGGTGGTCATTGCTTGCACGGGAATATAGAAATCCTTCAGGCCGGGCACCGAATCCAGCCAGTAGGTCCCGTCTAGGGTCGCCAGGCTGAGAATGGGAATATCGATTCCTGCAGCACGGATCTGGCGCAATGCGCTTCCGGCTCCGGGCATGGTCGAACAGAACATCACATGGTCGACCGCGTCGTTGCGGATCGCTTCCGCCAGACGAGTGATCTGCGAGCTGATGACCGGATCGACGCCCTTGAACGAATCCCGGCCGACAATCTCGCTTCCCTGCTGCGCCATCTGCCAATCATATCCAGCACAGGCGGCCTTGTTGTATTCGATCGTTTCATCCAGCAGAACATATCCCTTGGAGAAGCTCTTCTCCTTGCTGCCCCATGCGGCCATGGTCACGCCATCCAGCTGTCCGGCCGTATTGGATGTGAAACTGTAGGGACCGATGGCAGGAACCACGCGGGGTTCGGCCGCACAGATGAACACGTTCACGATCTCCGCCGAAGCCGCGGCCAGCGCGGCAGGCGAGCCATAATCGAGATCGCAGGATACGACGAGCAGATCGCTGCCCTGAGAGACCAGGTCCTCCCCGACCTTGGCGCCGACCACCCGGTCGGTCTTGGTGTCTCCTCTGATCAATTCGATCTGCTCGCCGAGCAAGCCGCCCGCGGCGTTTTTCTGCTCGACCCATAGCTCGGCCATGTTGCCGGCCTCGCCGTCATAGGCTTGCATCCAGCCCGAGTAGGCCAGTGCCATGCCGACGGTGACACCATTGTCCTGTGCAAGACCAGCATGTGGCGTGGCCAGCAAGGTCGCAAGGGCAAGCGCGCCCCCGCAATCGCGGAACTTCGTCATGTCTCTCTCCATGTTGGACATTCCAGAAAGCTGGATGGCTGGTGCGGCGGATCGCTCTCATGGGATACTTCGCCGCAGTCGGACCGCCCCGATGGGTGGGGCGATCCAATGCCGCCTCGCAGGCAGCCTTGAGGTGGAGCGCCGCAGTCGGCGCTCAGTCCTTCCAATGCGCGATGCTGCGCCGTTCGTAGAGCGCGCGGAAATCGCGCGTGGTGTCGGGCAGCAAGGCGCCCGTGCCCCAGTCGAGAATCGTGGCGTAATGGCGCACGCAGTCGAACTGGTCGATCTCGCCGGCGCGGAACATCCCCGCGACCATCTCGGGATCCATTCGAGCGCGTGCCGCACGAGTTTCGCGCTGCGTCGCGCGTTCCCTCTCGGTCGCGTCGAGATCGAGACGGAATTCCAGCACTTCCGGATCGATCGCCTCAATGATCACGCCGTAGTCCTTGCGTGCGCGCTCAAGCGAGACGTAGTCGTCGATCACATCCTCCAGCACCGCTTGAGGATCACGCTCCAGGGGATCGCCGTAGCCGCCACCACCGCCGGTGGGACGGGTAATGTAGTCGCCCTCATACAGATGCTCGCCGGAGAAGCCGACGCCGAGCCACGTCGGTTCGCTGGCGCCTTTGCGCGTTACCGCAATTCCCATCGGCGTCGCCGGCAGGCCTCCTTCGCTGCCCCACGCAACCGAGCGTTCGCGGTCGCAGATATACGACAGCACCGTATCATCGAGTTGGGTGAAGGTATGAGACTTCACCGCCCCGACCCCGCCGCGCCACTTGCCCGGTCCGCCAGAATCGGTTTGGATCTCGAACTCGTTCACCACCATCGGGATGAAGCGTTCCTGCCCCTCGATCGGTTGCGAGCGAAGGCCCGTCCCGAAAGACGATGGCCCCATCCCGGCACCGTCCTTGCCATTGCGGCCACCCCAGCCGCCAGGCAGCCAGTCATAGAACATGAAAAACGGATTGTTGTCGAAACGCTTGTCGGTTCCTCCGACCAGGAGGAACTCGATATTGAACACGCAGGACATGGCGCGTTCCTTCAAGACCATCGACCACAGTTCGTAAGTTGCGTTCATCACCTTCTCGAAGGCCATCAGATAGGCCTGCGACGGTCCCGGCCACTGAACGTTGATCATGGTGCCCTTGGGCGCGATCACGTCCATCACCCGGTAAAACCCGTGGTTGATCGGCAGATCCGGGAAAAATGTCTTCATCCCGGCCACCAGCCCCGAAAAGGATCCCCCGAAAGACGCGTTGTAGATCGAGCGGATCTGCGGGTGGGTGCCGGTGAAGTCATAGGTGACCTGGTCGCCCTTCTTGGTCATCTTGATCTTCACCGGCAGCATCTTGTCACCCGGATTGCCGGGGTCCTTGTCGAAATACTCCGTGACCTCCCACTCGCCGTCCGGGATCTCGCGCAGCCGTAGGCGCATGGCGCGCTCGGTGTGGTTTTGCACCTCCTGGATGCCGTCCTCCACGGTGTCGCGGCCGTATTTCTCCACCAGCCGCAGGATCTCACGCTGGCAGACCAGCGTGGCCTCGGTCTGCGCCACCATGTCGCCGATGATCGAATCCGGGTCGCGAGTCATCTTGGCAATCAGATTTGCCACGTCCTTGCGCCAGACCCCTTTGTCCACCACGCGGGTCGGGGGCACACGTACGCCCTCGCGGAACATGTCTCGCGCGCCGGTATCCAGCGAGCCGGGAACCCCGCCGCCCACATCCTGCCAATGGCCGTTGGCCTGACTCCAGGCGATCAGCTTGCCATCCGAGAAGATCGGCCGACACAGGCGGAAGTCGCAGAAATGCGTGCCCCCCTCATACGGGTCGTTGATGATGAAGACGTCGCCTTCATGGATGTCGCCTTCGAAATCCCGAATCACCGCCTTGCAGGTGTTGTGCATGGTGCCGACATGGACCGCACAATCCTCGCTGCCCTGCGCCACCAGATTGCCTTCGGCATCATGCAGCGAACACGAGAAGTCGCGGTTGTAGACCACGAAGGAATAGCAGGTCCGCAGGATCTGCTCGCCCATCTGGTCGACCGAGTTGATGAATGAGTTCTTGAGAACTTCGAAGGTGACAGGATCGAGATCGATCTTCCTGGTGTCGAGCATCCGTCAGCCCTCCAGCTTGATGACGATGTTGAGATACTTGTCGACATGGGCCACCGATTTCGGCGGGATGACGATGGTGGAGTCGAACTGCTCGACGATCGCCGGGCCGGCGATTTCGAACCCCGCCGGCAGATCCTCTCGGGTGAAGATCGGCGTGTTGGCATGCGGCTGATTGTCGAACCAGACCTCGCGTCGGCTGGCTGGTTCGGGCCGGACACCCGTGGGTTCATGCACCGCCAGGTCGGCTTTCGGCACGACACCGATGGCCTTGAGTTGCAGATTGAAGAACTCGACCGGTGTGTCATCGCGGCGATAGGCGTATTCGCGCTCGTATTCGCGATGGAAGGCGTCGGTAAGTCCCTTGATATCTGTGATGCTCCCCGGCACAGGAACCGTGAGCGTTCGCCACTGTCCCTCATACATCATATCGATGCTGCGCTGCAGCACGATATCCTTTCCATCCACGCCCTCATGTGAAAGGCGCATTACCGCCTCCGTCTCCATGGCCTTGAATCGCGCCTCGATCTCTTCGGGTGTGGTATTGCGTGCTGCCTTGAGGAAGCTCTCTTTGAAGTCGTGCTGGACGTCGACGAGCAGGCAGCCAAGCGCCGAGGTGACACCGGGATTCGGCGGCACGATCACGGCCGGGATGGACAGTTCGCGGGCCACATCCACACCATGCAGAGCGCCGGCGCCGCCGAATGCAACCAGCGCGAAATCCCGCGGATCATAACCGCGGCCGATCGAAATGATCCGCACCGCATCTGCCATGTTGGCGTTGGCCACCTTGACGATGGCTTCCGCCGCCTCCGGGACGGTCAGGTCGTGATCCTTGGCAACCGCCGCGACTGCCTCGGCGGCAAGCTCGGCCTTAAGGGTGATCTTGCCCCCGGCGAGCGTCGGCCCTTGACGGCCCAGCACTACGTTCGCATCGGTGTTGGTCGCCTGCATGTTACCGTTTCCATAACAAGCAGGGCCCGGATCCGCCCCGGCCGATTGCGGTCCGTTCTTCAACGATCCCGCCGGGTCGGTCCAGGCCAGCGAGCCGCCGCCCGCCCCAATGGTAACAATCTCGATCGCCGGGAAGCGGATCGGATACCCGAATTCGATGAACCAGTCGTTGGTGACACGCAGTTCACCCTTGTATGCCATCGAGATGTCGGTCGAGGTGCCCCCCATGTCGAGACCGATGGCATTCTCATAGCCGCACAGGCCGGCGATGTGGCGCGACGCGATGGCCCCCGCCGCAATGCCCGATCCGGCAAGACGGGCCGAGAAATCGCGCACCGAAGCCGGCGTCATCACGCCACCGCCCGAATGCAGCAGCAGCAGGTCGCGCTTATAGCCGCCTTCGGCCAGCTTCTCGCCCAAGCGGTCCACGTAATCCACCACCACCGGACTGGACACGGCATTCACCATGGTGGTCGAGAACCGCTCATGCTCGAAGATCTCTGCCATGACCTCGCTCGAGATCGAGACCGGCACATCGGGCATCACCTCTTTAAGGATCTCCCGCATCCGACGCTCATGGGAGCCATTCAAATAGGCATTGATGAAGCAAACGGCCACAGCCTTTACGCCGCGACGCTTGAGAATCCGAGCAACGTCGCGGGCGGCTTTATCGTCCAGCGGCGTCAAGACCTTGCCTTCGAAGTCGATCCGCTCGGGGACGGTAAGACGGTCGCGGCGCGGAATATAAGAGCCGGGCATATCCTTGTAGGCATCCCACAGTTCGTTGCGGTTACCGCGGCGGATCTCGACCACATCCCGGTAGCCCTGAGAACAGATCATGGCTGTGCGCGGCAGTCGGCGTGTGATCAGGGCATTCGTTGCCACCGTCGTGCCGTGGGAGAACAAGGCCACCTTGCTCAGATCGATGCCGGCATTGGAAATGCCGTTCATGATGCCCTCAATGGGATCGCTGGGAGTTGAAGACGCCTTCTCGACCCGGATCTGGCCGGTCTCCTCGTCCAGAATGCAGATGTCGGTGAACGTCCCACCAACGTCGACTGCAACACGTATGCTTTCCAAATCAGCCTCCTTCTTGTTCTCGCGGTTGCGCCAGAACGGCGCCTTGGTGTCGGAATTGTTCTCGGCCCAGCTATCGCGGAACCGGCGGACGCAGAGGCACCGGTTCCGTGGGGCGTATGAGCAGGAGAAGCCGGATGAGACGTTGCCGCTCCGTCATCGCGCCGGGAATCTCAGCGCCGAACGATGCGGCTTTCCTGGCGCAATCTGCGCCATTGCAGTGTCGTGCACGGCAGCGAACCCCTGTTTAATCCACGTTACGATTCACGTCTTTTTGTTCTTATCTGTAATATATCATCCAAACCCGACGTCAGTCAACAAAGTTTACGAGAAATTACAGGAAATATTGTAATTCATTGATTTGTATTATATATTTATGATTCCTGCGCTGGCAGCGGCACGGCCTATGACTGTTCGCTCGTTCAAGCCGCCGTGCGCTGTAGATCAACACCGGCGCTACAAACCTGGTAAGCGGCCGGAGCATAGGCGACCACTCTAAGGCAGACTGATCGGTTGAGCAGAGTTGGAGGACACTGTTGGAGGCCTAGCCCGCATGGACCCGACACGCCCGTCGAAGACCACTCTGAGCCAACCGGACCTGAGGCCCCGCCCCAACCGCCAGAACCGCAATGCCGAGGTCGATTTCCGGCGTGAGAAGCGCACGAACGCCACCCATGCCTCGACCATCGACCCTGACGCGCGGCTCTATAAGAAGTCCTTGGGCGCTGGGGCGATGCTGCGCTTCATCGGCCATGCGCTGATGGAGAACCGCAACAGCCTGATCGTGCGGGGCGATCTCACCCAAGCCGACGGCCATGCCGTACGGCGCGCCGCGCTGGACATGATCCACCGTCACTCCCCTGGATCGACCCGGCGGCTGACACTGGTCGCGGACAAGGGCTTCAACACGGCCGACTTCGTCGCCAATCAGCGCCAAGCCTGCGTCACCCCTCATGTCGCGCAGAAATCGCGACATTCAGCGATCGACGGTCGCGCCACCCGGCATGAGGGATACGCCCTGTCCCTGAAGAACCGAAAGCGCATCGAGGAGGCCTTCGGCTGGGCCAAGACCGTCGGCGGCAGGGCACAGACCGTCTATTGTGGCGTCGAGCGTGTGCGGTCCCGCTTCATCCTCACAATGGCCGCCAACAATCTGGCCAGACTGCCCCGGTTGCTGACCGCATGAGGCCGAGGGGCGTCACCGGACCCGCGTGGACTTCCTCTTCGCCCACCCGGTTGACAGGGATCCCGGTCCCAGCGATGGGAAACCGTTCCAACGCAGCGACTATTTCAGCACCCTGCTGAAGCGTGAAACTATGAGTTCTTCAAGCCTGCGCGGCAGGTATGAGCCAGCATCGGGTTGCGAAGGAATTCAGTATGTCCCTACAGCATGGTTGCTAAGATGACGACGGTCTCAGTTCCGCCGGGGGTTCGTCGTGGCCTGCGTCATCGCTGCGCTCGGTATCAGCAGCGTGTCCTTCGTCCGGACCCGGTCCGACCGGGCCCGGGACTGATCTGCGTCCGGCTCAGCGCGCCAAGAACGCGTCGGTGTCGATGACCTCGCCATACATGAAGGCGAGCGCCGCCATCAGCGCGGCATGGACCTGCGCGGCGGGGGTGGTGACGCCGTCGAACTCCAGGTCGCGGGTGGCGCAGGCGTCGTGGATTGTGGTGGTCTGGTAGCCCAGGTCATTGGCCGCCCGGACCGTCGCATCCACGCACATGTGGCTCATGGCGCCGACGACCACGACCTCCTCGACACCGTTTTGCTTCAGCAGATGGTCCAGCCCGGTCTCGCGGAAGGAGTTGGGGAAGTTCTTGGTGATCACGGGCTCGTCGCCCTGCGGCAGCACGGCCTGGTTGATCTGCGCGCCTTCGCTGCCGGCGACGAAGATCGGGCCGCCGGGGATCTCGTGGCGGATGTTGACCACCAGGTCGCCGCTTTCGCGGGCATGCGCCATGACGCGGGCGGCATTGGCGGCGGCGGCCTCGATCCCCACGAGGGAGAAATTGCCGGTGGGCCAGTATTCGTTCTGAAGATCAACGACCAGGATGGCGCGTTTCGACATGATATTTCCTTTCGGTGGTTGGGTTTTCTTGCACTGAATATGAGTTCGGATAATGGTGTGGACCATTGGCGAAATCGACAGAATCAGGGGCAATATCGACAATGACGGCGCAGATCGGCATCCTGCTCTATCCCGGCGCGCAGGTTTCGGCGGTGCTGGGATTGACCGACCTGTTCCACCTCGCCTGCCGATCCGCGCCACGGGAGGATGCGGCGGGCCACCTGCGCGTCCGGCACCTGCGGGCCGATGGCGGCGCCGCGCCGGAAACGGTCTTCGACAGCGATCCGCAAGGGTTCCACGATGCGCGTTGCGACGTGATGATCCTGCCGCCGTCGCTGGAACCGCCGATCAGCCCCGAGGCGGCAGTGCCGCTGGCGCGCTGGCTGCGGGAGCGGCATGCCGATGGCACGGTGCTGGCCTCGGTCTGCGGCGGCGCCTTCCTGCTGGGCGAGACCGGCCTGCTGGCGGGCCGCGCCGTGACCACGCACTGGACCTATGTCCAGGCCTTGCAGGACCGCTTTCCCAAGGCGCAAGTGGATACCGACCGGCTGATCATCGACGGCGGCGACATCGTCTCGGCCGGCGGGCTGATGTCGTGGACCGATCTGGGGTTGAAACTGGTGGACCGTTTCCTTGGCCCGGTGGCGATGGCCGCGACGGCGCGGATGCTGCTGGTCGATCCGCCGGGACGCGAGCAGCGCTATTACAGCGGCTTCGTGCCACGCCTGAGCCATGGCGATGCCGCGATCCTGAAGGCGCAGCATGTCCTGCAGGCTTGTGAGGGCAAGGAGACCCGCCTTGCCGTCCTGGCCGCCGAGGCCGGGCTGGAGCCCCGCACCTTCCTGCGCCGCTTCCAGAAGGCGACCGGGTTGACCGCGACGGATTACGCCCAACGCTTGCGGGTGGCCAAGGCGCAGGAACTGCTGCAATTTGGCCAGCAACCCGTCGAACGGATCGCCTGGCAGGTCGGCTATTCCGACCCCGGCGCATTCCGCAAGGTCTTCCTGCGCATCGTCGGCCTGACGCCGGGGGAATACCGGCAGAGGTTCCATGCCTGAGCCGGCCCAGCCTCCGATATCATCTGGATCAAGGTGACATCAGCCCGTGGAGATCGCCAAGTGATTGGCGCGTCATTTGAATTCCATTAGGGGCGAGAATGTCATCGATGAGCCAGGACAACGCCGTGTCCAGCGCGCCGAAGGTCTCAGCCGGCACGCCGAGCCTGGGCATGGGCCGCGCCTCCGTCAAGTTCGCGGCGGGAAGCACCCGTGCCATGCCAAGAACAAGACCAGCGATTCGTTCCGCATTGGACTGGAACCACTCCTTCGCCTCCTGTCCGTTGCCTTGGGGGCGCAAAAGCGAATCGCTATCGGCGTAGATCCGCAGGGTTGCGAACCGCTCTCCGCGATCAAGCCAGCGACTGAACTGATCTAAGAATGCCAGTTGCTCATCGGCCGTCGGGGCACCTCGAAGGACGGTGACAATAAGCGGCCAGTGGTTGAGGTCATGGGTGATCATATGCGGTCTCCAGGATTGGCCGGCGGAGGGCGAGAGCGCCTTGGTCGCCGGTGTCACTGGAGGTTATCGGTGTCGCCCGCTATACGACCATTGGCGATCTCGACATAAACATGGCTGATTCCGACAATGAGCGCTAAGACCCTGACAGAGTTCGGCCTGGTGCTCTATCCTGGCGCGCAGGTATCGGTGGTGTCCGGCCTCACCGATCTCCTGGTGATCGCCAACCGTTTCGTTCTTTCCGATGACGAAGAATCCGCAAAGGAAGTGCGTGTTTCGCATTGGCAGGCAACATGCCCTGACAGCCCGCCCGAGCGGATATTCGACACCCACCCGGAAAGGGAAGGCATGCCGATGGTGCTGGTGCTGCCCTCTGTCCTGGGAGATCCCGGCGGTCACGCGCTCGACGACAGCACGGTCGCCTGGTTACGCGAACGGCACGCGACGGGCACGACGCTCGGCTCGGTATGCGCCGGCGCCTTTCTGCTGGCCCAGACCGGGCTGCTAAATGGGCGCACGGTCACGACGCATTGGCTCTATGCCGAGCCATTCCGCCGGCAATTTGGGCAGGTAAAGCTCGATGTCGACCGGCTCGTCATAGATGATGGCGACATCATCACCGCCTGAGGGGCGATGTCCTGGACCGATCTGGGTCTGAAGCTGCTCGACCGCTTTCTTGGCTCGCGGGTGATGCTCGAAACCTCGCGCATCCTGCTGATAGACCCGCCCGGCCGCGAGCAACGCTATTACAGCTTCTTCTCTCCCGACATGAGCCACGGCGACCAGGCCATTCTGAAGGTGCAGCATTGGCTGCATGCCACTGCGGCACAGGACATGGTGCTGAACTCCATGGTCGCGATCACCGGCCTGGAGGAGCGGACCTTTCTGCGCCGTTTCCGCAAGGCAACAGGAATGACAACAACGGAATATTGCCAGCGCATCCGTATGGGTCGCGCCAGAGAGTTGCTGCAATTCGGTCAGTCCTCGGTCGAGAGCATCGCTTGGGAGGTCGGCTACCATGACGTAAGTGCATTCAGCCGAGTGTTCACAAAGCTGCTCGGCCTGACACCAGGCGAATACCGTCATCGCTTCGGTTCGGGCCGGACCCTTTCCCGGCTGTAACGAACACCCTAGGTTCCACGGATCGCGGATCGCGGATCCGGTATCCCGGCGACCATGCGCGATATCTGGGGGAACCGGATCCTCTGCCTTGGGCGACTACACCAACTCAGCCGAGACTTCGCCCCTTCTCGCGTTGACCAGAACCGCGGCGATCACGGCCGCAGCGATGAGGGCTGCCGAAGCCGCTGCGAGTCCGAGGCCGTAGCCGTGGACAAGGGCGTCGTTCGCCGCCTCCACCAGCCCCTGATCTCCGGCATTGCGGCCACGATAGAGGCCGGCCAGCGCATCGGGCATCCGGCTCGCCGTCGCCGTCACGGAGACCGTCGAAAGCACCGCCAGCCCGAAGGCGACGCCGATCTGCTGGGACGCGTTCAGCAGCGCCGAGGCGATACCGGTTTCCTGTGCGGCCACGCCCTTCACCGCCGTCAGGGTCAGCGAGACGATGCCCATGGCGAAGCCGAAGCCCAGCAGGAATGCGCCGGGCATGAAATGCCCGGCATAGTCGAACGCATCCCCGATCCGCGACAGCCAGAACAGCGCGCCGCCGGCGATCAGCATCCCCGGCACCGCGACCTGCCGGGGCGCAAGGCGCAGGACCAGCTTCGAACTGATCCCGGCCCCCAGCACCAGGCCGATGGCGAAGGGCAGCCATGCCAGCCCCGCCGCGATCGGGCTGTAGCTTTCGATATGCTGCATGTAGAGCGTCAACAGGTAGAACGCCCCCATCGGCCCGAAGGCCAGCAATGCCGTCGCCAGATAGGATCCGGTCCGGTTGCGGTCGTTGAACAGATGCAGCGGCAGCAGCGGGCTTTTGCCGCGCGACTGAAGGATGAGGAAAAGCGGCAGCATGACGGCGGCGACCGCGAAGGCGGCAAGCGTAATCTCGTCGGTCCAGCCATGCTCGCCGCCGCGCGTGATCGCATAGACCAGCGCGGACATGCCGGCGATGCTGGTCGCGGCCCCGGCAAGGTCGAGGCGGCCCCGATGCAGATCGGCCTCGGCAAGGATGCGCGATCCGGCCAGGACCGCCAGGCCGATGGGAATGTTGATGAAGAACACCCAGCGCCAGCCGAGCGTGCTGGTCAGCACACCGCCCAGCAGCAGGCCGGCGACGATGCCGAGCGCCGACATGCCGCCATAGACCGCCATCGCCTTGCTGCGCGGCTGGCCTTCCGGAAAAGTGGTGGCGATCAGGGCCAGCGCATTGGGCGCGGTCAATGCGGCCCCCAGCCCCTGCAACCCGCGAAAGGCGATCAGCGACGCACCGTCCTGCGCCAGCCCGGCCAGCAGCGAGGCCAATGTAAACACCGCCATGCCGATCTGGAGCAGGCGCCGGCGCCCGAACAGATCGCCCAGCCTACCGCCGAACAGCAGCAGCCCGCCGAAGGCGAGGATATAGGCATTGATGACCCATGGCAGGTTCGCGGCGGAAATGCCGAGTTCGTTCTGGATCACCGGCAAGGCGATATTGGCGATGGAATCGTCAAGCACCAGCATCAACTGTGCCGTGGCGATGACGGTCAGGGACAGGCCGAGATTCTGATCGGGCCGGTCGTTTTGCGGGGTTCCCACAGCTGTCATTGGAATATCCTGGATATGTTTGAATTTCAGTGAGAAAAGCTGATGGCTCGGCGCATCATCCGCCCACCATCGCCTGCGTATGCGCTGGCGGCCGGTCAGCCATTTTTCCATCATGGATCTGCATGAGAAGCCCCTTGCCTTCACCTCATGCCGGCCAATCTGGTGCTTCCCATCGTTGGAAGGTCAAGAGGCTCCGCAGGCTATTCCACCCGCGCCACGTGCTTTCCGGAAGTCAGTGGCTGTGACCGATGTGACCGGACGGCGCGGCGGGCCTATCAAGGCTGCAGCTTTCCGTCCCGGTCCAGTCGATCCCCACCGTCGGATGCTCGATATCGAACTCGGATCGCAGGATCTGTTCGGCTTGGGTGGTCAGCGCCATCAGGTCGGCGCCGGCGGTCGGGCGGATTTTCAGCGTCGCCAGCGCGCGCCCCGAGGTGATCTGCCAGACATGGACATGGCCGACATCCTCGATGCCGTCGACATTGGCCTTCAGATGCGCGGCGATCCTTTCCGCCCCTGCATCATCCGGTGCGCCCTCAAGCAGGATATGCAGCGTGTTCTTCAGCAGGCTCCAGGCGCTGCGCAGGATCAGAAGCGAGACGAAGACCGACAGGACCGGGTCGATGGGCGTCCAGCCGGTGAACCAGATCACCACCGCCGCCGCGATGGCGCCGACCGAGCCGAGCAGGTCGCCCATCACATGCAGGACCGCGCCCTTGACGTTCACATGCCCGGTGTCGCCGCGTGTCAGGAACCACAGGACGAACAGGTTCACCAGCATGCCGATGACTGCGACCACGAACATCCAGCCGGCCAGCACCGGCTGCGGTTCGCGAAGGCGCGCGATGGCCTCGTAGAGGATGAACCCGACGATCCCGAACAGGGTCAGCGCGTTGATCAGCCCGGCGATGACCTCGAAGCGCGCATAGCCGAAGCTGCGTTTGCTGTCGGCGGCGCGCCGGCCCAGGCGGAAGGCGGCATAGGCCAGCCCCAGCGCGATGGCGTCGGTCAGCATGTGTCCCGCATCCGCCAGCAGCGCCAGCGAGCCGGACAGGAGGCCGCCGATGGCCTCGACCAGCATGAAGCCGAAGATGATGAAGAAGGAGATCAGGATCTTGCGCTCATTCTCGCCGGTGACGGCAGGGACATGGGAATGATCGTGATCGTGATGGTGATGCCCGGCATGCGGGCCGTGGTCGTGCTGATGAGCCATGACGCAATCCGCCTTCATTGATTCTATACTTGAATAAGTGTTTAAGTATTGCCAGTCAATGCCAAGTCGATGCTGCCTGCCCCGACCACCCCTTCCTGCCGTCACAGGGGAGGCCTGGGCTTGTCGTGGCTTGTATCGCTGGTGGCGCAGTGGTTCAGATGACCTTTCAGCGCGGCGATCTTCCGATCCGTCGCACGACACCGCCAGTTTCCGCATCCCGAGAACGACCATGACCAATACGCCGGATTTGCTACGACTGATCGCGACCGTCTTCGTCGCAGTGACCTGCGTGGTCATCGGGGATACGGCGGGCAAGCTGCTGACCGGCGGCGGCGTGGATCCCTTCATCGTGGCATGGTCGCGGTTCTTCCTGGCCGCGCTGATGCTGCTTCCCTTCAGCGGCTTGACCCGGCGGGAACTGCCGGCATTGCTGACCTGGCGTGTCTTGCTGAGGGCGGGATTCATCGTATGCGGGATCTGCTGCATCCTGACGGCCCTGAAGACGGAACCGATCGCCAATGTCTTCGGCGCCTTCTTCGTCGGCCCGGTCGTGTCCTATATCCTGGCGATCCTGTTCCTGGGCGAGCGGCCATTGGCGCAGAGAAGCCTCTTGCTGGCGATCGGCTTCGCCGGCGTGATGCTGGTGGTCAAACCCGGTTTCGGCAGTTCCGCCGGCATGGGTTTCGCCCTGGCGGCGGGGACGTTCTACGGCGCCTATCTGGTCATGACCCGCACTCTGGCGGGAACATTCCGGCCGCGATTCCTGCTGATCTCGCAGCTGCTGATCGGAGCCGTCGTCCTGACGCCCTTCGGCCTGCAATCCGACTTTCCCGCGCTCGATGCGCCCTTGCTCACGCTCCTCCTCGTCAGCGCCGTCGGCTCGGCCCTGGGCAACTACCTGCTGGTCATGGCCAGCAGGAAGGCCGAGGCGAGCCTGATCGCGCCCCTGGTCTACAGCCAGCTGATTTCGGCCACGGCGCTCGGGATCGTCGTCTTCGGCGATTGGCCCGACATCGTATCACTGGCGGGTCTGGTGCTGATCGCCGTTTCGGGGCTGGGCTCGCTGCTGGTCCATCAGCGCGCCGGCAAGACGCGACTGTCCAGGACGGGCGCTTAGTCCGGGGTCAGTCTTCGTGATGGTCTTCAGCAATATGGGAGCCCATATCCAGCAAGACATGGCTGACATGGTGATCCGCGATCTCATAGAAGATCTGCTTGGACTGCCGCACCCCCCTGACCAGCCGCGCGCCGCGCAGCAGGCGCAGGTGGTGGCTGACGAGCGAGACCGACAGCTCCAGCCGTTCGGCGATGTCGCTGACCGCGATCGGCCCGTCCAGGCAGCACAGCACGATCCGCAGCCGCGACGGATCGCCGAGCAGGCGAAAGGTCTCGGCGAGGATCGTCACCTCGTTCTGGGACAGTGAGACGGACCGTTTGCAGTCGGGCCCGGTGGCGGCGTCCATGTGTCACATGCCTTTGATCGCGTGGGTGAAGGGAATCTAGCAACCACGAAGGCAGAGCGCAATGAATCCGAGCTTTCTTTGCGGTTATACGTATGATTTCCAACAGAATCTTGCCTTGCACCAGATCAATCGGCCCCGGCCACGCCGTTCCGGCCCGGTGCCTCGTATTTCCGGCAACACCCCTTGACCTTCCAACGATGGGAAACCCCATATCAGGGACCTGAAACGCAAATCAGGAGATCCCCCATGAAATTCCACGTTCCCGACATGTCCTGCGGCGGCTGCGTGCGCGCGGTCAGTGCGGCCATCACCGTGTTGGATGCGCAGGCAAAGGTCGAGGCGGATACCGTCTCGCGGACCATTTCGGTCGACACCGCCGCGGCGGCGCCGGAGGTGATGAAGGCGCTGGACGAGGCCGGTTTTCCGGCGACCGCAGCTTGAGGAGACGCGCATGAACAAGCTGACGACGATCTTCATCGCGGCGATGGCCGCGATCTCGGCCGGATTTGCGAATGCCCAGCACCAGACGCAGGGAGACAGCGGGGGGCAGGGGCACGACATGAGCGCGATGCATGCGCCCGCCGCGGAGGACAGCCCCTCGACCCGGGCCTATGTTGAGGCGATGGACCGGATGCATCAGGAAATGATGATCGACTATAGCGGCGATGCCGATGTCGATTTCATGCGCGGCATGATCCCGCATCATCAGGGAGCCATCGACATGGCCAAGGTAGCGCTGGAGCACGGCAAGGACCCGCAGGTCCGCAAGCTGGCCGAAGAGGTCATCAGGGCCCAAGAATCCGAGATCGCCATGATGCGCGAATGGCTGGCGGATCACGGCAAGTAAGCGCATCCCAAAGTGCGGCGGGGCCTTCCGTCAGGTCCGCCGCCACCTGCCTGCGGGCAGGCATCCGGGGAACCGCTTCCCGCCGGACCGATTGTCTTCGGACGAGGGTCCGGCTCACCCGAACATGATCGCCAGCCTGTCGCGCGGCGATCGCAAGGAGAAGACCATGGCAGATACCCCAAAACGCGCCGCGCTTTACCGGATGGTGACGGCGGACCATACCTGCCCCTGGGGGCTGAAGTCGCTCGACCTGCTGAAACGCGAGGGTTACGAGGTCGACGACCACCACCTGACCGACCGCGCCGAAATCGACGCCTTCAAGGCAAAGCACGGTGTCGAGACCACGCCCCAGACCTTCATCGACGGCAAGCGCATCGGCGGCTATGATGACCTGCTGGCCTTCTTCGGCAAGCAGGTGAAGGACAAGGACGCCCCGACCTACCGGCCGGTGATCGCGCTTTTCGCCATGGCGGCGCTGATGGCGCTGGCGACAAGCTGGGCCGCCCTCGGCAGCCTCGCGACGGTGCAGGCCGCCGAGTGGTTCATCGCGATCGCAATGTGTCTGCTGGCGCTTCAGAAGCTCAAGGATGTCGAGGGTTTCTCGACCATGTTCCTCAACTACGACCTGCTGGCGCGGCGATGGGTGCGCTACGGCTATGTCTATCCCTTCGCCGAGGCGCTGGCGGGCATCCTGATGATCGCGGGGGCGATGATGTGGCTGTCGATCCCGGTCGCGCTGTTCATCGGCACGGTAGGCGCGGTATCGGTCTTCAAGGCGGTCTATATCGACAAACGCGAGTTGAAATGCGCCTGCGTCGGCGGCGACAGCAACGTGCCCCTGGGATTCGTCTCGCTGACCGAGAACCTGATGATGGTGGCGATGGCGGTCTGGATGCTGCTCAAGCCGATGGGCGTCGGGCTGGGGCATTAGGGAGGGAACGGCAGCATGAATATCGGTCAGGCGGCGAAATCCTCGGGCGTATCGGCCAAGATGATCCGCTATTACGAACAGACGGGGTTGATCCCGCCGGCGGACCGCACCGCCTCGGGCTATCGCGATTATTCGGACAGCGAGGTGCATATGCTGCGCTTCGTCCGCCGGGCGCGCGACCTTGGTTTTTCCGTGGCAGAGATCGACGGATTGCTGGGCCTCTGGCGCGACAAGTCGCGCCAAAGCAGCGAGGTCAAGCGCATCGCCCGCAACCATATCGCCGCGCTGGAGGAAAAGATCCGCGCCCTTCAGGAGATGACGGAAACGCTGAAGGAGCTGGCCCGCTCGTGCCGGGGCGATCACCGGCCGGATTGCCCGATCCTCGAACGGCTGGAAACCGACAGGCCGGATGAAGACCTGACCATCCGTCCAAGAAGCGGCGCCGTTTAAGAGATGCGCATTTTAACATGGCAAAGGCGTCGGGCTGATGACTATTGCGGCTTCGGCCACCGCGATGTTGCCCGTCTAATCTCGCTGCATTCCGGTCGTTACCGATTGTATAGCTAATACAATAACGTACCCTCCCTTTCCTTTCTTTTCCTGCGCCCCAGTACGTCGATCCCATTTCCCATGTTGCCAGAGCCGAATTTCTGCCTCTTCTACTTGTCCCCGATCCAGGGCCGCCCGTCGCGGGTGCCCGTGACGGAACGAGGACGAGATGGCGGCTGCTCACCAGAAACCTGAAGCGATCCGGCGCGGCGCCCGCATGCTCCGCACCGCGCTCGGACCTGCCATCGCCCGGTTTCTGGAAGATCCCGCCATTATCGAGGTCATGCTCAACCCCGATGGCCGGATCTGGATCGACCGGCTTTCCGAGGGCCTGAACGACACGGGCGAACGCCTTTCCCCTGCCGATGGCGAGCGCATCATCCGCCTGGTCGCCCATCATGTCGGCGCCGAGGTCCATGCCCGGTCCCCGCGCGTCTCCGCCGAACTGCCGGAGACCGGCGAACGGTTCGAGGGACTGCTGCCGCCGGTGGTCGCCGCGCCCGCCTTCGCCATCCGCAAGCCCGCCGTCGCGGTGTTCACCTTGGACGACTACGTCACCGCCGGGATCATGACCCGGATGCAGGCCGAGGCGCTGCGCCTCGGCGTGGCGACCCGCGCCAATATCCTCGTCACCGGCGGCACCTCGACCGGCAAGACCACGCTGACCAATGCGCTGCTGGCCGAGGTGGCGAAGACCTCGGATCGCGTCGTCATCATCGAGGATACCCGCGAGCTGCAATGCGCCGCGCCGAACCTCGTTGCCATGCGCACCAAACACGGCGTCGCCAGCCTGTCAGATCTGGTCCGATCGTCGCTGCGCCTGCGTCCCGACCGCATCCCGATCGGCGAGGTGCGCGGCGCTGAGGCGCTCGATCTGCTGAAGGCCTGGGGCACCGGCCATCCCGGCGGCATCGGCACCATCCATGCCGGATCGGGGATCGGCGCCCTGCGCCGCCTCGAACAACTGATTCAGGAAGCCGTCGTCACCGTGCCGCGCGCCATGATCGCGGAAACCATCGACCTCGTTGCCGTCCTCGCCGGACGCGGCTCCGCGCGCAGGTTGGCCGAGTTGGCCCGCGTCGATGGGCTGGGGCCTAACGGCGACTACCGCATCACCCCCGTCATTCCCGACGCCGACCTGCCAACCGCAGAAAATACCGGAGAACTGCCATGATCCGTCCTGCCCTGACGTTCCGCCGCCGTATCGCGACAGCCGCCAGTTTCGCCTATGTCAGCTTGGTGCTGGCGCCCGCCGCCCATGCCGCCGGCTCATCGATGCCCTGGGAGGCGCCGCTGCAGTCGATCCTCGATTCCGTCGAGGGGCCGGTGGCGAAGATCGTGGCGGTGATCATCATCATCGTCACCGGTCTGACCCTGGCCTTCGGCGATACCGGCGGCGGCTTTCGGCGGCTGATTCAGATCGTCTTCGGCATCTCCATCGCCTTCGCCGCCAGTTCCTTCTTCCTGAGCTTCTTCAGTTTCGGCGGCGGAGCCGTGGTCTGATGTCCGCCGGATTGGAACAACTTTCCGAGGTTCCGGGCTTCACGGTCCCGGTGCATCGCGCCCTGACCGAGCCGATCCTGCTCGGCGGCGCGCCGAGGAGCATCGCCATCCTGAACGGCACCCTGGCCGGCGCCGTCGGCCTTGGCCTCCAGCTATGGATCGCCGGGATCCTGATCTGGGCGGTGGGCCATCTGGCCGCCGTTTTTGCCGCCAAACGCGATCCGCTCTTCGTCGAGGTCGGGCGGCGCCACCTGCGTCTCCCCGGCCATCTCGCCGTCTGAGAGTTCCTGCCATGATGAACCTCGCCGAATATCGCCGCACCGCCGCCCGCCTCGCCGATTACCTGCCCTGGGCGGCGCTGGTCGCGCCTGGCGTGGTGCTGAACAAGGACGGCTCCTTCCAGCGCACCGCCCGGTTTCGCGGCCCCGACCTCGATTCCGCCGTGGCCGCCGAACTGGTCGCGGTGGCCGGGCGGCTCAACAACGCCTTCCGCCGCCTCGGTTCCGGCTGGGCGATCTTCGTCGAAGCGCAAAGATCCGAAGCCGCGACCTATCCCGATAGCACCTTTCCCGATCCGGCCTCGGCGCTGGCCGATGCCGAGCGGAAAGCCGATTTCGAGCAGGAAGGCAGTCATTTCGTCTCGGATTATTTCCTCACCCTGCTCTGGCTGCCGCCGGCCGAGGAAGCGGCGCGAGCGGAAAGCTGGCTCTACGAGGGCCGGGAGACATCCGGCGTCAATCCCTGGGAGTTGCTGCGCGGCTTCATCGACCGCAGCGACCGGGTGCTGGCGCTGCTCGACGGATTCATGCCGGAATGTGCCTGGCTCGACGATGGCGAGACGCTGACCTATCTGCACTCCACCATCTCGACCAACCGGCAGCGCGTGCGCCTGCCCGAAGTGCCGATGCATCTCGACGCGCTGCTCGCCGACCAGCCGCTGACCGGCGGGCTGGAGCCGTGCCTGGGCGAGGCGCATCTGCGGGTGCTGACCATCACCGGTTTTCCCACCGCGACCACGCCCGGCATTCTCGACGAGTTGAACCGCATCGCCTTCCCCTATCGCTGGTCGACCCGCGCCATCCTCATCGACAAGACCGATGCGACACGGCTGCTGACGAGGATCCGCCGTCAATGGTTCGCCAAGCGCAAGAGCATCGCCGCGATCCTGAAGGAGGTGATGACCAGCGAGCCCTCGGCCCTGGTCGACACCGATGCCGCCAACAAGGCCACCGACGCCGACATGGCCCTGCAGGAGCTCGGCGCCGACATCGCCGGCATGGGTTATGTCACCGCCACCGTCACCGTCTGGGACCAGGACGCCCGCATCGCCGACGAGAAGCTGCGGCTGGTCGAGAAGATCGTGCAGGGCCGCGATTTCACCGCCATGATCGAGACGGTCAACTCGGTGGACGCATGGTTGGGCTCACTGCCGGGTCATGCCTATGCCAATGTCCGCCAGCCGCCGGTCTCGACGCTGAACCTCGCCCATATGATCCCGCTCTCGGCACTCTGGGCCGGCGACGAGCGGGACGGCCATTTCGGCGCACCCCCGCTGCTTTACGGACGCACCGAAGGATCGACGCCGTTCCGTTTTTCGCTGCATGTCGGCGATGTCGGCCATGCGCTGGTCGTCGGTCCGACCGGCGCCGGCAAGTCGGTGTTGCTGGCGCTGATGGCCTTGCAGTTCCGCCGCTACGCCGGATCGCAGGTCTTCGCCTTCGATTTCGGCGGCTCGATCCGCGCCGCCGCGCTGGCCATGGGCGGCGACTGGCACGATCTCGGCGGTGGGTTATCCGAGGGTGACGAGGCTTCCGTCTCGCTGCAACCGCTGGCCCGCATCCACGAGACCGCCGAACGGGCATGGGCGGCCGACTGGATTGCGGCCATCCTGCGCCGCGAGAGCATCGAGATCACCCCGGAGGTGAAGGACCATCTCTGGACGGCATTGACCTCGCTGGCCTCGGCCCCGGTCGGGGAACGCACCATCACCGGTCTAGCGGTGCTGTTGCAATCCAATGAGCTGAAGCAGGCGTTGCGGCCCTATTGCATCGGTGGCGCCTATGGCCGGCTGCTCGACGCCGAGACGGAACATCTCGGCTCGGCCGATGTACAGGCCTTCGAGATCGAGGGGCTGGTCGGCACCGGCGCCGCGCCGGCGGTGCTGTCCTATCTGTTCCACCGCATCGGCGACCGGCTGGACGGCCGGCCGACGCTGCTGATCATAGACGAGGGCTGGCTGGCGCTGGACGACGAGGGGTTTTCCGGCCAGCTGCGCGAATGGCTGAAGACGCTGAGGAAGAAGAACGCCAGCGTGATCTTCGCCACGCAGTCGCTTTCGGACATCGACAGTTCGGCCATCGCGCCGGCGATCATCGAGTCCTGCCCGACCCGGCTGCTGCTGCCCAACGAACGCGCCATCGAGCCGCAGATCACCGCCATCTATCGCCGCTTCGGCCTCAACGACCGCCAGATCGAGATTCTGGCCCGGGCCACGCCGAAGCGGGACTATTACTGCCAGTCCCGGCGCGGCAACCGGCTGTTCGAACTGGGCCTCAGCGAGGTCGGACTCGCGCTTTGCGCCGCATCGGCCAAAACCGATCAGACGCTGATCGGCGAGATCCTTGCCGCTCATGGTCGTGACGGCTTCCTCGCCGCTTGGCTCCGGGCGCGCGGCGTGGACTGGGCGACCGAGTTGATCCCGGATCTCGACAATCTCGCGCCCGAGGATGCAGGTACGTCCGAATCTGAACCATTCGGTTCAGAAATGGTACGTGCTGATCGCGGCATGGGCCTCGCCGAGGCCGGGTTTTCCGGCCCGGAGACCGGGCCTGCCGGTGACGCGGTCGCGCCCGGCGACGCCGAGGCAGGATCCATCCCCGCAGAGACAGGACCAGAAACAAGCGCTGAAGAGGAGACCGCGCCATGACGCGCAGACCATCCATGATCACCCGTTCCATCAGCACCACGGCACTGGCCCTTGCGCTGGCGGCACCGCTGGCGCTGGCGCCTGTCCTGACCACGCCGGCCCATGCCTTCTTCGGCGGCGGTTTCGGCCGCATCGTCTACGACCCGACCAACCATGCCGAGAACCTGCTGACCGCCGCCCGGACGCTGGAGCAGATCAGCAACCAGATCGCCTCGCTGCAGAACGAGGCGCAGATGCTGATCAACCAGGCCCGCAATCTCGCCAGCCTGCCGCATAGCTCGCTGCAGCAACTGCAGCAGAACGTCAGCCGCACCCAGCAGCTCCTCGACGAAGCCCAGAACATCGCCTTCGAGGTGCAGGAGGTCGATCAGGCGTTCGAGCGGGAATACGGCACGCCCGACCTCTCGATCACCGAGCAGCAACTGCTGGACGACGCCCGCACCCGCTGGAGCAACACCATGGGCGGGCTGCAGGACGCCATGCGCGTCCAGGCCGGCGTCACCGGCAATATCGAAGCGCAGCGGGCCGAGATGGCCACGCTGGTCGAGCAGAGCCAGAATGCTGTCGGCGCGCTTCAAGCCAGCCAGGCCGGCAACCAGCTGCTGGCCCTGCAATCCCAGCAGCTCTCCGACCTCACCGCGCTCCTTGCCGCCACCGGCCGCGCCGAGGCGCTGAGCGAGGCCGAGCGCGCGGCGGCGGCCGAACAGGGCCGCATCCAGCGCCAGCGCTTCCTGACACCCGGCAGCGGCTACCAGCCCGGCAATGCCCGGATGTTCAACGACTGAAGGCCCGAGGAGGCGCAACCATGGAGGGCAAGGCGATGGTCCGGCTCGTTGCCATCCTGTTCCTGGCGATCGTCATGACCGTTACCCTGATCCGGATGGAACGGAGCGGCGACCTGCCGCCGCTGCCCGGGCGCGAGGCGCGTGAGCAGCCGGAGGATTCGCTACGCGCCGATCAGCGCCGCTGCCAGCGCATGGGCGAGGCGGCGGCGGAGGATGCCGAGTGCCTGGCGATCTGGACCGAGACCCGGGACCGCTTCCTTGGCCGCGATCCCGACCGGACGGCGCCCGCCACAGCCGGCGAAAGGGAGTGAACTGTGGGCGGCTCCGGCGTCATCGACAATTTCCTGGCGGTCTTCACCAGCTATATCGACAGCGGGTTCGGCCTGCTGGGCGGCGAGGTCGCCTTCATCGCCACCACCCTGATCGTCATCGACGTGACCCTGGCGGCGCTGTTCTGGGCCTGGGGCGCCGAGGACGACATTCTCGCCCGGCTGGTGAAGAAAACCATCTTCGTCGGCGTCTTCGCCTGGCTGATCACCAACTGGAACAGTCTCGCGCGCATCGTCTTCGACAGTTTCGCCGGTCTCGGGCTGATGGCCTCCGGCACCGGCTTCACCGCCGCCGATCTCATGCGCCCCGGCCGGGTCGCCCAGACCGGGCTCGATGCCGGCCGGCCGCTCCTGGAATCCATCTCCGACCTGATGGGCTGGGTGGCGGTCTTCGAGAACCTCATCCAGATCCTCTGCCTGTTCTTCGCCTGGGCGCTGGTCATCCTCGCCTTCTTCATCCTCGCCGTGCAGCTCTTCGTCACCCTGATCGAGTTCAAGCTGACCACGCTCGCCGGTTTTGTGCTGATCCCCTTCGGCCTCTTCGGCAAGACCGCCTTCATGGCCGAGCGCGTCCTCGGCAATGTCGTGTCCTCGGGGATCAAGGTCCTCGTATTGGCGGTGATCATCGGAATCGGCAACACCTTGTTCAGCCAGTTCACCATGGGCTTCGGCGGCGTCGCCCCGACCGTGGACGACGCCATGGCGATTGTGCTCGCCGCCCTGTCGCTGCTGGGCCTCGGCATCTTCGGCCCGGGCATCGCCAATGGGCTCGTCTCGGGTGGTCCACAACTCGGCGCGGGCGCGGCGGTCGGCACCGGCCTCGCCATCGGCGGTGCGGCCATGGCCGCGGGGGGCGGCGCCATGCTCGCGGCCCGCGCCGGCGGCATGGCCCTGTCGGGCGGTGCCGCCACCGTCCGGACCGGCGCGGCGGCGGCAGGCGCGGCCTCGACCGCCTACCGGCTCGGTTCCATCGGACATTCCGGCGCGGGCGGCATCGCCTCCGGCATGGGCGGCGTCGCCAGCGCCACCGGATCGGCGGCGATCTCGCCGCTGCGCCGCATGGTCGGGAAAGCCGCTGGCGGCATCAAGTCCAGCTATGCCTCCGGCGCGCGGGGCAGTTTTGCGACCACCGGCGGCAGATCCACCATGGGTACTGCCGGGGGCGCCCCGACTGGTGCTGGCGCCGACGCCTCCCCGACTGATGGTGCGCCCCAATGGGCCCAGAAGATGCGCCGGGGACAGGCCTTGAGCCGTGGACTCTCGATCGCCGGCCACGCCATCCGCTCCGGCGACAACCATGCCGGCGGCGCTTCGATCAATCTTTCCGAGAGAAATCGCTGATGAACATTTTTCGACGCCCCGCGACCCATTACGGCAAGACGCCGGAACCTGAGACGCCCTACCAGAAGGCGGCGCAGGTTTGGGACGAGCGCATCGGCTCTGCCCGGGTGCAGGCCAGGAACTGGCGGCTGATGGCCTTCGCCTGCCTGATCCTCGCGGCCGGCTTTGCTGCGGCCCTGATCTGGCAATCGGCGCGCGGCACCGTCGTGCCCTGGGTGGTGCAGGTCGACGATCTCGGCCAGGCCCAGGCCGTCGCCCCGGCAAATGCCGATTACCGGCCCACCGATCCGCAGATCGCCTGGCATCTCGGCCGCTTTGTCGAGCAGGTGCGCAGCATCCCGGCCGATCCCATCGTCGTGCGGCAGAACTGGCTCCGGGCCTATGAGTTCACCACTGATCGCGGCGCCGCCGCCCTGAACGAATATGCCCGCACCAACGATCCCTTCACCCGCGTCGGGCGCCAGCAGATCGCGGTCGAGGTATCCTCGGTGATCCGCGCCTCGCCGGATTCGTTCCGCGTCGCCTGGACCGAGCGGCATTACGAGAACGGCCAGCTGTCCACGACGGAGCGCTGGACCGCGATCCTGACCGTGGTGATCCAGACGCCGCGAACCGCAGAACGGCTGCGGGCGAACCCGCTCGGCATCTACGTCAATGCCGTCAACTGGTCACGGGAGATGTCGCAATGAATCACAACGCCGCCCTGCCCGCTCTGTTTCTCGCGGCCGCCGCTCTCGCCGGCTGTGCCAGCAGCAAGACGCCGCAGTTCAGCTATGACGACAATGTCCCGCCCCTGCCGTCGCCTCCCACCGCTCCGGCTGACCCGGCCCCGAAACCGCTGCATGTGCCGCCCGGCTGGACGCCGGCGCGCGGCGGAGGAACCGCGGAGACGCCCGAGGGCCGGGTCGGCAATGCCAATGCCGCCGCGCGCGTGGAACCGCGCCGCGAAGGCTATTACAATGCCATCCAGGTCTATCCCTGGTCGGAAGGCGCCCTCTATCAGGTCTATGCCGCGCCGGGCCAGATCACCGATATCGCGCTGGAACACGGCGAGACGCTGAGCGGCGAGGGATCGATCGCCGCCGGCGACACCGCCCGCTGGATCATCGGCGATACCCAAAGCGGCAGCGGCACCTCCCGGCGCGTGCATGTCTTCGTCAAGCCGATCCGCGAGGACATCTCGACCAATCTGGTGATCACCACCGACCAGCGGGTCTACATGATCGAGCTGCGGGCCCGCGAGGCGCTCTACATGCCCTCCGTGGCCTGGACCTATCCGGCGCAGCCGGCAAGCAAGCGACAGCAAACCGTCGCCGCGCCCGTCATCCCAGCGCCTGCCGCGCGGAATTACCGCTACGGGTTGCAGATCGAGGGCGCGAGCCCGCCCTGGCGGCCGGTCTCGGTCTTCGACGATGGCCGCCGCAGCTATGTCGTCTTCCCGCGCGGCATCGCCCAAGGCGAGATGCCGCCGCTCTTCGTCCTCAGCCCCGATGGCCAGGCGCAGATCGTCAACAGCCGCACCCACGGCAATGTGCTGATCGTCGACCGCATCTTCGCCGCGGCCGAACTGAGGCTCGGTTCCGGCGAGCGCCAGCAGGTGGTGCGGATCCTGCGCGTCGAGCCACGCACGCAGGTGCCCCGGCAGGTGAGGGCCGCCGGAGGGCACAAGACATGACCGGTAAGGAGTCCCAGACCGCCGAACCGATGCGTCTGCGCGTCGAGCCGCCGAAGGTGACCCGGCTGTCGCGCAAGGCCCTCACCGCCTTCGGCCTGATCGCTTCACTGGCGATCGGCGGGGCGCTGATCTATGCGCTGCAGCCCCGCGACCGCGGTCAGGACGGCGAGGAACTCTTTTCCACCGAGAGCCGGCCCACCGCCGACGGGCTTGCGGAATTGCCCCGCGACTATACCGGTCCTCTGCTCGGCCCGCCTTTGCCCGGCGATCTCGGCAAACCTATTCTCGAGGCCCAGAACCGCGGTGAGCTTGCCGTGGTCCCGACGGTCACGCCACCCACCGCCGATCCCGACGAACAACGCCGCCTCGCCGAGGAGGAGGCTGCGCGGATCAGCCAGCTGTTCTTCGAGACCTCGCCCACCACGGGCCCGGGTCCGGCTGCCGAACCGTCCGTGGCAGGCTCTAGCACAATCGATATGAGCGGTTCATCCATAGCCCAGAACCCGCAACAGGCCTTCCTGAATGCCGCGCCGGACCGTCAGCCGGTCTCAGTGGAGCGGATCATCGAACCGGCCTCGCCCTATCTGCTGCAGGCTGGCGCGATCATTCCAGCCGCGCTGATCACCGGCATCCGCTCGGACCTGCCCGGCCAGATCGTGGCCCAGGTCACCGAAAACGTCTATGACAGCCCCTCCGGCCGCTATTTGCTGATCCCGCAGGGCACCCGGGTGATCGGCGAATACAGCGATGCGGTCAGCTTCGGCCAGCGCCGGGTGCTGCTGGTCTGGAACAGGCTGATTTTTCCCGATGGCCGATCCCTGGTGCTGGAACGCCTGCCGGGCGCCGATGCGCAGGGTTACGCGGGGCTGGAGGACGGTGTCGACTATCACTGGGGCGAGATGGCCAAGGCCGCCGGCCTCTCGACCATTCTCGCCATCGGCACCGAGATCGGCAGCGAAGACGACGATCCCCTGGTGCGCGCCATCCGCGAAGGTGCCGGCGACACCATCGCCGATGCCGGCCAGCAGATCGTCGAGCGCCAGCTGCAGGTCGCCCCGACCCTGACCATCCGGCAGGGCTTTCCGCTCCGCATCATTGTCGTGCGGGATTTAGTCCTGGAACCGCAGGGAGATTGATCATGGTGAAACTGAAACTCGGGCCCATCGCCGACGACAAACCCGTCAAACTGGCCGTGGAATTGCCCGCAGCGCTGTTTCGGGATCTTGACGCTTATGGCGAGATCCTTGGCCGTGAATCCGGAGGGCCGCCGGTCGAGCCTGCAAGGCTCGTCGTGCCGATGCTGGAGAAATTTCTGGCGTCGGATCGGGGATTCGCCAAGGCGAAACGCGGCAAGCCCACGGGTAATCGCCTGGAGTGATCCGGCTATTTGCCGGTCCGTGGCTTTCCTGCGTTCTTGCGGGCCATCTCAAGGAGCCGCTGTGCGACCGGATTCGCGTTGGTCTGGGACCATACCGCGCTGAACCGGACCGGCTCCCGAAGCTCCGCCAGCGGGATGAACGCGACGTCCTCGTGCCGTTGCTGCGTTGCAGACGACAACAACAAAGCCACGCCATATCCGTCGGAAACCATGTTCAGCAGATTTTCCCGACCAACCGACTGCATCGACATGTGCACGTCGGTTTTGCCCCCTGACAGCTTCCGAAGGAAATAGACATCGAGTTCCGCGCCGGCGCCTCCCGACGGGACGAGAAATGCCTCCTCGGCGATGTCCTCCCAGCTGAGGGCTTCCCTATCGGCAAGGCGATGATCCTTGGGCAATGCGCAGAACACCCGCTCACCCCAGAGTTCGATCGCCTGACACCCCGGAATCTCCTCGACATTGGGCAGGAAGGCCACATCTACCCGATTGCACAAAAGGCCGATCTTGGCGCAATCGGAGGACAATTCCTCGACCGTGATCTCGGCATCTGGATATCGAGACCGGAAACTCTTCAGCAGATCGGCCAGAAATCCACCCGCCAGAGACAGCATCAGCCCAATTCTGATCTCTCCCACCCCGCCGCGGTGAATATTCTGGAGGTCTCTTATCGCGTCGGTCAGAAGATTTGCGCCGACCGTCGCGTCCTGAACAAAACGCTGTCCGGCGGCGGTGAGCTTTGCTCCCTTGTGATCCCGTTCGAACAGCGGCACCCCGAGCACTCGTTCCAGCAACCTGACGCGGCGGCTCACCGTGGATTGCGAAAGATCGAGGCTTTCGGCAGCAGAGCGAAAACTGCCATGTTGAGCCACCAGGATCGCGTATCGTAAATATCTTAAATCGAAAGCGATGTCCGGCATCGAATTTTTCCTTTTAAATTAGCATATTATCGAATGAATTTCGTCACTTGTTATCCTTGCTATTGATCTAGAAGCCTCTGTACACCACGGCGCAATTTCACATATTCGGGTAGTTCGGCCCGTCGCCGCCCTGGGGCGTGGTCCAGTTGATGTTCTGCGACGGATCCTTGATGTCGCAGGTCTTGCAATGCACGCAGTTCTGGAAGTTGATCTGGAACTTCGGCCCCTCGGGCCCCTCCAGCACCTCATAGACCCCGGCCGGGCAATAGCGCTGCGCCGGCTCGGCGTAAAGCGGCAGGTTCACCGCGATCGGCACCGCGGGGTCCTTCAGCTTCAGGTGGCAGGGCTGGCTTTCCTCGTGATTGGTGAAGCTGAACGCCACGTTGGTCAGCCGGTCGAAGCTGAGCTTGCCGTCGGGCTTCGGGTAGTCGATGGGCTGGAAATCGGCGGCCTTGCCGGTCGCCTGCGCATCCGTCTTGCCGTGCTTCCAGCTGCCCAAGGGGTTCCAGCCGGTCAGGTTCGCCACCCACATGTCGAAGCCGCCGAGCGCCAGCGAGGGCCACAGCCCCAGCTTCGACCAGACCGGCTTGACGTTCCTGACCGGCTTCAGGTCGCGGGCGATGGGGCCCTTGCGGACCTCGGCCTCGTAATCGGTCAGCTCGTCGCCCGCACGGCCGGCGGCAATGGCCGCCGCCGCCGCCTCGGCCGCGGCGATGCCGGACAGCATGGCGTTGTGGTTGCCCTTGATGCGCGGCACGTTCACCAGCCCGGCCGAGCAGCCCAAGAGCGCCGCGCCGGGCACGGTCAGCTTCGGGATCGACTGCCAGCCGCCCTCGGAGATCGCGCGGGCGCCATAGGCGACGCGCTTGCCGCCCTCAAGCAGCTCGGCGACCAGCGGGTGATGCTTGAAACGCTGGAACTCCATGTAGGGATAGAGATAGGGGTTCTTGTAGTTCAGGTGCACGACGAAGCCGACCAGCACCTGGTTGCCGCCGAGGTGATAGATGAAGCTGCCGCCGCCGGCGTTCTTGCCCAAGGGCCAGCCCATGGTGTGGGTGACGGTGCCGGGGCGGGCCTTCTCGGCCGGGATCTCCCAGATCTCCTTCATGCCGAGGCCGAATTTCTGCGGCTCGTGGCCGGCCGAGAGGTCGTATCTGCCGATCAGTTCCTTGGCGAGCGACCCCCGCACGCCCTCGCAGATCAGCACGTATTTGCCGCGCAGCTCCATGCCGGGCTCATAACCCGGGCCGGGGGTGCCGTCGGCCTCGAGCCCCATCTCGCCGGCGACGACGCCGACCACGCGGCTGCCCTCGTAGACCAGCTGCGAGCAGGCCATGCCGGGGAAGATCTCGACCTCCAGCGCCTCGGCCTGCTCGGCGAGCCAGCGGCAGACATTGCCCATCGAGACGATGTATTTGCCGTGATTGTTCATCAGGGGCGGCATCGGCCAGTTCGGCACCCGCACCTGGCCATGCGGGCCGAGGATGTAGAAATTGTCCTCCTTCACCTCGGTGGTGACCGGGGCACCCTTCTCCTTCCAGTCGGGGATCAGCTTGTCGAGGCCGGCGGTGTCCAGCACTGCACCCGAGAGGATATGCGCGCCGATCTCGGAACCCTTCTCCAGCAGCACCACGGAAAGCGCGGGGTTGACCTGCTTCAGCCGGATCGCCGCAGACAGCCCCGACGGCCCGCCGCCGACGATCACCACGTCGTATTCCATGGATTCGCGGGCGATCTCAGGCATGTTCGATTCTCCTGGACGGAATCCGGCGAGGAAAGTTACGGAGTTCTGCCTTCTACCAACCTGCGTATGTTGCCGGCACGAACCAGATTAATTCAGAACGCGGCATCGGAAGCCACGCTCGGCCACGGAGAAGCGCGACATAAAAATAAAAAAACATGATGCCGGCTCCAAGCGAATCTCCTATATCTGTTGATGACATGACGGTGTACCCAAACGAACTAAGCGCCATCATAAAACTTACCCCGCACGGATACACCTGCACACCATAACACCACGGCTAGATAGATTTTTCCCAGATTGATGACTTGACAACTGGGACTGAGCATTTAGCCGCGATATCACCGCCTTGCACAGAGCTAAGTCATTAGCTTCCCTGCAACTGCTTAAGGATATCGTTGACGTCTATGTGCGCGCGCTTTTCAATTATTTTACCATCCTTAATCTTTAGATATTGCATGATGGAAATTCTGATTCGGCGTCCTGTCGCCGGAATTCCTGCATACTCCCCACCAGTGTGCGTTCCCTCGAACGTCATATACGTTGCGGCCTCATCTCGATTGACGAACAGGGCTTCAATGGGGAACTGAAAATCCGGGAATGCTTCGAAGTTTCGTCGTTCCGCCGCAATCAGGCCAGCAGACCCATAAAATGGAGTGTCGATCTGTGAGCGGAATGTAAAATCCTCATGGCACAGATCCGCGAGATCTTCATAATTCTGGTCCTGCAACAATGCATAGAACTTACGGACGATTTCAGCAGTTTTAGTTTCGCCACTCATGATTATCACCTATGTCACGAGAAGAGTTTTTTCGGATTCTCGATCAAGATCTTATCGACCTGAGCATCTGTCAATCCAGCAGATTGCATCGCAGGGATAATTCTTTCGAAGATATGGGTACTACTCCAATTTGCAAGTGAATCAATCATTGGTTGGGGCCAAGCCGGCGGCTTTCCAAGCCACAGGTTGACCATATCCTGCGACATTAGAAGTTGATCGATGTAGCCTGTTCCGATCAGCCCCATGAACATAGTGCTGCGATCTTCATCCATCGGGCAACCAACAAAGCCCTGCACTCCGAAGCGGTCGAACGAGCTCCACACACCCTGGCTGAGACAGCGCTTGTGATATTTCACATCGGAATTTCCGCACATGTGGTAGAGCACGATCTTTTTCGGATCTGCACCTTCGGAGATCAAAAACTTTGCGATATCAGGTCCCATCGTACCTTCTTCGGTATGCGAAGCAATAGGCACACCCGTTTCGCGACTGACGTGGGCGGCGACACGCAGATTCATTTCCTCATAAGGCGTAATCTTGTTCAGGCTGGTGCCGACCTTGATGAAACCCGGCTTAGGGCCGGTCCGCCCGACCCCCTCGGTTATCTCGGTCATATATAGCTCAAACAACTCATCATAGCCTTGGCCGATTGCATTCTTCCAGCGAAAGTAGGCTGCGCCACCTTCGGCCTCATAAGAATAGCCAGTCGAGAAGATGATGTTGAAGCCGGTAATATCCGCGATCTCCTTGAGGACATCGGGCATCCTGCCACAGTCGAGGCCAGTGGGATCGCAGATGGTGTTAACACCGAAGGCACGGACGCGCTCGACCAGATCAACGCCTATCTTGACCATCTCCTTCCGGTCGTTGACGTAGAGCGTGTTTCCATACCATCCCGCATAGGTGAACCAGAAATGCTCGTGGACAAGGGTCTTGCCCATAGCCTCGACGCTGATAGGGCCAAGAGCGGTATTTACGGTCTTGTTCATTTCATTCTCCATGTTGATATAGCGCTTCAACTCCGGTTCGCGCTATTAGGGTCTTTCTTAATACTTTCCGGGGCATGTGAGACTACGTTAGTCACGCTCAAAATTGGACAACAGACCTATATTTGACTGCTGTCCAACTTTCTTCCGCCTCTCGACGGACTTGCTCAAGAGATGGGCAATATGGCCTTACTACCCGACTTCCATGCTTCAGGTTGATGCACCGCGTGAACATCGCAAACTTGTCTTACCGATGGCGCATCAAGGCTCCAGACTGATCATCGCTCCGGTGCCGTGCGGTGACAGTAACTATCTAGTGTCCCCGCCACTCCCTTTCGCGCAGTTCCTTGCGGCGGATCTTTCCACTGATGGTCTTCGGAAGCGAAGTCACGAACTCAATCTTCCGGGGGTATTTATATGGCGCGGTCGTGTGTTTGACATAATCTTGGATCTCTTTCGCCAAGGCGTCGGATGCTTCGTATCCAGCCGCTAAGATCACAAAAGCCTTCACGATCTCGCCACGTGCGGGATCCGGGCTGGCGACCACCGCACTTTCAGCAACGGCGGGATGTTCGAACAGAGCGCTCTCGACTTCGAACGGGCCGATCCTATAGCCGGAAGTCAGAATAACGTCATCCGCACGTCCGACGAACCAGAAGAAGCCCTCCGCGTCAACGATCGCACGGTCACCAGTCACATACCAACTTCCGCGATAAACGCTTTCGGTGCGAGCTTGGTCATCACGATACCCAAGGAACAGGCCTGGCGCCTTGCGGTCATCGCCTGTCCACAGAGCAATATCACCTTCCTCATCCACGGCAACCCGGTTGCCATTTTCGTCTATGACCGCAAGATCAAAGCCCGGAGTCGGCTTGCCCATGGTACCTTGTTTATGCGCGCCTGGCCGGTTGCAACAGAGGATGACGGTCTCAGTCTGGCCATACCCATCGTAAATATCCAATCCGGTGGCTTGCTTCCACAGATCAATGACCTCGGAATTAAGCGGCTCGCCAGCGCTAACACAATGACGCAGCGTCGGGGAGCTGAAGTCGCCAAGACCGGAGCGCACAAACATTCGATAGGCAGTGGGAGGCGCACAAAGCGTGGTCACTGGATGTTTCTGTAAAAGTTCCAAGATACTTTCGGAATCGAGACCGGGGGCATGATAGGCCATGATGCCAGCACCGGCCAGCCAAGGGCCGAACAGACTAGAATAGGCAGCCTTTGCCCAGCCCGTATCCGAAAGATTCCAGACAAGATCGCCTTCTCCGAGTTGCAACCAGTGATAGGCGGTGATTCGATGTCCCAGCGGATAGCAAGCTCCGTGCACGGCCATTTTAGGTTGGCCAGTTGTTCCGCTGGTGAAATAGCAAAGCAGCGGATCGGTAGCTTCAGTGTCCACAATTTCCTTTAAAGATGCAGATGCCTCAAAAAGCTCGTCATACGAAGCCCAGCCTTCGCGAGTCCCGCCTACATATAGCTTCGCACTATCATCGTCCACGAGCGCCGTATCCACTCGTTCCGCAACAGTTTCCGAGGCAATGATGCAACGCGCATTCGCAGCATGTCTACGATAGTAAATATCTTTCGGCATAAGCTGGATCGTGCCTGGCGACGCGATCGCGCCGATACGCATACAGCCAAGCATCAGTTCCCACCATGCCAGCTCGCGCCCCAGCAGGATCAGGACGGTATCCCCACGCCGGACACCCTGAGCCCGCAGGACTGCGGCGGCGCGTTCTGCGCGTTGGTTCATGTCGCGAAAATTGATCTCGACGGTCGTTCCTCCTGCGTCCACCCAGAGCAAGGCCCGGGCATCACCGCGTTCCTGAGCATGGAGCGCCACGCTATCTCGCGCAAAGTTATATTGCGCAGGAGTTTTCCAGGTTTCTTCCTTGTCAAGCATGTTTCTACCTCTTCACTTTGCCTGGTTGATCACTTGGATCTGGGTGAAGTCATGCAGACTTTCCTGGCCGAACTCGGATCCAAAGCCAGATTGTTTTGCTCCGCAAAATGGAACGCCGGGGCCGAACTCGAGGTGCTTGTTGATCCAGACCGTGCCCGCTTCCATCTTGCACGCATGCTTATAGGCTGTTTCCTGATCGTTGCTCCAGATTGACCCACCTAGTCCCAGCGTCGAGTTGTTGATCACAGCCATGACGTGGTCCACATCTGCAAACCTGATGACTGGCAAAATCGGACCGAACTGCTCTTCATCAACAATCGCGGTTCCGTCGCTGACATCGCGCACGACCGTGGGTGAAATAAAGTAGCCGGGTCGTTCAGGGATATCGCCCCCAGCGATCACTTTACCACTTTCGATAGCATTTTGGAGGTAGTATTTGACCTTTTCGAATTGCGCTTTGTTCTGAAGAGGACCACATTCTGCACCTTGCTTCATACCGTCATCGACGACCGAAGCCGAAGCTAGGGCGGCCAATTCGTCACACAATTCGTCATAAATGTCTTCGTGGGCGTAGACGCGCTTGATCGCAATGCAGGTCTGGCCGGCGTTCAGGAATGCACTGCCATAGATTTTCGGAGCGATTTCCTTCGGATCCGCGTCGGCCATGACAATCGCGGCATCGTTTCCGCCCAACTCTAAAGTCAGGCGTTTGATCGTCGAGGCAGCCGACGCCATCACCCTTTTTCCAGTTTCGGTCGAACCGGTGAAGCTAATCTTGGCGATATCAGGATGCGAACTCATCGCCGCGCCCAGATCGTTCAGATCGGTAATGACATTGATAACCCCCGGTGGCAGCATATCCCGCAGCAGCTCCCCTAGGCGAAGCGTCGCAAGCGGTGTGGTTGGCGACGGCTTGAGCACCACGGTATTGCCCGCCAGGAGCGCCAGCGGCACCTTGAACGAGATCAGAAGAATTGGGAAATTCCACGGGATTATGCATCCGACGACACCCAGCGGACGACGACGAATCTCAACACACCGGCTGGCGCTATCGTCTCTGATCTCATTGTCGAGATTCAGGCCGTCAAGGTTGCGAAAGATAGACGCCGCGTATCCGATCTCAGAGGTCGATTCAGTAAGTGGCTTGCCCTGCTCCTGCGTCAACAGTCGGGCCAATTCGTCGATATTTGCCTCGATGACATCTGCAATGCGGACGATGCTTTTCCGGCGTTCTTCGAAGGGAAGCGCTGACCATTCCTTCTGCGCGGCCTTTGCGGCTGCAACCGCCCGGTCCAACTGACTTATTGACGCCCTCGGACAGGTGGCAAAAACTTGTTCGGTTGCCGGATTGATGACGTCCATCTGGTCGTCTCCGGGGACCATCTTGCCACCAATTAAAAGCTTGAATTCCTGCATGCTGGCCTCCTTCCATGCACCCGATATCGAGAGTCCCCGAAGGAGGTTGACGTGTTGAAGCAAGCGGGGGCAAAGCCCCTCCCAACTGAAAGGCGAATGCTGTCAACGCGCCGCAGCCTCCTCCAGACCGCGACAATCTTCCCCGCTTTGCCTTGGTCGGCTTGTATGACCAAGGTTACCTCCGACAGGGATGCCCAAAGTTGGACTTGTGACCAAAGTATGTCAAGCGTCAAATTTTCTCGCTTTGAGTTTGCCATGTTAACAAGTGGAGAGTCGGGCGTCGTTGTGATTTCCGGACCATGAATGTGACCGACAACGATCTCCGCCGCTTCGCCAGCGGTATGGTGGCCGAATCCGGTTTCGAGAAGCTCTTCGCCGCCTTGTGCGCCGGGACAATCGGCACCGGCGCGTGTTCTGCCTGACGCTTCGCAACCGGCACGCAACGACCGAAGCTAACACCTACCCAAGCTGTGCGACTTGTCGAGGCGCATGTCATCGACCTCAATTGCATATACGTCCCTGTCTGCCGAACAACCGCCTACTGCTTAGCAAGAGTGACAGCATCAGCGAGTTCGTACCGGGGGTGACCCGGACCCGCATCATTGACGCCGCCCGGACGAAGGACCGTCGCGGCCTCGAATCAGTTTCGGGAGAAAGAACTACTCTTCGTCGGATCAGAAGCCGAAGGCTGCAGCCATCGTCGACGAAGCGGCCGAACTCGACGCCGTCGATCCCCAAGCCCGGCTAGCCGACTCCATCATCGATGCTGTCGCTTGGAGTGGTGTAGCTGGCGCTAATCGTCACCGTGATGCTCGGCGCGGGCCTGCTTGATCAGGATGCCACGGCGGGCAGGCTGATGACGGGATCATCAGCCCATCGCTGCGATGATTTCCAGCGTCATGTAGCGGGCGCGCTGGACCGCCCATTCGACGTTCTCTTCCAGCAGCAAGGCCCCGACCAGGCGGATGATAGCCGCGTCGCTGGGGAAGATACCCAGGACATCGTGCGGCGCTTGTTCTCGACGAAATTACGCAGGTTCATCATGTCGGTGGTCATCGGTGGAATCTCCGGTCCAGGTTGGTGTCAGCAACCAGACCCTACCTTAACATCGCCGGTGACCACCTCACCCAGAACCTCCACCACGCTCAGGGACAGCATCCCATCATCCGCCTCCAGACCGGTCGTTTCTTGAGAGACTAGGCTGCGAGACCAAAAAAAAGGCATCCGCAAGGAAAAGTCTTGCGTCAAAGCGAAACAGTGCGATATTTGGACAGATGTCCAATTTTGGACGGCTATCCAAAATGGCGGCAGAGAACACAAACAAGGTGAGATCTAGCTCACTCTGGAGGTTAGATATGAGAGAAACACAAGAGAATCTGAGTGCGATTATTGCCGAATCAGCCCTACGCTGGGACATACCTGAAGGTGTCAGTGCCCGGCTGTTGAGCCATTCAGAAAATGCTGTCTTCCTGCTGTCGCATGGTGACTGGAAGCGTGTCCTGCGTATCCATAGGATGAACTATCACAGCGCAAGCGCTATTCGCTCCGAGTTGGATTGGATGGCTGCGCTGACCCGCGACAAGGGTATTGAGACGCCGATCGCGCTCCCGGGCACCGATGGGCAACTGATCCAGTACATCGCCCCCGCCGCTGGCGAGAAAGAGCGCTTCGTCGTTCTGTTCGACTTCATCTCAGGCCGCGAGCCGCAGGTCGAGGATATGGAAGCGGCATTTGGCCATCTTGGTGCCATGGCGGCCACGATGCATAATCACGCCCGTGAATGGGAGCGCCCCGCATATTTTGAGCGCATGGTCTGGGATTATGAAAACTCACTTGGCTCAAACCCGAACTGGGGAGGGTGGGAACCGGGTTTTGCAGGATCCCAAAGCGACATAGAAGTCGTCCGGCAGGCCGACAGACTCATGAAGGAACAGCTTGCCGCCTACGGCACAGGACCAGATCGTTTCGGCCTTATTCACTCCGACCTGCGCTCTGCCAACCTCCTCATCGAAGATGGCAAGACCAAGATACTGGACTTTGATGACTGCGGGATTGGCTGGTTCCTGTACGATCTCGCCTCGGCGCTTTCCTTTCAGGAAAACCACGAAAGGGCGGACGCGATCATCGCCGCATGGGTTGCCGGCTATCGCACAGTCGCCCCATTGCCCGATGAGGAACTATCTATTGTGCCGACTCTGATGCTCCTGCGCCGCCTGATCGTCATGGGCTGGGCAGGTTCGCATCCTGAAACCGAGCTCGCGCATCATATGCGGGAGTCAGGATACACCGCCGGTACGGTGACTCTGGCGCAACGCTATCTGCAGAATAATTCATAAATCAGAGCGGTCGCCAAAAATTGCCGCCGAAATCTTCTTAACGGGAGGATCCCATGACAACATTGCGCACACATACCCTGCGCTGGCCCATCATTGGCATGTTGGGCGTTTCTATCGTCGTTGCAGGTCAGTTTTCTGGCTGGAACTTTGGGCTGCAGTTCGGCTGGGCAAACTTTGCCATCGCGGCAGCAATCATGTTCCTCTTCTATCTCAGCTTCTGTCAGCTTCTGTCGGAGATGGGTGCAACGTGGCCTAGTGCAGGCGGGTTAGCGCGCTTTTGCGGCCTGGCGTTCGGCGATTATGCTGGTGGGTTGGTCAGCGTCTCGATCGGAATGGCGATGATCGCGGCCTCTGGAATCGTGAGCACATTTATCGCAGGCTACGCGACCTCCACCTTCGGCATCGACGGAATGACGGTCAGGATCGCGCTGTTCAGCGGTATACTGCTTGTTCTGTTGCTAGGGACCAAAGAAACTATGTGGTTCCTTCTCCTGACCGGCAGCATCGCTGTTGCGACGCTGGTAACGTTTACCTTTGTCGCAGCGCCCCATATAACAGTTGCCAACTTTGCTCTCGAAACTGGTACGATAAGCGCAAAGGGCGTCATCAGCGCCATTCCCTATGCGCTTTGGATGTATCTCGCGCTGGAACAGGCAGTCTGCGCCTCGGAAGAGGCCGATGTTCCTGCCCGCGATGTCCCCCGCGGCCTTGCCATGGGGCTGATCGTACTGACTTGCACGGGCCTGGGGGTGCTGATCAGTGCCTCTGGCGCCGGCGGCGTAGCGGCTATTTCTGAGGCCGCAGACCCATTGCTTGCGGCCCTAAGCGCGAATGGCATCGCCAGCAAGTTCATCGTGGGCTTGATTGGAACCGGGGCGGTCCTAGGGCTGTTGGCCAGTTTCTTCTCGATCAACTACTCGGCGTCGCGCCAGATCTTCGACCTTGCTCGCGGACGGTTCCTACCCGCGCCTTTTAGGCGACTTAGCCGGGGCGGCGTGCCTTACGTCGCGATTGTCGCAGTCATTACCATTGGTTTTTTGCTGTCCTTGGTCAGTCCCGAGCAATTGCTCCTGATCATCGTGTTGATGTTTACGGCAACCTACCTGTTGACCGCTCTGGCCTATGTTGCCCTGCGCCGCAGCCACGCAGTGGTTCCACGCGCTTACGGCGCTGTCGGCGGGCGTGTCACAGGTTTCGTAACGCTGATTCTTTCAACGCTGATCTTCTATGCCTGCTTCGCACTTGACGCCATAACCGTGGCGATAGTTGCAGCCACTTTCGCTGTAATTCTGATGCATCGTTATCTGGCTCGCACACGCGCGCATACGGCAACCACATAACCCTTCGAACCGGAGTGATCACAATGGGCAAGCAGCCTGCATCTTCAAGAACTATTCTTGATCTGAATACCTTTCGCAACGCCCCCGGTGCACTGTCGGATGCAGCCCGGCGGCGCATTGACAATGTCGGTGCCTCGGCGGTCCTTTTCTATCGCGATCCCGTACAAATGATCAGCGCGGAAGGTGCATGGATGACCGGTAGCGATGGTCGCCGCTATCTGGATGTTTACAACAACGTGCCCGCCGTCGGCCACAGCCACCCCGAGATCGTCGAGGCCGTTGCACGGCAGATGGCCGTTCTAAACACACATTCACGCTATATCGTGGAAAGCGTCGATGCCTATATGGAGGCGCTCAAAGCGACTATGCCCGCCGGGTTGGACAATATCGTCCTGACCTGCACAGGCAGCGAGGCAAACGATCTCGCCATGCGGATCGCCGAGGTCGTTACGGGCGGTAAAGGCTATATCGTCACCGAAAACGCCTATCACGGAAATACCGGATTGGTCTGTACGGTGTCGCCCTCCTCGATGCGCAGCACTACTCCGCCCGACAATATTGTGATCGTGCCGGCACCACTTTCGCGCAACTATCCCGAGGGCGTAGGTGCAGGCTTCACACAGGCCGTCCAGCGAGCCATTGAGACGCTGGAGTCTCGGGGAATCGCTCCCGCGGCCCTGTTATATGACAGCATCTTCTCATCCGACGGAGTCTGCCCTTGCGTACCGGGAGAAATCGCAACGGCAATCCAAGCTGCTCGCGCCGCTGGTGCATTATTCATCGCCGATGAAGTGCAGCCTGGCTTTGCACGCACCGGGGATGCCTTCTGGGGCGTACAGCGACATGGTGTCTCCCCCGACATCATGACCATGGGCAAGCCCATGGGGAATGGGTTTCCCATGGGAGGCCTAGCGGTTCGATCAGACTACCTGACACGATTCTGCGACCAGTCGGGCTATTTCAACACGTTTGCGGGCAACCCTGTTGCCGCAGCCGCTGGGCATGCGACACTGCGCATTCTTCAGCGTGAGAGGTTGCAGGAACATGCCAGCTGCGTCGGAGCGCATGTGAAAGAGCGACTGCTGTCCCTTGCCACACGCAATCCGCGACTAGGCGAGGTTCGTGGCGCCGGGTTCTTCGTTGGCGTGGACATCATCTCGCCAGACGATCCGACCAAGCTGGATCCGGGCTTTGCCGTAGAACTGGTCAACAGGCTGCGCGACAGGTGTGTCCTGATCGGAATGGCCGGAAAAGAAAGCGCAACACTGCGCTTCCGGCCGCCACTGGTGATGACGGCGGCAGAATCCGACCTGTTCGTCGAGGCGCTTGAAGACGCGATATTGGACAGCTGACCGGGTTGCAATCTGTGCTCCGGCGGTCCAGAACCGACGGAACACAGGTAACGCGCGAAGAGTCATGCCCCATTTCTTTGTCCCCCCCATCAAAGCACCATCTCGTGATGGCGGCAACTCACGCGGCGACGACGGTCTGGATCAAATCCTCAAAGCCGCCGAAAAGGTCTTGGTAGAGAATGGCTACAAGGCCATGACAATGCGTCGCATTGCATCTGAATGCGGCATGATGTCAGGCAATATCAGCTACTACTTCAAGTCGAAGGATGACCTGCTGCGTACCCTGCTGGATGCAATCATGGTGAGTTATGAAGAAGCCTTTACGCTTGCCATAAATGAGGGGGGGGCTAGCCCTGACAAGCGCCTGGTAAACCTAATTAGTATGATTGCAGAGGATATCGGCACGAAGCGGACAACGAGGATTTTCCCGGAACTCTGGGCGCTGTCGGCGCATGATGAATTTGTCGCCGAGCGGCTATACGACATGTATCAGCGTCAATACCGCTATTTCGACGAGCTGATCCTTGCGGTGAACCCCGGCCTCGGCCCCGAACGGACGCGCGAACTGTCGGCCTTCATCACAGCATCACTGGAAGGCTTGACCGTTTTCTGCGGATACCAAAAACCTTGGGCCGACCAACTGCCGCGATTCACGGAATATATGGCAAACTCATTTCTGTACACTGTCAAGTCGGCTTCGACGCCAGTCGGCTCCATGCCAAGCAAGATCGAAGCGACCTGACGGACCAAGATCTATCCAAAACGCGCCGGGCGTTTCTCCAGAAATGCTGACATGCCTTCTTGCTGATCGGTCGTACCGAACAGGCGATGGAACAGGCGGCGCTCGTAGTTCAGTCCCTCGGTCAACGACAGTTCCTCGGCGCGCATGACAGCGTCACGCGCCTGCCTGACCGCAGCGCGCGAATAGCTTGCGATCCGGTGGGCCGCATCCATTGCGGTGGAAACCACATCGGAATCCGGCACGACACGGGCAACAAGCCCCGACGCCAGCGCCTCGGACGCATCCATCATGCGCCCGGTAAGATGCATATCCATCGTACGTGCGCGACCGATCAGATGCGTCATGCGTTGCGTTCCTCCCATGCCGGCAATCACACCGATCTTCACCTCGGGTTGACCAAACCTGGCGCCCTGTCCGGCAATTGCGAAGTCGCACATCATCATCAGTTCGCACCCGCCACCAAGCGCATAGCCGTTCACCGCTGCGATTTTCGGCGTCCGGCACGCGGTAAAGCGATCCCATTCCGCAAAAAAATCAGCCTCGATCATCTCCTCGGCCGTTTTCTTGACCATTTCGGAGATATCCGCTCCAGCCGCAAAAGCACGCTCCGATCCGGTGATAACGATTGCGCCGACACTGGTGTCACGATCCAGATCGGCCACTTTCGCGACTATCTCGGCCGCTAGCGCAGAGTTCAGCGCGTTCAGCTGCTTTGGCCGGTTCAGGCGTATCAGTGCTACGGCACCATCCCGGCTTGTCTTGATCAGTGCGGTCATTTCTTGCGTTCCCTGAGATCACATTCAAAGCTTCCAGCAGCCAAGCACACTACTGGCTTCAAGGTCTCTTACTCTGTCTGCGGGTACTCCCCAGGCGCCAAGCGCCTCGACCGGGGACGCATGAGGCAGCAACGGAGGCCGCGGTTGTGGCGCAGGTGTCCCGTCAAATCGCGGTGCAGGGGCTGGTTGTGTTACACCTGCCACATGAACGAAAGTTTGTCTCGCCCTATTGTGGGGATGATCCGCCGCCTCGTCCCAGTCCAACACGGGTGTGACGCAGGCATCGGTTTTTGCGAACAGGTCAGCCCAATGGTCACGCGGCTTGCTGGCAACGATCTGGGCCAGACGCTGGCGATATTCGGGCCAACGCGATTTATCCATCTGATCGAAATCCGCCGGATCCAATCCGAGCCCTTGGAGGAGAAGAGCGTGAAACTGTGGCTCGATCGCTCCGACGGCTATGAAACCACCATCCGCGCAACGATACGTCCCATAGAAATAAGCGCCGCCATCCAGCAGGTTCCGCTCGCGCCCGGGCTGCCAGCTATCCGCGGCCCGAAATCCGTGAATCATAGCGGAAAGGATCGCGACGCCATCGCTCATCGCGGTGTCAACCACCTGCCCCTTGCCAGTGGTGCGGGCGCTCAGGACCGCTGCCAACAGGCCGAACGCCATCAGCATGCCGCCGCCACCGAAATCTCCAAGCAGATTCAGCGGTACGACAGGACGCTCGGACGGCCCTATGCCACCCAGCACGCCGCTTAGCGAGATATAGTTCAGATCATGCCCGGCCCGCGCCGCAAGCGGGCCATCTTGCCCCCACCCGGTCATCCGCCCGTAGACCAACCGAGGGTTCCGCTGCAAGCAGTCTCCGGGGCCGAGGCCAAGCCTTTCAGTGACACCGGGGCGAAATCCTTCGAGAAAGGCATCTGCATTCTTAAGGACATCAAGGATCAACCCCCGTCCCGCAGGATGTTTCAGGTCAACGGCGATCGAATCCCGACCGCGCGCAAGGACGTCAGCCGGGGTGTCCACCGAAGGGATTCCCGGCCGGGGCCGCAAGGGATGCACCCGTAGGACCTGCGCCCCGTGATCTGCCAGCATCATCGCTGCGAAAGGCGCCGGGCCAAGGCCGACAAGCTCAACGACTTTCAGTCCTTCAAGCACACCCGCCATGGTCAGAGCCCCCGCGCAATGACAAGTCGCTGCACCTCGCTGGTGCCCTCGTAGATCTGGCAGACCCGCACGTCGCGATAGATGCGCTCGACCGGGTAATCGGCCAGGTAGCCATAGCCGCCATGGATCTGGATCGCGGCCGAGCAGACCTTCTCGGCCATTTCCGAGGCGAAGAGCTTGGCCATCGAGGCCTCGCGCAGGCAGGGCTTTCCCGCCTCGCGCAGGCTCGCCGCGCGCAGCACCATCAGCCGGGCCGCGTCGATCTGCGTCGCCATGTCGGCCAGCTTGAAGGCCACCGCCTGGTGCTCGGCAATCGGCCGGCCGAAGGTCACCCGCTCGCGCGCATAGGCCAGCGCCGCCTCATAGGCGCCGCGCGCCATGCCGACCGCCTGCGCCGCGATGCCGATCCGCCCGCCTTCCAGGTTCGACAGCGCGATCCTGTAGCCCTCGCCCTCGGCGCCGAGCCGGTTCTCGGCCGGCACCCGCATGCCGGAAAACGCCAGCGCGCAGGTATCCGAGCTGTGCTGGCCCAGCTTCGTCTCGACCGAGACCACCTGATAGCCCGGCGTCTCCGTCGGCACGATGAACGCGGAGATGCCCTTCTTGCCGGCCTCGGGATCGGTCACCGCAAAGACGATCACCACCTTGCCGTTCTTCCCCGAGGTGATGAACTGCTTGGCGCCGTCGATGACATAATCCTCGCCCTCGCGCCGCGCCCGCGTCTTCAGCGCCGAGGCATCCGACCCCGCCCCCGGCTCGGTCAGGGCAAAGCCGCCGATCCATTCGCCGCTGGCCATCCTGGGCAGGAACCGTTCCTTTTGCGCATCCGTGCCGAAACGCAGGATCGGCACGCAGCCGACGGAACTATGCACCGACATGATGGTCGAGCACGCCCCGTCCGCTGCGGCAATCTCCTCCAGCGCCAGGGCATAGGCCAGCATGCCGGTTTCCGAGCCGCCATGCGCCTCGGGCACCAGCATGCCCAGGAAACCCAGGGCCCCCATCTCGGTCAGCTCCTCGCGCGGGAACTGATGCGCGCGGTCGCGGGCGGCGGCGCCGGGCGCCAGCCGTTCTTGCGCGAAATCGCGGGCGGCCTCGCGGATCGCCTCCTGTTCCTCGGTCAGGATCATTGCAGCACCTCCACCGCCATGGCCGTCGCCTCGCCGCCGCCGATGCAGAGCGTGGCGATGCCGCGCTTCAGCCCCTGCCCTTCCAGCGCCGCCAGCAGCGTCACCAGCACCCGCGCGCCCGAGGCGCCGATGGGATGGCCCAGCGCGCAGGCGCCGCCGTTCACGTTCACCACGTCATGCGCCAGGCCCAGATCGCGCATCGCCGCCATGGCGACCACGGCGAAAGCCTCGTTGACCTCGAACAGGTCGTAATCGCCCAGGCCGGTGCCGGTCCGCTCCAGCAGCCGGCGCACCGCACCGATGGGCGCGGTCGGGAACAGGTTCGGCTTGTCGGCGAATGTCGCGTGGCCGATGATCCGCGCCCGCGGGGTCAGCCCGCGCCGCTCGGCCTGCGACTGGCGCATCAGCACCAGCGCCGCCGCCCCGTCCGAGATCGAGCTGCTGTTCGCCGCCGTCACCGTGCCATCCTTGCGGAAGGCCGGCCTCAGGCCGGGGATCTTGTCGAGCCGCGCCTTGCCCGGCTGTTCGTCGATCGCGACCAGCGTGTCGCCGCCGCGGCCCTTGACCGTCACCGGCGCGATTTCCGCCGCGAAACGCCCCTCGGCAATCGCCTTCTGCGCCCGGGTCAGCGAGCTGATGGCGAATTCGTCCTGCGCCTCGCGGGTGAACTGATAGGCCTCGGCGCAATCCTCGGCGAAGGTGCCCATCAGCCGGCCCTTGTCATAGGCATCCTCGAGCCCGTCCAGGAACATGTGGTCCAGCACCTGGCCATGCCCCATGCGATAGCCGCCGCGCGCTTTCGGCAGCAGATAGGGCGCGTTCGACATGCTCTCCATGCCGCCCGCGACCACGACATCGACCGAGCCCGCCAGCAGCAGGTCATGGCCCAGCATCGCGGCCTTCATGCCGGATCCGCACATCTTGTTGACGGTGGTGGCCCCGGCCCCCAGCGGCAGCCCGGCCCCCAGCGCCGCCTGGCGTGCCGGCGCCTGACCCTGGCCGGCGGGCAGCACGCAGCCCATGATGATCTCGTCCACCGCCTGCGGGTCGAGCCCGGCCAGGGCAGCCCGGATCGCGGTCGCGCCCAGCGCGGCGGCCTCGACCCCGGCGAAATCGCCCTGGAAGCCGCCCATCGGCGTGCGCGCCGCGCCGGTGATGACAATCGGATCGCTGCTCATTGTCGGATCTCCTGATTTCGGGGCGCCATCACTTCGGCGCCATGCGCAGCGCGCCATCCAGCCGGATGACCTCGCCATTCAGATAGGCATTCTCGACGATATGGCGCACCAGCGCCGCATATTCGCCCGGGTCCCCCAGCCGCGAGGGGAAAGGCACCGTGCCGCCCAGGCTGTCCTGCACCTCTTGCGGCAGCCCGGCCATCATCGGCGTGGCAAAGATGCCGGGCGCGATGGTGACGACGCGGATGCCGTGCCGCGCCAGCTCGCGCGCGGCGGGCAGGGTCAGCGCCGCGACGCCGCCCTTCGAGGCGGCATAGGCCGCCTGCCCGATCTGCCCGTCATAGGCGGCAACCGAGGCGGTATTCACCACCACCCCGCGCTCGCCCCCGGCATTCGGCGCATTCTTCGCCATGGCATCGGCCGCCAGCCGCAGCATGTTGAAGGTGCCGACCAGGTTGATCTGGATGGCGCGGGCAAAGCTCTCCAGCCGGTGCGGCCCGTCGCGGCCGACGATCTTCTCGCCCGGCGCCACGCCGGCGCAATTCACCGCCACGTCGATGCGGCCGAAATCCGCGACCGCCGCCGCCACCGCCGCCGCGCCGTCCTCGGCGCTGGTCACGTCGCAGCGCAGGAAGCGTGCCGCCGCGCCCAGTTCCGCCGCGACCGCTTCGCCGGCCTCGGCATTCACGTCCAGCACCGCGACCTGCGCGCCGGCGCCGGCCGCCATCCGCGCCACCGCCGCCCCCAGGCCCGAGCCCGCGCCGCTGACCAGAAACACCTTGTCCCGAATATCCATGTCTTACGCCTTCGCCTGTTTCTCGACTTCCGCCCTGCGCAGGATGAAGCGCTGGATCTTGCCCGAGGGCGTCTTCGGCAGCTCGCTCACGAAATCCAGCAGTTTCGGCCAGGCATGGGCCGAGAGCCGGCGCTTGACATGGCCCTGCAATTCCTCGCGCAGCGCATCCGTCCCCTCGACCCCGTTCGCCAGGATGACGAAGGCCTTGACGATCTCGGTCCGCTCGGGGTCGGGCACGCCGACCACCGCCGCCTCGATCACCGCCGGATGCTCGATCAGCGCGCTTTCCACGTCGAAGGGCCCGATGCGATAGCCCGAGCTTGTGATCACGTCATCCGCCCGGCCGATGAAACTGACCGAGCCGTCGGGCTCGAATTCGACGGAATCGCCGGTGGAATAATAGCGCCCCGACAGTTTCGGCTGGTTCAGATAGCCGGAAAACCACATCAGCGGCGACTGCTCCAGGTCGATGGCCAGCACGCCGGGCTGGTTCGGCCCCAGCTCGCGCCCCGCCTCGTCCAGCACCACCACGCGATAGCCGGGCATGGCCAGCCCGGCCGAGCCCGGACGCACCGGATGCTCCAGCCCGTGGTGGTTGTTCACGCACATGCCCATCTCGGTCTGGCCGTAATGGTCATGGATCGGCACCGCCAGGTGCTCGGCGAACCAGCGGATGATCTCGGGGTTCAGCGGCTCGCCGGCGGAACTGACCACGCGCAACCGGCCCTTGACCGCGGCGGCCGCCTCCGGCCCGGCCGCGATCAGCATCCGGTAGGCGGTGGGCGAGCCCGCGAGGTTCGTCACCCCCAGCCGCGCGATCAGCCCATAGGTCGTATCGGCCGTGAACCCGCCCTCGTAAAGGATCGTCGCCTGCCCCAGCAGCAAGGGGCCGGTCAGCGCATAATAAAGCCCGTAGGCCCAGCCCGGATCGGCGATGTTCCAGAACACGTCGTCCTCGCGCAGGTCCACCGCCTCGCGCATATAGGCGCCAAAGGCCAAGAGCGCCCGCAGCGGCACCGGCACACCCTTGGGCAGGCCGGTCGTCCCCGAGGTCGACATCATCATGAACAGATCGTCCCCCCGCCGCATCACCGGCTCGAACTGGTCCGAGGCCGCGTTGAGACCGGCGCGGAAATCCACGTCGCTCGCCGGCACCGCCTCGCCCACCGTGGCGACCAGCGGATGGTCGGGGATCTCGTCCAGCTTCGGCCGCTGGGCGGAATTCGTCACCACCAGCCTGGCGCCGCTGGTCGCCAGCCGGTGCTCGATCGCCTTGGGCCCGAAGGCGGTGAACAGCGGCTGATAGACCGCCCCCAGCCGCCAGGCGCCCAGCACAACCGCGACCAGTTCGACCGTGCGCGGCAGAAGCCCGGCCACCACGTCGCCCGGCTTGACGCCCTTGTCGCGAAACAGGTTCGCGGCCCGCGCCGACAGGTCGCGCAGCTCCTCGAACGTATAGTCCCGCAAATCGCCTTCGGCCGAGACGCAGCGCAGCGCCACCCGGTCCGCGCCGCAATGCCGGTCGCAGCATTCGACGCAAGCGTTCAGGCCGCCTTGCAGATCGCCCTGCAAGCCTTCCATCGCCGCCTCGATGCTGAACCGCGCCACGGCCTGCTCGTAACCCGGCCGCGACCGGGCGAGATCCTTCGCCACCATATGTTCCTCCACCCACCGCCCAACCCAAGCTTGGCGCGGCTCCTCCGAGTTCCCGGCCAGCTTAGCGCCGCCGGCATTGCAAACAATGTCATTCCCGGCCAGATTATCTGATCGGTTTTGCAAGATGGACCGCCCGTGGAACGCCGCATGATCTCGCCCGGCTTCGTCGAGGACGCGCTGGGTTGCCTCTATCGCCGCCGCATCGACCCGGGGCCGCTCCTGGTCGCGGCCGGCATCCACGACCGCGGCCAGCCGGTCTCGAACGTGCAATACGGCCGGCTCTGGCTCGCCATCGCGGATGCGGTCGGCGACGAGTTCTTCGCCGAGGGCGCGCGGCCCATGCGTCCGGGCAGCTTCAAGCTCCTGTGCCAGGCGACCGTGCATGCCGGCACGCTGGAGAACGCCCTGCGCCGGGCGCTGCGTTTCCTCGCCGTGCTGCTCGACGACCCGACAGGCAGCCTTTCCGTGCAGGACGGGCTGGCCGAGATCCGCCTCACCGACCGCGCCGCGCCCCGCCGCGCCTTCGCCTATCGCACCTATTGGCTGATCCTGCTCGGGCTGATGTGCTGGCTGATCGGCCGGCGCATCCCGCTGATGCGGGTCGATTTCGCCTGCGCCGCGCCCGAGGATCGCGGCGACTACCTCCAGTTCTTCGGCGCGCCGGTGCATTTCGACCAGCCCGCCAGCCGGCTGAGCTTTGCCGCGAGCTACTTGCCCTTGCCGATCATCCGCCAGGAAAAGGCGCTGCAAGGCTTCCTGCGCGGCGCGCCGGCCAATATCCTGATCCGCTATCGCCACGACCAGGGGCTGACCGCCCGTATCCGCGCCCGGCTGCAGGCGGCGCCCCCTGCCGACTGGCCCGTTTTCGACCGCCTCGCCGCCGATCTGCGCCTGTCGCCCGCCACCCTGCGCCGCCGCTTGCGCGCCGAGGGCCAAGGCTACGGCGCCATCCGGGCCGAGATCCGCCTGCGCGCCGCCCGCCAGCTGTTGCGCGACACGCCCCTCAGCGTGGCCGAGATCGCGCATCGGCTGGGCTACGGCGAACCCAGCGCCTTCCACCGCGCCTTCCTGAAACAGGCCGGCATCCCGCCCGGCGCCTTCCGTTCTGAGGCGCTCAGTTCCCGTTAGTCTTACTGCGTCAGAAAAAGGTTGGCCACTTGGGATCTGCGGGCATCGGTGCAGGTCCGACAGGCGTATTTTGGACGCATGGTGACGATGAGACGCAACGGAGCGGTAGTGTCCACCATCGATAGTGGACATTATGGTGCTTGCGTGGCGCGTCGGACGAAGCGGCTCTGGACGGATGAGAGAAGCGGTCGATCTGTTTCCAGACGGTGGCGCCGGGCGTTTCGGTGGCCCAGGTGGCGCGGCGCTACGCGGTGAACGCGAACCTGATCTTCAAATGGCTGCGCGATCCCCGCTATGCGTCGGACCCGGCGTCGGCTCCCATCTTGCCGGAGGAGGCGCGCTTTCTGCCGATGGAGATCTTCGCGGAAACGAAGGCTCCAGTTGCAGCACCTGCCGCAGACGGTCACATCGAGATCGAGCGTGCGGGCGGGCACAGGATACGGATCAGCGGGAGCTACGATCCCAAGGCGCTGGCGCGGCTGATCCGGGGTCTGATGGCGTGATCCCGGTTCCGGCCAACACGCGGGTCTGGCTGGCGGCCGGGGTGACGGACATGATGGGATGGACGCCTCCCTTGGCGCAGCGCCAGACTGACGGTCTGGTTTACGGGGAGAAGAACGTGACCATTTCTGTTATCGGCATCGACATTGCGAAGCGCCTGTTTCAGTTGCATGGAGTTGATGATCAAGGCAGGATCGTGCTTCGAAAGCGCCTGACAAGGGCGACATTTCTGGCCGAGATGGCGGCACATCCTCCGTGCTTGGTAGGGATGGAAGCCGGGTCGGGGGCGCATTATTGGGGCCGTTGTCTGGGTTAGCGTCCGAGGACGTGGTGTCAGGCTGATGCCACCCCAATATGTTCGTCCCTATATGAAGGGCAACAAGCATGATGCGTCCGACGCAGAAGCCTGCTGCGAAGCGGTGCAGCGCCCCGGCATGCGCTTTGTCCCTGCGAAGAGCGAAGCGCAGCAAGCGACGTTCATGTTACACCGGGTGCGCGACCATTTCATCCGGCGGCGCACCGGCACGATCAATGCACTGAGAGGCCACCTGGCGGAATTCGGGCTTGTCTCGGCAAGCCAGCGCGCCGGGTTGAACCTCTTGCTAATGGTGGTCGAGAAGAGCAACAGCCCATTGCCTTGGGAGGTCGCCGAACTCCTGGGAATGATCACCTCCGAGATCCGAGGTTACGAGCAGTCCATCGCTGAGCTTGATAAGAGGTTGAAGGCACAGTGCAAAGGGGCGGACGTTTCACGGCGCCTGCGCGAGGTGCCGGGGGCGGGGCCTGTCATTGCTACTGCCATGCCCGCGTTCTTGTCGGCTGGGGGATTCTTTGATCGCGCGAGCTCATTCTCTGCCTGGCTCGGGATAACACCGCGACAGCATTCGAGCGGCGGGAAAGAGCGCACCTTTGGCATAACCAAGCGCGGTAATACCTATCTCAGACGACAACTGATCAATGGCGCACGCGCCGTTGTTCGTATCGCGCGGGGCCGGGAGGGTAGAATGTAGGACTGGATCAACTGAATGTTGGACCGACGTCACTTCAACATCGTCACGGTCGCGGTGGCCAACAAGATGGCCCGGATCATGTGGTCCATGATCACAAAAGGGACCGAATACAAGATGGCCTAAGCCCCAGGGGCACCGGCACGAACGAATTGCGAGGGCAGTGATCTGAGATGACATGACTGGCGAGACCAGAACCTGATCAACCCGGTTTGCGCATCGAGCCCCGATCTCGACGATATGATGGGACAAGGGTTCAACGGATCTCATGGTGGTCCGCAGCCAAGACCGTGCTGCAATCAGAGGCCGGATAGATGGCTGCAAGCCTGCCAGTAAACAGCTCAGAAATCGCCTTGCAATCCGGGAGGCGTCCATAGATGAGCAATGGCTTGCGGCGCTCGCCTCGCAAGCCAAAGCGGTGCTGAAGCAGAATCCGTTCGCCGGCCGCCGACGACAAGCCGGTCAAAATGACTGTGGAGCTGCCTGCGGCGCTGTTTCGGGATCTTGTCGCTTATGGGCAGATTCTTGGTCGCGAAGCCGGGGGGCCGCCGGTCGAACCTGCAAGGCTCATCGTGCCGATGCTGGAAAAATTTCTGGCCTCGGATCGCGGGTTCGCCAAGGCGAAACGCGGCAAGCCCACGGGTAATCGCCTGGAGTGATCCGGCTATTTGCCGGTCCGTGGCTTTCCTGCGTTCTTGCGGGCCATCTCAAGGAGCCGCTGTGCGACCGGATTCGCGTTGGTCTGGGACCATACCGCGCTGAACCGGACCGGCTCCCGAAGCTCCGCCAGCGGGATGAACGCGACGTCCTCGTGCCGTTGCTGCGTTGCAGACGACAACAACAAAGCCACGCCATATCCGTCGGAAACCATGTTCAGCAGATTTTCCCGACCAACCGACTGCATCGACATGTGCACGTCGGTTTTGCCCCCTGACAGCTTCCGAAGGAAATAGACATCGAGTTCCGCGCCGGCGCCTCCCGACGGGACGAGAAATGCCTCCTCGGCGATGTCCTCCCAGCTGAGGGCTTCCCTATCGGCAAGGCGATGATCCTTGGGCAATGCGCAGAACACCCGCTCACCCCAGAGTTCGATCGCCTGACACCCCGGAATCTCCTCGACATTGGGCAGGAAGGCCACATCTACCCGATTGCACAAAAGGCCGATCTTGGCGCAATCGGAGGACAATTCCTCGACCGTGATCTCGGCATCTGGATATCGAGACCGGAAACTCTTCAGCAGATCGGCCAGAAATCCACCCGCCAGAGACAGCATCAGCCCAATTCTGATCTCTCCCACCCCGCCGCGGTGAATATTCTGGAGGTCTCTTATCGCGTCGGTCAGAAGATTTGCGCCGACTGTGGCATCCTGAATGTAACGCTGACCGGCGGGAGTGAGCTTTGCTCCCTTGTGATCCCGCTCAAACAGCGGCACCCCGAGCACTCGTTCCAACAGTCGAACACGGCGACTTACAGTAGACTGCGAAAGATTGAGACTCTCGGCAGCGGAACGAAAGCTTCCGTGCTGCGCAACCATGATTGCGTAGCGCAGATATCTTAAATCAAAAGCGATATCCGGCATCCTGATTCCTTTCGGAACGGCCACCATGCGCTCGGCCATGGATTGGCACGATGGCAAGGTAATAGCGCATAATATGTTGCCAACCTTAAGCACAGCTTAAGGTCTCGAACCCATCGCGAAGTGCCAAGGCGGACCTTCGTCTCTGTCAATCAGACGCGAGTTCAATCACCTTAACCGTTGATGACAACCGGGATCCCGCCCTGCACCATGGCATAGATCTCCTCGATCTCCTCGTCCCGAACCGCTATGCAGCCCGCTGTCCAGTCGCGTTTGCCCGGTGCGAGGCGGTGGCCCTCGGCGCCCCAGCCGTGGATGAAGATATCGCCGCCCGGATCGAGGCCCTGCGACCGCGCAAAAGCGGTATCGAGGTTGTTCGGATAGGACACCCCAAGCGACAGGTGATAGGCGCTGTCGGGATTGAAGCGGTCGATGAAATACACCCCCTCCGGCGTCTTGCCATCACCCTCGAAGCGCTTGGTTCCGACAGGTTCGTTGCCCAGCCCCACGTCATAGGCCTTCAGTACGATCCGGCCGCTCATCAGATACATCCGCCGTTCGCCCTTGTTGACGACGATCTGCGTGACGGGCGGGCCGTCGTATCTCTTGAACTTGGGTTCCGGCCCGCCACAGGCGGCCAGCAAAGCGAATGGCAGGAGGCTCAACGTCCTGCGGCTGATCCGATGCATCAGGGTCTCTCAAGTTTTCCGGTTTTATCGGGTAGATAGCAGGTCGTTCGACGGCTTAGCGATACATGCCGCTCACCCTCCGAGGCAACATTCAGCCTCTGGCTGTTCAGCACCACCGAGACCGAGCTTGCCAGCATCGCCGCCGCTGCCAGTGCCGGGCCGATCAGGCCGAAGGCGGCGGCGGGCAGCATCAGCGCGTTATAGACCAGCGCCAGCGCAAGGTTCTGCCGCGCGATCCGACCGGTGCGTCGTGACAACGCAATGGCCTCGGCCACGCGCGTCAGCCCGCCCGACATCACAACCACCGCCGCCGTTTGCGCCGCCGCCGAATGCGCCTCGGCCACCGAGATGCCGCAGTCGGCGGCAGCAAGCGCGGGTCCGTCGTTCACCCCGTCGCCAACGAAGGCCACCGGGCGCGGCAAGCCGCGCAGCAGTTGCGCCTTTCCCGCCGGGGTGCAGTCATGCGATACCGCCTCCGCCGGCAACCCCAGCCGGGCGGCGAGCGCCAGCGCCGAAGGCGCGCCGTCGCCGGTGGCCATGTGCAGGGCGATGCCCCGCGCCCGCAGGTCCGCCACGACCCCGGCTGCCTCGGGGCGCGGCGTATCGGCCAGCGCGATCCGCCCGACCTCACGCCCGTCGCGCCGGACGGTCAGCCATGTGCGCCCCAATTCGTCAGGCTGCCCGGCAGAGCCGACCTCGACAATGCGCCCGGCCGTATCTTCGGCCTCGGCGCCGCGCGGCAGGCGCTGGCCGCCCGGCCCGGCCTCGCCGCCATGGGCGGTGACGATGGCACGGGCGATGGGATGGCTGATCCCGGTCTCGGCCAGGGCGGCGAGTTCCAGCAGTTGCGCATTGTCGAAGCCCGCAGCCGGGCACAATTCCGCCACTTGCGGACGGCCCGTGGTCAGCGTGCCGGTCTTGTCGAAGACGATGGCGCGCAGATGGCCCAGCACCGCAAAGGCGTCGGGATCGCGCAGCCGCATTCCCCGTGCCGCGGCGGTCTGCGCCGCCCGCATCTGCGCCAGCGGCAGGGCGATGGACAGGGCGCAGGGACAGGCCGCGACCAGCAGCGTCAGCCCGCGCATCAGCGCCGCCTCGGGTCCCAACCCAAGGCCGAAGGACAGCAGCGCGGTCAACCCCGCCAGGGCCGGGATCGCCAGCGACAGTCGCGCCGCCCAACGGTCTGGAGCGGTCGGTCGCGTGCCACGCCGGGCGATCTCCAGCGCAATGGCGCCGCCCATGCGGTCGATTTCGCGGTCGCCGAAGGGGCGCTCCACCCGCAGCACCAGGCGGCGGCCGAGGTTCAGCGCGCCCGCCTCGATCCGGTCGCCCGGCCCGACCGTGACCAGCGCGGATTCGCCCGTCAGGACGGCGCGGCTGATATCGCTTTCGCCCGACAGCACCACCCCGTCCATACCGACCGGCGCGCCCGCATCGACGGCGACGAGGCTACCGACGGGGATCCCGGCGCATGGCCGTCCCCGCCAGCCGGCACCGTTTTCGACCAGCGCGATCTCGGGCGTGGCCTCCTCCATCGCGCGCAGGGCATCGACGGCGCTGCGCCGGGTCGCGGTATCGACCAGCCGCCCGAACAGCAGCAGCGCGACCAGCATGGTGGCGGTATCGAACCAGACCTCGGCCCGGCCCTGCGCCAATGACCAGACCGACACCGCGCAGGCGGCCAGCGCGCCAAGGCTGATCAGCAGGTCCATCCCCGGCGCGCGCAGCAGGACCGAGCGCCAGCCCATCCACAGGATGCCCGACCCGGCCCAGAACACCACCGGCAGCGCGAAAACCCCGGAGGCGAAGGCCAGCCACCAGGCCATGCCCGGCGGCAGCACGGTGAAATAGATCACCAGCGCCGGAACCATCGACCACATGCCGGCGAAGATGGCCACGGCAAGGCGGATGCCGAGGCGGCGCAGATCGCGCCCCATCGCGGCGGAAATCTCTTCGGGGCGGTGGCGGGCGGCCATGCGATAGCCCGCCTTCGCGACCGCTGCCGCCAGGACCTCGCGGCTGGCCCGGCTTTCGTCCCAGTCGATGAGTGCCGAGGCGGTCAGGTAATGCACCCCCGCTGCCCGGACGCCGGGCAGCGCCCTGAGCCGCCCCTCCAGCCCGCGCGCGCAACCCGCGCAGGCCAGCCCGTCGATGCCGAACAACTGCCGGGTCATTCGAGCGGCGTCGGGCCGATGGGAAGCTCGGGCGCTCCGACGGGCCGTTCGGGATCCGGAGTGCCGACACCAAGAAGCACTCCATTCACCTTCTGACCGTAATAGATCTGATCCCCGTCATGGAAGCGCTGGCGGGTTTCCTCGATGGTCATGTCGCCCTGCCGCGCATCTTTCGGGCGCTCATGACTGTTGACGAAGGCGGCCACGTCCCAGGCTTCCTGGTCGCTCAGCTTGCCGGGCTGCGACAGGGGCATGTTGTTCTTGACGAAGGCCGCCGCCGTATCGATCCGCGCCATGCCCGCGCCCCAGTTGTAGCTGTTCGGGCCCCAGAGCGGCGGAAAGACGATGCGACCGTTGGCATCGGTCTGGCCATGCCCGTCCGGGCCGTGGCAGACAGCGCAATTGGCGGCAAAGACCTCGGCCCCGCGCTCGGGCGAATAGCCCAGGTCGGTCTTGGCCACCTTGCCAAAGCCGTTCCCGTCCATCGGCACATTGGTCGGCGCGCCGGTGGCAAGCCAGTAGAAATAGCTTTCGAGGTCGCGATAGATGTCGCTGCCATGCGGCGGTGGGCCACCCGCCACCGAGTGTTGGGCGTTCATCGAGAAGGTGAAGCAGCCCATCACCCGGTCTTCCATGGTGTTGATCTGGTCGTTCTTCTTGCGATACATCGGATAGCGCGTCCAGGCCGCCCACATCGGCGCCGACAACGGCTGGCGCCCGCCGTCCAGGTGACAGTTCGAGCAGGCCAGCCCGTTGCCGACATATTCCCCGGCATTGGTCGAGGTGTTCATGAAGATGTCCCGGCCCCGTCTGACAGCCTCGCCGAAGGGGCTGTCGGGGATATCCGCATCGGAGGGCGGCTGGAAATAGTCGCTCTGCGCCATGTCCTCGACCGTCTCGCGCCCGCTGATCCAGCCGGGCACCCAGCCGCTTTCCAGCGCCAGCGCGCCCAGGGCGACCAGCGCCAGCCCGCCGCCCGCCGCAAGGATCAGCCGTTTCGCGCTGCGGCCCTGGCCCGCATCCTCTTGATGTTCAGAGCTCATCCCCGCCCCCTTCGATCCTTGCCATCGCCTTCTGCTCGACCGCCGGAACGGCCGGAAGCGAGGCGAGATAGTCCGCGACCGCGCGGCGGTCGGATTCCGGCAGCGCCTTGGAGATCCGGTCCATCAGCCCCAGCGGCGAATTGTTGCGATGCCCGCCCGCCCAGGCGGCAAGCTGGCTGGCCAGATAGGCGGGCTGCTGCGCCGCCAGCGCCGGAAACTCCGCCCCGACGCCAAAGCCCGACGGGCCGTGGCAGCTGAAGCAGGCCGGAACCCCAAGGCTCCAGTCGCCTTGCAGCGCGATCCGTTCGCCCCGCGCCAGATCGCCGCCGAGCGCGGGCTGCGCGGTCGAGGCCACCCGCAGCCCGGCGTAATAGGCGGCCAGCCCCTCGATCTCGGCGTCGCTCAATCCCTTCGCGACGAAGCTCATATGCTCGTTCTGCCGCTCGCCCTCGCGGAAATCCTGCAACTGCTTGGCAATATAGCCTTGCGACAGCCCGGCGAGGCGCGGCGTGTTCTCGGCCCCCTGCCCCAGCCCGCCATGGCAGCTTGCGCAGGACCAGACATCGCCCTTGCCCGCGAAGATCAGGTCCGAGATCGCGGGATCCGGCCCGGCCTGGGCTATCGCCGGCATGGCGGGCTGCGTGGGCAGGCCCGGCACCAGCCCGGCCAGTTCCTCGCCACCCTGCCAGCTGCCGCTGCCCGCATGGGCGGCACGCAGTTCCGCGACTTGATGGCGTCCCAGCGCGGCATCCGCGCCGCCGAAGCGGCCCGCGACGTAAGAGGCAAGCTGCGCCACTTCGCTGTCGTCCAGCGCGGCGGCAAAGCTGGGCATGTGGCCGTCGAAGGTGAAGCTCTTGACCCGGATCGGCCCGTCGATGCCGCGCAGCATGATCTGCGCCACGACCTCGGGCCCGGCCTTGGCGAATTCCGAGTCCTGCAGGGGCGGGACCGCCAGCCTGACGCCGACGCCGTTCGGCTGGTGGCAGGTCGAGCAATTGGCCAGAAACAGCGCCTCGCCGCCCTCGGGCGCGTCATGGGCCGCGACCTCATCCGCCTCGCGGTCGCCCTGTGCGACGGCATAGCTGCTCTGGTCCTGGAATAGCAGCGCGGTGCCCCAGACGCCCAGGGCCAGCGCGATCCAGATCACCGGCAGCGGCACGCGGTTATGGCTTTCCCAGGGCTCGAAATCCTCGCCCGGCTTCACGTTCCTGGTTGCGGTCTGCTTGCTGGTCCTGTTCACGATCCGCTCTCCTTGCGGGCATAGCCGTCGTCGCGCAGGGCGTCCTCGGGGATCGGATAGGTCCGGTCCAGCGCCAGCAGATAGGCGGTCAGGTCCAGCGCCTCGGGCCGGGCGACGACGACGCCGCTCTCGGGGCCGACGCCCTCGGGCAGCACGACGACCGTATCCTCGGGCCCGGCTTCCGCCTTTTCCTCGAACAGGTAGGGATAGGCCGGCATGATCGACCAGCCGAAGATCGCGCGCGGCTGATAGAGATGGGTCAGGTGCCAGCTTTCCGAGGGCAGCCGCACGCCCACGTTCAGCAGGTCCGGCCCGGTGCGCATGGTACCAAGCTGGTGCGGCTGGTCGAAGACGTAATCGCCCGCGACCGAGGGACGGCCCCAGCCCCGTTCCACATCCGGGGCCTGATCGGGCGAGCGCGGCTGCTGGCTGTGGCAATAGACGCAGCCGAGGCTGACATATTGCTCGCGGCCGCGGCTCTCCTGCTCGGAATAGGGGCGCAGCCCCTCGGGGACGCTGCGCTGCGCCATCTGGATGCCGGGCGCGATGACCAGCATCAGCGTCGCGAAAGCCAGAATGCCGAAGGCGATGAGGACAAGGGGAAGGTAGCGGTTCATTCTGCTGCCACCGCGCTTTGGGCGATCGCGCGCGGCTTGCGCAGGATGCCGATGATGTTGATTGCGAAAAGGATATGGCCCAGCGTCATCATCGTGCCGCCGACCGAGCGGGCCTCGAGCCAAGGCTTGGTCAGGATCACGCTTTCCGCAAAGCTGCGGGTTGCGTCCAGCATGGCCAGCCCTTGCAGCAGGCCGCCGATGGTCAGCGCGAAGAAGTAGATCGCAAAGCCCACGACCACCAGCCAGAAATGCAGCCGGATCAGGCCGGGATGGGCGAAGTCGCGCCCCATCATGCGCGGCATGATGTGATAGGCCGCGCCGAACATCACGATGGAAACGAAGGCATAGGCGCCCAGATGCGCGTGGCCGACGGTGTAATGGGTGAAATGGGTGATGGTGTTGACCGAGCGCAGCGCCTCGATCGAGCCCTGGAACGAGGCCAGCGTATACATCACCGCCCCGAACGAGATGAAGCGCAGCGGCAGCGATTCCTTCAGCGCCCACAGGTTGCGCGCGACGGTGACATGCTGGTTGATCGCCACCGCGATCACCGGGATGAACATCATCACCGAATGCACCACCGACAGCGTGACCACCCAGGTCGGCAGCGGCCCGCCGATCAGGTGGTGGATGCCGACCTGGCTGTAGAACAGCGCCAGCCCCCAGAAGCCGATCAGCGACAGCGAATAGGAATAGATCGGCTTGCCGATGATCTTGGGGATGAAGTAATAGGCCGTGCCCACCCCCAGCGGCGTCAGCCACAGGCCCAGCACGTTATGGGCGAACCACCAGTTCACCGTCGCCTCTTCGACCCCGTAATGGATGCCGGGCAGGTTGGCGATGAAGAACAGGCAGGGAAACCAGACCATCGCGGCCAGGAAATACCAGCCGGTGACATAGATATGGTCGACTTCGCGGGCGCGGGCGGTCTTGACCAGCGGCACCACGAAAAAGACGCCCGCCAGCACCAGCAGCGTGTCGAGTTGCCAGGGGAATTCCAGCCATTCCTCGCCATCGGTCCAGCCCTGCGAGAAGGCCAGCGCGCCCAGCGCCACGCCGATATTCCAGATCCAGAAGCCGATCACCGGCAGCTTCGGCGCGCGCAGCGGCGTGCGGAAGATGCGCGGCAGGATCCAGAACATGCAGGCGATGCCGATCTGCGACAGCCAGCCATAGGCGACCAGGTTCAGATGCAGCGCCCGCATCCGCCCGAAGGTCAGCGGCGCCGCCTGATTCAGCCAGTCGGGCCAGTGCAGCTTCAGCGAGGCGATGACCCCGAAGGTCGAGCCCAGCACCAGCCAGAAAATCGCCCCCAGGATCAACAGCCGCACGGGCCGGGCCGAGACCCTGTCGATGCCGGTCGTGTCGAACAGATGGGTGCCGTCCGTATCCGGCCCGTCCGCGCCGCCCTTGCCGAAGACCGTCGCGGCATGGGCGCGGTCCAGCGCGAACTGCCTGGTGGCGATGGCCCAGATGAGAAAGCTCAGCGCCAGAAGCGAAACGACAAAGCTCAGGCCCAGCAAAAGGCCCATCGTGATCGGCATGTCTCCCCCCGTGCGTGCCGGTGAATCCGTGGCGGGTCGGGAGCGGCCGGTCAGGGACTCACGCGAATCTCGTGCGTCAGGCCCCTATCGGCAACGAAGCTTAAGACAGGCTTAAGCCCCAGGCGCCGCAAGCAAAGCCTCCCAGCCTGGACCGGCGGCGGCGCCCGACAACGGCGCCCAGATCAAAAGCCAGACCATCCTTAGGCCCCCATCGTCTTTCTCGCGCGCTGGACCAGCCCGCGCAACTCGTCGAGGCTGTATTGGCCGAAGGCACCCTCGTCGCCGGCGACGAAGGTAGGGGTGCCCACCAGGCCCATATGCTCGGCCAGCATGCCGCTCATGGAAATGTGCCGCTCGACCGGTTCGGCCGCCATGTCGCGCTCCAGCCGGGCGGTGTCCAGGCCGACCTCGCGCGCGGCGCGCATCGTGGCCTCTTGTGTGACCCGGCCCTTGGTGCGGAACAGCGCGGTATGGAACTGCCAGTATCGGCCCTGTTGCAGCGAGGCGAGAGAGGCACGGGCCGCGAATTCGGAATCCTCGCCAAAGACCGGCCACTCGCGAAACACCACCCGCAGGTTCTTGTCCGAAGCAATCAACCGGTGCATCGGCTCGACCATCTTGCGGCAGAACGGGCAGTTGTAGTCGAAGAACTCGGTCAGGGTGATGTCGCCTTTCGGGTTGCCGAGGACCGGCGCAGCGGGATCGCGCTCCAGCGCCTTGCGCAAATCGTCCGGCATCGGGTTGCCGCGCACTTGCGCAAGGGCGGACCGGCCCAGGATCGGCAGCGACAGCAGGCTGGCACCTGCAAGGATGATGTTTCGACGTTGCATTGCATTTCCTTCTTGTTTTCCGAACCCGGCAGGGGTGCCGGGCGGCAATGGCGGCTGGAATGGCCGGCGTGTCCTTGCCGGCCCGGATCAGGACGCGCGCCGGGCCTCGGCGATGGCGCGGCGCAGGCGGGTCTCGTCCAGCGCGCCGGGATAGATCCTCTCTCCGATGATGAAGGCGGGCGTGCCCTGCAAACCCAGTTCGGCGGCCTGCCTGCCATTGCGCGCCAGAAGCCCGTCCCATTTGCCGCGCTCGGCGCGATAGGCGGCCAGCGCCGCGTCGGTGTCGATGCCGCCATCGCCCAGCACCTGCCGGACCTGGTCCTCTGTCAGTTTGGCGTCAGTCGCCATCAGCGCCTCGTGCGCCTGTTCGTATCCGCCCGTCGAGGCCGCGCCGAGGACAAGCTGGCTGGCCAGAACCGAGGGCGCACCGAAGATCGGCCAGTCCTTCATCACCAACCTGACATCGCCCTCGTCGCCGACCACGCGGGTCAGCATCGCATGGCCCATCTTGCAGTAGGGGCATTGGTAGTCGAAATATTCGACGATGATCAGCGCACCCTCGGGGTTGCCCAGGACCGGGTTGTCAGGGTCGTGCAGAACGTCCCCGATGGTCATTTCCGCCGTCTCGGTTCCGCCGCCGCGCGCCCGCAGGACCGCCCCGCCCAGAATCCCCGCAAGCCCGGCCCCCGCGGCCCCGGCCAGCATGTCGCGTCGGGTGATGCTCATGTCGTTCCTCCTGTCTGATCGGTTGCAGCCATGGCCGGTTGCGGCAGCGGCTGGCCCGGCGGCACGGTGCCCTTGCCGGATTCCGCCTGATGCGCATCGCGGGTGAAGCCGTAACCCGCCACGGCGACGGCATGGCGCATCGTCGTGTTGCCGGGCCGCACCTGACAAATGTGGCGGGCATGGGGATCGACGATGATCGTGCCCGGCGTCTCGTTGGTCCGGTCATCCGCCAGTTGCCGCGCCTTGCCCCCGGTCAGCAGGGTGGGATCGACGGCGGGGACATGATGGCCCTCGTCCGCCATCGCGCCATGCAGGGCCGCCACTTCGGGGCTGACGGCGGGCGGCGGCGGCTCGGTGGGTGCCGCCGGCTTGGTCGAGGCGCCGGCGGCCTGTGCCGGCAGCGCCGCGCCCGCCCATGCGGTTCGTATCGGGTTCATCTGGGATCTCCTGACGCTTGCCCGATCATCCGGGTCAGGGCGGCGCGAGAGATCTCGCCTGTATGCGCCGCGACCAGCCGGCCCTTGGCGTCGAAGACCAGCGTCGACGGCAGACCGACCGCACCAAGCGCACCCATCAACCGGCCATGCGGATCGCGGATCATGCCTTGGTCCGACAGCTTCTCGGCTGCCAGAAAGGCCCGGACCTGTCCGGCATCCTCGCCCTGATTGGCAAAGACGAACTCGACGCCGGGGGTATGGGCGGCCAGATCGGTCATCATCGGCATCTCGCGCCGGCAGGGCGGGCACCAGGTTGCCCAGAGGTTCAGCACCACCGGCCGGTGGCGACCCGCCAGTTGCACCCCACGCCCGTCCAGCGCAATCAGCTTTTCCTCGGGCAAGGTAACCGGCGGGCGCGTCAGGGCATTGGTCACCGCCAGATGCGCCGCCATCGCCACCGCACCGCCAAGAGCCAGCAGCAGCGCCGCGCGCCGCGCCTTGCGCAGCAGCGCCACCAGCAGGACGGCGCCGCCGCCGGCCCAACCTGCAGCGGGCAGGACACCGCCCTGCCATAGCTTCAGCGCATCCAGCGGATGGGCGGCGAAGACGGGCCAGTTCGCGGCGACGAAGCCCATGCGCGCAGCGACGATCCAGGCCAGCACGGCAAATCCCGCCCATCGCACCGCATCGCCTTTTTGCAGCCGCGCCATGATCTCGACCACCACGAAGAACAGAAGCAGCCCCACGACGGCCGCGAAGCGCGCGCCGTCGAAGACCAGTGGCCCTATCGAGACCGCATTCACCGGGCTATCTTTCCGATGGATGCCAGCAGCGCGGCACTGTCCATCTCGCCCACCAGACGGCTGCCCTGCGCCTCGGCGCGGGCCGCGTCGAGGAAGATCATCGTCGGCGGCCCGGCGGCAGCCAGATCCTGCATCAGCCCGTGCGCATCGGCGTTGAAAGTGCTGACGTCCAGCTTGATCGCGGCCACGTCGGCCAGCGCGGCGTGGACCGCCGGGTCGGCCAGCGGACCGCGTTCGATGGCGCGGCAAGTCACGCACCAGTCGGCGGTCAGATAGAGCAGCGCCGGTTCGCCACTGACCGAGGCCAGTGCCTGATCCAGCCCCTCGCGGGTGGTGACTTCGGCAAATTGCGCTTGCGTCTGCGTAGGGGCCGCTCTGCCCGCCAGCGGCGCCAGCGGGCGCAGCGGATCATGCGCGCCAAGCGCTGCACCAAGGCCCTGCATCAGCCCGGCGAACAGTAGCAGCACGCCCAGCGCCGCGCCAAACCGGCGGTTGCGGGAGGCATCGCCCTCCAGCCGGTCCAGCGCACCCAGGAACACCGCCGTCCCGACCAGCAGCGCGGCCCACAGCGCCAGCGTGACCGGCCCCGGCAGCACCCGCCCCGCCAGCCAGATCGCAAAGCCCAGGAAGATCACCCCGAAGGCGCGCTTCGCGCCCTCCATCCAGCCGCCGCTGCGGGGCAGGATGCGCGGGCCGAAGGCGCCGATGGCCAGCAGCGGCAGCCCCTGCCCCAGCCCCAGCGCGAACAGCGCCGCCGCCCCCAGCATCACGTCGCCGGTCTGCGCAATGTAGAGCAGCGCCCCGGCCAGCGGCGCGGTCACGCAAGGCCCGACGATCAGCGCCGAGGAGAAGCCAAGCAGCATCGCGCCGCCAAGCGAGCCACGCCTGCCCGCCACCCGGCCAAGGCGGTTTTGCAGGGCCAGCGGCATCTGCAATTCGTAAAAGCCGAACATCGACAGGGCCAGCGCGACGAAGATCACCGCGATCACGCCGATGGCCATGGGCGATTGCAGCGCCATCTGCAAATTCGCCCCCGACCATGCCGCGGCGAGGCCCAGCAGCCCGAAGGCCGCTGCCATCGCCAGCACATAGGCCCCCGTCAGGGCCAGACCGCGCCGGGCGGTCAGCGTCTCGCCCTGCCCGGCCAGCATTCCTGCAACAATGGGGAACATCGGAAAGACGCAAGGGGTGAAGGCCAGCAGCAGTCCAAAGCCCAGGAAGCCCGCAATCACCAACGCCCCGCCGCCGCGCGCGGCCAGCCCCTGCACCAGCCCCTGATCCTGCGCCAGCACCAGCCCGGACGGTGTGCCGACCGCTGCGCCGGCCTCTCGGGAACTCGCGGCCTGGGGGCTCCAGCCCGGCGCGCTGGCGGCGGCATCATCCGCCAGCACCGTGCCGTCGCCGTCCAGCCGCACGCTCTGCGGGGCATAGCAGATGCCGTCCTGCTGGCAGCCCTGCCAATGCAGGGTGACCGGCTGGCCCGCATGCGCAAGCTTCGCGGTGACATCCTTGCGATAGATCTGGCCCTCGCCGAAATACGGATCCTCATGGGTCTCGCCCTCGGGCAGGGACAGCGGCAGGCTCTGCCCCCCGGCATCCGCCGCGAAACTGCTGCGATAAAGATAATAGCCATCGGCAATGCGCCAATTCAGGACCAGCGCGCCATCCTCGTCCTGACCGACGCTCAGCGCAAAGGCGTCCTCGGGTTGCAGGGGTTGCGCCTGCGCCGGCGTCAGGAAACCGGCAAGCAGCCACAGGGCAGAGATCAGGAAAGCAAACATTCTCGTCATCATGCCGGGCTGGCTAGAGACGCCACCTTAAGCCCAGCTTAAGCTTCATCGACGAATGCGTGATCCATCACGCCGAAGGAAACATGCCATGCGCCTGCTGATTGTCGAGGATGACCCGGTCCTGTCCGACGGGCTTGCCGTCGGGCTGGGCCTGTCGGGCTTTACCGCCGATGCGGTGGGCACGCTGGCCGATGCCCGCGCGGCGCTGGCGACCGGCGGCTTCGCGGGCATGGTCCTCGACATCATGCTGCCCGATGGCTCGGGGCTGGACCTGCTGGCCGAACTGCGCGCGGCGGGCGAACGCTTGCCGGTGCTGCTGCTGACCGCCCGCGACCGGGTGCGCGACCGGGTCACGGGGCTGGATGCGGGGGCGGACGACTATCTGGGCAAGCCCTTCGATCTGGAGGAACTCGCCGCCCGGCTGCGCGCCATGCTGCGCCGGCAGGAAGGCCGCGCGGCGGCGGTGATCGAATGGAACGGGCTGCGGTTGGACCCGGCGACGCAGACGGGTCGGGTCGGCGAGCGCGAGCTGCGCTTTTCCCGCCGCGAATTCGCCGTCCTGCACGCGCTGGCCGAGCATCCCGGCCGCATCCTGTCCAAGACGCAGCTGGAAGAACGGCTCTATGGCTGGCAGGAGGAGGTCGAAAGCAATGCCGTCGAGGTCCATATCCACCACCTGCGCGCCAAGTTGGGCCGGGACTTCATCCAGACCCTGCGCGGGGCGGGATACCGGCTGGCGGACAGGGGGCACGAGGCATGAGTTCGATCCGCAGGCGGCTGCTCATCATCCTGCTGGCCGGAACCGGGGCGATCTGGCTCTTCGCCGTCGTCTGGATCCAGCATTCGACCCGCACCGAGGTCGGCCATGTGCTGGACCGGCGCTTGCAGGAATCGGCGCAGATGGTCGCCTCGCTGATCCGGCGCAACGGCGGCATCGCCGGGCCGGACGCCGCCGCGCTGGTCGACGACGCCCCCGCCCTGCCCGATACCGGGCACCACGACTTCGCCCGCCAGCTGATCTGTCAGGTCTGGGGCTTCGACGGCCAGCTGAAAAGCGAATCCGACGGCGCGCCTTTGGGGCAACTCGCCGAGCAGGAAGGCTTCAGCGAGCGCGAGGTCGATGGCGAGGTCTGGCGCGTCTATACCCATGTCGATGCGGAGCTGGGCATCCGCGTCATGGTCGGCGATGCGCGTTCCATGCGCGACCGGCTGGTGCATGGCGTGGCGATGGGGCTTCTGGCCCCGGCCATGCTGATCCTGCCGCTGCTGGCGGCGCTGATCTGGCTGGCCGTTCGCAGCGGGCTGGCGCCGATGGACCGGCTGGCCCAGGCGCTGGCCCGTCGTCCCGCGACCGATCTCAGCCCGCTGGGAGAGACCCGCGCGCCCACGGAGTTGCGCCCGATGATCGAAGCGCTGAACGGGCTCTTCCACCGCGTCGAGGGCCTGCGCGAGCGCGAGCGCAGCTTCACCGCCTTCGCCGCGCATGAGCTGAAGACCCCGCTGGCCGGGCTGAAGACCCAGGCGCAGATCGCGACGCTGGCCCCCGATGCCGCAACCCGCGACCGGGCGCTGGCGCAGATCGCGCAGGGCGTGGACCGCACCGACCGCATGGTGCGCCAGCTTCTGGACATGACCGCGACCGAGAACCCCATCGACAGCACCGCCCCGGCCGAGGAGGGCGCGAAGATCCTCGCCGATGTGGCCGGGGCGCTTGGCGGGCTGGCCGGATCGCGCGGCGTCACCCTGCGGCTGGAAACCGGCGGGGCCGAATGGCGCAGCACGCAGGCGGCGCTGCTGGCCCCGGCGCTGCGCAACCTGCTGGAAAACGCCATCCTCGCCTCGCCCGCCGGCGCCAATGTCGAGGCGCGGCTGGCGCGCGACGGCGACAGGGTGCGCTTCAGCGTGCTGGACCGCGGCCCCGGCATCGCCGAGACCGACCGCCCCCATGTCACCGAGCGCTTCTACCGGGGCGCGGCCAGCCCCTCGGGCGGCGGCAGCGGGCTGGGCCTCTCCATCACCGCCGCAGCCGTCAAGGCCATGGGCGGAGAGCTGTGCCTCGCCCCCCGCGAAGGTGGCGGCGAACGGGCGGAAATCATCCTGCCAGGTGGGGCGCCGGCCGCGACTTCGTGACGACCGGGCCGGTAGTTCGGGACGACGATATGCCGGAAAAACCGCGTCGAGAGCCGGCTGCTTCGGCAGCATTCTAATACCGCGCGTCCTTGGGCCTGTTGCCGTTCGGCCAATCGTTGACCTTGCCCGGAAAATCCGGGCGCGGCATATGCGTGAAATATTCGGACACATCCACCGCCTCCTGATCGCTCAGCACGCCGCCCTGCCCCAATTGCCCGCCCATATGCATGGCCGGGGGCATCGCCCATCTGACGAATTGCGCCGCCTTGTAGGTTCGCGCCATGCCCGCGCCGATATTGAAGCTTTCCTCGCCCCAGAGCGGCGGGAACAGGATATCGCCGGACTGGTCGCGCATCCCTTCGCCATCGGCGCCGTGACAGGCGGCGCATTTGGCCGCGTAGATACGCTTGCCGTTTTCGGGATCTGGCAGCAGGCTTTCGTCGATCGGCCCGGCATTGACGATATCCACGGTCTGGTCCTTCGGCACGTCCTGGCGCAGCCAGTCCATATAGGCGATCATCGCCTTCATCTCGGGACCGTCCGGGTCCAGCGGCTTGCCGTTCATCGAGCGTTGGAAGCAGCCGTTGATCCGCATCTCCAGATCCACCTCCTTGCCGGCACGAGGCATCACGCGGGGATAGAAGTTCACCGTATTGATATATCCGTTCGCAGCGTCGATCTTGCCGTCGCCCAGATGGCAGGAGTTGCAGTTCATTGCCGCGCCCACATTGTCGGGCAGCAGCCGGGCGGTATCGGCGAGCAGGCGCTTGCCATAAAGGATCTGATCCGCATTGGGCTGGGCCAGGATGTCGCGGTCGGCGGGCACGGTATAGTCACCCACAACGTTGCCCTCGGCATCTAGGATCGCCATCCCTTGCGGATCAGACACATCCGCAGGAGCCCCGCGCAGGATACCCCATACGCCAAGGGCAAGGACCGCCACTCCGGCGATCAACAGAACCGGCTTTTTCATTGCTTTGCCTCCGGTGCGTAATGGACGGGTTTATGCGCAAGCTCGCGGCGCATGCGGGCGATGTCGCGCTCGGTCACCGCGCTGGCATGGTTGCCCCAGGAGTTGCGGATGAAGCTGATCACCCCGGCAAGATCCTCGTCGGACAGATGCGCAAAGCCCGGCATGACGAAAGTCATCTGGTGCGCCGGCGTCTCGGGCATGCGCCCCCCCGCCATCGTCACCTGAATGAGCGAGCTTGGATCGTCCGCGAAAACCATCGAATTGCCCTTGAGCGCCGGATAGATCTCGGGCGCGCCCATGCCGTCGAGGCGGTGGCATTGCGTGCAATGTTCGACATAGTCGATCGCGCCGGGGGCCGAGAAATCGCCCGCGCGCATGGCCTCGGTGGTTTCGTCCGGCTGCGGCTGCCAGGTCTCGCGCCCCGGCCGCGGCGGCAGCGATTTCAGGTAGCGCGCGATGGCGGTCAGGTCGGCATCGGTCAGGTAATGCAGCGAATGCTGCACCACATCCGTCATCGAGCCGAAGGCCGCCGTCCGCGCGTTCCGGCCGGTCTTGAGGAAGGCGACCAGTTCATCCTCGGTCCAGGTGACCAGGCCCGTATCCTCGTTGCGCAGGTTCTTGGCATACCAACCCTCCAGCACCGAACCCGACAGGAACCGCCCGGCCGCGTCGCTTTTCAGCGCCTTTTCCTGATAGCCCAGACCGCGCGGCGTATGGCAGGCGCCGCAATGGGCCAGGCCCTCGACCAGATAGGCGCCGCGCGCGATCTCGGGGGCGGTGCCCTCGGCGGTCTCGAATTCGCGGGGTTGCGCGAACAGCAATTGCCACCAGCCCAGGGGCCAGCGCATCGAAGCGGGCCAGGGAATGGTCGCCGGCTGGTTCTCCTTTCGCACCGGCGCGACCGAGGACATGAAATAGGCGTAGAGCGCCTGCACATCCTCGTCCGAGACGATGCGATAGGACGCAAACGGCATCGCCGGATAAAGATGCACCCCATCCGGGCGCACCCCCTTGCGCACGGCCCGCTCGAAATCGCCGTAATCATAGCTGCCGATACCAGTCTCGGCATCCGGGGTGATGTTGGTGGCATAGATCGTGCCCATCGGGGTTTGCAGGCCAAGCCCGCCCGCGAAGGGCGCGCCGCCCGGCGCGGTATGGCAGGCGACGCAATCGCCCGCCCTGGCAAGATACTCCCCGCGCGCGATCAGGTCGGGATCGCTGACATCGACGACCCGATCCTCTTTCGGCGCAAACCACCACGGGCTGGTGACCGCGATGCCCCAGGCCAAAGCCAGTCCCGATATTCCGCCCAGAAGGGCAAATCTGACGAATCGCATGACTTCCTCGTCTCAACCGATGAGGAAGCAATAGGCTTTCCTGTGCGCGGAGATGTTGATCCAGATCAATGGCTAAGGTGTTTTATTTAATTAAATCAATATATTAAAAGAATACGCGCCATCGGGGGAGAAAGCTCGCCCTGATCGCGCGGGCAGGCTGTTCGGCAAGAGGTTGCAGATATCCGAACAGCGGCTGGCGCGATTGCCATCGCATCCTTTCAGCCCCCAACCTTAAGCGAAGCTTAAGGGGCGGATCGTTGCCGAACCGCCCCGCGCCCGTCAGAAGATGGTCACCTGCGTTCCCACCTCGACCAGCGGATAGAGGCGGGCGATATGCTCGTTGTAAAGCCCGTAGCAACCGCTGGACGACTTGCGGCCGATCTTGCGCGTGTCATGTGTGCCGTGGATCAGGTAGGCGGGCCACGAAAGGTAAAGCGCATAGACGCCCAAGGGGTTGTCCACGGCCCCGCCCTCGACGCGTTGCGGCAAGGTCGGGTCGCGTTCACGCATGCTGGGGGTCGGCGTCCAGGACGGACGTTCCGCCTTGCGCACGACCTCGGTCCTGCCACGTTTGGTCAACTCTTCCGAAACCGGGATAGAGGACGGGAAAACCAGATAGGTGCTTTCGTCGCCGGACCAGAAATGCAGGGCGCGCGACGCCACATCCGCCAGGATCACCCCCTTGCCGAGGGTCGGATAGAAATCACTCCAATGGTGGTTTCGGAATGAGGATATATTGCGCCGCGTGTCTTGCGCCGGGTCGATCTGATACACACCCATATCGGGAGCCTGCCCCGCGGTCGATGCGCCGTAGACGGCCTGCCCGGTGGTCGGATCGATTGCCTGCGCCGATGCGATGCGCGGCAACACCAATCCGCTCGCCAGCAATCCGCCCAGAAAGGCGCGCCTGCCGGTTCCGCCGCCGGAAGCGGCAGCATGTTCGCGCAGCCCTGACAGGCGTGGATGACAAGGTTGGTCCATGTCTCGTGCTCCAGTCGTTCATCGGGCAAATTGCCCAGCCTCGCAGATGGCCGACCAAGCTTAAGCGCAGCTTAAGAGCGCGCGGGCGCAGACGGGGCAGCCTCTTAAGGTTGGGTTAAGCCATTGCTCATATCGATCCGCGGCAGATCCGGAAAAGGACAGGTTCATGCCACAGGACAAAAGACATCACCCCGACCGCCGGCGTTTCCTGCGGACCGGCATCGCAGCCAGCGCCCTGGCGGCCAGCGGAATATCCGCGCGGGCGCAGGACAATCCGATGCCCCCGGAGCTGCGCCAGGCCCTGGAGCACGAACAGCTCGGCGCGGTCCTTGGCAACCCCTCGGGAGATGTCACGCTGACCGAGTTTTTCGACTATAATTGCCCCTACTGCCGCGCTTCGGTTGCCGACATCCACCAATTGATCTCGGAAGACCCGAATCTGCGGGTGCTGCTGAGGGAATGGCCGGTATTCGGTGCGGCTTCGCTTTACTGCGCCCGCATGTCGCTGGCCTCGTTGCGGCAGGAGAGGTTCTGGCAGTTCCACGCCGGCCTGATGAACATCGAGGGCGAGGCGGATGACAGGAGCGCCCATCGTGTCGCAGAGGCGGTCGGGCTGGACATGGACCGCCTGCGCAGGGATATGGATGATGTCGTGATCGCCCGCCAGATCGAGCATTCGTGGATCCTGGCCGAAAAGATGGGGCTGTCCGGGACGCCGACCTTCATCGCCGGGGACTTCGGCGCGTTCGGCCGGCAATCACTAAACGAGCTTCGCGCAATGATTGCAAAGGTGCGCCGCAACCGCTCGTGACTTATTGATCGGCCCCGAGCGGATCGAGCCAGCCGGCACGGTTTGGCAAGTCCAGCGATCTTACTGATCGCGGCGCACCTCGTCGACTCGATGCCGCCGTGCCGATCGTTGATCAGCCCGCGCCCGCCTCGCCGACGGCGCAATCCCTGGTCTCCTACAGCGTCATCGGCAAACGATGCCGGTGACGCTGTTGTTCAACGTTTTACGTTGACGAGCAGCCTACCCCGAACCTTTCCCTCCAGCAGTTCCGATGCCCGACCGATCACATCCGCAAGACCTATCTCGGTCGCGACCTGATCCAATGTGCCGGCATCGACTTCCTTCGCCAGCGCCTCCCAGGCCTGGGCGCGCAGCTCCATCGGGCAGAACACGCTGTCGATGCCGGCCAGCGTCACGCCGCGCAGGATGAAGGGGGCGACGGTGGCGGGAAACTCCATGCTCTCGGCCAGGCCGCAGGCTGCAACGGTGCCGCCATATTTCGTGCCCGCGCATACATTGGCCAGCGTCACGCCACCCACGGCATCGACCGCGCCAAGCCAGCGTTCGCGGCCCAGAGGCTTGCCGGGTGCCGAAAGCTCGGCCCGATCCAGGATCTCGGCTGCGCCGAGGCCGGTCAGATAGTCGGCCTCGCTGGCCTTGCCGGTCGCCGCGACGACGCGGTAGCCCCGGCCGGCGAGCAGCTTCACGGCAAAGCTGCCGACGCCGCCCGTTGCCCCGGTCACCAGAACATCGCCGTCGCCGGGCTTCACGCCATGCCGTTCAAGAGCGAGCACGCATAGCATTGCGGTAAACCCAGCCGTGCCGATGGCCATCGCTTGCCTTGTGTCCAGACCCTCGGGCAGCTTCAGCGTGCGTTCGGAGGCCACGCGCATCCGTTCGGCATAGCCGCCCCATCGCGTCTCGCCCATGCCGAAGCCGGTATAGACCACCTTGTCGCCGGGCGCGAAGGCATCGCTGCCCGATTGCAGGACGGTGCCGGCGAAGTCGATGCCGGGCACCATGGGAAAGCGCCGCACCACCGGGCTTTTCCCGGTCAGCGCCAGCGCATCCTTGTAGTTCATCGTCGACCATTCGACCGCGACCGTCAGGTCGCCCTCGGGCAGCGCATCGTCGTCTAACTGCGCCAGCCTGGCGGAATATCCGCTCTCGTCCTTGTCGATCAGGATTGCGTCGAACATGGTTTCTACTCCTTCCTTGATGTCATGCGCCGGCAAAGCGCGCCTCGCGCCAGGCCAGAGCCTTGCCCAGCCCCTGGTCGCGCAGCACCTTGAGGAAACCTCGCTTGAGATCCGTCCCCTCGCCTTCCAGCAGGATATCGATATCCAGCGAGGCCCGCAGCGCCGCCTGCATCCCCATCAGCTCATAGCTGCGGTGCATCGCCTGCTTGGTGCGCCGCATCGCCATCGCGTCCAGCCGCGAGATCCGCCGGGCCAGCGCCACGGCCTCGGCCAGCAGATCCTCGGCCGGCACGATACGGTTGATCAGGCCCCAGTCCAGCGCCTGGGGCGCCGCAATCGCGTCTTCGCCCGTGAAGATGACGCCCTTGGCGATCTTGGGCGGCACATGCCAGGGCAGCAGCATGGCGACGATGCCGGCGCCGAATTTCAGCTCCGGCTCGCCGAAGACCGCGCTTTCGACCGACAGGGCGAGGTCGCAGCCCATCATCAGTTCGAACCCTCCGGCAAGGGCCGCCCCGTTGACCGCCGCGATGGTCGGGACGGACAGGTTCCAGAAGGACATGATGCCCCTGAAATCGGCCTCCAGCACCGGCTCCCATTCACCGACGCCCTGCGGCGTCGCCTCCGCCTGCGCCTTGAGGTCAAAGCCCGACGAAAACGCCTTTCCCGCACCCGTCACGATGACGGCACGAATACCGGCATCGGCAGAGATATGGCGGCAAAGCTGGTCCAGTTCGGCCAGCATATGCTGGTTCATGGCGTTCGCGCGTGTGGGCCGGTTGAAAGTGACGACGCCGATGCCCGGCTCGGGCTGGTCGTAAAGAAGTGTTTCCCATTCCATCTGAGACTCCGTCGTTGAGGTTTCGGTTTTAGCGCCGGCCATTGGCCAGCCGCAGGGCCTCGGGCAGCCGGCGCAGCCGCCCCATGGCCAGCACACCCAGCCAGGGCCCGATGGCCAGCGCAGCAAAGGCAAAGGCCCAGCCGCAGGCCGCGACGATCAGCGGCATCGACTGGATGATGATGAAGGTCAGCAGGAAACCCATGCTGGTCTGCAGCGTCAGCATGGTGCCGACCAGTTCGGGCTCGGACAATTCAGCGACACTCGCCGAGAACTGTGCCGAATCCGCAATCACGCTGATGCCCCAGATCAAGGCGACCGCGATCACGACGCCCGCCCCCAGGGCCGGCGTCAGGCCGATCAGCAGCGCGCAGGTTCCGCTGACCGCCATGGCCGCCATGGTGACGGTGGTGCGGCCGAAACGGTCGGCCAGCACGCCCGCGACGACGCAGCCGATCGCGCCGGTGGCGATCACCGCGAAGGTGACCAGCCCGGATTGCGCCGCCAGCGGGCTTCCCGCCCTCGTCAGCGCCCATTCGAGGAAAACGCCGATCCACGCCCACATGGCGTAAAGCTCCCACATGTGGCCGAGGTAGCCGGCATTCGCCAGCAGCACGGGCTTCTGCAGAAGCGCCCGCCGCGCCTCGGAAAAGCGGAAGCGGGCGGCGCGGCGCAGATGCGGGCCGAGACCCGAGAACAGGATCGCCCCCGCCGCGCTGGCCGCGCAAAGGCTGGAGATGACGATCGTGGTGCGCCAGTCCAGCCCGACCACCGCGTTGAACAGGTGCGGCAGCGACGATCCCAGCGTCAGCGCGCCCACCAGCACGCCGATCATCAGCCCCATGCCCTTCTGCGTCCAGCCTGCGGCCATCTTCATGCCCACGGGATAGACCCCGGCCAGCGTCATGCCGGTGACAAAGCGCAGCACCACGGTCGCCGCGCCGTCGAAGCCCGTGACCAGCAAAAGCGCATTGGCCGCCGCCCCGCCTATGGCCGAGGCGGCGAACAGCCGCCGGGGATCGAAGCGGTCGGCCATACCGGTCAGCGCACTGAGCAGGGTCCCGACGACGAAGCCAAGCTGCACCGCGCCGGTCAACAGGCCCGCCTGCTGGCCCGAGAGCGTGCCATCCGCCACCAGCGCCACCGCTGCCGCCGTGGCGGAGAACCACAGCGTCATGGCCGCGACCTGACAGAACAGGATCAATCCGATGGAGCGGGCTTTATCGGTCATGGCTGCACTTCCCTGTCAAAGAATGGCGGGCGAAGGGATCAGAAGCCCTTGCACCCGGTTTCCTCGGGAAGCAGGTTGATCTGGTCCCAACTCATCGGCGTGACGGGCTTCCAACCGATGGAGGCACCATGCCGGGGCGGATCCACCGCCACCGCCTCGGCAACGAAGGTGCCCTGCATGCCCTGATGATCCTCGGCGCGGATGTCGATGGGGCCCACGACGGTTTCCGCCACCGTGTCTTCGAGCGCCTTGATGATCGCATCGGTCGAGATCTCGTCCGCCGCCTCCAGCGCAGCCAGAACGAATTGCATCCCCGCATAGGCCTGGATCGCCTGATAGCCCGGCACGATGCCGTATTCGTCGTGATAGGCCTTGACCAGTGCCGCGATCTGGGGGTTCTCGTCCTCCTGCATCCAGGAAGCGGTCAGCCCGTTCGCGATCATGCCGACGCCGTTCTTGCCAAGCGCCTGCAGCATCGTGTCGGGAATGCCGGCCGGGGTCATGATCGGAAAGTCCAGCCCGTAGCCGCGCGCCTGATTGACGAAGGCGGTCAGGTCGTCCCCCACGGCGAGCGCCAGATAGATACCGTCCGCATCACTGGACTGGATCTGCGCAATGGCGCTGGACCAATCCGCCGTGCCGACGGGGCGGCCGGCCTCGCCGGCGATCTGGATGCCGGGGATATGCGCGAATTCGGCCTTATTCGACAGGCCGTAGGCATAGTCGTGATACACAACGAACCATTTCCGTCCGATCATGTCGGGCCGCTCGGCGAACATCGCCGCGCTGGCCTTGGCGGTATTGCCGTCATGGGGCACGGTGCGGAACATGAAGCGGCTGCACTGTTCGCCAGTGATCGGTACCGCCTGAGCGTTGGTGGTGATGATCGGCACGTTAAGGCGTGGCGCCTGGGCGTTGATGCCCAACGTAACCGCGCTGCTCGCCCCGCCCAGCAGCAGCGAAACCTTGTCCTCCAGCACCAACTTCTGAGCCTTGCGCAACCCGTTGGCGGGATTGCCGCCGGTATCCTCGACAATCAGCCTGACCGGCTCGCCCTTGACCGTGGCATCCTTGGCGGCCAGCAGAAAACCATTGCGCATGTCGTTGCCCAAGGGGGCAAGGACGCCAGTCGTCGGCACAAAGACACCGATGGCAACCTCGGCCGCCGCCGAACCGCCCAACAGTGCGGTGCATGCCATAAGGACGAAGCCCATCACTCCGGACAAACGATACTTTCCCATTCTCTCCTCCACTCCTGTGATGCGGGTATAGGAAGCCAGCCGACTCCCCCTCCCCGAGGAGCCGGTGGCCGGGTCCCTTCCCGCCTGGTGAACCCGTTGATTATGATCCGGCGGAACGTCGCTCCTTTTCGAGCCGCTCGTGTATAGCCAGATCGCCTACGGTGATATCGGCCATCAGCTTGCGCACCGCCTGACGCGCCCGGACGGGATCGCCCGCGCGGATCGCCTCGCTGATCGCCTGCCAGTTGCCGGCCCAGGTCAGGCGTTCGGCCTCGTCCTGGAACAGGCGCCGTGTCAGCGGCAGCGTCTGGCGGCCCAGCGAGAACAGGATCGAGCGCGCAATCTCGTTTCCGGCCGCCTCGGCGACATACATGCTGAGTTGATAGACGATAGCGATGAACTCCTCCTCATCACCGGCCTTGTTGGCCGCCAGAAGACTTCTGGTTCCTTCGTCCACAATCGACTGAACCTCGGGGTCCCGACGTTCGGCGAGTTCCTCGGCGCATATGCCCATCAATGCCGCGCGCACATTGAAGATGTCACGCAACCGCGCGGCGGTCAGCCGGGTGACGCTGGCGCCGCGGCGCGAGGCCATGGTCACCAGCCCCTCGCGCTCCAGAATCCGTAGCGCTTCCCTGATCGGGCCGCGACTGACTTCGAACCGTTCAGCCAATGCGCTTTCCTGCAACCGCTGGCCCGGCTCGAACTCGCCGTTGATGATCAACGCCATGATCCGGGCGCTGAGTTGCTCGGGCAGGGTTTGCATACCCTCAGCCGGATCGGTCCGGAATGTCCTGGCCAGATCGACATGGGTGCCGAATGTCGGAGTCTGTGGATTGCTGGAAGCGCGATTGGTCAATTCTACATCCCTTTGCCGTGAACCAGTCTTGCCTGAGCACGAACGGCCCGTGATGTCGATTGATACACCGAAATTCCTTGTTTCAGGAACTTCACGCGCTGCTCACGGACGAAATCGTCCTGGTATTTGTCGCCCGAACTGCGCAAGGCCAGCGACATCGCCGCGCCGTCGGGACGCGCACGGGCAATGGAATCGCAGATCCGTTCCAGGGCGACCAGACCGGCCTCGTCGCTGTCCATGAAATCGAGCACCCAGCCCATCTCCACGAAGACCACCACCCGGTCGATGACCGGCGACACCTTCAGCAGGTTGATGATTTCCTCAAAGATGTAGCGCTCGCCGTCGCGCAGGCCCCAGACCGGGATGTCGATGGGATTGGCGACGCTGGTGCCGGGAATACCGAAGCGCCTCAGCCCTTCCTCGGTGGCCGGGTCGAGCGCAGGCACCACCAGCCCCGCCCGCGCCGCCGCATCCGAGGCGGTGACGCTGACCCCGCCGCCCGAGCCGAAGATCGCCAGCCGCGCGCCCGGTCCCCGCCCATGCGCGGTCAGCGCCAGCAACGTGTCCATCAGGTCGTCCACATTCGAGACCTGGATGACCCCGGACTGCGCCAGCGCCGCGTCCCACAACAGGCTGTCGGTCGCCATCGCCGCCGTGTGGCTGGAGGCCGCGACCTGACCCTGCTCGGTCTGGGCCCCGCGCAGGATTACCACCGGCTTCTCCAGCGCCGCCGCCGCGCGGAAGAACAGCCCCGGATCACGCAGGGATTCCATGTAGAAGGCGATGATCTTCGTCTCGGGATCCTGCGCGGCCTGCAGCAGCAGATCGACCATGTCCACGTCCGAGCAGTTGCCGCAGGACAAGGCCCGCCCAAGCGGCAGACCCCAGACCTGCGCCCTGCGCACCACGTCGCCGGCAAAGGTGCCGCTTTGCGAGAAGAAAGTGATGCCGCCGCCCTCGGTCGGGTTGTAGCGCGCCGCCCCGATCGCCATGCGCGAGCTGGCCGAAAAGGTGCCGATGCAGTTCGGCCCGACCATGCGCATCGCCCCGTCCGCGACCTGTTCCAGCATCCGGCATTCCAGGTCGGCGCTGTCGCTGGAAAACTCGGCGAAGCCCGCCGTCAGCACCTGCGCCAGCTTGACCCCCTTGGCGCGGCATTCGGCCAGCACGTCGGGCACGCGATGGCTGGCGACGGCGACCAGCGCGCGGTCGATCCCGTCCGGCGCATCGGTGATCGTCGGATAGGCCTTGAGGCCGCAGATCTCGTCGGCGCTGGGGTGGATCGGATAGATCGGGCCGGTGAAGCCGAAATCGACCAGGTTGCGGATCATGTGATGGCCCAACTTGTCGGGCGAGGTCGAGGCGCCAACGAAAGCGATGGCCTTGGGATTGAACAGCGCCCCCATCCCGGACAGCTTGGCACGGCGGGCGTCAAGCGCGGCGGCGGTCTCGGCCGCGCCGCGCGGAGTGGCGGCAGGGCGTTCGCCGCCCGCCACCGCATCGACCGCGACCGCGCGGGCGCCGGAAAGGATGATCGGGTTGATGTCAAGCTCGGCGATGTCCTCGTTCAGCAGCATGCCCTCCGGCCCGCCCACCGCCATCAGGCAGCGGACCAGCGCGACACGGCCGACCGCATCCTCGGCCGCGAAGGGGGCCGGGAAGGCCGCATCGATCATCGACCGGGCCTCCGTCTCCGTCAGCGGCGCCAGCGCGGCAACAGGCTTACCGCGTTGCTCTACCCCGCTGCCGCCGGCGCCGAACAGCACTACCGGCCCGTAATCCGGATCGATCCGCCCGCCGATGAAGACTTCAAGCCCCGCCGACACCATTTCCTCGACCAGCACGCCGTCGATGCGCGCCGAAGGGTACGAGGCCCTGCAGGCGTCCATGATCGACCGCCAGGCATCCGCCGCCCCTTCCGCCGTGACCGACAGGCGGACACCGCCAGCATCGACCTTGTGGACGATATCGGCCGAGACGACCTTCAGCGCGCAGGGCGCGCCGATCCGCGCGACGATGGCATGCGCCTCCTCCGGCGAGGCCGCCAGTTCCGGCAGCGTGGTCTCGATCCCGTAGCGCGCCAGAAGTTCCTTGGATTCGATTTCGGTTTTCATCTCGTTCCTGAATATTGTTCCGTGAAGCGCAGCCGTGCCCGATGGCGGCAGCCGCCGTTTCAACCCGTTTATATTTGCCCGTGCGGATCACTCGACCGTCAGCATCCGCTCCAGCCCTTCCCGATCCGCCAGCGCCTCATCGCGCGTGTAGCTGCGGCTGATCTGGCCGTTCTCGACAATGTGGAAGGCATCCCCGACCGAAAGCGCCAGCGGGATGCTCTGTTCGACCAGGATGACCCCGATGCCGCGCTTGCGCGCCTCTTCGATGGATTGGGCGATGGCGCCGACATAGCTGGGCGACAGGCCCTCGGTCGGCTCGTCCAGCATCATGTAGGCCGGGTTGGCCAGCATGGCGCGGGCCACGACCAGCATCTGCTGCTCGCCGCCGCTCATCGTGCCGGCCTTCTGGCCCATCCGCTCGCCCAGGCGGGGAAAGATCTCGACCGCCTCGGCAATGGTGAAGTCCTGCCCCGATCCGGTCGGCCGGCGCGCGACTTCCAGGTTTTCCTCGACCGTCAGATTGGCAAAGACCTTGCGATCCTCGGGCACCAGCGTCACCCCCATCTGGGCGCGGCGAAAGGTCGGGCCGGTCACTTCCCGGCCGTTCAGGGTGATCCGGCCCTCGGTCCGGTCAACCAGCCCCATGGTGGCGCGCAGCGTCGTGGTCTTGCCCATGCCGTTCAGGCCCAGAAGGCAGGTCACCGAAGCGGCCGGCACGTCGAAGCTGAGCCCGTGCAGGATCTGGCTGACGCCATAGAAAGCCGACAGGTTGTCGTAGCGAAGCACGGCGTTCATTCCGCGAAACTCCCATGCAGATAGGCTTGACGGACGGCCTCGTTGCCGCGGATTTCCTCGGGCGGGGCATCGGCGATGACGGTGCCGTGCTGCATGACGGTGATCCGGTCGGACAGCCGCATGATCATGCCCACGTCATGCTCGACCACGATGATGGTCAGGCCCATGGTATCGCGCAGCAGGGTGATCAGCGAGGCGATGGTCTCGCGGTCGCCGCGCGACATGCCGGCCAGTGGTTCGTCCATCAGGATCAGCCGCGGCTTCAGCGCAAGGCCGATGGCGATGTCCAGCGCGCGCTGATAGCCATGCGCCAGCATTCCGGCCTTCGCATCCTCGCGCCCGCGCAGCCCGACGCTGGCAAGGATACCCCGCGCCTCGTCGGCGTCCTCGTCCTCGTGCTGGTGCGACTGCCATAGCGCGGCAGAGCGCCCTTCGCGCGACCGGATCGCCAGCATGACGTTCTCCAGCACCGGCAGGTCCATGAAGATGCTGGTGCGCTGGAACGTGCGGGCAACCCCGCCGCGCGCCAGCCGCTCGGGCGGCCAGCCGGTGATGTCCTGCCCTTCGAACAGGACGGTGCCGGACATGGGACGGATCGAGCCGGTGATGAGGTTGAACAACGTGGTCTTGCCCGCGCCATTCGGCCCGATGATCGAGTGGATCGATCCCCGCTGCACCCGCAGGTTCACCCCGTTCACCGCCTTCAACCCACCGAAATGCTTGGTCAGTTCACTGACTTCCAGGATGATCATTGCGCGGTCCTCCGTCCCGACTTACGGGCCGACAGGCGTTCGGCGATCCGCGCCGCGCCACCGAACAGCCCGCCCGGCGCGACGATGACGATCAGCACGAAAAGCGCGCCGAAATAGATCAGCCAGGCATCGGTAAAGGTGCTGACGTAATGTTCGGCCAGCGTGAAGACCACCGCACCGATCACCGGGCCGAAGATGGTGCCGACGCCGCCGAGGACGACATACATCAGCACCTTGCCCGACTCGAGCCAGTGCAGCAGATCGGGCGAGGTAGCACCGTTGAACAGCACGAACAAAACACCGGCAAGAGAGGCGAGCCCGGCCGAGATAACATAGGACATCAGCTTCAGCTTGTTGACGTTCATGCCGATGAAGCGTGCCCGCTCACCGTTCTCACGGATGGCCAGCCAGGCCCGGCCGAGCGGCGAGCGGCGCAGATGCAACGCCCCCGCCAGCGCCAGCAGCAGCGCAACCAGCAGAATTGCATACCAGGTGGTCGGGCTGACGATCTGCATCCCGAGGAACGTGGCCATGGGAATGCCCTGCAGCCCGTCCTCGCCCCCGGTGATGTCGGAGAAGACGAAGACGATGGCAAACATGATCTGGCTGAGCGCAAGGGTCAGGATGGCGAAGGTCTTGCCGATCTGGCGCACCAGAACCGCCCCGATGACCCCGGCAACCAGGACCGTGGCTGCCAGCGTCAGCAGGCTCAGCACGACAATGTCGGAACTGGCGCTTTTCGACAGCAGCCCCGCGACGTATGAGCCGAAGCCGAACCAGGCGGCATGTCCGAAAGACAGCAATCCGGTATTGCCGGTCAGCATGTCTAGGCTGAGCGCGAGGATTGCCGCGATCAGGGCATGCGATGCCAGCATCAGCAGAAACGGCTGGCCCGCACTCGCAAAAGGCAGGACGATGCCGGCCAGCGCGACGATGGCCAAGCCGATCAGCCCGCCCCGGCTGCGCGTGCGGCGCTCTGATAGGGTTGCTCCGGTCATTCCGTTCTCCCTTCGCCGAAAAATCCGCGCGGCCAGTTGATCAGCATCGCCATGACCATGATGAACAGCAGCATCAGCGCCAACTGGCCGCCGAAATAGCCCTCGCCGAAGACAAGGATCAGGCCGACGACGTAGGCGGCGACCACCGCCCCACGCAAGCTGCCGAGACCACCGAGAATGACCGTCATGAAGGCCAGGATCAGGATCTTGTCGCCGACCACCGCATGGGCGGTGAAGATCGGCGCGGCCGCGACTCCGGACGCAGCGGCCAGTGCTGCGCTGACCCCCACGACCGAGTGCATCAGCCGCTCGCGGTCGATGCCGATACATGCGCCCATTTCGGGGTCGTCGTTGGCGGCGCGCACGCGCAAGCCCCATTTCGAGTTCTTCAGGAACAGGATCAGCGCAACCGTCAGTGCCACCGCCAGGATCGAGACGAAGATGCGGTAGGCCGGCAGGCTGATGCCACCCATCGAGATCACGCCGCCCAAGACCTGGGGGATGGGCATGATCTGGACATTGCGACCGCCAAGTTCATAGAGAATCCCGGTGATGAGCAGCGCCAGGCCGAAGGTCAGAAGCAGGCTGTCCACCATCGGACGATCGCGGATCCGGGCAAGGATCGCCCAGTCGATCAGCACGCCGATCAGTCCCACCCCCACCGGCGCGACGACCAGCGCGAGGCCGAACGGAACGCCAGATGCGACCAGCCAGACGCCGGCCATGGCTCCGGCGCTGAACAAAGCGCCATGAGCAAAATTTACGATACGGCCAACACCGTAGATCAAGGTCAGCCCAAGGCTGAACAAGAGCAGTACCGAGCCCAGAACGATACCGTTCAGGACCAACGATAGTGCAAGCATTTTCGGCTCCTCCCTCCGAATGCTCCGCTGATTCGAAGGGTGCGGATTCTCTGTCTTAATGTCAACAATCTTAAAGTTGACATTAGTAATGGACGCCATCGTTAGAGCTCTCTGGAGGTGTTAGCAAAAACGTGCTTCTGGAGGGTCTGAAGTTGTCCGATTTCTACCCCTGTCTATCCCCCGCTACGCCATCCGGCAGAAGCGCCTTCCCTGAAGCCTCGATCCCTGCTTCGCTCAAGGAAACGCAACTGAAGCGGGGTGTCGGGATGGCCGCACCAGTTCCACAGAAGCTGATCGTCGAGGTTGTTTCGCCCGGTCGGAAGCCAGCCTCCGGCCAAGCAGCCAAGCAAGCGGTGCGCGCATTGGCGCAGATCATCGGCCGTCAGATCGCCAGGGAGCAGTTCAGGAACCAGCAGGAGACGTCTCCCGAACCCCGCGACCGGGAAGCTCGGCGCGCCCAGCGAGCTCCTGATCTGAAAGAACCATGATCCTTGCCATTCACGGAAAACTTCGCGCACAGCAGTGGCAAGGAGCGCACCGCCGCCTTCAGCAACCGACAATTACTTCTGGACATGCGGCACGGATCGCAGCCAGTATTGAAGCGACGACCTGCGGAGCCGCGCTCGACGCCTATTTCCGCAGGTCCAGTACGGGACCCGCGACGGGTGTTTTACCAGATCAGGAGCCTCCGCCGCGGAATTGCGGTGCGACTTGGCTTCATGACCAGCCCGGTAGCCGGGCACAGAACACCAACGCGGCGGCAGGTGCCGCCATCGTCGCAGATCGCATCCGGGAGCCCAGCCATGACCCGCATTGCCCTTTACGCCCGCTATTCCTCCGACCAGCAGCGCGAGGCCTCGATCGAGGACCAGTTCCGCATCTGCCGCGACCGGGCGAAGAAGGAAGGCTGGCGGATCGTCGACATGTATCAGGACGCGGGCATCTCCGGCTCCAGCATGATCCTGCGCCCCGGCATCCAGTCGTTGCTGCAGGACGCACAAGCGGGCCGGTTCGACATGGTGCTGGCCGAAGCGCTGGACCGGATCAGCCGCGACCAGGCCGATGTCGCGACCCTGTTCAAACATCTGCAATTCGCCGGGGTGCCGATCTTTACCCTCGCCGAAGGCGAGATCAGCGAGTTACATGTCGGGCTCAAAGGCACAATGAATGCACTGTTCCTGAAGGATCTCGCCGCCAAGACTCATCGCGGGCTGCGCGGCCGGGTCGAGGACGGCAAATCCGGCGGCGGCATCTCCTTCGGCTACCGGGTGGTCAAGCAACTCGATGCCCGCGGCGACCCGATCCGCGGCGACCGCGAGATCGAACCGCGGGAGGCAGAGATCGTTCGCCGTATCTTCCGGGACTTTGCCGCCGGCATCGGCCCCAAGACCATCGCCAAGACCCTGAACGACGAAGGTATCCCCGGCCCCGGCGGCAAGCCTTGGGGTGACACCACCATCCGCGGCCACGTCAAGCGCCGCACCGGACTGGTCAACAACGAGATCTATATCGGCCGCCTCGTCTGGAACCGCATGCGCTACATCAAGGATCCCCGCACCGGCAAGCGGGTCTCACGCATGAACCCGGAATCCGAATGGATCATCACCGAGGTTCCTGACCTGCGCATCGTCGAGCAGGAGCTCTGGGATGCGGTGAAGGCCCGACAGGCGGAGATCGCCGAGAAATATGTCAACGTTACCGAGGCGGTCCGCAAGCACCATCGCGACAACCGGCTCAACGCGACGCACCGGCCGAAGTCGCTGCTCTCGGGTCTGGTGTTCTGCGGCTGTTGCGGTGGCCCCTATTCGCTGCGCGGCGCCGGCCGCTTCGCCTGCTCGAACCATATCAGCAAGGGCACCTGCGCCAACGAGGTGACCATCCGCCAGCAGGAGCTTGAGAGCCGCGTCCTCGCGGGCATCCAGACAAAACTGATGGCACCCGAGATCGCCGCCGACGCGATGAAAGCCTCTGCCGAGGAGATGAACCGGCTCAACCGCGAGCGCCGCAGCAATGGCGATGCCTGGCGCGGCGAACTGGCCAAGGTCGAGAAGGACATTCGCGGCATCATCGAAGCCATCAAGGCCGGCATGTTCCATCCGAGCATGAAGGGCGAGATGGACAAGCTGGAAGCACGCAAAGCCGAACTGACGGAGCTGCTCGACAACACTCCGCAGGACACGCCAGACATCCTGCCGGCGGCGGCGCAGATCTACGCCGGAAGGGTCGCCGAACTCAGCGAAGCCCTGAACCATCCCGAGACCCGAGCCGAATCCGCCGACCAGCTCCGCGTATTGATCGAGAAGATCGTCCTCACGCCGGGACCGAAGCGCGGCGAGGTTTACGCCCGGTTGCACGGCGATCTGGCGACAATCCTGGAATGGGTGGCGCGTCAGGACGGAAAGTCCGGCACAAAAAGCAAAACTCCCGGCGCGAAACGCTCGGGAGTGTTGGTCTCAGTGGTTGCGGGGGCGCGCAACCATCTCAAATTGCGGCTCCTCTCTGCATATCGTGCCCTCCTTGAGCGGTCGGCTTTATCGGGTTCCAGAGGGCTGCTTCGTAGCGCAGCGTAGAATTGGCCACATCCCGTCACCCACCGTAACATCATGATAACACGGAGCTTCCCCTCTGTAACTCACATTGTCGATAGGTCGTGCCGTCCTCGCGCTATCATGCCGATGGCTGCGGTGCCGACCGGAACTCCAGGGCGAATTCCGGGACTGTTTTCGGATCGAGCTTCACGATTCAGCCGAAGTCCAGGTCGGCCGCAGCGACAACCCGGTCGATATTGCCTGCCTTGAGTTGATCGAGGGGCGTTCCGCCGAGGCTGGGTTTCGGCTGGATCAGCCATTGCCAGGCTGCGCGTGGGTTGCGAATGATCCGCGCCACGTCCGACATGCCTTTCGCAGGGCGCCCGTCCACGAACTGCGCCAGCGGGAAGACATGCTTGCGCTCGCCTTTCAGCAGGTCGATCACCGCGCCGCGCTTCTGCCAGTCATGCAGCGTCGAGCGCTTCGTGCCGAAGGTCCTTTCGATCTCGGCAGGACCGGCCACGGGGCCAGCCCAATCCTCGATCCGGGAGGACACCGCATAGGCGGTCAGTCGCCGTCGCCCTTCGCCGATGTCCAGCAGATCGCCCATGCCAGCCCCTTGGCTGACATCCACCGGGCGGTCCGTCAGGGGGCGCTCCCCCTTCCCCGCGAGATCGGCAACCACGGCCTCCACCGCCTCGGCCAGCTTATCCTCAGGGAAGCGATCTGCCGCTGCTGCTCGACCGTGAGCCGCGCCGTCGCAGTGGACACTGCCGCCATCACCCTGCCCACCGCCTTGAGCGCGGCCTTCGACAAGCCAGGGTTATGGCGGGCCAGCACCTTGAGGATATCATCCATCGCAGCAGGGTTCACCGTGACCCGGTTGCCGCCCCCCGATTTCCCTGCGGTCAGTCCCATCGTCGCCCTCAGGCTCTCCGGCATGAAGATAGTGCAGATTGTCCGAAACAAACAGACAGCATGAGCAATTGCCTTCTGGCGAGGGCACCCCGCAGGGGCATCTCGCGGACCTTGCGAAGCTGCGCTGTCGGCGTGCCCGAACAGCTATCGAACTGGTCTGGCCTCATCCGCCCCCCCCCCCCGCAACAAAAAAACCGCTTGGCGAAGCCCGGCCCCAACCTGCCGTCCGCCGGCGACGTTTGCGACACTACGCGCTTCGAAGCGGTCGCTGCGGCAGGCACGACATTCTCGCCCCTCAAATGCCCAAGAAACGAATATTCAACGACTGGTCAAATCCGCAAGGAATAGCGGGTGTGCCGCCGCTCTCCAGTCCTCGTCAGGGCGCCCATCCCCACGAGATCCTGCAGATCCCGCGTCGTGGTGGCGCGCGACGTGCCCGTGATGGCAATGTAGTTCTCGGCGCTGAGCCCTACCTTGAACCCTGTAGGCCCCTCGCGGAACATTCGCTCGACCACCTTGGCCTGGCGTTCATTCAGGCGGTCGCGGTACACATGACCGCTCTCCTTTGTGGATCGTTGCAGACCCACCTTGGCACACAGATGCCGTCGGGGGGGCGGTCACATCATCAGAGTCATGGATTATGCATCCTCATTGATTAGCCCTGCGGCGCGTTCACCGATCATGATAGCGGTCGCGTTTGTCGGACAGGAAACGATGCGAGGCATGATCGATGCATCCGCCACAATGAGCCCGCCGAGCCCGTGCACCCGAAGTCGGTGATCGACAACCGCATCCGATCCCGCCCCCATGCGGCAGGTCCCCGCCGAGTGATAGACCGAGCTTGCCGTTGCCCGCACATAGTCGTGCAGGTCGTCGTCGCTTTGAATCTCCGTGCCCGGGCGCACCTCACGTACGACAAGACCGGCGAAGGGCGCCTGCTCGACAATGTGGCGCGCTGAGCGCAAGCCCCGGACCAGCGTTTCCAGGTCGCTTTCTGCGTCCAGAAAGTTCGGCGCGATGACCGGAGCATCGCCGACCGCTCCCGAGGTGATGGTGACGGTACCTCTGCTTTCGGGCCGCTGCAGACAGCCTGCAATTGTGAAGCCTGCGAACCGATCCAGCCCCTTGCGAAGATCGGCGCTTGAGAAGGGCATGACGAAGTACATGATGTCCGGACGGTCCAGCGTCGGCATGGTCTTCAGCAGTCCCCCGCACTGCCCCCCGGCATAGGCGAGCGGTCCGCGGCGCAAAAGGGCATACCTCAGGCCCATGGCGGCAAGGGCCATCGGACTTCGCACTGCGGTGTTGACCGAGGACATCCCTCGCGTCTCGACCACCAGCCGGGCTTGCACATGGTCCTGAAGGTTCTTTCCGACCCCCGGCAGCGCATGGCGTAACGGCACCCCGGCGGCAGCCAGCACCTCGGGGTCGCCGATGCCAGACCGCTGCAGTATTGTCGGCGAGTTAAGCGCTCCCGCCGACAGCACGACCAAGTGGCGCGCGCGCGCCTCGCGGAGCGTGCCGCCGATGCTGTAACGCAGGCCGGTGACGCGGCCTGCGTCGATGCTGAGCGTTTCGACCAGCGCGTTGGTGCGCAGGCAGAAGTTCGCGCGCAGTTCGGCGCGACGCAGGAAGGCCACGGCGGTGCTCGCACGCAGGCCGTTCCTTGCCGTCATCTGGAAGCGGCCGACACCTTCCGGTCGGGCGCCGTTGAAGTCGGATGTTTCGCGATAACCCGCCTCACGCGAGGCGGCGATGAAGACGTCGTTCAGCGTGTGGGGATCCCGCAGGTCCGAAACCGCAAGCGGGCCGTCCACCCCGTGAAAGCTGTCGGCACCGCGTTCCTGATGCTCGGATTTGCGGAAGTAGGGCAGCACATCGTCGTATCCCCAGCCCGGATTCCCCAATGCGCGCCAATGATCGAAATCCTCGCGGAGACCGCGCAGGTAGACGAGGCCGTTGATCGAGCTCGACCCGCCCAGAACCTTGCCCTGGGGGGCATAGCCGCGACGGCCCCCGAAGCCCGGAATCGGCGCGGTCTCGAAGCACCAGTTGAACTTTTCGTTGAAGAATGTTTTCGCAAAACCGATGGGGATATGAATCCATGGATAGGTGTCGCGCCTGCCGGCTTCAAGCAGCAGGACGGTGTTCGTTCCGCCCTCGCTCAGACGGTCGGCCAGAACGCAGCCAGCCGAACCCGCGCCGACTATGATGTAATCAAAGCTCTCCAAGGTCCGGCTCTCCTCTCGTCTTCGTCAGTTGCGGCGGACTGGCCTGCCCGCCTCAACGCTGGTTCTTTCCCATGACGCGCGTGGCCCCAAACAACGCGGGTGTAGGCGCCGCGCGCCCTGGCTCACTCGACGCGGTAAGTCTCGTAGTCGATCTTGTCGAAGATCTCGGACCGGGCGAGGTCGTAGAGTGCCGCCTCGTCGGTCCGGTCGACGCCGTCCAGCAGGCCGCGCCACTTCTCGACAAGCTCTGTGAAGCTCGCGAGGGCCGCTTGGTAGTCGGTCACACCGCGCGACTCGGCGATCGCCGCCAGCCCGCCCACATCATCCGCCACGAACTCTGCCGCCTTGGCGATCAGGTCGTCTGCGGGCTCAAGGATCGTCACCCCCCTGTCGCGCCCGCCATCATAGTTGCGCTGGATCGTTTCACCCATGCCGACAAGATATTTTGCGATGATATGCGCGTTCTGGTCGAAGATCGCCTCGCGCTGAGCGGCGGTCAGACCAGACCAGAACTGTTCGTTAAAGGCCCAGGTTGCCTGAGAGAAGAATGGGCCCATCGGCAGCGCGACGATGGAATCAACCACTTCGCCGGTGCGCGACGCCTCGATGATCTGCGCCTCATCCAGCGCCGCGCAGTCGAGCGCGCCGCGCTCGAGGCTGGAGTAGATGTCGGCGAATGTCAGGTTGACCGGCACCGCCCCGATATACTCGGCAAAGCGCGCCCAGCCATTGCCCGCCGTTCGGATGCGCAACCCCTTGAAATCAGCGAGGGTCTTGGGCTCGCCCCGGCAGTGAAAGACGTATGGTCCGGTCGACAGGTCGCCGCCGAAGACCACGTTGTTGTCCTGCCAGTCGCGCATGCCGTATTCGTCGAGAATTCCGAATTCGGTCGCGGCCATGGTTATGATCGCCATGTCCGGTTCGATCCAGCCCATATCGCCGATCAGCGCCCAGAGCGGCATTTGGGCCGGGATGTAGCCTGCGGTCACGAAAGCGGCATCGGCGACACCCTGCGACAGGCCTTCGAGTACCTCGCCGCCAGGCAGAAGCACGCCTCCGGCAAAGATCTGAAAGTCGACTTCGCCGTTCGTCGCTTCGCGAATTCCGTCGGCCCAGGGCGGGCCGCCAAACACGTTCTGCGGGTGATCCGGCGACAGAAGCGTCGAGTAGGTGTAATCGGCCGCGCGCGCGGCGCTTAATGAGCAAAGCGTTGCGGCGCAAATCAGCGCGCCGAGCCCTGCGGGGGTTTTCAGTGTCACGTTGTTTCCTCCTCTGTTATGATTTTGCTTGAACGGACGCTCTGTCCGGCCGTCGATCTCGCGAGCGCCGCGCCGCCGGTCATTGCGCCATCTGTCCCGGTAGCCAGAGCGAGATGATCGGGAACAGGATCAGCAGCAGCAGCACCAGCAGGTCGGCAAACAGGAACCAGGCAGCGCCGCGAAACACCGTCGTCAGCTTTACCTTGTCGCCAAGTGCGCTTTTTACCACGTAGACGTTCAACCCGACGGGCGGCGTGATCAGACCGATCTCGAGTAGCTTGATGGTGATGATGCCGAACCAGATCATGTCGATGCCGAGCTCTTGCAGCAGCGGCATCACCACCGGCAGCGTCAGCAACATGATCCCTATGGAATCGATGAACATCCCCAGGAAGATGAAGATCAGCGAGATCAGCAGCAGGATCAGAAAGGTGTTGTCGGTCAGCGTCAGCATCTGGTCGGCCAGGAAATCCGGCACGCCGGTCAGCCCCATCAGACGGATGTACATCGCAGCGCCCATGGCGATCACGAACATGACGGTTGTCGAGACCGCCGCATCCTTGGCCGCCTCCAGCAGCATGCGGAAGGTGAGGGTTCGGCGAACCGCAGAGATCAGACAGACGAGCATAGCTCCGACTGCCCCTGCCTCGGTCGGGGTGAAGGCTCCGGCAAAGAGACCACCCAACACGCCTACGATAATCATCGGCAACGGCCAGATATCGCGAAACGCCGCGAGCTTTTCCTCACGCGTGAAGATCACGTCGGACTTCGGCGCGATGTCGGGTCGCAGGCGCACGCGGATCGTGATCATAAGTGCGAAGGCAAAAGCCGTCAGCACACCGGGAATGACCCCGGCCAGGAACAGCGCGCCGATGGAGGTGTCAGTGAAGAGCCCGTAGATCACCATCAGAATCGATGGCGGGATCAGCGAGCCCAGCGTGCCCGCTGCCGCGATACACCCGGTCGCGAGGGCCTTGTCGTATTTCGCCTTCAACATTTCGGGGACGGCGATGCGCGCCAGCGCGGCAGAGGTGGCCACCGAGGATCCCGAAGCGGCGGCGAAAAGCGCACTTGCCGCAACCGAGGCAGAGGCAAGACTCCCCGGAATGCGGTTCAGCAGAATCCTCATGGAAACGAACAAGCCCGTCGTCAACTCGGCGCGGGCCGCGAGATAGCCCATCAGGAGAAACATGGGCACGGCGCTCAGTTCCCACGATGCCACGAAGCTGTAGGGGATCGAGTTCGCGATGCTCCAGGCGGCGCGGAAATTGAGGACGGTAGCGATGCCGCCAATGGAGACGCCGATCAGGGCGATCCCGATCGGCAGGCGCAACGCCATGAGCAGCAGCGTGAGGCCGATGCTGATGAGACCTATATCGACCTTTTCAATCATCATCACGATTACTCCTGAGTGTGCTCTTCGGCGTCGGGCACGTGGTCGTTCAGCCACGATTCGCGGTCGAGACCGAACAGGAAGGCCAAAAGGTGCCAGACAGTGACAAGGCAGGCAGCGCCGAAGCCGATTGGAAGCGCAAAGCGCGGAGGCCAGGTCACGATTTCGAAAGAAGCCCCGCCCATCAGGAAATCATTGCGCGCGAGGGACGTCGTCGCGCCGCCCCAAGTATGGTAGGATAGCATGCCGTAGACCACTGCCATGAACAGGAGCACGAAGACGACGCAGACCACCTTCATCCAGCCGGGAAAAAGAGAGAAAAAGATGTCGACGGTGATCGAGCCGCGCGTCCACTCCACAAGTCCGAGCGGCAGGAAGACCGCAATTACCATGTAGTAGGCCGAGACGATCTCCAGCGTGCCCTGTATCGGGGTATTGAAAAACAGCTTCATCACGACGTCGGTGCTGACATGCAGCATCATCACGATCAGCAGCAGCCCGGCGATCACGGCAAGCCCGTTGAACAGCCTGTCGACGGCGCGGATCGCAGCATTTTCATTCGTCATCCTTTCCTCCTCCCCTCTCCTCCGCACGCCTGATGACCGCGCGGCGGGTTTTCCTGCGTTGGCGCGACCGCATTCGGCATGGCCGCGCCAATCCCCACGAAGGCAAAGTCTCTGCCGTCCTCGGCGGGCACGACGCGTCCGATGGACGGGATCGAGAAATGCGATCCTGCTAGATAGGCATTGTCGCACGAGGCCAGATCCAACAGCTTGCGCCGGCTCTGGCGCGAGACCTCCTGATCCCAATCGATGCGCGCCGACCATTCTGTCCGTGCAAGCTGACACGGGTGGTGGATGCTGTCGCCCGTGATATAGAGCGCGCCCTGCTCGGTGCGCAGGCGGATGCTGACATGGCCGGGCGTGTGCCCAGGCGTCGGCAATAGCGAGATACCGTCACCGAGATCGGCGTTGTCGTCGACAAAGACCGCCATCCCGGCGTCGATGACGGGCTGCACGGAATCAGCGAAGGCAAGATGGTTGCCCTCGCCAGCCCCGTCGGGATTACCCAACCAGTATTCGTATTCGGTCCGCGAGAAATAGTGCTTCGCATTGGGAAAGGTCGGCACCCAGTTGCCGTCTCTCAGGCTGGTGTTCCAGCCGACATGGTCCATGTGCATATGGGTGCAGAGGACATCGGTGACATCCTCGGGCGCGAAGCCGGTCTTGCGAAAGGACTCCATGAAATTCGTCTGCAGATGCGACCAGCGAGGCAGTTCGATCATCCGGTCCTTTTCATTGCCAATGCAGGTGTCGATCACCACGACACGGTTGCCGATGGCGACGACAAAGCTCTGGACGATGGCTTGGAACGAGCCATCCTCGGCGACATAGGTCGGGAAAAGCCACGGGATCTTTCGCACCTCTTCGGTCGTCGCGACATGCTCGAATGTCCAGTGGACCTCGATGCCGATATCCATCTCGATCACCTGATAGATGTCGATCCCGTTGATGCAGTTCCTGATCACATCCATGCTGCAGTCCTTTTTTCTTCACATTCCAATGCATAGATTGGACGCGCCGGTCTTCAACTCTTGCGCTCGGCACTCATGACGACCGCAAGCGTCACGCAATCGCAGTCGCCACGGTTTTCCCACGCGTGTTTAGTCCCGTGCTGGATCAGCGTATCGCCGGGCCTAAGCAGCGTTTCGGTGTCCTCTAGGATCGCCCAGAGCTCGCCCGAAAGGATCGTGACGATGTCGATAGTGTTGGTGGTATGCATTGCCGGGTTATCCGCCGGGTCGGGGCGATGGTTCGCTCCCCAGCCCTCGAGCGACTGCTTGTAGCCCGCGTAATAGTCATAGCTGCTGTCCGGCGGAAAGGTAGTGATCATATGCGTGAAGCCGCCCGGCGGCGGCCGGAAATTGATCTCGTCGATCCCATTGCCCGCACCGATTGTCGCCGGGAGCGAGGCAGTGCGGAAAATCATGTTGACCGCATAGGCATCGCCGAGAAAGCGCTCTTCGGAGAGCGTGTCACTCACGATCGTCGAGCGCCCGTTCGGGGTGAGCCCCGTGACCACGCGGCGCGCGCGCACGTTCTTGTGGTCGGTCTGTACCTTGCCTGGTTGCGCCATTGAGTTCTCCTGCCTCATCGGGGCGGTCTGGCTCAAACCAGCCGCTCTTGGGTTGTCGCGTCGAACAGGTGGATTTCGTCCAGGTTCGGTGCGATGTGGATCGTCGATGACGCCATGGCACTGAACCGGTCGCGGAACACCGCCATCACCTTGTCATCTCCTAGCCGGACAACGACGTCGGTCTCGGCACCTGTGGGTTCGACCACGAGCACCTCTGCAGGAACACAGTCGTCGGCCAAGTGCAGGTGCTCTGGTCGAATGCCGTAGACCACCTCGCGCCCGATGGCCGAGCGGGGTACGCGGCCGAGGGGCAGCACGGCGCCGCTGTTCGAGTGGAACTGTGGGCGTGGCCCCTCCTCGACCCTTCCGCGCAGGAAGTTCATGGAAGGTGAGCCGATGAACCCTGCAACGAACATGTTCGCGGGCCGGTCGTAGAGTTCGAGCGGGCTGCCGATCTGCTCGATCCGTCCGTCCCTCATCACCACGATCCGGTCGGCCATGGTCATCGCCTCGACCTGATCATGCGTCACATAGACGGTCGTCGTGCGAAGCTTCTGATGCAGCTCTTTGATCTCGCCCCGCATCTGCACACGCAGCTTCGCGTCGAGGTTCGACAGCGGCTCGTCGAAAAGGAACACGGCGGGGCTGCGCACGATGGCCCTCCCCATGGCCACCCGCTGCCGCTGCCCGCCCGAGAGCGCGCGGGGATAGCGGTCCAGATATTCCGTAAGGTCCAGGATCTCAGCCGCACGGCGCACACGCTCCTGGATCTCTGGCTTTGACACCTTCTGGATCTTGAGAGCAAAGCCCATGTTCTCGGCGACGGTCTTGTGCGGATAGAGCGCATAGCTCTGGAACACCATGGCAACGTCGCGATCCTTGGGCGGCAATTGGTTCACCTCTCGCTCACCGATGCGGATACCGCCACCCGAGATCGGCTCCAGCCCCGCGATCATCCGCAAGAGCGTGGACTTGCCACAGCCTGAAGGGCCGACCAGAGCAACGAATTCACCATCCGCGATCTGGGCAGAAACCCCGTGCACGACCTGCAACGCGCCGTAGGACTTGCGCACGTCGCGAATTTCAACCGATGCCATTCTTCTGGCCTCCTTGAGTATTGAGGAAGGTCCGCGCGATCTCCGAAAGCCGGTGGGCGGGGTGTCGTGATCCGCAGAACATACCGATCTTTCCCGCCTCAGCGCGTTTTCATGCCGCTGACCCGCAGGTTCACCGCGTAAAGCGACGAGGCGCAGCAGATGTAGAGACGGCTTCGCGAGGGGCCTCCGCCGAACTCGACATTGCCGCAGACTTCGCCGGTCAGGATCTTGCCAAGCATACGCCCGTCCGGGGTGAAGCACTGCACGCCGTCGCCGGCGCTGGTCCAGATCCGCCCCTCGGTGTCGATCCGCAGACCGTCGTAGATGAAGCTGTCGCAGGGGCCGATCACCACCTCACCGCCCGACAGCGACCCATCGGTCTCGACCCGGTATTGCCGGATATGCGCGGGGCCTTCGGGGTCATGGGTGAGCCCGCTATCGACCACGTAAAGCACGCTTTCGTCGGGCGAGAACGCCAGCCCGTTGGGCTTGTCCATATCGGTCACGACCGGCGTCAGATCCCCGGTTTCAGGATCGAGGCGAAAGACGTAATTGCCGCCGATCTCGCTTTCGAACTTGGGCCGACCGTAGTTGTTGTCGATGCCATAGGGCGGGTCGGTGAACCAGATCGAGCCATCGGATCTGACCACCGCGTCGTTCGGCGAGTTCAGGCGCTTGCCCTCCCAGCGTTCGGCCAGCGTAGTGATGCTGCCATCGTGCTCGGTACGGGTGACGCGGCGCGAGTCGTGCTCGCAGGTCACAAGCCTGCCCTGCCGGTCGACGGTGTTGCCGTTGGAATGCTTGGTCGGTTCGCGAAACACGCTGACCGAGCCGTCGGTCTCGTCGTAGCGCAACATCCGGCTGCGCGGGATGTCCGACCAGACCAGATACCTGCCGCCGCCGAAATAGGCCGGGCCTTCGCTATAGCCGGTGCCGGTATGCAGGCACTCGAGCGGCGCCTCGGGGTCAATCAATGTCTCGAAGATCGCGTCCCGGATCTCGTAATGCGCTTTTATCTCCATTATCTCCTCCCGTTGATCCGTCTTTTCCGGACCGCATCAGCGCTCGCGCAGGGCGCGCCCCAGCTTTTCACCGATCATCATGCAGGCGGCATTGATGTTGCCGCTGACCAAGTCGGGCATGACCGACGCATCCGCGATCCACAGGTTTTCAAGCCCGCGAACCCTCAGATCCGGGTCCACGATGGCGCCATCATCGGGCCCCATGCGGCAGGTGCCCGCAGGGTGGTAGGCAAGGCTCGCGCTGTCCCTGACATAGGCTTCAAGTTCGGCATCGTTGGCGATCTCGGGTGCAGGGTCGACATGTTCGGTGATCATGCCGCGCAGAGGCTCTTGCGCGGCGATTCGGCGCAGAACCTTGATCCCGCGTGCAAGCGTCTGAACGTCGCGCACGTCACCAAGCAGGTTGGGCTCGATCCTTGGCGCAGCCTTCGGATCCGCGCTCGCCAGCATAATCTGGCCCCGGCTTACCGGGTGGCTTTTGTTGATATGGATCGAAATCGACGGATAAGGCAGGATGCTGACGCTCTTGTAGAAGTTCGTCCGCCCTTTCGAGAATACCGCCGCGAGTGGCGAGAAATGCATCTGGATGTCAGGCACCGGCTCGTCCGGCGAGGTGCGCAGAAAGGCCTGCGCCTCGGCAGGTGTCGCGATCGGCCCCTGCCCCCACGCCAGGAATTTCGCCAGAAACCCGACCTTCTGCATCAACCCGCCCGAGGGGCTGTAGCTTGGAATATTGACGCGGAAGGCGGTGCGGATCAGCGGATGTTCCATAAGGTTCTGTCCAACCTGCGGGCGGTCCAGCACCACCGCGATGCCATGCGCGCGAAGCGTTTCGGCATCGCCGATGCCCGACAGCATAAGCAACTGCGGCGTGTTGATCGCGCCGCCGCACAGGATGATCCGGCGGGCGCGCACCTCATGGAGCTCCCCGTTCTGCTCGTATGTCACTGCGCGTACCGCGCCATCCGCGACCTTGAGACCGCACACCAGCGCCCCGGTGCGCAGCTCGATATTGTCGCGGCGCAGCGCGGGCTTCAGGATCATGTCCGCCGAGGTGCGTCGGAAGCCGCGCAACTGATTGAACTGTCCGCGCGCGACCCCGTCCTGATCGGCACCGTTGTAATCGCTGGCACGCGGATAGCCCGCCGCATGAGCGGCCTCAAGAAAGGCCTCGGTGGTGGGATGACAATGATGCACCTCGCGGATCGGTATCGGGCCGGCGGTACCCCGGATCGCCGGATCGGGCGGCGTCTGGTAGGATGGCACACAGCGTTCGAGATCGCGAAACAGCGGCATCACGTCATCGGCACCCCAGCCATGGTTGCCCATCGCCTGCCAGCGGTCGTAATCGGCCCGCGTTCCGCGCACATAGTTCATGCCGTTGATGCTGCCCGTGCCACCCACGACACGGCCCCGCCGCCAATGATCGACACGGCCGTTGCGGCTTGGGTCGGGTTCCGACCAGTAGCCCCATTCGTAGCGCGACAGATCGAAGTAATAGCCAAGGCCGAACGCCTTGAGCAGCAGGCTGTCCGGCGCCCCGGCTTCCAGAACGAGCACCTTGTTCGCCGGGACCTCGCTTAGCCGCGCTGCGACGACGCTGCCCGCGCTGCCCGCACCGACGACAATATAATCCCATTCCCCGCCAGAGCGGTCCCCCTCCTCACGGCCCATGTATCCTCCCGAAGCCGTTGAATTTTTCAAGCGCGGCCGCCTCGGCCGCCCGAATGTACCCGCGCGGTCGCGTCAGATCTTGCAGTCCTCCGACGCTACATATTCGGCGCGATTCTTGTAGCGGCGCACCGGGCGGGTACCGTCCCAGGTCTCGGTCAGCTTGCGAAACCCGCTGTAGTAATGTTCCCGCTCTGGTGTCACCGGCGTGAGTTCGATCATGAAACCGACCTCTGGCGGCGTGGCGAAAAAGCTGTTCTGCCGCTCCCCGTCGAGGGTTTGCACGCAAGCCACCTCTTCCATCCCCCGGCGCAGCAATTCGGCGCGGGCCTGTTCGTAATCGTCGGGATAGAACGCGATATGATGCAGCCCCTCGCGTCCTTCGCCGAGGAATTCCATGTAGGGAGAGGGAGCATCGTTGATCTGCTGGACGAGTTCGAATTGCACGTCGCCGCAGTAGGTGAAGGCGAGCGACATCTGCACGTCGCTTTTCACGCCCCGGTGCATGTAGTCGCGGTTGCCCACGGCCTCCTCGATGACAACAAAAGGGCCGACATCCAGCATCTGCGTCCAGAACGACATGGCGGCGTCCAGATCCCGGACAACGTAGCCAAGCTGCCGTGCCTTTCCCAAAAGCGGTTCGAGTAGCGTCGCATCGGGCGTCGTGATCATGCGTCCCCCCATCTAGCTTCCGCGCGACACGCGCTGCGAAGCGTCGCGCGTCTATTCGGAAGTCATCCCCAAGGACATCTGTATCCTCAATATACTAAAATCTCAACTAATAAGATATTTTTATTTACGATGAGTGCAGGTTGCGTCCGATGCGAACGCAGCTGTTTTGCTCCCTGCTAGGATATGAATAATTATCAATATGTTACATACACAAAATAGCACCTGACTCCTGTCCGGCGCCATTGCCTCATCCGCCTCCAGGCGATGAAGCGATGTTTGACTGAAATCCACTATTGTGGGACATAAGATCAACCGTCTTACGGAGGCGCACGGAAAGGCGCGCGCCGATCCAAGCGGCGGCGCGTTGGGCGCCGGGTCGCTCGCACCGCATAACGGTACAATAGGACTGTCAGAAGCGGCGGGCGCAAGCGGCCGCGAAGGACAGCCCGGAACTCATCCATACCAAAAAGGGAGAAGGACAATGAATAAGGTTGCGGTCGTGACAGGAGGCACTTCCGGGATCGGAGAGCGCACGGTGGAGCGCCTTCTTGGCGAAGGCTGGACCGTGTGGTCACTGGGGCGTTCGAAGCAGAAGCTCGACGAACAGGCCGCAAGGCTGACTGCAGACGGCGCACTGCACACGCAGCTCTGCGACGTGGCCGATCCGGCAAGCATCGCCGCCGCCTTCGAGGCCATCGGCGCGGTAACGGACAGCATCGACGCACTGATCCTTTCGGCCGGCGCCAACATTGCCGGGTCGATGGAAGAGATGACGCCCGAACAGGCCGATCTTCTGATCGGGGTGAACATGACGGGGCCGTGGCTTTGCACCCGCGCCGCCCTTGCGCTGCTGCGCCGCAATGCCAGCACCGACGACCCGGCGCGGGTCATTGTCCTGGGCTCGATTGGGGGGATGCGGCCCAAGGCGGGCGCGGGGATGTATTCCGCGACCAAGGCGGCGGCTCACGTCCTGACGGGCATCATGGCGGTGGAACTTGCGCCGTCCGGGATCACGGTAAATTCCGTAGCCCCGGGGACGACCCAAACGCCGATGATCGAGGAAATGCAGAAGATGGCCAGCGGCAAATCGGGTTTCGGGCTGTCGGGTGCCTCTCCGCTGGGGCGGATCGGCACCACGGACGATGTTGTCGACGTGATCGGCTTCTTCCTCAGCGATGCCGCGAAATATGTGAACGGTGCGCTTTTGCCCGTCGATGGCGGCACCCGCGCCGCGTTCGTCAAATCCTGAGCGCGGGCTGGCGGGCGCTCAGCAGAAATCGAGCGCCCGCTGAACCCGATTGGTCATGTGATAGGTCGCGATGATCGTGATCAGCTCGACCAACGACCGGCTGTCCGGCAGCGCGTCTGCGATACGGGCAAAGGTCTGGTCCGACACGTCGATGTCGCGACTCATCTCAATGGCAAGGCCAAGCGTCGCGCGCTCGGTCTCGTCGAACAGATCGTCTCGGTGCCGCGCCGCCTCCACATCCGCCAGCGCGGTGAATTGCTCGGGCGTGCCGCCCGCGGCAAGAAAGGCGGGCTCATGGGTGCGCACTTCGTAATCATGCGCCATCAGGACCGAGGTCGCCACCGTGGCCAGTTCGCGCAGGCGCACTGGCACAATCGTCTGACCCAGGGCCGCATCCGCATGCGCCGTCCAGCCCGCCGCGACCGAAGGGCTATGCAGGATCAGGCGGTCGATGGGCCGCAGAGTGCCGCCGCGCCGCGCGCGCATGGCATCGACCACCTCGCGCGGCTCGCAAATCGCTTCGGGTAGAAGGGGAAGGCGCGGCATGCTCCCGATCCTCAGTTGTAGCGGATGCTGAGGCCGCCATCCGCCACGACGGTCGCGCCCGTCACAAAGCTGGACTGATCGGACAGCAGGTAGACCGCGATATCGGCAATCTCTTCGGGCGTGCCCATTCGCTTGAGCGCCGAACGCGACGAGGTCTCGGAGACGGTGGCGGCGTTGGCGGCCTGGATCGGGGTCATGATCAGGCCCGGTGCAATGGCATTCACGCGCACGTTCGACGGCCCGTATTCCAGTGCAAGGGTCCGGGTCATCTGCATCACGCCAGCTTTCGATGCGCCATAGGCGGACCGCCCCTCGCGGGCGAACATGCCGCCGATGGAACCCATGTTCACAATCGCACCCCGGCCACCCTCGACCATCTGGCGGCCAGCCCCCCGGCAGAAGAAGAAGGCACCGTTCAGGTTGACGTTGATCACCGAAAGCCAGTTCTCGTCGCTCTGTTCGTTTGCGGCGACGGGACGCACGATGCCGGCATTGGCAACGGCATGGGTCGCCGGGCCATGGTCCTCTTTCAGCTTGGTGAAGAACGCGTCGACCGCCTTTGAATCGGCAACGTCCACAACATAGCCAAAGCGCCCGGGATTTTCCTCGCCCGCATAGACCTCGGCCACGGCGGTTTCGAGGCTATCCGCATTCACGTCGACGAGGATCGGAAACGCGCCCGCCGCCCGCAATTTGCGGCAGATCGCAAGGCCTATGCCCGACGCCCCGCCCGTCACGGGCACAATAGCGGCTTCCAGTCCGGTCACGTTCATGTTTTCCTCCCAACGATACATTATTTATGTTTAATCCCATTATGCAGGACTTTGTCAACATTCAGGCAGGCATTTCCCGTGCATCCCTTTTTCGCTTGATCTAAACCTATCTTGCAATGGCATATCGAGGCCGGCGCTTCGCCGGCCAAATTACACAATTTTCTCACTATTTGGGATATGTGTTGACACGACGTTTGGGCGCCGACTAGAGTCCTGACAATGGGTGTGCCATGGCGCCATACGGACCGAGGCGCAGACCCGGTCCACATCGGTCCGGGCAAACCCCGATCAGAACAAATAGTGGAAGCGACATGCCGCAAGACGATACCCACCTTGAGCTTTGCCCGGCAGCAAGAGACTATCTCGGCCGCCGCAGATACGGTCCGCTGATCGACGGCGTCGAGACGGGGGCCGGATCGACCGATCTGATCGAAACCTTCAATCCCTCGACCGGCGATTCGCTCGGCCATATCGTGGCGGGCACCGCTGAGGATATCGACGCCGCCGTCCGCGCCGCACGCACCGCCTTCGAAGGCCCGTGGAGCGAATGGTCACCCTATCAGCGGCAGGCGATGCTGATGCGGCTCTACGACCATATCGATCAGAATTACGAAGAGCTTGCGCAGATCGAATCCACCGACATGGGCATGCCCATCACCCGCACGCGCGGCACCAAGGACTTCATCCTGCGGACCATCCAGTTCTTTGCGTCGCAGGCGCTGAACATCAAGGGCGAGACACTTCAGAACGGGCTTGCGGGCAATGTCGCCTCGATGACGGTCAAGGCGCCCGTCGGGGTCATCGGCGGCATCATCCCGTGGAACGGACCGCTGGGCAGTCAGTGGTGGGTGCTAGGCGCAGTGCTGGCGACGGGCTGTACCGTCGTGCTGAAACCCGCCGAGGATGCCTGCCTGAGTATCCTGCGTACCGTCGAGATGCTGCACGAGGCCGGGCTTCCGAACGGGGTGGTGAACGTTGTCACAGGGCGGGGCAGCGTGGCGGGCGATGCGCTTGCGCGGCACCCCGGCGTGGACCGGATCGCCTTTACCGGCTCGACCGTAACCGGCCGCAAGATCATCGAGGCCTCGGCGGTCAACATCAAGAAGCTTCAGCTTGAACTGGGCGGCAAGTCGCCGGACATCATCTTTGCGGACGCGGATCTGGACAAGGCGGTGCCGGGGGCGGCGCTCGCGGTGTTCAACAATTCTGGCCAGATCTGCTACGCGGGCACCCGCGTGCTGGTCGAACGCTCGATCGCAAAAGAGTTCGCCGAGCGCGTCGCCGCCTTCGTCAAGACACTGCGGATCGGCTACGGGATGGACGAAAACGCCAACCTCGGCCCGGTCATCTCGGAAGCGCAGATCGCGCGGGTGATGTCCTACATCGAGATCGGCGGCAAGGAAGGCGCGAAGCTTGTCTGCGGCGGCTCGCGGCTGGGCGGCGACTTTGCAAACGGCTACTTCGTCGAGCCGACCGTGTTCAGCGAGGTCAGCAACGATATGACCATCGCGCGCGAAGAAATTTTCGGTCCGGTGATGTCGATCATTCCCTTCGACAGCGCCGAGGAGGCGATCCGTATCGGCAACAGCACCGAATACGGGCTGGGCGGCGCGGTCTGGACCAGCAATATCTCGGCCGCGATGAAAGTCGTCAACGGTATCCACACCGGGGTGATGTGGGTGAACTTTTACGGCCAGGTGGATCCACTTGTCGGGTTTGGAGGAACCAAGATGAGCGGATACGGCGCCAAGGGCACTTCGGCGCATCTCGATACCTATCTCTACACCAAGAGCGTCTACATTAATATAATATAGATCAGTGATATAGACATCGGATCGCTGCATGAGGGGGGAGACGTCATGAAGTTGGAACACTACAAGCACCTGTCGCGGATCAGCCGCCGGAACCTGTTGAAGGGGGCCGCCTCGGCGGCGGCCTTCGCGAGCGGGATCTTTTCGGTCGGGAGCGCCTTTGCGCAGCAGAGCAGCAGCGACCTGCGCCTGCAACTCGCGCGGCTGCCCGGCGTCGGCATGGGCACGCCCAGCGATGCCGAATGGCTCAGGGTCGGCGAGCTTTGCCTTGAGCCGACCAAGGCCAATGTCGCAGAGGGCGAGTTTGCCGGGGTCGAGCTGACCTTCATGGGGCTTAACACCGCCGGGGCGCATAACGTCATCTTTCGTGGCCTTTGCAAGGCGTGGGAGACCTATACCGGCGCCCGGATCAACTGGATCGATCTGGCCACGGCGGATCTGAACTCGCGCATTCAGCAGGCCATCGCGCTCGACTCGGTGGATTTCGACATCGTGCAGATGGGGCCGGCGTTCGAGGGCGACCTCGGCAGCCGGGGCTTGATGTCCGAGGTGCCGGACTGGGTCGCCGAACAGATCGACATGGACGATTATGTCAATTACCTCAAACCACCGGTCGGCACATGGGGCGGCAAGGTCTACCGCGTGTCTATAGACGGCGATTGCCACAACTTCAACTATCGGACCGACGTGTTCTCGGACGAGGCGCTGGCTGAGCAATGGTCGGCGTGGGATGGCGACAAGGCCGGGCTCGACGGCTGGGGCGTTCCGAAGACCTGGCAGCAGGTGCAGGCCGCGACCAAGTTCCTTGCCGGCAAGGAGGTCGACGGCTTCCCCACCCATGGCTATCTCGACCATTGCAAACCTTGGGGTGGTCTGGGCTTCTACTTCCTCGGTTCGCGGGCCTCGGCCTATGCCAAGCATCCGAACGATCCAGCGTGGCTGTTCGACGCCGACACCATGAAACCCCGGATCAACAACCCGGCTTGGGTGCGCGCGATTCAGGACGTCGTGGATGCCCTGCCCTACGAGCCTGCAGACCAGCTTGCCATGGACGCGCTTGGCACCGCATTTACGCAGTTCCTTGGCGGCACCGGCTCGATGCTAGCCTGGTGGGGCGATGTCGGTTCGAACGCGCGCAACAACGCAAGCTCGGTGATCGGGGATATCTCCGGCTTTTCCATCCTTCCCGGATCGGACGACGTCTACAACGCCGCGACCCAAAGCTGGGAGGTTTTGCCCTCGGGTCCCAACCACGCGCCCAACATGGCGTTCCTCGGGCTAGGCCTTTACGTCACCTCAAAGGTCGATGCGGACGCAACGCGCCACAAGGCGGCCTGGTCCTGCGCGGCGCATCTGGGCGGCAAGGATATCGCGCTGTGGATGAGCCTTTATCCGACGGGCCAGCAAGCTTATCGCAACAGCCAGTTCAACGTCGCCGAATGGGTCGCTGCTGGCTATGACGAGGCGTATATCTCGAATTACCTCGCGTCGCAGCGCGACTCCTACAATCATCCGAACGCCGCAATCGAGCCGCGCATCCCGGGGCTGTTCCAGTATTACAGTATCGCCGAGGACGAACTGGCCAAGATCTATGCCGGGCAGGTTGGCGCTCAGGAGGGCGCGGATGCCATTGCTGCCGCATGGGAAGAGATCACCGACCGGCTCGGCCGGGAAAGCCAGATCGCCTTCTACCGCGAAGCGCTTGGGCAATAAGCCTGCCTCATGGGGCCGGCCGTCCCGGCTGGCTCCGCAGGAATGGGACATTCTTTCATGACCGACATTCCCTTCGGCATTTCCGTCGGAAGGTATCGCACCGGGCAAGCCATTGTCTGGGCCGCCTTTTTCCTCATGCTCGTGGCGCTCGCGGTGCAGATTCTGCACGTCACTGGGCGGCTGGGCTTCGGTTTCGACACTTGGCGACCGGTGCTTTATGCATATGCAATCTGGGGTGTCGCCCTATCGGCAGGACAGGTGATCATGCGCGGTGACGACGGCTGGCGCGCGCTGTTCATTCTGCCCGCGGCACTGTTCACCGTGGCGGTCGTGCTGTTTCCGACGGTCTTTGCCATCGCCGCGGCCTTTACCGACTGGAATCTCTCCAGCGCCGCCCCGCCGCGCTTCAACGGGCTAGATAATTTCCGCCGGATGATGTCGGATCCGTATTTCTGGAACGCCCTGTTCAACATGGGCTTCTATCTGCTTGCAGTCGTCGTCCAATACGCGCTGGCCTTCGGTCTGGCGCTGCTTCTCAATGCCGAGATCCGCGCACGAAAATTCTTTCGCGTGGCATTCCTGTTGCCGTTTATGCTGAGCCCCGTCGCGGTTTCCTGGATGATCGGCAAGTCGATGATGGATTTCCGCACCGGCCCGATCAGCGACCTGATGCGTCTGCTCGGATGGTCCGAACCCAGCTTCTTTACCTCGCCCTGGATCGCCCGCATCAGCGTGGCCACCCTGGACGCCTGGGTCTGGATTCCATTCTCGGTCATCCTGCTGCTCGCCGGTCTTCAAGCGATCCCGCGTGATCTGCGCGAAGCCTCGAAGATCGACGGCGCCTCTGGCTGGCAGAACTTCTGGGAGATCACTTTTCCCCTGATGATGCCGGTTTCAATCACCGCGCTCCTCGTGCGGATCATCTTCCAACTCAAGCTGGCCGATATCGTGATCAACACGACATACGGCGGACCGGGCGGCGCGACGGACACCATTTCGAGTTTCATCTTCCGCGAATACCGCGACAGGGCGAATGTAGGCTACGGCACGATGATGGCGATGTTCTATCTCGTCTGTATCGTCATCTTCCTGCTGCTGTTTCTCAAGTTCGCGGAAAAGCTTACTCACAGAACACAAGGTGATGCATGAACCACCGGTTTCTTCGCGTGACGGCGCGCATCGGAATTTACGGCAGCCTCAGTCTCTGGGCGTTTGTCTGCCTCTTTCCGATCTACTGGACGCTGACCACCTCGTTCAAATCCGCCCGCGATATTCTGCGCGGCGCGGTCATCCCTTGGGTCGATTACCAGCCGGGCTGGCTGGGCTGGCAGTCGCTCGGCCTGTCGCCCGACCGGCTCGGGGTGACTTCTACGGTGCGAGACGAGTTTCTGCTGCGCTTCGAGAACAGCATCGTCGTCTCGCTGAGCGCTGCGGGCTTCGCACTGGTGCTGGGCACGCTTGCGGCCTATGGGCTGGCGCGGTTCAAGTACCGCTTTGGGTTCCTGCAAAACAAGGACATCTCGTTCTTCTTTCTGTCGCAGCTCATCCTGCCGCCGGTAGTTCTGGCCCTGCCGATCCTCGTACTCTACCAGAGCCTCGACATGCTGGACACGCGCATCGGTCTGATCTGCATCTATGCGCTGTCTGTGCTGCCGATCGTCATCTGGATCATGCGCGACCAGTTCGCGTCGATCCCGCACGAACTGGAGCAGGCGGCCATGGTCGACGGCTGTTCGGTCTGGGGCGTATTCCTCAGGATCGTGCTACCGCTGGCGGGGCCGGGCATGGCGGCGGCATTCATTCTGTCGCTGGTGCTGTGTTGGAATGAGTATTTTATCGCGGCGCTTCTGACCAGCAGCAACGCCAAGACCCTGCCTGTCATGGTTGCAAGCCAGACCAGCACATCCGGGGTCGGCTGGTGGACGATGGCCGCGCTGTCTTTTTCATCGATCTTTCCGCTGGTGATCGTGGGGCTGTTCCTCGAACGCTTCATCGTCAAGGGGCTTACGGCAGGATCGGTCAAGTAACGAACCAGGGCCGCCACGTGCTGGCGGCCCCGGTACGGATGTCCCGCGCCTTACTGGATGGTCACGCCCGCATCGACGGAAAGCGGCTCGCCAAGCACATAGCTCGACCCTTCGCTGCACAGCCACAGCACCACCTGGGCGATTTCTTCGACGGTGCCGAGACGGTTGAGCGGCACGGCGGCGCCTGCCAACTCGGTGTCCAGATCCTTTGCCGCCGCCATGCGCTCGACCATCGGCGTGGCGATGGTGCCCGGACAGATGGCATTCACCCGGATATTGTCGCGACCGGCCTCGAGCGCGACCGACTTGGTCAGCCCCAGCATCCCGTGTTTCGCGGCGGCATATTGTGCCCGGCCCGGAACGCCGATCTTGCCGGCGAGCGAGGCGTTGTTGACGATGGCACCGCCCTGCCCCTGCTTCTGCATCTGGGCGATCTCATATTTCAGCGCGCTGAAGACGCCGCGCAGATTGATACCCATGATGCGGTCGTAATCCGACAAAGCCATGTCGACCACGGGCGTCGTGGCCGAGATGATCCCCGCATTGTTGAACGCGCAATCAAGCCGCCCATAGACCTCGACCGTGCGATCGACCAGCGCCTTGACGGCGGCATCATCCGAGACATCGCAGACGACGCCCGTCGCCACACCGCCATTGGCGCGGATGCTTTCGACGGCCCGGTCGAGCGCGTCGGGCGCGACATCTGCAAGAACAACGCTGGCGCCCGCCTCGGCAAAGGCCTTTGCCGTGGCCAGCCCCATGCCTGCCGCAGCCCCGGTCACGAGGGCGACCTCGCCGGTGAAATCATATACTACCTTGCCCATGAGGGGTCCTTTCAGCGTCACTTTCCTCTGTGGCGGGCACCTGCGGAATCGACCGGCCATGCCCCGCCCCGGCGCAGAGCCAGTATCATAAAAAATCTCACAAATCGAGACAACTTTATATTGCGAATTGAAGCCAAGGCCCCGAAAATGGGATGATACCGCATTTAGGAGTCCACCCCGATGCCCCCGCGCAAGCACATCTTGCCCGCGCCTGCAAAGCAGATCTGCCGGACGCTTTGGCTCCGGGCCCATGGCAGGCTGGGCAGAGCCATCCCTGTGGCATTGCACCTTGCATAGGTTCCTGTCCCCGCTTGCCCCCTTCCGGAGCCGGGGATTCCTCGGCTATTGGCTGGCCGGTCTGTCGGCGAATCTGGGCTGGCAGATCCAGCTTGTCGGTGCCTCCTGGCTGATGGTCGAGATGGGCGGAAGCGCCCAGCAGGTCGCACTGGTGCAGACCGCCGTGGCGCTTCCGGTGATGTTGATGTCGTTGCCAGGCGGGGTCATGGCCGACCTTGTCGGTCAGCGCAAACTCATCATCTGGGCGCAGTGCTTTCTGCTTGTAGTGTCGTTTGGCCTTGCGGCGGCGGCCTATTTTCAGGCCCTGACCCCCGCGCTGTTGCTGGCCTGCACCTTTCTGATCGGCAGCGGGCGGGCGCTGTACTATCCGGGCTGGCAGTCCATGGTCTTCGAATTCTTCTCGCGCGAGAATGTCGGGCCGGCGCTGGCCATCAATTCGTCCAACCTGAACATTGCCCGCAGTGTCGGCCCCGCCATCGGCGGGGCAATCTTGGCCGCATCGGGCGCCTTTGTTGCCTTTGTCATCAACGGGATCTGCAATCTCACGGTGATCCTTGTCGCGCGCCGCTGGCCCAAGGTTACGGCGACCGACGGGCTGCCGCCGGAAAGCTTCGGCAGCGCGATCATGGCGGGCCTGCGCTACATGAGCCTGTCCACAACCCTGATCGCGGTCACGCTGCGGTCCTTCGTGTTCAACATCGCGGCGATCTCGGCCATGGCGCTTTTGCCGCTGGTCGCGCGCGATCTGATCGGAGGCGGCCCCACGACGCTTGGCGTCATGCTCGGCTCTTTCGGGGTCGGCGCGATCTTCGGCTCTTTTGTCACCGATGCGCTGCGCACCAAGGTGCCGCTGGAACGCATTTTCGCGGGAACGCATGTCGGTTTCGCCGTAGCCACGGCGGTACTGGCCCTCAGTTCGTCGCTGGCGGTGTCGCTTCTGGCGGGGATGCTGGGCGGCTTCTGCTGGATCATCACGCAGGTGCTGTACAATTACCTCGTGCAGGTTCAGTCGCCGCGCTGGGTCATCAGCCGCACGATCTCGATCTACCTGACCTTCGTGTTCGGAGGAAATGCGATCGGCAGTTTCGTCTGGGGCTGGCTGGCGGACAGCTACAGTACGCCGGATTCGCTTCTGGTCTCGGCCACGGTGTGTGCGGCCAGCGCCCTGCTGGCCTTGTCCTTCCGCATCCGCGAACCCAGCGCCAGCGGGCTGGCGCCACACGGCACCTGGACCCCGCCTCAACCCGCGATCGACCTGGTGGCGCGCAGCGGTCCGATCATGACCTCGATCACCTACCGGATCCGCGACGCGAACACCGGAGCGTTCCTAGACGCCATGCGAGAGAAGCGCCGCAACCGCATTCGCGATGGCGGCACGCGCTGGACCCTGTCGCGCGACATCCTCGACCCGATGATCTGGACCGAGCGTTTCAAGGTCGCGACCTGGGCGGATGCGCAGCGCCTGCACGCGCGGCGCACGGTCGCGGGCGCGCTGGTGAACGAAACGGTGCGCAAACTGCACGATGGCGCAGAGGCACCGGAAGTGCACTACGAGTTGATCCGCCAGCCGGGCCAGAGCACATCCGTTGGGGGATTCTTGCCGCACCGAACCCCCTGATCCGCGGCGCGGGGGCACCCACGACCTGCGTTCTGATCCTGTCGAGATCCCGTTTCGAGGGGGTGCCGAACAGGCGCCCATGGTCGCGACTGAACTGCGAGGGCCGGTCATACCGGCCCGGAACGACGCGCTGGACGCATCGAAATGCTGAATCGAGCGTCAGGCGCCACGCCTCTTTTAGCCGCAGCCATTTCCGGTATTGAAGCGGTCTGATCATTGCCAGGTCGCGAAAGCGTTGGTGGTAGATTGATCCGCTGATCCCGGCGCGCTCGGCAAGATCTTAGCCGCGGATCTGCGTGTCGCGATTCAGCCTCAGCCAAGTCAGCGTCACTAGGATGCGGTGATCGAGATTGCCCGAGGCCACGCAGGCATACGGGCGCTCGCCACGCTCGGCCAGCGTTTGCGCATATGGGCCCGACGACTGCTCTTTCACGGCGCCGAAGGGACCGCTGACCGCAATGGCGGCAAAGGGGCCATCGCCCTGAGGCGTGTAGAGGTCGCCGGCAGGGGTCATGCCGTAGCGGTTGGTAATGGTCACCTTGCAATGCGAGACCTTGTCGCCTTTCGTGAATGTCTTGTCCCAGGTCTGTGTCAGTTTCATGCCCTGTCCTTTGGTCCGTCAGCGGGCGCGCCTGTGATGGAAACCGACAGCGCCGGGCTCGGCGACAACTTCCCTGGACCGGCGTGGCGCCTTGCGGGTATATCAGTTAGATGTTGAATATTGTCGCATAATTTGAGATACAATCCAGAAAGGCGCACCCTTCCGCGGCGTGTGCTGACGGGGATCGGGGACGTCCGATCCCCGCCGTCAGAGCGGCGTATCCATCGACGCGCGAGGAGGAAGGTCAATATGAACGAGATCACCGCGCGACGCCCGCAGGGCGACCGCAGGACCCGCACCGGCGACCGCCCACTGCGCCCTGACAGAGTCCAGGCGGTCACCGGCGCCGCGCGCTACGGCCGCGACAACGCGCCGCACGGGGTTCTGACGGGCAAGGTTCTGCGCCCGGTTCCTGCACATGCGCATATCCGCAGGATCGTTACATCTGCCGCAGAAGACCTGAACGGCGTAGATGCGGTGGTAACCGGCGCCGATGGCGCCTCTCAGCCGTGGGGGCCGAACCGGGGCCGTTTCCGGATGCGCGACCTGACGGCGAAGATGTCCGGCATGTCGCCCGGCGACATCCGCGCCACCCCCGCCCAAATCGGCGGCGGGTTCGGCGGCAAGAGCAAGGTTTACCTCGGACCGGTCGCCATGCCGCTGTCGCGCAAGGCGGGGTTGCCGGTCACGATGATGATGTCGCGCGAGAAGGTGTTCCGCGCAACGAGCCCGGACTCGGATCCCAGGGTCCGGGTACAGATCGGCCCGCGCCGCGACGGCACGCTGACCGCGGCAGAGATCAAGCTCTGCGACGACACTGGCGCCTTTCCCGGCGCGCCCTTCATCGACGGCGTTCCCTGCGCGTTTTCGCAAGACGCGTTCTCGAACCCGCATGGCACCGGCTATCACCTCGTTTCGAATCGCGCCACCACGGCGGCCCATCGCGCGCCCGACGCGATGCCGTCCTGTTTCGCCGCAGAGGAGGCGTCGGGTGTGCTCGCCAAGCGCATCGGCATGGACCCGTTGGAGCTCCGACTGAAGAACGCTATCCGGGTGGGCGATACGCAGATCGGCGACCGCCAGACGGCGCATGAGGGCTGCGCCGAGATCGTCGAGGCGCTGCGCGCGCATCCGACCGATACCCGTCGTCTCGGGCCGAACCAGAGGCGCGGGGTTACCACCGGCATCTGGCACAACGGGTCGGGCCATTTCGGCGCGACCTGCCTGCCCCGCCGCGACGACAGCTGGACCTCGATGGCGACGATGGCAGCCAGCACGTGTGGCATGCCCTACGAGCGCGACCAAACGGAGATCCGCGATATTGCCTATGTCCGCTTCGGTGATGTGACGGGGGGCAGCCGGGTGACCTCTGCCACCGGCAAGGCGATCCACGTCGCCTGCACCCCATGCTTCTTCGTCGAAAGCCGGAGAATTCAATCCGCTCACACTGGCCGCGCTGGCGCAACGGGCGGGTGCGACAGGCGGCCATTTGAGCATCTCTTATGGCGAAACCATGTCCGACCATGCTCCCGGTCTGTGCGCCATGACGTGCAATGTTCAGGTCAATCCGGACACCGGCGCTGTCGAATTCCTCGATTTCGTCACGGCGCGAAATGTGGGCAATCTCTACGGCGCGGACGGCGTGCTGCAAAACGCCTCTTGGCGGGGTTACCGGCCGCGGGTCGCAGCGGATTTGCCGATGGCCGAGACCGTCATCGTGGCGGTGCCGAACCCCCAATCACGCCTTCGGGGTCAGTGGCGTGGCCCAGGCGAGCCTGATCTTGGGGCCGGCCTGCGTGGCCAACGCGGTCTTGGTGGTTAGCGGGCGGCGGATCGCCACCGCACCGCTCAAGCCCGAAACCGCCCTGACGGCGATCGCGGATCGGCAGCCGTCGCTCTGTCGGCGCGCGCCGCCCGTTTCATAACCGCCCATCGGCGTGGCCGCGTGGGCGCGTCCAGAACCGAGTGCAACAAGGGAAGAAACACATGCGCGGAGTCGTTTTCACCGGAAACCGCAATCTCGAGGTCAGGACCTTCGAAGATCCCACACCAGGGCCGGACGATGCGGTGATCCGCATGAAGGCGTCGGGGATGTGCGGCAGCGACCTGCACCTCTACCGGGCGAACAATCCGCTCGAACACATGGCCAAGCAGGGGCTGATCACGCTTGGCGAGGGCGGTATGGACCCTGAAACGCGGATCATTGCCGGTCATGAACCTTGCGGCGTCATCGAGGCGGTGGGGCGCAACGTGCGCCCCGACCGTTTCAAGCCCGGTGACCGGGTCATCGTGTTTCATTACGAAGGCTGCGGCACCTGTGACCATTGCCGCACCGGCTGGAACCAGATGTGCGACGAGGGCACCAAGCCGCATGGCCACGTGTTGAACGGCGGACATTCCGAATATATGCGTGTGCCCGCGAGCACGCTGGTCAAGATGCCGGACGAGATCTCGTTCGTGGCGGGCGCGGCCGTCGCCTGCGGCACCGGCACGGCCTTTGGCGCCCTTGTCCGGCTGGAGGCAAGCGCCCGCGACACGCTGGCGGTCTTTGGTCTTGGTCCTGTCGGACTCTCGGCGGTACAGCTTGCGGCGGCGATGGGCATCGAGGTGATCGGGGTCGACATCGACGCGGCCCGCGTGGCGCAGGCCAAGCGGTTCGGCGCGGCCCATGTCATCAATGGCCAAACACACGACCCGGTCGAAGAGATCCACAAGCTGACCCGAGGCAAAGGCGTGAGCTGCGCGATGGATTGCGCCGGGGGCAAGCTGCCCAAGCAGCAGGCGGTGCGCAGCACGGCGCCCTGGGGGCGCATCGCGCTGGTGGCGGTAGGCGGCGATCTCGACCTGGTGGCCTGGAACGACATGATCGGCAAGCAGCGCACAGTCCTCGGGTCCTGGACCTTCCCGATTACCGGAATGAAGGATTGTGCCTGGTTCATCGCGGATCACGGCATCGCCGTTGATGACATCTTTTCCGACCGCTGGTCCATCGACGAGGCCGAAACCGCCTATCGCGAATTCGACAAGCAGGCGGGCGGCAAGGGCGTGTTCGTCTTTGACTGACGCGGCCGGCGGCCCGTCAAAGCAACACCGCCCGGTCGTAAAACCGGGGCGGTGTCGTTTCGGAGGCCGAAGATGCCGGGGTCAGGCGCGTTCGCGCAACGCGGCGGCAGTGGCCTGGACACCCAGTTCGAGGTTCACCGCGACGCCAACAACGGCTATGGCCGTCTCTGTCCGAGGCGTGGATCGCTTATAGGTCGCCCGCACGGGAGGGGCGCGGCGGCAGATGGATCGCCGCGATCAGTTCGCCCGGCGCAAGCGTCGTGCGGCCAGGGCCGGCGGGGGATTTCGGCCACCGGCACCTCGGGCCTGCCGGTCCGGCCGGCGACAGTCGCGGTGGCGCCCGCGGCGATCATGCCCGGCACACTGTCCGCGGCGGGTGAGCGAGTGCAGAGATTGCCTGCAAGTGTCGCCTTGTTTTGCACCTGCATCGAACCGATGAAGTCCATCCCCTCGCGGAACCCCGGCCAAGCGGTGCGCAGGGCAGCATGTTCGTTGAGCTTGGCGCCGCAGACGGTGGACGCGATGTGGAACCCGGCGTCATCGCAGGTGGTCGCGGTCAGTTCCGGGATCCGCTTGATGTCGGCGACGATGTCCCGCTTGCGCCTCCCGGCAGTCATCTGAACCGACAGGTGCGTGCCACCCGCAGGGACGTCGGCGACGCTTTCGCCCCCGGAACGCTGCGCAACGGCCTCGTCAAGTGTGGCCAGTCTGGCGTAAATCATCGCAGTTCACCTCCCTGGATGGTGTCGCACCAGCCCCTGTTTCCTGAACGGGCGCGGGGCAGGCAGGAGCGGCCCCGCGCCTGGCCGTCCGGTCAACCCGCAACCACGGCGCGGCCATTGTCGAGAACGATCACCTCACGCTCGACGCAGCGCGCGCGGAACGCGCCGTCGTTCCAGCCTTCGATGCGGATGGTCTCGCCCGGGTAGACCGGGGATGAGAACCGCATGGCGATCGAGCGCATGCGTGACGGGTCGTTTCCGGCGAGCCGTCCCATCATCACCTGCGTTGCGATGCCCGACACGCACATGCCGTGCAGGATCGGGCGTTCAAAGCCCGAGGCGCGGGCCATGTCGGGATCCGCGTGTAGCGCGAACAGGTCCCCATTGAGCCTGTAGTACAGCGCCTGATCCGGCATGGTTGGCACCTCCACGACGAAATCGGGTGCCGTGTCCGGAAGCGCAAGCGGCGCGGGAAGCGGCGTCGGATCGCCGCCGAACCCGCCCTGACCCCGCAGCACGTGGACCTGCGTGAGCGTCGCATAGGGAGTTTCGGTCGTCGCATCGACGATGCGGCGTTCGGACAGGACCATGCCATGTTTGCCCTCGCCGCGATCCACGAGCCGCAGCACACGGGTCTTGCCAATCACATCGCCCTCGGCCGGGAAGGGCCGATGCCATTCGATCGCTTGCATGCCGTGCAGGAAGCGTTTGGTATCGACCGTCGTGTCGGGCCGCGTCAGCCATGGGCCGGGGTAACCGAGCACCAGCGCCATCGACGGCAGCACTTTCTGCTCTGCCCCGGCATTGGGATCGACGAAGGCCAGCCTAGCCTTGTCCAGCGGATCCTGCCCCATGCCGACCGACAGCGCGTAGAATGCGCTGTCGCGGCTAGTGTAGCGTTGCCGAACATCCTCGACCCGGTAGTTCAGCAGGTGGTCGGCGTCGATGGCCATGGATCAGGCCCCTTTCGCCGGCGCTTCGAAGAGCGAGACGACACAGGCGGCCTCTTCATAGCCGTAGAACCCGCCGCCGTTCTCGGTCAAACCGATGCGCGCGCCCTCGACCTGCCGCTCGCCCGCTTCGCCGCGCAGCTGCTGGACGATTTCGTTCACCTGGATCGCGCCGGTTGCGCCGATGGGATGGCCCTTGGACAAGAGCCCGCCCGACACATTGATCGGGCGCTTGCCGCCCAGCTTGCTGTCGCCGCTTTCCGCAAGCCGCCCGCCCTCGCCATAGGCGGCAAAGCCGCAATGCTCGGCCTGCATGATCTCGGCAAAGGCGGTGGCGTCGTGCATCTCGGCGATGTTCACGTCCTGCGGCCCCAGCCCCGCGAGCTCGTAGGCGCGGTCCGCGGCGGTGCGGGTCAGGTGCTTTTCGAATTCGTCGGGCGCGCGGTTCGACCCGCTCGACACGCTAACGGCGCGGATCTTGACAGCACGGCTGCAGTCGATGCGGTCCAGCATCCGGTCCGACACGATCACCAGCGCGGCGGCGCCGTCGCTCATCGGCGCGCACATCGCGCGCGTCATCGGGTAGGACACGAGCCGGTCCGCGATCACCTCTTCGACCGTCATGGTAAAGCGGTACTGCGCCTTGGGGTTGAACTGCGAATGCCAGTGGTTCTTGGCGGCGACGGCGGCGATCTGCTCTTCGGTCGTGCCGAAGCGCTTCATGTGAAAGCGCGCCATGGCCGAGTAGATGTCCATGAACACCGATCGCTGGCCGCTTTGATCCAGCGCCTTTTGCGGCAGTTCTAGGCCGTCGCCCAGCGACAGCAGGGAATCGAGCTGGTCGTCGAATGTTTCCAGATCGGTCGAGCCCTTGAAGGCGGCGAACATCTGTTCGGACTTGTCCTTGAAATTCATCTTTTCGGCGCCGACAACCAGGACGATATCATGCACCCCGGACTTCACCGCCATCCAGGCCTGCGCGAGCCCCGAGCTGGACGATGCGCAGGCATTGTCGGTGTTGAAGATCGGGATGTTCTCGAACCCGTAGGGCCGCAGAACGGTCTGGCCGCGTATGTTGTGCTGACCTTCCAGCACGCCCAGCCGGGTGTTGCAGAACCAGGCGGCCTCGATGGCCTCTTTGTCCAGCCCAGCGTCGGTGAGCGCCTCGGAGATGGCCTCTGCTGAAAGCTGGCGCACGCTGGTGTCCCAATGCTTGCCCAGCGGCGTCATGCCGATCCCGGCGATATACGCGTCAGTCATGTGAAATCTCCCTTTCAGTAACGGCCGCCGGTGACGTGAAGCACGTCGCCGCTGATGTAGCCTGCGCGTTCAGAGGCGAGGAAGGCCACCGCATCAGCGATGTCCTCGACCTCACCCACGCGCGGGATCGGCGTGGTCTTTTCGGCATTCTCGCGGATCGAATCCCAATGCGGCAGCGAGCGGACCATCTCGGTGCTGATGATGCCCGGCGCGACAGCGTTCACGGTGATGTAGTTGCGCCCCGCCTCAAGCGACATTGCACGGGTAAAGCCGATGATGCCCGCCTTGGCGGCGGAGTAGTTGGCCTGGCCCCTATTGCCCAGATGCGCGCGGGACGAGATGTTCACCACCCGGCCCCACTTGTTTTCGTTCATGTGGGGCAGCACCGCGCGGGTGCAGTTGAACGCGCCCTTGAGGATCACGTCGATGACGATGTCCCAATCCGCCTCGGTCATCTTGGTGATGCGCATGTCGCGCGTCAGACCGGCGTTGTTCACCAGAATGTCCACCGTGCCGAAGGTCTCGACGGTCTTGGCGACCATCGCCTCGACCTGCTCGGCGTCGACCACGTTCGCGGTGACCGCAATCGCCTTGCCGCCCGCCTTGCGCAGCGCCTCGGCCTGCGCCTCGGCGGCTTCACCGTTGATGTCCGAGACAACGACATTCGCCCCCTCGGCGACGAAGCGGGCGACGATCGCCGCGCCGATGCCGTTTCCCGCCCCCGTCACGATGGCCGTCTTGCCTGCCAGATCCAGTTCCATGTCGCGTTTCCTTTCAATCGTCGCGACAGCCTTGCGCAGGCCGTCAGTTGTGTTCCGGGAGGACGAGGCCGTCGACTGCGACCACGCCTTCGCCCTTGCGCTTGACGAACAGCGGATTGATCTCGGCATCCGCGATGCCGCGCACGGCGGCGAGTTGCGACATCGACACGATGGCATCGGCCAGCGCCTCGGTGTCGCCCTCGGGCATGCCGCGATAGCCGCGGATGATGGCCAAGCCCTTGACCTCTTCGATCATCGCCAGCGCCTCGTCGCGTGTGGTCGGTGCCAGGCGGATCGACGCGTCCTTGTAGATCTCGGCCAACACGCCGCCGACGCCGAGCACCACGATGGGACCGACCTCTGCATCGTGGCGGAAGCCGAGGATGACCTCGGCGAGGCCGCCCCGTTCCATCTGCTGCACGAGAATGCCGTCCACTGCCGCATCCGGGTGCTTTGCACCGACGTTCGCCAGGATGCGCGTGGCCGCCTGTTCTAGTTCGGCGTCCCCGGCGATGCGCAGCTCGACACCGCCCGCATCGGTCTTGTGGGGCACATCCGCCGAAAGGATCTTGGCCACCACCGGATAGGCCAGATCGACCTTGTCGGATGGCGCCGCGATGACCTGCGACGGCGCGGTCGGGATGCCCAGCGTCGCAAAGATTTCCCCCGCCTCTCGCTCGTTGGGGCGGCGCCCGCCGAGCGCGTCCAGCGCCTGCTGCACGGCGTCGGTGACGGCCGCGTCGGGCGCGGGCATGTCCACTGGGGTCCGCCAACGCGACCAGGCGCTGACCGCGTCGGCGCAGGTTTCCGGCGTGCGGAAGCCCGCGATCCCCGCCGCCGCAAGCTGGTCGAGCCCGTCCTTGGCATGGGGCGCAATGAACACCGCCAGCGGCTTGCCGTGCTTGTCCGCCTTGACCAGCGATCCGACCGTGATTTCGGGCGAGAACTGCGCCGAACTGCCCGCGATTGCGACCAGCATGTCGCAGTGATCCGAAGCCAGAAGCGCGCTGGCGACGGCGCTGTAGACATCCGCTTTGGTCCCGGCGAGCGTCAGGTCGGTCAGCTTGCCGCGCGGGATGTCGATGCCCTGCGCCGCGAGCGTGTCGACCACCGCGTCGCTGGGCGCCACAACGTTCACGCCAAGCGTGCCCATGCGGTCGACCACGGTGGCCGCGCCACCGCCGGTCGTGGTCATCACCGCCACGCGGTGGCTTTGCGGCGGCCGCTGGTCGCGCAGCAGAGTCGGAATCTCGAACAGCGTTTCCAGGCAGTTGACCCGGAGGATGCCGTGGGCCTGGAAGAAGGCATCGGACACTTCGTCGCCGCCAGCCATAGCGCCGGTATGCGACGCGGCCAGATCGCGGCCCAGATCGGACTGCCCCAGCTTATAGGCGATGATTGGCTTGCCCGCCGCGACGGCCTTGCGCGCAGCCCGCGCCAGCCGCTCCGACATGCGGAAGGTTTCAAGGAACAGCAGGATCGCGCCGGTTTCGGGATCGTCGACCAGCCATTCGGCGATCTCGCCGACCGACAGATCGGTCTCGTTTCCGATAGATACGATGCGCGAGAAGCCGACGCCTCGCCCAAGTCCCCGCGACATCAGACCGCCCGTCATGCTGCCCGACTGCGAGATGATCGCGAGCGGGCCGGGCACGATGTCCAGCTTTTCTACGGCGGCGTTGATCGACAGCGCGCAAGCCGGTGTGCTTGAATAGATGCCACTGCAATTGGGCCCGAGCAGCCGCACACCGCCCTCACGTGCGGTTTTCAGGATATCGGCCTCAAGCGCGCGCCCCTCGTCGCCGGTTTCGGCGAAGCCGTCGGTAAAGATCGTCGCCACCAGCACCTTCTTATTGGCGCACTGGCGGATTGCGTCGTGGACCGCATCGCGCGGCACCATGATGAAGGCGTGGTCGACATCACCCGGCACCTCCAGAAGCGAGGGGTAGGCCTTGTCGCCACCAACCTCGTCGCGCTTGGGATTGATCGGGATGATCTGCCCGGTGAACCCGTGTTTGCGCAGCGTCCGCTGCGGGCGCGAGGTGTGTTTCGCCTGGTCGGCAGATGCGCCGATCAAGGCGATGGTCCGTGGTGCGAACAGGGCTTCGAACTGCCGCTTGTCCTGATCGTTCATTGGGGCTCCTTCCCTTCTGGCGCCTCCCGGCCCGACAGCCGCAGCCGCCCGAAAAGCGGCCGCGTCATCGCCGGAGCTCACCGCGCCCACGATATATTATTTTTTATCATATTGTGGGATAACATGTAGCGCAAGGGCAAGGATGGACTTCAGTCGCGGCTTTGGTACAGTGAAAGCGCTATAATGCTGTATTTCGCCGCCCTGACGGCACTTCGCGCTCGGCTGTTGAACATGTCGCAATTATCCCATTATTCTGGATAGAATCAGAAAATCATACAACACACGTCAAATTTGCGGAGGAGAAAGCAGATGACCAACGTCGATCCAGAAAGAACGAAACAGGTGCTCGAACGGGTCGAACGCGACCGGGGCATGGCGCGCGGATGGACGCGGATTCTGGCCGAGCGCGATCCGGATATGCTCGAACGCATTCACGAGACGATCATGCATCCGCTGTACAATCGCAGCAGCCTGCCGCTCAAGACCAAGCTCACGCTGATGATCTGCCTGAACGCGTTTCAGTTCCACGAATTCGGCGTGCGCGCACAGACGCGTGCGGCGCTGAAAGCAGGCGCGACAGAGGACGAGATCCTTGAAGCGCTCGAAATCGTCGCGCTGTCCAACCTGCACGGCATGTCCAGGGCGCTGCCCGTGGTCGTGGAGGAATTCGAAGCGTTCAAGTCCGCTCAGTGAAAAGACTGACCGGCGCGCCCTCTGCGTCCGCCTTCAAAAGGCCAGGTCCAGCGCGTGCCGTTTGTTCATCTCCTTCAGGATGCTGATCGCCGTCTCTTCGACGGCAAGGCTGGCTGCCGTCACCACGCGGCCGGTTTTGCGCAGCAGGTAGCAGCGCCGTTGCAACCTTTCGCGGAAACGGATCGCCACCAGATCGCCGCGTGTGAGCTGTGGAAGGATCGCCGCTTTCGGCACGATGGTATAAGCGCTTGCGCGCAAGACCATCTCAAGGATCTGCGAGTGTGATTCCAGCTCGCTCGCGATGTTCAGCGCCACGCCTGCGGAGCGCGCATATTGTTCCAAAAGCTGGCGCGTCTTGTGGCGCTTGCTTGAGGTGACCAGCGGCAGCTGCGGCAATTGCGCGAGCCCGATCTCGAACCCCTCCGGCGTGCGGCTCAGCGCGTCCGGCAGGAAGTCGGGCGCGCTGATGAACCAAAGCTCTTCGGTGTAGACATAGCGCGATGAAAAGCCGCCCAAACCGGCCATCTCATAGGCGAATCCCATGTCGACGGATTCCCTGAAGATCCAGTCGAGGACGTCGCCCGACATCCCCTCGGGCACCCTGAGCCGTACTTCGGGATACTCGCTCTTGACCGTTTCGGACAGCGGCACGCTCAGGAGCACGTTAAGGCTCGGCGGCAAGACGAGCGAGAGCGGCCCGCCCGGATGACAGCGCGCTCCCACCGCATCTGCAAGCGCGTCCGCGGCCTTCAGCAGCCCAGGTGCATGCTGCACCAGCGTCATGCCCGCCGCCGTCATCGTCAGGCCGTTCGCCCCGCGCGAAGCCAGCTGCGCCCCCAGCCGATCTTCGAGCCGCGCGATCCCCTCCGAAACCGTGGCCGGTGCCAGCCCGAGCGCCGCCGCCCCGGCCGAAATTGATCCAAGTTCCGACGATAAAAGAAAATATGTCAGTTGTCGAAGGTCCAGCCGTGGTAGGTTGTAATCTTTCGTCATGGTCTCGTCCTCCCCCCTGCCCCGCCGAGCCTGCGGCCAAGCCAAGCCTATCGCAACCGTGGCGGCGAGGCATCGGAAAACCCGATGCTCTGTGACGGCATAGCCGATCCTGCCTGCACCCGTCATTGACCGATGGTCGGCCAATTCGCAGGGTCTGGCAAGCATCAGCCCATCGGCCGACACCCTGCAAACCGGCGACGGCCCCCACGGGTCGACGACGCGCGGTCTGCCCATGCGAAGGAGAACACCCATGCTTGCCGTACAGGATCCCCAAGTCCCGGATTTCGTGGACGCGCTACAGGCGATTGAAACCTATGCCGAACTCAGAGAGATCCTGACATCGCGGGATTTTGAAATGGCCGGCGCCGCCGAACGCACGATCTTTCTCGAGGACACGCTGATCATGTCCGAAGGCGCGCGGCACAGCGAGTTGAAGCAGCTCGCCGCCCCGCTGTTTTCGCGTCAGGTTCTGGCCTACTACGAGCTGCACCTGCTCGCCCCGGTCATCGAGCAGGTCATCCGCGACCTTCGGAACAACCGCGACGACGGCGGCGTCGTTAGGATCGATGCCTGCGCGCTGATCAAGGAAGCACTGACGCGGATCTCGGCGCGGGTGACCGGCGTCGATGGCATCGACACGCCGGAAACCACGGCCCGGTTCCGGGCGCTCGTGCTGCAACTGGGCGAGGCGACGACTGGCATTTTCTCGGCCATCCCCCAAGACGAGGTGATCGACCTCGGCAAGCAGGCGCTGGATGCGCTGGTCGCCGAGTTTCTTCAGCCGTCGTTGGAGCGCCGCAAGCAATTGACCCTCGATTTCGAGGCTGGGAGGATCGCCAAGGAAGACCTGCCGCGCGACGTGCTCATGACGCTCTGCCTGCAGAACGATCTGGCACGCCCCGACGACAGCGAAAAGATCCCCTATGTCTGGCGCCAATGTACGTTGTTCCTGACCGGGTCGATCAAGACGACCAGCCACACGCTGCCGCATATCTTCTTTCACATCGACGAATGGATCCGCGAGCATCCCGAAGATCGCGACAAGCTTGGCGATCCCGAATTCCTGCATCGCGCCGCCGCCGAGACCTTTCGGCTGCACCAGACCTCTCCGGTGCGATTCCGGCGCGCGCTGCGCGACCTGACGCTTGCCTCGGGGCGCAAGGTGGCCAAGGGCGAGCTAGTCGCGATGCATCAGCCGCGCGGCAATCTCGACCCGACGGTCTGGGGCGAGGACACGCGGTATTTCAACCCTTATCGCGAAGTGCCGAAAGGGATGCAGCCCTGGGGCCTGACCTTTGGTGCGGGCGTCCACACTTGCATCGGGCAAAACCTTGTGACCGGCATCCAGAACAAGGGCGACGCCAAGCTCGGCACCCATGGGACGGCGGTTCGCCTACTCAAGGCACTTTACGACCTCGGTGCAGAGCTGGACCCTGACAGCCCGCCCCAACGCGCGACCGGCACGATGAACGACCGTTTCGCAACCATGCCGATGATCCTGCGGGCGATCTGATACCGCCCAGCGATTCAGCCAGAAAGGAAAGAGGCCATGCCAAAAATAACCTATATCGAGGCCTCGGGCCTGCGTCACGACATCGACGTTCCCGTCGGCCACACGGTCATGGAGGGCGGGCGGGACGCTGGCGTCGAGGGAATCGTCGCGGAATGCGGCGGCAGCTGCTCGTGCTCGACCTGCCATGTGCATGTCGCGCCCGAATGGGTCGACAAGATCCCGAGCCGTGAAGAGATGGAGGAGGACATGCTTGATTTTGCCATCGACGTCGATCCTGTGACCTCGCGGCTCAGTTGCCAGATCCGCGTGACCGAGGCGCTCGACGGGCTTGTTGTGCATGTGGCCAAAGAGCAGGCATGATGGAGCAAAAGACCCCGACGCGGATCGTGATCGTCGGCGCCGGACAGGCGGGCGCGGCGCTTGCGGCCAAGCTCCGGCGGTTGGGATTCGCGGGCGCGATCACGATGATAGGCGCCGAGGCCGCGCTTCCCTACGAACGCCCTCCGCTGTCCAAGGCCTTTCTGCTTGGCAAAATCGACGCCGAGCGGTTGCAGCTGCGCCCGCCCTCTTTCTACCGCGAGCAAGAGATCACCCTGCTGACCGGGCAAACGGTGCAAAAGATCCTGCCGCAAGACCAGCTTGTCCGGCTTGAAGACGAGGCGCTGGGTTACGACGCGCTGGCACTGACGACCGGCAGCGCGCCGAGGAAGCTTCCGGATGCGGTGACCGGTGGTCTGCGCGGCGTGCATGTGCTGCGCAACATCGACGATGCCCGCGCGCTGGCAAAGGCCTGCGGCAGCGCGCGGCGGGCGCTGGTGGTTGGCGGCGGCTATGTCGGGCTTGAAGCGACGGCGGTGTTCCGTGGCCTCGGCATCGAGGTGACGCTGGTCGAACTGGGCGCGCGCATCCTGTCCCGTGTCGCGGCGCCTGAAACCGCGGATCGGCTTCGCGATCTGCACCTGTCGCATGGCGTGACGATTCTGGAAGGCACCGGGCTTGCCGAGCTCTGCGGCAATGGCCGCGTCGAAGAGGCCGTGTTGACCGACGGGACAACCCTGCCGACCGATCTTGTCCTTGCCGGGATCGGCGCCGTTGCGCGGGACGGGCTGGCGCGGGACGCCGGTCTTGCGGTACAGGACGGCATTCTTGTCGACCGTTTCGGACGCAGCTCCGACCCCGCGATCTATGCGGCAGGAGATTGCGCGCGCTTTCCTTTCGATGGCGTGCCGACCCGCCTGGAATCGGTGCAGAACGCCGTAGATCAGGCCGAGCACGTCGCGGCGAACATGCTTGGCCAGGCCACGCCCTACCATCCTGTTCCGTGGTTTTGGTCGGATCAATACGATCTGAAACTTCAGATCGCGGGGCTGGGCCATGGGCACGAACAGGTCGTAATCCGGCCCGGCAAGCGCGACGGGGCGGTATCGCACTGGTATTTCAGGGGCGGCTCGATGAAGGCGGTCGACGCCCTCAACGATCCAGCCAGCTTCATGCTGGGACGACGCTTGCTGGAAAAGGGATGCCGCGTGCGCCCCGAGGACGTCGGTGGCAGCACAGCGCATCTGCGGCAGATCCTGGAAAGCGCCTGAACCACCCTCGTGCGGCTTCTCGACGGCCGGAAGGCCATCATAATATTAATAAATCTCGCATTTAGGGATATAATCGATATAGTGATGCATGTCCATATTGGTGATTCTGCACATCATGCAGGCCCATCACCGCTGGACTTTAACAGGCCGCTGAAATAGTCGGCTCGGCGGAACGGTTTCCTTTCTGCGTAGGCGGCTGCGGTCAGCATCGGACTGGTCGATGTAATTGGTTTGGGAGCCTGACGCCCCCTGGTCGTCATGCGGCCAGCAGCCGGGGCAGTCGGGCGCGGTTGTTGGCGGCCATCGTCAGGATGAAGCGGGAACGCACCCATTCGAGACCGCGATAGACCGTCTGGACCATGCCCCCCACGGTCTTGGCCCACCCAAAGGCCTCTTCGATCCGTTTGCGGTGCTTGATCGACAGGGCGTAACCCTCGCGCCGGGTAGTGCGGCCGTCGATCGCTGAATATCGGGATTTCTGCGCGACATGCGGGGTGACGCACGCCTGGCGCAGGTCAGCGACGAACCCGGCGGCGTCGAAGCCCTTGTCCGCGCCCAGCGTCAGTTGCCGGGTTGATCCGGGGAATGGCGGTGAACCATGCCGAGGGCGGCGCGCCGTTCGGCCTGTGTCAGATCGCCCTGCACGATCAGACCCGAGCGGTTCTCCATGAGCGCATGGCCGATGAAGCACAGCATTGCCCCGGAGCCTGGCGACTTCTTGTAGAGCCGGGCATCCGGGTCGGTGGTCGAGGCATGGGTGGCGTTGGACCTCTTCTCGCCCCGGAAATCGACCTCGGCATTGCGGTTCTGGCGGCCGAGAGGTGGCATCGGGTCAGTCTCACCCTGGGTCGGTTCGGGGTGGCTATTGGCGGGCATGTCAGGTCCGGGCGGGCTGCCCGGCGACGACCCGGGCAGAGTGTCCCCGGCCTTCGGCTGGAAACTCTTCATCGAGGCCCAGGCCTTCACCAGCGTGCCATCGACCGAGAAGTGATCGTCCGACAGGAGCGGCGCGACCTCGCGATGCGCCAGGATCGCCGCCATCACCTTGCGTGACATCTCCGTCGTCAGCAGCCGGTCGCGGTTCTTGGTGAAGACCGTGGGGACCCAGACCGGATCGTCGATGAAGGCCCACGAACCAGCGGGACAGCAGGTTATACTGCATCTGTTCCATCAACTACCGCGCGGAGCGGACCGAGAACAGGATCTGGATCCGGCTGGCCCGGATCAGCCGTTCCGGTGGGATCGAGGGACGACCAAAGTCGGGGTAGAGGGGCTCGAAATCGCCATCCAGGCTCGCAAGCGCCTCGCTCACCACCTGTGCGCAACGGATGCCGCGCCGGGATGCGTGCCTCAAGATCGATATAGCTGAAAAGAGAACAGCTCGCCTCGTCTGTTCCGCGCATCATCACCCTCGTTCCCGTGCCAAGGATGAATCTCCTCTATAGCGGTGTTTCAACACCCGCTACATTGGCACATTGAGGCCGTCGGGGGGCGTCCGCCCCATCGCTTACAAAAAAGCCGCGCCAGCCCAGGCTGGCGCGGTTCTGTCGCTACGTCTGCGGGCGTTCAGATCCCAGACATGCAGATGTATTTGACTTCCATGTAGTCGTCGATGCCGTAGTGCGAGCCCTCGCGGCCGATACCCGACTCCTTGATGCCGCCGAAGGGCACCGCCTCGTTGGCCATCAGCCCGATGTTCACACCGACCATGCCGGTTTCAAGCTCTTCGGCCATGCGCCAGATCCGGCCGATGTCGCGGCTGTAAAAGTAGGAGGCGAGCCCGAATTCGGTATCGTTGGCTGCCGCCAGCAACTCCTCCTCGGTGGAGAACCGGAAGATCGAGGCGAGCGGTCCGAAGGTTTCCTCCTTCGCGACCTTCATCGTCGCGTTGGCATCGCCCACCACCGTGGGCTCGAAGAAGCTGTGCCCCAGCGGATGACGCTTGCCCCCCGCCAGAAGCGTCGCACCCTTTTCGAGCGCATCGGCGATATGCTCTTCGGTCTTCGTGACCCCGCCCATGTCATGGACAGGACCGAAGGTCACCCCCGGCTCCACGCCGTTTCCGACCTTGAGCTTGGCGACCTCTGCGAGGAACTTCGAGACGAACTCGTCGTAGACACTGTCCTGGACGTAGAAGCGGTTGGTCCCCACGCAGGCCTGCCCCGAATTGCGGAACTTCGAACCCATCGCCCCGGCCACGGCCGCGTCGATGTCGGCATCCTCGAAGACAACGAAGGGCGCGTTGCCGCCCAGTTCGAGTGCGAGCTTCTTCACCGAGGATGCGCATTGCTCCATCAGCAACTTGCCGACCCGGGTCGATCCGGTGAAAGAGATCTTGCGGACAACGGGGTTCGAGGTGAACTCGCCCCCGATGCCACGCGAGCTTCCCGTGATGACACTCAGCACGCCCTTGGGAATGCCGGCGCGTTCGGCCAGAACCGCCAGCGCGATGGCGGTGAACGGTGTCGTGCTGGCGGGGCGCACAATCATCGTGCAGCCCGCAGCAAGCGCCGCCGCAGCCTTGCGGGTGATGATCGTATTGGGAAAGTTCCACGGGATGATCGCCGCGCAGACCCCGATGGGTTGTTTGATCGTCACGATGCGACGGTCGTGCGCGGGGGTCGGGATGGTTTCGCCATAGGTGCGGCGCGCCTCTTCGGCGAACCACTCGATGAACTGCGCGCCGCTGACGACCTCGCCCTTGGCCTCGTGCAGGGGCTTGCCCTGCTCCGAGGTGAGGATCAGCGCCAGATCATCGGCGTTCTCGATGATCAGGTCGAACCAGCGGCGCAAGAGGCGCCCCCGGTCCTTGGCAATGGTCCGGCGCCACGCCTTCTGCGCCGTTTCCGCAGCGGCAATCGCAAGACGCGCCTCGTCGGCGCCCATGTCGGGCACGGTCCCCACCGCCTCGCCCGTCGCCGGGTTGCGCACGGTGATGGTGGCGCCGCTAACGGCATCCACCCAGTCGCCTCCGAGATAGCACTGCTCGCGCAGCAGCGACGGATCTCTCAATGCAAGGCTTGTCATGCGATCGCCCTCACTCCCCGTCCTTGGCAAAAGTCGGCATCTCGAAACCATGGTTTTCCGCACCAGGCACCTGTCCCGGCTTCCAAGTGGCGCTGAAGTCTTTTGGATAGGGATACCACGCCGAGCGATATTGCGGGGTCTCGATCTCGGTCGCCACGCTGATGACAGTCGGCATGCCGCTCTTCATTGCCGCCTCGAACGCAGGCTTGAAGTCTTCGGCCTTGGTGACGGTGACACCGACGCAGCCCATGCCCTCGGCCATCTTGGCAAAATCCGGCCCCCACAGGTCGTTCTCGCCCTTTTTGCGATAGTCGCAAAGGGATTCCCGTCCATAGATCTTGAACATCGCCTCACGTTCGATCTGAAGCGATTTGTTGTCGAAGACCACGGCGATCACCGGCAGCTTCTGCTCGACAGCGGTCAGCATGACGGTTGAGCGCATGATGAAGGCACCGTCGCCTAGCAGCGCGACCGCAGGCTTACCACCCGAGGCCATCGATGCCCCGATGGCGCAGGATGCCGACCAGCCCATGCGGTGCATGAAGCTGGAGTGGAAGACGTTCCTGGACGAGGCGCGCACGAAGGGGGGGCCGTAGCTGAGCATATGGCCGGTGTCGAAGGTCACCGTGGTTTCCGGCTCGAGCTCGGCGATGACCTGGCTCACGTCCTCGCAAACGCGGGCATAGTGCAGCGGCGAGATGTTCGACGTCCGCAGCGGGGCCACGGCCTCGTTGAACTTGTCACGCTCGGTGGCCAGTTCAGTGGTCCAGGCGGCGTTTTCAGTGATGCCCGCATCCTTGGCGGCCAAGGTCAGTGCCTCGAGCGCCAGCCGCGCGTCGGAGTTGAGCGCCACATCGGTCGGATAGGCACGGCCCAGCTCGTTTTCGTCAATGTCGATATGCACCAGCTTTGCGTTGCCGGGGATATCAAATAGGGTCCAGCCGCCAGTGTCGATGTCGGTGAAATGAGTGCCGACGCCGATGATCAGGTCAGACCGCCGTGCCATGTGGTTGCCGTCGAGCGTGCCCGCCCGGCCCATGACACCCGCCGAGAGGCGGTGGGTTTCAGGGAACTGTGCCTTGCCCGCCGAGGTTGCGACCACCGGCGTGCCAGTGGCTTCGGCGAAATCGATCAGCGCCTGATGCGCGCCCGAGTTCGCGACACCGGAACCGAAGACGACCAGCGGACGCTCTGCCTTTTTCATCAGCTCGATGGCCCGCGCGATACCTGCCGGATCGGCGGCGGGACGGTGCACCTCCATGTAGGGGCGCGGATCGGGCAGGCTGTCCTCGGGGATCAGCGCGTGCTGGATGTCGAAGGGGATCGCCATGACGACCGGACCCGGACGGCCCGTCAGCGCGGTCTTGTAGGCCCGAAGGAACATGTCGATGGTTGTGTCGGGACGCGTCGCCATGACGGCGCGCTTGCAGATGCCGCGGATTGCGCCGGCAAAATCCTCGGGGCCGTCGCGATAGGCTTCCTCGATGCCGCCACGGTCAAACCAATGGGTCGCGCCGACGCCGACTAGCGCGAGCATCCCGATGGACTCATAATATGCGGTGGCGATGGCGGGCATAATGTTCGCGTTGCCCGGCCCGACCGACGTCGTCACGATGGGCAGCGCGCCGCCGCGCTTGTAGCGCCAGACGCCATCGGCCAGCTCGACCGCCTGGTCCTCCATGCGCGCGCCGATGCATTCGATGTTCGTCTCGTAGACGAGCGCATCGAGAAGTCCCCAGTTGCCGTGACCGTTCAGGCCAAAGACGAACTCGGTCCCCATCTGTTCGAGCAAGCGGGCGATGCCTTGCGACACCGTGATCATTTTCTTTTCCATTGGTCTTCCTTCCGTCATTCAGGGGGCGCGTGGCGCTGCCCGTTTCCGGGCGCGCGTCGCGTCTTCAGTCTTTGAAAATCGTGGTGCAGGTCGGCAGATCCTTGGCCGAGGCCAGCTGCTCCACCTTCTGCAAGAGGTAGAACAGCGCCTTGGCCTCGTCGTCACTGTGGGTGAACTGCGTGCAGTCGCGGAACTTGCCCCAAAGCTCGTCCTTTGTCAGCGGCTCGGCCGCGTAGCCGGGGATGGTAGCAATCGGTCCGCTGTCCAGGACCTCGCCATCCTTCATCTTCATGATCACCCGCTCGGTCGGCGAGAAGACCGGATCGCGCGGATCCTCCTCGTCGATCGGTATCAGCGTAACCTTGGGATAAAAGGCCTGCATGTCCGGGCGATTCACCACTTCGTCCTTGATCTCGGGCGGACCGAACCGACCGAGGATCACCGCAGCAGCGATACCAAACGGACCGCTGAACTGCGCCTGGTACATGGTCTTGGGCTGGTGATGGGTCAGCACGGTGACCTGGCCCCGGCCCATCTGCACCTCAACGGACTCGACCTCTTCGGGCTTGATGTCGCGATCCTTGATCATCGCGAGCGTACCCTCAAAGGAACGGTGCGAGAAAAAGCAACTCGGGTGCATCTTGAATTGCAACTTGTTACGCGGCAGGTACCATTGCTTGCCAAGCTGCGAGGGGCTGTCGAGATCGGGCACCCCGTTCGACGAAAAGGCCGCGAGGTAACCCTGCGGATGCTCCAGCGCGTCGGGGCCGCCGGTCATGCCCGCATCGGCGAGCCGTGCCGCCACGAGTCCGTCGCGCGCCGCCTTGCCCGAATGATAGCCCTTGGTCATCGAACCAAAGTTCGAGAAGAGCCCGCCGGCGTGGCTTGCGGCAATGGCGATCGCCATCTGCGCCTTTTCCGCCGAAAGCTTGCGCAGCACCGAACAGGCCGCCGCCGAGGCGATCGGGCCCAGCAGCGCAGTCGGGTGCCAGCCGGCTTTGTGATAATACTTGTTGCGGCGCCAGACTTCGCACCAGGTCTCGTAGCCCGCGACAAAGGCCGTCACCATGTCCTCGCCCGAGGACCCGAGAACCTCGGCCTCGGCGAGGATGGCGGGGATGATGACCCCGCCCGGATGACCCGAGGCGGTCTGACAGCCGTAATCCAAAGCGTGCGCGATGGCCCCGGCCAGCAGCGCGGCACCCGGACCGTCGACCATATGCGACGACAGACAGGCACGCGTTTCCGTGCGCCCCGCCGGTTCGACCAGCGTCTTGCGAAGGATTTCCGCCAACGGAAGGTCGATGCCCGCCATGATGACACCGACCGTATCGGTGAAGGCATCGCGAACGACCGGCAGCAGGTCCTCGGGGATGTCCCGATATTTGATATCAGACAGAAATGCCCCTATGTCGGCGGTTAAATTGCCCATTTTCGGCTCCTCTTCGTGAGGGCTCGCCAGCACGCTTGTGCCATTCCGAAACCCGACTTCCTCGGACGCCGAACGGCGTCAACTCCTTTTCGCGGCCCCGGCGCATGGCATCTACCGACCCTGAAGGACCTATGACGCGAGCCCCGCGGCCCAACCATGAATCACGTCTTGTTCTACGTTATCTCATATATTGACACTAATTACCATGACTGACTTATTGTCAAGCACATCCCACTCTGACGTGGAAAGATCGGAGGAAAGTCGTGATATTCCTTGATATGGCTGGGGCCGTCATAACCGTTACCGGCGCCGCCTCTGGCATCGGTTTTCATATTTCAGGAAAAATTATCGAAGCTGGCGGCAGACCGCTTATGCTCGATATCGACGGCGACGCCTTGCTGCGCTCCGCGACCGAGCTATTCGGGTCGGAGGCCGAGGCACGGCGCCATGTCGCGGCGGTCGATGTCTCGGACTCCGCCTCCATCGACGCGGCGCTGGATCGGCTCGAAGCCACGCACGGGCCGGTGACGCATGCGGTGGCGAATGCCGGGATCAATCCGCCTGCGGGCACGCTCGAGATCACGGACGCGCAGTGGAAACGCGTTCTGTCGGTCAATCTCGACGGTCAGTTCTACACCTGCCGCGCGGTCGGGCGGCGCCTTGCGGACCGAAAGGCCGGAACCGGTGCCATGGTCACCGTCTCTTCATTGGCGGGTTTCAACGGCAAGCACGACCGCATTGCCTATTGCGCCTCGAAAGGGGCCATCGTCAACATGACCCGCGCCCTAGCGCTGGATCTTGGCAAGCACGGCATCCGCGTGAACGGTGTCGCGCCCGGGATCATCCTGACCGCGCAGCAAGCCCGCAACAGCAGCGACTATCGCGACATGCAGGCAAGCCGCGCCGCTCTTGGACGCAACGGAGCCGCGGACGAGGTCGCCAACGTCGCCCTATTCCTGCTGTCCGATCTCGCCAGCTTCGTGACCGGCGAAACCATCGTCGTCGATGGCGGACTGACCGCCCGCTACGTCTGACCAGAACGCAAGACCGCGGACAGCATCCGCGCAGAAAGGACACCGTCATGTGGACCAAGCCCATCGTCGAAATTCGCGTCGAAGAGTACACACGGGGCACGCTTCCGCGCTATCTCGCGGCGCAAAAAGCGCTTGCCCTGCCCCTTCAGGAGCGGATCATCGGCACACCGATGGCGTATTACACCTCGCTCGTCGGGCGCATCAACTGCGCCATCCAGCTTTGGGGCTACGAGTCCGTCGCCGCCTATGCCGAACAGCGCGCGGCGGTCGAGGCGGACCCCGACTGGGCCGCCTATCGCGACGCGACCCAGGACATCACACGCTTCACCACCACCCGCCTGACGCGGCAGGTCATGTTCGATGGCGCCGACGAGGGGGCAGCGCAGGCCCGCGCCAAGCCCGTGGTCGATTTCCGCGTCTACCATATCCACAACAACAGGATGGGCACCTTTCTGGACACCAGCGCAGAATTCGCCCTGCCCGTCATGATGCGCAACATCGGTGCGCCCATCGGCTATTTTCAGACCATCGTCGGCAACCTGAACGAGATCACGCATCTTTGGGGCTACGACAGCCTCGGCGACATGGAAGCGCGCCGCGACAAGCGCAACGCCGACCCCGATTGGCGCGCGTATCTGGATGCGTCGGACGGAATCTATCACCGGCAGGAAACACAGGTCCTGCGAAAGATCGCGCTGTAACGACCGGCGAGGCCGGCGGCACACAGATGCATTGGAGGACGGGATGAAACGGTATGACGTCATCGTGGTCGGCGGAGGTCCCGGCGGGCTCGCAGCCGCGGCAAGCGCGGTCGAGGCAGGGGGGATTGTGTTGCTGATCGAGTCGCTGGATACACTTGGCGGCAACGCATCGCATTCGACCGGTTACCTCGTGATGGTCGGCACCGCGCTTCAGCGCCAGCATCAGGTGTCCGATTCTGTTGCCGATTTCATGGCCGACGGGGAAAGGCAGATCCGGCTCGAACTGGAAAATGGCCCGATGATCTGGGACCGAGAACTGACCGAGCTTTACGCCCGCGAAAGCGCGGCCACCTATGACGAGCTGACCGCCATGGGCGTGCGGTTTTCGCGGCTGCTCGCCAAGCCGTCGCAGCACCGCAACGACAGGATGCACGCGCTGGAAGATCCCGCGCAGCTTGGCGCGGCCTATGCCGCACGCCTCGAAACACTCGGGGTCGAGGTTCTTTACAACACCGATGTCACCCGCCTGATCACGACCGAGGGTCGCGCAACCGGCGTTGCGTTCGAAACCCGGGGTGCCGGCGGATCGCCCCGGACCGGCAGCGCCGGGGCGCAGCGCGGTGTGATCCTTGCGACCGGAGGCTATCAGGGCAGCTATGAGCTGCGCCGCCGCCACCAGAAAGCCGAGGAGATCAACGGCTATCTCAGCGGTGTCCGCAGTTGTCGCGGCATGGGCCATGTGCTTGGCGCGGCCATGGGCGGCGATCTGATCAACATGGATTATATCCAGCCAATGATCGTCATCCCCTCGCTTCTGGCAGAGGACGCCATCGCCGTGAACCGCGCGGGCGAGCGGTTTCACGACGAGACCGGCAAATACGGGGATCGAGTCAAGGGGCTTGCCGCGCAACCCGGCGGCACGGGGCATTACATCATCGACGCCGCGACCTTTCGCACCAAATCCGCGCTGGTTGCAACAATGCCCGAGCCACCGATAGAGGCGCCGACGCTGAGCGCCCTTGCCGAAGCGATCGACTGCGATCCGGCCACTCTGCAAACCACGGTCAAGACCTGGAACGGCTTTCTTGCGGGCGGGGCGCAGACCGATCCGGTGACGGGCCGCACAATCCTGCCCAAAGGCCGCCGCCCGCTGCGCGACGCTCCGTTCTACGCGTTGCGCATGGTGCGGGCGACGACCTTTACCTGGGGCGGTTTTGCGGTGACCCGCGACATGCAGGTGGTGGACGTGATGGGCGACCCGGTGGACGGGCTTTTCGCCGTCGGAGATACCACCGGCGGCATCAACGTGATCTCGGGGATGGGCGGCACGCATATCGCCTCGGCCCTGGTCCAAGGCAGGCTTGCAGGGCGCGCCGCAGTGGCCGGCCCCAGCGCCCTGCCCCATCTCACCGCGCCCGCCCAGAGCCGCCCGTTCGAAGCCAAGACCCTGCCAAAGATGGTCCTCTTCGATCTCAACACGCCCGAGCCGGACAGGTAACAGCCCTGCCCGGCCCCGCGGAAGGCTCAGCGCCCCTTGAAGACGGGTTTGCGCTTTTCGACGAAAGCCCCCATGCCTTCGGACTGATCGGCGGAATCGAACAACACCTGGAATGCCTTGCGCTCCAGCAACAGAGCCGCATCCAGCGACATGTCGGCCCCGGCCTGCGCCACTTCCTTGATCGACTTGACCGATAGCGGCGGCATCGCCGCGATCCGACCCGCCTGCTCAAGCGCCCGGTCCAGCGCGCCGCCGTCCTCGGTCACCTCTGAAACGAAACCCATGTCATAGGCGTCCTGCGCTTCGATGAATTCGCCGGTCAGCACGATGCGCATGGTCTTGTAGCGCCCGATGGTTCGCATCAGCCGCTGGGTGCCACCCGCACCGGGCATCACCCCGAGACGGACCTCCGGCAGCCCGAACTTTGCCGTCCGCCCCGCCACGATCAGATCGCAAGCCAGCGCGATCTCGCAACCGCCCCCCAGCGCATATCCCTCGACTGCGGCGATCAGCGGTTTCGTGCAGCGCCGCAAGGCCGAAAAAATCCCGTCGGTCTCCAACAGGATATGGTCGGTTGGGGACATCTCGATCTGCTCGTCCAGGTCGGTTCCGGCGACAAAGCAGCGATCGGCACCGACCAGAACAATCACCCGCACCGCGTCGTCACGGTCTGCCGCAAGGACCGCGTCGGCCAGCTTGCGCTTTATCTCGAGGTTCAGGGCGTTGCGGCGCGCGGGACGGTTGATCGTCACCACGATCACGCCATTGTCGTGCAGTGTGCTATGGACGAATTGAGACCCTTTGTCTGACATATTGCTCTCCTCCTGGCCGTCTGCATATGGCCATGATCGCGTGTTTCCGTGATCAGACCGTGCGATCGCAACGTGACGATATGGCCTGATGCGAGACCACATCCCAGCCTGTCGGATGCACCTGCATGAGTTGACATAATCTCATATTACGGGATATACAATGATCATCCCGCGGGTCGGGGTCCCGCGCGGTCTTTTCGGCAGTCGCTCGGGTGCCCCTGCAAGAGCGAGGCGTCACAGGAAGAGAGACAGCATATGGCAGCCACCGAGACACCCAGCGCGTTCGACTACGAGGCCGCAGTCGCCGATTTTATCGTCGGTTTCCGCTTTGCCGATATCGACGAAGCCGCGATGTCGGCCGTCAAGGCGATCCTGAAGGACCAACTCGCGCTTCAGGTCAGCGCCGCCGATCTCACTTGGTCCCAAGATGCGCGCCGCTTCTTCGAAAGGCCGCGCGCCGGCGCCGCCACCGTGGCTGCTGAAGACACCACCATGGATCCCGCCGACGCAGGTTACATTAATGCGACCTATGGGCATGGCTTCGAATATGACGATGTCGCGGCTAACGGACACCCAGGTGCCTGCGTCGTGCCCGCCGCCATCGCCATCGGCGAGGAAACCGGTGCAACACTGGGCCAGATGGTCGAGGCAATGGTCACTGGCTACGAGGTTTATGTGCGCATCGGCCGCCTTGCCGCACCCGATCTGGTGAACAGCGGCTGGCACGTCCATGCGGTGCTGTCCAATTTCGGTGCCGCCGCCGTTGCAGCCAAGCTCTACGGCTTCAACGCCGAAACCACGAGCCACGCCATGGCCATCGCGCTCAGCCATGCATCAGCTACGACCGAATACACCAAGAGCGGCGGGTCGATCAAACGCGTCCATGCAGGCCTTGCCGTTCGCAATGGCATCGAATCCGCCCGCCTCGCCCGCGTCGGCATCACCGGACCGAAGCGCTATCTCACTGGACCCAAGGGCTTCTACCGGGCGTTCATCCGGCGCGATGTCATGCTGGACGATGCGCGCAAGGCCTTTGCCCCGGACGAGCCCCTGCGCATTCCGGGGATGTGGCTGAAACCCTATTGCTGCTGCGGCGCCGTGCACGCCTATATCGACGCGCTGCGGATGGTCTCGGATAGAGTAGACGAGATATCTTCGATCGACGTTCACGTCCAGGCGATGACGCGAACGCTCAGCGACAACCCCGTCGCTCAGCAGAACGGCACGGCCAATATCGAAGAGCTGCAGTTCTCGATGGCCTTGCAGCTTGGGCTGGCGGCGCTGGGAATGGGCAACGGCTATGCCACGCACCGGGCATTTCTGGACGGCAAGATCGACATCGGGCCAGATTCTCCGGTCACCGCATTCGCGCGCAAACTGAACATCATTCACGCGCCAAGGCTGGACGAGAAATACCCGTTCAACTTTGTTGGCGAGGTCGATATCCATTTCACCGACGGCACCAGCCGCAATATCTTCATGGATGGCGCCAAGGGAATGCCCAACCGTCCCTTCACGCCCGAGCAGCATCGTGAAAAGCTCGACGAACTCACCTTTCCGGTCATCGGGCACGAAAATGCCCTGTCACTTTACGAGATGATCGACGACCTTGCGCCGGACACACCGCTGACCTCATTGACCGCGCTGCTGAAAGTCGTCTCGCAAACACGCTGATCTCACGGCGGCGCTGTGGCAATATCCGCTAGCGCCGTCACAACAGAGCCGACTTGCCTAAAAGCGCTGCGCAAAATAAGCTGGCAGGTGATCGAAATTCTGGCGGATATGACCACGTTAGAGTGCCATTGCTACAGTCAGGACCCATAAATCTGCTTGAGTGCAGGCGGGCGTCACGATTCATCCTCCCGACCTGGGGAGGGATCATGGACGAACTTTTCTGGCTGACCAACGAGCAGATGGAGCGGCTGCGGCCGTTCTTTCCGAAGTCCGGCGGGAAGCCCAGGGTCGATGACCGGCGTGTGCTGAGCGGTATAATCTTCATTCAACGCAATGGGTTGATGTGGAAGCACGCACCCAAGGAGTATGGCCCGCCGAAGACGCTCTACAATCGCTGGAAGCGGTGGAGCCGCCTGGGCGTGTTCGCGATGATCATGACCGAACTGGCCGCACGGGCCCAGGAAACCGGGATCGTGATGATCGACGCAACCCACGCCAAGGCGCACCGGACCGCATCGAGCCTTGCTGTTCAAAAGGGGCGCGCGGGCGACTGATCGGCAGGACCAAGGGTGGGTTGAACTCAAAGTTGCACGTCCTGGCCGACGCGCAGGGCCGCCCGATCCGCAAGTTCCTGTCGGCCGGCCAGACCTCGGACTATATCGGGGCGCGGGCGCTCCTGTCCTCCATCCCCCTATGATGCCGGCTGGTTCCGCAACGCGCTGATCGAGATGGGCATTTCGCCCTGCATACCCTCACGCATCGGACTGAAGGTCCCGATCCCGCACGACGCGAACCTCTACCGCCAGCGCCACAGGATCGAGAACATGTTCGCCCGCCTCAAGGATTGGCGGCGGATTGCCACGCGCTACGATCGCTGCCCCATCCTGTTTCTCTCAGCCTGCGCGCTGGCTGCTACCGTAATCTATTGGTTGTGAGTCCTGACCGTAGACTGACAGCGTGGACAGGGAGGATTTGCTTCAATATAGTGGGATTAAATGACAGAGCGATCGTGTGCTCCGCAGCAAGGCGCGGGGTAGTGATCGAACAACAAGGTCGGATCGGAATGGTAAAGCAACGAACCAAAATCGACAAGAAGCAGCCCGACTCGACCTATTACGACAAGAAGCGTTCGACAGATCAGGCCGATCAATCACCCACCAACAGTCTTGCGCGCATGCTCGGCTTGCTTGATCTCTTTACCTCCGCAGCCCCGTCCTGGTCGAGCGATGCCTTGATCCAGGCCCTTGGAACGTCCCGCTCTACCGGATATCGCTACATCAAGGCTCTGGCGGATGTCGGGATGCTGACCCCGGTCGCAAACGGGCATTACATCCTTGGTCCCCGGATCATCGAGCTGGACCTTCAGATTCGCAATTGCGACCCGCTTTACAATTCCGCGGGGACAGCCCTTGGCACGCTCGTCGACTCAACAGGACTGTCGGGGGTCGTCTGTTCGCTGTTCAGCGGCTCGGTGCTTTGCGTTCGGGAACATCTCGCTCCGGATAGCCCGCCGCGCCTGTTTTCGCGCGGACAACGGCGTCCGCTTTTCCGAGGCGCGGCGTCCAAAGCGATTCTCGCCCATCTCGGTGCCCATCAGCTTCGCAACATCTACAATAAGCACTCAGGCATCATCGCGACCTCGGGACTCGGAACCGACTGGTCGACCTTCCGCGAGAACCTGACGAAGATCCGCAGCGCGGGAGTTTCGGTATCCATCGGCGAATTCAACCCCGGCGTCATCGGTGTCGCGGCCCCCATCTTCAATCATTCCGGACAGATCCTCGGCAGTATTGGCGTCGCCAGTGACGATAGCAAGTTCGACCACAAGAACCTTAACGACGTGAAAGAAGCCGTGCGAGAGGCGGCCAAGAAGGTCACCGACAGGGTTGCAGTCATCGGAACCGGCCTCGACCGAGCCGCGCGATCGGTGGGCTGACCGTCATCCGCACGGGCAGACTGCTGTGCAGTCGCCCGCGCGAACAAGAGATCAGACCAGCGCCCGTGTGCAGCCGCCGTCGACCTGAAGCGTGGCGCCGGTGGTAAAGCCCGCAAGTTCTGACGCAAAGAAGGCGACCGCGGCAGAAAGCTCTTCGGGTTTGCCTGCGCGCCCGAGGGGAATTTTGCTGATCCTGTCGTCGATGTTGTGCACGGTGTGATAGGTGTCCGTGACGACGACAGCGGGCGCGACCGAATTCACCGTCACATTGTATTTCGCCATTTCCAACGAGAGATGCTTGAGCGCCGCCTGCACCCCGGCCCGGTAGACCGTCGAGAGCGCATGATTCTCGAGCGGCTCCTTGATCGAAGCCGAGGTGATCGCGACAATCCGCGCGTTGTCCTGCCCGATGAGCAGCGGCGCCAGGCGGCGGAGCACTAGCAGCGCGCCCTTGAGCTGCCATCGATAGGCATTCTCCCAGCGCTTATCGTCTGTTTCCAACAGAAGCTCGGTCATCGGGCGCGGCGGCGGCGGCGTGTTCAGAATCAGGATCTGCATTCCGCCGGTATCGACGACCTCTTGCTTCAGCCGCTCGATATCCTCCGCGTCCGCAATGTCGCCTGACACCGTATCGACCTTGATCTTCGGGTTCCGGGCGATCAGGGCGTCACGGGCATTGGCCAGACGTTCCTCATTGCGCGCGAAGATCACCAGATCAACGCCTTCATCCGCGAAACGTTCGCACACCGAAAGCCCCAAGCCCTGACTGCCGCCGATCACAACGGCGCGTTTTCCCGCAATCCCCAGTTCCATCCATCTCTCTCCCAACGGGCCGAGGCGGCCCAAGTCCAACATTTCAACGAAATCTTATATTGTAGGATAAGTGCGCATCAAGGGTCTTCGTGCAAAAAACTGACCGCGACCGACCTCCAAGACTCTTAGTGCATGCTACACATGACAATACAACGCGAGGAATCGCAACGGCGTGACGGGCGTAAGGTCAGATTTTTCGCCCTTGATGTAATAAAGTCCTATTAATTGGGATTAATCTACGATAGAACAGTCCGGACGCCGGGCGCCTGAATGCGCGATCCCGCAAACCGCGACCTGCGGCAAAGAGCGTCGGCAGAACAGACGACTGGAGACACCATGGATTTCTCATTCACCGAAGAACAACAGCTGTTTGCCGACAGCATTCGGCGCTTCGCCGAGGACAAGCTCAAGGAAGGTGCGCTCGCCCGCGCGCATTCCAAGCAATACCCCAAGGACGTGGCCAAGCTGCTTGCGCAGCAGGGCCTGCTGGGAATCACCCTCAAGGAAGAAGATGGCGGGATGGGCGGCACGCTCATGGACGCTGTGATCGCCATCGAACAGATGTCGCTGGTCTGCCCCAAGAGCGCTGACATCATCCAGGCCGGCAATTTCGGCGCGATCCGCACCTTTGCGGAATACGCCTCGGCCGAGCAAAAAGCCAAGTGGCTCCCCGATCTGCTCTCGGGGGAAATGGTGATCTCGCTCGGCATGAGCGAACCCGAAGCCGGGTCCGCCGCGACCGACCTCAAGACCACCGCCAAGGAAGATGGCGACCATTACGTCGTCAAGGGCCAAAAGGTGTTCGGCACCCACAGCCGCGACGCAACCATCTTCTTGATCTATTGCCGCTTCGCGCCCGGCATCGACGGCATCGGCTCGCTGCTGATCGAACGCGGCACGCCCGGCTTCACCGTGGGCGAGCCCGCCGAATTCATGAGCGGCGAGGAATGGTGCCCGCTTTATTTCGACGACGTCCGTGTGCCCAAGGAAAACCTCCTGCTCGGACCGGGCGGGTTCAAGCGCCAGATCGCGGCCTTCAACGCCGAGCGGATCGGCAACACGGCGCGCTCGCTTGCGATTGGCCGTCACGCCTATAACCTGGCTCGGACCTACGCCATGGAGCGCGAACAGTTCGGCCGTCCGCTCTGCGAATTCCAAGGGTTGCAGTGGAAATTCGCGGACATGGCGATGAAGCTCGAAAGCGCGCAGCTGCTGCTCTACAAGGCCGCGGTCGGTGCGGACAAGGGACTGCCGTCGGCCTATGACACGACCCTCGCCAAAATGGCCTGCAACCAGGTCGGGTTCGAAGTGGCCTGCGAGGCGGTGCAATGCATGGGCGGCACCGGCTACACCCGCGAAACCTTGGCAGAATACTGCATGCTGCGCACCAAGGGGTGGATGATCGCGGGCGGCTCTGTCGAAATGATGAAGAACAGGATGGCCGAGTTTATCTTTGATCGTCGGTTCAGCCAACGTCCCCCGAAGCCTGCGACCTGAAACTCCCAAGGCCGCGCGTCTCAGCCGGCCTCGCTCGCTGCTTCGGATCTGCCCGGCCCTTCCTCCCTGGGCCGGGCAGTTTTTTTCTCAGAAACCAGGAGAAGCGTTCCATGACATTGTCCAAACCGCCAGCCGGGTTTCTCGGAGACCGCGTTCAGCTTGCCTTTGTCGTGCGCGATCTCGACGCCGCAATGGCCTATTGGACCGAGACGCTTCGGGTCGGCCCTTTCGTGGTCATCGAAAACGCTCGGGCCGGGCGCGACGTGATCCACCGAGGCGCGGTCACGCCGCTCGAATTTACGCTGGCCTTTGCCTACCAGGGGGATGTCCAGATCGAGCTTATCCACCAGTCCAACGACGCGCCATCGTCGTACAAGGAGTTCCTCGACAGCGGACGCGAGGGGCTGCACCATCTCGCCTATTGGCCCGAGAACATCGACGCTGCCTGCACGCATCTCGAAGCGAACGGATTCACCGAGGTCACGCGCGTTCTTGCCGCCGATGGTTCGCGCGCGGTGGCTTATTACGAATCCCCCGCCGAGATCGGGCCCGTCGTCGAAATCCTGCCGATGAGCGCCGACCGCATCGCCTACTACGGGCGCATCCAGCGGCTTTCGCAAAGCTGGGATGGCGCAACGCGCCCGGTCCGCCGCTATGCCGACCGGGCTGCTTTTCTCGCCTCGGGCGAAGGCGCCGAGGGCTGATCCGCGCGGATCTCAGCCTAATAGGCGGACGAGATCCATCGCATCCTCGCAGGATTCGAGCCCCTGTGCCATCGCGACGGCGCTGTCCACGGTCTCGCGCGACAACGGGCGCGGGGCGACGGCAGCGCATTCGGCGAATTTCTGCGCCAAGTGGTCCCATTCCATCGGGTTGCCCGTGTTGCCAGGGGTTTCCGCCCCACCGCGTCCTTCCAGCGTGCGCCCGTCAGCGGTGACTATCTCGACCTTCGCATCCGGCATAGCGCCGGTCCAGTCGAAGGCGCTGTCATCGACCGGCACGACGCGGTCCGCCATGGCAAGGATTCTGGGATCGCGCAGCCCGGCTTGGGTGAAATGCTCGATTCGAACCGCGCCATAGGCAGCGGCCGCGCCAAGGGTGAACGGCAACGAGAACCTTGCGTCCATCGACATCTTGGGACGGCGGCGTTCCTCGACCGGATAGGACATGCGCTGCTGAAAGTCGCCGACATATGCGCGCAGTTCGACAATATCGGCCGGCCCGAGGCGATGCTCTTCGATAAGCTTCAGCACCGCGTAGATATAGGTATTGGCAATGCCGCAAACCGGCCAGGGCTTGAACTGCATCGACGCGCCGCCAAAGACGCTGCCCAGCCCGGCAACCGCGCGCGCGCGGTTGAAATCGTTCTGGAAATAGACCGGCATGATCCCGGCCTGACCTTCGAACACCCGTTGCAGGCCCGTAGTGCCCTGCTCGGCCAGCATTGCGGATAGAACGCCGGTCTTGGCGACGAATCCCGCGTACAGCTCGCCCAGATCGCTGCCGGTGCCAAAACGCATTTCCAGCGTGCCACAGCACCCGAGACTTGCGATGCCAAGCGCGTTGGAACATTGCGCGGCGCTCAGCCCGAGGGCCTTGGACGCAGCGGCGGTTGCGGAAAAGGCGCCGAACACCGTGGTGGTGAGCCAGTCGAGCCGCTGATGGTTGAGGCTGCGGCGCAGGCGCAGAAAGATGTCTTGCCCTATTGCAACGGCGGTGATGAGCTGTTTGCCATCCACCCCGCCACGATGCTCTGCCGCCGCGATGGCGGCGGGGATCAGGCTGCTGCTGGCGTGATTGCCGTCCGGAGCAACGTCATCGAAATCGAGGCAATGCGCCATGGAGCCGTTTGCAAAAGCCGCCATCAGCGGCGAGGTGCGGTCGCCAAAGCCCAGGACGGTACAGCGCGGCTCGCCGCCGTTCTGGCGCACAACGTTCATCACGCCCAGGATCGCCGGCACCGTGCCCCCGGCGGCAAGAATGACGCCCAGCAGATCAAGGATCCCCATCTTGGCCTTTTCGATGGCCTCAGGCGGAAGATCCTCATAGCGGCACCCGGCGATATACTTGCCAAAGTCCTGTGAAATGTCCTCAATGGTCACGATTGCCCCCCCTGCCGTGTGACGGCGCATGAAAACGACGGCGGACGATCAGCCGTCAAGACGACTATGAAATATCCTGATATTTAGGATTTCGCAACGATCTCGTTCCTGATTTCATCCGTTCCCCGAGCTATGCTTCTCGGCACAAACCGCATCGAGCCAGACCAGACGTCCGAATATATTTGACATTATCCTGAATATAGGGATATTATTAGTCAAGGAGGCTGCGCCACAGATGACAAGATGCGATCTCTCCGGCGCGATTGTACCCGTAACAGGGGGTGCCTCGGGTATCGGACTCGCAATCTGCCGCAATCTCCGTGCCGAAGGCGCCCGCCCCGTGCTGATCGACCGCGATGCCGAGGCAGTCCGGCGCGCGCTTGACATGCTCTACCCAGACGAGATGCGCGATCCCTATGGCCATATCCTCGACGTATCCGAGATGGGCGCGGTCGATGCGGCGTTCTCTGAAATCCTGAGCGACCTCGGCCCGGTGACCCATGCAGTGACCTGCGCCGCGCGGGTCTGGCGTGGCAAGACCATGGACATGCCCGAAGAGGACTGGCAATCCGTCATGAACGTGAACATCAACGGCACCCTTCACGCCTGCCGCGCCGCCGCGCGCCAGATGGCACAGAACGGCGGCGGGGCGATCGTCAATGTGGCTTCGATCGGTGGGCTGCGCGTCCGGCTCGACCGGACGGCCTATGCCACCACCAAGGCCGCCGTGATACAGATGACCCGCGCGCTCGCGCTCGAACTCGGCCCCAACGGGATCCGCCTGAACTGCATCGCGCCCGGCCTTGTCCGAACGCCAATGCAAGAGGCGAGCGCCTCTTTCCTCGGCTCGACCGCCGCGCTCGATGCGGTGGTGGATCGCGCGGCGATCAAGCGCCTTGCCGATCCCGACGAGATCGCCAGGCCAACCCTGTTCCTGCTGTCGGATATGGCCAGCTACATCACCGGCGAAACACTCGTGGTCGATGGCGGCGTCAATATCCGCTACGCCTGACCCCTCGCAAGAAGGACCCCGATCATGCAGATCTCTCCCGGCCCCGCCGCCATGCTGCGCGGCATATTCGGGGATGCCGCGCAGCTGTCCTATGTCGTGAATGATCTCGACGCGACGCTGCGCTTCTGGACCGAAAACCTCGGGGTCGGCCCCTTTGTCGTCATCGAGGATGCCGCCAAGGACCGCATCATCGCCTATCGCGGCCAGCGAAGCCGCGTGACCATGTCGCTGGCCTTTTCCTATGTGGGCAATGTCCAGATCGAGCTTGTCACGGCCCGCTCGACTGACCCGACGCCATGGACCGACTTCCTCGCAAGCGGGCGCGAGGGGCTGCATCATATGGGCTTTTGGCCCTCAGACCATGCTGCGGCCTGCGCGCGCCTCGACGCTCTGGGCTTTGCCCTGTCTACGCGCATCGAAACCGAGGACGGCAAGCTGAGCGCGGCTTATTTTGAAGGGCCTGCGCATTTCGGCCACATGGTCGAGCTTGCCCCCGACAGCCCCGCGCGGATGCGCTATTTCGGCGGGATCCGAAAGCTGGCCGAAACTTGGGACGGGACGCGCCCTGTGCGCCGCTTTGCCAGCCGCAAGGCATATCTCGCCTCGGACGACTGCCGCCCCTGAAGACCCCCGAACACATCTCCGCCAGGAAAGACCCCGCCAGATGCCCAATCCCCACACCGATACGATGCCTGTGATCCGCACCATCGCCATGCCTGCCGACACCAACCCGTCCGGAGACATCTTCGGCGGGTGGCTGATGGCCCAGATGGATCTCGCGGCGGGCAATCTGGCGGCGCGCACCGCTCGAGGGCGCGCCGCAACCATTGCGGTTGAGGCGATGACCTTTCTGCGCCCGGTCAAGGTCGGCGACGAAGTATCGCTTTATGCCACGTTGATCTCGACAGGGCGCACCTCGATGAGGATCGGGGTCGAGGCTTGGCGCCGCGACCGCTATGGGCACCAGTCCGAACAGGTGACCCACGCCATGTTCACCTTCGTGGCGATCGACCCCGAAGGTCGGCCCAGACAGCTTGTTACGCAGGACTGAACCGGCATCGCCCACACCAGCGGAACCACACCATTCGGTTATATAATTATTCCTATTATATAGGATATTTCATTTGCTAAGGATGGGAATCCGCCTAGACTTCCGCCGAACTCAGGAGGAGAGACGACGTGAAGTCAGTTACATTTTCCGATTTTGGCGGCGCACACAAGATTTCCATCTCTGAAAGACCAGATCCAGTCCTGCAAGCTGGCGAAGTCATTGTGCAGGTGATCGCAAGCAGCATAAATCCTACTGATCAGGATTTCTTGAACGGTATCCGTGTGCCGGACGATCTTCCGCCGCCCTATACCGCGGGCATGGATTTTTCCGGGCGGGTGATTTCTGTCGCGGATGACGTCACGAATGTCGTGCCGGGACAGACCGTCATCGGGGTCGCAAAACCACGCAGCGCACGTGGCGGCGCTCAGTCCGAAAAGATCCGCGTCCCCGCAGCATCCGTGGCGGCCATCGCCCCGGACGTCGATCTTGTCGCCGCGGCGAGCGTTCCGATGAACGCGCTGACCGCGCTTCTGGCCCTTGACCACCTTCGGCTTGATCCCGGCCAGACCCTGCTCGTGACCGGTGCCACGGGGATGCTTGGCGGACTGACAGTCCAGTTTGCCAAGCGCGCTGGCCTTCGCGTGCTCGCCAACGCATCTGAGAGTGACCGCAGGCTGGTTTCCCAGCTCGGCGCAAACGAGGTGCTGCCCCGCAACAAGGGGCTTGAGGACGCGATTCGCGCAACCGCCCCCGAAGGTCTCGACGGGGTCATGGACGGCGCGCTCATCAGCAAGGATCTGGCGCATCTGGTGCGAGACGGCGGGCGCATCGTCTCACCGCGCGCTGTCTACCGCATCGACGATCCTCGTCTTGACGTCGGTTACGTCGCGGTCACCAGCGGGGTCGAGGACACGGACAAGATCTCACTCATCGCGAGGTTGCTCGAACGGGGCGAGCTGACGCCGCGCCTCGCCGATGGCGGCGTGTTCGACTTCAGCAAGGCATTGAATGCCTACCTGATGGCGGCGGCTGGCGGTTATCGTGGCCGGGTCGTTCTGACCTTCGGCACATGACCGTCCCCGCTCCCACGCAACGTCGTTCAAAGGCATGATCCACATGACTGAAGACCAGAACCACGCCCTGGTGACGCAGCTCGTGACCTTCGCGCGCACCGTGACCAAGGAAGACATCCCGGCGCCCGTCATGCACGAATGCAAACGCTCGCTCATTGACTCGCTGGGCTGCATCACCGGCGGCGGCAGCCACCCGCTTGTGACCCGCGCAACCGCTACGCTGTCGCCCTTTTTCGGACCCGCCCAAGCCTCGCTGCTCGGACAAGGCAAGCAGGCCGACGTGCTGCACGCCGCGCTGCTGAATGGCACGGCGGGGGCCGCCTATTCGTTCTTCGACAACTATTCGGCGGCCCATCTGCACGCCGGGGGCAGCCATGCAGGCGCGCTGATTGCGCTCGGCGAATGGAAGGCCGTGTCCGGGCAAGAGCTGTTGCTGGCCTATGCGACGGGGATGGAAATCGCCTGCCGCCTGACCAAGGCCATCGCCCACGCGCCCGCCGAGATGGATGTCGGCTGGTCCACCGGCGGTATCGTCAACGGGCTATCGATCGCACTTGCGGCCGGGCGGCTGCTTGGCCTGTCTCAGGAACAGATGGTCTGGGCGCTTGGCATTGCCGTATCGCAAGCCGCCGGAATGCGGATCGCGCATGGATCGATGACCGCGTCCATGCTGTATGGGCAGGCATCGCAGACCGGCCTGCGCGCCGCGATCCTCGCCCGCGAGGGCTTCACCAGCCCCGCCCATTCGCTATACGGCCGCTTCGGCTATACCGAACTTTTCGCACACAAGACCAACCTGCCCGCGCTGGTCGCCGGGCTTGGCACGGTATGGGAGGTCGCCAGGACCAACTACAAACCCTATCCGACCGACATCGCGATCCACGCGCAGATTCAGGCCATGCTCGCGCTCAAGTGCGCCCATGGCTTCGAGGGTGCCGACATCTCGGGCATCACCGTGCAATCCAGCAAGTTGGCGAAAGACTTCTGCGACCGGCCGGCCCCGGCCAACAGCCTGGAAGCAAAGTTCAGTTCGCAACACTGGATCGCTGCCGCCGGCCTGCATGGGCGGATTGGGCTGGATCTGGGACGCGACGAGGTGGTCCACGATCCCGAGATCCGCCGGCTCCGCGCCGCGACCAAGCTTGTCGAGAAAGGCGAGCTCGCCTGGAACGCGACCACGCTGTGCGTCACGCTCGGCTCGGGGCAGACAGTGGAGGCCAAGGTCGACCATTGCATCGGCAGCCCCGCGGCCCCGATGACGGACGACGATATCGTGGAAAAATGCCGGTCCCAGGCGGCACAATCCATCGGCGCGGAACGAGCAGATAAGCTTCCCGACCTGTGCTGGAGCCTCGAAGCCGTTGCAAACGCGGCGGATCTGGCCCGCGCGGCCTGCTGATCACAGCACCCGCGCGATGCTTGCAAGAGCGCGCGCGGGGCCTTTCGCGATCACTTTGGGACCTGATCTTGCCATCTGTAGCGCTCTTCATCGCCCAGCATGTCGCGGATTTTGCGGTTTGACAGCAGGCCTTCGTGCTTGTCCAGCGGTCGGCAGGCTGATTGCCCAGCAGATGACGCCGGCGGCGGTCGAACTGGCGCTTGATGTCCGCTCGGAGATCGAAGCCAGCCACCAGGAAGCCGACCAGCTTAGCTGTCGCGCGGTAGAGCGGGCCCAGGCGGAGGCCGACCTTGCGCAGCGCCGCTTCATGCTTGTCGACCCCGGCAATCGCCTCGTCACCGACACGCTGGAAGGCGAATGGAAGAAGAAGCTCCGCGTTCTGGCCAATGCCCGGGAAGAGCGCGAGCGGGCACGGGAGCGCGACCAATTTTGTCTCGACCAGGCTGTCCGCGAGCGGCTGGTTGCCATGACAGTCGATTTCCACAAGCTTTGGGCCGACCCAGATACCCCAAACCGCGAACGCAAGCGCCTGATCGCCCACATCGTCGAAGATGTTACTCTCGTCAAAGTGCCCGCGGCAGGCATCACCAAGGCGCACGTGCATTTCAAGGGCGGAAAGCTGCAAACGCTTACCATCCCCAGCCCCAAATCCGCCGCCCAACAGATCAAGACGCAGCGGGCATCATCTAACTGGTCGATAGGCTGCTCGACGATCACATCTATTCCGAGATCGCGGAACTGCTCAACCAACAGGGCTATCGACCGGGTACCTGATGTTGCAGCTGCGCTTCGAGGCGATCCCCCTGTTGTTCGGCTTCATTCTCGGGCCGGGCCTCGAAGAGAATTTCATCCGGTCGATGACGGTCTATCGTGGCGATCTCACTGAGTATTTCCAGCGGCCGATCACCGCTTCGATCCTTGGCGTGACGCTGCTGCTGATCTGGAGCTTCGTGTCAGTAGCGCGGCGTAAAACCGGCGCCCGGATAAGTGACACGGCAGCACGGCCTGATTGCAGGGCCGCAAACCAGCGAGCGCGGGCGCCTTACGGCTGGGCGCGCTCTTGTGCTTGGAGTCACATAAAATCTTGCATTGTGAGATTTTATGTATTCTAGTAGTATTTGCCGGGGGGAGGAAAGGAAGCGCACCGGGCATTCAGAGAGCCCCTTCACGTTTCCCCTTTGGCCCGCCGCCTGTCGTAGCAGGGCCACGAAAAAGCAACGAGGAGGTATTCAAGAATGACAGACACACACACCCGAGCCCGCATCTGCACGGGATTTCTTGCCACAGTGACCGGCCTTGCCCTGTTTGCGAGTGTCGCAAGCGCTCAGGACGACCCGATCCATCTCGAGGTCGTGACCCATTTCACCACGAATCCGTACAACGTCTATTTCCAGCAGCCCTTCTTCAAGGAATGGCTGCCGTCGCTCACCGCGGGACAGATCACCTCGAATCCGATTCCGTGGGATCAGGTGGGGCTTGGCGGTTTCGAGATGATGAAGCTGCTCAAGATGGGGACGTATGACATGGCTAACGGCACGCTGGCCTATGTCACCGGCGACAACCCAATGCTCGAAGGGGTGAACCTGCCCGGCTCGCTGCAGGACATTGACGACGTGCTTGCGGCAGACAAAGCGTACCGCCCGATCCTCGAGGATGTCTTCGAGAAGACCTTCAACTCAAAGCTGATCGCGACCTATTTCGATCCTGTCGTCTCGATCATCTGCAACCTGCCCGGCCTTGGCGAAGACGCCACTCTCGAAGATCTAAAGGGCAAGACAGTACGTAGCTACGGCGCCGCGATTTCGGACTTCATCGAAGGTCTTGGCGCAACGCCCGTCCTGATGCCTTTCGCAGAGGTCTCGACCGCGATCCAGCGCGGCTCCGTCGACTGCCTCGCCACCTCGACCACCGCGGCCTATGCGACCAAGTTCCCGCAGATCACCACCCACGTCTTCCAGATCGCGGCGAATTACTCGATTCAGTTCTCGGCGATGAACCTCGACACTTGGAACCGCATGTCGCCCGAGTTGCAGGGCACATTCCAGACCGCGATGAACATGCTGCACGCCCACATGGCCGAACGCGCCCGCGTGGACGAGATCGATTATTGGGCCTGCCTTGGCGCAGGGCCCTGCAAATACGGCGAGCCGGGCAACCTGATCATGATTCCGCAGACCGAGGCGGACACGCAGCTCATGCAGACCATCCTGACAGAGAAGGTGCTGCCGCGTTGGGCCGAGCGCTGCGGCGATCGGCCCTGCATCGCCGAATGGAACGAACGGATCGGCCCGATCGCCGACGTCACCTACGACGGCAACTGATCGTCCGATCTTTCACAGGCACCGTCACGGCACGGTGCCCCTCTCACGCTCGAAAAGGGGGCCGCCCATGGAGCAGCCAGCGCTCATTCGCCACCTCGACACATGGGCGAAATACGTCGCCCGTGTCGGTGGTGGCATCATCTTTGTCATCGCGATCCTTGTCACCATCAACACGCTTGGCCGGAAATACTTTGGCGTGACCTTTTCCGACGCGGCGGAAGTCGCGGGCTATCTCTTTGCCATCGCGGTGTCGTTCGGTTTCGCCTTCGTGCTGGTCCGGCGCCAGAACGTCCGCATCGATTCCGCCTATAACCTCATGCCGTTGCGCATGCGTTCGGTGTTCGATGTGATCTCGGCGATCTGCTTCTTCGTCGTCATGGTCATGCTCACCCGTCACGCCGCGCGGCTGGTGTTCGCGTCGTGGGAGGGCGGATCGCAATCGGTCTCGTCCATGGCCTTTCCGCTGTGGATCCCGCAGCTTGCCTGGGCGATCGGCTTTGTCCTGCTGTGTATCGTAAGCGGCATCGTCACGCTATACGCGATTGCCGCCCTCGTTCGCGGCCAGCACGACAGAGTGAACAGGCTCGTCGGCATCCCCTCGCTCGGCGAAGAGATCGAGGAATTCACCGAGGCGCCCGACCGCACCCAGTAAGGTGCCGTTTGGAAACAGGAAAATTCAATGTCATATCTAATCGTCATCGGCCTTCTGGTCATGATCGCGATGTCGATCCCGGTCGCCGCGGTGCTCAGCATGCTGGCCGTCGTGCTTGCCGAGGTGAACGGGCGCGAGCGCCTGCTCAGCGGCATGGCAAACATCATCTGGGAGCAAAGCAACAGCTTCGTGCTGCTGTCCGTGCCGCTCTTCATCCTGCTGGGCGAGATCACCCTGCGCTCGGGCATCGCCTCGCGCATGTACGGTTCTATCGCCACATGGCTGTCCTGGCTGCCGGGCGGGCTGATGCACGCCAATATTGGCGCCTCCGCCGTCTTCGCGGCCACCTCCGGGTCGAGCGTCGCCACCGTCGCAACCGTGGGCACGGTGGCCTATCCCGAGATCGAGAAGAAGGGCTATCACGAGGGGCTGTTCCTTGGCTCGCTGGCGGCGGGCGGCACGCTGGGCATCCTGATCCCACCGTCGATCGTGATGATCGTCTACGGCGTGATGACCAACACCTCGATCCCCGAGCTTTACCTGGCGGGCATCGTGCCCGGCGCGCTTCTGGCGATGCTCTTTTCGGGCACCGCAATGGGGGCGTGCCTGCTGCGCCCGGACTGGGGCGGCAAGAAGATCCGGAGCACCTGGAAAGAGCGCCTGGCCGGTCTGCCTCAGCTCGTTCCGCCGCTGCTGATCATCGGAGCGGTTGTCGGCTCGATCTATGCCGGGATCGCGACGCCGACCGAGGCCGCATCATTCGGGGTTGTGACGGCGGTTATTCTGTCGGCCTTTTACGGGACGCTCAGCGTGAAGATGCTGCTCGAAGCCTTCGAGCGCACGATGCTGACCACTTCGATGATCCTCATCATCGTCTTCACCGCGCTTTTCCTGAACTTCGTCATGGGCTTCATCGGCGTGACGCGCACCGTGCTGGACACCATCACCTCGCTCGGGTTCGGGCCGGTGCTCATCCTGCTGGTGCTGGTGGTGTTCTATCTGGTGATCGGGATGTTCATGGAAACCCTGTCGATGATGCTGCTCACGCTGCCGCTGGTCTTTCCGCTGGTGATGGGCCTGAACGTGCCGGGATATTCGGACGTCTGGTTCGGGGTGGTGCTGACCTTGTTGATGGAGATGGCTTTGATCACGCCCCCCATCGGGATGAACCTATTCGTGGCACAAGGCGTGCGCACACGCGGAGGCGCGTTTGGTGATGTCGCCCGCGGCGCGCTGCCGTTCCTCCTGCCGATGCTGGGCCTCGTGCTGCTGCTGATGCTGCTGCCCGGCCTCGCGACCTGGCTGCCGGACACGGTCTACCGCTGACAGGAGCGTCGGCCCCTCAGAAACGGCAAAGGCCGGGCATGATGTCATGCCCGGCCTTTTTGTTCCGACAATTTGGAGAAGCCCCCTGCCCCGGTGGGCGCGACAGAGTGCCGACGTCGCCAGACTATCGCTGAAGGAACGGGTTCGCTGTCTGTCCCTTGCCAGTCGAGAACAGGATACTCTTGGTTTCGAGATAATCGTCGATGCCGACCAACCCGCCTTCGCGGCCCAGGCCAGACTGCTTCATCCCGCCAATGGGTAGGATCGGGCTATAGGCGCGATAGGTGTTCACCCAGACGGTGCCCGCCTCCAGCGCGCGTGCCATACGGTACTGTCGCCCGAAATCCGCCGTCCAGACCCCGGCGGCAAGACCGAAGATCACGTCGTTGGCGATCTCGACCGCCTCGGCCTCGTCTTCGAACCCGATGATCGACAGGACCGGGCCAAAGATCTCTTCCTGGGCGACCTTCATATTGTTGGTCACATCGGTGAAGATGGTCGGTTCGATGAACTGGCCATCGCTCGATCCGTCGACCGTGGCGACCTTGCCGCCGATCACGCAGCGCGCGCCATCGGCATTGGCCGCCTCGATATAGGACAGCACCTTCTGGAACTGGGGCGGGGTCGCGATCGGGCCGATATTCGTTTCGGACGAATTGGGGTCGCCCATTCGAATAGTGCGCGTCAGGCTAACCAGCCTTTCCGTAAACGCCTCTTTGATCGAGTTCTGCACCAGCAGGCGCGAACCTGCCGTACACATCTGCCCCGCCGCGCCAAAAATCCCCGCAACGGCACCAACCGCCGCCGCATCCAGATCGGCATCCTCGAACACGATGTTCGGAGATTTCCCGCCAAGCTCCATCGTCACGCGTTTCATCGACGCGGCGGCAAGCTGGTAGATCATCCGGCCGGTGGAATCCGATCCGGTAAAGGTTACCTTGTCTACCAGCGGATGCTGCACCAGCGGGCCGCCGATCTCGGATCCAAGCCCGGTCACGATGTTGATGACGCCGTCGGGCAAGCCCGCCTCTTTGGCGATCTGCGCGAATGCCAGCGTGCTGACCGAGGCGAATTCCGATGGCTTGAGCACCACCGTGCAACCGGCGGCAAGCGCCGGCGCGCACTTCATGGCAACGAAGGTCAGCGGAGAGTTCCACGACGTCAGCGCCGCCACAACGCCTACCGGCTCGCGCACGGTCATTGCAAGCGTATCCGGCTTGTCGACCTGCGGGACCGAGCCCTCGATCTTGTCGGCGAGGCCGGCATAGTAATACCAGAACTCGGGAAGCGCGTTCATCTGGCCCTTCATCTCGGCCAGGATCTTGCCGTTGTCGCGCGTCTCGATTTCGGCCAGCCGGTCGGCATTCCGCGCGATCCCGTCGCCGATGGCGCGCAGAAGATGGCCCCGTTTCGTCGCCGACATGGTGGACCACGGCCCGGATTTCAGCGCGCGGCGAGCCGCCTTGACCGCGCGGTCTGCATCCTCGGCGCCACCACGGGGAATGCGGGCCCAGACCTCGCCCTTGTAGGGATCGGTCGATTCCAGCCACGCACCACCCGCTGCCGGTTGGTGCGACCCGTCGATGAACATCGGATGGTCGTGCATGTGAATTCTCCTATTTCAAGTTGTCGTGCGCCTCGAAAGGCATAGCGACCCGCGCCGAAGGCCGCCGCGCGTGAGCCCGACCGCAGGCGCGCCGCACGCATCGACGCGGGCGGCCGCACCAATCCTGCCCTGCACCGCCCCGAACTGGCCAGGGCGGGCTGTCCGGGGCGGGCTGGCTCATTTTCCTTTACCGGCGCCCCGGCCGCCGACCGTGTAGATCGCCGCTGCGGCCACCACCACCACGCCCTCGATCAGCCCCTGGTAATTGGCCCCGAGGTTCAGGATATTGAAGCCGTTGGTGAGCGAGTAAAGAACAAGCGCCCCGCCCACCGTCTTGACGACGCTACCGGCGCCGCCAAACAGCGAGGTTCCGCCGAGGATCGCCGCCGCGATGACCGTCAACTCTGCGCCCTGAAGTCCGGTGGGGTTCATCGAGCGCAGCCGCGCGGCGAACAGGATGCCCGCGAACCCGGCGGTCGCGCTACAGAACACGAAGGCCATCAGCTTGTACTGGGTGACGTTGATGCCCGAAAGCCTGGCCGCCTCTGGATTACCGCCGACCGCGTAAATCCGTCGCCCAACACTGGTGAAGCGCAGCACGAACCAGACGGCCGTCGTAAAGAGCGCCAGATAGATGACCGGCTTCTTGACCATCACCTCAAACCCTGCCGCAAAGGCGAAGGCCATGATCGCAGCGCCCGACAGCAGCAGACCAAGCGAGGACGGACGAAGCCCGCCCGCGCGGACCAGCTTGACGATTCCGAGCACCAGCAGCAGCACCGCCAGCACCGTCAGCGCAATGCCCACATCGACGCGATTGGATTCGAAGACGCGGAGGGCCTGCTCCACCGCAGGATCCTTGATCGTCAGCGACGCGCCGTCGGTGTAGATCAGCACCAGCCCTCGGATCGCGGTCAGCGATCCCAAGGTGACGATGAAGGCGTTGATCCCCAGAAACTGCACGATCGAGCCATTGACCACCCCGGCGATGATCGCCGTGCCCATGGCCATGACAAAGGCGCCGCCCAACCCCATCGCATTCGCAGATCCGACGAAAACCGCCGCCGACAGTGCCGCGACCGAGGCGACCGACAGATCAAAGTTCCCCGAGATCAGGATCACCGTCATCGCCACGGCCATGAACCCGATCAACGACGATTGGTAAAGGACATTCATCACATTGAGAACGCTCAGATAATTTGCGCGCCCCAGCATCGCTGTCGTGATCGACAGGACGACCACCAGAATCAGCAGGGCGTAGAACACGCCCATTTCCCTCAGCCCGAATGTCTGCATCCAGTCGACGCGCTTCTCCGCCGTCATTGCGGGCCGGCTCGTTGCGTTGGCCAAATCTGCGTCGGCTGCTTTGTCTTGTGTGCTGTCCATTGTCTCTATCTGCCTTGCTGCGACCGTATTCAGGCGTCCGCCGGAGCCATCTGGCCACCGGCCAGAAGGACCAGGTCATGTTCATTGGTTTGCCCCACCGCGCGCTCGGCAATGCAGCGCCCGTCACGCATGACGAGGATTCGGTCGCTGACCGCGATAAGCTCTTCGAATTCCGAGGACACGAAGACGACCCCACAGCCTTGGCTGGCGAGCTGGCGGGCGAGGATCAGAATATCTGTCTTGGCGCCGATATCGATCCCCGCGGTCGGCTCGTCGAAGAGGAACAGCTTCACATCGCTGTAAAGCCATTTCGCGATGGTCACCTTCTGCGCGTTGCCACCGCTCAGTTCCGTTACAAGCTCGTCGGGTGATCCGGCCTTGATCCCCAGCTTGTGGATCGCATCGACCGCCCGCGCACGCTCGCGCTGCTCGACCGGCATGACCCGGCCGACAGACACGCCGCTCAGTGCCGGCAGCGAGATATTGCGCCAGATCTCGAAGCCCGGGATCAGGCCCAACTCCATCCGGTCCTCGGGCACCAGCCCGATCCCGGCGGCCACGGCCGCGCCGGTGCTGCGGCCCAGCGTGCGGCCCTCCAGCACGACGTCGCCCCTTGCGTCAGGGTCAGCGCCAAAAATCGCATGCAGCAACTCGCTGCGCCCCGAGCCCAGCAACCCGGCAATGCCGATCACCTCGCCCTTGCGCAGCGTCAGCGACAGCGGCGCCAGCTTGCCGGGGGACCTGAGATCGCGCAGCTCCAACAGCGCCGGAGCGCCGTCCAGCCGGCTCGGGTCGCGGTCATAGCCTGCGGTTTCCATCTGGGCGATGGCCCGCCCCACGATGGCCTCGGCGATCATGCTTTCGTCCAGCGTATCGGTGCGCGCATGCATCACCGCACGGCCATCGCGCAATACCGTGACCTCGTCCGTCAGGTCGATGATCTCGTCGATGAAATGCGACACGAACAGGATCGCCTTGTCCTCCTGTCGTGACAAGCGGCGGACGATTTGGTAGACGAGCTCGCGCTCTTCGCTGGCAAGCGATGCGGTCGGCTCGTCCATCACGATCAGCTCGGCGTCGCCTGCGATGGCCTGAAGGATCGCCACCATCTGGCGCGCGCCGATGGACAGGCTGCCAACCGGCGCGTCGGGGTCGATCCAGTACTGAACGCGGTCGCAGACCTCCTGGAAATGTCGGCGCATGGCCTTGGTGTCCCGCCAGAACGACCTGGAGCCAAGATAGATGTTCTCGATGACCGAAAGCGTAGGGATCAGCGGGATATGCTGGTGGATGGTTTCGACACCCATGTCCTGCATGGCGCGCGGACCCGACGGCATGACGGCCTCGCCCTTCCAGTAGATGGTGCCGCCCGTCGCCCTCAGCGCCCCCGACAAGACCTTGATCAGCGTTGATTTACCGGCTCCATTGGCACCGAGCAGGCCATGGACGCATCCCTTCTGGATTTCGAGATCGACACCGCTCAGTGCGACTGTGCCGTTCGGGAAACGCTTGCGCACCCCGTCGAGCCGCATCACGATCTCATTCGCTGCCATTGTACACCTTCCGGCGATCCATAGTCCGGATCGGCGCTCTGCGACGGACCGGCTTGCAAGCCGACCGCGGGATCACGACGCGATATCTCACGATGTGTCCTCCTCCAGTTTTCCCTATCGCCCCGCAGGGCCTGGGCCAGAACGGTCGTCCGGCATCGGCATCGCGGGTCGTTGCGACCTTGTGATCGCCTCCATCTATCATTAATCCCTATTATTGAGATTTTGTCAATTCACTTACCAACATCTCCTCCAGATCGGCCGGACACAGGCACCGATGCTTGGCCAAAACTTGTGCGTTTCTAACAGAAATTGACAACAGAAGCGTATTCCCGAAGGCCGATTCGGGTCTCACGATATCGACGGAGCGATAAGACGTCCGACCAGATTCACAAGATTGCGTTTGACAATTTCTCGCATTATAGGATTATGGTTGAATCGCAAATCCACGGCGACTCGGGTCCGACCCGATGGTCCGTTGGGACGGGGCCGGAACGACCAACAGCGCCGGATCTGCCGCAGCGCCATTTCGGGGGAGCTGGCCCGGCAGGACCTGTAGGAGGAAACAGGCCGCCGACGCTCGGCGGCTCAATAATCGACAGACCGGGAGGAACCATGAATAGACTCAGGAAAATCAGTCGCACCCTCGGCGTGACGACCAGCCTTGTCATCGCTGGCACGGCCGCACAGGCCGACGGCACCGTTGCGGTGATCGTGACGAACTTTCAGAATGTTGCCGAGGTCAGCATGGCCGAAGGCTTCTCGACCAAAGCCAAAGAGCTTGGCTACGACGTGGTCGAAATGGACTCGAAAGGCAGCGTCGAACGCCAAGCCAACGCCATCGACGACGCCATCGCCCAAGGCGTCAAAGGCATTGCAGCAATTGTGCTTGACAGCGCGGTCGCCGCAAGCTGGGTGGACAATGCCAATGACATGGACGTCAAATTCTCGGCCATGGCAGTGCAGGTCGGCGACCCGAGCAACCCGTGGTCCGAGGTCTATCCCGGCCTCGCCTCGCTTGTCGGGCGCGACGACTATGCGACCGGCGCAAGGATCGCGAAATACGCAACGAGCCTGTTCGACGAGGGCAAGCCGCTCAAGATTGGCCTCGTCGAAGGGATGCCGGGCTATTCGACCGTGATCAACCTGACCAACGGTTTCAAGGCAGGGCTGGAGGAGGCCGGTGTAGAGTACGAGATCGTGATGTCGCAACCCACCGACTGGACCCAGGTCAAGGGGCAGGAGGTCTGCCAGAACGCGCTGACCGCCACGCCTGACATCGATCTGTTCTATGCCCACGCCCAGACCATGGCAGTCGGCTGCGCCGACGCGGTGGACGATGTCGGCTCTCAGGCCAAGATCGTGACCGCCGCCGGCGGTTTGGCCTTGGGGCACCCCTATGTGCAACGCGGCCAGATCGCCGCGGCAGTCTGCGAGCCTTGGCACGAAATCGGTGCCCGCACTGCCGAGACGCTTATCGCGTCCATCGACGGAACGGATGTCGAAACCCCGCAGCTCGTGACGCTCGAGCTGCCGATCTACACCGCCGAAAACGTGGACAGCTGCAAGCCGGAATGGTGACGACCCGACCGGCCGGGGCGTGACGCAGGCTTGTGACCCCGCACCGCGCCTCGGCATGCCGATTCGCAACGACCGCCAAAGGCCCGCATTTCTACCTGCGGCCCTACTACCATGGGCACCGAGACCCATGGGCCCGCTCACGCCGCAAGACAATCCAAAGAGGGAGGAAACCTCCGTGACCAAAGCTCAAAACTACGATTTCTCGGGGAAATCCGTGTTCATCACCGGCGCGGGAAGCGGTATCGGCCGGACCACCGCACTCGCCTTCGCGCAGGCCGGCGCGAAGGTCGCCGCCATCGACATGAACGAGGCGGCGGCGCAAGAAACCGTCGGCCAGATCGAAGCGGCCGGCGGCAAGGCCATTGCGATCAAATGCGATGTGACAAAAAGCGCAGAGGTCAAAGCCGCCGTCGATCAGACCTTGTCAAGTTTTGGCTCGCTCGACTGCGCGTTCAACAACGCGGGTATCGAACAAGGCGTCTATCCGCTGACCGATGTCACCGAAGAGCTGTTCGACAAGCTGTTCGATGTGAACGTCAAGGGCGTTTACCTGTGCATGAAGCACCAGATTCCGGTGATGGAGAAACAGGGCGGCGGGACCATTGTGAACACCTCATCGACCGCAGGCGTTCTGTCGATCCGCAATCAGGGAGCATACTGCGCCACCAAATACGCTGTGGTCGCACTCTCGAAATCCACCGCGCTCGAAGTCGCCGGGCAGAACGTGCGGATCAACGCACTCTGCCCCGGCATCACCGACACCCCGATGATCGAGCGCGTCTCGGGCGGCACTGAAGAGGGCCACGCACGCCTCGTCGCGCAGGAGCCCGTTGGGCGCTATGCCCGCCCCGAGGAAATGGCCCGCGCCTGCATGTGGTTGTGCTCCGACGACAGCGCTTTTGTCGTGGGCGCAGCGATCAACATCGACGGCGGGCAGAGCGCAGGCATCGGCTGAGCCGGCCCGGCAAATGCAGGCAATAGGCGGCCAGTATGCCTGGCCGCCTGTTCTTGTTCGGTGCCCGGCGTCACGGAATCGAGATCACGTCAACGCCGCTCACCGAACAGACTGCATATTGCTGTTGAATTACACCATGTTTAGCCAACACCGCGTTCCAACGGTCGACATCGGCCTGCGCGGCGTGCCGGTTCAGACAGTCCTGTGTGGTCCAGAGCTCGCTCGCGCGCAGGACGTCCGGTTCGACACAATCCCGTGACAGGTCATAGGCGATGAACCCTTCGTGAGCGCGAAAGAGCTCGATCACCTCCAGCAGCTCGGGCACCGCCCGCCCCGCGGCCCCCTCGGGAAACGAAAGGGTTGCGACAACGGCGACTTCCATGTTCTTGAGTTCGGGCAAGTGTTCCTCCTGTCGATAATATCATATAATAAGATATTACTACACAAGACATAGAGCTCAAACCCTATCGTCGCGACTGGGCTCGTCCCTTCGGTTGGCCTTCTTCAGTAGAAAATGGACCGGAATGGCTACTCGAAGGCAGGCAATGCGCTTCCCCGGCCTCTGAATTGCCGATTTACAAAAAGAAATTCTTTGAGTTATCCCTTATTGTGGGATTTATAATGATGAACCGGCTGCTCGGGCATCGTCATGGGCAGGGCATCGCAGGAGGCGGGCTTCGGGGAGGCTGCACTGGGAGGATACATGAAGACTTACAAAGCAAACACCGTCGCCGACGGGTTCATTTTTCTCGAAGCGCCCAAATGGCGCGACGGCAAGATCTGGATGAGTGACGTGATGGGCAAGGCCATCTATTGCGTGACAGAGGACGGCACGACCGAAAAGGTCTGCGACGTTCCCGGAATGCCCGCCGGCATCGGCTTTCTATCCGACGGCAGCCTGATCATCGCCTCGCTTACCGACCGCAAGCTGCTTAGGTGGAAGGACAGCGCGCTGTCCGACTTCCGAGACCTGTCCGCCCTGCCCGGCCCGCCAAACGATTTCGCCATCGACGCGCAAGACCGGATCTATCTGGGCAATTTCGGTTGCGATTTCCACGGCGGCGAGGCGCTGCGTCCCACCCCGCTGGTCCGGCTCGATCCCGACGGCTCGATCACCGAGGTCGCACCGGATATGGAGTTTCCCAACGGCGCGGTGATCATCAACGATGGCAGGACGCTGGTGGTGAACGAGACGTGGGTTGGGCGCGTTACTGCCTTCGATCTGGCCGAAGACGGCACGCTGTCGAACCGACGGATCTATGCGGACCTGGGCGATCACCAGCCCGATGGCATGTGCGCCGATGCCGAGGGCGCGATCTGGGTCGGCAGCTACAACACCGGTGATTTCCTGCGGGTACTAAACGGCGGCGAGATCACCGACCGCATCCACTTTGACGGCGGCGGCGTGTCCTGCGTGATCGGCGGTGCAGACGGGCACACCCTGTTCATGACCGCCTATGTCGGGGAAGAGGCCGCAATCGCCAAGGGCGCGCGTCAGGCCGGGCTGTTCTCGACCAAAGTCAGCGTCGGCGCTCCGTCGAACGTCTGAAACACACGACTGCCAGATCCGAAGGGAGAACCTGTCCCTCCGGGCCCGGCATGATGTATTCCTGTGAATGCGCACAAAGACCGGCTGGCGCCGCGCCGTCAGACCCCCGGTCCAGGCACCTTGTCTGGCAGCCAGAGCGCGATCTGCGGAAAGGCAACGAGCAGCACGATCCAGCAACATAAGCAGCAAGGCAGAGACGCCACCGCGACCGACATCAGGCTTTTTCGGCTCATCGCGGCGTTGTTGCACTTATCGGCGATGTGGATTCACGCTGTGAATTAGGCATGTTAACTGATGCGCATGCCATCGCCATCTCGCATCCGCTACTGCACGACCAACTCGTCAGAGTATAACGCGTCGCTACGACGCCGGGGATCGCTCTCGGTCTGGTTCGATCCGGGGATGAACACCGCTGTCACTGCGGATGGCGCCTATGACACTCCGCGATGCCACGCGGCAGTCATCGAACGCGGTGCTGATGCGGTCATCCCATACGCCGCAACGGGCGCGTCTGGAAGGACGACAGCCCGGCTGCGACCGTCAAGAACGAGATACTGCGTGCCACGCGTTAGCCCTTCAGTGTGACCGCTTGCCCCGACATCCGGGGTCGATCTGAACGATCTATGCCGATAGCCCCACACTCGCACTGGAGCGGCTGGCGCTGATGGTACTGCGGTTAGGCGCCCGACAAACGCGTCGGGATGTACTTGAGTACGCCACCCGAACCATTGACGTCATAGTCCAGGTTGGGCGGCGAGGCGGGAAGCGAGGGGTGCTCGAGAACTTTCTGCCAGCGACGAGACGGTCAGGAATTTCGTGTGCGGGCGGGCAAACATGTCCCGACACAAGCCAGCCGCAAGCGCCGAAGCGCTGCTTGATCAGCTGCTTGACGGCACCGACGCCCGGGCGTTCGACACCGATGGCCAGCTCGACCAGCTGAAGAAGGCACTGAAGGCGAGTCCGGAAGCGATCCGCGCCGCGCTGACCGGCAGCCGGGCTCGCAACACCGCCCCCTCATCGGCCTGCATCCCAGCCAGATCGACGCGCTCCACGCGAGACCCGTCGGCGTCACCGGAACCCCGGGCGCGAGCTAGGCGCTCGCCTGACAGATCGAGCGCCCGGATTCTCACCCGGTCCATTCTAGGGGTCGGTCCAGCAACCTCGTCGCGCGTCGGATCCTGATCGTGATCCTGCGGATCTTTCGGGCGGTCGTGATGGGCCTACCGGAACAATGCGAGAGAGGAGAATAATGCTGCCGTTTACAAATCCTGCAATATGGGATAAGTTCAGTAATGGGCCGGAATCGGCCGGGGGAAGGGACTGGGAGGTCGTACGTGAAGCTTCACACCAAATTTGCCGTTGCGATCGGGCTGGCGCTCACGATGGCCTCGCCGCTTGCAGCTTCGGCGCAGGATTACCCTGATCGCCCCGTCCAGATCATCGTGCCGCTGTCGCCTGGCTCATTGAGTGATCTGACGATCCGCAAGCTCGCGCCCGATCTCGCGAAGACCCTCGGGACTTCCGTGGTGATCGACAATCGGCCCGGCGCGGGCGCCGCCATCGGAACCGCGGCGGCGAAGCAGGAGGCGCCGGACGGCTATACGCTGGTGCTTGCCGCGGCCTCCTCCTTTTCGATCAACCCACACCTTCGCGAGGATCTGGCCTATGATCCGATGGCGGATTTCGCACCTATCTGCCGAATCGGCGGTGCGCCGCAGCTGCTGGCGGCCAATCCCTCGCTCGGCGTGACGACGGCCGCCGAACTCGTCGAGAAGGCCAAGACCGAGACGATCCCGTTCGCGTCGTCGGGGCCAGGCACGATTTCGCATCTGGCGCAGGAGATGCTCAAGTCGCGGATGCACGTCGATTTCCTGCATGCGCCCTACAAGGGCACCGGTCCCGCCATCACCGACACGATCGCGGGACACACAAAGCTGATGTTCGAATCGCCCGGCCCGATGCTTGGAGCGATCCGCGAGGGTCAGCTCGTTCCTCTTGGCGTGTTGAGCCCGCAGCGACTGCCGGCACTTCCGGACGTGCCGACGTTCGAGGAACTCGGCTTCGGGGACATGGAGCTCATCGGCTGGATCGGACTGGCGGCTCCGGTGGGCACGCCCGCGGAGGTGATCGACACGCTCGCGAAAGCTTGCGAGACGGCGGTGGTCAACCCCGATTTCCACGAGTTCTCGGACGAACAGGGCCTTGTGGCGTTCTTCGCGTCGCCCGCCGAGTTCGCCGCGCACATCAAGGCCGACTTCGAAAAGTTCGGGGCACTGGTCGAGCGCTCCGGGTTGCAGCCAGAATGAGATACCGTCACGCCGAGCAAGGGCTTTGTGTCGACCGCGGGGTCGCGATCGACTGCGAGTTGTGGGGCCTATGTCACTCGCGCCTCCGCGGTCGCGGTGACGATAGGCCTGTGGTTTTGGCGACGCTGTAGACGGCGTGGAGCAGCTTGCGGAGGGCGGCGACGAGCGCGAGCTTGGGCGGCTTTCCGGCAGCGCGCAGGCGTTCGTAGAAGGCGCGCAGCCACGGGTTGCGGCGAACGGCGACGAGTACGGGCATCCAAAGGGCCCGGCGCAGGCGGGCGTTGCCGATGGGGGTGATCGGCGCACGGATGCGGTCTGACTGTTTGCCGGACTGCCGGAGCCCCGCAACGACGCCGACGTAGGCGGCGAAGGCGCTGGCGCTTCGAAAGCGGGCCGTGATGCTGACCGACGGAGCGCTTCGCCGCCGCCACGAGCTGATCGGCCAACTTGAGGCCGACGAAGTGGCGGCCATCGTAGCGCAGCTTGGCGAGACGCCTGGGGTTGGCGCGGGCGAAGGCCTGCGCGGTTGGGCTGCTCGGCCATCAGCGCGGTGGCGAGCATGCTGTCGAGGCTGCGGACATAGCGGCTGAACTCGGGGAAACCGAGGTACACTAGCCGGTGCAGCTGGCGCACCCGGTTGTCGAAGTCCTGGCGCAGCCGGTCGCGGTGGCGGACAAGCTCGCGCAAGCTCTCGGCGGCCTCGTCGTGCAGCCGCGTGGGCGCGGGGCGCTTCCCCGCCATGATCGCCACGCCGAAGGGCTCGGGCGGAATGCCGGAGGGCGCGGCCGGCCGCGGCCAGCGGCGCGCTACGAGAATCACACTGAGGTTGCTGAGTGCGTTCACGACGAAGGCCGTGAAGGCGCCGGCCGTCGCGACGACTATGCCGCCGAGGGCCGGGCCGAGGCTGCGGGCGATGTTGAGGTTGCTGGCGTTCAGTGTGACCGCGCTGGCGATCTGGTTACGTGGCAGGAATTCGAACACCCTTGCCTGCCAGCCGGGATAGTAGAGTGCCCGGGCCGACCCGATGACGAACGTGAAGGCGAGAAGCAGCATCGGGGTCAGTAGGTCGAGGTAGGCGAAGATCGCGAGGCCGACCGAGACGACGAGAAGGAAGGCCTGCGCCCAGATGACCAGTGTCCGCAGCCCGATCATGTCGGAGATCGCCCCGCCCGGCAGCGACAAGAGCATGACCGGCAAGGCGACCGAGGTCTGAACCAGCGCGATGAGCTCAGGCGTCCGCCCGAGCGAGGTCATCAGCCACGACGCTCCGACGAGCTGGAACTGCCACCCGATGTTCGCCGACAAACCCGCCAGCCAGTAGACGAGGAAGCGCCGCTCCCTCAGGAGATCGAGAGACGAGGGCAAGGAGGCGTGCTCCCTTCAGGGTTCGTGGGCGAAACGTTCGTTGGTGGACATTGGGGAAGACAGCGGAACCGCCACCGATCGCCGGGTGGCGGTTCGAGCCTCCTCCACGTACCGGGCTAAGAATGACGCCTCATTCGTGGAAGGCCTCTTCGCGCTTGGTGCGGATCGCCGGCAATGAGACCGCGACGATGCAGAACACGGCCAGGGCCAGAAGCGTGGCGCTGATCGGCCGCTGGACGAAGATCGCCGCATCCCCCTGCGACAGCAGCATGGCCCGGCGCAGGTACTCTTCCATCATCGGACCGAGGACCATGCCGAGCAGGAACGGCGCCGGCTCACAAGAAAGTCGCCGGAACAGGAAGCCGATGAAGCCGAACAGGACCATGACGTAGACGTCGAAGCTCGAGAAGTTCAGCGTGAAGGCTCCGATCGCGCAGAAGGTCAGGATGGCGAGGAAGAGGTACTTGTAGGGGATGGTGAGCAGCTTCACCCAGAGCCCGATTAGGGGCAGGTTCAACACCACCAGCATGAGGTTCCCAACCCACATCGATACGATCAGGCCCCAGAACAGCTGCGGCTGCTCGTGGATGATGCTCGGCCCGGGCTGGATGCCCTGGATCAGCATGGCGCCCGTCATCAGCGCCATGATCACGTTCGACGGAATGCCGAGGGTAAGCATCGGTATGAACGAGGTCTGCGCGCCGGCATTGTTGGCGCTCTCGGGCGCAGCCACGCCTTCGATCGCCCCCTTCCCGAAGCGCTCGGGATGATCGGAAACTCGCTTCTCGACCGCATAGGCCACGAAGGAGGAGAGCATCGCGCCGCCGCCCGGCAAGAGACCGAGGACCGAGCCGAGCGCGGTGCCGCGCAGCACCGGCTTGGTGATCTGCCTGAACTCCTCACGGGTCGGCAGCCAACTGGCGATCTTGGCCTTCTGTGCGGTGCGCGCCTCTTCCGGCGCAGAGAGGTTCTGGATGATCTCGCCGATTCCGAAGATCCCCATCGCCACCGAGACGATCGAGACCCCGTCGAGCAGTTCGGGGAAACCGAAGGTTAGGCGATAGGCGCCCGACGTCACGTCCGTGCCGACGATGCCGGTAATGAGGCCGAGCACGATCATCGCCAGTGCCTTGAGCAGGGACCCCTGCGCCAGCGCGACCGAGGCGATGAGACCGAGCACCATCAGCGAGAAATAGTCGGCCGCATGAAACTGCAGCGCGAGGGCGCTCAGGGTGGGGGCGGCGAAGGCGATCAGCAGGGTGGCGACGCAGCCGGCGAACAGCGAGCCGAGGGCGGCGGTCGCGAGCGCGGTACCCGCCCGCCCTTGGCGCGCCATCTGGTAGCCATCAAGGACGGTCACGACGGAGGAAGGCTCGCCGGGCAGGTTCACGAGGATCGCCGTCGTCGAGCCGCCATACTGGGCGCCGTAGTAGATGCCCGCCAACATGATCAGGGCCGTCGTCGGCTCCAGCGTGAACGTCACCGGCAGCAGCATCGCGATCGTCGCCGCAGGCCCCAGTCCTGGCAGGACGCCGATCAGCGTGCCGAGGAGCGTGCCGAGGAAACAATAGAACAGGTTGGTGAGCGACAGCGCCTCGCCGAAGCCGATTCCGAGATTGTGAATGAGATCCATGGCGAGCCTCAGAAACCGAACATCGGGCCGAAGAGCGGAAGCGGAAGCGCGAGCATCCACCCGAAGACGACCGCCGTCCCCGTCGACAGAATGACCGCGGTGACGAGGGCGGTCTTGAGCCCGTAGCCCTTCATCGCCAAGCTACCGAGCAGAACCATCGCGAAGATCGACGGGATGACGCCCGCCGACCGCACGGTCAGGCCGAAGATCGTCGTGCCGCCGAGGATCAGCAGGGCCGCGCGCAGCGTTTGCGCGCTCCATGGCTCCATCGCCTCAGCCTCGCCCACGACGCTGCCCACGATGATGAGTGCCGCCAGCAGGCAGAGCAGGAGGCCGAGCACGACCGGGAAGAAGCCGGGCCCCATCTGTCTCAAGGTGCCGAAGGGATAGTTCGACGAGATCGCCGTGACCAAAATTCCGGCAGAGAGGAAGAGGAGACCCGCGATGAGGTCCTTCGGTTTGCGCAACTGCATCGGCAGATCCCACTGAACAGTTTCTCTGGTAAGCGTCGTCCCTGCCGGCATTGACCGGTAGGGACGCTCTCGGATGCCCTATTCGGGTGCGAGCCCGGTGGCTTCGATGAGGTCCGCGTAACGCCGGCTCTCGGCATCGAGCAGGATCGCCAGGTCCCCAGGGGTGGAAGGCGCCGCAATGAGGCCCTGCCGCTTCACCAAGTCCTTCATCTCGGGCGTGTCGAGGATATCCCGCATCGCCGTACTGATGGCATCGACCGTTTCGGGCGGCGTGCCGGCCGGGGCGAACAGCGCGACCCACGAACCGAACTCGAAGCCGGGAATGACGGTCTCGGCGAGAGTCGGGACGTCTGGGAGTGACCCGTCGCGCTCGGCGCTGAGCACGGCGAGCGGACGCAGTTGGTTCCCGGTTATCTGCCCCATGGCAGCGCCGATCGCGTCGGTAATGAAATCGACCTCGCCGCTCATCGCGCCGGTCTTGGCCGGCCCCGCGCCCTTGTAGGGGATGTGCACCGCCTGCAAGCCCGCGTCGTGGAGCATCTCCGCGGCCCAGAGGTGGGTGCCGCTGCCGTTGCCGGCGGAGCCATAGCTGATCTCGCCCGGCCTCGCCTTCATGGCGTCGAACAGATCCTCGATCGACGTCAGGGGGGAGGTCGCGCCGACGAGCACGACGCCCCTGGTCTCCATGACCTGGCTGACCGGGGCGAGGTCCTTGGTCGGATCGTAGTCGAGATCGTTGAGATGGGGGGTGATCGCGATCGCCGAACTCGTCATGAGCAGCGTGTGTCCGTCAGGTGCCGCCTTCGCGACATAACGGGTCCCGATGATACTACCGCCGCCCGGCTGATTCTCGACGACGAAGGCCTGTCCTAGCCGGTCCGAGAGTTCGGTGGCGAGCAAACGTGCGGTCACGTCTGCCGAGCCGCCCGGCGCGAACGGCACGATGAAGGTCACGGTCCGGGATGGCCAGGTATCAGCGCTCGCCAGCACCGGCCAGAGAATTGCCAATCCCGCGATAATCCGCAGAAACAGTCTCATGCACTTACTCCTCCGGGTCTGTTGGATATGTACGCCCGGTCGCGATTTTCCTCCCTGCAACCGGTTCGTAGGTGCAACGCCCCTGGAAGCACCTTGAAGGGGTGTCGCCGCGTTGAAGCCCGTCATAATTGTATCTCACTATGTAGGAATATGTCAACAACACGCGGCGGAAACTCAGGGCTCTGAACTGATGTGACCGGTGACAGGTCGAAAATTCTCTGAATCGATGCGAGACCGGCGTCGAGTGAAGCCGTCGAACGGGGCCGGCGTAGGACACCAGGCTCGGCCGCTCGGTTGCTCAGCCTCTTTGCCAGATCGTCCGGTCGCGCACCTCCTCCGGCGCGTCCGCGTCTTCGCCTACGCGGTCCCGGTCGGCGAGGAGACGGCGAACACGGCCCGGCCGCGGACCGCGCCTCGGAGATGGGCCTGCTCGTCACCGCGCAGCACCTCGCGAAGGTGCGGGGTTACGTCGATGCCGGCGTGAAGGAGGGCGCGAAGATCGTCGTCGACGGCCGCGGGTTCAAGGCCCCGCAGGGCTATTAGAGCATTTTCGTTGATCCCCTATTTATCGGTGGATTCACGGGCGCGCGTGGGTATGCGAGTCTTGGCCTCGAACAACGGCGAGGCTAGGCATGAGCGGGGCGTATTCTGCGGACCTTCGAGGGCGGGTGCCCGAGGGCCAGCGTGGCGGCGAGCTTGGTGATTCGTTTCATGGTGCCCTCCCTGGTGCTTTCAGCGAGTCGCCGAGTCGACACGATAACAATAGAAATATCCGAAATAGTGGGATTAGACCAACTTTTGGGACAGAGCGCTCCGGAGCGAACTGTGCCATGCGGAAAAAATCCGAGGGTTATGTTCAAAAAACACAGGAAAAATCGCAAGTTCGATGGATAGGCGCCTGCGTCGTTTGCGCCGCTCTTGGACTAACAAAAATGGCGCTATGTGGGATTATTTGACAATCGCCAGTTTCTCTTGTCTTTTGCTCCGAAGCGGACGCCGGTCTTGATGGGTCTTCCTGGGTGGGGGAGTTCGCGGCTTTGCGTTTTAGGTCTGGCTGGAGGAGCGGATTTTGGAAACCTACGATTACATCGTCATCGGGGCGGGGTCTGCAGGGTGTGCGGTGACACGGGCTCTGGTCGACAACCCTGAAAACAAGGTGTTGCTGATCGAGGCGGGGCCTCACGCCAACAGATTCTGGGTGAACACGCCGGCGGGCATGGCGACCATGTTCTTTCACAAGGTGCTCAACTGGAACTTCCACACCGAGCCGATGCCCAACCTTCAGAATCGGCGGATGTACTGGGCACGCGGAAAGCTGCTTGGTGGGTCGAGCTCGATCAATGGGATGATCTACATTCGGGGGCATCCAAAGGATTTCGACTACTGGCGGGATCAGGGTAATCCGGGCTGGGGCTATGACGATCTGCTTCCGTATTTCAAGAAGATGGAGCATTTCGAGCGTCGCAGCGACGAATGGCGGGGACAGGGCGGGCCGCTTTGGGTCAGCGACCCGGTGGTAAAGATGCCGTCGAGTTTCGATTTCATCGAAGCAGCCAATTCGCTTCAGATCCCGGTGACCGAGGACATGAACGGTGAAGTCCACGATGGCGTCGGCTTCATGCAGCACACCATTCGCGACGGGCGTCGCTGGTCTGCCTACAAGGCGTTCGTCAAGCCGGTCGAGGGGCGCCCGAACCTTACAATCCTGACCGAGGCGCATGTCCGCAAGATCACCTTCGAGGGCCGCACCGCGACCGGCGTCGAGATCCAGCACAAGGGTCAGCGCAAGCGCTTTGCCGCCGCACGTGAGGTCGTCGTGTCCAGCGGGGCGATCAACTCGGCGCAGCTTCTGCTGCTTTCGGGCGTGGGACCTGCGGCAGAGCTTGGCAGGCACGGTATCGAGATGGTTCATGAAAGCCCTGGCGTGGGCGAAAACCTTCAGGATCATTTCTACGTCCATGCAGGCTGGCGCGCCACCGAGGACAGTTCCTACAACCGCAGCCTGCGCGGACTGCGGAAATATTGGCAGGGCTTCAAGTACCTGATGACCCACAAGGGCTATCTCGCGCTTGGCGCGTCGCAGGTCGCGGCCTTTGTCAAAAGCAATCCGGGCGAGGACTATGCCGATCTTCAGATCAGCTTTCGCCCCATGACCTTTGATTTCCATCCCAGCGGCCGCATGGTGGTCGAAAGCTTCCCCGGCGTCGGGGCCTCGGTCTATCCGACCCGTCCGAAGGGGCGGGGGCGCATCACGCTGCGCTCGGCCGATCCGATGGAAAAAGCGGTCTGCGATCCGAACTTCATGAGCAACGAGGATGACAATATCGCGTTGATGCGCGGCTTCAGGATCATGCGCCAGATCGTCAACGCCGAACCGATGGCACGGCGCATTCTGGGCGAAGAGCTTCCCGGCCCCTTGGTCCAGACCGACGAGGAAATCTTCGGCTATATGCGCAGCCATGGTGCGACGCCGCAGCACACCGTGGGCACCTGCAAGATGGGGCGCGACGCGATGGCCGTTGTCGATGAACGTCTACGGGTGCGCGGGCTCGACCGGTTGCGGGTGATCGACGCCTCGATCATGCCGCAGCTCACTTCGGGCAACACAAACTCCCCCTCCATCGTGATCGGGGTCAAGGGAGGAGACATGCTCTGCGCGGACAAGATGCCCCGCAGGCCCGTGCCAAGCCTCTGAACACTGGGGCTCAGCCCATCTGAGAAAGTGCCATGCGAATTCTGTTTACCGGAGGGTCAGGCAAGGCCGGCCGCCATGTCGCGCCCTATCTGCAAGAGCAGGGGCACCGGATCCTGAACCTGGACGCGACACCATTGCACCATCCTGGCGTGACCGACGCGCGGGCGGATATCACCGATCTCGGGCAGGTCTATTCCGTGCTCAACAGCTATGCCGGGTTCGACGAGATCTACGCGGGCGGCGGGCGCCGCGTCTTTGACGCGGTGGTGCATTTCGCCGCGTCGGTGCTGACCGACAAGGTCATCCCCGCGGATCCCGAAACCTGGCGGGTAAACGTCATGGGCACATTCAACATCCTTGAGGCGGCCACCAAGATGGGCGTGCGAAAGATCGTCATCGCCTCGTCCGAGACGGTTTACGGCATGTGTCTTGCCGACGGGATGCCTAACCCCGAGCGGCTGCCGCTGGAAGAGGATTTCACGACCAGCCCGACTGACGCATACGGGCTGTCCAAGCGCGTCGGCGAGGTGATCGCCGCAGGCTTCCAGAAGCGTACCGGCGCCGACATCTACGAGCTGCGCATCGGAAACGTGCAGGAGCCCGGCGACTACGTGAACTTTGCGGACTACGCCAGGGACCCCGGCCAGCGCAGGCGTCTGGCGTTCAGCTATATCGACGCCCGAGACCTAGCAGGCTGCTGAAAAAGGGGTCTGAGAGGGTGACGTGGCGGAAATCGTTCTGGATCCGGTGAGGATCGGCCTGAAAACCGGGTATTCCCGGCCAATCTGAGGCGGTTTTCCCGGTTTCCGACCTGGACCCTCTCATCGTGCGGACTTTTTCAGCAGCCTGCTAGTGGATCGGATCAACGATAAAACTGTCTGACGCTGAAGTCCGGATCTTGCAGATGTATGCGTAGGGTGTGAGGGCCCACCATCGCCCGCCATCGGTCCGAGGACCATGGCTGGCGAGCGTCCTGAGGCGACGTGCGTGGTGTTGGCGCTGCCGTGACGAACTTGTCCCTTAGTGCTCCCATCCATTCCGCCGAATGGACAGCTCTCCTTCCGCTCAGCCATCTCGATTGGCATATCACGCGCTTGACGTGCGATTCCCTATATGGAACTATAATCTATATACGAAACTTGGTGAGCGGTCAGGAGGAGATACGGCCGCCGCCAACAGATCACTCGCGAGAGGTTTCCGACCATCTGCGCCGTTTTTTCGGCCCGCATCGGCTGAGAGAACGCACCTTGCGTCGAAGTACATGTCATAGGGATTCCCGCATGTTCCATGTGACTTTTCGAACGCCCAAGTGGCGTACCGGGCAGCTTTCCTGGACCTGATGTCCGCAATCACGGGACCTATTGGGCTGGCCCGGTGCAGCGCATAACGCGGCCCCTCTCATGGATCTGAACGATTTGGAACCAAGCCTCCCCGGTGCCGGGGAGACCCGGCAGGGAGGGAAACATGCCGAAGATTGACCTACTGGTGGATGCCAGAAACCACCTTGGCGAGGGTCCGTTATGGGACGTTCGCGACCAGCGTCTCTATTGGATCGACAGCACCGCATGTGTGATCTGGAGCTGCCGTGCCGACGGGTCCGAGGTGAAGCAACATTACGTTCCGAGCTTTATCGGCTCAATGGCGCTGCGTGAGAATGGCGGCGCCGTGCTGGCTTTGGCCAATGGCTTCAACTTCTACGACTTCGACACGCAGGAGACAGTGCAGGTGGCCAATCCCTTGGCGGACCTGCCCGATTACCGCCTGAACGATGGGAAAGTCGATCGCGCCGGACGTTTCATCTCGGGGGCGATGGGTCACGATTTCGATCCGCTCAACGTCACGATGGGGCGCAAGCCGCCAGAGAACGGCAAGCTCTACAGGCTCGACCCTGATCTTACCGTGCACGTACTGGATGAGGGCATGATCTGCTCGAACGCACCCTGCTGGAGCCCGGATGACAAGACATTCTATTTCGGGGATTCCTCGCATGAAACGCTGTGGGCCTATGATTACGACATCGCGACGGGGCAGGTGTCGAACAAACGCGAATTCGCGTCCGACAAGACCTTTGCCCGCACGGTGGACGGGGCGACGGTGGATTCCGAAGGCTACATCTGGAACGCCAAGGTGCTGGGCGGACGGATCGTGCGGTATGCCCCGGATGGCAGCATAGACCGCGAGATCGAACTGCCTGTGCGCAATGTGACGAGCGTGATGTTCGGCGGCGAGAAACTCGACACTCTCTATTTCACGTCGATGGCAAAGGCGATGTATGGGGTGCCGACAACGCAGCCCGGCGCGGGTGGGCTTTTCGCGGTTCGCGGTCTGGGTGTCACGGGTCTGCCAGAGCCGCGCTTCGCAGGCTGAGTGCCACCGATACGCGACAAGGGTAATCAAGCGAACGGCCGGGCCAGATGGTCCGGCGTTTTGCTTGTCCCCTCGGTCTAACCTGGGTTCTGACTTCAGGTCGCGAAAACCGCGCCCCCGAAAGGGCGCGGTTCACTAACAGGGTCGAGCAGGCGGCTGGCCCCGCCGAAAGCCAATCACCAGAGATTCGGACACGCCGCGTCAAGGTCGTCGGCATCGATCAGGGCAGAGGTGGTTTCGATCAGGCGTCCGGTGGCGCCTTCGCCCGAATTGGCCTGTTCGATCAGCGCCGCCGCGGCCTTGGCACCCATATCGGCCCAAGCCATACAGGTGGACAGCGCAATGGCGCCAGACCGCACGAGGCCCGATGCCCGCTCCGCTCCGCCCGCTGCGGTGACGAGCTTGCCGGGCGCCTCGACATCTTCCATCGCCTGTGCGCAGCCGATGGCCATATCCTCGGCGTGGCTGAAGATCACGTCCGTATCCGGCGCGGCCATCAGGCCATTGGTGCATACCTCCTGCCCGTTCGCAGGCGTCCAGTCGGTCGGTTGCGCGAAAACCACCTCGTAATCGATGCCGGCTGCATCAAGTTCGGCGGTGAAGCCTTCGCTGAGTTGATCGACCATCGCGTAGCCCGGCTGACCTTCGACGATCCCGATCTTTGCGGTCCTATCCGTGGGCAACATGCCACGGTCGATCACGGCGCGGGCAAGGCGGTGGCCGGTGGTCAGGTAGTTCTCGGCAACGACCGCCGTCACGTCCGGGTTAACGTCCTCGAACGGGGTCGTTTTGGGGTCGCCGATCTGCTGCGTCACGGAAACATACCCTATCTTTGCGTCCTTGGCGCTTTCGACCCAGTTCAGCGCGACGACGCTGTCCATCGTCACGGTCGCGACACCTTTCACGCCCTGCGAGATCAGGTCCATGATGCCGTTGGACATCCGCTCGATGCTGCCGTTCGCGCTCAGGATCACAGCCTCGCCGCCGGCGTCTTCGACCGCCCTGCGAAAGCCCTCGGCCATTGCCGAGTCCGGGCGGTTCTGCGCGCTCGCCATGATAAAGCCGAGCCGCATCCCTTGGGCCGAACCGCTCGTCGCCGCGTCTTGCGCCATCGCGCAGGTCACCGACAGGGCCAGGGCTGCGGATCCGACAAGAGCAAGGTTCAAGGCTTTCCCCGTGTAAGTCATTTTCATTGGATTCTCCCTAGATCGCATGGTCCGCGCTCCTCCAAGCGCGGCGGTCGAGCCTTCTGGCTCGGGCGAACGGCTCCTCCCGAACGCTCAGGAAAATCCTATCATGTGGAACTGACTGAGTCATCATATATAAATGATTGTTTCACATACGGATCATAGCAACGCGGCAAAAAAACACACTCTCCGGCGCGTACAGGACACCCACCAGCAGCACGATGCCCAAGAGCAGGATTATCACGAAGCGTGCCGAGGCCTTGGGCACGGGCATCACGCTTTCGAGTCTCATCGCTTCTCCGGTGAACGCGGACGTCAAGATGGTCGGGCAGCGCGTCACAGGCCTGCTGGTTCACCACCCGGCGTCCTTTGCTACGCATCAGACACACCGGATAGAAGGAGTTCAGCGCTTTCCAAGCCTTCTGGTCGACCACCGCGGCCGAAGCGACAAAGAAAGAATCCACCGTGTCAATCGCCAGCGCCTGACCTATGTCGGCGTATTGCACCAGAACGCCGGTCGTGCCTTTGACCTCGGCCCATTTCGCACCCAGGGGGGTCATCACGCTGCTTGGTTTCCGCGAAACCGTTGATCGACTCGATTGGTTGGCGCGAGGAAAGGCCCTGCCCGGACCGCATCATCCGTTCAATCTCGGGCATTTTTATGCGCTTCGCGTTGGTCCGAGGGCGACTGGGCATCAACCTTCGAATTCCGCTTCGACCTATTCGATGAACATACGGACGTTCCTGATCGCGATGGCGTCGTCGCCACAGGCCGAGGCGAGTTGCCACTCGACCCATTAGGCATGCACGGCGGCGATCGCGAGAGCGCTGCATCGAATGGTTCGACCGAATTTCGTTCAGTTTTCACAAATTCCTCCCGGAACGAACCGGGCCGCGAAATACACCGGTGCCCCTCGGGGCCTACCCAGAGGGTCCGTGATATAATTCCCGATGAGGGCGTTTTTTCATTGCAGGGCGACGAAACCAGTCGCGCACGCTTGCCCACACCTTGAATGAACAAAGGTCTCATATATGAAATGAACCTGAGAGCGTTTCTAATGCACCACAACGATAGCACGCCTCGCGCCACGACAGGTGCGCGAAGGCGCGGCGGGAAAGGCCGGGACAGAGATGAAAGACGACGAAAAAGGGTCGGAGAAATACCGCGCTCCAGCGCTGACCAAGGGGCTCGACATCCTCGAACTGCTCGCTTCCAGCGAGCAGGGGCTCACGCAGGTGGAAATCGCCAAGCAGCTTGGCCGGACGACGTCGGAAATCTTTCGGATGCTCGTGGTTTTGCGGCAACGGGGCTATGCCGAGCTTGGATCGGATGAACGATACCGCATCACCATGCGGCTGTTCGAAGTGGCCAACCGCCACCCCATGCTCAAACGCCTGACGGCCATCGCAGGTCCGGCGATGCAGACCCTCGCCAACACGATTAACCAGTGCATCCACCTGACGATCCTGAACATGGACAAGCTCTTGGTGATCGCTCAGGTCGATGGTCCGGATGTCAGTCTGGTGACGACGCGACTCGGGGCGCAGCTGCCCCTCGCCAATTCGCCTTCGACCACGATTCTCGCGGCCTACATGAACGACGAGGAGCTCGCCTCGCTCTTCAGCATGATCGCAGCCGAGACCGGCGACGGACAGGCGGGGGATCAGATCCTCGCCGAGTTGCCCGAGGTCGCCAAACAGGGCTTCTGTCAGGGGCCGTCGCGGATTCTGGCGGGCGTGACCACATTGTCCGCTCCGATCTTTGACTATCGCGGCAATGCCGTCGCGGCGGTCACCGTGCCCTTCGTGCACCGTCTGGGTGGACGCGAGACCATGCCGGTGGACGAGGCGCGCGCACATCTGGTGGCGGTCTGCCGGGACCTGTCGCGCCGCATGGGTGCCGGTGCCAAGATCGACGATATCTACGGCACCGACTGACCCCGGGGGCTCGCTCCCCCTATCGCCGGATACATGGGATCGTGCTCGGGCCATCGTCGCGCGCCGGGCCTGCGGTTCGCTGCGCGGCCGCACGGCCAAGGCGCTGGCGGCAGGGCACGTCTAGCGCGGGACAGACGTGGGCGGGCGCGAAGACCCACCTGTCTGACACATGGATATCCAGGTCACGCCACCTTGGACCCCGCAATAGCGCCAGCGCCACTTTGAATGACCGATACGAGATCCGACAGGTCATCCATCGACTCGAGCGACTGCGCAATGCGCAATGCGCGCTCGATTGCCTCGCCTTGCAGCGGACGGGCGGCGGCCTTGGCGCATTGCGCGAACTTCTGCCCGAGCTGATCCCATGTCAGCGGCCTGTCCAGAGTGCCGGGCATGTCGTCCCCAACGCGCGACAGGCGGCGCCCATTTTTCAGCACCACGTCGACCTTGCCGGCGGGCAGTTGATCGGTCCAGTCAAAGGCGCTGTCCTCGACCGGCGTCACCTTGTCCACCATGGCGAGAACGGCGGGGTCTTTCAGTGTCTCGACCGCGAAATCACCGATCTTGAGGTCGCCCTTGGCCATCGTGAGCCCGATCACGAACGGCAGGCTGAACTTGGCATCGATCAGAAGGTCGGGCCGCTTCCGCACGTCGAGCGGATAGCACATGCGTTGGTGGAAATTGCCGACATAGACGAAGATTTCCTCGATGTCGTTGCTGTCGATCTGGTTCTCCCGGATCAACTCGATCGCCGCATGGACATGGGTAAAGGCGGTGCCGACCGCAGGCCAGTATTTGTAAAGCATCTTGTCGCCGCGAAACTCCTGGCCGAGACCGTCGAGAATGCCGTCGCGCTTGTAGTCGCCTTTGAAGTAGACGTTGAAAAAGCCTGCGGGGCCGTCGAACAGCGCCGGCGGGCCATACATGCCCTTCTCGGCGAGAAGGACGTCGTTGACGCAACCCTGCGCGCCAAAGCCCGCATACATGCCGCGCATGTCACTCCCGATCCCGAAGATCTGTTCCATGATCCCGGCGGCATGCGTGCTTGCCAGGCCCATCGCGTGGAGCATCTGGGTTTCGTTCAGCCCGGCGACGGCGCCGCCTGCGGCCGTCGTCGAGAACGCACCGACCGACGTTGACAGGTTCCAGTCCATCTTCCAGCCGACATTGGTGATGAAGCGGATGAACATATCCTCGCCCACCGCCACGGCCGTGATGAGGTCTTTGCCAGTGATGCCTCCCTTTTTCTCGGCCAGAGCCAGCACGGTCGGCACGATGGAGCTGTCGGCATGGGCGCCCCACGGCGTCATGCTGTCGAAATCCAGGGCATGGGCGAGGGTGCCATTGGCCAGAGCCGCGGCGGCGGCGGGCGCACGGATGTCGGTCCCGAACACCGAGGCATCCGGCCGCCCTCCGTTCTCGGTCACGAGATCAAGGACCGGCGCGATGCGCGGCTCGCGTCCGGTGGAAGCGAGGATGACGCCGAGCGTGTCGATGATCCCCTGTTTGGCACGCAACCGCGCGACTTCGGTCACGTCGTCGTAACGGGTCAGGGCGGCATGGCGCGACAGGTGCCGCACCAGATCGTCTTGATCTGTCATGATCTTTCTCCTGTGGATGAAAGTGAGGGGTGCGGATTAGATGCAGGCGGTCTGGCCGCCATCGACGGACACGACCGAGCCGGTCATGAAGCTCGCGTCATCGGTCAAAAGGAACACCGCGACCGCCGCGATCTCGGACGGCTCAGCGAGGCGACCGATGGGATGCTTGGCGTTGAAGCGTTCTTCAGCCCCCTCTTCTTTCAGCATATAGTCGATGAACGGCGTCTTGGTCATGCCCGGCGCAATGGCGTTCACCCGGATGCCGAGCGGGCCGAGTTCCGGTGACATGGATTTGCTGATGCCGGACACCGCGAATTTCGCAGCCACATAGGGCACCCGGTTTGGCACGCCGAGGATGCCGGCAGCGGACGAGAAGTTCACGATCGAGCGGTCGCCTTCGTCGTTCTGAACCGCTCGGACATAGGCCTGACACATGTTCACGGTCCCATCCACGTTGACCGCCATCGCACGGCGATAGACGTCGAGATCAACGTCGGCGATCCCGCCCGTGCCTGCAATGCCGGCACAGTTGATGATGCCGCGCAGCGGACCCAGCTCTTTGCGCTTGTCCGCGATGGTCTGAATGGCGGCGGCATTGTCGCAGACGTTTAGCACGACGCCTTTGACCCGGTCGGTGCCATAGGTCTCATGCAGCTTGTCGATGGCCTCTTGCGACAGGTCGACGGCGACGACCGTCGCGCCCTCGGCGGTGAGCCGGTCGACACAGGCCGCACCAATGCCGCTGCCTGCGCCCGTGACGACGACGTTCATACCCTCGAAGCGTTTCATATCCATGTTTTCCTCCCATGGTGCTTGGCCTGACCAACGTCAGGAAATTGCTGTCCTGGCCCCAACAGCGCACCGATGGGGTTCGGAACCGGGTGTTCGACGCGCGAAATCCGCAAGCACCTGCCTGGCGGGTTCGCGGGCGTGCGGCCTCTCCAGTGCGACCGGACGCCCGGCGTCTTGGCGTCTTGGCGTCAGCATGGCAAATCCCGATTGAAATTCATATAGAAAATTTACTTTTATATAAAAAAAGACGTAGCTGGCAAAGAATAGGGGAAAATGACGCGGTCCCGGTGACTGCGCGGCCCACCGATGCGGGCCGGGGGCTGTCCCACATAACGCGCAACGGCCAAACCCGAATCAACCAAAACATCCAGAATGGTGGGACACGTTTGAGCCCGCGCACCCGCTCTCCCCCCAAGCCAGCCCAATCTGCGGCGCTACAGACCAATGATTCGAACAGGCCATCACAAGGGGACGGTGGCTGATGACCTCTGCGGCAATCGCAGGGATCTCACGCACCGCCTCTACGGGATTGCGGCAGCCCCGTCGCCAGTCCGATGTCGGCGTCGACTTCTGCTGGTTCGCGTTGGCCTGAATGACACTCGCGCTTGCATGCATCCCGGGCCAATCCCGTAGCGAGGCAGCCTGCCGCCGCCATCACAAGAAGATAGCGCTGCAGATCACTGTCGCGAAGGCGGTGATCAGCACAAGTCAGCACAATGGACGAATCCGTCATGTCAGCCTCCAGCCTTGGGGATCGGTCCAATGACATCATAGCGGAGCCATATACTGCCGTCGGCGAGCGGCTTCATACCCTTGAGCTTGAAGGCGGTAGGCAGGGGCGTGGCGTAGCGCTCGTTTGCCTCGAACAGCGTTTGCGCACCTTTCGTGCCATCCGCGGCCGGGGTCATGACGATGCTTACCTCATCGCACAGACCCGCCCGAATGAATGACCAATTCAAGCTGCCGCCGCCGCCGAGCATGATTTCCTGCACGCCGAAAATCTCGCCTATCTTCCTGACAGCTTCCTCAAGGTCGAGCTGATTGCCGCCTGCGACAATATAGGAAACGCCCTTGCGGCGTAGAAAATCCTTGTAGGCGTTGCTGGCCCGTCCGGAGAGGATTTCGACGACATGGGCCGTGGTCTCAAAATAGGTGATCGAATTGGTTTCCCATGCCAGCACACCTGACGGATCGACCGAAAAATAGTACATCGGGGCATCCGCGACGGTGATGAAATCCCCATCGGGCACGGGCGATGCCGCTTCATCCAGATCAGGCGTGCGGTAGTGGGTGAAGTTATCGTCGCTGGAAACCCGGCCGCACAGCCATCCCTTATGCCGGTCGAACGCGCGATCCGGGCCAAGAACCAGCTCGTAGTATTGCCGCTGGGAGGCAACGCCGACTTCGGTCGGCAGATAGGCTCCCACGATCTTGCCATCGAGCGACATATGGGTGTGAATGAAGACGCGGGGCCGTGTCATCGTTGCGCTCCTTGGCTTTTCTGTTCGTGTCGGACTGGGAATCGAAGGCGGTTTGTCATGTCCTGCAAAGGGGGGAACGCCGATCAAGCGCCCCCCGTCAGCCGTTTCAGACCGCAAGATGCTGGTCGAAGAAGCCGGTCAGCTTCTCGAACGGGATCATATCGACGCGATCATAGAGATCGACGTGGTTCGCCCCTTCGATCCAAAGCAACTCCTTCGGCTCGGCGGCCCGCGCATAGGCGTCTTCGCTGAACTCGCGGGAATGAGCCTGATCGCCGGCGATGAACAGCATCGGGCGCGGCGAGATCGTCTCAATATCGTTGAACGGATAGAAGTTGAGGAACTTGATTTCGCCCGCAAGGGTGCGGTTCTGCGTCAACTCCAGCGTCCGACCCTCGGGAATGGCGATGCCGCGCGGAGTCCGGTAGAAATCCCAATACATCGCCGTCACCGGGTCGGCGTCGGCCGGCCGCTCGATCGGCAGATAATTCTGGAAAATCTGCTCGCCGCTCTTGAACTCATCAAGGCGAAGCTGGGCGGCCTGCGCGGCCAGCTCCTTGCGCTGCTCGACCGAACGCGACTTGCCATAGCCGTTTCGCGTGACCGCGCCCATGTCATACATGCTGACGGTGGCGACGGCCTTAATGCGCGGATCGATCTTGGCCGCGCTCACGAGGAAACCGCCGCTGCCGCAAACGCCGATGCCGCCGATGCGCTCGGGATCGACCAGCTCATGCGTGCTGAGGAAATCGACGGCGGCGCTGAACGCCTCGGAATAGAGGTCGGGAGCCACGGCGTTGCGGGGTTGCCCCTCGCTCTGGCCCCAGAACGGAAGATCGATCGCGATGGCGACGAACCCCTGTTCGGCCAGCTTGGTCGCGTAGAGCGTGGCGCTCTGCTCCTTCACCGCGCCCATCGGATGCCCGACGACGATCGCGGGAAGCCGGGCGCTGCGGTCGGCATTGTTGGGAATGATGAGATTGCCGGCGATCTTGAGGCCGTATTGCGAGGGGAAGGTGACGGTTTCCTTGGAAACCTGATCGCTGGTGTAGAAGTTGTCAGCACCGTTGGACATATCTTGAGCCTCTGCTGTTGGGATATTCAAAATGGACATAGCGCCGAGAGCCGCCATCCCTGCGCCGGTGACTTTAAGCAGCTTGCGCCGATCGATGTTGAGATCGGCAGTCGCCACCACGGAACGGGATTCGCTTGTATCGTTCATCTTCATCTCCATGGGTTCATGCTGAAAGCGTGGGATGTGTTGCCTGAAACGACACTCACCATGGCTGGCCGGTCGGCCCGACCGTGAACTCGTTGACGGTGGTGTCGTCGGGCTGGTCGATGGCGAAATCGACAATATTGGCGATGCGGTCGGGGGAAATGCCATACTTGGCATAGAGCCCCGTCATCGTGTCGGCCGTCTGCTGGTTGCTGATGGTATTCAGCAACTCGGTGTTGATCGCGGCGGGATAGATGGTGGTCGTGCGGATATTGGTCCCTTCAAGACCGGATTCCATGCGCAGCACTTCCATGAAGTCGCGCACGAACCATTTGGTGCCGCCATAGACCGCACCATCGGGATAAGCCTTGAGTCCGGCCACCGACGACGTTGCGATGACGTGTCCCGATTTCTGCTCGATGAAGGTCGGCAGGACGGCCGCGACACCATTCAGGACGCCTTTGATGTTCACATCGACCATTTCATGCCAGTCGTCCGTCTTGAGCGCGGAAAGCGGCGAATTGGGCATGATTCCTGCATTGAGGAAGATCACATCGACGCCGCCGAAGGTGTCCTTCGCCAGCTTCACGATGGCGTCGTTCTCGGCCTGCTTGGTCACGTCCAACGTCTGATAGACGGCCTTGCCGCCGGCTTTCTCGATTTCTGCGGTGAGCTGCTGAAGTTTGTCTTCGCGGCGCGCGCCGAGCACGACTTTCGCGCCCTTCGCGGCAAGGGACTTCGCAGATGCTTCGCCGATGCCCGACGATGCGCCTGTGATGATGACGACTTTATCCTTTATCATGATGGCGGCTCCAATCTGGCTTGCGGGAAGATGCCTCCTGAGAGGTCGTTTGCACTTTCCCTCGGTTGGAGCCTCCTGCGGTAGAACAATCCGGCATTTTCTTTGCCTGATCCTCCAAGACGCTCCATTTCCTTTCGACGGTGCGAGCCGAGTGAGCTAGGATCGAGGTCTGAGAGCGGAGATTTTCATGCCAGCGCAAACCGTATTCGGCGGAGACATGGACGCCGTTGCCCGCCTTCAGGCCGACTTGAGCGAAACCATCGCGCGCCGCACCGTGGGGCTAGAGGACTGTGCAACCGCGATCCCGAATCTGAGCTTCTTCCGGCGCGAACAGCCCACCGAGCCCCGGCCCTGCCTTGTCGAGCCCAGCATCGTGCTTGTCACCCAGGGGGCCAAGGAATTGCTGATCGGGGAGCGGGGCTACACCTATGATACCGAGCGCTTCCTGCTGACATCGCTGGAGCTGCCGGGCGGCTCGCGTGTCCTCGAGGCGAGTCCGGAAAAGCCGTCCCTCGGCCTGTCGCTGAAGCTCGACATGCGCGTAATCTCCGATCTGATCGGACAGGTTAGACCGCCTTCGCCCCGCAATCGTGCCGTCGATGAAAGCGCCGCGATCGGTATGCTGTCCCCTGCGCTGCTTGAGCCGTTTTCACGGCTGCTGGCGCTTCTCGATGAACCGAAGGCCGCGGGCGTCCTCGGCCCGCTGATCGAGCGGGAAATACATTACCGGCTTCTGCAAACAGATCTCGCACCGCGACTGTTGCAGATCGTTTCCGTAGGGAGCCAAAGTCATCGGGTGGCGCAAGCTATCGACTGGCTCAAGGTCCATTTCGCCAAGCCGCTGCGCATCGACGACCTTGCCGCCCATGTCCACATGAGCGCGTCGAGCCTACATCAGCACTTCCGGCAGCTCACGGGGATGAGCCCGCTGCAATATCAGAAATGGCTTCGGCTCAATGAGGCGAGGCGTCTGATGCTCAACGAGCATCTGGACGCCGGCGATGCCGGCTTTCATGTCGGCTACGAAAGCCCTTCGCAGTTCAGCCGCGAATATAGCCGCCTCTTCGGTGCGCCGCCCAAACGCGATGTCGCCGAAATGCGGGAAAAGGCCGGGAAGCTGACACCGCAAATCGAGGGGCAGGACGCCGACCTACGCCGATCTTATGCCGACAGGGGCGATCGACAGTCGAATATGGGCTCCCAAGCTCCGATCTGACGCCTCGAATCCCCCGCCCTGTTCGCGTCATCCGTAAGCGCGACGACGTGGCCCTATGCAGCGAGGCTTGACGTCTGGACGTAGCACCAGGGCATGAGGTCCTCGATGCGGGATCTGGGGTGTCCGTCGAGGATGGCCCGGAGGGTATCGGCGAGGTAGTCGACGGGGTTCACGCCGGACAGCTTGCAGGTTGCGACGAGCGAGGCGAGCATGGCCCAGTTTTCGGCTCCGTTCTCGTTGCCCGCGAAGAGGGCGTTCTTGCGGGTCAGGGCGATGGGGCGGATCTGGTTCTCGACCGGGTTGGTGTCGAGCTCCAGCGTGCCATCGTCGAGGAAGCGGATCAGGCCCGGCCAGTGTGCGAGGGTGTAGCGGATGTCCTCGGCGAGCTGGGATTTCTGCGGGATGCGGGAGAGCTGGGCCTCGAGCCAGGGTTTCAGCGCGGCGATTATGGGGGCGGAATGCTCGCGCCGGGCAGTCAGCCGGGTGGCAGGATCCTTGCCGCGGACGGCCTTCTCGACCCCGTATAGGACCGCGATCCGGCGCAGCATCTCCTCGGCGATGGGCGAGCCGTCGCTCTCGAAGCGCTTGACGAAGCGGCGGCGGACGTGGGTCCAGCAATAGACCAGCTGCCACGGCCCCTCATCGCGCGTGATCTCGGTCAGCGCGTTGTAGGATTGGTAGGCGTCGCATTGCAGGAACCGGCCGCGGTATCCGGCCAGGAACCTAAGCGGATGTTCCCGTCCCCGACCGGGAGCGTAGTGGAACAGCACGATGGGCGGTCCGGCACCACCATGCCCGCGATCGTCGGATACGACGGCCCAGAAGTAGCCGCTCTTGGTGGCCTTCCGGCCCGGATCCAGAATCGGCGCGCGGGTCTCGTCGACGAAGATCCGGTCGGCGGCGCGCAGATTGGCCTTCATGTGGTCGATCACGGGCATCAGGTGGAAGCAGGCGCGGCCGACCCAATTGCCGAGTGTGCCGCGGTCGAGGTGGAGTCCCTGTCGCTCGAAGATCCCCGCCTGGCGGTAAAATGGAAGGTGGTCGCCGAACTTGGAGACGATGATCCATGCGATCAGCCGCTCGGTGGGCAGGCCGCCCGGCACGACATGCTCGGGGGCATGCGTCTGCACTACGGCCTGCGAGCAGCGGCGACAGGCATATCTGGGGCGGCACGTCACCAGAACCTGGAACTGCGCCGGGATCACGTCGAGACGCTCGGAGATGTCTTCCCCGATCCGGGCCATCTCACCACAACCGCAGGGGCAAAGGGTGCTGGCGGGCTCGATCACGCGCTCGACCCGGGGCAGATGCGCCGGCAGATGCCCACGGTTGCGCGCGGGCTTGCGAGGTTCTTCCCCTCGCGCCCGTTGCAGCGCGGCTTCAGTCTTCTCCTGTGCGGCCTCAAGCACGCCCTGGGCCAGTTCGGCGTCCTCGAGCGGCAAATTGAACTGGTCGGGTGACAACTTCTCGGAACTCTTGCCAAAGCGCTCGCGCTGCGAGGCGCGCAGGATACCCTCCAGCCGGCGGTTGGCCTCCTGCACCTCCGCGAGCGCTGCCTCAACCTCCGCGAGGCGGGCCTTCAAATGAGCGTTCTCGCGGCTGAGAGTGTCGGCATCCATGCCTCGAAGTGAATCATGCTGATGCTGTTCTGGCCAGTAAAAACAGGGCCTCCAGTGCATCGGACGCACTTACCCTGCAACCAGCGGGCGGCGCACCCGCTCGGGTCTTACCAGTCTCCAGTCCAACCCCTCGAACAGCGCCGCCAGCTGCGCCGAGGACATCCGCATCACCCCGTCCCGCACCTGCGGCCAGACAAACTTGCCACCTTCGAGGCGCTTGTGAACCAGCACCATTCCGGTCTGATCCCAGACCAGGAGCTTGATGCGCTCCGCACGCTTGGCCCGGAACACGAAGACCGCCCCGCTGAACGGGTCGAGCCCGAACATCTCCTGAACCGCCAGCGCAAGCCCGTCGATCCCCTTGCGGAAGTCCACCGGGCGCATCGCCACATAAACCTTCACCGGCCCGCCCTGACCGAGCATCATGACCTCGACGCCCGCGCCGCCCGGATCGACCGCGTAAGCAGAACCTCATCGGTATCTGCGCCGACGCGGATCACGACATCACCCACAACGATCTCCACGCCGGTGCTGGCCTCCGTCTCTGCCGGCATCTCCGCTGCGGCGCCCTCGACGACCAGTTCTGCAAACATCGGCAGTGCCGCCACGCTCTCGGGCACGACAAGCTGTCCGTCCCGTAGCTTCTTCCGCCAGTCATAAACCTGCCAGCGCGTCGTCCCGTGCCGCCGCGCGACATCGGTCACCGACGCTCCCGGCACCAAGCTCTCCGCCGCAATCCGCGCCCGCTCCGCCTTCGTGCGTCGCTGACGCCCGGTCGGCCCCTCGATCACTTCCAGCCGCGAAACCCCACCATCCGAGAAACCGTCCAAATGGCCGCCCATTTTGCCGTCTCGTTCCAAGCCAACACCTCCGACCTTCATGCGCACGGAGATTGGCCCGTTCAGATCACCAGCGGCAGGAGGGGATCAGCGTCGCGCTTACCGTCATCCCCGGTGGCGAAGCGCTTCCACCAGGGCAACGAACGCCGGCGAGGACTGCCTACGGCTCGGATAGTAAAGATGGTAGCCGTCCACCCAAGGGGAAAAGTCTTCGAGAACGCGCTTGAGCCGCCCTTTCTCGATTTCCGGCAAGGCCATGTCCTCGGGGACGTAGGCCAGGCCGTGACCGGCGATCGCCGCCTTGAGCGCATCATAGAGATTGTTGAACGCGAGCTGGCCATCAACGCGAAGCTTGATGGCCCTATCGTCTTCAACGAACTCCCACGTCCAGAAGCCGCCTAGCGTCGGCAGGCGGATATTGATGCAGGAATGGCGCAATAGGTCCTGCGGATGCGCCGGTTCGGTGTGCTTCTTGAAATAGGACTTGGCTCCGACGACGGCGAACCGCAAGTCGGGGCCTATACGCGCCGAGATCATGTTCTTGGCGAGACGATGACCCATGCGAACGCCGGCATCGTAGCGTTCCTTCACGATATCGGTGAGCCCATTATCGCGCGCCAGCTCGACATTGATATCCGGGTAGTTGAGCAGGAACTTGCTGATCTTGGGCCATAATATTTTGTCGATGCCATGGTCCGACGCCGAAATCCGGATGGTTCCGGCAGGCTTGTCGCGCAGATCTCCGAGCGATGCGATTTGAGCGTCAATTTCATCGAAGGCAGGCCCCAGCCCGTTTAGCAGCCGCTCGCCGGCTTCCGTGAGGGTCACGGCCCGCGTCGTGCGGGTCAGCAGCCGGACACCAAGCCGGGCCTCCAACTGGCGGATCGTGTGGCTGAGCGCGGGTTGTGAGATGCCGATCTTGCCGGCAGCTCTGGTGAAACTTCGCTCTCTGGCGACCGCCAGGAAGGCTAGAAGATCGTTTACATTCTCGCGCGACACACCAGCTCCTCTCATGTCATGACGCAGATTCTATCGGTTCCCGGCGCGCAACAGCAAAGTCGTTGCGAGCATCCCAAGGCTGAGCAACCAGACCATCGCGGGAAGACCGAACATGGATACGATCACGCCGAGCACTAGTGGCACTAACGTCTGGAAGAAATTGCCCACGGCGACAGCCATGCCGATCGCCTCGGTCAGGCGGGCCTCCGGCGCGGCCGAGTAGATGAGGCTCAAGGCCGTGGGATTGGCGAGCCCCATGGCGAGGCCCAGCATGACGCTGACACCAGCCAACGTCGGAATCGCATGAAAGAGAGGTAGCAGGGCAAAGGATAATGCGCTGACGATGAGCGTGCCGATGAGGACCTTTTCGGCCGCGAACCAGCGCAAAACCCGCCCTGCGCTCAACCGCGAGAAGGCATTGCCCGCCGCAAAGGCTCCAAGAACAAGTCCGGCCTGTGTCGCTGTGATCCCGATCTCCACCGAATGAAATGCGAGCACCACGGGATAGATCGACAATGCGCCGAAGAACACGCCGTTGACGATGATCCTGGCCCGCAAGGAAGGCATGGCCAACAGATCGAAGGCATGGGACGGTGCATCCTTCGGCGAGCCCGCCTTCTTCCCGCGCATGTAGTGGTGCGGGGCGACGAACAGGCCGAGAAGCGCGGCCGTCCCGAACGCCGAGACGGTCAGCAGCGCGCTTTGCGATCCATGGCGTTCAAAGATCGCGGCCGCCAACAGCGGCCCGAGAAACTGAACGACGGAATAGCTGAGCACGAGCAAGCCTAGCCGTCCGGCCCTGCCTTCCGGCGGCCCCTTATCGGCGACAGTGCGGGCGGCAACCACATGGGCAAACATCGCCCCAAGGCCGACCAGGCTGGACGTGACGAAAAGCGTGTAGGTGGAGGGCAGCACGGCAAAGCAAAGTCCGCCCAAGATGACCAACCCGGCCGAGAAGGCGAACGGAATGAAGGCGCCCGCGCGATCTACCCATCGGCCGAACCGGATCGTGAAGAGGATGGGCATCGCCGTCATGAAGGAGACGATGATCCCGATCTGGAGCGTGCCCGCCCCCGTAGTCATGGCAACGAGCGGGAACAGCAGCCGGCATACGGCGAGCGGCACGTTCAACATGGCGGCGAGGATGATCGAAAAGGCCAGCCTTGTCGGCGACTGGCCCGTTGGGTGCGGGACCGCCCCTCCGCTGGTCCCGCTGTTCGGATCATCTGCCTGCCTCATCAAACCTCCCTCACGCGGTTCTCCCTTCGCACTCGTTGCCTATGCGGTCAGGAAAGCACGAGCACGGCGGCGATTGCCGGACCGATTGCGCCACCGAGAAGATAGGTGAGCGTGAACAGACCGATCGCGATTGGCCTTTGGTGTTCGGGCACGGCCGCGACCGCCTCCGCAACCTGCGTAGCATTTGCAGAGGTCGCACCAAACAGGGCGAAGAATATCCCGGCCAAAAGTAGGAGCGGCGAACTCGCATAGAGCGCGGTAAGGATCGCTACGAATCCGGCCGCGATAAGCAGGGTGCGGACGCCTGCAAGGGGAAACCGCGACGCTATGGACGTAAAGCCCAAGGTCGCGAAGGAGGCGAGGACCATGGCGATGAGCTGGCCCGTGGCTGCGGCATCCTTCGACCATTCGGCGCGAATGGTGAGCAATTGGGGAATGACGAACAGCAGCGTGAAATATGCGACCGAAAGGGCAAGGGTGAGCGCGGCGGCGGTCAGGAACCTCGCCGAGCGAATGGTCGCGACAGGAACATAGCCCTCCGGCCGGCGACGGATATGGATGGCCAGCAGCACGAGCGAGACGACGATAGCGGCCAGCGCCGGAAGAGAATAGGCGGCCAGAAGGACGATGCCGCCCGAAAGCACCCCGACCAGCAACGCGCCCCATGCGTCAAAGCGGTTGGTGCTGGCCGAGCCCTGCGAGGTGTAGCGGTGAACGACCGGCACGGCGATCAGGGTGATCGCCAGAAGGGACAAGGCAACCCGCCACGATACGACGTCGGTGAGCTGCGTGCCCAAAAGCGGGCCGACCGCCCCGAAGATGCCCATGCCGGCGCTGATGACGCCGATGCGGCGTAGATTGCCGGCCATGGCGATAGCAAGCACGTTGAGCCCCGCCCCTCCTGCGGCCTGAACGGCTCGCCCGCCAACGGTCAGGGACAGCCAGGGGGAGAGCAGGACGATGAGTGTGCCCGCCGCGACCAGCAAGGCGCTCGTCCAAAGGACGGCGCGCTGGCCGCGATGCCGCATGAGGGTGGCTTGCAACGGCGTCGCGACAGCGAGCGCGAGCGCGAACACGGTCGCGACCCAGGAGGCGTTGACCGTGCTTGTGCCCATCGCATTGCCAACATCGTCCAGAATGAGGACGGTGGCGTTGTTCGCGGCGGCGACCGGCGATGCCATGAGGGCGAGCCACCACACCGGCACCTGTGGCCGGGTCGCACCTGACGCGGTGGTTTGGCTGGGATTTTGTTGGCGTTGGGCTGAATTGTCGGTCATGGCTTCCGGGCTTCGATGCCGAAGGGCGGCTTCGCCGGTTTTTGACCGCTGGAACCTGACCCTTGGAGATTGATGGGGTCGGGACCGTTTGCACGGTCCCGACCTTCCGACTGCGCAGTTCATGCAGCCCGGACGACTGCGGCAACGTGTGCGCCTGCCGTCAGGCGATGCAGAGCGTGATTACCAGGCGTGGGTCTTGCCATCCTGATAGAAGCCGCTCGTGCCGCCGTTGGCCGGCAGATCGACAACATAGCGGACGCTGGCCGCGCCTTCGGCGACCGGGCGACCGCCCTCGCCGCCGAGATCGGTAGCCGTCCAGCCCGGGCAGGCCGCATTAACGGTGATGCCCGCCTCTTCCAGCTCTGCGGCGAGGTTCCGGGTCAGCGCATTAACGGCGGCCTTCGCCACGGCATAGGCGGGCACGCCAGCGGCCATCTGTTCGATCGAACCGCGTTCGCTGGACACGTTGACGATGCGGGCGCCCTGCGCCTTGCGCAGAACCGGCAACATCGCCTGCGTCACGCGCCAAGTGCTGAACAGGTTGATGTCGAGCGCCTGCTGGACGACCGACAGGTCGGCGTTCGACGCCTGCTGCGCATAGTCGAAGATGCCGCCGACATTGTTGACCAGCACGTCGAGGTGGCCGAAGTCGGCCTCGATCTTCTTGGCTGCGGCTTCGACGCTCGCTTGATCGGCGGTGTCGAGCTGGATCGGATGGACGTTGCCGCCGATCTCGCCGGCGGCCTTGGTGGCCGCGTCGAGGTTGCGGCCGCTGAGCAGAACGGTGTCGCCGTTGGCGGCGAGCTGCGAGGCCAGCTCACGGCCAATGCCGCGCGTCGCGCCGGTGATGAGGATGATGCGTGCCATGTCTATTTCTCCATGTGGTTTCCGGTGGGTTCGGCCCGCCCCAAGATCGCTTCCAATGCGTCGGCGGCTGGCTGGCTACGGGCATCATCTAGGTGCGCATCTCCACAATGTCAAATCTTTTTATTAATTTTCGCTATATTGTTCAGCATTGTGGAATTATATGAACAGAAGCATGGAATCCAGCACCAGCCTACCGGGGAGAAGCCCGGTTCGGCTGCTGGACGCCCTGCCAGAACGGGAATAGGTTCAGTAATATGGAACAAATGTCGTCTTCCGGCCGCGTGATTCAGTCTGTCCAGCGAGCCTTTGATCTGCTTGAGCGCATCGCGTCCCAGCCCGACGGTGCGCGGCTGAGCGAGCTTGCCGATGGTGCTGGCCTCAATCGCAGCACCGCTCACAACCTGCTCGCCTCACTGGAGGAGCTGGGCTACATCACCCAAGGGAAGAAAGGCGCGGCCTACCGGCTGACCGGCAAGCTCAATCGACTGCTGCGGCCCGATGCTGAAGAGGAACACGCACTGCGCGCTCGCATCCAGCCCGTCCTTGCGACCGTGAGCGCGGAATCGGGCGAATCTACCTTCCTCGCTCTCGTCACCGGCCATGACTATCTGTGCGTCGATGCTGTGCAGTCGGACAAGCCGCTGCATCTAGCGGTCAAGCCGGGCGAGCGAAAGCCGCTGATCGGCGAAGCGCTCGGCCATGCCCTGCTTGCATCCGATCCCGACCTTGCGAAAGCCGTTCGCGCAAATGACCCTGAACGCTGGGAGCGCCATGGCGAAGAGATCGCCGACGCCGAGCGCAAGGGCTACGCCCTCGATCTGGATAGCCAGCGCGCCGGGATTTCCTGTGTCGCGGTCGCAATCACGCCGCGCGCCGCTATCGCTGTTGCCGGGCCGACCAATCGCCTTCCGAAATCACGCCTCGTTACAATCGCCGAACAGATCCGCATCGAATTGGACAAGGTGCGGCCGGCTGGTCATGGCTGGCTGTAGGAAAGCGATGAAGCGGGGCACGCTCGAACCGTAGTTCGAGCGCCCGCCAAGATCGAGCGCTACCGTTTGATCGCCTCGGTGGCGACGATATCGTGCGGTCCGAGGCGGTCCGAAGCGGACTTCGCATGGTGCCAATACGGGTAGATCAGCGCCGGGGCGGAAACCCGGTCCAGCCGGGCGCGCTCGTCGTCGGTGAGCTCGAGGTCTGCTGCCGCGAGATTGTCAACGAGTTGCTGTTCGTTGCGGGCTCCGACGATCAGCGAGGCCACGCCCGGGCGACCCAGGAGCCAGGCCAAGGATACCGAGCCGCCGAAACCCCGCGCGCGTCACCGATGGCAACCAGCTCATCAACAATGTTGTAAAGGGCGTCCTCGTCGCGGACAGGCGGTTCGCCCCAGCCGGAAAGCTGGCGCGAGCCCTCTGGCGGCTGCTGGCCACGGCGATATTTGCCCGAAAGGAGGCCAGCGGCGAGCGGGCTCCACACCAGCACGCCGACGCCGGCGTCCTCTGCGATCGGCAGCAACTCGTATTCGGCTTCGCGCGCCTGAAGGGTGTAGTGGATTTGCTGGGAGATAAAGCGCTGGTAGCCGTGGCGTTCGGAGATCCCGAGCGCTTTCGACAACTGCCAGCCGGCATAGTTCGAGCTGCCGATGTATCGGACCTTCCCGGCTTTCACCATCGAGTCGAGCGCGTCGAGCGTTTCTTCGAGCGGCGTGAGGCCATCCCATTCATGGACCTGATAAAGGTCGATGTGATCGGTGCCCAACCGGCGCAAGCTCGCCTCGCATTGGTCGATGATGTGCTTGCGTGACAGGCCGGCGTCGTTCGGCCCGTCGCCCATGCCCATGCGGACCTTGCTGGCAATCAGCAGGCGGTCGCGCCGCCCCTTGATCGTCTGCCCTAGTATTTCCTCGGACACGCCATGCGAATAGACGTTCGCGGTGTTGAAGAAATTGACGCCGTGGTCAATTGCTACATCGAGCAATCGCCGGGCGTCATCAACGCCGGTCGTGCCGGCCTTGGCGAAAAAGCCCGTGCCGCCGAAGGTCATCGTTCCGAACGTGACCGTCGAGACTTTGAGGCCCGATCGCCCCAACAAGCGATATTCCATATCGATATCCTCTCATCGTTAAACGGCTGGGGCAGGCGTGCGGGGGAGCTGGGGCCTATGCGGGACGGCCTGCGCTATTTGCTCTTGGCGAAGAAATCCGGGATGAACGGCTTGCTCACCCAGCTTTCGGTCCACGGCGTAACCACATCGATCTTCCCGTTGATGCTCTGGAAATACCAAGCCCCGTCGATCTTCGTGAACGTGTCGTTGAAGGTTCCAGCAAACATATAGGCTTCATCTTCACCGGCTTCGTTCTTGAGGGTCTGGAAGTCCAGAATGTAGAAGCTGGCCTTGGCGGTCTTTCCGTCTGCGCCGATCTCGATCACGGATGGCAGGAAGTAGTGGATCGACCATGAGATTTGCTTTGCGAGGCTCACGCAGAGACGCTTGATTTCCTCGCGCCCTCTCTGCGGGGCCTGATCTTCGCCGACATGCCATGTGGCATCCTCTGCGAACAGCGCGGAAACCTGATCGCCGTTGAATCGGTTGTCGAGCGCTTCGGCGTATCGCGCCTTGAGCGTTCTGATCTGCTCGATATCTTCCAGACGTTGGAGCCGCTGGGCATCGCTCAGGACGGGGCTTGTTATCTGTCATCCCTTCGATAGAGATTTGGTGTATTGCCCGCCTTTCGGCGGCCGGAAACAAGCCGGGGGGATTGCGTCGCGCCATCCCCCAACGGCCAAAAAAGGGCGGGATCAGAAGCCCGCGAGCACGACCTTGCCGCGCGCCTTGCCCGTTTCCACGAGCTTGTGCGCCCGCTTCAGGTTCTCGGCGTTGATCGTGCCCATGGTTTCGGTGAGCGTCGAACGGACTTTCCCGGCCTCGATCAGCTCGGCAACCTGCCGAAGGATTTCGCCCTGCGCGCTCATATCCGCGGTCTTCATCATGGCGCGGGTAAAGACCGCTTCCAGATGCACCGAGATCGACTTCCACTTGAAGGGATTCACGTCGAACACGTCGGCATCATCGATGAATCCGAAGCGACCTTGCGGCGAGAGCAGCTTCACAATGTCGTCGCGATACTGGACCGATCCGGCCGTCGAGAACACGAAACCGGGCGCTCCGATACCCAGCGCTTCGATTTGCGGGGCGAGCGGCTCGCTATGATCGACAACATGATGCGCGCCAAGGCTGAAGCACCACTCTTTCGTTTCCGGCCGCGAGGCCGTGGCGATCACGGTGAGGTCGGTGCGTGCCCGAAGCAACTGGATCGCCATCGATCCGACGCCGCCTGCCGCGCCGATGATGACCACGGCGGGGGCAGCACCCGGAACGGGCCGCGTTACGTCGAGGCGGTCGAACAGCATTTCCCATGCCGTAAGGGTGGTCAGCGGCAGAGCCGCCGCTTCTGCATCCGACAGGGAAGCCGGAGCCTTCGCCGCGAGCCGGGCATCGACAAGGTGATATTCCGAGTTCGTGCCTGGTCGGCTCACGTCGCCGGCGTAATACACGCGATCGCCGACCTTGAAGTCCTCGACCTTCGAGCCGACTTCTACGACAGTGCCTGCGGCATCCCAGCCAAGGGTTTTGACCTGTCCCTCGGCAGGTGCGCCGTTATTCCGGATTTTGCAATCGACAGGATTCACTCCGATCGCAGCGACGTTGACCAGAAGATCATGATCGGTCGGAGCGGGCTTGGGCAGGGTGACATCCAGCAGAGCGTCGTCGCGGTCGATCGAGCCCTTCTGCTTGTAACCTACGGCTTTCATCATCTTGGTTTCCTACTCTTTTATTGTACCGAGAAGTTTCTTCGTCGGGTCAGACCCGAGAGGATCGCGCCACCTTGGATATAGTTATTTCTGGCTGCTGGATTAGGCCGCTTTGATGGATTGGTGTTATAGATGTCAGTTATAAATCGTCCTCTTGGCCCATAGGTGAAAGACGTTCCAACAAAACGTGAAGCATCAGATTTATAATCTATGTCTATGACAGTATGTCATCATAGGTGGATAGTATTTCCATTCCGTCACGCCTAACTTCCAAGCATCCGAGACCGAATCTAGATTGCTGAGCAATCTCCGAAACTTGTCTTGATGCCGATGCGCATCACTTCGGTTTCTTCCGGCCGAGACGGGCCGTTACAGCAATGGAGACTTCAATGCCCCTAGTCCCGAACGGCCACAGCATATTCGTCGTTGACCTTCGCTATACCGCTCCGATCGAGCGCGTGGACGCAGCCGTCCCTGAGCACATTCAGTTTGTCAAAGCCAACTTCGCCGCCGGTGTCTTCATCGCTTCCGGACGAAAGGATACGGGCGACGGTGGGCTCATCATAGCCGTCGCCGAGAATCGCGCGCAGCTCGAAGCGATCCTTCTAGAGGATCCATTCAAGAAGCTGGAGCTTGCCGAGTTTCATATTTCTGGGTTCGAGCCGGCAATGATGGCGGATCAGCTTGGTGAGTGATCTTTCCTCCGCCGGTAGCTGTTGCACGAGATCGCCCCGCCAGGAGACGCGAAAACACAGGGATTTCGGTAGAGACCTGACGGTCGTGAACGACCGGAATACCGCCCAGCCCTTTAAACTCAGCGACCTTTTCGTGGACGAAGTTGTCATCAGCGTATTCCCGAAAAAGGGCAAGAGTGCCTGCAAAAATGAGACGACTGTCAATTCCGATAATGTAGCGGAAGCTTTTTCCGCTCTGGTGGCCCGATGCTTCGAGCATTCCATGATGTTCGACCGGATAATCGCGATATAGCGAGATCGGAGCGAAATAGGTATGGATGACAGCCTGGAATCAATTGAGCTTCGCCATCTCCGCTATTTTGTAGCCGCGGCTGAGCACGGCAGCTTCCGAAAGGCGGGATCTGCCCTCGGACTGTCCCAGTCGGCCATCAGTCGCTGTGTTGCTGATCTCGAAGACCAAATCGGCGCATCACTCTTCCATCGGCATACATGGGGCGTGTCTCAGACCTTTGCCGGTCAACGGTTCCTTGCTCGGGCCAGAAGAGCCATCAGGACCATTGGCGAAGGCGCCCATGAGGTTGCATCTGCCGGACGGTCAGAGGATGGCCGGGTACGGATCGGCATCTATTCCTCGATCGCCTCGGGCTTCCTGGCCGAGTTGCTTGGAACCTATGGTCGTCGCCACCACAAGGTTGAGATCGAGATAGTCGACGGGAATCCTGTTGAGCACATCTCGGCGATTCGGCAATTGAGCCTCGATGTCGCCTTCGTCACTGGGACAAGGGATTGGCCTGATTGCGAACGCCAGCATCTGTGGTCCGAGCGCGTGTTCGCTGTTTTGCCATCCGATCACCGCTTGGCCTGCCGTGAGGGGCTGACCTGGCGTGACTTGTCCGAGGAAACCTTCATGGTGAGCGAGACCGCACCGGGTCAGGAGATTCACGATCATCTAGTTCGCTGCCTTGCCGGCCTCGGAAGACACCCTGAGATCTTAGTGCAGAAGGTCAGCCGGGATAACCTCGTGCCGCTCGTTGCGCTCGGCCGGGGGCTGACACTTGTGAGCGAAGCCATGACCGTCGCACAATTTCCTGGCGTTGCCTATCGTCCGATCCTCGGAGAGATTCTCCCCTTCTCGGCAGTGTGGTCCGCCAAAAACGACAATCCGGCCTTCCGACGACTGCTCAGTCTGGCGAAGACCGTTGCGGACCGATCGGCGCGATCTGTGTAGGGGCAGCGCGCCGCGCCTTCGCAAACCCCCGATCAGTTGCAATGAACCGTTCCAGCATCGGCACAATCAGCCTGACGGGATCGGCAACGGGCTGGCCGCTCTCGCGGGCCAGAACCTCGGCATAAGCGGCCAGATCGCGATGAAGCGGCCCCGGCAGCTCAACCGTCACCTTGACGGGCTTGTCGTCAGGCAGCGGGCCGAGTTTCAGCTTGGTCATGGTTAACCTCCTGCGGGTTCGAATACTAAATCGCGGGTGACGATCACCCTGACGGGGAAACCGGGGCGGATGGTCAGCGTCGGCGCGACCTGCAACTGGCGCTGCACGATCTGTTGGCCGGCCTGATTGACGGTATCCTGGGCCCCGTCGCGGATGGCGCGGATCAGCCGGTCCTCATCGCTTGTCGCCAGCTCCGTGCCGACTGCGAGCAGCGTGGACAGCCCTGCGGCCTTCATCAGATCCCACCAGTGATAGTCGACGCCATCCTCAAGGCCGGCATAGCCGCTGGCATCCGCGCCCGGCAGGCGCTCCAGCACGATGGAGCGGCCGCCCGGCAGGATCAGGCGGTTCCACACCAGCAACACGCGGCGCTGGCCGAAGGTCACGCCATCGTCGTATTGGCCGATGATGCGGGTGCCCTGCGGGATCAGCAGCAGCGCGCCGGTCGGACTGTCATAGACGTTTTCCGTCACCTGTGCGGAGATCTGGCCGGGCAGATCGGAACGGATGCCGGTTATCAACGCTGCGGGGATCACGGCCCCGGCCTGAAGGATATAGGGCGATGCCGGCGGCGCGACGCGATCCGGGGCGACGGTCTGCCGGTCCACCGGACCATTGAGGTAGGTGGTGTGACGGGATTGAGCTTCCGGCTGACCTCCGAGGCCCAGACTAGCCAAACCGGGCGCGGTGGTGCCCGCAGGTGTTCCAGTGCGAGGCCCGGACTGGAAGAATACGCCACTGAGTCGCGCGGCCTCCTCCTCAGCGAGACGGCGCTGTTCGTCCGGATCGATGGCGGGCGTCGTGATGGCTGGAGGTCCCACCGGCTGTCCTCGGTTCTGCGCTTCGAGGATCGGACGGCCCAGGTCACCCGGCAATGCCGGCCCCAGGACAGGGCCGGTATAGTCGCGCGGCAAGCCGGACAGGCCATCGGCCGTGGGCCGGTTTTCAGTCGAATAGAGTTCACCGCCTCCCTGGCCGGGATCGCGGGTTTGCAGCGCGTAGATGAGCGCGCCGCCGATGCCGAGAAACGCAACCGCGCCTACGCCTGCCAGCATCCTCCTGGACAGCCGGGTGACGCGCGGCGGTTCGGCACGGAGCCGCATGGGGGCGGTGGTGTTGGTCTCACTCATGAGGACGACCCTCCCGTTTTTGTGCGGGCAGTCCGGAATGCGGCCTGTGTCTGTTCCATTCGGACGATCCTGACGACCTGCTGGCGATCGCCACTGCCCAGACGCAACTCCGCCGCGCCGAACAGGCGATCCACGATCAGGACATTTTGATGGACTCGGCTGTTGACGATCTGCGTTTCTCCGTCCGGCCCGATGACGAACAGAGGCGGCATTTCGCCCTGCACGATGCCGCGCGGGAACACTACGAAAACCCGGCGGCCGTCGTCGAAGACGGAAACCGGCCGCCACGGTGGACTGTCGCCCCGCACCTGCAATCCGTAGCGATAGTTGCGGGCCGCCTCGGCCGGAATGATCGCGGCGGGCGTGGTGACGCGGCTCCCTGCCGGCGGCGCGGGATAGGCCCATGAGACGGAGGGCATGTAGAGGGCTTCCCGCGCGCGTAGCTCGATCATGTAAACGCGCCGGTCGGTGGTCACGACCAGGTTGGTCGAGATGTCCTCGCGCGTCGGCTTTACAAGGATGTGGACACGACGGCTCGCGCCTGATCCGCTCTCGGTGTCACCGATAATCCAGCGGGTCGTATCGCCTGCCGCAATCGGCCCCGCGCCGGTCAGGCTCTCGCCCGGCTCCAGCGCAATATTGGTGATCTGGCCGGGGGCGGCATAGACCTGATAGAGCGCGCCTTCCGACCACGGATAAATCTGGATGGCGTTATAGTAGCCTTCGCGGCGCGGCTCGACACGGGCGGCGGCATTGGCGTTCTGCACGCGGCCGTCCGGCGTGCCGGCGGCAGTGCCGCCTCGTGCCACCGTCCAGGCTGGAGGTATATGCAGCGGACGGGGCCTATTGTCGGTCACGGCGACCTGCGCGGTGGGTAGCGGCGGCACGTCGGAATCGTAGCTGAACTGCGGCGTCCTGTTGGTGGCGCAGCCCGCCAACATGGTGGCGGAAAGCAGCAAAGCCGCGAGCGCGGGTTTACGGAAAGCCGGAAACACGACTATACGGAAAGACGTGGCGGTCATTGGCTCATCTCCCGCGACCAGTTGATCGCGTTGACGTAAATTCCAAGAGGGTTGGCGCGCAGACGCTCGGCGTCGCGTGGGGTCTGGATCACGATGGTCAGGATGGCGGTCCACCGTTCCGTGGTGGAAAGCTGCCCGTTCTCATAGTGGCGTTCGGTCCAGGCGACGCGGAAGCTGTCCGGAGAAGCCCGGATGACGGATGACACTTCGACGGCAACCTGTTGGCGGCCGACCTTGGTGAAAGGGTCGTTGCTCCGCGCGTAATCGTTCAAGGCGGCCGCGCCGCGATCCGTCGTCCACTCATAGGCACGAAGCCAGTTCTGGCGGACGATGATCGCGTCGGACGGGATCGCGCGCACCTGCTCGATGAAGCGGCCGAGATGGAAGGCGATCTGCGGATCGGTCGGGCGATAGTCGGCAACGGCCGCCGCTACGGTCTGCGCCTGGCCGAGATTATCGACCTGCACCACCCATGGCACCACAGTTCCGCGCGCCGATTGCCAGACAAGGGCAGCGGCAAAACCGGCCGAGAGGATCAGGCTACCGAACGCCATATAGCGCCAGTTCTTCGCCTGCACGCGGGCGGAACCAATGCGTTCATCCCAGACCTGCGCGGCCTTCTGGTAGGACGTCTCGGGCTGCGGGGTTTTTCCGTAATGGGTTGTCGGTCGTTTGAAGAGATTCATGTGCGGTCACTTTCGGAAAGGCTGACGGATGAGCCGGGGCCATGGCTGTCGCCGGAACGCACCGCATGGGCTGCGGCCGTGACGCCGTGACCGATGGCTCGGCTGCGGCGCATCTGCTGTGCCCAAGCTGGCGGACCCTCGGTGGTGGGAGGAGCGGGCGGCTCGGGCGACGGGTTTCCGCCGACGGTGCCCATCGAGGAGCTGCCACCCGAGGCTCTGAACCCACTACGGACGCCGTCCGCATAGCTGGATTTCATGGTGTCGGCGAAGCGTGATGCGGTGCGCTTCAGGGGCGAGATGGTCGCCGCAGCGCCGGCACGACCCACGCCGCCCAGGCCGGAAGCGACACCAGCCGCACCGGATGCGCCCATGGAGCCAAGTGTATAGGCCGACGACGCAGCCCCGGCGGCCGCAGCACCACCGCGCGCGAGCGCGGTGCCCCCAGACAGGGCAGCGGCTCCGCCACGCGCGGCGAGCATGGTCGCGCCTCCGGCTGCCACAGCGGCACCACCAACGGCGAGTCCGGTGCCGACGACAGCGCCAGCGCCAAGCTGCGGACCACCGGAGACGAGACCCGTGGCGATGCCCGGGCCGAAGATGCCGAGGCCGAGCAGGGACAGCGCGGCCAGCACGATCGCCATGGCGTCGTCGATGGTGGGGGTCGCTCCGCCGAAGCCCGCGGTGAACTGGCTGAACAGCGTCGAGCCGATACCAATGATGACGGCCAAGACCAGCACTTTGATGCCGCTGGAAATCACGTTGCCCAGCACGCGCTCGGCCATGAAGGCGGTCTTCCCGAACAATCCGAAGGGGATGAGGACGAAACCGGCGAGCGTGGTCAGCTTGAATTCGATCAGGGTGACGAAGAGCTGGATCGCCAGGATGAAGAAGGCGAGGATGACCAGCGCCCAGGCGAAGAAGAGGCAGAGGATCTGCACGAGATTCTCGAAGACCGCGACCCAGCCCATCAGGTCGGAGATGGATTCCAATAGCGGCCGCCCGGCATCGAGCCCGGTCTGGGCGACGCGGCCGGGGCGCAGGAGATCGGCGACGGAGAAGCCGGTGCCCGAGGCCATCAGGCCCAGCCCGGCGAAGCTCTCGAAGACGATCCGGGCAAGATTGTTCCAGTTCGAGATGATGTAGGCGAATACGCCGACGAAGAGCGTCTTTTTCACCAGCCGGGCCAGCACATCGTCATCGGCACCCCAGGCCCAGAAGAGTGCGGCCAGGGTGACGTCGATGACGATCAGGGTGGTGGCGATGAAGGCGACCTCGCCGCCGAGCAGGCCAAAACCGCTGTCGATGTAGCTGGTGAAGATGCCGAGAAAATTGTCGATGACCCCCGTTCCGCCCATGGCTCATCGCCCTCCAATCGGTGCTGGTGTTGCCGGTGCCGGTGTCCGGCCGAGGAAGCGGTCGCGGGTCTCGGCCCAGATATGCAGGCATTCGGCGTCGTTGGCCGCAGCTTCCCCCAATCGTTGGCAACGGCGCTGCCCCTCGCGTAACGGATCGGTCGGCGGCTGGAGGGAAGGTGCGGAAGGTGCGGGCGCGGTGGAGACGTCCTCGCGGGTCATCTCGATAACGGTCGCCGTGATGGCTACGGCGACGAACACGATGGCCGCGATCCGGGCCAGCACCTTCCCTTCCATGGCCTCCCTCCTTTCCTCAGTTGAACATCTGTGCGTTGCCGGGCTGGTAGCCCTGGCCCGGCGTCAGGAAGCGCTCGCGCTGGATACGCCCCTGCTCGGCTGCGGTCGCACGCTCCGCCTCGGACAGGGCATCGGCCCGGCCATTGGCCGAAATCACTGCGATCAGGTCGGAGAGCTGCTGCGATTGCAGGGCGAGGAGCTGGTTGCCGGCCTGGGTTGCCTGTAGCGCTCCGGTTGCTCCCTGGCTTTCACCGACGAGCGTGGCCATCTCCGAGCGGTTGGCGTCGATATTGCCGACGACACCGGCCTGAACGCGCATGGCGTCCTGCAGGCCGCCGACGGTGTTTTCCCAACGCGAACGTGCGTCGGCGACCAGTTGGGCGTCGGTCGACGAGAGCGCAACATTGCCATATTGGCTCTGGAACGCCTGGTCGATCTGGCCGACCTCGAACGCGAGATTCTGCGCCTGACCGAGAAGCTGCTGGGTGCGCTGGACGTTCTGCTGAAGCGCCTGAAGCGAACTGTGGGGTAGGCTCGCGAGATTGCGGGCCTGGTTGATCAGCATCTGCGCCTCGTTCTGGAGGCTGGTGATCTGATTGTTGATCTGTTCCAGCGTGCGCGCCGCCGTCAGCACGTTCTGCGCGTAGTTGGACGGATCATAGACGATGCGCCAGGCATGGGCCGGGCTCGTCAGCATGGGGGTGAGCGTGATGGGAAAGGCCAGCGTCAGCGCGAGCATGGAGGCGCTGGCCATCCGGGACATCCGGGGCATCGTCCGCGTCATGGGGTAATCTCCTCTTCTTCCAGGGTGAACTCGAACTCGGACTCGTCCTCGTCGAGGATGAGGGGTGACAGGTCCTCGTTGTCGGTCGCGAGATTGCTCAGGTCGGGGATCAGTTGGGCGGCCCATTCGACGCCGCGTGCCTTCAGCCAGCCGGCGAGGAACCCATCGCGGCCATGCTCGGCGAGAATCTCGCCGATCAACGCCTGATCGGATTTGGCCGAAGCGGCGCAGAGCGCGAGGCCCACTTCGCTGAGCCCCAGCTCGAACAGCCGATTGCCTCTGCGGCTTTGGCAGTAGTAGTCGCGCTTGGGCGTGGCCCGCGCGAGGATCTCGATCTGACGGTCGTTCAACCCGAAACGCCGATAGATTGCGGTAATCTGCGGCTCGACGGCGCGCTCGTTCGGCAGAAGCAGTCGGGTCGGGCAACTCTCGATGATGGCCGGGGCGATGGCCGAATTGTCGATGTCGCTGAGCGACTGCGTGGCGAAGACGACCGAGGCGTTCTTCTTCCTCAGCGTCTTCAGCCATTCTCGGAGCTGTTCCGCGAACGCATCGTCGTCCAGCGCCAGCCAGCCTTCATCAATGATCAGAAGCGTCGGCCTGCCGTCGAGCCGGTCCCCGATGCGGTGGAACAGGTAGGAGAGGACCGCCGGCGCGGCACCTGTCCCGACAAGCCCCTCGATCTCGAACGCCTGCACATCGGCCGAGCCGAGATGTTCGCTTTCGGCATCGAGCAACCGCCCATAGGGACCACCGACGCAATAGGCGCGCAGTGCCTGTTTCAGATCGTTGGATTGCAGCAGCACGGCAAGGCCGGTGATGGTCCGCTCTCCAACGGGTGCGGAGGCGAGTGAAGTCAGCGCCGTCCAGATGTGTTCCTTCACATCCGGGGTGATCTGGACATTTTCGCGGCGCAGGATCGCGACGATCCAGTCCGCCGCCCAGGCGCGTTCGGCAGTCTCGTGGATACGGGCCAGCGGTTGCAGCGAAACGGACGTTTCGGAAGCATCGGTCAGCTCGCCGCCGAGATCGTGCCAGTCGCCGCCCATGGCGAGGGAGACGGTGCGGATAGACCCGCCGAAATCGAAGGCGAAGACCTGTGAGCGCGGATAGCGCCGGAATTGCAGCGCCATGAGCGCCAGCAGCACCGACTTGCCCGCGCCGGTCGGCCCGACGACCAGCGTATGTCCGACATCGCCGACATGAAGAGAAAACCGGAACGGGGTCGATCCTTCGGTCCTGCCGTAGAGCAGCGGGGGTGCGCCGAAGTGATCGTCCCGTTCCGGCCCCGCCCACACCGCCGAAAGCGGGATCATATGGGCGAGATTCAACGTGCTGATGGGCGGTTGCCGGACATTGGCATAGGCATGGCCGGGCAGGCTGCCGAGCCAGGCATCGACGGCATTTACCGTCTCGACCATGACGCTGAAATCGCGGGACTGGATGATTTTCTCGACCAGGCGCAGCTTCTCGTCGGCAAGGCGTGGGTCGGCGTCCCAGACGGTGACGGTCGCGGTGACATAGGCCAGCCCCGCGACATCGGCGCCAAGCTCCTGCAAGGCCATGTCCGCGTCGGCGGCCTTATTGGCAGCGTCGGTATCGACCAAAGCGGATGGCTCGTTGGTCATCACCTCCTTGAGGATGGCGCCGATGCTTTTCCGCTTTGCGAACCATTGCCGCCTGATCTTCGTCAGCAGCCGCGTCGCGTCGATCTTGTCCATCAGGATCGCGCGCGTGGACCATCGATAGGGAAAGGCAAGCCGGTTCATCTCATCGAGCAGGCCCGGCGTGGTGGCGCCCGGAAAGCCCGTGATGGTCAGCACCCGCAAGTGATGATTGCCGAGGCGCGGCTCCAACCCTCCGGTCAGAGGCTGATCGGCCAGCAGCGCATCCAGATAGATCGGCGTCTCCGGCACAGCGACGCGATGACGGTTGGTTGAGATCGTCGAATGCAGGTAGGTCAGGGTCTCGCCGTCATCGAGCCAGCGGCACTCCGGCATAAAGCCGTCGAGCAGCGCCAGCACCCGGTCGGTGCGATCGGCAAATCCGCGAGCCAGTTCCCAAGGATTCACGCCCGAGGTCTCGCGACCCTCGTAGAGCCAGGATTCGGAGCGCGCCGCATCTTCGGCGGGCGACAGCCAGAGGAAGGTCAGGAAATAGCCTGAGACGAAATGGCTGCCTTCTTCCTCGAAATCGGCCTTGCGTTCGGCGTCGACCAGCGCCGCGGCCGGATCGGGGAAGCGGCTCGCTGGATAGGTTGCGGCCTCCGAGCGCTGCGCCTCGACGAAGATCGCCCATCCGGAGCCGAGCCGGCGAAAAGCGTTGTTCAACCGTCCGGCGACGGCGACCAGTTCGGCCGCGACCGCGGAATCCAGATCGGGACCGCGAAACCGCGCGGTCCTCTGGAAGCTGCCGTCCTTATTCAGGACGATCCCGCCGCCGACCAGCGCCACCCACGGCAGGTAGTCGGCAAGGCGGGAGGCAGTGCGACGATATTCGGCAAGGTTCATCATGGCTCTCGTCCTCACACCGCGAGATGGCCGGGCAAGCGCAGATGGCGGCGCGCAACCTCGACGAAGAACGGATCGCGTTTCGCCGCCCAGACCGCCGCGATATGGCCGACGGCCCAGATCAGGATGCCGGCGAACCAGAGTTGCAGGCCAAGGCCGACCGCCCCGGCCAGCGTGCCGTTCAGGATCGCGACGCTGCGGGGTGCCCCGCCGAGCAGGATCGGCTCGGTCAGGGCACGGTGAACCGGCACGCTGAAGCCCGGCACTGTGTCGAGCGCCTCGAAACTCGCGGCCATCAGACCAGCGCCCCGCCGCCGAAGCTGAAGAAGGACAGGAAGAAGCTCGATGCGGCAAAGGCGATGGAGATGCCGAAGACGATCTGGATCAGGCGACGGAAACCGCCGCCGGTATCGCCGAAGGCCAGGGTGAGGCCGGTGACGATGATGATGATCACGGCCACGATTTTCGCCACCGGCCCTTCAACGGATTCGAGAATGGATTGCAGGGGCGCCTCCCAGGGCATGGAGGAGCCCGAGGCCCATGCGGGGGCAGTCATCAAGCTCACCCAGGCGAAGGCGGCGGCAGTTGCGACGTGACGGCGGATACGAAAGGCGCGACGGATCATGCGGAGTCTCCAGTGTTGTGAATGGTGTCGGGTTCTGAAAAGGCGGGGGAAATCCGGTAGTTGCCGTCCGGCCCCAGTCCTTCGACGCGGGCGAGTTCGGCCAGCCGACGCGCGGAGCCGCGACCGGCAAGGACGGCAACGAGGTCGATGGTCTCCGCGATCATGGCGCGCGGGACGGTGACGACGGCTTCCTGTATGAGTTGCTCGAGCCGGCGCAGCGCACCGATCCCGGACCCGGCATGGATGGTGCCGATGCCGCCGGGATGGCCGGTGCCCCAGGCTTTGAGCAGGTCGAGCGCCTCGGCGCCGCGCACTTCACCGATCGGGATACGATCCGGACGCAAGCGCAGGGACGACCGCACCAGTTCCGAGAGAGTGGCAACGCCGTCCTTGGTTCGCATGGCGACCAGGTTGGGCGCGGCGCATTGCAGCTCGCGCGTATCCTCGATGATGACGACGCGATCCGAGGTCTTTGCCACCTCGGCCAGTAGCGCATTGGTCAGCGTGGTCTTGCCGGTCGAGGTGCCGCCCGCAACGAGGATATTGGCGCGGGCGGCAACTGCCGCGCGCAGCGTCGCGGCCTGATCGGCGGACATGATGCCGGCCGCCACATAGTCGTTGAGGCTAAACACTGCGATGGCGGGTTTACGGATCGCGAAGGCGGGCCCAGCGACGACGGGCGGTAACAGGCCCTCGAACCGCTCACCCGTTTCCGGCAATTCAGCCGAGACCCGCGGGCTGCGGGCATGAACCTCGACGCCGACATGGTGGGCAACCAGCCGCACGATGCGCTCGCCATCGGCGGCAGACAGCACCTCGCCGGTATCGGCCAATCCGGTGGACAGACGGTCCACCCAGATCCGGCCATCGGGATTGAGCATCACCTCGACGACGGAGGGGTCTTGCAGCAAGGTTGAGATGGCAGGCCCGAGCGCCGTTCGGAGCATGCGCGCGCCGCGGTCCACAGTTGCCTGTTTGTGGTTGATGCCTGCCATCTCGTCCCCGTTCCACCGGGGAGGCGAGAGACGATCCCCGGATGGGGATGACTAAAAGAGACCCAAAACGGGTCAGGGCAACAAGTTTCGGTCGTCGTAGTAGTGTGGGATAAAAATACAGGAGAACGGCGGTGGCGCGTTGTTCTTGAAGCTATCACATTCGCGCCCACATGGCGTGCGAGGTCATGAGCCTTCTGATTCGGGAATGTCTTCCGGTATTTCCTGCCGGAGCGTCGGCCCTTGCGCCAGCCGCCTCCCGAGCGCGGTGATGAACCCTTCATACCGCTCGCCAGCCTTGGCCTTGGCGGCCTTGGCCGCGGGTTCGGGCAGCGCGGGCGTTGTCGTCAGCCAAAAGCGGATGAACACGGCTAGGCTCTCGACGGCGATGCCGACATCCCGCTCTGTCCGTCCCATGCGGCGGTCGAGCTGGTCGAGACGCCGGGCGATGATGGCCTCCCGCCGCTCCGCATCGTCGGGGGACAGGAAGGATGCAATGGCGGCCTCGGCGATCATCGACTGCGACTGGTCGCGGCGCGCGGCGAAATCGGCCAGAGACTTCTCGATATCGGGGTCCAGGTAGATCGTGACCTTTCTCTTTTTCCGGGGATTGGCCATGGCGCTAGAGATCCATACCGTCATGGGGGTCCATCGCGACCTGACGCGCTATTCCCTGGACACGCTGGATCATACGCCTGTTCTGGGCGGCATCCTCATCGGCATCGTCGGTCAGCCCGGCCTCCCACTCGTTGTCGATGGGTTTTTTCTTCTCGACAGGCTTGGCGCGGCTGAGTTCCGGTTGCAGGCGGCGTTCGGATTCTGTCGGATCTTCATCGTCGACGGATGGATCGGGCGTATCCTCCAAACTCTCCGGCCGGACCGGAATGGGCAACGTGGTCCAATCGTCGGGTCGGGTTTCGTCGGGCTGATTCAGTTCCGGCGGTGTCAGCAGGCGCTCACGGAACCGGGCATCCTCGTAGTAGCGCGCCTTCATCGCCCGGATCGGCGGAATGCCCGCGACCATGACGATCTCCTCCGCCGGCGGAAGCTGCATGATTTCGCCCGGCGTCAGCAGTTGCCGGGCGGTTTCGGAGCGCGACACCATGAGGTGGCCAAGCCAAGGCGACAGCCGGTGCCCGGCATAGTTCTTCATCGCCTTCATCTCGGTCGCGGTGCCCAGAGCATCCGAGACGCGCTTGGCGGTGCGTTCGTCATTGGTGGCGAAGCTGACCCTGACGTGGCAGTTGTCGAGGATCGAGTTGTTCGGCCCGTAGGCTTTTTCGATCTGGTTGAGCGACTGCGCGATCAGGAACGATTTCAGCCCATACCCGGCCATGAAGGCCAACGCCGTCTCAAAAAAATCGAGTCTGCCCAGCGCAGGAAACTCATCGAGCATCAGGAGCAGCCGGTGCCGCCCCGCGTTCGCCTGCAAGTCTTCCGTGAGACGTCGGCCGATCTGGTTCAGCATCAATCGGATCAGCGGCTTCGTGCGGTTGATGTCGGAGGGCGGCACCACGAGGTAGAGTGTCGCCGGTCGCTCACCGCCGACGATATCGCTGATCCGCCAATCGCACCGGCGCGTGACCTCTGCCACCACCGGATCGCGGTAGAGGCCGAGGAACGACATTGCGGTGGACAGAACGCCGGAGCGCTCGTTCTCGGATTTGTTCAGAAGCTCGCGCGCGGCGCTGGCGACGACCGGATGCGGTCCGGCCTTTCCGAGGTGTGGCGTCTTCATCATGGCGTGTAGCGTGGTATCGACCGGCTGCTTGGGATCGGAAAGGAATTTCGCCACGCCCGCCAGGGTCTTGTCGGGCACCGCATAGAGGACATGGAGGATCGCCCCGACCAGGAGCGAGTGGCTGGTCTTTTCCCAGTGGTTGCGCTTGTCGAGGCTGCCTTCGGGATCGACGAGGATGTCGGCGATGTTCTGGACGTCCCGCACTTCCCATTCGCCGCGCCGCACCTCTAGGAGCGGATTGTAGGCCGAGGACTTCGGGTTGGTCGGATCGAACAGGAGAACGCGGCCGTGGTGGGCACGAAACCCGGAGGTGAGTTGCCAGTTCTCGCCCTTGATATCGTGAACAATCGCTGAGCCGGGCCAGGTCAATAGCGAGGGGACGACGAGGCCGACGCCCTTGCCGGATCGGGTCGGCGCGAAGCACAACACATGCTCCGGCCCGTCATGACGCAGGTAGTCCTTCTCAAAGCGGCCGAGAACGACGCCGTCGGGATCGAGCAAGCCCGCCTCCTTGATCTCGGATTTCTCGGCCCATCGCGCCGAGCCGTAGGTGGCGACGTTCTTGGCCTCGCGTGCCCGCCAGACCGACATGCCGATGGCAACGGCGATGGCGATGAAGCCACCGGATGCCGCAATGATCCCGCCCGTGGCGAAGATCGGTGGCGCATAGGCTTCATAGAAATACCACCACCAGAAGAGCGCGGGCGGAAAATAGACCGGCACGCCGAAGAGGACGAACCAGGGCGGGCCGAGCTGGGCCTGATAACCAAGGCCCCAGGCGACATACTGTGTCGCGCCCCAGGTGGTGGCGAGGATGATGAGGAAGACGATGGTGATCTGTCCCCAGAGAATCTTGGTCGCGGACATTGCGATGGTCCTTTCCGATTGAGGCTAGAGGCCGAGGCCGCGCTTGCGCCCGAAATCCCAATCGACGCCGCCATCGTCGCGGGCGACGCCGGAGACATGGCGGCCGATCTGCTTTTCGAGAGAGGGCGACCAGGGCACGAGCTGGAAGCCAAGGCCGTCGTCGAGCATGGCGAAGCGGCCAGACGCGAGGGCGAGGCGCTGGCGATAGGTGCCGGCGACATACTCACCGCTTCCGGCGCGGTTGAACGGCATGCCGGTCTCGGCGGCGAGTTGTTCTCCCACCGCCCGCAGTTCCCGATTGCGCAGGGTGGCGAGCAGCCGGCGCGCGAAGACGACGCGACCGCCCTGCCGCTCGGCAAGGTTCTCTCCGATGAGATGTTCAGCCCGCTCATCCATCGCCTGACGGACTTCCGCGCCGAAACCGCTGTCGGAAAGCGCGATGGGCTCGCGGGCGATGGCCTGCCGGTCGAGCCAGGTCGAGCCGGTGGCGCCGACCTGTGCCCCAAGGTCGAGATCGGAACGAACGGCGAGTGCGACCCGGCGTGTGCCCTGCGCGTCCTCATAGGATCGCAACTCGACGATCGAGCCGGGCGGGCTGTCGCCCGCAGCGTCAAGATGCGGCAGCTTGATGTGGTGGGTGCGCCCGTCGACACCATCGACCACGGCATAGGCCGAGGCCTTCAACTCGTCATCAAGGCCGCGCTCGACCAGCCGGCCGATGACGGGAACGTCGAGGCTCTCGCCGGCGAGGACATAACTGGCCGACCCGCGCTCGATGCCGCGCTCGGTCAGGGCGCGGTGCATGCGCTTGATGATGTCGCCGCGCTCGCCGAGCTCGCGTAGCACCGTCTCGGCCTCGGGCTTGATGAACCATTGCGAATGCCCGACCTGACCGGCGACCCCGAGGATTTCAAGGGTGCGAAGTCGGCCGACCTTCAGGGCATGGAACTCGTCCGGCTGGCGGTCTGCGGACGGAGCGAGGTCGACGATGCCGAACTTGCCGGCGTCACGCACAAGCTGCCGGTCAAGCTGGGTCCAGCGTTCTGCCTCGATCTGGCTTTCGAGGGTGCGGCGGATGTCGTGATCGGTGCGCGGTCCAAGCTCCTGGGTGATGAGGTCGCGCGCCCGGTCGCGCATCCCTTCCTTGATGTAATCGCGGGAGATCACGAGGTCCTGGCCGTCGTCGCGCACGCCGCGCACGATCAGATGGACATGGGGATGGGCGGTGTTCCAGTGATCGACCGCGACCCAATCGAGCCGCGTGCCGAGATCGGCTTCTATCTGGCTGACAAGATCGCGGGTGAAGGATCTGAGGTCCGACATATCCGGCGCGTCGTCGGGCGAAACGATGAACCGGAAATGATGCCGGTCGTCGCCGCAGCGTTCGGCGAAGGCGCGGCCATCGGCATCCTCGGTTCCCGGCCCGAACAGCCGTGCCTTCTCCCCGTCGCGGGTCACGCCATCGCGGCGCAGATAGTCGAGATGCGTGCCCATCGGCGCGGATCGTGCGCCATGGCGAACCACCCGTGCCTTGACGACAGCCCCGCGTGTCCGGTTGGAGATGAGGCGATTGGCCTGGACGGTGGCGCGCTGCCCGCGCCCGAAGCGGGATCGGTTGGGCGAGGAAACGCGGCCGGATCGCGAGACGCCGCCGCCTGCTTTCTTCGCGGCTGCCAGGGCCTGCGCGATGAAAGGCCGGGCCTGCTGCGCGCGGGTCGAGCGGATGCGCCCCGGACGGATGCGGAACTCGTTCTCATCGGACATGGCAATGCCCCGCACGGCGTAAAACACGGCGGAAAATCAGTAAGATGGGCGCAGGGCGCACGGTGCGCGAAAGCGCTGCACGGTGCGGAACGCGCCGGAAACATGAACAAAAACAACCGCCCACATGAGCCGCACCGTGCGCTCTTTTATCCTGCCATCTTCCCGTCGTGGTGCCTGCCGCCACCCCCAGCGCCGTCCATGACGCGCCAGAGCCCGATGCAATGCGAAATGCGCCGTGGAGGGTCATGGCTGGTCCCCACCGGCATGGGGTGTGACGAAGAGCCCCTCCGGCTGCGATGCCGTGAGCGATTCCGGGGGCGCCGGGAGGAGCGAAGAGGCGTCGTCCGGCGCGCGATCGGGCGACGCCGGATCGGCGGTCGTGGCTCCTCCGCCGCGAGCGACGAAGATCTCCGCCTCGCGCCAGTCGAGCGGTTGGGCGGGCACCGCACCGCCGCCGACCGGCAGCTCGCCGAGCAAAGCGGGCGCAAGCGCAGCGACATAGGCGCGTGTCTCGGCCGGCAGCGGTCGATCCGCCACGCGGTATTCGTCATAGCGGGCCGGACCGGCATTGTAGGCCGCGAGCATCGCGGCCACATTGCCGTAGCGGTCCCACATCTCGCGCAGATAGGCCGTGCCCGCGAGGATGTTGTCGCGCGCATGATAGGGATCGTGGCCAAGGGCGTAACGGATGCGCAGATCGGCCCAGGTGTCGGGCATGACCTGCATCAGCCCCATCGCACCGGCTGACGATACGGCGCGCAGATCTCCGGCGCTTTCCGCGTGCATCACGGCAATGATCCATGCCGCCGGGATGCCGAAGCGTTGCGACGCCTCGGCGATATGGGCGTCGTGCGGATGCGCTGCGGCTGCACGATCCTGCGCAGCCGACTGCGCCAAAGCAGGCGGCGTGACGGCGGCCGGGATCAGCAGGCCGGAAAGGAGAAAGAGGATGATGCGGCGGCGGGCGCCGCATCTACCAGAGGCGGGACGAGTGCAGGACGTGAACATCATCACTCCTGTTCGTCGCGCTTCTTCTGGCGGGTCCAACGCAGGTTCCAGTCGCGGCCGTCCTCGTCCGACTGGAACAGGCGGGCGCGGATCGGCTGCTGGAAGGCGGGATCATCCAGCAGCACCGCGATGTATGGCCCTGCGCTTTCCCCGGTGTGCTTCCACCCTGCGCCGACTTCCGGGCCATCCTCGTCGCCGAGATGGATGCGGTAGGCGGGCGCCTTCTCGGACTCGGCATTGTCGGCAGGAACGAAGGTCAGTTCCAGGTCGAGCGAGAGGGTGCGAAGCTGCCCGGAAAAGCCGGACGGAGTGCGGGTGAATTGACCGATCTGTGGCATTGGAGGTTCCTTCCTCATGCGGTGGATGAGATGCGGGCCGCTCGCACGCCCCGCTGTGGACGCGCCGTCACCGCACCGGCGCGCGCCAGACGAAGCGGCTATCGCCGTCTTCGTCGGTTAAAAGCGGGGTGGCCCGACCGATCACGGTCGAGGCCGGCAGCGGGCCGAAATAGCGCCCGTCGAGACTGTCGCTCACGTCGAGGTTCATCAGGAAAACCTCGCCCTCGGCGATGATGCGGCAGCCCTGCCAGACCGGCAGGTCGCGGCCTTGGCTGTCGCGGTCCCGCGCCTCGCCGAGCGGAACGGCATCGACCATGATCGCGCGGCCGTCGCGGCAAACCCACTGTCCCGGCAATCCGACGACGTGCTTCAGGAGCGGCACATCGGGCGCGATATAGCCGCGATGGACCATGAAGTCGGCGATAGGCTCGGGAGGCAGGACGGCGACAAGATCGGGCACCTCGATCCTGTCTGCGGGCGCAATCGTGTAGAAGCCGATCGGCACGCTGGCCGAAGCGTTCCAGACCAGCCTTGGCGCGGTCGGAACGCCGCTCGCGAGCATGATCGCGAGCGCGGCCGCCGTTGCCGTGACATAGCGGGCGCGGCTCACAGTCCGATCTCCCGGCGGCGGAGCCATGCCCGGTGGCGCTCGTCCGTGTAGGGGCGCGGTGCCTCGCCCGCGTTCATCCAGTGACCGACATGACGCCAGTGATCCGGGTCGACCTCGGCGGGGTCGATGCCTCGGGATTCGACGGCATCGACATGGCGAAGGACTCCCTCGACCTTGGGCCAGCCCTCGATCCGGAGCAGGATTTCGCCGCCCGGTCGCACGAAGGGCAGCGTTTGATACGCGCTGCCGGGTGCAACGGCGCGCAGGATGTCGATGCGCGAGATGATCGTGCCGTAGTCGTTGGCCGCCCAGCGGACGAAGCCGAACACCGCATTGGGTCGGAACGAAACGATGCGATGGGAGCGGTCGAGGATCTGGGTTTCGACCTCGTGGCCGAACCTGATCCAGAACTCGATCCGCTTTTCCACCCATGTCAGTTCGACGCGGGTGAGATCGTCGTCGTGTGCGCCCGCACCGATCATGGCCGATCTCCTGATGTGTCGGGGAACTCGCGCGCGAGCAGTTCGCGCAGCATGTCGGCGACCGTGATGCCGCGATTGAAGGCAGCAACCTTGATGCGGCCGCGCATCGCAGGGGTGACATCGATGGTCAGCCGGGCGGTATTGGCGGGCGCGGCACCTTCGCGCGCAGCGGATGTATCACCGGCCTTGATCCAGCCGTCGGGATCGGTCGGGCGCGCTGCAAAGCCGCGCTTGTCGGTGCGTCCGGTCATGACGCACCTCCGTCGTGGAACGGCAGCACCGTGGCGATGCGCGCCCGCGCGCGCTCGGCCATGTCGGGGTCGATCTCGCAGCCAATATAGCGCCGGCCGGATAGCCGGCAGGCTTCGCCGGCCGCGCCGGACCCGGCGAACCAGTCCCCGACCAGCCCGCCCTCGGGGCAGCTTGTGCGGATCAGGATCTCCAGCAGCGCCGAGGGCTTTTCGGTGGGGTGGATGGCCCGGCCGTGGCAATTGCGCAGGTAGATGACGGAGCGCATCAGGCGCGGCCCGCCGTCCTGGCTGACGTAGTGGCCGGCGTCGATCTGGCCGGTATGGGGAGGACGGCGCTTGCGGCGAACCGTTCGCGCCGTTGCATCGGGCGTGGTCTGGACGTCGTTGTAGATGTCCCGCCAGGCCGTCTCTGCTGGATAGAATTGCACTGCCAGCTCATGCACACGTTTGAAGCGATCGGCATGAAACCCGGTGCCGTTCTGCTTTTCCCAGACGATCTCCTGCGCAATCCGCAAGCCGGCATCGGCGAAGCGGTCGGCGGTCGCCATGAAGCAGCGCAGCGAGCCGAAGACCCAGAGCGAGCCGGTGGGGCGGAGGGCGGCGCGCGCCAGCGCGATCCAACCCTCGACGCGCCGATCCCAAGCGAGCGACGTGTCGCCATAGGGCGGATCGGCGAGGATCATGTCAAAGGGCGCGTGCCAGGGCATTTCTTCGCGGCAATCGCCGGTGAGGACGGTCATCGTGCGGCCCTCCCGATGCCCAGCCCTTCGATCTCGGCGGTGAGTGCAGCAATCTCGCGGGCGGCGGGAGACTGGCGGTCGATCTCGCTGGCCAGCCGCCCGGCCTGCGCCGCGTCGGCGAAGACGACGCGCTGGCCGATGGCGGTGGCGAGCATCGGCGGATCGTGATCGGCGAGCGTTTCCGCCGTCTCGCGCGCGATGATGGTGCGCGCGCCGCAGCGATTGAGCGCGAAGCGGGCGGTGAGCTGCGGCCGGTAGATGCGGGCCTCCGCCAGGAGGGCCAGCATCTCGGCCGAGGCCCAGCCGTCGAGGGGTGACGGCTGCACCGGGATCAGCACCAAGTCGGCGGCGAGGAGCGCGGAGCGCATGAGGCCGGCGACGCGAGGCGGGCCGTCGATGACGATGTGATCGGCATCGCGAGCCAGCTCGGGTGCCTCCCGGTGAAGCGTGTCGCGCGCGAGGCCAATGGTGCCGAACAGCCGTGGCAGTCCCTCGCGGGCACGCTGCTGCGACCAGTCGAGCGACGATCCCTGTGGATCGGCGTCGACGAGGGTGACGCGATTGCCCCGGCCAGCCAATTCACCAGCGATGTGCAGCGCAAGCGTCGTCTTGCCGACGCCGCCCTTCTGGTTGAGGAGCGCGATGATCATTTGCCACCTCCCGAAGGATCGAGAGGAAGGCGGGGTGCTTCGGTGTCCTCTGGAGCCGCCGTCGCCTGCTGATTGGAGGCAGTGCGAGATGCCGAAGGGGTGGCGGATTCCGTCTTCTTTGCCTCAATGCGGAGGCTTCGCGCGGTGTCGCGGATGAGGTTTTCCACATCGCGCGCCCGCTCTTCAAGGTTAGAGTCTATGTTAGACTCTAAGTTAAGGGAGCGATTTCGTGAACGGTTTCCGTGCGTTAGGGCCGGTTTCGGTTCCTGATAGCACGATAGTCCGGTTCCCGATAGCACGATAGCCTGGGTTCCCGATAGCACGAGGCCATTCACAGGCTTTCCACAGGGCGGAACGGGCTCGAAAGCGAGCAGCATCCGCCCGCCGATCTCGGCCTCCAGGAATAGCGTGTAGCCCGGCAGCGGCTGGCGGCGGATGATGTCGCGCAGCTCGAAAGCAAAGCGCTTGAAGGGCGACAGGCTACCGGATTTCTGGTGGAGATGGTGGAAGTCGAAGCGCCAGCCACCCTGCTGGCGGCCGCCGTGCTTACGCACCAAGCGGTAAAGCCAGCGGTCGAGGCCGCCGGTCAGGTCGAAATAGGTCCGGTCGATGGTCAGCACGAGGGCATCGACGAGGACGGCCTGGTAGAACCAGTCCGGCACGATCATCTCGATACCGTCCGGGCGGCCGTTGCGGTCAGTCCGTTCTTGCCACTCGTTGATCCAGGAAAAACGATGCCGGCGTCCTTCGACCGGTTGCCGGATCGAGGTCGAGATCGTGGTCGATTGCAGCCGGTCGAGCGCGGCCTTCAGGCGCTGGTAGTCGCGAAGCGACGTGCCGCGCCCGACATAGGTGAGGATTTCATAGGGCGTAGCGGCCATCAGCCGGGAGGTTCGAAGCCCGTTATCGCGGGCTTCGACGATCTGGCTGGCTGCCCAGATCAGGATATCGGCATCCCAGATCGTGGCCATGCCGTGATCGGGAACCGCCTCGACCCGGATGGTCACGTTGCCGGCAGCGAAGTCGATGGGCGCAACGCGCTTCGACTTGGCGAGGGAGAAGAAGGGATAGGCCATGAGGTCCTGCGCATCTCGTGGCGCGAAGTCGCCGGGGAGCGCCCTGAACAGGTCGAGTTGCCCGCGCTCGGAAAGGGATCGACGTCGCACCGCCATGAAGTGAACCGCGAGCGGTTAGCGAGCGTAGCGACCGGCTTGCGGTCCGTTCGGAATGGCTTGTCGCTTGGCGGGCAGAACGGAGCCGCGTGGATCGGAGGTCGATGTAACCGCGCCGCGATCTGCCCAGGTTTCGAGATCGTCGATGGCATAGACGACACGCCCGCCGAGTTTGCGATAGGCCGGTCCAGTGCCGTAGGTGCGGTGCTTTTCGAGGGTGCGAGCCGAGAGGCTGAGAAATTCGGCGGCTTCCTTGGTGCGCAGAAAGCGCGGCGGCAAAACGACGGGTTCGTGCGGCATGGAACGGGCCTCCGTGGTGTTGGGACGGCCGCTGCGGATCAGCGGCGGGCAACGACCACGGTGGCGAAGAAGAACCGGCGAGGTGCAGGGCGAACTTGGGGGGTATCGAAATCGCCCACCATCGGGCGTGCGGAATCGCGCTAGCGTGGACGCCGATGACGCAGGAGTTTCCTATAACCGCCCGCGACCATGGACCGGGCATCGCGCAGCAGCGATTTGACGGCATGGCGGGCAGACGATGCCTGCCATTCGTCGCGGTCGAGCCGAGGGATGTTCAGCAGAACCTGCGCGATTTCCTGTTGGGTGGCGCCGGCTCTCTCGCCGTCGAAAGCACGCAACATGCGCCGAAGGCGCATGCGCTGCTGGCGCGTCAGGCGTGTATCGGGTGGTATCGCACGGCCATGAAGGGCGGAAAGAAGGCGACGTATGGATTCGATGCGATCAAAGCCGCCGAGATCAAGCGGCACCACGGCGACGGCAACCTTGTCCGCGGCGATGGCGCAGTCGAGAATCTGCAGGTATTGGCCATTGTCGAGAATGAAGCGGAAGTCCCTGTCGGCAACATCTCCAGGGGAGGTAACGCGCCATATCATTGGGGCGCGATGCTGATCGTTCGTCAACTCAGATGGGGCTTCAGTCAATATAACGACGCTGGTGTCCTCCTGAGGCAGCCAGAAAACCGGAGCATCAGGTGGCGCGGCCTGAGGATCGACCGGGAAATCGCAAGCCCCACCGCTGCCGGATTCGCTCCGCCAGCGGTTCGGGGTCCCCAAGGTCAGAAGCCGACTCCTCGAAGTCTGCGTCATAGGCTTCGTTGCGGCGAAGGCATTCCCATGCCAGGTCGGATGCCGTCAGTGCATCCAGGTGGTCATATTCGGTCGAAGAACGCCAGGTTGATGCGTCAGGTGTCATTGCGGCCTCCCAAGCCTTTCCGAGGGGGAAGACTCAAGATTCCCTCACGGGTTGAGCTGGGGAAGCAAGGTGACGGTCAACAGGTGATGCGTCCGACGCATCACGATCAGGTTTTATGCTGGCTTTCGCGGACCAACTCGCGATAGCCGTGTTCGGTCATCCAATGCGCGCGGTCAAGATGAGCATCATGGATAGACCGGCAGCGGTCGGGATCGGATTCGGGATCGAGGCCAAAAAGTATTTGCACCGCCTCGCGCCAATCGGCGCCGTCGCGCTCGGCATCGAGCAGGCGCAAATAGAGTTTCATATGGTTGCGATCATACGATGTCAGCGAATCGCTTGAAGGCGGTTTGTCCTGAAACGCCTCTATTGCCTGTCCCATCACGCTCTCGTCGTCCCCTGTAACGTATTTGTTAACCACCTCCCGGAAGAGATGGCCACCATTTTTGACAAGAGCGCGTTGTTGCGACGGCCTCGATGCTACCGTCTCGCGTTGGTGCCTTCATGAAGCAGCAGCACGCCTTCGCCCTTGTCGGTGGAGAGGAGAACAATCCCGGCGGCTTCGAGTGCCCGGCGCACTTCATCGCGTGTGGACTCATATACCTCGAGCCGGTTCTCCGATTCGAGGCGCTTGAGCGCGGTCAATGATACTCGGGCCTTGTCAGCGAGCGTCTCCTGCGTCCAACCCAGCAACGCGCGTGCGGCCCGTGACTGTCGGGCGGTGATCATACATGATCACCTCCCATTCGGACCTGCACGCACTCCAGAACTACGACTATTTTAGCTGTTCTGTGCCGCCGCGCTACCCTGATTCTATATGGAAACGCCTTGTCCAGCGGAACTTGGTCGTATTGCCTCTCATCTGATTCGGTCGCCGAGAAGCTTTGCCCTTGCCGGGGGAGAAGATTCTCGTTTCGTGCAAAGGGAGAGGGATGGGGTTTGGGGAAGGGGGGAGGGAACCGTCCCCTTCCCCATGGGTGGGTTCAAGGGAGGGGTTTCCCCTCCCTTGGGGAGGATGTTTGAAGGAGGGGGCTTGCCCCTTCCTTCATGGGGAGAGCGTTGAGAGGGGGGCTTGCCCCCCTTTCATCAGGCCTGCCGGCCGGTCGATCCGGCCGGCGGGGCTATTGGTGGCAGACCAGGAGCGGAAGGCGGCGGATGCCGCCTTCCGTGGGGCTCAGTCGGTGTCCGGTCCCCAGAGCGGATTGCGCGCCGGATCCTCGGCGAAGCGGGCCGTGCCGTCGAGTTCGCGGATCACGGCCTCGATGGCGTATCCGCCGATACGGGTTCGGCCCTGGGCGGCGAGGATGCCGACGGCAGTCGGGTCGGCCTCGACGGCACGGATCGCCGTTTCCATGTCGTCGTGCGGCACCAGGTTCTCGATGGCGATCACGTCGCCGTCCTCGTCGTAGCCGCCATGCAGGTACATCGACGCCTCGGCGAGACGCTGCGCGGCCAGTTCGGCGTCGCAGATCAGCCGGAAGGCGCGCCGGCGGTCGCGCCAGTAGGCCGGGCTGCCGGGGTCGATGGGGTTGTGCGTGCGGTTGGTCATGGCGTGTCTCCTTTCGGTCTCTGACGGGAGGAGGCAGCACCGTCGCCGCAAGGTGTCGGGATCGCGCAGCGACCGCCCTGGGGCGGCGAGTGGGGGAGCCGATTTCCTGACGACGCCCCTGGGCGGCGGCTGGAAATTGGGGGGACCGCTCGTCCTCGACAGCGCAGCGGCAGGTGCAAACCTCCGGACGAGAGAGACCGAAAGGAGACATTTAAGACCGGGGAGGTCCGGAGGGGGCGACCCCGCCGGAGGCTTTCCGGCCGGTCGATCCGACCGGGAAGCCTTCTCTTGCCGGCGCGACATTGGTGCGATCCGGTGCGAACATGGAAAACCCGGCGGCTGGCGCCGCCGGGCTCCGGGTTTCCCGCGTCAAAACGGGATCTCGTCCTCCCTGTCGATATATTCGCCGTCGTCGTTCTCGGCCTGCTTTGCCCGGCTCAGGAAACTGATCGTCTCGGCGATGATCTCGCAGCCGTAGCGGTCTATGCCCTGCTGGTCGGTCCATTTCGTATAGTGGATGCGGCCGCGGACCAGAACCTTCATGCCCGTCTCGCAATATTCCTGGACCGTCTTGCCGAGGCCGTTGAAGCAGGTGATGCGGTGCCATTCCGTCTCTTCGACCCGATAGCCGTTCTTGTCGCGCATCACGCGGCCTTCCGAATAGCGGGGGCGCGAGGTGGCCAGGGTGAACTGGGTGATGGCGGTGCCGCCCTGGGTGGTCCTGGCTTCGATGTGCTTGCCGATGTTGCCGGCGAGGATGACGATGTTCTGCATTGTAGGTCTCCGTTGCTTCCCCGGAGGGACCATTCCCTCCGACGAGACCCGGGAAAGTCCGTCGGGAGGCACCTGCAACTGACGCCCCCTTGGGCGGCAGCTTGCCCGCAAGGCTTCGGAGTGGGGCGGGCAGCCGCGCTTGCGCGGCAACACGGTCCGGAGCCTTGGGGGTTGCCGGTGAAAACCGAACGGAGTTAGGGGCTCAGTCAGGCGGAGGGATTGGTGCGTCCGGGAGAGGATCGGAGACAGGTCGCAACTTCATCGTCCTTGCCGGCACCATCGGCTCATCGAGGCAAGGACCTTCGGGCCAGGCACCCGCTTGCCTCCCTTTCCGGCCACCTTCGCGGCATCCGCCGGAAGGCCGGGTGATCCGGGACGAGAACGATCAGGCTGTCGGGTTGGGGAGATGGAATGGCACTGCCCCGCCGATCCAGAGAACGGCCGGCCAGGCCCGGCAATATTGCGAGATTGGGTGCGGAAGGTCCCCGCGCCCATCGTCACGTCACGAAATGGACCGACCAGCAGGGCAGGGACAGCGTGGTGCGTGCGGTGATGCCGCAGAAGAAGGATTTCCCAAGCCGGCAAAGCAGGCCGGGAACGATGGCGGCAGGACTGGCGAAGGGATGACGAACCGATTTTTCGCGCGGGAACCCGGAGGCTGGTGGTACCGGCTACCGGGTTTCCTTCCGGGAGCAATGGATCACGCCCGCAAATGCGGTTCCCTGTCCGGGCGCGGGACAGCAGAAAATCGAACCACGCCCGCCGCCCACGCGACCTTGCGAGAGGATCGTCACCGGCATCGGCCGAAACCGCATCGCGGGTTCGGTGAGCGCCCCGCGGGGCGCGAGTAGAGCCGTCCTCCGAAGGGGGCTCGCCCAGCTTCCTGCTGTCCTCTGTCAGTAATACTTAGAAAGTTTTCTGTCAGAATTCTGAACGGGTTTGCATTGCGGCCGCCACTCCGTGGCCGGTGCGAGCCCTTACCGGACGGTCGGCTACTCCGGCGTTGTTTGCGTTTTCCAGGCTGCCGAAATATTTCTTGGGCAGTTAGTCACTCAGGACGGCTGAGTTGATGTCCCAACTGCATGAGGCTACATTGCGCACAAAGGCTGACGTTTTTATTATCGAGAGCTTGGATCCGGATGATGAGGGTAACGGCCGATTTGAAGGCGGCGTGATCTCGCAAATTTTGAGATTGCATAGAAAGCAACCGCTCTATCGGTACGTCCGAACGATCGAAGAATTCAAGGCGGCAGTCAAGGAATTTGGCAAGTCCAGATACCGATATCTCCATATTTCCGCACATGGAGACCCGGAGGGACTGTGCACCACCAATCAGGAAACTATCGACTTCGACGAGTTGGGCGACATGTTGCGGCCCCATCTCAAGGGCAGGAGGCTTTTCTTATCAGCTTGCTCTATGGTCCACAACGACATGGCAGCTTACGTGATCCCGAAGACGGAATGCTTTTCCATTATGGGGCCTGAAGATGACATTGAATTTCATCGGGCTGCGCTGTTTTGGGCTTCCTTGTACCATCTCATGTTCCTCAAAGATGCCGAGAAGTTTAACCGCGCAAGATTGACTGAGACCCTGACGAAGGCGTCAGCCCTGTTCGAAGTCAACATCAAGCTCTTCTGTCGATCAGACAACAAAAAAGGCTTCGATGAAGTTGACGTTCATTCATACACGAAGCCTAAAAAGAAACCTGGGCCAAGGCGGGGATAAGTTCTGGGCATAAGCGCGACAGGTGCGACAAAACGGCGACCTTAGCCAAGCCGACCACGAAATCGCGCACGATGACCGTATGCTTCGTCCGCTGCGTCCCGATTGCAGACCACTACCGTCATGCGAAGTGCGACAGTTTTGGCTGGGGTTTGGACGTGCTTCCGCCTGACGCGCTGGCCCAACGGGCCAGCGATACGGCCCGCCAGAGCCCAAATCCGATGCCTCCGACACCTAGATACGTGAGAAGAAGGCCACGCCGAGGGCATTGAGATGCGCCATGGCCGAACCGCCGATGATGACGCCGCCGATACCGCCGAGGATGTTCAGGGCGATGCTGGAATCGATGGCGTTTTTGGCGATGCCGTAGATCAGCGCATAGCCCGCGATGGTGGCCGGGATGGCGAAGAGCCCGAGGGCGGCAAGCCGGAAATAGGGATTCGTGGCGAATGCCAGGACGGCGATGACGAAAGTCACCGACAGGATAGCGCCGCCGAAAGCCGCAAGCCCGGACAGGAAGACGCCGGCATCGGTACCATGCACATATTGGAACACGCTCATGGCGACCCAGAAGGGCAGGGCGAAGACGGCGAGCTTGAAGGCGATCACGGCGGCGGCGATCGTCAGGGAAAGGGCGAGCAGGATCAGAAACATCGAAGCCTCCATGGAGGATGTGACAGGGGATCACGCCAGGCTGTCCGAGAATAGGCTCCGCCTGCGGTTCTGCGTCTACGCCGTTACTTCGAGTGGGGACCATCATGCCCGGGAGGGCATGATGCGTCAAGGCGAGGGAATTCGGGGTGGCGCTTACGCGCCGCCGTCGAACTTCATGACCGGGATACCGAGCTTGCGGGCCTTGTCCGCAAGGTTCTCCTGAATCCCGGTGCCGGGGAAGACGAGGACGCCGATCGGCAGCACGTCCAGCATGGCATCGTTGCGCTTGAAGGGCGCGGCCTTGGCGTGCTTCGCCCAGTCGGGCCGGAAGGCGACCTGCGGCACCTTGCGGTGATCGGCCCAGCGGGAGGCGATCAGTTCCGCCCCCTTGGGCGAGCCGCCGTGCAGCAGCACCATGTCCGGGTGCTTGGCATGGACCTGATCGAGCTTCGCCCAGATCAGGTGGTGGTCGTTGAAGTCGGCGCCGCCGGTTACGGCCACCTTCGGGCCGGCGGGCAGCATCACCTCGGTCTCGGCACGGCGTTTCGCGGCAAGGAAGTCGCGGCTGTCGATCATCGCGGCGGTCAGGTTGCGATGGTTGACCATCGAGCCGCTGCGCGGCCGCCAGGCGCTGCCGGTGTGGTGCTCGAAAGCCTCGGCGGCGAGGTCGCGGAAGAGTTCCATGCTGCTCCGCCGTTCGATCAGGGTCTGCCCCTCGGCCGTGAGGCGTTCGAGTTCGACCGACTTCACCTCGCTGCCGTCCTGTTCCCGCTGCATCCGGCGCTGCGCCTGCTCGTTGTCGTCGAGATCGCGTTCCACCCGGGCATTGGCGCGGTGGAAGAGATTGACGGCCCCCCAGAGCAGTTCTTCGAGATCGGGCTCGAGGCGGGTGTCATCGAGCGTCGAGACAAGGGCGTCGAAGATGTCTGTGACGGCGGCGGCGACGGTGTTGCCCTCGGGCAGCGGCCTCGGATCGGGTTCGTCCTGGAACGGGCGCCAGCCGTAGAGCTGGAGTTCGGAGAGGGCATGATCGGTCTGGGAGGAGGTGTGGACCGGCTCGGCCCCTGCATATTCGGTTTCGTTTTCCATCGGTTGCGTCCTTCGTCTGGAGACCGCGCCCATCGCGGCCTTCGCAGGCGTCGAAGCGCACGGGCGGGACGGGTTGGCAGCCCTCGCCCGCTCCGCGAGGGCCTTGATGGCCGGGTGCGGCTAATTTGCCTTTCGCGATGCAAAGGCGGCGCAGCCGCCGGCGGAAATTAGCCGGACGCGGCCATTGCCTGCCCGGCCCGCTTGTGCGCCGATCGCCCTCTCAGAAGGCCGTGGGTGCGGGACTCTCTGACGATGGATGCACGTGCCGATGGCGAAAGACCGAAACCGGCAGAGGCCGAGCCGGGCCGTGCCTGCGGGGCCGATCACACCCTCACCCCTCCATGAACCGGCGGACGTCATCAGGATGAAGCTGATCCTTCAGACGCGCCCGGAGGGCATCGGCGCCGTGGCGTCGCAGATCGTCGTTGAAATCGCCCTCGCGCGGCGTGAGCGATATCGCCTCGATCCCGAGGCTCTCTGCTCTGGCGACCAGGCTGTCTCCGGCGCCATCCCCGGCCGGATCGCGATCCCTGACGACATAGAGCCGGCGCAGCGACGGCGGGAACAGGATGGCAACGAGGTGAGCGGCCGAAAGCGCCGCCAGCATCGGCATGCGGGGCAGAACCTGACGGGGCGACAGCACGGTCTCGATGCCCTCGCCGGCGGCAAGCACCTCAGCGGCGGTGCCGAAGCGGACGGCGTGCCCGAGAAGATCGCCCATCGCCCGCCGCGGTGTCTCGACAGCCGCCTTGCCGGACCCATCCGGGGCGAGCCAGGTGCGATGCGCGCCGGTTTGCTGGCCGGAGAGATTGGTGACGGCGGCAACGAGTGCCGGCCTGATCTCGGTGGGCGAATGCTCGTCGGGCCGATAGTAGCACCGGGGATGGTAGCGCAGCGCGGCGGTGCCCGAGAGGGAGGTGATCGCCCGCCCGTTGAGGTAGATCTCCGCAAGGGTGCCATGGATCGGCTGCGCCATGGCGAAGAGGCGGCGCGACGCTTCAGGCGAACCGGGCGCGCTGCCGGATGTGCTGCCGGTTGGCGTCTTCGTCAATTCCGGCTCGGGATGCGGGAGCGACAGGAAACGGCGCGCTTCCTCGGCCACGTCCCTGAAGTCGGCGACGCCAAGCGCCTCGCGGATGACGTCGAGCAGATCGCCATGCTCCCCGGTCGATGCGTCGGTCCATTTGCCAGCCGCGCCCTTGCCGAATTCCGGCCCGGTCAGGCGGACGAACATCGACCGGCCGGGATTGTTCTGCACGTCGCCGACCAGCCAGTATCGCCCGGCGCGGTGGCCGGACGACAGGTAGTGGCGGCACACCGCCTCGGCCTCCCGGCCGAGACGGATCGCCAGTTCGGAGGCGTCGTGCCGGGGCATCAGGCTGCCTCCCGCTCGCCGATGCGTTCGACCGACCAGCGGTCGAAGAGCTTGGCCAGCACGGCAGGTCCGCTGGCATCAACCGGCACGAACATGCGCAGCTTCCAGGAGATGATCTCGTGAAAGAGGCCATAAGCGGTGAGCCGCTGGCGCATGGTGTCGGTGAAGCCCGTAAGTTCGATGCGGTTCGCACCCATGACGCGGACCCGGCGAAGCTGGAGGCCCTCGGCAAGATCGAGGATCGTCCTGCCTTCCATCAGCGCCGCGAAGGCATCCTCCGGCGTGACCGACGCAATGCCGGTCTCGGTCGCATTGGCCGCCCAGGCCGGGGAGACCTTGCGGCCGATGATGCGCTCGCCCGCGTCAGACTGGAGGCGATAGACGCGGGTGGACTCGTTCGGCAGCCGTTTCCAGATCGGCAGCAGCAACCCCGTCACCATATGCAGGGTGGACTCGGCAAACTCCGGCACCTCGGCAACCTCGGCCTGCCAGGCCGATGCGAAGGCCTTCCGGTCGGCCTCGACCCAATGGGTTTCGCCCATCATCCTGACCGGGACGTTATGGGCCTCCATCGGCCGGATCAGGCGAACGCGGCGCTCGATCTCGCCATCGTCCAGCATGACGCTGGTGGTCGGAATCTGCACCGCTGCGCGCCCCGAGCGCTCGTTGATCCGCAGCCTGGCGCGTGGATCGTCGAGTTCCGCCAGGGCGGTGTCGAGCGTCACCGGGTGGTTGCGCCTGCGTTCGGTGATGGTCAGCAGGCTGGTCTCGGCTCCGGTGCGGGGATGGGTGTAGATCACCTGCCGGTCGGTGACGGTGAACGACTCCGCCCGCAGCGTCTCCAGCCCGGCATCATATGTCCCCGAGGCAATGGCGCCCTCGATGCGGGCAGTCAGAAGCTGCTCGAAGGCGGTGAACAGGATGCCTTGAAGCTCGATGGTCAGGGCCAGCAGGCGGTTGAGGAAGGTCGTGATGCCGGGCAGATCGTCCTTGATGCCGTTGCTGTCCATCAGCTTCAGCCCGGTGGCCGCCTCGAACCGCTCAAGGCTGCAACCCTCGACCCTGCCGCGCACCAAGAGGAGATAGAGCTGGCGCAGGGCATCACGCGCGTAATGCGACTCCAGGTTATCTTCAGGGCGAAACAGGCCCTGACCGCCGGTCTGTCGCTGACCGCGCGTGATCGCGCCGAGCGTGTCGAGGCGGCGGGCAATCGTGCTGAGGAAGCGCTTCTCCGCCTTCACATTGGTCGAGATCGGGCGGAACAGCGGCGGCTGCGCCTGGTTGGTGCGATGGGTGCGACCGAGGCCCTGGATGGCGGCATCCGCCTTCCACCCGGCTTCGAGGAGGTAATGGACCCGCAGCCGGGTGTTCTTCGCCGACAGTTCGGCGTGGTAGCTACGCCCGGTGCCGCCGGCATCGCTGAACACCAGCACGCGCTTGGCATCATCCATGAAGGCTTGCGTCTCGGCGAGATTTGCCGAGCCGGCACGGTTCTCCACGACGAGGCGGTCGATGGTGACGCCATCGCCGCGCTTGCGGATAATACGGCGCGAGCGCCCCGTCACCTCGGCCACAGTGTCGGTGCCGAAATGCTGGATGATCTGGTCAAGCGCGCCGGGAACCGGCAGCAGGCTCGCAAGGCTCGCGATCATCTCGTCCCGCCGGGCAACCGCCTCGCGGCTCTCGACCGGCTGGCCGTCCCGATAGACCGGGCGTGAGGACAGATTGCCCTCGGAATCTGTGAACGGCTCGTAGAGCTGGACCGGGAAGGAATGGGCGAGATAGTCCAGGACATATTCGCGCGGCGACAGGTCCATGTTCAGATCGCCCCATTCCTCGGTGGGGATCTCCGCCAGACGCCGTTCCATCAGCGCCTCGCCGGTCGAGACGATCTGGATGACGGCCGAATGGCCCGCTTCCAGATCCGCGGTGATCGAGCGGATCAGCGTCGGGGTCTTCATGCTGGTCAGGAGATGGCCGAAGAAACGCTGCTTGGCGGACTCGAAGGCCGAGCGCGCCGCGGATTTGGCCTGCCGGTTCAGCGTGCCGGAACCGCCGTCGCCGCCGGTGATATTCGCGGCCTGCATCGCGGCGTCCAGGTTGTTGTGGATGATCGCGAAGGCATCGGCATAGCTGTCGTAGATGCGGACCTGTTCCGGGGTCAGCTCATGGTCGAGCAACTCGTATTCGACGCCCTTGAAGGAGAGGGAGCGAGCGGTGTAGAGGCCGAGCGCCCGCAGGTCGCGGGCCAGGACCTCCATCGCCGCGACGCCGCCGGCCTCGATCGCCTCAACGAACTCGGCCCTGGTCGAGAACGGGAAATCCTCGCCGCCCCAGAGGCCGAGCCGCTGCGCATAGGCGAGGTTGTGGACGGTGGTGGCGCCGGTGGCCGAGACATAGACCACGCGGGCCTGCGGCAGGGCGTGCTGCAGGCGCAGCCCGGCACGACCCTGCTGGCTGGCGGCGACATCGCCGCGTTCTCCCTTGCCCCCGGCAGCATTGGCCATGGCATGCGCCTCGTCGAAAATCACCACTCCATCGAAGTCCTTGCCCAACCATTCGACGATCTGCCTGACCCTAGAAACCCTTTCGCCGCGATCATCGGAGCGCAGCGTAGCGTAGGTTAGAAATAGGATGCCTTCGTTCAGCGTGATCGGCTTGCCCTGCGGGTATCGTGACAGCGGCGTGACCAGCAGCCGCTCCATGCCAAGCGCCGACCAGTCGCGCTGCGCATCCTCCAGCAGCTTGTCGGTCTTCGAGATCCAGACCGCCTTGCGCCGCCCCTGCATCCAGTTGTCGAGGATGATCGCCGCGGATTCCCGGCCCTTGCCGACGCCGGTGCCATCGCCGACCATGAAACCCTGCCGGAAGCGGATGGCGCCTTCGGCATCCTCCGGCGCGGCGGCGAGATTGTCGAGGGTATCATCGACAGTCCAGCCCCCGGCGAGGAAACCCGCATGGGCCTCGCCGGCATAGATCACGGTTTCCAACTGCGCCTCGGACAGCTTGCCGAGAATGTCCTTCGGCAGCACCGGCCGATAGCTCGGCTTCGGCGGCGCGATGCTCGCCATCGAGGCCGATTGCACGAGCTGGGTCGGATGCGCCTGCGCCCCGGCGATGCGGATGGTCTGAAGACCGTAATCCTCGTAGATCGCGTCGGAGAGGCGGCCGCCCTCGGCCGGTTCCCAATCCACGGTCTCATAGGCGAGCGGCACGGCCTCCGGCTCGGCCAGAGGCGCGGCGGGCGCGGATCGCGCGGCGCGGTTGACGTAGCCGCGCACGGTGCGGGGCGCGGTGGGTCGTGCGACCGGCACGGCAACGTCAGAATCGACAGGCCGCCGGGCCGGAAGCTCCGCCAGCCAGCCGATCAGCGTGGCCACGTCCGGGGCGACACCGGGCGCGGCCGGAAACACCGCCGCATTTTCGGCGGGCAGCTTGTCGATGACGGTCAGCCGTGTGTCGATGGTGGTGCCGTGCTTGGCATAGACCGAACCATCGACGGCAGCGGAGAAGACCACGCGGCCGCGTTCCTGCAGCCGGGTCCAGGAGGCGGTCCATGCCGGATTGTCGGAGGCAAAGCTCGCGCCGGTGATGGTCACGAGCCGCCCGCCGGGCGCCAGGCGCGCCAGCGCCGAGGCGACATGGCGGAAGGCGGCGTCAGACCTGCGGCCCTCGACATTGGCCATGACCGAGAACGGCGGGTTCATCAGCACCACGGTCGGGATCAGGCCCGGATCGAGGTGATCGTCGATCTGGGCGGCATCAAGCCGGGTCACGGACAGGGCCGGAAAGAGGGAGGAAAGCAGGCCGGCGCGCGTCTCGGCGAGTTCGTTGAGCAGGAGCGTGCCGCCGGCGATCTCGGCCAGGATGGCGAGGAGCCCGGTGCCGGCCGAAGGCTCCAGCACCCGGTCGGCGGGCGTAATCGCCGCCGCCGTCAGTGCCGCGAAGCCGAGAGGGATCGGGGTAGAGAACTGCTGGAAGGTCTGCGCTTCCTCGGAACGCCGGGTGTGGGTCGGCAGGAGCCCGGCAATCTTGTCGAGTTGCGGCAGAATCGTCGCAGGTGACACGGCTTTGCGGAAAAGCGCCTTTCCGTATTTGCGCAGGAAGAGCACGGTCGCCGCCTCGCAGGCATCATAAGCGGTCTTCCAGGTCCATGCGCCGGTGGCGTCGGAACCGCCGAAACCCGCTTCCATCGCGCCGCGCAGCGTGGCGGCATCGACACGCTGACCGCGCTCCAGATGCGGCAGCAGCAGACCGGCAGCGGTGAAGACGCAGGCTGCGGTTTCAGCGTCATGGTCGAGCGGAAGCGGCGCGGTGGCGGATGCCGCCGCGGATGCAGAAATCATGTTCATCGGGGGTTTCCTCGGGAGAGCGGAAAGAGACCTAGCCGCGCAGCGCTCTCTCTCGACCGCACCGGCTCAAATCCCTTCCGGCCGCTCTCTCCCTCTCAATCCGTGGCGAGAGCAGACATGAAACAAGCGCCCGGCCGTCAGGCGGGGCGCTTGTCAGGATCAGCCAAAGCGGCGTCCGGCTTCGGTGAAGGTGTAGTCGTTGGCGACGATGGCCTCGTCGATCACCTCATCCGAGGTCAGGTAGTCGTATTCGTGCTCAAGCTGGCGATAGAGCCAACGAGCGAGGTCGCGCAGCGCCTCGGTGACGACTTCCTCGGCATCGGCGGTCATGTCCTGCCAGGTCGGGCTGTCGCGCTCGACCGAGATCGCCATGCAATATTCGTGGTGGTAATGGCCGCGATGTGTTGCCTCGGCGCGAAGCTGGTAGAAATTGCGCCGCTGGACGCTCTGAAGGGCATCGGCGATGCCGTGCAGAATCCTGTCCTGCGGCGCATAGGACCGGATCTCGGCCGTGGCGTTTTTCCGGTAAGAATAGTAGCCCTCGAAGCAGGCGCCATCGCCTTGCGACCAGAAACCCGAGAAGAAGATGCGCGGTTCCTGACGCGAGCCGCCGCCCATAAGGCGAACGGTGCGGGTCTTGAAGCGGACACCCAGGATTTCCGCGATCTGCTGGAAATCCTCATAGACCGCATCATACCAGTCGTAGTCGAAGCCTCCCTCGCGATACCAGGCGCGGGCCTTGTCCTTCGCCTCGTTGGAAAGCTCGTCGAGCCGATAGACGGTGGTTTCGATGATCTCAGGCATAGGGATCGCCTCCGTCCAGAATGATCTCCAGCCAACTGCCGCTGAAGATCCAGTCCACGGTCTCGCCGGTGGCGAGATCGAGAACATGCGCGCCGCCGCCGAAGGCGTTCACCCGCGCCTGGGAGCAGGTGGTTGCGTATTGGAAGCCCCAGAGTCCGGTCAGGCCGAACGCGGCCGCGCAGCGCTTGACGAACTGGATGACATGCTCGGGATCGCCGGTTTCGTCATCGCGCATCCAGAGCTGCGTGCCGCCATGTTCGGGCTGGATCGAGAGCAGGAAGCCCTCGGAGGGAGGGTCTTCCGCGGCGTTTTCCTCGGACAACGCATTGTAGAGTTCGAGCGCTCGGGCCGCGTTTTCGGGGGTGCCTACATCGAGCAGGCAGGAGAAATGGGTGAAATAGTTGGCCATGTCAGGCTCCTGAAACGACAAAGCCCGGCGGCGAGGCCGGGCGAGGATGGGTGGAAACTGGTTGGTGTGATCAGGCGGCTTGCGGCAGCCGCAGCAGGTCGGTCGCGGTTTCGCGCCAGAAGGGATCGACCAGCCGGGCCTCGAGCAGGCTGGCGCGGTAGCGGTGATCGCGAGCGGATGCCGCATCGCCGCGCCCCGATGCCGCGAAGGCCGCGCCGCGCAACCGGCTGGCTTCGGTCACGACACGGCGGGCCTCGGCATCGGACGCGACAGGTTGCCGCCAGAGAATGATCCCGGCCCGGATCTCTCCGGCGAGAACCAGGCCCTTGTCGCTATCCTGAATGATCATGATGCGTGGGCGGAAGCGCAGCGTATCGTCCGAGCCGATGCGGAGGTCGCCGCGCGCGACGCGCTGGCTGGCGAAGGTCATGGCGTCTTCGGGAGACGGGCACTTGCCGATGACGACCGTGCGGTCGAAACCGTCGGCATCACTGAGACCATCGTAACGCGCGGTGCCGATGCAGGAGATGCGCAGGGGCAGCCTCTGGGCGCGGTGCAGCCGGGGCAGCACCTGCCGCGCGAGGATTTCACCGATGGGAGCGAACGCAGTTTGGCGGGATAGGGTCATGGGGAATACTCCGCGACGGACGGCGGAAGCCTCTCTCCCGCCTGCAACCCGTCACGGCCAACCGCCCGCACTCTCACTCTTCCTTCGATTGAGGATTGTTCCGGTCTGCGCCGGAATGATCCGACGCTCAGCACCAGGGCTCGCGCCGTCCTGCCCAGATTCTCGCCAGCCCTTCGCCGACGAGAATATCGCCGACGTCGTGGCCTTCGACGCGGATCGCCGCCAGGGTTCGGCCATAGCGGTCGGTGCCTTGGCGCAGGATTTCAACGCGCCGCCCATGCAGGAGATCGGCGAGCCTGGTCTTCGCTTGCAACGCGAGATCGGATTCATAGGTGCAACGGCCCTCGATCTCGGGGGCATCGATGGTGAGGATCCGAACCGCTTCCGCTTGCCGCGTTGTGCCCAGGCGGATGGAGTCTCCGTCCCAGACCCGGATTGCGGCCGGTTCGCAGGATGCCGTGCAGAGCAGAACGGAAACGACGATATGGCTGAGCATGACGAATGGCTTTCATCTTGAAGGAGCGAAATCGGCGTGATCGCCGCCGGTTCTTTCCGATGCGAGCCGGGATCGCAATGCCACCCGGCACGCAAGCGGCAATCGGCGGCGATTGACGGGAAGAGGCCCGGCTGCGCTTGGGCACCGGGCCGTCGGGGCGAGGCGCTTTCGCGCCTCAGCTCCATGGATCGAGTTCCAGCTCCACCATTTCCTCGTCGCCGTCGAACTCGGCGGCGGGGCAAGCGCCGTGGGTTCCGTCCCCGGCCTGAAACACGACGATCTCGACCATCAGGGTGGTGGCGAGGCTGGCGGCGAAGGCGGTGGCATCTGCATAGGACATGGGTTCCGGCTCCTGTCTTTGGAGGCGGGGGACCATCCCCCGCGCGACAGGCGCCCGAAGTGTCCGGCCGGATCTGCAATCACCCTCGGGCGTTCGGACTCTTTCCGAATCCCCGAGGGCGGCACGCTCGCGTAAGCCGACCCCTTGCGGGTTGATTGACGAAGAGACGGTCGGACCAAGGTTCGCGAATGGAAGCGGGGGTGGTGTTTTGCCTCCGACAGGGGCCGGAATCCCGTCGCAGATGCCCCGCCACGCCAGCCTTGTTGCCGGGCCGATTTCCGGGACGTGTTTCAGGCCGGAGACGGAACCCGCTGCATCGTGACGACGAAAGGGTGACGCAATGGTGAAGCTGGATCTCGATCCATCGCTGCCTGAGCAGCGATACCCGGTGGCCCGGTGTGCAGGCATAGCTTTCAGAGCCGGTCAGTCCCAGAACCCATCGGCGATTTCACGGGCGATCATGGCGCGGGCCTTCATCATCACATCGTCCGCCAGAGGTGTCGATATGGCCGTAGAACCGCGTCCGGGAGCCATGGGCGCTCCAGTCGGCATAGCGGCAATATTCGCGGGCATCGAGCCGGAAGGCGCGCATCTCCTCGGCCCAATGCGGCTTCGGCTCCACGACGACGGTGACGCGACCGCGGGTTTCCTCCCACGGAAGCGAGCGCTCCGAGGGAGGATTGCGGCCGTCGTCGGCAAGGATTTCGTCGACCGTCATCATGCCAAACTTTCCGTGTCGGAGTTCGGGCCGAGGCCCGCCGGATCGGCCTGGGCGTGATCGCTGGTTTCGATGTCGCGCTGCACTGTCGAGAAGAACTCGTCGCGCTCCAGCATCCGCTCGAAATATTCCTCGCCGATTTTATCGTCGGGCGGGGGAACATCCTCGAAGGCATTGCTCCACCATTCCTTGGCCAAGCCTGTGCGCCAGCACATGGCCTGGTCTTCATTGGCGAAGACACGAACATCCGTGCCATGCGGATGCTCATAGATGGCGACATAGACCCGCTGAGGGGCTGGTCGGATGAATGTGGGTTCGGTCGGCATAGTCATCTCCTGAGACGAAAACAGCCCGGCGAGATGCCGGGCCTTTGAAGCGAAGAGGATGGAAAGCGGGGCGACCGGAGCCGCCCTGCCGGTGCGCGTCATTCGGCGGCGACCGGATCGTCCGCGCCCTCGTCGTCACCGGCGAGGAAGTCGGGCAGCACCATGCCATCCTCGTCCTGATCGGCAGCGCCATCCACAGCCTGCGCCTCGATGGTGGGGCGCAGCGGTTCCGGCAGCCAGCCGGTCTCTGCCAGCAGGCGTTCGGCCTCCTTGGCCATGTCGCCCTTCTTCAGATGCCCGATCAACTCGGCGGCATGATCGCCGGCACCCTCGCGCACCGCCTCGATGATCCGCGCCTTGGTGACGCGGCCGAGATAATTGCCGACGGTCGGCTTCCAGCCCGCCTCGACCAGATCCAGGCCGGTGGTCTGGGCCAGCCGGTCGGCTTCGCGCAGGCGGCGCTCCAGACCCTGCTGGCTGATACCCGTGCCGCTATAGGGGTTGGGGCGTTCGTAAAGCGCATTGACCCCGAAGCTGACGCAATGGGCGAGCAGGGCATGGCGGCTGGCCTGGTCGAGCTGGTCCAGCCAGTCCCAGAGCCGGTCGTCGTCCTGCCCGAGCGGAATGTCGCGCTTCCAGGCCTCGTGGCGCTCGTCGATCCGCTTTGCCGAATCACTGTCGCCGAGTTCCGGCGATTGCACTGGTAGATGCACGTCGCGCACCCGGGCCTCCAGCGCGCAGCCGGAGACATGCGCCCCGAAGCAGTCGAGCACCAGCTTGTGCAGCAGCACGGTCATGGCGATGCGGGGATTGGAGGCAACGGCATCGCGCAGGGCCAGGGTCCGGTGCGCGGTCAGCTCGATGACCAGCCGCTCGGGCAGCGGCTTGATGGCATCGCCCTCATCGTCTTCGTCCTCGGGTTCGGACGGTTCCCCGCCGATGGTGATGACCGCGCGCTGGTGGCTGCCGGGTTCCACGCCGCCAGCCATGGCGCCGCCGCCGTCACCATCTTCACCGTCAGGATCGGCGGATGCTTCGTCCTCGGGCCGGACGAAACCGCGCTCGATCAGCGGTGAGCCGTCGCCGTCGATGCAGATGAAGACCCCGGCGCGGGCGATCTCGGCCGGATCGTAGACCATCGGCCGGAACTCGAAGGCCCGCAGCGCCTCCTCGATCTCCCCGAGCCGGTGATCGACCGCATCGGGCAGTTCGTCGGCCCCCGCATGGTTCGCTTCCAGCCGGTCGTATTCGTCGCGCAGATCCTCGCGGGTCGCACGTTCCTCCTCGGTCAGATCGACCGGGGTGCCGACAAGCTCCCGCAGCCCGTGGTCATGGCCATAGGGGAAGCTGACCGCGACCTCGATCCATTTCCAGCCCTCGGCGGCGACGGCCTCGGCCTCGGCCTTCAGCTTTTCGCTGACCAGCCGGTCGAGCAGGATGGGATCCTGCAGCCAGCCGCCCTCGTCCTGCTGGAAGAGATCGCGCAGGACGTAGCCGCCGGCCGCCTCATAGGCCTCGATGCCGACGAAGGCCGCGCGCTTGTCCGAGGCCGGCACCGTGGTCTCGGTCAGCATGCGGCGGATCTGCCAGGGCTCCTTTGCCCAGTTGTCCTTGATCGCGTCCCAGACCTGTTCCTGCCGCGCATGATCCTCGACCACGGTGAAGGCCATGAGCTGCTCCAGCGTCATGCCGTCCTCGGCATAGGTCTCGAGCAGCACGGGCGAGACCGAGGCCAGGCGCAGGCGCTGCCTGACCACCTTGACGTCGACGAAGAAGGCGGCGGCGATGGCCTCCTCGGTCATGCCCTTCTCCCGCAGGGCGAGGAAGGCGCGGAACTGGTCGAGCGGATGCAGCGGCGCGCGCTCGATATTTTCTGCCAAGGACACCTCGTCGATCAGGATATCGACGCCAGCCTCGGAGACGACGCAGGGCACCGGTGCGGTCTTCGCCAGCCGCTTCTGCCTGACCAGCAGTTCCAGCGCCCGGAACCGGCGGCCGCCGGCGGGCACCTCGAACATGCCGGTCTCCTTGCCGCCGTCATCGACGACAGGGCGGACATGCAGGGACTGGATCAGCCCGCGCCGGGCGATGGACTCGGCCAGTTCCTCGACCGAGACGCCGGCCTTGACCCGGCGGACGTTGGACTGGCTCAGGGCCAGCTTGTTGAAGGGAATGTCGCGCGAGGACGACAGGGTGATCTTCTGTGCGGCAACAGCCATCGGGGTAACTCCGCGACGGACGCCGAGAGCCATTCTCTCGAACTCCAACCCGTCGCAGACCTCCCGTCACTCCTCTGACTCTCCAGCCCTCACGTCGGGGCCGAAGGCGAAGCGGTCGAGCCCGCCCGGACGGATCGCCAGACCCCCTTGCCGTTCCGCACCAGCCGCCAGCGCTGCGCGGAGATTTCCGTGCCCTTGGCTGTCCTGCGAGCCGGGATGTCGACGAGATAATCCGCGCCCTCCTGTTGCCATGCGCCCACGACCGTCATTCCGTCGCCGAACTCGACGAGGCAACCCGGCGGGTCGGCGCCGTCATTCTCGACGGTGACGCGACCATGCGGGAAGGCATGGCTATGTGTGAAGGTGAACCGCATTCGTGCCTCCGGTTGTCGCGCGACACTGTCACCGGGCGAAGCCTATCAGATATTCAGTGTCCTGGCCCGGGCAGCCTGATAGAGGATCCGCTCGGCCTCCCGGATGCTGCCCGTCCGCCGTGCCGCCTCGGCCCAGACCGAGATCGGTACATCGCCGGTGAACAGGACGTCCCGTTCTAGCCCCATGCCGAAGGGCAGGCGGATCGCCTGCATCTCGGTGAAGGACCAACAGCCGAGTTCGGGACGCCCGATATCGGCGAGGCCGAACATGAGGTCGCCGTCCTCGTCCAGTGCGGTGGCCGGCCAGACACCGGCGCCGAAGGGGTTGAAGAACTTCACCACCGGCACATGGTCGACATCGCGCCGGCGGCCGTTGGCGAGAAGCCGGTCACGCAACTCATCGGTCAGGAGGATCATGCCGCCGTCCTCCCATCGGTCGAGGCCGCCTCCGCCTTGCTACTGTCCTCGGCGGGCAGATGCGCCAGAATCCAGTCGGCGGCCTTGCTGGCTTGGGAGGCGGCGCGGACGATGGCGCGGCTGTCCTCGCGCAGCACGTCGAGCCAGGAGGCCAGGTAATCGGCATGGCGCACCGTCGGCGCGATGCTGAGCGAGCCGCAGCAGAAGGCAGCGCTTATTTCGGCGATCAGCTCTTCGAAGGCGTATTTCCTGGTGCCGAACGAGCCGGAAAGATCACGGTTCAGCCGCGAGGCATGGCCTGTCGCGTGCGAAATCTCGTGCAGGGCGGTGCGGTGCCAGTTGATCGGCTCGAAATAGGCCTGCGGGGGCGGGACGACCACATGGTCGAGGGCCGGGACATAATAGGCCCGATCCCCGCCGATGCGGAAGTCGATGCCGGTGGCCTTGATGAGCGCCTCGACCCGCGGCTCGATCAGGCCGGGGGGCGGAGGTGGCGCGGCCATGGCGATATCCTCGGGCAGCCCCTCGCATTGCGCGGTGTTGAACACGGTGAAGCGCTTCAGGAACGGGAGCTTCCCCGGCTCATCGCCGGTTTCCCTCGCGCGGCGCTTCTCGTCCTCGGGGGTGAAGCGGTCGGCATAGACGACGGTGGTGCCGCGCTCGCCTTTGCGGACATAGCCGCCGAGCGATAGCGCCTGGCGGAAGGTGAGCCATCCCTGTCCGGGAAAGCCATGCTGGACCACGGCGCCCCAGAGGATCAGGATGTTGATGCCGGAATACCGCCGCCCGGTGCTGGCATTCTGCGGCAGGCCGAGCGGGGCCTTGGCCGCGGCCTTACCCCAGGGCTGGACCCAGGGAAAGCGGCCGGCTTCGAGCTCGGCAATGATCTTGCCGGTGATTTCGTCGTAAAGATTCGTGCGCTTGCTGCCGCCGGCGCGGTCCTGTCTGGCCATCGGGATGATCTCCGCGACGGGCGCCGGAAGCCACTCTCCCAGCCACAAACCCGTCACGCAAATCCCGACCGCACTCTGACTCTCCGGCAGATGTTCCAGGGATCCGCTGGACTCCGGTACCGACCGGCTGAGCCTGGCCGAGGAAACTGACAGGTTCCGGGCGATGCTGGTCTCGTCATGCCGCTCGCATGCATGGCCATGCGCGTCGGACAGTATCGAAAGGCGTCCAGGCACCCATGCTGCGGCGCAGAATGCATAGCGGCCTTGCCGGTATCACGGCTACTTTCCACGATTTGCTCAGCATATATCCGCCTTGTCCGAAACGAGCCCGATGATTGGGCAAGATGAAAAAGGTGTCGAAATGTCCGCTGTCGAAATGAGCCATAACCATGCTGCCGCCGGCTTTGGTGGGGTCTTTTCGCGCGTGACCGCGATGATCGCCGGCTGGAACGACGCTCGCATCACCCGCCGCGAACTGAATGCGCTGACGGATCGCGAGTTGAACGATATCGGCTTGGCCCGCGGCGATATCGAGCGTGTCGCCCGCGGCATCTGAAGTCCTTCTGAACGATGAACGGACCCCGTGGCGGTGCTGCGGGGTTTTTTCTTGCGCGTGCGAGTAGGGGCAAGGTTCATCCAGCTCCGAATGTGACCATCGCCGCACTTGCACTGTCACGTGCCGAAGGCTTTCACCGGAAATCCCGCTTTTCCCGGTGGAAAAGGGCATACGGCTGCTCGGCGTCACGCTATCCTCGCTGGAACCGCAGGGCGAGGACGGCGGAGAGGAGCAGCTCAGCCTCGGCCTGCCTGGGCTGTAAGAAAGATTGATCGGGAGGGGCGAATGAAGCGGAAGGACGAGGAAAGGGCCGCCGCCAGCCTGGCCAGGGGCATGGCGATGATCTGCGTCCGCAACACCGTGCTGGAGGATCTTCACGCCGGATATGTGCTGATGACGAAGACCGGGGATTTCTCCGATGTCGTCGTCATCGACGGTACGGGCAGGCGGATTCCCTGGACGGAACTGTCGCGGCTCGACGACGGTGAGATGCGCGACCTGATGCGGCAGGTGGTCGATCGCCTCTACACCTTTCTGCTGCGCATCGAGGATCCGGCGTTCCGGGATGCCATCGATCCATGGATGAATGCGGCGGCGAGATGGGACGATCCCGTTCTCGATCCCGGTCTGGCAAAGACCGGGTCGTGGACGGAATGATCCCGTTGCTCGCGGGGTGATGATGCAAGGGACCGCAGGCCATTCTGCGGTCCGTGGCTCATTCAGATGGCGAAATCTTCCAGCGATTTTGCCGCGTCCAGCCCTTCGACGATCCAGGCGGGCTTGCGGCCCCGGCCGCTCCAGGTGATTTCCGGGTTTTCCGGATGGCGGTATTTCGGAACCGAGGAGGCGCTCTTCCGGGACGACGTGGCGTCGACCAGATCGCCCAGAGCGAAACCGTGTTCCTTCGCCACCGCTTCCGCCGCGGCGCGGGCCTCGGCCTTCCGGCGAACCTCGAATGAGGCGATGGCCTTCGCGACGTTCTTTTCCAGCTGCTTCAATTCGGCCAGCGACAGGGTGTTCAGATCGATATCGGGCATGGGTATCCTCGCTTCTTCCGGTCCCCGCTTAAACGATTGGATGTGACCCGGCAATTATTTCAGTTGGCCATGTTTCCTGCAGGATTGCGATGTCCCGTAAACCGTATTGCTTCGGTCTTCGCAGCCAAGCGCCTTATCGGATAGCATGAAGTATGAAAGGGACGGGGGCTCACCGAGAGGAGATCACGCAATGGAGATTGATGAAGACAGGATAGATGAAGCGGTCCTGGCCCTGCTTTACCTGACGCTTGATCGTAACGGCCGGGCGTGGAAAGGACACGACTGGGGCGCGATGAACCGGCTCTACGAAAAGGGCTTCATCGGCGATCCGGTCAACAAGGCGAAATCCGTCTGGCTGACCGACGAGGGGATAGCCAGATCGGAAAAGCTCTTCCGCGAGATGTTCGGCAAGGAGGAAGACCGGCGCTCGGTCGACGACGAGAGCAGGATTTCCGAATGATTATTCTTCTCTACGGAGCGTGGGTTTAGGCGGCACCCTTTTTCAGCACAGCATGAAGGCCGTGAGCAATGCGACGGGGAGCCCATAGGCCCGCCATAGCAGCAGCCCTGCGGCGACCAGGCCCAGGGCGATGCCGCAGGCCAGCAGTCGCTGGGTTCGGGTCAAGGGCGGCAGCGCCTCCTTCATTCCGCGGCCAGCCTTGCAACCGGCGCGTCCCTGATCGGCCAATGCAGCAGCGCGGCAAACACCGCGATGGCGATCGAGACCTGCCAGGCGAGGTCGTAGGAGCCGGTGGCGGCATAGGCATATCCCGCCCCCCAGGCCCCGAAGAACGAGCCGAGCTGATGGGACAGGAAGACGATGCCGAACAGCGTCGAGACATAGCGGACGCCGAAGATCTGCCCGACGAGGCCGCTGGTCAGCGGCACGGTGCCGAGCCACAGGAAGCCCAGGGCGCAGGCGAACAGCGTTGCCGACAGCGAGGTGATCGGAAAGGCCAGGAACAGCGCCATCACCACCGCGCGGGCAAGGTAGATCCCGGCCAGGACATGCTTCTTGCGCCAGCGATCCGCCGACATGCCGAAGACATAGGAGCCGAGGATGTTGAAGAGCCCGACCAGGGCCAGGGCCCGCGCGCCCACCGCAGGGTCAAGGCCCTTGTCCACCAGAAATGCCGGCAGGTGGGTGCCGACGAAGGCGACGTGAAAGCCGCAGACGAAGAAGCCCGCGGTCAGCAGCCAGAAGCCGGAATGGCCCGCGGCCTCGCGCAGGGCCTCGCCGAAGCTCTGCGAACCGGTGGCGCCGGCTTCCGGCAGCTTCGGCCGTCCGGCGATACCGATGGCCAGCAGGACCATCGTTCCGGCCAGCGCGGCATAGATCAGCAACGTCCCGCGCCAGCCGAAGGCGCCGATCAGCCCCTGCGCCACCGGCACCAGAAGGAACTGGCCGACCGAGCCGCCGGCGGTCACGATCCCGGCCGCCAGGCCGCGCTTCTCGGGCGGCACGGCGCGCACCGCCGCCCCGATGGCCACGACGAAGGTCACGCCCGTCATCGCGAATCCCACCAGAACACCCAGCGTCAGGTTCAGCCCGAACGCATCCGAGATCCCGGCGGCAAGCGCAAGGCCAAGGGCATAGAGCGCCCCGCCCGCCGCCGCCACGCGCCCGGCCCCATGCTTGTCGGCCAGGGCGCCGACCAGGGGCTGCGCCAGCCCCAGGATCAGGTTCTGGACGGCGATCGCCAGCCCGAACGCCTCGCGACCGACGCCGATCTCCAGCTCGACCGGACGCAGGAACAGGCCGAAGGACTGCCGGATGCCCATGGCGATGGTGACCAGCGTGGCGGCACAGATGAGCACGATCCAAGGATTGCGGGGCGAGGATGTGACGGGCGGCATGGCTTTCCTGAGGCTGGGAATCGGGTCCGGGACGGGCTTGTCAAATTAGATAACAATTATAATCTATATTGACCAGTCCAGACAGCGCCGCCGGGACATTCCCGGCCAGAAAAAGGAATGCCCCATGGAAAGCAAAGAACCGCCAGCCCGCCTCTGGCTCGACGATCTGACGGTCGGGCAGGAGTTCCTGAGCGATGCGCATCCGCTGGATGCCGAACAGATCGTCGCCTTCGCTAGTGAGTTCGATCCCCAGCCTTTCCACCTGGACCCGGAGGCGGCACGGCAGAGCTTCTTTCAGGGCCTCGCCGCCAGCGGCTGGCATACGATGGCGATCACCATGCGGCTGCTGGTCCAGAGCATGCCCTTTGCCCAGGGCATCATCGGGGCGGGCGGGGAAATCTCCTGGCCGCGTCCGACACGGCCGGGCGACATCCTGCGGGTGAAAAGCCGCATCGCCGAGATCCGGCCATCGCGCTCGCGGCCCGACCGGGCTATGGTCCTGACCCATAGCGTGACGCTGAACCAGGCGGATGCGGTATTGCAGGACTTCAGGGCGAGGCTGCTGGTCTTCAGGAAGGAAGCATAGCGATGGGACGATCCTCAGCCGAGCAGGCGCGGCAGAACCGTGCCAGGATCGTGGAGATCGCCAGCCGCCTGTTCCGCGAGCGCGGCGTCGAGGCGGTTTCGGTGGCCGACATCATGGCCGCCGCCGGGATGACGGTCGGCGGCTTCTACAAGCATTTCGCCTCGAAGGAGGCGCTGGTCGAGGAGGCGAGTGCCTTTGCGTTCGCCGACGCGCTGTCGCTGTGGCGCAAGGTCCTGGGCAAGACCGGCCGGACCGCGGAGGAATTGCGCGCGGGGCTGGTCGAACGGTATCTGCGGCCCGACCCGCAACGGCATTGCCCCATCATCGCCTTTGCGCCCCACGCGGCCGGCAAGGACGGCAGCGCACCCGCGCGCGAGGCCTATGACAAGGGCACCGCGGCGCTGCTGGAAACCTTTTCCGCCGGCCCAGCACCGGACGGGACGAAATCCGATGCCGAGCCGCCCGACCCCGAAGCTCTGCTTCTGTTCGCCGCCATGATCGGCGCCCGGGTTCTGGGCGAGGCCGCAGGGGATGCTCCCTGGGTCGGTGCGGTCAGAAAGGCCGTGGTGGAGGCGGTGGCGAAAAGATGAGCACGGCCATAATCGGCTGCGATGCCGTCGCTCGCGACGGCTTCGAAGTGATCGCTTATGTGCTGAAATCAAAATGGCATCCCCGGGTCGATCGGGATATCGGCGGGGCAGGGGGCTGAAGCGGATGCTTGGCGCGGGCTTTTTGCCGTTTTCTGCGATGTTGCCATGTATCCTGCGCGGTGCGGCAATCGACAGCTGTTGCTCGTCGGAAAAGGGTGCGCCGAACCCTTGAGCTTGTGCGAGCGTTGAGCCGGTTGCGATGCCTTGGACAGGAAAGCCGCCATGAGGATGATGACGTTGCCCCTTTGCGTGACTCTGCTGCTCGCCGGATGTGCGGAAGGCGTGCCGGAGGCGCCCGGCGAAGGCAGGCCGATGGATGAGGTGCCTCGCCAGCAGCGCCTGCCGAATGGCGACCGTCAATACGGTTTCAAGAACGGCTGCGTCATCGTCCTGGAACCGCAGCGCGCCGTGGTCAAATCCGAAGGAGATGCCTGCGCCCTGCACCACCGCGACATCGCGCTGCTTTATGCCTCGGCGGATTGAGGGCTCATTGGGCGCGGGCTTTCCGGTTGCACCGGGCGCGAAACCATGGCTCGTCCATAGCGACGCTTGGAGGTGAGCATGGCGCAGAACATCTACGACATCCCGATTTCTTCGCCGGCTACAGCCGGTTGCCCCGGCAGGTGCATGGGCTGGACGGCGCGCCCGAATGGCTTGCCATCCGCGCCATGCTGCCGAATGTGGTGGACAAACGCGTAGCCGATCTGGGCTGCGGCTTCGGCTGGGCTTCGCGCTGGTTTCGCGAGCAGGGCGCTGCTTCGGTCACAGGCTTCGACCTGTTGCAAAACATGATCGAGCGGGCCAAGGCGGCCACGTCCGATCCGGCCATCGCCTATCGCATCGCCGATCTGGACACGCTCAACCTGCCCGCAGCGGCGTTCGATCTGGTCTACAGCGCGCTGGCCTTCCACTATGTCGCGGAATTCGACCGGCTGATCCGCATGATCCACAAGGCGCTGGCACCGGGCGGCGATCTGGTCTTCACCATCGAGCATCCGATCTTCATGGCCACCGCGCATCCGCATTGGCTGCTGGACGAGGACGGTCGCAAGACCTGGCCGGTCAACGGCTATTCCGTCGAAGGCGAGCGCCGCACCGACTGGTTTGCCAAGGGGGTGCTGAAGCATCATCGGATGCTGGCCACCACGCTCAACACGCTGATCGGCGCGGGTTTCGCGTTGCGTCGGATCGAGGAATTCGCACCGACGCCCGCGCAGATCGCCGAGATGCCCGCGCTGGCCGAGGAACTGGAACGGCCGATGATGTTGTTGGTCGCCGCGCGCAGAATATGACTCCTTGCGCCGCCCGCGATCTTGCCTGGGCGGTCGTCGCACAGGCCTTGGCCGGTTTCCAGGCTCCATGCGGGATTGTGGGGCCGTCGGGCATTCCGGATCTGACCTTGCGCGCTTGTTGCACCGGCATATGTGAGGCAATCTCGGCGGTGCAGCGCAGGAAGCAGAGTCCCATAGCACCACCATGTCGAGAAAAACCCTGAACAAAGCCAATCTCGAAAAGCTGGGGGCGGAAAAGCTCGCCGAACTGGTCATGGATCTGGTGGAGGGGAGTGCGGCCCTCCAACGCCGCGCGAGGATGGAACTCAGCGCCGCCCAGGGTCCGAAGGAAGTGGCCGCCGATATCCGCAAGCGGTTCGCGTCGCTCCGACGCTCGACCGGCTTTGTCGACTGGAGCGGGCAGCGGGCACTGGTCAAGGACCTCAACGGGTTGCTGGGAATGATCGAGACCAGGATCGCGCCGGATGATGCCGACGAGGCGTTCGAGTTGCTCTGGTCGTTCCTGCAATTGGCCCCGTCGCTTCATGAGCGCACGGATGACAGCCATGGGTCGGTCGGCGATGTCATGCGGGAAGCCGTGGATGCCATCTCGAAACTGTCGCCCGGGATATCCGTGAATCCCAGGGCGCTGGCGGAGCGGGTCCTCGATGCGGTGGCCGACGCGGGCTATGGCGAATTCGACGGGATCATCCCGGCGACGGCGGAGGCCCTCGGCCCGGAGGGACTGGATCATCTCAAGCGGATCACCGAGGACTGGGCGTCGTCGCGCCCCAGCGAGCACGAGTTGGCGAAATACCGGGGCTTCGGCTTTTTATCTTCCCCCGAAGACAGCGTCCTGCGCAACAGGCAAGGCACGAGGTCGATCATCCTGGCGGATGTCGCCGACGCACAGGGCGATGTCGATGCCTACATGGCCCGGTATTCCGCCGAGCAGCTGACTTACGGCACCATCGCGCCCGATGTCGCGCGCAGATTGCTCGATGCGAGCCGCATCGACGAGGCCTTCGATATCGTCGCTCGCGCCCGGGCCGCCGAAGACGGCAAACCGTTTCGAATGTTCCGCTACGATCTCGACGAGGTCTACGAGGAATGTCTCGAGAAGCTGGGCAGGCATGATGAGCTGCGCAAGCACCTGTGGGACACGTTCGAGCGGATTCTGAGCGAGCGCAGCCTTCGGAAATACCTGCAATCGCTGCCGGACTTCGACTACGTCGAGGCCGAAGAGAAGGCGCTCGAATTCGCCGAAACCTACCCCCATCTCGGTGCCGCGATCGGCTTTCTTGTGGGCTGGCCCAGTTATGAGCGCGCGGCCCGGATCGTGATCCTGCGGGCGCAGGAACTGGACGGAAATGCCTACCATCTGCTCTCGACGGCGGCCGACGCTCTTGAAGCCGGATATCCGCTTGCCGCCACGCTGATGCGCCGGGCGATGATTCAGGACAGCCTGGATGGCGGGAAAGCGAAGCGATACCGTTATGCCGCCCGCCACCTTGCCGAATGCCGGTCATGCGCACCGGCCATCGACGATTACGGCAGTTTTCCCACACATGAGCAATTCGTCGCGGCACTCAGGCAGAAGCACGGGCGGAAACATGGCTTCTGGCAACTGATCGATGGGTGAGGGTCGCCCATTCTTGCCGATAGGGCAGAACTCAGGTGGCAAGGTGGCATTTCCGAATGCAATTCGGTTGCGGTGCGGTCGGGTTGAGCCGGAAGACATACGGAATGTTTCACCCCTCCGGTCGAGGAGGCATGCAGCGGCCGCTCTCTTGACCCGCAATGGCAGAGCAATTACCCACGGGTTCGTTCCTAAATCCAGCCGGGAATTGTCGATGTTGGAGCTTGTACAGAACCACTGATCACCACCGGATGCCGGGGTGATCGCAAACCGGGCGAGGCGCTTACGCTCCTTCGCCTGATGCTTTGTGGTTCTGGAACAGGCAATATCATGAATATCTCGAAAGACGAACAGCGCGTGTTGCACGTGCTGGCGCAGGGCGGTCTCATCCGCTACACGCGCGCATCCAACGGTAAGCTGATCGAGGCCGACTGCTTCACGCATGACGGCTCGCTGCTGGTGGGCTGTACGCTCGACATCATCTCGCGGCTGCGGCGAAAGCGGCTGATCGAGTCGCGCAACTCAGGCCCCTACCGCATCTCGGGGACGGGCCGCCGGGCGGTCCGCTCGCAGCCCGACAACCGCACATCATGAGGACCAGCATGGACATCCGCCTTGAAACCCCGGCCGACGCAGCCGCCATCCGCCAGATCACGCAAGAGGCCTTCGCCGGGGCCGAGCATAGTTCCGGCACAGAAGGCGCGATCATCGACAGCCTCAGGGCGGCGGGGACGCTGACCCTGTCGCTGGTCGCGGAGGAGGGCCGCCAGGTCATCGGCCATGCCGCCTTCTCGCCCGTCATGATCGGCGGTCGCGATGCGGGCTGGTTCGGGCTTGGTCCGGTCGCGGTGCGACCCGACCGGCAGGGGCAGGGCGCGGGCGGTGTCCTGATTCGCGAGGGGCTGGCGCGGCTGCGCGGCATGGGCGCGCAGGGCTGCGTGGTGCTGGGCGATCCCGGCTATTACCGGCGCTTCGGCTTTGCCGTCGATCCGGGCCTGACGTTTGAAGGGGTGCCGCCGGAATATTTCATGGCGCTGGCATTTGCCGGACCGCCGCCTTCCGGTGCCGTGATCTATCATGCGGCCTTCTACGAAAGCTGAGGCGCGGCGGGCGGCGCCGCCTGCGCGATGCCGCCCGCGCTGGCCGCGCTGATCGAGGCGCTCAGGTTTCGCGGCTGAGCGTCGTTTTTGGGTGCTTGTATCACGCCGCAACGCAACATCGGCCTTGAGCCCGGGGAACATCCAGCGACAGTGTAGTCCCCGGCCCAGAGCCGACCTTCATCGAGTGAAGTGATGCTGCGGTGCAGCTTCATCAAGGCAGACATTGCCAATTGAGCCTAATCGTCATCGCCCGCTTCTACTTCGACCATATCTCTGCGCTTGACTGTATTTCTCCAAGGTTTCGGGATTTAGCTGAGTGAAATTCTCATCGACCCAAAATTTCGCAAAACTTTGGGGATTAGTGGTCCGCCTTCCGTAGACAGTCGGGACGCCATTGAATTTCACTCCAACAGCGTGGCCGAAGCCGCGTTGATCAAGCTTTACAAGTTGTGGATGACCTCCCGTCATGAAGGATTTTGAAGGTATGCCATTGACTAGATCACAGAGGGACCAAAAGCAGGTCCGAGCCACGTCGCCTTGATCACCTTTGGCAATCCATTTTTGCCGGTCCTTGTTCGCGTGACCACCTAGGCCCGAACTATAGACATGCGCCGACTTTTTGCTGTTCAACTCATTCTCACCAATCTGGTTCACGCTCCAACTTAAATTCGCGCGCCCGGCATGATGCAAGCGATACAGTTGAAAGTCTGCAGGCCCTTCGGCATCGCAGCGTGCACCGTATAGGATTCCAAGCTCACAAATGGGCACCTTCGGAGGTGTAGCACAAGGCAATCCACAAAATTCTTCAGCCCGCTCTCGGGTCCCGGGCGAAGATCGGATCGCATCACGCTGAATTTCATTCAGGAGCTGCCGCAGGAAAGATTGCCCCCATTGGAGATCCCCTGAGAGGGCAAAGATTTCTGGGGTGAAAACGCTTTCAAAGACCTTCTTTTCTCGCAAAGACACTGCTTGACCAGTTTGAAGAGATGTCCCTTGGCTATCAGCCCCCAAGTAAAATGTCCTTTTGCCTATGGCTGACACCGAGAGCCATGCTGTGGCGGTTGTCATACTCGTGCGGCCTACTTTCAGAAGTGGAAGTCCAAGAGGCTATGCTTTCCAGTGCAAACTTGGATTCTGGGGGACATACCAAAGGTCGCGAACCTGCGTATCGTCGCTGTTAGGCGTGGGATCGGCATCCCTGACGCGGAAGGTGGTCGGAATCTTCACCGCGCTTCCGAAGATCAGCGCGTGCTGCTTCGGTAGAGATGGCAAGCGCCTCAGAACCGTTTCCGAGATGAATGGCGTCATCTGTTTAATCTGCGAAAGATCGTCGGGGTTTTGGATGCGGTGAATGATGAAGTTGTTACACTGCGAGAGAACCGTCTTCGAGAGCTCACTTGGCCGTTGTGAAGCCACAATCAAGAAAGCCCCGTATTTCCTGCCTTCTTTGGCAATCCGCTGGAAGGTTATGCCCGCGTCGATGGCAAAGCGGCTCGGGCGCTCAGAGATGTAGCGGTGCGCCTCTTCAAGGATCAGATGGACAGGCATCTTGTTTCGGGGCGTCGCGCGGCGCATCCGGTCGAAGATCAGCCGTGCAACAACGGCAGAGGCTAGTTCGACGATCTCGTCCGACGCATCGTTTAGGTCGATGATGCAGATTTGACGGTCTTTCCGGTAGCTTGTACCCTCCCGTGCAAGACCAAGGAGTCGGTCAACGAAGTGCGTTGGCTCCCTGTCGTAATCCTGCAAGCCTTCTACAGATGCCCGCAAAAACTCGAAATCTGGATTGTCCGATACAGACTTCAATCGCGTGACCAGCTGTGAGCAATAGTCTCTTATTTGTTTGTTTCCATTCGCCTCCTCGTAAAAGAGAGCTAGGTCGAGCGCATCTTGAAGTCTATCAAACGAAAATGGTTTATTCGCGTAACTTGGAAGAACAGGCTCGTCTTTTTGATGCTTCTGCAAAAGTTCCAAAAGGGACTCGTATTTAATGGATGTCTCCCGTTTGGGACCATCTTTGAATTGCCCAAAGTCGATAGTTAGCCCAGGCGAGACCACGGCTTTATTGATCTCATCGGTCGAGAATGTGCCCAATATCGCCAAGATTCGGTCGACTTTACTGGGTGAACTAGCGTCACCGTGCAGGATCGAATAGATGATCTTCGCAAGAACATGGTTCTGAATTTCAATCAATTCATCCTTTTTAACAGGATCGTCCAGCACAAATTCTTCCGGATTTTCCTGAAATAGCGTTGTTAGCCCGAGCGCCGTTCGCAATGCCGGGAGTTGCGTTTTTTCACTCGCGCGCAGCAAAAGCGCCCATTCATCGACTGTCATGAACCAATGCGGCAGACGAAAGCGATCGACCAAATCGGCGCCTAGGAAGCCTTCTTCTAGCCCTTCGGCTTCTAACTCCGAATTGGTTGCCTTGAAGAAGCTCGCTTGAATCTGCCACGGCATATTTTCAAAGGCTTGTCGATACTCACCATTCACATCGAAAAGCACGAACGACGCACCAATCGCCCAGAATTCTTCAGCTCGATCAAATACGGACTGAATAATCGACGCGACAGTGCAGGATTTGCCACTGCCGGTATTCCCCAAAACGGCAATATGCCCGCCGAACAGCGCATCAATCTGCGCCTTAACAGGGTAGTCCTTGAAGACTGCAGATGTGCCAATCTCGATTGTGTGCGGCACCGCCCCCTGCTTTGCGGCCCCCTCGGCATCGGTCTTGGTTTCCTCATCCGAGGGTTGCTCCACGTTGAAGATGCGGTCCAGGTCTTCGTCACGCGCATAAAGGGCGTCTGCATACAGCGGGGGAAACGTCGAGACACCGAATTTGAAGGAGCCTCCTTGGACTGGCATAGAGCCGACCGGAACCACGTCTAGGAACTTTGCCGCTGTGGCTTTGTCCATCTCTGAGCCGTTCCCGTAGGCCGGCGAAAAATCCTTTTCTCTAAGGCCGATAACCTCCAACACGACATACTCGGATTGGGCCGGTACCATGAGGTATGATCCCAAGGTCGCGACATAATGGACATCATCGAAGCCAATGACCGTGAAGTTGTCGCTGCCCCTATGCAGCTCGACAACGAGGCGATCCGCTGAAACGCTAACGATCTTGCCTATGGCACGGCTTGCATCATCCCTCGCCATTTTCGCCGCCCTGCTGCTTGGAAAGTAGCTTCTTGAAGACTTTCTCGATAGCCTGTTCTTCTTTCTGGTCAGCACTCGTTGGCATCAAGTCCTGCACGATACTGTCGAAGTAGTGCGCCTTCTTGCCCGTCCCCTCGTCGCTGCCCCAAATGAAGGAAATCCTCGGATCTCCTAGCGCAGCGAGTTCTTTAGCTACCGGATTATTGGCGTCGTCAGGGTTGAGGAACGCGATCAGGCGGAAGCCTGGGAGCGTCAGCCCTTGAAAAATAATATTGTTAATGTGCTCGTCGCCAAAGCTGAAGCCCATCACGAAAAGGACGCTTTGGTCTTGAACGATCTGGCGCTGAAACTCACGGAACATGTCCGAGTAGGGCGAGCCAAAACTCGCGGTCTGCTTCGAGGGCGTCGGATAGATCATGACGCGATCTTTGGAAGGGTCGAGCTTATCAGCAGACTCACGGATCGGGAAAAGACCTGTCTCCTCTTCCGTCCAGTTTACAGACCCGTGGAGCTTGCAGAAATGCACGTATCCATCGACCGCCGCCCACCTCTTTGAGGAAATATCGAGCTGCTCAGCGAGGGCGCGGCGGTATGTGGAAGGGTTGAAACGGCGCTCAACTGTTCCCGAAAACCCGTTGGAATAAGGAATGCCGGATCGATCCATCGCCCTCTCGTTAAAGAGGTCGTAATTTGTGGTGAAAACCCAAGGCGGCGCAAGGCCACGGGATCTGGTGGCCAGCGACTGATAAAAGCGCCGATACAGCGTCACGACTGCTTCGTCGCCTTTTGCAAACGGTCCTTCGGTGCATTTTTGAAGGATGAACTTTTTCACGCCTGCGATGACAGCCTCAACGGTTCCGAGGGCACCTTGAAGATCCGCCTTACCGCTTCTCTTACAAAACTGCTGCGCCGTCATGAGGGCTTCCATCAACCGCTCCAGGTTTTTTCGAAAGGCTTCATGGGTTAGATCGATCCCCAGCTGATGGTTGAGGGTCTTTCGTTGTTCAGCTGTCACAAACGCTCCGACGCCAGTTAGACCAGGAATTTCTTGAAGCGTTGCCTGGAACTCTGCGGCAAGCGGCCCCATCGTCGGAATGCCAAGATCATTGCCTTCGGGCATGTAGGACGAGCAACCGGAGCCGATGAGAAAAGACAGGTTCTTCGAACCGAAGGCCTCTGCCAGATGTCGCCGAATAATTTCAGCGCGGTCATCATATCCTGCTTCAGGGGAGAGTTTCGCAAGCTCGTCTTTGTTCCCTTTTCTAAAATTGATCAAGTGACCACTCCAAGTAAATCTCGCCCTTGCTGTCTCGCCACACGGTAGCGCAGGAACTCGAATGTTGTAAGTCCGGTTTCGGTCGTTGTTCCTCAATCATAGGTGGATGCAGCGAATGGCGTAAGCGGTCTCTGGGCAGCACGGTCTGCTTAGCTTGACGGCCTGAAGTTCCAGGGCAGCAGGTCGTCGATGCGGCTTTGCGGGTGCCCGCTGGCGATGGCTGCGAGGGTTGCCTCGAGGTAGGCGAAGGGCTCGATGCCGTTGATCTTGCAGGTCTCGATCAATGAGGCGATGCGTCCCCAGGCGGTGCCGCCTTCGTCGTGACCGGCGAAGAGTGCATTCTTGCGATTAAGGGCGATGGGTCGGATCAGGTTTTCGACCCTGTTGGAGTCGATCTCGACGCGGCCGTCGGTCAGGAAGGTCTGCAACCCGTCCCATTGGTTGTGGATGTAGGCCAGCTTTTCGCCCAGGCGGGATTTGGCGGAGATTTTCCGACGTTGCGCCTGGAACCAGCCGCCGAAGGCCGCTACCAGCGGCGCGGTACGGGCCTGGCGGGCGGAGAGACGCTGGCCGGGCGAGATGCCGCGGATGTCGGCCTCGACGGCATAGATTTCGGCGATCTGGCGCAGGCCCTCGGCGGCAATCTCGGAGCTGTCGCGGTCGAAGACCTCCTTCAGCTTGCGCCTGGCATGCGCCCAGCAATGCGCCAGCCGAATGGGATCGCCGCCCTTGCGCGAGGGTTTGGTCAGGCGGTTGTAGCCGGTGTAGCCATCGACTTGCAGGATGCCGTCGAAGCCGGTGAGGAAGGTTTCGGCATTCTCGCCCGCACGGCCGGGAGCATAGAAGTAGACCACGCCGGGCGGATCCTCGCCGCCCCAGGGGCGGTCATCGCGGGCGAGCGCCCAGAGATATCCGGTCTTGGTCGTCCCGCGCCCCGGGTCCAGCACCGGGGCGGTGGTTTCATCCATGAACAGCTTGCCGGATCGTTTCAGATGCCCGGCCAGCCGGTCCACGACGGGCTTCAGATGGAACGCGGCCTTGCCGACCCAATCGGCCAGCACCGAGCGGTGCAGATCGAGGCCCGACCGCGACAGGATCTGGCTCTGGCGATATAATGGAAGGTGATCCGCATATTTGCTGACCAGCACATGGGCGAGCGTGGCCTCGGTCGGCAGCCCTCCTGCGATCAGATGCGCGGGGGCCGGGGCCTGCGTCACCCCGTCGGTGCAGGTCCGACAGGCGTATTTCGGCCGCACGGTGACGATGACCCGCAACTGGGCCGGCACGATGTCCAGGCGCTCCGAGCGATCTTCGCCGATCTTGTGCATGACACCGCAGCCGCAGGGGCAGATCAGGCTGTCAGGCTCGATGATTTCCTCGATGCGCGGCAATGCAGCCGGCAGGTTGCCGATGGTGCGCTGCGGCGCGGGCCTGGTTGCCCCGTCGCCCCCTTTGGCGGAACGGGTTTCTTTCTCGGCCTCGACCTCGGCCAGCGCGATGGACAAGTCCTCGAAAGCCAACTGCCGCTCGTCCTCGGACAGCTTTTCCGACCGTTTGCCATGCAGGGCATGGTTCAGCTCAGCGATCAAGTGCTCCTGCCGCCGGGTGATTTCCGTCAACGCAGCCACCGTTTCCATCAACGCCTGCACCGCCGCACGTTGCGCGGTCGGGATAGTGGAAAGATCAAGAGTGGTGAGGGTCTGCATGACCCGATGCTATCATCAAACCACTAGTAAAAACACGCAAAACCAACCTGTTGGTTCACTCTGCCGCAGCCGGCGGGCGCGCGTCCAACGCCTTCACCTTGCGCCAATCCAGCCCGGCAAACAGCGCCTCGAACTGGGCATGGTTCAGCGCGATCAGCCCATCCTTGATGGCAGGCCAGGTGAAGCCTCCCCCCTCCAGTCGCTTGTAGGCCATCACCAGACCAGTGCCGTCCCAATACAAAAGCTTGAGACGATCCGCGCGGCGCGAGCGGAAGACAAAGACCGTGCCGGTGAACGGGTCCTTGCGCAGCACCGACGACACCAGCGCGGCCAGCCCGTCATGCCCCTTCCGGAAGTCGATCGCTTTCGTCGCGACCATGATCCGAACCCGGTTCGACGGGAAGATCATGCGCCAGCCGTCAGCGCGCGGGCCACCGATGCTATCCGATCTGCCGAGGCCCCGGCTTCCAGGCGGATGGTCACGGCACCGATGACGATCTCGGCCCTGTCCGCCACAGGCCGCACGACGACAGGGGGCGGCTCCTCGCCCGGGCCCAGCATCAACGTCGCGAATTCTACGGGGTCTTCCGGCGCGGGCAGAACCAGCCGCCCCTTCCGCGCCAGCGTCCGCCACGATGATACATGGTTTGCAGGCAAGCCGTGCCGTCGCGCCACCTCATTCACCGTTGCACCAGGCTCCAGCGTCTCCGCCACGACCCGAGCCTTCACCTCATCTGGCCACTTCCGGTTCCGACGGCCTCGGCCGCCAACCGGGAGAACCTCCAATGCAGTCTCCATGGAGAAACTCCGTCCTGATCATCACGAACATCCAATGCGACAATCAGGTCAAAGCCTGGAAGGTGCGGTCCAGCCGCCGCTTACCGAATGGCCGCTTTCCGCCCTCCTTTGCCGTTCATAAGTCGCGCCTGCGCTGCCGCCATTTGGGCCTGTCTGGCTTGCTCTCGGGCGGACTCCTGAGGTGAGGAGCCTGGCAGCGGGACCTCGGCAGGCTATGCTGTTGGGGTCCATCGGCCATCGGGAGGCATCGATGAGCGACGATCACGCGGGCAAGGGTGTCCCGCATCTGCCGCCGGGCGAGGAACGGCGCTACGCCCTTGGCCAGATGGGCGCACCACCACTCGCACTGCTCAGCCCAGGGATGATCAAACCCAATTTCACAGTGCCCTGACCTCGTCATAAATCTTCCGAAGATGCTCGTCGGACATATCCAATATGGGTTCGTACATGAAGGAGTTTAAGTGAATATTCTCGGGCGTCATGAGAACGACCCGATCCATTACTGCTGTTGCGCCGTCAGACGGAAAGCGGTCTTTGAAGCACCTGAGGAGAGCAGTCGTCTGGTTTCCTCGTATTCTTCCCACTTCCTCGGGATCGTTGATGCGCGCGATCATGTATTGCTCCGCGCGAAGCCTCGTGGCGATCGACAGGACAATCTTGTTCTCGAAGTTGGCTCCATCCGCCTCAGCCAAACATTCATCAGCCTGCTGATAAATCAGGTCAAGGACTGTTCCGGGCGTCGGCGCAGCGTTTCTCGCGGGGCCATCGAATATTCGATCATAGAAGGCGAACAGTTCTGCGTCCGTGATAGTTGCAGTGTTCGGCTTGACATGAAGGAGCGCCGTCAAGGCGCGATAATCCGCGTCCTGCGAGCCTTTTGTAAACTCCAACAGGTTCCGCATGAAAGGAATGGAGGCGATGCGCTTGCGCGGTGAATTTCCAAAGTTAATTTTCCAGTCGTTGACAAAGATATTTCTAATGCCAACCGCGGCACCAATTTCAGTGCCACCTTCTCTTCTTGCAACCATAAAGCAGGAATCTCTCTTAAGGAAGCGGCTTTCAAGCGTCCGGAAAAAGTCAAAGTTATGGGTGAGAATTAACTGGCGAAAGTTATTATCTTCGGAAATGTCCTTCATATACTGAATAATGGCATACTTGTTCCTGTAGTCAAACGAGTCCGCCACATCGTCAACGATCATCAATGTTTGTTGGCCGGTCTTGATCCTTACTTGAACTTCGAAGATAATATTCAGGATATACAGCGCCTTCTTTTCCCCAGTGCTCAACACTTCAAGAAGAGCATTCTTGTCAACATCCTTCCGGTCCTCTCCCTCCTTGAACGTGAAGCCCAGCTTCGGGATTTTTTCTTCTTCCAGGATTACCGAAATAAGGTTCTTTACATGTAACTCGAAGGGAACGAAGAAACGGCTGTTGAAAATTTCGATAACTTCCTGCCACGCCGTCCGCTCATTCCGAGCGGCTTCTTCGATCTGCTTCCGTCGCTCAGCCGCCTCGCGGATCTCGTTGACAAGTCGATTGTAAGCGTCGCGATGCTTGATAATGTAACTTTTCCAGACCTGTTCCTTGAAGTTTCCAATATTTGAGAGGGCAGGGACAATCTCTTCATGATCCGAGATAAAGGTGTTGAAGTCTCGTACGCTGACGTTCCTGTGGAGAAGCTTCTCTACAGCCTCCAAAGTCTTCCGCAGCTTTGCATCTGATGCTATACCTTCTTTTTCTGTCTTGATTAGATCCTCAAGTTGCTTCTTTGTGGTTATTTCTACATGCTGATCTGCGTTAAGACGGACGCTATGGGAAGCGTTGAAAAAGCCGTTCGCTTCAAGCGCCTTCGCTATCTCACCGGCATTATAGTAAGTGAATGTGCCGCGCTTGAAGTAGGTTGATTGATCAATGAGCTCGTTGAAGCGCTTCACGTAATCTTCCAGCGCCTCCTGGACCTCCCGCTTCTCAAGCATCTCTACAACCTTCGGGTCGAAGATGAGGTCGTAGGGAATGGCCGCAAAAGGAGCGTCGGTTTGAATATTTATTTCATCGTTGATCCGCAGCACCGCAGTCAGAAATTGATTCTGTGTCCGAGTAAATGTAGCCGAGATCTCCGCAGCAAGGTCGCGGTTAGAACCGGACTGTTCTTTCATAGCGGCGAGGAATGCCTTCTTGGCGTCTTCGACGCCAGCATTGAGCTTCTCATAGTCCCTGCGCAGGGCGGCATTCACCAACAGAGTAGAGGTTTTTTCGTGCGCGCCGAACTCCTCGTCGTATGGCCGGACGACAAGGATAGACTCTGGAGTGAGTTCCGCTCCGTTCTCATCGACAATGACGCGCTTTGTGGTCCGTTCCGGGAACATCCGGTCCAACGACTTCTTGCCGTCAACGATGTCTTGGAACGTTCTGGCTAACGAAGACTTCATGGCGCCGTTGGGCGCATAGATCGCGGCTGCCTGGCACTGTCTGAAGTCGACTGTGTGCTTAAGCCTACGTATGCCGTAGCAGTGCTCAAGATCGAGCCTCAGTTCGTCCATGAATCGTCCCCCGTATGTTGTTGAGGTCTTTGTAGGGAAGATGCGCGCGGCACGCCAAGAAATTTTCGGGACGATCATCAGTCCGTCATTGACCTCCGCAGGTGAGGAAAGCCGGGCGCTTGGCAGAGGCTGGCAGGGAGGCCTTCGTGCCGTCTTGCCTCGGATGCCTACAGCAGTCATATTGGTGATGTGCTGCGCATGGCCGTTCCGGTCCGGGGTTTCCCTATGAAGAACATGCGCATCTTGATCGCGACAAAGCATCCTTCTCTCTGGGTCTTCGTGGCGGCAATGGACCGAGCCCTCGAGTTCGACGACCCTTTGACAAGGCAACATTATGACCGATCAAAATCTTGGCCTTCCGGCCACTACCGACATCGCTAAGGCTCAGGCGAAACGCCTTCGTTCTGCTTTACCTACCAATCTCAACATTGGCCACAGTCAGGCGCTCGAACTGATCGCCCGCGTCCATGGAGAGCAGAGCTGGGGTCGGCTGAACTCGCTCATAAGCACCTCTGCTAAAGTTGGGTCGGCGGCAACGGATTGAACCGCTCCGGGTTTGCCGGAGGCTCCAACTCCTGAGTAGGATGGAGCATCATGAGCAAGACGACGAACAAGTTTTCCCCCGAAGTGCGCGAGCGTGCGGTGCGGCTGGTTCTCGACAATGAGAGCCAGCATGAATCGCGCTGGCAGGCAGTCATGTCGATTTCCGCGAAGATCGGCTGTGCGCCCCAGACCCTGAACGAGTGGGTCAAGAAGGTCGAGGTCGACGGCGGCAAGCGGGCCGGTGTCACCACCGAGATGGCGGATCGGCTGAAGGCACTGGAACGGGAGAACCGGGAGTTGCGCCAGGCCAATGAGATCTTGCGCAAGGCGCGCGCATATTTTGCGATGGCGGAGCTCGACCGCCGGTCGAAGTGATGGTCGGGTTCATTGACGATCATCGTGGTGAACATGGGGTCGAGCCGATCTGCAAGGTTCTGCCGATCGCCCCGTCCACCTACTACGATCACCTGGCGAAGCGGGCCGATCCGGCCCGGCTATCGGATCGTGCCCGGCGGGACGCTGCGCTGCGGCCCGAGATCGAGCGCGTGTTCGAGGCGAACTGGCGTGTCTACGGAGTGCGCAAGGTCTGGCGTCAGCTGGATCGGGAAGGCTTCGCGGTTGCCCGTTGCACCGTGGCCCGGCTGATGAAGTGCAGGGGTATTCAAGGCATCATCCGGGGCAAGCCGCACAAGACGACCATCCCCGACAAGAAGGCCCCGTGCCCGCAGGACAAGGTGAACCGCCAGTTCCGCGTGCCCGCGCCGAACATGCTCTGGGTCAGCGATTTCACCTACGTCGCCACTTGGCGAGGGTTCGTCTATGTCGCCTTCGTCATCGACGCCTACGCCCGCCGGATCGTCGGCTGGCGGGCGAGCCAAACCGCACACGCAGGCTTCGTGCTCGATGCTCTCGAACAGGCCGTCCACGATCGCCGCCCAGTCAAGGGCGCGGGGCTCGTCCACCATTCCGACCGGGGGTCGCAAGGCGGATTCAACCGGTCGTCGCAACACCCCGATTTTGGAGGTGCTGATGACGACAGGCAAACGGAAGTCGGAGCGATCGACGCGGCGCAAATTGTCCTCGCCAGGTCGGCCGCCAGTCTGGCAGCGTGAACATCTGTGCCGGTTCTGGCGGGAGATTGCAGCGGGGCTGTCCAGCGAAGAAGCCGCTGTTGCAGCAGGTGTTTCAGCTCCGGTCGGAACCCGATGGTTTCGGAGTTCTGGTGGAATGCCTCCCACTCATCTTGCACCATGGGCTCCTGTGCCGAAGCGCCGTAGCCTTTCGTTCTCCGAACGCGAGGAGATAGCCCTCGAATGCGCTCGGGGCACCGGCGTGCGGGCAATCGCGCGCAAGCTTAGCCGATCCGCCAGCACGATCTCGCGTGAGATCAGGCGCAACTCGGCAACGCGCGGCGGAGAGTTCGACTATCGGGCCATTGCCGCACAGTGGCATGCGGATCGTGCGGCCAGACGTCCAAAAATCAGCAAGCTCGCGCTCAACCCCGCCCTGCGCGACTACGTGCAGGATCGGCTGTCCGGCGTCATTACCACACCGGACGGCATCGCCTTCGATGGGCCTGTCGTGGTATGGAAAGGACGGCGAGCCGTTCACCGGCAAAGCCGACGCTGGTCATCGGCCTGGAGCCCGGAGCAGATCTCACAGCGCTTGCAGGTGGACTTCCCCGAGGATCTGACCATGCGCATCAGCCACGAAGCCATTTATCAGGCGCTATACATTCAGGGGCGCGGCGGACTGAGGCGAGAGCTCTCAGCCTGCCTGAGGTCCGGCCGTGCCCTCAGGTTCCCCCGCGAACGTGCCCGGAACCGCGGCAAGGCCTTCATTGCCGACGCGTTGATGATCAGCGACCGCCCAGCTGAAATCGGTGACAGGGCTATTCCTGGTCATTGGGAAGGTGACCTCATTCTCGGCCTTGGCAGCTCGGCGATCGGCACGCTGGTCGAACGCACGACCCGCTTCACCATGCTCCTCCACTTGCCGCGCATGGAAGGGCACGGGACAGGCAAGTCCGTCAAGAACGGGCCAGCCCTTGCCGGTCACGGCGCTGAGGCCGTTCGGGATGCCATCGCAGGGACGATCAGCGGCCTGCCTGCCCAGCTACGTCGCTCGTTGACCTGGGACCAAGGCGCCGAGATGGCCCAACATGTGCAGCTTCGGATGGATACTGGTCTCGAGATCTATTTCTGTGACCCTCAGAGCCCCTGGCAACGCGGCAGCAACGAGAACACCAACGGCCTGCTCCGCCAATACTTCCCAAAGGGCACGGATCTCAGCCAACACGGTGCCGAAGAGCTGAGCGCCGTTGCCCATGCGCTGAATACGCGCCCCCGGAAAACGCTGGCGTGGCAAACACCGGCAGAGGCTCTCGACCGGCTACTCAAACAGGATATGATCGAAGGTGTTGCGACGACCGGTTGAATCCGCCCAATACCTGTCCATAAAATACACCGAGAGGCTGGGCGAGGCGGGGATCGAGCCCTCCGTGGGCAGCGTTGGCGACAGCTATGACAACGCTCTGGCGGAGACCATAAACGGTCTATTCAAGGCCGAGGTCATTCATCGGTGCGGGCCGTGGCGCAACTTCGAGGCCGTCGAATATGCCACCCTCGAATGGGTCGATTGGTTCAACAACCGCCGCCTCCTCGAGCCGATCGGGAACATCCCGCCGGCAGAAGCAGAGGCAAACTTCTACGCGGCTCTGGAAATTGAAGACATGGCCGCGTAACTAACCGAAATCAGCCTCCGGCAAACCCGGTGCGGTTCAGATATTGCAGAACCCGCCAAGTCAGGACGAGGCGATGGACTGCCAGCTCATCATGTTGAGCAACGGGCGCTTCAGGCGCTCTGGAGGGGCTTGGAGCGCGCCAGAGAAACATCTGTAGGCGCCAAGACCGTTGCCAAGGCTAAAGAGCTTTGGAAGGCTGAGATAATTGAGTTGATTTCGCTCGAGGAGTGGCTCGACACATTGGACGTCGTTTTGGGTGGTATGGTTTTCGACATGCATGTCGAAAATCTGCTCAAGATGTCGGAGGTCGAAACGGTATCCCGCTTTGACCGACCGAAAGCTCGCGAGAAGACTGTTTATGGGACATCCGGGCTGCGTCCGGCTGCATTTGCAGCAGTCCTTATCTGGCTTGAAAGACTTGGATTCGACACCCATCCAGAAGCGTTCTACGAACCCATCATCAAGAGGATAAAGCGCGCAAGTTATCTGGATGAAAATGAACTGACATGCTTCTGGCACGCGAGGGAGAGAGGCAAGTTCAAGACCAGCGAGCATTTCGTTGATGCACAGACGAAAATCTCAAACGTTGAGCGTATAGTGATGAAGGGTCGGACCGGCCTGACGATTAAGGTTAACCGCAGCACTGATCCGCTTGGGTTGATCGAATCTCTTCAGATCTATCGGGCGTGACGCGATAGCCAGCCGTCCAAGGAAGCTTGGATGTCGTGTGCAGCCCCTGACCTAGCGAGTCAGGGGCTGCACACTGGCGACCGGATTACCCGTCGGCCCGAGGTCTCACTGGATAGACACAACCGAGATGCGGCACCGCCTTCAGACGGCTTTCGCCCACCTTTGCCGTTCATAAGCTGTGCCTGCGCTGCTGCCATGCCGGCCTGTTTGACTTGCTATTGGGTGGAAACAGGACGTTCCTAAAGCGAGAATCCTGACTGCGGGGCCTCGGCAGGCTATGCTGTTTCGATCTTTCCACCAGCCACCGGGAGGCAGCGATGAGCGACGATCACACCGGCAAGGGCGTCCTGCATCTGCCGCCGGGCGAGGGACGGCGCTACGCCCTCGGCCGGATGACGGCGGTGTTCAAGGCCGACGAGGATGAGACGGCTGCGCGCTACAGCGTCTCGGAATGGTGGCTGGAGCCCGGTGCCGACGGCCCCGGCGCGCATGCGCATGAGGGCAATGACGAGATCTTCTACGTCATTGCCGGAACTGTCAGCTTCCTTGCCGGGGAGGACTGGCTGGACGCGCCGCAAGGGACGTTCCTGCGCATCCCGGCCGGCGTGCCCCATGACTTCAGGAACCGCACCGCCGAGCGCGTCGGTCTGCTGAACGTCTTCATCCCCGGCGGGTTCGAGCGCGACATGCCCGCCATCGTGGATTGGTTCAGGGACAATCCGTAGGGTCATGCGCGGCAAGTCCTCGATCACGGCGGATCTTCGGCGGCTTGGCCTGCGGCCGGGCGATCTGGTGATGGTCCACGCCTCGCTGAAGGCGCTCGGCCCGGTCGAGGGCGGTGCGGCCGGGGTCGTCCAGGCGCTCAGGGATGCCGTGGGGCCGGGCGGCACGGTGATGGGATATGCCTCCTGGGACCGCTCGCCCTATGAGGAAACCCTGAACGGCGCCCGCATGGACGAGGTCCTGCGCCGCGACTGGCCCGCCTTCGATCCCCGGACCGCCGGGATCTATCGCGGCTTCGGCCTGCTGAACCGGTTTCTGGCGGAGCTGCCGGATGCGCGGCGCAGCGCCCACCCGGATGCCTCGATGGTCGCGGTCGGCCCGCTGGCCGGGACCCTGGTCGAGCCGCACCGGCTGGGCCAGGCCCTGGGCGAGGGCTCGCCGCTGGAACGCTTCGTCCACCTTGGCGGCAAGACCCTGCTGCTGGGGGCGCCGCTCGATGCGGTGACCGTGCTGCATTATGCCGAGGCCGTCGCCGACATCCCCGGCAAGCGCCGCGTCAGCTACGAGATGCCGGTGCTGGGCCCGGATGGCCGGACGGTCTGGGAAGCGGCGACGGATTTCGACTCGAACGGCATCCTCGATTGCTTTGCGGTCGAGGGCCGGCCGGATGCGGTCGAGACCATCGCCCGCGCCTATGTCGCGACCGGCCGGCACCGCGAGGGCGTGGTCGCCGCCGCGCGCTGCCATCTGTTCGACGCGCAGGATATCGTCGCCTTTGGGGTCGGCTGGCTCGAGCGGCATTTCGGATCGGTAAACCCTTAGATTCGCCGTGCCGGTGCGGCCTGCCCCCATCCCGGGAGCGCTCGTTGCAAACTGTCAGAAAACTGAATATATTCCTGACAGGAGATAAAACCCATGCAACGATTGACCGAACAGATTCTGGCGCATGCGGAGCGGCTTCCCGAAGGAACGCCGCTGACGGCAAAGGGCTTGCTGCATCTCGGCAGCCGGGCGGGAGTGGACCAGGCCTTGTCGCGTCTTGCCGAGCGCGGGCAATTGATCCGCGCCGGCCGGGGGCTTTACCTGCGCCCGGTCACCAGCCGGTTCGGCACCCGCGCGCCTTCGGTGGAACAGACCGTCGAAGCACTGGCGATGCAGCGCGGCGAGGTGATCGTGCCAAACGGTGCGGCGGCCGCGAACGAACTCGGCCTGACCACCCAGGTTCCGATACGGTCGGTCTATCTGACTTCGGGGCGCAGCCGGACGATGTTCCTCGGCAAGCAGGTCGTGGAATTGCGACACGCGCCGCGCTGGCAGCTTGCTTTGGCCGACAAGCCGGCCGGGCAGGCTGTTCGCGCCCTGGCATGGCTCGGGCCCGAAAAGGCCGATCTGGCGCTGAATGCCCTGAAGCGAAAGCTGCCACCGGCGGCATTCATGGAACTGGTGACGGCTGCGCCGCAATTCCCGGCCTGGCTTGCCAGAAGTGTCAGCAAGGCGGCCCATGGCTGAGGCTTTCTTCACCCTGTCGACCGAGGACCGGCGGGAGGCATTGCGCGTGGCCGCCGATCGCTCCGGTCGTCCGGCGCATCTGCTGGAAAAGGATATCTGGGTCGTCTGGGCGCTGCAAACACTCTTCGGCTCCGCGCTCGGGGAACACCTCGTGTTCAAGGGTGGCACCTCGCTGTCGAAGGCCTATGGCGTCATCCAGCGCTTCTCCGAGGATGTCGATCTGACCTATGATATTCGCAGGCTGGTGCCCGATCTGGTCGGAGACGGCGAAGAGGTCCTGCCGAAAACCCGCAGCGAGGAGAAGCGCTGGTCCGCTGCGGTTCGCGAGCGCCTGCCGGAATGGGTGGTGAAGGATGTCCAGCCCTTGATCGCCGAAGCGATGATAAGGGAGGGCGTTCCGGGCACCATCCGTATCGAGGGCGACAAGCTGTTCATCGACTATGAACCGGCCGGGCGCGGATCGGGCTACGTGTCACCCTCGGTGATGCTGGAGTTCGGGGCTCGCTCCACCGGTGAGCCGGCGAGTCCTCAGGACATAGCCTGCGATGCTGCCGGCTTTGTCGAAGGCGTATCCTTTCCCGCAGCCCGACCACGGGTCATGCATGCCGAGCGGACATTCTGGGAAAAGGCGACTGCCGCGCATGTCTTCTGTCTCCAGGCACGCTTGCGCGGTGATCGCTTTGCCCGACATTGGTATGACCTGGCCAAGCTGGATGAGGCAGGTCTTGCCGATGCCGCGCTGGCTGATCGCGACCTGGCGCAGGCGGTCGCCGCGCATAAGCAGATGTTCTTTTCCGAAAAGGCCGCCGACCGTTCGATGATCAACTACAGTGCGGCCGTGGCAGGGCAACTACGGCTTGTCCCCGAAGGCGATACCTTGGTGGCGCTTGGCGATGATTACCGGCGCATGACCGAGGACGGGCTTCTGCTCGCGGATGCGCCGCCTTTCGAGGCCGTCATCGAGCGATGCGGTGAAATCCAGGCCCGGGCTAATCAGAGATAGCGCCGGTAGCATTCGGGTCGGCAGTCCGGCTTGGCATTGACAGATTGAGCGGGAAGGGTAAGGTCAAGGAATAGGGCCAGTCACGGCTCCTACCATGTTCGAGCTTGGTTCTCGCGTTCACGGAGAGTAGCCGGAAAGGCGATTATCTCTTTCTATACAAAGACTTCAAGAGAGTGTTGGTCTCGGTAGTTGCAGGCCCCCGCAACCATTCCTACGATTTTGCACGATATTCTACGACAAACTACGATTTTCCCCGACGCAGCACTACGCTAGAGCCTGATTGCTCTCACTGAACCCGCAACCAGAAGGTGCAGCCACGCTCTTCCGTTGCGCCGATACTTCCGCTAGCTCAGCCGCCCCGCGACTATCGGAAGACAAACAATGAAATCAACACGTTCGTCCCTCACACCGCACAGGATTGCAAGCTATTGCGACCTGAGGCTCGCGCCTGTCCTCGAACCGGAGGAGGTGAGCACCGTGCGAGAATGCCTCGTGGGTGTCAACGGCGGAGTAAAACCCGGCCACGCGGCGGCGCAAAAGTCTGCCAGTTAGCGGCACAAGCACGGAACGTCGGGAGGGCGTAGCCCGACCAGAGTTCCGTGCTTGTGCCGTTGGTATTTTTTGAAAGGGGTCAGCCGGCCTTTCGGGCGCGGCTTTGGGCGAGACGATAGCTCTGGCCATTCATTTCGAGAATGCTGACGTGGTGGGTCAGCCTGTCGAGAAGCGCGCCGGTGAGGCGTTCGGAGCCGAATGTCTCGGTCCATTCGTCAAAAGGCAGATTGCTGGTGATCAGGGTCGATCCGCGCTCGTAGCGTTGCGAGATCAGTTCGAACAGCAGCTCGGCGCCGGTCTTCGACAGCGGCACGAAGCCGAGTTCATCGATGATGAGCAGCTTGTATCCTGCCATCTGCTTCTGGAAGCGCAGCAGGCGGCGCTCGTCGCGGGCCTCCATCATCTCGCTGACCAGGGCCGCGGCGGTGGTGAAGCCGACGGACAGGCCCTTCTGGCAGGCGGCCAGACCAAGGCCGAGCGAGATGTGCGTCTTGCCCGTGCCACTGGGGCCGAGAGCAATAATGTTCTCGCGCCGCTCGATCCATTCGCACCGGGCCAGTTCCAGCACCTGCATCTTGTTGAGCTTCGGGATGGCCGTGAAGTCGAAGCTGTCCAGGCTTTTGACGGCCGGGAACCTGGCGGCCTTGATGCGCCGCTCGACCATCCGCCGTTCCCGGTCGATCAGTTCCAGTTCGACGAGCCGGGCGAGATATCGGACATGGTCCACGCCTTCCGCCGCACATTGCCGGGCCAGTTTCTGGTGTTCTCGCAGGAAGGTCGGCAGTTTCAGCGCCTTGAGGTGATGGGCAAGCAGGATTTCCGGGGCGTCGCTCATGCCACGCCCTCCGCATTGACAGACAGCAGCCGCATGTAGGAGCGGGCCTCGGTCTTCTCGACCGTTGCCCTGGGCAGGTAGGGATAGCAGTCCAGATCCAGCCGGGGTGGCCGGCGCTCCACCCGGCACAACAAGAGATGCTTCACCGCATCGAAGCCGATCGCCCCCATCTGCAGCGCCTGCCTCACGGCCGCATGCAGATCGGCCAGATCGAAGGTTTCCAGAAGCCGCAGGACCTGGACATATTCGCGTCGGCCGTGCCGGTTCATCCGTGCCTCCATCAGCCGGCGCAGGGTGGCGAACTCCTCTGGCAGGTCCCAGTCCTGCAATGGTGCCGCCTGATCCAACGCATTGATCTTCTGCTCGATCAGCGGAAGGTAATGGAGCGGGTCGAAGACGATCTCGTCGCGATCCCAGCACCGGGGATGGCGGGCGATCACTTCGCCCCGGCAGCCGATCACCACCTCATGGATATAGCCCCGGATCCAGACATCCTGATGGCCGTAGGCGACGGGCACCGAGTAATCGTTGGTCTTGTAGCGCACCAGCGATTGCGACGACACGCGGCCGGTCGCCTGATCGCAGGCATCAAAGGGCGCCGCCGGGAGCGGGCGCATCGCGGCGAGATCGCGCTGCAGTCGCTCGCCGATCGTTTCGCTCTCGCCGCGAAGGACATCGTGCTGACGCCGCTTGCAGCGCTCCTCCAGCCAGAGGTTGAATTCTTCCCAACTGGCGAACTCAGGCATCGGCACCATGAAGTTGCGGCGGCAATAGCCCACCAGGCCTTCGACATTGCCTTTGTCGTTCCCCTTGCCAGGGCGGCCATAGCGATCCCGGATCAGGTAATGCGACAGAAACCCGCTGAACAGCGCCGCCCGCTTGCGGGTGCCATCCGGCAGGATCTTCGCCACCAGGCAGCGGTCATTGTCGTAGACGATCGACTGCGGAACCGCCCCAAAAAAGGCAAAGGCATGGACATGACCGTCCACCCAGGCCTCGGCAACCGCCGCCGGATAGGCACGGACGTAGCAGGCGTCGCTATGCGGCAAGTCCAGCACGAAGAAATGCGCCTTCTGTTCGACACCTCCGATCCGAACCATTGCCTCGCCGAAGTCGGCCTGCGCGTGTCCTGGGGGATGCGCCAGCGGCACGAACACCTCCTGGCCCCGCCGCTCACGTTCCCGGATATAATCCTTGATGATCGTGTAGCCGCCGGTGAAACCGCATTCTTCGCGCAGACGGTCAAACACACGCTTCGCCGTATGCCGCTGCTTGCGCGGCATGGTCCGGTCCGCCTCCAGCCAACCCTCGATGATCGGGATGAACGGATCGAGCTTCGGGCGCCTGACCTCGGCCGTCCGCCGGTAGCCCGGAGGAACCGAGAACGTCATCATCTTTGCGACCGTGTCGCGCGATATGTTGAATGTCGTCGCCGCCTGACGCTGGCTCATACCAGCAGCACAGGCCTGACGAACCTTGAGATAGAGTTCCACGCTGTAGATCCTCCCATCCTCCCTGCAGCCGCAGAAAGGGAAAAGGTGGACGACTTTTACGCCGCCCGCAGCAGCACCATGCCGCCGCTAACGTGGACTAATTTCGCACCGCCATTCTCACTATGTCCGGGGTGGCGGCGATCCTGCACCTGCCGTGGTGACGTTCACTACGGAAGCGGCCAGCATGGCAGTCAACGAACTCCTGCAGGGACTGGTGGACTATCGAGGCGAAGGTCGGTGGGCCTGGCAGCGGGTCCGGCGGCTGGACCGGGGCGAGGAGCGCCGTCAGGGCGCAAAGCAGCGGCCCGACTGCCCGATCTGCGTCGACACGCACTACTGGGGCCGGGCCGATGTCGAGCCGTTTCTCGATCGGATCGGCTGATGGGGCGTATCAAGGTACTTTGTCGTATCGTTCTGGAGCGGGTTGGGTGGCTTCCCAAAAGCCATTTGGTCGCCTCGGTTCAGGACGCGCATCCGGACCTCGAACGTCTACGGTCAGGACGCCTGGTCATCGTGCGGAGCGGCAGCCTCGACAAATGGGTCTGCTTCCGCTGCCCGGGCGGTTGTGGCGAGAAGTTGCAGCTGTCGCTCAGCCAACAGCGCAGGCCACGATGGTCGATTTCGGTCGACTGGTTCGGCCGCCCGAGCATCTCGCCGTCGATTCGACAAACCAATGCTTGCCGGTGTCATTTCTGGGTGAAAGGCGGCCGTGTTGAATGGTGCCGGGATAGCGGTCACGCCAACGGGCGGTTGGTACGAGACCGCGCTGACGCATGACATGCCGACACCCTGGATCGAAACGGCAAAGTCTATGGGCTGGATGACTGCAACCGGTCAGCAGCGGAGCATTGCCCCACGGTCCGGTGGAATGGAAACCCTAAAGCCGCATCATGATGAACATCGTTGCATAATATTGCCAGAAATCGCATCATGGACAGAAGATAGTGAATATGACGGGCGCATGGCGGATATGGACCACTTCGAGATCATCCTCTCCCTGTCGCGAGCTGCCGCAAGCGGCGACAGCAGCCGCGCGCGTTATCAGATCGAGCGACTGCGGGACTCTCTGCGGGAGTCGGAGCCGCGGCAGGCCGAGAAGCTGAGCAGGCTGCTATCGCGTGAGGTCCGCAAGCAATCGGTCGCGCCGATGTCCCTTGAACGCATGCGCGCTGGGTCGGTGCCGGCACTGCCCGGCGAAGTGCTGAGTCGGAATACGCCGCTGCCACACGACAAGGAGACCGGAACACCGCTGGCGCGTGTGGTGCAGCCGGAGGAGGCCGCCGATGCGGAGCCAGTGTTCAATGAAGCGCTCAAGGCTGCTGTGACTGACCTGATTGAAGAGTGGTCTCGGGTGAAGGAACTGGCGGCGCTCGGCGTGCAACCGAATTTGCGTTGCTTGCTCTACGGCGCGCCGGGTGTCGGCAAAACTATGCTCGCCCGCTACATCGGGGCGCAGCTTGGGCTTCCACTTGTCGAAGCCCGGCTGGATGGCCTTGTTTCGTCCTTCCTCGGAACCACCGCCCGTAATATCGGCGCACTTTTCGATTTCGCAAATCGCTATCGCTGCATTCTATTCCTGGATGAATTCGACGCCGTCGCCAAAGCCCGCGATGACGCTCAGGAAGTGGGCGAGATCAAGCGGGTGGTGAACACGCTTCTGCAAAGCCTTGATGCGCGAGGGAACAGGGGCTTCACCTTGGCGGCCACCAACCATGAGCATCTTCTCGACTCTGCCGTTTGGCGTCGGTTCGATGGACGTATCGAGATAGCGCTGCCGGATGAGACGGCGCGCCGGGTTTTGCTCGAGCGCTTCGTGCGTCCGATCGAACTGACCCGCGAGGAAATCGACATGCTGGTCTGGCTCACGGAAGGCATGAGTGGCGCCGATCTCGAAACGCTTGTCGCCGGGGGCAAACGTTTCCTGGTGCTGCATCAGCCAAAGGGAAGCAGCAACCGCGTCAGTCGCGGCCAGTCCATGCTGGCGGGGCTTCGGCGGCAGGCAACACTAAACGGCCACCTGTTCGGCGGGATTCGCAAGGCGCTGCTGCTTGGACCGGAGGAGGACCTTGCGGCCGCTTTCGTAGAGCAGGCCGGGCTGACTCAGAATGCAGCAGGAGCCATCGTCGGTGTATCTCAGTCAACGGTCTCGCGCCGCCTGCGGGAGCGCAGCCATGCGGCACGGGAGACATCATCTGGAACGGAGACCGTGAGCGATGGCTGAACGGGACAGTATCCAGCGCCCTGTCCAGGTTTTCCTCGACACCCGACGCTTCATTCACCCGCCTGCACCCGGAACGCGGGGGCCCAGCAAGGATTTTTTCCAAGGCGATAACGAGGGCTTCCGTCGCCACAAGGCAAGGATGCGAGAGCAACTCCGTGCCAGCAGCATGCGACTGCGGGAACAGCACTCGGCTCTCGGCTTCGTACTGGTGCAGATGCGAGAGGACGCCTTGGCGAAAAGTTATCGTCCGACCGAGAGGCTGTTCTGCGAGCGGAACCGGTTCGCACTCGTTGGCGGGCGCGGTATCGGAGAGATGTTCTTCCAGGCAACGCCGGACGCCTTGGACGCGCTCGATAAGCTCATTGCCGAGCGGGCTGAGGACATGCCGCAGGAACGGGAAAACCCGCGCACCGGAGAGTTCGAAGAGCGTGTTTCCGGATATCGCAGCGAGCTTGGCGGCATCGCCAGTATTGGCTTGCTTGAAGCGCCGGACCGGTTGGATTTTTCCGCTTCCGAGGCCGTTGCGGCACTTGAGAAAGAGGGGATTATCGGTGGCTATCTGGTTGATCTGTTCCGCCCAGATCCTGCTGTCTCCGGCGATGCCGTCCGCGCGCAATTGGAAGCCCTGCAACATCGCCTGACCACCGTCGGCAGCTTGTTTGTGCGGCCGGTTGCTGGCCTGAGGGAGCGCCGGCCGACTGGGTTCACCCTTAGCATCGACCTGCTGCCTGCCGGCGCCCCGAACGATATCGTGCTGCTCGCACCAGAGGCGCCGACAGCAGCGACAGAGCGGACGGCCGGACGTGTCAACGGCGGAGTAAAACCCGGCCACGCGGCGGCGCAAAAGTCTGCCAGTTAGCGGCACAAGCACGGAACGTCGGGAGGGCGTAGCCCGACCAGAGTTCCGTGCTTGTGCCGTTGGTATTTTTTGAAAGGGGTCAGCCGGCCTTTCGGGCGCGGCTTTGGGCGAGACGATAGCTCTGGCCATTCATTTCGAGAATGCTGACGTGGTGGGTCAGCCTGTCGAGAAGCGCGCCGGTGAGGCGTTCGGAGCCGAATGTCTCGGTCCATTCGTCAAAAGGCAGATTGCTGGTGATCAGGGTCGATCCGCGCTCGTAGCGTTGCGAGATCAGTTCGAACAGCAGCTCGGCGCCGGTCTTCGACAGCGGCACGAAGCCGAGTTCATCGATGATGAGCAGCTTGTATCCTGCCATCTGCTTCTGGAAGCGCAGCAGGCGGCGCTCGTCGCGGGCCTCCATCATCTCGCTGACCAGGGCCGCGGCGGTGGTGAAGCCGACGGACAGGCCCTTCTGGCAGGCGGCCAGACCAAGGCCGAGCGAGATGTGCGTCTTGCCCGTGCCACTGGGGCCGAGAGCAATAATGTTCTCGCGCCGCTCGATCCATTCGCACCGGGCCAGTTCCAGCACCTGCATCTTGTTGAGCTTCGGGATGGCCGTGAAGTCGAAGCTGTCCAGGCTTTTGACGGCCGGGAACCTGGCGGCCTTGATGCGCCGCTCGACCATCCGCCGTTCCCGGTCGATCAGTTCCAGTTCGACGAGCCGGGCGAGATATCGGACATGGTCCACGCCTTCCGCCGCACATTGCCGGGCCAGTTTCTGGTGTTCTCGCAGGAAGGTCGGCAGTTTCAGCGCCTTGAGGTGATGGGCAAGCAGGATTTCCGGGGCGTCGCTCATGCCACGCCCTCCGCATTGACAGACAGCAGCCGCATGTAGGAGCGGGCCTCGGTCTTCTCGACCGTTGCCCTGGGCAGGTAGGGATAGCAGTCCAGATCCAGCCGGGGTGGCCGGCGCTCCACCCGGCACAACAAGAGATGCTTCACCGCATCGAAGCCGATCGCCCCCATCTGCAGCGCCTGCCTCACGGCCGCATGCAGATCGGCCAGATCGAAGGTTTCCAGAAGCCGCAGGACCTGGACATATTCGCGTCGGCCGTGCCGGTTCATCCGTGCCTCCATCAGCCGGCGCAGGGTGGCGAACTCCTCTGGCAGGTCCCAGTCCTGCAATGGTGCCGCCTGATCCAACGCATTGATCTTCTGCTCGATCAGCGGAAGGTAATGGAGCGGGTCGAAGACGATCTCGTCGCGATCCCAGCACCGGGGATGGCGGGCGATCACTTCGCCCCGGCAGCCGATCACCACCTCATGGATATAGCCCCGGATCCAGACATCCTGATGGCCGTAGGCGACGGGCACCGAGTAATCGTTGGTCTTGTAGCGCACCAGCGATTGCGACGACACGCGGCCGGTCGCCTGATCGCAGGCATCAAAGGGCGCCGCCGGGAGCGGGCGCATCGCGGCGAGATCGCGCTGCAGTCGCTCGCCGATCGTTTCGCTCTCGCCGCGAAGGACATCGTGCTGACGCCGCTTGCAGCGCTCCTCCAGCCAGAGGTTGAATTCTTCCCAACTGGCGAACTCAGGCATCGGCACCATGAAGTTGCGGCGGCAATAGCCCACCAGGCCTTCGACATTGCCTTTGTCGTTCCCCTTGCCAGGGCGGCCATAGCGATCCCGGATCAGGTAATGCGACAGAAACCCGCTGAACAGCGCCGCCCGCTTGCGGGTGCCATCCGGCAGGATCTTCGCCACCAGGCAGCGGTCATTGTCGTAGACGATCGACTGCGGAACCGCCCCAAAAAAGGCAAAGGCATGGACATGACCGTCCACCCAGGCCTCGGCAACCGCCGCCGGATAGGCACGGACGTAGCAGGCGTCGCTATGCGGCAAGTCCAGCACGAAGAAATGCGCCTTCTGTTCGACACCTCCGATCCGAACCATTGCCTCGCCGAAGTCGGCCTGCGCGTGTCCTGGGGGATGCGCCAGCGGCACGAACACCTCCTGGCCCCGCCGCTCACGTTCCCGGATATAATCCTTGATGATCGTGTAGCCGCCGGTGAAACCGCATTCTTCGCGCAGACGGTCAAACACACGCTTCGCCGTATGCCGCTGCTTGCGCGGCATGGTCCGGTCCGCCTCCAGCCAACCCTCGATGATCGGGATGAACGGATCGAGCTTCGGGCGCCTGACCTCGGCCGTCCGCCGGTAGCCCGGAGGAACCGAGAACGTCATCATCTTTGCGACCGTGTCGCGCGATATGTTGAATGTCGTCGCCGCCTGACGCTGGCTCATACCAGCAGCACAGGCCTGACGAACCTTGAGATAGAGTTCCACGCTGTAGATCCTCCCATCCTCCCTGCAGCCGCAGAAAGGGAAAAGGTGGACGACTTTTACGCCGCCCGCAGCAGCACCATGCCGCCGCTAACGTGGACTAATTTCGCACCGCCATTCTCAGTCTCTTCGCAATCGCAGAGAAGGTCCGGTTTCCGCCCTGTTGAGGCGGTGAACCTGAGGCGCAGCTGATCCTTGTGCTGCAACAGCGAACGGCAGCTTGGTCCCGCACCGATACCATCTTGGCCGAGATTTGCTGCAGTGATATTCGAACGTCGGCTTCCAGGCATGCGGCCACGCAGCATCGGTCGCGGCCGACCGTCCGCTTAGGGCCGACTTCACCAAACGACGCAGCGTCTGTGACGGGTCGCGTCAAAGTAGCTCGGCAAACCCGCCGAGCTCGGCCGCTGTGGCGACTAGCCCGATCTGCGTCAGGGTGCCGAGATAATCCTCGACGCTATAAGGCGGGTTCCTCAGCCGGGCGCGCACCTTGCGGATGGAAGCACAGAACAGGCCGGGCGCGAGGTGCAGGTGGTTGACCAGGAATTCGTCCGGGTGCTGCACGTCGATGCCAAACGACGCCAGCGCCTCGGCCGGGAAGTCGGCCAGATTCTGGGTCACGATCACGTCGCAACGCCCGATGATGGCGGCAGCCAGCACATGCCGGTCATCGGCATCCGGTAGTTCCAGCGCCGGGATCAGTGCGTGGTAGCCCTCGACCAGGCTGTCGCGCGTAGCCCGGTCCATCAGGTCGCGGGTGCGTTCCAGCGCGGCGCGGTCCCGCCCCGGTTCGTTGCGCAGCAGCGCCTCGATCCATTCGCGATGGATGTCGGCCGTCCAGCGCGCCCTGAACAGATCGGTGACGGCCAGTTGCAACAACAGATCCCGCAGCGGCGCGGGATAGAGGACATTCGCATCCAGCAGAGCGGTGTAACGGCTCATGGGCGGCCGTAGCCCATATCCTGTTCCTGCGCCTCGCTGACAAGCTGGTCGAGCACGGCCTCGCGTTCGCGGTCGATGGCGGCCTTGTAGGCCATCACGTCTTCCATGCGGATGCGGCGATGCTTGCCGACCTTGCGGTGCGGGATCGCGCTTTCGTCCAGCAGCTTGATGAGGAATGGGCGCGAGACGTTCAGCACCTCGGCGGCCTGCACTGTGGTCAGTTCCGCGTTCTCGGGCATGAGGGTGACGCCGCGCCCGGCGGCCATTGCCTCCAGGATGTCCATCAGCAGGGCGACCGCCCCGGCAGGGAGTTCCAGCGGGCGTTCCTGTTCGGCATCGGTGACGCGCAGGGTCAGTGGCCGCTTCTGACGGGCATAGCGGGACAGAAGCTGGCCGGACACGCGCGCAATCGCGGCATCCTGCGCCGAGGGCGGAAGCTGTCGATGGGCTAGCATGGTCATGGGCAGGGCTCCTTTCCTGCCTCACTATATGGGATCAAGTGAAATAAATGCAACAGGCGAAGCCGCTGCTTGGGTGGCGTTGGATGCTTCGAGCGGCTGAAGCAGGTCTCGACCTGTATCGGGGCGGGGGCGGCCCTCGCCGAAAGGCGGGGCAGGGGCCAATCTGAGGCATCTGGGGACGACAAACAAGGTGGGCTGTCGAGAGAGAGTCCTGTGTTATCATGTTGTTGTAACGGACTAGCGGGGGACACGGCCAATTCTACGCTGCACTACGAAGCAGCCCTCTGGACCACGCCAAGGCCGACTGCTCAAGGAGGGCGCGATATGCCGAGAGGAGCCGCAATTTGAGATGGTTGCACGCCCCCGCAACCAGAAATCCTGCACTTTCTTCAACCTCCTGTTCGCAGGAGGTTTTTTGCTGTCCGCTCAACCGATCCGCATTCAGGCTCAGCGCCAGAATGCCCGCCAGATCGCCGTGAAGCGTCAGATCGAGCGCCATCCGCTTGCCCTTGGTGGGCACCGGGGTCGCCACGATCTTCTCGATCAGACCCCGGATTGCCTTGCGGGCTTCGGATTCGCGATCGGGCTCGGAAAGGGCGGTGATCATCGCCTGGATGCGGTCGTGGTAAGTGTCGGCCATCCTGGGGTGGAGCCGCACGGTCGTGTTCGGGACGGAGGTAGTGGCCAGTTCTCGTTCCAGCTGCTTCTGACGGGCCTCCAGCTGTTCCATCTTCGCCTTGATCCGCTCGGGCGGCAGGCCGGAGAGGAGCGCGTTGACCAGCGCATCCTGTTCCTTGATGAGTTTTGTCAGTTCCTTCTCCTTGACGGCCCGGTCATCGACATGGGCGGCGGCCAGGCGATTGCGCTCGGCGATATATTCCTCGGCGAAGACCTTCACCAGTTCCGGGTCCATCAGCCGCTCGGAGAGGATCGACAGGATCCGGCCCTCCAGCTCCTGGCGGGTGATGCCGGTGCGGTTGCTGCAGACCCAGGTGCCCTTGTTGCGGGAATTGCTGCAGCCGAAGCGGTCCTTGCCGATGGTCGAGAAGCCGCCGCCACAGCAGCCGCATTTGACCAGCCCGGTGAGCAGGAAGCGCGGCTTGCGTCGTTCCCAGGCCTCTCGGTCGGTCTGTTCGATCTTGCGGCCCTCCTGGCGGGTCTTCACCCGGTCCCAGAGCGCCTGATCGATGATGCGGAGTTCCGGCACATCGGTGATGATCCATTCGGATTCCGGGTTAGGGCGGGCCTGGCGCTTGCCGGTGGCGGGGTCCTTCACGAAGCTCTGCCGGTTCCAGACCAGGCGGCCGATATAGATCTCGTTGTTGAGCACGCCGGTGCCGCGTTTGGGATTGCCGTGAATGGTGGATTTGTCCCACTTGCCCGCGCGAGGGCCGGGAATGCCTTCGCGGTTCAGCTGGTCGGCGATGCGGTTCGGCGACATCCCATCGGCATAGGCGGTGAAGATCCGCCGCACGATGGCGGCTTCGTCCTCATTGATCTGTCGGTCGCCGCGCCTGACCTCGCCGTCCTCGCCCATGTGGCGCAGCACCGTATAGCCGAAGGCATTGCCGCCGCCGGACTTGCCTTTCTCGACACGGCCGCGCAGGCCCCGGCGGGTCTTGGCCGCCAGGTCCTTCAGGAACAGCGCGTTCATCGTGCCCTTGAGGCCGATATGCATCTCGTCGATGCGGCCCTCGGCCAGGGTCTCGATGGCGGTGCCGGCGAAGGTCAGGGTCTGGTAGAGCGCCGCGATATCGGCCTGGTTGCGGCTGAGGCGGTCGAGGGCTTCGGAGATCACGACGTCGAAGCGCCGCTCGCGGGCATCCTGCTGCAGGCGCTGGATGCCGGGGCGCATCAGCGAGGCGCCGGAGGTGGCGGCGTCCTCATAAGTGCCCACGATCTGCCAGCCGGCGCGGGCGGCGCGTTCGCGGCAGAGCCGGATCTGGTCCTCGATCGACGAGGCCGATTGCAGGTCGGAGGAATAGCGGGCGTAGATGACGGCGCGCAGGGTCATGGCAGGTTCTCCGCGGGGAGTGGCAGGTCAATCGTCAGGGGCGCCGCGTTCGGCGGCGTGATCGGCGCGGGCGGCATCGCGGGCCAAGGCGCGGATGAGGGCGAGCAACTGGTCGTGATGCTGCGCGGGTTGCCGATTCCCGGCAAGGGCTTTGTCGGCCGGAGGTGCCGACGGGACAGCCGCCGCCTGCGCGGCACCCTCCCTGTCGGCAATATCTCTCCGGTCTCGCGCCATGGGCCGAGTTGCTCCCTGCGCCGGAGGGCAGGGCCCGTCGGCGTTCGCTGATGATGATCCTGTGCGGGGATGAGCCCGCTGCTGCTCAGATGATCATAGGGCATGGGATAGGCTCTCTCAGGGTGAAGCACGGCTATCGGGTCTCATGAATGTGGATAACCAGCTGAAAATACGGAAATCTCAGTCTCGACAGGGGCAGAGCGCGGATGGCTGTCGTTCATGGGGCGCGCGGTGGCCGCATCCTGATAGCCGGAAGGGCTATAGCGGTGTGCAACGGAACATCGGGGGCGAATTATCCGGATTTTTGGAATGCGCGGGCGGGACCACGATACCCGCCAGCGCACCATGCCAAAGGACAGCGCTTTCCAGGCGCCGCTGTCCTTCTCGTTCCTTCTGCGTCCTTACCGAAACGTCGGATATATTGCGGGTCTTTTGATTTTTTTGTTCCTGTTCTTTGCGTTCTTTCTTTTTTATTCCGTGGGGAATGGAGTGGGCGGCGGGCAGGGCCCGCCGCTGGGAGTGCCGTTTTTGGTTTTTGGCTTTTTGATTGCTGCGGTGCCGCTTTCTTTTGTTTTGGTCTCTTCGTTTGTGAGGGAATTGGTTCGATGAAATGACGCGCGCCTCCGGCAGGCGCCACCCCGCTGAATTCTATTGCGGTTGCTGCGCAGGGTGCGCGTCATGAACTTCATCCGGTGCCGTATGGCGCACCCGCGCGAGCCAGTCCTCCGCCTCGGCCCTGTCCATGTCACGCGATGCCAGCAGGGCTTCGGCCATCTCGTCGAGCAGGGAACGATGGACGGTGAGGATCTCAGTGGCACGCTTTTCCGCAGCCTCCAGTTCGCGGCGGACAAGGAACAGCACGTCGGAGTCCAGCGCCAGCAGTGTGTCGGGATCTGCGGTCCAGACCGGACCCTGGGCCCCGAGTCCAAACCGCGTCTGGATCGATGTGGCGATCATCGTCGCATGGGCGAGGTCGGAATCCGCGCTGCCGCCGGCACCGGCAGAGACATCGCCGAGGACCAGGCGCTCGGCGGCGCGTCCGGCCAGCAATTGCACCAGACGATCCTGCATATCCTTGAGGACACCATGTTTGGCATCTGCGTCGAAAACCGTGCCGCCTCCGCCGTCGCGGCCCAGGAAAATGCGGCGCACCGGGCCGAGGCGAAGCGCGGCGCAGGCGATGGCGTGACCGCATTCGTGCAGGGCGACGCGGCTGTCGATCTCGGGATCATGGGTGATGCGGAAGACCTGGCGCAGATCGTCGAGGGTCAGGGCGCGCTTTTGCTCCCGCGCCATCGCCCGCGTCTGCCGGATGACGGCATCGACATCTGCCGCCGAGCAGCCGACGGCACGCGCGGCGAGATCGCGCAGATCGGTCTCGCGCCAGTCCGGCAGGCAATGGCGGAAGACGCTGAACAGACCCTCGGCGTCCGGCAGCGGCAGGGCGACCTTCATGTCGAACCGTCCTGGCCGCATCACGGCGGGGTCGATCAGGTCCGGAAGATTGCAGGTGCCGACAACGATCACGCCCTCTTCCCGGGCGATACTGTCCATCTCGGCCAAAAAGGCATTGATGACCTGCGTGCGGTAGGACCTGTTGTGCTGATCGCGATCTTCGCGCGAGCCGACGGCATCGATCTCGTCGATGATCAGCACGGTTGGGGCTTTGGACCGCGCCTCGGCAAAGGTCCGGCGCATCTCGCGCAGCATGTCGCCCAAGTGCCCCGCCGCCTGCCACTGGCCGAAGGTTCCGCTCACGACGCTGAACCCCGCCGAATTGCCCATCGCGCGGGCGATCCACGATTTGCCGGTGCCGGGCGGGCCGTAGAGCAGGAGCGTCCGGGTCAGGTCCTGCCAGCCGACCTCGCCGGTTTTCCATGCGCGCAGGTCGCGCACGATCTGGCGCGCCGCGCGTAGTGCCGGACTGTCGCCATGGATATCCTCGAGCCAGGGGCCGTCAGCCGCGGCGCGTGGCGCCTGGGCCGTGAGGGCTGCGATCCGTTCGGCGACCGCCTTCGCGGTCGGCGCACGCATGGCCAGACCAAGGGCCAGTGGCTCCAGGTCAGACAGCACGGCATCGTCCGGCAGGGCGGCGCGCACCGCGGTCTCGTCGACCCGGCCGGTGGCGCTGTGCGTGGCGCGCAGGGCGGTGATCAGGATCTCCGCCGACAGAGGCGCAAAGGCCCGTCGCTGGACTGGCGGGTGGCGCAGCACCTCCGGGGCTGTCGCCACATCCGGCAGCAGGATCAGGATCGGGACCCGCATGTCGATCGCCGTGGCGAGTTCCGCCGCAAACCCGCGTCCGGCGTGCTCGGAGATCTTGCCGTTCATAAGCTCCGGGCCCAGCACCAGCAGATAAGGCTTGTCGCGAGGCAGCCGGCCCATGGACATGGCCAGTGACCAGCCGGTCGGCAACACATGCGGCAGCAGCTTCTTGAGCGCATCGATCAGGTTGCCGGGAATGCCTTCGATCACGGTGATCGCGCCCGGCACCAGCATCGCGTCGCGGTCCTCGAGGCTGCCGATACTGGCGGCAAGGCGCAGCAGCGGGAACAGCTTGTTCGCCGGCAGGCGGATGCGGGGCTGCGACGCGCCATTGCTTGCGGTGGCGGCGGGATCGCCTCCGGCTTCCGCAATGGCGTCGTGTTCTTCGGGCGAGACGTTCTGCGCGGCGGGGCTGGTGTTCAGGGCATCAAGCGCGGCGGATCCCGGAGGCGACGGTGCGGCTTCCAGCAGTTCGGGCAGGTCCATGTCTTCCGGGTCGAGCGCCGGATCCCAGGACGGGGTCAGCCTCTCGGCCAGATCGGCCCGCAGGCGGTGGATGGCATGACGGGCCAGGGAAGCCCAGGGCGCGGGATGACGGGTTCCGGAATTGGGGTCAGGATTGCTGGACGGGGTGGAGATTGTCTGGGTCATGGCGGGATTCCGGGTATGAGAGGGGAGGGCCATCCGGCTCTCCGGATGGCAGCGGGGCAGGTCGCAGAGGGTGGTGCGATCCCGACGGCCGGGATGCGGTGGGCGGCGGGTCGGGGCGGGCGGGGGATCCGGAAACCGCGATGGTTCGGAGGTGTCGAAGCTGTTTGGATCCGGAGTCCGGGATGCGGATTGCCGGAGACGGCTTCCCGCTGCCTGGTTCTGGCAGAACTCCGGATCATGGGTATTGGCCCATGACCCAGATGCCCACTGTCCGGAAACCGTTATCCGGCCAAGCCCCAATGTCGGACCAGGATCGGGAGGCGACCACGCCACGCGGCGGCACGGTCCTGCAGCATGGCTTCCGGATTCCGGGTCACGGCCTCGTCGGGCGTGTGGGCCTCTGGATCAGAGTGCGGCGTTTCCGGATTGTTGCCCCCTGCGATCTGACCCTGGTCGGACAAGCCATTCGGAGTCCGGATGCATGCGCCTGCGGCGACCTCGGTCTCGATCCGGTCGAGGGTCTTTTGAAGGATGGCGAGAGCTTCCGGACGATAGATCTCGGACACCACGTTCATGATGTCCGCGTATTCCGGATTGGGAACCACGGCTTCCGGATAGAGACGGCGAAGTTCCGCGTGGGCGGCTTTTTCCCTCGCGCAGGCATCGTGGCCGGTCGGCATGGCGACGACCCGGCCAACCTCGACCTCAGCATCTTTGGGAAGCCCAAGCTGATGTTTGTGTCTCTTTAGGGGATGCGACGAATATCCCAGCTTGAGATAGTGCCTCCTGGTTCCCGGGTGACGGATGTCGAGCAGGTAGATGTAGGACGGTTTGGCCGTCCAGCTTTGCCCGCAGCCGGCGCAGTCGCACTGGCCCCATTGCAGATTGGCGCGAGCGATGCGCTGCTCATGCCCGCAACTGTGGCGGTAAAGCCGATAGTTGGGATTGCCCTGCGGATCGCGGCCGAGGCGCATCCAGCCGAAACGCAGCGCTTCGGCTTCCTCGCGATGAACAAGGCAGGTCTCGCAGCGCGGTGCAACTTCGCCGGATGCGACACGTTCAACGAAACTGAACTGTCGCCGAACTTCGTGGTCGCAGGGCAGGAGGTAGCGGCCGTAATGGCGGTGATCCGGATCCCGGCCGAGCCACGTCAGGCCAGCGGCGAGGGCGGTCTCGCGCCAGCGCGCCTCGATGCAATGCGGGCACAGGGGCTGAGCATTCATCACCACAAAATGGCGCGCCACATGGACCCCGCCGCAGGTCTGGCAGCGCAGCGCGACATGCAGACGGTCGCGGACGCGGGCGATCAGGTCGAAGCCTTTGGCGCGGGCGGCCTCGGCCCAGTGGGCATGCATCTTGCCCGGATAGATGACGAGCGGAAGGTCGGAGACCGAAAGCAGATGGTGGAGGGCGTGAGAAGGCAGGATGGTCGTGGACATAGGAAGTCCTCCCGAAAACAGGATGAGAAGATGAAGCCAGACCTCGGGCGCACGCAGGACGTGCGACCAGGAGCCGGTGGCGGAAGAAATGGGACAGGTGCGCGGCTATGGCTGCCCATCTGTGATGGGCACCCAAGTCGTCAGATATGTGCGGCGATCAGGCTGCGGGCGCCAGCATGAGATTGGGCGCGTCGGGTTCGATAGCGGGATCCTCCGCCTCGACCATCCCCGTGAAATCGGACAAGGTCGCAAGGACGCGCAGATGCTGCTGGAAGGCCGCAACCATCAGGTCGGCGCGCCGTGCAACGGGGCTATCGCCGGCACAGCGGAACAAGTGCGGGAAGCGGTCGGGCAGGGCGAGAATATCGCGGACCTGCTCGGGGCAGTCGCTCTCGATCAGCAGCTGCGCCAGGTTGGCATAGCGCTGGAGAGGCAGATCCTCGTGGCGCCGGTTCGGTGCTTTGCGCAGCGCGCTGATCCCGTCGAGCACCCGCGCCCGGGACTGTTCGGCATCGCGGATCCACGCGTCGCAGGCCGGGTCCCAGCTATCGCAGTGCTCAAGGTCCCGCTCAGCTTCGATGTAGGCGGAAAGATCGCGCGTCACGGCACCGAATTGGATGGTGACAGGCGTCGGACGAAACGAAGGCGCCGCTTCCGAAAGGCACAGCGGAATGGTAGGCGTTTGAACAGCCATGAGTGATCTCCTGAGGATCAGTTGTGGTTAGGGCCAGGCAAGGGGGTAGGAGCCCTTGCCTGTGCCCGAATTATATGACACCATTAAACCGAAAATCAAGTAATAGATTCGGAAAAATGGAAAAAAAACGCGGACGCCCTCCTGTGGATTCGGAGGCGATCAATCTTCGGCTTCCTCGTGAGCTTATAGAAGCCCTAGATAACCGCCGCCGGCTTGAGCCGGACCTGCCTACGCGGCCGGAGATGATCCGACGGGCACTGGTCCAGTGGCTGGAGATGACGGACCCGGAACGCTGACGGGACCGGGAACACTGCGCACGGTTGATGATTGCCGAAGAGAGTAAGCTGACCTGCCGTCGCGTCCAGAGAGGGTGCGGCGCGTGATGGCGGAAAGGCTGGCGTTTCGTTTAACATCTGCCATCACAGTTGGATCTTCAGAGCAGGCTCCGAATGGCGTGTTCTTTGGAACAGTCACCCAGTGTGACCCCGACGATGGGCCGAAATCTTCCCAATACGAAACTTGTCTGCCGACCTTGTCCGGGCCTCCCCTGCGCGTCAGGACTTGGGAGGGAGGGCGGCCTTCTCCTCCAAGTCCTCCAACCCTGTGGTAGGGACATAGCCATCGTCATTCGTCCCTCGGCAAGCGAGACCGCCGGGGCCAGGATCAGCTGTCAGATCGTCGGACTGTTCCGTGCGAGCCCGGCCTTCGACAGCCAGTATTCCCGCCCCCGCGACGGGTCGATCCGCGGCGATCTGCGCTGTTGCAGCGACCGCGCCTCACCGCCGGCGATCAGAATCCCGAGCTGGTGTAATTGCCGTGCTGCGGTCCGGGGCAGGAGGGGACGCACGATCTGGGCAAATACCTCGGAGGAAATCACCAGGCGCTCGGCATCATGCCAGCCCGCATGGGCGTGGACAGAGAAGGTCTCACCGGAATCGACATCGGCAAAGCTGTCCTGATGCTCCTTGAAGTAGGTCATCAGCCGCTCGGAAATCTCGGTCTGAGGCGGGGGCATCAGCGCGCGACGCTGCTCCAGCCACAGGCTGGCGACCTCCATGATCGCGGTCCGGACCTCCTGCGCTTGCCAGGGCACGATCTGCCAGTGACAGGCGAGCTGGCCCGCCACGGAGACGGCCGCAAATCGCCCGATGACCCGCCGTTCCGGCCCGTCGGGCGATTGGGAAAAGCTTGCCGAAAGCCGTTTCAGGATGTCGGCGAGCACCGCATTGTAGAGAGTCTTCAGGCGACCCGTGCCGGATCTGACCTGCTCCGCCACCAGCCGCTCGATAAAGCGCGGGCCGGCATGACCATGATGCTGACCACATTCCGCCTTCAGGGCATCTGCGAAGGCGGCAGGGTCCGGGTATTCGTGCAGATGCGCAAAACCGCCGTGCTGCCAGGACGTGGCGGGGATGTCGGCAAGGCGGGTGGTCAAGCCCTCCGGAATGGTCAACCGGGACTGCGTGTAGATCTCCGGCAGCGGGGCTTCGGCGGTCGTCAGGATCATCGTCTGCCAGGCCCGCGGGTCCAGATCGTCGAGTGAGACGTTGCTGCGCTTCTTGCCGACCCCATTCGCGAGCATATAGAGGACAGAGGTGAGTTCGCGGGCCACGGTGGACTCCCGCGTCGGGATCTCGTCGATCGCCAGCAACCCGTCCCTGGCGCGATGCGCCGCGGTCTCGAAAGCGGTTGTGCTGGCATGCCAGCTCATCAGTTTCCCAGGTGCGCCGTAAACGCTCCGCGCGACGTGGAGAACCGTGGTCTTGCCCGAGCTCGTCCGGCCGAAGATGCCAAAACCGCCCCCTGCGAGACCAAGAAGCGCGAGCAACGGCGCGGCGAGCGCGACGCAGATCGCGAAGATGAGGAGGGGGTTGTGGCGCGCGAGGCGGGCCAGGCCATCATGCCAACCCTGGAACGATCCCGCCTGATCGACAGCCGTCTCGCCGCCGAGCGCGATGATGGGCCGGTCTTCTGTGCATTGATCACCGCTGAAGATCCTGCCTTGCGGGGTCACACAGCCGATCTGTCCCTCGGCATGGATCCAGCCCGGCTGCTCGGCCAACAGCCCATGTCTGTCGGGAACCCATTGCCGCAGGAGATGCACGAGCTGCGCCGGGCTGCCGGGGATCATCAGACCCAGTTCGGCGAGATGGGCGGCCACTGGTCCGGGGGCGCTCATCAGCTGCGTGGCGGTGATCACCGTCCGGCGACGGGTGCCGCTGGCATTGAAGAACTCGATCAAGATGGCCGAGGCGTTCTCCTGCTGATTGGTGAGGCTCATGGCAACACGCAACGGACCGCAGAGCGGCTGGACGCCATGGGACTTCACGAGGCAGATCATCCTGGCCTGATCATCATAGAGATAGCCGACCGGCAGGCCGGTGATATCGGTCCGGACATGCTCTTCTTCGCTCCAGCGGTAGCCGCGGTTCTCGTCGTTCTCGGGATCGGCAGCAACAGGGCATGCGGGTTCGGGCGCGGAATTGCGCGAGGTCATGGGACGTCTCCGGCAATGGAAAGGGATGCCCCGATTGTGATGGATCGGGCGAGCCCTGTCAGCGGAATGCTTTGCGTAATCCACAAAAATCGACGGAGGACGCGCGCTGATCAGGGGCGGATCGGATTTGGAGAGGGCAGATCATGTTGGACAGTTGGGCAGGCGGACGGGTGAGATCGCGAAAATACCGTGGTTTCGGTCAGGGCACGCAGCAACCGTCCAATTGTCCGACTGTCCAAGTGACATGGCTCAAGCCACGCTTTGGGCGAGGCTCTCCAGCATGCTGCTCGGCATCATCATGGCCACGTCTTGCCGGCATTGGTCCAGCAGTTTGGTGACGGAGGCCCTGCGTCTCATGATAGCGCGCCTAGGCAGCGGCATGCTGGCGGCGACGGATTGCTGTGGCGTGATCCCCCACAGGGGTGGCTTGGCAATCCGACAACGAGACGCATATTGCGGTTGAAAGCCAAGGCTCGCGATCTCTAACCTGCCGCCCGAATACGACGGTCGAAGAATCGAGGGGTGACCATGGAACGACGCAGGCTTTGGGAGAACGGGCCAGAGGTCAGCGCAATCGGCTACGGGGCGATGTCGTTCTCGGATATGTATGGCCCTACGAACGAGGCCGAGAGTCACGCCATCCTCGACGCCTGCCGGGACTTGGGCGTCATCTATCTGGACACCGCCAATATCTATGGAATGGGCAAATCGGAAAGCGCCATCGGAACCTACCTGAGGGCCAATCCAGGCGTGCGGGACGAATTCGTGATCGCGACCAAGGCGTCGATCGGAACAGATGCCGAGGGCAAGCGGGTTTTCGACAATTCCGCCGCGCATCTTGAGACCGAACTGGACAAGTCGCTGAAACGGCTGGGAGTGGACTGTGTGGATCTGTTTTATGCCCATCGCCGCGCGCCGGGCTTCCCGCCCGAGGAACTGGCGGGCAATCTCGGGCGGCTGGTCGAGAAGGGCAAGGCCAAGGCGATCGGGCTTTCGGAGATTGCGCCCTCGACGCTGCGGCTGGCGATGAATGCCTTCCCGGTGGCGGCGGTGCAGTCAGAATATTCGCTCTTGAGTCGGGCGCCGGATCTTGGGCTTGTGCAGGCCTGCGCGGAACTGGGCGTAGCCATGGTGGCCTTTTCGCCCGTCGGGCGGTCAATGCTGACCGACAATCCGATCCCGCGCGAACGGCTGGTGAATCTGCCCTTCATGCGCGCAAACCCGCGCTTCATGGAACCGAACCTGACTGAGAACCTGCGGATAATGCAGGGGTTCCGGGCTTTGGCGGCCGAGATGGGAACCAGCGCCGCAGCACTGGCCAATGCCTGGCTGTTGACTCGGGGGCCGCATGTGCTTCCGATCCCGGGCACCCGATCGGTCGCGCATCTGCGCGAATGCGTGGCCGGGGCAGAGCTGAACCTGTCGCAGACAGATTTGGACCGGATCGACGCGGTGCTGCCGGTCGGATGGGCCTGCGGCGACCGATATTCCGACGAACAGTGGTATGGGCCGGAACGCTATTGCTGACACGTCCGGTTAGATGGCTGCAACCCCGAGCGGGCGGGCCATGTCAAAGGAACCTGTCCTCATTATGCTCCAAGGAACAGATCGATCTCCAGGGTAGAAGACAGGGAAGCTGGGCCGGAGAAGTGATAGGGTCGGCGAAACACCACGCTAACGGCTTCATGTCGGCTGGCCTGACGGTGAAACTGCTAGGCGATGTGGGGCTGCTCGTTCCCAGTGGTTTGCAGAGATGGTATTAGTATCGCCTGCCCCGCTGTGTCGATCCGGCAGGGCGCGGGTCTATCGGCTCGACAGGCAAAGGATCGAAGGCGGATAGTCGTGCAGGCTGCACCCTGCCGGGAGAGCAGACGTTTATCGTGGCGATTTCCGAGCCGCCACAGACAGGCTTTTCGGCGTAAGCGCGACGCTGATCCCCTCCTGCCGCTGGTGATCTGAACGGGCCAATCTCCGTGCGCATGAAGGTCGGAGGTGTTGGCTTGGAACGAGACGGCAAAATGGGCGGCCATTTGGACGGTTTCTCGGATGGTGGGGTTTCGCGGCTGGAAGTGATCGAGGGGCCGACCGGGCGTCAGCGACGCACGAAGGCGGAGCGGGCGCGGATTGCGGCGGAGAGCTTGGTGCCGGGAGCGTCGGTGACCGATGTCGCGCGGCGGCACGGGACGACGCGCTGGCAGGTTTATGACTGGCGGAAGAAGCTACGGGACGGACAGCTTGTCGTGCCCGAGAGCGTGGCGGCACTGCCGATGTTTGCAGAACTGGTCGTCGAGGGCGCCGCAGCGGAGATGCCGGCAGAGACGGAGGCCAGCACCGGCGTGGAGATCGTTGTGGGTGATGTCGTGATCCGCGTCGGCGCAGATACCGATGAGGTTCTGCTTACGCGGTCGATCCGGGCGGCGCGGGCGTCGAGGTCATGATGCTCGGTCAGGGCGGGCCGGTGAAGGTTTATGTGGCGATGCGCCCGGTGGACTTCCGCAAGGGGATCGACGGGCTTGCGCTGGCGGTTCAGGAGATGTTCGGGCTCGACCCGTTCAGCGGGGCGGTCTTCGTGTTCCGGGCCAAGCGTGCGGAGCGCATCAAGCTCCTGGTCTGGGATCAGACCGGAATGGTGCTGGTTCACAAGCGCCTCGAAGGTGGCAAGTTTGTCTGGCCGCAGGTGCGGGACGGGGTGATGCGGATGTCCTCGGCGCAGCTGGCGGCGCTGTTCGAGGGGTTGGACTGGAGACTGGTAAGACCCGAGCGGGTGCGCCGCCCGCTGGTTGCAGGGTAAGTGCGTCCGATGCACTGGAGGCCCTGTTTTTACTGGCCAGAACAGCATCAGCATGATTCACTTCGAGGCATGGATGCCGACACTCTCAGCCGCGAGAACGCTCATTTGAAGGCCCGCCTCGCGGAGGTTGAGGCAGCGCTCGCGGAGGTGCAGGAGGCCAACCGCCGGCTGGAGGGTATCCTGCGCGCCTCGCAGCGCGAGCGCTTTGGCAAGAGTTCCGAGAAGTTGTCACCCGACCAGTTCAATTTGCCGCTCGAGGACGCCGAACTGGCCCAGGGCGTGCTTGAGGCCGCACAGGAGAAGACTGAAGCCGCGCTGCAACGGGCGCGAGGGGAAGAACCTCGCAAGCCCGCGCGCAACCGTGGGCATCTGCCGGCGCATCTGCCCCGGGTCGAGCGCGTGATCGAGCCCGCCAGCACCCTTTGCCCCTGCGGTTGTGGTGAGATGGCCCGGATCGGGGAAGACATCTCCGAGCGTCTCGACGTGATCCCGGCGCAGTTCCAGGTTCTGGTGACGTGCCGCCCCAGATATGCCTGTCGCCGCTGCTCGCAGGCCGTAGTGCAGACGCATGCCCCCGAGCATGTCGTGCCGGGCGGCCTGCCCACCGAGCGGCTGATCGCATGGATCATCGTCTCCAAGTTCGGCGACCACCTTCCATTTTACCGCCAGGCGGGGATCTTCGAGCGACAGGGACTCCACCTCGACCGCGGCACACTCGGCAATTGGGTCGGCCGCGCCTGCTTCCACCTGATGCCCGTGATCGACCACATGAAGGCCAATCTGCGCGCCGCCGACCGGATCTTCGTCGACGAGACCCGCGCGCCGATTCTGGATCCGGGCCGGAAGGCCACCAAGAGCGGCTACTTCTGGGCCGTCGTATCCGACGATCGCGGGCATGGTGGTGCCGGACCGCCCATCGTGCTGTTCCACTACGCTCCCGGTCGGGGACGGGAACATCCGCTTAGGTTCCTGGCCGGATACCGCGGCCGGTTCCTGCAATGCGACGCCTACCAATCCTACAACGCGCTGACCGAGATCACGCGCGATGAGGGGCCGTGGCAGCTGGTCTATTGCTGGACCCACGTCCGCCGCCGCTTCGTCAAGCGCTTCGAGAGCGACGGCTCGCCCATCGCCGAGGAGATGCTGCGCCGGATCGCGGTCCTATACGGGGTCGAGAAGGCCGTCCGCGGCAAGGATCCTGCCACCCGGCTGACTGCCCGGCGCGAGCATTCCGCCCCCATAATCGCCGCGCTGAAACCCTGGCTCGAGGCCCAGCTCTCCCGCATCCCGCAGAAATCCCAGCTCGCCGAGGACATCCGCTACACCCTCGCACACTGGCCGGGCCTGATCCGCTTCCTCGACGATGGCACGCTGGAGCTCGACACCAACCCGGTCGAGAACCAGATCCGCCCCATCGCCCTGACCCGCAAGAACGCCCTCTTCGCGGGCAACGAGAACGGAGCCGAAAACTGGGCCATGCTCGCCTCGCTCGTCGCAACCTGCAAGCTGTCCGGCGTGAACCCCGTCGACTACCTCGCCGATACCCTCCGGGCCATCCTCGACGGACACCCCAGATCCCGCATCGAGGACCTCATGCCCTGGTGCTACGTCCAGACGTCAAGCCTCGCTGCATAGGGCCACGTCGTCGCGCTTACTTTTCGGCATCATTCGGTGTCGGAATAAAAACCGTCTGTCTGCTCTCATTTCCTCGAGGGGAGAGGGCATCCGGTCATGCCCTTTCAAGCATCGCCCCCGCCTAGCGGGCCTCACAAACGGAGCAGGCGTATTTTACAAGCTCGATAATATGGGGCGAGGGGCGTTTGGCCATGTTATCGGGCAGTCGAGCCTGCGTTCAAGCGGGGTGACAAGAAAGTCTCCAAGATCGACGAGGACATGGACGCTCCCCTCCGTAGCGGTGCTTCAACGCCCGCCACAGTTGCACACCGATGCCGCCGAAGGGCGTCCACCCCATCGGTTACAGAGCAGTGCTCTCCAAGACGTCTCCGACATGCAGGGGATCCGCCGCCGTCCGGGGCGCACAATCAGAGCCGGGCAAGTGATAGAATGCGAAGAAAGAATCTGCTTTGGTTGTCGCCGCAGCCGGCCAGATCCGCCACCGCGGCGTCATATTCCGCCGGATGCTCGCAGCCGAGGGCGAAGTGCAGGATCCGCGCGGCCCGGATCAGCACCCGGTCGGCGGCGCGCAGGGCCGGGCTATCGGCGAGATCGCTTGCCTCGGCCGCAGCCCGCTGCCAGAGCAGTTCCGACTCGCGCAGCCAGTGCGCGAACGCTGCGTCGCGCGACCAGCCATGCTGGATGTCGCGCTCCGCTTCGATGGCATGCGCCAGCGTGCCCAGAAGCTCGGAAAAGCGGCGTGAAACACTGGTGTGGGTGAAAGCGCAGGCGGCTTTCTGCGCCTCGAAGGGCGTGGTAGGACTGGCATCAGCCATGAGCGGTCTCCTCAGACGAGATCGGTGTGGTCAGGGCCAGGATGGGAGCTGCAACTCTTGCCCTGGCTCGCCCATTCTGTTACCTTGTTGGCATAAAGTCAAGTAAGTACGGAATGGATTCTGCATGACAGAGAAAAAAATGGGCCGGCCCGAAGTCGATACCATGCCCGTCACCATCCGCATGGAGCGCGACATGATCCGCCAGATCGACGATTATCGCAGGACCCTCGACGACCTCCCTACACGGCCAGAGGTGATCAGAAGGGTCATGGCAGACTTCCTCGAAAAGGTCGCGAAGGAACAGTAAGCCATGGATGGGGTGGAACGAGGGTTGTCGTAAGGGGCGGAAAGCGGTCATGCGGCGGTGCGGCCGCAGCGTCGCATGAGAGCAGCCGTTCACGCATGGTGCAGCGATTCCAGCCTGCCATCGACGCGGAGGGCGGGAAGCAGCGTCACTGCATTGCCACGGGATGCTGCGCAGGCCGCGAAATCGGACTTTCGTCGCCGAAGTTTTTCTCGGTCGCCCTGTTTCGGGTCGCATCTTCGTTACGCCGTATTCGCTCGCCGTTATCATCCCCCTTCACAAATCTCGGTAGAGTCCTTTGTGGCCGCTGCGAGGTTCCGACAGGAGGTATCGCGGAGTTCAAGTTGTGTCTTTCCTGACCAATGAGGTTTGCTGACGCAAACCCAATCGAGGCCCTCGAAGGCGACCGTCCTCGGTATTGCAATGAAACGGGTGACACGGCGGTTATGGGAGGGTCATTGGGCTTACTCATCTACTCGGGCCAAGGTGGAACCGGAAACGGTCAAGTTCATCTGAAAGGCCCATCTTTACCCTCGCCGTTACTCTACCACGGGTGAGGCATGTCCCCCAAACAAGGTCGAGGCCCGACTTCTTCAGCATCTTGCTAAGACTGCTTTTCCCTATCCGCCTTCGCCAAGCTTTCATCCCAGATACGGCAGGTTTCCTGATATGCTGGATTAATCCCGCGTCGCACGACGATGGCGGCAATCAGCGGGGCAAGGAAGGGCGGGCAGCCGATGCCGATCAGCGCCGCCGACAGCGTCCCGGTCAGCGCCGTTTCCGACAGATTCAGCGTATCGCGCAGCGCGTCGCGGCTGGCCACGTCATCCTTGCCATCGCCGCAGAGCAGATCATAAAGCTGCCGCTAATGCTGCGCCAAGATGCGCGCACCCAGCTTGCGTAGCGACCGGCCCATGGATTCGACTCCGCTTTGGGTCAGTTCTAGCGACATGCTGGCGGCGGCGAGGGGGTCGAGGTCGATGACGATTTCCCGCCTGGCAGCAGAGCGCCCTGAGATTTGACCCACCTTTGGCAGGGTATGCCGACGGCCACACCGTCCGGAAGAACAGGCGGAGAGCCACCGCCGCCACATCCCGGAAGCCGGTGACGGCAGCTTCCGATTCAAGGCCAGCACGGAAGCCGCGGCGCAAGAAAAAGGAAACCAGCAATGTCTTGACCGAGCCATAACCCCCTTCGCATAATCTCAAGGCGGGTCAGTTCTCGACGGAAATCGTCAGCGAAAGAGCCTCCGAGGGCAGGTCACGCGTGATGGGTGCGGACCTTGGCAGAGGGATATATCAGGTTGCGACACCTTGCCGCGACCGGATTTCAAAGGGGATTGTGAATGCAGGATGTTCTTGACCACGCAGCGCTGAAAACCAAGCAGCGCGCCATCCGCAATGGCTTTCCCGAAACCATGGGCCTGCGCGTCCATCGTGCTATCAGCTGGATCGGTCGTGCCGAAGCCTGCGGCGAAGATGACGACGCCCGCTTCATCTTCCTCTGGATCGCGTTCAATGCTGCCTATGCCGATGAGCGGGAGTTCCAGTCGGTCGCGCCCGGCGAACGCGCTGCCTTCGTCGATTATTTCCGCAGGCTGGTAGCGCGCGACGGGGAGCGACGGATCGACAAGGCACTGTGGCAGCGATTTACGGGTCCGGTGCGGATACTCATGGAAAACCGCTATGTCTTCAATCCGTTCTGGCAGCACCACAACGGGATTGACGGGTTCGAGGATTGGGAGGAAAAATTCAGAGCATCATCGCGTAGCTTCGCTCAGGCATTCCAGGCGGGCGACAGTGTCCGCGTCCTGAGCTACGTCTTCGACCGGCTCTATGTCTTGCGCAATCAGCTGGTGCATGGCGGTGCCACTTGGAACAGCGGCGTGAACCGGGCGCAGGTGCGTGACGGCGCGGCGATCCTAGGGTTCCTGTTGCCGGTTTTCGTGGATCTGATGATGGACAACCCCGCGACCGGTTGGGGCAGGCCGTTCTATCCGGTGGTCGCCTAGGAGGTTGCATGATGGCGCCGCAGCCTTCCTGAACCACAAGATGCACAACCGTGCCCATTCTGCACGGGACAGGCGCGGCAGTCCGATTTGCTGGCGCTTCTCGATTCTGTCGGGGCAGGGTCTTCGCAGGACCTGCTGATCCGCCCTGCGCCGTCGCCGGCCGTCGCCGCCAAATTTCACCATCAAAGGAGCCAACCGACCATGCCCGTCCCTGACTACGACGACCCCGCGCTTTTCGCCGAATGCGTTTCCGCGATCACGCTGAAAGGCGAGCCGTGCGGATATCTTGCGGATTGTCTGTCCGAATATGAAGTCGAGGTGACGGTGGCCCCGGCTCCCGGGCGGGGCAGTTCCAGAGCGGAGCCTTGGCTTCTTCTCTCCGATCTTGAAGAAAGGTGTTGGGCAGGGCGCATCAAGGCGGCACATCTTGCATCGGACGCTTTGCAGGATGCGGCCGGTCTGTATCACCTGTCAAAGATCGAAGATCTTACCATCAGCATCGGCGGTCGGAATTTTTCCGAAAATGATGTCGACACCTTCCAGAACGCGATCGGAGATCTGCAAGGCCTGCGAAAACTTCGCCTGATCGTTGCCGAAAATGCGATCGAGGAAGCGGAGGATTGTTTCCGTTGGCCCTTTGCCGGGTTTTCCGTGGACATTCAGGTAGACAAACCGGCGCGCAGAGGAAAGAAGTTGACAATAAACCCAGATCCGCAAGCGTGATCCCAGGCTTGGATTTCTTTACGTTCATGAGTGTCCCACATGCTTCACCAATCCGAATTCGACAGCAAATTCGCCGTCATCCAGGGCCATTTGCGGCTGATCGCATGGCGCAACAGCCAGACCGAGCAGATCACCGATCAGTTCGCGGCCGCCTGGCCCGAGCTTGAGATGGCGATCGACCGGCATGTCGCGGAGCTGTCTCTGTTTGCCGTGGCCCGCGCCCATTCCAATGTTCCGGCCGCGACGGGAAGGCTGTTGGCCCCCTGGGTCGAGGCGCAGACCAAGATCGCCGCCGTCCGCGCCCAAGATGATCTGGCCGAGGTCATCGCGCTGTTGCCCCAGGATGGCATTGCGTCCCATGCCTGGACCGTGCTTCCCGCCGTTGGCGGCCTGGGGCTGATTGCGGCCTCCGTGCTTGCGATGCCAACCGTCCTGTCATTTGCCACTGTCACGGTTTTCGGATTTCTTGCGACAACCAGTTCGCCGCTGTTGCTGGCGGGTGGTGCCGTGCTGGCGGTCATGTCGCTGACCGGCTCCGCCGCTATCGGAAAGGCGAAGCAACGAGGCCGCACCCATCTGGCCGAACGGATCAAGCGGCAGGCCCGCAGCGCCATTTTCGGCGACGGGCGCAATCCCTGGGACCGCTGCGTCGTCAGCGACACCCAGGCGGCAGTTTTGAAGGCCGCGCAAACTGCATTGGAGGCGTGATGGTTCTTTTATACAATATTCCTCCGTTGCTGCAGGGGCGCATGGCTGACGGCAGCGCATCGCTCGTCGGGGCAATCGTCAAGGACAACCTGACCGGTAAGGTCCTCGGCCATGTCCAGCAGACTGGCGTGATGCAGGAACTGCTCGACGGAGTAACGAGGCTGTCGTCAGGCGGTTTCTCACCGCTCGGCGCTGTTTCCGTCGTTCAGAACGAACAGATCAAGCACGGCATCCGCCAGCTTCAGGATGGCATGGCCCTGATGCAGACCCTGCAATACGGCACGCTTGCACTGTCGGGGCTGAACCTGGGCGTGTCGGTTGCGGGCTTCGCGTTGATGGAAAAGCGGCTGCGCGGCATGGAAAGGCATCTGGATCGGATCGAGGATGCCATCGGGCAGGTCACGACAGACCGGCGCGACGACGACATCCGCAGCACGCTGGCCGATATCCACGCCGACCTGCGCAATATCGATAGCCTGCCAACACGCGAGAGCCCTGGCCGCGCGGCGGATACCTTGCAGATCGCGCTCGATCGTCACGCCAGCCGGCTGGGCAAGCATTTCCAGCGTGAGGCCAAGACGGATGGCCGCGCTTCCATGACGCTCGATCACCTCGAGCGCCTGTGGATGCTGGCCGCTGCGATCCGGCTGTGCCATGAGGCCAGCCTGCAGGCGCTGTTCATCGGTAACAACCTGGCAACAGCCGAGAGCAACGGCTTCTCGCTTGTCGATGGGCAGATTGACTTGCTGGACATGGTCAGCCCGGATCAGCTTGCCCGGTTGGTGGCGCGCCATGATCCGGCGGCGCATGGCAAGGCGCTGCAGCAGGCGCATCTGCTGAGCGACGGATTGCGAGGCGGGGTCGAATCGCTGGTCGGACAGATCTCGATTGCCCGCACGCTGTCCGCGACAGGCACCAGCGGCCTGGCCTATCTGCGCGAGGCGCGCCAGGAGCGCGAGCGCGAACTGCTGTTTCTGCCCGCCTGATCCCGTCAGTCGCCGCGGCGCCGCACCGCGCACCCGGGCGGACCAGCCTTGGTCTCCTCTGCAACAAGCGGTGTCGTGGCGCATTGGTGCAAGGCCGATACGCATTTCCGCGACGATGCGATCCGGCCGTTCGTTCGACGGACCTTCCTTGATGCGCGGCAGCGCGGCCGGCAGGTTGCCGATCCTGCGCTTCGGCGCAGCTCGGGTCGCCTCGTCGCCCATCTTGGTGGCACATGCTTCCTTCTCCGACCATACCCGTCCTGATCCGACGTATGGCCCCCTTATACATCGCCTCAATGCAAGAGGTGACCATGCACGAGATCAACCATCCCGACCTGTTCTGGCCCGCGCTCGACCGGCTGATCGCCGGCACTGCGGCCACGTCCCGCACCGCGCGTGAAGTGTCGCGTTTTCTGAACCGCGAGGATGACATCGCTTGGCTGTTCGAGACCGAAAAGTCCGAGCCGCCGACAGCCGCCCAATGGCGCAAGCTGTGCCGCAAGGCCAGGGTCATGGCGCGGCGCAAGCCTGACGCGCCTGCGCCCTTCGTCGCCCGGCTGCGCGATTTTTCCCGCCGCGCCGGGCTGGACGAAACCGAGACCAGCCTGCTGGATCTCGGCGTCCGGCTGGCCCGATCCAGCCAGTCGCAGGGCCTTGCCGAACTGATGGTGAACGAACTGGAATGGCCGCGCGACAGGGCGCTCGCGCTGATGGGCGGGTTGGAGCGGCAGGCGGTCCGCGCCGCGCTGGGTCCACGATCACGGCTGTTCCGCACCGGGCTTCTGGACCTAGAGCCGGATTTTCTGGGTGGGAACCGCGGGCTCGGCTTCGAGATCAGCGGACTGCTGCGCCGCGTCGTCAGCGCCGAAGGCGACATGGTCGACCTGCTGGTGCCGACCGGCCGTGCGCCCGATACCAGCTGGTCCGATTTCGACCACATCGCCGCTGCGCGTGATTTCGCCCGCGACATCCTGCGCGGCGCGCTGGCCGGACGGGCCAAGGGGGTGAACATCCTGCTCTATGGTCCGCCCGGCACCGGCAAGACCCAGCTTTGCCACCTGCTCGCCGCCGAGCTGGGGGCCGCGCTGCGCATGGTGATGACCGAGGACGAGGACGGCGACGAACCCTCGCGCCGCGAGCGTCTGAACCACCTGCGGCTGGCGCAGACCCTGTTCCGCGACGCCGGCGATACGCTGATCCTGTTCGACGAGATCGAGGATCTGATGCCCGCCTACAATCCGTTCTCGCGCAGCGAGGGCTCGAAGGTGCATCAAAACGTCCTGTTCGAGGAAAATCCGGTGCCGATCCTGTGGACGACCAATGATATCAGCGGCATCCCGGCCTCGATCCGGCGGCGCATCGGCTTTTCCATCGAGATGCGGCCGCCTGCCGCCCCGGTGCGCAGCCGTGTGCTGACGCGATTGGCGGCGGGGCAGGGGCTTGACCTGCCGGCCGGGCAACTGGACCGGCTGGCGCGGCAGAACCCGGTCGCCCCGGCGGTGCTGGCCACCGCGTTACGCAGCGCCGCGCTGGCTGGGGGCGGCATGCCGGCGCTGGAACAGGCGCTCAGCACCTCGCGCCGGCTGGTCGAAGGGCGGCCGCCGCGGCCGCAGCCCGTCGGCGACGATTTCGACCCGGCGTTGAGCGCGGCCGATCTCGACCTCGCGGCACTGACGCGGCGGCTGCGCGGCGGCCGAGACCGGCGGGTGTCGCTGTGCCTCTCGGGCCTGCCGGGGACCGGGAAATCGGCCTTCGCCCGGCATCTCGCGGCCGAGATGGGGTTCGAGGTGATCGAGAAGCGCGCCTCGGATCTGCTGTCGATGTGGGTCGGCGGGTCCGAGCAGAACATCGCCACGGCCTTTGCCGAGGCGCGCGATACCCGCGGCTTCCTGATCTTCGACGAGGCGGATTCGCTGCTAGGCGACCGGACCGGGGCGCGGCATTCCTGGGAAATCAGCCAGGTCAACGAGATGCTGACCTGGATGGAAAACCATCCGCTGCCCTTTGCCTGCACCACCAATCTGGTCGAGCGGCTGGACCCGGCCAGCCTGCGCCGTTTCAGCCTGAAGATCCAGTTCGGCCCGCTGGATGCGGCGCAGGCGCGGCGGGCGTTCGGCCAGTTCTTCGCGGCGCAGGCGCCTGCGGGGCTGGATCACATGCAGGGGCTGGTGCCGGGCGATTTCGCCTGCGTGGCCGGCCGGCGCGACTGGCTGGACGATCCTTCGCCCGAGGGGCTGTTGCGCGAATTGCGCCGTGAGCTGGCCGCGCGGGGCGAGCCGATGCGGCAGATCGGCTTTGTCACGCATTGACAAGCCCTTGGCGGCGACGAAACCTGCGGCCATGACCGACGCCCGCTATGCCCAATATGAAAACCTGCTGCGCCTGCTCATCATGCTGGAAGGGCGCAGCGACGGTATCGGCATCGCCGATATCGAGGAGGTCGCGGGCATCCAGCGCCGCGCGGCCGAACGGATGCGCGACGTTCTGCTGCGCGCGTTGCCGCAGTTGGAAGAGGTCCGCGAAGGCGCCTCGAAACGCTGGCGGCTCGAGGCGCCGGTGCTGAACCGCAGCCTGGCACCCACGCTGGAGGATCTTGCGGCGCTGAACCGGGCGGTCGCGGTGCTGGAGGCCAGCGGCGATGCCGGGACGGCCGACTGCCTCTCGACCCTGTCAGACCGGCTGCGTGCGGCGCTGGAGCGCCGGTCGCGCGCCCGCTTCGAGATCGACCTTGAGGCGCTTCTGGAAGCGGATGGCGTCGTCCACCGCCCCGGGCCGCGCGAGGTTCTGGACGCCGAGGTCGTCGGTTGCCTGCGCGAGGCGATCCTGGGCGGTTGCTGGGTCGAGCTGGACATGCAGACCGATGCCGGACGGATGTCCTGGCGCAACCGGGTCGGGCCGATCGCCTTTCTGCTGGGCGAGGGGCGGCAGTATCTGGTCGGTTTCAGCGATTATCGCCAGCAGGTGCAGCTGTTCCGGCTTGCGCGGCTGCGCGGCGCGCGCGTGCTGTCCGAGGCCTATGAACGGCCCGAGGGCTTCGATCTGTCGCGCTGGCTGGCGCGTTCCTTCGGAACCTGGCGCGATCAGCCGCAGGCGGTCGAATGGCGCTTTGCCGCGCATGTCGCGGCGGATGTGCGGCAGTTCCGCTTTCATCCCGACCAGCGCCTGACAGATGAGACCGACGGCAGCGTGACGGTGCGCTTCACCGCCAGCGGCCTGGATGAGATGGGCTGGCACCTGTTCCGCTGGGGCGATGCGGTGCGGGTGGTCGCGCCCGATGCGCTGCGCGAGCGCTACGCGGAGATGCTGGCCGCCGCCGAGGCGGCCCTGGACGGCGGACAGGGCGGCGGCCAGGGCAAGCTCACGGGCAAAAGCCGCTCCTGACCGGACATCGGCGGCGACACTCGCGACTGTCCGAACGATCCGCGCCGTCAGCCGGTCGCGGCATGGGTGACCGTGCCCGTCTCGAACCACAGAATGGCGACCTGATCCGCGCGGCTTGCCTCGGCATAGGCGGCAAGCTGCGGCCAATAGAGCGCAAAGCGGCCATCCGGGTCCGGGGCCGGGCCGCTCTTGTAATCCACGATCATGCGACCGGCCGGACCTTCGGCCAGCAGGTCGATGGTGCCATTCATGCCGGCGCCGGCATCATCGCGCAGATGCAGCGGCAGTTCGCTGTGCAGCCGGTCGAAGCCCAGCCCGCGCAGCCAGTCGCGCAGCGCCCCGGCCTGGGCTGCGACGGCGGCGACCTCGTCCGGCGTCAGCCCGGTGGCGGCGGCGACGGCATCCTGATTGTCCGGCGCGACCAGAGCGGCGCGCATCGCCAGATGCAGCGCCGTGCCGCGATCCGCTACGCTGGCGAAACCGCTGCCGACCGCCACGCGCGGCAGGCCGGTGACGTGGTGCAAGGGACCATGCGGCACGGCGGCCGTGGTCAGCGCCGAGGGCAGCTGCCGCCATGGCCGCCCGGCCGTGACAGGCGCCGCGTCTGGCGTGCCCCAGCGCCACCAGTCGCCAGGGGTGATGTCTCCGAACCCGTCAAGCGCCGTGTCGGGACACAGGATCACCTGTGCGGGCAGGGTTTCGTCGCCCAGCGTCAGCGAGGTGGCGGTCATCGCCATCCCCGCATCGCGCCGGATCAGCGCGGCATAGGTGGCAGGAGGCTCCGAGCCGTCCAGCTTGGCAAACACATATTCGGGCCAGGCCAGCGTCAGCCGGTCGCGGGCGCGGGTGGTGGCGACATAGATCAGCCGGTGCGCGTCCTTTTCGAAGCTGTCGCGGTCGGCCTCGATCATCGCCTCCTGCTTTTCCGGGACCGGAGTTTCGGGCAGCAGGTGCAGTCCGGCACGGGTCAGCACCTCGGCCAGATCGTCGAAATCGGGAAAGGCCGCGCACATGGTGCCGGGCCGGTTGCGGATGTCGCCGTCCAGCCCGGTGACGATGGTCCAGTTCCACTCGCGCCCTTTCGAGGCGTGCCAGGTGACGATCTCGACCCCCTCGGTGCCGGCCCCAGGATCGGGATGGCGGTCGAAGTCGCGGCTGCCGGATTCCTGCGACAGCCAGCCGCGGAACACCGGCGCCGTTTCGCCATGAAACCCTGCCGCAACCTTCATGTCGCGATGCGCGTCGAGAAACGCCGAAACCTCGGATTCAAGCCGCAACAGATCGGCGCGGGACTGGGCGGGATCGGGTTGGCCCTCGGCCCAATCGCGCAGGCCGGCGGCCTGGATCACCCGGTCCATGACCAGGTCCAGCGGCGCGGCGCGTGCCAGATCGCGCAAACCCGCCAGGGCCGCCAGCAGCGGATGCCGCGCCAGGTCGCCGGCCAGCAGCAGCGCCAGCGCCTGTTCCAGCGGCTGCGCCGGCGGGCCCAGCGTCAGCAACGCCAGCCCGGAATGCAGATCGTCCGGATCGAAGGCGAAACAGGCCGCGTTCAGCGCCGCCTGCACCACCGCCGATTGCAGCCAGCCACCCTCGGCGATCCGCACCGGCACATTCAGCTGCCGCAGGGCCGTCGCCTGGCGCGCCGCCTGCGCATGCGAGCGGCAGAGCACCGCCACATCGGCCGGCCGCATCGCCCGCAACTGCCCCGAGTGGCGATCGACGATCTGCGCCCCTTCGGCCAGCACGTCGCGGATATGGGTTGCGACATGCTGCCAGGGCCTGGCCTTGCCGCCGCGCGCTTTCGGACCGCTTTGCAGGCGCAGAACCTCGACGGCCGGGGTCTGGCCGGTCTCGTCGCGCTGCGGGGTCAAGGCGGTATAGCCCGGCCCGAAAGCCTTGCGGCCAAGCGCGTTGACGAAAGCCATGATGCGCGGGTCGCTGCGCCAGTTGCGGTCCAGCGCCTCGACCCGGTCCGGATGCTGATCGACCAGCGCCTCGGTCAGCCGGGGATCGGCGCCCTGAAAACCCATGATCGACTGCTTGATGTCGCCGACCAGCGCCACGCGCGGCGCGCGCTGCGCCAGCCGCCACAGCAGGGCGAATTGCACCGGGTTGGTGTCCTGGAATTCGTCCACGATCACGCAGTCGATCTCGGCCAGAACGGCATCCAGCACCTCGGGGCGGGTGCGCAGCAAGCGTTCGGCATCGACGATCATGTCGGCAAAGTCGATCACCCCCGCCGCGCGCTTGGCCGCCGCGAACTCGGCCATGATCTCTTGCGCGCCCCGGATCAGGGCCGAGGCATGGTCGCAGATATCGGCCAGCGGGCCGGGATGGCGCAGCAGGCCCTCGGCGGCATCCATAACCGCCTGGGCGGCGCTGTCATACCCTGCGGGCGTCGCGGCACCGCGTTTGGATTGCCGCAATCCGCGCAGCTGCTGCCACAATGGCCAGTCCCATGCCAGCGCATCCGAGTTCAGCGCGCGGCGCAGGTTCCGCAGGTCGCGGGCAAAGTCCTTGTTGGCCGAGGCGTTGAAATCCAGATCGGTGCAGCCCGAGGGGAAGGCGCGCAGCATCGCCTGCACCGCGTCGCGCAGCCTGGTCCCAAGCGGGGCGCCGTCGCGGTCCACCTTGCCGTAAAGGCTGCGGGTCGCCCGGGCCAGCTCATCGGCAAGGCCCGGCGCGGTGCCCCGGTCGCCCAGGCTGCGCAGCAGGTCTATCACGCCGAACAGCCGGGCGCGGAACGCATACTCGGCCGAGGTCTTGCTGTTGAAGTCGAAGCGATAGCCAAAGCGCGGCAGGTCGCCGCGGACCTGATCCAGCACCCGGCAGCGCGCGATGCATTGCCGGATCATCACGTCGCGTTCCGGGTCCGACAGGTGGCGCGGACTGACCGAGCTGCCGGCGGCAAAGGCGTGTTCGCCCAGCAGCCGCAGCCCCAGCCCGTGGATGGTCGAGACATAGGCGCGCTCGACCGCCATGGCGGCCTCGACCTTGCCGGCGGCCATCAGGGTGAAGCGGATGCGGTCGCGCAATTCGCCGGCCGCCGCCTCGGTGAAGGTCACGGCCAGGATGCGTTCGGGGCGCACCAGCCCCCGTTCCACCCAGTCGGCCAGGTCGGTCTTGATGCGATAGGTCTTGCCCGAGCCGGCGCCGGCGGGAAGAATCTTCAGGCTCTGGTTCATTCCGCGTCCTCGTCATCGGCGGCACCGGCCCCGATGGTGAAGGCGGCGATAAGCGGGCTCGCCTCCAGCGCATAGGGGGTGAATTTGCAGGTCTTGCTGAAGAAATCGGCGTCCTCGTCGCTGTTCAGCCGGATGCGTCCCGACCCCACGTCGGCCAGCCTTTCCCTGAGCATCTCCAGCGCGTTGACCGAGATGTCGGCGGTGATCGGGGTCACGCCCTCGGCCGTGATCTCGATGCCGTGGCACAGGATGCCGGAGTCGTTGAGCAGGTGATAGGCGACGCCGATGCGGCCGTTCGTGCCGGCCAACGGACCGGGCGGCGCACCCTCGGGCAGCGGCGCGGGATTGCGCAGCATGGCGCGGTAAAGCTCGGTCTGCAGATCCCAGCCGGCCTGCATGCGGTCCTGCCGCTGGCCGGTGCGGGATTTCTTGTGATCGACGATCAGCAGGTCGCCGCCCGGCAGCCGCAGCACGCTGTCGGCGAAGCCGCGCAGCGCGATGCCGTGCCATTGGCCGCGCACGCCGACCTCGTTGGCGACGACCTCGGCCTGCATGGCGCGCAGAGCGGCGGCCCAGTTGCGGGCGGCAAGCACCGCCTCGCGCGTCAGGCTGTCCCGCTCGACCGCCCAAAGCGCGCCCTGGGCGAAGGGCGCCTTGCGGCGGATGGCCTCGGCGATGATGGCGGGGGTGCGCTCGGCGATCTCGCTGTCGGATGGCATGGGTTCGCCGGGACGGAACAGGTGTTCCAGCACGTCATGGGCCAGGGTGCCGGCGGTCATGATGTCCCATTCCTGTGGCAGCCACTCCACCGGCCCGGCGCCGGCCTGCTCCAGAAGCCAGGCCAGCGGGCTGACCAGCAGCGTTTCCAGCCGGCTGGGCGATTGCGGCGCGGCGGTCCCGTCCTCGGTCCGGCGCAGCATCAGCAGGTCGCCACCCAACTGCACCATCCCCTCGGCCGGCAGGGCGGGCCGGGGCGGCGCCGGTGCCGCCGCCTCGGTGGCGCAGAGCCGATATGCGGCGGGGTCGTGGCGCAGGTCGCGGATCAGGCTCCCGGGCTCGGCGACCGGCCGGCCGGGGTCGGCGGGGTCGGCGACGCAGCGGGCGATCAGCGCCAGCGCCGGGCCAGGCATCAGCGGCGAGCCATCCAGCCCCTGCCGCGGGCAGAACAGCACCAGCCGCTGCGAGGGCAAGGCGATCTGGCGTCGGAACAGCGCGAGATCGCGCGCCAGCCGCTCCGAGCGTCCCTCCAGCCGCAAGCCGGTGGCCCGGGCGGTGGTCTCGCGTTCCGAGTCCATGAACATCGCGGAATTGGCCGGCGGGCGCGGATAGCGGCCGTCGTTGACCCCCAGCACCATCAGGATGCGGGCCGGGCGCCAGGGCGGCTCGCCCTCGCGGATGATGCTGACGCCCTCGACGATCCGCAGGGGGGCGGGCGGTTCGGGCGGGCGCGGAGCGGCCAGCGCGGTCAGCAGCGCCCAGTCGGGTGCCGTGGCGCTGCGCAGGAACGGGCGCAGCAGGTTCAGCCGCGTTTGCAGGCCGTGGCGCAGCCCCGTCTCCGGCAGCAATGCGGCAAAGCGGTCGAGCCGCCGGCGCAATTCCTCGCCATCGGCGGGGCGCGGGCGGGCGATCAGCCCGGTGATCTCGGCCAGCGGTCCCTCGGCGGCGGCGGCCCAGTGGGGTTGCGCGCGCCCGTCCAGCGCCTCGCGGGCCAGGGCGGTGCCGGTTTCGGCCGGCCAGGGCATACCGGGCAACGCATAGAGGCTGGCCATGGCCATCGCCGGCGCCGGGGTTTGCAGCGCCGAGAGCAGATGCGTCAGCGCCTCGCCTGCCAGATCCCGCTCCGGCGCGGGTTGCGGCAGGCCCGACAGCGGCACGCCGGTGCGGGAAAAGGCGCGGGCGAGATGGCGGTGATAAGCGGACGCCTCGGGGACCAGCAGGGCGATGTCCTGCGGGCGCGCACCCTGCGAGATCAGCTTCTGCACCATGGCGGCGCAGGCCTCGGTCTCTTCGACAAGGTCGCGCAGACCCCGGATGGTCAGGCTGTCGTCCTGCGGCACGGGCGGCACCGCGTTCAGCAGGTGGCGCTGGGCATGCGCCAGGCTGCAGCCCGGCGGCGCACCATCCGTCAGCCTGGCCTGCTCGGCCTGCCATGCCTGCAAGGCCGCCGCCGGGGCCAGTCCGAAACGGGCGACCAGCGCCGCCCGCAATGAATGGATCGCGGCCGGGGCATCTTCGGGCAGCGGCAGGTCCAGCAGCGGCAGCGGCTCCAGCGGCACGCCTTCGCCGGCGATCACGCGGCGGATGGTCTCCAGACCTTCGGGCAGGGCACCGTCCAGCGCGCGCCACAGATCGAGAAGCGCCGCAAGGTGCCGCCGGGCCCGGCTTTCGGGCATCCGCGACAGGTCGATGCCCTCCGGCCGCATCTCGGGCGCGGCCAGGATCAGGCCGGTCAGTTCGGCACATATGCCGGCCGCCGTCTCGGCCGGAGCCAGGGCAAGGCTCTCGGCCCAGGGCGCATCGGTCCGGGCCACCAGCGCCGGCATCGGATCGAAGGGGCGGGGGCGCGGCAGCAGCAGCGCCTCGTGCAAAAGGCCCGGGGTCAGCGTCCGGATCGCGCCGGTGATGGGATGCGCGGTCAGCAGATGCTCGATCATTGGCCGGTCCTTGTTGCCAGGCCGGGCGGCGCGAAATTCGGCGTCGCGCGGTGGATGCGGTCGATCAGCGCCTGCTTTTCGGGCGAGGGCGCCGGGCCACCGGCCACATGCGGCAGCACGTCGCCGTGCAGCTGCGCGCGCAGCTCCAGCCAGCGCGTTTTCAGCACCTGCCAGTTGTGATCGTCATAAGTGCCGCTGACCACGACCGGATGGATGCGGATCCGCGGCGGGTCATCGACGCAGCCGCCTTGCTGCCAGGCGCGCAGATCCCTCAGCCAGCGGCTGTTCTTGCGATCGACGCGGCCGATCTGCTGCTCGACGATGCCGGGGTTCCATTCGGCATGCAGCAGGACGACGGTGCGGCAGGCCTCGTGCAGGTTCAGCCCCTCGCGCCCGACGCGGGATTGCGCCAGCAGCACCATCGGCCAGCTGGCCGGGCGGTTGAAGGCGGCCTGCAGCAGCCGGCGCGTCTGCGGCGCGGTGCTACCCGACATCATGCGGGCGAAATTGCCCTCGCGCCCCGAGTAATCCGCAAGATGCGCGGACAGGCGCGATTGCAGCGTCTCGGTGCTGTCGTCCTCGTCCTCGCCGGCAAGCTCGGACAGCAGGGCGCGGAACAGCGCCAGCATTTCGGTGCCGGTCCAGGGCGTGGCGGGATCGGGCCTGCGCGTGTCCAGTGCTTCGAGCAGCGCCGCGATGTCGCCGTGCAATTCGCCCGGTTCGCGTTGCAGGAACCGCACCAGCAGGGCAGCGGTGGCATCGCCCTGCGCCATGGCCTCGATCTCGCGGTGCAGGCGCGCCAGTTCGGTGCTGCGGGCGCTGGACCATTCGCGGTAACGCTCGGCCAGCATCCGGTCGATTTCGTCCATCCCGCCCGGCGGCGCGCCCAGATCCGGGTCGCGCGCGGCGGCGCGCACGGCCGCGCGGCTCTCCTTGCGGACCGAGGTGGCCGGCCAGTGCTGCCCGTCCCGCAGCCTGCGCAGCATCTCGCGCGCGTCGAGCAGCCGGGTCAGCGCCTCCATCGGCTTGAGGAAGCGACCGAAGACCAGCACCTTTTCGCCCTTGGCCGCGTAACCCTCGATCAGCCGCGCGGCGGCCAGAAGGGCGGGGTGGCTGTAAAGATCGGCCGGCGCGCGGGTGAAGGCATCAAGCCAGACCGAATGCGGGCCCTGCGCCTGGGCGGTCTGCGCCGCGGCTTCGGCCTCGTCATCCGTGGTCATGCCGAAACCATAGCCCTGCGCCACCGACAGCCGCGCCCGCTTGACGCGCGGATCGTCCTGCGGCAGCAGCGACAGCGCCTCGGCCGCGCAGAAGCGGCGCAGCCAGTCGCGGGTGAAGCCCTGGCTGTCCGGGGTCACCGCCAGATCACAGACATTGCGGTAGTCGCCATGACGGTCCTGAAAGGCGCGGAACTCGGGATCGTGCCGCTTGTCGCGGCGCAGGACATAGGGGCGCAAGCCGTCGCGAAAGCGCGCGGCGGCCGCCTCGAAGCCCGAGGTCAGCGGGTCGTCCAGCTCTTCGATCTGCAGGCGTTGCACCTTGCCGACATAGCCGCCGATCCACTCCAGCAGCGCGTCAAGCGCCGCCATGTCCTCGCCATCGTCCCGGCCGCTGATCCGGCCCAGCGTGTCGATCCATTGCTGCGAGTCGAGTTCCACCGGCGTGGCGGTCATGCCTAGGCGGAACGGGTCCGGGCCTTCCCAGCTGACCGGGCCGAGAATGCGCGACAGGCTGGAATCGCTGCCGCGCGCCTTATGCGCCTCGTCCACCACGACAAGGTCGAACTGGCCGAGGCCATAGCCGATCAGCGGCAGGATCTTTTGCCGATACGCGTCCGACGGCAGCCATTTCTGATCCCCGGCCAGATCGTGCGGCAGATCGTGTTGCAGGATGGTCGTGGCGATGCTGTGGGCGGCGCGGCGGCTGGCATAGACATGCCCGACCTCGCCCTGGTGGAAGCTGTCCCGGATGAAATTCCGCCCCCGCCCCGCGACAAGGCGCGCCACATTCGGCAAAAGCTCGCGCCGCCAGCCTCCGGCCGGTCCATCGCCCCTGCTTGGAAAGCGCATCGCGGCAAAGCTGTGCGAGATCATCAGGATCGGCTCGGCCGCCCAGCCCTGCGCGGGCAATTCGCGCTGCTGGCGGCGGTCGAGCAGCCATTCGCGATGGCTGCGCTTGCGCCGGTCGCTGCCTTCGGCGTCGTTTTCCTCGACGAAACCGTTGATGAACCCTTCATAGCTGCGCAGCGGCAGCAGGGTCCGGTCGTCGGGATTGAAGCGGCGCAGCTCGGCCTGCCATTGCGCGCCCAGCCCGGCGGGCAGGACGATGGCGCTGCGGCCGCCGGCGCGGCGCACGGCTTCGATCAGCGCGACGGCGATGCGCGTCTTGCCCATGCCGACCTCGTCCGCCAGCAGCGCGGCGCGCTGACCGGCGCGGATGCGGCGGGCCAGTTCGACAAGCGTCGCGCGCTGTCCTTCGTCGAGCAGTCCTTCGCCGAGCGGATCCGACGCCGCGCGGGCATGGCTTTCCAGCGTCGCGGCGACTTTTGACCAATCCATCATCATGCGGCCTCTTCGATCCAGAGGGAGGGGCAGTCGTCCAGGTTCCACGCGGCCGCCACAGCGGCGAGGGCCGCGTCCAGCAGGGCGAGGTCGGCACCGTCGGGGCACAGCCTCGGGTCGGCCAGCACCGGCAGAGGATTGGCCCCGGCGCTCCGGAAAAAGCCGAGCATCGCCTGTTCCTGCGCGGCGATGGCGCAGAGGTTCTGGCGCAATTCGCGGCACCAGCGCTGCCAGTCGCGGGGGTCGATGCCGGCCTGGGTTTCGCCCAGGCGCACCAGCAGGCCCATCATGCGGCGGATGGCATAGGTCGCGGGCGGCGCGCCGGGCGCATCCGCCGCATCGGCCATGGCCTCGCCACCTTCCGGCCCATCCTCGGGGCGATCGCGGTCGGGCGGCTCGGGAAAACTGCCAAGGCCGGCCAGCACATCCTCGACCGTCATCTCGGGCGGCGGCGGGATGACCAGCACGCCCTCGGCGATGACCTGAAGCCGCCAGCCGCCTTGGGCAAGCGTGATGATGGCCGGGGCCGGTGCCGGCCAGGGGCAGGGGGTGGCAAGATCCGCGCCGTCGGGACCCAGCACCGCCACCGCCAGATCGCCGGGGGCCGACAGCATCCCCTGATGCCAGATCAGCCAGGACACCGGCGGCGGCGAGTCGGGTTCCTCGGGCCGGGTGAAATCCTCGCCGGCCTGCAGCGCGGAGGGGGCGACCGTGTCGTCGAACTGGATCGGCAGCAGGCGGCGAATACCCTTGCGGCCGTGCCAATCCAGACCTTCCGGCAGATCGACGACCACCCCGGCCTCGAGATTGCCGCCGGCATTGGCGGCGGTCTCGAAGCCTGCGCGGCTGAGATTGCCCGAGCCCAGATAGATCCGCCCGGACGCCTGCCTGTCGCCGCGGGCCAGCAGCGCGAATTTCGCGTGCAGCCTGGCATCGGGGCCATGCAGGTCGGACATCGCACGGCGCATCGTCCAGCCTGCATTCTCCAGCACCTGCGCGCGGGGCGCCAGACCCTGGCAGGATTGCGGGTTCAGGAACAGGTCAAGCCGGGCATCCTGGCGCAGCAGCTTCCGTTGCAGCAGCGCCATGCGCAGCCGCTCGGGGACGCCGCCGTCCTCGCCCTCGGCCTCGAAATAGCCCGAGCCAAGGATCAGCCGATCCGCCTTGCTCGCCGAGCCCAGACGCTCGACGACCTGGGCGTTCAGCGCCTGCGCCCGGCTGTCGATGAAGCGGGGCGTCCGCCTTGTCGGCGGCAGGCTGGCAAGGGCGCTGCGCAGCCTGTCATCGGGGCGTTCCCCGTCATAGTCCCGCTCGACGAGGCTGCAATCGGCGCGCGCGCGCAGCCAGTCGAACATCGCCCAGGCGGCGTGCAGATCGGCCACGTCCTGGGGATCGGCTGCGGTGCTGTCGACGTCGACCGACCAGAACAGGTCGATGCTATCGGTCAGCGGATCCTGCGTCCAGTTCCCGGTGCTGACGGCCAGGCGGATGACATAGCCGTCGCCGCCCTGCCTGCGAAAGCCCAGCAGCGCCACCTTGGCATGCAGCAGGTTATAGCCGTCTTTGCGCATCCACATCCATGCCAGGCCGGGAATGTCGGAAACGGCATTCACCGTCGGATGGATGAAGGCGGCCAGCACCGGGCGCGCCATTTCTCCGGTAAAACTGCGCCGGATCTGGCCCAGAACCTGCGGCGTTGCGGTGAAGCCGCAGAACAGGCCGAAATCGCCGAAACAGCCCTCGGGCGGCATGAACAGGGTGTAGAGCGTCGTGTGCATCAGGCGGTCTCCTGCGCCATGGCATCGCGGCATCCGGGATTGACCTGCCCCTGCAGCGGTGGCGAGGCAATGCAGGTTGTAGAGCCGGAACAATTGCGGCGCGAAGGCCGCGTCATTGACCGGTTGGCTGCCGGCATCGGCATCATCGTCCGCGACGGGGTCGCCCGCTGCCGGGCCGAGGGCCAGATGATCGCCGCGCCGGATGACGACCGTGCCGTCGCGCTCGGCCAGGACCTGCAGCAGGCGCTCCGGCGAAAGCGTTAGGATCTGCGCCAGAAAGGCGCGGCTGACAGGCTCGGCCGCTGCGTCGATGCGTGCGCCGAAGGCCCCGGCGATGCGGCGCAGTTCCTCGAGCTGGGTTCCGGTCTCCCGCTCGGCCTCCTGCGGCGACAGGCGCGCGGGCCGGCTGGCGTCTCGTCTTTGCAGCAGGACCTGCTCGATGCGGGCCAGCACCTTCAGCGCGGCGTCGCGAAGGTCGATGAAGGCGGCGCCAGCACGCAGGTCGATCCAATGCGCGGGGTCGATCCCCGGCAACGGGTCGGGGCTGCCAAGCTGCGCGGTGCTGGGGCCAGTGCCGAGGGCGACCAGATTGCGGCGGCGCGTGGCGCCTGAATCATCTCCATCCAGCAGGCGCGCTCGGATCAGCTTGCGGACCTCTTCGGGGACCGGTGCAACGGGCGAAAGCCGCTTGCTGAGATCCGCGAGGCCGTGGGGCCTGTCGCCGCGTGCCCAACCGGCAAGCAGGGCGTGGCATTCCTTGATCACCGGCAGGGCCAGCATCTGCCGACCGGCGTCATGGATGCGAAAGGCGCCATAGCGGCTGCCCCGAACGAAGCCCAGGGCGACCAGCGGCTGCACCATCGCCATGCGGATCGGCTGCACGACATAGGTGCCGCGGCGGGTCAGGTTCTGAAAGCTCCAGTCGCTCAGGCCGTGCATCTTGCGGGCGCCACGGACCCGGCGGTCGGCCGGCCCGTCCTTGGCCGCGCGCATCATCAGCGCCTCGACCGCATTGCCGACGGGCAGGGCCGGCCGCGCCAGCTCTTCGGCGATCGAGACCGCCAGCACCGACCAGAGCAGCGGCATCGGAAACCACATGCCGCCCAGCCCGGGCACGGCCCTGTCGTTGAAATGCCGCACCGCTGCGGCAAGGCCCAGATTCTGCTGCCGGCGCTGCGAAATCACCGTATCCGGCGCCAGTATTCCCCAAGGCATCAATTGCTCCTGTCCGACCACTCCGGTCCTGTATGAAAGACCGTCACGTCAAATCAGGACGCATGTTTTGGGCGGCGCGCGGGAAAGTCCATAAGGAAAGGAAATATTTCGCTAAATTTGGTGAAAGCGCCGCCGGTCCTGATCGGTCGGGCCTGCGGGCGGCCCGGCGCGCGGGCGTGAAATCCCCGCGTTCCTGGCGGTCCGTTAAGTTTGTTAACAAATTGTTCGTATTTTTGCCCGGAGCGATCTTTCGCCCCCGGCGCGCCTCCGGTTACTGTCTGAAAAGTAACCGAGGCTTAACCATGAGATCGTTTCCCGCACTTCTCGCAGCTTTTCTTGCCAGTGCTTCGCCCGCCATCCCGACAGAGGGGCAAGAGCCCGTCATCCGGGGCGTGGCCTCGGTGATCGACGGCGATACGGTCGAGATCCACGATATCCGCATCCGGCTTCACGGCATCGACGCCCCGGAAAGCGGGCAGTCCTGCATCGACCCGCAGGGCAAGCCATGGCGCTGCGGCCAGCAGGCGGCACTGGCGTTGTCGAACCGGATCGGCCGCGGCACGGTGGACTGCGTCCCGACCGACATCGACCGCTATGGCCGGACCGTGGCCGAGTGTTTCATGGGGCGCGAGAACCTGAACCGCTGGATGGTGCATGACGGATGGGCGGTGGCCTATGTCCGCTATTCTGACGATTATTCACATGACGAGGATCTGGCCCGGGCCGCTCGGCGAGGCATATGGTCCGCCGCGTTCGAGATGCCATGGGACTGGCGGCAGGCCCGCCGTGACGCCGGCAGCGCCTTGCCCCCGCCCATCCAGCGCCTGCTGCTGAGCGCGCGGTCCTATTCCTGCGATCCGCGCAGGACCTGCAAGGCGATCAACAGCTGCGACGAGGCGGTCTGGTATCTGCAGAACTGCGGCTGGGGCGGAAAGCTGGACCGGGACGGGGACGGAGTGCCATGCGAAAGCATCTGCTGACCGCGCCGAGCGGCGTCACGCATGGCACCAGCCCGGTCCCCCGTTCGGCGCCGGCAACAGCCGACGGCATCATCGGCGACGACCAGCGCGCCGACAATCCACGGAAATCAGCGAGATTTCTGCTATCACTCGCAGATCGGGCCGATTAGACAAGGGAAGTGGCCCGCCGTCGCCCCGGTGGTCCTCACATGCTGCAATTCGGATGCAACGACATTGTTATCGGTGATACGGAACAGGCTTCTCCAGGGATCGTCAAACTTCCGGCTCTTGTCCGACTTGGTATTGCTGGCGGTATCGGCGTCCCTTGCGGCCGCGATGGCGACGGTCGTCTGGGCGAACGGTGCCGGCGGGATCGTGATCCCCATGCTGATCGGGGTGGCGGCGGGCGTGATCTGCCTGGTCTCGGCCTTTCGGGCTGGCGCTGCGAAGCGGATCGTCGCGGCCTATGCCCAGGGGCGGCTGGACACGGAAAGCTTTCTCGAACGTCTCGACCCATGCGCCCGGGCCGCATTGTCTTTTCGAATGGCGGTGATCTGCCTGGGGCCGGCGGTCATGGCTTGCGTCATTGCGGCAGCCTTTCCGGGCCGTGTCATCGCGGCACCGATCGCCGCGGCGCTTCTGGCCGTGGTCTTGCTGAGGTTTTGCGGTGCGGTCGGCTATCGGACCGGGGGCGGGTGGTTTTTCGACGCGCTCATACCGGACGAGGTGGTTCTGGACATGACAGGCTCGGCCGACGCATGGGCGCGGTTTCGCGCCGGCTGGACCTTGGATGGGCGGGTGGCGGTGCTGCGCCGGGCCGCCGCATTGCGCTCGGATCTGCCGCAGGAGGTTCGCCAGATCGTATTGGCGCAATACAGCCCGCACGCCATGTTCGTTCCGGTCCGGCTGGTGCCGAAATCCGTCGGCTCCGAGCTTCGCCTGATGCTTGCCGGCGGGCGCGTCGGCGGCGCGGCCATGGCGCTGGCGGCAATCCTCGCCCTGGCGGCGGTGCTGTTGTTGCCGCGCGATCTTTTGCGAATCCCGGCGCTGAATGAACTGGAGCTGCCGGCCTTGCAGTCCCCGCCCGACGAGTCACCGCAAGATCCTGACACGCCGGCTGGGGGTCGGGACCAGAGTGGCAATGAGGCCGGGCCAGGCCCGTCGGGCGCATCCGGCGAGCGGGCTGCCGGTGCCGGCGATTTCTCTGCTGGACAGCAGGGGGGTGACCCGACATCCGGCGAGAGTGCCACTGGCAAGGGACAAGGCGGGCAGGCACCGGCGGATGAGGGCCAGCCCGACCAAGGCGGAGCCCAGGCCGGCGAGGATGCGGCACAGCAAGGCGGGAATGCCGCGTCGGATGCGGCCGGCGGCGCCGATGGCAAACAGCCGGGCGCGGATGGCGAAGGGTCGGGCCAGCAGCCCGGCGCAGGCCCGGCCTCTGGCGCGGGTGGAGCCCCAAGCGAAGCCTTGGACGGCAGCGGCCCGGGGCAGGAAGCTGCGGATCAGCAGGGCCAGGCGGGCGAGGGCGGCGCCCAGGCCGGCAAGGATGCGGCTGAGCAAGGTCAGCAAGGTGCGGAGGCTGCATCCGATGCCGCCGGCCGTGGCAAGCCCGGCGCAGGTGAAGAGGGTCAGGACCCCGGCGACGGCCAAACCGCTGACGCAGGCGGGGGCGATGCAGCATCCCGGGAAGCGGGCGGCGCGAAGGCTGCGCCGGCTGACAGTGCTGCGGGCGAAGGCGGCCGGCCGGAACCGAGCCGCTCTGGCGATTCGGCGCCGACGCAGGGCACACAGGCCGGCAGCGATCCGGGCGCGACCGAGCGTGCTGGCGCCGGGCCCGAGGATACATCTGCTGCGGATGCGACTGTGCCGGTCGAGCCGGGCCGGGAGGGCGCGTCTTCGGATGCTGTGCCGGCCGATGAGGTCGCCGGCGACGCTTCGGGCGCTATGCGCGAGCATGTCGATCAGTTGCCCGAGGGCGGCCGGATCACTTGGACCGAAGAGCCCGAAGGCGAAGCGGATCAGGAATTGCGGATTTCGCCGCCACTTTCCGATGACACGGCCGGGACACCGGTCGAGGCTCCGGGGCTGCGCGAGGCTGCGCAGCCACCCCAGGCCGATGTGGCGCTGGACCTGAAGGCGGGCGGTCCGGCCGCGCTCTTTGCCGAGAAGGGCGCGGTGCCAGAGGCGGTCGAGGCGCGGCTGCTGCCGGATGAGTCCGCTCCGCCCCCATCGCAGGCTATGCCTGGCGAGGCGCGGCAGATCCTGCCCGCCTGGATCGACGAATTGATGAAATGACAGGAGCGATGCCCATGGACCAGATCATTGACCCTTCGTCGCTTGAGGCCGGCCATATCGCCTATCTCCGCGGCATCCCGGCCGCGGTCGAGGCGTTGGACATGCATGGCATGGCTGATGTGGTGAACGCGCTTGTGGTGGCGCTGCTGACCGAAGGGCATGTCCTGCTGGAGGGCAACCCCGGCCTTGGCAAGACGGCTCTGGTGCGCGCGCTGTCCTCGGCCCTGGGGCTGGGGAGACAGGCGGTCGGGCGGGTGCAGTTCACCCCGGATCTGATGCCCGCCGACATCACCGGCACGCAAATGCCCGCCGATGACGGTTCGGGCAGGCTGGCCTTCAGCCCCGGTCCGGTGTTCTGCAGCCTGCTGCTTGCGGATGAGATCAACCGTGCCACGCCCAAGACGCAATCCGCGATGCTGGAGGCGATGGCCGAATACCAGGTGACCGTGCTGGGCAAGACCTATCCGCTGCGGCATTGGCGCGAAGCGGGCCGCCAGAGCTATCGCACGCCGTTCATGGTCATGGCCACGCAGAACCCCATCGACCAGGAGGGCACCTATGCCCTGCCCGAAGCGCAGTCCGATCGTTTCATGTTCAAGATCAACCTGTCCATGCCCGGGGCCGAGGTCATGGGCAGGATCATCGCCAAGGCGCTGAAGCCTCTGGATGCAGCGCAGCAACGGCAGGGAACGGCGGAGGATCCGGTTCAGGTCGCCGCAGCCGGCGCGCGGCTGCACGAAATCGCGCAATCCGTGCTTTCGGTCGGCCTTTCGCCCCTGGTGCTGGATCACATCAACAACCTGGTGCAGGCCAGCAACCGGCATTTCGACCAGCTGCGCGGCATTGGCCCGGCGCGGGTGTCCCGGCTGCGCGAGCTGGTCGAGCGCCGCGTGACCTATCCGCTGGGACCGCGGGCGGGCATGGCCCTGGCGCGGGCCGCCGTGGGATGGGCCGCCGCGGTGCTGGTAGAGCCGGCGCAGGCGGGCCATGCCACCACGGCGCAGACGCCGCGCGCGCTGGCCGAGATCCTCGTGCCGGTCCTGCGGCATCGCATCAGGATCTCGCATGACTATGCGGCCATGGCGACGCCGCATGCCGAGGCGGCTGCCCTGGACGATTTCATCCGCGAGCTTGCGGTCGCCTGCGCCCCCGACGGTCCCGCCGCGGGCCGCTATGTCGAGGATTTCGCGAATTTCCTCGATCGGGCCCGCAAGGACATCCGGCTTTAGGTCAAGGGCGATGTCGGTCACCGATCCCCCGATCCCGCTGGCCGCGCTTGGCCGCGCCGTGCTGCGGATGCGGCAGACCGTGCCCGCCGCGGGCCTGGGCGTGCATGTCAGGCGGCGCCAGGGCCACAGCCTCGAGTTCCGGGAATATCGCCCCTATCAGCGCGGAGACGATATCCGCACGGTCGATTGGCGCGCCTCGTCGCGCCTGCCGCGCCGGTCTGACCTGCTGGTGCGCAGCTTCGAGGCGGAACAGCAGCTGACCCTTGTCATCGTCCTGGACAACCGTCCCGACATGCGGCTGCCCGAGGCGATGCCGAAGCTGCTTTACGCGCTGTGGGCGGTGCGGGCGCTTGCGACCTTGGCCCTTGGTCAGGGGGACGAGGTGGTACTGGCCCGGCTGTTTTCCGGCGCGGCGCCGGCGATCGCCCGTTTGCGCGGTGGCAGCGGGCAGATCCAGGCGCGCCATTGGGCCGATGCAATCTGGCAGGACGGGGATGCCCGATCCGCAGATTCCCGGGCCAGCGTTGCGGCGCAACCCGATTTCGCGGATCTCGCCGGGGTGGTCCGACGGTTGCGGCCGGCGGGGGCGGTCGTGGTGATCTCGGACATGCTTTTCGACGATCCCGAGCACCGCTTCATGCAGTTTGCCCGCGCGGCACAGAGGCAGAGGCGGTCGCTTTCGGTGCTGCAACTGGACAGCCTGCAGCATGAGACCGCCCTTTTGCGCCGGGAGCGGGAATTCAGGCTGATCCGCCCCGGACATGCCATTGACGCGGGAACGCAGCAGTTTGACGAAAGCGTGCTTGCGGCAGCAGCGGACGCGGTTGCGGGACATCTGGCCATGTCGCGTCATGCGATCCATGCCGGCGGGCTGGACTGGCCGCTCGAGCCGGTGACTTGGCCCGAGCCCGGTCTTTCGGGCGCCGAGATGCTGAAATCGCATTTCTCCCGGACCTTTCCCGGCCTGCCGATGCTGGCGGGCCTGTCCTTGGGAGGCATCGCGTGATCTGGGCGGCTGCAATCATCGCGCTTGCGGGGCTGGCGATCCTTGGCTGGCACATGCAACGGCCGAGGCCGCGCAGCATGGCGGTTTCCTTCGCGCGTTTCGTCCCGCAATTGCCGATGGCGCCGTCGCGGGCGCGCTTCGCCTTGACCTGGCCCCGCGATGGCTGGGCGCTGGCCTGTCTGCTTGTGGCGGCGGCGCTGGCCATCTGGGCGCTGCTGGATGGGCGGCGCGAATACCAGTCATCCCGGCCCCGGCATCTGGGGCTGCGGGTGGTGCTGGACCTGTCGGCCTCGATGGGTGTCCGGGATGCCGGCGCGACGCGTCTGGCGCAGGCGCTCGCCCGGCTGGACGAGGCGCGGCGCCAGGTTGCCGGGGCTGGCCCGAAATCGGCCTGTCTGGAACTGGTGGCCGTTGGGGCCGAGCCCGGAGCCGTGCAGGCCCTGCCGCTTGCCGGTGATCTGCCCGCGCCGCTTGCGGGTGGCCTGCGCCACGAGGGCGCCGAGGTCGGCAGCCTTGTCGCCGCCGCCATGCTGCCGCAGGTGGATTGCGTGCTGACGCATGTTCTGGTGCTGACCGACATGCCTCCGGTCGCCATGACGGCGGGCGAGGGCGTGGACGTGATCTGGGATCAGGTCGGCGCCCCCGTCGGCAATGCCGGGATCCGGCAGTTGCAGGTGATGCAATCGGCCTTCGGCCAGACGACCTCCGAGATCCGCGTCGAGGGTGTGGTGTCCGGCCAGGATCTTCCAGACGCGCTTGTTCTTGACGGTCCGTCGGGCCAGCAGCAATTGTCGATCCATCCGATGCCGGAAGCCGAGGGGCGATGGTTCGCAACGGCGGCCTATGCCGGCCCCGGGGAATATGCGGCGCGGCTTGCGGCCGCCGATGGCTATGACGGCGACGACAAGGTCGTGGCCCGGCTGCAACGGCCGGCGAGCCTCGCGGTCGATTGGCGCCTTTCCGACCTGGCCCGTCCCGCGGGCCTGGCGCAGGGCGGCCCCGGCGATCTGCTGGTCGCCGAGGGCGATGGACTGCCCGCGGATGCCTTGGCCCGTCCCGCGGGCCTGGCGCAGGGCGGCCCCGGCGATCTGCTGGTCGCCGAGGGCGATGGACTGCCCGCGGATGCCTTGGCGCGGCCCGTGCTGCTGACCTATCCCGGCTTCGGCCTCGGTCGCCAGCCAGGCCATATCGGCCCGTTCATCGAGGACGCGGCGCTGCTTTCCCTGGTCAGTTTCGACGCGCTCGAGGCAGCGATGCCTGCCGCCTGGCCCGGCCCGCTTCCGCCCGGCTTTGCGCCGGCCCTGGTCGATGATGCGGGCGGTGTGCTGGTCGCGCGCCGTGAACAGCCGAAAGGCCTGATCGTGCCAGCGCCGGTCCCGGGCCTGCCCGATCCTGCCCGCAGCCTGTCGCTGACGCTGTTCTTTTCGGCATTGGCGGATCTGGCGATGCCCGAAGCGCAGCAGCAGGCGCTGGAATGGCGCGACGGCCGGGGTGGCATCGTCGCCAATGCCTGGCGCGAAAGCATGACCGGGCGCCCGCTGGGCCCGCCCGCCGATCTGCATCGCCTGGCGCAGCTGTCGCGGGTCAGCACCGGCGCTCCGTTCTGGCCCTGGCTCGTCCTGGCTTCGCTGCTGGCGCTCTTGGCGGAAAGGCTTCTGCGGCTGGCCCGTCGATCCGAGGCCGTGTCATGATCTGTCGCTTGATCGACGGCATCACGCTTGGCGCCTGGCAGCTTGCCTGCCCCGCCGCATCCGCCGCGCCCTGGGCCTATGCGGCCGCAATCGCGGGCATCGCGGCAAGCCTGCTTTTGGCGCTGCGGGCGCGGAAACGGCCCCTGCCGCTGCGCATCCTGACCGCGGCGCTGTTCGCCCTTGGCTTCATCCTGCTGGCGGTCGCCACCGAACGCCCGGAGTTGCGGCGCTCTCTCGACCGCGCCCAGGGCGGCAAGATCGTCGTCCTGCTGGACCAGTCGGAAAGCTTCTGGCGCGACCCGGCCCGGGCGCGCGGCGCCTTGAACCTGGCAGCCGACCGGATCGAGGCGTTCCTTGCCTCGATGCCGGACGGTCAGGCGGCCGGGTGGCGCGGAGAATTGCGCGGCTTTGGCAGGGCCAGCGGCGGGCTTGGCGGCGAAAGCACGGCGGCCCATCTGGCCGACACGTTGCGGAGCTACCGGGTGGACCGGGCCGAAGACGCCAGCAACCTGCGGGCCGGGCTGCTGGACGGCCTTGCCGCCTTGCGGGGCGGCGACGGGCAAGGCAGGGTCATCCTGCTGAGCGACGGGCTGGCCAGTGAGGCTCCGGATGACGCGCTATGGGCAGAATTCCGGGCCCTGGGGGTTCCGGTGGACGTCATCGCGGCGGGCGCGTCGACGCCTGCGTCCGGGCTGGTGGCGGCCAACCTCGGCCCGGAGCACCGCATCGGACAGGAGGCGGTGCTGCGCGGCACGACTCTGGGCGCCGGCAGCCTGGTGGTCACGCAAAAGGAACGCAGCGATACGCTGGAGGTGGCAGGCGGCGACACGCTTCGGCCCTTGCGGCTGACCACCGTTTTCGATCGGCGGGGTTTGCAGGGGCTGCAACTTGGCTTCGACATGGCAAGCGTGCGGCAGCAGCGCAATCTTTTCACCCTGGTCCGCGGTCCGGCGCGCCTGCTGATCTATGGTCCGGCGCCCTGGGCGGATGCGCTGCCCGAAGCGCGCTGGCGGGTCGAACGGGCCAGCCCTGCCACGCCGCTGCCGCCCGCTGACTATGATCTGGTGGTGATCGACGGGCTCGAGCCGCAGGACTTTCCGCCCGGCCATGTCGACGAATTGCTGGCGGCGGCGGACGGGACCGGACTGATGATCGTCAACGGCGGGTTGCGGGGCAGCGTGACGGACGAGCAGGTGATCTCTGCCTGGAACCGCTCGGTCCTGGGCCCCATCCTGCCGGTCGATTCCGATCCGCGCCTGTTCGTGCAAGAGCCGCCGCCGCGCGACATCGTCGTCATGGTGGACGTGTCCGGCTCGATGGGCGGGCGCCGCCTCGGATCGGCACAAAGCGCCATTCGCGCCATCCTGGCGCAATTGCGGCCGCAGGACAGCATCGCGATATTGCCGTTTTCCAGTGATGCGCACAGGCCATTCCAGAAAAGCGCGGCCACGCAAAAGACGCTGGAGGCCGCCCGCCGATATACCGACGGGCTTTCTGCCGGCGGCGGCACGGCGCCAGAGACGACCTTGCAATCCTCGGCCCGCTTCGTGTCGAACTATTGCGCCTTCTTCTTCATTTCGGACGCCGAGTTCGAGCCGCCGAAATCCGCGCCGCAATGCTTCACCACCGCGATCTCGGTGTCGGATTCGCGGTTTCCGATGGATGTCAGCGCCTGGGGCGAAGAGATTCTGCTGGGTGAGGACGGAAGCGCCGACAATATCCCGTTCCGCTATTTTCAGCCCGAGGAGCGCAAGGAATATTACCGGGACGGCCTGTTCACCCCGCTGTCCGTCGGCGGGGACGGACTTCCCGATCCCGGGCTGGGCGTGAACGGGATGGCCATCACCTATCCGCGCAGCGATGCGCGGGTCGAGTGGCTGCACGCCCTTCCGCCGCCCGATCCGCTGTTTGCCTGGCGCCGGGATGCCCGTCGGCCGGGCGTCGTCGCGGGGGTGTTCCTTGGGCCCATGGACGCGCAATGGGGGCAGTCTGCCCTGCCGGCGACCGAGGCCATGCTGGAGCGCCTGCTGGGCTGGCCCGATCAGGACCGTTACCTGGTGCAACTGCTTGACGACGGCGACCGCTATATGCTGCGCGTGACCCCGACCAGCGCGGCGGGGGTGATCCATCAGGGCGCCCTGTCGGCCAGCCTGACCTGGTCGAATGGCGCGTCGAACGGCATCTCCCTGCAGTTCGATCGGCGGCAGGGGGCCTTTGTCGGCGGCGTCCCGGCACCTGCGGCCGGCGGGTTTCAACGCGCGCTGCTGGTCCTGCAGGAGGGGGCGAACATCCAGCGCATCCCGGTGGATTTCCCGCCCGCCACCGCCCTTTCCGGGCTGCGGGCGGAACGCCTCGATTTCGGCGTGAATGCCGAAATCCTGCGCGCAGCCGAGCAGAAAACCGGCGGAATTTCGCTTGCGGAGCGGCAAATTTCCGCTTACCCCTCAAGGAGTATTCACGAGGTCGTTATTCTTGCCCATGTGTTCCTGTCGCTCGCTTTTGCCTTTCTTGCCGCGGGCGTCTGGTCCCGAAACCTGAATTCGCGATGAGATCCGTTCTTCCGCGCGTCTTCCACCCCAACCGGCTTTTCGACGGCAATCTGGCGGCCGAGGGCCTGCGCGGGTTTCGCGCGCCCGAGATGGCTGCGCTGGCGCAGGCGCTGCAACGCGGGGTTCTGGCCAATCTTCGCGCATTGCTTGCCAACCAGGCGCCGGTGGCCTTGACGGCGCAGGATGTCGAAGCCCTGGTCCGGCCGCCTCCGGCCAGGCGGCGGTGGCGGCTGCGGCGTGCGGGGAAACAGCCGCCTGTTTCCGTGATGCAGCCTGGACCAGAGGCGGTTCGTTTGCTGTTGCGCAAGCCGCAATCCTTGGCGTCGGTTGCCGTGCCGGGGCCTGACTTCGGTCCCGAGATCCTGTTGCGGGTGGTGCTGCGGCAGGCCTTCGCCGATCCGGTCTTCCTGCACGAACTCGGAGAGGTCTGCCGGACCTTTCTGTGCCAGCATGTGCTGTTCCATCCCGGCCCGCCACCGCATCCGGATTTTTCGCCGGCGGGGCTGGGCCTGCTGATCGTCTCGCAGCCCGGGCACCTGTTCGCCCCCAATGCCGGCCATGCCTTGCTGAGGGCGGCGGTGGCCGAATTGGCCGAGCCCTGCCGGCCCTGGGACCAATGGTTGCTGCGCCTGATGGGCAAGGCCCCCGGATGGGCGGCGCCGCCGGATCTGGCCGGCCTGCCCTGGGTCGTCTGGGCCCCCGAGGCCGGGTTCGACGCGGCCGCGGCCGTCGCGGCCGGTCTGCCCGCCTATTGGCCCAGCATCCTCGACCTTGCCCCCTGATCAAGCCGGAGCCTTCCTCATGTTCACCCCAGCAGCCGTCACGGCGATCTATAAAAGCAACCGGGCGATGCTGGACCGGGTGCTCGACCTGGAAAAGGCGCTGATCGGCCGTTTCTACGGCATGGAAGAAGCCGTCCGCTGCATGATGCTGTCCGCCATGACGGGCGAGGCCATGGTGATGATCGGCCCGCCCGGCACGGCCAAGTCACGCCTGATCCGCGCATTCTGCAGCCTGATCGGCGTGCTGGACCACGACCCGCGCCAACAGGACACGGCAACCCTTGCCGGCGCCACCCGGAAGGACGAGCGCTATTTCGAATACCTGCTGACGCAATTCACCGAGCCGTCCGAGCTTTTCGGCTATTTCGATCTGTCCAAGCTGATGGACCCGAAAGACCCGCGACTGGAGCGCAACGTCATCGGACAGATGCAGCGCGCCGAGGTGGTGTTTCTGGACGAGGTGTTCAACGCCTCCTCCGCGATCCTCAACGCCTTGCTGACCTTCATGAACGAACGCAAGTTCCATGACAGGGGCGTGGTCTATCCGACGCCGCTGAAGATGCTGTTCGGCGCGACCAACCATGCGCCGCGGGAAGAGGGGCTGGGCGCGGTCTATGACCGCTTTCTGCTGCGCTGCCGGATGGAGAATGCTCCGGCCGGGCACGACGCCCTCTCGAGGCTGCTTTCGGCCGCCTGGACGGAAACGCACAGCCACGCCGATGCCGGGCAAGGCCATTTCAAGGACCTGCCCGGCACTCTGCAAACCTATCGGGACACGATCGAGACCATGACGACCGAGGGCAAGCTGGTGGTCGATCCCTTGGGCAAGGCCCTGCCGCAGCTTGCCGCCATGGTCGCGATGGTCCGGTCCAGGGAATTGTCCGAGATGTCGAACCGGCGCCTGGTCAAGTTCTCGGCCATAGTCCTGGCCGAGGCGCTTTTGCGCAGCGCGCAGGCGAAAGCGGCCGAGGCCGAGGTGCTGCCGCGCGATCTGGGCGTCATCCTGACCTATGGGCTGGACCAGGGTGATCCGGGTGCGCTCTCGAAGATGCGGCAGGAACTCTTGCTTGCATGAGTGAACCGCGGCTGATCATCTCCGGCGAATCCGGCCCGCTCGGCACGGGAGCCATGCGCTTGCGCGATGCTTTCGCCCAAAGGCATGTTCCCTTGTCCGGGGCGTTGGCCAGCATGCTGGAGCGGTTTCTTGCGTCGCGGCAACCGCTGCTGGACCCGTTCTGGGGACGGGCCTTTGGCTGCATGGCGAAATCGTTGGGAATTTCCGGTGCCGTCGGCGGCCAGTCCGTGATGTTGAACGCGAGGCTGCGCTTTCCGCTGATCGTGGCCGAACCGGTCCTGCGCCATGCGGCAAGGCGCGCCGGGCTTTTGCCGCTGGTCGGCCATGGCGTCGAACCGGTCGAGCCCGAGGCGTTTCAGAAGGCGCAAGCCTCGTTGGAACTGGCGACCCAGGCCGCGCTGGCCGACCCCGAGGTGATGGGGAAACCCTTCTGGGTGCATGCCGCGCTGGACCTGCTGCAGGAAGCGCACCGGCTGGCGACAGCCAGGGCGCGGACAAGCGCCGCTGCGGCGTCTGGGGAATGCGATCCGGCGCTGGCGGCGCTGATCTTCCTGCATCCGCCCCGCTTCGATCTGACGCGCCAGCATGAACGGCCGCGCCGCAGGGCCAGGCAGGTGTCGGCCCATCGCCGGGCTGGCATACGACCGAAAGAGGGCGGCGTGGCCGGTATCCGCCAGTCCCGCAGCCTCGAGGATCTGCCGGACGGCCTGTTCAGCGAGATGATCCAGCCCCGGATGCTGCTGGCCAACAAGCTGCTGCACGAAGGCCTGCTGGTGCGGCATCGCCCGCCGCGCCGCGACCCTCGTCGCGACCTGCTGGCGGTTGCGCTGCAGGGGGCGGACCGCGATGACGGCATGGGCCTGCTGGTCAAGGCCGCCTGGGCGGATGCCGCGATCCGGCTGCGGGTGGCGCTTTCGCAGATGGGGCTGGCGAATTCCGATCTGGTCTGGTCGCAGCAGGGCTGCGACGCCACGGTGCTGGACTGCCAGCTTCCCGAGCCGGGGCTGGGCAAGCTGCCGCCGCTGCTGATCGATGGGCGGGTGCGGGCGGACATGCTGATGCGCTCGCGCCTGTTGCCGGGCTTTGTCGTCCTGCCCGGGCGCACAGCCTCGCCGGCGCCGGGGACGGACCCGGCCAGCGCAGAAGCAGCCGCCGTGCTGCGCCTGTGGCGGGCGGGGCTTGCGCCCTTGGCTGCGGCGCGCCGGCGCGATCCTGCGGGCCTGGCTGCCGATTACGGGCGGCGCATGGTGCTGCTCTGCCGGCCGGCAACGTGGCAAACGGATTGGAGCGAGCTGCGCGCGGAAATGTCCGCGACTCTCGGTCGCGCCCTGGGCGGCAGGGCACATATGGCCTGCCTGACATGGCGCGGCGGCGCCGGGGCACAGGCGCCCGAGCTGTCGGGCTTTGCCGATGGCGGCAAGGAATTGCACCTGACTCTGCCGCAGCCGTCGGATGAACCGCGCGCCGAGGCGCTGGCCGAGTTCATGGGCGCACTCGTGTTGTGGATGATGGACGTGACGCTGGAGGCCCTTGATGTCGCTGAAGCGTGATACATTGGTCCTGCCGCGCCTGCGGGCGCAGGCCGTCGAGCCGTTCCTGCTGGCACTTGCGCCGCATCTTGCGCTGGCCGCGCAGATGGATCTGCGGCTGCGGCTGGACCCGGGCGGCAGCTTGCTGGCGCTCTTGCCGAAACGGATCGACGTGGCGCCGGGCGACGCGGCCCCGTTGTTCGGCCGCCTGGCACAGGCGTTCGAAGCCGCTGGACGGCTGGCGTCGGAGCTGGAGCGCCTGCCGACGCAAAGCCGCGATCTGCAGGGCGAGCCGTCCCTGACCGAAGGCATCCTGGCCTTCCTGTGGTCGCGTGTCACCGGGACCGCGGCGGATCAGCAGGACGACGCCGCGCCCGGCGCCATCCGTGCCGTTGTCGAGTCGGACGAAGACGCCCGCGCCGCCGTATTCAGTGCCATTGCCCGCCGTTCGCGGGACGTGCGTTTCATGACGGACGGAGCCGCGGCCACGGTCCTCGAGTTTGACGACGACCCCGCCCGCGGCGCCACCCTTGTTGGATTGCGCGCCGGCGGCCTGCCTGCGGGCGTGACCTTGCTGCGCCATCATGGGCTTGCCGCCATGTCGCTGTGGCTGCCCGAAGGCCGGGCCTTCGCGGTGCAGGACCGGGTGGCCGTCTCGGAACTGCTGAACGGCCTGGCGGATGCCGGGCTGTTGCAGCGTGACGACGAGCTGCATTTCGTGCCGGGCTTCAACGACGAATGCCGCGTCCTGGTGCTTTCCGGGGAAGCGTCCGCGGAAATGACCCCCGTCGAGGCGCTGGCAAGGACGATCACCGGCGCCGATCTGCCCGACGAAACCGGCCCTGCGCTGCGGATGCAGGTGCTGCACCTGCGCCCCGATGCCGAGGCGCAGCAGGATCTGAACCGGCGGCTGAATGACCGCAGTTTCCCGCTGGGCTACCGGATCAGCCTGGACGTGATCCGCGACCTTTCTCGCAGCGAGGAGGATGTCGAGAAGCTTCGTGCGGAAATCGACGAGCGCGAGGCGCGGATCGCGCTGATCCAGGCCCTCGGGGGCCCGCAGCTGCGCCTGCTGCGGTTCAGCGACGCGCAATTGCCTGCGCTGGTGGATGGGCTGCGCCGTATGCCGCGCGCGCTGCGCGAGAATGCCGGGCTGCGATATGCCGCCAGCCATGCCGCGGATCGGGCGGAGCCCGCGCATTTCGTGCTTTACGATCCCGACCTGGTGCAGTTCGAAGGGGTGCTGCCCGAATTCTACTGGCGGGCCGTGTCGGGTGACACTCCGATCACATTCTGGCTTGACCCGCATGCCGAAGAGGCGCGCGCTTCGGATCCGGACGAGCCGATGGTGTTCGTGCCGCATGGCCAGCGGATCCTGCCCTATATCGACAGTTTCGGCAGTTCGGTTTCGGGCACATTGCGTCTGGTGCTGGGCAATCTGTTCGCCGACGCCTCGGCGGTTCTGGACGACAGCCAGGCGCAGCCGGCTTTCGTGTTCAGCCATCTGGCCGCTGGCCGCGACGAAATCGGGGTGGAGCTGCTGGACCTGGCGCGGTTCGCGCCGCTGAAGCTCAGCCTGCGCTGGATCAACGAGCATATCCTTGCCAGCTCTCCGCGCGTGGCCGATCCGGAGGAACTGCGCGAACTGGCCGAAACGCTTTATGCCGGCCAGCTTGCCCGCGACCTGCGCAAGACCATGTCGGGCGAGGTGGAGGGGCTGCGCCTGGAATGGCAGCAGGCCCAGGTCGAGCTGATCCATTGCCTCGATCGCCTGTCCGATGCCGTGGCGGATGAGGTCAGGGGTCTGCAGGCGCAACTGGACACGGCGCGGCGCTTCATCGACATGGCGCAGGGCAGGCTGGCGCAGGTCACCGGCTCGCTCAACGGTCTGGGCACGGCGCTGGGCGGGCTGGACCAGGAGATGGTCGCGATGGCCGAGGAACTGCCGGAGATGGCCGCAGCCCGCCTGGCGTTCTTCCAGCAGTATGGCGCCGAGATGGCCGCGGGCGACCGCATCATGCGCGATGCCGAGACCGAGATCGCCGCGATGAAGGATCGCATCGGCGCATTGCGCGACAGGCTGGAGCTGGACTGATGCAGGATCCCTCGCATCGGCTGGCCACCCTGTTGCAGGCTGCGCATGTGTCGCTTGAAGGCGTCGATGACACGCTGGCCCGGTCCGACAGGTTGCGCGGCTGGGCCGAGGCGCTTCGCGCGCGGCTGAGCGACCGGCAGGGGCTGGATTTCGCAAGGCGACGCTGGGCCGCGACCCTGTCCGGAATGCAGCAAGCGCGCCGGGGCTTCCAGACTGCGGTGCTGCGCCGCAAGGCGCGCCTGCGGCGGCGGATCCTGGGCCTGCATCTGCTGCGCTTCTGGCGCCGGGTCCGCTGGTGGCTGCTTTTGCTGCTGGTCGTGGCCGGTCTGATCCTGCTGCTGGTGCATTACTGGCCCTGGATCAGCCTTCAGCTGTCCAACCTGCGCGGCCCGGTGCTGCAGCCTTCTGTCACGCCCGATTTCATCGGTCCGCGCCTTCCGGCGAGCGGAGCCGGGCCATGACCGCCGTCCCGTCGCAACCGCAGGACAGGCGGCCGGGCCGCTCGACCGTGCTGGATATCGGCCGGGAACCGCCCCTGCGCCGGCGGCCATGGATGCGGCGGCGGATGGCGGTCGCGGCTGTCCTTGGAGGTCTCGTCCTGCTGGGCTGGATCGTGGCCACGGAATGGTTGCGGCCTGCCGGCATCGGATATCTGCTTTATGCAGCGCATGACCGGATCTGGTTGCCGCTATGGTCCTGGCTGTGGCTGCGGTCGGGGTATTGGTCCTTGCTGTGGTTCGGTCCTGTCGCGGTGCTGCTGTTGCTGGCGCTGACCGAGTTCCTGGGTTTCGGCACGCCGCTGCGACGCCTGCAGGTGGCGGCCCTGCGCTATGGGCTGCGCCACAACTGGACACGTGCGCTGATCGGATTTCAGCAGATCCTGGGCTGGAAGCGCGGGCATGAGGGGCTGCTGGTCGCGGTCATCGACAGCGAATTGCGGCAGGCCGAGGCCCAGGCCAAGGCGGCCATCGAGGCGGGGCGGGCGACGGATGTGACGATGCTGTGCCGCATGACCATCGGCCTTGCCTATCTGCGCGCCAATGCGCCGCCGGTCCAGACGCGCTGCGCCGAGCAGCATTTGCTGGCCGCGCTGCTGGAGCCTGACAAGGCGGCCGCTCTGCGATCCGATCTGCGCCGGATCTGGGGCGATGAGACCGCAGGCAATGTCGAGGCCATGACGATGATCCCGGACGAGGCCATTCCCGATGCCGCAAGCGGTCTGTCGGCGCCGGGCCGGGCACCGGCCGACCTGGCGCTGTCGACCTTGGGTGTCGTGCGTCGCGCGGTCCTGTCACAGCCCGACGCTGCCTCGGCCTGGTTCACGCAATGGGCGCTGCAACGCTATCGCCCGGACATCCCGCGCGAGGACCTGGCCCAGGCCGAGGGCATGATCGACTTCGAGTTCTGGGCAGCGGTCTGTGAGCGCGCACAGCTCGCCCGCGCCCGCCCCGTCTGGCTTGCCGGGCTCTTGGCGGGCGTGGACATGGATCGGCCGCTGGGAGAGGTGGCCGCCATCGCGATGGCCCGACAGCCTCTGGTGATCGGCAGGATGAACAGCGAATGAGCAGCGATATGCGCGATATGCGCGCCACCGCGCGGCAAGCGGCGATCAAGGACGCGCAACGCCGCTTCGCCGACCCGCGCCCGCGGCAGCGCCTGGACGGTGCGTTGCTGGTGATCGGCGCGGCGCTGATCGCCGTGGCCGCAGCAGGAAGCTATGCCGCGGCCTCGTGGATCGCGGCCTTGGGGCGGCTGGATCCGCCGCTGGTGACCGAGGTTCAGGACCGGCGGATCCTGACGGATTACCGCGACAACGCTTCGCCCATGCGCGACATGGTTGCCGTGGGCGGTGAGCTTCTGCTTGGCCGGCAGGACGGTTCGGTCGACCGTTTCGACATGGCCGGGCGGACCTTCGCCGCGGAAAGCCTGCCGCGCTCGGCCCAGTTCAGCGGTGATCTGGCCCTGCTCTCTGCCGACTGCCCGGCCGCCGGTTGTCCGGAAGGGGCCAGCGTCTATGCCGTCACCGCACAGGGCGGCCTGGCCGAGCGGCGGGACGGCACCTGGCAGGTGCGGCTGGGCGACGGCGCCTTTCGCGCGGCCGATGGCACGCCCGTCGAACAGGCGGATGTCGCGGGCTGGGCGGTTTCGGATGATGGCCGGTTCGTGCTGGTCAATGCGGCAAGCAAGGGGCTTGGCCTGTTCGACCAGCGCAGCGGCGTCTGGCGCCGCCGTGCGGCCATTGCCGATGCCGGCCAGGGCCCGCTGTTCCATGCCGGTGCGTTCTGGCTGGGTGCCCGGGACGGGCTGCACCGGCTGCCGCCGGATCAGCCCGGTTTCGATGCGGCCAGCACGCTGGTTGCCGGCACCGAGGGCGAGATCCTGGCGCTGGCGGACAGTGTCTCGGACGGGCTGCTGGCGTTGCGACGCTCGGCCTGTGCCGACGGGCAGGGCGGTTGCCTTTCCCTGCTGGGCATCGACGCCGAGGGCGGGGTCGCCGTGCTGCATGCGGAACTGCAGGTCGACCCGAATCTGAACGACAGCGGCCTGCGCCATGTCGCGCTTCAGGGCGAAGACCTGGTGACGCTCGGGTCGGCGGGGGTGCATGTCTATGCGTCGGCGGCGCGCCGCTGGACTACCTTGGCCGCGCAGGAACCGACCGCCTATTTCGCCGAGACCGACGGCCGCCGGCTGCTTGTCGGCCTGCCGGACAGCTTCCTTGTCATCAGCGACGGCGAGGTGGCTCGCCGCACCACGCTGGAGGCGCCGCTGCGGCAGATCCTGTCGGGCGCGGGGGCCGAGGTCTTCGGGCTGGACGACCGCGGCCGGGTGCTCAAGCTGGATGGCGAAACGGCGCAGGTGCTGGCCGAGGCGGATCCCGGCGCGCCGCCCGATGCGCGCTTCACGCGCGCGGCGGCGGTTGGATCCCTGTTCGTCGCGCTGGGTCCGGATGGCATTCTGGTGCATGACAGCGCCGCGCGCCGCTACAGCTTCACCCCTGCTGCCGCGCTGCCGCCGCTGCCGGTAACGGATGCGCTGCTAGTGCCGGGACAGGGGCGTCTGTGGATCGTCTCGCAAAGCTCTGGCGATGTTCGGTCCCTGAAGATCGCGGGTGATTTCCCGGCCAAGCAGCTTTCGGTCGAGAGTCACGGCAGCGCGGCCAGGGCCGTCGCGCGGGCGCGGGCGGACGGGGCGGGGCTGACGCTTGTCGCCGCCGATGGCACGCTGCTGCAACTGGCATCGCCCGATGCGCAGATCGTCCCGCAGGTCGGGCCCGGCTTGCCCGAAGGCCTGCGACCGGTCTCGATGGCGGCATCCGGCGCGGCCTATTTTTTCGCGGCAAGGGACCGGCTCTGGCTTTACAATCAGGACCAGCGGGGCTGGCTTGGGCCGATGGCGGCGCCGGAGGGGGGCGCGGGCCTGGCCGATATTGCCATCGCCGGCGACCGGCTGCTGGGGCTGGATCGAAACGGAACCGTCTATTCCTCGGCCGAGGACGGCTGGCGGCAGGTCTATGGCGGTCCGGTCCGGGCGCGGTTCGGCGCGGCCGCGGTGCAGGATGTCATGGCGTCGGGGCGGCGGCTTTTCCTCGCCTCGGATTCGGTCGTGCAAAGCTATACGCCGGGCGAACGGCGCTTTGGCGCCAGCTGGACGGCGCCGGGCCGGGATGCCGAGATCCTGGACGTCGCGAATGATGTCCCGCTGTGGAAGAACAGCGGCGGCATCCATGCCGGCGACAAGCCGATCTTCGTCGGCGATCGGTTCATCGACGGCTGGTTGGGCGCGCATGGCGCCGTGGCCATGGCCGAACGCAATGGCCGGCGCTATGTCTCGTCCGGCCAGTCTTGTCTCTACATGGGCGTGGCTGCCCCTCGAGGCGATGTCAGGGATGTCGTGCCGCTCGACCGGGGGCGCCTGCTGGTGCGCACCGCGACCGAGGCCGGGATCTATCAGCCCGACCTGCATCGCTGGTTGCGGGTCGAGGGTCTGGGCGCAGGCGGGGACGGCCGATTGCTGAATCTGGGCGGGCATCTGGTCCGGCTGGCGCCGAACGGCATTTTCTCGGTGCCGGTCGCCGCGATCCAGGACGTGCCGTCCTGCGCCACCGAGCCTGTCGGCATCGACTGGCAGGTCAGTCTGACGGGTCTTCAGGCCAGCCAGGTCGACGGCGCACCGGAGGTTCTGGTTCTGATGGGGGACGGCAGCCTGCGGCGCTGGGCAGGCGGTCAGGTCGCCGAGGTGGCGCCTGCGGCGGGCGACGGTCCCGCCATGTCCGGACCCGCCAAGGTCTATGCGGCGGCGGGTGGCGGCCTGCATGTCCTGATGCCCGATGCCTTGTGGCGCTATGACCTGTCCGCGCGGACCTGGAGCAGCCAGGCGTTTGCCGGTGCGCCGCGCGAGGTGACCCAGTTCGACCTTGCCCCCGGCAGCAACCCGGCGCTGATCTCGCTTTGGGATGGCGATGGCGCCCTGTGGCAGGGACAATCCGCGGCAGGCGATACCATCGCTTTCGCGCGCGCCGCGCGTCCCGTCTTGCCCGTGATCCCGATCGCGCCGGCCGAGATCCGGGACATGGCACGCTTCGGAAGCAGCATCGCGGTTCTCTCGGACTGGCGCCTGTTGATCTATGCCTCCGGCAGCGAGGCGCCGCGGGCGGACATCGCGCTGCCGGCGCCGGATGTCGGATGGCAGCTGGCCTCGGACGGCAGCGGGGATCTGATCCTGATCGACGGCGCGATCACCGCCCCGGTCGCCATTCATCGCCTTGATGGCTCGGTCGCCGGGAAGGCAGGGCTGGCCGCGCTTTCAGCCCGCTATCTGCCGGGAACGGACCGGACATACAGCTATTCCTCCACGTCCCAGAAAACCGAGCTTTTCCGGATCGATCAGGCTCTGAACGCCTGGCGCTGCAGCCTGGTGCGCGGCCAGGCCGCGCCGGATTGCCAGCTGCTGGCCGGCCCGCCCATGCGGATCGAGGCGTCGGATGTCCGCGGCTTTCTGCTGGCCGTCAATCTCATGCTGACGCGCGACGCGCTGTGGTTGCTGGACGAGGCCAGACGCCCGCTTGGCCGGGTGCAGGGGCCGGCGCCCGGCGCCGAGACCGTGCTTTTCAGCAGCGGCGGTGTGCCGATGCTGTGGGAAGGGCCGGGCCGTGCCTTGTGGCGGATCGAAGGAAGCAAGGCGATCCGCGTGCTGGACAATGTAGACTTCCTGCATCGCACCGACAGGAGTTATGCCGCGCTGGTCGGAGACGAGGTGAAGGGCATTGCCGATGGCCAGCTGCTCCAGCCGCTGAAACCGGATTCTTCCCGCGACGATCCGGCGGTGCATGCCCATTACACGCAGCGCGGCCATGTCGTGCTGAGCAAGGCCGGTGTCGCATCGGCCGAGCAGGGTGGCCTGCGCTCGGACCCGCTGATCCGCTTTGCGGCCGATCTGGTAACCGTGCTGCCCGTGCCGGGTGACGGCCAGGGCCGGCAGCGCTGGTTGCAGGAAATCCGGGGCGGACGGCTGAACCTGATCTGGGCGGACCGCTGCGAAGTGCCGGCTCCACCGCCTGCGCCCCTGCCGGCCGACTTCATCGGACCTCCGGCGCCGTTCGTGCAATTGCCGCCGGTCATCAGGCCCTGCGTCAAGGCCCAGGACCTTCCGGGCCGCCTGGATGCGGACGAGCATGTGATCGCCTTGTCGGAGGCGCAGGCGGGCGGGCTGTCCGTCGTGACCAACCGGCGTAGCCTGCTGTTCAGCCCCGATGGCGCCTTGGCCGAGGCGGTGGCGGCGACCCCGCTGGTCAACGATTCCCAAGGGCAGGACGAGTTGCGCGGGGCGCTGGCGCAGATCGACGGCCGGTCCTATCTGAATCCGCCGCGCATTTCGGCGGCCGAGATGACGGGGCTGCGCAATCGGATCAGCCTGTCGCCGCTGACGCCAGCAATGCTGGAGGCTTTCGACGAGGGCTGGATCGGCTGGCAGCGCCAAGGCAGACGGGTGCGTCTTGCGACATCGTCTGAACCGATCGAGATGGCGCCCGACCAAGCGATCCGCGACGGTCGCTTCTTGCCGGCCCATCCGGCACGCGGCCTGGCCCTGGCGGGCGGGCAGATCGCCTGGTTGAATGCCTTTGGCCTGTGGCACCAGGGCGCGGAGGGCCTGCGCCGCGTCTCGGACCAGGGCATGGCGCTGCCGCAGGCGGCCTATCAGGGCGTGTTCCTCGACAGCGCGCGCGGGCTGGTTGCGGCGGATGGCACCGCGACTGCCGGGGCGGGGCCGCGGACCTTGCGCATCGATGCGCTGGAGTTCACCATCGACCCCCGGCAACAGCAGGTTGCGGCGACCATCGCCGTGGCGGGCGGGAAGGCACCGGCGCTTGCCGCACGCGGTTTTCTGCATGACCAGCGCCAATCCGCGGCCCAGGTGAACGCAGCGGTGACCTATCTGACCCCCGTCGGGCTGATCCCGCAGGCCCAGCTGGCTGGCGCCCAGTCGCTTCCCATGGGCGCCCAGCGGCTTGAGGCCGAACATGGCCGCCTGCTGCTGCGCACGGGCGCCGGATGGCTGCAGCAGGACGGTCAGGGCCAGTGGCAGGGCGCTTCCGAGCCTTTCAGGGACGGTCCCCTTGCGTCCGAGAATGGCCGCATCTGGGACAGGCAGGACGGTGCGGTCGTATTGCGCCCTGCCCGGCCTGGGGAAGATTGGCGGCTGGCGCGGCAGGGGCTGGATTTCGACATCGACCAGTTGCAGGCCTTTGCGGCGACGCCGCAATTGGCGGTGGCGATCACCCGTGCGGGCACCCATGTCGCGCCCGCGCTTGCCGGTCTGGCGGGCGTGGCCGCTCCGGTCGGTCCTGCGCCGGGTGCGGGCGAACTCGATACCATCCGGTCCGCCCCAGCGCAGCGCGTGCTGTTTCATCGGGATGCGACTGGGTATCGGATCTGGGACCAGCAGCAGTCGCAATGGCGGCTGCCAAAGGCTGACGAACGCCCCTGGGAGACGCGTGCGCTGGCCTCGGTCGAGGATATCAGCGCCGGCTATCGTGGCAAAGCCTGGTTCGAGATTGCGGTCGACGTCATCGGGCAGCAGTCCCCGGCCAGGCTGCCCTTCACCTGGAATGCGGGCGAGGTCATGCCATTCGACGAGGTGACCGCGATCCATGGCGATCCGGCGGATCCCGCCCTGCTGGTGGGGACGCGACTTGGCCTGCGTCGGCTGACATCGCAAGCGGATGGCTATGCCAATCAGCGCCTGATCGTGCCAGGCGACCGCGCGACGGGGCTTGCCGTGCGTGCGGTCGGCCGTCCCGCCGCGTCTCCCGACCGGATCGTCGCCGAATTCGCCTCGGGCTGCGCGGCGTTCACGGCGATCACGGCAACGCCCACCGCCTGCAACGATGCGTCGGGTCTTGCCGCGAAATTCGTCGCCCGGACCGGATATTGGCGCTGGAGCAAATCCGACGGGGCCGTGCAGGGGGAATATCTGCTGGAAGGCGGCGCGCAGCTGCCGCTGCGGCAACCGCTGCAGGGCCGGTTGCCGCATGACAACCTTGCCGATGGCATGACCTGCGGGTCGCTGCGCGCCGAGCTGTGGCGGGATGCCGAGGTGCTGCGTCTGGCCGGAAAGCAGGTCCAGGTCGCCGGCGCGCAGGAACTGTTCTGTCAGCCGGCATCGGTTCCGCTGGACGGGACCGCGCGACTGGAGGCCGGCCTTTACGTGCTGACCTCGGCGGGCGTGCTGCGCGCGGATGCGGCGACAATGGCTGCGGTCGGACCGATCCAGGCGGCTGCCGTCCGGGATCGTGCCTCGGGCCGCGTGGTGCTCGAGACCGGCCGGCTGCGCTATGGCATCGATGGGGACGAGGTCACGGTGCATCGCCTCGACCTGGCCGGGCAGTGGCGTCCGACCGGCTGGGTGGCGGGGCGCCTGCTGCTCGACCAGCCGCGTTTCCTGGCCTGGCATGACAGGGGCCTGCAGCTGGTGACCGATGCGGGCGTCTTCGACGCGCCGCCGGGCCATCTCGATCCGGCGCGGCTGGTCGTCATGTCCGGTGCCGATGACGATGCGCTTGCAACCTGTGCCGCCAGCCGCGTCGAGATCCTGGACGGCCGCGCGCATGGCTTGCCGGCCGAGGCCGGGCGTCCTTTGCGCCTATTCTGCAAGGACGGGTCCTGGTTGCAGGGCGCGGCCGATAACAGCAAGGACCTGGGTGCGTTTGCCGCGACAGCCGGTGCCGCCCGCGCGAGGATCCTGGTCGATGCGCCGCCGCTGTGGCGGGTTGAGCAAGACCTGGATGCGCAGGGCGATGTGCAGGCGACACGCATCACATTCCAAGGCGAACCCGCGCGCCTGGCGGCGGGCCGTTTCGATTTCGACGCCTTCCGCGCCATTGCGGCCCCGTTTTCCGGGCTGACCGAGCTTCTGACCGAAACGGGCTGGTGGCGGGCGCCGGCGGGTGTGCCGCGCCTTTCGGAAACCCGTCGGGTGCAATCGGGGCAGCTTGCCTTTCGCGATGTCCGGGCCATGACCCGCGACCGATCGCAGCGCAGCGATGCGCTTGGCCTGTGCCTTGCGTTGCCCGGGGGCAAGGCGTTGTGGTGGGACGGCGCCGCCGGGGTCGAGGCGACGGCCCATTGCCGCGAGGTTCGGGGCAGGGATCCGCTGTGGCGCTGGTGGAGGCAGGAGGACGCAGCTCTGGCAACAGCGCAAGCGGCCGGAGGCCGCCCGCTTGAACGCCGCATCGTCGGTGGCCGGTTCGAGGATCTCATCGTCCGGGGCGCACCGCTGCGGGATCCGCACGGCCGGCTGCTGGCGGCCGGCGGCCTGGGTGTTCTGGTGCTGGATTCCGAAACCGCGCAGCCCGTTGCGATCCATTCCGCTTCCGATGACGTCTTGCTGACGCGGGCGCTCGACGGTCGCGTCGTGCAGCTGGGCCGGCAGGGCGCGCATTATGTCGAGGATGCTCCTGCACCGGCGCCTGCGGACGGGCTGGCCTGCCCGGCTCTTGCCGGTCTGGCCGCGGCCTTGCCGGAGGGTTATCGTATCGCGCGTGGCGACATGCTGCCGGATAACCGCGTCTCGGCGATGGTCGAGGGCGGTGAGGCATCGCGCCAGGTGCTCTTGCAATGCGAGGACCCGGCTCCAGGTCGGGCATGGACAGCGGTGGTCGACATCAGCAGCCATCCGCGTGCGCTGGCGGCGGGGCCGGCGCAGGCCGGTATGCTGGCGGTCGCCATGACCGGGACGCAGATCAGCCTGGATGACGGGCGGAACTCTGCGGCCGCCGATTTTCCTGTCGCCCGGCTGCAGGGCATGGTGCCGCGGCCGGATGGCGGGGAAATCTTCCTGCTGGGTGACGATCGGTTGCTGTCGATCTCGGTCTCTGCTGCCATCGGCGCATTGCATGGCGGCGTTGCCGCTGTGCCGCCAGCCCAATCGGTTCCGGTCACCGCACCGGCTGCCGCCCCGCCGGCTGTCGCCCCTTCGCCGGCTGTCGCTCCCTCGGCTGCCGAGCCGCCGTCGGCGTCGGTCGAGTCGCCTCGGGTCTCGCAGCGGCCGGCCGTTGCGCGAAGGCCGGCGAAGGATATCTCCCCGTCTGGCCGGCCCCTGCCTTCGGCCGTCTCCGCGCAGTTCGAGCCGAAATATGATCCGGTGGCGCTACAGCTGGCATTGCGGCGCGAGCTGGGGGTCGATCTGGGCGCGGACGGGGTGATCGGACCCGCGTCCCGTCGTGCCATCGCCGCCTGGCAGTCGCGCATCGGCAGCAAACCCACGGGCTTTCTCAGCGTGCCGCAGTGGTATCGCCTGAAAGGAGAGGGGGAATGATGTCTGGTCAGACAGCGTTCCGCGTCGGGATCGAACCGCGCGGCGCCGCCGTGCTTCGCACCGGCGATGGCGCGCATCCCGAGGGCTATCATCTGGCCGGCCGCTTCTGGGCGTTCCGGCTGCCGCCCGAGCTCTTGGCCGGCGGCATGACCTGCGATCCGGCCTCCGGCCAGTTCGTCTGCACGAACGAAGACGCCGCGGCCGGGGGTCTTGTGCGGCTGCGCGGTTTTTGGCTGGCCGCGCGGGCGGTGCTGCTGCCGGATCTGACGGCCGGTGCGCCACGCTCCATGGCGGGACTGCAGCCTCGGCGCATCCTCCAGCCCTTGACGCAAGAGACCGGCCGCGCCGCGCAGGTCGAGGACTATCGCCGGGTCGTGCATTCCGGTGCCGGGGCGCGTACGGTTCCCGATGCCATTGCGCTGCTGCTGCGTCAGCTGCAGATCATGACGGTGCCGTCCCGCAGCGAGGTCCGGCTCTGGTGCGTCGCGCCGGGCCGCTGGATGCTGCAAATGGAGGAAAACGGCCCGCTGGAGCGGCTGCTGGACGCCGTGTCCGCCATGCCGTCCGACAAGAAGGGTGCCTATCCCATCACCATCGGCAGCAAGTCCGAAAAGCTGCAATCGGACAGTCTCGCGGCGCGGTTTGTCGCGCTGGTGCGGGCCGTGCAGCTTGCCCGCCTCTGGGCGGGCTGCTGGGCCGGCGCGCTGCCCCGGCTGGATGTCGAGGCCGCCCATTCCGGGCTGGACGGGCAGGCGGTGCGCTTGACCATCGGTCCGGAAAGCTGGGGCCTGCCCCTGGAGCGATTGGCGCATCGGCTGGCGCAGGCGCTTGACGAGGAGGCGCCAGAGCCGGTCTGGACCCGGCTTGGCGATGGCGGGCTTTCACCGCAACTGGTGCCGCTGACCCGCCCCGAGGGCTTGTCGTGGCATGACCACGCTGCCCCGCAGCCGGTCGCATGGCGGGCAAGCGACACGCAAGACCTGCCGCGCTGGACCTATGCCGGAACCGACCATGGCGGTGTGCTGGCGCAACTGCCTTTCGCCTTGTCGCCCGCAAGCCCGTTTCCACCGGATCAGAGACAAGCCTTTCTTGACTGGTTGAGGGGCGAGCGCAGGGCTCCGGGTCTTCGGCCCGAATTCGCCCTGAGCTATCTGCAGGGACTGGAGCACCGGCTGCTGACCGACCTCGCCCCGCCAGAGGAGCGCGAGGTGCTTGTCGGGGAAATCCGCGCGCTTGCCGATCTGGTCGATGCGCCATTGCAGGCCCGGGCCCGCCATCTGCTCGATTGGCTGGGCGCCACCGGTCGGCGCGGGCTGGCGGCGCTGGTCGACGAGGGACCGCTGAGCATTCTGGTCGCCACCGCGCGGAAGCTGGCCGATGGCGATGTGCTGGGGCAGGACGATCTTTGTGCCCTTGCCACGGTCTGCCCGGGCGCGGAGGAGGCCCGCGATGAACGCTTCCGGGCCGGGCTGCGCAAGATTGCGCCCGATGGGCTGCGGTTCGCCCCGCCCAGGGTCGAACTGGTGGCGCGCTATGAATCCTTGGGCGGTGGGCTGGACGAGCCGCGCCGCCATTTCCTGCACGAGGGTCGACCGCTGGCCGACCTGCGCGTCTCGGCCCGGCTGCGGCAGGTTTTCGCCCGCGCCCAGGCGGTTGCCGCGATGGCCGAGGAATGACGCCATGACCCCGCTGCCAGCCAGGAGGAGACGCCCATGCTGAGAGTGCTCCGCGCCATTGTCCTGTATCTCGTGTTCATGTTCCTGACCGTCTTGGTCGTGGCCTGGGCGATGCCGGACGCGCCGGTGCTGCTGCAGCTGGCGCTGTTTTTCGGAGTTCCCGCCTGGTTGGTCCGCCGCAGCACGCGTAGGCGGGCTGCGCCAGAGACCGCCGCGTCGCCCGCCGCGCCTGCGGCCGATGCGGCACCGCCCGGGCCGCAAAGGGATCCCGAAACGCTGGAGGAATTCGAGGAGGCTCGGGCGCGGGAACCGGCCCTGCGATGGATCGGCGGGGCGCGGGCCGATGGCAAGGCGCCTCGGCCTTCGGCGGCCGATGCGCGGCCAGCAAGCCAGGCCGCCGCGCCTTGGGGTTCGGCAGGACAGCCGGCGAAAGGGGGGTGGGTGCCTCCGGGCGGCCAGGTGGTCGTGGCGGGACGGACGATCGGCGGCATGATCTATGCCGGGGCGCCTTCTGGGCAGGCAGGGCGGTCGCGGGCGTGGATCGATCCTGCGCTGCCGGCAGGCGCCAGCGGGCGCGACAAGGCCGGCGAGGATCTGCCCTATTGGCCGGCCTATGCCGCCCTCCCGCCGCGCAGCCGGGCAACCTATCTCGACTGGCTGGCAGGCGGGCGGGCGAGTGCCGACTATGATGTCGGCTACATGTTCCTGTATTTTTATGGACTCGAGCGGCGGTTCCTGTGCGACGACCCGGCAGAGGATGAGCGCCACGTCATCCGGGCCGAGGTTGCCCGGCTCATGGCGCTTTACCCTGACAGCGGTTCCGCCCGGCGCTATCTGGGCGAATTCCTGCAACTGGCCTGCTGCATGATGGATGACGCCGGCACGACCCCGCCCGAGGTCGAGGGCGGCTGGGAGCTGCCTCTTGCGCTGCGCTTTGCCCTGGGCCGGCGGATCGCCGCGGGCGAGCCGCTGGATGCCCGATGGCTGCTGGCGTGGTTGAAGGCCCATCCCGAAGGCAGCCTGCGCACCCCGGCGCGGCGATGCGCGGCCGAGTTCGACGCCCTGTTCCGGATCCTGTTCGACAGGCGCTTCCCGCAGGGACTGCAGGTGCGGGCGCCGCGCAAGGCGCTCAGCGTGACCTACCGCGCCGCTTCGGGCGAATTCGACTTCGAGTTCGCTCCGAAGATCGCGGGTCGCGCGGTTCCCGACATCACCGGCCTGCACAAGCCGATCGAGATCGCGCAGGAAATCGCGGAAGAGGCCTGCGAGGCCCTGGACAAGTTCAGCCGTTATCTGGGCCGCAATCCCGAGGGACGCGGGTCGTTGGAGGCCCAGGCCCTTCTGCCCATCGAGCTGGCGTCGGCCTTTCCCTCCGATCAGCTCGACGCGCTGCGCGACTGGGTGCGCGGGATCGTCGCAGGCGATGGTCTTGTCCCTGTCAGCGCCTTGCTGACCCGTCTCGAAGGGCAGGTCGGACCAAAGCTTGCGCGCCGGCAACTGACCGATGCGGCGGATGCGCTGGCGCGGATCGGTTTCGGCCTGGCGCCGGATCCGCGTTTTGCCCTGCGCGCGCCGCGGCTTGATGAGCCGGTGGTGCTGTTCGAATTGCCGCGGCCGGTGGCCCGGCTGGAGGACGTGGGCGAAGAATTCCGGAGCGGGCTGTTGCAGATCGCGCTGGGCTGCGTCGTCGCACAAGCGGACGGACAGGTCTCGCCCGACGAAGAGCGGGCGCTGCGGGCACAGCTTGACGAGATCGCGGGCCTGACCGAGGTCGAGCGCATCATGCTGAAGGCCAATCTGGACTGGTTCCTGGCGGTGCCGCCGGACATGGTGCAGTTGCGCGGCCGCATGAAGGAGGTCGGCACGGGACAAGAGGAAAACCTGCGCCGCGCCGTCGTCTCGGTCACCCATGCCGATGGCGCCGTCGCCGCGGCCGAAGTGGCGGGCGTCGAGCGGATCTATCGCGCCCTGGGCCTGGACCCGGCGCATGTCTATTCCGACCTCCATGCCGGCGGGACCCCGGACGAGCCGGTGCGCGTCCGCGATGCCGACCCCGCACCCGACGCCGAGGCGATCCCGTCCGCGCGCCGCAGCAGCGGCCTTGACCCCGAACGGATTGCGGCCATCCGCGCCGATACCGCCCGCGCCTCGGCGGTGCTGGGCCAGATTTTTGCCGCCGAGCCGGAAGCGCCCGAGCCTTCGGCAACGGATGCGCCGCAAGCCTTGCCGGGACTGGACCTGCGTCTTACCGCCCTGCTTGGCGACCTGATCGGATCGGAACGCTGGTCCGAGGCAGCGTTCTCGGACTTGGTCCAGCGCCACGGGCTGATGCCGGCCGGGGCGCTGGAGGCCCTGAACGAATGGGCATGGAATTGCTATGACGAGGCGCTGATCGAGGAATATGACGGCTATGAGGTCTCGACCACGCTGATCGGGCGGATCAAGGCGGAACTGACAGGGAAGGGAATGTGATGTCCAAGCTGAAACCGCGTGAACGCGATGCCATTGTCCAGGCCCTGCGCGCCGGGGTGGTGCCGCGGCTGGGCCTGCGGCATATCCAGGTCGGCCGCGCCCGCGAGATCGAAGAGATCCTGCGCGACATGGACCGGATTGCCGGCGGCGGCGCGTCGATCCGTTTCATCATCGGTGATTACGGCTCGGGCAAGACGTTCTTCATGAACCTTGCGCGGCTGGTTGCCCTGGAAAAGGGCATGGTCGTCATGTTTGCCGACCTGGCCCCGGATCGGCGGCTGCATGCGACCGCAGGCCAGGCGCGCAACCTTTATGCGGAAATGGCGCGCAATCTGGCCACGCGGACGAAGCCCGATGGCGGGGCGCTGGCCAGCGTCGTCGAACGCTTCGTTTCGCAAGCCCATCAGGAGGCGGACGACCGCGACCTGTCCACCACCGCGGTCATCCGCGAAAAGCTGGCCCATTTCGAGGAACTGACCGGCGGGTTCGACTTTGCGCAGGTGATCCGCCGCTACTGGGAGGGCCATGAGGCAGGCGACGAGGACCTGAAATCCGCGGCGCTGCGCTGGCTGCGCGGCGAATTTGCCACGCGCACCGATGCACGCAAGGCCTTGGGCGTGCGCGGCATCGTCGATGACGCCAGCGTCTACGACCATCTCAAGCTGATGTCGGAATTCGTACTTGCTGCCGGTTACAAGGGCCTGCTTGTCGGCTGGGACGAGATGGTGAACCTGTTCAAACTGAATTCGGCGCAGGCGCGGAATGCGAATTATGAACAGGTGTTGCGCATCCTGAACGATGTGCTTCAGGGCAGTGCCCGCCACCTGGGCTTCCTGATGGGCGGAACGCCGGAGTTCCTGATGAACACCCGCCGCGGGCTTTACAGTTACGAAGCCCTGCAGTCGCGCCTCGCCGCCAACAGCTTCGCGCGCGAGGGGCTGGTCGATCTGTCGGGCCCGGTCATCCGCCTGACGAACCTGACGCAGGAAGACCTGTTCGTGCTGCTGTGCAATGTCCGCGCCGTCATGCAGGGCGATGGCGAGACCTTGCCAGACGAGGCGCTGGAGGCCTTCATGGCCCATTGCCAGGAACGCATCGGCGAGGCCTATTTCCGTACGCCACGCAACACGGTCACGGCTTTCGTCAATATGCTGGCGGTTCTGGAGCAGAACCCCGGGCTGGTCTGGACGGATCTGATCGCGCAACTCGACCTGCGCGAGGACACGGGGGAGGACATGGCCGATGTCGATGAAAGCACGGGTGGCACACCCCCCGAGGACGACCTTGCCAGCTTCCGGCTCTAGGCGCGGCGCGGCATGACGCCGGCCTTCGATCGCCTGTCGCGCCCGGTGCAAAAGTGGATCAGGGCGCAGGGCTGGACCGGGTTGCGTCCATTGCAGGCCGAGGCCATAGGCGCGATCATGGACGGGACGGCGGATCTGGTGGTGACGGCCTCGACCGCCGGCGGCAAGACCGAGGCCGCGTTCCTGCCGCTGATCTCGCAGGTGCTGGACGACCCGCAGGCGGGTGCCGGGTTCGACCTGCTGTATCTTGGCCCGCTGAAGGCGCTGATAACCGATCAGGCCCGACGCCTGGACGGCATGTGCCACGAAACCGGCCTGCCCGTGGTTCCCTGGCATGGCGACATCGCGGGCGGCATCAAGACGAGGGCGTTGAAGAATCCGCGCGGCATCCTGCTGATCACCCCGGAATCGCTCGAGGCGCTGTTCATCCGGCGTGGCAATGAAATCCCCGGACTGTTCGGCGCATTGCGGGCGGTGGTGATCGACGAGCTGCACAGCGTGCTGGACAGCGAGCGCGGGGTGCAGATGCGGTCGCTGCTGAACCGCATCGAAAGCCGGCTGGGCCGCCCCTTGCGTCGGATCGGCCTGTCGGCCACGCTGGGCGACATCGGCCTGGCCCGCGCCTATCTGCGCCCGGACGATCCGGGCGGGGTCGGGCATGTTGCCGCGACCGGCGGCGGATCGGAATTGCGTGTGCAGCTTCGCGGCTATGTCGCGGGCGGCCCCGATCCTGATGAGCCGGCGGCTGCCGATCTGGTCGCCGGACACCTGTTCCAAAAGCTTCGCGGCAGCAGCAACCTGGTGTTTGCCGGCAGCCGCGAACGGGTCGAGATCTATGCCGACAAGCTGCGCCAGCTGTGCGACGCGGCGGGATTGCCGCAGGAATTTCATGCCCATCACGCCAGCCTGTCGCGCGAGCACCGCGATTTCGTCGAGCGGCGGCTCAAGGACGGGCGACTGCCGACCACGGCGATCTGCACCTCGACGCTGGAACTGGGGATCGACATCGGTGACGTGACCTGCGTGGCCCAGATCGGCGCACCATTCAGCGTCGCCTCGCTGAGGCAGCGCCTTGGCCGATCCGGACGTCGCGCCGGTCAGCCGGCCATCCTGCGGCAATATGTGATCGAGGCATGGCCGCGCCCGGACGCCAACCTGGCGGATCGGCTGCGGCTTGATCTGGTGCGTGCCGTCGCGATGATCGACCTGCTGATCGAAGGATGGTGCGAACCGCCGGCGCCCCAGGCGCTGCATCTGTCGACGCTGGTCCACCAGATCCTGTCGGTGATCGCCGAGCGCGGCGGCGCGACGGCTGCGGGTCTGCACCGCCTGCTCTGCCGGGAAGGCCCGTTCCGCAGTGTCGATGCCGCGCTTTTCCAGCAGGTCCTGCGCGCCATCGGCCACCCGGACACCGCCCTGATCGAGCAGGCCGGCAACGGCATCCTGCTCTTGGGACGCCGGGGCGAAAAGCTGGTCGAGCACTACAGCTTTTACGCCGTTTTCCAGACGCCCGAGGAATACAGCCTGCAGAACGGCGCCGAGAAACTCGGCACATTGCCCGTGCACAATATTCTTGCACCGGGCTCGTTGATGATCTTCTCGGGTCGACGCTGGCAGGTGCGCGAGATTCACGCCGAAGCGCGGGTGATCGTGGTGGATCCGGCCAAGGCCGGCGTTGTACCTGATTTCGATAGCAGCCCGGGTCTGATCCACGACCGCGTGATCCAGCGGATGTTCCATATCCTTGGCGATCGCGCGGTGCCGGTCTATCTTGAACCGCTTGCCGTCGCGCTGCTGGAACAGGCGCGAAGCAGCTATTCGGCGCTGGGCAGCGAGCGCATCCATGAACTTTCGCCAATGGCTTTTCTGCTGATGACGCGACGGGGAACGGTCGCCTCGACCACGCTGGCGCTCGCGCTGCAATCCGTGGGCTTCCGGGTGCACCCCTATGACGGCGTTCTGGAGGTTCTGGCCACCGACGCCACCCCCGATCTGCGCGCCTTCCTGACCGGCATCGCCCGGGGCGCCAGCGTGGACCTCTTCGCCCATGACCCGCCCTTGTGCTTCGAGAAGTTCCATCCCTTTCTGACCCGACGGCTGCTGGAGCAGGACGCGTCGTCCTCGCGGGTCGATCTGGCTGCGCTTGCAGGCCTTTGCAAAGAGCTGACGGATTGAAGGCCGACAGCCGTGGCGCGGCGGGGGGGACTGCGCCCCTGTCTCTCGGCCACGGAATCCTGGAACTGGACAGGCGCTCCATTCGGTGGCCACATCCCGTCATTTCCGGCAGCCGGGGGCCGGTGGTCCTGTCAGATAACCGTGCCTCTCTCGCCCACCGTTTTCGCCGCCTTGACGATTTTGGCCATGATCATTCTGCTCGGCGCAGAACAATCCCCCTTGCCCTCCCTCTCCTGCAATCGGATCAATACGCGGTTGTCAGGTGTCACTTTTACCTTGCTCCTGTCACAGTGCTGGGCATGAGTTGTGTAGGCACGCCGCCCCTGGCGCTGCTGCAGGTTCCGGACTTCGCCCGCCGGTGGGGATGTATTCGCTTCCGATCGCCGGATACCGGCCAAACACCGTCAGTCCATCAATTCCGTATGCCAGTTCGCCTCCTGAATTCGAGAATCGAGATCACGCAATTCCTTCGCCAGCGCATCGGCCGTCTTTTGTATCTGCGCCACCGATATCATTGGACGCCAGCGCACCTCGCTGCGCGTGCCGACCATCCATGTCAGCGTGGCCTCTTCGGCAAGATCCCGATAGGCGCCTTGTCGCAGCCGCAACACGTCGCGGGCAGCCAGCGCATCGGTCAGGACACCGCCGTCGAAGGCCGTCCGGTTGTTGGTGCGGTTGATCCGGGCGATCATGCGCTGCAGATCCGCCGCGAGCCGGTCATGCTCGGCCAGAAGGCTGGCCGGATCCTCGGCGGCTTCATCGCCCTCCTGCACCTTGGCATTGCGCAGCAAACGGGCTTTCAACTGCTCCAGGCGCTTTGTCATATCGCTGCGCTGGACCAGCGCTTCGGCGAGCTTCATGGTCATCTTCCCCCTATTCGGCGTTGCAGGCAGGATGTTCCGCCGATGTTGATCTGTCCGATGTCCGCTGGGTTCTAGCCGCCTCATGCGTCATTTTCGGACGTGTCGCAGAAACCGGGGGCTTTTACGGCCGGCACCATATCGCGATATTGGTCGTGCCCCCCAGTCGAGAGGTTCCCGCATGGCCCATTTCTTTACCGCCTGTCAACGGCGGAGTAAAACCCGGCCACGCGGCGGCGCAAAAGTCTGCCAGTTAGCGGCACAAGCACGGAACGTCGGGAGGGCGTAGCCCGACCAGAGTTCCGTGCTTGTGCCGTTGGTATTTTTTGAAAGGGGTCAGCCGGCCTTTCGGGCGCGGCTTTGGGCGAGACGATAGCTCTGGCCATTCATTTCGAGAATGCTGACGTGGTGGGTCAGCCTGTCGAGAAGCGCGCCGGTGAGGCGTTCGGAGCCGAATGTCTCGGTCCATTCGTCAAAAGGCAGATTGCTGGTGATCAGGGTCGATCCGCGCTCGTAGCGTTGCGAGATCAGTTCGAACAGCAGCTCGGCGCCGGTCTTCGACAGCGGCACGAAGCCGAGTTCATCGATGATGAGCAGCTTGTATCCTGCCATCTGCTTCTGGAAGCGCAGCAGGCGGCGCTCGTCGCGGGCCTCCATCATCTCGCTGACCAGGGCCGCGGCGGTGGTGAAGCCGACGGACAGGCCCTTCTGGCAGGCGGCCAGACCAAGGCCGAGCGAGATGTGCGTCTTGCCCGTGCCACTGGGGCCGAGAGCAATAATGTTCTCGCGCCGCTCGATCCATTCGCACCGGGCCAGTTCCAGCACCTGCATCTTGTTGAGCTTCGGGATGGCCGTGAAGTCGAAGCTGTCCAGGCTTTTGACGGCCGGGAACCTGGCGGCCTTGATGCGCCGCTCGACCATCCGCCGTTCCCGGTCGATCAGTTCCAGTTCGACGAGCCGGGCGAGATATCGGACATGGTCCACGCCTTCCGCCGCACATTGCCGGGCCAGTTTCTGGTGTTCTCGCAGGAAGGTCGGCAGTTTCAGCGCCTTGAGGTGATGGGCAAGCAGGATTTCCGGGGCGTCGCTCATGCCACGCCCTCCGCATTGACAGACAGCAGCCGCATGTAGGAGCGGGCCTCGGTCTTCTCGACCGTTGCCCTGGGCAGGTAGGGATAGCAGTCCAGATCCAGCCGGGGTGGCCGGCGCTCCACCCGGCACAACAAGAGATGCTTCACCGCATCGAAGCCGATCGCCCCCATCTGCAGCGCCTGCCTCACGGCCGCATGCAGATCGGCCAGATCGAAGGTTTCCAGAAGCCGCAGGACCTGGACATATTCGCGTCGGCCGTGCCGGTTCATCCGTGCCTCCATCAGCCGGCGCAGGGTGGCGAACTCCTCTGGCAGGTCCCAGTCCTGCAATGGTGCCGCCTGATCCAACGCATTGATCTTCTGCTCGATCAGCGGAAGGTAATGGAGCGGGTCGAAGACGATCTCGTCGCGATCCCAGCACCGGGGATGGCGGGCGATCACTTCGCCCCGGCAGCCGATCACCACCTCATGGATATAGCCCCGGATCCAGACATCCTGATGGCCGTAGGCGACGGGCACCGAGTAATCGTTGGTCTTGTAGCGCACCAGCGATTGCGACGACACGCGGCCGGTCGCCTGATCGCAGGCATCAAAGGGCGCCGCCGGGAGCGGGCGCATCGCGGCGAGATCGCGCTGCAGTCGCTCGCCGATCGTTTCGCTCTCGCCGCGAAGGACATCGTGCTGACGCCGCTTGCAGCGCTCCTCCAGCCAGAGGTTGAATTCTTCCCAACTGGCGAACTCAGGCATCGGCACCATGAAGTTGCGGCGGCAATAGCCCACCAGGCCTTCGACATTGCCTTTGTCGTTCCCCTTGCCAGGGCGGCCATAGCGATCCCGGATCAGGTAATGCGACAGAAACCCGCTGAACAGCGCCGCCCGCTTGCGGGTGCCATCCGGCAGGATCTTCGCCACCAGGCAGCGGTCATTGTCGTAGACGATCGACTGCGGAACCGCCCCAAAAAAGGCAAAGGCATGGACATGACCGTCCACCCAGGCCTCGGCAACCGCCGCCGGATAGGCACGGACGTAGCAGGCGTCGCTATGCGGCAAGTCCAGCACGAAGAAATGCGCCTTCTGTTCGACACCTCCGATCCGAACCATTGCCTCGCCGAAGTCGGCCTGCGCGTGTCCTGGGGGATGCGCCAGCGGCACGAACACCTCCTGGCCCCGCCGCTCACGTTCCCGGATATAATCCTTGATGATCGTGTAGCCGCCGGTGAAACCGCATTCTTCGCGCAGACGGTCAAACACACGCTTCGCCGTATGCCGCTGCTTGCGCGGCATGGTCCGGTCCGCCTCCAGCCAACCCTCGATGATCGGGATGAACGGATCGAGCTTCGGGCGCCTGACCTCGGCCGTCCGCCGGTAGCCCGGAGGAACCGAGAACGTCATCATCTTTGCGACCGTGTCGCGCGATATGTTGAATGTCGTCGCCGCCTGACGCTGGCTCATACCAGCAGCACAGGCCTGACGAACCTTGAGATAGAGTTCCACGCTGTAGATCCTCCCATCCTCCCTGCAGCCGCAGAAAGGGAAAAGGTGGACGACTTTTACGCCGCCCGCAGCAGCACCATGCCGCCGCTAACGTGGACTAATTTCGCACCGCCATTCTCAATTGCGCCGGGCCTCCGCGCGATCCCGGCGGGGCGCAAGGGTGTAGTGGTCTTTAAGGTCGACGATGGCACGAGGGAGGTTCTCGTTTATGCCGTCACCTACGGAAGGGCCGACTGGATCAAGCGGAGGCGATTCAGGGGATAGTGCCGATGCCGGTCGCTATATGGCGGATCCGGTCGTCGGGGTGTTTCGGGTGCGATCTTGGAGGGTGGTATTCCCGAACCGTAATGCTCATGCGGCCAAGGATCCTGCCGGCTGCCAGTCACCTTGGTGCAAAGGCAAGTATTTCTGGAATCGCGCCCCCGCAACCATCGAAACCGACAAACCCGTCGCTCCAACGGCGGGTTGTGCCGTTTTAGCAGTCTTTCCAACGGCTTGCCGCTCCGTCCATTCGAGGATCGTGCGCAGTTCGCCGTGCAGCGTCGCGAAAATCTCGCCGCGTTCCGGGCCGGGCGTCAGCACAATCTTCTCGATCAGCATCCGCAAAGCCGCTGCCGCCTGGGGCCGTTCGTCGGGCTTGGCGAGCGCGGCGGTCAGCGCCGCGACCTTCTTCGCGTAGATCGCCGAGGCGCTCGGCAGCAGGTCCGGCGCATCCTCGGGAATGTCGGCAAGTTGCTCGGTCAGTTCGGCCTTGCGCGCTTCCAGCGCATCCATCTCACCTTTCATGCTCGGATGGAACATGCCTTCCTTGATCGCCTCGATGATGCCCCTGATCTGCTTCTCGACCTTCACCAGTTCGGCCTTCCAGGAATCGCCGTTCGAGCGGCGTTCCCGGTTCAGCCGGTTCGTTTCCTCGGCATAGGCGCGCATCGCCTCGGCAGCCACTTCCGGCGCCATCATCCGTTCTTTCAGGCCGGCGAGAACGCGCCGCTCCAGGTCTTCGCGCAGGATGGTGCGATTGTTGGAGCAGGTGCCCTTGGTCACATGCGTCGAGCAAGCAAAGCGGTCGGAGCCTCGGATGGCGAAGGGGCCGCCACAGCAGCCGCAGAAGATCAGACCCGACAGCAGGGTCTTCGGCCGATGGGTGCCGTTCAGCCGGTTGCGCTTGTGATGAGCGCGGACACCTTCGGCGACATTGGCGTATTTGGCCGAGGTCACGGCCTGCCGCGCCTTCACCGCCTGCCAGAGTTCGTCGTCGACGATCCGCAGGCCGGGAACGTCCTTGACGATCCATTCCGATTCCGGGTTGAGGCGTGAGACGCGTTTTCCGGTCGACGGGTCTTTCAGATAGCGCAGCCGGTTCCAGATCAGGCGGCCGATATAGAGTTCGTTGTTCAGGATGCCCGTGCCGCGCTTCGTATGGCCGTGGATGGTGGTGTCGTTCCAGAGCCGTCCTTCGGGGCCGGGCACGCCTTCCTCGTTCAGCGTCTTTGCTATGACGCGCGGGCTGATGCCTTCGGCATAATCGCGGAGGATGCGCCGCACGACATTGGCCTCGGCCTCGTCGATCTCGCGGTCGCCCCGGATCGGATCGCCGCGCGCGTCGAGTTGCTTGACCACCCTGTAGCCATAGCAAAGCCCGCCGCCCGATTTACCGTCCTCGACGCGGCCACGGATGCCGCGATGCGTCTTGGCGGCAAGGTCTTTGAGGAACAGCGCGTTCATCGTCCCCTTGAGGCCGACATGAAGCTCGCTGATCTCGCCCTCGGCCAGCGTGACGATGGGAACGCCGGCGAACTTCAGATGCTTGAACAGCGTCGCCACATCGGCCTGGTCGCGCGAAATGCGATCCAGCGCCTCGGCCAGCACCATGTCGAACTGTCCCGCCTGCGCGTCCTGCAACAGCATCTGGATGCCGGGGCGCAGGATCATGCTCGAACCCGAGATTCCTGCGTCCTTATAGGTGCCGACGACCTTCAAGCCCTCGCGCCTGGCTTGCTCGCGGCAGATGCGCAGTTGGTCGTCAATCGACGCCTCGCGCTGATTGTCGGAAGAAAAGCGGGCATAGAGGGCAACGCGGGTCATCGGCCGGTCCTTTCAAAACTCCATGGTCAGCGGCGCACGGCGCCGCTCTTCTTCGCGCGGGCCAGTTCGAGGAAGCTGGCCCTGATCTTCGCAAACAGCCCCGGCGGTATGAAACCATAGGCGAACTCGCTCCGCTTGCCGGGAACCGGAGACAGCCCGCCATTGGGCCATTCGTCGATGTTATGCTCCGACACGATCACCCAGCTCGGCGCGTCGTCGAGGCCGATGGCCTGCTTGACCTTCGCCGGGATCTCGATGCCGACCGTATCGCCGGAGGGCGGCGTGTGGGTGATCGGCAGCAGCACCACATGGCGGGGGCGGACAAGCGCATCTGTCGCGGCGACGAGGCAGGCCGGACGGTCCTTGCCCTGATCCTGGCCGGCGGCAGCCTCATGCGTCCAGAGGTAATCGTAGCGCAGGACGAGGCCGGGCTTGGGTTCAGGGATCGCCACGTCGCCCGCCTTACTTCAGCAGATCATCGAGATGGGCGTGTTCGGGGTCCATCTCGGCCCGCTCCACGGCGTCGATCACCACATCGGCGGCGTCCGCCGTGCGATGTGTCCGCTGCGCGGCTGCGCGGAGCCAGTCGTAGTGATCGGCGGTCATCAGCACGAACTCGCGGCGGCCGTGCCGGGTGATCTCCACCGGCTCGCGCTGCGCCTGATGCTGGAACTCGCCGAACTTGCGCTGGAATTCGAGGGAACCGACTGTCGGCATGGCAGGCATCCTTTCGATTGGGATGCCCGAATTATACGTGTAATTCGTGTTATTGCAAGGATGGAGTTACGCATCCTCGCCTGCCGGGCGCTTCTTCTGCGCCTTGCGTTCCAGCGCGATCTTGCGCTCGAACTGCTCGCGGGCGATCTGGCGGCCGATCAGCCGGGCGAGGGACCGGATGGCTGCATCGGCGCGCGCAGGATCGTTCCGGCCCGCTTCCGGCCCTATGACCTCGATGCTGATCCTGTCGCGTTTGGGCGCCATCGTCTCCGAAATTCCCTTGCCCGGAAGGGGCAGGGACCATCGAAGAACCGCTCGCACCTGAAAGGAAAGCCCGGCATCGCAGCCGTGTGGCATATGGGATACTGTAGAGTAAAATAGGGTTGGTCCGTAATCGAAAGGACATCGCGCAATGGAGATCGACAAGAACAAGATCGACGATGCGATTCTTGCGCTGCTCTACCTGACGCTCGACCGAGAAGGCCGCGCCTGGAAGGGATTCGACTGGAGCGCGATGAGCCGGCTGCACGAGAAGGGCTTTATTGGCGATCCCGTCAACAAGGCAAAATCCGTCTGGCTTACCGACAAGGGAATCGCCAGATCGGAACAGCTCTTCCGTGAGATGTTCATGGTCCGAAGTTGAACCCTCTGATCGTGTGCCCCAATGGAAGCGAACAAATCAAGTGAACGGCCTCAGCCGTTGGAAGTAGATGATGGATTTGAGTGAAATTCCCACCTCGACGATAGAGCAGATCGCCATGATGGAGGGCATCCTTATCGCAGCCGCGACCGGAGGCTCTCCAGACAATCATATTTATGAGCACCTGCGTCGTGAGTTCATGGCGGACCCGACCATTCGGGATTTGCTCCCGCAATTCGTGCGCACCTATCGCAACCTCAATGCCTTCTGGCCGTTCATCAAGCACGAGGCTGGGACCTACGCCGAACGCCGCCAGATCATAAGCGGTGCATTCACGCCTTTGATGGATCATCTTGAGGGGCGCAACGCAGCTCCCGGCGATAAGGTGGCGTCGGATGCGTTGGAAACATTTGATGTTGATGGCGTTCACGCCGTTTGGACGAAGGCTATAACCCGCCGCAATACCGACCCCGAGGGAGCGATCACGGTCGCCAGAACCTTGCTCGAAACCGTGACAAAGCGAATCCTCGACAAGTCGGGAGAAGCATATTCCGACAAGGACGATCTGCCGAAACTATACGCCAGCGCGGCAAGGATTCTGAACCTTGCGCCCAACCAGCATACCGAGGAGCCGATCAAAGCGATCCTGGGCGGGGCTATGAATCTCGTGAACGGCATTGGAACGCTAAGAAATCGGTTGTCCGATTCTCATGGGCGCGGGGGGAAATTGCCGGTTAGGCCATCGCCGCGTCATGCAAGCCTGGCGGTCAATACGGCGGGAGCGATAGCGACTTTTCTGGTCGAAACGTTCTTGGAGCGGCAGGGGCGGTAGTCGTCGCTCGCAGTTCTGCCGCACGGGTCAATTTGGAAGCGGCCAATGCCACAATGGCCTCGTGTCGATTCAATGTCGGTTGAGCCGAATCTGTTCCTCGACGGCCTGTTCCAGAATCCGCCGATAGCCGATCTTCGTCATCCATCGGGCGCGGGCGAGATGGCTTTCCCAGCAGCGCCGCGTGCGCGCCGGATCGGCGGCGGGATCACGGTGCAGGACGATCCGCGCAACCTCGGTCCAGTCGGCGCCTTCCTTGTCTGCGTCGAGCAGGCGCAGATAAGTCACGAAATGCTCTTCGTCGTAGGTTGTAATGTCGGGGCCGGTCGGGGCTTCATCATCGACATTGGGGTCCAGTTCCGGCTGGACACGCATCGGTTCGTCTCCCTACTTCTCGGGATGGTGTCCGCGGTGCGCCCCCGCAAACCATCCTTGTCACCCTGGTGATCGGGGAGTTCGAAACCGTACCAGACGGCCCCGTGGCCTTTAGGCGGGTAGCCCTGGACATGCGCCACGGGCTCCCCGACCATAAGGTCAAGGAGTGTGGTGCCATCCTGGCCAGCACCAGCCACTGGTAGGGGTTTCGACGCCCCAGAGCAGCGCGTCTGCTCTGGGGTCCAATCTAGCGGGTCAAACGTGAAATGTCCCGCGGTTTCTGGGGACGAGCCGCGCCATACCGATCATACAGGAACAGCCGCACTGGGCCGATCTTGGGGCGCCGCCTTAGGTCATGTTGACAAATGGCGGATCCATAGCCTGATGCAGGCGACGTCGATGAAGCCGAGAAAGCTTTCGGCGGTTTTGTCGTAGCGGGTTGCAAGCCGACGGCTGTTCTTCAGCTTGTTGAAGCAACGCTCGACCATGTTGCGCAGCGTGTAGATCGTCAGGTCTACAGCCTTGCGCACCTTGCGGTTCTTTCGCATCGGTATCATCGGCAGAGCATTGCGGCTCTCGATGTCTTCTCGAATTTTGTCAGAGTCATAGCCCCTGTCCGCGACCAGAACGGCTGGCTGCGGCAGATTGTCGGCCATCACCAGATCATAGCCGGTGTAGTCGGAATCCTGCCCCGGCGTGATCTCGGTCCTCATCGGGAGACCTGCGCCGTTAACGCGGAGGTGGATCTTGGTCGAGAACCCACCTCTCGAACGGCCAAGAGCCTCTTTTGGAGTCCCCCTTTTGCGCCCGCCGCATGATGATGGGCGCGGATCACAGTACTGTCGACCATCTGCAGCTTGTCCGGCGCAATACCCGCGTGGTTCAACGCATCCAGGATATCCTCCCACAGCCCCGCAAGGGTCCAGCGGCGGAACTGGCGGTAGACAGACGACCACTTTCCGAACTCTTCGGGCAGGTCACGCCATGGCGCACCAGTCCTTGCGATCCAGAAAATACCATCCAGAACAATACGATGATCCGCAGGCTTCCGCCCATTCGGGCGTCTGACGGCGCGAATGAAGCCCTCGAAGAAGGCCCACTCGTCGTCGGATATCAAATTGCGCGCCAAGCTCACCTCCCACGTGGAGATGAGTTTGAATCACAGGGCGCAGCTCAAGAGAACCCCTTTTGTCAACACGGCCTAGGTCGCCACGAGAGAATTGCCCCCATATCGTGCAACGCAATGCCAAACCCACTTCGCCATTTGATAATCGAGCAGATGACTTCGAGCGCGCCATATTGCAACTGGTGTCACTACGCCGCACTCAGCGATTTGGGTAATTGCATCGGCCACAGCAGCACCTCGGAATGTTTCGCAGTTGGCCAGGCAATTCAAAGAAAGTCGAAAGCCGCCGTGCCACTCTACCGCGCACCCGAGCGAGGCTGCTGCTGTTCCGATGCGGGTGCCCTTGAAGGATGGGTCAAGAACGACGGCCTCGACGTCCTCCGGCACACTGAGCGCGCCATGGACATGCGCCTCGATATAGTTGTCGAGAAATGGGTCGAGGTCTAATGCGTTTTCCTCTGCGAGAACGATGAGCGGACGAACGTCATCGACGGCATAGTGGTGAGGCTCCCAATAACTGTCTGGATAGCAGAATGAGGTTCGCGAGCGGACGTGCGAGGCTAGACGAATATGGCATGAGCCAAACCGGCGAGACCCGCCGGCGGGGTCATGGCGATAGTTCAAGGCCCCATACTTTGGGCGCAGCGACGGGTGAGCGTTATCATAGGCGCCGCCGAACACCCGGCTTTCCCAACTCCAGCGGTCTCCGCCTTCATAGGCTGTGAGACCACCACTGCTGGTACCAGTCTCGAATTGTGATCGATAGGTTCCGTGCCGCGCGATGAGATCAATAACCAAAGCGCCGCTGACGGTGACATCAGGGTGGAAGTTTAACGTGATTGGGTAGGATACGTCTTCTGCGCCATGCGGACTTTTTTGACGTAGATGCGCCAGAGCTCGTCCGACCGGGCTAGTTATCTCGGAACCAACTGAACTTCCCGAATAAGCGGTCTTCATAATCACGGCCAACCCAAATCCCCAGAACCCCTGTGGCGGTTTCCAAACCTTTCATCAAAAGTGGCTTCGGGGATGTTGAGGCAATCGATGCGCTTACCTGATTACGCTCACTCTGGTCCGCACACGCAGTGCTGCTGATGAGCATCCTACGGCCGATGCCGTCCGAGCCAGAGGGTGACTATCGTTGCTGAAGGGCCAAGCGAACGCTAAGGCCACAGTAGATTCCCCCGACCACCTTGCTCTGCCATTTCAGGACGACCGGATGACGGCGAACGAAGGCACCGAGACTACCGGCGCCAATTGCGAAAACAATCGTGCTCACGAAGCCGAGAACAGCGAAAAGCACTCCCAAGATCATTAGCTGCATGAAGACCGCACCGTTTTCGGGGTGGACGAACTGTGGTAGGAATGCCAGGAAGAACAGTGCGGTTTTAGGGTTGAGGACTTCGGCAAGAATGCCTTGGCGGAATGCTTGGGAAGCGGAAAGGCGGATTTGATCCTGCCCCGGCATCGTTGGCGTTTTGTCCAGGATCGCCTTGATGCCGAGGTAGAAGAGATAGGCCGCGCCCGCATACTTGATTATGCTGAACAAGGTCGCTGAGGCCGCAATGATCGCGGAAATCCCTACGACTGCAAAGACAGTGTGAATGATGTCGCCGGCCGTTATTCCGGCTCCGGTCGCTATGCCGACTTTAGTGCCTGAGGTCGATGCTCGTGCAAGAGTGAGAAGCGTCGCCGGCCCCGGAATGAAGACGAAGCCAAGAACAATTGCGCAATATGTAAGCAGCGTCGCGGGATCGATCATACTGTAGTCTCCTGAGCTCAGCACCATCAAGCATCATTTGCTTTTGGTACGCAACCGCGTTTTGGTGTTATGTTCGGCAAGTGCCACGATGCTCTTCTCTGGAGCAATGCCAAGCTGCCCATGTCACCTTGATTTTCGTGCCTGGGCTTCTGCGGTAAGATGCCATAGTGAGTGGACTGGTGAGGTCAGCATAGCCATCGCCACAGCCGTTTCCAGTGCTATGTAGCTGGGTTCTTCCGCGACGCCGACTCTGTCGATGTTACCTCACCAGTAGGACGTGGTCGGATCAGTTGCAAAGTCAGCGACATGGTCCAGTGGATATTCGCTGTGAAGACTTCGGAGGAGAATGTGCGCGGATACAAACAGGTTGCCTGGGTTCGCTTTATTCCACTGCTTTTTGCGGTGGTAGGAATGCCCCTCGTGCTCAAGATGGTCCCGCCGAACCCGTTTTACGGGGTGCGCACGGAAACCACCTTGGCCTCGGCATCAGTTTGGTACAAGGCAAATTTCTGGGCTGGCCTGGTCGCAGTTGTTTTGGGCTTGTTTGCGGCGGGTGCGAACGCCGCTATTCATAGATCCGCGTCCATACCGGACAACATGAAGATGCTCATGACAGTATCTGCAACTGTCGTCGTTGCGGGAGCGATGGCTGTTGCAGGCATAATCGCCTCGTGACGCTTGGAGTGGTACGTTGATCAGCGCCGCTGAAGACGGGGAAGTCTTTTGCTTTCAGCAAGCACTTGATCGCGCGTCCTCGCTCCTGCGTACTCACCCTCGCATCGTCTTCATGATGTGCGGGATAGCAGGATCAGGGAAGACAACCTTCGCCCAAGCATTAGAGGGCATGGGCTGCCGACGGCTATCTATAGATGAGGAAATTTGGCGCACCTACGGTCGCTTTGGTGTCGACTATCCTGAGGATGAATATCCCATCTTGCAGTCTTCGGCAGAGAAGATACTGCGCGAGCAACTCGTTGAAATGCTGCGGACGGGGACAAAGGCGGTGATCGACTTCAGTTTCTGGAAATCCCAAACACGAGCCGACTACCGCGAGCTCGTGCATCGCAGTGATCACCATTGCCAAATCGTATTTCTGAAAGTTCCAGAGAATGTGCTGCGGGAGCGATTAATTAATAGAGCTTCCCGTCGCGATGCTAATGCGGCCTTTCCAATTACAGACGATCTCCTACAGCGCTACATCCAAGGTTTTGAGCCTCCCTCCGGTCAAGATGCGTGGACCGTAGAATAATCCATTGTCAAAGACTCTTGTGGGCAAGTCAGGTCGTCTCTTTTCGCTCGTCAACTCCACTGAAGCATATTCCGTTGATATCGACCACATCTCCAGGTTTGGCCAGTCCGGTGCGAACGGTTGGCCACGCGTCGGGCCAGATTACTAAGGGCGCTGCCCTCGCGCGGCACAAGGAAACTCTCCGGCCTTTCGCGGCATAAACGGCCCGCTCCCCGCAAGCGGGTCCCCTCCATTTATTCCACGGTGCCAGAGACTTACCTTGCACCTTGCTACCCCGGTCTCGCCGACGGGCAAGGGTTCAGGAGCGGCGCTTCGCTTCTCTGAACCCCCAACCCCGAAGGAAGAAAGACGATGACCGGAACCGCCAACACCCCCCGCAACGTGATTTTCAAGGCCGATTGCATCCAGGCGATGCGCTCTTTCAACAGGGGAGCGGTTGATTTCATCCTGACCGATCCGCCCTATCTGGTGAACTATCGGGACCGCAGCGGCAGGAAGGTTGCGAACGACGACAACGCCCGCTGGCTTCGCCCCGCCTTCAACCAGATGCACCGCGTCTTGAAGGACGGCGGTTTCTGCATCAGCTTCTACGGCTGGAACAAGGTCGATTTGTTCATGGACGCATGGAAGGCGGCAGGCTTCCGCGTCGTCGGGCATATCGTTTTCCGCAAGCGTTATGCGTCCTCGGCGAAGTTTCTGCGCTACCAGCACGAACAGGCTTACTTGCTGGCGAAGGGCAATGTTCTTCTGCCCGAAAATCCCATCCCGGACGTGATCGACTTCCCATATGCGGGCAACAAGCTGCATCCGACGCAAAAGCCGGTCGAGGCGTTGCGCCCGTTGATCGAGGCTTTCACGAAGCCCGGCGACCTCGTGCTGGACCCGTTCAGCGGCAGCGGCTCCACACTGGCGGCGGCGCAGCAACTCGGCCGTGACTGGATCGGCATCGAACTGGACAGCCGGCACCACCAGACGGCCAGTAGACGGCTTGCATGGATGCAGCAGCAGAACGGAAGGGCGGCGGCATGAGCCGCCCCTAGCTTCCCAACGAACCGAGAGAGGATGTTGCAATGCGCTGGATCGTGACCGCCGACTACTGGGGAGACTGCCTTGGCATGGGAGAGGACGCGGACGGCGTTCCCGCCCGCGGCACGCCGGAACAGGGCGACGCTCTGCCGATGGAGTTCTGGCTTTGCGACGCCAAAGAAAATGTGGTGTTCGAGGGCCGTTGCGGCGACATTGAAGCGGATTGGTGGCATGGCTTTGAGCCGCTTATCGCAACTTGGAATACGTTCCGTTGTCGTCGCCTCTATTATCGCCGCGCTGGAAGCAAAGAACCCTGGCGCTTGCTTAAGCAGCCATAAGCCGAACGCTAAGGCGGGAGTTGAAGGAGTTCCGGAGCCTTTGCTTGGCTCCGTACTCTGCCGAAAACAATGGATAGCGTCTACCAGATCAGCTGGACCGATCTGCTGTTGCTGCGTGTCCCACTGGCCGCGTCGGAAATTGCACTCGCCGGCGCCGCCGGCTCGCGAGTCGAAGCGAACGGGGCTTTGAGGGCGCACATCCAATGCGTTCATTAGTTATACGATCCGGTTATCTGGAAAGATTAGCTACCTCGGTCACTAGCCATGGCTGACGCTTGTGATCGGGGCGGTAGTACTGAAATCGAAACGCCGCCCTACATAGGGAGGTGACGCCATGCTGTTGGGCATCGATTGGCGTACATCGGCGGACTACAGACATACGAAGACCATCCCTGCCGCCGGTTTCGCTTGGGAATATCTGCGGCGCGACGACGAGTATCATCACGATTTCCGCGCAATTTCGCGAATGAAGAACCCTACAGGCCCCCGGCTCGATGCATTCGCACGACGCTGGGGGTTGCGATTTCCCCTGCGATCCTGAAACGCTCGCCGACCGGCAATCCCAATTCTGGATTCCGAGCCTTCAGCCCCAGGCCGTCATGTTGTCGCCGGCGCCAGCGCCGGAGCCGGCCAGCGCAGAGACGCCGGGCTTCACGCTCGCCCACCTCGATGGTCTCGATCTGCGGCGGGCGGACGATGGCTGGCATGGACTCTGGCGCGTGGATGGCGTCGCGCATCAGTTCTGGCTTCCCGAGGCGGTCCCCGACGCGGCGGCGTTTTATGCCGTCACCCTGCCAATGGATTCCTTTCTCGAGCTGCGTGCCCATGCGGCGCGGCGCTTGTGGCGGTCCCTGAACGGGCGCGCGCCAGGCCCGGATTTCCGCACCATGCCCTCGCAGCTGCGCCAGTTTCATATCCTCTCTCTGCGCGCGCTTGACGCAAAGCTGCATGGCGAGAGCCATCGCACCATCGCCGAAGTGCTGCTCGGTTTTCGTGGCGACAAGACCGATTGGGAGAACGACCCGCGCCGCAACAGGACCCGCCGCCTGGTCGCCCATGGCCTCGCCATGATGAAAGGCGGCTACCGGCTGCTGCTGCACTATCCTGTCAAGCGCCGACACGAATAGCCCCGCCATCGCAGACGGCCGCAATGGGGGCCGTGAAAGTATAGACGCAAATTCGGCCCGCTACAGGTCGCCGATTCCTCGCCAAGGTTCGCCACAGCCCGCTGTCGCCGCTGACAGCAGCATCGACCGACGAACCTGAGGTGATCCCATGCCCGACCCGCTGGCGGACCTGCCACCGAGATTCCTGCGCACCAAGGAGGCCGCGTATTTCCTCGGCCTTTCGCGCCGAACACTTGAGAAGCATCGCACCTATGGCACCGGCCCGGTTTATCGGAAGGTTGGCGGCCGCGTCCTCTATTCGATCCGCGATCTGGAAGCCTGGACCGAAACTGGCGCCCGCAAATGCACGCGGGACAAGGACGCCGGCACGGTCTTTCCCCCGCACCCGCTCACGCCCGACGAACGGAATCGGCTCTGAATGTCGCGGGACAACGATCACAGCCCCGCCCGACCGGAGGGCGCCAGCGAGCGCAGCCGCCTCCACCCCTTCGTGGTCGCAACCGGCGACGCCGCACCGCGCGACCAGCGAGACCTGATGGAGCGGCCTTTCTTCTCCCTGGCGAAATCGCCGCGCACCAAGCCGATTCTCTACAAAGCCGCCGATGTCGAGGTTCAAGTCCTCGGTATGCCCGAGCACGGCATGGCAACCATCTGGGACGCCGACGTGCTGATATGGGCGGCGAGCCAGATCGTCGCGGCCGAGAACAACGGCCTCATCACGTCGCGCTTCTTTCGCTTCATGCCCTACCAGCTTCTGCGCGCCATCGGGCGGGCGACGGGCAACCGGGACTATCTTCTGCTCAAGGCGGCACTCGCACGGCTGCAATCCACTGTCATCGCCACCACGATCCGCAACGGCGCGCATTGGCGGCGGCGGCAATTTTCCTGGATCAACGAATGGGAGGAAATGACCACGCGCGCCGGCCGCGTCGAGGGCATGGAATTTGTCCTGCCCGAATGGTTTTACAACAGCGTCATTGATCGCTCGCTCGTGCTGGCGATTGATCCGGCCTATTTCCGGCTGAAGGGTGGCATCGAGCGCTGGCTTTACCGCGTCGCGCGCAAGCACGCCGGCCGCCAGCCGGAAGGCTGGTCTTTCGAGGTCGCTCACCTTCACCAGAAGTCCGGCAGCCTCGCCCGGCCGTCCGACTTCGCGCTCGACCTCCGGCGGATCGCTGCCCGCCAGTCGCTGCCCGGCTACCTGCTCCAGATCGAATGGGAGAACGGGCAGGAGCTGCTGCGTTTCCTTCCCGAAAAACTATCCACAGTGCCTGTTGATAACCATGTGAATCCTATCGGGACATCAGGCGCACGCAATATCGGGACATCAGGCGCAAATCGTTCGCCAGACTCTATAGAAGAATCTAACAAAAAATCTAACTCTTCTTCTTTGACGCACGCGCGGGCGACCCATGGTGCCGGCGCCGTGCCGCGAGGTGCGCCATGATGCGCGCACTCGACCTGTTCAGCGCCGCCGCGGGCGGCTGGTCGCTCGGCCTGCACCGCGCCGGCTTCGTCACCATCGCCGCCTGCGAAATCGTCGAATGGCGGCGCATCCTTTATGCAGAGAACAATCCCCATGTCAGACTCTACGAGGACGTGCGCGGACTCACGGCAGCTCACCTTGTTTCCGACCTTGGAATCCTGCCCGACATCATCGTCGGCAGCCCGCCCTGCCAGGACATCAGCAGCGCCAACACCAAGGGCAAAGGGATCGACGGCAAGCGGTCGGGCCTCTACCTCGAAGCCGTCCGGCTTGTCGGAGATTGCCGGCCTCGCTGGTTCGCTTTTGAGAACAGCCCTAATCTCAGAACTCGCGGCGCTGACCGGCTGCTCGCTGAACTGGAAGCGCTCGGCTACGCCGTCGAACCGTGCGTGGTGGGTGCTGACAGCGTTGGCGCCAACCATGTCCGCAAGCGATCATGGCTTATCGGCTACGACCCCGGCCAGCTTGCCGACACCCGTATCGCAATCCCAGCAGGGTGGCATCCGCCTGGAGGGTGGATCGGGCGCGCGCACGGCGATGAAGGAATCGGGCCTCTACAACCTGTTCCGCAATCGACCGCTACCGACGCCAATGGCGACGGATGGCATGATGAATGGAGCGGGCGGCGGCGCGGGTTCGACATATCCGCTACGGATGATCCTGGCGACACCGAGGAAGTCAGATGCGGATCGCGGTGGCCGGGGCGACGTGTTGAGCCAGTTGCAGGGCCATGCCAGCCGCCATGCTGGGATGATGGGAACGCCGACAGCGAATGCAGCGCCGCGGGGGAGCGTCCTGCGCAAGCTCAAGGGCCGGATGACATCGGACCAGGACGGTTTCGACCGGACGCCGACCATGAGCGAGGTGCTGCATTTCGACAGGCCGGACATGCCCCACGGCATGATGCCGACGCCGGTAAAGCCGAACGGCGGGCGCAGGTTGAGCGCTCAGGAGATCGAGACGGGACGCCGGGCGAACGGGGCGAAGGCGCAGATCGACACGCCGAACCTGCTGCGCCATGCGGCGGAAATCCTGCCGACGCCGACGAAGCGCGACAGCCGCATGGACGGCTGGAGTCCGGCCTACGACCGCAGGAAATCCCCGACGATGGACGCGGTTATGGATGGGGCGATGACGGATCGCGCGCCGGACAAATGGGCGGGAGCGCGGGCGCTGGCGGCGATGCTCAGGAGCCATGGGCTGACTGGAACGGCGGCCTTGCCCATCACCTACGGCTGGATGATGGGCTTTCCGCCTGGGTGGCTGACACGCCCATTGCGCTCGGCAGTCGCAAAGGGACTTCTGCTGCCAGCCTGATCGTTGAAGCCTTCGGCGACGCCGTTCTCCCGCAAATCCCGGAAGCCATAGGCCGCGCCATCCTGCGCACCGAAGCCGCGCTCGACGCGGTGCTGGTGCGCTCCACCCCTGACATTCCCGGAGACGAATCATGACCCGCCGCGCCCATCGCAGCGCGCACGGCCGTCCGCTGGCGGACGGACCCGCGCCCTTCACAACCCTGGTCGAACTCACCTTCGAGAAACGCAAGGTCGAGCATTGGATCAGGTTCGGCCGCAAGAGCTATGAACAGATCATCGACCGCCGCCGCAGCGTCGTCGGCTTCGCGCCAGAGAGCATCTTCGCCTTCGTGCGATGGGCGAGTGGCGAGCATGGCACGGTCGTTTCGCGCATCGACATCGTGCGGGCCATCGGGCGGGGGGAACCGTTCCAGACGTTGCCCTTCGTGCGGCCGGGCGGCGAAATCCTCTTGCGGCTCGACGGCTGGCCGAAGGTGCAGCGTGCCCTTGCCGTGATCGACGCCGTGGAAGCGCTCGGCCTCGACCCCGCCGACATATCGCCGGACTATTGGCGTCATGCGCACAACCGCCTGACCGCCAATCTGGAGCCGAGCGCCTACACGCCGGAACGACATGCGGCATGGATCGGACGCCGGAGGATCGGCCCATGACGCGCCGCCGCTATCTCGCGGTGACGGCGCTGGCCGCAATGGGCATCGCCGCCGCAGCCGCCGTCGAGGCGCCGCCGAAACTGATCTGGAACGCCACCGCCAGCGCGCCGGTCGGCTTCTACACAGTCGAGCCGACCGATGCGCTCGACGTGCCGGAGCTGGTCGCAATCATGCCGCCCGAACCGCTTGCCGCCTTCATGGCCGGGCGCGGCTATATCGCGCGAGACGTCCCGCTGTTGAAGCGCGTCCTCGGCCTGCCGGGACAGCGGGTTTGCCGCACCGGCCGCACCATCACGGTTGACGGGATCGAGATGGGCGACGCGCTCGACCGCGACCGGATCGGGCGGAAACTGCCCATCTGGCAGGGCTGCCGCGTCATCGGCGACGGCCAGATTTTCCTCATGAATTGGGAGGCCCGCGACAGCCTGGACGGCAGGTATTTCGGACCCATTCCCACAAGTTCCGTCATCGGCCGGGCGGTCCCGCTCTGGACCGATGAGGAAGGCGTCGGCCGTTACGAGTGGCGCGCGCCAACCACTGATTTCCCCCAACCAGCAGGAGACTGACCATGCCCGCTAACATCTTTGAACCCATCACCAACGGTTACACCGGCCGCGTCCGGCTGTTCGGCATAGACGAGGCAATCGTCTTGGTCGCCATCGAGCCGGGAGACGCCGACAACACGCCCGCCTATCGCGTCCACCTCGACGACGAGGACGGCCCCGAGATCGGCGGGGCGTGGAAACGTGTCGGCGAACGCGCCGGGGATTACATCGCCCTGGAGATCGACAGCCCGCTTTTTCCCGCGCTGTTTCGTCCGGCGCTGTTCCAGGCCGACGACGAAGGGCGCACCTTCCGGCTCGCATGGAAGCGGCCACGGGCGCGCGAGGACCGGGGCTGATCGGTGCGCGTTCCCGTCATTCCTTTGTTCGCAAGAAATCCGGCTCATCCCTTCGTCCCGCTCGGGCGCAGGACGGCCAGCGCCCATAGCGAAGGTCAGGGGCGGCCCCCGGCCGGTGCTTGCGCCTTGCCCTTGACCGCAGCGAGGACGCTGGCAGGCTGGAGCCATTGCGGAGACATGGCGGCATGGCGTTTCGCCGCTCTGTTGCTCGCCGGGGCGCTTTCCGTCTGCGCCGGGTCGGGCGTCGCTGTCGCGCAGTCCGCGCCCGTCGAGCGCCCGGCGGCCGCCCATCCCCATGCGGCGCACATCGCCGAGGCGTCGCAGCGGTTCGGCATTCCCGAGCACTGGATTGTCGCCGTGCTGCGCGCCGAGAGCGCGGGCGACGCGCGTGCGGTTTCATCGGTCGGGGCGATGGGATTGATGCAGGTGATGCCCGACACATGGGCGGGCCTGCGCGTCCGTCATGGCCTCGGCCGCGATCCCTACGACCCGCGCGACAACATCATGGCAGGGACGGCTTACCTGCGCGAAATGTTCGACAGATACGGCAATGTCGCGGCAATGCTGGCGGCATACAATGCCGGCCCCGGCCGCTACGACGAGCACCGCGCAACGGGCCGCCAGCTTCCCGCCGAAACCCGCGCCTATGTCGCCGCGCTCGCCCCGATCCTTGGCGGCGCGGCTCCATCGGATGCGCCGTCCCCGCAACCGGCGCCGCCGCCTGATTGGCGCGATGCGCCGATGTTCGTCATGCGCCCGGACGGCAGCCGGGCGACCGTCACGCCGCCGTCCGACGCACACTCCGGCGACCTGTTCGCCGCTGTTTCGGAGGGGGATCGTCGATGAAGATCGCCTATGCCGATCCGCCCTATATCGGCTGCGCCCACCTCTACCGCGACCATCCAGACTATGCCGGCGAGGTCGATCATGTGCGCCTGATAGAGCGGCTTGACGCGACTATGACGGCTGGATTTTACACGCCGCCGCGACGCCGCGCTCCATCGCAACGCTCGCCCCGCTGGTCGAGCGGACGGGCGCGCGGTGGATGGCCTGGGTGAAAGGTTTCGCCGCGTTCAAGCGCGGCGTCCCTGTCGCCTTCGCGTGGGAGCCGGTCATCGTGAAGGCGGCGCGAAAGCCCGTTGTCAGCAAGCGGCTGGTGATGCGGGACTGGATTCAGGAGAGCATCACGCTTCGCCGCGGCCTCACCGGCGCGAAGCCCGAAGCGGTCTGCCATTGGGCGTTCGAGATGGTCGCCGCGCACCCCGACGACACGCTCGACGACCTGTTTCCCGGCACCGGCGCGGTCGCGGAAGCGTGGCGCACATGGCGTCTCAAATTCGCTTTGCCGGACGAGCCGGCGGCGCGCGTCGCGCCTCGCGGTGTGCAGGAACGGCAGACGGACGGGGCGGGATCATGAGGACCGGAGGGGCGGAAAGGGCGGGATTTTACGAGGGCAAGATAAAGGAACATGGCACCATGTCGGGCCAGTTCTGGAAATTATCGTTGTCTGCACACTGTTTAGGGGAGCCGCGAGCGGCACCCTGTTTTCGGACCCCGCGTGCCGCGATATCGCGCAAAGCCTTGGCTTTGCAGGGTTTCGAGCGGCACTATAGGCCCATATCGGTCTGTTTTCGGCAGTTTTGGCCGGAGGCGCGTCCATGAGCGCCGACGACGAAAACCGCTTCCGTCCGAAGCCCGGACGCATCCGAGCCGACACGCCGAAGGCGGGCAGGACCAGGAGTTTTCTCACCCAGGCCAGGAAGCTCGCCCGGCAGCATCAGACCGCCAATCCCAAATACGCGCCGCGCCTGGAATCCCGCACGGCCGCGAAGGGCGGCAAGGGTTCCCGTTCGGCCAAGGGGCCGGGCGTCCGGCGCGGTCGCGGCGCGGCCTTCGTCCGTGCCCGCACCCTGTCGGGTGGCTGGCGCCACAGCGCGCCGGGGATGCGCCGCGTCGTCGTCAAGACTCGCTACGTCAAGGACGCCGGCAGGAACGGCAGATCGGCCGCCCATCTTCGATATATCCAGCGCGACGGGACATCCCGTGACGGCGAGCGCGGCCAGCTCTATTCGGCGACCGAGGACCGCGCCGATGGCGATGCCTTCGTCGAGCGCGGCAAGGAGGATCGGCACCAGTTCCGGTTCATCGTCTCGCCGGAGGACGGCGCCGACCTCATGGACATGACCGGGCACACCCGCGACCTGATGAGCCAGATCGAGGCCGACCTTGGCACGAAACTCGATTGGGTGGCCGTCAACCACTACAACACCGGCCACCCCCATGTGCATGTCATCGTCCGCGGCAAGGACGGCCTCGGCGAGAACCTTGTCATCAACGGCGACTATCTCGCCAACGGCATCCGCGAGCGGGCGAGCGAGTTGACCACACTCGAGCTGGGGCAAGTGACCGAGATCGAGCAGACCCGCAAGCTGTCGGCCGAGATAGACCAGGACCGTTTCACCCGGATCGACCGGGCCATGATCGAGGAAGCCGACGACAGGTTCCTCGACCTGCGCCATGAGCCGGACGAACCGCGCTGCCAGTTCAACCGGGCGCTTCGTCTGCGCCGTCTCGCCAAGCTGGAGAAGATGGGGCTGGCGACCGAGCATGCGCCGGGCGCTTGGGAGTTGAGCGAGCGCCTGGAGCCGACCTTGCGCAACATGGGCGAGCGCGGCGACATCATCCGCAACATGCACAAGGCGCTAAAGGCGGATGGCCTGGAGCGCGACCCGCTCACCTTCCAAATCCATGACGGGCCGCCCGAGGCTCCCATCGTCGGCCGTGTCGTCGATAAGTATCTGTCCGACGAATTGGGCGAGAACCTGACCCTTGTGGTGGACGGGATCGACGGCCGGACGCACCATATCGCCGGCATCGACCCGGCCCGTATCGAGGATGCGCGGATCGGCAGCGTCGTCGAGATTGGCCCGGCTGACACCGCGCAGCGGCCATCCGACCGAAGTATTGCCGCCATCGCCGAGGATGGCGTCTATCGACCGAGCCGCCATCTGGAGCAGGCGAAGTTCGAGGGCCGTGTTCCAGGCGGTGAATACGGGGAATATGTCGATGCCCATGTGCGCCGGCTGGAGGCATTGCGCCGCGCCGGGATCGTCGAGCGGATCGACGCCGATCAATGGCGCATCCCCGATGATTTCGAGAGCCGCGCCGCCGCCTACGACGCCGGGCGCAACCGGCAGGCCAGCGTTCGCGTCCTGTCGGCCTTCGACCTTGAAAAGCAGATCGGCGCGGATGGCGCCACCTGGCTCGACAGGCGGTTGCTATCCGCCGACGCATCGGATCTCGCCCCGGCCGGTTTCGGCCAACAGGTCCGCGAGGCGATGGACCAGCGCCGCGAACACCATATCGAACAGCGCGACGCCGCGCGCAGCCGGGACGGCCGAATCTTCTATCGGCGCAATCTTCTCGTCACGTTGCGCGAGCGGGAGATTGCCCGCGCCGGCTCCGAGATAGCCGAGGGCAAGGCGCTGCCGTTCGGCGCCGCCAAGGATGGCGAGAGTGTCAGCGGCAAGTTCACCGGGACTGTCCAGCTAACGAGCGGCAAGTTCGCCATCGTTGAAAAGAGCCATGAGTTCACCCTTGTCCCTTGGCGGCCCGTTATTGACCGCCAACTCGGCCGCGAGGTGACGGGCATTGTGCAGGGCGGGTCAGCGTCATGGAAAATAGGCCGACAGAACGAGCTAAGCATCTAAATGCCTCGCTCATAACTCAACCAGATAATTCACGCTCATTTCGGTTTTGCCAGACGGAGCAACCTGCGGCAGAGGATTTCCTACTTGTTCAAATCCCACACCTAAGAGAACCTTGCCGGAGGCAGGGTTGTTCTGAACTGTGCGAGCACGAAGCTTTTTCAGCCCCAGTTTGCGGCCAATTTCCATAGCGAGCATAAGTGCTCGGCCCGAAACCCTTCGCCCCCGATGCTCGGGAGCAACCCAATAGCCGATCTCCGCATCGTCAGATGTCACGTCAAAGAACACCAGACTTCCGAGAAACGAATCCGAACTTGCATTCGAGATCGTCAGAACCGCGAGGGTCCCATCGCGCAATCCGTCTGCTATCGCACCTTGGATGAGATTATGCACAACCTGTGGCGTGTAATTTTCCAAGGGCAAGTGAGCGAAGCGCCTGACCAGCGCATCATCAGTTCCAGAAGCGTATGCTTCTGCATCAGCATGTGACATTACCCTGACCGCTACCGCTCCGTCAGAGATGGGCAGAGCCTTCAAAAAATTCCGAACTTTGCATTCGCTATGCCTTGCGGCCCTTTTGTTCATTTTCCTACTGTTGCCATCTCTAGTTTGATCGCCCCGTGACATTTTGGATTTATACGGGCGAATACACCTGTCCGTAAGCTTTCGCGGAAGGTTGATCCCAGCCGCTGTCCTGCCGACGATCATGGGGACAGGATAAGCGGAGGCGGCTAACACGAACACCTTATCCGTGGCGACATCGAACGCGCCGGCGACCAGTTCAAGCCCCAGGGCTTCAACCCTAAACTTTCGGTTTACCCGATGCGGGCGGCCTTCGGTACGGCTGCAATAGCCTGCGGATGTTCTCTGCGACCTGTTCCGGCAGGGATTCGTCTGCTTTCAGTAGCCACCCAATTTGGGTGCCGGTAATGACCGCCAAAATCAGTTCAGCAAGATTGTCAATATCGGTTTCGATTATTTCATTGTTCTGTATAGCCGCTTCGAGTCTAGCCTTAAGTCCCGATCCCAGCGCAATCAGCCTTCGCTCAACAGACACTCGCATAGCCGGGGACGCTAGCTCCATCTGCAGGAATGATACATAATTGGCGAGTGTGGATGCCGATGTCGCTACATCGCTGACCTGCCCTACGAGTTCGAATAGATCATCAAGTGCAGCTTGTGAGGAAAACTTCCGGCTGCTTCGTTCTTCTGTCTCGACAGTGACCATCTCCGATACCTTGAACAACAAGGTTTCCCGGCTGCCGAAGCGATTCACCAGCGTCGCTGGAGACACCTTGGCCTGACGAGCGGCGTGTCCAAGCGTCAACTGTTGGGGGCCGACCTCACCCAACGCCCGGTAGGCTGCCTTAAGCAGCTCTTCATCACTGGCTTTGCGTGGGCGTCCTCGTACGCCTCTTGCATTTTCTGAATCGCTGTTCAATAAATATACCTCGGACTGGAGGTACGTGCGTCAACAAGCGCTGCCGCTCCGTACCGGCGCTCCGGCCACCTGATAGCACGAAACTTGGAATATGCCGATGATACGTATCAACATCCCTATGACCGACGACATCGAGAAATATATCGACCGAGTCGCATATCGCGATCATCCGGCGCTTGCTGCTTGCCGCAACGAGGCTCAGACTCGTGGGCAAATGGCCATGATGCAAGTTGCCCCTGAGCAGGCTGCGTTCCTCCAGATGTTGATCGGCCTGCTCTCAGCTCGACGGGTTCTGGAGATAGGGACTTTCACCGGCTACAGTGCGCTTGCGATGGCGCTTTCCTTGCCAGAGGGAGGCAAGCTGACCACGCTGGATATATCGGAAGAGTACGTCGGTTTGGCGCGTACGTTCTGGGAACAGGCGAATGTTGCCGACCGTATCGAAGCTATCATCGGGGACGCTGCAAAAAGCTTGGACGATCTCATCCGGCTTCGGGGTGAGGGCTCATTCGATCTTATTGTGATCGATGCCGATAAGCCAGGATATCCCGCTTACTATGAGAAAGCGCTGCGGCTCGTGCGCTCGGGGGGAGTGATAGTCGTAGATGATACGCTCATCCACGGTCGAGTGGTAACCGGCCCGCTCGCTACCGACCCAGACTATGTAGGCCCTGCTACCGATGCGGTCCGTGCCCTGAACGAAACGATCCATGCTCAGGCCTCTGTGGAGATGGTCCTTATGCCATGGAGGGACGGACTGACGCTCGTCAGAAAGCTGTAGTCGTGGTGGCACATGCGGCGGAGGTCGAGGTCCCGAGGAAAATCAGCCAGCGTGTCTCCCAGGCAGATTTGCGGGACCTTGCTTGGCACGCGCATCCCCTTGGCGTCGTTGATCCAGACGCTCGCAGTTGCCGAACATCTGAGCTTTTATCGTGCCGCCCAAGCGCTCGGCACAACCCAATCTAGCGTTAGTGCGCGGATCAGGACATTAGAGGAAGATCTTGGTGTGCTCCTGTTCGAGCGCAACACGCGAGGTGTTCGGCTCACAGAGGCTGGACGCTTGTTTGTGGAGCGAGTCTCTATAGGCGTCGACCAACTAGACCATGCTGTGAAGACTGCTGGTATGGCAGCATTGGGAGAATGCGGCCGCTTACGCATGGCCATTCACGCTTTGATACCGCGAAGCTTTCTCGCCAGACTGATTTGGCAATACCGCAAAGACTATCCGTGCATTGATCTTGAGATCATCGAGAGCACGGCTCGTGAAGCGGTTATGAGGCTTCGCGCTGGTCAACTGGATATGGCATTCGTGGCAGGTGTTCCCGAGCTTCCCGACTGTCATACACGCCCGATCTGGACCGAGCCGCTGATGGCTGTGCTACCTGAGGGGCATCATCTCGCTAAACAGAGGGACGTGATCTGGGCTGATCTGACGGGCGAAACATTCCTTGCTGGCTATGGCGGGACCGGCCCCCAGGTCCACGATCATATTGTGCTGCGCCTTGCGGGTTGCTGGCCCGCGCCGTCAATTCGGCGCTTCGACGTGGGACGGAGCACTCTGCTATCATTGGTTGGGCAAGGTTTCGGTGTCACCATCGCCGGTGCTGCAACGTCGTTTCTGCCGACGACCGGCATCGTGTTCTTACCCTTCGCCGATGAACCTGAGCCGGTTGTCTTCACCGCTGTTTGGGTGCCGTCTAACCGCAATGTGGCACTCAAGAATCTTCTCAGTCTTGCCGCGAAAATGGACCACCAATCAAGGTTCGCCTACCGGCTGCACGACGGTAATCATGTTGCCGTTAGCGCAGATGCAACCCGTCCTATTTTCCGCCGATAGTATCCGCCAGTCCTCCCGTATCTGTTTTCCTGTTGCCTGTCGTGGATTTGCCTATTCTCTGATCGGCTCCGTCCCTTATCGCAGGCAGGAGCCGTATGCGCGGAGGCCGAATTCTTTGGGGTCAAATCGCTGTTGTCTTCACCATCGTTCTGGTGATGACGTGGACGGCGACGCAATGGGTAGCGTTTCGCCTCGGCTTTCAGCCCCAGCTTGGAGCACCATGGTTCGAGCTGGCGGACCTGCCGGTCTATTACCCGCCGGCCTTCTTCTGGTGGTGGTTTTCATTCGACGCCTATGCGCCCGCAATCTTCGTCGAAGGTGCGATCATTGCCGCGTCCGGCGGTTTCATTGCCATCGGCGCCGCCATCCTCATGTCGATCATCCGGGCGCGGGAGGCAAAGAACGTCGCCACCTACGGGTCGGCGCGATGGGCCGAGGATCGGGAAATCCGCGCGGCCGGATTGCTCGGGCTGGATGGGGTGGTGCTCGGCCGATACGATAGGGATTATCTGAGGCACGACGGCCCGGAGCACGTTCTTTGCTTCGCGCCGACCCGCAGCGGCAAGGGCGTCGGCCTTGTCGTGCCGACGCTGCTGACATGGCCGGGAAGCTGCATTGTCCACGATATAAAAGGCGAGAACTGGACGCTGACGGCTGGCTTTCGCGCGAAGCATGGCCGCGTCCTGCTGTTCGATCCGACCAACGCCGGATCGTCGGCCTACAACCCGTTGCTGGAGGTCCGGCAAGGGGAATGGGAGGTCAGAGACGCGCAGAATATCGCGGATATTCTAGTGGACCCAGAAGGCAGTCTCGACAAGCGAAACCATTGGGAGAAGACCAGCCACAGCCTGCTTGTCGGCGCGATCCTGCATGTTCTCTATGCGGAGAAGGACAAGACGCTGGCGGGTGTCGCCAACTTCCTGTCCGATCCCCGCCGTCCGGTCGAGGCGACCTTGCGGGCGATGATGGATACGCCGCATCTCGGCGAGGCGGGCGTTCATCCCGTCATCGCGTCATCGGCCCGCGAACTGCTGAACAAATCCGAGAACGAACGGTCGGGCGTATTGAGCACCGCCATGTCGTTTCTCGGCCTCTACCGCGATCCCGTGGTGGCGCGGGTGACGGCGCGATGCGACTGGCGCATTGCCGATCTGGTCGGCAGCCGTCATCCGGTCACGCTCTACCTCGTCGTGCCGCCGTCCGACATCAACCGCACCAAGCCGCTCATCCGGCTCGTCTTGAACCAGATCGGCAGACGGTTGACCGAGGAATTGACCAGTTCCGGCACGCGCCATCGGCTGCTGCTCATGCTGGACGAGTTTCCGGCCCTCGGCCGTCTGGATTTTTTCGAGTCCGCCTTGGCCTTCATGGCGGGCTATGGCCTCAAGTCCTTCCTGATCGCGCAGAGCCTCAACCAGATCGAGCGGGCTTACGGCCAGAACAATTCGATCCTCGACAACTGCCACGTCCGCGTCAGCTTTGCGACGAACGACGAACGCACGGCCAAGCGCGTTTCGGACGCGCTCGGCACCGCGACCGAGCTGCGCGATTCCACCAACTATGCTGGGCACAGACTGGCCCCGTGGCTTGGGCATCTCATGGTGTCGCGGCAGGAGACCGCCCGGCCGCTGCTCACGCCCGGCGAAATCATGCAGCTTCCACCTACGGACGAAATCGTCATGGTCGCGGGCACGCCTCCGATCCGTGCCTCCAAGGCCCGCTACTACGAGGATGCGCGCTTCGAGGAACGTCTCCTGGCTCCGCCCGATCCGGCTTCCGATCCCGCCACAAAGCCGTCATCCGACGGTTGGTCGAGCCGCGTGGTCGCGGCGGCGACCGATACACAGTCCGCAGGCGAGGGGACGGAAGGCGATCCAGCCAATGCGGGCATCCGCCGTGAACCGGAATTGCCCGAGCATGAGGAAATCGTCCGGCCGTCGCAGTCTCCGGCGCGGGAGTTCGACATCCTCGACGACGAACCGGACGTGGACGCGGCCAAGGCCCACGCCATGCGCCAGCGTATGCGCGCGGTCGCGCGGCAAGTCGCCATGAACCCCGATGACGGGATCGAACTTTGAAGGACCGCCAATGACCACACGCACCCGCATGAATGTCTATTTTGACCCAGATGTCAACGGCGGAGTAAAACCCGGCCACGCGGCGGCGCAAAAGTCTGCCAGTTAGCGGCACAAGCACGGAACGTCGGGAGGGCGTAGCCCGACCAGAGTTCCGTGCTTGTGCCGTTGGTATTTTTTGAAAGGGGTCAGCCGGCCTTTCGGGCGCGGCTTTGGGCGAGACGATAGCTCTGGCCATTCATTTCGAGAATGCTGACGTGGTGGGTCAGCCTGTCGAGAAGCGCGCCGGTGAGGCGTTCGGAGCCGAATGTCTCGGTCCATTCGTCAAAAGGCAGATTGCTGGTGATCAGGGTCGATCCGCGCTCGTAGCGTTGCGAGATCAGTTCGAACAGCAGCTCGGCGCCGGTCTTCGACAGCGGCACGAAGCCGAGTTCATCGATGATGAGCAGCTTGTATCCTGCCATCTGCTTCTGGAAGCGCAGCAGGCGGCGCTCGTCGCGGGCCTCCATCATCTCGCTGACCAGGGCCGCGGCGGTGGTGAAGCCGACGGACAGGCCCTTCTGGCAGGCGGCCAGACCAAGGCCGAGCGAGATGTGCGTCTTGCCCGTGCCACTGGGGCCGAGAGCAATAATGTTCTCGCGCCGCTCGATCCATTCGCACCGGGCCAGTTCCAGCACCTGCATCTTGTTGAGCTTCGGGATGGCCGTGAAGTCGAAGCTGTCCAGGCTTTTGACGGCCGGGAACCTGGCGGCCTTGATGCGCCGCTCGACCATCCGCCGTTCCCGGTCGATCAGTTCCAGTTCGACGAGCCGGGCGAGATATCGGACATGGTCCACGCCTTCCGCCGCACATTGCCGGGCCAGTTTCTGGTGTTCTCGCAGGAAGGTCGGCAGTTTCAGCGCCTTGAGGTGATGGGCAAGCAGGATTTCCGGGGCGTCGCTCATGCCACGCCCTCCGCATTGACAGACAGCAGCCGCATGTAGGAGCGGGCCTCGGTCTTCTCGACCGTTGCCCTGGGCAGGTAGGGATAGCAGTCCAGATCCAGCCGGGGTGGCCGGCGCTCCACCCGGCACAACAAGAGATGCTTCACCGCATCGAAGCCGATCGCCCCCATCTGCAGCGCCTGCCTCACGGCCGCATGCAGATCGGCCAGATCGAAGGTTTCCAGAAGCCGCAGGACCTGGACATATTCGCGTCGGCCGTGCCGGTTCATCCGTGCCTCCATCAGCCGGCGCAGGGTGGCGAACTCCTCTGGCAGGTCCCAGTCCTGCAATGGTGCCGCCTGATCCAACGCATTGATCTTCTGCTCGATCAGCGGAAGGTAATGGAGCGGGTCGAAGACGATCTCGTCGCGATCCCAGCACCGGGGATGGCGGGCGATCACTTCGCCCCGGCAGCCGATCACCACCTCATGGATATAGCCCCGGATCCAGACATCCTGATGGCCGTAGGCGACGGGCACCGAGTAATCGTTGGTCTTGTAGCGCACCAGCGATTGCGACGACACGCGGCCGGTCGCCTGATCGCAGGCATCAAAGGGCGCCGCCGGGAGCGGGCGCATCGCGGCGAGATCGCGCTGCAGTCGCTCGCCGATCGTTTCGCTCTCGCCGCGAAGGACATCGTGCTGACGCCGCTTGCAGCGCTCCTCCAGCCAGAGGTTGAATTCTTCCCAACTGGCGAACTCAGGCATCGGCACCATGAAGTTGCGGCGGCAATAGCCCACCAGGCCTTCGACATTGCCTTTGTCGTTCCCCTTGCCAGGGCGGCCATAGCGATCCCGGATCAGGTAATGCGACAGAAACCCGCTGAACAGCGCCGCCCGCTTGCGGGTGCCATCCGGCAGGATCTTCGCCACCAGGCAGCGGTCATTGTCGTAGACGATCGACTGCGGAACCGCCCCAAAAAAGGCAAAGGCATGGACATGACCGTCCACCCAGGCCTCGGCAACCGCCGCCGGATAGGCACGGACGTAGCAGGCGTCGCTATGCGGCAAGTCCAGCACGAAGAAATGCGCCTTCTGTTCGACACCTCCGATCCGAACCATTGCCTCGCCGAAGTCGGCCTGCGCGTGTCCTGGGGGATGCGCCAGCGGCACGAACACCTCCTGGCCCCGCCGCTCACGTTCCCGGATATAATCCTTGATGATCGTGTAGCCGCCGGTGAAACCGCATTCTTCGCGCAGACGGTCAAACACACGCTTCGCCGTATGCCGCTGCTTGCGCGGCATGGTCCGGTCCGCCTCCAGCCAACCCTCGATGATCGGGATGAACGGATCGAGCTTCGGGCGCCTGACCTCGGCCGTCCGCCGGTAGCCCGGAGGAACCGAGAACGTCATCATCTTTGCGACCGTGTCGCGCGATATGTTGAATGTCGTCGCCGCCTGACGCTGGCTCATACCAGCAGCACAGGCCTGACGAACCTTGAGATAGAGTTCCACGCTGTAGATCCTCCCATCCTCCCTGCAGCCGCAGAAAGGGAAAAGGTGGACGACTTTTACGCCGCCCGCAGCAGCACCATGCCGCCGCTAACGTGGACTAATTTCGCACCGCCATTCTCACAAACCATCGTGGCAACGGTCGACTGATCGAGGACCTTGCAGAGGGAACCTGGGCGCCAGGCACAGGTCTGGAAGCCTTTGAGACGGCGGGCTGGCCAGAAGGGCGCGCAAGGTTTGTCATCGACGCGCTGCGAAACCTGGACATCGACGCAACCATGAAGGCTGCTCCCGGCGAGATTCGGGACTGGATCGCAAATGTCGCAGCAGGATGATCTCTTTCCGGTTCAGCCACTGAGCGTTGAGGTTCCGAAAAACCTCACGGAGCCGAGGCTTTGGGTGCGACGGCTGAAAATCTGGAAAGAACCGGGCGGCGAGATCATTCGAGACATCGAGTTGCGGCCCGGGCTCAACATCATCTGGTCGCCTGACGGAGATGACGATCCGGAAGGGGGCGGACGTGCAATCGGCCATGGCAGCGGGAAGACGCTGTTCTGCCGTTTGCTGCGGTATTGCCTCGGCGAGCCCCGCTTCGCCGATGAGCTCCAGCGCGATGCCATCTCCACGACATTTCTGAACGGCGTCGTCGGTGCTGAAGTGATGCTTGACGGAGTGTGCTGGGCGGTAACGAGGCCGCTCGGCATTGCCCGCAAGCACTTCGCTATTGTGAACGGCAACCTCGATATTGTTGCGAAGATGGAGGGAACGGCGACCGGCATAGAGCCGCTCATCGACGCCATCGAGGCCACGATCCTTGGCGAAGGGACCTCCCAGTTGGCGCGACTTTCGGTTGGTCAGCGGGCCTGGCCGGTTGCTCTCGCGTGGGCGGCGCGCGATCAGGAATGCCGTTTTGACGACGTCCTCGACTGGCGCTCGTCGGCATCAGGATCGGATACGCCACAACCCGGAAGTGGTGACGCCAAGGGGCCTCGTTTGCTTGCGATGCGGGCGTTTCTGAACGCTATTACGGAAGAAGAGCAAGCCGCACGGCGCCAGGAACAGGACCTTGCAAGCCAACTCGATCAAGCAAAACGGCAAAGGTCTTTTCTCGAATGGGATCAAGGGCGGCGCCTGGAACGCCTCGTTCGCGATCTCGGTCTTGGCGATGCATCATTGCCGGACACGCCTCTTCTTCTGGAGACCCTGAAGTCGGTCGCGGAGGAGAAACTCGCAGCGGCGGCAAAACTTCCATCAGGAGTTAGCGCCGAACTCGATGAAGCGAGGCGTACCTCTCAAAATGCGCGCATTGCATTGCGCGACACTGAACTGAAGGCCGCTGAACTCGATGCGAAATTGCCTCTCGAAGAAAAGCTACTCACACAGATGAGCAGTGAAATTCCGGGGCTTTCGGCAGCCGCTCAATCCGCGGCTAGTCCGGTCTGTCCCATCTGCGAGGTGCCAATCGACACAGCGCTGGCGGATGGCTGCAATCTGTCCCACAAACTGCCTGATCAAGCCCAGTGTCGCGCGCGATGGGAAGCGAAACGTCAGGAAATTGAGGCCCAGCGACAAACGATAGCTAGCATTAAGGCTGAAATTGCTGCCCTAACGCCCAAAATCGCACTGGCCAGCCAGAAGGCGCAGCAAGCGGAAGAGCGCGTGGATCGCCTTGAGAAGGCTGCTGACGCTCGAAGCACAAGCTGGCGCACAGCTACCCGAAATGTTGAAGATGTTCAGCGTTCCACAGAACTTGTCGATGAGCTGGCGCGTGCCGAATCCGCGATCAGAAAACTGGAAGAGGATTTGCAACGCGTCCGCGAACAACTTCGAGGATTCGAGGATAAGCAGGCAAAGGCTATAGGTGCTATATCGCAGAAATTTTCAGCGGTCATTCAGCGCCTGCTCGGTGAGGACGCCAAGGGTATCGTGCGTCTGACCGGCAAAGGTCTTGAGATTGGTGTTGAGGCTGGGGGCGACAGGCGAACAGCCGCCATTCAGTCTTTAAAAGTGCTCGCCTTCGATCTGGCTTGTCTTTGCCTGAGTATTGAAGGCCGAACGCGCATCCCCGCGTTTCTGATCCACGATAGTCCGCGCGAGGCCGATTTGGGGCAAACGATCTATGATGAGCATTTCCGGCTTTTGCGGGCACTCGAAGAAGATTTGGCGGGTGGTACTTTTCAGTATTTGATCACAACGACAACAAGGCCGCCGCAGGATATCAACAAAGAGCCTTGGCGGCGTGCGGTTTTGCGCGGCGCGCCTGGCCGCGAGCGGTTGTTGGGCTGCGACCTATGAGGATCAATATGCAATGATCGAAGCGCCGCAGCCCTTCATCATCCGCCAGGAATGCGACAAGGTCGCGTTCCAGAATGGCTTCCGCCGCAAGCTGGGCGAATGCGGGGGCTGGGCGGGCTTCAGCTCGACCACGGTGCCCGGTACGATCCATCTCGCCGCGGCAGGCGCACAGGGCCCGTGGTTTCTCGCCCTCGATCATGCGGGCGTTGTTGAAGAGCTCGATATACCCGTCGTTGACATGCTGGGACCAGGTCTTGCCCGCTACGCCTGCGAGACGCTGGGACAAGTCTATACGGTGTTGCCGCGCATCTACCAGCTGGCGGCAAGCCTTCCTGATGCGCCGCTTCAGGAGTTCAAGACGAAGGTCAAGAACCTGCCGAAGACGACCGAGGCCGAACGTCTCATCGTCCAGCGAATTGGTCAGGACATCTTCCGCTCGGGCCTGATCGACTATTGGCAGGGCCAATGCCCGCTGACCGGCATCACCGATACGGCGCTGCTGCGCGCGTCGCACATCGTGCCGTGGAAGGATTGCACGAGCGACGCCGAGCGCTTGGACGTTCACAACGGCCTTCTGCTCTCGGCCTTATGGGATGCTGCCTTCGATCGAGGGCTGGTGACGTTCGATGACGAAGGCCAGCCGCAATTCTCACCTTCCTTGAGCGACAGCGCTCGCGCCGAATTGCGCTGGCAGGATCCGATCCCGTTGACCGACAAACATCGGAAGCGCCTGACCTGGCACCGTACCAATCTCTTCGTCAGTCAAGCAGGAGCGTAGGACAACGGTTCAGGCGCTCGCGAGCCACCCCTTGTTCTGCAAGGTCTGAAGGGCGATGCCGATCTGGCGCGGCGAAAACCGCTTCTTCCGCTCGTTCCACGCATAAACCTTGGCCATCGCATCTTCCGCGCTAGCAGCGTTCTCGCGAGTCGTCACCCAGTGCACGGTTGCGAGGAGTTCCAGGCCGAACGGCGTCTCAAACCCCTCTACAAGCTCCGCCACACGATCAAAGCGAGCGGCTGTATCTTGCTTATCCGACAAGAAGGACTCCGCGTCCTTCACCGCACCGGGGACCAGTTCGAGCTGCTTGTCGGGCGCATCACCACCATCGGCGTATCCCGACACAAGGTGTCCTTCGACCGCGCGAAGGACGTGTCGCAGGTTCTCGGCATAGGGACCATATGGCGCCTTCGCATACTTGAGGCGGAGTGGCTCACCTGCCTCCTGCATGAAATACATGAGCTTATGCACTTCAAGGAGCGTCACGAACGGGTCCATTAGCCCGCCAAGGTAGCGGTTCATCAGAACCACCAGTGCGGCTCGTCCGGGGCTCATGGCCGGAACTTCCCGCGACTTGGTCGTGACCGGCGCATTGTTGGGCTCAAAGACAATGACGTCCAAGTCCGATAGGTCGCGCAGCGCTGCTTCGATCCGGGGACGTACATCCCCCCAGTTTAGGCCACCAAGGCCGCTCCCAAGCGGCGGGATGGCGATCGATCGGATGCCACGCCGCCGAATCTCTTCGGCAAGGGCGACAAGCCCGGAATCGATGTCCTCCATCCGACTTTTCCCGCGCCAATGCCGCTTCGTCGGGAAATTGATGATGTACTTGGGATTCGTGAAGGTGCCCGTCTCGAAGACGAACATCTTCCCCGGCTGAACTTCGTCGCGCTTGCAGGCCGCTTCGTATGCCTTGAAGTTGACCGGGAATGCATTCTTGAACTGGAGGGCGATGCCACGGCCCATGATGCCGACACAGTTCACCGTGTTGACGATCGCTTCTGCGTCCGCCCTCAAGATGTCTCCTGTCGTATATCTGATCATGGTCATCCTCCCCTCAGTAATACCATTCTCTTCGGATTTCGACGCTCGGCCGGTGGCCGGCCCCGTTCATGGCAGCGTAGACCCGCTGAGCGATCCCCTGTGAGTGAACGCCGATCCTTTCGACCAGGTGCCAAGGAAATGCCTCTTCGACGAGAAACTCGGCTTGTTTGCCTTCTTTGACTGATCGAGAAACCCCGTTGCCAGACCACTGGCGAGCTTGGACAGCATCCCAGTTGATCTCGCCAAGGGCGGCGATATCCGAGCGGTCCTCAAAATAATAGGCGCCCGCATTGGACAGCGTAAATGCCCAACGCTTGTTATGGGCGTTTGCCCACGCGACCGCGGCTTCAAGATCAGCCTCAAGATGGACAATCGGCTCCTGACCACCCTTATAAGACAGCTCGTCATTACGACGAAAAATCAAATAAAGCATCACTGATCTTGGGCAAAAGTAAAATGGTGTACATTGGCCTACATATAAGTCTGGGTGACATGAGAGGCGAAGCTCATTAAGGCGACGAGCTTTGATGTTGCTCATGCCGATGGTAGTGCCAGTTCCCTGTCGCTGGTTCATCTGAGCGTCCGACCAAAGAAAGCCGTCTAACAAGATCGAAGGAATTCGATCATGATGAACGATGTGGTAGATCTTGGGGCGCTCAGGGATCGGCATTGTCAGTCAGCCAGTCTCACATCACTCATCTTTGCTCGTCGATTTATTGGAGAGAGAGGCTGCATCTTCCGCTGCCATCCCATCCATGACCCAGCGATCAACATCGCTCAGCTTAAACTTCCATAGCCGCCCAACACGCTGAGCGGGCAAGCTCTTAGCCTCGATCCAGCGGTACACCGTGTCCTTCGCGACCCCCAGGTGGGCGGCCACTTGATCAACGGAAACCCATGGTTCAGTCATCCCGCAGCCATCCCCGTTGGCCTGTGTGTATCGGCTTGACTCGGCAAGAGTCGATGAAACTCGTATAGCACGACCCCGTATTCCCCTAAAGTTCTTTCTCGCCAGGCAGCGCATTCGACCTGTCTTAATGCCGAGTCAACGACACGCCCGAGCCTGATCCCGCATGACGCTGTAATCGGCGAGCATTTCGGCGAGAGCCGACCCCTCTGGCAGCAGATCGAGCTCGTCGGCTGCGCGCGCCTGGAACTCGCGGCTATCGCTTCTTCGGCCTCCGCGAGGCGCGGAGGGACGACCGATGAGCCGTCCTCAGGAAGCCGTCGCGGTCGTTCCGCGCCGCCTGCGCTGCGCCATCTACACCCGCAAGTCGAGCGAGGAAGGACTCGACATGGAGTTCAACAGCCTCGACGCCCAGCGCGAGGCTTGCGAGGCCTTCGTGACGAGCCAGAAAGCGGAAGGCTGGGCCACCATTCGCGAACGCTACGACGATGGCGGCTTCTCCGGTGGCACGCTGGAACGGCCCGGCCTGAAGCGTCTCATTCAGGACGTCGAGGCCGGTCTGATCGATGTGATCGTGGTCTACAAGATCGACCGGCTGTCGCGCTCGCTGATGGATTTCGCCAAGCTGGTCGAGATCTTCGACCGCAATCAGGTGACCTTCGTTTCGGTCACGCAGTCGTTCAACACCACGAACTCGATGGGCCGCTTGACCCTGAACATCCTCCTGAGCTTCGCGCAGTTCGAGCGGGAGGTGATCGGCGAGCGCATCCGCGACAAGGTCGCGGCATCCCGCAAGCGCGGCATGTGGATGGGCGGTCACGTCCCGCTGGGCTACGACGTGCGTGACCGCAAGCTGGTGGTCAACGAGGCCGAGGCCGCGACGGTCCGGATGATCTTCGAGAGGTTCGTCGCCATCGGCTCCGCCACGACGCTGGCGAAAGCGCTCGCGGCCGAAGGCGTGCTGAACAAGCGCGGCAAGCCGATCGACAAGGGAACCCTGTACAAACTGATCAACAACCGGGTCTACCCCGGTGAAGCCGTGCACAAGGGCACGGCCTATCCGGGCGAGCAGGAGGCCATCATCGATCAGACCCTTTGGGACAAGGTGCATAGCATCCTGCAGGAGAGCCCGCGCCTGCGGGCGAAGAACACCGCCGCCAGACGCCGGCCCTGCTGAAGGGGATCATCTTCACTGAGACGGGCACGGCGATGACGCCGACCGCGACGAAGAAGGGCACGCGCCTCTACCGCTACTACGCGTCGATGGACCTAATCCGAAACCGGCCGACCGGCGACGCCTCGGGCCCGCTGCGCTTGCCCGCAGGCATGGTCGAGGACGCCGTGGTCGGCGAAATCCGCCGCATGATCCGCGCACCCGAGATCGCGGCCCGAACGATCAAGGCCCTTCGAGAGGAGAACCCGACCGTCGAAGAGAAGGCGGTCGTCACGGCGCTCGGCGAGTTCGATCAGCTATGGGCGGCGCTCTATCCAGCAGAGCAGACCCGCATCGTCCAGCTCCTGGTCGAGCGGGTGACCGTCGGCGAAGACGGTATTGCCGTCGATCTGCGCTATGAGGGATTGGGCTCGGTCCTGCGGGACATGATGGCCCCCCGCCAAACGGAGGCCTGCGCATGACCGCCTCCTCGGAAACCATCCGCGTCTTCATTCCGCTGACGATCCGCAAGCGCAACGGGCGGCCGAAGATCCTGCCGCCCGACGATATGGACCAGCGAAACGGCCGGGCGCAGGATCCGCATGTGCTGCGCGCCATCGCCCGCGCATGGAGCTGGCGGCGGCAGCTGGAAACCGGCACCGCCTCCACCATCCAGGACATGGCCGCAGCGGAGAAGGTCTCCGACCGGTTCGTGAGCCGAATGATGCGACTCGCCTATCTGTCGCCGGAGGTGCTCGAACACCTCGTTATCAGGCGCGTGCCACCGGCGCTGTCGCTGAACGACCTTGTCGCTGTCGCCGACCAGCCGTGGGCGGAGCAGATGGATATGGTGTTCGAGTTGTCCGAAACGTAGACTCGTTTAAGCGCCGACATCTGCTCGGCTTTCATGATGACATTGGGGGCCAGCGGATCGCAAATGAGTAGCGTCGCGCGTATACTGACTGCTGAGATTGCAGCAAATTTTCAAAGACTCGTTCAGCCCAGCACCATCGCAATTTATGCGTCCCATGGGTCGAGGCCAGATACGCCAGTTCAGGTCGGTACGGGATTTCTGGTAAAGCATCAATCAAGGCCGGTCTTGATCACCGCAAAGCACGTTTTGCGAGGTCATGGGTTCAACGACGATCCGGCCGAGAAAGCCGTGCACATAAATGGCCGTTGGGTTTACGTGGGTGACGGTGCTCGAACACTCGTTGAACCAATGGGCCGGGATCTATCCGTTATGTTCATGGATGAGTTCTCGCTGGACCGGTGTTTGGATGCCCCGAATTCAGTACCCATTGGCTCCGCGATGATCTCGATGGGAGGTTATCTCTGCCGAGATTTCAAGAGATCTGGGAATACGCTGCGCCCCGCTCCACGCGTGTACACGAACGTGGCCGCTCCCGCCGCGCCAGGCATGATAGGATTGCGGCACCTCAAGCGCCGAAACGTCAATACGTCTACGGGCGTTTCAGCGGTATCGCCGACCCCCAGAGGACTTTCCGGTGGCCCTATGGTAGACAGCTTGGCCCTGCTCAAGGGCACCGTCGTTCTTTCGGGCGTTCTCACCGAAATGAGCAATGGAAGCGCACGAGGGGAGGACGTCGGCATCATCACCCAAGCAATTGCTGCTCTGTGAACCGCCGACCGATCCCGATGCTCCACGACGCATGACAACCTCATGGATCACTTGGGGCTGCGGTGCGCTTCGCCATAGAACGCCTACCTCGCGTTCTCTTGACACCGACGCCAACCGCGAGAACGGCTGCAAAAGGTGCGCCCACGCAGAGCGCGGAACTTGCTGAAAACGTTGGTGTGCGCGAAACCGAACCGGGCCGGACGAGGTTCGCTCGGTTAGAGACGGATGGCCGTTCAGAGACGGAAATTGGACCTGGCGTCAGTCTCCGAGGTTCGGGTGGCGTACGCAAACCCCTTTGAAACAAAAACAAAAAGGCCCGCGGGCGGGGCATCATCTCGGGTTCGCTACAAGATAATGGCGGACCAAACGGGATTCGAACCTGTACGCCGAAAGGGTGTCGTGAAATAATGAATATTAAATCACCGCTTCAAGGCAGTGTCGGTCTCGTAGGTTGCGAGCCCCCGCAACCACCGCCGTCATAACTCAATGATAGTTAAAATATAGCAAAGGCTTAGGCCGACTCCCCTAGCGTTTTCACGCTCCATCTGGTCTTCGGCGACGCTGAGGAACTGCCTATTTCCCAGCGTTTGGACAGACCACGTCGCCGGCGAGCAGCGCCAGCGGCGCTTGCCCTCGCTTTGGCGACGTGTTGGAACTGGTCCCGCAACCGACACCGGATGGAGGCCCTCATGGAACATCGCGATCTTGACAGGACCGGCCTGAAGATCATGCCGCTGGTTTTCGGCGGCAATGTCTTCGGCTGGACCATCGACGAGGCGCAGAGCTTTGCCGTGCTGGACGCTTTCGTCGACCATGGCTTCGACGCCATAGACACGGCGGATTGCTATTCCGCCTGGGCGCCCGGCAACAAGGGCGGCGAATCCGAGACGATCATCGGCAACTGGCTGAAGGCCCGTCCCGGCATGCGCGACAAGGTGACGATCTTCACCAAGATCGGCTCGATCACCGGCGGCCCGCATGAGGGCGGGTTGACCCAGGCTTATATCCTGCCCGCCTGCGACGCGTCGCTGAAGCGGCTGGGGATCGAAGCCATCGACCTTTACTTCGCGCATTGGCCCGACCCGCTCGGCACCAGCTATCACGAGACGCTGGGGGCTTTCGACAAGCTGCGGCAGGCCGGGAAGATCCGCGCCGTCGGCGTGTCCAATGTCGATGCGGTGCAGCTTGGGGACTCGCTGAAGGCCGCCCAGAATGCCGGCCTGCCGGGCTATCAGGTGCTTCAGCCGGGATACAATCTCTATGACCGCGACGGGTTCGAGGGGCCGCTGCGCGATCTGTGCATGTCCGAGGATATCGGCGTCGTCACCTATTACAGCCTCGCTTCGGGATTCCTGTCGGGGAAATACCGCTCGGAGGCCGACCTTGGCAAATCGGCGCGCGGCGGCGGGGTGGGGAAATACCTGACGCCGAAGGGCATGGCGATCCTGGCAGCACTGGACGAGGTCGCCAGCGCCCACGGCGCCAAGCCCGCCGAGGTGGCGCTGGCCTGGCTGATGGCGCAACCTGGTGTCACCGCGCCGATCGCCAGCGCGACGAGCGTGGCGCAGGTCGAAAGCTTCGCCAGGGCAGCCGCGCTGACGTTGAGCGAGGATCAGCTTCAGGCGTTGACGCAGGCGGGCGAATGATCGCGAAGGGGTTGGGCATCCCGGCCCCTCACCCAGTCAGCCTGCATTATCAGCCTTGCGAGCGCGCTTCGCCTTTGCAAACCCTCGATCGGTGCTGACGAAGCGCTCCAGCATCGGCACGACGAGCTTTGCGGGCACGACCGGCGGTCCCCCGGATTCCTGCCCGAGAATCTGCCCATAGGCGACAAGATTCCGGAACAGCGCCGCCGGCAGTTCCACCGTCAGCTTCACCGGCTTGTCGTCGGCAATGGGGCCGAGTTTCAGCTTCACCATGATCAGCCTCCCCGCGGTTCCAGGACCAAATCCTTCGTCACGAGAATCCTGACCGGAAATCCCTGCCGGATGGTCAGGGTCGGCGCGACCTGCAACTGGCGCTCGACGATCTGCTGTCCGGCATCGGCGATGGTGTCGCCGGCGCCTTCGCGGATTGCGCGGACCAAGGGATCGTCGTCCTCGCTGCCGATCCCGGTGCCGATGGCGAGAATGGTCGAAAGGCCGGCGGCCTTGGCCATTTCCGCCCAGTGATAGTCGACACCATCCTCCAGCCCGGCAAAGCCCTGCGCATCGGCGCCCGGCAGGCGCCCCAGCACCAGGGAACGGCCGTCTGGAAAGATCAGCCTGTTCCAGACCAGCAGCACCCGGCGCTGGCCGAAGCCGACCGCATCGCTGTATTCGCCGATCACCCGCGTGCCCTGCGGGATCAGCAGGTAGCGTCCCGAGGGGCTGTCATAGACGTTTTCGGTGACCTGGGCGACGATCTGGCCGGGCAGGTCGGAGCGAATGCCGGTGATCAGGGCGGCGGGAATGACAGCTCCAGCCTGTAGCAGATAGGGCGAGGCCGGGGTCATGATCCGCTCTGCCGAGACCGGCTGGCGGTCCGGCGCGGCGTTCAGGAACGCTTGTTGCGGGGTCTGAGACGTGGGTGAATCGATCATACCGCCTGTGCCGATGCCCGCCATGCCAGGTTGCCCAGCCACCGGCGCAGCGCCTGTGGGCTGCGATGTCTCGAAGAACAGCTGGCTGACCCGCGCGGCTTCTTCCTCCGCGAGGCGGCGCTGTCCATCGGGATCGGCGGCAGGCGGTGTGATCGCCGGGGACATGACGGGCTCGCCCCGGTTCTGCGCCTCGAGAATGGGTTTGCCGAGATCGCCCGGTAAAGGTGGGCCGAGGACGGGTCCACTATAGTCGCGGGGCAGGTCCGCCAACCCGTCGGCAGTGGCGCGGTTCTCGGTGGAAAACAGTTCCTCGCCACCTTGGTTGCGGTCACGTGGCTGTAGGGCATAGATCAATGCCCCGCCGATCGCCAGCGAGGCGACCAGGCCGAAGGCCGTGAGCGCCTTGCGCGACAGCCGGGTCACCTTCGGCGGCTCGGCGTGCAGGCGCATCGGTGCGGCGGAGTCGGAGGATTTGCCGGTCATGTCTTTTGCCCTCCGGTGGTCGGCACCTGGCGGGATCTCAGCTGACGCGGCTCCACCCGCAGGATTCGCACCACCTGCTGGCGCTCGCCTGAGCCGAGGCGCAGTTCCGCTGCGGCGAAGATGCGGTCGACGATCAGCACATTACCATGGCTGCGGCTGTTGACGATCTGCGCCTCGCCATCGGGGCCGAGGGCGAAGAGGGGCGGCATCTCGCCCTGAGCGATGCCGCGCGGGAAGACGACATAGGTGCGGCGACCGTCGTCGAAGACGGAAACCGGCCGCCAGGGCGGGCTGGTGCCCTCGATCTGCAAGCCGTAGCGATAATTGCGGGCGGCAGGCGCCGGGATGATCGGCGCGGCGACCGCAGGCTGGCGCTTGCCCGCCACCCGGGCCGGATAGGTCCAGGCCACGGAGGGCATGTAGAGCGCCTCGCGCGCCCGCAACTCGATCATGTAGATCCGCCGGTCGGTGGTGATCACCAGATTGGTCGAGATGTCCTCGCGGGTCGGTTTGACGAAGACGTGGACCCGGCGGGACGCACCGCTGCCGCTTTCGGTATCGCCGATGATCCAGCGTGCGGTGTCGCCGGCGGCGATCGATCCCTCGCCGCTCAGCACCTCGCCGTGCTCCAGCGCGATATCGGTGATCTGCCCCGGTGCGGCATAGACCTGATAGAGCGCACCCTCGGACCAGGGATAGACTTGGATGGCGTTGTAATAGCCCTCGCGGCGGGGCTCGATTCGGGCGGCGGCATTGGCATTGGTGACCCGGCCCTCGGGCGTTCCGGCCGCCCCGCCGCCGCGCGCTGGCGTCCAGCCCGGCGGCACATGCAGCGGTTTCGGGACGGGATCGGCCGGAGCGGTGGCAGGAGGCGAGGGCAAGGGCGGGACATCGTCGTCGTAACTGAACTGCGGCGTCCTGGTCGTGGCACAGCCGGAAACCGCTACCACAAGCAACAGGGCCAGGAGGATTGCTGATTTGCAGGATGTTCCCGTCATGTCGCGGGCTGGTGGTTCAAAGCGCATTGTGGTCATTGCGACATCTCCCGGGACCAGTTGACGGCATTGACGTAGATGCCGAGCGGATTGGCCCGCAGCCGTTCGGCGTTGCGCGGCGTCTGGATCACCACGGTCAGGATCGCGGTCCAGCGTTCGGTGGCCGACAGTTGGCCGTTCTCGTAGTGGCGCTCGGTCCAGGCGACGCGGAAGCTGTCGGGCGAGGCGCGGATGACCGAGGATACCTCGACGGCGATCTGCTGGCGGCCGACCCTGGTGAAGGGATCGTTGGTGCGGGCGTATTCGTTCAGGGCCGCGGCACCACGGTCGGTGGTGAACTCATAGGCCCGGAGCCAGTTCTGCCGCACGACGATGGGATCGGCGGGGATGCTGCGCACCTGCTCGACAAAGCGGCCGAGATGCCAGGCAATCTGCGGATCGCTGGGCCGGTAATCGGCAGAGGCGGGCGCGACGGCCTGGGCCTGGCCGAGATCGTCGACCTGCACAACCCAGGGCACCACGGTGCCGCGCGCCGATTGCCAGACCAGGGCGGACGCGAAGCAGGCGGCCAGGAACAGGCAGGCGAAGGCCATCAGCCGCCAGTTGCGTGCCTGGACCCGGGCGGAGCCGATGCGCTCGTCCCAGACCTGTGCCGCTTTCTGATAGGGCGTCTCGGGTTCCGGCGTCTTGCCGTAATGGGTGGCGGGGCGTCGAAAAATGTTCATCGGCGGGTTCTTTCGGAAAGATTGATCGAAGCGCCGCCGGCATGATTGTCGCCGGAGCGAATGGCATGGCCGGCGATCGAGAGGCCACGGCTCAGCGCTTGCCCCTTACGCATCTTTTGCGCCCACGCGGGTGCACCGTCTGCCGCATCGGTGTTTGATCTAGTCGTGGCGGTGCCCATGGTGGAAGTGCCGCCGGTGGTCACGAAACTGCCCTTGGCGCCGGAGGCATAGCTGGATTTGATGCCGCCTGCGGCCTTGCCGAGCATCCGGCGCAGCGGCGAGATCGCCGCCGATCCGGTGGCGCTGGCAACGCCGCCCATGCCGGAGGCGACACCACCGGCGCCGGAATGACCCATGGCGCCGAGCCGGTAGGCGGTCGAGGCGGCGCCTGCCGCAGCCGCACCGGTGCGAACGGTGGCGGCCCCACCCGAGAGCGCCATGCCGCCGGCACGGGCCGCGAGCATGGTGCCGCCGCCCGCGGCCATGGCCGCGCCGCCGATGGCGAGGCCGGTGCCGACGGCGGCGCCGGCACCCAGCTGCGGTCCGCCGGAGACGAGGCCGGTGGCGATGCCGGGGCCGAAGATGCCGAGGCCGAGCAGCGACAACGCCGCCAGCACGATGGCCATCGCATCGTCCACGGTCGGCGCGACGCCGCCAAAACCAACGGTGAATTGCGAGAAGAGCGTCGAGCCGATGCCGATGATCACCGCCAACACGAGCACCTTGATGCCCGAGGACACGACATTGCCCAGCACCCGCTCGGCCATGAACGCCGTCTTTCCGAACAATCCGAAGGGGATGAGCACGAAGCCGGCCAGCGTGGTCAGCTTGAACTCGATCAGCGTGACGAAAAGCTGCACGGCGAGGATGAAGAAGGCCAATATCACCAAGGCCCAGGCGAAGAACAGGCAGAGGATCTGGATCAGGTTCTCGAAGACGGCGACCCAGCCCATCAGGTCGGAGATGGATTCCAGCAGCGGCCGCCCGGCATCGAGCCCGGTCTGGGCGACGCGGCCGGGCCGCATGAGATCGGCGGCAGAGAAGCCGGTGCCGGAGGCCATCAGCCCGAGACCGGCGAAACTGTCGAAGACGATCCGGGCGAGGCTGTTCCAGTTGGTGATGAGCCAGGCGAAGACCCCGACGAAGATCGTCTTCTTGACCAAGCGGGCGATGATGTCGTCCTCGGCGCCCCATGCCCAGAACAGAGCGGCGAGCGTCACGTCGATGACGATCAGGGTGGTGGCGATGAAGGCCACCTCGCCGCCCAGCAGACCGAACCCGCTGTCGATATAGCTGGTGAACACCGCCAGGAAATTGTCGATGACCCCGGAGCCGCCCATGTGCCGTCACTCCGCTTCAGGGGAGGTGGCAGGGCGGGGAGTAGATTGCGCCGGTGCCCGGCCGAGGAAACGGTCGCGGGTCTCGGCCCAGATCGCTAGGCATTCGGCATCCTCCGCCGCGGCCTCGCCCATTTGCTGGCAGCGGCGTTGGCCCTCTCGCAGGGAATCCTCGGCCTGCGGCTGAACCTGCCGGCCGGGCAGCGGCGGCAGATCGCCACTCCGTTCCATACGGATCAGGGTCACGGTCATGACGATCGCCAGGAACAGAATGGCAATCAGCCGGGCCATCGCCTTGCCTCCCATGATTGCGCCTCCTCGGGCGGTCAATTGTTGAACATCCGGGCGTTGCCGGGCTGATAGCCGGTGCCGGGGGTGAGGAAGCGTTCGCGCTGGATGCGGCCCTGCTCGGCAGCGGTGGCGCGCTCGGCTTCGGAAAGGGCCTCGGCCCGGCCATTAGCCGAGACGACGGCGATCAGGTCGGACAGTTGCTGCGATTGCAGGGCCAGAAGCTGGTTGCCGGCCTGGCTGGCCTGCAATGCACCGGTGGCGGCCTGGCTCTGCTCGACCAGCGTCGCCATCTCGGCCCGCTGCGCCTCGATATTGCCGGTGACACCGGCCTGAACCCGCATGGCGTCCTGCAGCCCGCCCATGGTGTTGCTCCAGCGGGTGCGGGCATCGGTCAGCAGTTGCTGCTCCGACATGGACAGGTCCGGCGTGCCGTATTCCCGCTCGAACGCTTGATCGACCTCTTGCACCTCGAAAGCGATGTTCCGGGCCTCGTCGAGCAGCTGCCGGGTGCGGCCGACGTTCTGCTGGAGTTGCTGCAGCGAGCTATGCGGCAGGCTTTCGAGATTGCGGGCCTGGTTGATCAGCATCTGCGCCTCGTTCTGCAGCGAAGCGATCTGGTTGTTGATCTGCTCCAGCGTCCGCGCCGCGGTCAGCAGGTTCTCGGCATGGTTGGTGGGGTCGTAGACGATGCGCCCGAACCCACCGAAGAAGGCATGGGCCGGGGGCGTCAGGACCGGGGCCAGCGCCAGCGGGGCGGCAAGGGTGAGCGCTAGCAGCGAGGTGCCGGCGACGCGGTGCATGCGGGTTCGTGTCATGGAAGAATCTCCTCTGTGGCGTCAGTGGGTCCGGGTTCGGGTTCAGCCGGAACGGAATCGTCTGGTTCGGTGGCGGTGGTGGCATGGATATCGGCGTCAGCGGGCAGGGCTTCCGAACTGGTTGGTTCAGGTCCGGGGATGCTGGCGTGCTCCGCCACCAGATTTGTCAGATCTGGAATCAGCTCTCCGGCCCAGTCCACGCCGCGCGCCTTGAGCCAGGCGGCGAGGAAGCCGTCGCGGCCATGCTCGGCGAGGATATTCGAGATCAGTGCCTGATCGGATTTGGACGAGGCGGCGCAGAGGGCGAGGCCGACTTCGCTGAGACCCAGTTCGAACAGCCGGTTGCCGCGCCGCGACTGGCAGTAATAGTCCCGCTTGGGCGTCGCCCGGGCGAGGATCTCGATCTGGCGGTCGTTGAGGCCGAAGCGGCGATAGATCGCGGTGATCTGCGGCTCGACGGCGCGCTCGTTCGGCAAGAGCAGCCGGGTCGGGCAGGACTCGATGATCGCCGGGGCGATGGCGGAATTGTCGATGTCGCTGAGAGATTGCGTGGCGAAGACGACCGAGGCGTTCTTCTTCCGCAGGGTCTTCAGCCACTCTCGCAACTGTTCCGCGAAGGCGTCGTCGTCCAGCGCCAGCCAGCCCTCGTCGATGATCAGCAGCGTCGGTCGTCCGTCGAGCCGGTCGCCGATGCGATGGAACAGATAGGACAGAACCGCTGGGGCCGCGCCGGTGCCGACCAGCCCCTCGATCTCGAAGGCCTGGACATCGGCCGATCCGAGATGCTCGTTCTCGGCATCGAGCAATCTGCCATAGGGCCCGCCGACGCAATAGGGGCGTAGCGCCTGCTTCAGATCGTTGGATTGCAGCAGCACCGCAAACCCGGTGATGGTGCGTTCCCCGACGGGCGCCGAGGCCAGTGACGTCAGCGCCGTCCAGATGTACTCTTTCACTTCGGGCGTGATTTCGACGGCCTCGCGCCGGAGGATGGCTACGAGCCAATCCGCCGCCCAAGCCCGCTCGGCCGTCTCGTGGATACGGGCCAGTGGTTGCAGCGAAACGGACAGTTCGGAAGCCTCGGTCAGCTCCCCGCCGAGATCGTGCCAATCGCCGCCCATGGCCAGCGTGGCGGCGCGGATGCTGCCGCCGAAATCGAAGGCGAAGACCTGTGATCCTGCGTAGCGCCGGAATTGTAGTGCCATCAGCGCCAGCAGCACGCTCTTGCCTGCCCCGGTCGGCCCGACGACCAGCGTATGGCCGACATCGCCGACATGCAGCGAGAAGCGGAACGGCGTCGACCCCTCGGTACGTCCGTAAAGCAGCGGCGGGGCGTCGAAATGCGTATCTCGCGCTTCTCCCGCCCAGACCGCCGAAAGCGGGATCACATGGGCGAGATTCAATGTGCTGATGGGCGGCTGGCGGACGTTGGCATAGGCATGTCCCGGCAGAGAACCCAGCCAGGCATCGACGGCATTGACCGTCTCGATCATGGCGGTGAAATCCCGGCCCTGGACCAGCTTCTCGACCAGGCGCAGCTTTTCGTCGGCGACGCGGGCATCCTGGTCCCAGACGGTGATCGTCGCGGTGACATAACCCAAGCCCGCGATATCGGCCCCGAGTTCCTGCAGCGCCATATCGGCATCGGCGGCCTTGTTCGCCGCATCGGTATCGACCAGGGCAGAAGGCTCGCTGGTCATCACCTCCTTGAGGATGGCGGCGATGCTCTTGCGCTTGGCAAACCATTGCCGCCGGATCCTGGTCAGCAACCGGGCGGCGTCAGGCTTGTCGATCAGGATGGCGCGGGTCGACCAGCGATAGGGAAAGGCGATGCGGTTCAGATCGTCGAGAATGCCGGGCGTGGTCGCGGTCGGGAATCCGTTCAGGGTCAGCACCCGCAGATGCTGCTCGCCGAGGCGTGGCTCCAGCCCGCCGGTGAGCGGCTGATCGGCCAGCAGCGCGTCGAGATGCATTGGCACCTCGGGAACGCGCACCCGCTGCCGGTTGGTAGAAATGGTGGAATGCAGGTAGGTCAGCGTCCCGGGATCGTCGAGCCAGCGGCATTCGGGCATGAACCCATCGAGCAGCGCCAGCACCCGGTCGGTGCGGTCGATGAAGCCGTGCAGGATATCGCGCGCATTGACGCCCGACTGCTCGCGTCCCTCATAGAGCCAGCTTTCGGCGCGGGCGGCTTCTTCGGCCGGGGGTAGCCAGAGGAAGGTCAGGAAGTACGCGGAGATGAAATGCGTGCCCTGTTCTTCGAAGCCCGCCTTGCGCTCGGCGTCGAGCAGGGCCGAGGCCGGATCGGGAAACAGACTTTCGGGGTAGGAAGAATCCTCCTGGCGCTGCGCTTCGACGAAGATCGCCCAGCCCGAACCGAGACGGCGGAAGGCGTTGTTGAGCCGACTGGCGACGGCGACCAGTTCGGCGGCGACGGCGGAATCCAGATCGGGACCTCGGAAGCGGGCGGTGCGCTGGAACGAGCCGTCCTTGTTCAGCACCACGCCGGGCGCGACAAGCGCCGCCCAGGGCAGGAAGTCGGCGAGGCGGCTGGCGGTGCGACGGTATTCCGCGAGATTCATCATGGGAGGCCTCCATCACACCGCGAGATGGCCGGGCAGGCGCAGATGCCGCCGCCCGACCTCGACGAAGAGCGGATCGCGCTTCGCCGCCCAGACAGCAGCCAGATGGCCGACCGCCCAGATCAGGATGCCGGGCAGCCAGAGCTGCAGCCCGAGGCCCACAGCTCCGGCCAGCGTGCCGTTCAAGATGGCGATGGCGCGCGGCGCCCCACCGAGCAGGATCGGCTCGGTCAGGGCGCGATGCACCGGGACCGAGAAGCCCGGTACTTCGGAAAGCTGTTCGAAGCCTTGCCATTCGCTACTGCTCATGGCGTTCCTCCTTCGCGACGCCCCCCGTTCGCGAGACGATTGCTCCCCGAGGAGCAATCACTAATTGCGCTCACCCTCGCGTGCGTCTTCGCCGCACCAGTCGTCATCATCAAACCAGCGCTCCACCGCCGAAGCTGAAGAAGGACAGGAAGAAGGAACTGGCCGCGAAGGCGATGGAGATGCCGAAGACGATCTGGATCAGCCGCCGGAAACCGCCGCCGGTATCGCCGAAGGCCAGGGTCAGCCCGGTGACGATGATGATGATCACCGCGACGATGCGGGCGACCGGCCCCTCGACCGATTGCAGGATGCTGGTCAGCGGCGCCTCCCAGGGCATTGAGGAACCGGCGGCATGCGCGGCCGGCGTCAGCACAAGGCTGACATAGGCAGCGGTTGCCGCCATCGTGAGGTAATGACGGATGCGCAAGGCATGACGGATCATTCTGGTTCTCCAGTGCTGAGCGTTGTGTCGGTGTCGGGAATGACGGAGGCGATGCGGTAGTTCCCATCCGCGCCGAGCCCGTCCACGCGGGTGAGTTCAGCCAGCCGGCGTGCGTCACCACGCCCGGACAGGACGGCAACGATGTCGATGGTTTCCGCGATCATGGCACGCGGGACGGTGACGACGGCTTCCTGGATCAGCTGTTCGAGACGTCGCAACGCACCGATCCCCGATCCGGCATGGATGGTGCCGATGCCGCCGGGATGGCCAGTGCCCCAGGCCTTGAGCAGATCCAGCGCCTCGGCGCCGCGCACCTCACCGATCGGGATGCGGTCGGGGCGCAGGCGCAGGGACGACCGGACCAGGTCTGACAGGGTCGCGACGCCGTCCTTGGTCCGCATGGCGACCAGATTGGGCGCGGCGCATTGCAATTCGCGGGTGTCCTCGATGATCACCACCCGGTCCTGCGTCTTCGCCACCTCGGCCAGCAGCGCATTGGTCAGGGTGGTCTTGCCGGTCGAGGTGCCGCCGGCGACGAGGATGTTGGCGCGGGTCGCAACCGCGAGGCGCAGCGCCTCGGCCTGCATTCGGGTCATGATCCCGGTCTCGACGTAATCGTCGAGCGTGAAGACGGCGACGGCGGGCTTGCGGATGGCGAAGGCCGGGGCCGCAACCACCGGCGGCAGCAGGCCCTCAAAGCGCTCGCCGGTCTCCGGCAATTCGGCCGAGACACGCGGGCTGCGGGCATGGACCTCGGTGCCGACATGATGCGCCACCAGGCGCACGATCCTCTCGCCGTCAGCGGGAGAGAGCCGCTCGCCCGTGTCGCTCGGCCCCTCGGAAAGCCGGTCGATCCAGAGCCGCCCGTCGGGGTTGAGCATGACCTCGACAATGGCGGGATCTTCCAGAAACCGGGCGATGGCAGGTCCGAGCGCGGTGCGGAGCATGCGGGCACCGCGCCGGATCGCTTCAGGTTTCTGGTGAGCAGCCGCCATCTCGTCCTCGTTCCGTTACGGTCACCCGCGACGGGCGGCCCTGGATCGGGGACAAGTAGAAGAGACAGAAAACCGGCGCTGGCAACAAGGGAAACCGGATCGGCGTACTGCGGCGCAGGAAAAGAAAGGAAAAGGATGGCAGGCTGGGAGCGCTTATTCAGTAGCAGAAGACTACAGTCAGGACCCATAAATCTGCTTGAGTGCAGGCGGGCGGCATGATTCATCCTCCCGACCTGGAGGGATCATGGACAAACTTTTCTGGCTGACCAACGAACAGTTAGAACGGCTGCGGCCGTTCTTTCCGAAGTCCCGCGGTAAGCCGAGGGTCGATGACCGGCGTGTGCTGAGCGGCATAATCTTCATTCAACGCAATGGGTTGATGTGGAAGCACGCACCCAAGGAGTATGGCCCGCCGACTTGAAGGGGACCGTGGCCCCGGTGGGGCCGCGTAAGCCCCTGAAAGGCTCTACAATCGCTGGAAGCGGTGGAGCCGCATGAGCGTGTTCGCCACGATCATGACCGAACTGGCAGCCCAGGCCCAGGAAACCGGGATCGTGATGATCGACGCAACCCACGCCAAGGCGCACCGGACCGCATCAAGCCTTGCGGTTCAAAAGGGGGGGCGCGGGCGACTGATCGGCAGGACCAAGGGTGGGTTGAACTCAAAGTTGCACGTCCTGGCCGACGCGAAGGGCCGCCCGATCCGCATGTTCCTGTCGGCCGGCCAGACCTCGGACTGTATCGGGGTGCAGGCGCTCCTGTCCTCCATCCCTCGGGCCGGGGCACTGCTTGCCGACCGGGGCTATGATGCCGGCTGGTTCCGCAACGCGCTGATCAGGATGGGCATTTCGCCCTGCATACCCTCACGCATCGGACGGAAGGTCCCGATCCCGTACGACGCGGACCTCTACCGCCAGCGCCACAGGATCGAGAACATGTTCGCCCGCCTCAAGGATTGGAGGCGGATCGCCACGCGCTACGATCGCTGCCCCATCCTGTTTCTCTCAGCCTGCGCGCTGGCTGCTACCGTAATCTATTGGTTGTGAGTCCTGACCGTAGCGCTCAGGAGTCAATTGTTGGGACCGCTGGCCGTTTTGGCGCGCACTTGTGCCAGATCGATCAGGTTCTTCAACGGAATGCTTTGGTTCTTGCTCAGGCAGACAGCGCTGAACGAGGCGAATTCGGGTGGATCCCCGATCGGCAGGAAACGGACACCGGCATGCTGGCTGTGCATGGAAGACGACAGGACCAATGCGACACCGCATCCATGGCCGACAAGGCTGAGCAGATTTTCGCGCCCGACGTCGTGGGTGGATATCTTCGGAGAGGGACCGGACTTGGACAGTTGTTCCAGATAGCGCTGATCCAGTTCCGCGCCGGCGTTGCCGCACGGAACGAGGAAACACTCAGTACGAAGCTCGTCCCATGTAACCCTGGATGAGTTTGAAAGATGATGCCCCTCGGGAACGGCGAGATTGACTCGTTCTCGCCAGAGATCGATTACCGTGCAGCCGGCGATATCTTCCGTCCGAGGAAGGAATGCCACGTCGAGATGGCCCCAGAGCACTCCTGTGACGCCTGTCTCCGAGGTGATTTCGCTGATCTCGAACTCGACTTCAGGATATTTCGCATGTAACGCATTCAACAATTCGGCAAGGAATCCGCCGGACAGGGAGGTCATGACGCCGATGCGGAGAACCCCTGTGGCGCCTTTCTGGAAATTCCGGGCGCTGTCGACCGCCCGGAGTAGCGTGGTCATGCCGCGTTCGGCATCCTCTACGAACTTGGCCCCGGCTGGGGTGAGATGGGCTCCCGTCGCGTCGCGTTCGAAGAGCTGGAAACCCAGCCTGCGTTCCAGAAGGCTGACGCGACGGTTCACGGTAGTGTGCGAAAGGTCGAGGCTTTCCGCCACCGCGCTGAAGCTTCCGAGACGCGCGACGAGGATCGCGTAGTGGAGAAAGCGGAGATCGAGGGCGAGGTCTGGCATGACGCCTCCATTCATTAGTCAATCCCGCCGAGTTCAAAAGGCGATTAGTAGGAATGCTGTTTTCTTAGAAGCTCGGTGGACAGATTTAACCTTAAATGGCGATGAGGGTGGTAAGATCCTGCGCATCCGAGAATGCGCAGGGCCGTGATGTCAAAAAGGGTTCAGTCGTAGATTTGCCGTAATATTCTTCCGACGGTTTCCCGTTGCTCGAGCTGTGGCATGTGTCCGGTCTGTTGAAGCAGATGCAGGGCAACCGTACCAGGCAACCCGAAAGCTTGGCGCCAGGGAATTACTCTGTCTTCAATGCCGAAAATGATGCGCACTTGACAGCCGAGTTGAGCCAAGGCGGAACGGATCGAGAAACCCTGCGCCCCTCCGCCAAAGACTGCCGCAGCAAAGCGTGTCTGGGCCTCCGCCAAGCGCCCGTCCTCGCGGCCACGCGCGACCGTGCGGATGAAGCTGTCCGTAAGGGTTGCGGGGTCGTGGACAAGCTCGCGCAGCCAACTCGCGACCGCCCCGGGATGGGTAGCCCGGGCGAAGTTCTCGACGAACGAGGAGATTTCCGGGCCGAGACCTGCAGGAGAGATCAACAACAAGCTTGCGGCTTCGATGCGGATGCCGGATGCGATGGAGGCTGCAACCGCGCCACCGAGGGAATGGCCGACAAGGTGAGCGGCACCGATGCCGCTCTCGGCCAGGGTTTCCTCGACCTGGATTACCAGATCGTCGAAGGACGCGACCTCACTGCCAAGCGATTTTCCATGACCGGGCAAATCCAGTGCAAAGATGGGGCGATCCGCCGGTATCTCGGGCAGCAGCGGACGCCAGGAGTCTAGCTCGGCACCGAAGCCGTGGATCAAGACGACGGGCGTTCCGGTGCCCTGCCGTAGCCAGACAGCGTTCAGAGGGCCCGACGACACCTTCGGCGCAGGTTGCGGCTTGCATTGAGGTTTCGCCTGTTGGGCAGCCGCAGTCGGCATTGGCGCTGGCGTAGGGGCGGCGGGAAGAGCGTTCAGCGCTGCCTCAATGTCGGCGCGCTGGATGCGACCACGCGGACCGCTGCCATTCACCGTGGCGAGATCCAGTCCGTTTTCCCGTGCAAGCCGTCGAGCGAGTGGCGTTGCACGCAAGCCGTCTGCGGCGGAGGGCGCCAAGGGCTTCCGGGGAGCTTCGGTCTTTGGAACGGACGTCGGTGTCTCGGCTTCCGATCGAGCGGCAGTGTGTGAGGAGGAAGCCGGCTTTTCGATTGGAGCCTCTCCCTCCGCATAGATCCAGGCCACAGGCTCGCCCACCGAGATTTCCTTGCCGGTATCGGGTTCTGTGATCTGAAGCGTCCCGCTGGCAGGCGAGTCGATTTCCATCGCCGCCTTGTCAGTCTCGATCTCGAACAGGGCTGCGCCCTTCTCCACGCTCGCGCCGTCTTCCACGAGCCAGCGCGAAATGCGTCCGGTCGCCATATCCATGTCGACCTTGGGCAGGATGACCTCGGTCGGCATTACAGCTCTCCTTTCACCAGGGCGCGGGCGGCGCGAATGATGTCAGGGATCTGGGGCACGACGGCTTTCTCGAGTTCGGGATTGTAAGGAATGGGCGATTCTGCCCCACCCAGCCGCATGATCGGTGCGTCGAGATAGTCGAAAGCCTCACTTTCGGCGATGGCTGCGGAGATCTCCGCGCCAATGCCCAGTGTTTTGACTCCCTCGTAAACCGTAATCAATCGGCCGGTCTTGCAAACGCTTTCGATGATCGTCGCCGTATCCATCGGACGAATGGTGCGAAGGTCAATGACCTCCAGATCGATCCCTTCAGCGGCTAGTTCCTCTGCGGCGCTCAGCGCCTTGTGCACCATGATCGAGGTGGCAACGACGGTCGCATGAGCACCCTGTCGCCGAACAGCGGCCTTGCCGATGGGTACGGTATAGTGACCCTCGGGAACCTCGCCCTTCATCTTGTAGAGCAGCTTGTGCTCGAAGATCATCACTGGATCGGGATCCTCAATGGCCGCGAGCAGCATCCCCTTGATGTCATGCGGCGTCGAAGGCTGGATGACCTTCAGTCCCGGCACATGGCCCAGCCATGCCTCAAGGCTCTGCGAATGTTGCGCCGCTGCGCCGGTACCCGAGCCGCTGGGAAAGCGCATCACCAGCGGGACCGAAACCTCGCCGCCCAGCATGAAGCGCAGCTTGGCGGCTTGGTTTACGATCTGCTCCATCGCCAGCGTCGCGAAATCGGAAAACTGGAACTCGAAGATCGGGCGCATGCCGGTCAGAGCCGCGCCTACGGCGACTCCGGCACCGCCAAGTTCGGAAATCGGCGTATCGATAATGCGGTCCTCACCGAAGCGATGCACCAGATCGCCGGTGACCTGGAAGGCGCCGCCATAGACGCCGACATCTTCGCCCATTAGAAAGACGCGGGGATCGGCCTCCATTGCGATGGCAATGGCTTCCTGGATGGCCTGGGAATAGGAAAGTTCGCGGGTCTCGCTCATGTCATTTTTTCCGTTAATGCCCGGTCATTCGGTATAGACGAAGCGCGTGGCGTCTTCGGAACGGGGTGCGGGGCTGTTCTTGGCGAATTCGATGCCTTCGGCGATCTCGCGTTCCACATCGGTGCGCAGGGCATCGATCTGGGACTGATCCATCACACCGTACTCCTGAAGCTCGGCCTCGAAACGGCCGATTGGATCGCGAGAGATCCAGTCTTCGATCTCTTCCTTGGTGCGGTATCGGTTGCGGTCGCTTTTGGAATGGCCGCGATGCCGATAGGTCAGGTTCTCCACCAGGCTCGGTCCCTCACCGGCGCGGGCGCGGGCCACTGCGGTATCGACCGCCTCGGCCACGTCGGAAAGCGAGTTGCCATCGACCGTCACGCCCGGCATGGAATAGGCCGCCGCCCGCTCGGCGATATGCTTCACCGCTGTCGAGCGCTCGGTCGAGACCGACATGCCGTATTTGTTGTTTTCGCAGACAAAGACGACGGGCAGCTTCCAGATGGCAGCCATGTTCAGCGCCTCGTGAAAGGCGCCTTCGTTGTTGGCTCCGTCGCCGAAGAAGCAGATCACGACGTCGTTGCGCTTCTGCATCTTCATGGAGAGGGCAGCGCCTACCGCGATCGGAATACCGCCACCGACGATTCCGTTCGCGCCAAGGTTTCCCTTGCCTACATCAGCAATATGCATCGAGCCGCCGCGACCCTTGCAATAGCCAGTCTCCTTGCCGAAGAACTCGGCGAACATCCGGCCTACCTCGGCGCCTTTGGCGATACAATGACCATGGCCGCGATGGGTCGAGGTGATCTGGTCGGTGTCGCCGAGGCCGAGGCAGGATCCGACGGCGCTGGCCTCTTGGCCGATGGACAGGTGCATCGTGCCGTGGATCAGGCCGCGCGTATAACTCTCCTCGGCGCCCTCCTCGAAGCGGCGGATCAGATACATCTGGCGCAGGGCATCGCGCAGAACTTCGGGCGCATAGCTGCGAAAGGCATAGGGACGGTTGTCCCCGGAGGACGCAGAATCGGCCACTTTGGCGCTCGTTCTGGACATAAAAGCGAATCCTTTTGCGGGAATTAGGTCATCTGCGATGGCCGGAAAGCTCCGGCCATCGGACAGTCACGAACCGCGGAAAGGCCTGGGGTCAGGCGTCGGCGAAACGGCTATCGGCCTGATCCATGCGCTGACGGATCTTGGTCACGATGAAATCGTCACAGGGCGTGCAGTTCTCATAGGTCAGGCGCTCGCCCGCCTTGATCGGGCGATTGACCACGGCACGTTCGGCCAGACCCAGCGGCATGGCTTTCTGATTGCGCGCATCCTTCCAGGTCATGGCAAAGCCGCGATAATCGTACTCGCCGATCTTGCCCAAGGTATCACCAGGGTTCAGGTCGCGCTTGGCCACGGCCACGCACTCTGCAACGGGATGATCGGCCGGCTCCATGTCGGGCTGGCCCTTGATGACCGCACGGATCGCCGACAGCGGTACTTCCAGCGAGGTCAGGTGATAGGGCCGGAAGATCGAGAAGCAGGGGCCGGGGCCTACCTTCAGATCGGCCATCCGCTCCAGCACGCGGGGATGCTTCGGCTTGACGATGCAGAACACGCCGGGCGCGACGCCCTTGCCGATGGAATAATCCACAACGCCGGATTTCGACAGGATGCCGCCATCCTCCTTGGTGCAGAGAACCTGGGCCAGTTCCTCGCGCGTGGCGGAGGGACCGTGCATGCCTGGCACGTCGGGGACAAGTCCGGTGGCATTGGCGACCGCGACCATCTCGATCATGGTCTTTGAGCCATCGACGAATTCGACCAGCATTCGGGCGTTCATGTTGCGCCGTTTTGCTTCCTCCTCGTATTGGTCGGGCATGGCGTCGAATTTCAGGGCGTTGTTTTTACCCTTTCCGGCGGCCACGATTTCGAACCCGAGCGATTGGGCAAAGCCCATGATCTCCAGCGTGCACGCGGGTTCGTCGCCCGCCGCGCCGGTGTAGACGACTCCCGCGCTTTTGGCTTCGGCAGCTAGGTGGCGGCCGATGGTGATGTCGGCTTCGACGTTCAGCATGACGACATGTTTGCCGTTCTTGAACGCCTCCAGGGCGATCAGCGTGCCGACATTGGGGTTGCCGGTCGCGTCGATGATGACCTGAACCCGACCCGAGGCGCACATCGCCTTGAAATCCTCGGTTAGGGCGACCTTGCCGCTTTCGATGGCTCGATCAATGTCCTGCGCGGTATTGGTAGCCGCGATGTCGCCCTGATTCCAACCTGCGAGAACAAGAGCGTCACGCGCGGCATCAAGGTTCACCTCCGACAGCGCGCCGAGGCGCACTCCGGGCATAAGCCCGATTTGGACAACCATGTCCGTGCCCATCTGCCCGGCTCCGGCCAGTCCGACCACAACTTCGCCGTGTTTTTCGGCATATGCAAGCAGCTCGGCCGCCAAGCCGACATTCGCGATCTGCACTTTGAGACTCCTCCAGTTTGCTCCCTTTTCAAGTCACCCTACTGCACATGTGTGAGCTTGTAAAGACAACTGTTCAATCGGAGATGAGGATGCTATAGGAGGTGTCGCGCCCGGAGTTCGGGCTGTGCCCGCTGCATCTTGAATGTCGGAAAGCCGGTGGGAGCCAATGACGGAGAGGAGATAAATACAAAGATGACCGCCATCATTTTCGACTGCGACGGAGTTCTGGTGAACACCGAAATCCTTAGCGCCAGAGCCTATCGCAACGTCTATGCGCGCCATGGCCTGACTGTCGATCCCGAGGCGTTCCAGAAGGTGCTGGGACTGAAACAGGGCGATATCCTCAAGACCCTTCGTGGTAGCGAAGGCGGGCTGCTTCCCGCCGAGGCGGAGTCTGAGCTGACAACTGAAATTCTTGACCTTATCCGCGCTCACGTCGAGGCGACGCCGGGAATCGCTGATGTTTTGCGGGGGCTGCAATTGCCGTTCTGCGTCGCTTCGTCATCAGACGTGGCGCGCATCCGCCTTTCGCTGGAGACAGCTGGGTTGTTGCCTCGGTTCGAAGGGCGGGTCTTCTCATCAAGCATGGTCAAGAATGGAAAGCCCGCGCCAGACCTGTTTTTGTTTGCCGCAGAGAGTCTCGGCGTACCGCCTGCGGAATGCATCGTATTCGAGGATTCGGTTGCGGGGATTGTTGCTGCGCAGGCGGCGGGTATGTATCCCGTTGGCTATCTCGGTGGAGGTCACCTCCCTCCCTCGCATGCTGAACTGCTGCGCGCGGCAGGCGCGCGTGCGCTTATCGAGCACTGGGACGAGGCGCTGCCTGTTATCTCCGCATCGACTTAGTCTGTCTGCAGATCACGGTGAAGGCGAGTCCTGAACACGTCAGGCATCATCCAGTTCGGTTCATGACCCATCAGCAGTTGCAGGAAGCCCGCAGCGAAACTGGAATCCTGCGCGACATTCTCACGGTATGACCACCAATGCCGCAGGTCATGGAATGCATCGCCGACTTCCGGGTGCTGATGGAATTCCTGTTCGACGGCGGCGGTCAGGACTTTTATGCAGAACATTGTGCAGACATAACCTTCCGGCCAAAAGGCTGCGGCAGTGTCTGCTGGAGCCAGGCGCGGAGCCGAACGTGCCGTCAGGGGCATGGTTCGGTTCAACTCGCGAAGCATCAATGCCGCCGCAAATTCAAAGTAGTCCTTACGCTCTTCGCTGCTTTTGGGCTTTTGTTTCTTGATCGCGCGCAGCCAACGCACGAAGACGCCGGTCAGGATCGTCTGGTCCACAGCAAAGTCGCAGCCAATTTCCTCTCCAACAAGCTGGGCATATTGGGCGAACGCTTTTCGAAACCAATGCAGGCGCCGAACGGCGATTCGAAGCGGCTCATTGGTCAACGGCAAGGCATTTGTGGTATTAGACATGGTTGATGAACTCGGCATAGAGTTTCCCCAGACGCTCCTTGTCGCGGGCCGCGCTGGCGGAAAGTACGTCGTCCCGGAGAACCTTCGCCAGATCGACGGAAGCTTCGAGCGATGCGAGCTCTTCCACATCAGCCCTATCGGACTGCAGCCACAACAGCACCGCAAAGACAGCAAGCGCCTCGGCGTCCTCGGCTCCGTGGATCGCATGCAGGTCGAGAAGCTGCACCGTAAGCTCGGCGGCCACCACCGGCTCCGGCAGGTTGCCGATCGTCGGAGCAATGCGACGATAGGCTAAGCGCGCTGCCGATTCGACTATGAGCGCCTCGCCAAAGTTGAGTTGCCTCAACGCCGCCTTCAGGGCCGTGTAGCAAGCGGCGGCGAATCGCTCGGGGCTGTTGCTGTCAGAGATGATCTCCGGCATCGCAGGTATGGGGCCGGCCTCCGATCCCAAGAGACGTTTTGCGACATTTGACACAACCTGATCTGCACCTTTGGCCAGTTCTCCGCCTTGACGCAGGACAGCTCCCGCAATTCTCCCAGCAGGCTCCGGAAGCGTTGCCACGGGGATTTCTGAGAGCGTTTCCCCGCCACGACGCAAGGCGTAACGTAGCCCTCTCAGGGCGTCGCGTAGGCTGATGATGTCGGGTGCGATTGGGGGGGTGGGTGCCACGGGAAGCCCTCCTTTCTCGGCTTACAGATAATCATTCGTGCAGTTCAGAGAAGGTCGGTGCGAAGAATGTTGAACTGCTCAACCGCCGCGGGGCGCGGGGGATTGATTTACGTCTTCGTACACGTGTTATAGATTGACGGGGAAAGTTCAAGGACCGAGTGGAGGAGCGCGGGCTGTCGGACCTGTCTTGCCATGGGAAAGGCCAGCAGACAGCCAGATTCCCGCTACCCTCGCCATCAAGGAGAAGCTATGTCTGCAGCGTCACACCTCATTGCACCCCAGAACGAAGCGGACATGCTGCGAGCTCGCGCAGTATGGCTTTACTACGGCGATGGACGAACTCAGAGCGAAATCGCCAAGCAGCTCGGCATCAACCGGATCATGGTCGTTCGTCTGCTCGCGGAGGCTCGCCGTCGCAACGAAGTGCGTATCACCATCTCGTCCGCTCTCAGCGAGCTTGCTCAGCTTGAGTTGGATCTCGAGAAACGCTTTGGGATCTCGCGTGTGATCCTGGCGCCAAGTTCGGATCCCGAGGGGGATCCCATCCCCGTGATCGCAGCGGCGGCCGGTGCGTATCTCTCGAACGAGATCAGATCCGGCATGACGATCGGTGTAGGTTGGGGGCGTACTCTTTATGCTTCGCTTCCCTTCATCTCTGCATCTGCGCTGGAAAATCTCAAGATCATTTCCCTATTGGGCGGAATTGCCGCTGCGAGGCGTTACAACCCGGCAGAGTTCGCCTGGCGTTTCGCCGAACTTTTCCAGGCAGAAGGCTATCTGATACCTGCGCCGGCTGTCGTTGACAGCGCCGACACCAAGCATGCGTTGCTCGAACGCTGCGGTCTCGCGGCCATATTCGAGATGGCGGATAAGATGGATATGGCATTGGTATCTGTCGGAGATATCGACTCCCTCACGACCAGTTATCGGACCGGCTATCTTTCTGAAGCTGACCGTCGCTCACTCGTTGAGGCGGGTGCGGTGGGAGACGTCCTTTACAATTTTATAGATGCTCAAGGACGCGTACTGGATCATCAGGTAAATAAACGTATCATTGCCACAGATGTGGCCCAGATTCTCAAAACACCGAGCAGGATATTGATTTCAGGAGGCAAGGAAAAAGTTGCCGCAGTGCGCGCTGCGGTACATTGCCTTGCTCCCACGGTGCTTATCACCGATGAACAAACCGGGTTAGCACTGATGAATGGAACTTCCGGCTCCGGGGATGGTTCGAGAGTTTCAAATCCGAAGAACGGTTTAGTTCCTGAAGGAGGTTCTGATTAATAAGCTGCACTCACCAGATTCGGCATGCTAGTCCGTCATGTCCGATGATTATTCGTGCGGCTCATGCTTTTTCGTTGGAAGATCCAATGAAGATGGGCGAGCCTAGGCCGTGTTGACAAAAGGGGTTCTCTTGAGCTGCGCCCTGTGATTCAAACTCATCTCCACGTGGGAGGTGAGCTTGGCGCGCAATTTGATATCCGACGACGAGTGGGCCTTCTTCGAGGGCTTCATTCGCGCCGTCAGACGCCCGAATGGGCGGAAGCCTGCGGATCATCGTATTGTTCTGGATGGTATTTTCTGGATCGCAAGGACTGGTGCGCCATGGCGTGACCTGCCCGAAGAGTTCGGAAAGTGGTCGTCTGTCTACCGCCAGTTCCGCCGCTGGACCCTTGCGGGGCTGTGGGAGGATATCCTGGATGCGTTGAACCACGCGGGTATTGCGCCGGACAAGCTGCAGATGGTCGACAGTACTGTGATCCGCGCCCATCATCATGCGGCGGGCGCAAAAGGGGGACTCCAAAAGAGGCTCTTGGCCGTTCGAGAGGTGGGTTCTCGACCAAGATCCACCTCCGCGTTAACGGCGCAGGTCTCCCGATGAGGACCGAGATCACGCCGGGGCAGGATTCCGACTACACCGGCTATGATCTGGTGATGGCCGACAATCTGCCGCAGCCAGCCGTTCTGGTCGCGGACAGGGGCTATGACTCTGACAAAATTCGAGAAGACATCGAGAGCCGCAATGCTCTGCCGATGATACCGATGCGAAAGAACCGCAAGGTGCGCAAGGCTGTAGACCTGACGATCTACACGCTGCGCAACATGGTCGAGCGTTGCTTCAACAAGCTGAAGAACAGCCGTCGGCTTGCAACCCGCTACGACAAAACCGCCGAAAGCTTTCTCGGCTTCATCGACGTCGCCTGCATCAGGCTATGGATCCGCCATTTGTCAACATGACCTAAGCTTCCGGAGGGTGCGCCGGATATGAATAATCTCAAAGTTATTGACTACGATTTCATCAAATACGGCGATGCGGAAACTCGAGCAAGTATTCTGAAGCGCTGGGAGACAGAAATCGGGGCAAACTGATCTGCCCAGATTTTTGGTTAATACCGATCCAGGCTGCTGGGTCGGTATTTTATTTTGCCGTCATAATGCATCAATTGGCTCGTATACTTGTCGAGCCTCGCGCGACTCTCCTTGAACGGACGGCCCTCATGGAATCCCTTCTCACCCGCAGGTGATCGAGCACGACTCTTCCTGACGATGCGCATCATTTCTATCGAGCCAGTCCGTTGAAAACGGGCTGCGGAAATTGAGCGACCCGCAGCCGGAGACTGCGGGCCGCGATCTCTCCGGGAGGCAGAGAGATCAGAGTTCGGTCACGCAGCGCTTTGCGCGCGGGATAGCAGCCGAACTCATCGAGAGTTCCGTCACACCGTTTTCCACAAAGAAGGAGATCAGGTCCGGTCGAGCGGCCGCCTCACCGCAGACACCGATCCAGATGCCCGCTTCGCGCGCGGCTTTGCACGCGGCTGCAATAGCGGCAAGAACTGCCGGATGCTCGGTCCTGTTCAGGTTTGCGACTTTCGGGTTTAGCCTGTCTGCCGCCATCACATACTGCGTCAGGTCGTTGGTGCCGACCGAAAAGAAATCGACCTTCTGGGCGAGGTCGCCGGCCAGGAAGACCGCGGCAGGGGTTTCGATCATCACGCCCAGTTCGAAGGTTCCGCAAGGAATGCCTTCTCGCTCCAACTCGTCCTGGCATTGGGCGAACAGGTCGCGGACGGCCTCTACCTCACTACCGTCGGCGATCATCGGCAGCAGCACCTTGACATTACCCACAACCGAGGCCCGAAGCAGCGCGCGAAGTTGTGGCTTGAAGACATCCGTCCGTTCAAGGCACATACGCACGCCCCGCCACCCCAGGAACGGATTGTCTTCATGCTCGAAATCCACTCCGGCGATCGGCTTGTCGCCGCCGATATCAAGCGTACGGATGACAACCGGATAGGGTGCGAAAGCTTCGGCAAGCTTGCGATAGGTTTCAGCCTGTTCGTCCTCGGTCGGCAGGGTCTTGCGTTCCATGAACAGGAACTCAGTCCTGAAAAGGCCCACGCCCATGGCCCCCGCTTCGAGCGCAGCTGGAATCTCGGCCAGCGTGCCGAGATTTGCGGCCACCTCGACCTTCCTGCCGTCCGAAGTGACCGGCTCGATGGTGCGATACGCTTCAAGCGCCTTGCGGTCCGCTGTTTCGCGTTCAATCGCCTGGGTAAGCGACATTCGGGTCTCTGTGTCGGGATCGACGAAAACCTGGCCGGTCGTCCCGTCCAGACCGATGATTTGCGCGGATTTCAAGTGCTCCTCATCGACCGCAGCGCCCAGTACGGCCGGAATGCCGTAGGCACGTGCCATGATCGCAACATGCGAGGTAGCGGCGCCCTTTCGGCAAACGATCCCCGCCACATCCGACAGTCGTGCCTTGGCCAGGTCCCAAGCGGTGACTTCGTCCGCGACGATGATCGAGCCGCAGCTCAATTCATCCAATGAAACGTCGCGTTGCCCTAGAAGGGCCAGAACGATCTGGCGCGTTACGCTGCGCATGTCTTCGGCGCGGGCGCGGATATAGGGGTCTTCCATCGCCTCGAAGCTTTCCGTCAGGCGGGTTCCCACGGCCATGGCGGCGCTGGCGGCATCCTGGCGGGTGCGGATCGCCGCTCCGACCTCATCGGAGAAATCGGTGTCATGGGCCAAGTCGATCAGCGCGTCGATGATGCCGACGGCATCGGCGCTGATTTCGGGGCGTTCCTTGTTCCGGGCAAAGGCCGAAGTCACGGAGTCGACTGCTTCGGCAAAGCGCGCCACCTCGGCGTCGGTATCTTCGACCCGATGCGGCTCGATCTTCAGGACAGGCGGAAAGAAGGCGAAGACCGGCCCAATGGCGGTCCCCTCGCTGGCCGCGATCCCCCAGCCGGCGCGCTTGGCGCGGCCGGCCTGGGGCGCCGGATCGGAGGGACTGGCGGGTTCGTCGGATTTCTTCAGCGCCACGTCGCCGGCGGTCGGGGTCTGGAGGAAAGTCGCCAATGCCGAAAGCGCCTCGGTCTCGTCTTCACCCTCGACCCGCAACGTGGCCTCGTCGTTTTCCTTGATGCCCAGCAGCATAAGCTTGACCGCGGATTTCGCGCTGGCGGTCTGGGCATTGCAGGTGATCTGGATGTCCGAGGAGAAGCTCTTTGCCAGCTTGACGAATTGGGTGGCGGGACGGGCGTGCAGCCCGTCATGCACCCTGACGAGGAAACTCCGTTCAATCATGGGTTGTCCTTTCGAAACGCGAGGCGGCACATGGCCGGATCAGGAACGGATGGTGATCTCGCTGCCCGCCGCGATCGCGGCGATGAGAGCAGCGGACTCGACGCTGCTGGCGCAGATTTCTCCGGGGCGTTCCGGCGTGTCGCTGTCGTTGAAATTAATGACAACATGGCCGATGTCGCGGATCTTGTTCCAGGCCAGTTCGCCGATACCGGTCAGGATGGCCGAGACATCCCCGACGAGGATCTCGGCGCCGGGGGCGGGGGCCTCGGCATCGGGCCCTTCGGCGACGCGATGCAGGACGGAGACCTCGGCAAGCTCATCCGGCGCGCCTTCCGCGAAGAGGATCAGGACGCCTCCTTCAACCAGATCGGCCACATCCGGACCGACGACGGTGATGATAGTGCGCAAATGGGTTTTCATCTTTGTCATTCCCTGGGATTGTTTGCGAGAGGTGCTGGGACGGCGGATCGCCCCGGCACGGGTCACAGCGCGAAGCTGGCAACCCATGCGATCAGGACCGAAACCGGACCCATTATCTGACGGCTCAGAAGGACTGCGGGCACGCCGATCTCAATGGTCTTGGGCTTTGCCTCTCCCAAGGCCAATCCGACCGGCACGAAGTCGCAACCCACTTGGCTGTCATAGGCAAACAGCGCGGGCAGGGCCATGGCCGGAGAGATTGTGCCATTGGCGATCTGTGGTCCTATGATTGCCATGCCGATGACTTGGGCGATGACCGCGCCCGGTCCAAGGATGGGCGACAGGAAGGGCAGCGAGCAGATCGTCGACAGGACCACGAGGCCCACAATATTGTTGGCAAGCGGTCCCATCGGAGCCGCCAGCAGATCGCCGATCCCGGTGTAGAGGATGAAGCCGATCAGCATGGTCACGAAGGCCATGAAGGGCAGCACGTTGCGAATGACCTGATCAATGGTCCGGCGTCCGGCATTGAAGAAGACGTTGACGACCCGCCCCATCACGCGCCCGACCGAGGTGATCGCATGGATAAAGCCACTCTGCGGGGCATCATCGTCGAGCGTCGCCCCGGCCGATGGGGCTGCGGCGGCGGAGGGGATGGCGGCCGTGGATGCGGCGGGTGCCGCTTCGCTGCCATCCGCCAGGGTGATGCCCTCGGCCTTCACGTCCGAAACATAGATATCCTCGGTGATGAACTGCGCCAAGGGGCCTGACTGGCCGACGGGGGTCAGGTTGATCGTCGGGATGCGCTTGCGCGGATAGACGCCGCAGCGCGCGGTTCCTCCGCAGTCGATCACCACGGCCGCGATCTCGCCCTCGGGCGGAGGCGAACGGAAGCCGTCCACCGCCGTGCCGCCGGTCATTTCGGCAATGCGCTTGGCGATGGCGGGGATGCCGCCGCCGGTGACCGCGACGATCTTGTCGCGCTGCGGGGTCAGTTGAAGGACCAGGGGACCGCCCCAGCCGCCGGGGCCGCGTTCGATGCGGACTGCCTTGAATTTATTGCTCATGATAGTTCTCCCGCACCGTTGTCAAAGCTCAATCTTCTGGCGCGAAGCCATGAGACGGGTGACGTATTCGGTCATCATGCCGCGCAGCAGGATGACGACGATGCCGACGCCGAAATAGAACATTGCCAGACGGATGTGATAGTTCGGCGGCACCGCGCCACTGGCTTCGAGCTGTTGCAGCGCGACCAGGACGCCGCCCCAGACGAAGTATTCGCCGGGGTTGGCATGCGGGAAAAGGCCCAGGATAGGGTGGCAGAAGGACACGGCGGAATCGTAGAAGGCTGGCTTGTGCTTTTCTTCGAGGAAGGTTCCGAAGGTATAGGCCATCGGGTTGGTCAGGAAGAACATGGCAAGGACGGGCAACACGGTGTAGCGCGTCAGGGCCACTCGGCCGGCGAAGCGGGCGAATCCGTGAACACGTTGCTCGCCCACCATCTCGGTTAGTGCATAGAAGGCGGTCATCAACACGATCAGCGTCGGGATGATCCCGGTGACGAAGCCGGCGAAGGTCTCGCCACCCTTCTGGAAGACGCCGATGAAATGCTTGCCGATGCTGGTCAGCCAGGTAAGCTGTTCCTCCTGCGTCAGGCTTTCCACCTGCTCGGCGTAGCTGCTTGCATCCGTGGCGGTGGTTGCAGCCTGGGCGAAGCGCACAAGCTCGGCGGTCGCATCGGCGGCATCAGCATGAAGCAGGTGATACGCGTCGATGCTTGACGGGTCCGCATATGACCCTATGAATGCGAGGTAATGCGGCGCCATGTCCGTCGCATGGACGGCCAGTTCTGATATGGACACTCTGTCCTCCCCTTGAGGTGGTGTTGGAACTATCGAAAAGCAGGGTCGCAGATCAGATCCGCACTGGTTGCAGGGCGTGCTCCGAGGACTGCTTGATTTTTTCCAGTTGCTGGATTGCCTGATTCAGAGCGCTGCCTCGCCCTTTCTGCGTCTCGACTTGCTCAAGCTCGGCCTTGAGCTGAGCAAGATCCTTGCCTTCGTGTTCGAGAAGGGGGTGGAACTTGGCAAGCACGCTGCGCCCTTCCATCACTAAGACCTTGCGAATGACGGCTGCCGAGTCGACGACGACGATCGCGATGACGCCTTTGCCAAGCCGGCTTCGTGCATTGCCCGCACCCAGGTGCCCGTCGGACCACTTGTCGGTGATCGCCGACATGACACTGCGGAAATGCCGCATCTGCATCCAGGTGCCGAAGCACTGAAGCAACCAGACAACGCCCAGCAGAAAAAGGGCAATCTTCCAGATTTCCATCCCGTCGTCTCCTCCCGACAGCAATCAGCAAAGTCGGCTCGCCTCCACGAGCTTTCGCCATATGAACAGATGTAAAGTAAAATGTCAATATGTTCTGACTTGGCCGTGTTGACTAAGGCTACGGTCAGGACTCACAACCAATAGATTACGGTAGCAGCCAGCGCGCAGGCTGAGAGAAACAGGATGGGGCAGCGATCGTAGCGCGTGGCGATCCGCCGCCAATCCTTGAGGCGGGCGAACATGTTCTCGATCCTGTGGCGCTGGCGGTAGAGGTCCGCGTCGTACGGGATCGGGACCTTCCGTCCGATGCGTGATGGTATGCAGGGCGAAATGCCCATCTCGATCAGTGCGTTGCGGAACCAGCCGGCATCATAGCCCCGGTCGGCAAGTAGTGCCCCGGCCCGAGGGATGGAGGACAGGAGCGCCCGCGCCCCGATACAGTCCGAGGTCTGGCCGGCCGACAGGAACATGCGGATCGGGCGGCCCTTCGCGTCGGCCAGGACGTGCAACTTTGAGTTCAACCCACCCTTGGTCCTGCCGATCAGTCGCCCGCGCCCCCTTTTGAACCGCAAGGTGAGAATGGCGGTGCGAAATTAGTCCACGTTAGCGGCGGCATGGTGCTGCTGCGGGCGGCGTAAAAGTCGTCCACCTTTTCCCTTTCTGCGGCTGCAGGGAGGATGGGAGGATCTACAGCGTGGAACTCTATCTCAAGGTTCGTCAGGCCTGTGCTGCTGGTATGAGCCAGCGTCAGGCGGCGACGACATTCAACATATCGCGCGACACGGTCGCAAAGATGATGACGTTCTCGGTTCCTCCGGGCTACCGGCGGACGGCCGAGGTCAGGCGCCCGAAGCTCGATCCGTTCATCCCGATCATCGAGGGTTGGCTGGAGGCGGACCGGACCATGCCGCGCAAGCAGCGGCATACGGCGAAGCGTGTGTTTGACCGTCTGCGCGAAGAATGCGGTTTCACCGGCGGCTACACGATCATCAAGGATTATATCCGGGAACGTGAGCGGCGGGGCCAGGAGGTGTTCGTGCCGCTGGCGCATCCCCCAGGACACGCGCAGGCCGACTTCGGCGAGGCAATGGTTCGGATCGGAGGTGTCGAACAGAAGGCGCATTTCTTCGTGCTGGACTTGCCGCATAGCGACGCCTGCTACGTCCGTGCCTATCCGGCGGCGGTTGCCGAGGCCTGGGTGGACGGTCATGTCCATGCCTTTGCCTTTTTTGGGGCGGTTCCGCAGTCGATCGTCTACGACAATGACCGCTGCCTGGTGGCGAAGATCCTGCCGGATGGCACCCGCAAGCGGGCGGCGCTGTTCAGCGGGTTTCTGTCGCATTACCTGATCCGGGATCGCTATGGCCGCCCTGGCAAGGGGAACGACAAAGGCAATGTCGAAGGCCTGGTGGGCTATTGCCGCCGCAACTTCATGGTGCCGATGCCTGAGTTCGCCAGTTGGGAAGAATTCAACCTCTGGCTGGAGGAGCGCTGCAAGCGGCGTCAGCACGATGTCCTTCGCGGCGAGAGCGAAACGATCGGCGAGCGACTGCAGCGCGATCTCGCCGCGATGCGCCCGCTCCCGGCGGCGCCCTTTGATGCCTGCGATCAGGCGACCGGCCGCGTGTCGTCGCAATCGCTGGTGCGCTACAAGACCAACGATTACTCGGTGCCCGTCGCCTACGGCCATCAGGATGTCTGGATCCGGGGCTATATCCATGAGGTGGTGATCGGCTGCCGGGGCGAAGTGATCGCCCGCCATCCCCGGTGCTGGGATCGCGACGAGATCGTCTTCGACCCGCTCCATTACCTTCCGCTGATCGAGCAGAAGATCAATGCGTTGGATCAGGCGGCACCATTGCAGGACTGGGACCTGCCAGAGGAGTTCGCCACCCTGCGCCGGCTGATGGAGGCACGGATGAACCGGCACGGCCGACGCGAATATGTCCAGGTCCTGCGGCTTCTGGAAACCTTCGATCTGGCCGATCTGCATGCGGCCGTGAGGCAGGCGCTGCAGATGGGGGCGATCGGCTTCGATGCGGTGAAGCATCTCTTGTTGTGCCGGGTGGAGCGCCGGCCACCCCGGCTGGATCTGGACTGCTATCCCTACCTGCCCAGGGCAACGGTCGAGAAGACCGAGGCCCGCTCCTACATGCGGCTGCTGTCTGTCAATGCGGAGGGCGTGGCATGAGCGACGCCCCGGAAATCCTGCTTGCCCATCACCTCAAGGCGCTGAAACTGCCGACCTTCCTGCGAGAACACCAGAAACTGGCCCGGCAATGTGCGGCGGAAGGCGTGGACCATGTCCGATATCTCGCCCGGCTCGTCGAACTGGAACTGATCGACCGGGAACGGCGGATGGTCGAGCGGCGCATCAAGGCCGCCAGGTTCCCGGCCGTCAAAAGCCTGGACAGCTTCGACTTCACGGCCATCCCGAAGCTCAACAAGATGCAGGTGCTGGAACTGGCCCGGTGCGAATGGATCGAGCGGCGCGAGAACATTATTGCTCTCGGCCCCAGTGGCACGGGCAAGACGCACATCTCGCTCGGCCTTGGTCTGGCCGCCTGCCAGAAGGGCCTGTCCGTCGGCTTCACCACCGCCGCGGCCCTGGTCAGCGAGATGATGGAGGCCCGCGACGAGCGCCGCCTGCTGCGCTTCCAGAAGCAGATGGCAGGATACAAGCTGCTCATCATCGATGAACTCGGCTTCGTGCCGCTGTCGAAGACCGGCGCCGAGCTGCTGTTCGAACTGATCTCGCAACGCTACGAGCGCGGATCGACCCTGATCACCAGCAATCTGCCTTTTGACGAATGGACCGAGACATTCGGCTCCGAACGCCTCACCGGCGCGCTTCTCGACAGGCTGACCCACCACGTCAGCATTCTCGAAATGAATGGCCAGAGCTATCGTCTCGCCCAAAGCCGCGCCCGAAAGGCCGGCTGACCCCTTTCAAAAAATACCAACGGCACAAGCACGGAACTCTGGTCGGGCTACGCCCTCCCGACGTTCCGTGCTTGTGCCGCTAACTGGCAGACTTTTGCGCCGCCGCGTGGCCGGGTTTTACTCCGCCGTTGACACCGCAAGGCTCGATGCGGTCCGGTGCGCCTTGGCGTGGGTTGCGTCGATCATCACGATCCCGGTTTCCTGGGCCTGGGCTGCCAGTTCGGTCATGATCGCGGCGAACACGCTCATGCGGCTCCACCGCTTCCAGCGATTGTAGAGCCTTTCAGGGGTTTACGCGGCCCCACCGGGGCCACGGTCCCCTTCAAGTCGGCGGGCCATACTCCTTGGGTGCGTGCTTCCACATCAACCCATTGCGTTGAATGAAGATTATGCCGCTCAGCACACGCCGGTCATCGACCCTCGGCTTACCCCGGGACTTCGGAAAGAACGGCCGCAGCCGCTCCATCTGCTCGTTGGTCAGCCAGAAAAGTTCGTCCATGATCCCTTCCCAGGTCGGGAAGATGAATCATGACGCCCGCCTGCACTCAAGCAGATTTATGGGTCCTGACTGTAGCAGAGGAAAGGCTGATCTCATCAGCTTAAGTCCGCGCAGAGAGAACTATTGATTATATGACATTCCAATTGTTTGCATGAGCTGATGCCCCGTCCACGAGGAGTCGGACGGGGCAATGCGACGACACATCCCTGTGCCGTCAGCCGTTGAAGACGGCGCGCTTGTGGCCATCTTGCATGATGCGATCCAGAATCGCGGACACGGCCTGGCGCACTTCGTCGGTACTCATCCCACGAAGAGAAATCAGCGTGCGCCGTCGCAGCACGTCATCCACCGTCTGAACGCGCTCGGTCCGGCAGATGTGAGCGATTTCCTCGACGGAATATTCCGGACAGTCGGCGAGGGGCGTCTCCGGTCCGCTCAGATGATCCAAATATTCCCGCACTCGGCTGCCGTAGCGCGCGATCAATGCTTCGATTCTCTGCTTGGGCAGGCCAAACCGCTGCGCCAACTCTTGAGTAAGTTCTGCGCGCCCCGCTTCGCTTAGAGGGAAGTCACGTGCCCCGCCGATTGCCATGCCGGCCGTAGAAATGCGGCGCGACTGTCCAAGGAACTTCAGCGCTTCGTCCGTTGCCTGTGCTGAGAATGCCCTGAAAGTTGTCCATTTCCCGCCGATCAGGCAAAGAACAGGTGTGCTGCTGTTAGGCAGGTTCAGCCGGGCGATGGAATGGTCGCGCGTGACCAGCCCGATGTCCTCGGTACCATCGGCCCGCGGCAGGGGGCGGACCCCGCAAAATCGGTACATGACGTGCGAGGGCTTAACGATCAGGTTCGGGAATACTTCGCGGACGGCTTCGCGCAGATAGGTTTCTTCGGTCTCGCTGCATTCGGCCAGATCGGGATCGTCCTGGGCGATGTCGGTCGAGCCGACAAGGATCTTATCCGCGAACGGATAGATCAGATTCACCCGCCCATCGGCTGTGCCGAAATAGACCATGCAGCCGTCCAATTCGGCGAAAAGCTCCGGATGGTCGATGACCAGGTGCGAGCCCCGGCTGCCGCCCATCAGCCGGGTTTCGATCCCCAGGCGGTGATTGACCGCGTCTATCCAGGCCCCGCCCGCATTGATGATGACCTTCGCGCGGGAAAGGTGTTCGCCATCGCGGTCCCGCCAACGCAGAACTCCGCCGTCGCAGCCCAGAATCTCGGCATGCGTGACCGAGCGGCTGGATGGGTTCAGGGCTTCGCCGTCCAGTGCTAGTTCCAGCCCCAGACGTTCCGCATGCGTGATCTGGCCTTCGAAATAGACGCCGACGGCGATGATGTCCGGCCCCAGTTGCGGCATTTCGCGGTCGATGCCTCGGCGGCTCAGCATGCGATGAGCAGGCATCCTGCGCAGCTTTCGACCGTAAAGATCATAGAGAGCCAGGCCCAGCTTGGTGATCAGTGTGCCTCGATCCCTGATCGTCGCCTTTATACGCAGGAAGCGCGCCACTGAGCCGATCACGCCGCCGAAATGAGAGCGGACCGGCACAAGGCATTCCAGCGGCAGCACGAGATGGGCGGCGGTCGTCAGAAGCATGTTCCGTTCGTAAAGCGATTCCCGGACAAGCCGAAATTCGCCGGTCTCCAGGTATTTCAACCCGCCATGCATCAGTCGTGACGACGCTGCCGAAGCGCCCGCGCAATAGTCGTCGCGCTCTATCATCAGGCAGCGCACGCCCTGCGCGCAAAGATCGCGGAAGGTCCCGCAGCCGTTGATCCCGGCGCCCAATATGATGACGTCGTACTCTTCGACTGTTGCGCTGATTTCATGCATTGAGGACCGCCACCTTTATCGCGTCGCCGTTCTCTGCCGCATGGAAAGCGTCTACGCACTCGGCAAGGTTGAAGCGATGGCTTACCATCGACGCAACGTCGATGCGGCCATCCGCGATCAGATTCATCGAATCGCCATAGTCGCGTCGGGACAGGCCGAATGCGCCCGTAACGACCAACTCGTCATAGTGGATGGCGTTCACGTCAAGCGCGCTTTGCTCGCCCTTCGAGAAGCCGGCGAAGAGGCTGATCCGGCCTGCCTTGCGGGCAAGGCCGATCGCTTGGCTCGCCAGAGCGGGAATGCCGATGGCACAGATGACGACATCGGCGCCAAGGCCGCCGGTTTCCGCCAGGACTGCCTCGCGCAGGTCGCAGGCGTCTGGGTCGATTACGACATCAGCCCCCGCTTCGAGTGCGATCTGCCGGCGTGCAGGATTCGGCTCGCTAACCAGGATGCGTCCCGCGCCACGAAGGCGTGCCAGCTTGATATGCAGCGTGCCGATGGGTCCAGACCCCAGAATCGCGACCGTCTCGCCCAGGCCGAGGTTCACCTTGTTCTGTCCGTTCAGAACGCAGGCCAATGGCTCGATCAGCGCGGCCTCTTCGTAGCTGACATGTCGGGGCAGCGCGAAGGCATTGCCCATCTCAACCGCGCGGGCGGGGATTCTAATGTATTCCGCGAACCCGCCATCGATCTCGTACCCAATGGCCTGAAGGTTGGGGCAGAGGTTCTCGAGTCCGCGTTGGCAATAGATGCAACCGCCGCAGGGGATCGGTGGGCAGACGCTGACGCGCTGGCCAAGAGAGAAGCCGCCTGCAGCCACAACGACCTCGCCGGAGAACTCATGCCCGATGACCGATGGATAGCGGACTCCGGCCGTTTTCCTGCCGCGATAGATGCGAATGTCGGTGCCGCAGATCGTTGCCGCACGCATCTTGAGAATCAGGTCGCCGGGCTCTGCCTGCGGTTCGGGGATGTCTTCCACGGTCAACTGATCGGGAGCGTTGAGAATCGCGGCCTTCATGACGTGCCTCCAGAAGGAATGGTTTTGATCTAGATACACTGATCGCACAAAGCTTCTCAAGAAAATACTTTTGATCGGTCTAGCCGTAGAAATTTCCCTTTCTTCTCAGCGAGACTTCCGCAAGATCGTCGAACAAAAATGATGCTTGGAGATGAAAGAGCAACAAATATCTTGACTCAAGAACAAATGTTCTGGATCATTGCCGGCATCATAGGGGAGGGAAATGATGCGCCACGACTACGCATCTGCGGGGTTCTATACCTTTGACTGTCTCGGCTGGCCGTTCACGTCGGTTCCGGACGGAGGCGGCACGAACTTCATCTCGGAAATCACACTTGCGGTTTCCGGGGCGGCGGGAACGGCTGCCATCGCTGGCGCTAAGCTGGGTTTGAAGACCCTGGCCATTGGAGGATATGGCAGGGACATGATGGGCGACTGGGCGATCGGGCACCTGGAAAGCTTCGGCGTCGACACCTCCGGACTTCAGCGATTCGAAGCAGTTCCGACATCCAGTTCGATCGTGCTGACCCGCGACGACGGGTCGCGGCCCGCACTGCACGTCAAGGGCGCGACGGGCGCCTTCGTTATCGAGCCGCAGGACTTCGATCGGATGACCGATGCGCGGCTGTTCCACCTGGGCGGGGTCGGCCTGATGGACGCGATGGACGGTGAGCGCAATGCCGCGCTGATGAAGCATGCCCGCGCACGCGGATGCATCACCACGGTCGATGTATTTGCTGGCTCGCCCGACGACATGGCTGATGTCGCTGCCGTCCTGCCGTGGACAGACTATTTCATTCCCTCGGTCGAGGAAGCTCAAGCGCTGACGGGGCTTACCGATCTCGATGCCATGGCCGAGGTTTTCTTCGGCATGGGGTCGGGAGCGTGCGTCTTCACGCTAGGCGCCGAAGGGGCATGGTACCGGGACAAGACGGGCCAGCAATTCCACATACCTGCCTTCAACGTCGATGTCATTTGTACCTGCGGTTGCGGCGACGTGTTCAATGCGGGTTTCGCGGCTGGACTTCTGAACGGAATGAAGGCCGATGAGGCAGTCCGCCTTGCCCAGGCCAGTTCTGCGTTGAACGCGACCGGGCTCGGCAGTCAGGCGGGAATCGTTTCGTTGGATGCGACGCTCGCTTTCATGCGGAGTTGCGACGTCAGGGTCGCCTGAGCGCATTCGCAAAAGATCAAGGTCAGGTCGTTCCGCAACAAAACCGCGCGTCGGGTGATGGCGCATGCATAACAGGAGGATTCACACAATGAAACTCACCTTCGGACTCAGCACGATGGCTCTGATCGGCGGCCTTGCTGTCGCAGTCCCGGTATATGCACAAAGTCAGGCAGACCTGATCAAGCCCATTGACAGGGAGCTTACCCTCGTCTTCATCCCCAAGGTCATCCACCCTTGGTACGATGTTGTCGCCGAGGGCAGCAGGTTCGCGGCAGAGGAACTGGGCCAACGTGGCATCAAGGTCAACGTAATCTGGGATCAGCCGCCGCAGGCCGATGTTGTGGACCAGAACCAGCGCATCGAAGCCAATATAGGCCGCAGGCCCGACGGTCTATCGGTTGCCTGCCTTGATCAGGCCACCAATGTGCAGATGCTCAAGGAGGCCAAGGCCGCCGGTGTCAACACCTTCACCTTCAACTCGTTCTGTTCTGAAGAATTCCCCTTCGTCGGCCAGCGCGACAGCTATCAGGACGGCTATGACCTGGGGGCCTATCTGGTCGAGCACCTTGGCGGAGAGGGTGAAGTCGGCATTCTTTCTGGTAGCTTGACGGCGACGGATCATGTTGACCGCATCAAGGGTTTCAAGGAGGCGATCAAGGATCATCCCGGCATCCAAGTCGTGTTCGAGCAGCCCGACAACGACGTCCTGGAGGAAGCCGTCTCGCTGACCGAGAATGCGCTTCTGGCCCATCCCAACATCAAGGGGTTCTTCGCATCGAACGCGTCGAACCCGATCGGTGCGGCTCGGGCCATCCAGAATGCCGGAAAGGCGGGCGAAATTGCCATCGTCGGCATGGACGATCTGCCCGAGGCTGTCGATTTCGTATGCGATGGCACGATCACTGCACTGAAGGCGCAACGCCAATGGGACATCGGCTACTGGTCGGTGATCTACATGGTCGCCGCGAATGCAGGCCATACCTTCCCAATGGATCACAATACCGGATCGCGACTGATCACCAAGGCGGACTGCGACTGATCCCGCGCCGGGACCCAACCGCAGGCCGGGTCCCGAACTCCTTCTTTCTTTCACCCGATATGTCAGAGGCTCTGATGGTCAGTCCAATTTTCGAAGCTGTCGATATATCCAAGAGGTTCGGCCCGGTCCGCGCGCTGGACAGCGTGTCGATTGCGATCGGCGCTGGCGAATTGCATTCGATCATCGGTGAGAATGGCGCGGGAAAATCTACGCTGATGAACATCTTCTGCGGAAGGCTTCGCCCCGATACTGGCGAGATCAGGATCGACGGACAGCCGGTGCATCTTTCCTCGCCCAAACAGGCCAATGCGGCAGGCATCGCCATTGCCCCGCAGGAAATCAACCTGGTCCCCGAGCTGAGCGTCGCCGAAAACATCATGCTGGGCGCTCATCTTGGCGGCCGGGCGGTCATTGATTGGAAAGCCACCCGCATCGAGGCGGTCCGGCACCTGCACGAGGTCGATGACCAGATCGACCCGGCAGCCCGAGTCGGATCGTTGTCCAAGGCGCAGCAACAACTGGTCCAGATCGCGCGGGCGGCGGCGACGGATGCCCGCATACTGATCCTTGACGAACCGACGGCGACGCTGACGCATCGGGAAACAGAAAAACTCTTCGAATATATTCGCTCCTTCAAAGCGCGCGGCCACTCGATCTTCTATATCTCGCACCGGCTGGATGAGGTGAAGATGCTGTCCGAGCGCATCACCGCGCTTCGGGACGGTGCTCTGGCCGGGACGCTCGATCCCGTCACCGCGACGCGCGAGGAGATGGTGACGTTGATGGCGGGGAGGCCGCCGGGTGCGGCACGCAAACCTCGCCGCGATGTATCTGCGGATGCGCCGTTGGTCCTTGAAGTCGAGGGACTTTCGCGTCCCGGAGAATTCGATGATCTCAGATTCGATCTGCGCCGGGGCGAAATCCTCGGTGTCTCGGGCCTGATCGGGTCGGGGCGAACAGAAATGGCCAAATGTATCTTCGGTTTGACCAAGGCTGCGTCCGGTGAAATCCGCTATATGGGCAAACCGGTGAGGTTCCGCTCTCCCATTGAGGCGATCCAGGCGGGGCTGATCTATTTGCCGGAGGAGCGCAAGCAAGAGGGCATCTTCCCGCTTCTCTCGATTGTTGAGAATGCAGCGCTGCCCAGCATGGCTCGTTTTCGCGGTGCGCTGAAGATGCGCAACCGCGAGATGCTGGACGAGGTAAAGGACAGCCTTGCTGCGCTGAAGACAAAGTTTGGCAGCGCCAGCGATGCGATCACGACCCTGTCGGGCGGCAACCAGCAGAAGGTCATTATCGCCCGCTGGCTCATGCGCGGGGCCAAGGTTCTGATTATGGATGAGCCGACGCGCGGCATCGACGTGAATGCGAAATACGAAATCCAGGCCGTTCTGCGGCGCCTGACCGAAGAGCAGGGCCTGTCGATCATCATGATCTCGTCCGAGATGGAGGAGGTGCTTGATGTCGCCGACAGGATTCTCGTCATGCATGAAGGCCGGGGACGCGGAATCGTCCAGGCAAGGGCCGAGACGCAGGAATCGCTTCTGCGATTGGCGATGACCTGATCGCGGGCATCAGTTGATAGGTGGAAAATCATGAAAAGCACTTCCTCGACCGCAAAGCGGCCCTCGACCATTTCGCTGGCAAGGTTCTGGCAGTGGGAAGCCAGCGGCATTCTCGTGGCGCTTGTGGCATTGATTGCCCTTCTTGCGATCATGACCGACAGTTTCCTTTCGGCCTATAACATCTCGACGGTCGCCCGGCAGGCCGCCTTCGTCGGCTTGGTCGCTCTGGGGCAGACGTTGGTGCTGATGGTGGGGGGGATCGATCTTTCCGTCGGTGCGGCTGCAGGGTTGAGCGCCATTGTCGGGTCCATCGCCCTGACGCAATGGGGCATCCATCCGTGGCTGATCATTCCGCTGACGATGTGCTTCGGACTTCTACTTGGCTCGATCAACGGAATTTTCGTGGCGGGACTTGGGCTGAATCCCTTTATCGTCACACTGGCCACCTGGGAGATATTCGCGGGGCTGACCTTGGTCATCACCGGTGGCTATCCGGTCCGCCCGCTGGGCGAGGCCTTCGGTATCTTCGGCAAGGGCGCGATCTTTGGTGTCCCGGCTCCGGTCGTCATATTCTTGGTATCTGGGATGATTCTCATCTGGGTGCTGCGCCAAACCCGTTTCGGACGCAACATCTTTGCGCTTGGGGGCAACCGCGACGCAGCGGTTCTGGCCGGTATCCGGGTGCGTTGGGTCGAGTTCGCGACCTTCGCACTGGCCGGTATGTTCGCGGCACTGGCGGGCATCCTTTACGCCAGCCGGATGGATGCCGGCCAGCCATCGGTCGGCGAAGGCTGGCTTATGGGAGCGATCACAGCGGCAATTCTGGGCGGAACCAGCCTGCGCGGTGGGCAGGGTTCGATTATCGGCACGATACTGGGGGCGCTACTGCTTGCCGCGCTGGCCAACGGCACAGTGCTGCTGAATGTTTCCGGCTTCTGGCAGCGTGTTATCGTTGGGTTGGTCGTGCTGGTCGCAGTTCTTGTTGATCTGTTGCGCCGCCGGGGCAACTGAGGCAGGAAGGGGTAGGGCGATTTACCCCGAAACGTCCATGCTGGAAGGACCGTTGTCGCAAGTGCAGACCCCCGAAGTGAATGAGAATCTCAGAACACGTGTGGCCTGGCTCTACCACATGGAGGGCCTGACGCAGGATGAGGTTGCCGCGAAAGTCGGTATCAGCCGTTCGCGGGTTCTGCGAATTCTGTCCAATGCCCGTCATGACGGAACGGTGCAGATCCGCGTGACGACCAAACTGACGCGCTGTGTCGAACTGGAGCGTGAGCTTGAGACACGTTGGGGGCTGGGGCAGGCTATTGTCGTCCCCAACCCCCAGGACGAGGCTCAGCTGCGCGATATCATCGGCGCCGAGATTGGCAACTTTCTGTCGCAGAATCTGTCTGCGAACATGACGATTGGATTGGGCTGGGGCAAAACGCTCTCGGCGGCGGTGCGGGCCATCGTTCCCCGCAATCCAGATGGCATACGTGTACTGTCGTTGTTGGGTGGCCTTACCCGGGTAAGCGCCCAGAACCCCTCCGAATTCGCTTGGCGCGTGGCTGCGCGGCTAGGAGCCGAATGCCATATGATGGCCGGTCCGGTTTTCGCCCCGGATGAGCGGACGCGGGATGCCCTGGCAGGTCATGTGGGGATTCGTGATATTTTCTCGTCTGCGCGCGCGCTGGATATGGCGGTGATTTCTGTCGGCGATCTCACACCGCATTCGGTTTTCCGTGAATACGGCTTGCTGAGCGCGAATGAACTCGCGTCTCTGGAGGCTGCGGGAGCTATCGGCGATGCGCTTTGCCACTTCATAGATGCCGAGGGCAAGGTCGTCGATCACTCGGTCAATCGTCGGGTGCTGGCGGTCCATCCTGATGATTTGCGTAGCGCGAAGACCCTCGTTCTTGCTTCGGGCGGTTGGCAGAAGCACGCTGTCATTCGTGCCGGTCTGATTCGACTGCAGCCACAGGTGCTGATCGTAGATGAGCATGTCGCGGAGCGCTTGATTGCTGGCAGGTGAGTCCACAGTTTGCTGTTAGATTTCCGGTTTAAGCACCACCACGTTAAAACCGCCGACCTTTGCACTTCTCTATTCAACATTGCCGAGGCTCTGTTGCGTTAATCCGATGTAAAACTCACCTTGTGATCCAAGGTGGCAGCAGGGCTATATAAGCAGACCCGGACCTACACGGCGGAGAACCGGCCGGCATATAACGAAGCGCTCAAGCGCCGGAGGTCGTTGATGATTAGCTTCGATCCCACCATATGCTGGGATATGAACCGCGCCGGTTTGCCGGAGGCTCCAACTCCTGAGTCGGATGGAGCACCATGAGCAAGACGACGAATAAGTTTTCCCCTGAAGTGCGCAAACGTGCGGTGCGGCTGGTTCTCGACAATGAGGGGCAGCATGGATCGCAGTGCCAGGCGTTCCTGTTGATTTCCGCGACGATTGGTTGTGCGCCCAAGACCCTGAATGAATGGGTCAAGAAGGCCACGGTGGACAGCGGAGTTGTAAGGATCAAACAAGATCAATAAGCAAGATTCTGTGAAAACACCGTGAATTCAGAGTGCCGTGCCTACTAAATGGCACGGATCTGATCGACAGGAATATACCGCCTAATGTGGCAAGGTGTTACTTCCGAAGCTCTGCCTCGATTTCATCAAGGATTTTATCCTTGCCGATCCCGGTCAAGAATGCCAGTCCTTTGATAATTGGCTTCGTTACTGAGACGGAGATTGGTGTTGTCGATACGATGAAATCGACGTTGTCTACCAATGAGAGAACTTCAGTTGCCTTTGCTTGACGGGCGTCGAAGGAAAGTCCGCGTTTTTTCATTTCCTCAGTCACAGCCGCATTGACGGCGGTTGAAGTCGCCACGCCTGTTCCGCATACGAAAAGAATGGTCTTTTGCCTGGTCATGTCTGGATCTCCCCTTTTTAACCGATAATCGTACGTATGTCGTCGAAAGTTCTTGCCTGCTTTAAGGAGTCAAGTGCCGCCGGGTTTTGGATCGTTTCCATTATTTGTTGTAGTGTGGAGATCTGCTTGTCCTTGTCATCAATGGCAAGCAGAAATACTGTCCCGACGGATACCACTTCGTCGGGCTCTTCCATATTGGCGAACATTATCGGGGCAGTGAGGGTCGCCAAAGCTACGCCGGACCGCAAAACATGCTTCGGATCGGTATGTGGAATGGCAATACTATCCTCGCGACCCAGTGGTAGGCCAGTCGGCAAAATCTGCTCCCGTTCTACGACTGCGTCGGCATAGCTTTCTTTCACATAGCCAAGGGCATACAATCTCAAGGCCAGAAGCCTTATGATCTCTTCGCTTGTCGAAGCTGTTGTGTCAACGGCGGAGTAAAACCCGGCCACGCGGCGGCGCAAAAGTCTGCCAGTTAGCGGCACAAGCACGGAACGTCGGGAGGGCGTAGCCCGACCAGAGTTCCGTGCTTGTGCCGTTGGTATTTTTTGAAAGGGGTCAGCCGGCCTTTCGGGCGCGGCTTTGGGCGAGACGATAGCTCTGGCCATTCATTTCGAGAATGCTGACGTGGTGGGTCAGCCTGTCGAGAAGCGCGCCGGTGAGGCGTTCGGAGCCGAATGTCTCGGTCCATTCGTCAAAAGGCAGATTGCTGGTGATCAGGGTCGATCCGCGCTCGTAGCGTTGCGAGATCAGTTCGAACAGCAGCTCGGCGCCGGTCTTCGACAGCGGCACGAAGCCGAGTTCATCGATGATGAGCAGCTTGTATCCTGCCATCTGCTTCTGGAAGCGCAGCAGGCGGCGCTCGTCGCGGGCCTCCATCATCTCGCTGACCAGGGCCGCGGCGGTGGTGAAGCCGACGGACAGGCCCTTCTGGCAGGCGGCCAGACCAAGGCCGAGCGAGATGTGCGTCTTGCCCGTGCCACTGGGGCCGAGAGCAATAATGTTCTCGCGCCGCTCGATCCATTCGCACCGGGCCAGTTCCAGCACCTGCATCTTGTTGAGCTTCGGGATGGCCGTGAAGTCGAAGCTGTCCAGGCTTTTGACGGCCGGGAACCTGGCGGCCTTGATGCGCCGCTCGACCATCCGCCGTTCCCGGTCGATCAGTTCCAGTTCGACGAGCCGGGCGAGATATCGGACATGGTCCACGCCTTCCGCCGCACATTGCCGGGCCAGTTTCTGGTGTTCTCGCAGGAAGGTCGGCAGTTTCAGCGCCTTGAGGTGATGGGCAAGCAGGATTTCCGGGGCGTCGCTCATGCCACGCCCTCCGCATTGACAGACAGCAGCCGCATGTAGGAGCGGGCCTCGGTCTTCTCGACCGTTGCCCTGGGCAGGTAGGGATAGCAGTCCAGATCCAGCCGGGGTGGCCGGCGCTCCACCCGGCACAACAAGAGATGCTTCACCGCATCGAAGCCGATCGCCCCCATCTGCAGCGCCTGCCTCACGGCCGCATGCAGATCGGCCAGATCGAAGGTTTCCAGAAGCCGCAGGACCTGGACATATTCGCGTCGGCCGTGCCGGTTCATCCGTGCCTCCATCAGCCGGCGCAGGGTGGCGAACTCCTCTGGCAGGTCCCAGTCCTGCAATGGTGCCGCCTGATCCAACGCATTGATCTTCTGCTCGATCAGCGGAAGGTAATGGAGCGGGTCGAAGACGATCTCGTCGCGATCCCAGCACCGGGGATGGCGGGCGATCACTTCGCCCCGGCAGCCGATCACCACCTCATGGATATAGCCCCGGATCCAGACATCCTGATGGCCGTAGGCGACGGGCACCGAGTAATCGTTGGTCTTGTAGCGCACCAGCGATTGCGACGACACGCGGCCGGTCGCCTGATCGCAGGCATCAAAGGGCGCCGCCGGGAGCGGGCGCATCGCGGCGAGATCGCGCTGCAGTCGCTCGCCGATCGTTTCGCTCTCGCCGCGAAGGACATCGTGCTGACGCCGCTTGCAGCGCTCCTCCAGCCAGAGGTTGAATTCTTCCCAACTGGCGAACTCAGGCATCGGCACCATGAAGTTGCGGCGGCAATAGCCCACCAGGCCTTCGACATTGCCTTTGTCGTTCCCCTTGCCAGGGCGGCCATAGCGATCCCGGATCAGGTAATGCGACAGAAACCCGCTGAACAGCGCCGCCCGCTTGCGGGTGCCATCCGGCAGGATCTTCGCCACCAGGCAGCGGTCATTGTCGTAGACGATCGACTGCGGAACCGCCCCAAAAAAGGCAAAGGCATGGACATGACCGTCCACCCAGGCCTCGGCAACCGCCGCCGGATAGGCACGGACGTAGCAGGCGTCGCTATGCGGCAAGTCCAGCACGAAGAAATGCGCCTTCTGTTCGACACCTCCGATCCGAACCATTGCCTCGCCGAAGTCGGCCTGCGCGTGTCCTGGGGGATGCGCCAGCGGCACGAACACCTCCTGGCCCCGCCGCTCACGTTCCCGGATATAATCCTTGATGATCGTGTAGCCGCCGGTGAAACCGCATTCTTCGCGCAGACGGTCAAACACACGCTTCGCCGTATGCCGCTGCTTGCGCGGCATGGTCCGGTCCGCCTCCAGCCAACCCTCGATGATCGGGATGAACGGATCGAGCTTCGGGCGCCTGACCTCGGCCGTCCGCCGGTAGCCCGGAGGAACCGAGAACGTCATCATCTTTGCGACCGTGTCGCGCGATATGTTGAATGTCGTCGCCGCCTGACGCTGGCTCATACCAGCAGCACAGGCCTGACGAACCTTGAGATAGAGTTCCACGCTGTAGATCCTCCCATCCTCCCTGCAGCCGCAGAAAGGGAAAAGGTGGACGACTTTTACGCCGCCCGCAGCAGCACCATGCCGCCGCTAACGTGGACTAATTTCGCACCGCCATTCTCAACTACCTCCGCGGCACGCGGTTCCTGACCAGCGAGGCGCTTGCGGCGCTCGTCGACAACAGTCCGGAGAGCTTGAACCGGCGGAAAGACGTGTTCGCCGACTTGCTGGGAATCCGGCACCTCCGGGACGCCGAGCAGGCGAGTGGGAAGTACATCGCCGAACTTGCGCCGCTCTTGAAGGACTTGGACGCGCGGCGTAAAGCCCTGAGCGCGGAAGCCTCTCAGCTCCGTGCCGAGCTCAAAGACGCCGCCGCCGCGGCGAAGAATGCGGACGCCAGCCTAGCGGCGGCCGAAGACCTGTTGGCTCTTTCCGGCACCGGCCTGGACATCCCCGACCGGATCGAGGCCGCCGTCGGGGCGATCGCTAAGGGGCGCTCCGAACAGGCGCGGCGTTTCAAAGCCTTGGATGAGCTCGCGCCGGTTTGGTCGCGCAAGGCCGAGGTTGAGGCGCAGATCACCAACCTTCTTCCCTTGGAGACGGCGGCGGCCGAGACCTTTCTGTCGGCCCAAGACGATCGGAAGACCGCAGAGGAAGCTGTGATCGTGGCGGAGGCCGTTGTCCAGCTGGCCTCGACACAGGTTGGCCGGCTCGGCGCGGCCGAGGACGCGGTGGTCGCTCGTCTCGAAACCACACTGAGAGCGGCGGCGCTCGCAGAGCCTTACCTGACAATCACGCCAGCGACCCTCGCGAATCTTGTGGAGGCTGCGCCTGAGACGCGTTGGGATGCAACGACCAGAGCGGCGCGGCGCGCGCAACTCCGCGATGCCGTCAAGGCGGAGCCGCGCATCGATGCGATGCTCTCCGAACGCGCCCAGCTTACGGCCCGCCGTGGTGAGCTCGCCGCTCAGGTTGTCAGCCCTGAAGAGCTGCAACATTTGCGGAGCGTTGCCGAAGCGAGCGAAGCGGCGTCGTTGCAGGCGCGCGCTGATGCCGAGGCGCTCGCCGGCCCGCTTGCCACGCTGCAGTCGGCGGGCCGAATTGTGATCGATCATCAGCATGACGGCGATACCGATTGCCCGCTCTGCGGCCACGACTGGCAGGGGCGCGCCCAACTCGTTGCAGCGGTCGAGCGCACACTGAGCGCAGCGCCAGCAATGGTGGCGGCCGCCCGAAGGCTGGCGAGTAGCGCGGCATCGGCCGCAATCGCCGCGCGCAAGGCGGTCACTGACGCGATCCAAATCCAAAGCCAGGTCGCCACCCTCGATCGGGAGTCACAGGACTTGGAGCGTCGCCTCGACGCGGACCGACAGCTTCTGACCGCGCTCGACGCACCGTTGTCAGGATCAGACCGGCGGCGCTTCCTGGATTGGGCGGAGCGTCGCTTGGATCTCGGCGATGCGCTGGCGGCGTTGAGCGCCGCCCAGACCGAATATCAATCGATCGTCAGCGCAGACGGCCAACGCTTCCTAGATCACGCACTCCCGATTGCGAACCTGAGCGGTCGACTGACCCAGACCATCCTCGGCAGGCGTACGGTGTTGGAAGACATCTTGCGAACGGCGCTTGAAGGCTTGGGGCGCGCGCAAGCGACGCTCGCCGAAAAGGTCACGGTAGAGAGGACCCGGCAGACAGAGCTGGAATCGGTCCGCCGCGACAAGGCCGCAGCTGAACGTGAGCGCGCCACAATCTCCCAACTTTGGACGTCCGCGGCCGGCCAGGCTCCGTGGACAGCGGACGGGCTTGAGCGTTTGAGGGGCGAGGTCAAGGCGGGGATCGCCAAGCTTGATGCCGCCGACAATGAAGTGGCGGCCGCACGGGCTTCCTGGGATGTCGAAACCAAGCACACCAAGCTGGCGAAGATCGAAGCCGATCTGGCACCAATCACCGCGAGACATGCTCGCCTGAAGGCGAGCAGCAACGTCGCCGAGCGGCTCCAGAAAGCGTTTCGCGAGAACTACACGGCGACGAGCCAAGCCCAAGTCGGCGGCTTGAGCCGCGTCGTGAACGCGCTGTTCCTTCGGATGCACGCGAACCGTATTGTTGATCGGATCGATCTTGGCCAGTCGGAGTCATTCCTGCACTGGTTCGCAGATGCGGGGGTCGCGCAGCTCGACCCTGGTCGTGATTTCAGCCAGGGACAAAGGCAAGATCTCGCACTGGCACTGTTCCTTGCCCGGGCACGCGGGTTGGGTGGCACGTTCTTCCTGGATGAGCCCGTTGCGCATTTGGATGACCTCAATCGTGTAGGGCTCATGGACGTATTCCGCGCCGTTGCCATCGAGGGCGGCGGTCGGGTGAGACTTGTGATCACCACGTCAAGCCGCAACCTAGCGCGGCACATGGTCGAGAAATTCAGCGCAACCGGATCGGACGATCCGAAGAACCCCGCAATGCGCGTCATCGAGCTGACCGGCAACGGCCGTCTCGGTGTCAGTCAGCAGCAGGTTTACCCGATCGGCGCTTAGTTCTCCGCCCGCCACGGGTCGCAGGCAGTTTTTGCTGCGCCGCGCATGGATGACCCCTTTCCCGGGTTTTCTGCGGATGCCATGCCGCATAGCGGTCAGGCGGCTTCCCGCCCGATCTCACCTTGCCAGTTCATCGCCCTGCATCGGCTTCTTCCCCTTGCCAGCCCGCTTGAGGACGTCCAGCGCCTTGGGGATGTCGGCTCGCGCCGCCCGTTCCTCGAAATAGCTCTCCACCCGCAGGGCCGAGAGCTTCTCGGCCACGGCGACATTGATCAGCTGGTTCAGCGCCACGCCCTCGGTCTCGGCGACCTTGCGGGCCTCCTCCAGCAGCGAGGGTTGGAGCCGCAGCGCGAAATTGCTCTTTCTCATAGCCTCTTCTCCACTTTCCGCCACGCCGCGCCCGGCGCGAGGGTTTCTATCCCGAAGCGCTCGGCCACCTGGCCGAAATCGCGCAGGTTGAAGGTCACGATGGCATCGGCCCTTCCGTTCACCGCCGCCTCCAGCACCATGTCGTCGTTCTGGTCGCGCACGGCCGGCCGCCACAGGAAGGCCAGCCGCACCGGATCGACCACCGCCGCCACCGCGTCGAGCAGCACATTCACGTCCTCGACCGACAGGCCGGACGCCTCCAGATGCTCGGGCCGCGTCATCACCGCCTGATATTCGATCATCAGCGGCACCGAGGCCAGCATCGTGATCCGCCGCTCCAGCCCCGCCACCAGAAGTCGGCGGGAGGCCCCGGCATCGCTGCGGATCGCAGCTACCATGGTTGCGGTGTCCAGAATCAGTCTCATGCAGAGATATTGGATCGGTGGCAGGATATTGCAAGTGATATTGCTTTGATGCCGGTTCAGAGTTACCGTGGTTGCGGCTCGCAGAGGCCGACCGTCCTTTTTCTTTCTGTTCCTGCGCTGTGGTTCTCCGAGGCGGGATAAGGGTTTGGCGGAGAGGAAACCGCGTCGTTTCATGGCATTTCCCATCGAACAGAGAGGGGAAGGACATGGAAGGGAACGGTTCACCGGGACGGGCCGGAGGGATGCCGGCGAACGCCAACTGGGCGCCCGACGGGCGGGATGCGGGCACCGAGACCGATGCCGCCGAGCGGCTGGACGAGGTGGTGCTGATCATCGCCCGGCTGATCGGCAGGCGGATGGCGCGCGAGGATTACGACAAGGCCATGCGCGCCGCCAATGACAATGCGCCACCGGCCCGCGAGGGGGCAGGGCCGGTCACCGAGGACAAGGACTGACCGAACGGAGACCATCATGACCCGTGCCGCACTCTACGCCCGCTATTCCGACGACAAGCAGAGCGAGGCGTCCATCGAGGATCAGTTCCGGCTGTGCCGGGAGCATGCGGGACGGGAGCGCTGGCAGATCGTCGGCTCCTACGAGGATGCGGCGATCTCCGGCGCCAGCACGATCCTGCGGTCAGGCATCCAGCGGCTGATGCGCGATGCCCTGCACGGCGAGTTCAACATCCTGCTGGCCGAAGCGCTGGACCGCATCAGCCGCGACCAGGCCGATGTCGCCACGCTCTTCAAGCAGCTGAAATTCGCGGGCGTCAGCATCGTCACGCTGGCGGAGGGTGAGATCTCCGAGCTTCATGTCGGTCTGAAAGGGACCATGAATGCGCTGTTCCTGAAAGACCTCGCCATGAAAACCCACCGGGGTTTGCGGGGCAGGGTGGAGAAAGGCAAGGCGGGCGGCGGTCTTTGCTACGGCTACAGGGTGCTGAAGAAGCTCGACGGTAATGGCGAGCCGATCCGGGGCGACCGTGAGATCGTGCCCGAGGAGGCGGAGATCGTCCGGCGTATCTTCCGCGAGTTCGCCTCGGGCAAAAGCCCCAAGGCCATCGCCGTCGGTCTGAACCGGGAAGACATTCCGGGGCCGCTGAACCGCGCTTGGGGCGACAGCAGCATCCGGGGTCACCGCACGCGTGGCACCGGCATCCTCAACAACGAACTCTATGCGGGCGTGCTGGTCTGGAACCGCATGCGGTTCATCAAGGATCCCAGCACCGGCAAGCGGGTGTCGCGCCCGAACCCGGAATCTACATGGATCCGGACCGAAGTGCCGCATCTGCGCATCGTGGACGACGCATTGTGGAACGCGGTGCGCGAACGCCAGAAGCGGATCGCCGAAGCTTACGGCGCCGACAGACGGGAGGGCAGGGTGGCGCGGTTGCATCTGGCGAACCGGCCCGTTTCGCTCCTGTCCGGCCTGATGACCTGCGGATCCTGTGGCGGAAAGGTCGGCATGGTCCTCTCGGGCCGGTTTGGTTGCCTCAACCATCATCGGCGCGGCACCTGCAGCAACAACCGCACCATCCTGCGCGAGAAGCTGGAGGCGCGGGTTCTGGCCGGATTGCAGGACAAGCTGGTCTCGGCCGAGGCGGTCGAGGAGGCGGTGCGCGCCTATGTCGAGGAAACCAACCGGCTGAACCACCAGCGCCGCGCGCAGCAGGACACCGACCGCCGCGCGCTGGCGAAGATCGAGCGCGCCATTGCCGGGATCTTTTCGGCCATAGAGGACGGCATGTATCAGCCATCGATGAAGGCGCGGATGGACGATCTGGAGCGCCAGAAGGCCGAGATCGCCGCGCGCCTGGCGGAGGCGCCGGTGGACGTACCGGACGTTCACCCGAACGTGGCGACCAACTACAGCCGCAACGTCGCGCGCTTCGCCGAGGCCTTGAACGATCCCGATGGTGGCCGACAAGCGGCCGAGGCGCTGCGGTCACTGATCGGTCAGGTGATCCTCACGCCCGGAGAGAAGCGGGGCGAGGTCCATGCCGAGCTACGCGGCGAGTTGATGGGCATCCTCGGCATCGCCGCCATTCAGCCGGATGAGGGGCAAACCCGAGTTATGACAGCGGTAGTTGCGGGCCCCCGCAACCAAAGATAATTGCGAAACCTCCGTAGCACAAAGCGCGGAGGTTTTTGCGTTTCTACGCCCGGGCTTCCGCGATACCGCCATCCGACCCAGCAGGTTGTCCAGCGCCTCGGCCTCCGACAGGAAGTCGGGGTTCTTCTTGCCGGCAGCAAAGCGCAAGATGGCACCGAGATCGCCGCGCAGCACGATGGCCAGTTCGCCACCCTCCGGCACCAGCGTCACCTGGTCGACCAGCGAGCGCAGGATCTCCGCTGCCTGCGCGCGGCTGTCTTCGTGCTGCAGGTTCTCGGAAAGCTCCCCGATGCGTTGGGCATAAAGCGCCGCCATGTTCGGGTGCAGCAGGGGCGGCGGCTCGTCGGCATTGGCCAGTTTTGCGGTCAACTCGGCCTTGCGGGCTTCCAGCCGCTTCATGTCGTCGACGATGGCCTGGATCGGACCGCCGGCCTTCAGTGCCGCCAGCAGCTTCGACAGTTCCCGGTCGATACGGGGAAGCTCGTCGCGCATGGCGATCAGATCTGCGCCGCGCTCCATGCGCAGCCGGTTCACCTCTTTGGTGAACTCGGCGCAGAACTCGCGGAACAGCTCCGGCTCCATCAGGTGTTTCCTGAGCCCGTTCAGGATCGAGGCCTCGAGCGCGTCGCGGCGGATGTTGACCCGGTTGTCGCAGGTGCCCTTGTTGCGTGCCGTCGAGCAGCCCAGAAGATCCTTCGAGATCATCGAATAGCCGCCCCCGCAGCAGCCGCATTTGACCAGGCCGGCGAAGAGGTGCTTTGGGCGCCGCCGGTCGTTCAGCGGATTGCCTTCCGGCCGCGTGCGGGTCGAGAAGGCGAGTTCGCCCTGCCGCGCCTTGACCGCGTCCCAGAGGTTTTGGTCGACGATGCGCAGGTCGGGCACGTCCTAGATCACCCATTCGCTTTCCGGGTTGAGCCGCGAGACCCGGCGACCGGTGTCGGGATCCTTGACGAAGGACTGCCGGTTCCAGACCAGCCGGCCGACATAAAGCTCGTTGTTCAGAATCCCGGTGCCGCGTTCGCGGTTGCCATGGATGGTCGACGGCCCCCATTCCCGGCCCATCGGACCGGGCACGCCCTCGCGGTTCAGCGTCATGGCGATGGTGCGCGACGACAGCCCGGCGTTGTATTCGGTAAAGATGCGGCGGATGACGGCGGCCTGCGCCGCGTTGATGGTGCGGTCGCCGCGGATCGGCTCGCTGTGGGCGTCGAACTTCTTGACCACGTCGTAGCCGTAGGAGTTGCCGCCGCCGGACTTGCCGTCCTCGACCCGGCCACGCAGGCCCCGGCGGGTCTTGGCGGCCAGGTCCTTGATGAACAGCGCGTTCATTGTGCCCTTGAGGCCGATATGCATCTCATCGATGCGGCCCTCGGCCAGGGTCTCGATGGCCACGCCGGCGAAGGTCAGGTTCTGGTAAAGCGCCGCGATATCGGCCTGGTTGCGGCTGAGCCGGTCGAGGGCTTCCGAGATCACGACGTCGAAGCGCCGCTCGCGGGCATCCTGTTGCAGGCGCTGGATGCCGGGACGCATCAGCGAGGCGCCGGAGGTGGCGGCGTCCTCGTAGCTGCCGACGATCTGCCAGCCGGCGCGGGCGGCGCGTTCGCGGCAGAGCCGGATCTGGTCCTCGATCGACGAGGCCGATTGCAGGTCGGAGGAGTAGCGGGCGTAGATGACGGCGCGCAGGGTCATGGGCGGATCTCCGTGCGGAGGGGCAGGTCAATCGTCAGGCGCGCCGCGTTCGGCGGCGCGATCGGCGCGGGCGGCATCGCGGGCGAGCGCCCGGATGAGGGCGAGCAATTGGTCGTGATGCGGCGCGGGCTGCCGATTCCCGGCAAGGGCTTTGTCGGTGGTGTCAGCCGAAGGGGCCGAAGCAGAGGGGCCGGGAGAGGCCGAAGCGGCGGCCGCTTTTGCGGCGCCGTCCTTCCTGGCAATATCTCTCCGGTCTCGCACCATGGGCCGAGTTTCTCCCTGCGCCTGAGGGCAAGGCCCGTCGGCGTTCGATGATGATGATTCTGGGCGGGGATGAGCCCGCTGCTGCTCAGATGATCATAGGGCATGGGCACGGCTCTCTCAGGGCAAAACACGGCTCTCGTGTCATGTGAATGTGGATAACCAGCTGAAAATACGGAAATCTCACTCTCAAGAGGGGCGGGCCGGAGATGACTGTCGTTCCTGGATTTGCGCGACCACCGCATCTGGACCGGCCCACGAGGCAATAGCCGGGCGAAGCGGAACATCGGGCGCGAATTATCCGGATTTTTGGAATGCGCTGGCGGGACAATGATGCCCTCCAGCACACCGTGCCAAAAGACAGCACTCCGGGCGCCGCTGTCCTTCTCGCTCCTGCTGCGAGTTTGCGGAAACGTCGGATGTATTCCGGGTCTTTTGATTTTTTGGTTCCTGGTCTTTGCGTTCTTTCTTTTTTATCCCGTGGACATGGAGTGGGCGGCGGGCAGGGCCCGCCGCTGGGAGTGCTGTCTTTGTTTTTAAGGTTTTGAACTGGCGGCTTTGCCGCTCTCTTTGGTTTTTTGTCTTATGTTTACGGGGAGCACGCTTTGATGGGGTGATGCGTGATCCTCGGGGGGTGTCTCCCCTCTGTCTCTATTGCGGTTGCGGCGCGGGGCGCGCGTCACGGTCTTCGTCCGGTGCAGCATTGTCCACACGCGCGAGCCAGTCCTGCACCTCGGCGCGGTCCATGTCGCGCGATGCCATCAGGGCTTCGGCCATCTCCTCGAGCAGATTGCGATGGACGCTGAGGATCCGGACAGCACGCTTCTCGGCAGCCTCCAGTTCGCGGCGCACACGGAAAAGCATGTCGGGGTCAAGGGCGAGCAGGGTCTCGGGATCGGCGGTCCAGACCGGGCCGTGGCCTCCCAACCCGTATCGCATCTGGATTCCCGAAGCGATGGCGGTGGCCATTGCCAGATCGGAGTCGGCGCTGCCGCCCGCACCGGCCGAAACATCGCCGAGGATCAGACGCTCGGCGGCACGCCCGGCCAGCAATTGCACCAGACGATCCTGCATGTCGCTGAGCAAGCCATGTTTGGCATTTGCATCGAACACCGTGCCGCCGCCGCCGTCGCGTCCCAGGAAAATACGGCGCACCGGGCCGAGGCGAAGGGGGGCGCAGGCGATGGCGTGACCGCATTCATGCAGAGCGACGCGGCGGTCGATGTCGGCGTCATGGGTGAGACGGAAGATCTGGTGCAGGTCATCCAGCGTCATGTCACGCTTTTGTCCCCGCGCCATTGTCTGCGTCTGCCGGATGACGGCATCGACATCGGCGGCGGAGCAACCGACGGCCCGCGCGGCGAGATCGCGCAGATCGGCCTCGCGCCAGTCCGGCAGGCAATGCCGGAAGACGCTGAACAGACCCTCGGCATCCGGCAGCGGCAGGGAGACTTTCATGTCGAAGCGACCGGCCCTGAGAACCGCCGGATCGATCAAGTCCGGGTGATTGCAGGTGCCGACCGAGGGGGCTTTGGTGCGCGCATCACGAAAAGTCCGACGCATCTCGCGCAGCATGTCGCCGAGATGGCCTGCGGCTTGCCATTCGCCGAAGGTGCCGGTCACGACGCTGAACCCTGCGCTGTTGCCCATCGCGCGGGCGATCCAACTCTTGCCGGTGCCGGGCGGCCCGTAAAGCAGCAGCGTCCGCGTCAGGTCCGGCCAGGCGACCTCGCCGGTCTTCCAGCCGCGCAGGTCGCGCACGATCTGGCGCGCCGCGCGAAGTGCCGGACTGTCGCCGTGGATATCCTCGAGCCAGGGGGCCTGCGCGCCTATTGCGAGCAGTTCACCCAAAGCTACACCGAATGGTGGGACGACCTGGGCAAGCCGCAGCTGACGCCCGCGACCATCGACAGGCTGGTCGAGGGCCTGGCCGAGGAAATCGACGGCCGCGACTACGCCACCTTGCGCCGGCAGCGCGACGACCAGCTGGTCGCGGTCCTCAAGGCGCTTGGCGAGACCCGCAAGACGCCTGCCGCCCCCGAACACGCCTAGAGACCGACAGGAGATCCCATGAAACGCAAAATCGTCCTGACCTGTGCCGTGACCGGCGACGGGCCGATCCACCCCCGCTTTCCGAACTATCCGGTCACGCCCGCCCAAATCGCGGATGCCTGCATCGAGGCCGCCGATGCGGGCGCCTCGGTGGTGCATATCCACGGCCGCGACCCGGAAACCGGCCTCGGCAACCGCTCGCCCGAGATCTTTCGCGAGATCGTCCAGCGCGTCCGCGAAAGGAACGACCGCGTGGTCATCAACCTGACCACCGGCATGGGCGCCACCTTCGTGCCGGATCCCGCAGACGAGGCCCTGGCCCATCCGACCACCGATGTCGCGAGTGCCGTCGAGCGCGTCGGCCATGTGCTGGAGAACCGGCCCGAGCTTTGCACGCTGGACGTGACCACGATGAACCTGGAAGGCGGCATCGCCGGGGCGCCGGACTGCATCTTCATGAACACGCCCGGCACGCTGAACCGCATGGCGCAGCTGATCCGCGAAGGCGGCGTCAAGCCCGAGATCGAGGTCTTCAACCCCGGCGACATCCTGCTGGCGCGGCGGATGATCGAGCAGGGGCTGATCGACCCGGCGCCGCTGTTCCAGATCTGCCTCGGCGTCAAATGGTCCGCGCCCGCCGATGCCAAGACGCTGATCTACATGAAGGAACTGCTGCCCGAGGGCGCGTCGTGGAGCGCCTTCGGCATCTCGCGCTGGCAAATGGACATCGTGGCGCTGTCCACGATCCTGGGCGGCCATTGCCGGGTGGGGCTCGAGGACAACATCTACCTGGAACGCGGCGTCTTCGCCACCAACGGCCAGCTGGTCGAGCGCGCCGCCCGGATCATCGCCGACCTGGGCTGCGAGGTCGCCACCCCGGACGAGGCGCGCGCCATCCTGGGCCTCGATGCGCTTGCCGAAAAACGCCTGGCGGGCTGAGGAGATGCGCTTTCCCGTTCCGCTCAATGCGGTGGTCGCGCATCGCTGGCATTGCGATCATTTCGGCCATCTGAACGCCCGCCATTACGCGGCCGCCTTCGACGACGCGACCTTCGTGTTTTGGAGCGGCCTTGGCTTCCGGCCTGACTCTGACAGTCCGATGCCGGTCACGTTGGAGGTGAAGATCAGTTTCCGCCAGGAAATTCCCGCCGGCAGCGTAGTCCGCATTGAGGCGCAGGTGAGCAAGGTTGGCAACAAATCTGTTGGCCTGACCTTTACTATGCGTGAAGCGGGCGGTGATGAACTGGCCATCTGTGAGGTGGTCGAGGTCTTTATACACCCAAAAAGCCGCCGGAGCTGTCCGATCCCTGCGGCCCTGCGGGCAGCTCTGTCGAAAGAGTCCCATTCACCGCCAGGTTGAGTAGCCCTTTGATCTGCATGGATACCCGGAGCATCTTCCTTCCAAGGCATTCGGAACCAAGGTCATGGGTAATCCCGAAGTGAGAAGACAGTCCAGCATGACGCTACGCCTGCTTATCCTGGCTTGTCTGACCAATGCGGTAATGGGGCTTCTCTATGTCTGGAGCCTGTTTCTCCTGTCGCTTGAGGCTGCGCTCGGGGCGCCGCGTTCAGCGCTTAGCCTGATTCCTGCGTTGGCACTCGTCACCTTTACTCTCGGCATGATGGTGCATGATCGGCTGCTCGCGGCATTGAGATTCCGAGCCTTTTCGCTGCTTGCCTTCGGCTTCGCAGGCGGCGGGCATCTTCTCTTTGCCTTCGACGGAGGCTACGCGGCGCTGCTGACTGGCTATGGTATGCTGTTCGGGCTGGGAGCGGGACTCGGCTATGGGCTGGCGCTCGCATTGGTGACCCGGCTACCCACCAGAGTTCGGAGCCTGGGTCTCGGGCTGGCGATGGCTGCCTTTGCGATCAGCGGGGTTGTTTTGTCGGGCCTCTTTGCCCAACCAATCCGTGAGACGGATCCGACCGCAGGCTTTCTGATCATCGGCCTCGCTATCCTCGCGGCAGGATCGGGGGTGACTGCCTTCCTGCCAACCCAGCCAGCGCGGCCAATGGCGGTGCAAGAGTGCGCGCGGCCGGCCGCAAAGCCTCGTCGCGGCGTGCGCGGTCCGACTGCAGCGCCGGGTCAGCCCGCTTCGCCAGATGATCGTAATAGGTGGACGGGGCGATCGGCAGCACGCTGCAGATCGGCTCGACCCGGTGTGTTTCCCGAAGCGTATCAATGAACGACACCATCACTTCAACCGGCGGTCGAGCTCCGCCATGGCAAAATACGCGCTCGCCTTGCGCAGGATCTCGTTGGCTTGCCGCAGCTCGCGGTTCTCGCGCTCCAGGGCCTTCAGCTTCGCGGCCATCTCGGTCGGGATCCCTGTGCCTTCCGCTGTCCACCTCTGCCTTCTTGACCCAGTCGTTCAACGTCTGCGCCGAGCAGCCGATCTTCGCTGCAATCGACATGATCGCCTGCCAGCGCGATGGATGCTGGGCCTCGTTGTCGAGAACCAGCCGCACGGCACGTCCGCGCACTTCAGGGGAAAACTTGCTCGTCGTCTTGCTCATGATGCTCCATCCCTGAACTTGGTCAACTCGATCGACGACGGATCGCGGCCCTTGTCGGACTCGCACCACATGCCAATGAGTTGGGACACCGCCGCGGTAAACGCAGTATATGGGGTGGACGTGCTGCGATCAGGCCGGCTCTCTATCTAGCAGCACTCACCGCCAGCAGGTTCGACCCGCGGGTTCCACGCCTTCAAAGAGCACTTCCTTGCGTCCGGAAAGGCCAGGAAGCTCGTCATCGTCGCTTGCGTGCGTAAATTCCTGACTGTGCTCAACGCGATGATGAGAACCGGAACGGACTACCGAGACGCAATCGCCTAAAACACAGTTCCTACTCAGGAGTTGGCGCCTCCGGCAAATCCGGCGCGGTTCACTGGCGCAGCCCCTCATTCGTCCAAATCCTGGGATTATCAAAACAAATTTTAGTCCCGCTGCAGCGGCGGATAGCCTCGTCCCCAGCAAACCGATGGAGGACGGATCCGATGACCGACGACATGCTTCATGTCATGGAATGGCACAATGGCGAGAAGGATTATTCCCCCTTCTCGGATGCCGAGATGCAGCGGCGCCAGGACGACATGCGCCGCTGGATGGCCGAGAACGGCGTCGATGCGACGCTGTTCACCTCGTATCATTGCATCAACTATTACTCGGGCTGGCTCTACTGCTATTTCGGCCGCAAATACGGCATGGTCATTACCCAGGATGCGGCGACGACGATCAGCGCCGGCATCGACGGCGGCCAGCCCTGGCGGCGCAGCTTCGGCAACAACGTCACCTATACCGACTGGCGGCGCGACAATTTCTATCGTGCGGTGCGGCAGCTGACCCCCGGCGTCAAGCGGCTGGGGATCGAGTTCGACCACGTCAACCTGGACTTCCGCCGCCAGCTGGAAGCGGCGCTGCCGGGGGTGGAGTTCGTCGATGTCGGCCAGCCCTCGATGTGGATGCGCTCGATCAAGTCGGCCGAGGAACACAAGCTGATCCGCGAGGGCGCCCGCATCTGCGACGTGGGCGGCGCGGCGGTGGCCGCGGCGGTCAAGGCGGGCGTGCCCGAGCACGAGGTCGCCATCGCCTCGACCAATGCCATGATCCGCGAGATCGCCGCCTCCTTTCCCTTCGTCGAACTGATGGACACCTGGACCTGGTTCCAGTCGGGCCTCAACACCGACGGCGCGCATAATCCGGTGACGAACAAGAAGATCAAGTCCGGCGAGATCCTGTCGCTGAACTGCTTCCCGATGATCTTCGGCTATTACACCGCGCTGGAACGCACGCTGTTTTGCGACAGCGTGGACGATGCGAGCCTGGACATCTGGGAAAAGAACGTGGCCGTGCATCGCCGCGGGCTGGAGCTGATCAAGCCCGGCGCGAAATGCAACGAGATCGCGCTGGAACTGAACGACATGTATCGGCAATGGGATCTTCTGAAATACCGCAGCTTCGGCTATGGCCATAGCTTCGGCGTGCTTTGCCATTATTACGGCCGCGAGGCGGGGGTCGAGCTGCGCGAGGACATCGAGACCGAGCTGAAGCCCGGCATGGTGGTCAGCATGGAGCCGATGGTCATGCTGCCCGAGGGCGCGCCCGGCGCCGGTGGCTATCGCGAGCATGACATCCTGATCGTGACCGAGGACGGGGCCGAGAACATCACCGGATTCCCCTTTGGTCCCGAGCATAACATCATCCGCAATTGACCCGGCTGCGGGCAGGAAAGGGGCGGGCCCGCGATTGCGGGCCCCTTCCGCCTTGGTCAGGTGCCGAACTCGGCCCGCAGCGCGGCGACGATGCCTTTGGTGCAGACCTCGAGCAGCAACTCGCCCTTTTCGGCCGAGGCGTCCTTGGGCGAGGAAAGCGTGCCCGGTGCGGGCGTCCATTCCGGCTTGACCGGGTAGACGTCATAGGGCGGGAAGCTGGCCGGCTCGACATCCACCGCCCGCGACAGGTCCACGAATTGCGGGTAGAGCGCCAGCATCAGCGATGTCTCCAGCACGCCGCCATGCTCCAGATCCCAGCCGGGAAAGCCGTCGGGGTAAAGCCGGGCGATGTCCGCTTCGCCGACGAAATCCCAATAGGACAGCACCACGATCTTCATGTCGCGGATGCCGTCCCAGCGCAATTCGCGCAGGGCCAGGTCGATGCCCTCGATGATGAACCAGGAATTCTCGAAATGCCCGTTCACCATGCAGATCCGGCGCACGCCATGGCGGGCGAATTCCTTGATCACGTCGCGCAAGGCCGCGACCAGCGTGGCGCCGTCCAGGCTGGTGGTGCCGGGCAGGTGGTTGCCGCCGCCGGATTTCTGATGCGACTTGTAGCCATAGGTAAAGGGGGGCGCCACCAGCCCGCCGATGTCCAGCGCGGCGCGGCGGGCGAATTCAGTCGGCAACAGCACATCGACATGCAAGGGCATGTGATGGCCGTGCTGCTCCATCGAGCCGATGGGGATCAGGATGGGCGTGGCGCCGTCCCTTACCGCGGCGTGGTAGTCGGGCCAGGCAAGCTCGGACGCGAATGCTGTCTTCTTCGGCATGATGCACCTTCTTGGGAAAGGGGGATGCCGGAATTAGAGTTTCGCCTTGAATATAAATGAAATATATAGTCGCAATCCTTGCATTGCGGGGGCAAATCCATGGCTGGGATCACCAATCTTCCGACCGATCTGTTGCGCAGCTTCATCGCCGTGGTGGAACTGGGCGGCCATTCGCGGGCAGGCGCGGCGCTGGGGCGCAGCCAGCCGGCGATCTCGCTGCAGATCCGCCGGCTGGAGGAGCTGGTGCGTGCGCCGCTCTTGACGCAGGAGGGCCGCAACATCCTGCCCACCCCGGCGGGCGAGGCGCTGCTGAGCTATGCCCGCGAGATGCTGCGCATCAACGACGAGGCGGTCAGCTATTTCCACCGCTCGGACAAGACCGGCGTGTTGCGCATCGGCCTGCCGACCGATTATGCGGTGGCGTTCCTGCAAGGCACGCTGACCCGCTATATCCGCGACCATGCCGAGGTCGAGCTGGAGGTGCATTGCGACCTGTCCCGCGAATTGCACCAGCACCTGCGCTCGGACGACCTGGACATCATCGTGGCGGTGATGCCGACGGCGCGCATGCCCTATCTTTCGCGCATGTGGACCGAGCAGCCGATCTGGGCCGCGGCCGAGGACTTCCATCCGGCCGCCCATGCGCCGGTGCCGCTGGGCGCCCATCCCGAGGGCTGTGACTATCGCGCCCGCATGATCCAGGCGCTGGACGCCGTCGAGCGGCGCTGGCGCATCGTGTATACCGGGCCAGGCATCTCGGGCTTGCAGAACGCGGTCAGGAACGGGCTTTGCGTGACCGCCCTGACCCGCGCCACCATGCTGCCCGGCATGCGCATCCTGACCGAGGCCGAGGGATTCCCGGCGCTGGAGCCCTTGCGGGTCGGGCTGTTCTACAAGCATCCGCGCCTGTCGGCGGCGGGGTTGCAGCTGGTCAGCGATCTGGTGGCCGACCTAGACAGCGTGGGATCGGGCATCCATGCGGTTTCCGTGTGAAACCGGGGCCATAACGCCTGCAAATGTCAGGATTGGAAGAACCGATTTTGCATGGATGCCGCCTTCTCCTAGCCTGTCCATAGCAAACAATCAGAACAATCAGACAGGGTGATGAGATGACACAGGATGATCGGGGCGCGCGCCCCGCGCTGTCGCGCCGAGGGGTGCTGGCGATGGGTGCGGCGGCGCTGGCCACGCCGATGCTGTCGCGCCGGGCATTCGCCGCGCCGACGCAGCTGACCATGCTGGCCTGGTACGGCCATGCCGAGCCCGACATCGTGGCCGAGTTCGAGGCCGAGAACAACGTCAAGTTCGTGCCGAAATACTATACCGGCGGCGACAACATGCTGGGGCTGATCTCGCAAAGCCCGCCCGGCACCTTCGACGTGATCCTGTCCGATGCGGAATATGTCCAGCAGCTGAACGCGGCCGGCTATATCGAGGCGCTGGACCCGGCCGACTATCCCTTCGACGAGTTCTTCCCGGAATTCCAGAAGTTCCCCGGCCATTGGGACGGCGACACGCTGTATTCCGTCATCACCCGCTTCGGCTTCCTGGGCGTGGCCTACAACACCGACGCGCTGACCGAGGCGCAGGCTTCGACCTATGACGTGCTCTGGGATCCGGCGCTGAAGGGCAAGGTCGGGCATTTCGACTGGCACCTGCCGAACCTTGGCCAGATGAGCCTGCTCAACGGCAATGCCAGCCCCTATGACATCGACGGGGCGGCCTGGGATGCGGTCAAGGAAAAGACCATGACCCTGCGCCCGCAGATCGGCGGTTTCTTCGACTATGGCGGCACCTTCTCGTCACTGAACAACGGCCAGATGCTGGCCTTCGCCGGGATCGGCGACTGGATCACCGGCACGCTGGAGCGAAACGGCGCCAAGGTTCGCTCGATCATCCCCGAGCAGGGCGGCTTGCAGTTCACCGAAAGCTTCTCGATCGGCAAGGGTTCGTCCAAGGCAGATCTGGCGAAGAAATGGATCCAATACATCACCTCGGCCAAGGGGCAGTCGAAATCGGCGCAGATGGCGGCCTATCCCTGCCTGATTCCCAGCCAGAAGGGCTGGGAGGTGCTGAACGCGGAAAATCCCGACGAGGCCCGGCGCCAGGGCATGGTGCCGGGGGAAAGCAACGTCATGGACCTGATCCGCTCGGGGCGCATCAAGTATCGCCAGCTTCCGGTGCAGCAATCGCTGGAAGAGTGGAACGACTTCTGGTCGGACTACAAGAGCGCCTGAGCCCGAGGTGGCCGGTGCAGCGCGCCGGCCGCGCCGCCCGTCCCCCGCCGGAGCTTGCTAGATGCGACGTCCCGTCTCGCTTTACGGACTGACTTTCTCTCTGCCGCTGCTGATCTGGCAGCTTCTGTTCTTCGTCTTCCCGCTGGTCTTCCTGGTCGCGCTCAGCTTCTGGACCGTGCGCAATTTCCGCCTGGAGGCGGGGTTCGACACGGTGAACTGGGTGACGATGTTCGGCCGCCCCGTCTTTTGGCAGGCTTATGCCACCACGCTGGCCATGGCGGCCGGCGCCGCGGCGCTGACCAGCGCGCTGGCCTTTCCCTGCGCCTATGCCATCGCCTTCAAGCTGTCGCCCGCCGCGCGCCGCTGGGCGGTGTTCCTGATGGTGATCCCCTTCTTCACCAGCTATCTGGTGCGGGTCTATTCCTGGCAGGTCTTCCTGTCGGATGTCGGCATCATCAACGTCATGCTGGGCTGGATCGGGCTGGGCCCCTTCCGGCTGCTGAACACCATCGGCGCGACCATGCTGGGCTACATGACGCTTGGCTTTCCGCTGGTCGTGCTGCTGCAGCTGTTCAGCCTGGTCTTTGTCGACCGCACGCTGATCGAGGCGGCGCATAACATGCGCTGCGGCAGGCTGCGCACGGTGTTTGCGGTGGTCATCCCCTCGGCGCGGGTCGGGCTGGTGATCGCGGCGCTGTTCAGCTTCATCCTGTGCTTTGGCGATTTCGTCAGCCCGATCTATCTGGGTGGGGGCGATCCGACCACGCTGTCCATCCTGATCACCGACACCACCAAGTCCGGCCAGCAATGGCCCCGCGCGGCGGTGATCGCGCTGACCATGATCGCGACGCTGATGGTCGTGGCCTTCCTGGCCGTCCGCTTCGCCTACAAGGGGCGCACGAAATGAGGGGTTGCACGAAATGAACGAACAGAACGAACTGAACCGCAATCCGCTGATCGACGCGGCGCTCAAGCTCTACGTGATCCTGGCCTATCTGTTCGTCTTTGCGCCGATCCTTGCCAGCTTCGTGTTTTCCTTCAACTCGGACCGTTTCCCGTCGATCCCGCTGGGGCATTTCTCGACGGAATGGTATCGCGCCGTCGCCGCGGACCCGCTGGTCTGGGAGGGGCTGCGCAACACGCTGGGGGTCGGCGCGGCGGTGGGGATGATCTCGACCGCGCTGGGGTTCGGGGCGGCCTATACGGATTACCGCTATCGGTTCTTCGGCAAGCAGGTCTACCTGGCGCTGGCGCTGCTGCCGCCCACGATCCCGGTGGTGATCATGGGGCTGGCGATGCTGGCTTACCTGTCGCGCATCGACCTGTCGGGCAATGCGCTGTCGGTCATCATCGCCCATGTGGTGATCTGCGCCCCCTTCGCCATGGCGGTGATCCGGTTGCGGCTGTCGCAGATGGACCCCTCGCTGGAGCCGGCGGCCTGGAACCTCGGCGCCTCGGAATGGGCGACGATGCGCCATGTCATCATCCCCTTCACCCGGCCGGCGATCCTGGGGGCGCTGTTCATCACCATGGCGGTCTCCTTCGACGAATTCGCCATCGCCTGGTTCGTGTCCGGCCTGAACGAGACGCTGCCGGTCAAGGTGCTGGGTTTCCTGCAGGGCCAGGTCAGCCCGCGCATCAATGCCATCGGCACCTTCGTCTTCGTGACTTCGATGACCCTCGTGATCCTGGCGCAGCTGCTGCTGTCGGGGCGCGGCCCCGCAACCGACAAGGAATGAATCCGATGCAAGAACCCCTGGTTTCCTTCGAGGGCGTCGCCAAGCGTTTCGGCAGCTATGTCGCCGTGCAAAAGATGGACCTGCAGATCCACAAGGGCGAATTCCTGGCCATCATGGGCTCGTCGGGCTGCGGCAAGACCACGACGTTGCGCATGCTGGCCGGGCTGGAGGCGCCTAGCGAGGGCGTGATCCGCCTGGCGGGCCAAGCCATCAACGACCTGCCGAGCTGGAGCCGCGACACGCCGATGGTCTGGCAGAGCCTGGCGCTGTTTCCGTTCCTGAACGTGATCGAGAATGTCGAGTTTGCGCTGAAGATGCGCGGCATAGGCCGTGCCGAGCGCCGGCGGCGGGCCGAGCAATGGCTGGAGCGCATGCAGATCGCCGAATTCGCCGACCGCAACATCGCCCAGTTGTCCGGCGGCCAGCGCCAGCGTGTCGCCTTGGCGCGCTCGCTGGTGGTCGAGCCCGAGATCCTGCTGCTGGACGAGCCCTTGTCGGCGCTGGACGCGGCGCTGAAGGTCAGGATGCAATCGGTACTGAAGAACCTGCAGCGCGAGACCGGCATCACCTTCGTCTATGTCACGCACAGCCAGTCCGAGGCCTTTTCGATGGCCGACCGCGTCGTCATCATGAGCCGCGGCAAGATCGAGCAGATCGGCACCCCGCAAGAGATCTATCGCACGCCGCGCACGCGCTTCGTCGCCGATTTCCTGGGCTCGTCCAACATCTTCCCCGGCCAGCTGACGCGCGACGCGGGCGGCCGCGCAGCCATCGCCACCCCCAGCGGCGATTTCGTCCTTGCCGGGGGCGGGCGGGCGGCAACGCCGGGGCAGGCGGCCAGCCTGATCGTGCTGGATACCAAGATGCAGATCCATTTCCAGCCGCCGTCGGACGCCGTGAACACGATCGAGGCGCGCATGATCGGCGAGGAATTCATCGGCGCCACCGCCACCATCTATTTCGAAACCGGCGCGGGACAGGAAATACGGGTGCAGAAATCGCATGAAGAACTGGCTGATCTTCCGCTGGCCGTGGGCCGCTCCTTCCATCTGTCCTGGTCGCCCGCCGACGGCCATCTCGTGCCGGAATAGCCCGGGACGTGACGCGCCGCCGCCCCTGGCCGGCGGTCCTGGCCGCCTTTCCCATGCCGGGGCCTATGGGCTGTTCTATGCCGGGCGGCTTTGTCCCTTTGCGCTTGCGGGGGGGTGGGGCACGTCCCATCTGCCGTGTCGCGGGGACGGAGTCTTCTCGCTGCTTGCCGGTCAGGGCCGGCAACAGGCAGGATGCCTGTTGGAATGGCCTTGTGGGTGAGACGGGTCCGGCGTTTCCTGCTTCCGCGATCCGAAACCGCGTAGCAGGGCGGCTGGGCCTGCCGGGCGGCAACTCCTCCCTTCTTGAGAGGTCAGCGCCCTATGCCTCGCGGATCTCTCGTGGCCGTCTGCGAGGATTGCCTGTCTAGGGGGGCAGTTTCCCGACATGCGCTGTTTCGGCTTGCAGCTTGGGCTTCGGGAAGTTTCTGCGGCTGGCAACGGAGTGGTTGTTTTCAAGGTCGATGATGACGCGGGAGGTTCTCATCCATACGGTCGCTTATGGTGGAGCCGACTGGATCAAGCGTATGCATCCGGCGTAGGCCATTGTTACGCAGCTTTTGCGGCAGGGCCGCCCTTTCAGTTCCAGGGCAGTAATTCTGGCAGGCGGGACAGGGGTGTGTCGGGCAGTCGCGCGAGCACATCGGCGAGCCAGGCCTGGGGATCGACGTCGCTTATTTGGCGGTGCCGATCAGGGAATACATGAAGGCGGCGCGGTCGCTACCGCGGGGCGAACCGGCAAAGAGCCTGGCTTTCCTGCCGAGGGCGATACCGCGCAGGGCCTGTTCGGCGGCATTGTTGGTAAGGCAGATGCGACCATCGTCGAGGAAGCATGTGAAGGCGTCCCAGCGGCCGTCTTCCTCGAGCATGTAGTGATGGCCTTGGCGATGGGGTTGTGCTTCGACATCCGGGCGCGTTCGGATCGCAGCCAGTCATGCAGATCGCCGAACCCAGCGCGACGGCCTGTCCCTCGAAGGCATGACCGGGATTGGTGGGTTGGGAACATATGGCATGCGTCCAATTGTGAAGTATTGACCTAAGTGAAGAAAACGTTTTCTATCGCAACATTGCGATTCAGAATCATCTGTGGTGGTCGCGATCAAGAGGGAGTGTGGAATGATTAAAATAATGAAAAATAAAGAGAAATTTTTTCAATTTCGTCAAGTTTGCACAGTGCTTGGCATCGCGGCGCTTCCGCTTTTCCTAGTGGGGACCCCGGCATTGGCGGACAAGCTGGATGATATCGTTTCCAGCGGCGCGCTGCGCTGTGGTGTGATGCTTGATTTCCCGCCTTTAGGCTATCGTGACGCCTCGGGCAACCCGGCCGGCTTCGATGTCGAGACCTGCAATGACATTGCCGCGCAACTGGGCGTCAAGCCCGAAATTGTCGAGACCCAGGCGCCGCAGCGGGTGCCGGCCTTGGTTTCGGGAACGGTGGACATCGTCGTTGGTGGCACTACCCCCACCCTGGAGCGCGCCAAGACCGTGACTTTCACCGACCCCTATAACGTCGGCAAGCTGGTTGTCGTGACAGGCAGCGCCAACAGGATCTCTGGCTTTGACGAACTCAAGGGCAAATCCGTCGCATTGGTTCGCGGAACTCTGCCTGAAACCGCCTATCTGGCAGCCTGTAACGGTTGGTCCGAAGGCTGCAAGAACCTGTCGCTGGCGAACAATGCCGAACAGATCACCGCTGTGCGGCAGGGCCGCGCAAATGCAATGATCGAGACAAACTCGTTCATGTCTGCGCTGAAGGCTTCGCCCCAAGGCGCGGACCTGGAGATCTGCTGCAACGTGCCCGGCTTTACCGACTGGACCTCGATCGCGGTGCCGAAAGGTGAATATGGTCTGCGCGACTGGTTGAACCTGTTCATCTTCTGGCAAGTAGACAGCGGTCGTTATGCCGAACTCTACCAGAAATACTATGGCACCGAAGCCCCCAGCCTGCAGCCGGGAAACTGAGATCGAGCAATGAGCTACAACTTTCAGTTCGGCATCGTCCTTGACGCTCTGCCCGATCTGATGCGAGGGGCCGCCTTGAGCCTGTCGATTGCCATCGTCACGATGGCGGTAGGCATCGTCTTGGCAATGCCCCTTGCCGTCGGATCATGGAATGGCAAGGGGCTAGTCACCTTCTTGTCGCGATCCTGGATCGAGCTTGCGCGGAATACGCCGTGCCTCGCCCAGATCTATTTTTTCTTCTACGGGCTTGGTGCCTTCGGTATCTTCCTCTCGCCTTGGCTCGCTGTCGGCATCGCGCTGTGCTTCAACAACGCGGGTTATCTGGCCGAGATCTTTCGCGGCGGCCTGAAAGGCGTGAACGCGAACCAGATGAAGGGCGCTCGCTCGCTAGGTTTCGGTCCTGTTGGCGCCTATCGTTACGTCGTCTTTCCGCAGGTTTTCACCAATACGTTCAGTTCGATCGGCAACCAGTTCATCTGGGCGCTTCTGAATACCTCGCTGGGCGCGTTGATCGGACTTTACGATCTCAGCGGCGTTGCTATGGATTACCAGTCCCGGACCTTCAAGACTTTCGAGTTCTTCCTGGCCATTGCGGTGATCTATTTCATCCTGGCCAAATTGGTGCTGTTCCTGGCGAACCGTTTCAAGCCTGGAGGCGCACGCCATGCCGCCTGACATGTTTGCATCGGGGATCGCCCCGCAGGACTATTGGCTGATGGCCGAAGGCGCATGGCGCACGATTCTGATGACGCTATCGGCCGGAGTGCTGGCAACGTTGCTGGGTGTGGCGCTGGGGCTGCTGAAACTCATGCCTTGGCGCGGGCTGCGACATTTGCTTGATACGGTGACCGACAGCCTGCGCTGTGTGCCCCTGCTGGTGCAGGTGACGCTGATCTATTCCGGGCTGGCGGTGCTGGGATTTCGCATCGGTGCGTTTACCGCCGGGACGGTCGCGCTTGGTCTTTTTGCCGCGGGCTATATTTCCGAGGTGGTGCGCGAGGCCGCGCAAGCCGTGCCCGGCAATCTGCGGCGCGCTGCGCGTGGCCTGGGCATGACGCGTTTCCAGGAATATTGGTATGTGGTCCTGCCCTTGGGCATCCGGCAGGGCTTTCCGTCCTGGCTGGGGATCATCCTGGGCATCGTCAAGGACACATCGGTCGTGGCGGTGATCGGCTATGTCGAGCTTCTGCGTGCAACGCAGAACATCATTACCCGGACGCAGGACCCGCTGCCGCTGCTGTCGCTGGCCGCCGTGTTCTATTTCCTGATCTGCTTTCCGCTCTCGATGCTGGGGCGGCGGCTTGAGCACATGATGAACGGAGGTGCCGTGCGATGATCGAGATCAAGCAGGTGCGCAAGAGCTATGGCTCGCTGGAGGTTCTGAAAGAGATCGACCTGACCATCGACAAAGGCGAGGTCGTCGTCATGATCGGGCCTTCGGGGTCAGGCAAGTCCACGCTGCTGCAATGCATCAACGGACTGGAAACCATTTCCTCGGGCGAGATCATCGTGGATGGCGTCAGCGTCTTTGACAAGACGACGAACCTGAACCATCTGCGCCGTAAGCTGGGCATCGTCTTCCAAAGCTACAATGCCTTCCCGCACATGACCGTGCGCCGGAACGTAACGCTGGCTCTGACCAAGGTGTTGGGCGTCTCTCGCGACCAGGCCAATGCCATCGCCGAGACACAATTGCAGCGGGTCGGTCTTCTGGCCAAGGCCGATGTCTATCCGACCGCGCTGTCGGGCGGACAGCAGCAGCGCCTGGGTATTGCCCGCGCGCTTGCCATGGGCCCGTCATATATGTTGTTCGACGAGGTGACTTCGGCGCTTGATCCCGAACTGGTGGCCGAGGTTTTGGCAACTCTCCGCCAGCTTTCCGCTGAGGGGATGACGATGATCCTGGTGACCCATGAGATGCAGTTCGCCCGCGAGGTCGCAGATCGGGTGGTCTTTTTTCATGAAGGGGTGATCGCAGAATCCGGCCCGCCCGAGCAGATATTCGGCAACCCCAAGTCCGAAAGGCTGCGGGCCTTTGTTTCTTGCGCGGGCTGAGCGCTGCGATATCTACCAGGCGGCCCGATCATGCGGCCGAACGTGGTTCAGGAGGGCCGTGCGTTTGCCAGGTATTATGGCCTGCAACTGCGCAGTCTTTGCCAAGCTCTTTGCCCGTGGGATTTCCGGCGGGCGTCCTTTTCAGCGTATAAATATATCTTTATTACATAAGTAACAAATATTATTTATATATCAATATAGTTACCGCGGCAGACATCATCGGGAAAGGGGACAGTCTGGATATCGATCGTCAGATGGAGCAGCACGTTGGCCCCAAGGCCATAATCTTGCCGGATGATGGGCCGCGCTTCCGCATGAATGGCAAGGGTATTCTCCGGGGCAGATCAAGCTCGGCCCCGGAGAATACCCACATTACAAGTTCACCGCAGTTCGCTTCGATTTGTAGCCGGGTGCAAAGCTCGATCTTTATGCCTCCCGCTTTTCCGGGCGCATGATTTATTGTCTCGACGGCGCGGGCACCATCATCCTGAACGGCGAGCGCAAGCCCTTCGCCGAGGAGCATTTCGCCCATATCGGCGAGGGTCATCACGTCGCGCTTGAAAACACCCGTGACAGTGTGCAGCAAGTGTTCAGCATCGTCTTCGGCAGCAGCCCCGAGGCGCGTATCGATCTAATGCCCATCCAAGACGACGAACCGACGCTGGAATTCACCACCGATCTGCGTGCTGCCTTCGGCCTGTTGACGCTGACCGAAGCCAAGGATCTGTCGGAAAGACAGAAGGGCGAGCTGGTCTATCAACTGCCGGACACTGGTCCGTCCTTCTGGCAGGCGAAGCCCAGTGTTGGTTGGGTAGAGGTGAAGCTCGCGCCTTTCACCCACAATGTCCATCATTACGGTTTGTTGATGCAGACGCTCTATCCTGGGGCGGCCGTGCGCGAACATGCCCACAACCAGTTGAACGAATTCTTCATCATCACCAAGGGGACCGCCAGAGCCGCGTTGGACGGCGTCGAAGCGATTTGTCCCAAGGGGTCGGTCATCGTCATCGGCCGCAACGTCTGGCACTGGTGGGGCCATGCGGGGGAGGGAGATGCGCAGAACTTTGCCGTCATTGATCCGCCGGGCGTCGAGGGGGCGCTGGCTCTTACCGGGCGTCTACGTACCTAGGGCGAGAGTTGGCCTGACGATATCGTACGCAGTCCGGAGGCCGGCAAAATCCTGCATGACCGCTATGGCTTTGTGATCAAGGCCGGCGCGGCGGATGCGCAGCGGTAAGTATGGCCGGATCTGTGGGGTTGGACGCTTAGCACGGCCCTTCTAGCCTTGTGGATTGTGGCTGGTGTGCGGGGGAAGCTATAGCTGGGCAAAGCGCCGCGCACGATCCGAAATCATGAAGAGAAATCATCCGATGGCAGAGGCCCAGCCTGACCCCGAACTGTGCTATCGCCCGGTGATTTATCAGCTCCTGCATGTTTCGAGCTTGCTGCTGAAGACACGCGAGCATTACGCCGCTACCGTAGGGGTGACCGCGCCGCAGTTCAGTGTGCTGACCGCAATCCGCGAATCCCCCGGCACCAGCGTCGGCGAGGTGGCCAACCCGCTGCTGGTTTCGGGTCCCTTCGTCACCGCCGAGGTCGGCAAACTTGTCCGAGCGAGACTGGTGCATAGGCAGGCCTCCGGTCGTGATCGGCGCGTGGCCGAGCTGTTCTTGATCGATGAAGGGGTTGTGCGGCTGGATGCGGTGGAGGCGCTGCGTCGCGCGGCCAATGCATGATTTTTGATGGCATGTTCGACGCAGAGCTGCAGAAGCTTTACGCAAAACTGTGGGGCCTGACTCGTGGGTTGAGCCAGGCGCTGCACATGATGGGGGATCCGGCCAAGCGCGTCGCGGACTGATCTGTTGCTGATGCATGGAGTTCTTGTAATCGTTTAGGCGATTTATCAACCAAATAATCGCGAAATTTTATGGGGTAAGCTCGATACTGCTAATTTATTAAGAAAACGTTTACAAACTTCCGATTTATCCCTACATAGCCCTATCGGCCAGTTGGCAGGAGGGGACTAACATGATTGACAGATTTCCGGTTGCGCCGGCGATGCGTCGGGCGCGGATAGCGACGACCGCCGTCTTCTTCATCAATGGCATGGCGCTGGCGTTGTTCTTTTCCAACATCGCATTGCTCAAGGAGCTGATCGCACTCAGCGATGCACGTTTGGGCACTGCGCTTGGGCTGCAGGGGCTCGGGACCGTGATCTTCGTGGTCATTGGTAGCCTTGTGGCAACCAAGTTTGGCACCCGCGCCACCATGCTGTTTGGCGCGGTGTTGCTGGCACTGGCGCTCCAGGCCGTGGGCTTTGCCTCGCAGTATACCGGGTTTCTACTGGCGATTCTGGCGCTTGGCGCTTCGAACAGCTTCATCGACGTGTCAATGAATGCTCACGCCTCGCTGGTCGAGCGTGAATACCGGACAGAAATCATGCCCTCCTTCCATGCCGCCTACAACTTCGGTGGTTTCGCGGGCGCCTCGCTGGCGGCACAATTGATTCGCGCCACCGGCGGCGCCTATTCTTCACTGACGTTGGCCGGCATCGCCATGGTTGCCGTGATTGTTCTCGGCTGGGTCATCTTGGGCAATCTCAAGCCTACGATCGCGGAGAAATCAGAGGATCGTCGTCACACCGCTGCCGTAGTCCTGCGCTCGCCAGCTGTCCTGATCCTCGGCATTTTTGTCGCCATGGCGCTGTTCGTTGAAAACGCGATGAACGGTTGGAGCGGCGTTTATCTTAAGGATGTGGTCATGGCCGATCCGGCTACCGCGGCCACCGCCTTCGCCGCCTTCCAGTTCGCACTGGCGATCGGCAGGCTGCTCGGTAGCCCCGCCATCCGCCGCTTCGGCGCCGAACGTGTCGTGATTGGCGGCGGACTAATCGCTGCGGCCGGCGTGCTGCTGGCAGTCACTGTGGTTTCGCAGCCTACGGCACTGATCGGCTTTGCAGCCATCGGCCTGGGCTTGGCAAACTGCACGCCGATGTTCTTCACCCGTGCAGCTGCTGCCTTCCCTTCATCGCCGGCGCTTGGCATCGCGTTGGTCAACACCATCGGCTACCTGGGTTATATCGGTGGGCCGCTGGCGCTGGGTCTAGTGTCGGAAAGCTGGGGATTGAAGTCCGCCTTTTTGCTGGTTCTGGTCGCTATGATGGTCATCGCCTTCGGCTGCCGCCTTGTGACGGCGCTGAAATCTTCAGCCGAGATTGCTGCTGGATGATCCTGCTATCCAAGCAGTATAGACGCCCCGGGCCAGCGGACCGGGGCATTTCCTTTCGTCAGGCTGCCGAAACGCGGCGTAGCACGTCGTCAAGCAGCGCAGGATCGCCAAGCGCTACCACCTCGATGCCGGAATCCAGCGTCAGCGGCATGCCTTGCCAGTCGGTAACGCGCCCCCCAGCACCTTCGATGATCGGGACGATGGGCATGAAGTCCCAAGGCTTCATGCCCGAATCCACGATTACATCGGCAAAGCCCGACGACAGCAGGCCATAACTGTAGGAATCCCCGTCCAATAGCCGGTTCACCCCATGCATGCCATTCCAGACTGCCATCGGGTCGTTGCGCCACATGATGCCGCTACAAAAGAAAACCGTCGCATCCTTGACGGCGGTGCAGGATCGGGTGCGGACCTCGCTTCGGCGACCCTGCCGAATATGCACGGTGGGCCAGCCATGGGCACCGGACCAGCGCTCGTCCATGGCGGGGATGTCGATCACGCCAAGTATCGGCTTGCGGTGCCGGGCCAGCGCGATCAGGGTGCCGAACTGCGGATGGCCCGCAGCAAAACGATAGGTTCCGTCGATCGGGTCGAGGACCCATTGGTATTCCGCATCCGGGTTGTGAACCGGGAACTCCTCACCCACGATGCCATGGTCCGGGAACCATTCACGGATTGCATCGCGCATCATTGTTTCGACCGAGCGGTCGGCGATGGTCACCAGGGAGGTGTCGGCCTTCACTTCGGCGCCAATCTCGCCGCGGAAGAACTCCAGCGAGCGCGAGCGCGCCATATCGGCCAGATAGTTCGCCGCGAAGACGAACTCTTGGGGGCATTTCATCAGTCTTGTCCTTTGTTTGCGGGGGTCAGCGCCTACGCCAGGCTTGGCTGCGGGAAAAGTAACGGCGCATGAGCAGAGTCTTGGCGCCCATCACCAGTGCCGAGGTGGCGAAGATAGACACCGACATGGCGGCGGCCTCGGTCATCCGGCCGCTGTCGTTCCACTGCACGATGGCGATCGAAGCCAGCAGAGTATTAGCGGAGTAAAGAAAGATCACAGCCGAGACGGTCGTCATGGTGTTGACAAAGAGGTAGCCCCAGATGTCGATGATCGCGGGCATGCAGAAGGGTAGGGTGACGCGGCGCAGCATGACGTAGAAAGGCACCTTCAGCGAGGTCGCCACAACGTCCAGATCGCGGTCCAACTGCTTGAGCGCGGCGGTCGCGATGATATGCGGCACGGTGTAGAAGTGAATGATGCTCGACAGCACCAGGATGGCCATGGTGCCATAAGCGAAGTGCAGCGGATTGGCTGGGCTGTTGAAAAAGAAGATATAGGACAGGCCCAGCACCAACCCCGGCACCGCGACAGGCAGGGTCGCCATCAGTTGCAACAATGCCTTCGCTCCGTCCCACCCGCGTGTCCGTTCGATCAACCAGGCCCCGATGAAGGTCAGTGCCGTGCCGAAGGTCGCGGTCAGAAATGCGAGGGTCAGCGAGTTGACGTAAAGGCTCCAGCCTGCCGTGCTTGCCTCGCCGAAGCGATAATTCTTCAGCGTCAGGCCAAGGTTGTAGGGCCAATAAGTCACCAGAGAGCCGAAGACGGCGAAGCCGATGATGACCAGCAGGCAGGCCGCGATCAGCAGGCAAAAGGCTAGGCAGGCCAAGTCACGGGTCTTCTGCGGCCGGATGTCCAGCGGCACCGATTGCGCGGTCACCGTGGCGACTTCGAACCTTTGCAGGAAGCGCTGGAGAGCAAAGGCTAGCACGGCCGGGATCAACAGGAAGATACCCACCACCGCACCCATGCCGAAATCGAACTGCGCCACGACCTGTTTGTAGATCTCGGTCGCGAGCACAGGATAGCTGCCGCCGATCACTGCCGGAACGCCGAAATCAGTAAAGACCTTGACGAAGATCGCCAATGCGGTCGAGATCAGCCCGTAGCGGATCCCCGGCAGCGTGACCGTGGTGAAGGTCTTGAAGGGTCCGGCGCGCAGGGTCAGGGCTGCATCGTACAGCCTTTGGTCTGCCATGGCGAGCGAGGTAGAGAGGATCAGTACAGCCTGTGGAAAGGAAAAGATCACCTCGCCGATGACGATGCCGATGGGACCATAGACGCTGTTACCCATCAGGATGCCACGTGCCAGTCCCTTTTCCCCAAGCAGAAAGACAAGCGCGATGGCCGGCAGCAGCGAGGGGGCCAGCAGCGGGATCATGGCAAAGCTGCGAAACAGCGGCCGCCCCGGCATTCGACTGCGGGTCAGGCCATAGGCAAAACCCAGCGCAAGCAGAATGGTGATCGCGGTTGAGAGGAAGGCGATGAAGAAGCTGTTCCAAGCCGCCAGCGCCAAAGTCGAATCCCCAAGGAAACGCTGGAAATTGGTTAGGCCGATGAAGACGCCGTCGCTGTCGCGGGTGCTGCGGGACAAGAGCGCGTAAAGCGGTGCGATCAGCGCGATGAACAACACCGCCGCGACACACAGCAGCATGGTGCGCATGGCGCGGTCGTCCCCGGTTGCGGGGATGCGGATCGCTTGTGGTGTCTTTCCGCTCATCCCGCGCCTCCGTGAACCGGAAAGACATGCAGCGCGTCGGGTGGCAGATGTGCGCCGATGCTGATGCCTTCTGCAAGTTGTAGTTGTGCGAGCGTGGCAAGCGACAGCCTTGCACGCAGCGGTATGTCGCATAGCGTTGGTGCATGCAGGCGAACGACGGCCGAGGCCCCCGAGAATTCGACGGCATCCACCGTCGCCGTCACGGTGTTCGGGCCGGTTCCACTCTGGGTCAGCACCAGATCCTCCGGGCGGATGCCGATGGCGGTTGCACCTGTCGGCGCTCCTTTCCGCAGTTGGCCAAGCTCCAGCCGCTGCTGGCGGATGCGCACGGCGTCCTGCCCGTCCGACTGCCCGTCGATCAACGTCATGTCGCCGACGAACTCGGCGACGAAGCGGTTCGCGGGATGGCTGTAGATGCGCTGCGGCGTATCGAATTGCTCGACACGGCCGGCGTTCATCACCACGATGCGGTCGGCCAGGGAAAGCGCTTCCTCTTGGTCATGGGTAACCATGATCGAGGTGACGCCAACGCGACGTTGCAGATCGTGCAATTCTTCGCGCAGGCGGACGCGGACGCGGGCATCCAGCGCCGACAACGGCTCATCCAGCAACAACAGACCGGGGGACATGGCCAGCGCTCGGGCTATGGCGACGCGCTGTTGCTGGCCACCGGACAGTTGTGAAGGATATTTCTGCGCGTGCTCCGCGATGCCGACCATCGCGAGCAATTCCTGAGCCTGTGTGCGGGCGTCCTTGGCCGAAACACCTGTATTGCGTAATCCAAAGGCCACGTTGTCGATCACCGAAAGGTTTGGAAACAAGGCGTAGGACTGAAACACGATGCCGAAGTCGCGCCGCGCGGGTGGCAGGAGCGAGATGTCTCGCCCGTCCTGCCAGATTTGGCCGGAGCTTTGCGGGTCGAGTCCCGCAATCGCGCGCAGGAGCGTGGTCTTGCCGCAGCCCGAGGGGCCGAGAAAGCAGACGAACTCTCCGCGCCGCACGGACAGCGATACGTCACGCAGCGCGTGATAGGGGCCATAGTATTTTTCGAGATTTGAGATCGTCAGATAGCCCTTGTCGGGCGCGGTGCCTGTCTTCTTGATCATGGGAAGGTCCGTGTGATGCGGGTAGCCGGCCTCTTGAGCGGCCACCCGAACTGGAGAAGAGGATCAGTTTTTCGGTGCGCTCTTGCTGCCGAAACGGTTCTTCCACTCGTCCAGCAAGGCCTGTTTGTGATCGGCCAGCCAGGTGTAGTCGATCAGCCGCATCCGGGCCTCTTCCTCGGCCGGATAGTTCGGAATGTCGGCATGCACACCCTTCCGCGCCACCACGGGCAGATATTTCGCGGTGATCTGCTGGGCCTCCTCGCTCATCATGAAGTCGATCAGCTTCTGCGCGTCAGCCACATTCTTGGAGCCTTTGACGATGGCATTGCCTTCGACCTCGGCGCCATTGCCTTCGGGCGGCAGGATGACTTGCAACGGCGCGCCCTGATTGATCTCCTTGACGCCGGGATAGGGATAGGAAAGGCCGATCAGCGTCTCCCCTCGCGCTGCCATCCGGCAGGGCGCCGAGCCGGAATGGACGTATTGCGTGACGTTCTGGTCCAGGGCCGTCATGAACTTCCAACCCTCCTCTTCGCCCATGACTTGCAACCAGTTGGCCACCATGGTCAGCGCCGTGCCCGAAGAGCCGGGGTCCGGCATGACGATCTTGCCGCGATATTTCGGATCGGCGAGATCCTTCCAGCTTTGGGGCGGCGGCAGGTCGCCGGCCTCAGCAGTGTTGAAGCAGATGGCGTTGGTCCATGCGTCCTGCGCCACCCAGGTCGGAACAGGGTTGACCTCGTCCCGCATACCCGGTTTCAGCTCGTCGAAGTCTGCGGGCCTATAGGGCTCCAGCATGCCCTGCTGGCCCAAAAGCACGAGTGCGTTGGCGGGAAGGGTGAAGATTGCATCGGCCCTTGGACTGTCCTTCTCGGCAAGAAGCCGGGCAACGATAGCACCACCGGAATCGCGGATCATCTGCAGGTCGATGTCTGGGTGTTTCGCCCGAAAGACGGGGATCAATTCCGTCACAAGCGCCTCGTCTGCGCCGGAATAGACGGTCAGTGTGCCCGCCTGAGCGCCCGCAGCAGAAAGATAGGCGGCCAGTGCGACAACGGTCGCGGAAAGCCCGCGACGGATTGCAGTGTTCATGATGGTTTCCCTGTCGTTGCAGCCGGTCAAGACGACCCGGCGATAGGTTTTTGCTGATCCCGGCGTCCGGTTTGGCCGGGCATGCCATTATGTTCTAAATCGAACATTTTGGATGATGCGTAGCCCTCTGCCGCTTGTCAATCAGTTTGTTCGCTTTCGATCAAAATGAGTGCAGGTTGATGCCGGCGGCAGAGACGCGGTTCATCAACCCGCGCGAGAGTCGTGCATTGGTAACGAAATCGTTGATTTTACTTATATCCATCAGCCGTTCCGGTGCCATGAATTCCAGCTTGGTGGCATCGACGGCAAGGATCACCCGACTGCTTGCTGCGACGGCGGCGGTGAGGATCGGCACTTCGATCGGGGTATCGATCGAGATGCCCCCGTCTTCGGATACGCCACCTGCGGTCATCACGAGTATGTCGAATCGCTGCTCTTGCAGCCATGGCGCCACCGACTCGCCGACGATGCTGTTGTCGCCGCCGCGCACCGTGCCGGTCGGGACATGCACGATGAAATCCTCGCGCTCGCTCAACTCGACGGCAATACGGGCGCTAGTCGTGGTAACTGTCAACCCGCGCCGCTTGCTGGCAAGTGCCTCGGCGATGATTTCCATGGTTGAGCCAGAGTCCAGGTAAACCGAGGATTCGTCATGCACCAAATCTGCCACGATGTCGGCGATACGGCGCTTGGCGGCGGTATTCTGGCTGCGCCGCACTCGCCGCGTCATCGCGTCGAAGGGCACGGCGGGGGTCATGCCGCCATGACAACGTCGCACCCGACCAGTGGTCAAAAGATCGGCTAGGTCACGCCGAGCTGTCTGGGGCGTCACGTTGAAACGGCGCGAGATCTCTTCAACCGAGACATAGCCGGTCCTGAGCACCTGTTCGAGCAGCAACTCCTGCCGGCGCAGCTTCTTGTCGGCCCCGGTAAAAAGAATGCTGTCGCTCATCCGCTCGCTCTATGCTGCTATCCGTCGCGGAAATGATGGCCTCCCCTGACAGAATGTGCAAATGCGAAAAATTGTCCCCTGCACGAGGCTCCATCATGACTCATAGTCATGGGTCTACGCGCAGCTCAATCTTGCCGAAGCCCCGCGATTGGGACAACCATCCCGATGAATGATCCCGATCGGAGAATTGGCGTGAGCAGGGTAGGCGCAACGGAATACGATTTCATCGTGGTGGGCGGCGGTTCTGCCGGCTCGATCCTCGGCGCTCGGTTGAGCGAGCGGGGCGCGCGCGTCCTGCTGCTGGAAGCGGGTGCGGACAGGCATGTGCTGCCCTACGACCTGCCTTTCCTTGCGGCCAAGCTGTTCTCGTTCAAGGCCAACAACTGGGCCTTCGAATGCGTGCCGCAGAAGGGCATGAACGGGCGCACTCAGTTCTTTCCGCGCGGAAAGATGCTGGGCGGCTCCTTCATCTTCAATGGCGCGCAGTATATTCGGGGCAACCCCGCGGACTTCAACCACTGGGCGCAACTGGGTAATCCGGGCTGGAGCTACGAGGACGTGCTGCCCTATTTTTGCAAGTCCGAGGATTACCGCGGCTCTCCAGGCTCTTATCACGGCACCGGCGGACGGCTAGCCGTGGCCAAGCCCCGGATGTGCAACCCGCTGACCGACATCTATCTGAAGGCTTGCGTTGAAGCCGGCCATCCGCTGAACGAGGATTTCAACGGCGCGTCCCAGGAGGGTTTCGGCCTCTATGACTTCAACATCATAGATGGTCGTCGCATGACAACGGCGCGCGCTTTCCTGCGCCCCGCAATGTCGCGCGAGAACCTGAATGTCGTGACCGAAGCATTGGTTCGCCGCGTGATCCTGCACGATGGACAAGCGGTCGGGGTCGAATACGAGCGCGGTGACAGGATCGACACCGCCATGGTCCGGCACGAGATCGTGCTGGCGGCGGGTTCGTTCAATTCGCCCAAGATCCTGATGCTGTCGGGGATCGGTGATCCGCAGGACCTGGCACCGCATGGTATCCCCATTGCCCATGCACTGCGGGGTGTCGGCAAGAACATGCAGGACCATGTGAACGTGTCGGTGGCGCACGCAGCCACACAGCCGATATCGTTCGCGCGTACGCTGCGGGTGCATCGGCTGGCGGCGGCGATGCTGCAGGGCGTGCTGCTGAAACGCGGCCAGATTACACAAAGCCCGCTGGAGGCAGGGGGCTTCTTTTCCTCGCGAGATGGCGCGGATGCGCCCGAGTTTCAGGCGGTGTTCATTCCCTGGTATCCGGGCAGCGGGCTGCGCTTGTGGATGCCTTGGGCCGACAGGATGGAGGGGCACAGTTTCGTTGCCCATGTCTGGCCGAACCGGCCCGAGAGCCGAGGGCGAATGTGGCTGGCCTCGAATGATCCCAAGGCGCCGCCGGTATTCGATCCCAACTTCCTGTCGGAGGAATCCGACCTGGCACTGACCCGCGCGGCGATCCGCGAGACGCGCCGCATCTTTGCCCAGCCTGCCTTCGACGCGGTGCGGGGCGAGGAACTGGCACCTGGCGCAGACATACGCTCGGATGACGAGCTGGACCAGTATATCCGCCAGAGCTCGGGCATCGGGCACCACACCTGCGGCACCGCCAGGATGGGACAGGACGCCATGGCCGTGGTCGATCACCAGCTGCAGGTCCGCGGCATCGGCGGGCTGCGGGTCGCCGATGCCTCGATCATGCCGACCATGGTCAGCGGCAATACCAATGCCGCCACCATCATGATCGCCGAGAAGGCGGCCGACATGATGCTGGCCGCGTCATGAGCCTGGCTCATGCAGCAATGACGGCGCGCCGCTTGAGCGCGCGCCGGGCCCGGCGCTAGCCTTTCCGGGCAACAGGACAAGCGGGCGCCGGCACGGCCGGAAAAGACCCGCAACAATGGCCGGAGCCTGCCGCGCCGATCACTCAGCATGCCACATCGACAGGGAACGAAGATGAAGAAACTCCTCACCGCATCGCTCATGCTCGGCGCAAGCTGGCTGGGCGCCATGCCGGCCGCGGCGGCGGACGCGCTGGCCGGCACGATCTACTTGCTGGTGCCGAACGTCACCACCAGCCGGATCGCCAAGTTCGACATTCCGAACATCACCGCCGCGGTCGCCCGGCACGCGCCGGGGGTCGAGCTGAAGGTGCTGAACGCCAATGACGACATGCAGGCGCAGATGGCGCAGGCCGATGCGGCGCTAGCCAGCGGCACCCGCGGCATCATCCTCATCTCGGTCGATCCGCCGCGCTCGGCCAGCATCCTCGCCAAGGCCGAGGCCGACGGGGTGCCGGTCGTCACCTATGCCCATGATCCCGGTCCCGGCCCGGTCAGCTATCACGTCTCGGTGCCCTTCGCAGATATCGGCGAGGCGCAGGGCAAGTATCTGGCCGAGAACCTGCCCGAGAAGCGCCCGGTCAAGCTGGCGCTGATGCTGGGCGATCCGAAATTCGCCTTTTATGCCGAGCAGATGAAGGGGTTCGACAAATATCTGGAGCCGCTGATTGCCTCGGGCGAAGTCGAGATCGTCTGCCGGGCCGATGCGCTGCTTTACCTTGCCGCCAATGCGCAGAAGAACATGGAGCAATGCCTGACCCGGACCAATAACGAGGTCGATGGGGTCGTGGTCATGAACGACGATACCGGCGGCGGGGTGATCGCGGCGCTGGCGGCGCAGGATCTGGTCGGCGAGGTGCCGATCTATGGCGGCTACGATGCCACGCTGGAGGGGATCCAGCGCGTATTGCTGGGCTGGCAAAGGGCCGATATGGCGCCGCCCTATCAAGCGATGGCCGATGCGGCGGTGCAACTCGTGGTGGCCGCCGCCCAGGGTGAAGCTGCGCCGGAGGGGCTGGTCAACGGCACTTGGGAAAACGGCTATGCCGAGGGTGGCGTGCCGGCCCGGATCGAACCGAATATCTTCATCACCCCCGAGAACGTGCAGGAAACCGTGATCGACGCCGGGCTCTATACCCGCGACGAGCTTTGCCGCGGGATCGGAAAACAGGCCGCGTTTTGCCAATGACGGCCGGGCGCCACAATCGACAGGGAATGGCAATGGCAACCCACACTCCTCCCCCCGTGCTTGAAGTGCGCAATGTCTCGGTTCGTTTCGGCGGGGTCGCGGCGCTGACCGATGTCTCCATGGCCGTCTGGCCCGGCGAGGTCGTGGCGCTGGTCGGCGACAACGGCGCCGGCAAGTCCACGCTGGTCAAGACCATCTCGGGTATCCAGCAGCCGGACTCGGGCGAGATCCTCGTTGCCGGTCGGGCCCATGCGATGAAGGGGCCGCAGGATGCGGCCGCTGCGGGCATCCAGACCGTCTATCAGGATCTTGCGCTCTGCGACAATCTCGACACCGTGCAGAACCTGTTCCTGGGGCGCGAGATCTGCCTGCCCTGGTGGAAGGGTCGCCGCATGGACCGCGCGCGGATGGAAAAGCGCGCCCGAGAGGTGCTGTCCGACCTGGACGTCAAGATCCGCGATACGCGAGTGCCATCCAGCTCGCTTTCGGGCGGGCAGCGGCAATCGGTGGCGATCTGCCGCTCGATCCTGGCCAACCCGCAGGTGGTTCTGCTGGACGAGCCGACCGCCGCGCTTGGCGTGGCGCAGCGCAAGCAGGTGCTGGCGCTGATCGAGCGGCTCAAGGCGCAGGGCAGGGCGGTCGTCATCATCTCGCATGACATCGGCGACGTGCAGCAGATCGCCGACCGTGTCGTGGTGTTGCGCCTTGGCCGCAAGGTGGCAGAGGTGACGCGCGGCGGCTACAGCCGCGACGAATTGATCGCCGCGATGACTGGTGCCCTCGACGCGGCCGAACTTGCCGCCCTGCGCCAGGAGCTGGCCCATGGCTGACCTGAGTTCGGACCCCAAGGCCCTCTCGGGCAGGACAGGATTTCCCCCCATGAACCGCCACGACCTGATGACGGCGCTGGCCACGCGCTGGCGCATGGTGCCGGTGCTGATCGCGCTGGCGCTGATCTGGACCTATTTCAGCTGGGCGAACCCGCTGTTCATCAGCCCCCGCAACCTTTCGAACCTGTCGCTGCAGATCGTGGTGACCGCCATCGTGGCGCTGGGGCTGATGTTCGTGCTGGTCATCGGCGAGATCGACCTGTCGGTCGCTGCCTCGGGGGCGGTCTCGGCCGCGATCTCGGCCGGGCTTGCGGTCAATGCCGGCGTGGATATCGGCATCGCCATCCTGGTCGGCCTGGGCGTCGGTGCGGGGATCGGCGCCTTGCAGGGGGTGATCGTCACATGGTTCCGGGCGCCTGCCTTCATCGTGACCCTGGGCATGTCGCTGATCCTGCAAGGCATCCTGCTTGACCTGCTGCCAGAGGGCACCAACCTGATCTCGCTGGTCGGCACGCCCTTGGGCAAGATCGCGACGCTGTATCTGTCGCCCGGCATGGGCATCGCGCTGCTTGGGGCGATGACGGCGCTTTATGGGTTCCTGTCCTGGCAGTCCTGGCGGGCGAGCCACCAGCAGGCGCTTGGCGGCTCGCTGTTGCGCGAGGTCTTGCTGCCCACCGCCGCCATCGCCATCGCCGGGGCAGCCGCCGTCGCGGTGTTCAACGCCTATCGCGGCGTGCCGGGTCTGGTCGCCTTCCTGCTGGTGCTGCTGGCCGCGTTTTCCTATGTCACCACGCAGACGCGTTTCGGCCTTTACCTTTACGCCGTCGGCGCCAATGCCGAGGCGGCGCGGCGGGCCGGGATCTCGGTGCCCTTCGTGCGCATCGCCGCCTTCACCCTGACCGGGCTGTTCGCGGCGCTGGGCGGCATGATCGCGGCGGGGCGGGTGCTGGGGGTTTCGCCGGACTCGGCCGATACCACCTTGCTGCTGGAAGCCATCGCGGCGGCGGTGATCGGCGGGGTCAGCCTGTTCGGCGGGCGCGGCTCGGTCTGGGCGGCGCTGATCGGTGCCTTGGTCATCGGCTCGGTCTCGAACGGCATGCTGCTGATCAACGCCTCGACCCAGACCCGGCTCGAGGTGCAGGGCGCGATCCTGACCCTGGCGGTGGTGCTGGATGCGCTGCTGTCGCGCCGCGGCGGCGCGAGATAGCGCCGGAGGGCAGGGCGCGGTCAGCCGATCATCTGCGCGGTCTGTTGCAGGCTGCGCCGCGCCTCGGCCCGGATCCAGCTGCGGAGCTTCTGCACGGCCGGCTTGGACCGCTTGGCCTTGGGATAGACTAGGTAATAGCGCCAGGGCGAGGCGACGGGCAGGTTGTGCAAGGCCACGAGCTGCCCGTTCCGGATTTCCTCGGATACCATGAAGGGCGGCATCAGGATCGCGCCAAGGCCGGTCTTGGCCGCCTCGATCCCCATCTGATACTGTTCGAACCGCATGCCGCGCGTCGGGTTGGGATGTTCGATGCCGACCTCGCGGAACCACTCGCGCCAGGCGGTGGGACGATGCAGGTGCTGGATCAGCGGCAGGTCCAGCAGCAGCCGGGCTTGCGGCACCGTGCCCCGCAGCAGCGCCGGCGCGCAGAACGGGACCAGCACCTCGTCCATCAGCATCTCGCTGAGGCAACCCGCCCAGACCTCGTTGCCGTAATGGATCGCGGCGTCGATGGAGCTGCCCTCGAAATCGAAATGCCCGATCTGCGCGGTGATCGAGACCTCGATGGCGGGGTTCTGGGCGATGAACCGGCCGATGCGCGGCGCCAGCCAGCGCCCGCCGAGGCTGGGCAGGGTGGCGATGGTCAATTGGTCCGCCACCTCGGCATAGGTGGACAGCCGCAGCGTTGCGGCGCCCAACTCGCTGAGGATCGAGGTGATCTCGTCGTAATAGATGCTGCCCGGCTCGGTCAGCACCAGCCCGTGGCCGGTGCGCTCGAAAAGCTGGGTGCCGGCCATGTCCTCGATGCTGCGCACGGCGCGGCTGATGCCGCTCTGCGTGATGTCCAGCTCATCCGCCGCGCGCGAGAAGCTGCGGAACTGTGCCGCCATGACGAAGGCGCGCAACGCGCTGACCGAGGGCAGGTCGCCCTCGCGCTCGACCGCGTCGCGGGGGGCGGGATTCGGGGTCTTCATGCCGGCCTCATGATTTTCAGTCATGGGATTACAACTGCCGCCCGATTGTCAATCCATCCCGTCGCGCCGCAGTCTGGCCGCAGAGAAGGAACCATGAAAAGCCCATGAATCCCGCAGAAACTCCGCCAATCATCGATGCGCATCACCATCTTTGGGATATCGATGCGCATGACTATCCCTGGCTGCGGCCGGGCAGGCCCAGCATCGTGGGCGACACCAGCGCGATCCGCCGCAACTATCTGGCCGGGGATTTCCTGGCCGACAGCGTTGGGCTGAACCTGGTCGGCACGGTGCATCTGGATGGCGGATTCGATCCGCGCGACCCGGTGGGCGAGACGCGCTTCGCCGATGCCGCGCATCGGGCGCATGGCTTTCCGAACGCCATCGTCGGTGCGGTCGATCTGGCTGCGCCCGAGGCGCCGGCGCTGATCGAGGCGCATCAGGCGGCCTCGTCCCTGTTCCGCGGCGTGCGGCAGATCCTGGCCTGGCACCAGAACCCGCGTCTCAGCTACGGCGTGCGCCGCGACCTGATGGACGATCCCGCCTGGCGGCGCGGTTTCGCTCGACTGGGGCCGGCGGGCCTGTCCTTCGACCTGCAGGTCTTTCCTGGCCAGATGCGCGATGCCGCCCGACTGGCGCGCGACTTCCCAGACACGCAGATCATCCTGAACCAGGCGGGCATGCCCGACGGGCTGATCGACGGCGACCTGCGGGCATGGCGCGCGGGCATGACGCGGCTGGCAGAACTGCCCAATGTCAGTGCCAAGGTCTCGGGTCTGGCGATGCTGAAGCCGGACTGGACGCTGGCCGAGTTGCGGCACGTCATGGAGGTGACGGTCGAAGCCTTCGGCGCGGACCGGGTCATGCTGGGTTCGAACTTCCCGGTTGACCGGCTGTTTCGCGGCTATCGCGAGATCTTCGACGGCTACCTGACCGTGACGGGCGGCTATTCGGCCGCCGAGCGCATGGCGATCCTTTCGGGCACGGCGGCGCGGATCTATCGCCCCGCGGCCCTGTCCCCCCTGCATGAACGGAACCTCACGGCATGACCACCACCCTTCTGAAAAACGCCAGCATCCTTGATGTCGATGCCGGCAGCCTGTCCGCGACCTGCGACGTGCTGATCGCCGAGGGGCGTATCGCCGAGATCGGCAGCCGAGCCATGACGGCCGAGCGGGTGATAGACCTCAAGGGCCGCACGCTGATGCCTGGGCTGTGCGACGCGCATGTCCATGTCATCGTGCCGATGAACAGCTTCGCGCTGCTGACGAAATGGTCGCCCTTCTACACCGCGATCCGGGCCATGCCGATCCTGCGGGACATGCTGATGCGCGGCTTTACCACCGTGCGCGACGCGGGCGGTGCCGATTTCGGCCTGGCCCGCGCGGTCGAGGAAGACCTGATCCCCAGCCCGCGCATCCTGTATTCCGGCAAGGCGCTGTCGCAATCAGGCGGCCACGGCGACATGCGCGGCCCGGGCGAGACCGCCCATGACGACCATTACTATGTCCCCAGCCTCGGCCGCATCTGCAACGGCGTGGCCGAGGTCCGGGCGGCGGTGCGGGACGAGATCCGGCGCGGCGCGCATCAGGTCAAGCTGATGGTCGGCGGCGGCATCGCCTCCTATACCGACCCGATCCATTACGTGCAGTTCTCGCGCGAGGAGATCCGCGCGGCGGTCGAGGAGGCCGGGAACGCCTCGACCTATGTCATGGCGCATGCCTATACCAACCGCTGCATCCGGCATGCGGTGGAATGCGGTGTGCGCTCTATCGAGCACGGCAATTTCCTGGACGACGAGACCGCGGCGCTGATGCGCGAGTCCGGGGCCTATCTGGTGCCGACGCTCTCGGCCTATACCACCATGTGGGAGGAAGGCCTGCAGGTCGGCATGCCGGCCGAGCTTCACGCCAAGATCAGGCCGGTGCTGGACGCCGGGCCGCGGCAGCTGGAAATCGCCGCCCGGCACGGCGTGCCCATGGTCTACGGCACCGACCTGATCGGGCCGCTGCACCGCCACCAGTCGCTGGAGTTCCGCATTCGCGGCGAGGTGCTGCCCGCCGCCGAGGTGATCCGGCAGGCGACCTGCAACGCCGCGGCGCTGTTCAACATGCAGGACCAGATCGGCCGGGTGAAAGAGGGACTGCGCGCCGACCTGATCGCGCTGCGGGGCAATCCGCTGGAGGATCTGGGTCTGCTGCAGGCGCCCGAGAACCTGTCGCTGATCATGAAGGACGGCCGCATCTATCGCGAGGCGGCGTGAATGGCCGCTAGGGCCGCGGCCGGCTGCTGGGCAGCGCCACGGTGACGCCGCCCAGCATGATCAGCCCGATCCCCAGCAGTGCCGGCGCATCGGGATATTGCCCCAGCACCACCATGCCCAGGAAAGTCGCATAGACCAGGATGCTGTAGCGGAAGGGCGAGACGAAGCCGCTTCCCCCCGTCGCGGTGGCCAGCGCCAGAAAGACATAGCCCACGGCGATGGCCGTCGCCGCCAGCGCCAGCAGGGCGATCTGCGCCGGTTCCGGCGCGGCTGTCCCGCTGGTCGTCAATGCACCCAGCCCGAAAAGACTGGTGCAGGCCGCGCTCAGCAGCGCCAGGCAGATGGGCGAGGGCATCAGGCTGTCCCGCATCAGCAGGTCGCGCGCGACCGAACACAGGACTGCGACGACGACCGCCAGCGCATGCGGGTCGAGCATAGCGCCGTCGGGCCGGATCACGAGCAGCACGCCGGCAAAGCCCAGGGCGGTGCCGATCCAGCCGCTGCGCGGGATCGCCTCGCGCAGCAGGGCGGCGCTGGCCAGCATGAATACGATGGGGGTCATTTGGTAGATCGCGGCCGCATTGGCCAGCGACAGGCCGGTGAGCGCGTGGACATAGCCGATGGTGGCGCCGGTATCCAGCAAGGCGCGCAGCAACGCCCGGCCCGTAAGGCTGGCACGGATCTGCCAGATCTCGCGCCGCAGGGCCAATAGCCCCAACAAAAGCAGCACGGCCATGGCCGACCTGATGGCCAGGATCATCGCGGCGGGGAGGTGCGCGGCGACAAGCTTGACCATCAGGTCGTTCAGCCCGTAACCGGCCATTGCCAGCAGCATGAAGCCGGCGCCGCGCCAGTCATCGGACCTTGCAGTCGGCATCAGCGCAGCGGTGAAAATGGCGCCGGTGCCAGGATGCGGACGGTCTGGACCTCGATCATGCCCTTGATCGCGTCCAGATAGGCCGGCCAGTCTGGATCGGCCAGCATGGCTGCCCGCCGCGCGCTGCGCTGCGCATAGTCGTCATGTCGCCACATCGAGACCACATGGTTCAGCTCGCCGATATCGGTGGTGAAGAAGCCCACGGGCTCACCCAGGTGCTTGCGCTGCACCGGCAGGCCGAGCGTTTCATAGGCCTTCAGGAAAGGCCCTGTCATGCCTTGCACAAGGCGATAGTCGCGTTCCTCGAGGATCATCGCATCACCAGATCGAGGCACCGCCGTCCACGGTCAGCATGGTGCCGACAGCGAAGCGGGCGCGGTCAGAGGCCAGCCAGACGATGGCCGAGGCGATGTCGTCGGGCTCCCCCCAGCTGTTCGAGGGGGCGCGAGCGCGCAGCCCGGCCTTGAAAGCCTCGGGATCGGCAACCTGCGTCAGCATCTTGTTGTAATAGTTCGACCAGATCACGCCCGGCGCCACCGAGTTCACGCGGATGTTGTCGGCCGCGAAGTCCAGCGCCATGGCGCGGGTCAGCGAGGCGACGCCGCCTTTGGCCGCGACGTAGGCGGCGCGATCCTTGATCGCCATCGCCATGGCGATGTTCGAGGCGGTGTTGACGATGGCGCCGCCGCCGCGCTTGCGCAGCGCCGGCACGGCATATTTGCTGCACAGGTAGACGCCTGTCAGGTTGACGTCGATGATGCTGCGCCAGTCGTCCTCGTCCTGGGTCTCGACGGTGCCCAGCGAGCCGCGCCCGGCATTGTTCACCAGCACGTCCAGCCCGCCGAACTCGGCCACGGCGAAATCGACCATTGCCTTGCAATCCTCGGCCTTCGAAACGTCTACGGTGAAGGCACGGGCGTTTTCGCCCAGCTCGGCCGCGACCTGTCCGGCGGCATCGCCCAGATAGTCGGCGACCACGACCTTGGCGCCTTCCTCGACGAACAGCTTCGCCGTGGCGGCGCCGATGCCGGCGCCCGCGCCGGTGACGAGGACAACCTTGTCCTTGAGATGCATATCCATGGTTCAAACCTCCAGAGAGCTGAAATGACGCAACACCGCCTGTTCGACGCTGAGCGCGGCAAGCCAGGAGGTTTTCGGGTTTTCGGGCAGCGGCTTGTTGTTCAGCAGGATGTGGAAGCTGCCGAACGCGCCTTTGGCTTCCAGTTCATGCGTGTTGCCGGATGCGGCGGGATCGGCGATCAGTCGCACTCTGGTGTCCTTGAAGCCAAGCCCCGCCAGAGCCACGGCGGCGGTGACGTTGGTATTCTTGGGATAGTCGCGGGCGGCCTCGACGGCATCGCCCTCGTAGAAGACGGTCGCCTCCTTGAGGTTTGGCAGGTCCAGAAGCTGTTCTGCCGGCGTGCCCTTCCATGCTGTTGGAGGTTTCCTGCCGATATAGGCGACGCTGTCGAGCCCGGCGAGCTTGGCCGAGCGCAACACGTCGAGCCCACCAATGGCGCCCGAGACCGCGATGGCGCGCGCACGGCCCGTCTTGGCCGCCGCTTCGATCCGCGCCACGGTTCCGGCATCGCCAAGCGCGCCGATCGAGACGATCACCACGTCGATACCCGCTTCCAGAAGTTGCGGCACGGTTTCGCGCACCGCCTCATGCGTGGCGCATTCGATGACCAGATCGGGCTTGGCAGCGATCAGTTCATCGACGCTGTTCCAGCGCTGCATCCCCGCGGGAGCGTCGTTCGGCAAGTGTTCGGGCACTAGGAAGCCGCCCAGATGCAGGCCGCTGTCGCCCTTTTCCAGCGATGCAGCAAGGCTGCGCGCCATGGCGCCGAATCCGATCGAGACGATGAGCGGAGAGGTCATATGTCGATCTCCTTGAGAAAATCGGCCAGCAGCGCCGCATAGGGCGCCGGATAGGCCTTGGGAAAGAAATGCCCGCCCGGCAGCGAGGCAAGCCGCGCGCCGGAGATCGCCGCCGCCAGCCGCTCGGACGAGGCGAAGGGGATCAGCGCATCGTCGCTGCCGCCGATCACCAGCGTCGGCGCGGTGATCCGGCCCAGCCGGTCGAAGACGTCGTGTTCCATCAGCATGCGGATGCGAGCGGCCTGCACCGCGATGGGTTGCAGGCGCGTATCGGCCTGCTCCAGCTCGGCGTCCAGCGCGGCGCGATTGGCCTCGATCCAGCCGGCGTCATAGCCGAGTGCCTGGGTCAGCTTGTGATAGGCCACCGGCCCGGCCTGTTCCAGCAGCGCCAGCCGGGCCTGGAACAGCCGGGTGAAACGGGTATCCACCCGTTCCCATGTGCCGCTGAGCACGAGGCCGGCGACGCGCTCCGGTGCCTCGACCGCCAGGGTCTGCGCGATCATGCCGCCGGTCGAATGTCCGACGACATGCGCGCGCCGGATATGCAGGTCGTCCAGCACACCCAGCACGTCCCGCATGATGCGGGGGATGGAATAACCGCCCGTGGGGCGATCACTGCCGCCGGCGCCGCGATGGTCGATGCGGATCAGATGGTAATCGTTTTCAATCGTGGATACGACCCCTTGCCAGAATCCGGCCTCGCCGCCCAGGCCCGGAATCAGCAGGCAAGGCGGGCCGTTGCCGTCCAACTGGTAATGAATGCGGCAGCCGTCATCGGCGACATGGACCGGCATCGGCCTTACTCTGGCCGGCGCTGGTCGGCGGGCTGCGGTGCGAAGGCGGTGCGGCGCTCGATCTCCAGCACGTTGTCGGGGCGGGGGAAGGGCGTCGGATCGGGCTCTCCGGGGATCACCGGCCGGCCGACCTCTTCGAAGAACACCTCCAGCCCGTTGGGTTGGATGAACCACAACCAATGCAACTCGGCATCGGAGTCGTTGATGAACATGTGGCGGCGGTTCCTGCCGACAAAGATTGTCACGCCCGGCTCGATCGGATATTCGACGCCATCCACCACGGCCTTGCCGGTGCCGCGGATGAAATGCAGCGCCTCGTCATGTTCGGGGTGCGAATGCTCGCGCACATAGCCGCCGGGCGGCAGGGTCTGGGTGCCGATGCTGAACGGGCTTTGGATATCCACGAATTCCGGCGCGATACGGACCGAGATATTGCCGTTGGCGGGCACGGGCTGATAGAAATTCTTGCCCTCCTGCGGGCCAAGAACCAGAATCTGGCCCAGGTCGTTTTCAGGATCGGCGGCCCATTCGGGTTTCTTCGACGGGATCATGCTGCATCTCCTTCGGGGCGGTAATAGGGGGCGTCTGAGCGTGGCAGGGGCTGCTTGCCCAACACGATATCGGACAGTTTCTCGGCCATCATGATGACGGGGGCATTCAGGTTGCCGCTGACAATTTCCGGCATGATCGAGGCATCGACCACGCGCAGGTTGTCAAACCCATGCACCCGTGCCTGGGCATCGACCACGGAATTGTCGTCATTGCCCATGCGGGCCGAGCAGCAGGGGTGATAGTTCGTCCCCGCCTCCTTGCGCAGGAACTCCATGATCTGCTCGTCGGTCTGGAACAGCTTGCCGGGCGTGACTTCTTCGCCGCGATAGGGGCCCCAGGCCGGCTGCGAGACGACATGCCGGATGGCGCGCACGGCGTCGATGGCGTCGCGGCGGTCCTCCTCATGCGCGAAATAGTTGAACACGAAGCGCGGCGCGGACAGCGGGTTGGCGTCGCGCAGCCACACCCTGCCCTCGCTTTTGGGCCGCATCAGGCTGAAGAAATACTGGAATCCGTTCTCCAACTTGACGCTGCCGTGCTGCATCTCGCCCAGCATGGGGACGAATTCGAACTGGACGTTCGGCACGGCGATTTCCGGCCTGGTGCGCATGAAGACGCCGACCTCGAAGAAGTTCGTGGCGCCGAGGCCCTTCTTGGCCAGCAGCCATTGCAGGCCCAGCTTGAGCTTGCCGAAATTGTTCAGATGCCGGGCGGCCGAGACGTTCTGCGTGGCGCGATACTGCACCGGCGCGGCGACATGGTCCTTGAGCCCTGCGCCCACGCCCGGCATGTCCGCCAGCACGTCGATGCCGACGCTGCGCAACATGTCCGCCGGGCCGATGCCGGAAAGCTGCAAGAGTTGCGGCGAGTTCAGCGCGCCGGCGCAGAGGATGATCTCGCCGTCGATCTCGACCGACTGCCGCTCGCCATTGACGAGGATGTCGGCGCGGGTCGCCCGCCTGTTCGAGAAATTGATCTTCAGCAGTCGGCCGCCCACCACCACGTCCAGGTTGGGCCGGTCGCCGCGGGCGTGGATATAGCCTTGCGAACTGCTCCAGCGGATGCCCTTGCCGACATTGCGCTGGGTGATATGCACGCCCTCCTGACGATAGGCGTTGTGATCCTCGACATGCCGCATGCCGGCCTGCTTGGCGGATTGGATGAAGGCGTCGTAGAGCGGGCCTTCGGCCTTGCAGGTCTCGACCAGCATCGGGCCCTTGTCGCCGCGATAGTCGTTGGCGCCCTTGTCGAAGCTTTCGGCGCGGCGGAAATAGGGCAGGATTTCGGCATAGGACCAGCCCTCCAGCCCCATCGAGGCCCAGTTGTCGTAATCCCAGGGATTGCCGCGCACCCAGTTCATGCCGTTGATCGAGGACGAGCCGCCCAAGACCTTGCCGCGCGCTTCAAGGATGGTGCGGCCGTTCAGGCCCGGCTCGGGCTCGGATTCGAAGCGCCAGTTGAAACGATCGCTGCCCAGGGGCAGCCCCAGGGCGGCGGGCATGCGGATGTGGATATGCTGGTCCGAGGGGCCGGCCTCGAGCAGCAGGACGCTGTTCTTGCCGTCCTCGGCCAGGCGCGAGGCCATGACGCTGCCCGCAGAGCCGGAACCGATGACGACGTAATCGTATTTCTTGCGCTTCGGGGCGCGCAGCAGCGTGGCCATGAGGCGGTCCTTTTACCAGGTGTCGTTCAGGCGGTAGCCGGTGGGAAAGGGATCGCCGGGATCCAGCACATGCTGGTGAAATCCGGTGATCCAGGCCGTGCCCGTGATGGCGGGGCGGATCGCGGGCAACGCGCCGACCTTGGTGGTGCCGATGACGGTGCCGGTGAACTCGGTGCCGATGATGCTTTGATGGATGAAGGTCTCGCCCTCGGCGATCTGGCCGCGGGCATGCAGGACCGCCAGTCGGGCGCTGGTTCCGGTGCCGCAGGGCGAGCGGTCCAGCCGCCCAGGCGAGACGATCACACCGTTCTTCGAGACCTTGCCGCGTTCGGTTTCCAGCAGCGGGCCGGCAAAGAGCGTCTGGTTGATGGTGTGGATACCGGGGTTTTCCGGATGGATGGCGGGAAGCTGTTCGGCGGCGGCCGCCTTGATGCGCTCGCCGATCTCGACCATATGCCGGGCCTCTTCGGGCTTGATCTCGAAGCCGACCGCCGCGGCATCGACCAGCACGTAGATCATGCCGCCATAGGCGACATCCACCGTCAGCCTGCCGAGGTTCGGCACCTCGACGGTCTGGTCGAGGCCGAAGACGAAAGAGGGCACGTTGTCGAAGGTGACGCTTTCGACCTTGCCGTCGCGGCATTTCGCGGTGACGGGGACCAGCCCGGCGGGCGCTTCCAGGACGATGCGGGTCTCGGGCTCGGTCATCGGCACCATGCCGGTTTCGAGCGCGACGGTCACGGTGCAGATCGTGTTCGTGCCCGACATCGGCACATAGTAGTCCGATTCCATGATGACGAAGCCGAAATCCGCCTCGGGATTATTCGAGGGCAGGATCAGGTTCATGCATAGGCTGACCTTGCCGCGCGGATCATTGAGCAGGAACAGGCGCAGGTCGTCGCCCTTGTCCCGCAGCCAGGTCATCTTGTCGAACATGGTCTGGCCGGGCACGTTCAGCACGCCGCCGGTGATGACGTCGTTGGGTTCTCCGGCGGCGTGGGCGCTGACGACATTGACCATTCGCCTGAAGCGCATGGCGAACCTCCCGTTCAGATGATTTGTAAACGTTTTCTTTATCTGACGGAGCAACCCCCTTCTGTCAAGCAGAATTATGTCGGGGCGCGAGGGCGAGCGACGGATCGGCGCAAGATCACCTCGGTCTCAAAGCGCCGGCTGCCCAATGGAGCGCCGGTTTCCAGATGCGCAATCATGGCCTTGGCGGCGGCGCGGCCGATCTTTTCCGAAGGAACCGCGACCGTGGTCAGGGACGGGTCGAACAGCGCCGCATAGTCGATATCGTCGAAACCCGTCAGCGACAGATGCTCGGGGACTGCGATACCCAGGCGGCGGGCCTCGACCATGACGCTGAAGGCGATCACGCAACGATTGCAGACCAGCGCCGTGGTCTCGGGGTGGTTTTCCATGATTCGCCGCAGGGCGGCGCCGCCATCCGCCATGTCGAAATCCATGTGGGTGAATTCGATCACCGGTTCCTGCCCCAGCTCGGCATTGATGTCGCGGAAGGCGCGGATGCGGGATTGCTGCCGGTCGTTGCCCTTGTCCGAACCGGAGATCATGGCGATCCGGCTGTGGCCCAAGGTGTGCAGCATTTCGACCAGCTGCCGGGTGGCAAGGTAGTTGTCGAAGCCGATCGTCGGCACTTCGGACTTTTCGAAATAGGAATAGGCAGACAGCAAGGGCAGTTGATGGGCGCGGCAATAGTCCAGCAGGCGCTGATCGTCGATTCGACCGAAGATGATCAACCCCTCGGTGCCGTGCTCGATCAGCCGTTTCGCGCGGTCGAACAGGTTCGTGTTGTCGAAGCCCGAGGTTTGCACGAATCCCAGGTAACCGTTTTCTTCCAGCGTTTCCTGAATGGCGCTGGCCACGGCCGAGAACAGCGGGTCTGCCAGCCTGGGCAGCATGGTGCTGATGATCTGGGTGCGCTGGCGGCGCAGCGCCTTGCCTACCGAATCGGCCATGTAATCCATTGAATCAGCAGCAGCCACCACACGCTCGCGCAACTCCTTTCGCACCGAATCGGGGGAATTGAGCGCGCGCGACACCGTGGCGATGGAAACCCCTGCCGCCTTGGCGACGTCATGGATCGTCGGGCGGATCCGGCGCGCCTGGATTGCCTGGGATTTGGGCTTAGCCACGGGGTTTTCTCCTGTTTGCTGCAAGTTTTCTGAATCACCTGCCCCTATCTCGGACCCGAAATGACACGGATTGGCAAGTTTTTCTTGACACGGGATGCATGCTGAGGACAGTAAACGTTTACAAATCACGATAAGAAACGCCCACGGCTATGCCCACAGGAGGTTGCACCATGACCCGATTTCAGTCCCGTTCCGACTTTACCCGCCGGCACATGCTCAAGACGCTGACGGCCTTGATGGCTGCCTTTGCCGCCGCGCCGCGCGGCGTCTTTGCGCAATCCGGGGCGGCGCTCAACATTCTCAACAGCAATACCGCATGGGCGGAGGCACTGACCGCATCGGTCGCCGATGCCTATGACGGCGCCCGGATCACCGGCGAGGCCAATCCCTATGAGGCGCATTACGAAAAGCTGCTGATCGAGCTTAGCCAGGGCTCCTCCACCTTCGACCTGTTCACCACCGACAATCTCTGGATCCGCCAGCCCATGCGCAACGGCTGGGCCGCGCCGCTGGACGAGATCCGGGCGGGCAATGCCGAGCTGCCAGAGCTGCAACTGCAGAACTTCGCCCCCGCCTCGCTGACCTATACCGAATACGAGGGGAAACGCTGGGGCCTGCCGCTGGTGATGACTACCCCGGTCTTCGTCTATCGCAAGGATCTGCTGGAAGCGGCCGGCATCGAGGTGCCGAAGAATTGGGACGATTATCGCGAGGCTGCGGCGAAGCTGCATTCCTCGGATGTCGCGGGCAACGTGTTGCTGCTGGGAGGCCAGGACGCGCATATGAGCGGCGACTGGGGGTCACGCCTGATGGGCATGACCCAGATCGCTCCCCATGACGACGGCGTGCTGGATGAGGCCAACAAACCGGTGTTCAACAGCGAAGGGCAGGGCGCCCGTGCCATCGAGCGGCTGCGCGAGGTGCTGCCCTATACCCCGAACGGGGTCGAGGGGCTGGACTATGCCGAGGGCTCGTCGCTGATGCAGCAGGGCCGCGCTGCCATGATGATCACCTGGTCGGACGTGATCGTCGGCATCGAGGACGGACCGATGAAGGGCCGCTTCGGGTATACCGTTGCCCCGACCGAACGATATGAACAGCAGATGGTTGGTGGCTGGTCGATCATGGCCAATGCCGCTTCCGAACAGCTCGAGGATGCCTATCGCTTCCTCGCCTGGATGAGCGAGGGCAGGGCCTATGAACTGTTCCGCGAGGCCGGCGAATCCTCGCTTTGCCTGCAGCGCGACATCGACAACCCCCAGACGGTCGAGGCGATCCCGATGTTGCAGGCCTTCCACGATTTCGAGACCCGCGGCACCGCGCCGATCTCGATCCCGCCCTATCGGTTGCAGAACGCCGTCGAGGTGCAGCGCGTGCTTTACGAAGAGATCCTGGCGGGCGTGAACGGCCGCAAGACCCCCGAACAGGCGATGGCGGATGCCGAATCGCGCCTGGCGCGAGTCATTCGCTGATCCGCCTGGGCGGGGCGCGTCCACCACGGCGCCCCGCCGCTTTTCGCGAAGGGACCAACCATGGCTCGTTCAGACACCAAGACCGCCGACAAGGCGCAGCGCGCGGGAGAGGGTCGGATCGCGATGCTCCTGCTGGCGCCGACGATGATCGTCATGACCGTCGTCGGGCTCTATCCGCTTCTGCATTCGCTCTATATCTCGCTGACGAACTACAACCCGACCTTCGGCGGCGGCTCCAGCTTCGTCTGGTTCGAGAATTACGCCCGCGCCTTTTCGGACCCACAGTTCTGGAACGCGGTCGGGTTGACGCTGATCTTCACCGCCATCAGCGTGGCGGCTTCGCTGGTGCTGGCGGTGGCGCTGTCGGTGCTGTTCAACCAGCGCCATCCGGGCTTCGTCGTGCTGCGCACCATCATCCTGGTGCCGATGCTGATCACCCCCATCGCGGTCGGCATCACGTGGCGCGTGATGATGATGCCGGACCTGGGCGTGCTGAACTATCTGCTGGGGCTGATCGGCATTCCGCCGCAGCTCTGGGCCAGCAATGCCTCGACGGCGCTGCTGTCGGTGATCCTCGTCGATATCTGGCAATGGACGCCCTTCATGTTCCTGATCGTCTTTGCCGGTATCTCCTCGCTGCCGAAAAGCCCGTTCGAGGCGGCGGCCATCGACGGTGCCTCGCCGCTGCGCAGTTTCTTCTCGATCACCCTGCCGATGCTGAAGCCGGTGATCGTGATCGCGACGCTGCTGCGCATCGTCGATGCGTTCCGCACCTATGACACGGTCTACATCATCACCCGCGGCGGCCCGGATTTCTCGACCGACCTGGTCAGCGTCTATCTGCAACGGGTGAACTTCCGCTTCTTCGATCTCGGCTACGGCTCGGCGCTGTCCTGGCTGGTGCTGATCATCGTGTTGCTTGTCGTCCTGATCTTCGTCCGCCTGACCGGCTTCATGAAGCTGGTGGCCGACAAGGAAAACCGCTGAGGAGGGCGGACATGGCATCGCAAAAACCCCTGCTGTCCCGTGCGGTCAAGCTGGCCGCTGCCTATGCGCTGGCGCTGGTCGCCACGGCCTTCTTCGCCTTCCCGGTGTTCTGGATGGCAAGCTCCTCCGTCAAGAGCGAACTCGACATCTCGCAATACCCGCCGGTCTGGAGCTTCACCCCGACATTCGAGAACTATGCCAAGCTGGCCAGCGAGCTCGACGCCTTCGACGCTTTCGTCAACAGCGCCGTGATCGTCGGGCTGGCCACCACGCTCGCCATGGTCTGCGGCACCATGGCCGCCTATGCGCTGGCGCGCTTCGACGTGAAGGGCAAGGAGATCATCGCCTTCGAGGTGCTCTCGATCCGCATGCTGCCGCCTATTGTCAGCGTCATCCCGATGTTCATCATCGCCCGCGCGCTGGGAATCTTCGACACCTATTGGCTGCTTGCCGCCGCCTATGGCCTCGCGGGCCTGCCCTTCGTGGTCTGGGTGATGCGCGTCTTCATCCAGGACATCCCGCAATCCATCGAGGAGGCCGCGATGATCGACGGCTGCTCGCGGTTCCAGACCTTCTGGCGGGTCACCCTGCCGCTGCTGCTGCCGGGGCTCGCCGCCACGATGGTCATCGTCTTCATGTTCGCCTGGAACGAGTTCCTGCTGGCCTCGATGCTGACCTCGCAGAACGCCAAGACCCTGCCGGTGATCGCCGCCAATGCGATCAAGCCCAAGGCCATCGCCTGGGGGCTGGCCTCGGCGGCGGGGGTGGTGATGTCGCTGCCGGTCGTCGTGCTGGTCCTGATGATGCAACGCTATCTTGTCCGCGGCCTGACGCTTGGCGCGGTGAAAGGCTGATCCCATGGGTATCGAGATCAAGAACATCTACAAGCGCTTCGGCAGCCTGACCGTCGTCAACGGCGTGTCGGTGGATATCGCGGACGGCGAGTTCTTCGTCATGCTCGGCCCCTCGGGCTGCGGCAAGACCACCACCCTGCGCATGGTCGCGGGGCTTGAGACCGCCAGCGAGGGCCGGATCTTCATCAACGGCCGCGACATGACCCATGCCGAGCCGCGCCACCGCGACATCGCCATGGCCTTTCAGGATTATGGCCTCTATCCCAACATGACGGTGTTCCAGAACATCGAGTTTCCCTTGAAGATCCGCAAGCTTGCCCCCGCCGAGCGGCGCAGGAAGGTCGAGGAGACGGCGGGCCGCCTGGGCATTTCCGACTATCTTGGCCGCAAGCCGGCGCAGATGTCGGGTGGCCAGCGCCAGCGGGTGTCGCTGGCCCGCGCGCTGGTGCGAAATCCCAAGGTGTTCCTGATGGACGAGCCGCTGTCGAACCTCGACGCCAAGCTGCGCGCCGTGATGCGAACCGAGATCAAGAAGCTGGTCACCGACTTGGGCATTACCACCATCTATGTCACCCATGACCAGATCGAGGCCATGTCGATGGCCGACCGCATCGCCGTCATGCGCAAGGGCGACATGGTACAGGTGGCGCCGCCGCTTCAGGTCTATGACCGCCCGGCGACCTGTTTCGTCGCGGATTTCATCGGCTCGCCGCCGATGAACCTGTTCAAGGCCGAGCTGGCCAACAACGGCCGCGTCGTTTGCCAGGTCCAAGGCTTCGGCGACGCGCTGGACGATGCCGAGCGTGAACGTGCCCGCGCCATGGCCGACCGTCACGGCCATTTCGCCGTCGGCATCCGCCCCGAACATCTGCAATGCGTCGCCGCTGGCACGCCCGGCTCGATCGAGGGCATCGTCGAGCTGGTCGAGCCGCTGGGCCAGACCACCAACATCTACCTGCTGTCGGGCGACACGAAATATGTCGTGGTGACCGACCGCACCACCCTCTGCGCCGGAGACACGATCGGGGTCATCGCCCCGGGCGACAAGGTCCGCGCGGTGGGTCTTGATCGCTGAACGCATAAGGAAGGATTCACGATGACCGTTCGCAGCTATGTCCATTTCATCGACGGGGCCGAGCGTCCCGGCGCCTCTGGCGAGACGATCCGCCGCCATTCGCCCGCCCATGGCGCGGCGCTGGCCGATTTCGCCGCCGGCACGGCCGAGGATCTGGACGCCGCCGTCCGCGCTGCGCGCGAGGCTTTCGAGCATGGTCCCTGGCGGCAGATGGCCGCCACGCAGAAATCGGCCATCCTGAACGCCTGGGGCGACCTGATCGCCGCCGACCTGGAGCGGCTGGCGGTCATCGAGGCCGAGGAATCCGGCAAGCCGATCCGTTTCGCCCGCGGTGAGATCGAGCACTCCGTATCCATGCTGCGCTATGCCGCCGCGCTGGGTCTGCAGCTGCATGGCGAGGCGTTCGAGAATGTCGGCCCGCAGGCGCTGGGCCTGGTCAGCCGCGAGCCGCGCGGTGTGGTCGGCATGATCGTGCCCTGGAACTTTCCCATGGTCACGCTGTTCCAGAAGCTGCCCTATGCGCTGGCGGCAGGCTGCTCGGTGGTGGTCAAGCCCTCGGAACTGACCTCGGGCACCGCGCTGGAGGTGGCGAAACTGGCCATCCGCGCCGGGTTGCCGAAGGGTGTCTACAACGTCGTGACGGGAACGGGCGGCGTCGTGGGCGAGGCGATGACCCGCCACCCCGAGGTGGACATGATCTCCTTCACCGGTTCGACGAAGGTGGGCAAGGCCATTGCCCGCACCTGTGCCGACAGCGTCAAGCGCGTCGCGCTGGAACTGGGCGGCAAGGCTGCGAACGTCGTCTTTGCCGATGCCGATCTGGATGCGGCTGTCGATGGCGTGCTGTTCGGCTATGTCCTGAACCAGGGCGAGGAATGCGTCTGCGGTGCCCGCCTGCTGATCGAGGAATCCGTGGCCGATGCGTTCGTCTCGCGCCTTGTCGAGCGCACCCGCAAGATCCGCACCGGCCTGCCGCTGGACGAGGATGCCGACCAGGCCGCGATGATCCATCAGGCGCAGTTCGACCAGGTGATGAACTACCTGGAAATCGGCAAGGCCGAGGGGGCGACCGTTGCCGTCGGCGGCAGCCGTGCAGATCAGGGCGCGCTCGCTAAGGGCTATTTCGTCATGCCGACGATCTTCACCAATGTGACCCCGGACATGCGTATCTTCCGCGAGGAAATCTTTGGACCCGTGCTGACCGTGACCACTTTCAGGACGGTGGACGAGGCGGTGGCGCTGGCCAACGACACGGTCTATGGTCTCGGCAACGGGCTTTGGACCAAGGATCTGGACAAGGCGATCCTGATCTCGCGCCGGCTGCGCTCGGGCACGGTCTTCGTGAACACCTTCCTGGAAACCTCGGTGCAGATGCCCTTCGGCGGCTTCAAGCAATCGGGCATCGGTCGCGAGAATGGCATCGACGGCCTTCTGGAATATACCGAGGTCAAGTCGACCTTCATCAAGCTGGGCGAGCGCAATGCGGTCTTGCCCCATACGGTATGACCGGGTGAGGGGATGCATCTGGGCCGATTGGCCAAGCGTCCTCGCAGCACCGTTGCGGGGGCACCTTCTACAACATGAGAGGCGGCATAGCCATCGTCATTCCTGATTCCACTTCCATACGTGTCAAGCACGATTCGATCGGGAGCGGGGAAGTTCCCGCACCCGCATACTCGGGTGTCCATACCCTGCGTGCGGTCGAGAACTTGCCGATTGCCGGTAAGACGCCCTCGATCACGTCCGACCTGATCGTCGCGATGGCCGCGATCAAGGAGGCAGCGGCCCATGCGAACTGCGACCTCGGCTTGCCGGACTCGACTTGGCCGATACAATTCTTGCTGCCTGCCGAGCGGCCCCATCTCGGCTACCGCAACATGGGCCGCAGACCCGTCGAAACCGTCCTGTTGTTCGGTAGCCAAGAAGGTTAAGAGGACACGTGATGGGACTGGCCCTGCAAGCCCGCGGCCTTGCGCAATGGCGCGCCACACTATTCATCCGCACAGGCGGAGCGCGTTCGCCAATGCTTATGCTTCCTGTCGGCGGCGCAACGCAGACAGCACTTGATCGGCCCCATCGTCGATCGCCCGCATGATGGCAGCGCTGGCCGCGAGGGAATCGCGTGCGCGAAGGGCCTGGACAAGATGGGTGTAATTCTGGTGATCCTCGCCGGCGGCGCCGATACTGCGGGGCAGATAGGCAAAGCCAGGCCCGGCTCGTAGCCAGAGTGTCTCGATGAGTTGAAGCAGCACTGGCATCCCGGCAGCCGCGTAAAGGGTGAAGCGCAACTCCTTGTTGGCTTTCAGGGCCAGATGCAGATCCGGTGCGTGACGCAAGTCGGTATAGGCGGCGATCTGTGCTTCCAGCCGGGCGATGCCCTCATCGGCGATTCGCTGCGTTGCCATTTCGGCTGCCAGCCCCTCGACACGCTTGCGGATCAGCCTGATTTCCTCGTGCCGCTCCTCGGTCAGTTCTGGAACCCGGAAGGAGGACGCCGGCTCGGCTGCAAGAATGCCCGAAGCCGCAAAACGCACAAGCGCTTCGCGCGCCGGGGTGATCGACGTTCCCAGCCTGTCGGCCAGTTCCTTCGTCACAAGCCGCGTGCCGGGTGCGAGCCTGCCTTCGACCAATGCGTCGCGGATCTGCGCCTCGACATGCGAAACCAGGCTGCGGCGGGGCACCTGTTCAAATGCTTCAAAATCCAATGCCATTCCTCGCGTGACACAATGCACATCCTATCAACACAAGCGTAGAAGTCGCATGCCGAATGACAATATATGATATATTTTCACTTGCGCAAAGGCGATTCCGCCGGAATGATGGTCAGGCAAGGGGTGGCCCACCAACAGGAGAAAACTGATGCGTCTTCTTTCCGCTCTGACACTCGGGGTCGCGCTTGCGATCCCTGCGATCCCCGCTCTTGCACAGGACACGGAACTGGTCATCGGCCGCGCCGTCTCGACCAATGCGATGGACCCGGGCTTCATGCGCGAGGCCGCGACCATCGTGGACAACATCTTCGACACGCTGGTCATGCGCGACAAGCAGATGAACCTTGTCCCCGGCCTGGCCACCGAATGGCGCGCTGTCGATGATCTGACCTGGGAATTCAAGCTGCGGGAAGGCGTCACCTTCCACAATGGCGAGCCCTTCGATGCCGAGGCGGTCAAGTTCACCCTCGACCGCGTGCTGGACCCTGCGGCGAACTCGCCGGCGATATCCTATATCCGCACCGTCGCGTCGGTCGAGGTGGTGGATCCGCTGACCGTGCGCATCACGACGTCGGCGCCCGATCCCCTGCTGCCGACCCGGATGAGCCGCTATCCCGCCTACATCGTGCCGCCGAAATACGTAGCGGAGATGGGCGATGCCAAGTTCGCCTCGCAGCCGGTGGGAACCGGCGCCTACCAGTTCGTGGAATTCGTGCCCGATGAGCGGGTGGTGCTGGCGGCCAACGAGAACTACTGGCGCGGCAAGCCGGCGCTGGACGAAGTGACCTGGCGCCCGATTCCCGATAGCACCGCCCGCATCACCGCGCTCGTCACCGGCGAGGTGGACCTGATCGAGGACGTGCCGGTGGATCTGGCGCCGATGCTGACCGCCTCTCCCGATGTGGAGCTTGTCCAGGTCAAGGATGGCGGCCTGACGATCTATCTTGGCTTGCGCATGGACAAGGAGCCACTGGATGACGTGAAGGTGCGTCAGGCACTGAATCACGCGATCGACCGCCAGGGGATCACCGACAACCTGCTGCAAGGCATGGCAACTCCGGTCGGAGGTCAGGTCGGCAAAAGCGATTTCGGCTATCTTGACCTGCCGGTCCCCGCCTACGACCCCGAGCTTTCGCGCAAGCTGCTGGCCGAAGCGGGCCTTCCCGACGGTTTCGAGATCACCATGCAATCCTCAACCCGTTATATGAAGAACAACGAGGTGGCGCAGGCCATTGCCCAGCAGCTTGGCGATGTCGGCGTCAAGGTGAACCAGCAGGTGCTGGAATGGTCGGTCTATACGCAGAAGCAGCCCTTCGACGGCCCGATCTACATGCTGGGCTGGGGCTCGACGCAGACGCTGGATGCCGATGCAGCGATCTATGCCATCATGCGCTCGGGCGAGCCCTATTCCGGCGCGGCCTTGCCTGAACTGGACCGGCTCTTGGACGAAAGCCGACAGGTCGTCGATCCTGCCGCGCGCGAAAAAGTGCTGCACGAGGTGCAGGAACTTGCCGCGAGGGAAGTGCCGCTGATCTCGCTTTACCGCGAGGACGCACTGCTGGGCCGTGCGTCGGACGTGCATTTCGAGGGCCGCCCGGATGCCCGCATCGTCCTGTTCGACATCACGAAGGACTGACGGGATGTGGACCGGGGCAAGGCTGCGGGGAAACGAGGATGCCGTGTTTGCGGTGCTTTTGATCGTCGCGGTCGTGACGGTCAGCATCCTTGTGCCGCTGTTCTGGCCCCTGGACCCGCTGCGCGGCACCCTGACCGCCACGTTCAAGCCTCCGATGACGGTGACCGAGGCGGGGCTGCATCCGCTTGGCACCGACCAGCTTGGCCGGGATCTGTTGGCCCGGCTGGGCTTGGGCACGCTGATCTCGCTGGGGATCGTGCTCGCCTCGGCCGCGATCTCGGTCGTTCTGGGCACGATCCTGGGCATGGTTGCGGGTTATTTCGGCGGCTGGGTGGACGTGCTGATCATGCGGCTGGTGGACATCCAGCTGGCGATTCCCTTCATCCTTCTGATCTTGCTGTTCGTGGCGATCCTTGGGCCAAGCATCGCCAACCTGGTGGCGATCCTGGGGCTGACGGGTTGGGCGGTGTTCGCGCGCGTCGCGCGGGGGCAGACCCTGGCGGTGCGCGAACTGGAATATGTCGAGGCCGCCCGCGCCATCGGCCAGAGCGATGGCACGATCATCCTCCGCCATGTCCTGCCCAATATCGTTGCCCCGCTGACCGTGCTGCTGACGCTGGACCTGCCGCGCCTCATCATCCTTGAGGCCTCGGTGGGCTTTCTGGGCCTCGGCGTGCAGCCGCCCTGGCCCACGCTTGGCAACCTGATCGGCGAGGGGCGATCCTTCATCCTGATTGCCGACTGGCTGGTGCTGTATCCTGGCCTGATGATCGGGGCGGTGGTGGTCGGCTGCAACCTGCTTGGCGACTGGCTGGTCCGCCGGGCCGATATGAAGATGTCGTAACTGCCATGAAGGGTCTGCGCTTTCTGCTTTCGCGTGCGCTTCAGGGGTTGGTGGTGATGCTGGGCGTGTCGGCGCTGGTCTTTTTCGCGCTGTTCCTGACCGGCGATCCCGCCGCGCTGATGATGTCGCCCGACGCCAGCCAAGCCGAGATCGAAGCGTTTCGCCGGGCCATGGGCTTCGACGATCCGATCTGGCTGCAGTATCTGCGTTTTCTCGGCAATCTGCTTCAAGGCGATCTGGGCCTGTCGCTGCGCTATCAGCGGCCGGCGACCGATCTCTTGTGGGAGCGCCTGCCGGCGACCGCGCTTTTGGCCCTTTCGGCGCTCATCTGGTCCTCGGCCATTGGCATGGTGCTGGGGGTCGTCTCGGCCGTGCGCAAGAATTCGGGGCTGGATTTCGTCATTCGCGTCATCGCCCTGCTGGGGCAGGCGGTGCCGGTCTTCTGGCTTGCGCTGCTGATGATCCTGCTCTTCTCGCTGCGCCTGCGGTGGCTGCCCTCGTCGGGGATGGGGGGCTGGCAGCATCTGGTCATGCCGTCCATCGCGCTGGGAGCCTATTATGTGTCGGCCATGACCCGGCTGGTCCGCGCCTCGCTGATCGAGGTGCTGGGCCAGAACTATATCCGAACCGCCCGCGCCAAGGGGCTTGGCCAGTGGCGGATCGTCGTGCGGCACGGGTTGCGCAATGCCATGATCCCGGTGATCACCGTGCAGGGCATGTATTTCGCGGCGCTTCTGGGCGGGGCGCTGGTGACCGAGATCGTCTTTGCCTGGCCGGGCATCGGAAGGCTGGCGGTCGAGGCGATCCAGAACCGCGATTTCCCCGTCGTGCAGGCGGTGGTGCTGTTCACCGCCGCCGTTTTCGTCATAGCCAATTTCCTGGTCGATATTGCCTATACCTGGCTCAACCCCCGGATCCGGCTGTGAGCGCGCTGGATGATGCCCTTGCCCTGACGGCGCGCTGGTGCGCGATCCCATCGCACGCCGGCGATCCCGCCAGCCAGATGCGGCAGGCCCGCGAGTTGCGATCCTGGCTGTCCGGCGAACTGGGCGCGGCGCTGCTGTCCTCTTCTCCGTCCGAAACCGAGCCGGCACCGGTGATCCATGCGCGGATCGACAGCGGCTCGGCCCGCACGGTGCTGCTTTACAACATGTACGACGTCATGCCCGCCACGCCCGAGGGCTGGCTGCACGACCCCTGGGCGGGCGGCATCGCGGATATGCCCGGTATCGGCCGTGCCTTCGTCGCGCGTGGGGCCGAGAACAACAAGGGGCCGCTGGCCGGCATGCTGATCGCGCTGCGCGACCTGAAGCGCTCCGGCCGGCTGCGCGTCAATGTCGAAATCCTGCTGGACGGGCAGGAAGAGCGCGCCTCGCCCGCGTTGCGCCGCTGGCTGGCGGCGCCGGACTGCCCGCTGCGACCTTCGGCAGGGGCGTTGTTCCCGTCCTTCTGCGAATATGGCGGCGGGCCGCCCCGGCTGTACCTGGGGTTTTCCGGCATGGCCAAGGGCAGGCTGGAGGTGGCTGCGGGGGGCTGGGGCGGCCCTGCGCGGGCCATCCATTCCTCGAATGCGCCATGGATCGCCAATCCCGCACGGGTTCTGGTCGATGTGCTGGCAAGGATCGGCGGACCCGAGACCGGAGAGCTTGCGCAGATAGATCTGGATGCCGATGCGGCGCGCGTGGTCGCGGCGCTGGCGCGGGATTTCGATCCTGCGGCCGAACTGCGCTTCCGGCATGCAGCCTGTTTCGCCCGGCCCCGATACGGCTGCCTCGATCCCGAGGCTTTGTTGCGCCATGTCCTGACCACGGCTTCCTTCAACATCGCTGTGCTGGCGACCGATCCCGTAGCCGGCGACGCGGTCATCCCTGCCGCGGCCACGGCCGCGTTCGATCTGCGCGCCCCGCCCAGCCTTGCACCGGATGCACTTGTCGCGGGCATTCGCGACCTGCTGGCCGCCGAGCCTGCCTTTGCCGGGGCTGCGCTGTGCGTTGATGACAGCTATCCGGGCGCGCGGGTTCTCGAGTCCGCTGCCGGCGTCCGCGCCCTGCACGATGCCTATGCCGGTGGTCCGGCGCCGCAGGTCTGGCCCTGGGCGATCGGCGCCGCGCCGGCCTATGCCTTCGGCCGCCATACCGAAAGCTTCCTGATCGGTGGCTCGGGGCGGGGCGGCAATGCGCATGGCGTCAACGAGTTCCTGCATATCGAGGGGTTTGGCCGTTTCATCGCCTCGGTCTCGGCATGGATCCAAGGGATGGCGGCATGATCTGGCTGGGACGCAAGGATCTGCTTCGCGCCGGCGCGCTGGACTGGCAGGCCGCGCTGGACGATGTGGCCGAGGCTGTGCGGCTGTTGCGTCGGGGCGATGCGGAGATGGTTGCCGAATCCGTGCTGCCGCTTGGCGATGATCCGCGCGCCAAGGCATACGGGCTTCCGGCCCGGCTTGGGGGCCGCTTTGCCGCCGCCGGGATCAAATGGACCGTGCATCGGCCCGCGGCACCCGAGGACGGCGAGGCCATCACGTCGACCACGTTGATCGAGGATCTGGCCACCGCCCGGCCCTTGGGCATGGTGGAAGCGGCGCTGCTGACGCGGGTGCGGACGGCCGCCGTTTCGGCCCATGTGCTGCGCGCATTGCGGCCCGGTCTGCGGCGGATCGCCTTGCTGGGCGCGGGTGCGCAGGCGCGGGCGCATCTCGCCATGCTGCGCGCCCTGTTCCCGGACCTTGAGCGGATCGCGGTCTGGAGCCGCTTGGGTCGCGAGGTCGAGCGGCTGGGAGCGGGGATCACCGTCCATCCAGATCACGAGCAGGCCATCGCGAATGCCGAGGCGGTGCTGATGTGCAGTTCCGCGCCTCAGCCCTTCCTTGGTCCCGAAGCGGCGACCGGCGGCCGGCTGGTCCTTCAGATAGGCTTTCACGAGATGAGCTTCGCGGGCATCGCCGCCTTTGACCGGGTGACTTGCGACCTGTGGGGCGAGTTCGCCCGGACCAGTGCCAAGAGCCTGTTCCAGATGTATCGGGCGGGGCTTTTCGATCCCGCACAGGTCGCGGCCGACCTGCCGGCCATCCTTTGCGACGACTGGCGGCCCGCGCCGGGCGAGTCGGTCTATTTTTCGAGCTTCGGGCTGAACATCTTCGACATCGCGCTGGCGGCGCGGCTGCTGCGCGCCGCGTCGGGGCAGGGGATCGGCACGCGCCTGCCCGGCTGATCCCGCTCAGGCGGCCTGCCATTCCGGGCCGGCAACCTGCACCTGATGGCCGGGCGAGACCTCGCGCCATTCGCGGGCCGGGGGCTGATAACCCACCGGATGCAAGGGGCTTTTCAACTCGCGCAACTCACCGGCGGGTCGGTTGCCGCGAAGGGCGGGGTCGGGTACCGGGATCGCCTGGAGCAGTCGCTGGGTATAGGGATGCGCGGGGGCTCCAAAGATCGCCTCGCGAGGGCCGATCTCGACGATCTCGCCCAGATACATCACGCCGACGCGGTGGCTGATCCGTTCGACCACCGCCATGTCATGGCTGATGAACAGATAGGACAGGCCAAGCTCGGCCTGAAGATCCAGCATCAGGTTCACCACCTGCGCCTTGACGGTCACGTCCAGCGCGGACACCGCCTCGTCCGCGACGATCAGCTTCGGCGCGATGCCAAGGGCGCGGGCGATGCAGATGCGCTGCCGTTGCCCGCCCGAGAACTCGTTCGGGAAACGCCGCGCCATGTCGGGGGAAAGCCCGACCTGCGTCAGCAGGTCCGCGACCCTGTCCTTCAGTTCCGATCCTCGCGCCAGGCCATGCGTCACCATCGGCTCGGCAATGGCATCGCCGACCCGGCGACGGGGATCGAGGCTGGCGAAGGGGTCCTGGAAGATCATCTGCATCTGCCGCCGCATTCGGCGCAGGGCCGGGCGGTCAAGCTCCAGCAGCTCGGTCCCGTCCAGTCTTACCGAGCCCGAGAAGGGCTGCGTCAGCCGCAGGATCGAGCGCCCGGTCGAGGATTTGCCGCAACCGGATTCGCCCACCAGGGCCAGCGTCTCTCCCTGCCGGATGTCGAAAGAGACGTTCTCGACCGCATGAACGCGCGCCTGCGTCCGGCCCGGGAGGTCCGTGCCGGCATCATAGCGGGTGGTCAGCCCGCGCACCTCGAGCAGCGGCGCCGTGCCGCGCAGGGTGTCGGGCAATTCGGTTCCGGGACTGGCCGCGCCGGTTGCCGCATCGACCAGCGGGAATCGCGCCGGCCGGCCGGTTCCGGCCATCGAGCCGAGCCGGGGCACGGCTGCCAGAAGCGCGCGGGTATAAGGCTGCTGCGGATGGGCAAAGATTTCGGCGGTCAGCCCCTGTTCGACCGCATCGCCGCGCAGCATGACCAGCGTGCGATCCGCCACCTCGGCCACGACGCCCATGTCATGGGTGATGAACAGCACCGCCATCTGCTCTTCGGCCTGCAATTCGCGGATCAGCTCCAGGATTTGCGCCTGCACCGTCACGTCCAGCGCGGTGGTCGGCTCGTCCGCGATCAGCAGGCGCGGCCGGCAGGCCAGGGCCATGGCGATCATGAAGCGCTGCCGCATCCCGCCCGAGGACTGGTGCGGATATTCCAGCATTCGCCGCTTGGCCGCCGGGATGCGCACCCGCTCCAGCAGTCGAACGGTTTCCGCCATGGCCTTCTGCCGGTCCATGCCGCGATGGGTCGTCAGAACCTCGGCGATCTGCTCGCCGATCTTCATCGACGGATTCAGCGAGGTCATCGGTTCCTGGAAGATCATCGCGACCCGGTCGCCCCGGATGCGGCGCATCGCGCCTTCGGAAAGGGACAGCAGGTCGCGCCCCTCCAGCCGGACCGAGCCGGTGATCCTGCTGGCGGCCGGGTCCAGCAACCGCATCACCGCCAGCGAGGTCACGCTTTTGCCCGAGCCGCTTTCGCCGACCAGCGCCACCGTTTCGCCGGGGGCGATGTCGAAATCCAGGCCATGCACGACCTCTGTCCAGCCGCGACGGCCGCGAAACGCCACACGCAGGTCGGCGACGGAAAGCACGGGGTCTGTCATCGGCACTCCTCGCGTCTTCTGGCTGTGCTCCGTAGCGATGCGCGCCGAGATGCACGCGATGGCCGGAGCGGCTTGCCAATATCAATATATGATATATCTTCATTCATAACCGAGGCAATGCAAGGTTTTTCCCATCCAGGGGGCATTGCCTTGCCCATGTCCCCGCAAGAGGACGCAATCTGCACAGGAAGATGGCACGATGAAACTTGGAGATGTCCCGAAGATCCCGCTTGCATTCGCACCGACGCCTGTGGAGCGGCTGATGCGGCTGGGCGCGGATCTGGGGATCGAGCTGTTCGTCAAGCGCGACGATTACACCGGCTTCGGCGGCGGCGGGAACAAGGTGCGCAAGCTGGAATACCTGATGGCCGATGCCGTGGCGCGGGGGGTGAAGGTGCTGATCACCACGGGCGGGCACCAGTCGAACCACGCCCGCATGACGGCGGCGGCGGCGCGGCATTTCGGCATGCACCCGGTCCTGGTGCTGCGCGGCAATGAACCGTCCGGCTTTCAGGGGAACCTGTTGCTCGACCGGCTGTTCGGGGCCGAGATCGAGTTTCTGGACCCCGACGCCTATTTCGACCTGATCGGGCCGCGGATGCAGGCCCATGCCGACCGTGCGCGCGAACGGGGGCAGGAACCCTATATCATGCCGGTCGGCGGGGCGACGCCGCTTGGCGCGCTGGGTTATGCCAGCGCGGTGCGCGAGTTGGCCGAGCAATTCGCCGCCCTTGCCCTGCCTGCGCCGGATGTCATCGTCACTGCCGTCGGGTCCGGCGGCACGCTGGCCGGGATCGAGATCGGCCTGACGCAATACTGGCCCGGCACCAAGGCAATCGGCATCGCTGTTTCGGGCTCGGCCGTCCCCTTTCCCGACCGCATCGCGCCGATGGCGACCGAGGGGGCCAAGCTGGTTGGGCTGGACCGGGTGTGGCGGCCCGAGGAGATCCATGTCGAGACCGGCTATTTCGGCGAGGCCTATGCCGTGCCCTCCGAGGCGGGCAATGCCGCGATCAAGCGGCTGGCCATGCAAGAGGGGCTGCTGCTGGACCCGGTCTATACCGGCAAGGGCATGGCGGGCCTTCTGGGGCTGGTCGAGGACGGCACGATTCCGAAGGGGGCGCGGGTGCTGTTCCTGCACACGGGCGGCTCGCCGGCGCTTTATCCCCATGCCGAGCAGCTTGCGAAGCTGTGACCCGGCCATCGTGACGGGGAGGGGGCGCCGCATTTCCGGCACCCCTCGTGCTTCCACGCCTCAGCGGTGGACGAAGGCGCCGGTTCCTTCGACGGCGGGCAGGTCGGGCTCGCCTGCCCATTCGTGCCAACTGCCGGGATGGATGGCGACATTGTCGAAGCCGGCCGAGCGCAGCCCGTAAAGCGTGGTCGCCGCCCGTGCACCCCGGTGGCAATAGGTGACGATGCGCTGGCCCGGCCCAAAGCCCGCCGCCGCGGCGATGCGGCGGATATCGTCGGGGCTGCGATAGCGGCCGTCCTGCAACAGGTCTTCATAGAACAGCAGGTCCGCGCCGGGGATGCGGCCCGCGCGGGCGCAGCAGGCGTGGACATAGCTTCCGTCCCATTCGGCTGGGCGGCGTGCGTCCAGGACATGCAACTCCGGCGCACCCGGCTCCAGCAATTCCTCGGTGGCTGCGACCAGTTCGCTGCGAAAGGCGCCTGCCTGTGCTGGATCGCCGTCGCCGATCCTGCCGGTCGCACCGGCTCCGGCGGCGGTCCCACCGCCCGCCGCGCGCCAGGCAGCCAGCCCGCCGTCGAGAATGCGGCCGCCGTCGAAGCCGCAAAGCTCATGGAACCATAGCCCGCGCGGCGACCGCATCCCCGTTTGCTCTTCGAAGAAAACGACCAGCGGCGCCCGGTCGAGGCCAAGCTGCCGGAACGCCGCGCGGGCGCCGGCCACCATCGCGGCAATGCCCCTCTCGTCGCTGTGGGCGATGAAATAGTCGTAGACGTTCAGGCAGGTGGCGCCGGGAATCGTCGCCTTTGCCCAATCCTCCCTGGGGCGGGTGTCGACGAAGACGGTTCCTTCCGGCGCCGCCAGCGCCTCGGCGGCAAAGATCAGCGGTGATGATCGCATGGCCATGTTCCTCAATAGCAATCCTCGACCGACCAGTGGACGGGAATGTCGGCGACCGAGGCGGTGGGAGGCAGGCCCAGGACGGTTTCCACGATGGCGGCTATGTCTTCGGGCCGGGTCAGTTCGGACATGTCCTGGACGACGCCTGCCGCCATGTCCGTCGCGACAAAGCTGGGACAGATCGCGGTGGTGCGCACGCGATTGTCGCGCCCGCATTGTCGCAGGCCCTGCGCCAGTCCCATCAGCGCGAACTTGGAAATGCCGTAAAGGCCCGAACCTGCCGATTTCACCCGCTTGCCCGACAGCGAGGACATCAGCACGATCCGGCCAGGATGCGGCTTGCCGTCCGGCAGGGCTTCAAGATGCGGCCATGCAAGCCGGGCCAGCCGCATCGGCGATTTCACGTTCACTGCGATCAACTGATCGAATTCCTCGTCGGCGGCCTCCAGCACGGTGGCGCGGCTGTGGATGCCTGCGCTCAGCACCAGCCCATCCAGCCGGCCGAACCGGGCGATGGTTGCGCGGATCCAGGCGCGCTCCGAATCCGGCTCCAGCGCGTCATAGCGGCAGGCAAGGCGCTGCGGCGTGTCAGGGCCTGCCGTCTCGGGACGGCGCAGGCCGAGGCTGACATTCCAGCCCGCCGCCTGCATCCGTTGCGCAATCGCGGCGCCAATCCCGCGCGAGGCGCCGGAAATCATCACGGTTCGCGTCATGCTTTCTTCCATTCGGGTCATCTGCCAGACATATCGTCGCTGCGGGTCGGGGAACTGGCATGTCGCTCGGCCGTCGAGATGGCGTCGCGCATGACGGCGATCGCCGCCCGCTCGCCAGCGGCGTCAAGGATGTTCAGCGGTGCCAGAAGCGAAATCGCGGTCTCCATCCCGCGCAGGTGGTCATTGTTGATCGGCACGGTCAGCGTCAGACTTTCGATGCCCGCGCTGCGGCGGATGCCCCGCATGAAGCCCAGGCGCTGAAACTCGGCTATTTCCGCTTCGATTTGCGGCCGGGTCAGATCCCATTGGGCCAGGCGATCCTCCAGCAGGTCCAGGCAGCGGTCGCGGCTGCGTGCGTCCATCATGCCGAGAATGCAGACACCCGAGATGCCGACCCCCATCGGGATCCGCCCGCCGATGCCCGAGACATAGGGTTGCGCGACGATCTGACCCATCTGGTAATCCAGGCAGATCGTATCCAGCCCTGAACGCACCATGAGATAGGTCGAGAATTGGGTGCGCCCGGTGATGTCGATGAGGGCCGGGCGATATGTGGCGACGATCTCGTTCACGCCAAGGCTGCGATGAGCCAGCGCATAGGTGGCCGGCCCCAGCATGTAATTGCCGCGATTGCCGTTTTGCACGACCAGCCCGTATTCGGCCAATGCCACCAGTGTCCGGTGGACCGAGGATTTCGCCTCGCCCGTGGCGGCTGCCAGGGCCGCCAGCGCCATGCCCTTGCGGTCGGCCTGTCCCAGCAGGATCAGGATTTCCGCCGCCCGCCCGGCATTCGAAGAGGATTGTCTGGCCAAATGTCGCTCCAGCTGAGGTCTGCCCGCCATCCGGGTTTGGCCGGAACGGCGGGCAAGTCAAGCATTGCGCCTCTATGCAAAGCGTTTTTCCCGCAAGTCCCGCACGCGGGATGTCGCATCACGCAGGGCCGGGTCGCCATAGCCGCCCGCGCCGGGGGTCACGATCTCGAGAATGTCGCCCGGCGCCAGGTCCACGGACGCGCGCTCGAACCCGCTGCGCGCGCCGTTCAGGGTGAAATAGCCGCTGGCGCCCGGATTGCCGCCGTCCAGCCCCCAGGGCTGCGAAGTCAGGCGTGCGCCCATCACCTGCACGCGGCAGGGCTTTTCGGCGCGATAGACGCGGCGCAGGCCCATGCCGCCGACGAATTGCCCGTTCCCGCCCGAGCCGTCCACCAGTTCATAGCGCCGGAGCGTGATGGGATATTCGTTCTCGAGCGCCTCGACCGGCAGGTTCGAGGTGTTGGTCATGTGCACATGCACGCCGTCCAGTCCGTCCTTGTTGTGGCGCGCGCCGAACCCGCCGCCGATCGTTTCCAGATAGACCCACAGCGAGCCATCCTGGCGCCGCCCGTCGAAGCTGGCGACCGCGACCGAGCCGTTCGAGGCTGCGGTGACACGGTGGGGCACGACCGGGGCCAGTGCGCCGTGGATCAGGTCCACGACCCGCTGGCAGGCGGTGATGCGGCCATCGACAGCCGCCGGATGGGCGCAGCGCAGCAGCGTGCCTTCGCCGGCCGTGACGGTGATCGGCCGGGCCAGGCCCGCATTCGGCAGGACCGTCGGGTCCACGACGGTCTTGACCGCGTAATAGACCGTCGCCAGCAGTGCGGTATAGACGACGTTCAGGCCGGCGCGGACCTGCGGCGGGCTGGTGAAATCCAGCGCGATCTCGTCGCCCCTGACCTCGATGGTCACAGACATTTCCAATGGCGTCTCCAGCGATTCGCTGTCGAAGACGTCCGAGAAGGCATAGCGCCCGTCGGGGATCGCGCTGATGCCGGCGCGCATCTTGCGCTCGGCGTAGTCCATCAATTCGGAACCTGCGGCCAGCACGGTGTCCAGCCCGTATTTGCCGCAAAGCTCGGTCATGCGAATATTGCCCAGCCGGTTTGCGGCCAACTGTGCCCGAAGGTCCGAGATGCGCTCTGCCGGAACCTGGCAGTTCAGCAGGAACAGGCGCTGTATGTCCTCTTGCAGCTCGCCCCGCCGGTACAGTTTCACGGGCGGAATGCGTAGCCCTTCCTGATAGATATGTGCATGGCCGCGATCCGCGAAATCCGAATGATGCGCGGTGTTGATCGCCCAGGCGACCAGCTTGCCCTCGACGAAGACCGGCTCGGCCAGGACGATGTCGGGCAGGTGGGTGCCTCCCCCCTCATAGGCGTCGTTGCCCATGAACACGTCGCCCGGCTGGATCCCGTCTTGCCCGAAATGGCGCAGGACATAGGGGACGAAGCCGATGAAGCTGCCCAGATGCATGGGGATATGCTCGGCCTGGCACAGCATCCGACCCTCGGCGTCGAACAGCGCTGTCGAACAGTCGCGACGCTCCTTGATATTGGTGGAATAAGAGGCGCGCACCAGCGCCTCGCCCATTTCCTCGACCGTCGAGGCGAAGGCCGAACCGATGACCTCGACGGTGATCGGGTTCAGTTTCACTTGGGGGATCATGTTCACTTGGCTGCCTCCAGGATGAGGTTCAGATAGGGATCGACCGTCGCGGCCATGCCGGGGGGAACGACGCTGGTGGAATCCATCTGGTCGATGATCGCCGGGCCGCGGACGACATTGCCCGGCTTCAGCAATGCGCGGTCGTAAAGAGTGGTCTCGACGAAATCGTGCGCCTCGAGCATCCAGACGGGCCGCGAGCCGGTGACGGCCGCGCTGGCATCGTCGCCTTCCAGCGGCTGGGGCACGAAATCGGCCTTTTGCACCAGCCCGCTGGCGGCGGCGCGGAAAGTGACAAGCTGCATCGGCTCGCCCTCGGCCACGAAACCGTAGAGCTGGCGATGCGCGGCCAGGAAACCCTCGCGGATGGTGTCGAAGGTTGCGGCGTCGACGGGGCCGTCGGGAAGAGCCACGGCTATTTCATAGTTCTGTCCGGCATAGCGCACGTCGACGGCAAGATTCAGGACACGGGCGGGATGCGCGATGCCTTCGGCCTCGAACCAGGCGCGGGCGCGGGCGCGCAGGTCGTCGAAGATCGCCTGGACCTGTTCGGGCGTCGCCTGGTCCAGTCGCATCAGGCTGGTTGCCGAGAAGTCGCTGCGCAGGTCGGTCATCAGCAGCCCCAGCGCGCATAGCACGCCCGGCGTGCGCGGGATCAGCACCCGGCTCATGCCCAGTTCGCGCGCCAGGCGCGCGGCCTGGACCGGCCCCGCCCCGCCGAAAGCCACCAGCGTATAGTCGCGCGGATCATGTCCCCGCTGGACCGAGATCACCCGGATCGCCTTGGCCATGTTGGCGACGACGATGTCGAGGATGCCGTTTGCGGTCTCCAGCATCTCCATGCCCAGCCTGTCGGCCAGCTTCTGGATCGCGGCCACGGACAGGGTGCGGTCGATCTTCATCCGCCCGTTCAGCAGATATTCGGGGTTCTGCGTCTGCAAGACCACATTGGCGTCGGTGACGGTGGGTTCGTCATTGCCTAGCCCATAGCAGGCCGGGCCGGGATTGGCGCCCGCGCTTCTCGGTCCGACCTTCAGAAGCCCGCCGTTGTCGACATAGGCGATCGAACCGCCGCCTGCGCCCACCGTATGGATGTCCAGCATCGGCACCTTCAGGGGATAGCCATGGACCACGGCCTCGTTGACCACGCGGCATTCTCCGCCCGACAGCAGTGCGACGTCGGAACTGGTGCCGCCCATGTCGAAGGTGATCAGGTTGTCGATGCCGGTCATCCGCCCGATGGCCTGCGCGGCGACCACGCCGGTCGAGGGACCGGAAAGCACTGTGCGCACCGGCATTTCCGCCGCCGTGTCGAAGGCGATCACGCCGCCGTTCGACTGCGTCAGTTGCGGCGCGACCTTCAGGCCCAGATCGGTCAGCTTCTTCTTCAGCGCGCGGACATAGCCCTGCATCACCGGGCCCAGATAGGCGTTGACGACCGTGGTGGACAGGCGCTCGTATTCGCGGAACTCGGGCGCGATATCGGAGGAGATCGCGGTAAAGGCGTCAGGGAACTCCTCGGCGATGATCTTGGCCGCACGGCGCTCATGCGCGTCGTTGAGAAAGCTGTAGAGGAAACTGACCGCGACCGATTTGACCCCCTGTGCCTTCAGTTCCCGCACCGCTTCGCGGAAGGCGCCTTCGTCCAGCGCCTCTTCGACCGAGCCGTCGGCGCGCACGCGCTCGGCCACCCCCAGCCTCAGGTCGCGCGTGACCAGGGTTTCGGGCTTGTCGGCTTGCAGGTCATAAAGGTCGGGCCGTTTCTGGCGGCCGATTTCCAGCAAGTCGCGGAAGCCGTCGGTGGTGATGAGGCCGGTCTTGACCCCGCGGCCCTGGATCAGCGCATTGGTGGCAACGGTCGTGCCATGTCCCAGGAAGCTGATGGTCTCGGCGCTGGCAGAAACCTGTTCCAGCCCTTCGGCTACCCCTTGCGTAATGCCGCGCGACGGATCGTCGGGGGTCGATGAGACTTTCCAGATCGTTACCTCGCCCGAGGTGTCATCGAAGAGGCAGACATCCGTGAAGGTGCCGCCCGAATCCACGCCGATACGCCAAGTCATGGGTTTTTTCCTGCATTCGTTGCTAGGCGTTCAGGCGCGGCAGCCCCTCGGCGCCGGCCCGTCTGCCCTGGTTTGACATGGAGCCATATCAGGACAGAGCGCTCGCATGGTCAATCATATTCTTGAATCAGGTATAAAAACTATAATATATTCTGATTACAAGAATTAAATGGATATGAAGTCCAGGAATCTGCCCAAAAGATGAGCAGTACCATGCATTATATTCTGTTAATAAGAATTTATTACAAATTGTCATCTGATAAATGGAATATACTTGACCGAGGAAAAAATGAATCGCTACCCTTCCATCAGTGAAAGCCCGGCGGCACCTCCCATGCGGACCTGTCGAAGGGGCCTTGGAAAACCGCCCTGGCACAGGGGCGACAGCAGGGAAGCAAGGTCATGCAATTGAACAGACGGAACTTGTTGAAGATCGCCACGATGTCGGGCGCGGTGCTGGCGCTTGGCGGGCGTTTCGCCCAGGCGCAAGGGGGGCAGACCCTGCGGGTCGGGCTTTCGACCTATCCGCCACATCTGCGTCCCTGGGTGAATGTCGGCTATTCGGGGCATCTGCTGTGTTCGCTGATCAATCGCACCCTGATCAACTACGACGAGCAGGGGCAGCTGGTGGGCGAACTGGCCGAAAGCTGGGACAACGAGACGCCCGAGACATGGCGCTTTACCCTGCGCGAATCGCATTTCCACGACGGCAGCCCGGTCACGGCGCAGGATGTGGAATGGACCTTCCAGCAGATCCAGGCAGACGGTTCGGGCGCCTATATGTTCGACGCCCTGCGCCCCGTCACCGGCTTCGAGGTCATAGACGAGCGCAATTTCCGCCTGACCACGGATGAACCGCTGGCCACGCTGCCGGCGCTGATGACGTTTCCGTTCCTCTCGATCCTCAAGGCCGGTTCGACCGATGCCGAGGATCAGGGGATCGGCGCCGGTCCCTATCGCATCGCCTATGCGGAAAAGGGCGTCTCGATCGAGTTGGAGCCGAACGAGCATTACTTCAAGCCCGGCCTGCCCACCCTGGCCGGCATCACCATCACGCCCTATGTCGATGAAAGCGCCCGGGTAGCGGCGCTGAACGCGGGCGATGTGGACATGATCGACTATGTGCCCTGGTCGGCCATGGCCGCGATCGAGGCCGATCCGGCTCTGGCTCTGCACAAGGTCGATGCGGGCGCCTTCATGTATCTCAGCTTCAACGGCGGCGGCGTCTTTGCCGATCCGCGCCTGCGGCAGGCGGTGGCCTTCGGCCTGCGTCGCGACGAGTTCGTCAAGTCGATCTTCTTCGGCTTCGGCGCCGAGATGACGGGCCTGCCGCGCGCCGCCGGCAGCCCCTACCGCCATGACGACCAGGCCGCCTTCTGGGGCTATGACCCCGAACGCGCCAAGGCGTTGCTGAAAGAGGCCGGCCACGAGAACGGCTTGACCGTCTCGCTGCTTTCGACGTCGCAATATTCGATGCATCGCGACACGGCGGTGCTGGTGCAGGCGCAACTGGCCGAGATCGGCATCACCGTCAACCTGACAATGCCCGATTGGGCGACGCGGGTGAACCTTGGCAACCAGGGCGCGGGCGATTTCGCGGTGCAGGGCATCGGGCTGGACAACCTCGACCCCGATGCGGTCACGACGCTGGTCGATCCCTCGCTGTCGCCCACTTACCTGCGCAGCCGCAATTTCGAGGTCGAGGGCCTCGGCGAGGCATTGGCGCAGGGGCGCAGCGAGATGGATGAAGCCAAGCGCGTGGATATCTATCGCCGGGCCGACCAGATGGTGCTGGAGGCGACCACCTTCTGCGGCCTGTGCTATCGCGCGACGGGTTTCGCCGCCAAGGCGAGCGTGCAGGATCTCGCCATGTTGCCCGACCAACTGTCTCCGTTCTCCTCGGTGCTGTTCGACAAGCTGAAGCTGGGCTGAACGGCCCAGCGTCCGATAACCAGACGAAAGGCGACCTGATGGGGTGGTTTGTCCGACGATTGGCCCAAAGCCTCGTCATGCTTTGGGTGGTTGTTTCCTTGGTCTTCCTGTCCATCCATTTCGTGCCGGGCGATCCGGCCGAACTGCTGCTGGCGCAGGACGGCGGTTCGCCCGATCCCCTGATGGTGCAGATGCTGCGCGAGCAGCTCGGCCTCGATCGCCCGCTGCCCGAGCAGTATTCCCACAACGTCATGGGGATTCTGAGAGGCGATCTGGGCGCCTCGATGGTCGATGGCAGCTCGGTCGGCCAGGAGGTGATGCGCCGCCTGCCGCGCACGCTGGAACTGATCGCGGCGGCGGGCATCCTCAGCCTCCTGATCGGCATTCCGGCGGGGGTGCTGTCGGCGCTGCGCCCCAGGGGCCGCTTCTCGCGGGGTGCGGCGGTGGTGGCAGGGACGGCGCAGTCGGTGCCGGTCTTCGTGCTGGGCACGCTGCTTGTGGTGCTGTTCGCCCAGGTCCTGGGCTGGCTGCCGGCGGGAGGCTTCGTGCCGTTTTCGCGCGATCCGGGCAAGCATCTGCAACTGCTGGTCCTGCCGGCCGCGACCATCGCCATCGGCCTGTCCGCCATCGTCTTCCGCATCACCAGGGCATCGATGCTGGACGTGCTGCCGCTGGATTTCATCCGCACGGCGCGGGCCAAGGGGGTTCCCGCCCGCCGGGTGATCATCCGCCATGCCCTGCGCAATGCGCTGATGCCGGTCATCACCGTGTTCGCGCTGCAACTGGGCGGCCTCCTGGCCGGCACGGTGCTGGTCGAGACCGTGTTCAACTGGCCCGGCCTGTCGGGAATGCTGGTCGCGGGCGTGAACGCGCGCGACTACCCGGTGGTCACTGGCGTGCTGGTCGTCGTCTCGGCCTTCTATATCGGGCTGAACCTGCTGGTCGACATCATCTACGGCATCACCGACCCGAGGGTGCGCAAATGAAACAGGCTTTCCAAAGCCCATCGGGCATCCTGCTGGCGCTGATCCTGGCCATAGCCTTTATCGGGCCGCTGCTGCCTCTGGCCGATCCTCTGGCCATGGATGTGGCGGCGCGGTTTGGCGGACCCTCGGCAGCGCATCCGCTGGGACAGGACGAGTACGGGCGCGACCTGCTGTCGCGGCTGGTCCACGCGCTGCGCTCGGCCATCCTGATATCGGGAGGCGCGGCGATGATCTCGGCGGTGATCGGTGTCTCGGTCGGCGTGGTCGCGGGGTATGTCCGCGGCTTTTCCGAGGCGCTGTCGATGCGCGTGATGGATGTGATCCTGTGCTTTCCGCCGCTGCTGCTGGCGATGCTGGCCGCGACGCTTTACGGTGCCGGCCCGTCCACGCTGGTGCCGGTGCTGGCGCTGGTCTTCGTGCCCAGCTTCACCCGCGTGGCCCATGCCAGCGTGATGACCGTGCGCGGGCAGGATTACGTCGACGCCACGCGCCTGATGGGTGCATCGGCGACCCGCATCATCTTTCGCACGATCCTGCCCAATATCGTCGGACCGCTGTTCGTGCAGTTCAGCTTCGTCGTGGTGATGTCGGTGATCCTGGAATCCGGCCTGTCGTTCCTGGGCCTTGGCGTGCTGCCGCCACAGCCGTCCCTGGGCATGATGATCGGCACCGCACGCTCGACCTTCGCGCAGGAACCATGGCTGCTGCTGGCGCCCTGCCTGTCGCTGATCGTGCTGGTGCTGGTCCTGAACGCCTTTTGCGACCACCTGCGGCAGCTCTTCGATCCCAGACGGGAATCGGGCGCATGAGCCGCAATCGGGAGAACATGACGGTGACGCAATCCGCAGAACATCCGCTGCTGCAGGTCCAGGGCCTGACCGTGGGCTTTCGCCGCGGCGGCCAATGGAACGATGTTGTCCGCGATGTCGGCTTCTCGGTCAGCGGGGGCGAGACGCTGGCCATCGTCGGTGAATCCGGCTCGGGCAAAAGCGTCACCTCGATGGCGCTGATGCAGCTGCTGCCGCGCGACAATTCGCGCATCTCGGGGCAGGCGCTGTTCCGGGGCATCGACCTGCTGCAATTGGACGAACGCCAGATGGAGCGCATCCGGGGCGACCGGATCTCGATGATCTTCCAGGAGCCGATGACCTCGTTGAACCCGGTGATGACCATCGGCGCGCAGATCGCGGAATCGATCCTGACGCATCGTCGTATCGGCAAGGCCGAGGCCCGCGCCGAGGCGCTGGCGATGATGGATCGCGTGCGCATTCCCTCGGCCAAAAGCCGCTACGACGATTTCCCGCACCAGTTTTCCGGCGGCATGAGGCAGCGGGTCATGATCGCGGCCGCCCTGGCTTGCCAGCCCGATCTGCTGATCGCCGATGAACCGACGACGGCACTGGACGTGACGATCCAGGCGCAGGTCCTGGACCTGATCAAGGAGCTGCAGGCCGAAAGCGGCATGGGAGTGATCTTCATCACCCATGACATGGGCGTCGTGGCCGAGGTCTCGGACCGCACGTTGGTCATGTATCACGGCGACGTAATCGAATCCGGCACGACCGAGCAGATTTTCCGCCACCCTGCCAAGGCTTATACCAGTGCGCTGCTTTCTGCCGTGCCCCGTCTGGGCTCGATGACCGGCAATGCGGTGCCGACGCCCTATCCGGTCTTTGACATCGCCAGCGGCAAACTGCGTGAGCCCGAGCGTCGTTCCAACACGCTGCGCGAGGGGCCGCCCTATCTGTTGCAGGTCAGCGACCTTTCCAAGCGCTTTGCCATCCAGAGCAAGATTCTGAAGCGCACCATCGCCCGCGTTCATGCGGTCGAAGGCGTCAGCTTTACCCTGCGACAGGGAGAGACGCTGTCCATCGTCGGCGAATCCGGTTGCGGGAAATCGACCACCGGCAAGCTGATCACCGGGCTGCACGACCGCGACGAAGGCCGGGTCGTGCTGGCCGGGCGCGAGCTGGGCGCCATCCCGGCGGTCGAACGCGCCCATGACATCCAGATGATCTTCCAGGATCCTTATGCCAGCCTGAACCCCCGCCTGCGCATCGGAGAGGCGATAACCGAGCCGTTGCGCATCCACGGCAAGGCGAGCGCGACCGAGCAACGCGAGATTGCCGCATCGCTGCTGACCCGCGTCGGGTTGCAGCCGGAAATGGCCGGGCGCTATCCGCATGAATTCTCGGGAGGCCAGCGTCAGCGCATCTGCGTCGCGCGGGCCCTGGTGATGAAGCCCAAGGTCATCGTGGCCGATGAGGCGGTTTCGGCGCTGGATGTGACGATGAAGACGCAGGTCGTCAACCTGATGATGGACCTGCAACAGGAAATGGGCTTGGGCTTCGTGTTCATCAGCCATGACATGGCGGTGGTCGAACGCATCAGCCACCGGATCGCGGTGATGTATCTGGGCGAGATCGTCGAGATCGGCCCGCGCGCGGCCATTTTCGAGAATCCGCGCCATCCCTATACGCGGCGGTTGCTGGGCGCGGTTCCGGTGCCCGATCCGGCCCGGCGTCACCAGCGCGGTGCAGCTGTAGTCACCGAACTGCGCAGCCCCGTCCGCCCGCCGGACTATCGTCGCCCCGTCCGGCGCTATCTTGAAATCTCGGACGATCATTTTGTCCTGGACTCCGGGGAAGACTGGCAATGACGCCAGTCCCCATTCTGACGATGCGAGCCAACATCCATGTCCATGCTTTCCATTCCCGTCGCCCCCTTTCCAGGTGACGATACCCTTCCTGCTGCGGTCGATGTGGTGATCGTCGGCGGGGGCATCATCGGAGTCACCACCGCGTTGGAACTGGCCGAACGCGGGATCTCGGTCGCGCTTTGCGAAAAGGGCGTGATCGCGGGTGAACAGTCCAGCCGCAACTGGGGCTGGACGCGGCAGATGGGCCGGGATGAACGCGAATTGCCCCTGTGTATGCATTCGGTCGAGATGTGGTCGCAGATGAACGAACGCATCGGGCGCGACACCGGCTGGCGCCGCACCGGCATCAGCTACCTGTCCTATAACCGCCGCGACCTGAAAGGCTGGCTGGCCTGGGAAGAGATCGGCCGCCGCCACGGGCTGGACGCGCGGATGCTGTCGCAGGCCGAGATCGCCGAAAAGCTGCCGGGCAACAATGGCGGTATCCTGGGCGTGCTGCATACTGCCTCGGACGGGCGGGCCGAACCGTGGATCGCAGTTCCCGCCATCGCCGAGGCCGCGCGCGAAAAGGGCGCCCATATCCTGACCGGCTGCGCGGTGCGGACGGTCGAGACCTCGGCCGGGCGGGTCAGCGCCGTGGTGACCGAACGCGGCACGATCCGTTGCCAGGTGGCGGTCGTCGCCGGGGGGATCTGGTCGCGGCTGTTCCTTGGCAACATGGGGCTGGATTTTCCGCAACTGAAGGTGATCGGCCCGGTGGCCTGCGTAGACGGGGTCGAAGGGCTGACGGACATGCCGGTCGGGGCAGGGGACTTTGCCTATCGCAAGCGGCTGGATGGCGGGTTCACCGTGGCGGTCAGGAACAAGAACCTTGCCCCCCTGACGCCGGATCATTTCCGGCTGCTGACCGAGTTCTTCCCGACCTTCCTGACCACCTGGCGCGAGTTGAGCCTGCGCCTGAACGGGATCTTCCTGCAGGAAGCGCTGATCCGGCGATCCTGGCGAGCGGATGAGGCTACCCCGTTCGAGGCTTGCCGGGTCATGGACCCGCCTGCCGTGCCCGGCTTTACCCGCAAGGCGCTGAAGAATCTCGGCCGTGCCTTTCCGCGCTTCGCGAGTGCCCGCGTCCGCCGCGAATGGGCGGGCGTCATGGACGCGACGCCGGACGCGATCCCCGTCATCAGCCCCGTCCATACCGTCCCCGGCCTGCACGTCGCCTCGGGCTTTTCGGGACACGGCTTCGGCATCGGCCCCGGTGCGGGCCAGTTGATGGCCGACCTGATCACCGGCGAGCCTACCCGCGTCGATGCCAAGGTTTTCGACATCAGCCGCCTGCGCCCGCGCTATGGCGCGACGGCTACCTGACCCGTTTCATGACTTCGGAGGAGGAACCCGATATGACCCGCATTCCCGCCAAGGCTTTCCAGGGTGAGCCGCAGGACTACCGCAACTATATCGACGGCGCGTTCGTGGAGAGCGGCACCGGAGTAATCGAGGTGCTGAACCCCGCCAACGGCAGGCTTCTGGGCCGAATCCCCGACACGGGGCCGGACCAGGTCGATGCTGCCGTGAAGGCCGCCCGCCATGCGCAGGCCGGCTGGGAAAGGCTGCCCGCCATCGAGCGCGCGGGGTATCTGCGCCAGGTCTCGGCCAAGCTGCGCGAGCATCGCCTGGAGCTTGCCGACGTCATCGTCAAGGAGCAGGGCAAAGTGCGCGGCCTGGCCCAGGTCGAGGTCGATTTCACCGCCAATTACATCGACTACATGGCCGAATGGGCCCGCCGGATCGAGGGTGAGGTGCTGACCAGCGATCGCCCGAATGAAACCATGTTGCTGTTGCGCAAGCCCATCGGCGTGGTCGCGGGCATACTGCCCTGGAACTTTCCGTTCTTCCTGATCGCGCGCAAGATGGCGCCGGCACTGGTGACCGGCAATACCATCGTCATCAAACCCAGCGAGGAAACCCCGCTGAACGCTTATCTATTCGCCGAACTGCTGGCGGAAACGGACTTGCCGAAGGGGGTTTTCAACCTGATCGGCGGCCGTGGCGCGACAACCGGCGAGGCATTGGTGACCCATCCCGGCATCGACCTGATCACCTTTACCGGCAGCGTCGGCACGGGTGCGCATATCATGCAGGCGGCGGGCCGAAACCTGACCAAGGTCAATCTGGAACTGGGCGGCAAGGCTCCGGCCATCGTGCTGAAGGACGCCGATCTCGACCTGGCCGCGCAGGCGATTCATGCCTCGCGCGTGATCAACACCGGGCAAGTCTGCAATTGTGCCGAGCGGGTCTATGTCGAACGGTCCGTCCACGATGCGCTGGTCGAGAAGCTCGCGGCCTTGTTTCAGGAAACGCGCTATGGCGATCCTTCGGTCACGGATGATCTGGACATGGGCCCTCTGATCAATCGGGCCGGTCTGGACAAGGTGGCGGGCGCCGTCGACCGGGCATGCGAGCAGGGGGCGACCGTGGTAACAGGCGGCAAGCTCGCCGACCTGCCCGAGGGGTTCCATTACGAGCCGACGTTGATTACCGGGGTGAATGCCGAAATGGACATCATGCGCCGCGAGACCTTTGGTCCAGTTCTGCCGGTTCAACCGGTCGACAGTCTCGACGAAGCCATCGCATTGGCCAATGACAGCGAATATGGCCTGACCTCGTCCATCTATACCCGCGATCTGAATGCCGCGATGAAAGCGGCGCGCGAGTTGAAGTTTGGCGAGACTTATATCAACCGTGAGAATTTCGAGGCAATGCAGGGCTTCCACGCCGGCCGTCGCAAATCCGGCATCGGCGGGGCGGACGGCAAGCATGGATTGTATGAGTTTACCGTGACCCATACCGTCTATATCAAAGGATAAGCCGGCTCGCTTGCTGCCGTGGCCGAGACGCTCGCCGATGTGCCGGATGTTCATCCGAATATCGGCGGGCAACTGCAGCCATGATATCGTGCGCTTCGCCAAGGCGCTATGCACCCCCATCGGTGAGGTGGACGTCGCGTCCGGCGAGAAATGCGGGGAGGTTTATGCGGAGCTAAGCGGCGTGTCGATCGGCATCCTCGGTGTTGCGATGGAACAGGGGAGAACAGATCTTATGGCAGCAGGTGCTGCCAGCCCCCGCAACCAACACACAACCGAACCCATCCAGCCCGGGGACTATGTGCGGGCCTAGAGGTTACGGCATGGCTTCGGGGAGCAATCGCGTGGGTATTGTCGCCGACTGTCCATGTGACACCGGCGGGCTCCCGCTTTCGCAGTTCAGCAAGGACGCGAGTCCGTCCGCTTCCTGCGCTGTCCGGGGCTCTGCCCAATAGTCGCGGGTGGCGGCGAAGACATAGAGCAGGATGAAGCCAAGGATCGGCAGCACGTCCATCAACCCGGTCAGCTGGCTCGCATGGGTGTGGAACAGCCGCGATCCGACGCCGATCACGAACAGCACCGCCGCCAGCGCCCGACCCATCGCCATCTCTGGCCCGCGCAGCCGCGGCCAGAGAACAAGGGCGGCGATCAGGAAGGCGAGGTTCGTCATCGCGTTGATCGGCTCGGCCCAGTCGTCCGGGCCGGTCCGTTCGCAATAAGCCTCCACAGGGCAAGCCAGGTCATCGGAATCCTTCTGGACACAGGTCAGGATCCAGCTGTGCGGGGCGCAGCGCCCAACTGTCCGGCCGAAATGGAGGCCAGTTCACCCTAAAACGGCCCGTGCTTGCCAGAGGCTGACTTGCTTTATTGCGCGGCCAAGGGTTCAATTTCCAGCGCGGCGTAGAAGTTGGCCTCGGCTTCGGCGGGCGGGATGTTCCCGATCGGCTCCAGCAGAAGGCGGTTGTTGAACCAGTCAACCCATTCGAGCGTGGCGTATTCCGCCGCTTCGAAGCCGCGCCATGGTTCGCGCCGATGGATGACCTCGGCCTTGAACAGGCCGTTGATCGTCTCGGCCAGGGCTGCGAGCGATGCACGCGGCGAGTCGAGGTCCATGCCGGAACTGACAGTCGGATCAACCACCCACGCGGTTACGAACGAGAAGATCCCGGAGAGACCCTCGACATGGACGAACTGTCCGGATTTGCATCGGTCGGCACGCTCAACCTGCAAGCGTCGGCCGAAAAATGCGCGCCAGCAGTAATGTCCCGTGACAATCTGCCCGACATGGGCAGAATAAACGGGAGATGCCGTCCAAGCCGTGTTCGAGCCGTATCGGCGGGCTGCCCAAAATCTGAAAAGATCCGGCGACATTCATTAAAAGAACCAGCGCGGGGCGTGTCCGCGATGTTGCGGTGCCACGCGGTTTCTTCGTAGGATCGACCCGGAACGAGGGACAGCGCGGGCTGATCAGGGGGCCCTCCGGGCAACCGCTCCGGAGGCGTCACGCATCGACCCATGCAGCAGGATAGCGACTCATGACCACCGATTTTTCCCTCACACGGGCGATGTTCGACCTGCCCGAAGGGGTGATCTATCTGGACAGCAACTCTTTGGGGCCGCTGCCGCTTGCGGTGAAGGAACGGATGGGCCGCGTCGTCGGCGAGGAATGGGGCGGAATGCTGATCCGGGGCTGGAACGAGGCCGGCTGGATGGAGCAGCCCCGTCGCGTGGGCGACCGCATCGCCGGGCTGATTGGGGCTGAACCCGGCAGCGTGGTGATGGGCGACACGCTGTGGATCAAGGTCTATCAGGCGCTGGCCTCGGCCTTCGAGATGAACCCCTGCCGCCGCGTGGTTCTCTCGGACAACGGCAACTTCCCCTCTGACCTCTATATCGCGCAGGGGCTGGTCAGGACGCTGGGCCAGGGCTACGAGCTGCGCATCGCCGATCCCGAGGCCGTGCTGGACGCCATCGGCGAAACCGTCGCCGCGATCCTGATCACCGAGGTCGATTGCCGCACCGGGCGGCGCCACGACATGAAGGCGCTGACGGCGCGCGCGCATGAAAAGGGCGCGCTGGCGATCTGGAACCTGTCCCATTCGGCGGGCGCACTGCCGCTTCACGTCGCGGCCGAAGGCGCAGATTTCGCCGTCGGCTTCACGCCGCTGTATCTCAGCCATGACGATGTCAACCGCGCGGTCGATATCCTGGCGCGGATCATGGAGGAACGCCGCTGGGACCGGCCCGAATTCAAGGCGCGGGCGCGGGTGACATGATCCGCGCGCGCATCCTTCCCTGCGTCTGCCGCCCCTCGGGCTGGATCGCGCTGTGGCGGCGGATCGGGCAATGTGCCATTCTGGACCAGCGAGTCACTTTTCCCTGAGCATCCATTTCAGCGAAAAGAGAGAGCGAACATGAGTTACGATCCTTCCAGGGACGGCGCGCAGATGGATTTCCGCCAGCGCATGTCCTATGGCGACTATCTGCAAATCGACCAGATCCTGACCGCGCAGAAGCCGCTTTCGACCGCCCATGACGAGATGCTGTTCATCATCCAGCACCAGACCTCCGAATTGTGGATGAAACTGGCGCTGTATGAGGTGAACGGCGCGCGGGACATGATCGCCGCCGACCGCGCGCCCGAGGCGCTGAAGATGCTGTCGCGCGTCTCGCGCATCTTCGAGCAGTTGAACAACGCATGGGACATACTGCGCACCATGACCCCCTCGGAATATACCGAGTTCCGCGACGATCTGGGGCAGTCCTCGGGCTTCCAGTCGTGGCAATACCGGCTGATCGAATATGCTGTCGGCAACCGCAACCTCGCGATGCTGAAACCGCATGAACATCGACCGGACTTGCTGGAAAAGCTTAAGGCCGAACTGGCCCGCCCCTCGCTTTATGACGAGGTGCTGCGGCGTCTGGCGCGTGCCGGGCTACCAATCCCCGAAGAGGTTCTAAACCGGGACCTGTGGCAGGCATGGACATTCAACGAAGGTGTCATGGCGGTCTGGGCCGCCATCTATCGCAATCCGTCAAAATACTGGGAAGCCTATGAAGTCGCCGAAAAATTGGTCGATTTCGAGGATTACTTCCGCCGCTGGCGCTTCAACCACGTCACTACGGTCGAGCGCGTGATCGGCTTCAAGCGCGGCACCGGGGGCACGGCGGGAATCTCTTATCTCAAGCGGATGCTGGAGGTGGAACTGTTTCCCGAACTGTGGCGCGTGCGCACCGAGCTGTGAACCCGGCCCCCGGCCTGATTTCGCGCCGGGGCCAGCCCCTATCTCAAGCCTGCGTATCGGCGCCGATGCCGGAAGGCGCGGCCAGCTTGCGCGCCTCTTTGGGGGCAGGCCGAAATGGGTCTTGAAGGCGGTGGTGAGGCTGGCCTGGTGGTCGTAGCCCACCATATGCGCGATGGGGGCGATGGGGATGTCGGGATCGGCCAGCATCTTGGTCGAGTTGGTGCCAAGCTCGCGCGCCAGGTCGGCGATGGTTAGCCGCCCGCCGGCATCGTCGGACAGGATCTCTTGCGCGCGGGCGAACATGGCCAGTCTGCGCTCGGTGAAGGCGATCCCGCTGTTGCTGTCCACGGGATCGGCCTCCAGCGCCGCCGTGGTCAGCGACAGCAGTTCGAAGATGCGCGCCACCACCATCATCAGGTCGCGCTGGCTGTTGAATTCCAGCGCGAAGACGTCGCGCAGGGCGGTGACGATCTTGACCGTGGTCGCGGCCTCGACCAGTGCCATCGCGCCCGCCGCCGGGCGCATCAGCCGCTCTGCCCGGCTGCCGGGCTGCGCGCCGAAGCCGAAGCTGTCGGCCAACAGTTCGGGCCGGACATAGAGGCTGATCATGCGGAAGCGCCCCGGCAGGCAGCAGACGTCGTAGCTGACCCCCGGCGCCTGGTGGCAGGCCATGATGGTCGAGGCGGTCAGGCCGGGTTCCTCGGGGCGGGGCATGGCCAGTTCGACCGAGCCTTCCAGCAGGAAATGGAACTCGACCAGCCCTTCCGAGGGGACCTTCTCGAAGCGGGTCGAGACATAATCGCAATCGGTGACGATCATGTAGATCTCGTCGCCGATCGAGATCAGCTTCCAGCAGCCGGTGCCCTCGTCGGGGGGCAGATCGACACGGGTGAAGGCGATGTTCCAGCGACTGTCGATCCGGCGCAGATGGTTGCCGGGGCTTTGGGCGATGATCTCGAGGGCCGTGCGTATCGCGCTGCCCGGCCCGACAAGGGCGGCGCGGAACAGCCCCTTGGTATCGGGATGAATCACGATGCTGATTCCCGGAGGGCGGGATGACATGGCGGGGGGTCTCTAGACTGGCGGTGATTCCAGGCCGCCAGTCTAGGGGATGGGCCAATGGCTGGCGAGTGCGGCCAGAAGCGCCCCTTTCCGTCACGCCGCCGCGCCGCGCACCACGATGGCCTTCTTGCACAGGAAGCGCAGGAAGCCGCCATGGCCGTAACGGCTGCCGCCAAGGCCCGACGAGCCGAAGGCGGTCTTTTCGGCACGCGCGCCGACGCCCCTCATCGTGTCGAAATCGTTGATCCACATGCCGCCGGCATTGATGCGCTGGCCGACCGCGATGGCGGCATCCTCGTCGCCGATGATCGCCGCCGGCAGGCCGAATTCGGTGTCGTTGGCCAGTTGCACGGCCTCGTCCACGGTATCGAAGCTCATGATCGGCACGATGGGGCCGAAGGTCTCGTCGCGCATCACCGCCATGTCCTGCGTGACGTCGGCCAGCACGGTCGGTTCGCACCACAGCCCGCTTTCGTGGTCGATGATGCGGCCCCCGGTCGGGATGCGCGCGCCCTTGGCGACGGCGTTGTCAAGCTGGGCGCGCGGGATCTCGGCCTGGCGGGCGAAGATCACCGGGCCAAGTCTCCCTGCTTGATGTCCTGCATGCTCATGCCAAGCGCCTGCATCCGCGCGACCGTGCGTTTGGTCACCTGGTCGAGGATGCCGTGGTAGCCTCGCTCGATCGCGCAGCAAAGCCGGCCCGAGTTTTCCGTCGCGCCGCGGGTGATGATTTCCGCCGCCATGTCGGCATCGGCGCTGTCCAGCACAACCACCGGGTCGCTGCCGCCCAGTTCCAGGAAGGCGGTCTTGAACTGGCTGGCGGCGCGTGCCTGCACCTTACCTTGCGCCCGGTCGGGACCGAGCCGGTGAAGACTAGCGTGTCGGTCAGGTCCACGAGCCAGCCGCCGGTCTCGGCCCCGCCCTCGAACACGTCCAGCACGTCGCGCAGGTGTTCGACCTCGGCGATGGCCTTGCGGAAGGGGGCGATGAAGCGCGGCGTCCCCTCGCTGGGCTTGATCGCGACGGCGGAGCCCGCCAGCAGCGCGCAGATCGCGTCGATCATCGCCAGGATCAGCGGATAGTTCCAGGGCGAGATGATGCCGACCAGCTGATAGGGCACATATTGCTGCTGGAAGCGTAGGGCCGGGTCCGAGGAGTTGCCGGTCGCCTCGGCCATTGCCTCGGCGGCGGTGGCGCAACGCATGCGGGTGATGCCCTTCAGCCCCTCGATTTCGTTCACGGACCATTCATGCCGCCCGGTATCGGCGCAAAGCAGGTCCAGGATCGGCTGGTAATGGCGGTCCACCGCGTCGCACAGCGCCTCCATCGCGCGGATGCGGCCGTCAAGGCCGATCTCCAGCCATTTGGCCTGTCCGGCGTGCAGGGCTTCGGTGTGGGTGGTCAGGGCGGGCGGGTCCAGCGGCGTGATCTGGTAATCCACCTTGCCGCTGCGGGGATTGCGGAGTCGATGCTGTGGGTCATGGGAACTCCGGGGTCTCGTAAAGGCTGGTTTCGCCTGAACATGCGCGGGGCGGAGCTTTCGGGGAATGGCCCGGCGGCGCTTGGGGCGGATATCCAAAGGAAAAGGCCGGGCGGGCAAAATCGCCGCGCTGTATCCCGGCCCGGCGGCCGGGTTTACTGGCCGCAACCCTGTAACCCGCGAGGCCCATATGCAGAATTTCCTTCGTGATCTCGAATCCCGTGGCGAGTTGGCACGCGTCTCGCGGCAGGTCGATCCGCGCCACCAGTTCGCCGCCGTGACCCCCGCCGTGCAGCGCGCGGGCGAACATGCGGTGCTGTTCCAGGACGTGGCGGGGTTGGCGATGCCAGTGGTCTCGAACCTCTACGGCAACCATGGCCGGCTATGCCGGATGATCGGCGCCGGCGGCCACCTTCTGCAAGCGCTGGATCGAACTGACCGATGCCCGCCTTGCCGCGCGCGACACCGATGTGATGGTCCCGGCCACGGCCGGACAGGCCGGCGGCTTCGTCTCCGGCCAGCTGTCGGACCTGCCGGCGGTGACCTATCACGGTCGCGATGCCGGGCCTTACTTCACCTCGGCGATCTGCCTGGCGAAGGAGCCCGACAGCGGCGTGCCGAACCTGTCCTTCCGCCGCTCGATGCAGGTCAGCGATACCGAGTTGCGGGTGCGTCTTGGCGGCACCCACGACCTGACGCGCTATCAGAAGAAGGCCGAGGAACGCGGCGAGGCGCTGGAGGCCGCGCTGCTGCTGTCCTGCCCGCCGGAAATCTTCCTGTCGGCCTGCGCCTCCTTGCCCTATGAGGCGTCCGAACTGGTGATGGCGGCGCAGATCAAGGCCGAGAAGATCCCCATGCGGCGCTGCGAGACCATCGACCTCGAAGTGCCCGCCAGCGCCGATATCGTGGACGAGGGCCGCTTCCTGCCCCATATCAAGCGCCCCGAGGGGCCCTTCGGCGAGTTCATGGGCAATTACGTCGAGGTCGGTGACAATCACGTCCTTGAGATCACCCATGTCAGCTATCGCCCCGATGCGGTGCTGCATGGGTTGGTCTGCGGCAGTCCCGAGGACCTGCGCCCGCTGGAGGCCGTGACCGCCGCCCGCGTCTATCGCCATGTCGCGGCGCAGGTGCCCGGCGTCATCGACGTGTGCTGCTGCCCGAACAGGATGATTTCCATCGTGAAGATCAGGAAGGCCTATGAGGGCCATGTCCGGCATGTGTTCCTGTCGGCGCTGGGATCCTATCTGGACTACAACAAGGTGGTGATCGTGGTCGATGAGAACGTGGACAGCTACGATCTGGACGACGTGATGTGGGCTTACCTGACGCGCAGGCGGGCGGATACGCGGGCGATGATCCTGAACGACATTCCGGGCTTCTACCGCGATCCGAAGAAGGACCATTGGGGCAGGCTCTGCATCGACGCGACGATGCCCTGGAGGCGCGAGGCGGAGTTCGCCCGCAAATCTATCCCCGGTCAGGACGATATCAACCTGGCCGACTGGTTGACCCAGGAGGGCTGAAACCCAGAAAAGGAGGCGATCGATGCCCCAGCAGCTTTCAGTTATCGTGGTGGGCGCCGGGATTGCCGGACTGATCGCCGCCTGGCACCTGCGCCGTGCGGGATGGGAAGCTACGGTGATCGAGGCCTCGGATCGGCCGGGCGGCCGCGTCGGCGCGCGCGAGACGCGGGGCATCCGCTACAATACCGGGGCGCGGCTTCTCTATGTCTTCAGCAAGGATTTCAATCGCCTGCTGGATATCGGGCTGACCCCGGATCTGGTGCCGGTCCGCCACCTTGCCGCCGAATGCCACGGGCCGGACGAGGCATGGACAGTCGAGTTGATGCCCGGCCCGCGCTCGCTGAGGACGCCGGGGCTGACGATGGGGGACCGGCTACGCTTCCTGGCTGCGGGACCCGGATGCCGGCAGCGCGCTTCGCCACCAATCCGGACGACGCGACCTCGGCCCCCGCAGCGAATGGCGAGACGCTGGCTGCCCATGTCACCCGCCACCTCAGCCGCCGCGTGCTGGAGGGGATGGTGAACCCAGTCTTTCGCGGCACGCGGAGTTGGGATGCCGGCGCCACTTCGGCCGCCTTCTTCGCCACCACCATGCCCCATATGATCGGGCGCAGCACGGTGCATGTGCTGAAGGGCGGCATGAACAGCCTGGCTGCGGCGCTTTCGCGCGACCTGGTGCTGATGCTGAACACCCGCGCCCTACGGTTCGAGGCCCCGGCCAGCGGCCCGTGCCGGGTGGAGGTTGAGCGGGACGGCCAGGGCGAGACACTGGAAGCCGACCGGGTCGTCTGCGCGGTCGAGGGTGGGCATGCGAATGCGCTGGTTCCCGATCTCGCCCCCGAGGACCGTGATTTCATGGCGAAGGTGCGCGACAACCCGCCGGGGATGGTGCATGTCCGTCTGAACCGGCAGGTAGCGGCCCGGATGAATTTCTTCACGGATCGGGCAGGCGGCGCCATTGCCACCTACCAGAAAATCCCCGGCAACGAGGCGCAGGGCAGCCATCCGCAGCTTTACGCGCAGCTGATACCCGAGGCCAACCGCTGCGCCCGCGACGAGGGCATGACGGACCGCATCCACGAGATCGTGGCGAAGGATCTTCGCAGGCTCTATCCGACGCTGGATGCCGACCGGGTGGACCATCACAACCAATGGGTCGCCCGCATGCTGCCCGAGTTCTATCCCGGCTGCGCGGCCGAGGTCCGCCGCTTCCTGGATCGTCAGGCAGCGAGCCGAGGGCGGCTGCATTTCTGCTGCGACTATCTGGCGCAGGCGCTGGTTACCGGGGCGGCAGCCAGCGGCAAGGCAGCGGCCGGGCGGCTTGTGGCGCAGGGTGCATAGACCATCGTCGAAACCCTTGCGTCCGATCGCGCAAGGATTGCCCAGTGGCGTGCCCCGCGCCCGTGGATAGCTTTCGGGCAGAATATGTCATCATGCCCGGATCGGGCATCCGAAACGGCGCCCCTTCCGAGGATTTCGCAGGCTATGCCAAGGCGGTAATCGACGGGATGACGATCCATGTCTCAGGGACGCTGGGGCAGGGTGAGGACGGGCAACCGCCCGATGACGCAGGCCAGCAGGCCCGCAACGCGCTGGCCAGCATCGACAAGGCGCTGAAACAGGCCGGATCGGGACTAACCGATGCCGTGGCCTGCCGGGTCTATATCACCGATGCCCCCTGGCTGGGCGAGGTGTTCCGCGACATACGCCCCACCAACACGATGCTGATCTGCCAGATCCCCACCCAGGGCGCCAAGGTTGAGATCGAGATCACCGCCTCGCGCGCGGGCTGAGGCGGTGGCCGCCCCAAGCGTCTGGTTGTCGGCATTTCGGGTGCCTCAGCGTAATCTACGGTATTCGCCTGCTGGAGATCCTGCAAGGCAGCGGGATCGAGACGCATCTGGTCATGATCCGCGCCGCCGAGATCACGCTGGCGCATGAGACCCGGCGCAAGCTGGCCGAGGTCCATGCGTCGGCCGATCACGTCCATTCCGCGACCGACATTGCCGCCCCGGTGTCCAGTGGGTCGTTTCGCACCATGGGGATGGTGGTCGCGCCGTGTTCCATTCGCTCGATGGCGGAAATCGCAGGGGGCGTGACCTCGGGGCTGCTCAGCCGGGCGGCGGATGTCATGTTGAAGGAACGCCGCCGCCTAGTGCTGATGGTCCGCGAGACGCCGCTGCATACCGGCCATCTGCGGACCATGACCGCCTTGTCCGAGATGGGCCGATCATCGTCCCGCCGGTCCCGGCCTTCTACGCCCGGCCCCGAACGCTGGAGGGCATGATCGACCACACGCTTGGCAGGGTGCTGGACCTGTTCGATATCGAGACCGAAGGCCTGGTCAGGCGCTGGAAGGAATAGCTTTTCGCATAGCCTGTCAATGGCAGGCCACTGAGACACACCACTGAGCGAACCGGCCCGCACCGGAAAGCCAGTCAGGCAGTCGCGGCCCGATGCAGCAGGGCGATATCCGCGTCCGGTAGCGCGGCGGTCCCGGCGAGGATGCGCAATCCCTGCGCGAAATCGCCGTTCCCTGCCGGAATCCGTGCGGCGAACCATTCCGCGATCATCCCGGCTTGCACTTTTTCCGCCGCCAGTTCGACCTGCTTCAGCCGGCCGCGGAGGGCTTCGCGTTCGGCTTCCGGCAGATGGGCGACGGGCTCGCGCAGATCGACCCGCAGCGCCCGCAGCGGCAGGACGGTGCGGCCGCGCCACTCGGCCATATGGTCGCGCAGGGCGTCCAGTTCGGTCGCGGTCAGCGGCGCGTCCTGCCGGGCAAGGGCATGGCAATGCGCGATCAGTAGCATCACATCCGTCCCGCCCTCGGCCTGCCGGCGCAGACACAGCGGCGCGATGCCAGGCTGCGCGTAGAAGGCCAGCGCGGAGGACCAGAGGTCCGGCCTTCCGGTTTTCTTGGTTTTCTTGTCGTCCATGCCTGTTCAGCCTTCATGGTATTGGCCACATTCTGGCTCGGAACGGAGACTGCGATGACCCTTCCTCTCAACGACCGGCTTGCGGTCCTGTGCGTCGATAAGGCTGTTGTCCGGCATCGTTTTTCCCGGCTGGGCGCGGGAATGCGCCATGCCCATCATGATGGGGCGGATCGGCGTGCACGTCAGCGGCAGGGCGGCGGGATATTGTGGACAGAGGCGCGCCCCATGCGAATCTTGGGGATAACCCGCACGGCCAAACAAGGAGGGGCTCCGGGTTGAGGCGATGAGCAAGGTTCACAAAAGGAGAAAATCTGCACACCTCCCTCCTGGAAAGCCGTTGGACCGTTGGGCCAGGCTGAGCAACGCAGGGCCGCGCAGGTGAGAGCTGCAGCAGCAACCCGCCGGTCCAATGGTCAACAGGTCCGACGGACCAAGCCCATGGTCGACTTATAAGCCCAAGAGGTTGCAGGTAGGTCGCAAGCGGTGAAGGGCCGTTCACAATCGGCATTGATGCGTCAAGATTGCGTGTGATGGGAGCTCGATCCGATTACGGGCGGAGTTTATACGGCAACGATGACGAGGGCTTTTAACCATTTCGCAGCTGCCGTATCAACGTCGCAAGAACTTCTTGCGGATGGCTTCGCCCGGATCGAACCCAATTCGTTCGGAGGCGATCAGGCAGGGATGATGCGATGAACGACTTTTGGCGGATCGGTTTGCTCTTCTCTCGAAGTGGCCCGACCGGACTGCCCGAAAGCGAACATGCATTGGGCGTTCGACTGGCCGTGAACGAACTCAACCGCGATGGAGGGATCCTCGGCCGCTTGGTCGAGATTGCGGAACATGATCCCGCAGGTGATCCCAATGCCTTCAGGCAGCATGCCGAAAGGATGATGACAGCCGAGGGCATCTCGGTCATCTTCGGCTGCCACACCTCGGATACGCGCAAGATCGTCTCGCGCTCGGTCGAGCGCCGCAACGGATTGTTGTGGTATCCGGCAAGCTATGAGGGCTTCGAATATTCGCCGAACATTCTCTATACAGGCCCCGTTGCCAATCAATGCATCTTTCCTCTGGCCGACTACCTGGTCGCCGAGCATGGCGGAAAGGGTTTCCTGGTCGGATGCGACTATATTTTCCCGCGTGAAACCAATCGCGTCATGCGGGATCTGATCGAGGCGCGGCGGGGACAGGTCGTCGGGGAAAGCTATCTGCCGATAATGGCCTCGCGCAATGAGATCCAGAAGGTTCTGATCGAGATCCGCAGACTTCAACCGGAATTCGTCTTTTCGACCCTGGTGGGCGAAACCGGCCAGGAATTCGCGCGGCTGTATCAGGATGCTGGGCTGGATCTTGGCGGAACACGCCCGATTGGCGGTATTTCCCTGACCGAGTGCGAGCTTGCGCGCATCGGAGCCGAGCGAGCCGAGGGGATCGTCACGGCCTCGTCCTATTTCTCTTCTCTGAAGAGCGATCAGAATGACCGTTTCCTGGCGAGTCTGCGCAAGAGCTTTGGCGATGATCGTCCTGTCAGCGGCTGGGCGGCTGCCTCATACAGCCAGGCGCGGATGTTTGGTCATGCGCTGGAACTGACCCAATCGATCGACACGGATCACTTGCTTCAGGTACTGCACGGGATGGCGTTTGACGCACCGGATGGGCCCGTATTGATCGACCCGGACAACAACCATGCCTGGATGACGCCGAGGATCGGGCGGGCCAATGCAAATGGCGCGTTCGATATCGTCTGGTCGGCAAGTGAGCTTGTCCGGCCGGATCCCTATCTTGCCAATTCTCCGGTTGCCCCGGTTCGGACCGATGAAGGTGTTGCGTGAGCCGGGGCGGAAACCATGTGGTCGAGATGCTGCGCGACCTGCGGGTGGCTGTCATTCACGCACCCGATCAGGATCGCGATGCCCTGGTCGGCCAGTTGCGCCGCATCGGCTGTCAGGTTCTGCCGGTCTGGCCCCTGCCCGACATGCCGCCGCGGGGGGTGGACCTGATCTTTCTCAGCCTGGATCATCGCTTTCAGCCCACGAAAAGCTGGGCCGTGGATGAAGATGCCCCCGCTGTCATCGCGATCCTGGAATACGAGAACCCGGTGATCCTGAAAGCCCTTGTGGACACCGGCGTCCATGGCGTGCTGGTCAAGCCCCTGCGGCCCGCGGGCGTCCTGTCCACGCTGACGCTGGGGCGCTGGCTTCATGGATACCATCGGCGGCTGGAGGCAAAGGTCCGCAAGCTGGAAGAGACCATAAAGGCGCAACGCGACATATCGAAGGCCGCCCGTATTCTTGCGGAGGTGAAAGGCGTGCCGGAATCGGATGCATTCGAAACCATTCGCGCGCAAGCGACGCGGCGGCGTATCTCGATGGCCGATGTCGCTGCAAGCATCATCAATGCGCAGGATGTGCTGAAAGACATGTCAAAGGATATCTAGCCTGCTCGCATTCGCGGCAGTTTCCGTCTCGGGCAGGATTATCCGAAGCACCAAATTGACTTTGAGCCGCATGGGGGCGTGATTTGGATCACGGCGCCCGGCAGGCCGCCTTCTCGACATATCTGGCTGGCAAGCCTCTGTTCCATTGCGCACCCCACCGGGGGCGATGGCAGAGGCTTTTTGCGTATTGGATGCCGCTGGGCGGCAGTGGAAGAATGGCTGAAAAACACGAAGAAAAGCTCATGATCGCCTGCCTGCAATTCGAGCCGCGCTTTGGCGAGGTCGCGGACAACCGGGCGCGCAGCATCGCGATGATCGAGCAGGCCGCGGATGCGGGGGCAAGGATCGTGATCCTGCCCGAGCTGGTGATCTCGGGCTATATGTTTCAAAGCAGGGCCGAGGCCTTTGCCCTTGCGGAACCGATCCCCGACGGTCCCAGCACGATCGCCTGGGCCGAGGTCGCCGCCCGCAGAAAGCTGTTCCTGGTGGCAGGAATTGCCGAGCGCGAGGGGGATCGGCTCTATAACAGCGCGGTCGTCATTGGGCCGGACGGGGTGCTGGGGGTCTATCGCAAGCTGCATCTCTGGGCGGACGAGAACCTCTGGTTCGAGGCGGGCAATCTGGGCCTGCCGGTTTTCTCTACTCCCCATGGCCGCATCGGCGTGGCGATCTGCTATGACGGATGGTTCCCCGAGGTGTTCCGGCTGGCCGCCGTCGAAGGAGCGGATCTGGTCTGCGTGCCGACCAACTGGGTGCCGATTCCGGGGCAGGCCGAGGGCCGGGGGCCCATGGCGAACATCCTTCACATGGCCGCCGCGCACAGCAACTCCATGGTGATCGCCTGTGCCGACCGGGTCGGGACCGAACGTGGTCAGCCCTTTGTCGGCCACAGCCTGATCGTCGGCCATACCGGCTGGCCCGTCGCGGGTCCGGCCAGCGGTGACAGCGAGGAAATCGTTCTGGCCGAGGTCGACCTTTCGGCCGCGCGGCGCGCGCGCAACTGGAACAGCTTCAACCACCCGCTCCGCGACAGGCGAACGGACATCTATGCCGAACGACTGGGAGCAAAGCCATCGGACCGGCGCCCATAATGCGCTGCAACAGGGGAAAACGACATGAAAATCCGTGAACTTCTTCTTGGACTCGGGATGGGCCTTGCCTGTGCCGTTTCCGCACAGGCCGAGGAAACCATCAGGATCGGTATTCCGGTCGGGCTCAGCGGCGCGAACAGCGTTGTCGCGCCATCGGTGGTGCAGGCGTCGGAACTGGCCGTGGACCAGATCAACGCGAAGGGCGGCGTGCTTGGACGTCGGCTGGAACTGGTGATCGCGGATGACGGCTCGGGTGCGCAGGGCGCGCAACGCGCCTATGACAGCCTGGTCTTCCAGCAGAAGGTCGATGCCATCGTCGCAATGGAGACCAGCGCCGCGCGCAATGCCGGCCTGCCCATCGTGAACCGCGGCAAGGTCCCTCTCATCTATACCTCGTTCTACGAGGGCCGGTCCTGCTCGCCCTGGATGCATATCAACGCGTGGGTTCCCGAACAGCAGGTCGCCCCCATCGTCGATCAGTTCATGGACGAGATGGGCGCCAAAAAGTTCTTCCTGATCGGCAGCGACTACGCCTTTGGCCGGGGGATGCTGGAATTCACCCGCGAATATGTCGAATCCAAGGGCGGCACGGTCGTCGGAGAGGAATATCTGCCGATGGACGGCTCGGACTGGACGGCCATCATCTCGCAGATGCGGTCCGCCAGTCCCGATGCGCTGATCACCTCGACCGCGGGCGGTGCGCCCAATGTCACCCTGACCAAGCAGCTTCGCGCCACCGGCGTGGACATTCCCTATGGCAACTACGCCATCGACGAAGGGACCGCCGCCACGATGGGGACGGATGCCGAGGGCATCTATATCGCTGCCTCCTACATCACCGGCATCGATTCCGCCGCGAACAAGGCGTTCCTGGAGGCACTGAACGCCAAGTTCGGAGCCAAGGCCGAAACCCCGAGCGAATTGTCCGTCCCGCAATACGAAGGCATCCTCGCCTATGCCGCCGCGGTCGAGAAAGCCGGCTCGACCGATGCCGAAAAGGTGGTCGAAGCGTTGGGCGAGGTGACCGTGGACGGCCCGCGCGGCTCGATCACCATGAACAAGCAGCGCCACTCGCCGCTGACCATGTATCTGGGTCGTGTCGCGGCCGACGGATCGGTCGAGGTGATCAAGTCCTTCCCCGACGTGGATCCGGGCGAGCAGTGCCCGCAGCTCGCCGGTTGACCCCTGAATGATGCGGGGCGTGCCCCGCATCCCTTTCCGACAAGAGCGCAAGATGGCTATTCTCGTCCTCGACATACTGACGACCGCCGCGATCCTGTTTGCGGTATCGGCTGGCCTGCTGATCATCCTCGGGGTGATGAAGCTGATCAACTTCGCCCATGGTGTCAACGGCGGAGTAAAACCCGGCCACGCGGCGGCGCAAAAGTCTGCCAGTTAGCGGCACAAGCACGGAACGTCGGGAGGGCGTAGCCCGACCAGAGTTCCGTGCTTGTGCCGTTGGTATTTTTTGAAAGGGGTCAGCCGGCCTTTCGGGCGCGGCTTTGGGCGAGACGATAGCTCTGGCCATTCATTTCGAGAATGCTGACGTGGTGGGTCAGCCTGTCGAGAAGCGCGCCGGTGAGGCGTTCGGAGCCGAATGTCTCGGTCCATTCGTCAAAAGGCAGATTGCTGGTGATCAGGGTCGATCCGCGCTCGTAGCGTTGCGAGATCAGTTCGAACAGCAGCTCGGCGCCGGTCTTCGACAGCGGCACGAAGCCGAGTTCATCGATGATGAGCAGCTTGTATCCTGCCATCTGCTTCTGGAAGCGCAGCAGGCGGCGCTCGTCGCGGGCCTCCATCATCTCGCTGACCAGGGCCGCGGCGGTGGTGAAGCCGACGGACAGGCCCTTCTGGCAGGCGGCCAGACCAAGGCCGAGCGAGATGTGCGTCTTGCCCGTGCCACTGGGGCCGAGAGCAATAATGTTCTCGCGCCGCTCGATCCATTCGCACCGGGCCAGTTCCAGCACCTGCATCTTGTTGAGCTTCGGGATGGCCGTGAAGTCGAAGCTGTCCAGGCTTTTGACGGCCGGGAACCTGGCGGCCTTGATGCGCCGCTCGACCATCCGCCGTTCCCGGTCGATCAGTTCCAGTTCGACGAGCCGGGCGAGATATCGGACATGGTCCACGCCTTCCGCCGCACATTGCCGGGCCAGTTTCTGGTGTTCTCGCAGGAAGGTCGGCAGTTTCAGCGCCTTGAGGTGATGGGCAAGCAGGATTTCCGGGGCGTCGCTCATGCCACGCCCTCCGCATTGACAGACAGCAGCCGCATGTAGGAGCGGGCCTCGGTCTTCTCGACCGTTGCCCTGGGCAGGTAGGGATAGCAGTCCAGATCCAGCCGGGGTGGCCGGCGCTCCACCCGGCACAACAAGAGATGCTTCACCGCATCGAAGCCGATCGCCCCCATCTGCAGCGCCTGCCTCACGGCCGCATGCAGATCGGCCAGATCGAAGGTTTCCAGAAGCCGCAGGACCTGGACATATTCGCGTCGGCCGTGCCGGTTCATCCGTGCCTCCATCAGCCGGCGCAGGGTGGCGAACTCCTCTGGCAGGTCCCAGTCCTGCAATGGTGCCGCCTGATCCAACGCATTGATCTTCTGCTCGATCAGCGGAAGGTAATGGAGCGGGTCGAAGACGATCTCGTCGCGATCCCAGCACCGGGGATGGCGGGCGATCACTTCGCCCCGGCAGCCGATCACCACCTCATGGATATAGCCCCGGATCCAGACATCCTGATGGCCGTAGGCGACGGGCACCGAGTAATCGTTGGTCTTGTAGCGCACCAGCGATTGCGACGACACGCGGCCGGTCGCCTGATCGCAGGCATCAAAGGGCGCCGCCGGGAGCGGGCGCATCGCGGCGAGATCGCGCTGCAGTCGCTCGCCGATCGTTTCGCTCTCGCCGCGAAGGACATCGTGCTGACGCCGCTTGCAGCGCTCCTCCAGCCAGAGGTTGAATTCTTCCCAACTGGCGAACTCAGGCATCGGCACCATGAAGTTGCGGCGGCAATAGCCCACCAGGCCTTCGACATTGCCTTTGTCGTTCCCCTTGCCAGGGCGGCCATAGCGATCCCGGATCAGGTAATGCGACAGAAACCCGCTGAACAGCGCCGCCCGCTTGCGGGTGCCATCCGGCAGGATCTTCGCCACCAGGCAGCGGTCATTGTCGTAGACGATCGACTGCGGAACCGCCCCAAAAAAGGCAAAGGCATGGACATGACCGTCCACCCAGGCCTCGGCAACCGCCGCCGGATAGGCACGGACGTAGCAGGCGTCGCTATGCGGCAAGTCCAGCACGAAGAAATGCGCCTTCTGTTCGACACCTCCGATCCGAACCATTGCCTCGCCGAAGTCGGCCTGCGCGTGTCCTGGGGGATGCGCCAGCGGCACGAACACCTCCTGGCCCCGCCGCTCACGTTCCCGGATATAATCCTTGATGATCGTGTAGCCGCCGGTGAAACCGCATTCTTCGCGCAGACGGTCAAACACACGCTTCGCCGTATGCCGCTGCTTGCGCGGCATGGTCCGGTCCGCCTCCAGCCAACCCTCGATGATCGGGATGAACGGATCGAGCTTCGGGCGCCTGACCTCGGCCGTCCGCCGGTAGCCCGGAGGAACCGAGAACGTCATCATCTTTGCGACCGTGTCGCGCGATATGTTGAATGTCGTCGCCGCCTGACGCTGGCTCATACCAGCAGCACAGGCCTGACGAACCTTGAGATAGAGTTCCACGCTGTAGATCCTCCCATCCTCCCTGCAGCCGCAGAAAGGGAAAAGGTGGACGACTTTTACGCCGCCCGCAGCAGCACCATGCCGCCGCTAACGTGGACTAATTTCGCACCGCCATTCTCAGGCGGGCTGGTGATCGAGCGCGTGATCGTGCGCCCGCTCTATGATCGTCCTCTGGACGCGATCCTTGCCACCTGGGGACTTGGCATCGTGATTGGGCAACTGATCACGCTGGGCTTCGGCCGTGGCGTGCAGTTTGCACCGAACCCGATCAGCGGCACGACGGAACTGTTCGGCGTGGACTATTCGGCTTATCGCCTTGCGGTCGCGGTCATCGCCGTGCTTCTGGTCGTGGCATTGAGCGCGCTGCTGAAGTTGACCCGCTTCGGCCTGAACGCCCGCGCGGTCATCATGAACGAAAGACTGGCGCGCGGGCTTGGCATCGACAGCACCCGCGTGCGTGCGCTGACCTTTGGGCTGGGCGCAGCCCTTGCCTGCGCCGCCGGCGCGCTGATCACGCCGCTGATATCGGTCGATCCGAACATGGGGCTGCCCTGGCTGGTCAACAGCTTCATGCTGGTGATGGTCGCGGGCGTATCCTTTCCCAGTCTCCTCGTCGCCTCGCTGATCCTGGGCGGGGCGCAGGTCGTCGTCAGCACTTATGCGAACCCGATTCTGGGCGGCATGACCATCGTGGTCGCAGCCGCGCTGGTTCTGCGCATCAGTCCCAAAGGATTCAGTCGTGCGTGACATTTCCGCCGCCATCACAACCCGGTTCCGCGTGGCGGCGACCGGCTGCATCATCGGCCTGCTGGTCGTGGCCGTCGCGCCCTGGCTGCTGGACACCTACCTGACCAATATCCTCATCCGAACGCTGTTTCTGGCCACGGTCGTCATGACTGTGGACATCCTCTGGGGTTCGGTCGGAATCCTGACCTTCGGCCAGTCCGCCTTCTTCGGCATCGGGGCCTATGCCTGCGGATTGATCTTTACCCATTACGGCTTCGGTCCAGGCTGGGCGCTGGCCGGACTTGCCCTGGGGATCGGCGTTGCGGCGGTCGTCGCCACCGCGACCGGCTGGCTGGCCTTCTTTCACGGTTCGTCGCCGCTTTACGCCTCGATCATCACGCTGGCCTTGCCGATCGTCCTGACGCAGGTGATCTTTTCTGGCGGCAACTTTACCGGCTCTTCCAGCGGATTGTCGGGCTTTCCCACCTATTATTGGGATCTGAGGATCTGGTTCTGGACCGCGGGGACATTCCTTGTGCTGACGACCACCGCCGCCTGGCTGCTGGTCCGCAGCGACTTTGGACGCGTGATGGTCGCCATCCGCGAGAACGAGGAACGCTGTGCCTATCTTGGTATCCCGGTGTCGCGCATAAAGATCATGCTGATGATCGCTTCGGCGGTGATCGCCTCGGCTGCGGGCTTCGGCTATGCCGCGTTCTCGAACGTCGTTGCGCCCGAACTGGCAAGCTTCCAGCTTGGTACCGAATTCCTGATCTGGACGGCACTGGGCGGGCGCGGAACGCTGCTGGGTCCGATATTCGCGGCGCTTGGCATCGACACCATGTCTTCGTGGCTGTCGGGAACGATGCCCTTTCTGTGGAAGCTGCTGATCGGCGTCGTCTTCGTGGCGGTCATCGTCCTTCTGCCGCGTGGCTTCGCGCCTCTTGTCGGCGGCCTGTTTCGCCGGATCCTGCCGGTCCGCACGGCCGGCGTGCCGGCCCGTGTCCTTGTCCCCGACACGCGCAGCCGCCTGGGGCAGGGGGCGGACGACCAGAAACCTCCGCTGAGGATCGAGCATCTGTCGCGCCGCTACGGCAGCCTCAGCGTGCTGACTGACGTGACCATGACCGGACGGGCCAGTCACCTGCTGGGCATCATCGGGCCGAACGGGGCGGGCAAGACGACGCTGATGCGCTGCATCAGCGACGGCAGCGAACGTAGCGGCGGAAAGGTCGAGATCAACGGTGCCGAGATCGGACGCGGCGCGCCGCAAGACATCGTGGCGTTGGGCGTCGGCCGCAGCTTTCAGAACACCAATCTTTTCGACACGCTGACCGTCGCCGATTGCCTGCTGCTTGCCCGCTACCGGATCGACGGCGCCCGGCTGTTTCGCAGCGGCGTCGGCATCGCCCTGCCGGAACCCGCGCTGGACATCCTGCGCGCCACCGGGCTGGATCAGCGGCTGGCGGATGAGACGGGCAACCTGTCCCACGGCATGAAGCGCGGGCTGGAGCTTGCGATGGTGCTGGCGACCGAGCCGTCGGTGCTTTTGCTGGACGAGCCGACCGCCGGGCTGACCAGGCCCGAGCGCATGGTGATCGGCAAGGTGCTGGGCCGCCTGACGCGCGACTACGGCCTGTGCATCGTCCTGATCGAACATGACCTGGATTTCGTGCGCGAGATCAGCGACCGCGTGGTCGTGCTGCATCAGGGCTCGATCCTGATGGAGGGCACCGTGGACGAGGTCGTTTCCTCGGAGCTGGTCAGGTCCGTCTATGCCGGGCATCATGTGGAGGCCGCGCAATGAGCACGCCCCTTCTGACTGTCGATGCGCTGACCAGCGGCTACGGTTCCGCAGCGGTGTTGCACGATGTTTCCTTGCAGGTGGACAGGGCCCGGATCGTGGCGATCCTCGGCAAGAACGGCATGGGCAAATCGACGCTGCTGAAAACCATCATGGGTTTCGTGCGTCCCATCAGCGGCCGCATCACCCTTGACGGCAGGGACGTGACCGGTGCCGCACCGAACTTCATGGCTCGTGCCGGGATGGCGCACGCACCGCAGGAACATACGCTGTTCCAGGATCTGACGGTCGGGGACAACCTGCGCCTAGGGGTGGCGACGGATCGGCTGTTCCGGCAATGCCTGCCCGAGGTCGAGGCGGTCTTTCCGCGGATGATCGAACGGCTGGGCCAGCGTGCGGGCACCCTGTCGGGCGGCGAACAGAAGATGCTGCTGATGTCGCGGGCGCTGATTGCCCGGCCGAAAATCATGCTGGTCGATGAGATCAGCGAGGGTTTGCAGCCCACGATGGTCGACCGCATCGCCCAGGCGCTGCTTCGCGCCCGCGACGAGCTGGGCATCGCCGTCCTGCTGGTCGAGCAGCATCTGGATTTCGCGCTGTCGGTTGCCGATCGGGTGGCGATGATGAAGCTGGGCGAGATCGTCGAGGAGGGCACGCGGCAGGAACTTGCCGCCAGTGACGGGCTTGCCGCCCATCTTGCGGTGTGACGCCATGCGCCTGACCCCGCGTGAGACCGACCGGCTGCTTTTGTTCCAGGCGGCCCAGCTTGCCCGCCTGCGCCGAGCGAACGGCCTGTCCCTGACCGAACCCGAGGCGCGCGCCCTGATCGCGGATACGATCTGCGAAGGCGCGCGTGCGGGGGGCACGGTCGCGGATATGGTTGCGCTCGGCTCCTCGGCCCTGACCGAGGACGACGTGATGCCCGGCGTGGCCGAGATGGTCCCGGTCGTCATGGTCGAGGCCCTGTTTCCCGACGGCCAGAAGCTTGTCTGCGTGCATGACCCCATCGCGCCGGGCAAGCGGTCCTCGGATGCCCTGCCGCCGCGCTGGCGAACGGGGACCGAGCCGGTAGAGGTCAATAGCGGCCGCGCCACCCTGCGGCTGCGCGTGGTCAGCACCGCCGACCGGCCGATCCAGATCGGGTCGCATTATCACTTTTTCGAAGTCAATCCCGCGCTGCATTTCGACCGGCAGGCGGCCTATGGCTTTCGGCTGGACATCCCCTCGGCGACGACGCTGCGCTTCGAGCCCGGCGACAGCCGCGACGTGGATCTGGTGGCCATCGGCGGCGCGCGCATCGTGCATGGGCTTGCGGGGTTGGTCGATGGTCCGCTGGACGATCCCGGCATCCGCAGCGCCGCCATGGCGCGTCTCGCCGCGTTTCTGGAGGGCTGAGCGTGGCTTGCAGCATCGAAAGAAGCCGCTACCTGCAACTCTACGGACCGACGACCGGCGATTGCGTGCGGCTGGGCGACACGGGCCTGTGGGCGAAGGTCGAACGGGATCTGTGCGTGGGTGGCGATGAGCTGGTGTTCGGTGCCGGCAAGACCCTGCGCGCCGGAACCGGCTGCGACGGGGCGCTGACCGCTGCCGAGGGCATGCCCGACCTGATCGTGACGAATGCCCTGGTCATCGACGCCGTGACCGGGATCTTCAAGGCGGATATCGGCATCCGCAAGGGTCGCATCATCGGGATCGGCAAGGCCGGCGATCCCAACATCATGGACGGCGTGACGCCGGGCCTGACCGTGGGCGTGAACACGGACGTTCGCGCGGCCGAGGGGTTGATCGTCACCGCGGGCGGCATCGACTGCCATGTGCATTTCATCGACCCCGGCCAGGTGGACGAGGCGCTTTGCGCGGGCGTCACCACAATGATGGGCGGTGGGTTGGGCCCGACGACGGTGCCCATCGCCTCGACCGGGACCACCAACCTTGGGCTGATGCTGCAGGCGGCCGAGGCGTTCCCGATGAATTTCGGCTTCATCGCCAAGGCCGCCTCGCATCGGGTCGAGCCGCTGCTGGAACAGCTTGCCGCCGGGGCGGCGGGGCTGAAGATCCATGAGGACTGGGGTGCAAGTCCGGCGGTGATCGACGCGGCGCTGAAGGCGGCCGGGATCGGGGGCGGCCAGATCCAGCTGCACAGCGACACGTTGAACGAATCGGGTTTCGTGGAACACACGATCCGCGCCATCGGCGACCGCGGCATCCACGCCTATCATGTCGAGGGTGCGGGCGGCGGTCATGCGCCCGACATCATCCGCATCTGCGGGCGCGACAATGTCCTGCCTTCCTCGACCAACCCGACGAACCCGTTCACGATCAATACGTTCGACGAACACTTCGACATGGCAATGACCAGCCATCACCTCAATCCCCGCCTGCCCGAGGATGTGGCCTTCGCCGAAAGCCGCATCCGGCGCGAGACGATAGGGGCCGAGGACGTCCTGCACGATCTGGGCGCGATCAGCGCCATCGGCTCGGACAGCCAGGGCATGGGCCGGATCGGCGAGACCATCGCGCGCACCTGGCAACTGGCGGAACATATGCGCGACCTGCGCGGCAGCCTGGACGAGGATCGCGGCACCGGCGCCGACAACTTCCGTATCCGCCGCTATGTGGCGAAATACACGGTCAATCCGGCGCTGATGTTCGGCATCGGCCACGAGGTCGGCTCGATCGCGGTCGGCATGCTGGCCGACCTGGTTTTCTGGCGCCCGGACAGCTTCGGGGTCAAGCCGGAGCTGGTCTTGAAGGCGGGCTTCCCGGTTTGGGCGCCGCTGGGCGAGGCCAACGCCTCGTTGATGGCATGCGAGCCGGTCCGCTATCGCCCGATGTGGGGCTGTTTCGGGCGCGCTCCGCAAAGCCTTGGCCTGCGTTTCGTTGCGCCGGCGGCGGTCGGGAACGGCCTTGCCGAGCGGCTGGACCTGCGCGCAAGGCTTTCAGCCGTCTCGGACACGCGGGCGCTGCGCAAGCGCGACATGGTGCTGAACGACGCGCTGCCCGACATCGCCGTCGATCCCGAAAGCTTCCAGGTCCGCATCAACGGCGAGGTGGCGGACAGCCCCCCGGCAGAACGTGTTTCGCTGGGCCAAGGATACATGCTGAAATGAGACGGAGGATGACATGGCGGCGGTGAGGATCGGAATCGGCGGCCCGGTCGGATGCGGCAAGACCCGGTTGGTCGAACGCTTGCTGCCGATCTGCCAGGACGAGGGCGTATCGGTCGCCGTGATCACGAACGATCTGGTGACTGCCGAGGATGCCGAACGGGTCCGCCGTTCCGGCCTGATCGACCCCGACCGGGTGCTGGGCGTCGAAAGCGGGGCCTGCCCGCACACGGCGATCCGCGAGGATCCTTCGGTGAACATCGAGGCGGCGGAATATCTGGAAAGCCGCTTTTCCCCCGACCTGATCCTGATCGAAAGCGGTGGAGACAACCTGGCCGCGACCTTTTCCAGCGAGTTGGTGGATTGGTGGGCGTTCGTCATCGACGTCTCGGCTGGCGACGACATTCCGCGCAAGCGGGGCCTGGGTGTCCTGCGTGCCGACCTGCTGATCGTGAACAAGATCGACCTGGCCCCGCATGTCGATGCCGATCTGGACCGGATCCGGCAGGACGTCGCCGCCGCGCGGCCGGGTCGCCCCTCGCTCTTCACCGATCTGCGCCGGGATCGGGGCGTGCGCCCGGTTTTCGACGAGATCGCCCGATCCGCGCTGTTCCACAGGATCGCCGAATGAACGAGGGGCATCTGTCGCTGCATCTGGTCCGGGATGGCGGGGGCCGGACCCGGCTTGCCCGCCGGCGGCAATGCTATCCCCTGACGACGACGGCGGTCCTGCCCCTTGCTGAAGAGGACACGGCGCTGATCTATGTCCAGAATGCCGCGGGATCGGTCTTCGGCGGCGACAGGCTGTCGGTCGATATCCGGCTGGATGAGGGGGCGGAACTCTGCCTCTCGACACCCGCCGCGACGCGGTTGCAGGGGGACGTCCTCTCGGTGCAGACGACCCGTATTTCCGTGGCGCGGAACGGTTTTCTGGAATCCGTGCCGGACATGGTCATCCCCCATGCAGGGGCCTGCCATCACCAGATTACCCGGTTGGCGATGGAAAGGGATGCGAGTGCGATCCTTCTGGACAGCATGGCGCCGGGCCGTGTGGCGCGGGGCGAGCGGCACGACTATGCCCTTGTCCTGCTGCGGCTGGTCGTGACGTGCGAGGGCCGCGACATCCTGATCGACGGCGCGCGCTTCTGCCCCGCAGAGGCCGATCCCGCCCTGGCAGGCGCCTTGGGCGAAGAGGGCTATGTCGGAACGCTTTTTGCCCTGAGCGCGCAGGTGGATTCCGTGGCTCTGGCCGCCGACATCGCTGCTTCGCTTGACGGCACGCAGGGGGCCTTCGGCGGCGCGGCCCCGCTGGCATCGGGTTACGGCGTCGTCGCGCGCTTTCTTGCCGCGGATGCTCCAGCATTGCGCGCGGCCAGCCACCGGGCCTGGGACGCGGCAAGGCGCCGGATGAGGAACCGTCCGGCGCCTGTCCTTAGAAAATGAAGGAAAGATCATGCTGATCGTTGGTGAAATCCTGGGTCATGCCGATGAAACGCGTTTTCGCCACCGGCGGCGGGACAGGATATGGATCGCCGCCGCCGATGCGGGCCGGCGCCGGCTTCGCAGGACCAGCGAAGCGGGCGCCGATGTCGGCATCGACCTGCAAAAGCCAGGCTGGCTGTCGGATGGCGCGGTTCTGGACGATGACGGAACCCGTATCCTGACCGTGGCCCGCCTGCCGGAAGAGGTGATGATCGTCACCCTGTCCGAAACCGATATTCTGGCGGCGTTCCGGGTCGGGCATGCCCTTGGAAATCGCCACGCCCCCTGTGAGTTGCGGGGCCGCGAAGTCATCGTTCCCGTGACCGAGACCCCCGAACTGACCGCACGCCCGCTGCTGGCGCACAATATCGACCCCGCGCATATCCGTTTCGCGCGCATACCCTTTGCGGCGGATGCCCCGCCTGTCTGCGCGGGGGCCGGGCACGATCATCCGGCGGACCGTCCGCGTCATCATCACCACCACCATCACGCAGAATGACCCATGACACGACGTCTGGCGCGCTGGCGGATGGCCCGGCGTTGCTGGCCCTGATGCAGCTGTCGGACACCGCCCTGCCCATCGGGCGGCACGCCCATGCCCTGGGACTGGAGCGCCTGCTGCGCGACGGCCGGGTGCCCGACGAAAGACGCCTCCGGCAGATCGTTGTCTCGGCACTGATGCAGGGGGGCGCCCGCTGCGACGGGGCGGCGGCATCCCTTGCGCATCAGGCCCTGACATCCGGGGACGAGGCCCGGTTGTTGGCCATCGACGCCCGGCTCGATTGCCTGAAGCTGACCGATGCAGCACAGGCGGCCTCTCGCCGATGCGGTCGCAGGCTGGCGGTGCTCGCACCCTCGTTGTCGCGCGACGCGGTGCTGGCGGATTATGCGGGTGCCATCGCCACGGGCCGCAGTCCCGGCCATCTGGCGGTGATCTCGGCGGCAACCTCGGCGGCCTGCGGCGTTTCCCGCCCGGCTGCGGTTCTGATGGAACTGCGTGGCATCGCCACGATGATCCTGTCGGCGGCGGTGCGCCTGGACATCGTGCCTGCGGCGGCGTCGCAGGCGGTGCTCGCCGGTTTCGCGCCCGAGATCCTGGCGGCCAGCCGGATCGCCCTGGCGACCGCGCTGGACGAGATGGAATGCAGCGCGGCTGCCGTGATCGAGACGGCCGCCATGCGCCATGCGCGGGACCACGGTCGCTTGTTCGCCACATGAGTACCGCAACGAAGCAGGGGCCGGCACGGAGTGATGGGAATGGATGAGAGAGATGTTCTGCGCGTGGCGCTGGACTGGGAGGTGGACGGGATCGACCCGCCCCGGTCCTTTGGCGGCTGGAATACCGGTCGCGTGGTCCAGCAGACCCATGAAAGCCTGATGGAGGACGATTTCGACGCTGCTCCGGCAAGTCCGGGCCAGCCGACCGCAATCGTCCCGCGCCTGGCCCAAAGCTGCGACGTCTCGGACGACGCCCGCCGGTTCCTGTTCCGTCTGCGCCCCGGCATCCGCTTTCACGATGGCGCGCTGCTCGATGCCGAAGCCGTGGTTCTGAACTACGCCCGGTTCTGCGATCCGGAATCGCCCATGTTTTCGCATGAAGCGGCCGATCTGAACCGCGCGGCGGCAGAGCTGATCGCGAAGGTCCGGGCAGTCGATTCCCTGACGGTCGAAATCACGCTCAGAGAGCCGTCGCCGGAATTCCTGCGCTACATGACGCAAGAGGATGCGCCTGGCGCGCAGTCGCTGGTCAGCCCGCTGGCGCTGAAGCGTTTCGGTCCCGACGGATGCGCCGACCGCGCGCCCGGAACCGGCGCGTTCCGCTTTCATCGGCGCTTTGACACGCCCCATGGTTCGGGGGTGGAACTGGTGCGGAACGACGATTACTGGGGCGGTCGGCCACGGCTCTCGGGGATACGTTTTCTGCCCTTTCCCGATCTGGGCGACCGACTGCGGGCTCTGGCCGAGGGGCGGGTGGATATGGCCTATAGCCTCGAGGGCGCCGATCTCGAAGAACTGGCTGCGCAGGGCTTCACCATTCCGGAATACCATCCGCCATACATCTGGTATCTGGTCTTCAATCTGCGCGATCCGCAGATGGCCGACATCAGGGTCCGCCGCGCGATTGCCCATGCGATTGACCGTGAAGCCTTGTGCGCAAAACTGTTTCCGGGTGCCGCGGTTCCGGCATTCGGCATGCTGCCTCCCGGCTCGCCGTCCCATGATCCGCAGGCCGGGGATCTGTATCCCTACGATCCGGATCGTGCCCGCGCTCTGCTTGCCGAGGCGGGCGCGGCAGAAGGGCTGACGCTTCATGCCCTGGGCGCGCGCGCAGGCTCGGCCCAGCTCGATCCCGGCGCGATCTACCGGCAGATGGAACAGAACCTCGCCGCGGTCGGCATCCGGCTGAAGGTTACGCTTCGTCCCGACTGGGTCGGCTATTGCAACGAGTGGCGGCAGGGCGCGGCATCCGGCATCTCTTTCAGCGAGATGAGCTGGGCGATGTCCAGCGATCTTTGGCTGCGGCAGGTATTGCACAGCCGCAACGCCTCGCCTGTCGGATTCAATGCGGGTTATGCATCCGATCCGCTTCTCGATGAATTGCTTGATCGCGCAGCAGGAACGCTCGCGGGGGCCGAACGCCTGCGGCTTTATCGGGAAGCCGGTCGGCGGGTTATGGAAGAACTGCCGGTTTTGCCGCTTCTGAACACGCGGCGGGGCATGGTCGCGCTTTCGGCCCGGGTGAAGGGATTGGTTTCCATAAACCAATGCTGGCACGATCTGCGTGGAGTCGATCTCGATTAGCAGCTGATTTGTCCAAACCCGACAAACTGTCGTAGGTAATTATTGCACGGAACCGCATGGACGATAAAAGATACATCCGCGATATCGGATGGACGAGACGGCGGTTCGAGGGACGAGGGAAACAGTATTCGGGATGTAGGCGGGGGATGTACAACCCTAGCTGCAGGCCCAAGTCTGCCAGTCCGAGTCATGAGAGTTGTTGCCGCTCAGTGGGCTTCTCATCGTAGTCGGCGGCGGTCTTGGCGCCCGCCTCCTTACCCATCAACTGCTCGGCAGCAAGATTGATTATTTAACAGGCTGCTGAAAAAGGATTTTGAGAGGGCGACGCAGCGGAAATCGTTCTGGATCCAGCTAATATCGGCCCGAAAATGGGGCGTTCTCGGCAAATTTGAGGCGGATTTCCCGGTTCCCCGCCCGCGCTGTCCTGTCGCAAGGACTTTTTCACCAGCCTGCTAATGCAGCAGGTCGGGCCTTGAGCCTTCCATACCCGGTTCAGACCTGATCAGCAGCTCTTCACGGCACGATCCGGTTGCATCTCGCGATCAGCCCCCAGCCGATATCGCGCATCCTCAGCCTCACGTCGCGGCCTTGAGGTTCAGCCGTGCTTCCAGCTTCACCGCGCCTTCCTTGCGCTCGCTGTAGCGGTCGGTCAGGAAGGCCGAGAGGTCGCGGGTCAGCAGGGTGAACTTCACCAGTTCCTCCATCACGTCGACGATGCGGTCGTAATAGCTCGACGGGTGCATGCGCCCGGCCTCGTCGAACTCCTGCCATGCCCTGGCGACCGAGGACTGGTTCGGGATCGTCAGCATCCGCATCCAGCGGCCCAGCACCCGCATCTGGTTCACCGCGTTGAAGCTTTGCGAGCCGCCCGAGACCTGCATCACCGCCAGCGTGCGGCCCTGCGTCGGCCGGATCGCTCCCATCGACAGCGGAATCCAGTCGATCTGCGCCTTCATCACCCCGGTCATGGCGCCGTGGCGTTCGGGGCTGGTCCAGACCTGGCCCTCGGACCACAGGCACAGGTCGCGCAGTTCCTGCACCTTGGGATGCGACGGTTCGGCATCCTCGGGCAGCGGCAGGCCGTTGGCGTGGAACACCTGCGTCTCGCAGCCGAAATGCCGCAGCAGGCGCTCGGCCTCCAGCGTGGCGAAGCGGCTGCAGGAGCGTTCGCGCAGCGAGCCGTAGAGCAGCAGGATGCGCGGCGGATGCGTCGCGCGGGGGATGGCTGGGATCGCGGGCGCGCGCAGGCAGTCGGGCGACAGGTTCGGCAGGTCGGGGATCATGCGCGGGCCTCTTGCGGGGTTGCTTCGGGAAACCAACGGCGGCCCAGCCACAGGGCGGCGTTGACCAGAAGGATCAGCACCGGCACCTCGACCAGCGGGCCGATCACGGTGGCGAAGGCCACGGGCGAGGCGAGGCCGTAGGCGGCGATGGCGACGGCGATGGCCAGCTCGAAGTTATTGCCGGCGGCGGTGAAGGCGATGGCGGTGGTGCGGGGATAGTCACGCGCGATCAGCCGCCCCATGGCAAAGCTGACGACGAACTGGATGGCGAAGTAGAGCACCAGCGGCACGGCGATCCTGACGGTGTCGAGTGGCAGGCGCACGACATCGCCACCTTTCAGGCTGAACATCGCGACGATGGTGAACAGCAGCGCGGCCAGCGTGATCGGGCTGATCTTCGGCAGGAAGACGTTTTGATACCACTCCTCGCCCCGGCGCCGGATCAGCAGGCGCCGGGTCAGGAAGCCGGCGGCGAAGGGAATGCCGAGATAGATCAGCACCGCCTCCGTCACCGTCCAGAAGCCCACCTCGATCACGCTGCCCTGCAACCCGAACAGGGGTGGCAGCACGGTCAGGAACAGCCAGGCGTAGGTCGAGAAGAACAGGATCTGGAAGATCGCGTTGAAGGCCACCAGCCCGGCGACATATTGCCCGTCGCCCCGCGCCAGCTGGTTCCAGACCAGCACCATGGCGATGCAGCGCGCCAGGCCGATCAGGATCAGCCCGGTCATGTATTCGGGGCTGTCGCGCAGGAAGATCACCGCTAAGGCGAACATCAGCACCGGCCCGATCAGCCAGTTCTGCACCAGCGACAGCACCAGCACGCGCCTGTCGGCAAAGACCTGGGGCAGGTCCTCGTAACGCACCTTGGCCAGCGGCGGATACATCATCAGGATGAGCCCGATGGCGATGGGGATGTTGGTCGAGCCGACCGCCATGGCGTTCAGCGCATCCGGCAGGCCGGTGAACACGGTGCCCAGCAGGATGCCGAACGCCATGGCCGCGAAGATCCACACGGTCAGGTAGCGGTCGAGAAAGGAGAGCCGGCGGGCCGGGCTGTCGAGGGTCATCATCTGTTCCTTTCAGGCCGAGCGGATGCGGTTGCCCTGGGCATCGACCACCGACTCGCCGTCCTCCTTGCTGAAGGCGGCGCGCTGCGGCGGCAGCAGGTCCAGCACCTGCTCCGAGGGCCGGCAGAGCCGCACCCCCCTGGGGCTGACCACGATGGGCCGGTTGATCAGCACCGGATGCGCCAGCATCACCTCGATCAGCGCCGCGTCGGGCAGTGCCGGGTCGTCCAAGCCCAACTCCGCATAGGGCGTGCCCTTTTCCCGCAGCAGCGCGCGAGGTGCGATGCCCATCCGGGCGATCAGCCGCTCCAGCATCGCGCGCGTGGGCGGCGTCTTGAGGTATTCCACCACATGCGGCTCGATCCCGGCATTGCGGATCATGGCCAGGACGTTGCGCGAGGTGCCGCAGTCGGGGTTGTGGTAAATGACGACATCCATGCTCAGGTCTCTCGGGTCAAAGTGGGGTCACAGGCACAATCCAGCGCGGCCGCGACCGGCGCGCAGATTTCCGGATGGCCGTCGCAGCAATCGCGCATCAGGAATTCGATCAGCCCCGCCAGTGTCGGGAAGACAACGCTGTAGATGATGAAACGCCCCTCGCGCCGGGACCGGATCAGCCCGGCATGTTCGAGGTGGGTCAGGTGGAAGGATAGCCGCGAAGTGGTCGCGTCCCCCAGGGCCTCGCCGATGGCCCCGGCCGCCATGCCCTCCGGCCCGGCCTTGACCAGCAGCCGGACGATGCGCAGCCGGGTTTCCTGCGACAGGGCCGCGAAGCCGGCAAGGGCGCGTTGCTCCTCCATCGAATCAACCTCTCAAGATATGTTGATATAATGAAGGTGAGACTTGGGGGTGTCAAGCCAGCAGGTGTGTCTCGACGATGGCTGCTCGGGGAATCCGCGGGGGTCAGGCGCCGGATCCTGACGAACCGAGCCTGGACCGAATATCTGATCGACCAGGCGACCAACGAGGGCATGCCCGAGAACGGCCGGCCCTCGTATCTGGCCGAGGCCCGGCAGGCGCTGCTGGCGCTGGAGCGCAAGGCGGCGGGGCGGGCCGCTTCCGGCGCGCGGAAGGCGGCATGAGGTGCGGCCATGGACCCGCTCGTCGTGCTTGATTGCCAGAAGGTGCGGCCGGACAGGTTCGCCCTGACGCTGGCCGCAGCAGGGCGCTGCTTCAGGGCGCCGGGGCGATGCTCGACATGCCGGGCGCCAGCCCTGCAGAACTGGCGCTGCACGAGATCGCGGCGGGGCTGCTGACGCGGGATGAGATCGCAGCGATCCCGCCCGAAGCAGGCCGGGCAGCCCTGCCGCCGCCCGGGCCCGCCGCCGCATCCAGCCTTCCCCCGCAAGGGAAGGTCCATTGACGGGATCACCAAGCAACCGACAAGGAGGAGTGAACGATGCTGAAATCCCTGTCTCTCGATCGCCGGACGGCATTCGACATCGCCAATGTCGTTGCCGGTCTCGGTCTTCTGCTGTCGCCCTGGTATCTCGGCTTCGCGGCCGAGACCGCCGCGGCGGGGAACGCCTGGATCATCGGGGCCGCGATGACGCTGATCGCCTTGGCCGCGCTCTTCGCGTTCCACAGGCTTGAGGAATGGGCCAATGCCGCCCTTGGCCTCTGGGCGGTGATCGCGCCCTGGGTTCTGGGCTTCGCGACCCTCGCGGCGGCGATGTGGGTGCATGTGATCGCCGGTCTGGTCGTCGCGATCCTGGCAGGCGTCAGCCTGTGGTCGGGCGACGACCGGCCCTATTCGACAGCGTGACGTCCCGAACGGCCCGGCAACCCGCCGGGCCGTTTTCACGTTCTCCGTCTGGTCTCGGGCGGGAAAGGAAATCCACCACCGATCAAACGGAAATTGCCGATGTCGATGAAAATCCTCCGACTGCGCGCGGCTGCCATCACGCTGTGCACGATCCTGGCGCTGGTCGCGCCGTCCCCGGCGGCTGTCGGCCAACCCATGCCCGAGGCGGCGGGCGGCATTCCCACCATCGCCCCGATGCTGTCGCGCGTCACCCCGGCGGTGGTCAATATCGCGGTCGTCTCGGAAACGCCGGCGGTATCGAACCCGCTTTACAACGATCCCTATTTCCGCCGTTTCTTCGATCTTCCCGACCCGCCGATGCGGCGGCAGATGAGCGCCGGCTCCGGCGTGATCGTCGACGCCCAGAACGGCTATGTGCTGACCAATCACCACGTCGTCGCCGAGGCCAGCGCGATCAGCGTCACGCTGAAGGACGGGCGCCAGTTCCGGGCCGGACTCGTCGGCGCCGACCAGGCCACGGAAATCGCCCTGCTGCGAATCGAGGCCGAGGATCTGGTCGCGCTGGAGATCGGCGATTCCGACCGCCTTCAGGTCGGCGATTTCGTCGCCGCCATCGGCAACCCCTTCGGCCTGGGCCAGACGGTGACCTCGGGCATCGTCGGCGCGCTGGGACGCAGCGGCATCAGCCGCGAGGGCTATGAGGATTTCATCCAGACCGACGCCTCGATCAACCCGGGTAATTCGGGCGGCGCGATGGTGACGCTGGACGGCAGGCTGGTCGGTATCAACACCGCCATCCTGACCCCGGCGGGGGGCAATATCGGTATCGGTTTCGCGTTGCCCAGCAACATGGCCGTCGCCGTGATGCAGCAGCTGATCAAGCATGGCGAGGTGCGGCGCGGCAGGCTGGGGATCGGCATGCACGACCTGACGCCCGATCTGGCCGAGGCGCTGGAGCTGGGCGGCATCCACGGCGCGGTCATCGCGAATGTCGAGCCCGGCTCGCCTGCCGAGAAGGCGGGGCTGAAGACGGGGGACGTGGTGGCCGCCATCGACGAGGTGCCGGTGCAGGGCGCCACGCATCTGCGCAACCGATTGGGCCTGACGCCCGTCGGCAGCACCATTCGCCTGACGGTCAGGCGCGAGGGGGATGAGCAGGAAGTCGACCTGTCCATCACCGCCGAAGCCACCTCCTCCGGTGATTTCGCTGGCACGCCGCTGGATGGCGCCCGGTTGCGCAACGCCTCGGCGGAGGAGGCGCGCCGGGCGGGCAGTGCCGGGATCACGGTCGACAGCGTCGAGCCGGACAGCCTTGCGGCATGGGTCGGTCTGCGCCGCGGCGACATGATCGTCGCCGTCAACCGGACGCCGGTTTCATCGGTCGCGGATTTGCGTGACATGCTTGCCGGCCGTCGTGCCATCGTGGCGCTGGAACTGATCCGCGACGGCAACCGTCTTTTCATGGTCGCAAGGTGAACGACGGCCGTGGCATGGAGAGGACCGGGAAGACGCAGCGTGTCGTCACCGATGCCTGGGCGTCGCTCATCTGACGCAGCCCCGGACCTTGCCGGCTTCAGAACGCCGGCCCGCAAGCCCTGCGGATGGCGAGTTGGACCGGCGAGGGCGGCAAGGCCGGGTCGAACTCGGCTCTTGGCAGCAAGGGAGGCTGCGCCATGAAGCGGGGTCTTGTCCCCCGGTGCGGTTGCGCCGCATGGACCAGAAACGGATGGCACAGATAGACCGTGCCCGCCGCGCCCGTCGCCAGTGCCTCGGGGCAGGTCTCGGTCGAGGCATAGCCGTTCGCCGACAATTGCTGCAGCGTCGCGCCTGCCGTGCCATAGGGCAGCAACTCGCGGGCGATGGTGGCGTGGGAGCCCCGCCTGATCCGGGTCGGTGCATCGCCGGGCCCGACATCCGAGAACAGGAACAGCATCAGCAACGCGCGGCCACTGCTTTTGACATTGACCCGCCACTCCATGAAATCCGGGCTGTCGCCGAAGCTCATGTCGACATGCCAGCCATCGTCGCCGGGGGCGATGGGCGAGGGGAAGCGGATCGGGAAACTGCCCAGCCCTTGCGGCGCAAGCCAGCGCGCCGGCCCGGCAAGCTGGTCATAGGCCCGATGCAGCAGCGGGGTGTTGGCGGCCTGGACGAAGGCGGGCGTGGACATCGATGCGATCCGGATGACGGGTCGCGTCCAGCCCTCGGGCCGGTCGGGCGAGAGGCCCGTCGCCGCCCACAACTCGTCCCGGCATTGCTGGGCGAGGTCGGTGGGGAAGGCGCCGTCGATCCTGACGAAGCCGTCCTCGATGAAGCTTTGAACCTGATGCTTGGTCAGGCCGGTGGGTTCGGGATTGGTCATCACGCATTCTCCGCTTGGCGCCCCAATCGCGGGCGCCGTGTCGATCTGATGGCGCGAAAGCACCGGCGGCAGGGCCGGTCAGATCAGCGGGAAGAATGTGGACATGAACATCATGGTCGGAATTTAGGGCGGGCAGCCGGGGGCTGCAAGCCGTGTCCCCTGGCCGCTTGCGACCTGTTTCCCCTGCTCGCGGTTATCGAGGGGCATTCATTGCCCGGCCAGCAGGCACCCCAGCCCATCGTCAGGACAGATGCCCTGATATCGTCCAGAGCGCCGGGAAGTGATCGCCCGCCCTGATCCTCTGCGCCCGGCTCAGTATTGGTCATGCAGCCTGAGCCAGCTCATGGCGCCGTTTTCATTGCGGCCCTTTGGGGTCAGGTCCAGCCAGTTGAACGCGCCCATCAGCAGTTCCACGCCGCGATGATAGGTGGAATAGCTGTGGAAGAGGACGCCGTCCTGCCGCACGAAGATGCTGACCCCGAACATGTCCGGGCTCCTCTCGATCACCGTCCCGTAGTTGTAGATCGCCCGGCCGGCCGCGCGATCCTCCTCGGTGAACGAGACGCCGAAATCGTAGTTGAAATCGCCGTCGTCCGACGACAGCCAGGGAAAGCGCCAGCCCATGCGCCGTCGGACCTCCTCGATCCGTCGGATCGGCGCGCGCGAGACGGCGGCGAAGGCCAGGTCGGCCTGCTCGAAATGCTGCCGGGCGGCATCGACATGGTCGACGACGAAGGAACAGCCCGAGCAGAGATGATCCGAACCCGGCGTCAGCATGAAGTGATAGATGGCAAGCTGGCTGCGGGTCCCGAACAGGTCGCCCAGCGTCACCTCGCCGTCGGGCCCCATGAAGCGATAGGGCTTGTCGATGCGGACCCAGGGCATCCGCCGCCGCTCGGCCCGCAGCGCATCGAGCTGATGGGTCATGTCGCGTTCGCGGGCCAGCAGCGCCTTGCGGGCCTCCAGCCATTCCTCGCGGGAAACGATGGCTTGGGTCATGGTCAGTCTCCTTTCCGGGTTTGGTCTTGGCCTGCCATCAGCCGTAACCAGGGCGGCAGGTGGAACAGGGCCATCAGCAGATACATCATGGTCATGCCGTACAGCGGCAGCGGACCGGGCCCGGACAGGCAGAGCGCGGGCGAGGCCGCCGTGATCCAGGCCATGACGGCGAAGCAGGGCGCCGCCGCAAGGGCCAGCCAGCGGGCCGGGTCGGGTTTTGCCCTGGGCGTTGTCATTCCGGGCCTCCCGTCCGATGCTTTGCAGCAACGACTCTAGGACGGGGCGGCATCCGGGCGTGAGTAACAAGGATGACGGGATTGCGGCAGCGGCGCAGGCGCTGGCGGCGGGGGATGCGCTGACGGCGCTGAAGCGGGTCGCCCTGCGCGACGATCCGCCGGCGCTGGCGCTGCGCGGCATCGCCATGGCGCAGCTGGGCGATCTCGACCGGGCGCGGGACCTGCTGCGCCGCGCCGCGCGAGGGTTGGGTGCCGATCCCCTGGCCCGCGCCCGCTGCCGGCTGGCCGCGGCGGAAATCGCGCTGGTCACGCGCGACCTGGGCGGTCTGGAGCGGGCGCTTGGCACGGCGCGAGGCGCGCTTGCGGCGCAAGGCGACTGGGCGAACGCCGCCCATGCCGGCTACCTGCAGGCCCGGCTGCTGCTGCTGACCGGGCGTCTCGATCAGGCCGAGGCGGTGCTTGAGGGGCTGGATGCCGCCGCGCTGCCCCCGGCCTCGCGTCCCGGCTGCTGGCTGGTCGCCGCCGGCATCGCCATGCGGCGCATCCGGGCCGGCGATGCGCGGGCCGCGCTGGACCGGGCCGCCCGTGCCGCGCATCAGACGGGCATCGCTGCATTGGCGGCCGAGGTCGCACAGGCGCGCGCCGCCTTCGACGCCCCGGCCGGGCGGCTGATCGAAAGCGGGCGCGAGACCATGCTGGACCTGTCCGGGGTCGAGGCGCTGATCGGCTCGGACCTGCTGCTGGTCGATGCCTGCCGCAACCTTCTGCGCGGCGGCGCGATGCTGGTGCCACTGGCCGGGCGGCCGGTGCTGATGGCGCTGCTGCGCGCGCTGGCCGAAGCATGGCCCGGCGACGTGCCGCGCGAAACCCTGCTCGCGCGTGCCTTTCGCGCCCGCCATGCCGACGAGTCGCATCGGGCAAGATTGCGGGTGGAGATCGGGCGGCTGCGCGAACACCTCGCCCCGCTGGCCGGGATCAGCGCGACGGGCCGGGGCTTTGTGCTGGAGCCGTACGTCGGGCGTAGGGTCGCCGTGCTGGCCCCGCCGGTCGAGGGTGATCATGCCGGGCTGCTGGCCCTGCTGGCCGATGGCGAGGCCTGGTCGAGTTCGGCGCTGGCCCTGGCGCTGGATGTCAGCCCGCGCAGCGTGCAGCGCGGGCTCAAGGCGCTGGAGCGGGCCGGCAGGGTCGAATGGCTGGGCCACGGCCGCGCCCGGCGCTGGGTCGCGCGAACCGTGCCGGGTTTCCCGACAAGCTTGTTACTCCCGGCGCCGCTGCCGATGCGTTAGGGTGGATGCATGAAACGCATGGCCGAAATCATCCGCGAATACGGCCCCTTTCCGGGGATCGAGGAGGTGCATGGCGTCAGTTTCGACAGAAGGCAGGTCTGGTTCGCCAGCGGTGAACACCTGCACGCACTCGACCCCGACAGCGGCGAGCTGGTGGGCGCGCTGGAGATCCCCGCCGATGCCGGCACGGCCTTCGACGGCCGGCATCTGTTCCAGATCGCCGGGCCGGTCATCCGCAAGATCGACCCGGAGAGCGGCGAGGTTCTGGCGACCATTCCCGCGCCGGAGGGCGGCAATTCCGGGCTGGCCTGGGCCGAGGGCTCGCTTTGGGTCGGCCAGCATCGCGGGCGGCGCATCCACCAGGTCGATCCCGAGACCGGCAAGGTGCTGCGCAGCATCGACTGCGACCGCTTCGTCACTGGCGTCACCTGGATCGAGGGCGCGCTCTGGCACGGCACCTGGCAGGGCGAGGAAAGCGACATCCGGCGCATCGACCCCGCCACCGGCGGAGTGCTGGAACGGCTGGAGATGCCGCCGGGCACCGGGGTCTCGGGGCTGGAATCGGATGGCGGCGCGCGGTTCTTCTGCGGCGGCGGCAGCAGCGGCAAGTTGAGGGTCGTTCTGCGCAAGGCGGATCAGGACGCGACATAGGGCCTTCGGTTCTTGCTGCGCAAACCGGCCCCTCGCTCGGAACCTGACAGCGGGGCCTCGGCGGGCTATGCTGTCGGGGTCCTTTCCATCAGCCACCGGGAGGCAGCGATGAGCGACGAACACGCGGGCAAGGGTGTCCTGCACCTGCCGCCGGGCGAGGGACGGTGCTATGAACTCGGCCGGATGACGGCGGTGTTCAAGGCCGACGAGGATGAGACGGCTGCGCGCTACAGCGTCTCGGAATGGTGGCTGGAGCCCGGCGCCGACGGGCCGGGCGCGCATGCGCATGAAGTGAATGACGAGATCTTCTACGTGATTGCCGGCACGGTCAGCTTCCTTGCCGGGGAGGACTGGCTGGACGCGCCGCAAGGGACGTTCCTGCGCATCCCGGCCGGGACGACGCATGACTTCAGGAACCGCACCGCCGAGCGCGTCGGTGTCCTGAACGTCTTCATCCCCGGCGGGTTCGAGCGCGACATGCCCGCCATCGTGGATTGGTTCAGGGACAATCCGTAGGGTCATGCGCGGCAAGTCCTCGATCACGGCGGATCTTCGGCGGCTTGGCCTGCAGCCGGGCGATCTGGTGATGGTCCACGCCTCGCTGAAGGCGCTCGGCCCGGTCGAGGGTGGCGCAGCCGGGGTCGCCCAGGCGCTCATGGATGCCGTGGGGCCGGGCGGCACGGTGATGGGATATGCCTCCTGGGACCGCTCGCCCTATGAGGAAACCCTGAACGGCGCTCGCATGGACGAGGCCCTGCGCCGCGACTGGCCCGCCTTCGATCCCCGGACCGCCGGGACATATCGCGGCTTCGGCCTGCTGAACCAGTTTCTTGCGGCGCTGCCGGCGGCCCGGCGCAGCGCCCACCCGGATGCCTCGATGATCGCGGTCGGCCCGCTGGCCGGCACCCTGGTCGAACCGCACCGGCTGGGCCAGGCCCTGGGCGAGGGCTCGCCGCTGGAGCGCTTCGTGCGCCTTGGCGGCAAGACCCTGCTGCTGGGGGCGCCGCTCGATGCGGTGACCGTGCTGCATTATGCCGAGGCCGTCGCCGACATCCCCGGCAAGCGCCGCGTCAGCTACGAGATGCCGATGCTGGGCCCGGATGGCCGGACCATCTGGGAAGCGGCCACGGATTTCGACTCGAACGGCATCCTCGATTGCTTCGCGGCCGAGGGTCAGCCGGATGCGGTCGAGACCATTGCCCGCGCCTATGTCCAGACGGGCCGGCACCGCGAGGGCGTGGTCGGCGCCGCGCACTGCCATCTGTTCGACGCACGGGATATCGTCGCCTTTGGTGTCGACTGGCTCGAGCGGCAGTTCGGATCGGTGGCGTATCCGCAGATGCGTCGTGACGGCCGAGACATTTGACCGGGCATGGCCCCAATCTGACAGGAGGAACGCATGATGGAAGCTCCGCGCATCTACCCGACCTTCCGCTTCCGCGACGCGGCGGCGATGATCGACTGGCTGGAAAGGGCCTTCGGCTTCACCACCCATGCGAAATACATGGATGGCGAGAAGGTCGCCCATGCCGAACTGGCCTTCGGCTCGTCCATGATCATGTGCGGCGACGACAGGGACGACGCCTATGGCGGGATGGTGGGCCAGCCGTCGGGGCAGGGCGGCAAGTCGCTCTATATCGCCGTGGATGACGCTGACGCGATGTTCGCCCGTGCCAAGGCCGCCGGCGCGGTGATCGAGGAGGGGCTGACCGACCGCGACTACGGCAGCCGCGAATTCATCTGCCGCGATCCCGAGGGCAACCTGTGGTGCTTCGGCACCTGGTGGCCGAAGGTCACCGACAAGGGCTGAGGCGCATGGCCCCGCGGATATCGAACCGCATCGCGTGTTTCGTGGACGCCCTGCCGCTGGTGCCGGGCCATCGGGTGCTGGAGATCGGCTGCGGCCCCGGCGTGGCGGCCCGCGAGGTCTGCCGCCGCATCGGCAACGGCTTCGTCCTGGCCATCGACCGCTCGGCCAGGGCGATCGACAGCGCGGTGGCCGGATCGAAACCCGAGATCGCCTCGGGCCGCCTGCGGTTCCGGCAGGTGGCAATCGAGGATTTCGAACTGCTGTCCGATGAAGCGCCCTTCGACATCGCCTTCGCGATGCGTGTCGGAGCATTGGACGGCCGCCAGCCGGAGATCGGGCAACGCGCCCTTGAACGAGTGCGGGCCGCATTGAAACCGGCGGGGCGGCTATTCATCGACACGGGGCATCCGGTTCGGGAGATCAGGCTGGACAGGTAACGGGCTATGGATTGAGCGCGGGAATCGCCGCTGAACCCCTGCTGAATTAAACGAGCGGCATAACAACAGGGGACGCTTATGGCCGATATCGACCTGAATGCCTTGTCGCTGGCCGAACTGAAGCAGCTGGAAAAGAACGTGGCGAAGGCCATTGCTTCTTTCGAGGATCGCCGCAAGGCCGAGGCCCGTGCAGCGGCGGAAACGGTGGCAAAGCAGCACGGCCTTTCTTTGAGCGATCTCGCACGATATCGGTTGGTCGCTCTGGGATCCCATCGGCTTGCTGGACCCGGAAAGCCGGCCGGGCGGGAGGACGAGGCCAACCTGTCCTTCGCGGACGAATACGACAGCTATCTGATCGCGGCGGCATCCCAACTGCGCAGGGGAACGCCGCGTGACGATGTCGTCGCTTTCCTGGTCGACATCGAGACCCAATACAGGGGGATGGGCGACAACCCGAGTGCCCGGCCAAAGGCGGAAGCGGTCGTGGATGCGATCCTGGCTGACGAGGGGCTCTGGACATGGCCCGATGCGCCGGGGCGGTTCGGTCAGGAGGCGAGATGACCAGGCACAGGATCTTCACCACCAGTTTCGCCAGCGTTTATCCGCATTGCGCGGCGAAGGCAGAGAAGAAGGGCCGGACCAGGGCCGAGGTCGATGAGATCATCCTCTGGCTGACCGGCTATAGCCCGGAGGAACTGGCGGCCCGGCTGGACGACCAAACGGATTTCGAGACCTTCTTTGCCGAGGCCCCGCGCATGAACCCGGCGCGCTTCCTGATCAAGGGCACGGTCTGCGGCATCCGGGTGGAGGAGATCGAGGACCCGCTCATGCGGGAGATCCGCTATCTGGACAGGCTGATCGACGAACTGGCGAAGGGAAAGCGGATGGAGAAGATCCTGCGGAAAGGGTGAGCCGCCCACTGGCACGGCTGTTAACATCTTGTCCGGCGACATGCCGCTGGCTGGCGGCCTTTTCCGGTATCTGTCCGCGTCATTCTCTGAGCGTTCCGTCTGTTCGCTTGACCAGTCGCCGGGTCATGAGGATGCTGCCGGCGTAGCGAGCTGCAGTCGCAGGTGGCGTGTATCATCCTCTGGCAGCCTGTCGTGATCGATCTCCGCGCAACGGTTCAATGTGGCCTTGTGTACTCGCGCCACGGAGCACATCTTAAGTTCTCCGACAGCCCCATCGAGGAACACAAAATGAAATGCCCGATAGACGACGAGACGCTGGTGATTGCCGAGCGCGGGGGCGTAGAAATCGACTACTGTCCCAAATGCCGTGGGGTCTGGCTGGATCGCGGGGAACTCGACAAGATCATCGAGCGCGCGGCACAGGCAACCGCGCCCATGGATTCGGAACGCGACCGTCGGCCGCTTCAGGATCGCGACAGAAGAGATGACCGGCGCGACCTTTCTCGCCATCCCTCTGCGGACGATGACCGTGGGTATGGCAGGAAGCCCAAACGGCGTGAGAGCTTTCTCGGGGATCTCTTCGATTTCTGACGCCTGGCTTCCCCGGCCGCGTCCGCACCTCGGGTTTCATCCACAAAGAATGTATCCCGCCATGCGGCTATCTGGGCGGGGGCCGGGTTGGCGAGCCTTTGCCACCTATCCTGAATGTCGTGGGCCTGAATGTCGTGGGCAGAACCCGCGGGCCCCGACCCGCGCGGCGTGGGAATGCGGCGCGGATATTCCGCGCCACGTCAGCGTAGCCGGGTCAAGCTCGTCGTAAACGCAAAGTCCGCCGCTCCTGCGAACGGTGGAATTGGGCATGCAGATTGCGTTTCAGGATGCGGCCGGGCCAGCGGCTCGTCTCAGCCCTCGGCCAGCCGATACCCCACGCCCGGTTCGGTGAAGATCCAGCGGGGGTCGGCGGCATCGTCGCCGAGCTTGGCGCGGAGCTGGCGGATATAGACGCGCAGATACTGGCTGTCGCCGGCATGGGCCGGGCCCCAGATGGCGCGCAGGATCATGTCCTGCGTGACCAGCCGGCCGGCATGGGTGGCCAGAAGCCAAAGAAGGTCGAATTCCTTGCGGGTCAGGTGCAGGTCCTCGCCCGCCAGGCTTGCCCGGTGGTCGGCCGCGTCAATCGACAGCGAACCAAGGGTCAGCACCGCTGTCGCCGCCTCGGCCGCGCGGTCGCGCAGAAGGCCGCGCAGGCGGGCGAGCAGCTCGCCGGTCGAGAAGGGCTTGGTGACGTAGTCCTGCGCGCCTGCGTCGAGGGCGGCGATCTTGCCGGCCTCGTCGCTGCGCACGGACAGGACCAGCACCGGCACCGCGGACCACTCGCGCACCCGCTTCAGCACCGTGATCCCGTCGGCATCCGGCAGGCCCAGGTCCAGGATGATCGCCGCCGGCGCCTCCTTGGCGGCAAGGGCCACCCCCTCATGCGCCGTCGCGGCCTCCGAGACCAGATGCCCCTCGGCCTCCAGCGCCACGCGCAGGAAGCGGCGGATCGGGGTTTCGTCCTCGACGATGAGGATGCGGGCGGCGCTCAATGGGTCAGCTCCGGGTTTGTCAGCGGCAGGTCGATCGCGATCCGGGTGCCGCGGCCGTCGCCATGCACCGGCTCGGCCCGGATCGTGCCGCCATGGGCTTCGACGATTCCCTTGCAGATGGCAAGGCCGAGGCCGGTGCCGCCCTGTCCGCCGTCGCCCTGGCCCACGCGCCAGAACATGTCGAAGACATGGCCCGACGCGCCGGGGGGAAGGCCGGGGCCCTCGTCCTCGATCGCCAGGGTGGCACGGGCGCCATGGGTGCTTGCGGAAATGCGGATCGGCGTGCCGGGACCGGCATATTTGCGCGCATTGTCCAGGATGTTGACCACGACCTGCTCGATCAGGATCGGATCGACATGGGCGGGCGCCATGTCCTCGGGGATGGTCACCATGACCGGGTTGTCGCGCAGCGGCCCGCGCAGCCGGTGCCGCGCCGCGCCCACCAGTTCGCGCAGGTCGGTCGGCACCGCGTTCGGGCGCAGCGCGCCATGGCCCAGCCGGGTCATGTCGAGCAGGTTCTGGATATAGCGGTCCAGCCGCTCGCCCTCTTCGCGGATGGTCTCGACCAGGATGTCGCGCCCCTGGGGCCCAAGGCCGGGCTGGTCCAGCCCCTCGGCGGCGCCCAGGATCGAGACCAGCGGCGTGCGCAGGTCGTGGCTGACCGAGGACAGCAGCGCGCTGCGCAGCCGCTCGGTTTCGCTGGTGACGCGGCTTTGCGCCAGATCCTCGGACAGGCGGATGCGCTCCAGCGCCAGCGCCACCTGATCGGCCAGCGCCTCGAGCAGGCGGCGGTCGCCGGGGCCGGGCTCGCGCCCGTCCTCATAGGCGATGCCCAGCGTGCCGAGGCGCCGCTCGGCCCCGGACAGCGGCAGGAACAGCCAGCGCGAGGCCGGCAGCGTTCCCGACCCGCGCCCGGCCGGCTCGCCATGGTCGAAGGCGTATTGCGCGGCCGATCGCTCTCGCGGTTCCAGCCGGTCCTCGGGCGGAAAGGCGCCGGCTATGGCAAGCGCGCCGCCTTCGTCGGGGACCAGCAGGATCGATTCGCATTCCAGCACCGTCGCCACATGGCTGACCGCCGCCCAGACCACATCGTCGAAAGAGGCCGCCCCGGCCGCCTTGCGCGAGAAATCGTAAAGCTTGCGGGTCCGGTCCGCGATGGCCCGCTGCGCGATGACGCGGCTGCGCAGCCGCGCGGCCAGGTTGCCGGTCAGGATCGAGGCGGCCAGGAACAGCACCAGCGTCAGGAATTCGCCCCGGCTCCAGATGTGAAGCGTCAGGCGCGGTTCGGTAAAGAGAAGATTGTAGGTCAGAAAGCTCAGGACCGCCGTCGCGACCGAGGGCCAGAGGCCGAAATATGCGGCAACGGAAACCACCGCCGTCATATAGATCAGCGACAAGCTGAGGACCGGAAACAGCCGGTCGGCAGAGATCGCGACCAGACTGGCGCCGGCCACGACCGCGATGACGATGCCCGCAAGACGCAGGCCGTGCGGCAGGTCGGGCAGGGCCGGAGCGTGCCGTTTCCGGCCGGCGCGGGCCTCGTCGCCGACCAGGGTCAGCTCGAAATCGGTGGCGCGCCTTGTCAGGCCGGCAAGGAAACGTTCCCGCGCATCGGGCAGCAGCCGTGCCAGCCATGGCCGCGCGGGTGGGCGCGGCAGGATGATCCGGCGAATGTTCTGGCGCCGGGCGAAATCCAGCACCTCGGAGACCGCATCCCCCTCGACCTGCAAGGTCGAGATATCGGCGCCCAGCCTTTCCGCCAGCCGCAGCGCCGGCCCGGTCTCGTCCTGGCCATCGGCACGGCGGTTCTGTTCGTCGCGCAGGCTGGTCAGCGCCAGCACGAACCATTCCACCCGCGCCCGGTCGGCCGAACGCTTGCCGATGCGGATGGCGTCGCGGCCGACCGCGCCCTCGGGCAAGAGCACCAGGATGCGCTCCTGCGTCGGCCATGGCCCGGCGATGGCATTGGTGGCCATATGCTCTTGCAACTGGGCGTCGACCCTGTCGGCGGCGGTGCGCATGGCCAGTTCGCGCAGCGCGGTCAAGTTGCCCTTGGCAAAGAAATTCGCCACCGCGCGCGCGGCCTGGTCCTGGACATAGACCTTGCCCGCGCGCAGCCGGGCGATCAGCTCGTCCGGCGGCAGGTCGATCAGCTCGATCTCGTCGGCCATTTCCAGCACGCGGTCGGGGACTGTCTCGCGCACGCGGACGCCGGTGATGCGGGCGACGGTGTCGTTCAGCGTCTCGACATGCTGGACGTTCAGCGTGGTATAGACGTCGATCCCCGCCGCCAGCACGTCCTCGACATCCTGCCAGCGTTTTTCGTGCCGACCGCCGGAAAGGTTGGAATGCGCAAGCTCGTCGATCAGCGCCAGGTCGGGGCGGTGGGCGATCAGGGCATCGGTGTCCATCTCGTGCAGGATGCGGCCGCTGTGGATGACGCGGCGGCGCGGCAGCACCTCCAGCCCGCGCAGCAGCGCCTCGGTCTCGGCGCGGCCATGGGTTTCGACCACGCCGACCAGCACCTTGACGCCTTCGGCCGCACGCAGCCGCGCGGCCTCGAGCATGGCATAGGTCTTGCCCACCCCCGGCGCCGCGCCCAGAAAGACCTTGAGCCGCCCGCGGCCCTCGCGGCGGGCCTCGGACAGCAGGGCCTCGGGTTCGGGGCGGCGGGGCTCAGACATCGGTTTCCTCAGTCCGCCCCAGCAGGCGGCATGGGCGCGGCAAGGTCAAGCGCCAGGTTGGTTCGCAGGACATTCACCCGCGACTGGCCGTAAAGCCCCCAAAGCGGGCGCGTGACATGCTGCCGGATGATCTGCTGCACGATGGCGGTGTCGATCCCGCGCGCCTCGGCGATGCGCGCGGCCTGGGCCTGCGCATTCTCGGGCGAGATGTCGGGGTCGAGGCCCGAGGCGGAAGCCGTCACCGCGTCCTCCGGCGCGCCGGTCCCGTTCTGGGCCTCATAGGCGGTGCGGCGCCCCGCGACCTGCTCTTTCAGTTGGGCCGAGGTGGGGCCGAGGTTCGAGGCGCCGCCGGGCATGGTCGCGTAATCCACCGCCGAGGGGCGCGGGTGCAGATAGCCCGGCCCGGCGAATTGCTGGCCGACCAGCGCCGAACCGACGATCCGGCCGTCGCGCTCGACCAGGCTGCCTTGCGACAGGCCGGGCGCCACGGCGCGGGCCAGCCCGGTCATCGCCAGCGGATAGGCCAGCCCGGTCAGCAGGATCATCGCCACCAGCATGGCCAGAGCCGGGCGGATATGCGTCATCATGGCATGCTCTCCCTATGCCAGCCCCAGCGCGGTCACGCCCATGTCGATCAGCTTGATGCCGACGAAGGGCGCGACGAGGCCGCCGAGGCCATAGATGGTCAGGTTGCGCCGCAGCAGGGCCGCCGCGCTGGCGGGCTGGTATCCGACGCCGCGCAGCGCCAGCGGGATCAGCGCGACGATGATCAGCGCGTTGAAGATCACCGCCGACAGGATGGCGCTTTGCGGGCTTTCCAGCCCCATCACGTTCAGCACGCCCAAGCCCGGATAGGCGGCGACGAAGACCGCCGGCAGGATGGCGAAATACTTGGCCACGTCGTTGGCCAGGCTGAAGGTGGTCAGCGCCCCGCGCGAGATCAGCAGCTGCTTGCCCACCATCACCACCTCGATCAGCTTGGTCGGGTCGCTGTCGAGGTCGATCAGGTTTGCGGCCTCCTTGGCGGCGGGCGTGCCCGAGTTCATCGCCACGCCCACATCGGCCTGCGCCAGCGCCGGCGCGTCGTTCGAGCCGTCGCCGCACATCGCCACCAGCCGGCCGCCGGCCTGTTCGCGGCGGATGTAGTCCAGCTTCATCTCGGGCGTGGCCTCGGCCATGAAATCGTCCACCCCGGCCTCGGCGGCGATGGCGGCGGCGGTCAGCGGGTTGTCGCCGGTGATCATCACCGTGCGGATGCCCATGGCCCGCAGTTCCGCAAAGCGTTCGCGCACGCCGGGCTTGATCACGTCCTTGAGGTGGATCGCGCCCAGGATGCGCTCGTTCTCGGCCACCAGCAGCGGGGTGCCGCCCGAGCGCGCGATCTCCTCGATCCGGGCGTGCAGGGCGGCGTCGGCCTTCTGCCCGGTGAAGCGCTCGATCGCATCGACGGCGCCCTTGCGCAGCCGCGTGCCGGAGAAATCGACGCCGGACAGCCTGGTCTGGGCCGAGAACGGCACCGGCTCGGCCCCCGGTTCGGGGATGCGGGTCACGTCCTTCAGCAGCTTTTTGGCCAGTTCGACGATGGATTTGCCCTCGGGCGTTTCGTCCGAAAGCGAGGCCAGGAAAGCCGCCATTGCCAGCCCGCGCTCATCGGTGCCGCGCGCCGGGACGAAGGCGTCGGCCATGCGGTTGCCGAAGGTGATGGTGCCGGTCTTGTCCAGAAGCAGCGTGTCCACGTCGCCTGCCGCCTCGACCGCGCGACCCGACTTGGCGATGACGTTGGCGCGCACCAGCCGGTCCATGCCGGCGATGCCGATGGCCGACAACAGCCCGCCGATGGTCGTGGGGATCAGCGTGACGAACAGCGCGGCCAGGGTGATGACGGGAATGACGACGCCCGAATAGCGCGCAAAGGGCTCCAGCGTGACGGTCACGAACAGGAAGATCAGCGTCAGCCCGGCCAGCAGGATGTTCAGCGCGATCTCGTTCGGGGTCTTCTGGCGCTCGGCCCCCTCGACCAGCGAGATCATGCGGTCGAGAAAGCTCTTGCCCGGCTCGGCGGTGATGCGGATGACCAGATGGTCCGAGACGATCCGCGTGCCGCCCGTGACCGAGGAACGGTCGCCGCCGGATTCGCGGATCACCGGGGCGCTTTCGCCGGTGATGGCGCTTTCATCGACCGAGGCGACGCCGCGGATCACCTCGGCATCGGTCGGGATCAGGTCGCCCGCCTCGACCAGCACGATCTGCCCGGCGCGCAGGCCCGAGGAGGGAACCTGGCGCGGTGCCGGATCGTCCGCATGCGCCATCAGCTTGACGACGGTTTCCGCCTTGGTGGCGCGCAGGCTGTCGGCGCGCGCCTTGCCCCGGCCTTCGGCCAGCGCCTCGGCGAAATTGGCGAAGAGCACGCAGAGCCATAGCCAGAAGGCGACCTGCAGGCCGATGCCTGCGCCCTCGGCCCCGAGGGCAAGGTCGCGCAGCGACAGGACGGTGGTCAGCGCGGCGGTGACGGCAGTGACGAAGATCACCGGGTTGCCCATCAGCGCGCGGGGCTGAAGCTTGCGGAAGGATGCCCTGAACGCCGTGCCGTAAAGCCCGGATCGGGCGGTGATGTCGGGGGACATGTCTGTTGTCCTTGCTTGGGAGAGGGCGCGGCCCCGTGCGGGCGGGGCTGCGCTGTCAGAAGGTCTGGCCGGCGCTCAGCGCCGTCTGCTCGGCGACCGGGCCAAGTGCCAGGACCGGGAAGAAGGTCAGCGCACCCAGGATCACCACGGTCAGCACCAGCAGCGTGACGAACAGCGGCCCATGCGTCGGAAAGGTGCCCGCCGTGACCGGGCTTTGCTGCTTGCCGATCATCGAGCCCGCGATGGCCAGCATCGGCACGATGATCGCGAAACGGCCCAGGATCATCAGCAGCCCCAGCGCGGTGGTCTGCCAGGGCAGCGCCGCGCCCCAGCCCGCGAAGGCCGAGCCGTTGTTGCCGACCGCCGAGGCGTAGGCATAAAGCGTCTCGGACAGGCCATGCGGCCCCGCCTCCTGGATGGCCGCGGCCGCCGGCGGGACGGTGACCGAGATCGCGCCGCCGACCAGGATGCCCAGCGGCATCGACAGGAAGGCCAGCATGGCCAGGGTGACCTCGCGCCCCTCGATCTTGCGTCCCAGGTATTCCGGCGTGCGGCCGACCATCAGCCCGGCCAGGAACACCGCCAGCACGACGTAAAGCAGCATGCCGTAAAGCCCCGAGCCGACGCCGCCGAAGATCACCTCGCCGATGGCCATGTTGATGATCGGCACCATGCCCGCCAGCGGCATGAAGCTGTCATGCATGGCGTTGACCGAACCGTTCGAGGCGGCCGTGGTCACCTCGGCCCAAAGCGCCGAGAGGCCGGTGCCGAAGCGCATCTCCTTGCCTTCCAGGTTGCTGGCAAGGCCAAGCGCCGGGTTGCCGCCGCTTTCGCCCAGCCAGATCGCCAGCAGCCCGGCGAGGAACAGCACGCCCATGGCGGCATAGATCGCCCAGCCCTGGCGCCGGTCCCGCGCCATGCGCCCGAAGAGGAAGCAGAAGCCGACCGGGATCAGCAGGATCGCCAAGCATTGCGCCATGTTCGACAGCACCGTCGGGTTCTCCAGCGGATGGGCCGAGTTCGCGCCGAAGAAGCCGCCGCCATTGGTGCCGAGTTGCTTGATCGCGATCTGGCTGGCGACGGGGCCGCGCGGGATCACCTGCTGCGCACCCTCCAGCGTGGTCGCATGCGCCCCGCCCAGAAGCGTTTGCGGCACGCCTTGCAGGATCAGAAGGATCGCCAGGATCACCGACAGCGGCAGCAGCACATAAAGCACCGAACGGGTCATGTCGGCCCAGAAGTTCCCCAAGCCCACCCCCTTGGGTGCGGTGAAGCCGCGGATCACCGCGACGCCGACCGCCATGCCGGTCGCGGCCGAGACGAAGTTCTGCACTGTCAGCCCGGCCATCTGCGACAGATGGCTGAGCTGCGCCTCGCCCGAATAGGCTTGCCAGTTCGTGTTGGTCACGAAGCTGGCGGCGGTATTGAAGGCAAGGTCCGGGCTGATCGCGCCGATGCCCTCGGGGTTCAGGGGCAGGAACTGTTGCAGCCGCAGGATCAGGTAAAGCGCGACGAAGCCCAGAAGGTTGAAGGCGAGCAGCGCCAGCGCATAGCCGCGCCAGCTTTGCCGGACGCCGGGGTCGATGCCGCAAAGGCGATAGAGCCCGCGCTCGACGGGGCCGAGCACGGGGGAAAGAAAGCTGCGCTCGCCCGCATAGACGCGGGCCATGAACGGCGCCAGCACCCAGCCGCCCGCCGTCAATACGGCGCAGAACAGGACATATCCGATCAGGTCTTGCATCTGCGCGCCTCAGAACCGATCCGGGCGCAAGAGCGCGAGGATGAGGAAGACGAAGATCCCCGCCGAGACGGCGAGGCCCAGGATAAGGTCGACCATATGCGCCCTCACGACCTGTCGATCAGGCGCAGCGCCGCGGCGAAACCGCCGATGCCGATCACGCCGAGCGCAAGATAGACGATGTCTGCCATGGCAGGACTCCCGCAGTTTCGATACGGGCCAATATCTGTCCGCGGCGCGTCAAGGGGCTATGCGGATTTCAGGGCGCAGGCGTAAATCCGGCGTAAAGATCATGTCGCGTGGGACTGCGCTTGGGCGGAACCAGGAAGCGGTAGCCCCAAAGGAGCCTTGTAACTTCCTGCTGGTTGATCTGAGTCAAAGTGGCATCGCCGGATTTCCGAAACACTTGGTACAGTTCGCAAGGTCATCGATCGCCGGCCCTGCAGTTTTCGGATGAGTTCGACAGCGGCGATGTCGCGCCGCCCCAGTGGCCAGCACCGGCAGGACGCTGCGCCAGCTGCCATTCCAGCCACCGGAGGCAATCATGGACAAGACGCCCGAAACGCCCGCGAAACGACAGTTCCGTTTCCCAACCGCATTCACCATCCTGTTCGGCCTGATCATCCTGGTCGCCGCGCTGACATGGATCGTGCCCGCCGGACAGTACCAGCGCGAGATGAACGAGGCGCTGGACCGCGAGGTTCCCGTAGCCGGCACCTATGCCGAGACCGAGCCGAACCCGCAGGGCATCACCGATGTGCTGATGGCGCCCATCGCCGGGCTCTACGATCCCGACAGCTATCAGGCCAATGCCATCGACGTGGCCGTCTTCGTGCTGGTGATCGGCGGCTTCATCGGCGTGGTCGCCGCCAGCGGCGCGATCAATGCCGGGATCGGCCATGCCATGACCGCGCTGGCGGGACGCGAGAAATGGATGATCCCGGTGCTGATGGGGCTCTTTGCGCTGGGCGGCACCACCTACGGCATGGCCGAGGAGACGCTGGCTTTCTACATGCTGCTGATCCCGATCATGATCGCCGCGCGCTATGATGCGGTGACGGCGGTGGCGATCATCCTGCTGGGGGCGGGCGTGGGCGTCCTGGGCTCGACCGTGAACGCCTTCGCGACGGTGATCGCCTCGGATGCGGCCGGGATCCCCTTCACGCGCGGGCTGGTGCTGCGGCTGGCGATCCTGGTCCTGTGCTGGCTGGCCTGCGTGATCTATGTCATGCGCTACGCCGAGAAGGTCCGCCGCGATCCGTCGAAATCGCTGGTCTACGACATGAAGGCCCGGAACGAGGCGCATTTCCTCAGCGGGCATCAGGGCGACAAGACCGAATTCACCACCATCCACAAGATCGTCCTGTCGATCTTCGGGCTGACCTTCCTGGTCATGGTCTGGGGCGTGCTGATGGGCGGCTGGTGGATGGGCGAGATGAGCGCGCTGTTCCTGGGCTCGGCCATCCTTGTCGGGCTGGTCGTGCGACCGGGCGAGAAGGCCTTCGTCGATTCCTTCGTCGATGGCGCGCGCGACCTGCTGGGCGTGGCCCTGATCATCGGGCTGGCGCGCGGCATCGTCGTCATCATGGATGCCGGGCGCATCACCGACACCATCCTGCATTGGGCCGAGATGTCGGTCGCAGGCCTGGGCGAGGTGGCCTTCATCAACGTGATGTATTGGCTGCAGGTGCTGATGTCCTTCTTCGTGCCGTCCTCGTCGGGGCTGGCGGTGCTGTCGATGCCGATCATGGCACCGGTCGCGGATTTCGCCGGGGTAGGGCGCGACCTGGTGGTGACGGCCTATCAGTCGGCGAACGGGCTGGTGAACCTGATCAACCCGACCTTCGCCGTGGTCATGGGCGCGCTGGCCATCGGGCGCGTGCCCTATGAGCGCTGGCTGCGCTTCATGTGGCCGCTGCTGGTGATCCTGACGGTCATCATCATGGCCTGCCTCAGCATCGGCGCCCTGATCGCCTGAAACCGGAGAGCGAACATGTCCATCCCCTATGGCGTCCATTCGGAAATCGGCAAGCTGCGCCGGGTTCTCGTCCACCGCCCCGGCTCGGCGCTGGCGCGGCTGACGCCCTCGAATTGCCATGAGCTGCTGTTCGACGACGTGATCTGGGTCAAGCAGGCGCGGACCGATCACATGGAATTCGTCGATGCCATGCGCTATCGCGGGGCCGAGGTCGTCTTCCTGCGCGAGTTGCTGGCCGAGACGATGCGCATCCCCGAGGCCCGCGACTGGCTGCTGGCGCGGCGCGTCAATGAAAACACCGTGGGCGTGGGCCTGGCCGACGAGTTGCGCGCACATCTGATGGAGATCGACGCCGATCCGCTGTCGCTGATCCTGCTGGGCGGGATGAGCCGGGCCGAACTGCCGCTGGAGGGCGGCGGGCTGTTTCCCGCCACCCTGCGGCCGGGGGATTTCGTGTTGCCGCCGCTGCCGAACCATCTGTTCACCCGCGACACGACCTGCTGGATCTATGGCGGCGTGACGCTGAACCCGATGCGCTGGAACGCGCGCAAGCTGGAAACGGTGAACATCGCCGCGATCTATCGCTTCCATCCCGATTTCCGCGACGCGGGCTTTCCGGTCTGGTGGGGCGACCCGGATCGCGACCACGGCCTGGCCACGCTGGAAGGCGGCGACGTGATGCCCATCGGCAACGGCACCGTGCTGGTCGGCATGGGCGAGCGCACCACCCCGCAGGCGGTGGACCAGCTTGCCCGCGCCCTGTTCGCGCAGGGCGGGGCCGAGCGCGTGATCGCCTGCAAGCTGCCGGCCGAGCGCGCCTCGATGCATCTCGACACGGTGTTCAGCTTCTGCGACCACGACTTGGTCACGGTCTTTGCCGATGTGGCCGAACGGATCGTGCCCTATTCCATCCGGCCCGGCGACAAGGATTGGACGCTGGACATTCGCGAGGAAAACCGCCCGCTGGTCGAGGTCGCGGCCGAGGCGCTCGGCCTGCCGAAGCTGCGGGTGGTCGAGACCGGCGGCGACGCCTATGTCGCCGAGCGCGAGCAATGGGACGACGGCAACAACGTCATCGCGCTGGAGCCGGGCGTGGTCATCGCCTATGACCGCAACACCTTCACCAACACCCAGCTGCGCAAGGCCGGGGTCGAGGTCATCACCATTCCCGGCGGCGAACTGGGCCGCGGCCGCGGCGGCGGCCATTGCATGACCTGCCCGCTGATCCGCGATCCGGCGTAGGGGAGGTCCGAGATGTCCGTCAATCTCCTGGGGCGCAGCGTCCTCAAGCTCATGGATTTCACCCCCGACGAGATCCGCTTCCTGCTGCGGCTGTCGGCCTCGCTCAAGCAGGCCAAATACGGCGGTTATGAGCAGCAGCGGCTGAAGGGCCGCAATATCGCGCTGATCTTCGAAAAGGATTCGACCCGCACCCGCACCGGCTTCGAGGTCGCGGCCTATGACCAGGGCGCGCATGTCACCTATCTGGGTCCGACCGGCACCCAGATCGGCAAGAAGGAATCGATGAAGGACACCGCCCGCGTGCTGGGCCGCATCTATGACGCCATCGAATATCGCGGCTTCGGCCAGCAGCAGGCCGAGTTGCTGGCGGAATGGTCGGGCGTGCCGGTCTATAACGGGCTGACGGACGAATTCCACCCGACGCAGATCCTCGCCGATTTCCTGACCATGCGCGAATTCACCCGCAAGCACCTGTCGCAGCTTGCCTTCTGCTTCTTGGGCGATGCCGGCAACAACATGGGCAATTCGCTCTTGGAGGGTGCCGCGCTGATCGGCATGGACGTGCGCCTTGGCGCGCCCCGCGACTGCTGGCCCGAGGAGGCGCTGGTCGCCCGCTGCCGCGAGATCGCCGCGACCACCGGCGCCAGGATCACCCTGACCGAGGATCCGGCCGAGGCCGCGCGCGGCTGCGATTTCGTCTATACCGATGTCTGGGTCTCGATGGGCGAGCCCGAGGAGGTCTGGGCCGAGCGGATCGAAAGGCTGACCCCCTATCGCGTCACCCGCCAGGTCATGGAGGCGACCGGCAACCCGCATGCCAAGTTCATGCATTGCCTGCCCGCCTTTCACAACCGCGAGACCGGGATCGGCGAGAAGATCTTCCGCGAATACGGCATCGATTGCATGGAAGTGACCGAGGAGGTCTTCGAATCCGCCGCCTCGATCGTCTTCGACCAGGCCGAGAACCGCATGCACACGATCAAGGCGGTGCTGGTCGCCACCCTGGCGGGCTAGGGCGATGCGTGTCGTGGTGGCACTGGGCGGCAATGCGCTGCTGCGCCGGGGAGAGCCGATGACGGCCGAGGCGCAGCGCGCCAATGTGCGCAAGGCGGCGCGGGCGCTGGCCGATCTGGCGCGCGACCACCAGATCGTGGTCGCGCATGGCAACGGCCCGCAGGTGGGCCTGCTGGCGCTGCAGGCGGCGGCCTATGGCAGCGAGACGGTCTGGCCGCTGGACATCCTGGGCGCCGAAAGCGTCGGCATGATCGGCTATCTGGTCGAGCAGGAACTGGCCAATGCCTTGCCGCGCGCTGCGGTGCTGGCTACGCTGCTGACCCAGATCGAGGTGGCGCCGGACGATCCCGCCTTCGCCCGGCCCGAAAAGCCCATCGGGCCGCTCTATGACGCCGGGGAGGCCGGGAAGATGCGCGCCGCCCATGGCTGGCCGATGGCCGAGGAGGCTGCCGGACAGTGGCGCCGCGTGGTGTCCTCGCCCCGCCCCCGGCACATCACCCAGATCCGCGCGGTGCGCCTGTTGGTCGAAGCGGGCGTCACGGTGATCTGCGCGGGCGGCGGCGGCATCCCGGTGATCCGGCGGGCCGATGGCAGCTTGCAGGGGGTCGAGGCCGTGATCGACAAGGACCACGCTGCCGGCCTGCTGGCCGCGCAGCTGGAGGCCGATGCCTTCCTGATGCTGACCGATGTCGATGTGGTCTATGACGGCTGGGGCACCCCCGAGCAGCGCGCCATCCGCTGGGCGCGGCCCGACCAGCTGGATCCGGCCCGCTTCGCCGCGGGCTCGATGGCACCCAAGGTCGAGGCCGCCCGCACCTTCGCGGCATCGCCGGGCAGGATGGCCGGAATCGGGCGACTGGAGGATGCCCGCGCGATCCTGGAAGGACGCGCAGGCACGTTGGTGCGCTCGGGGTCGGGTGAGTGAGGGCATATCGACAGTTCCTCATCTCGGCGATGAACCCATGTCACGAAGACCCTAACTAACCGATCAGACAGCTGTATCCGGTCCCGGAGCGCACGGTCGGCACCTGCAAATGCTGCGGCGCAACCTCCCGAAAGCTGACGCTCGACTGGCACTGCAGCGAATTCCTCACCATCATGGCAAGGATGCGGGACAAGGCTGCGGGTCGTGGTATGTGACCCGGTGAAGCAAGAGGGGCTAAGGCTGGTCAATTCACATAAGGGGGCGGCGGAGGTCCGTATCGGCGTCACGCAGTCCCCGGAATCTACAAGGACGTTCACAACGCGGAACGTGCGAACCGATGCCGCGAAGCAGGTCTCTGGTTGGCATCTTCCGACGTTACGGGCGAGCGTGGCGACATGGTGTCGTGGGGGCCGGGTGCAATCATTACGCCTGCCGGTGAAGTCGTCGCCCAACTCGCCCTGAATGGACTTGGGCTGCTTCCGGCCCCGGACGCCATGAGGTGCTGCGCTTCGGGCTGATGGTAGAACGTGGTCTGTGTGAAGCAGCCACAAGCATCAGGAAAGGACGCGCAGCATGAAGCATTATGCCGGATTGGATGCATCGGTAAAAGAGACCTCGATCTGCATCGTTGATGAGGAAGGGAGGTTCTGTCGGCTGGGATAGTGGAGGAAATAGCCGTCGAAAATGGGCGGCCAGTCGTCCAGCACCAGCCCGCCGCTTGCCAATAGGCCGGTATGGTGGAGGAACTTTTGCTCAGCTTACATGGGGTGTTACCGGCTGAAGGGACCGCGCGGCCGAAAACGAACCGCGCGACACCGTCAGCAAACACTTGACCGGGAAAACCAGGAATTATCCATCGCCTTATATGCGCGATCCGCCTGCGGGCCGCTGCAGGGCAGAGCGCGACACGCGGTCGAACAGCAGGGCGATGGCGACGATGGCCAGGCCAGCACGCAGCCCAAGGCCCATCTCCATCCGCGTCAACCCGCGTGTAACCTCGGCGCCAAGGCCGCCCGCGCCGACCAGCCCGGCCAGGACAACCATCGCCAAGGACAGCAGGATGCACTGGTTCAGGCCGACGACGAGCGTCGGCAAGGCGGCGGGGAATTCGATCCGCGTCAGGATGATGCGGGGCGGTGCGCCTATGGCCTGGCCCAGCTCCAGCAGGTCCTTGGGCACCTGGCGAAAGGCCAGCGTGGTCAGTCGCAGCATCGGCGGGATGCCGTAGACGACGGTCGCCAGCAGCGCCGGCACCTGACCCAGGCTGAACAGGATCACCGCCGGTATCAGATAGACCCATGGCGGCACGGTCTGCATGATGTCGAGGATGGGACGGAGCGCCGCCTCAAGACGCGGCCGGCGCGACGCCATGATCCCAAGGGGAACGGCGATCGCCACAGCCGCCACGACCGCGGTGAAGACCAGCGCGATCGTCTGCATCGATTGCGGCCAGAGGTTCATCAGCCAGCAGAAGCCCAGGCACAGGAAGGCCAGCAGCGCCACCCGCAGGCCGGTCAGCAAGGCCACCGTGATCGTGACCAGCAGGATCACCACGATGGCCGGCGGATAGAGCAGCAGCGACTGGAAGGCGCCGAGAACGGCCTCGACCACGCGTCCGATGACATCGAACAGCCCGTGCAGGTTGGCGTTCAGCCAGTCCACGAAGGGCGCGAGCCAGGTGCCGATGGAAAACTGGAAGGTCATGCGCCGCTCCCTTTCTGTTGCGCCATGCCTTGGGTCAGGCGGTCGATGACCATGGTCAGGATCACGATGGCGATGGCGGCGTCGATGGACTTGGCGATGTCCAGCGTGCGGATCGCGTCATAGATCGTCTGGCCCAGCCCGCCCGAGCCGACGATGCCGGCGATGACCACCATGCCGAATGCCATCATCAGGGTCTGGTTGATCCCCGCCATGATGCTGGGAACGGCGAAAGGCAGGCGGATCTTCAGGAACATCTGGCCGCGCCTCATGCCGAGGGACTTGCCCAGTTCCAAGAACTCGGCCGGGGTGCGGGAGATACCCAGCGCCGTCAGCCGGATTGCCGGCGGCATGGCGACGATCAGCGTCGCGGCCAGCGCCGTCGCCGGGCCGAAGCCCAGAAGCGCGATGGCGGGCAGCAGATAGATATAGGGCGGCATGGTCTGGATCAGGTCCAGCACCGGCTCGGCAGCTCGGTTGAGCCGCGGATTGAAACCGGCCAGGATGCCGATGGGCAACGCGACCAGCAGGGCGAGGAAGGTCGCGCTGAGCACAAGGGCAAATGTGCTCATGGTTTCGGACCAAAGCCCCATGAAGGCGCAGACCGCAAGGCCCGCGGCGATGGCAAGCCCGGCACTGGCGCCGATCAGGCGCCAACCGGCGAGCCCCAGGAGAATCATGGTGACATACCAGGGCGAGCCCCCGAGTGCCCAGAATACCGCGCCATAGAAACCCTCGAAACCAAGGCGCAGGCCATCGAACAGGAACGCGGCATGGTCAGTGACCCAGAACAGCGCATCATCGACAATGCGGTCGAAATTGCTGGCAATCGTTGCGGGATCCATGCCGGTCAATGCCCCCCGGTTTCGGAGGCTTGCGATCCCTTGACCCCCAGCAGCAGGCTGGTCGGCGTCACCACGCCGGCGATCTGGCCCGCCTCGACCACGGCAAGCCCGGCGCTGCGATGGCCGACCATCAGTTCGATCAGCCCGTCTATGTCGGTATCGGGCGAAGTGAGGGGCAGGCTCTCCAACCCGACGCCCGGATGCTCGCGCTGGAACTCGGCGGGCGGGATCATGACCGAATGCGCCTTGATCAGATGCAGTTTCGAAATGCCGGCGACAAATTCGGCGACATAGTCGTCGGCCGGGTTCAGGATCAGTTCTTCGGCGGTTCCGGTCTGGATGATGACGCCGTCCTTCATGATGGCGATGCGGTCGCCGATGCGGATCGCCTCGTCCAGGTCATGGGTAATGAAGATCGCGGACTTGCCGAGTTCCTTGGTCAGCTGCCGGAACTCGTCTTGCAACTGCCGACGGATCAGCGGGTCGAGCGCCGAGAACGGTTCGTCCATCAGGATGATCTCGGGGTCCGAGGTCAACGCGCGGGCCAAGCCCACCCGCTGCTGCATGCCTCCCGAAAGCTCGCCCGGATAACGCTCCATCCAATCGGCCAGCCCGACCTTGGCCAGCGCGGCCTTGGCCGTCTGGTTGCGCTCGGCCTTGGGGATGCCCTGCACCTCCAGCCCGAAGGCGGCATTTTCCAGCACCGTGCGGTTGGGCAGCAATGCCACGCTCTGAAACACCATGGCCATATGCTTGGCCCGCAACTCGCGCAGGTCAGGCTCGCTCATGGCACCGATGTCGCGGCCCTTGACCTTGATCTGGCCGCTGGTCGGCTCGATCAGCCGGTTCAGCATGCGGATCAACGTCGATTTGCCGCTGCCCGACAGGCCCATGATGCAGAAGATCTCGCCGCGCCCGACCTGAAAGCTGGCGTCGGATACGCCGACGACGCAGTCGAATTCCTGCAGGACTTCGCGCTTGCCGAGGTTGCGGCGCTGGACCGCATCCATCGCGGCCGGCGCCCGGGTGCCGAAGATCTTCCATGCCGACTGGCAGTCGAGCAGGATTTCCCCGGCATTCATGCTTCCTGTGGTCACTATCCGTTTCTCCGAGATGACAGATGGTTGGGCCGCCGGAGATCAATCGGCGGCCCGGACGTGGCTCAGTAGCTCTTGGTGTTCGACCAGCGCTCGAGCAGCAGGCCGTGGCTGTCGATCCAGGACTGGATAGCGGCATCCATGGTTTGTCCGCCCGCGACAGCCGAGTTGATGGCCGCAATGTCGGCGATCGGCAGGAAGACACCGGCCAGGATTTCCCGTGCCTCGGGGTTTGCTTCCGAGAAGCCCTTTTGCGCGATCAGGTTATAGGACTGGGGCGGCGCGAACACGCCCTTGGGATCGGCCAGGAACTTCATCTCGAATTGCTCGGCCATCCAGGTCGGTGTCCACAGCGTCACGACGATCGGCTCCTGCCGGTCCACGGCCGATTTCAGTGCGGCCGTCATGCCTGCGGTCGAGCCCTCGACCAACTGCAGCTTCAGGCCGTATTTGTCGACCGCATCGGTCGTCTCGCGCATCAACCCCGAACCGGGCTCGATGCCGACGATCTTGCCGCCCAGCTTGTCGGCACTGTCGTTCAACTCTTCGATGGAGTTGATCTCGACATAGCTGGGAACCGCCAGGCCCTGGTAAAGGCCATGCGAGGCGATGGAGACCTTCTCAAGCCGGTTCTTGTTCTTTTCCCAATAGTCGTAGGCGACAAAGTCGACCTGCGAGGCCATGACCTGCACATCGCCGCGGGTCAGCGCGGCATAGGCGATGCCCCATTCGGAAAACTCGGTCAGCTCCACCGTATAGCCCTTGTTCTCAAGGACTTTCTTGGCCACGGCCGCGATCGGCACCATGTCCTCCCAGGCCATGGTGCCCAGCTTGATCACCTTGTCCTGGGCGTTTGCGGCAAACGCGCTCACCCCCAGCACGGCTGCCGCGGCAAGAGCTTTCATCAGTCGTTTCATGTGCACTCCCTTGATTGTCCGATCGGGCTTCATTGCCGGCCCAACCTGTGACGGAACACCGCCTGGACGGATCGGCGGTCGGATCAAACCTTCGCTCTGTCTGCGAAGATTATATTGACACGCTATTTTTCGATAGACATTCTGTCTACAAATAATTTGCGCAGGACGGAATCCGACGAATGGCCTACAGATTGTCTACACATGATCATGGAGGTCTTTTCATGGCGATGCAGAAGTCGGATGCAGCCCAACCGCGCTTGGTAAATATTGATAAGAAACAGGTTCTTGCCTTGGAATTGCGTCGGCGGATCCTGTTGATGGAGATTGCCCCCGGCGCGGTGATCGACGAGCAGGAACTGGCCGAGGAATTCGGCCTGTCGCGCCCCCCGGTGCGCGAGCTGATGCGGCAGATGGCGGGCGAAGGCTATATCGAGCTGGAGGCGAATCGTCCCGCCCGCGCCACCTCGATGAGCTATCACGCGCTGCGCGACTTCTATCTTGTCGCGCCGATGATCTACATCGCCTCGACCAGGCTGGCGGCCGAAAACGCCCGGCCCGCCGACATCGCCAAGCTGCGCCGGATCCAGGACGAATTCCGCGCGGCGGTCGAAGGGGGCGATGTGGATGCCCGGATCTTCGCCAATGACGCCTTCCACCTGGAAATCGGCAACATCGCCCGGAACGCCTATCTGCTGCCCAGCCTGCGGCGGCTGCTGATCGACCATGCCCGGATCGGGCGAACCTATTACCGCGACGACGTCTCGGACAAGGCCGAACTCGCCACCGCCGCCGCGCAGCACGACCAGATCATCGACGCCATCGAGCGCCGCGACCCCGAGACCGCCGGCCGCATCGTGCAGGCGCATCTCGAGCTCTCGCGGCGCAACATGGCCGCATACGCCGTCCCGGAGGGGATGGAGATACCTTCAACAAGCTGACTTCGCCACCTGGGAGAAACCATGACCGATCTGCTGAGCACCGAGGATTACAGGGCCATCGCCGCCGGGCTGTCTTTCCCGACGCAGGCCTTCATCGACGGCGCCTTCCGCCCGGCGCTGTCGGGCAGGACCTTCGCCACCACCAACCCGGCGACGGGCGCGGCGCTGGCCGAGATCGCCGCCTGCGACGCGCAGGACGTGGACCTGGCCGTGGCCGCCGCCCGCGCCGCCTTCGAGGACGGGCGCTGGTCCAGGCTGCACCCCGGCGAGCGCAAGGAGGTGCTGTTGCGCCTGGCCGCGCTGATGCAGGACCACGCCCGCGAACTGGCGGTGCTGGAAAGCCTGGATGCCGGCAAGACCATCTTCGACTGCGAAACCGTCGACGTGCCGGAGACCATCCATGTCATCAAGTGGCACGCGGAACTGATCGACAAGATCTACGACCAGGTCTCGCCGGCCTCGGACAACCATATCGCCATGGTGGTGCGCGAACCCGTGGGCGTGGTCGGGCTGGTGCTGCCCTGGAACTTCCCGCTGCTGATGCTGGCCTGGAAGATCGGCCCGGCGCTGGCCGCCGGCTGCTCGGTGGTGATGAAGCCCGCGGGCGAGACGACGCTGACCGCGCTGCGGGTGGCGGAGCTGGCGGCCGAGGCCGGGCTGCCGGCGGGGGTTTTGAACATCGTCACCGGCTCGGGCCGCGAGGTGGGCGAGCCCTTGGGCCGGCACGCGGACGTCGACATGGTCAGCTTCACCGGCTCGACCGCGACGGGTCGGCGGTTCCTGAACTATTCGGCCGACAGCAACCTCAAGGAGGTGGTGCTGGAGCTGGGCGGCAAGAACCCCTGCATCGTGCTGGACGATGCCGAGGACCTGGACGCGGTGGCGGCGCATGTGGTGAACGGCGCGTTCTGGAACATGGGGCAGAACTGCTCGGCCGCCTCGCGGCTGATCGTGCAGAGGGGCATCAGGGACCGGCTGCTGGAGAAGGTCCGGGCCGAGGCGGCCGGCTGGCTGGTGGGCGATCCGCTGGATCCGGTGAACCGCGTGGGTCCGCTTGTCTCGAAGGCGCATTTCGACAAGGTCAGCAGCTATCTGGATGCGGCGAAATCGGAAACCGTGCTGGTCGGCGGCAATGTCGTCAGCCCCGGCTTCATCGAGCCGACCATCGTGGAGACCGCGCGCGATTCCCGGCTGGCGGTGGAGGAGATCTTCGGCCCGATCCTGACGGTGATCGTGGTGGACAGTTTCGAGGAGGCGATCGCGGTCGCCAACGACACCGACTACGGGCTTGCGGCCTCGATCTTCTCGGCCAACGGCAAGCGGGCCTTGCGCGGGGCGCGGGCCTTGCGGGCGGGCACGGTGACGGTGAACAGCTTCGGCGAGGGCGACGTGACCACCCCCTTCGGCGGCTACAAGCAATCGGGCTTCGGCGGCCGCGACAACAGCGTCCACGCCCATGACCAGTACACCCAGCTCAAGACAATCTGGATCGACCTGAACTAAGGATCACCCGACATGACCGACTTTGCCTTTCCCGGCCTCAACCTGGCCGTGACCACCCCTTTTGACCCGGACGGCCGCGTCGCCTTCGACCGGCTGGAGGAGCACCTGGAGCGCTATATCGCCGCCGGCATCCCCGGCTTTGTCCTCAGCTCCGGCACCGGGTTGCATGCCTATCTGTCGCGCGAGGAATCCGACGAGCTGGTGGCGCGTGGCGCCAGGATCATCGACGGCCGCGCCAAGGTCATCGTGCAGACCTCGGCCCTGCTGGTCGAGGATGTCGTGGCCCGCACCCGCCACGCCGCCGATTGCGGCGCCGACGGGGTGATGCTGCTGCCGCCGTTCTTCGAGGGTCCGACCAGCGACGACGATGTGGTCGCCTTCTACGAAACCGCGTCGCAGGGCGGGCTGCCCATCATCGGCTACAATGTCCCGCATGTCGTGGGGGTCGCCATCACGCCCGACCTGTTCCGCCGGCTGGCCGAGATCCCGAACTTCGTCACCGTCAAGGACAGCAGCGGCGACCTGGTGCAGCAGACCGACCTGATCCGCACCGGCCTGCCGGTGATGAATGGCGCCGATCCGCTGGTGCCCTATGCGCTTTATGCCGGCGCTGCGGGCCTGATCTGGGGCGGGGCGAATTTCGCGCCGAAGGCCTGCGTCGCCGTGGTCAAGGCCGCCGAGGCGGGCGACTGGAGCAAGGTGCGCGAGTTCTGGCGGGCGCTGGAGCCGGCGATGAACCTGATCTGGCAGGGCGATTACGGACAGTCGGTCTATGCCGCCGCCGAGATGACCGGCTATGGCGCGGGCCAACCCCGCCGCCCGTTCAGCCCGCTTTCGGCTGACAAGCGCGAGGTGCTGCGGGCCGCGCTTGGCGGGCTGATCGAATCCGAGGCGCAATCGTGACCAGCCACCGGATCAAGCCATCCGATCTGCCCCGGCATCCGGGGGTCTCGGGCTGGGTGGCGATGCTGCCGCCCCGCAAGCCCACCCCGGCGCTGAAAGCCGCGATCACCGCCGACATCGCGGTGATCGGCGCCGGTTTCGCCGGGCTTTCGGCGGCAAGGCGGCTGGCACAGATCGACCCCGGCCTGCGCATCGCCGTGCTCGAGGCCGGCGTGGTCGGCGACGGCCCGGCGGGGCGCAATTCGGGCTTCATCATCGACCTGCCGCATGAGGTCTCGTCCGAGGATTACGGCGGCACCGCGCTGCAGAAAAGCCGCGACCACATCACCCTGCAGCGCCGGGCGGTCGATTTCGCCGTGGAACTGGCGCAGGAGAAGGGCTGGCCGCGCGAGGTGCTGGACATGTGCGGGCGCTACAACGTCGCCATGTCGCCCGAGGGCGATCACCATATCCTCGACTACGCCAGGCAACTCGACCAGCTGGGCGAGGAATATCGCCTGCTGGACCGCGCCGAGATCGCCGATGTGACCGGCTCGCAGGCGTTTTCCTCGGCGATCTTCATGCCGGGCACCGCCATGGTCCAGCCCGCCGCCTATATCCGTGGGCTGGCCGATGCGCTGGCCGGCAATGTCACGCTCTACCAGCAATCCCCCGCCATGGCTTTCGAGCCCAAGGGCGCGGGTTGGCTGGTGAAAACGCCCGGCGGATCGGTCCAGGCCGGACGGATCGTCCTGGCCAACAACGGCTATGCCGAGCGCTTCGGCTTCTTCCGGGGTCGGCTGCTGCATGTCTATACCTATGCCTCGATGACCGAGCCTTTCTCGCCGAACCGCCTTGGCGGGCTCAGGGACTGGGCGGCGACGCCGTCCTCGCCCATGGGCACGACGCTGCGCCGGGTCTCGGGCGCGGATGGCGACCGGCTGCTGGTGCGTTCGCGCTATACCTGCAACCCCAGCATGACTGTCGGCGAAGGCACGCTGCGAAGGGCCGGCCATGTGCATGACGGGAAGTTCGCCCACCGCTTCCCCAGGCTGTCCGACGTGAAGATGCAATATCGCTGGGGCGGCGCCATGGCGGTGACGCTCAACAGCGTCCCGGCCTGGGGCGAGGTCGAAAAGGGCGTCTTTGCGGCCTGCGGCTGCAACGGGCTGGGGGCGTCGAACGCCACCGCCTCGGGCCTTGCCGCGGCAGAGGAAATGATGGGCATCCCGACCGACCTGACCCGCATCTATCGCGACTTTCCGGCACCGAAAAAGCTACCCCCGCAACCGTTCCTGACGATCGGCGCCAAGGCCACCTTGGCGATCCGCGAACGCAGGGCCGGAATCGAATGAACCGGAAAAGAGCTGGACAACCTTCATCCTTGGACGTCCCGGCCCTTTGACATGACGAACCCCAATCCGCTGACAAGGAATGATCCATGCGCCACCGCTTCTTCTGCATCGACAGCCATACCTGCGGCAACCCGGTCCGGGTCGTGGCGGGGGGCGCGCCGCTCTTGCCGCACCTGCCGATCTTCGAGCGCCGCGACCTGTTCCTGCGCGACCACGACTGGGTGCGCACCGCGCTGATGTTCGAGCCGCGCGGCCATGACATCATGTCGGGCGTCATTATCTACCCGGCCCATCGCGAGGATTGCGACCTCGCGGCGCTGTTCATCGAGGTCTCGGGCTGCCTGCCGATGTGCGGCGCCGGCACCATCGGCCTGGCCACCGTCGCCATCGAGGAAGGGCTGGTCACGCCCAAGATCCCCGGCAGGCTGGCCATCGAGACCCCCGCCGGCCGGGTCGACGTGGAATACACCATGGACGGCGAGCGCGTCGCCTCGGTGCGGCTGTTCAACGTGCCGAGCTTCCTGCACAGCGCCGATGTCCGCGTCGACGTGCCCGGCCTTGGCCCGCTGGTGGTGGACATTGCCTATGGCGGCAATTTCTACGCGGTGATCGAGCCGCAGGAAAACTGGCCCGGCCTGACCGGCATGACCGCGGCGGAGATCGTGACCCACAGCCGGGCGCTGCGCGAGGCGCTGGCCGGGATCGGCGACAAGGTCGTCCACCCCGAGAACGCGCGCATCCGCGGCGTCCATCACGCGGTCTGGTGCGACGGCCCGGACGGGCCGGATTGCGACGGCCGCGACGCGGTCTTCTATGGCGACAAGGCCATCGACCGCTCGCCCGGCGGCACCGGCACCTCGGCGCGCATGGCCCAGCTTCATGGCAAGGGGCGGCTGGCGGTCGGCGAAAGCTTCCGCAACAAGAGCCTGATCGGCACCGTCTTCGAGGGCCGGGCCGAGCAGGCGGTGACGGTGGGCGACCATGCCGGCATCCTGCCCAGCATCGGCGGCTGGGCCCGGATCACCGGCCACAACACCATCCTGGTCGATGACGACGACCCGCTGAAACACGGCTTCCAGATCGCCTAGGCAGAAAAGAGGTAACCGGCCGGTTGGCACTGCCTGCCTGAGTTTTGGCGGATCGGCTATGGGACGTGCATAATGACGTCGTTAGCGACGTCTCTTATGCGGGGTTCAGGATGCGTGGCGATGTCCTTGGGTTGGAACGGCGGCGGCGGTGGGATGACGAGGAGAAGCTCGCGATCGTGCTGTCGGTTGGCGCCGATGGTGCGACGGTCGCGCAGCGCCATGATGTGACGCGCCAGCAGATCTACGCCTGGCGGCCCGAGCTGAAGAAGAAGGGGCTGCTGTTCCCGACCGCCGATGCGCTGTTCCTGCCGATCTCAACGCCCGAGCCGATAGAGACTGCCCTGCCGGAGGCAACTGTCCGCTCGCCCGACCCCGATCCGCAGGTCGAGTTGGTGCTGGCCAATGGCCGCTGCCTGCGATTTGCACCGGATCTGGAGCCCACCGTGCTGGTGCGGTTGATCCGGGTGTGGAGGCGGCATGATCGGCCCCGGAACCGGTGTCAGGGTCTATCTGGCCTGCGGCGTGACCGACATGCGCAAGGGGATCGAGGGGCTGGCGGCTTTGGCCCGGGACGTGCTGCGCCAGAAGCCTGCCAGCGGCGCGGTCTTTGCCTTCCGCGGTCGCCGCGGCGACAGGCTGAAGCTGCTCTATTGGGACGGCCAAGGCTTCTGCCTTTACTACAAGATCCTGGAGCGGGGCCGCTTTCCCTGGCCCGGCAGCGGCGAAGGGGCGATGCGCCTGACCTCGGCGCAGCTTGCCATGCTGTGGGAGGGGATCGACTGGCGGCGTCCCGACTGGGGCGCACCCCCAGCGCGGGTCGGGTAGATTATCTTTCTGAAACTCCTTGTTTTATTGGCCATATCGACCTGCGCGTGGTATCGGTCGGCATGTCTGATGATGCCAACATTCTCTCGGATAATCCCCACTGTCCTGAAGGCAATGATTGCCGCGCTTCAGGCGGAGAATGCACGCATGCCGGCCACGCTCCAGGCCCATGAGCAGCTTGTTCAGGCCCTGTGCCTGCGGATCGCAAAACTGCAGAAACAGGCCTTCGGCAAGTCCTCGGAAAAGATCGAGCGTGAGATCGCCCAGTTGGAACTGACGCTGGAAGACCTGCTTGTCGCGGTTGCCGAGCAGAGTGGCGGGCCGATCAAGGAAGACGAGCCTGCCGAGACCGACAACCCTGTCGCGGAGCCCAGGCCTCGCCGCCGTCCGCGCGTCTTGGACGCAACACCCCGCGAACGCCGCGAGCTCGATCCCGGTCCGTGTTGCCCTGATTGCGGCGGCGATCTGCGTGTGGTGGCCGAGGATGTCAGCGAGTTGCTCGACCTGGTCGCAGCCCAGATGAAGGTGATCCAGATCGCGCGGGTGAAGAAGTCCTGCCGCCGCTGCGAGAGAATGGTGCAGCCTGCCGCGCCGAGCCGTCCCATTCCCGGCAGCATGGCCGGGCCGGGGCTGCTGGCCCAGATCCTCGTCTCCAAGTTCGACGACCACCTCCCGCTCTATCGCCAGCACGAGATATTCGCCCGCATGGGGGCCGACATTCCGGACAGCACGCTCTTGGGCTGGTGTGGTCGGGCCATGAAGGTGCTCACCCCAGTGATCGAGCGGATCGAGGCCGAAGTCATGGCGGCACCGATCCTGCATGCGGACGACACGCCCATCCGCGTCCTTGACCGGTCACGCCGGGATCGTGGCTTCGGCAAAGGCGTCAAGCAGGGTCGGGTCTGGGCCTATGTCTCGGATCAGAGGCCGTGGGCCGGCACTGCGCCGCCCGGCGTCGTCTACCGCTTTTCCTCGGACCGGAAAGGGGAGCATCCCCAGCACCACCTGCAAGACAGCGGTGGCATCCTGCAAGCGGACGCCTATGCCGGCTTCAACCCGCTCTACGCCCCGCGCGCGGATGGCAGCCGCCAATTCCGCGAGGCGGCCTGCTGGGCGCATCTGCGCCGCGACTTCCACGATGTGTGGGAAGGCCCGAAATCCGAGATCGCCCGGGGGGCCCTGGAGCGGATCGGCAAGCTCTACGATCAAGCTCCACGATGTCGAACGCGAAATCGCCGGCCAGTCCGCCGAACTGCGAAAGGCCGCGCGCCAGACGCACTCCCGACCTATGGTTGATGCCTTTAACAGGCTGCTGAAAAAGGATTTTGAGAGGGCGACGCAGCGGAAATCGTTCTGGATCCAGCTAATATCGGCCCGAAAATAGGGTGTTTTCGGCAAATTTGAGGCGGATTTCCCGGTTCCCCGCCCGCGCTGTCCTGTCGCAAGGACTTTTTCAGCAGCCTGTTAAGGCATGGACCGAGGCCCAGCTGCTGCGCATTCCCGGCAAGGGCGATCTCGCCAGGGCCTTCCGATATGGTCTCAGCCGCTGGCCATCTTTCGAACTGTTCCTCGAAGATGGCCGCGTCGAGATCGAATCCAATAGGGTCGAGAACCTGATCAGGCCGATCGCGAGTGGTGAGTCATTGCCCCTCTTCTTCAAGTATCTGGAAACATTGGAAGTTGGTCTCGGCTAACGGTGTGACGCGGGCGCCCTTTCTGCCGGAGGGCCTTGATGATGTCATCATTCTCAAGATTCTCGGCCCGGATTTGCCAGGGTGCGCCTGGAACGACCTGATCGGCAGGCAGGATCCCGTCCTGGATCATGCGTCGCACGACATGGCTGGTCACCCCGAGTTTTGCCGCGGCCTCGCGCATTGTGAGCCATGCTCCATCCTTCTCGGCCGAGCGGAAGGCGCGGATCCTGCGGACCCTGCGGATGGAGGCCACCCGGTGCGCCGTCCAGGTCTTGTCCTGGCCGGTTCGCACGCCCATCCGGTTCAAGGTTGCCGCGATATCGGCATAGGAAAGGCGCGTCGCCATGCTTTCCATCACGACAAGAGCCTGTTCCGGTGTCTGACAGCCGTGCTCCCCCGTCCGTGGCTTGCGCACCCGCAATTGCGAATGCTGACCACCTTGCCAGTGGATCGTCAGCACGACCTCCCGTGTCGCGTCGTCGACGTCGGCGATGATGTCCGAGATCAGCGCCCGGATCAGTTGCTGGCGGCTTCGGGTCGCGACACCCTGCGCCGACCAGGCTGCGGAAAGATCCGCTGCCAAGCCCTCAAAGTCGGGCATCGGCGCGGTCGGGTCCGGGGTATCCGTCGCGGCAAGGCGCGCCCGGCAAGCCTCGACACGCCGCAACGCAGTTTCCCAATGCTTCTCGAGCTGGGCCGCGATAAGCCGGTTCTCCGGGTCGCAGGCGGCATAGCGCCGTTCCGCCAGCGAAGCATCGTATTCTGACTGCTGCAGGTCGAGTTCGGCTACGCGCCGGCGCTCGGCCTCTCCTTCCCTGTGCATCCGCTCCGCCTCCAGTGCGGCTTCGACCGCCATCGGCTCGACCACGGGCAGTATCTCCGATGCGATCGCGGCGTCCACACGGGATCCACCGAAGCTGAGACAGCGCGGCAGGCCGAGCATGAGATTGGGCGGGTCGCAGCGATAGGTCGGACGCCCGGGCGGGGCGCCGGCATAGGCGACGGCCAGGCCGCGGCCACAGCGCCCGCAGGTCAGCATGCCGGCAAGAAGGGCACGACCGCCCCGCCCGGACTTCTGCCCTCCCGCACGTCCATAGGCGTTGGCTGCGAGCAGCATCTGGTTCCGCTGGTATTCCGCCCAATCGATATAGGCGGCATGATGATCGTGGATCAACACGTCCCATGCCTCAGGCGGCTTGCCATGGCCGTAGGTCTTGCGCGCGCGGCCGTCGACCAGTTCGATGCGTTTCTCGCTCTTTCCATAGACATAGGCCCCTGCGTAGAAGGGGTTCTTCAGCAGCCCGATGACGTTGCGATAGCGGATCGCCGTCCAGTCGAAGGAGGTCAGGCGCTTGCCGTCCGAGGGGCGCGGAAAGAACACCCCCTCCGCCGCCAGCGACAGATGCGCCTGCCGTGCGCTGCCGAGCTGGCGGAATCGCTCGAAGACCAGCCGGATGACCTGCTGGAGCCGGAAGTCAGGATCGAGGCCGAGGCCGGCCTCGCGATGCCAGATATAGCCGATCGGCACGCTGATCCGAAGTTCGCCACGGCGCGCCTTCGCCCGGGCGGCGTCAAGCATGCGCGCCCGGATCACCCCAAGCTCGAACTCGCTGATGCTGCCCTTCATGCCGAGCAGCAGGCGGTCGTTCGGCAGGCAGGGATCGTGAGAGCCCATCGAGGTCGATGACACGCGCCTCGACAAGCCCGCACAGTTCGAGCAGGTGGTGCCAGTCCCTGCCGTTGCGTGCCAGCCGCGCAGCGTCAAAGCAGAGCACGGCGCCGACTTCCCCGGCGCACAAGGCGGCGACAAGCTTCTCGAAGCCGGGCCGGGCCACCATGCCGCTGGCGGAGCGGCCGAGATCGTCACAGGTCACATCCACGGTCCGGAAACCACGACGGCGCGCGATCTCGACCAGTTCATACTGCCGTCGCCGGCTCTCGGTGTTGAACTCCACCTGGGCCGGGGTCGATTGGCGCACATGGACCACCGCCTTGTGCTGCAGGATGGCCGGCGGAAGGAGATCACCGTCCATCATTGTCTTGCTCCAACTCGCGCGTTCCCGCCGCTTCGGCCAGGAGGATGGCCAGGCATGGCCGCCGTGGCCACGTCGCTGATGATCTGCGAGACGGTGATGCCGGGGTGGATCTTCCAGAAGGCGGTGATCTTGGGGGTCAGCCACAGCGCGCTGACCGCCGTGGTGGTGCGGATGGTCACGTCCACGGCATCGGGCCGGTCGCGCAGCCGGCTGACGGCGTCCGAGATCGTCTCGAAGCCGCGTTGCAGCGCAACCAGCAGGAAGGCGCCCTTCTCGGTCAGCTCGACCCCGCGGTGCCGGCGGATGAACAGCGCGCAGCCCAGGTTCTGCTCCAGCGCCTTGACCTGGTGGCTGATCGCGGCGGGGGTGACGTTCATCTCCTGCGCGGCGGCCTTGAAGCTCATGTTGCGGGCCGCCGCCTCGAAGCAGATCAGCGCGGTCATCGAGGCGAAGTCATGGGGATTGGGCATGCCGGGCCGTATTCAGGTTACTTCACCTAATCCAGGATGAATTTTTATGCCGTTGTCAATGGGAAACGAGTCGGCGGAATATTAGGCCAGTTCAACCTCAGCGTGGAAGCCGACAATGACAGCCACCCAACCGAACATCCATGACCTGCTTGCGCGCCGCCGGCCCGGACATGCGCTGGAACAGCCCTTCTACACCTCGGCCGAGATCTATCAGCTCGACCTGGAGAATATCTGGTATCGCGAATGGCTCTATGCCATCCCGGCCTGCCAGCTGGCCAGGGCGGGCAGCTACGTCACCCTGAAGATCGGCGATTACAACGTCATCATCGTCAAGGGCCGAGACGGCGAGATCCGCGCCTTCCACAACTCCTGCCGGCACCGCGGCTCGATCGTCTGCAAGGCCCGCGAGGGCCAGGTGGCCAAGCTGGTCTGCCCCTATCACTCCTGGACCTACGACCTCGACGGCCGGCTGGTCTGGGCCGACAAGATGAATGCCGATTTCGACCCCTCGCAGCACGGGCTGCGCAGCGTCCATCTGCGCGAGGTCGGTGGCCTGGTCTATATCTGCCTGGCCGAGAACCCGCCGAACTTCGAAACATTCGCGCAAAAGGCGGCGCCTTATCTGGACGTGCACGACCTCGGCGACGCCAAGGTGGCCTATACCTCCTCGATCATCGAGAAGGGCAACTGGAAGCTGGTGTGGGAAAACAACCGCGAATGCTATCATTGCAGCGCGAACCATCCGTCGCTGTGCCGATCCTTCCCGCTGGACCCGGAAATGTCCGGCATCATGCCCGACGGCAGCGTCTCGGAAAAACTGCAGGCGCATTTCGACCGCTGCACCGCCGCGGGCGCACCCGCGCAGTTCTACCTGGGCGAGCACGGCCAGTTCCGCCTGACCCGCGCCCCGCTGGAAGGCGATGCGGTCAGCTATACCATGGATGGCAAGGTCGCGGTGCAAAAGAACCTGGGCCGGGTGCCCTTTGCCGACGCCGGCCCGCTGATGGTGTTCCACTACCCGACCACCTGGAACCATTTCCTGCCCGATCACTCGCTGACCTTCCGGGTGATGCCGATCAGCCCGACCGAGACCGAAGTGACCACCACCTGGCTGGTGCACAAGGATGCGGTCGAGGGGGTGGACTACGACCTCAAGCGCCTGACCGAGGTCTGGATCGCCACCAATGACGAGGATCGCGAAGTGGTCGAGACCAACCAGCTTGGCGTCAGCACGCCCGCCTTCGTCCCCGGTCCCTATTCGGACTATTGGGAAAGCGGCGTCATCCAGTTCGTGGACTGGTATGCGGATGCCATGGAGCGTGCGCTCGGCCCCAGCCGCATGGCGGCCGAGTGACGATGAACGCAGCACTGAAACCGACGCTGGCCTTCTGGACCGACGCCGAGGAGCTGGAATGCGTCTCGTTCCTGCCCGAGGCGCCGGAGGTGATGACCTTCTGCTTCCGCAGCCCCTCGGGCGCGCTCTTCAGCCATGAGCCGGGGCAGTTCCTGACGCTGGAGCTGCCCCTGCCCGGCGGGCCGCTGCATCGCACCTATACCATCTCGTCCTCGCCCTCGCGGCCGACCTCGCTGACGGTGACGGTCAAGGCGCAAAGGGATTCCATCGGCACGCGCTGGATGTTCGACCACCTGCGGCCGGGGATGCGCATCCGCGCCAGGGGACCGGCGGGCAAGTTCTCGATGATGCGGGATCCGGCCGCGAAATACCTGTTCATCTCGGCCGGATCGGGCATCACGCCGATGATGTCGATGACGACCTTCCTTTACGATTCCGGGCGGGCGCCGGACATCGTCTTCGTCAACTGCGCCCGCCGCCCCTCCGAGATCATCTTCCGCGAGCGGCTGGAGCACATGGCGACGCGCGTCGCCGGCATCGACCTGAAATGGATCGTCGAGGAACCCGACCCCTATCGGCCCTGGACCGGCTATCGCGGCATGGTCAACCAGCTGGTGCTGGGCCTGGTCGCGCCCGACTACCTGGAGCGCGACGTCTATTGCTGCGGCCCCGAGCCCTTCATGCAGGCGGTGCGCGACATCCTGCACGGGCTGGGCTACGACATGGCCCGCTATCACCAGGAAAGCTTCGGCGCCCCGCCGGCCGAGGCCGAGGCGGTGCCCGAGGACGTGGTGCCGCAAGAGGACGCGCTGGCCGAGGTCAGCTTCGCCGCATCCGGCAAGACCGCCCGCTGCGCGCAAACCGAGACCATCCTGGCCACGGCGCGGGCGGCGGGCATCCCGATCCCCTCGGGCTGCGGCATGGGCATCTGCGGCACCTGCCAGGTGCTCAGGCTCTCGGGCCAGGTCCACATGGTCCACAACGGCGGCATCACCGACGAGGATGTCGAGGCGGGCTATATCCTCGCCTGCTGCTCAAGGCCCATCGGAAACGTTACCATCGACCTGTGAACAACAGGTGGGAAACCTGCCGTTCGCCAACAGACGAAAACAGCTTTCACACGAAGGATGAGGAGGAGAGATCGCATGAGCAGCAACAGAGGCGTGGTCTACATCGGCCCCGGCAAGGTCGAGGTGCAAAACATCGCCGACCCGAAACTGCAATCCCCCGACGGGCGCAAGATCGAGCATGGCGTGATCCTGAAGGTGGTCTCGACCAATATCTGCGGCTCGGACCAGCACATGGTGCGCGGCCGCACCACCGCCGAACCGGGCCTGGTGCTGGGCCATGAGATCACCGGCGAGGTGATCGAGAAAGGCGCCGATGTCGAGATGCTGGAGATCGGCGACATCGTCTCGGTGCCGTTCAACGTCGCCTGCGGCCGCTGCCGCTGCTGCCGCGAAGGCGACACCGGCGTCTGCCTGACGGTGAACCCGGCCCGCGCCGGCGGCGCCTATGGTTATGTCGACATGGGCGGCTGGATCGGCGGCCAGGCGCGCTATGTCATGGTGCCCTATGCCGATTTCAACCTGCTGAAATTCCCGGATCGCGACCGCGCCCTGTCGAAGATCCGCGACCTGACCATGCTGTCGGACATCCTGCCCACCGGCTTCCACGGTGCGGTCAAGGCCGGCGTCGGCGTCGGCTCGGTGGTCTATGTCGCGGGCGCTGGCCCGGTGGGTCTGGCGGCTGCCGCCTCGGCCCGCATCCTGGGCGCGGCCGTGGTGATGATCGGCGACTTCAACAAGGAGCGGCTCGAGCATGCCCGCAAGGTCGGCTTCGAGCCGGTGGACCTGTCGAAATCCGACCGGCTGGGCGACATGATCGCCGAGATCACCGGCACGCCCGAGGTCGATTCGGCCATCGACGCGGTGGGTTTCGAGGCGCGCGGCCATTCCGGCGGCGAGCAGCCGGCCATCGTGCTGAACCAGATGATGGAGATCACCCGCGCCGCCGGCCAGATCGGCATCCCCGGGCTTTACGTCACCGAGGATCCGGGCGCGGTCGTCAATGCCGCCAAGCAGGGCAGCCTGTCGATGCGCTTCGGCCTGGGCTGGGCCAAGGCGCAGTCGCTGCACACCGGCCAGACCCCGGTGCTGAAATACAACCGCCAGCTCATGCAGGCGATCCTGCACGATCGGCTGCCCATCGCCGATATCGTCAATGCGACGATCATCCCGCTGGACCAGGCGGTGGCGGGCTATGAAAGCTTCGACGCCGGCGTGGCCAAGAAATACGTGCTGGACCCGCATGGCGGCCTGGCGGCCTGAGACTGCCGACATTTGCATAAAAGAGGCCGGCCACGATCCGTGGCCGGTCTTTCATTTGGTTAAAGCTAAAGTCTCATAGTCAGGCGCCTGATGGAAAGCGCATAAACAGCGTAGCGCCTGTCGATCACCGCATGGATGCTGCCCGAAAGCCGCAAGGACAAGGCCGTGCATGCCGTCCTTGACGCGATCCGGCGGAGTTGAAGCGGCAGGCCGGCCTTTATTCCGCCGCGGCGGCACTCCGGGGCAGTCCGGCGGATGCAAGGCGTTCCAGCGCCTCGACGACCTGGATCCGGCGATAGGTCTCGGTCGCAAGCCCCTCGGCCGAGCGCAGGCTCTGCTGCGCCTCGAACGCCGCCTGCGGTTTTCGGCGGTGACCTCTTCATCTCAGGCGACCAGCCAGCGCGCATAATCGTCGTCATTTTCCTTGATCGGGATGCCGCTGCTGGACAAGGCGTCGGGCGCGCGGCGTAGCGCCACGATTTCCGAAACCGGGCGAAGCGCCTGCGTCGGGTTGAACTCCGTGCGCTTGTCGGTGCCCGCGATCTCGACATCGCCACCCGCCGGTCCAACGCCGCCTCGACCTTCTTCGGGCGATGCACGACCTGGCGCGGCGGCCGGTCGGGCACCGCAAGCCGGGTGATGCCGCGATCATTGATGGCGTCCAGCACTTCGCGGTGATCGTCGGTGCGCAGGATCACTTCGCGCCGGGCCGGCCAGAAGTCATAGGGCGCATGGGCGCCGTCGCACTTGCCGATATGGAAGGCATAGATCTCGGGATAGACAGCGCGGCTGGTCCGGCGCGGCGGCTTTGCATCGCAATAGGCCATCATCGCGGCTTGCAGCAGGTGGGTGGCCCCCACACCGCCCGGGGGCTCGTCGATGACCAGCCCGAAACGGTCGAGCTCGGTCCAGCCGGGGAACAGGTCGTCCAGCCCTGAGGCGACACCGCCGATGCGGATCGAGAACATATCGGTGCGAAGCAGCGAAACCACATGCATGATTCATTCTTCAGCGGCAGGCATGACCACTATAAAGGGCGTTGGCGAACTGTCACGGGATATGCAGCGGTGACGCGGATTGAACCCAGTCGGCCTTTCATGGATCATCGTTCTTGCCACACCGACCGGTAGCCTTCAACGTAACATGTGTCACGCACTCGTCACGCTTACTGTTACGCGCTAAGGCTGTGAATATAAAGTAGAAATATATTTCTGCAACCATGTAACGTATTATACAGTATAAATAAATATTCACACGCGCATACATTCGGTCATGCCTATTCCCATAATCATATGTGTTCATTTGCGTCGCAGCATCATCGCTTCTCAGATGATTTATATTAAACAATTTATTTTGATCCTACTGTAGCCGCGACGTTTACGCGTCACGGTTTTCACGCTCACCCACCTCCCAGGCGGCGAATTCGCGGATCGAGGATGGGACAATCCTGGATGCTACACAGGTTTTCATGCCGCAGGAGGCGAAAATTCTCCGCTGGTCGCCCGACGGAGCATGCATGCCACCCCGGACGACCGTACTCCGGTCGGATTAGGCTCCAGGAAGCCCCGCAGCAGATGGGTCGATGCCTTTTGGGGTCAGAGTTAATCGAACACCGAACCCATCCGCAGAGAGAACAGGCGCTCGTAGGTTTTCAGCAGGCATGCGACGGCACGCGGCGTAACCGGCCGATTGTTCCCGCGGCGACTGTGCCTTGATGCGGGTGACGATTTTCTGGTCATCGACAAAGTCGTCGAGGAACGCGTGCCAGGTTTTGGTGGTGATGCGCGCGGCCGTGAGCATGTCTTTCGGTTCATCGATGCCGTCATCGGTCAGGGCGGTGATGGTGTCGTCTGGGCCGGTATGGACGCTGATGCTCGCGCCGTAGCTCAGGTTGTCGTCATTGGAGACGATGGCTTCGAGCAGCTCGGGATCTTCGCCCAGCATCCTGGCGACGTAGTCGAGGGTGCGGACATGGGTGACGGTTGCCATCAGGCGGTATCGGACAAGGTTTCGGTCGTCGGCGCCCAATTCCACGGCAGGAGTTCGTCGAGCCGGTTGATCTTGTGATCGTGGATACGGGTCAGGATGTCGGCCAGATAGGCCTGCGGAGCGAGGCCGTTCATCTTGACGGTCTCGATGATGGTCATGGCGGGAGCCAGCGTCTCGGCACCAGTATCAGCGCCAGCGAAGAGCCAGTTGCGGCGCCCGGCACCGATCGGGCGCAGGGCGCGTTCTGCGGGATTGTTGTCGATCGCCACCAGGCCGTCCTCAAGGAAGAGGCTGAATGAGGCACGACGGCTGAGCCCGTAACGAAAGGCCTTGGCGAGATTCACCCTTGCCCGGGATCAGCGAGAGTTGGCTCTCGGACCATGCGAAGAAGGCCTCGACCTTTGGGGCGCTGTGTTTTTCCCGGGCGGCAAGACGGATATCAGCAGGACGGCCGTCGATTTCCCGCTCGATGTCATAGAGCACGCCGATGCGGTCGAGCGCCTCGCGGGCGATCACGGATTTGGTCTTAGTCCATTCGCCATGGAAGTCGCGCCGCAGGTGGGTCCAACACGCGGCCTCCCGAAGGCGGGGGTCGCCGACGATCTGCTGCGGCTCGGGCTGTCGCTTCGCTGCCGTGGCGATGATCTCATCATAGGCGGCTTTCATGCCGTAGAGCTTCAGCCGGCCCGTCTTGCGGGATGCGCGTCTTCGACACGACGCGTCCAGCACCTGTGATCTTTCCATGGCTCGGTCTCCTCAGGCTGTCGTAGCGTTTGCAATCGGCCGCGGGCTCGCAGGCCAGCCGCAGCGCATCCGGCGTGGCGATGGTCAGCGGCGGTGGCGGTTCGCGATGCCGGGCCAGGATGTGCAGGACCACAGCTGCCGCCGGGGCGCCTTCGTTCAGGGCCTCCGCGCAAGTGGATTCCACTGCATCCGGTCCGTCGGTCGGGATCATGCTCAGGATCTGGACCATTTGCCGGTCGCCGTTTGGCATCTTGCCCAGCTTGCGCTGAACGCGCCTGATCGCTGGCGGCAGTTTCCATTCCTTGAAGGGAGCGCCGTTCCAGAGGGCGCCGGGCTTGCGGGCCAGCACCGGAATATCGTGCAGCGGATCGTAGATGGCCTGTCGCGGCCGAAGGCGCGGATGGGTTGGCCGACGATCCTGCCGTCCTGCCGGAACTCGACCCGTTCGGCATAGGCGCGGATCTCGAGCGGTCGACCGACAGCGCGACCGTCCACCGAGTAGCGGTTCTTGTCGAACCGGACCAGGCAGGTCTTCGATACCGAGGCGGGCACGGCATGGAAGCCGTCGAAGGGGCCGACATAGGGCACCAGGCTCGCACGCTCGTCCTGAAACACCCCCCAGATCGTGCGATCGCGCAGCTCCGGGTGCGGATGCGACCTGGCCCATGCAACACAGCGATCCTCGCGCCAGGCATTGAGTTCGGCATGGCTCTTGGACTTCGGTCGAGGCACGAAGAACCGCCACCGGACAACGCCGACCAGGTTCTCGACCTGTCCCTGCGCCAGCGGGCTCGAACCGATGGCGCCACGCAGGCGCAGTCCCAGCCAGAGGCCGGGGTGCAGGGCCATTCATTGAGGCGCCATTGGTTCAAGCCCAAGGGACGGCGGCTCGACCAGGTAGTGCCCGCACATCTGCCGGAGTGAGCCTGTGAACGCCAGCGGTTCGAGAGAACAGGCGAACGCGATTGTAGGCGCGGTCGCGGCCGACGAAGATCGTATCCACCGCCGTCTTCATGTTGTCGTAGATCCCACGAGCGCAGCCGCCGAAGAAGGCGAAGGCCTTGTCATGAGCGTCGAAGATCGAAGCCATCGCGGCGCCATCGGTCCGAACCCGATGGCTGAGGCTCCTGCGTCTCGCGCGGGCAGGCCCGGACAAACAGCATCCGGCTGTGGCAGAGGCGGACATGCGCCACCTTCACGGTGGTGGTCACCCCATCGATCACCACGATCTCGTGGCTCCGGTCGATGGGGTCGAGCCTCGCCCGGATCGAAGACCAGCGGCACACAGGCGGCGGCCGAAGCTTCCTGTTCTTCCCTGGACCACGAGGCCGCGTAACGCCGGACAGCATCGTAACCACTGTCATAGCCGAAGGACCGGAGTGCCTCGAAGATCCTGATCAGGGTCAGGCGTTCGCGCTTCGGCTTCCGGGCGTTTGCCGCCAGCATCTCGTCGAGCTTGGTTCTCCAAGGGCCGATCTTCGGCAGCGGCTGGATTGTCCGTTCATGGGTCAGTTCCGTCGCGCCGGACCGGATCACCTTCCGCACCGTTCGGCGTGGCCTCGAACCAATGGCGGCTCACGCCTCACTCCGCGAGACCCGAAACTCCCGGCAGATCTGCTTGATCGTCCTCTACTCCTGGAAATACGCCCGACGGATCTTCGCAATCGTCTCCACAACCAGCATCCCGCACTGTGCCCCCGATGACCACGGGGGCATCATGACCATCAGTGAAAGAGGGGCCGTTTGGGAAGCCGATCACCCCGTTACGGGGGCAGTTGGCCATGCCGGCTTACATTTGACATGCCGACATGCAAATAAGGCCGGTCTCGGCCGGGAGGCCGGATTCCGGCCGTGCCACATGAAATTTCGAACACCGGCTCAAAATCGTCCTTCACGCAGGCGTGATGTGGGAATATGCACTATGCTGACCATGACGAATGATGGATTCTCTGGATAAAGGCCAAGATCTTTGCTGCCGTAGACATCCTTACCAGCGAGGAGACGCTTTCCGAGCGCACGACCAAGCTGCTGGCAATCATTTTTCTGCTTGTTGCCACTGCTCTATGCTTCAAGAACTATTCTGCGCCGAGCCTGCACTTTTTCTCGAAGAACTATTCGATCAAGCCCACCCTGATCTCCGGTGCCGCCGCATTGGCCATGCTGACGCCTCTTTATGCCCGTGGTATCCTCAGGTGGAGCAAATCGATCTATGGGCTGATCGTTTTTGTTCTGCTCTGGACCGTGTATTCGGGCGATCATATCCATCGCCCTGAATGCCAGTTCGGATATCCCCGAATATCTTGTTGCGGCGGCGACGCTCTTGTCCTGGCTCGGGTTTCGTGGTGTGGCGGGTTTTGCGTGGATCCTTGCCTTCGCGGCCTGCATATTTTCGATCGTGAGCACGAGTGCAGCGACGAGCGCTTATGGCTATCTCTTTGACGTTTGCGCCTTCCTGGAGTGCATCCTTCACGCAGGGCTGAGTCCGGCGGATTTCGTCAGGGATGTCAGCGACGAATTCCACGCCAGAACAAAACCAGCAAGAGAGCGGATCGGCGAAGATGTCAGTGCCGCCGGCGAACTGGGGAAACGCTTCCTGTAAGCGGTTGCGTTACGGGCTTGCCAGCCGCGCACCCAGATCCCGCACCATCTGCTGCAGCCGATGGGGGGCCAGCACCTCGACCTCTCCACCCCAGCGGGCAAGATGCCAGGCTATTTCCTGCAGGCCGTCGGCGCGGAAACGCACGATCAGGCTGCCGTCGTCCTGCGGCTCGTGCCTCTCGGCAGGGTGGAAGCGATAGCTGGCTGCATCGCGGGCAACGCGCGGGGAAAAGCGCCGGACGATGCCCTCGGGTTCCTCCTGCCAGATCCCAGTTGTGGGCATAACTTTTCAGGTTGAAGCCCTGGGGCGCCACGAAAGGCGCGTTCGACAGCTCCATCTTCGACGGCGACCCAGATGGCTGACGAAGATCGTCTTGCGCAATTGTGCCATGATCGGCGGGTCAAGGTTTTCGTGCGAACCGGGACGCAGGGCAATCGTTGCCCGCCGAGCTCAAGGAACGGGGCGCCCGCCCTTTGCTTTGCTGCTCTCAGTCCAAAGCCTTGCATGCCTGGGCGATGGCGGCGCAGGCCGCTTCGATGATCTCCATCGAGGTTGCGGTCGAGATGCGGAAATAGGGTTCTAGCCCGTAGGCCCCGCCATGCACCGAGGCGACGCCCGCCGCTTCCAGAAGATACAGGCTGAAATCCAGGTCGTTCCTGATCGTCTTTCCGTCCGGCGTCCTCTTGCCGATCATGCCCGCGCAGCTGGGATAGAGATAGAAGGCGCCGTCCGGCAGGCTGCAGCTGAGGCCGGGAATCGCGTTGATCAGCGCATGGGCGCGGTCGCGCCGCTGGCGATAGACCGCCACGGCCTCGTCGACCGAGCGCTGGTCCGAGGTCAGGGCGGCGGCGGCCGCCGCCTGGCTGATCGACGAGGGGCAGGACGACATTTGCGATTGCAGCTTGTTGATCGCATCGATCAGCGCCAGCGGCCCGACGCCGTAGCCGATCCGCCAGCCGGTCATGGCATAGGACTTGGACACGCCGTTGACGACCAGGGCCTGCGGCTTCAGCTCGGGCAGGACGGTCAGGATGCTGCAGGGCTCGAAACCGGCGAACCAGATCCGGTCGTAGATTTCGTCGCAGAGGACCATCACATGCGGATGCCGCAGCAGCACCTGTCCCAGCGCCCGCAGCTCGTCCGCGCTGTAGGCGGCGCCGGTCGGGTTGGAGGGAGAGTTCAGGATCACCCAGCGGGTGTTCGCGGTGATCGCGGCCTCCAGCGCGTCGGGGGTCAGCTTGAAGCCGACCTCCTCGCCGCAGGGAACGATGACCGGCGTGCCGCCGTTGGCGATGACCATGTCGGGATAGGACACCCAATAGGGCGCCGGGACGATGACCTCGTCGCCGGGTTCGACGGTGGCCATCAGCGCCACGAACAGCACCTGCTTGGCGCCGCCGCCGACGCAGATCTCGTTGAGCCCGCAGTCGATGCCCAGCCGCGTCCTGAAGTCGTGCTGGATGGCCTTGCGAAGCTCGACCGTGCCGTTGACCGAGGTGTATTTCGTCTCGCCATTCTCCATCGCCCTGATGGCGGCGGCCTTGATGTGGTCGGGCGTGTCGAAATCGGGCTCGCCCACGGTGAGGTTGAAGATCCTGCGTCCCTCGGCCTGCAGGTCGCGGACCTTCTGCGCGGCGGCGGTGCTGGGCGAGACGCGGATGCTGGTGACGCGCGAGGCGAGTTTGATGTTGCTCAAGGCAATCTCCATCGGTGCGGATTGTTCGGATGCCGGCGGGGCGGCGCGTTACTTGTTGCCGGTCAGGATCACGTCGTCGCCCACGCGCTTGGCGGTGCGCAGGCCGCCGGGGACTTGCAGCGTCGGCAGCAGCTCGATCAGGTTGATGTTGACGTATTGCGGCGTCCCGACCGCATATTCCACGGCGTCGGCGATGTCCGAGACCTGCGGCATCTCGAAGCCTTCGTAATATTTGCGCTTCGCCTCGGCGGGGTCGATCTTCTCGACCTTGGCGAAGATGTCGGTCTCGACCCGGCCGGGGCTGATCTCGGTCACCCGGACCCGGCGGCCGAAGGCATCGACGCGCAATTGGCGCGAGACGGTATGCATCGCCGCCTTGGTGGCGTGATAGGCGATATGGCCGCCGAACTCGTAATGCCCGGCCATCGAGGTGATGTTGACGATATGGCCGCGGTCGCGCTCCATCATGCCCGGCAACAGCAGGCGGGCCAGGTGCAGGGCGGCGCGCAGGTTGACGTCGATCTGCTCGTCGATGTCGAAGGCGCTGGAGGTGAGGATGCTGCCCGGCCGCGATACGCCGGCATTGTTCACCAGCACGTCGATTTCCAGATCCTTCACCAGCGCGGACACGGCCTCGGTGTCGGAAACGTCGATCACATGCGGGATCGCGCCGCAATGCGCCGCCAGTTCCTGCAGCTTTTCGGCGTTGCGGGCCAGGGCGTGAACGGCCAGGCCCTTCGCGCGCAGCCGCTCGGCGATCGCCCAGCCCATTCCGCCCGAGGCGCCCGTTACCAATGCCGTCTTGTAATCCGCGAATGCCATGGTTCTGTCTTTCTTCTCGTGAATGCGCCGGGGGTCAGATGTGACGGGTCAGCGGGGCGATGGTCGCGCCGCCGGCCGTGATGCCTTTGCGCAGGCGCTGCGCCAGCTCGACGGCGCCCGCGGTGTCGGAATGGACCAGGATGGACTGCACCGGCATCGGGATGACCTGGCCGTCCACCGTGTCGACCTGCCGGTCGCGGATGACCCGCATGACGCGGGCCACCACCTGCTCGGCGTCGTGAATGACCGCCCCTGGCTGGCTGCGGGGGGCAAGCTGGCCGCTGGCCAGATAGCCGCGGTCGGCCAGGAACAGGCGGACCACGTTGCCGCCCATCTCCAGCGCGGCCTGTTCCAGGGCGCTGCCCGGCAGGACCAGGAACGCGATCTCGGGGTCGAAGGCCATGGTCGCGCGCGCCACTGCCGCCGCAATGGCGGGATCGGAGCTTGCGAGATTGCCAAGCGCACCATGCGGGTTCATGTGGGTGACGCGATGCCCGGCGCGGCCCGCCAGCCCGGCCAGCGCGCCCAGCTGATACAGCAGATGGCATTCCAGTTCCGGCAGGTCCATGTCCATCCGGCGGCGGCCGAAACCCATGCGGTCGGGAAAGCTGACATGCGCGCCCAGGTCGACGCCATGCTCCCTGGCCAGCCGGATCGTGCGGTCCATGATGACCGGATCGCCGGCATGGTAGCCGCAGGCCACGTTGGCCGAGCTGATCTGCGCCATCAGCGCCTCGTCGTCGGCGATGCGGTAGGGGCCGAAGCCCTCTCCCATGTCCGAGTTGATGTCGATGATCATGGCCTGGTCTCCAATGTCAGGACGGGGTCGCCGTGGCCGAACAGGGTGCCCGGCGCCGGGATGCCGGACGCTATGATGCCATCCGCCGGGGCGGTGACGGCGGCGCGGACGGCGCCCTGCGCGACATAGCCCAGAAGGTCGGCGGCGCGGACGGCGTCGCCGGGTGCGATCGCGGGCAGCCCGTCGTCGCTGCCGCGCGGCAGGAAGGTGCCGATATCGGGGCTGCACGCGGCGGCGGTGGCGGTCGCGGGCTTTGCCTCGGCCGCGGTGGCCGGTGCGGGCCCGGCCGGCAGGGCCAGGCGCAGGAACATGTCCCCGCCCTCTATTTCCAGCGTGCCGACGCCATGCGCGCGCATCGCGTCCAGAAGCCGGGCGAGGTCTTGCTTGTCGAACATCAGAGCCATCCCCTCTGCCGGGTCAGAAATCCTTCCAACTGCGTGCGAATCCCGGCCAGCCATTCCTGTTGCGTCCTTGCGGCCAGGGCCGCCTCGGCCAGCGTCACCTGGCGAAAGCGCAGGCGGTCGCCCGGCCGGGCCTGCGCGATGCGCCACAGGTCGGGCTCGATGACCGCCGCGATCTTGGGATAGCCGCCCATGGTCGCGGAATCGGCCAGCTGGATGATCGGCTGCCCGCCGCCCGGCACCTGCACGATCCCCGGCGCGATCCCGTGCGAGCGCAATTCGCCGGACGCCTCATAGGCCAGGGTCTCGCCTTCCAGCCGATAGCCCTGGCGGTTGCTTTGCTGGCTGACCGTGTAGGGCGTGGTCCAGAACGCCTCGCGCGAGGCCGGGGCGAAATCCCCATGCTCGGCCGAGGGCAGGGCGCGCAGTTCGATCTCTGCGGCACCCGCGGCGCGCAGCGCGGGCATGGTCAGGCTAAGCCCCAGAGGCGGCAGCGGCAGCGTCTCCGACGCGGCGCGCAGCACGTCGCCGGCGGCAAGGACGCGGCCTTCGAGCCCGCCGAAGCCTTCGCGCAGTTGCGTGCTGCGCGAGCCCAGCACCGCCGGCACGTCGATCCCGCCGGGCAGCGCCAGATAGCTGCGGGCGCCGGATGTCATCGGGCCAAGCTCCAGCACATCGCCCGCAGCGGCCATGCCCGCCCAGACGCGGGGCAGGGGTCGTCCGGCCAGCGTCGCGCCGCAGGCCGCGCCCGCCAGCGCAAAGGCCCCGGCCTGCCGGAACCGGAACCGCGCCGGGGTCAAGGGGATCTCCAGCGTCGCGGCATCGACGTCATTGCCCAGCAGCATGTTCGCGACGCCGTGCGACAGGGCATCCATGACGCCGGCGCGGCCAAGGCCCTGCGACCAGTAGCCGTCGCGCCCCAGATCCTGCACCGTCGCGGCGGGCGGAATGAACAGAACCTCGATCATGCCTTGACCTCAACGGGGTTGAAGCGGATCCGGTCGCCGGGCCGCAGCAGCGCGGCGGGCGTGCGCTCGGGGTCGAAGAAGGACAGGTCGGTGCTGCCGATGGTGTTCCAGCCGCTGGGGCCCGCCGAGGCCGAGACCCCGGTCTGCAATCCCGCCAGCGACAGCGATCCGCCCGGCAGCCGGGGCAGCGGCACCTTGCGCCGCGGCGTTTCCAGCCGGGGATCGAGACCGCCCAGATAGCAATAGCCGGCATGGCTGCCGACCGCATAGACGGTGTATTCCGGCGCGGCATGCAGGCGCACGACCTGATCCACGGGCAGGCCGGTCATCCCGGCCACCTCGGCCAGATGCGGGCCGTCATAGGCCATGTCGATCGCCAGAAGCCGGCCCTCGACCTGCTTGCGGATGCCGCTTTTCCACAGCGCGGCCAGATCCCTCTCGATCCGGTCCAGCCCGGTCGGGACATGGTCCAGAAGCAGGGTGACATTGGTCATGCCAGGCACGGCCTCGCGGACACCCTTCCAGGTGGCGGCCTCGTCGGCGATGGCCCAGATGCGCTGCTGGTTGGCGAGATCGAACGGGCAGGAGGGCTGGAACAGCACCGCCCGGCTGCCGATCATGGAGAGCTTCGCGTCAGGCATGGCGGGACTTCCGTGCTTCGAGCCAGTGTTCGAGATGGTGGATGCTGACCCCCCCGGCCGAAAAGCCGGGGTCCGCCAGCATCTGCCGGTGCAGCGGGATATTGGTCGAGACGCCGGCCACCCGCGCCTCGTCCAGCGCGGTGCGGGCGCGGGCCAGCGCTTCGTCGCGGTCGGCGCCATGGGCGATGATCTTGCCGATCATCGAATCGTAGCTCGCCGGGATCACCGAGCCGGCGCCGACATGGGTATCCACGCGGATGCCCGGCCCGCCCGGCACATGCATCGCCGTGATCCGGCCGGGGCTGGGGGCGAAGCTGTCCGGGTCCTCGGCATTGATCCGGCATTCGACGGCATGGCCCAGGGTGCGCACCTGTTCCTGGGTGATCGGCAGCGGGTTGCCGCGCGCCACGTCGATCTGCATGGCCAGGATGTCCAGTCCCGTGACCATTTCCGTCACCGGGTGTTCGACCTGGATACGGGTGTTCATCTCGATGAAATAGAACTGCCCGTCCTCGAAGAGGAACTCGAAGGTGCCCGCGCCGACATAGCCGATCCGGCGGCAGGAGGCGGCGCAGCGTTCGCCGATTTCCGCGATCAGCGCGCGGTCGATCCCCGGCGCGGGGGCTTCCTCGATCAGCTTTTGGTGGCGGCGCTGCATCGAACAGTCGCGGTCGCCCAGCCAGAGCGCATGGCCATGCGCATCGGCAAGCACCTGGATTTCCACATGGCGCGGCCTTTCGAGGAATTTCTCGATATAGATGTCCGCATTGCCGAAAAAGCGGCTCGCCTCCTGCCGCGTGACCATGAAGGCGCCGGCCAGCTCGGCTTCGGCCCGCACGACGCGCATGCCGCGCCCGCCGCCGCCGCCGGCCGCCTTCAGGATGACGGGATAGCCGATCCCGGCGGCGATCCGGCGGATTTCCTCGGGATCGTCCGGCAGCACGCTGTCGGGGCCGGGCACGCAGGGCACGCCGGCGGCGATCATGGCGCGCTTGGCCTCGACCTTGTCGCCCATCATCCGCATGACCGAGGCGCTGGGTCCGACCAGCCGCCGGCCGGCCGCCTCGACGGCCTCGGCGAATTCCGGGCGTTCCGAGAGGAAGCCATAGCCGGGATGGATCAGGCCCGCGCCGCTGGCCTCGGCGGCCGCGAGAAGGGCGGGGATGTTCAGATAGCTCTTGGCGGCGGGCGCGGGACCGATGCAGATCGCCTGGTCGGCCAGCGGCAGCCATGCCGCGTCGCGATCCGCCTCGGAATGCGCGCAGACGACGCGCAGGCCCAGCCGGCGGCAGGCGCGGATGATGCGCAGGGCGATCTCGCCCCGATTGGCGACCAGCAGGCAGTCCATGTCGATCGCGGCCATCAGCGGATCCTCATCAGGGGCGCGCCGGCCTCGACCGTCGCGCCGTCGCCGACCAGGATGGCCTCGACGGTGCCTGCTTGGGGCGCGGGTATGGGGGTCATCATCTTCATCGCCTCGATGATGCAGATCGTCTGGCCGGCCTCGACGCGGGCGCCCGGCTCGACAAAGGCCGCCCCGCCGGATTCGGGGCGCAGGTGGCACAGGCCGGCCAGCGGGGCGGTGACGGCATCCGCCTCGGGTGCCGGGACCGGCGGCGCTGCCGCCGCGGCGGCGGGTGGCGCGGGCTGGGCGCCGCCGGCCGCGCCGCGGCGGATGGTGATCCGGTGCCCCTCGGCCGAAAAGGCGAACTCGGCGAGATGGTTTTCTGCGGCCCATTCCATCCCCGCGATGATGGAGTCGATGGTGATCGGCATGCGAAGGGCGTCGTCCCTGTGCGAAGTTGCGTTCTTTTGCGATTGGTAGCACCGCCGCTTTGCAATGATGTCAGAGCGGTTTCGCATGACCCGGTGCGGGGCATCGCGAAACCCGATCACATCAGATGCAGACGCTCTTATGCCAGGGGGCTGCGTCCTTCCTATGCTGCCGGCCGATCACCCCCGGCCCCGGCCGCGATATTCCAGCAAGGAGAAGCACGACGTGCCCCATATCATCACCAGGATAGAACGTGCCGCCGCAGCGGATGTGGCCGCGCTGTCGAAATTCGGCAGCGCCACGATTCACGAGGCGCAGGGTCGGCTGGGCGCGCTGAGCTCGCGCCTGAAGCCCGTCGACCGCGCCATGTCGGTCTGCGGCCCCGCCTTCACCGTGCAAAGCGCGCCGCGCGACAACATCATGCTGCAACTGGCGATCCATTATGCCCAGCCCGGCGACGTCGTCATCGTCTCGGCCGGGGAATACGAGGAGGCGGGCTGTTTCGGCGACGTCCTGGCCAATGCCTGCCTGGCCAAGGGCATTGCCGGCGTCGTCACCGATACCGGGGTGCGCGACACGCAGGAACTGATCCGGCTGGGCCTGCCGGTGTTTTCGCTGAGCGTCTGCATCAAGGGCACGGTCAAGGAAACGCTGGGCCAGATCAACGGCGACATCGTCATCGGCGGCCAGGTGGTGCGGCCGGGCGACGTGATCCGGGGCGATGCGGACGGCCTGGTCGTCGTGCGCCGCGAGGATGCCGCCGAGGTGGCGCGCAAATCCGCCGCCCGCGAAGCGGACGAGGCCGGCTATATCGAGGCCTACAAATCCGGCCGGACGGTGATCGACGTCTGCAATCTCGAGGCGGTGCTGAAGGCCAAGGGCCTGACCACCGATCTTTGACGACCCCCCTTTGACAAGACATGTCCTGCGCCTCGCCGGGGCGCAGGGTCAGGCCGAGGATTCCCGCACGATCAGGTCCGTCTGGATCTCGATCCGGGCGGGCGGCGCGTCGGAATCCTGTCGCAGCAGGGCGACGATCAGATCCGCGGCCTTGCCGCCGATGGTGCCGGCATGGACATCGATCGTGGTCAGGCGCGGCACGCTGATCTTGCCGATCTCGTAATTGCCGAAGCCGGCCACCGCCAGATCGCGGGGGATGCCGATGCCCCGCCTCTGGCATTCCGAGATCACCCCGAAAGCCACCAGGTCCGAGACGCAGACGACCGCCCGTGTCGTCGGATGGTTGTCCAGCAACGTCCCGAGCGCCTGCGCCCCTTCGGCCATTCCGACCGGAGCGGTGCCCGCGGGAACCAGCCGCGTGTCGTCCAGCCCATGGCGGCGCATCGCCTGGACAAAGCCGCGTCGGCGCTGGCCGCCGCGCGGATCGCGCGGCGATTCACCGCCGATGAAGGCGATGTCGCGATAGCCCGAGGCGACCAGATGATCCACCAGCCGGCCAATGCAAGCGGTGTTGGAAAAGCCCACCACATGTCGGATCGGCTCGGCGGGCAGGTCCCAGATCTCGATCACGGGAATCCGCGTCGCCCGCAGCATTTGCCGCGTCCTGCGGGTATAGTCGCCCACTGTCAGGACGATCGCCTCGGGCTTGCGGCGCAGCAGCTGGCCGATCAGCCTTTCCTCTTCGTGCGGGTCGTATTCGGTATTGGCCAGCAGGATCTGCAAGCCGTTCCGGGACAGCCCGCGCGAGAGCTGCCGCACGGTTTCCGCGAAGTTTGCATTGTTGATCGAGGGCACGGTGACCGCCACGAAGCCGGTCCGGTTTTGCCTGAGGCTGGCGGCGGTTGCGTCGAAGACATAGCCAAGCTCCTCGGCCTTGGCCAGAATCCGTGCCCGTGTCTGCGAGTTGACGCCCTCGTCGCCGCGAAAGGCCCGCGAGACGGTCATCGCGGAAACCCCGACCGCCTTGGCGATATCCGCCATCTTCACGGTTGCGCTGTGAAATCCGTCCCTGCTCATGCCGCCACATGCCCCTGCCGAAAGGGCAGGCTAGACGCTGCGGGATGCGGTCACAACACCCCTGCGGCATGGGCCGGCCTGCCGCGGGAATCGCAGCGGGCCTCGCGCCGGCCGCCCGGCACGAGGGGATGATGCGCGCCTAGAGCGAAACACTGATCGCCCCGTCCACATAGAGCGTGTGCCCGTTCACGAAGCTCGAGGCGTCCGAGGACAGGAAGATGCAGGCCCCCACCAGTTCCTCGACCAGGCCCCAGCGCCCGGCGGGCGTGCGCTTTTCCAGCCAGGCCGAGAAGTCGGGGTCCGCGACCAGCGCGGCGTTCAGCGGCGTGTCGAAATATCCCGGCGCGATGGCATTGCATTGCAGCCCGTGGCGGGCCCAGTCCGTGGCCATGCCCTTGGTCAGGTTGCCGACGGCGCCCTTGGTGGCGGTATAGGGGGCGATGCCCGGCCGTGCCAATGCGGTCTGGACCGAGCAGATATTGACGATCTTGCCGCGGCCGCGCCGGATCATGTGCCGCGCCACCGCTTGGCCGACGTGAAAGACCGAGGCGATGTTGGTCTGCAGCAGGGCCTCGAACCTGTCAGCCGGGAAATCTTCGAGCGGCGTGCGATACTGCATGCCGGCATTGTTGACCAGGATGTCGATGGGCCCGGTCGTGGCCTCGAAACCGTCGATCGCGGCGCGGACCTCGTCATGGCGCGTCACGTCGAAGGGCAGGGCCCGGATCTCGGCCTCGGGCAGCTCCGCCTGCAGCGCGGCGCGCGCTTCCTCCAGCCGTTCCGGGTTCCGGGCGTTCAGCACGACCGCGGCGCCGCTTTTCGCCAGCCCCCGCGCCAGCGCATGACCGATGCCCTGCGACGACCCCGTCACCAGCGCACGGCGGCCCGCCAACCCGAACATGCTTTCCACAAATCCATTCGTTCCGGCCATCCCAGATCCTCCGTTTGGGGCTCGACAAATCCGTTCGACTCGTGTTTGTTATCGATAACAATCCGAGTCAAGGGCCCGCTGAAGGGGCGATCGGAAAATCCCGCACCATGATGGAGAAGACGATGAGCAAGCCGGTAGTCCTGCAGATGGGGGCCTATCCAGAATGGGATGAAGTTCCGCTGAACGCGGATTACGACCTGCGCCGTTATTTCGAGGCCGCGGACAAGGATGCCTTCCTTGCCGAATGCGGGGCGCATGTGCGGGCCATCGCCACCAGGGGCGAGTTGGGGGCCAGCCGCAAGGTCATCGAGGCCTGCCCGAATCTCGAGCTGATCTCGGTCTATGGCGTGGGTTTCGACGCGGTCGATCTGCAGGCCTGCCGCGAGCGGGGGATCCGGGTGACGAACACGCCCGACGTGCTGACCGGGGATGTGGCCGATCTGGGCGTGGCGATGATGCTGGCCGTCGCGCGCGGGATCGTCGGCGCCGAGGCCTGGGTGCGGGGCGGCCACTGGGCGGCCAAGGGCAACTATCCGCTGCAGCGCCGCATCTGGGGCAAGAAGGCCGGTATCCTGGGATTGGGCCGGATCGGCTTCGAGATCGCCCAGCGTCTGCGCGGCTTTGGCATGGACATCGCCTATTCCGATGTCGCGGCCAAGGATTATGCCACCGACCTGACCTTCATCGCCGATCCGGTCGAGCTGGCGCGGCATTCCGAGTTCCTGTTCGTCGCGCTGGCGGCTTCGGCGCAGACCCGGCACATCGTCAATCGCGAGGTGATCGAGGCGCTGGGCCCCGAGGGCGTGCTGGTCAATGTCTCGCGCGCCTCCAACATCGACGAGCAGGCGCTGATCGCTGCCTTGCAAGACGGCCGGCTGGGCGCGGCGGCGCTGGATGTTTTCGATAACGAACCCCGGATCGACCCGCGCTTCCTGGACCTGCCGAACGTGCTTTTGCAGCCGCACCAGGCCTCGGGCACCATCGAGACGCGCAAGGCGATGGGCGAGCTGGTCCGCAACAACCTGGCGGCGCATTTCGCCGGCCAGCCCCTGCTTACCCCGGTTATCTGAGGCCACCATGAAAGCGATCGTCATCCACGCCGCCAGGGATCTGCGCATCGAGGAACGCGAGCCCGAGGCGCTTGGCCCCGGACAGGTGCGCATCCGCCTTGCGGCTGGCGGGGTCTGCGGATCGGACCTGCATTACTACAACCACGGCGGCTTCGGGACGGTGCGGCTGCGCGAGCCGATGATCCTTGGCCATGAGGTTTCCGGCCATGTCGTCGAATGCGCGCCGGACGTGGCGGGGCTCGTTCCCGGCGATCTGGTCGCCGTGTCGCCCTCGCGTCCCTGCGGGGACTGCGGCTATTGCCGCGAGGGGCTGCCCAACCATTGCGAGAACATGCGCTTCTACGGCTCGGCCATGCCGTTCCCGCATATCCAGGGCGCGTTCCGGCAGGAACTGGTGGCGGATGCCACGCAATGCGTGCTGGCCAACGGCCTGACGCCGGGCGAGGCGGCGATGGCCGAGCCCCTGGCGGTCACGCTGCACGCCGCGCGCCGGGCCGGGGAATTGCTGGGCAAGCGCGTGCTCGTCACCGGCTGCGGTCCCATCGGCCTGTTGTCGATCCTGTCGGCGCGGCTGGCGGGCGCGGGCGAGATCGTTGCGACGGACCTGTCGGATTTCACGCTGGCGATGGCGCGCCAATGCGGCGCGGATCTGACGGTCAACACCGGCACGGCGCCGGATGGCCTGTCGCCCTTTGCCGTGGGCAAGGGAAGCTTCGATGTCCTGTTCGAATGCACGGGTGTCGCCGCGGCCATCGCGCCGGCCATCGCGGCCATGCGGCCGCGCGGCGTGGTCGTGCAGTTGGGATTGGGCGGCGACATGCCGCTGCCGATGACGGCGCTTACCGCCAAGGAGCTGGACCTGCGCGGCTCCTTCCGGTTCCACCAGGAGTTCGCGACCGGCGTCCAGGCCATGCTGGCGGGCCGGATCGACGTCAAGCCGCTGATCACCCACGAGGTCGCCCTGGACGAGGCCGAGCAGGCGTTCCGGCTGGCCTCGGACCGCGCCACGGCGGTCAAGGCACAGATCCTTTTCGCCTGAGCGGCGCGCTATCCTTGGGCTGAACCGAAGGCCGCCGGGGACTGCGCCATCTCTGTTGCCAGCCGCACCAGATGATCGCGCACCACGGCGGCCGCTTCCGAAAGAGGCAGCTGCGCCGAGACGCAGATCGCCATGGCGACCTTCATGTTGGGGCGCCGGATGCGGTAGCTCCGGGCATCCGGGACGCGACGCAGCACGGCCTGCGCTGCCGATGCGGGCAGGATGGTGCAGCCCAGCCCTTCGGCCAGCGCGTTCGACAGATACGAGATCGACTCGGTCTGGGCGACGACCTGCGCGCTGGTCCCGACGCGCGACAGCGTGGTTTCGATCACCTGGCGGACGGTATGGATCGGGCTCGGCAGGATCAGCGGCTGGGACACGGCCTCGGCGAACGAGATCTCGCCATCCTCCGGCTCGGCGATCTGCGTTCCCACGAAATACAGCTCTTCCGTCGAGATCGGCTCGAAGCTGAGGCTGGGGATCTTGCCGGGATCGAAGATCAGCGCGATGTCCATCTTGCCGGTCATGATCTGTTCGCTGATCACGCCGCCGCCGACCGCCTCATTGGCATAAAGCAGGATCCCCGGATGCTTTTCGCGGATGGTCCGCATCAGCTGCGTCGCCACAAGAGAACCAAGGCCCAGCGGCGCGAAGCCGACGCTGACCGCGCCGGTAATTTCTTCCGATGAGGTGGCGATGTCCTGCTCGGCCTGGTTCATCTGCCGGATGATCATCTGGCAATGGCGATACAGGACCTTGCCCGCCTCGGTCGGGATGACGCCGCGTTTCGAGCGCAGCAGCAGCGGCTTGCCGAAATGGGTTTCCAGCGCGGCGATCTGCTGGCTCAGCGCCGGCTGGGCGATGTGCAGGATCGCGGATGCCCGCGTGATGCTGCCGATGTCCACGATCTTCATGAAGGCGTAAAGCCTGCGTATGTCCATGATAATACACCCCTGAAGCGCGATTCTGCCCGGCCGCGCGGCCATTCTATTGGGTCGGCGCGTGGGGCGCACCGATGTATAAGCATTCGCGATCATGTCAGACCGAACTGTTCTTTTCGCAGCGATGGGCCTGTCGCTAGGGTGACAGGTGCAACGGTCACAAAACTGCAAAACTGTCGCGCCGCAGCCGCGAGATCTCGGTCCCGTTCGTCTGCGGTAAGCGCCAACATTGGGAGAGTTCGATGATCCTGAAGTCAATCGCCTGCGGGGCAGCGACCGCGCTGGTCATGGCAAGCGCCGCCATGGGGCAGACCCGGCTCAGCCTGTCCGAAGTGCTGCCGGACGGCAACTTCATGGCGGAAAACACCAAGAGCTTCGCCGAAGCCGTGAAAGAGGCCACCGATGGCGAGGTCGTCATCACCGTCGCCACCTCGGGGTCGCTGGGCTTCAAGGGGCCCGACCAACTCGGTGCGGTTCGCGACGGGCTGGCCGACATGGCGGATATCAACATCAGCCAGCAGGTCGGGATGAATCCGCTGTTCGGCGCCGAAGGCGTGCCCTTCCTGGTGGAGTCGATGGAGGAGTTGAAAGAATACCACGCCTTCCTTCGCCCCGAATTCGAGAAGCTGGCCGAGCAATACAACCAGAAGATCCTCTACATGGTGCCGTCGCCGGCGCAGTATGTCTATCTGAAGACCGAGATCGACGACATCGGCGATTTCCGCGGCATCACGGTGCGCGGCGCCGACAAGAATACCGTCGATATCGTCAGCAGCCTTGGCATGGACGGCATCGCCATGCCCTGGGGCGAGTTGCTGCCGGCGCTGGCCTCGGGCCGTGTCAGTGGCGTCGCGACCTCTGCCACCTCGGGCGTGGACGGCAAGTTCTGGGAATTCCTGAGCCACATCTATCCGACCAACCACACCTGGGGGTCGAACGCGGTGACGATCAACCTGGATTCCTGGGGCAAGCTTTCGCCGGAACAGCAGGCTGCCATCGAGAAGGTCGCCGCCGAGCTTGAGCCGCAATTCTGGGAAAGCTCGCGCGAGAGCGACCAGAAGAGCCTTGAGATCATGACCGGCCACGGCATGCAGGTGGTCGAGCTGTCGGACGAGCTGAAGGCCCAGATCGTCGAGAAAGCCAAGCAGGTTCAGGCAGAGTTCTTTGACCGGGTTCCTGCGGCCAAGCCGATTGCCGATGCCTATCTCGCGTCGAAAGGCGGCAACTGAGATGGCCGGAGAGCGGCACCTCGCCCCCGAAGCCGTCGCTGAACGCGGCGCTGTGGCTGCCCTGCAAAGGGCGGCAGACTTCGCCTCACTTGTCGCGGCCTGGCTTGCCGGTCTTTGCGTCGTGGGCCTGACATTGCTCGTGCTGATCGACACCGCGATGGCGTTGATCAGCCGCTATGTCCCGTCCTTTCCGACGGGCACCGGAATCGGCTGGGAGTATAGTGCCTATCTGATGGGCGCGGCCTTCCTGCTCGGCTCGGGCATGACGCTGCGCGCGGGCTTGCAATTGCGGGTGGAGCTGCTGCTCTCGATGGGCAAGGGTCGCTATGCCAGGATGTTCGAGATCTTCGCCGCCATCCTGGGGACCGCCGTCACGCTGCCGCTGGCGATCTGGCTTGCGCAGTTCACGCATCGCACCTGGAGCTATGGCGAGGTTTCCCAGGACAGCTTCACGCCCTTGTGGATTCCGCAACTGGTGCTGACCATCGGCGCGGCCGTCCTGGCCTTCCAGATGGTCGCCCGTCTCGTCACCGCCATCAGCGGAAACGCCGTCGACAAACCCAGCCTCGGTGCCGCGAGCGCCATCGAGTAAGCCACAGCGCCCCTGCGCGCGAAACAAGGAATATCGGGGAGAAACATGGGCGCTATCGTCGCAAGCCTGTTCGGGCTTCTTTTCGGCACATTGGCCATCGGGGCCTGGATCGGAATCGCCTTGCTGGCCACGGCCATCGGCCTGGCAATGCTGTTCACCGGCCTGCCCGTCGACAGGCTGTTTCCGCAATACCTGTTCAACATCCTGACGACGCCCGACCTGGTCGCGTTGCCGCTGTTCATCCTGATGGGTGAGTTCCTGTTCAGGACGCGCCTGTCGGAAACGCTGTTCAGTGGCCTGGCGCCCTGGGCGGGCCTGCTTCCGGGCCGGTTGCTGCATGTCAATGTCGTCGGCTGCTCGATCTTTGCGGCGATTTCGGGATCCTCGGCCGCGACGACGCAGGTCGTCGGCCGCATGACCCTGAAGGAGCTGCTGGCCAGGGGCTATTCGCCCGACCTGGCCATCGGCAGCCTTGCCGGTGCCGGGACGCTGGGCTTCCTGATCCCGCCGTCGACGGTGATGATCATGTATGGCGTGCTGGCCAATGAATCGATCCTGCGGCTTTTCACCGCCGGCTTCATCCCCGGCGTCCTGCTTGCCCTGGTCTTTGCCGTCTACATCATGATCCGCGCCAGCACCAAGCCTGACCTGGTGCCCGAAAACGAACGGGCGTTGCGCCACATGCCGTTCCGCCAGCGCCTTGCCGCCCTTCGGGATCTCGGGCCGGTCATGTTCCTGATCCTCTGCGTGCTGGGCTCGATGTATGGCGGGCTGGCGACCCCTTCCGAGGCCGCGGCCCTGGGCGTGGTCGGGGCCTTCCTCGTGTCGCTGTCGCAGGGTGCGCTGAGCCTGCGGGCGCTGCGCGACATTCTGCTGGGGACGGTGCAGACCTGTTCGGTCATGGGCATCATCATCCTTGGGGCATCGGTGCTGGGCAACATCACCTCGACCCTTGGCATTCCTGGCGCGGTCGCAAATGTGGTGACGGACTGGAACCTCTCGCCGATGCTGCTGATCGTTGCGCTGATCGTGCTGTATCTGGTGCTGGGGACGGCGCTTGAAGGCTTCTCCATGATCGCGACCACCCTGCCGGTGGTGCTGCCCTTGGTCGAGGCCGCGGGCTTCGACAAGATCTGGTTCGGCATCTTCATGGTCCTGGTGGTCGAGATGGCGCAAATCACGCCGCCGGTGGCGTTCAACTTTGCCGTCATCCAGAACATCACCGCCCGAAGCACGGCCTATATCGCACGCGTCACCTTCCCCTTCCTGCTGATCATGATCGGCTTTGCGATCATGCTGGCCGTGTTCCCTGGGATCGTCACCTTCCTGCCCAACCTGCTGCTGGGCTGAACCCGCTAAGGCGTGGCGCCCAGGTCTTCTTGCCGGGGGCGCCATGCAGGTCGGCTTTGACTGCCTGTTCCGTTGGCGCTATCAGAGGCTCCATGCCACGGCCTAACGCGCAGCTGCATTTCGATCATCAATCGGCGTCCCTCGGGGATGCGCTGTCCAGAGCAAAGAAGAATAATGAAAACTGAAACTTCGATCGGCCTTATCGGCCTTGGGACGATGGGGGCGGCGCTGGCGCTGAACATCGCCGAGAAGGGCTTTCCCATCGCGGTCTGGAACCGCACCACCGAAGTGACCCGCCGCTTCCACGCCGAGGCCGGCGCGCTGGCGGATCGCGTGATCCCGACCGAGAGCCTGGCCGACCTGGTCGCTGCCATTGCCCCGCCGCGCGCCATCATCCTGATGGTCCCCGCCGGTCCGGCCGTCGACGACCAGATCGCCGCGCTGGCGCCGCTGCTCGGCCCCGATGACCTGGTCATCGACGCCGGCAACGCCAATTTCCACGACACCAACCGCCGCGCGGCGTCCGGCCTGCCGATGCGCTTCCTGGGCATGGGCGTCTCGGGCGGCGAAGAGGGCGCGCGCCACGGCCCCGCCATCATGGGCGGCGGCGCACGGGCCGACTGGGACCGCGTCGCAGGGGTCATGCAGGCCATCGCCGCCCAGGCCGAGGACGGCACCCCCTGCGCCACCTGGATGGGCGAGGCCGGCGCCGGGCATTTCGTCAAGACCGTGCATAACGGCATCGAATATGCCGACATGCAGATGATCGCCGAGGTTTATGGCGTGATGCGCGACGGGCTCGGCCTGTCCGCCGCCGCCATCGGCGAGACCTTCGCCGGCTGGAACGAAGGCGTGCTGAAATCCTATCTGGTCGAGATCTCGGCCGCGGTGGCCGGCGCCGCCGATCCGCTGACCGGCCAGCCGATGCTGGACGTGATCCTGGACGCCGCCGGGCAGAAGGGCACCGGCCGCTGGACCGCGATCGAGGCGCAGCACCTGGCGGCGCCGATCCCGGTGATCGAGGCGGCGGTGATGGCGCGCAACGTCTCGGCCCGCATCGACGAGCGCAAGGCGGGCGAGGCGCGTTTCGCTGCCGCCCCGCAGGCGCTGGACCTGGCGCGCGACCAACTGGAGCAGGCGCTGATCGCCGGCAAGATCCTGTGCTATGCGCAGGGTTTCGCGATGATCGAGGCCGCCGGCCGCGCCTTCGGCTGGCAGCTCGACCTGCCGGGGATCGCGCGGGTCTGGCGTGCGGGCTGCATCATCCGCTCGGCGATGCTGAACGACATGGCGACGGCGCTGGCCGAGGATCCGTCGCGCAACCTCGTGCTGGCGCCGTTCTTCGCCGAAAAGCTCGAGACCGCGATGCCGGCGCTGCGCGCGGTGGTGGCGCAGGGCGTGCTGCACGGCCATGCCTTGCCGGCGCTGGCCTCGGGGCTTGGCTGGTTCGACATGATGCGCACCGGCCGCGGCACGGCGAACATGATCCAGGCGCAGCGCGACTTCTTCGGCGCGCATGGCTTCGACCGGCTGGACGGCCAGGACAGCCATCACGGACCCTGGGGCGGGAAGATCTGAGGGGCAAATATCCCTGGCAGTTCGATGTCCGGCCTTTGCCGGTCTTGTTCGACATCGCGAACCTCAGCGCCTCGGTCCTCGGCCCCGCCTTGTCGACCGGGATGGAAACCGGCATCGCCCCCGTGTCGCTCAGCACTTGGCGCGCCGTCGCATGCCAGGGGCTCTCGATCGCGAAGGCATCGCCCGGATCGAGGATCAGCCGCGCGCAAAGATCCAGTCCCTGCCGCGGGCCGTGGGCGATGACGATCTGGCCGGGCTCACAGACCAGTGCGCCCGCCAGAGATGGCCCTGCAGCGCGGTGCGCGGCCGCGGCGTGCCGCGCGGGCCGGCATGGCTCAGGCGCTCGGGCTGCCGGGGCAGGGGTGTGGACATGGCGCGCTTCCAGGGGGGCGTGGGAAAACCGTCGACCGCCATGTCGCCATAGCGGACATCGGCCAGCAGCCTGCTTCCGGCATGGCGGGCGGAACCGGCGGATGCGCTCGCTCCAGGCCGACAGCCGGACCGGCGGGGGTTTCGCGCATCGGCGCCAGGTGACGGCGACGGCGCAATGCGCCAACGAATGCCTGCGCCTGGCCATCTCCACTCCTATGGCAACGGGCAGGATTGCCCTGGGCGCCCTGGTGATGGAGGCCGGGACCGTCCTGTCGATGGTCTGGGCCGCGGGCAATCATGATCCGCTGGCGTTTCCGGCGCCGGAAAGGTTCGACCCCGACCACCAGGGCGCGCGCGCTGATGTTCGGCCTGGGGCAGCCTGCCTGCCTGGGCCATGCGATCATCCGGGCGACCTTGGTGCAGCTGCTCGGCGTCCTGGAGGCATTCGCCCCCGAGGCCGGCACCCCGCCAGCACGCTGGTCGCCGTTTGCGCAGGACCATCTTCCTGCCCTCGGCATCCGTTTCGAGGGCTGATCGCCGCGGGCGGATCGGTCCATGAATGCCGCAGCCCACTCATGGCCCTTTCCTGGGGCGATGCAGATCGCGCCCTGTTTGCACCGGGTTGCACCTTGCCCGAGTTCCCGACTTTCGCCGCGGGGGCTGCGGCCGATGCTGCGTTTGGCGGCCCGCATCGGCCGTGCCTCTGCTCGCGAGGAATAGCCTACGAATTTTGGAAGTCGACTTGGATCTAGAGGCCCTGGATTAGGGGCAACTTTGCTTGGCGGCGGCGAAATTCCGGGATTTGGGGTGGTGGATTGGCGCGTGGAGAGCGGGGTTTTCCGAGTGGACCGTAAAGTTGTAGCCGATGCAATCGGTCATTCGTCTCTTGTGAGCGGAATACCTGTTATGCCGGCGTTTGGCGCCGCCACTCTGGAAAACCCGGCAGACGCCCCTGCCAAGATATCTCGAGCCATCATCGATATAGTGAACCGCACGGTGCTTTCCGGAGGCCGATTTTGGTGAGCTACGCGGCTATGGGATCAGTGTCCAGAACCGCGTAGAAGTTGGCCTCGGCTTCGGCGGACGGGATGTTCCCGATCGGTTCGAGCAGATCGAGCAGGTGAACGCCATGGGTTCGCGAGAACCTGCGAGGGGGTGTTGAACCAGTCGACCCATTCCAGCGTGGCGCACTCGACGGCCTCGAAGCTGCGTCCCGGCCCGCGGCGGCGGATGACCTCGGCTTTGAGCAGACCATTGATCGTCTCGGCCAAGGGGTCGTCGCAGCTGTCTCCGACGTTCCCCACCGAAGGCTCTATACCCGCTTCTGCCATCTGCTCGCTGGAGCGAACGGACAGATATTGCGAGCCGTTGTCGCTATGGTGAACCAGCCGATGCCCTTGGGCGGGCGCCGATCATGCACGGTCTGTTCCAGGGCATCGAGCACGAAACCCGCATGAGCTGAAGTGCTGGCGCGCCAGCCGACGAGCGTCCGGGCGGAGGCAGCGATCGCGAAGGGTGAGGGCCAGCCCTCGAACCGATCGCGAGGCCCTCACCCTTACGAAAGACCTCCTTCGCCTGGCGCAACTCGCGGTTCTCTCGCTCCAGCGCCTGCATCCTCTGGGCCATCTCGGTCGGGATCCCTGCGCGCTTGCCGCTGTCGACCTCGGCCTTCTGGACCCAACCCTTCGGCATCTGCGCTCCGCAGCCGATCTTCGCCGAGATCGACAGGACCGACGGCAAACGAAAGGCGTGCTGGCCCTCGTTGTCGAGAACCAATCGCACCGCCTGCGCGCGCATTTCGCGGGAAAACCTGATCGTCATCTGGCTCATGATGCTCCATCCTATGCAAAAGATGGAGCTGCCGGAAAAACCAGAGAGGGGTCAGTTCATCTCCCTCGTGAACTCGGCACAGAACGCGCGAAACAGCTCGGGCTCCACAGGTGCTTTCCTAGCTCGTTCTGGGCTGAGGCCTCCGGCGCGTCGCGGCGGATGTTCACCTGCCGCTTCCATCTGGCGCTTCGAGGCCGAGGACGAGGCGGTGGCCAATGCCAGAAAATGCAGGTTGGCGGGCTATTTCTATGCCCGCCACCTTTCCCACGTCTGGCGGGTGGTCGGGATGCTGGAGATCGGCATGGTCAGGGTGAACGCCAGCTGATCTCGTCTGAGGTGATGCCCTTTGGCGGCGTCAAACAGTCCTGCCTTGGCCGCGAGGGCAGCACCATGGCATCGAGAATTGCCTGAATATCAGTATATGCGCATCCTGACCCTAGATGCAGGCCGTCACCTCAGCGGAAGCCGGCGCGGGTCCGACAACCGCCGCGTCCAGCCGCACGATGGCAGCCAGGCGGGGACAGCGCCGGTCTGCCGGTTTTGCGTTGGGTCTCAGAATAGAAGATCCTTCTTGTGACCGGGATTGCGGACGGCGAAACCGTCGGTGCCGATCTCGGCAAGGTATTTCCTGAAGGTCGCGATGAAGGATTGCAGGAAATAGGGTTTCTCGGCCCCATAGGTATCGGCGACAACGAGCTTGGCAAAAGGCAGGTCGTCGACGATGGGCTTCCTGACGATGGCGCCCTGCTCGGCATAAATCGGGGTCAAGGGCCGCAAGTTCAGGATCGACAGGCCGAACCCCTCTGATATTGCCGCCAGCGCGGCACCATAGGTCCGGGCGCGAAAGCTGATCTGCGGCGCCTCGGCAATCAGGCGGAAGATGGCCAGCAATTGCGGTGCGATCTCGGGCTGGTCCAGCAACACGAAGGGACGCCGGGCGATGTCCGCGATCCGGATTGCCTCTTGCCTGGCGAGCGGATCGTCGGGGTGCATGGCGACATGCGGCGGCACCAGGCAGATCGGCGTCCGGTCGAAGGGGGCGATGATGTCGCCCTCGTAGAGCACGGCGAACTCGATCTCGCCGGCGGAAAGCCAGTCGCGCAATTCGCTCTGGTCGCCCTCTCTCACCACGATCTCGACATCCGCTTCGTTCGCCGCGAAGCGGCGCAGCACGCTGGGCAGAAGCAGCGTCCCCAGCGGCTCGAAACAGCCGATCCGCAGCGGATCAGGAATGCGCGCCGAGATGTCGCTGGTAGCGCGCGCGAATTCGGTCTCCGCTGCCAGCAGCCGAGCGGCGGCAGCGACGAACCGGCTGCCGGCCGGGGTGATGCGGATGCCCTTGGCTGGGAAGCGGTTGAAGATGCGGGTGCCCGCCTCGTGCTCGGCCGCGTCGATGGCCGCCAGGATGGATGAGGTCGAGATCCCCAACGCCCGCGAGGCCGCAAGGACATTCTGCAACCGCGCCACTTCGCAGACATAGCGCAACTGCCTGAGCGTCAGCCGGGATCGCATGCATCCTCCTTGTTTCATGAAATGAAAGAATAGAACGAAATTAATGTATTTTCCAGATTATCCGGCGACGCCTATTCCGTTGCTCAGACCCCGCGCCGTTCCCGACGAGATCCAGCACGCGGCGCAGACGATGCAGATCATGGGAGGAGAAGGAATGCTCACGTCGTCAGAACTCGACCAGGCCATCGCGGCCAGTTGGGACCGACAGCTCGACTGGCTGAAGACCTTGGTCGGCTTTCCCAGCCAGCGCGGCCTGGAAGGCCCCTGCCAGGACTGGATCGCCGACGCGTTCCGCACCCGTGGCTGGAGTGTCGACCGCTATGTGCTTTCCGATGTGGACATGGAGCACCTGCCGGGCCATTCGCCGGTGCGCGACACCGATTATGGCCAGGCGGTGCAGGTGGTCGCCGCGATCCGCGCGCCACAGCCGGTTGGCCGCAGCCTGATCCTGCAGGGCCATGTGGACGTGGTGCCGACCGGACCGGAGGCCATGTGGTCCGCGCCGCCCTATGGCGCGACGGTCGTCGAGGGCAAGCTGTTCGGGCGCGGGGCTTGCGACATGAAGGCCGGGGTTTGCGCCATGGTCTTCGCGCTCGACGCCCTGCGGCATGCCGGCTATCTGCCGGGCAGCGACGTCTATGTGCAAAGTGTGACCGAAGAGGAAGCCACCGGCAACGGCGCGCTTTCGACGCTGGCGCGCGGTTATCGTGCCGATGCCTGCCTGATCCCGGAACCCACCGGGCATTGCATCGGGCGTGGGCAGATCGGCGTGATGTGGTTCCGCCTTTCGGTGCGGGGCAAACCGGCGCATGTCGCCGAAAGCGAACAGGGCACCAACGCCATTCTCTCGACCTATCGACTGATAGAGGCGCTGCAGGCCTTCACCCGCGACCTGAACGAACGGGTCAAGACGCACCCCCGGTTCTCCGGGCTGACCGCGCCGATCAAGTTCAACGCAGGCAAGATCCGCGGCGGCGACTGGGCGAGCTCGACCCCGGCCTGGTGCGAGCTGGACTGCCGCATCGCGGTCCTGCCGGGCATGTCGCTGGAGGCATTCCGCCAGGAGCTGGCCGATGTGGTCATGCGGGCGGCAGGGGCCGATCCGTTCCTCGCGCCGAACCCGCCCGAGATCATCTGGCACGGTTTTCAGGCGGAGGATTACGTGTTGGAACCCGGCAGCGCCTTCGAGGCGACGATGCGCGAGGCCCACAGGACGGCGACCGGCGCCGAGGCGCGGGAATGGCTGTTCACCGGGGTCACCGACAGCCGCTTCTATGGTCGTTATTACGACATCCCCAGCCTCTGCTACGGCCCCGCCGGCGGGCAGATGCACGGTTTCGACGAATATGTCGAGCTGGAGAGCGTCAGGCACACCACCCGGGTGATCGCCGACTTCATCCAGCGCTGGTGTGGTCTGCGCAGGGTCTGAGGAGGAGACGACGATGCAAGACAGGAAATCCCAATCCCGGCGGGCCGCCTTGGGCTCTTTCGTCGGCACCACCATCGAGTGGTATGACTTCTACATCTACGGCTTCGCCGCCGCGCTGGTGTTCGGGCCGTTGTTCTTTACCGGATCGTCGCCCTATATCGGCACGCTCGCGGCCTTCGGCACCTTTGCGGTCGGCTTCTTTGCCCGTCCGCTGGGCGGGCTGATCTTTGGCCATCTGGGTGACCGGATGGGGCGCAAGAACATCCTTGTGGTGACGCTGGTCATGATGGGCATCGCCACCGCCCTGATCGGCATGCTGCCGACCCATGTGACGATCGGCGTCTGGGCGCCGATCCTGCTGGTGGTGCTTCGCATCTTCCAGGGCATTGCGGTCGGCGGCGAGTGGGGCGGCGCGGTGCTGCTGGCGGCGGAACATGCGCCCAAGGGACGGCAGACCTTTTTCGCCTCATTCGCGCAGTTGGGCAGTCCGGCCGGTCTGGTGCTGGCGCTGCTGGCCTTTCGCATCGCCGGGCTGGTCGATCAGGAGGTGTTCCTGAGCTGGGGCTGGCGCGTGCCGTTCCTGGTCAGCATCGTGTTGCTGGGCGTCGGCCTGGTCATCCGCCTCAACATCGAGGAGACCCCGGAATTCGAGAAGGTCCGGCAGACCGGGAAACCGGCCAAATTGCCGGCGGTCGAGGTGTTCCGCGACTGGCGCGGTGCCATCTTCCTGGCGATGGGCGCGAATACTTTCGGCATCGCGGCGGTCTATTTCTACAATACGTTCCTGGTCGCCTATGCCACGCAATATGCCGGCCTCCCGCGCGCCACGATCCTGAACGCGCTGTTCTGGACTGCGGTGGCGCAGCTTCTGTGCCAGCCGATCGGCGCCCGCATCGCCGAGAGGATGGGCAATGAGCGCCTGTTCTTGCAAGTCTGCCTGGGCATCTCGGTCCTGACGCCCTATCCGGTGTTCATGGTGGTCGAAACCGGCAATTACGCGCTGATCCAGGTCGGGCTGATCGTCAACATCATCTTCGGCGCCTTCGCTTATGCGGTGATCGCCGGCTATATCTCGCAGATCTTCCCGGCTCGCGTTCGCTACAGCGCGATTTCCATCGGCTACCAGTTCTGCGGTGCCATCGCCGGAGGGCTGACGCCGGTGCTGGGAACCATCCTGGCCGAGAAGTTCAGCGGAGAATGGTGGCCGCTCGCCGTCTTTGCCAGCACCCTGGCGGTCATTTCGCTGGTCAGCGTATCGCTGCTGGGCCGCTATCGCCAAGCCAATGCAGAGGCCGCGCCGGCCTAGAAGGGCGGCTGGGGCCGGCGCCGTCGACAGCCGCTCATGGCGATTGCCTTCTTTTCCGCGAGCGGGTGCGCCGGAAGCGCCGCCTGCTCGCCTTTCTCTGCGCCTCCGCCCGAAAAGCGCCGATCCGACAAAAAATAGCTTTACAGCTTAGCATTCTCAATTAATCATCTTCTGAAATATCACAGGATGATCTGATGATTCGCAAGGATGCAGAACTGCAGGAGCAGGGGTTGACCGTCAGCCGCGACGAATTGCTGGACCATGGCTCGGACGACGGTTTCCGCGACATGCTGCATGACATGCTGTCGGTCTTTGCCGGGCTGGAGCATATGCGCGACCGCTTCGGCACCTTTCTGGGCCTGTCGGGGCCGCAATACACGATCCTGGCGGCGATCCGGCAGTTCCAGGGCGAGAAGGGCGTCGGCGTGAAGGAACTGGCCGACCATCTTGGCCTGTCCGGCGCCTTCATCACCATCGAGACCAAGCGGCTGGCGAAGCTCGGGGTGATCCACAAGAAGACCAATCCCGCGGACCAGCGCCGGGTGAACCTGACCCTGACCCCGCGCGGTGTCGCGCTGCTGCTGCAGCTTGCCCCGTTGCAGCGCGAGGTGAACGACACGCTCTTCGAACCGCTCTCGGCCCAGGATTTCCGCCTGCTCTGCAAGATCATGCGCCGGATGCGGGCAAGCGCCGGGCGCGCGGCCACGCTGGCCGATTACCTGCTGGACGATGGAAAGGACGAGAAATGACCGTCACCGACCCGCTCGCCTTGCGCCGGACCCTCGGCCAGTTCCCGACCGGCGTCTGCATCATGACCGCCCGTCTCGGCGACGAGTTGCTGGGCATGACGATGAGCTCGTTCAATTCGCTGTCGCTTGATCCGCCGCTGGTGCTGTTTTCCATCGACCGCAAGGCCCGCGGCCTGCCGGCATGGGAGGCGGTAGAAAGCTATGCCGTCCATGTGCTGGCCGAGAACCAGCAGGCGCTGTCCAACCGCTTTGCCCGGCCGGGCGCGAAATGGCAGGGGGTGGATTACCGGCCCGGCCATGGCGGGGCGCCTCTGCTGCCCGGCGCCGCGGCTGTCTTCGAATGCGATGCCCATGCCCGCTGCGACGGCGGCGACCATGTGCTGTTCCTTGGCCGGGTCCGCCGCTTTGCATCCCATCCCGAGCGGCCGCCGCTGGTCTTTGCGCAGGGCCGCTATGCCTCGCTGCACCAGGGCGAGGCGGCGCCGTCGCTCTGGCCGCTCGACATCCATTACTGACAATCACCAACAGGAGAGCCTGATGTTCAAGACCGGACAGCAACATGTCGAATCCTTGCGCGATGGGCGCAGGGTTTTCATCAACGGCGCCGAGGCCGGGGATGTGACCGAACACCCCTCGTTCCGGCGAACCGTTCAATCGGTGGCGCGGATGTATGATTTCCAGTCGCGCCCGGAAAACCTGGACCTGATGACCTTCGAGACCGATACCGGGTTTCGTGCCAACCGGATCTGGCAGTTGCCGCGCAGCTATGCCGATCTGGTCGAGCGCCGCCGGGCGCTGGAGGCCTGGACAGAACTGCATGGCGGTTTCCTGGGCCGGGCGCCCGATCACGTCGCCTCGTGCATCGCCGGCATGTATATGGGGCTGCCGCTATTCGAGGCGCATGACCCCGCCCGCGCCAAGGCGCTGTCGGATTACTATCACTATGCGCGCGACAACGAACTTTACCTGACCTATGTGATCATCAACCCGCAGGCGGACCGCTCGAAAGCCGCGCATGAGCAGGCCGATCCGTTCCTGACCGCCGGCGTCGTGGATCAGGACGCCGAGGGCATCACCGTGCGCGGCGCCAAGATGCTGGCCACCGGCGGCATCGTCGCCAACGAGGTCTTCGTGACCTGCATCCAGCCCCTGCGCGAGGGCGAGGAACGCTATGCGATCTCTTTTGCCATCCCGATGAACGCCAAGGGGCTGAAGATCCTGTCGCGGAAATCCTACGAGGAGCATGCCGGAAACGTCTTCGACTATCCGCTGGCCTCGCGTTTCGACGAGAACGACGCGGTGCTCTATTTCGACGACGTGAAGGTTCCGTGGGACCGGGTCTTCGTCAACCAGGATCTCAAGCTCACCTCGGGCCAGTTCCACGCCACCCCGGCGCATGTCTATCAGAACTATCAGGCGCAGATCCGGCTGATGGTGAAGATGCGCTTCCTGATGGGCATCGCGCGCAAGATCGCCGAGACCAACGGCATCATCGCCTTCCCGCAGGTGCGCGAGACGCTGGGCCAGCTTGCCGCGCAATGCACCATGGTCGAGGCTTTCGTCCATGCGCTGGAGGCCAAGGGCAAGATGGTCAACGGCTATTATGTGCCCGACGGCTCGATGCTGTATTCGGCGCAGGTGCTGACGCAGCAGAACTACAATGCCTTCATCGGCGCGCTGCGCGATCTGGCCGGCGGCGGGCTGATCATGCTGCCCTCGTCGCTGGAGGATTTCGGCAATCCCGAACTGCGCGCCCTGATCGGCAAGACCCAACAATCGCCCACCACCGATTCCGAGGGGCGGGTGAAGTTCTTCAAGCTGGCCTGGGATGCGATCGGCTCGGAATTCGCCTCGCGTCACACCCAATACGAGATGTTCTATGCCGGCGCGACCTTCGTGACCAAGAACCACTCGTTCCGCACCTTCGACTGGGACGGTGCCACCGGCCTCGTGGACCGGATGCTCGACAGTTACTCCCTGGAGGCCGAGCTGGCCCAGGTTTCGCAATAGCCCAATTCCGCAGCAAAGGAGGCATTCATGGCCATCGACAAGGAACACAAGGAATTCCACGCCATCGACATGGAAACCGAGGGCTGGCACACGCCGCCGGGCTATCCGGCCGGCATCCAGCAGAAGATCCTGGCCGGCAGGCTGGACGAAGAGGCCAAGGTGGGCAATCGCACCCGGCTGCTGCGCTTTCAGCCCGGCGTCTTTACCACCGCGCCTTTCGTCCATGACTACTGGGAAGAGGTCTATCTCGTCTCGGGCGACCTGACCGTGGGCAATGACGAGAACGGGGATGGCGGCGAATCCTTCCAGCCCAACACCTATGCCTGTCGTCCGCCGGGGGCCTATCACGGCCCGTTCAAGTCCGAGAACGGCTGCGTGCTGATGGAGATCCACTATTACGATCAGGACAAGTGATGGAGCCCGTCTCCGTTCTGGCCCGCCGCATGGCGGCGGGCGAATTGTCCGGCACGGCGCTGGCATCGGCTTGCCTGGACCGCATCCTTGACGGCGATGGCGAGGGACGCCGCACCTTTACCATGATCGACCCCGACCGCAGCCTTGCCATGGCCGGCCTGGCCGACCGGATGCGGGCCGAGGGGCGGGCTTCGTCGCCGCTGGCCGGGGTGCCCGTCTCGATCAAGGCGCTGTTCGACATCCAGGGCAAGGTGACGACGGCCGGGGCCAGGGTGATGGAGCAGGCGCCGCCCGCCCGTGCCGATGCCGAGGCGGTGCGACGGCTGCGCATGGCCGGGATGGTGGTGATGGGCCATACCAACATGACCGAATTCGCCTATTCCGGGCTGGGGCTCAATCCGCATTACGGCACGCCCGGCAATCCGGCCGATCGCAGCCGCATTCCGGGCGGGTCGTCCTCGGGGGCGGCGGTTTCGGTCGCGGACGGCATGGCGGCGGTCGGGCTGGGCACCGATACCGGCGGCTCGTGCCGTATCCCGGCGGCGCTCTGCGGCCTTGTCGGCTTCAAGCCCACGGCGCGGCGGGTGCCGCGCAGCGGCGTGTTCCCGCTGTCGCACAGCTTCGATTCCGTAGGGCCCATCGCCCGGACGGTCGAATGCTGCGCCCTCGTGGATGCCGCGCTGGCGGGCGAGCCGATCGCCGCACCGGATGCCGCGCCGCTGTCGGGGCTGCGCTTCGCGGTGCTGGAGAATTACGTCACCGAGGACATGGATGACGCCGTCGCCCGCGCCTTCGAGGCCTCCCTGCGCCGGATCGAGGCTGCAGGGGCACGGCTGACCCGCATCCGCCTGCCCGACCTGGACCGGCTGCCGGAGTTGAATGCCCGCGGCGGCATCGTCGCGGCCGAGGCGCTGGAGCGGCACCGCGAGCGCCTGGCGCGGTGCGAGGCCGGCTATGACCCGCGCGTTGCCATCCGCATCCGCAAGGGCGAGACCCTGCGGCCGGGCGAATATGCGAGCCTGCTGGAAGCCCGCCTTGCCATGATCGGCCGGGCGAACGGGATCACCGCGGATTTCGCGGCGGTGCTGATGCCGACCGTTCCGATCATCGCGCCCGAGACAGCGGCGCTGGAGGCCGACGACGCGCTTTTCGGCGCGACCAACCTGCTGGCGCTGCGCAATCCGACGGTGGCGAATTTCCTGGACCGCTGCGCGATCTCGCTGCCGCTTCCCGTCGACGGCCTGCCGGTGGGGTTGACGCTGATGGGCGAAACCCTGGCCGACCGCGACCTGCTTGCGTTCGCGCGCGGCGTCGAACGGGTGCTGGCCGCCTGAACCGGCGTTCCCGGCGCAGCCAGCCGGGGATCAGCCGCGCAGGTTCTGCTGGGTCAGGTTCTTGTGGAAGGCCGAGATATGCTCGCGCATCGCCTTCTCGGCCGCCTCGGGGTCATGCGCCCGGATGCCCTCGACGATGGCGGCATGCTGCTCGCAGACGCGCAGGTTGTGGTCGGGCGCGCGCAGCGACAGGAACCAGAACCGCAGCGAGCGGTCGTGCAGGTTGCCAAGGAACTCGGCAAGGATGGTGTTGCCGGCGATGCCGCTCAGCAGCCGGTGGAAGTCCCGGTCGCATTCGATCATCTGCTCCAGGTCGTGGTCCTGCGCGGCCCGCCATGTCGCGGCGACATTGGCGTCGAGCTGGGCGATTTCCTGCGGCGTGGCCTTTTGCGCCGCCCAGTTCGCCGCCTGAGCCTCGTTCAGAAGCCGCATCTCGATGATCTCGACCAAGCTGTCCATGCTGATCGGCGCGACCACCACGCCCTTGCGCGGCATCACCTCGACCAGGCCGTCGACCGTCAGCCGGTCGATGGCCTGAAAGACCGGGGTGCGGCCGATCTGAAGCTGCTCGGCCAGGTCGGCCACGGTCACCGCCTCGCCGGGGCGCAATTCGCAACTCACGATCCGCTTCTTGATTGCCTCATAGGCTTGGTCGCGCAGGGACAGTTTCCTGACCCCGCGTTTCGGTCCTTGCCGCGAATCCTCGATGACGGGATCGGAGTTGCGATCCATTGGGGCCTCGATGCTGTTAGCCGCTGATCGGCAGTTCCTTGATTTCATAGACCAGATGCAGTTTGCGGGAAAGCACCGGGTCCTCCAGCTCGCATTCGAAGACCTTGCCTGGCCGGATTCCCCCGATGGCGGGCGTGGTTCCGCCCAGGATCGCGGTGCCGTCGGGAAGGTCCGCGCCCTGGGTGTAGCGTGCGATGACATCCGCCGGGTCCAGCAGCCCGGCCACCGTGCCCTCTTGATAGAGGCTGCGCTTGCCGTCCGCGGTCAGCCAGCTGCGGATGATCAGCGAATCCCAATGCGGCGCCACCTCGTCGAAGGGCCAGACCTCGGCGCCGACCGGCTTGTCGCACATCTGCTTGGACACGGTGATGCCGTAGGTCTCGACCTCGCGGTCGGTATGGTCCGAGCCGATGCCGACATAAAGCTTGCCGCCCTGCGCGATGATCACCGTCTCGACCTCGCCCGAAGAGGCGCTGCCGTTGCATTCGATCCGCCCCCCGGTCGTCAGCCGATTCGCCGCGACGCGGTAGAAGGTCGGGGTCGTCTCGGGACGTTTCACCCCCAGCGCCTCCAGTTCGCGGATGTGATGCTCCATCGCCTCCTTGTCGCGCCCGGCCCAGCCCGCGATGACCAGGTCGTTGATTTCAAAGCATAGCGGTGTGCTGCCCGACAGGCTTGCGACATTCATGTCGATTTTCAAGGGATGCTCCTTTGCTTGGCAGTTTTCCCAAGATGCGGGCGCCGGCCGGCTGAAAGGGTTTGCGAACGTGCCTGGCCGACATTCCGTCTTGACGGGTCCAGCATTAATGTGCTTGTGATATTTTACAAGATGAAAATATATCGCAACGGACTCGCCAACAGGGAACCTCACCATGCCGAAACCCAAGTTTCGACTTGCCATGACTGCTGCCGCCGCAGCCGCGCTGATGACCGGCGCGGGCTGGGCGCAGGACAAGCCCGCCCGCCTCGACCTGGGGGTATTCACCTTCCTGTCGGGCCCCTCGGCCGCCTATGGCCTGCCGGGCAAGCAGGGCGCCGAATTGATGATCGAAAGGATCAATGCCCAGGGCGGCATCGGCGGCGTGCCCGTCTCGGCCACCTATGTCGATGAGGCGCAGGGCGCCGAAGGCGTGATCGCCGAATATCGCCGCCTTGCCGAAGGCGGCAGGGCACAGGCGATGATCGCGGCGCTGTCCTCGGGCAATTGCCTGGCGCTGTCGCCGCTGGCCGACCAGCTGAAGATGCCGACCATCGGCTGGAACTGCGACACCCACCAGCTTTTCCTCAAGGACCAGCCGGATTATTTCTATCGCCCGAACGGCAACACCATCGCCGAGTTCATGGCCTATACGCTGTATTTCCTGCAGCAGCATCCCGAGGTGAAGCGGGTCGCCATCATCAACCCGGACTATGCCTTCGGCCATGATGCGGCCGAGATCGTCAAGGCCACGCTGAAGGCGGTCAGGCCCGAGGTCGAGATCGTGGCCGAACTCTATCCCAAGCTCGGCGCCTCGACCTACCAGACCGAGATCTCGCGCCTGTCGGCGGCGCGGCCGGATGTCGTGTTCTCGAACCTCTGGGGCGGCGATCTGGAGAATTTCGTGCGCCAGGCCGGCCCGCGCGGCCTGTTCCGGCAAAGCGCGGTGGTGCTGGCGCTGGGCGAGACGGTGATGCAGCGGGTCGACCTGCCCGAAGGCACCATCGTCGGCGTGCTGGGCGACGGCTGGTGGATGTCGCCCGATGCAAGGACCATCGGCGAGGCCGCGCCCTTTGCCGCCGCCTATCGCGAGAAATACGGCAGCGATCCGGTCTTTCCCACCATCAAGATGGCCAACAGCCTGATCGTGCTGAAAGCCGCCTATGAAAAGGCCATCTCGGACAATGACGGCGCCTGGCCCGATCGCGAGCAAGTCGTCGCCGCGCTGGAAGGGCTGTCGGTCCAGACCCTGACCGGCACGACCACCTTCCGCGACGACAATGACGGCGTGGTCGACCAGGTGATCGGCACCGTCGGCAGGGCCGAGGGCGTCGACCGGCCGGTGATGACAGGGATGGTGCGCTATGACGGCGAGGCGCTGCTGGCGCCGGTGGGGCAGGATCCCATCGCCTGGATCGGCACGCTGACGCCCGATTTCCTGGCCGACCTGCCCCGGCCGGGTAGCTATAACTAGCGCCTCGTGCCGGGCCGGCCATGGCCGCCCGGCACGCCTTCCATTCCGATACATCAGCAGGAAGGGTCATGTTCCAGACCATCGTTCCACTTTTCGTGGATGCCCTTGCCAATGCCGCGCTCATCTTTTTCGTGGCGTTCGGGCTGACACTCGTCTTCAGCGTCCTGCGCATCCTGAATGTCGCGCATGGCAGCTTCTATTCCATCGGCGCCTATGTTTCGGCCAGCATCGGCCTGTGGATCGTCAGCGCCGGCCTCAACCCCTGGCTGACCTTTCCGGCGTTGCTGGTTTCGGCGGCGCTGGTGGCGGCGCTTTTCGGCCCGCTGATCGAGCGGACGCTGGTCCAGTGGACCTATGGCCGCGGCGAGGCGGTGCAGATCCTGATGACCTTCGGCCTGTTCCTGATCCTCGAGGATTTGCAGCGGCTGGTCTTCGGCGTCTCGTCCTATTACGAGGACACGCCGGTGGCGCTGCTGGGCAGCATCGAGATCGGCGGCATCATCTACCTGAACTATCAGCTTTTGCTGATCGCGCTGGCCGTCGTGGCGCTGGTCGCGATGCGGGTGTTCATCGGCCATACCCGCATGGGCCGGCTGCTGGCGGTGGTGGTCGCCGACCGCGAGATATCCGAGGCGCTGGGCATCGACACGCGGCGGATGTTCACCATCGCCTTCACGCTGGGGATCTTTCTCGCGGCGCTTGGCGGTGCCTTGGCGACGCCGACCGCCGGGGTCGCGCCGGGCCTTGGCGCCGACACCATGGTCCTGGCCTTTGCGGTCGCCGCCATCGGCGGGCTGGGCCAGGTCGAGGGCGCGGCACTGGCCGCGGTCATCGTCGCGGCGGCCCGCGTGCTGGCGATCTATTTGTTCCCGGCACTGGATGCGGTGGCGCCCTATCTCGTGATGCTGATCGTGCTGCTGGTCCGGCCCTATGGCCTGTTCGGCAAGCCTGCCATCCGGAGGATCTGAGCGATGCGCAAACCCATTCCCCTGCTTGTCGCGGCGCTGGCGCTGCTGCTTCTGGTCCCCGTGGCCTTTCCCCACCTGAAATTCGTCATCACGCTGGCGGTGGCCAAGGGCTTCGCCGCCCTCGGCGTCGCGCTTTTGCTGCGGGGCGGGCTGATCTCGCTGGGCCATGCGATGTATTTCGCCATCGGCGCCTATGCGACGGCCTTTCTGGGCAGCAAGGCGGGGGTAAGCGACCTCGTGCTGCTGCTGGTCGCCTCGACGGCGGTCGCGGCGCTGGCGGGGCTGGTCTTCGGCGCCTTCCTGGTGCGCTACCGGGCGATCTTCTTCGCCATGCTGAACCTTGCCGTGTCGATGGTGATCTTTGCCCTGACCTCCAAGCTCTACGGCATCACCGGCGGCACGGACGGGTTGCGCGTCGCGGTTCCGACCGTGCTGGGCTGGGCGCCGGGCAAGGCGGCCTTCGACGGTTTCCTGTTTTATCTCTGCATCCTGCTGATGGTGGTGCTGGGCTGGCTGGTGCATCGCTATCTGCAAAGCCCGCTGGGCCATGCCCTGTCGGCGATCCATACCAACGAGGTCCGGCTGGAATATCTGGGGGTCTCGGCCTGGCAGACCCTGCTGACCTCCTACACCATCTCGGCGGCGCTGGCGGGCCTGGGCGGCGCGCTGGCCGCCATGAGCATCGGCCACGTGCTGCCGGAGTTCGCCTTCTGGACCGAATCCGGCCATCTGGTGCTGACCGCCGTGCTGGGCGGCATCGGCGGGGTCGCCGGGGCCTTCATCGGTTCGGTCTTCCTGGAGATCCTGCATACCGTCGCCGTGGGGGTGGCCGCCGAGGCCTGGAACCTCATCATCGGCCTGGCGCTGATCGGCGTCATCTTCTTCCTTCCCCGCGGCATCTACGGCCTGATCGAGGCTCGTCGCGGCTCGACCAAGGAGACCGGACTGTGACCAGCAATTCCGCATCCGCGCAGCCGCTTCTGCGGGCCGAGGATCTTGCGATCTCCTTCGGTGCGATCAAGGCTGCCGATGGCGTGGACTTCGCCCTGCAAAGGAACGAGTTCGTCGCCATCATCGGGCCGAACGGCGCCGGCAAGACCACCTTCCTGAACCTTGTGACCGGCTATCTGAAACCGCATCGCGGCAATGTCTGGCTGGACGGGCGGCCCATCACGCGGATGGCGCCGCGGCGCATCTCGCGCCAGGGCATCGCCCGCGCCTTCCAGATCCCGCAGCTTTTCACCGATCACAGCCTGATCGACAACCTGATGCTGGCCATCGCTGCGCGCGAAGGCATCTGGCAGGGGCTGACGCCCCTGAACCGCAGGGCCTATCGCGACGAGGCGATGGAGGTGCTGGAGCTGCTGGGCCTTGCCGCCGATGCCGAAACGATGACCGGCACATTGCCCGAGGGCCTGCGCAAGCTTGCCGACATCACGCTGGCCTTTGCTCTGAACCCCAAGCTGCTGGTGCTGGACGAGCCGACTTCGGGCGTGTCCTCGATCGAGCGTTTCCGCATCATGGAGACGCTGATGAACGCCATGCGCCGTCGTGGTCTCTCGGCGCTTTTCGTCGAGCACGACATGGAAGTGGTGCAGAAATACGCCGACCGGGTGGTGGTCTGGAACGCCGGCCATGTCATGGCCGAGGGAACACCCGCCGAGGTGATGAGCAATCCCGAGGTTCTGGAAAGCGTCGTGGGGGTGGTGTGATGCTGACGGTCAGGAATCTGAAGGTCGAGATCGCGGGGGTCGAGGTGCTGCGCGATGTCGGCTTCTCGCTGGCGGCGGGAAAGGCCACGGTGATGGTCGGGCGCAACGGGGCGGGCAAGACCACGACCCTGCGCGCGATCATGGGGCTTTTGCCGTGGAAGGCCGGCTCGGTTCGCATCGACGGAACGGAACTGGGGCCGCTGCCGGGACACGCCCGCGCCGGGCTTGGGATCGGCTATGCCCCCGAGGACCGGCGCCTGATCGCCGATTTCACGGTCGAGGAGAACATCCTTGTCCCCGCCCTGGTGCGGCGGATGTCCGCGGCGGAGCGCACGCGCAGGCTGGACGAGGTCTACAGCCTGTTGCCGCAACTGGCGGTTATGCGGGCGCGGCCGGGCGGCGGCGTGTCGGGTGGGCAGGGCAAGATCGTGGCGCTGGGCCGGGCGTTGATGCTGGCCGACAAGGTGCTGCTGCTGGACGAGCCGTTCCAGGGCCTGGCCCCCGCGCTGGCGCTGGAATATGCCCGCACCCTTGCCCATCTGCACAGCAACAAGCGCGATATCGCCATTCTGGTCACGGAATCCAGCCCCAAGCTGCTGAACTCCATCGCCGATGCGACCTTGCATATCGAGCGCGGCGAAATAGAAAGCCTTGCGTCGCTTGGCGATATCGGAGGATTGCAGCATGCTTGAAGCCATGCGCATCATCCTGGAACACTGGCAACAGGGCAATGCATTTGCGACCTTGCCGGACGAGACAAGGTCGAAAGTCGGCCCGGAAACCCTTGCGGGACCTGAACAGGCAGCTGGGTGCAGCGGGCATTCTGCCGAGCCCCTCCCAGCGCGGTCGTTGCTAGCTGACGATCGTGCGGCTCTGGCGTTCGGTTCAACAGACATCGTTTCAGGACGCGGCCACAGATGCCGAAGCCCCCGTGGAGAGGCTGATGGGGCGGACCGCCGTCCTGCTGCCGGCCTGGACCCTGACCCGTGGTTGAGGCGATGAGAGGCGCGGCCTTCATCGTTGCCATGCCGGCGTGGTGACTGAGGTTTGGATCCCCAGCCGAGCATAACGTCGGCCATCTCCCTCGCGCCAAGCTGGAACGGGCCGGCTTCCATCGGCAGCTGGACCCAACCAACAGCCTGAACCCCGATATTGGCCAGACCTCGGGATCCATGCCTTGGTGCTGAATTCGTGGGTTCAGACCCAGTATTTTCTGCATATCGATCATTTGGGAGAGATCCGTGCGTTCCTGCCGAATGTCGTGGAGGTCTCGGCTTGCAAGACGGCCGGATAGCGGAGCGAGCAGGCGCTCTGCGCATCGCCCAAAGGCCATCGGCTGCGCGACCGGGAAACCCCGCGTTGGGAAGTCATTGCCAGCGAGGTGTTCCTTGTCCCGTCGAGAGGGACCGGCGCCGAACTCGACGTCTACTTCCAGGGGAAGCTCTCAGGCAGAGGGGGTGATCGTCGCATGTGGATACAGTCCGTCGGCCGGGAAAGCCTTCTCGACATGGTGTCCGACGGCTTCTGCGTGGCATTGCTGCTGTCTTCGGCGGCCCAGCAGAGACGCGAGGGCGTCGGGTCCGTCCCCCTGGCGGAACTCCAGGAGCCGGTCAGGTTCAGCGCGGTATGCTCTCAACCCCACGCGAACCCGGTCGCACGGCGGCTCCTTGAAATGGCACGCCGGAAGGCCGGAAATCGCGGACCAGAAAATGGCCTGATAGCCTTGCGATGAGCCGGTCCGCCTGTCTCGCCTCGCCTTTGCATACCCCCGATCCGTGATGACGAGGCGCTCCGGCATCGGTGCGACGACGGGCGTCCTTCCGGATTCACGCCCAAGGATCTGCCCGTAAGCGACAAGATCGAGAAACGGCGCCGCGGGCAGTTCGATGGCCAGTTTCATCGGCTTGTCATCGGCAACGGGTCCGAGCTTCAGCTTTACCATGATCAACCTCCCTGTGGTTCCAGGACCAAATCCCGCGTCACCGGAATCCCGACCGGAAAGCCCTGCCGGATGGTCAGGGTCGGCGCGATCTGCAACCGGCGCTCGACGATTTGCTGGCCGGCATCGGTGATGATCCCGTCGGCGCGCTCGCGGGTGGCGCGGACCAGGGGATCGTTGTCCTTGCTGCCAATCTCGGTGCCGATGGCGAGAACGGTCGAGAGACCGGCAGCCTTGGACATTTCCGCACAGCGGTAATCGACGCCGTCCTCGAGCCCGGTAAAGTCCTGCGCATCGGTGCCCGGCGAGCGTTCCAGCACCAGGGAGCGGCCATCGGGAAAGATCAGCCTACAAGACCTCTTGCGAGACCTCTTGCGAGGCGATGGCGCGGTCTGGGACCTGGCGCAGGACGGCGGGCTGCTGAACGAACAGGAATACAAGCCCCAGGGCATCCATGTGCTGTTCGTCTCGTCGCTGCGCCCCTATACGGTGATGACCACCGGCAAGCAGGTGGCCGGGCTCGGCGATGTCGCCGGGCTCAAGCTGCGCGCCAACGGGGCGGCGATGGAGAAGGCGGTGCGCGTACCCTCGCCCGAGGCCTATGGCGGCGCCGGCCTCGGCATCTCCGAGGCGGCGATCTTCCTGCGGGCCATGACAGAATCGGGCGGTGCGGTGCAGGCGGCCTCGGCCATTCATCTCGACATCCTCTGCCTCGCGCCCATCGTTCTGTTCGGCACCGAGAAGCAACGCCAGCGCATGTTGCTGCCGATGATCCAGGGCAGGGCCATGGCCTGTTTCGGCATCACCGAACCCGATGCCGGGCTGAACATCACCAAGCTGAAGACCCGCGCCATGCGGCAGGTGTTGCGGGAACAGTTCGCCGCCGGCGTCTGCCGCCGCACCGAATGGGCCGCCCTGCGGGTGCGGCCGAGGCCCGCATCACCCCGGTGCTCTCGATCGAGGAGACTGCCGCGCATCTGCATCTGCGCGCCCGCGCCCGCGCCACGCTGGCCGCGCGCGAGGGCGTGCTGCAGTCCGGGGTTGCGCCGCGCTTCAGCCGCACGCCAGGATGGTTCCGCGACCGGCCGGCGCCGCCGGGGCGCTGCGGGGCTGGGGCGTGACGAACGACGAACTGGCCGGGCTGCGGCAGGCCGGGCTACTACTGAACAGGATGGAATGAGGAGCGATATGGCGGATCTGGATGGAAAGGTGGCGCTGGTCACTGGCGGAACGGGCGGCATCGGCCGCGGTGTGGCGATGGCACTGGCTGGGCGCGGCGCCCATGTGGTGATCAACGGCCGCAGCCCCGAGAAGGCCGCGGCGGCCATTGCCGAGATCGAAGCGTTGGGGGCCAAGGCGGTGTTCGCGCCCGGCGATGTGCGGGACAAGGCCGACATGGAAGCGGCGGTGGAAACCGCCGTGCAGGCCTTCGGCGGACTCGACATCGTGGTGCCGAACGCCGGCGGCAGCGATGACGAGGCACGCTCGCCCGAGGTGCGGGGGCCGTTCCCAGGCATCGACCTCGAGCAGGTGGCGGGCTTCGTCGGCCGCGCCCTGCTGGGCAAGCTGCGGGTGGTGCAGGCCGCGATCCCCGCTCTGCGTCAGCGCGGCGGCGGATCGGTGGTCTTCGTCACCTCCGAGGGTGGCCGGGTGCCGACCCCAGGCCAGACCGGCATCTCGGCCTTCTCGGCCGGGCTGATCCAGGTCAGTAAACTGCTCTCCAGGGAACTCGCGCCCGAGAAGATCCGGGTAAACTGCGTCTGCGTCACGCTGGTGCGCAACTCGCCCTCCTGGGAGGCGGCGTTCGAGCGCGAAGGCGCTGTCTCGGAACATCACCGCAAGCAGTATCAGCGCGTCATCCAACGCAGCCCGCTGGGGGTGGCGGCGCCTACGGATATCGGCAATGTCGTGGCCTTCCTGGCCTCGAGCGATGCGGATTACCTGACGGGCGCCGTGCTCAGCCCCACCGGCGGGCTGACCCTGCACTGAGACGGTCGCGACAGCAACGAGGAGGGAGGAGCGGATATCGGGGCGGTTTGCCCGGCGCAGGATCGCGGACCGATGGGGTCAATCGCGTGATCGCCTGGGTGAATGCCGCCACTCCTCATGCGATCGCCTTCGTTGCGAGGGTGTCTTCCGGTTGCCGCATGCGATCAACGCCGGGCAGCGCTTCGTCGGTCGCGATTGCGCCTTTCCGGCGATCTGGGGCACCTCCTCCGGCCTATGGCGTGCCTCGCCGTATTTCTTCGTCCCGACTTGGGCCGGATAGCGGTGGGCGCAGGCGCTCTTTGCCAGCACGCTCCTGATCCGGGCATTGCCGGTGCGCGTGATCCTGCCGTCTCCGGTGGAGCGTTTCGAAGGCGCCGATCCAGGATAGGCCATAAATTGGCGTCGGTTCGCAGACGACACCTATCGCCGATCTCGACCACGAAGGCAGCGGCGCAGATCAGCCTGACGTTCCTCCGGCATCCCTGGCCGCGCCACGGCGGGGAGCCAGCGCCCAATCGTGCAAGGCGTCCCCGTGGCGGCCCTTCCGCGGTGCCACGACGTGCCGGCCTTGAAATATCCAAGCCGAGAAAGACGATGTCATGCCCGTCCCTGGTTGGTTCCTCATGGCATGAGGATCGGCTCTTGGCGCAACCTGCGCTGATACGCTGCCGGTGGAGGCCAAATCCCTCATCATTCGAGCGTCCCCAAAGGAGCATAGTTACATAAAACTCAAAGATCCATGCGAAGCATAATTCAGGATCTTTGCGACGGCACCGAGTGCCGGTCCATGTTTTCACGGCGTTATGGGCGGCGAGAGCGAGTGGCGCGTGTCGTCGGTGGGACTGGCAACAGAGATTGGCAGGTCCATGTCCGGCAGAATCTGGGCTCCGAACGTCAGGCTTCCTGTCTTCATGTGGCAGGTGAAGGACGACTGGCTCATCAACAACCCGAGCGACGGGCAGGGCGCGTTCGACGCCTTGGGCAGCACCGACAAGGAGCTGCACTGGATCGAGGGCACCACCAAGCACTGCGAGGAGGGCTACCATTGGTTCGGCCGCCACCCCGAGAAGGCGCTGGCATACCTCGCCAGGTATATGGGCTAAGCTCGCGCTGAAGCGCCGCGGCGGTGCGTCAAGGTCAGAGCCGCCGCTGCGACCCGTTCCGCGCCGAGCTTGCCGCCAAATCATTGATCAGGGAAATTGATCATCGGGGGGGAGCGCCTTGCTGACGGTCGATCCACGGGGTGCAATCCATGTCCTATGACGTTGCCGCGGTGCGGCGGCTTTCCCCGGCGGTAGAGCGGATGACCTGTCCGGATGCGGGCTTTCAGTCACCGCTGTCGGTGCCGGTGAAAGAGCGGCTCGAGGCGTTCATCGCCTGGTTTTTCGACACTGCCGGTCCCAAGTCCGAATGGCTTGCCGGCATGGAGGCGGTGCGCGGCCAAACGGCTGCATTCGTGAATGCCGCCCGCGAAGAGATCTCAACACTTCGGAGGCGATGACCATCGCCGCCAACGCCCTGCCGCTGGCCACCGGGGACGAGGTGCTGATGCTGGAGGGCGATCATCCCAACAATGCCTAAACCTGTCCCGCAAGGGCGCCGAGACCCGCTTCCTGCCGATGCCCCAGGTCGTGGACGAGGTCGTGGACGGCGCCTTTTTCGAGCGGCACCTGGGCGAGCGGACCCGCACCGTCCCGATGTCGCTGGTGGCCTTCCATGCCGGGCATCCGTTCGATGTCGAAAGTGTCGGTCGGCTGTGCCGGGAACGCGGGATTTTCTTCGTGGTGGACGTGATGCAGGGCATCGGTGTCGTGCTGGTGGACGTCAAGAAGATCGGCGTCCCCTTCGTCGGCTCGGGCACGCGCAAGGGGCTGTTGCTGCCGCAGGGGCTGGGCTTTCTTGACTGGAACTGCGAGGTGGTCGATGCTCGGCCCAGCTACATGGCCGCGATCACGCGGGAGAACCCGCCCGCCGACCTGATCGCGCGGCATGACAACATGGTCATCGCCAGCACCGCCCGCCGGTTCGAGATCGGCAATTTCAACCTGCCCGCCGTGCCGGGGCTGGGCGGGGCGCTGGAACTGCTGGAGGGCATCGGCGTCGCCGAGATCCAGGAGCAGGAAGGTTTCCGGCCATGAACAGCCCCGTTCCCGCGGACCCCGTCATCAGGCTGATCGAGGCCAACAAGCATTACGGCAATTTCCACGCGATGTGAGCCTGGAGCCCGCGAAGGGCGTAAAAGATCATCATCTGCGGCCCCTCGGGCTCGGGAAAATCGACTCTGATCCGCTGCATCAACCGCATCGAGCGGCACGACAGCGGCGAGATCTTGGTCGATGGCCACCGGCTGACCGGCGACACCAAGGACGTCGCCGCCATCCGCCGCGAGGTTGGCATGGTCTTCCAGCCCTTCAACCTGTTCCCGCATTGACCATCTTGGAAAACTGCACCATCGCCCCGCGCAAGTCGCGCGGCCTCGGCAAGGCCGAGGCGGAGGAGCGCGCCATGCATTGCCTGACCAAGGTGCGCATCCCGGCCAGCTTTCCGGCGGCCAGCAGCAGTACGTCGCCATCGCGCGGGCGCTGTGCATGCAGCCGCGGGTGATGCTCTTCGACGAGCCGACCTCGGCGCTGGACCCCGAGATGGTCAAGGAGGTGCTCGACACCATGGTGGAACTGGCCGCGGAGGGCATAACCATGCTGTGCGTCACCCATGAGACGGGTTTCGCGCGGCAGGTCGCCGACCGAGTCGTCTTCATGGATCGCGGCGAAAAGATCGAGGAAACGGTGCCCGGCGTTTTCTTCGCCAACCCGCAAAGCCCGCGCGCGGAAGTCCTTGCAGCAGGTCATTCACTGATCCGTACGACCTCTGCCCCATTCAAGCGGCTCCCCCGGGCATGTCAGATAGGCCATGATCATCCGCCGGCACTGGGCCGCGAGCCTTGCGGTCGGCAGGCCGGCGGGATGCTGTTCCAGCGCGCGGTGCGCGGCGGTTTCCAGCACGGCCTCCAGCATCGCCGCCGCCTCGGCCGGATCGAGATCGGCGGCCAACTCGTCCGCATGGCGCCGCAACCGCGCCTCGATCAGCGCGGCGATGCGGGCGCTGAGCGCCTTGCGATGCTCGGCCCGGCCGACGCGCGGCGCGATCTCGATCAGCACCTTGTGCAGCCGGGGATCATGCGGATGGTCCTGGAAGGCGGTCGCGACCAGGGCATCGACCGCCCGGGCCAGCGTCTCGCCCGGCGCGGCAATCGCCTGGGCGAAACGCGCAGCAAAGACCTCGCCGTAATGATCGACCACCGCCGCCGCCAGCGCCTGCTTGTTCGGGTAATACTGGTAGAGCGAGCCGATGCTGGCGCCGGCCCGCTCCGCCACCATCGCGGTGGTCATGCGCTCGAACCCGGCATGCGCCAGAACCTGAGCGGTCGCCTCGATGATCGCCCGAACCGTGGCGCGCGCCCGGCTCTGGCGCGGGATTTTGCGTGGATTCACATCCATCTGCACCATCCTCCGGTCATGAACGGGGAATGCGAATATAAAAGCCGAGGGATTCGTCACATATTCCAGGCATCGATGCAAGCAAGGCCGCAGGACATCGCGGCCGGAAAGGAAGAAACGCCATGACCGATACGAATTCCGGGCTCGACCTGAGCCGCTTTCACCTGCACCTCGAGGACGGGCCGCGGATCCGCCCGGTGTCGCTGGCCTCCGGCGACCGGCCGGCGGAGGGCAGGACGCTCGCCGTCTTCCCTGCCGAACGCCCCGAGGACGTTCACCCGGACTCCTGGGAGATGCATCCCGGTGGCGATGAGTTGCTGATCCTCTGCTCCGGCAGGCTGGAGCTGGATCTTGAGGCTGCCAGCGGCATGCGCACGGTGGAACTGGCACCGAGGACCGGCCAGGTGGTGCCGGCGGGCAGCTGGCATCGGCTGCGGCTCAGGGAACCGTCGGTCCTGCTGGCGATCACCCATCGCAGCGGCACGCAGCGCCGCAAGGATCGCGAGGCGGAGATCGGGGCGCAGCCTGCGCACCTGTGGTCTGGGGGCCGCAGCATCATGGCGCAGGAACTGCAGGCCAGGCCGATCAGGACGGATCGGCCGGATGCCGAGGGGATGGCGCGCCTGCTCCACCTTTCGGGGCATTGCAGGTCGGTCTCGGCGCGCGCCCTGCTAGCAGGCTGCTGAAAAAGTCCTTGCGACAGGACAGCGCGGGCGAGGAACCGGGAAATCCGCCTCAAATTTGCCGAAAACACCCCATTTTCGGGCCGATATTAGCTGGATCCAGAACGATTTCCGCTGCGGCGACCTCTCGAAATCCTTTTTCAGCAGCCTGCCAGGCGCGCGCAAGGCGGTGCAACTGGGCTTCATCGCCCTGGAAATGCTATTGCAGACCTTCGCACTCACGGTCGCGCCATATCCGGTGGCGGGCTCGGACATCGCATCCGCGCGCGGGCGGCAGGAAATCCGATGCTCGAAACCGCTTCGGGACCGCGGCTGCGGGCGCGGGTCTTCCTGCGACAGGAGATGGGCGGATTGAAGCCTCGTGTCCGCTTTGTCGTCGGTTGCTGTCGATAGGTGCATCCGCAGCGCTGACCTGTCGGTCCGCACGCCGAACTGGGGCGGGATCATCGCGGTCGAGACGACGAGCCGCGCATCGGCGGGCGGCGGTCCTGGATCAGGACGGATTTCCCTAACCCGCCTCGGCCCCAGCCCGTGATGCGTGCGCCCGATGACGTCGAGGCGGTCGCGGGTCAGCCGCGGGGTAGGGGCTTTGCGGCCGTGACCCGGAAGGGTGTTCCGGCGCGCAGATCGTCCTTGCGGGACTTGGCGCCCTGCGCGGGCATGGCATCTGCCGAAAGATGGAAAGGCCCACCCGTTGCGGGGCGGGCCGGGGGTCAGGCCAGGTCGCGAACCTTGGGCTCGCGGTCCCAATAGCGGCGGGCAGCCGCCTGGGGCAGGGCGGCAAGATCGGTGACGCCCTCGTCCGGCTCGATCCCCGCGCGGTCCAGCAGCGGTTGCGCGCCCGGCGTATGGCCGATGGCCTTGAGATGGGCAAAGGCGTCCATGACGAAGCCGACCGCCGCGCCGTCCCGCGCCAGTTTTTGCGCCGCCTCCTCGGTCAGGACCAGCGCCACCGCGTCGAACAGCACCGAGGGCGAGCCGGCAAGCTGGCCGTCGGCCTTGGCCTCGCCGCCCGCCAGCGCGATGCCGCCGACCTTGGGGGCGATGGTGAAGGGCGTGCCGCCGGCCCTTCCGACCGCCGCCACCAGCGCGTCGAGCTCCGCCTTGTCCGAGCCTTCGGCGAACAGGATGCCGACCTTGCGCCCCTTGAGCGTCGGCTGCCAGTTCTTCTGGATCGACAGCGCGTCCGAAGGCGCGATATCGATCGGGTCGCGGAACGGCTTTGCCGCCTCGGGCAACTCGATCGCGAGGCCCGCCGCCACGCGCTTGGCCAGATCCTCGTCGATATTGCGCAGATGGCTGACGACGCGGCTGCGCACATGGCCGAGCCCCACCTTGGAGAGTTCAAAGACGAAGGCCGAGGCGATATGCGCCTGCTCGTTCGCGGTCTGCGAGCGCCAGAACAGGCGCGGCTGGCTGTAGTGATCGCCGAAGCTTTCGGCCCGGATGCGCAGCTTGGGGCCGGAAACCTCTTGCGGCGCGGTGGCGAAACCTTCGGCGCTGGCGCGGGGGCCGGGGTCTTCGCCTGCCTGGTCCAGGCTGTTCGGCTCGTAATTGGCGCGGCCCTTCGGCACCTGGGTCTGCATCATCCCGTCGCGCATCATGTTGGCAAAGGGGCATTTCGGCGCATTCACCGGGATCTGGTGGAAATTGGTCGTGCCCAGCCGCGATTTCTGCGTGTCGAGATAGGAAAACAGCCGCCCCTGCAGCAGCGGGTCGTCGGAAAACTCGATCCCCGGCACGATGTTGGAGGGCAGGAAGGCGACCTGCTCGGTCTCGGCGAAGAAATTGTCGGGATTGCGGTCCAGCACCAGGCGGCCGACCATCCGCAGCGGCACGATCTCCTCGGGGATGATCTTGGTCGCGTCCAGCACGTCCCAGGGCAGGCTGTCGGCCAGTTCCTGGTCGAAGATCTGCAGGCCCAGGTCCCATTCGGGATGGTCGCCCGCTGCAATCGCCTCGTAGAGGTCGCGGCGGTGATAGTCGTTGTCCGCGCCCTGCATCTTGGCGCTTTCGTCCCAGACCAGCGATTGCATGCCCAGCCGCGGGCGCCAGTGGAACTTGACGAAACGGGTCTCGCCCTGGTCGTTCACCAGCTTGAAGCTATGGACGCCGAAGCCCTGCATCATGCGATAGCTGCGCGGGATGGCGCGGTCGGACATGGCCCAGATCACCGTATGCAGGCTTTCGGGCATCAGCGAGACGAAATCCCAGAACGTGTCATGGGCCGAGGCGGCCTGGGGATAGCCCCGGTCGGCCTCCATCTTGACCGAATGCACGAGGTCGGGAAACTTGATCGCGTCCTGGATGAAGAAGACCGGGATGTTGTTGCCGACCAGATCCCAGTTCCCGTCGTCGGTATAGAACTTGACCGCGAAACCGCGCACGTCGCGGGGCGTATCGACCGAGCCCGCCCCGCCCGCGACGGTGGAAAAGCGCACGAAGACCGGGGTCTTCTTGCCCTTCTTGGCAAAGAGGCTGGCGCGCGTCAGCTCGGGGATCGGGTCGGTGCATTCGAAATGGCCATGCGCGGCCGAGCCGCGGGCATGGACGATGCGCTCGGGGATGCGCTCATGGTCGAAATGGAAGATCTTCTCGCGCAGAAGGAAATCTTCCAGCAGCGTCGGGCCGCGATGGCCCGCGCGCAGGCTGTTCTGGTTGTCGGAAAACGGGATGCCGTGGTTGGTGGTCAGGGTCTCGCCGCCGCGCTGCTGCGTTTCGCCGGCATTGCCTTGTTCAGTCCTGTCGGGATTCGGTGCCATCGTTCCTCGCCTGCCATGAAGGTGGGTGGGCACTGGCACGCCGACCAGCGCCGCCGGAGATGGTCCAACGTCAGGCAAGAGCAACGGTTCCCCGCAGGGTGCCGTCATGCGTCGAGGCGCGGCCGCTCGGCCCCGGCGACGCGGATCGGTTTCGGACAGGCGCAGCGATCCATGCCAGCGTAGGGCTTTCCCCGCGGGACCGCAGCAACCGGCGGCCGGCGGTCGCAAGCTGGCTCTGGCGGGCTTCCTGCCGCAGCTTTGTCCTGGCCCTTCCCCATGGCCAGAGCCGTATTTCAGGAAAGGTGGATCGCCGGCGGGCCCCCGCCTCTCGCTCGGCGAATAGCGCATTTCTCCGGCCGGTGCTGGACAGGCGCGCGTGGGTCACGCCCGCGATGAAGCTTTGTCCGGTGCCCGGCTTGCGGAGGCAGGCGGGTGCCATTAGCTAGACCCATCATGCCCCATGCCCCAGGAGGATCCGCCCGGTGGAGGCCCTTATCGAACAGTATCTGGGCAATCCGCTGATATTGGCCGTGCTGCTGTTTCTTGCGAATTTCGTCATGGAGGAAGGGGCGATCGTCGCCGGTGCGGCGCTGGCTGCCGCCGGAGAGATCGGCACCACGCTGGCTCTGGTGGCGCTGGTGACAGGGAATATCGTCAGCGACTGGGCGCTTTACGGGATCGGCGCGCTGGCCGGAAGCAGCCCGCTTGTCCGCCGCTGGATCGACGGGAAGATGCTGGAGCGGGGGCGGCACCTGCTGGATCGCGGGGTCTGGCCGGCGGCGCTGCTGGCGCGGCTGCTGCCGCCGATCTTCATGGCCAGCGGCTTCCTGCGGGTGGATTTTCGCCGGTTCGCCATCGTGAACGGCGTGGTTGCGGCGGTCTACACGGTGGCGCTGTTCTTCGGGGCGTTCGGTCTCAACCTCGTCCTGTTCGACCTGCTGGGCAACTGGGCCTGGCTGGTCGTGGCGGCGCTGGTCATCGCCGCGGTCTGGCTGAGCCATCGGTTCACGGTCTATTATTTCGCCTCGAGCAAGGACGAGGGGGACGGCTCGGGCGGCTGAGGCGGCGCCTCTTCGTCGCCGATCACGCAATCCAGCGCCGCGCGCAGCAGCTCGGGATGGGTCCAGGGCAGGAAATGGTCGGCCTCTTCGACCAGGATCACCCGCGGGCCGGGGCTCTCGGGCAGATGCGCTTGCAGGAAGGGCACGTTCTCCGGCGGCACCAGGGTATCGGCCAGACCCTGAACGATGGTGACGGGCGCGGTGATGCGCCCCAGATCGGCGGCCAGATCCTGAAGTCCCGGCTGCAGGTTCATAAGCTCCGCATTGGCATTGGCCAGCTCGGCGGGCAAAAGCCGGGCGAAGAAATCCAGCGCGGCCAGCTGCTGCAGCGGGTGGGTTTCCTCCAGCTGCGGATCGGCGGCGGCACCGATCAACAAGACGCCCGCCACCCGGTAGGGATAATCGGCGGCAAGCCGCAAGGCGACCGGACCGCCGTAGGAATAGCCGACAAGAACCGCAGGCCGCGTGCCGGCGGTCAGCAGCGGGGCTACGGCGGCGGCCTGACCGGCCAGCGCGGTCTCGGGTTCTTCGCCGCTCGCGCCGAAACCGGGGCGGTCCACGGCCATGTGATACTGCCCGGCGGGGACATCCAGCAGGAACCTGTCCCATTCCTCGGCGGTGCCGGGACTGCCATGCAGGAAGATCACCCGCCGCCCGCCGGGCTGGCCGGCCGCCAGATAGCCCAGGTATGCCTGCCCGTCCTTGCGCGCCAGCCGCATTTGCCGGACCGTGCGGCCTTGTTCCTCGGGCCATGCCTCGTCCGGCTCCAGCCCGAGGCCGGTGATGGCCGAGAACTGTTCGCGCAGCGGCTGGAACGGCTCAAGCACGAAGCCAAGCGCCTCTTCGGCCAGCGACTGTTCCGGCGCGGGAACCACGATGGTTTCGCCGGGGGGCTGGCAGAGGGGCAGGTCGGGGATCATGCAGGGCTCCTTTGCGCCGGGCCGGATTGGCCGCGCCGATCAATGGCACTGTCCCGCCCGGCGCGAAGCTGCGCAAGGGGCGTTCACGAGCTTGGGGGATAGATCCGCCGCAGCGCCTCCTGCTGGCGCTGCAGCCGGATCATGCCGCGCAGGCCCACCACCCGCGCCCCGCGCCGCCGCATGGCATCGCCGATGGCGAAAAGCCAGCGATACTGCTGCCATAACGCGCGGTATGCCTGTCGCAGCGTGCGGCCGCCGGACCAGATGTGCAGCATCTCGGCCCCGGCGCCGTTCAGCTCCAATATCCTGAAACTGCGGGCCGCGGCCAGTTCCTCGGCGCTGCGAAAGCGGACGTCGAAGCGGCCGAAATGGAAATCCGGGATCTCGCGCGAGATCTCGTCGATCACCGCTTCCAGCTCTGGCGTGACGAAGGATTGCGCGTCGCGATAGACCGCGCCAAGCCGGGCGCTGCGCGCATTGGTCAGGATATGGGCGGCACCCGGCATGGGCACCGTCTCCCAGCTTTCGGGATGCCGGTCGCGATAGATGGCGCTGTTCGGGCGCAGGATCTTGTCGGCCTGGACCAGCCGGGCCACGCTGCTGCGTCCGTCGCCGACCACATGCGGCGGATAGACGAAGGCCATCGAGACGATGCGGCCCCGCGCCTGGCCGGGGTGGCGCAGGTAGAAGATCCCCGCCTCGCCGGGCAGATCGACCAGTTCCTGCAGCAGGATGGTGGTGCCCGGAGGATGCACCGCCAGGTAATCCGCCAGATCCTCGGCCTGCCGGATCAGCCTGACGCCCCAGCCCTGATAGCCGCGGTCGGGCTTTGCGACGACCGGAAAGTCCAGCCCCGCCCCGGCCATGGCGGTCAGCGCGCGGTCGAGGGGGGCGATGTCCGCCGCCTCACGACGAAGGCGGACGAAACCCGCCAGCCGGGTCCGCCCCTGCGGCCCGAACAGGTCCAGCCCCTGCGACTTGCTTTCCCCCCACAGCCCGCCCGCCTCCATCGCCGGGTTGGCGGCGCTGGGAAGCGTCAGGCTGCGATATCGGATCGCCAGCGCCAGCCACATCAGCGCGGGCAGCACATAGAACAGCCGCTCGGGGATGTGGCGCTTGAAGGCGGGATAACGCTCTCCCTCCGTCGGACGGAACTGGAGAGAGGCGGCTTGAGGCGTGCAGGTCAATGGTCCGGGTCGTCCTTTGCTGGGTCGCGTGTCGCGCTGCGGGCATGACCGAGCCACCTTGTGCCGGCGATGCGTCCCGGCTTCCGACGCAGCGCCCGGAAGAAGGCGACCATGGCGCAATTCTGCCAAAAGGTCCAGATTTGCGGGCCGCCCGCCGATCTTCCCCATCGTTTCGCGCCAGAGACCATGTCGTCCCGTCCGCCGCTGCCCGAAAGCAAGCGTTCGACCCGGCTATGCGGGCTCTGCCGGCAGGCGCGGCCACTGTCCTATTCGCGCGCTGGTCCAACGACCAGCACATCGCAACCCGCCTCCGAAAGCAGCCGCCTGGCGACGCTTCCCAACAAGACCTCCGCGGTCGCGCTTCGCCCTTGCGTTCCCATGGCGACAAGGTCCACGCGCCCGCCTTGGGACAATTCCACAAGTGCGGCACCGGGAGCCCCCTGTAGAATCAGGACGTTCTCTTCGCGGCCATGGGATCGCGCCAGGTCCAGCAGTTGCCGGCGACAATCGTTCATCCTGGACCGCCGAAAATGTTCGGCATCGTCTGGCAGGGTGCCGGCCTGCAGCATCGCCTGCTCGAAGGGAAGAGGCGCTTCATAGGCGTGAACAAGGGTGATCCGTGCATCCGGCGCCAGCCCCCGGACCGCTTCCAGAGCTGCCTCCGACAAGGGCGAGAAATCCATGGCGGCGGCCACGGTGCCATATCGCCGCGCATGCTCGCCGCGGACAACAAGCACCGGAACTGATGCCATACGCACAATGCGATCCGCGGTCGAGCCGAACACGCGCTGGAGCAGGGTCGAGGGCTGCCCTGGTCCGATCACGACGATGTCGGCCGACAGCTCATGCGCTGCCTTTGTCACGCAGCGATGCGGTATTCCGAACTCGACCCTCAGGGTCGGCGCCCTCGCAAAGCGCGGGGCGTCGATGAGCGTCTCGAGCGTCGCACGGGCATGCCGCCCTGCCGCGGCACGCATTTCGGGTTCCATGACGCCCATATCGTCGAGCACGTGCATGACGACCACGGCTGCCTTGTGCTGTTCGGACAGCTGGGCGGCGCGGGCAAGCACCCGGTCGGCATCGTGCTGAGGATCAACCGCAACAAGGATCGTCTTCATGGCCTGTCCCTTCGTTCATTGCGAGCTTCGGTTGCCGTCAGCCGCCCAAGCCTGCCTGTCTTTGTCTGTGCGCAAACGATTTTAGGTGCTACCGGCGGCAGGCCGGTGCATTCGCAAAGGTGGGGAAATCAGCCATTGCGCTACCTTGCGATCTCGAAGGGCGAGGTCGGGATCGGCAGGCAGACCCTATCGACCGTTCGGCCGACACGAGGATGGACCAGGGGCCGGCCCGAAGGCAGGGGGCTTCGCGCCGCTAGCTTCCGCGGGACATGTGCAGCACGCCCACGGCCAGGGTGGCAAGCGTCAGAGAAACCGGCGCGAGGAACGCGACGCCGGCCAGATCGAGGACAATGCCGCCAAGGATGCCGCCGAGAAGCCACGCCGAGATAGGTGAAGCTGGTGTTCAGCGCCATCGCCTGCTGCGCGGCCCCACCGGCAAGGCCCATGATCCTTGCCGCGATGGCCGGCGCGTTCCAGAACGCCGATCCCGCCCACAGGGCGACTACCATAAGCAGGCCGGGCAGCGGGACGGGCCGCAAGGCCCAGAAGATCGTCAGCCCGATCATGGCGATGGCAAAGGCCGTCATCCCTATGATCAGGGCGCGAAACGCGCTCCGGCGATCAATCGCGCGCCCGCCGAGCCAGACCCCCGCCATCCCGGCAAAGCCGGACAGGCCGAAGACCAGCCCCCTTTGCTGCGGGCCGATATCGCCCAGTGCCAGCAGAACCGGTGCGAGATAGGTCAGAAGCATCATGCTTGCCGCCATGTTCAGGAAATTCGCCAGAAAGCCGAGCAGCAAAGGCCGCGACATCAGCGGAACCAGCAGCGCCTTCAGGTCCGAAGCCGGCTGACGCTCCGACCTCGGCAGCAGTCGCCCTATCGCGATGGCGGCCAGCAGGCCGCCCATCGCCATGCAACCGAAGGTCCATCGCCAGCCGAAGGCGGCCCCGATCCACGTTCCCAAAGGCACACCGAAGGCGATCGAGCCGGTGACGCCAAGGCTGATCACGGCGATGTAGCGCCCGGCCTTTTCCTCTGGCGCCATCGAGGCTGCGACGGCGAACAGCGATGGCGTGGTTGCCGCCGCGCAAAGCGCCGCGGCGACCCGCATTGCCATCAACAGGGCGAAGGACGAAGCGAATGCTGCCAGCAGATTGGCGCAGGCGAATAGCAGCAGGGCCGCCAGGATCAGGGGCTTGCGCCCGAGCCCTGCAAGAAGGATGGCGCATAGGGGCGCCGCGATTGCGACCGTCACCGAAAAGACGGTGATCAACTGGCCCGCCAGGCCCTCGCTGACGGCCAGGTCTCGGGCCAGTTCGGGCAGGATGCCGGCGATGACATAGTCGTCGGTGAACAGCACCAGCGAGGCCAGAAACAGGGATGAAAGCCCGATGGCCGCATGGCCACTCCGGTTTGCAAGTATAACAAAACTCCGCGTTGATTGAAGGTCAAGCGGCGTCCTGCCAGCAGAGGAGAATCATGCCTGACGGCACGCCGCGACAGTTTTCCAGGCTGTCGCGGCTTACCTGTCTGCGTCGTTCGAAATTCCCATCGTCAACTCCCTTGCCTGCGGCCGAAACTATCACGCGAAGGCTGCCGGCCCTCAGCCCGGCCGCATCGGCAACGACCGCGACGGGGCCGGGACCAGGTTGGTCCCGCGGAGGCCCCGGAAGGATACCGGGAACGATCAGCAGGAACGGTATGGCCCAAGCCTGCGGGGCTTCCGACCGTCCAGCATGATCCAGCGCATTCTTCGCGCCCGCAGCCACCGTGTAATCGCATTCGGCGGGGCGATGGCGTCCGGGGGCACCTGTGTTCTTCGGCCCTGACCGGCCTGCACCGGGGGCGCCCTGAACGGCTCAAGCCTGTCGAAGCTATTGCATTGCCGCATAGGCGGCGAGGTTTTCGACCAGGTGGTCGAACAGCAGTCGCATCCGGCGCGTGTCGCGCAGGTCTTCGTGCATGGCGACCCACATCTCATAGCCGAACTCCACCACGTCCGGCAGCACGCGCACCAGGTCCGGCTCATCGGCCGCAAGCCCAAGGTGGCAGGCGCCGATGCCGAAGCCGGCCTTCACGGCCATCAGCTGGGCCACGGCGCTGTCGCAGCGAAAGGCGAAGCTCTCGCGCGTGAGCGGGTGGCCGCCGAAGGATATGCCGGCGACAAGGCCCTCTTCCTGGTCGATGCCGATCAGCGGGTGAGAGAACAGCGCCTCGACCGTCTCGGGCAGGCCGTGGGCGACGACATAGCGGCGATGGGCGAACAGGCCGACCCGGATGAGCCCCACATGGCGCGCGACGATGGCCTGCTGTTCGGGGCGCACCATGCGCACCGCGATGTCGGCCTCGCGGCGCAGAAGGTTCTCGTTGCGGGTCGACAGCGCCAATTCGATGTCGATCCCCGGATGGCGATCGCGGAAGTCGGCCAGCATCGGCGGCAGCACGAAGGTTCCGACGATATCGATCGCCGCCAGCCGGACGGTGCCGCGCGCCTCGTCCCGCTCGCCCGAGGCGGTGCGGACCAGGTCATCCGCGATCACGGCCATGTCCCTTGCCTGCGGCACCAGCGACAGCGCCAGTTGGGTTGGATCGAGGCCGCCGCGCGACCGGGTAAAGAGCCTTGCCCCGATCCCATCCTCGAGCGCGTCGATGTGACGGCCTACCGTCGGCTGGGTCAGCCGCAGGGCCCTGGCCGCCCCCGACAGGCTGCCTTCCTCGACCACGGCAAGAAAGCTGCGCCAATGATCCCAGCTATCGACACGACCAGACATACGATTTTGTATATCTTCCCTACGTCATTCGTCAATTTTCGTTCTGCCCTGCGCGGCCTATGTCTTGTCCACGGACAGCGCCAATGCGGAGGAACGCCATGACCATCCTGCTTGCCGTCGCCTTGGTGGCCGCCCTGCTGGCGGCGGCGTTCCTGTTCGCGCCGCGGCAGGAGGTGATCACGGAGGTCGAGATCGACGCCACGCCCGCGCAGGTCTGGGCGCTGCTGGGCGATCCGGGCAGCCATCGCGACTGGAATCCCTTCATCCTGTCGATGGAAGGCGAGCTGGCCGAGGGCGCAACGCTCGTCAACAGGATGCGCCCGGAAACCGGCAGCGAGATGACCTTCAGGCCGGTCGTGCTGAAGGTCGCGCCGGCAAGGGAGCTGCGCTGGCTTGGCCGCCTGTTCCTGCCGCGCGTCTTCGACGGCGAGCATTACTTCATCCTCGACGGGCGCCGGGGCGGCACCCGGCTGGTCCATGGCGAGAGCTTTCACGGCGTGTTGCTGTGGTTCATCGACGTGAAGCGGTTTGCCGGCGATTTCGACAGGATGAACGCGGCACTGAAAGCCAGGGTGGAGGCCGGACCCATCGGCCTGGGAAAGGGGCGGTGATGCGCAACAGGAAAATCGCTATCGGGATCGCGCTGGGCCTGGGGATTGGCGCCGGTGTGGGCAGCGCGATGGACAATATCGGGATTGGCGTCGGCATAGGGCTGGCGCTGGGCCTCGCCATCGGCTCGGCCTGGAAGGCCTGGGCCGGGAAATCCGGCGGAAAATAGGTATCGGGTCCGGGCATTCCGCCCGTTCCCCATGAAGGCGGCGCAGACGACCGCCATCGTCCCGCCGGCGACGGGCCCGATCATGTCGAGCGGTCGTTGGACCGTTCATCGGCCGGGCGGCGGTTGCCGGCTTTCCAGCCGGGCCGGGGTTTGGTGCGCCACGCCATCGGCCGGCACTCAACCAATCACATCGGAGAAGGAGATCTACTCATGACCAGCTACGCCGTTGCCCGTCTGCATCAGGTCGAGATGGGCCCCGATATCGTTGCCTATCTCGAAGCCATCGACGCCACGCTCGCGCCGTTCGGAGGCAGGTTCCTGATCCATGGCGGCGACAAGGAACAACTGGAGGGCGCCTGGCCGGGGGATCTGATCGTCATCGGCTTTCCCGACCGCGTGGCTGCCCGCGCCTGGTATGCCTCGCCGGCCTATCAGGCGATCCTGCCGCTGCGCACCCGCAATTCCCAAGGGGATGTGATCCTGATCGACGGGGTCGGGGACGATCATCGTGCCACGGACATCCTCTCGCAGCCGGGCGGGGCGGGGGCGCACCCCGTCGCCGGGGGGTAGCCGTGCCGGGACCGTCGGCGCCCGGTCGCGGATTTGAAAGCAAGGGGCGGGAAGCGACGCGATGCTGGCGGCGCCTATCATCGCGACATATGTGATGGAAGGAGCCGAGCGATGGAACTGGCGATGACGACTGAAACCGAAACCGAACGCGATCCGCGCTGGCAAGGCGTTCTTGCCCGCGATCCGGCCTGCGACGGCGCCTTCGTCTATGCGGTGCGGACCTCGGGCGTCTATTGCCGCCCCTCTTGCCCCTCGCGCAAGGCGAAGCCGCAGAACGTGTCCTTCTTCGACACGCCCGACCAGGCCGAGGCCGCGGGCTTCCGCGCCTGCCTGCGCTGCAATCCCCGCGGCCCGTCGTCGGCGCAGGCGAATGCCGCCATCGTCGCCGAGGCCTGCCGGATCATCGAACGGGCGGACGAGGTGCCGCGGCTGGACGATCTGGCCAAGAAGGTCGGGATGAGCCCGCATCATTTCCACCGCCAGTTCAAGGCGATCACCGGGCTGACGCCGCGGGCCTATGCGGCGGCGCATCGGGCGGGGCGCGTGCGCGCGGAACTGCCCGAGGCCGCCAGCGTCACCGATGCGATCTATGCCGCCGGGTTCAACGCCAGCAGCCGCTTTTACGAACAGTCGCCGCGGATGCTCGGCATGGCCCCCTCGGCCTACCGGCAGGGCGGCCGGGATGCCGATATCCGTTTCGCGGTGGGGCAATGCTCGCTTGGCGCGATCCTGGTGGCGCAAAGCGGCCGGGGCATCTGCGCGATCAGCTTGGGCGACGATCCCGATGCGCTGGTGCGCGAATTGCAGGACCGCTTTCCGCAGGCCCGGCTGACGGGTGACGACGCGGATTTCGCGGCGCTGGTCGCGAAGGTGGTCGGCTTCGTCGAGGCGCCGGGGATCGGGCTGGACCTGCCGCTGGACATTCGCGGGACGGCTTTCCAGACCCGCGTCTGGCAAGCGTCGCGCGATATACCGGCGGGCCGGACCGCCAGCTATGCCGAGATCGCCCGTCGCATCGGCGCGCCGCGGGCGGTGCGCGCGGTGGCCGGGGCCTGCGCCGCGAACCACATCGCCGTCGCCATCCCCTGCCACCGCGTGGTGCGGACCGACGGCGGCCTCTCGGGCTATCGCTGGGGCGTCCCGCGCAAGCGTGCGCTGCTGGAGAAAGAGGCGCAGGCATGAGCGCCCTGGCGACCTTGCAGGACCGGCTGGCCGCACGGGATTGGGCGAGTTTCGGGGCAGAGCTGGATCGGCATGGCAGCGCGGTCCTGCCCGGTCTGCTGATCGCGGCCGAATGCCGCGCGCTGGCGGCGCTCTATCCGCAGGAGGGCCATTTCCGCAGCCATATCCACATGGCCCGGCACGGTTTCGGCCAGGGCGAATACCGCTATTTCGGCTATCCGCTGCCGGATCTGGTGGCGGAGTTGCGCGCGGGGCTTTATCCGCATCTGGCGACGGTGGCGAATGGCTGGAACGCGCGCATGGAGATCGGCACCCGCTATCCCGGTACGCTGGACGCGTTCCTGCAGCAGTGCCATGCGGCCGGCCAGGCCCGTCCGACGCCGCTCTTGCTGCAATACGGGCCGGGCGATTTCAATTGCCTGCACCAGGATCTTTACGGCGAGCTGGCCTTTCCCCTGCAGGTGGCCTTCCTGTTGTCCGAGCCTGGGCGCGATTTCACCGGCGGCGAGTTCGTGCTGACCGAACAGCGCCCCCGGATGCAGAGCCGGGCCGAGGTTGTGCCGCTGCGCCAGGGCGACGCCGTCGCCTTCGCGGTGCATCACCGCCCGGTGCGCGGCAACCGGGGCGATTACCGCGTGAACATGCGCCACGGCGTCAGCACCGTCCGAGGCGGCCGGCGCCACACGCTGGGGATCATCTTCCACGACGCGACATGATCGGGTAAAAGCGCGGGCTTTGGGAAGGGGTGAACGCGATGTCCTGCCTGCTCTGCCGGGTCGCCCGCAACCGGGGGCTGGCGCATGAGGTCTTCCGCGACGAACGGCTGGGCGCCTCGTGGATATCGGGCCGACCCGGCCGGGACATCTGCAGATCATCCCCATTGAGCACTATGAAACCTTCGATGAGCTGCCGCCGGACATTGCCACCGACATCATGAGGCTGGCGCAGAGGCTTGCCAGGATCCTGAAGGCGCTGTTCGATGTCGAGCGGGTCGCTTTCGCCTTCACCGGCGGCGATGTCGTCCATGCCCATGCCCATGCCCATGCCCATCTGGTGCCGCTGGTCGAGAAGGACGACATCACCTCCAGGCGATACATCCCGGAGGAGAAAGTGACCTATCGCGAGCTTCCGCATCCGGGTGATGCCGCGCTTCAGCGGATCGCGGCGGACATCGCCCGCAGGCTATGAGCCGCCGCCTTTCGAGGGCAAGGAACGGGAAGCCGCCAGGGCGGCCCCGCGGCTGGACACCCATGGGCCACTATTCAGGAGAACGGATCATGGAACTGACGAGCAAGACGATCATCGTCACCGGCGCCAGCAGCGGGATCGGCGCAGCCGCAGCCACGCTGTTTGCCGCCGAGGGTGCCAACCTGGCGCTGGCCGCGCGCCGGGCGGCGGAACTGGAAACCCTTGCGGCCTCGATCAACCGGGACGGCGGCTGAGCCCGCGTTCTGGCCGGCGACGTCAGGGATGAAGGCTATGCCGATGTGCTGGCCGGCCTTGCGCTGCAGGAATTCGGTGCGCTGGACGGCGCCTTCAACAATGCGGGCATCGTCGGCCAGATGGGGCTGGTCCCCGAGATGGCACCCGAGAACTGGCGGGATGTCATCGCGGTCAACCTGACGGCGGCCTAATCCTTGACCTGCTTTCCAAACGTCGCGTTTGTGCACCGGCATAGCGCTGCAAAGGCATGGGTTTTCCCTGGCTTTGGCCATCACGGTTTCGGCGCTGTCCGCGGGCGTGCTGGCCTGGTTGTGCAACCGCCTCATCTTCGAGCGGCTGTTGCGGTTGGAGTCCGCGATCGCATTGACCGGGTCGCTCGCGTTGGCCATGTTCTGTCGGCGCAGCGCTTCGCGGTTCCCGTTGCGCCTGCCACCCGGATCCTGGGTGTGCGCGTGACCGAGATGCAGATGATCACCGGCGGCCTGGCGCTGGTCGTGCTGTTGAGCTTTGCATTGCTCTTGTTCCGCACGCCGCTCGGGCGAGAGATGCGCGCGGTTTCGACCAACCCCGTCCTCGCCGCCGCCGCCGGGGTGAACATCGGGCAGGTAACCGGCTTCGTCGTTTTCCTGTCTGGCGTTCTCGCCGTACTTGGCGGCGCGATGCTGGCGCTGAGGGGATCGGTCAGCATCGACATGGGGACCAACATGCTGCTGCCGGTCTTTGCGGCGGCAATCCTTGGCGGGTTGGGGAACGCCTTTGGTGCGGTGGTGGGAGCCGTCATTATCGCGGCGGCCGAAACGCTGATCACCAATCTCAATTATGGTCTGCTGATCGGGAGGGATTTCTTCTTCCTGCCGGCAAGCTATGCACCTGCGGCTTCCTTCGCGCTGCTGGTTGCCATCCTGCTGTTCCACCCCAAGGGCATTTTCGTCAGCGAGGCAAGCCGTGTCTGATTTCCTCATTCATGTCGTCTCGATCTCCTGCATCTACGGTATTCTCGCCCTCAGCCTGAATCTCTGGGCAGTATGGCCAACAATCGCGGTGACCGGCACTTCGCCCCAGGCCAGCGTCTGCGCCACCCGCGTGGGGCAGTTGGCATTCTTGCCGCGCGCCGAGGCATATTGCGGCGCGCCGCCGGCCGCCCGGCATCCCTTCCTGAGGAGCGCGGTGTCATCCACAATCAGCCACGCATCGTCCCCGCCGACTTGTCTGTTCGGCCTCGGCAGGCAGCGCCGCCTCCAACGGCGCGGCATCCCACAAGCCAGCGATGAAGTGGGTCATAGCTTGCGCCTGCGGCACGCGGCGCCATCGGTTGGATGCTCTTGCGATCCCCAGGACCAATCAGCCTGGCCATACAGGCCGGATAGATCCGCGCGCGTAAGGCCGTGATGAACGGCTCAAGCCACCGCTGCGGATCGACTTGCCAATCCATGTTCTTGGCCGGTGCCTGCAACAATCGACCCCATGAATCCCGCAAAACCGAACAGGGAGATCCTCAAAACGCTCGCAGGACTGCAATCTGCCAAAGTAGCTTAGGCCGACAGGCACATGCATTTGATCTCGAGGTAATCCTCTATCCCGTAATGGCTGCCCTCGCGGCCGAGGCCGGATTGCTTGACGCTGCCGAAGGGCGCCAGTTCGGTCGAGATCAGGCCGGTGTTCACCCCGACCATGCCGACCTCCAGTGCCTCGGCCACGCGCCAGACGCGAGACGGGTCGCGCGAGAAGAAATAGCCCGCCAGTCCGAATACGCTGGCATTGGCCAGCGCCACCGCCTCATCCTCGGTCTCGAAGCGCCAGATGGGGGCGACGGGGCCAAAGGTTTCCTCGCGGGCGATCTTCATTGAGGGCGTCATGCCTGACAGCACGGTCGGCTGGAAGAAGCGGCCGCCCAGCGCATGCCGTGTGCCGCCGGTGGCGATGGTCGCGCCATGGCTGCGGGCGTCGGCGATATGGTCCTCCACCTTGGCCAGCGCCACGTCGTTGATGAGCGGACCGATCGCGATGCCCTCGGCCCGACCGTCGCCGACCGCCAGGGCCGCGATCTTGGCAGCCAGCTTTTCGACGAAGGAGTCATGCACCCCGTCTGCACATAGATGCGGTTGGCGCAGACGCAGGTCTGGCCGGCATTGCGGAACTTGGCCGCCATGGCGCCCTCGACCGCCGCGTCCAGGTCAGCGTCATCGAAGACGATGAAGGGCGCGTTGCCCCGAGTTCCAGCGACAGCTCCTTGATCGTATCAGCGCCCTGCCGCATCAGGATCTTGCCCACGCGGGTCGAGTCGGTGAAGGTGATCTTCGCGACCTTGGGATTGGCGCAAAGCTCGGCCCCCATGCCGGCGGCATCAAGGCCGGGCACGATGTTCAGGACCCCGCCGGAATCCCCGCATGCTCGGCCAGAACGCCAAGCGCCAGGGCCGAAAGCGGCGTCAGTTCCGAGGGCCGGGCGACCATGGTGCAGCCTGTCGCCAAAGCCGGGGCGATCTTGCGCGCCAGCATGGCGTTGGGGAAATTCCAGGGCGTGATCGCGCCGACGACGCCCACCGGCTGCTTCAGCACGATGATGCGCTTGTCGGGCATATGGCCGGGAATGGTGTCGCCGTAGACGCGCTTGGCCTCTTCGGCGAACCATTCGACATAGGATGCGCCATAGGCGATCTCGCCCCGTGCCTCGGCCAGGGGCTTGCCCATCTCGGCGGTCAGGATGAGGGCGAGATCCTCCGGGTTGGCCATGATCAGGTCATGCCAGCGGCGCAGGATCGTCGCGCGGTCCTTGCCGGTGCGCGCGGCCCAGGGCTTTTGCGCGGCATGGGCGGCGTCGACGGCCTGGCGAAGCGCGGCAACGCCCAGATCGGCCACCTGTGCCAGTTCCGTGCCGGTTGCGGGATTCGTCACGGTGAACACCCGGTCGCCCGGCACATATGAGCCGTTGATGAGGGCGCTGCCGGTCAGCAGCGAGGGATCGTTCAGGTCAAGCATCGCGGTTTCCGCTGCGGGCGGGCGCGTGTTGCAAGCCGGCGGGTTGGAGGGAATTCCGATCTCGGGCGTCATTCTTTGCTGAAGGCATGGGCATCCTGCGGTTGCCAGCGCACATGCAGCTTGTCCCCACGCGAGACGCTGCCCATCATCGGATGGCCGAAGTTCAGCCGGATATAAAGCGGGTCGCCCCAGCCGGTGCGGGCGGTGACGGCGCTGTTGTTGCCCAGGAAAGTCACGTCCTCTACCGTGATGGGCAGCGAGGCGCCCGGCGGGCCCATCGTGTCAGACAGGTCGATCCGTTCGGGGCGCAGCATCAGTTCGGCCTTGCCGCCCCGCGCGCCCGCGCCGTGCATCGGCACATCGGCCAGCACCGTGCCATCGGTGAAACGCAGCGTGGCCCGGCCGTCCTTCACCTCGGCCAGCTCTCCGGCCAGGAAGGCGCTGTCGCCGATGAAATCGGCCACGAAATGCGTGGCGGGACTGGCATAAAGCTCGGGTCCGGTGCCGACCTGCTCGATCCTGCCGCGGTTGAAGACGGCGATCCGGTCGGACAGGCGCAGCGCCTCTTCCTGGTCGTGGGTGACGTAGAGGATGGTCACGCCGGTCTGCTGGTGGATGCGGCGGATCTCATACTGGATTTCCTCGCGCAGCTTCTTGTCCAGAGCGGACAAGGGCTCGTCCATCAACAGGACCGGCGGATCGTAGACCAGCGCACGGGCCAGGGCGACGCGCTGCTGCTGGCCGCCGGACATGTTGGCGGGCATCCGGTCCTCGAACCCGTCCAGGCGCACCAGCGACAGGGCGCGCTTCACCTTGGCGGCGATCTCGGCTTGCGGCGCGCGGCGCACGCGCAGGGGAAAGGCCACGTTCTCGCCCACCGAAAGATGCGGGAACAGCGTGTAGCGCTGGAACACCATGCCGATGTTGCGCGTGCGCGAGGGCGTTTGCAGGATGGTCTTGCCGCGCAGCCTGATGTCGCCCGCTGTCGGATCCTGGAAACCGGCCAGGATGTAAAGCGTCGTCGACTTGCCCGAGCCCGAGGGGCCGAGGAAGGTCATGAACTCGCCTTCGCCGATTTCCAGCTCGACATGGTCGGTGGCAACGACGTCTCCGAAGGTCTTGCGAATGCCGTTGATGTGCAGGTAGGGGCTGGTCATCGGGATTTGCCTTTGCGGATCAGGGCGGCCGCGATCATCAGGACCACGGTCAGAAGGACGAGGAGGGTCGAGGCGGCGGCGATCACCGGCGTCAGGTCCTGGCACAGCGTGGTCCAGACCTTGACCGGCAGGGTCGGCAGCTTGGGCGAGGCCATGAAGATCGCCAGCACCACCTCGTCCCAGGAGATCAGGAACGAGAAGATGGCGGCCGAGAACAGGCCGTGGCTGATGGCCGGCAGGGTGACGCGGAAGCGCGCCTCCCACGGGCTGGCGCCGCAGAGGATCGCGGCATCCTCGATGGAGGGGGCGAAGGTTTCCAGCGCGCCCGAGATGGTGATGATCGCGAAGGGCAGGGCGACGATCAGATGCGCGATGACAAAGCCCACCAGCGTGCCGTTCAGCCCCAGCCGTAGGAAGGCGGCGCAAAGCGCGCCGCGATGATGACCACCGGCAGCACCATCGGGGTCAGGAAGAAGCCGCGCAGCACCGCCCGCCCGCGGAACCGGCCGCGCACCAGCGCCAGCGAGGCCAGCAGGCCGATGGCGACGGACAGCACCATGACGATGGCGGCGATCTTGGCCGAGGTGAAGGCGGCCTGCAGCCAGCGCGGATCGGCGCGCGATCTCGTCGGCGCAGGCCAGGACGGCGGCGCGAGCTTCGGGCGAGCGGCGATGGACCGCGTTGAGCAATGCCAGCCGCCGGACCAGGTCGGGACGCTCGACCGCCAGGCCCGCCGAAACCAGCGCGCCCATGGAGTGGCCGGCCAGATTGACCGGACCCAGGTCCAGCGCCTCGACCAGTCGCGCCGCCCAGGCGACGAAATCGGGCAGGCGCGCAGCCGCCGGCAGCAGGGACGAAGCGCCGTGCCCCGGCATATGTCGACGGCAATGACATGGTGATGCGCCGACAAGGCGGCCATCTGCTGCTCCCAGGCCTCGGCCCGCATGCCGACGCCGTGGATCAGCAGCAGCGGATCGCCGCGCCCGGCCTCGATCAGCCGGACGGAGGCGCCGTCAGACAGCGGCAGGGTTCGAGACATCATGACCCAGATCCTTCAGGTCCTGATGGCGTCTCCGATACGGTGATGCGGGCGCCCGCCGACCGAGGCGCCGAGCGCGACGACGATCTCGTCGGCGGCTGGGGCATCCGGGATCGCGAACTGGATCGCCAGATAGTGCGAGCGGCGGCCCTCGTCGTTCTTGTCCATCAGCGGGATCATGATCGGGGCGTGCGCCGGGCCGCGGGTGTTGGTGAAGGCCAGGTAGGACTTCGCACCCACCGCGCTGCGGTATTGGTTGCCGAAGCGCAGGGTATGGATCAGCGCGCTGGCATGCTCGACCTCGCCATCGAGGCCGACCACCGCAGCCTTGCCCTAGGCTTCGACCTTGTCGCCGCCGCCGGCGGCCTCGATCACCATAGTGGTCAGCAATTCGCCCAGGATCGGGGCGACGGCGTGGATTTCCGGCTTGAGGTCGTCGACATAGCCGCGCCCCGCCCAGGGATTCTTCAGCACGGCGGCGGCAGTGATCAGCTTCAAAGGCTGCGGCGCGGTGCGGCCGCCTTCGCTCAGCGTGGTCTCGATATTCAGCAAGGTCTTGCGGATTTCCGCTATCATGGCAGTCCCCAGAGCAATTCGATGACCGGAAGGTGGTATACCAACATTCCATATGTCAATAAGACATTGTCTTGGCATTCCAGCCGCGTTAATCTGGCACCATGACAAACGAACAACATGCCAGCCTGCGCATCGAGCACGTTCCTCAGACGCTTCGCGAACTTGCGGTGGAGCGCTTGCGGGCCGCGATCATGTCGGGGCGCTTCCCTTCCGGTTACCGGCTCGTCGAACGGACGCTGGTCGATCAACTGGGTGTCTCGCGATCCGTCATCCGCGAGGCGATCCGCTATCTGGAGGCCGAGGGCTTGGTCGAGATCCAGCCCCGGCAAGGGCCGATCGTCGCTACCCTCGACTGGGACAAGACCCGGCAGATCTATGACATCCGTCTCCGGCTGGAGGCGGCGGCGGCGGCGGCTTGCGCCAGGCTTCTCGACACGTCCGCCCGTGCCGATCTGCAGGCCGCGCTTCAGCGCCTCAAGGAGGCCTTTCTATCCGACGATCCCCAGGTGCTCTACGATGCGACGACGCGGTTCTACGAGGTCATTTTCGTCACCGCCGGGCATCACATCGCCTGGGAGATCGTCCAGCGCCTCAATGGGCGCATTTCGCGGCTTCGGGCGCTGACGCTGGCCTCGACCGACCGGCATGTATCGGGCCAGGCCCGGATGCAGCGCATTGCCGAGGCCATTTTCGCGCAAGACCCGGACCGGGCAGGCGAAGCCGTGCGCGAGCACCTGACCGAAACCGCGGAAATCGCAAGCAAGCTGCTGCATGCGGCGAACGAGGATGACCAGAGGATGGGGCAATGAGCGCCTATCGGATCGCCCATGTGACCGTTCTCGATCCCGAGGCCTATGCCGGATACCAGGCGCTGGCGCCCGCGGCTTTCGCGAAGTTCGGCGCCGAGTTTCTGGTCCGGGGTGGGGCAGCCGAGACCCTGGAAGGCCCGGCTCTCCAGCGCCATGTGGTGATCCGGTTTCCCGACTTGGCCCGCGCCCGCGCCTGCTTTCATTCCCCGGAATTACGGGAAGCCCGTGCTCGCCGGGACGGCGCATGCGAGGCGCATGTCGTGGTCGTGGAAGGCGTTTCGGAACCGTCGTCCTGATGCAGGTCGGCTAGGAGGCCGGCGAATGATCAAGCGAGAAGGGATATCGCGATGGCCGAAGACCAGGAATTGTTCGACAAGGGCCTGCCGATCCGGCGCGAGGTGCTCGGCGCGGACTATGTCGATGGCTCGATGCAGCGGGCGGACGACTTCATGATGTCGTTCCAGCGGGCGACCACGGCTTGGGCCTGGGGCTGGGCTTGGGGCGATCCAACCCTGGACCGCAAGACGCGCAGCCTGCTGAACCTTGCCATGCTGACCGCGCTTGGCCGCACCCCCGAGATCAAGCTGCATGTGCGGGGGGCGCTGAACAACGGCGTCACCGTGGACGAGATCCGCGCTACGTTGCTGCACGCCACGGCTTATTGCGGTATCCCGGCAGGCCTTGACGCTTTCAAGGCCGCGCATGAGATCCTGGTGGCCGAAGGAGCCGTCCCCAAACCGAATGAGGACAAATAGGGTGAAGTGCCACTTTATCATGTCGGCGATTTGGGCGGGCGGATGCCTGCAGTTGACATGAAGCCCGGCCGCTGTTTCGGTAACGATCTCAGGGGAATGTCATTGTGGATAATCGGCGCCTCTCGCCGGAATGTTAGGCGACCTGATTTGCGAAAGCCGCATTGACCTCTCCGCTGTTGAATCAAGTGGAATCCGCTCGACGGCCGCCGTGAACAGGGTGCTGCGCTGGCTGATTCTCGGCGCATCCACTTTTTATGTTGCAGCCATATCCTTCTCGCCGCGATCCGGGAAGAATTCCGGTCAAGCACATCGCATCATCCTGTCGCGACCAGCCGTTGGACCAGAGCGCGCCGTAACGCCTCTGTGATATCGCCGGGCGGCGGCGTATCTGTCACCAGGGGATCAATTCGGGAGTGGTGCAACCCGGCCAAGGCTGCCGGGCTGCAGATGAAGCGCAAGAACTAGGGGAGCGGCTCTGTGGGCAACTTAGCAGGCTGCTGAAAAGGTCCTTGCGACAGGACAGCGCGGGCGGGGAACCGGGAAATCCGCCTCAAATTTGCCGAAAACACCCTATTTTCGGGCCGATATCAGCTGGATCCAGAACGATTTCTGCTGCGTCGCCCTCTCAAAATCCTTTTTCAGCAGCCTGTTAGGGTCATTCCTATCCCGACATCCTGGGACCGGATCAGAGGATGACGCGCAGCAGATGTCGCATTGGTACTGAAAGAAGATGCCGCGTGCTTTGGCGGCTTTGACCGGCTCGGCCAGCGGGAGGATCACTGGCGCGTCGATCTGCTGGGCGATCAGATCCTCGACGTTGTTGACCTGGGTCTGCACGTTGCCCGTCGTGGCCAGCACGAATTCGAGCTGCGGGAAGGCCGTTTCCGTCGCCTTATTGCCTTCTTTGCCGCTGTCGGCGCGATGTTCGGAAACGAAACGACCTTCTGGATGGCTATTATCCCCCCAACCGAGCTTGGTCTGCGGTGAGCATCGCCGTGCTGGGATCTGATTTTCCGGTGAAACGAGGCGATGTTCGTCCAGGCATATGGTGATTCATAGAGTTTTTCGATAATCCTCCTCCTGCTTTCTTGCTGTGGAAGCTGATGGCTGTCCACGGGTTTCCGCTGTCCAGAGGTGTCTCCTCCTCGAATATAACTGGTAGGGAAAGTTCCAGCCGAAAGATGGAAATGATCATCAGAGGTGATTTGGCAAAAGCCACAGCTATCGCCGTCAGCCTTCCCGACATCCTGATGGCGAATGAGGTGGCGCCCGGTGTTTTCAAGATTGCCAGCGGTGGAAGCGAGAAGATCGATTGCCATGGGGAATACGGGACCGTCAGCAACACCTTCTGCAGGCCGATCATGGTGCTTGCCAAGCCACCTCGGCACCGGAGCATGGGGGAAATGCATTCCTGAACAATATTTCCGGCATGCCCGGCGTAAGCGTAACCGGATGCATGGCCTCGAAAACCGTGGATGAGTGCCATGGAAATGGACCCGGCCATTATCATTGTCTTGGCAGTGCTGCACATGACACTTCAAGCCCTGCAGTTCACGAGGCGATATTCCACGGTATAGCGGCGCACGGACCCCTGGGAGGCAGTAATTGTATCATTGATATGATCGGAGCCTTGTTGGTCTGATATCGCTCGATGAGCGGTAGCATATCCGAGCCATAGACCGGATCCAGATTACTGCGCCGCCCGCCGATCAGGCCCGGATGCGGACAGTGATGGGCGACGACGATGGTGAGGCCGGGGAAGGGCGCCCTTCCAGCCATGTCCGGTGATCGGCATGGGCAAGCGTCGTGTCGGCGGTAGCCTTAGCTGATGCGATAGCGGCAATCGTCACGCTGCGCCGCCATCATCGCCCAGGCGCAGATCGCCGCGCAGGGCGAAATCTGTCCAGAGCGTGCAGCACAGGAAGCGCAGGTTGCCGAGGACGAGTTCCGCCTTCTGCAGGAATGCTCCCCGGCCCCGGCGCAGATCGCTGCCAGCGAGTCGTCGCCGTCCAGCGCATGGTCGTCATAGTCGTGGTTGCCAGGCCGGAGATGGCTCCGGCCGGGCTCGACATAGCGACCCAGGTGCCGGAGCATATGCGGCCAGCGCACCTTGGGCTTGTTCGAAAGATCGCCTGCGACGATCAGCGCATCGAGCGAGGCGAGCAACTCCGCATCAAGGGCCGCGAGCGGATCGCGGCCGGCCTGCAGCCAGAAGGCGAGGTGAAGATCGGCGGTCACGAGAATGCGCATGTCACCACCCTCCCTTGTCGTTCCGGGCCGCCAGGTCGTTCGCATCGAGGGAGCGGACCGCCATCACCTGCGCGGCAAGCAGCTGCTTGAGCCGCACCAGACCGTCCGGCGGGGTGACGCCGGCGCCGCCTATGACGCCGGGGCAGGGCGCGCCGCGTCACGCTCGCGGCCCTCGAAGCAGGCCAGGTCGGCGCAGTTGGCTCCGGCAGCCGGACCGGCGGACAGTGGCAGCCGGCACCCGTCGTTCGAGGTCGGCACCGAGATCACCCAACTCATGTCGAACGCTCGAAATGGGCAGTTCCAGCTGCGTGCCGGCGCCAGAACTGGAGGAGATCAGTTCGCCCTCTCGCCCGAAATCTCGATCCGGCGTTGACCGGGCGATCGGCTTTCGAAAGCGGCGTGGCGATGGCCCCCGGCGCGGCCAAGCGCGATGGTGCTGGCCATGAAGGCATGCGTCCGCCCGTCGTCGCGCATATCCGCCTGGAGAGGTCTGGAGGGTTTCACCATCTGATCGCGGAAGGGGCAGGGGCGATCCAGCCTCCGAATCTGGACAGGGCGAACAAGCCTTGCCCCGTTTAATCGCGGGTGAATTCAAGCTCGGGCAGGATGGTTTCCCATTCGTCCCGCTTGATCCATTCCCTGTAGGCCTCCTCGTTGTCGGTCTTCCGCCAGCGCACGACGGCACCGACGGAACCTTTCAGGAAGGTCATGCCCTCGGGTGGTTGCCAGGCTTTCGCCATGCGGCCAAGCGGGCGGCCGCGACGGTCGCGCAGGCTCCAGCGACCATCCTCGCGGATCAAGTGAAGCTCGTCGCCGGAGCGGGCGCTGGCAATGGCCGCATGGGCGGGATGTCCCGGCGCAAGACGACCGGCGAAGGACAGATCGACCGCCTCGAGGCTTGGCAGTTCGTAATGCCTTTCGGGCGGCAGGCCATTTCCGAGATCCACGCGCACCGGGCGGTGCAGGATGCCGTCGCCCCCTGGCTGCAGGAACGCATGCCGGCCGGTGGTGGTCATGGCAAGCGTCTGGCGCGCGCGGGTCATGGAAACGTAGAAGAGCCGGCGGGGGGCGTCCTGATCCTCGCCACGGTTGGCGTTTTCCCATCCGCCGTCCAGGATCACGACGTGGTCGAACTCCAGCCCCTTGGCGCGATGCCCGGTCAGCAGAAGCAATCCGCGCTGTTCGCCCCGGCTGTCCCGCGACCATTCGGCCAGCCATTCGATGGCATCCAGCGCCGGCATCGCGCCTGTTCCCAACTCGCGGGCCAGGGCCGCGATGCCCTCGGCGATGCGGTCGATCCACCGGCTCGGTGTCTGCGCGTTCAGCAGATCCAGGATATCAGCGATCGTCATCACCCTGCCGGGTTCGCGGCGCAGGTCCGCAACCAGGGCCTGCATTTCCCGCAGGCGCCAGAGGCCGGGGGGCTTTTCGCTGGCCAGCTCGACCTTGATCCCCAGCGTCTCGGCATAGGCCCGGACGGGGCCAAGCCGCTTCCATTGCCGCGCGATGATCGCGGCCCGGTCCCAACAGAATTCGGGATCGAGGCGGGACAGCCGGATCAATTCGTCCAGCGCGGCCATGGCGTGGGGGATTTCACCGGCAGGACAGTCCAGCAGCTGGACGCGACCCTGGGCGACGGGATCATGCCGGGCCATGACACCCCCCGCAGGCTCCATCACCCTGCCGCTGTCGATGGTGATGTCGCGATCGGCCTTCATGCGGTCCCGCGCCGGCCGGATGACGGCGTTCGCGGTCTCGACGATGTTCCGGGTCGAGCGGTAGTTCTCGACCAGGAATTCCGGGCGGGCGCGGTAGTCCTCCTCGAACTTGCGGATGTAGTCGATCGAGGCCCCCGCGAAGGCATAGATGTTCTGGTCGTCGTCCCCGACCGCAAACAGGCTGAGCTGAAGGTCCGGGTCGTCCAGCGACCGGCCCGCCACCGCCGCGATCAGCGCATATTCCTCGGGGCCGATGTCCTGGTATTCATCGACCAGGATCCAGCGATAGCCCTGGATCAGCGCATCGCGCTGCGCCTCGGCCTCGGCCCGGCCCAGGCCCTCGCCGTTCAGCTGGCGGTCCGCCTCCATGACGATGCCGTCGAAATCGCGGTCGTCGGATTTCTGGCCGGTGAAGCTGGCGCCGACCAGGCGCATGGCCAGGGCATGGCAGGTCGAGACGGTGACGCCGTTTGCATCGTCGCCGACCAGATGGCGCAGGCGCGCCCTTATCTCGATGGCGGCATGGCGGTTGTAGGTCAGCACCAGGATGCCGCGGGCATCTTCGCGGCGCATCCGCAGCAGGAAGGCGATGCGATGCACCAGCACCCGCGTCTTGCCCGAGCCGGGACCGGCCAGCACCAGGACATTGGTCTTTTCCCGCGTATCGGTGACGATCCGCTGCTGGACCGGGTTTCCCAGCGATTCGACGATGGCCTTCCAGGAGGCGCCGGTCGTCTGCCGGCGGATGTCCTGGCCCCGACCGGGCAGCCAGCGGTGCAGGAAGCTGTCCTGGTCCAGGGTGAAGTAGTCCGCGGACAGGCGTTCCGCCTCGTTCATGTCGACCAGGCCGCGTTCGGCATAGGCGGCCATCACATGGGTCTGCACGGTCTGCTCGGTGTAATGTTCCTCGAGCGGCAGGAAATGTTCCTTGGTGAAGGGTCCGCCCTTGGGGTTCAGGTGGACGGTCATCGCCGGGCGGAAGATCATGAGCCCCTTGCCCAATGTCACGATGCCCTGTTCGTGCAGCCACAGAAGCGCACGTTCCATGAGCTTGGTCTTGTCCCTGACGCCGCTGGCTTTCAGCTCGATATCCGCGGCCATGGCGTTCAGGAGATCGCCGATCTTCGTTTCGATCTGGATGTCCTTGCCCCGGATCCCCTTGCCGACCTTGCCGGCCAGATGTCCAAGCAGAACGGCCGCTGCCTTCCAGCGCAGTTCCGCCGTCTGCTCGATGATCCGCCAGGACCGTTCGAGCGCGACCGCAAGCGTGTTGCGCGACGCCTTTCTCAGCCGGATATTGCCACGGCCGCCATCCTGGTCCCGTCCGTCGCGGGCCATGCCGCGCAGCAGCTTTTCGACGATGTCGGGGCGTGCCTCCTTATACCCCCTGTCGCGCAGGGTCTGGCAGGTCTCCGACAGGTGCAGCGGGACGGGTTCGGACCGCCCGGCATCGGGGGCCGCCTCGCGCATCAGCGCGATCAGGGTTTTCTCCAGATCCGACGCCTCGGCAAGGCGGGCGGCGGAATGCCCTTCGATGCCGATATGGACGAAGACGGTGATCGCCAGATCGTTGCTGGCGATGCCCAGGGTCTCCAGATCGGCCATGGCCTTGTTCAGCTGGCCCGGCGTGAGGCCGCTCGCGCCGCAAAGCTCGTCACTGGAGATGCCCTGGTCCGGCGGCGCGTTCATCACATGCCGGACGATGGCGACAAGGGCCTTGCGCCGGGCCTCGGTGATCTGGGCCTCGCGCAAGCGGCTCTCGGCCTCGTCGAGCGTGCGGATCTTCAGCGAGGAGGGATAGATCTGGACGCGGTTCTCCTCGCGCCGCAGCAGCACCGCCTCTTCGAGCCAGGACACCGCCGTCTTGACCCGCGTGTCTTCGGTGGCGCTGTCGCGTTGGAACTCGCGGTCCTTTTCCTCGCGGACGATCTCGCCCGAGGTGGCGACGACCGTCCCGGTCTTGCGGGTGCGTTCGTCGATCCGGCGGATCGCCCGCAGGATCGCGCCGATCTCGTGCCGGGCCAGGCGCGAGCGTGCCGAAAGCTGGAATTGCCGCTCGATGTCGTCGGCGGCATAAAGCAGCACGCAATTGGCATCGGCCCGGTCCCGCCCGGCCCGCCCGGCTTCTTGCAGATAGTTCTCCAGCGAGCCGGGAATGTCGCAATGCACGACCAGGCGGATGTCGGGCTTGTCGATCCCCATGCCAAAGGCGTTGGTGGCTGCGATGACCCGCAATTCTCCGGTTCGGAAGCGTTCCTGGATGTCCTTCTTGTCGTCGGCGCCGAGGCCGGCGTGGAAATGCTCGGCCGCCATGCCTTGGTGCTTCAGAAACGCGGCGACCCGCTCGGTCGCGTTCCGGGTCGCGCAATAGACCACGGCGCCCGAGCGGCCTTCGGCGGGCAGCATGTCCGAGATCACTTCGAAGATGTCGGCCAGTTTCCTTTCTTTCCCCGTCGGACGGACCTCGAAACTCAGGTTGTCTCGCGTGGCACCGCCGTCCAGAAGCAACAGCTCGACGCCGACGCGGCTTTCGAAATGCTCGCGAATGTCGCGCACGACCTCGGGCTTCGCGGTGGCGGTCAGGCAAAGGATCGGCGGCGGCGGCCCGTCCCCGGCGGTTTCGCGGATGAAGCGCGCGACATAACGGTAGTCCGGCCGGAAGTCGTGGCCCCATTTCGAGATGCAATGCGCCTCGTCCAGAACCCAGAGACCGATTTCCCGCTGTTGCAGCACCGAGCGGATCGAGGTGCTGCGCAGTTGCTCGGGCGAGATGATCAGGATCGCGGCATCGCCCATGCGGATCCTGTCGAGCGCGTCCTTGCGCTCGGGCATCGACAGCATCCCGTTGATCGTCACGGCCGAAGAGATCCCGGCCCGCTCCATCCCCTGGACCTGATCGGCCATCAGCGCCACCAGGGGCGAGATGACCACGGTAAGGGCGCCGGTCCTGTCGAAACGCGACAGGGCGGGGATCTGGTAGCAGACGGACTTGCCGGTGCCCGTGGGCAGGATGCCCAGCAGGTTCCGCCCGTCCATCGCCTCGCCGACGATGCGTTCCTGAAGCGAGCGCCCCCTCTCGTCGGCGGGTTGCGGCCGGAAGGCATCGAAGCCGAACCAGCGCCGGAGCGCCTTGACCGGGTCGTTCTGTTCCGCGCACCATCCGCATCCGGGATCCTGGCAGGAGCCGTCCCTCAGCTCTCGCACGATCAGCGAGGCCTCCCTGAACTGGGCCCGAACCCAGGGCGGCATGACCGAATCCCCGCCGGCGACCGAGATCCAGGACAGGGCATAGGCCATCGGCCAGCCGCGGTCGGGGCTGGCCAGCCGGTCCAGTTCCTGCTCGAGGCGCTGCTTGCAGGTCTTGCCTTCCGCAAGGCGGCGGATCGCGGCGAAGGCCTGTTCCCGAGAGGGTAGCCCGGCGCCCCGCACATGGCCAAACACCGCGTCGAATCCCCGGCTCAGATCCTTGCGCGTGGTCAGCCAGTGATAGGCGGTCAATGCATCGGGCGTCTGGGCATTCAGGTCGCTGAAGGCCTTGAGCTGGTTCTCCAGCACCTGGAAGACCAGCTTCGCATCGAGCTCGGGGTCGTTCACATGGCCGGCCTGCAGGCGCCCGTCCTGATAATGCTTGACCAGATGGTGATAGGGATTGCGCGGAAAGGCGAGGGGGTTCAGCCAGAGCGTGTCGATGGGCGCCTGCATGATCCGCGACAGGCGCGGCCGGGCAGCCACGAGATGCGCCAGATCGTGCCGCAGGAAATTATGCCCGATCGGGTGCGCGATGCCGTCGAGCGCCTCTTCCAGACGATCGAGCCCCTTCTCAAGCTGTCCCTCTTCGGCGCGGATCGCCCCGTCCATGCCGTGACGGACCGCGGCGAAGGCAAAGATCCGCGCCGTCCTGGGGTTGACCTCCAGATCGATCGACAGGCATTGCCGCAGAAAGCGGTGGCGGTCCGATACGGCGGTCGTGGTGCATTGCTCATCCATCTCGAGCAAAGGGAATACAATTCCTGCGCTTCGTGCAATCGCAACATCGCCGCAGCTTTCGGGTCGCCCCGGCGGGTGCCGGATGCCGCCGCATTCTTCTGGCGACAATGCCGGCGCATGGCGAAGAGGGGCGGCTTGCATTCCGGCATGTTCGAATGCCCATGCCCAGGGACAGGCGCCCGGTGACGACCCGGCCTGCATGGCACGAGCTTCGCCGGCAGACGGATTTCCAGGCATTTGCCGCCCAGGCCCCGCGAAGGAATCCGGCGCGGGGGGCTGAGCAAGGGCGCGCTCTGCGGCGGTTTCGGTCTGGCGCGCGGTCATATTGCCCCCAAGGCCGTGGCTTATTTCGCCACCGTCACGGCGGTGCCCAGCCATGGGGCCAGGGCGCTGAGAGCCGGGACATATTGCGTGGCGACGATCGCGCGGCAGGTCTGGACCAGCAACGGTTTCAACGCCGTCAATTCGCCGCTGCGGGTCACCAGATAGATCCGCCGCGCGAAGGCCGGGCCGGGCAGGGGCAGGATCTGCAGGAACGGCACATGGTGCGCGCATTTGCGGATGCAGCTTGGCGTCAGGATCGTCCAGCCCAGCCCCGCCGCAACGAAGCTGATGATGGAATCGATGGTGTCGCAGGCGAAGGCATGCGGAACCTCCAGCCGGGTGCGGCGGAACTGCTGCTCGACCCGCCGCGCGATGCCGGTGGTGGCGCCCGAGCGGATCATCGGCGAGGTGGTGGCAAAACGGCGAAACGATTCCTCGTCGCGGAACGGCGGCACCTCCTTGGGCAGCAGCGCGATGAACTGCTCGGAGAACAGCTCGTGCCGGTCGAAGCGGTCGAGATCGTCGAAAGGGTCCGCCGAGATGACGGCGTCCAGGTCGCCGCTGATCAGCTTTTGCCGCAGCGGTTCCATGAAGCCGCTGAAGATCGAGACCGCGTCGATGGTGTGGCGCATGGCCTTGATCAGCTGCGGCACCAGCGGATCGGACAGCGAATCGATGATCCCCAGCCGCAGCTGGGTCAGGGTCGTCTGGTTGGCGTCGAGCAATTCGTTTCGCAGCGATGCCGCCTGCGACAGCAGCCGCTCGGCGCTTTGCGCCAGCCGCCGGCCGGCGGGCGTCGGCACCAACGGCCGCGACGTGCGGTCGAACAGCGGCACGCCCAGCTCTGCCTCGAGCCGCAGGATCTGCCGGGAGACGGCCGATTGCGTCAGCTGCATGCGCTCGGCGGCGGCGGTCATGCTGCCGGAGCCGAAGACGGCGAGATACAGTTCAAGCGCATGCAGGTCTATCGCCAGGCGCGGCGGGGGGCTGAGGGGGTCGGCAGCGCACATGAAGGGTCAAACCATGATTTTAGGGAATGATGATCAGGAATTTTCGGGATGATGGCAAGCTAGAATCGTGCCGGATATGCGGGTGTTTCTGGGACATAATCCTGTAAACAATGGAATTAATGGGAACCCATCGGGGCCGGCGAGTTTTCCGGCGCGCGACCAGAGAATGATTTTTGTTTTTGATAAGGCGCGGATTCGCCTTATCCACGGCTCAGATCATCTGACAAGGGAGGAGCCTGACAATGATCACCCGCCGCACCTTTGCCGGCCTGTCGGTCAGCATCGCCATCGCCCTGGCGAGCGCAGTGCCGGCTCTGGCCGAGACCACTTTCGAGAAGATCAGGCGCACCGGCACCATGGTCGTGGGCACCGAGGCCGCCTATCCGCCCTTTGAATTCGTCAAGGACGGGCAGATCACCGGCTTCGGCCGCGACCTGCTGGACGAGATCGCCAAGGCCTGGGGCGTCGAGATCAAGCAGCTCGACCTGCCGTTCCAGGGCATCCTGCCGGGGCTGCTGGCGCAGAAGTTCGACTTCGTGGCGACCTCGGTCGGCATCAACCCGGAACGGGCGGCGCGCTATGCCTATACGCTGCCCATCGCCGACAGCACCGCCTATGCCATCAAGCGCGCCGGCAACGGCGACATCGGGGGCGTCGAGGACCTGGCCGGCAAGGTGGTGGCGACGCAGCTCGCCTCGGCCGTCGATCCGGTCGCCAAGGCGCTGGACGAGAAGCTGAAGGCCGAGGGCCAGGGCTTTGCCGAGCTGAAGCTGTTCCCCACCTTCAACGATTCCTTCCTGGCGGTGGCCAATGGCACGGCGGATGCCGCCATGGCCGGGCTGCCGGTGCTGCAGAACCTGATGAACGAACGGCCGGGCGTGTTCGAGCTGGTCGGGCAGGCGGCCGATACCCAAAGCCTGAACGCCTGGGTGGTGCGCCCCGAGGACAAGGACCTGCGCGACGCCATCAACGCCGTCATCCTGGAGCTGAAGGCCAGCGGCCGCTTTGCCGAGCTGCAGCAGAAATGGCTCGGCATGACCTACGAGCTGCCCGAAACGGGCTATCTGCCCGAAGGGGCGCTCTGACGGCCCCGCGGCCCTTGGCAAGGGGCCGCGGCACAGGCCGAGCAGAAGCAGGAGGAAGCCCGTGGATTTCGATATGCTGGCGTTTGGCGACGCCTTCCCCCGGCTGCTGCCCGCAGCCCTCACCAACCTGACCATCGCCCTGGGCGCGATGCTGCTGGCGCTGATCGGCGGCACCGTGCTGACGGTGCTGCGCACCACCGGCATCGGCCTGCTGACCGGCGCCATCGGCGTGCTGATCAGCTTCATCCGCGGCACGCCGATCCTGGTGCAGATCTTCCTGTTCTACTATGGCCTGCCGGCGCTGGGGCTGGACCTGACGCCGATCCAGGCCGGGGTTCTGGCCATCGCGCTGAACAGCTCGATCTTCATCACCGAGATCATGCGCGGCGGCCTAGCCGGCATGGATCCCGGCCCGGTCGAGGCGGCCATCGCCCTGGGCGTGCGGGCGCGGACGATCTGGACGCGGGTGATCCTGCCGCAGCTTTACATCCGCATCCTGCCGCCGCTGGTCAACGAGCTGACCACCATCGTCAAGGGCACCGCGCTTTTGTCGGTCATCACCGTGGTCGAGGTGCTGCGCACCGCCCAGCAGATCGCCAACACCACCTTCCGCCCGCTCGAGGCGCTCCTGGCCGCCGCCATCGTGCTGTTTGCGCTGAACCTGGCGATCAGCCAGCTGGGCCGCCGCATCGAAACCCGCTTCGCCGCACGCAGGGGATAGGTCATGACCCTCGATTTCTCCGTCATTCTCGACAATTGGCCGCTTTTCGCCGCAGGGTTGTGGATGACGCTGGTCGTCGCCCTGCTGTCCATCGCCGCGGGCTTCCTGCTGGCGATCCCGGTGGCGATCATGGCGCTGTCGCATCGCCGCTGGCTGCGCGCCATCGCCGGGGCCTATGTGGAATGGTTCCGCAACATCCCCTTCATCGTGGTGCTGTATATCTTCTTCTACGGCCTGCCCTTCATGGGGCTGCGCCTGCCCGAGCCGGTGGTCGGCGGCATCGCCCTGGCCTTCTATGCCAGCACCTATTTCTCGGAGGTGATCCGCGGCGCGGTGCTGGCGGTGCCCAAGGGCCAGCTGGAAGCCGCGCGCGCCGTCGGCATGTCCTATTTCATGGGCATGCGCGAGGTGGTGGCCCCGCAGACGCTGCGGCTGCTGCTGCCGCCCTCGACCAACACCGCGATCTCGATGATCAAGGAAACCTCGGTGCTGTCCACCATCACCGTGGCCGAGATCACCTATCAGGGCCTGGTGGTCCAGGGCGCCACCTTCGCCCCGTTCGAGGTGTTCCTGACCACGGCGGCGCTTTACTGGCTCATCACCTCGGCCTTCGCCCATGGCATGCACCGGGTCGAGCGCGCCGCCGGCGCCGCGCAGGGCAGCCAGCAGGCCCGCCACAGCCTGGCCGACAAGTATCTCCAGCTCGGAATGCGGAGGAGCAAGTGACCCATCCCCTTCTGAAAGTCTCGAACCTGGCCAAGTCCTTCGGCACCATGACCGCGCTGCGCGACATCAGCTTCGAGGTCGCGGCGGGCGAGGTGGTCTGCATCATCGGCCCCTCGGGCTGCGGCAAGAGCACGCTCCTGCGCTGCATCAACTACCTGACCTTTCCCGACGGCGGCTTCGTCGAGGTGGACGGCACCCATATCGGCCGCGAGCCGGGCCGCGACGGCAAGGTGCGGATGCAGTCGCACAAGCGCATCGACCAGCTGCGGCCGATGATGGGCTTCGTGTTCCAGCAGTTCAACCTGTGGCCGCACATGACCGTGCTGGAGAACATCGCCCGCGGCCCCATCAAAGTGCAGCGCCGCCCGCGCGAGGAAGTCGAGCGCCAGGCCCGCGCGCTTCTGGCCCGCTTCGGCCTTGCCGGCAAGGAGGATGCCTATCCCTCGGCCCTGTCGGGCGGCCAGAAGCAGCGCGTCGCCATCGCCCGTGCCCTGGCCATGGAGCCGCGGCTGATGCTCTTCGACGAGCCGACCTCGGCCTTGGACCCCGAGATCGTCAAGGAGGTGCTGCTGTTCCTGCGCGAGTTGGCCGACAGCGGCATGACCATGGTGATCGTCACGCATGAGATCGGCTTTGCCCGCCATGTCGCCGACCGGGTGATCTTTCTCGACGGCGGCCTGGTCGCCGAACAGGGCCCGGCCCGGCAGGTGCTGGGTGACCCGCAGAACCCCAGGCTGAGGGAATTCCTCGCCCAGATCCACGAGGTGGCGGCCCCCGCCGACCTTTCCACCCCAAGCCATTGATTTACCCGGAGGACCATTCATGACCCGCAAGCTGACCTCGGCACCGAAGCATGGCCATACCAGCATGCTCTATTCGACCGTGCATACCGACCTGGACACGCTGGATGCCGACATCGCCTTTCTCGGCATCCCCTACGGCTCGGCCTATACCATGGACGAGGTGACGAACGACCAGAGCCGCGCGCCGACCGCGGTGCGGCAGGCGACGGACCGGGCGGTGCGGCTGCTCGACCGCTATGATTTCGACATCGGCGGCACGCTTTACGACGGCCGCGACGTGCGGGCGGTGGATTGCGGCGACGTGACCGGCGATCCGGCCGATCCCAAGGTGCATGCGCGCAATGCCGAAGCCGCGGTGCGCAAGATCCTGGCCGCCGGGGCGTTGCCGCTGATCATCGGCGGCGACCACGGCATCCCGATCCCGGTGCTGCGCGCCTATGACGACCAGGGGCCGATCACGCTGATCCAGATCGACGCGCATCTGGACTGGCGCGACCAGATCAACGGCGTGCATGATGGTCTGTCGAGCCCGATCCGCCGCGCCTCGGAAATGCCGCATGTGAAGGAGATCTTCCAGATCGGCATCCGCGCCCAGGGCACCGCCCGCCCCGAGGAATACGAGGCGGCGCAGGCTTACGGCTCGAACATCGTCACCGCCTACGAGCTGCACGAAAAGGGCATGCAGGCGATTCTGGACCGCATCCCGGACGGCGGGCGCTATTACCTGACGGTGGATGCGGACGGGGTCGATCCCTCGGTGATGCCGGGCGTGGCCGGGCCGGCCTTTGGCGGCGTGACCTATTGCCAGATGCGCGAGCTGCTGCACGGGCTGGTGCGCAAGGGCCGTGTGGTCGGCATGGACATCGTCGAGATCACCCCCTCGAAGGACGTGAACCAGCTGACCGCCATCGCCGCCGGGCGCTTTTTCGTGAACCTGGTCGGCGCCGCCGTCCGCGCCGGCTATTTCGACGAGCGGATCAGCCGGCGCGCCGCCCGGCCCGCCGCCTGATCGCACCCCGCCCGTTCCGGCAGTCCCGCCGGGGCGGGCCGTCAAGGATGCCAACCCAGGATTCAGGAGGTCCGCCATGTCCAATCCAGACGCCTCGCCCGCCGGGCCGATCATCTCCGTCGCCGGGGTGAACAAATGGTATGGCGCGTTCCAGGTGCTGACCGATGTCAGCCTGTCGGTCGCCAAGGGCGAGAAGGTGGTGATCTGCGGCCCCTCCGGCTCGGGCAAGTCGACGCTGATCCGCTGCCTGAACCAGCTGGAACAGCACCAGGAGGGCTCGATCGTCGTGGACGGGATCGAGTTGGGCAAAAGCGAAAGCGCCGCGCAGGCGGTGCGGCGCGAGGTCGGGATGGTGTTCCAGCATTTCAACCTGTTCCCGCATCTCGACCTGGTGCAGAACTGCGTCCTGGCGCCGATGTCGGTGCGCGGCATGTCCCGGCGCGCGGCCGAGGCGCTGGCGGTCAAGCTGCTGGAGCGGGTGCGGCTGGGCGAACACGCGCATAAATACCCCTCGCAGCTGTCGGGCGGCCAGCAGCAGCGCGCCGCCATCGCCCGCGCGCTCTGCATGGAGCCGCGCGTGATGCTGTTCGACGAGCCGACCTCGGCGCTCGACCCCGAGATGGTGGGCGAGGTGCTGGACACCATGCGCGGCCTGGCGGCCGAGGGCATGACCATGATGATCGTCACGCATGAGATGGGCTTCGCCCGGCAGGTGGCCGACCGGGTGGTGTTCATGGACCAGGGCCAGATCGTGGAACAGGCGCCCCCAGCGGCGTTCTTCGGCGCCCCGGTGCATGAGCGCACCCGGCGCTTCCTCAGCCAGGTTCTGCACTAGGGGGCGGGCATGGCGCCACGGACCATCGCGCTGGTCTCGACCGGCGGCACCATCGCCTCGCGCTTTTCGGCCGACCGCGGCGGGCTCTTCAGCATGGACGGGCCCGAAGCGCTGCTGCCCTCGGGTCCGTCGGAACTGCGGGTCGATCCGTTCTGCAATCTCGGCAGCAACCGCATCGACCTGGCGCTGTCGCTGGAACTGGCGCGGCGGATCGCCGGGCATCTGGCCGATCCCGAGGTGGCCGGATGCGTGGTGACGCATGGCACCGACACGATGGAGGAAAGCGCCTTCCTGGCCAGCCTGGTGATCGGGTCCGAGAAGCCGGTGGCGTTCACCGGGGCGCAATTCGCCGCCGACAGCCCCGTGCCGGACGGGCCGGGCAATCTGGCGGCGGCGCTGCGCCTGGCGGGCTCGCGCAAGGCGCGGGGCCTGGGCGTGGTGGTGGTCTTTGACGGCAGCGCCTATGCCGCCGAGGATGTCACCAAGATAGACGCGCAGGCCCGCGCCGGCTTTGCCGGTCCGCATTTCGGCCCGGTGGCGCGCGTCGGCCGTGCCGGTATCCGCCTGCTGGCACGGCCGCCCCGGCCCGCGCCCCGGCCGGCGACCGGCATCAGCCAGGACGTGGCGCTGTTGCCGGCGGTGATGGGCATGGACGGCCGCGGCATCGACGCGCTCGTCGCCACCGGCATGAGGGGCATCGTGATCGAGGGCTTCGGCTGCGGCAACGGCACGCCCGAACTGGCCTCGGCCGTGGCGCGCGCGCGGGAGCGGGGCGTGACCTGCGTCGTGACGACGCGCTGCCTGCGGGGCGAGACCCGGCCGCTTTACGCCGACGGCGGCGCGCTGGACTTGCAGCATGCGGGGGCGATCCTGGCGGGCCGGCTGCAGGGCAAGAAGGCCCGCATCCTGCTGGCCCTGCTGCTGGAAAGCCAGCCCGGTCCCGTCACGGCCAGGGATTTCGGGCATTATTGCCGCGATCTTGCTGGGGATGCCGGGGCGCAGATGGACTGATCGCCCGCGGCCGAGGTTGGCCCGGAGCGCGTCGCCCGTTCGACGCGGGCAGGTCAACGTGACGCGCCTGGAACGGTCGGGGGAGGCGGCATGACGCACAGGATCTTCACCACGCGCTTCGCCAGCCTCTCACCGCATTGCGTGGCGAAGGCGGAGAAGAAGGGCCGCACCAAGGCCGAGGTCGATGCGATCATCCCCTGGCTGAAGGGCTGCGGGCCAGAGGAACTGGCGGCCCGGCTGAAAGACCGGACGGATTTCGAGACTTTCCTTGCCGAGGCTGTGAACCCGGTGCGCGCGGATCAGGGGCGTGGTCTGCGGGGTCCGGGTCGAGAAGATCCAAGACCCGGTGATGCGCGAGATCCGCTATCTCGACAAGCTGGTCGACGCACTGGCCAAGGGGAAGCCGATGGAGAAGATCCTGCGGAAAGAGTGAGGCGCGCTGGCATTGCGGGTAACAGGCTACGACCTATGCCACCCCTGCCGCCGCCCGCGTGAGGCCCCTTGGCATCGTGGGTAAAAGGCCCAGTGGCGTGTTGCCGGAATCGGGCTTTTCCTCGCGGAACTGCATGCCCCGCCTGGTCTTCGCTCGATCCTTCGCCGGGGACGATGCCGCTTTTCGCAGCGAGGCGCGCGGCAGCGTTCCCGCATGGCGTGCCCGGACATGGCACCCAGCCCGAGAATGCGGATGGCGGCAAGCAGCTTGCTCTTTGGGATCGCTCTTTCTTCCCGAGCTTTCCTGGGCCGTGCCCCCGGCGACGATCCGCCGGGGGCAGCACGCCCTCAATACGACTTCGGCAGGCCGAGTTTCTTCTCGGCGATGTTGGACAGGATCAGCTGCGGGGTGATCGGGGCGATATAAAGGATCATGATCTCGCGCATGAAGCGCTCGACATGGTATTCCTTGGCATAGCCATAGCCGCCATGGGTCAGCATCGCGTTCTTGCAGGTCTCGACCGCCGCCTGCGAGGCCAGAAGCTTGGCCGCATTCGCCTCGGAACCGCAGGGCTTGCCTTCGTCCCACAGCCTTGCGGCATGCAGCATCATCAGGTTCGCTGCCTCCAGGTTCGCCCAGTTCTGCGCCAAGGGGTGCTGGATGCCCTGGTTCTGGCCGATGGGCCGGTCGAAGACCACGCGCTCCTTGGCATATTGCACCGCGCGCTCGTTCGCCGCCCGGCCGATGCCGATGCATTCGGCGGCCACGAAGATGCGCTCGGCGTTCATCCCGTGCAGGATGTAGCGGAAGCCCTGGCCCTCTTCGCCGATCAGATCTTCGGCGGGGATTTCCAGGTTCTCGATGAACAGCTCGTTGGTGTCGATGCCCTTGCGGCCCATCTTGTCGATCTCGCGCACCTCGATGCGGCTGCGGTCGAGCTTGGTGTAGAAGATGCTGAGGCCATCGGTCGGGCGCTTGCATTCCTCGATCGGCGTGGTGCGGGCCAGCAGCATGATGTAATCGGCCACCTGCGCGGTCGAGATGAACACCTTCTTGCCGTTGACCACGTATTTGTCGCCCTGGCGCACGGCGCGGGTCTTGAGCTTGGTGGTGTTCAGCCCGGCATCGGGTTCGGTGATGCCGAAACAGGCCTTGACCTTGCCCTGGATCATCGGCGGCAGCATGCGCTGGCGCTGTTCCTCGGTGCCGAAGAGGACGATGGGCTGCAGGCCGAAGATATTGAGGTGGATGGCCGAGGCGGCTTGCACCGCGCCGCCCGATTCCGCCATGGCCTGCAAGAAGATCGCCGCCTCGGTGATGCCAAGGCCGGCGCCGCCATAGGCCTCTGGCATGGCGATGCCGAGCCAGCCGTCATCGGCGCAGGCGCGATAGAAGGCCTCGGGGAAGCCGCCCTCGCGGTCGCGTTCCAGCCAGTAGTCGGGGCCGAATTTCGACGCGATGCGCAGGGCGGCGTCGCGAATCTCCTGCTGGTCGGGGGTCAGGATGTTCTCCATGGGAATCCTCGTGTTGGTCAATTGAAAAGGGGCGCGTGTTTCTCCGCCACGGCCTGGCATTCAAGCGCCATGGGCATGCGGGGGCGATTGGCTTATTCTTTCGGATATTGCATATCCGTGATCGGTTCGAAGACGCAGAAGAAGCGCTTTTCCGCAAGCGTGTCCGATATGGGCATCGCATCGGTATTCACGCGCGCCCGGATCTGGCCGATGATGTCCTGAACGTTGTCGGTATCGCAATTATAGATGGCGAGGTAATTCCATTCGAACGGACCGGGATCGCGCTGGTGCTCGCTGCGCTTGAATCGCTGGGAGCTGACCACGCCCGGAATGCGCATCACGTCCTGAAGATGCTGATGCGTATACCAGTCGTTGAATTCCTCGTCCGTGCCTTCCTTGCAATTCGTGAACACGATAAAGTCGAAACGCGGCATTTCATCCTCCCTGCGCTGCAGCAGTTTCATACGCGGCCCGAAAACGGGTCGATCGTTCCCCTCGGGGCAGCCGGTTCGGACCACCCCGTTCGGCGGCGACCTGGGGAAAGCCTTTCCCGCGCGAAGTCCTGCCTGTCCTGCCGGGCCCATGCGCCGCCCCGCACCGCCGGCAAGACCAGCCCCGTTCAGCCTGTGCCGGCCAGTTTGACGACAGCCGAGACGTCGTCGGCATCGGCCAGGTCCAGCAGCCGGTCGGCGAGCTGTCGTGCGCGGCCCTCCGCCAGGACGGCTTCGGCATTCACCCGGAACTTCTCGACCAGTTCGGCAGTGGTCATGTAGCTGTCGCTGCCCGGCGCGCCGCTGCCCTTGGGGTGGCTGCGCTCGGCGACGAAGACCTGGCCGCGCGCGCGGACCTCGACACGGGTCGGGCGGCTGGCGCGGTCCTTGGTCAGCGAATCGGCATAATCCGGGTGGATCACATGCTCGACCTTCTCCATCAGCCGCATGACCGAGGGGTCATAGACCCTCTCGGGCTTTTGCCATTCCGGGCCGCGGAGGAATTGATGGGCGCCAAGCGCCAGGCCATGCGCGATGCTGAACTGCGCATCCGTCACGTCGGTGATGTCGCGGTTCATCCACAGCGGGCGTTCGAGGAAACCCTCGACCCAGGCCTTGATGCCTTCGATCTCGTCCGGCGTGATCCGGTTCTGGTCGATGATCTGGTTCAGCGCGTCCAGCGGCGGGTGCAGGACACGGCAATGCGGATAGGGCTTGAACGAGCTTTCGGACGGAAAGCGCCATTCGCTGCCAAGCTTGTCCAGGATATGTTCGGGTTCCCAGCGGCGGGTGCCGATGAAGCGCGGATAGCCGTATTCCGGCTCGAAGATCTGCCGGTCGCCGCGATGGCCGAAGCCCGCCATATGCGCGGCGGTGATCGCGCCATGGGCCAGCCAGCCGCCCAGCATGTATTTGATCGTCGTCGGCGGGGCGTGCTGGCGCCAGGACGCCGCCGCGTTCACGGGCGAGATCATCGCCGCGATCGACAGCGCATTGCCGACGACCTCGGCGGGCTGGCCCTGAAGCTTGGAAATGGCGGCGGCCGCGCCGAAGATCGTGCTGGCGAAACCCCAGACGGGCGGCGGCTCGACCTTGCCGTCCCGGATGTCGCGCAGGTAATCCATCGCCTTGCCGATGCGCCAGGAAATCTCGTGCGCCAGCGCGGTCGCAAGGATCAGCTCGCGGCCGCTGGCATGCCGGGTTTCGGCCAGGGCAAGTGCGCCGGGCAGGACATAGGGGCAGACATGGCCGGGCGGCAGGACCGCGTCATGGTCCAGCGCATTGATCAACTCGGCATTGGCGAAGGCGGCGCCAAGGATCGAGGCGCGATGGCCGGTCCCCAGGATCGTCGCCTCCGTCCCGGCCTGCATCCGCCCGTAATCGATGCCGATCTGGCCGCGCTTATGCGTCGTCCCGGCAATGCCGCAGCCGACCGAGTCGAGAATGATCCGAACCGTTTCATCCACGACCGCCGCAGGCAGATCCTCGAAGCGTGTATCGGCCACGAATGCCGACAAATCGGCAAGCACCTGCTCATTCATATCCATAATCCTCCTCCTGCCTTGCGATTGCCTGTCCTTGCCGCCCGGTTTCATGCGGAATGGGGCGCGGATATTGCCGAGGGATTTCCATGTTCCTGGGCATCCTCGCCTTGCGGATTGGCCGCGGTTTCGGAAAGCCGCCGCCAGCCCAATCTTCGTTGACAATCGCAGGGCCCGACCGATCTTTTCGTCCAGGTGGATCCATTCCTGGCAAGCTGGGGGATCATCCGCGTCTCCTTTGCTTACTTTCGAGTAAGTAAATCTAATCCCGATTCGCGTCAACATGTTTTGCAAAGCGAAACTTGATGCCGCAACGTGTTCGACACAGCCTCCGCTCTGCGCCGCAACAACGGCTTGCGGCGCCCCCACGGGCCCGTCCGCAAGGCGCAAAGGCGCGGGCCGATGCGCGGCCGCAGGTCAGGCGGCGTTGTCGGCGCGGATCATCTCTGCCGCCTTCTCGGCGATCATGATGGTGGGCGCGTTCGTGTTCCCCGAGATGATCGCCGGTATGATCGAGGCATCGACGACGCGCAGCCCCTCGATCCCATGCACCCGCAGCCTTTCGTCCACCACCGCCATCGGATCGCTGGCCGGCCCCATGCGGGCCGTGCCGCAATGGTGAAAGGCGGTGCCGCCGAACTGGCGGGCAAAGTCCAGGATCTCGTCGTCGGTCGAGACCTTGTCGCCCGGAAATTCCTCGCGGACGTAATAGGGTGCGAAGCTTTTCGCGCCCAGCAGTTGCCGCGCGTATTTCAGCACCTGGACGATGGCCATGCGGTCGCGTTCCGTCGCCAGGTAGTTGGGCTGGATCTCGGGCTGGACCGCCAGGTCGGTGGACACGGCCCGCACCCAGCCCCGGCTTTCCGGGCGCTGCATGTAGCCGCCGCAGGTCATGCCCGGATAGCGGTCCAGAAGCCCCGCCACCCCTTCGCGATAGCTGGCCGGGGTGAAGGAAAGCTGAAGGTCGGGCGCATCCAGCGCCGGGTCCGAGCGCATGAAGACCCGCATCGGCACCGGCCCCATGCCCAGGATGGTGTCGCGGCTGCCAAGGGCCCATTTCGCGACCTCCGAAACCAGCGCCAGGCCCCGGCCGCGTTCGTTGACGGTGCGGATGCCCTTCAGCCGCACCGCCGCGCGCACCTGGTAGTGGTCGGTCAGGTTCGCGCCCACGCCGGGCAGGGCGGCGACCGGGTCCACCCCCAGCCCGCGCAGATGCCGAGGATCGCCGATGCCCGAGATCTGCAGCAGCCGCGGACTGTTCAGCGCGCCCGCCGACAGGATGACCTCGCGCCGGGCGCGCACCTCGCTCGGCGTGCCATGCGGGCCGCCGGCATGATAGCGCAGGCCGATGGCGCGCTTGCCATCGAACAGGATGCGCGCCGCATAGGCATGGGTCCGCACCGAGACCCGGCCGGTTGTTTCGGCCGGATGCAGGAAGGCGCGGGCCGTGCTCATGCGGACCGAGCGCCGGCCCGACAGGTCGATGGTGAACTGGAAGCCGCCGACGCCTTCCTGCGCGGCGGCGTTGTAATCCTCGACCTCGGGGATGCCCATTTCCCTGGCCGCCTCGACGAACATCCGGCACAGCGGGCTGTCGAAGGCCGGGTCGGTCACGGTCAGGGGGCCGTCGGTGCCGCGATAGTCCTGATCGGCAGCGCCGCCCCGCTTTTCCGAGCGGCGAAAGGCGGGCAGCACGTCGTCATAGCTCCAGCCCGGATTGCCGCGCTGCGCCCACCCGTCATAGTCGGCCCGCTGGCCGCGATTGTAGACCATGCCGTTGATGGCGCTGGAGCCGCCCAGCGTCTTGCCCTGCGGCAGCCCCACCGAGCGCCCGCCGATGCCGGGGACCGGCTGGCTGACGAAGCCCCAGGTCAGATCCTTGTTCATGACGTTCTTCACATATCCGGCGGGGATATGGATGAAGGGGTTGCGGTCCGGCGGGCCAGCCTCGATCACGCAGACGCTATGGTTGCCCGTCTCGGTCAGCCGATGCGCCAGGACGCAGCCCGCGCTGCCGGCGCCGATGATAACATAGTCGAATTCTTCCAATGCCCTGCCCTTGCGTTGATGCCCCGGCGACAAGAGATCCGTCCCGCCGCAACGGATGTCGCGGCGGGACCGGCCGCTGTCGCGTCAATCGGCTGCGGCTTCCTGATGCGCCCTCAGCACCTCGCTGCCCGGCAGGCCGGCCTTGTCCATGACCCCGGCCCAGTGGACCGCGCCCTGCTTCAGCCGTTCGACGAATTCCTCCTGGGCGGGGCCTTCCAGGGTGGTGACGGTATAGCCGTCCCGCGCCGCGACCTGGTCCCGAAGCTCGCTGTTGTTTTCATCGATATAGGCGCAGAACGACTGCTGCGCGGCCAGCGCCGCCTCGCTCATCACCGCGCGCTGTTCCTCGGTAAGGCGGTCCCAGCTGCGCTGGTTGACGGTTATGAAGAACACGCCCGAGCCGAAGTTGACCCCGTCGACCGCATATTTCAGCACCGGCTCAAGCTCGTACTGGACTAGGCCGGAATAGGGGAACACGGCGCCGTCGACGGTGCCGCGGGTAGCGGAATCGTAAAGCTCGGTCGAGGAGACCTTGATCGGCACGCCGCCCATCTCGGCGATGGCCTTTTCGGCCGCCGGGCCGCTGGACCAGATCTTCAGGCCGCGCACGTCGTCCAGCTTTTCGACCTTGCGGCTGCCGGTGAACAGCACATAGGGGGCCAGCATGTTGGCGTTCAGGACGCGCAGCCCCTTGGGCGCGAACTCCGCCTGGTCCAGGATGCCGCCGGGCTGGGTCAGCGCCCACATCTTGGCCGAGCCCTGGCAGGCACTTCCGGCGCCTTCCGGCAGTTCCCCGACCGAGGACAGCGGGAACTTGGCCGCATGATGCCCGGTGATGACGACGCCCAGGTCCAGCAAGCCGCTGCCCATGGTGGCGGGCACGTCCTTGCCAAGCTGCGCGGCGGGATAGCTTTCGAACTTGATCGCGCCGTTCGTCTTTTGCTCGACATCCGCCATGAAGACATCGACCAGGTGCTGGTGGATATAGTGCCCGGCGGGCAGGACGCTGCCCAGCTTGAGCGTCACCTCCTGCGCATATGCGGCCGAACCGGCCGCCATGCCAAGGAACGCCATCGCCGTTCCCGCATGCAATGCTGTCCTTGCCAGCGAGATGGTTTGTTTCATGTCTTTCTCCTCCCCAAGATGAAATGCAAGAAACCTGCCGGCGGGGCAGGGCGCGCCCTTCGCTTTGGCGCGGAAAGCGCGCGGCCGAGGCCCGGCAGGTCGCCTTCCTTGGGGAAATTACTTTTAGGAAATGTGTTTTGCAATACGGAATTTGATGCCGTTTTTGTAAATTTTGCAAAGCGCCGGCAAGGCAGGGTTTTTGGCAATGCTGGCGGGGATCAAGGATGCAGCACATCGCCCGCATGAAGCGGCGGCGATCGTCAGCAAGAAGGTGGGCAAGGTTCCCTGTCAATCCCAGGGAGGGGTTATCGAACAAGGCCATTCGGGCACTTGTCTTCGATATGCGAATACGGCGCGGCTTTTCGCGCCAATGACGTCATAGTTGTCGCAGGAAGCCATCTCGTATTTTTCGGTCTGCGCAACCGAAATGGTCGGGCGCATATCCGTATTAAGGATACGCCTAAACTTTCCGAATTGCAGAGATCGCCTTCCGGTCGGTTTCCCGCCGGGCGCAGCCTATCCCTGCGGGCTCATCCACATCTCCCCCACGCTTACTTTCTAGTAAGTAAACCTCGTTTCGATTCGTGTCAACATCATTTTGCAGGGCGGAATCTTTGGGCGTATACCGCGGAGCCGCCCAGGTCTCATGTCGCGGCGCAGGGCTGACCATCATGAAGTTAGTTTACTGTTTTCGCTAGGTAGTATTCCGCAGGGGGACCTCTCTCCGTCAGGGCCTCTGATGCTGGAATCCTCGGCGCGACCTTCCGCCCCGCGGCGGCTGGGCGCTTGCCAGTCGCGCCTCGGGCGGTTAGGTTCGGTCCGGTGATCCTTCCTTATAACAGCCCCCTGATCCTCGACGATTATAAGGTGAACCGAACGAAACGACCCGGTTGCTGGCGGTTCAACCAGGACAGCCGTCGTCCGAAAAACGAGATTGAGAACCGATCTGTGCGCAGTTCAAGCGGGGTTGCATGGCTCGGCAGGGAAACTGTCGCCCGAAAGATCAATGGGCGCTGTTCATGGGGCAAATGCCATCATGGCCGCGCGACGGACGAGCAACAATAATTCCTTGATGACGAGAAGCCACGACCATGACGCCGATCTCAAGAACTCCGAATGCGCGGCCCAACCTGACCAGGGACGAAATTTTGCGGGTTTCGGCGGATCTGTTCCGAAAGAAGGGGTATCGCGGCACCAGTCTCCAGGAGGTTGCCGACCACTTCGGCGTGCGCAGGCCCGCGATATATTACTGGTTCAAGAGCAAGTCCGACATCCTTCTGGAAATACACCAGAGATTCATGGAGATGTCGACGGCGCAGCTCAATGAAATCCTGGAAATGGATATTGGCCCGCATGAAAAGCTGGTCAGGATCATGAGCGGCCGGATCGACATGTTTTCCTCGAACATGGCCGACCTTGCCGTATATATCGAAAACGAATCCGAGCTTCCGGAAAGCGCGCTGGTCCAGGTCCGGGAAGTCAAGAAATCATACCTGCGCACGGTAGAGCAGATATATCGGGAGGGCGTCGAAAAGGGGGTTTTCGTGGATGTCGATCCTCATATAGCTGCAAGCATAATTCTGGGGATGACGCTCTGGATGTATAAGTGGTATCGCCCCGGCGGGCGGCATTCGGTGGAAGATGTCACCTCGGCCATCATCAATTTTGCTTGCCATGGGTATCTGAAACCGGACAACCTGCCCGCCGGGCTTTCGCTGACACCCGCATCGGCAGAGGCCGGAGGTGAGGAAGGCATCGGGCACGGCTCCGGCCGGCCGCAAAGATAGCCGTTCGGCCCGAGCCCACCGGCCGGATGCGGTCGATACCGTCGGCATAGACGAGCCCGCTGCCCCCGGTTCCTTCGCCACGGCATGCCGGCCCCCAAGGCCGGCTTTCAGCCCTTGCGCACCGGACGGCTCGTGGGTGTTCCGGTGCTGCGGCAGGGCTGCAGGACATGGTCGGCGACACCCAGCGCCGCCAGTTCCGCGCCCATCCGCGCCAAGGCCGCCCCGTCGATCAGGGTGGGATCGACCGTCGTGCGCACCTGGTGGGCCGTGCCGCTGGCCAGCAGCAGCCGCAGGCTTTCCCTGGCCCTGTCGCCGCTGCCGGTTGCGCCCGTCACCCGCCGATAGCCGGAAAACGGCGCCTTCACGTCGAAGCCGACCCAGTCGCAAAGCGGCAGCACCGCCGCAAGCCGGGCGGGGTAGGGGCCGGCCGTGTGCAGGCCGGTCCTGAACCCCAGGGCCCGGACCGCCCGCAACGCCTCGGGCAGGCCGCGCTGAAGCGTCGGCTCCCCGCCCGAGAACACCACGCCGTCGAGCAGGCCGCGCCGTCCCGCCAGAAAGCCCAGGACCTCTTGCCAATCCAGCGCGCCCTCGGCCTCGGGCGGGATGAGATGCGGGTTGTGGCAATAGGGGCAGTCCCAGGGACAGCCCTGCAGGAAAAGGGTGGCGACCAGCTCGCCCGGCCAGTCGCAGCTGGACAGGCGCTGCAGGCCGCCGATGCGGATCTCAGCCAAGATCGGCCCGCCGCTCGCTGAAATACAGCCGCTCGCGGAATTCGCCCTTCTTGCCGCGGTTGAACGAGGATACCGGGCGGTGATAGCCCATCACCCGCGTCCAGATCTCGCAGGGCTGGCGTTCCTCATCCGCCAGCAGGATTTCTTCCGGTCCGGTTTTCCGGTCGTCGAACATGGTCTTTTCCTTCCTCAATGCGCGGCCGATTGCCGCTTTTTCGCGATAAGCTCTTCGTCGCAGCGCGGGCAGAACGCGTGTTCGCCCGCGATATGGCCATGCCTGGGGCAGACCGAGAATGTCGGCGTGACGGTGATATAGGGCAGGCCGAAATTCTCCAGCGCCCGGCGCACCAGCTTGCGGCAGGCCTCGGCCGAGGACAGCTGCGTGCCCATGTAGAGATGCAGCACCGTCCCGCCGGTGTATTTGCGCTGCAGCGCCTCTTGCCGCTCCAGTGCCTCGAACGGGTCGTCGGTAAAGCCGACAGGCAGCTGGCTCGAATTGGTGTAATAGGGCTCGTGTTCGGTGCCGGCCTGGAGGATGCCGGGAAAACGCCTGCGGTCCTCCTTGGCGAAACGATAGGTGGTGCCCTCTGCCGGCGTCGCCTCCAGGTTATAGAGATGTCCGGTCTGTTCCTGGAAGGCGGTGATGCGCGCCCGCAGATGGTCGAGCAGCCGCAGCGCGAAGCCATGTCCCCATTCGGTGGTGATGTCATGCGCATCGTCGGTGAAGTTGCGGATCATCTCGTTGATGCCGTTGACGCCCAGGGTCGAGAAATGATTGCGCAGCGTGCCCAGATAGCGCCGGCTATAGGGAAACAGCCCGTCGTCCATCAGCCGCTGGATCACCCGGCGCTTGATCTCCAGGCTGTCGCGGCCCAGGTCGAGCAATTCGTCCAGGCGTTGCAGCAGCCCGGCCTCGTCGCCCTTGTGCAGATGACCCAGCCGCGCGCAGTTGACGGTGACGACGCCCAGCGAGCCGGTCTGCTCGGCGCTGCCGAACAGCCCGTTGCCGCGTTTCAGCAGCTCGGTCAGGTCAAGCTGCAGCCGGCAGCACATGGACCGCACCATGTTCGGCTTGAGGTCCGAGTTCAGGAAGTTCTGGAAATAGGGCAGGCCGTATTTCGCCGTCATCGCGAACAGCAGCTTGGCGTTCTCGCTGTCCCAGGGAAAATCCGGCGTGATGTTGTAGGTCGGGATCGGAAAGGTGAAGACCCGGCCCTTTTCGTCGCCGCGCGCCATCACCTCGATATAGGCGCGGTTGATCATGTCCATCTCGGCCTGCAAGGCGCCATAGGTGAAATTCATCGGCTGCCCGCCGATGACCGGCACCTGGTCGCGCAGATCCTCGGGGCAGACCCAGTCGAAGGTCAGGTTGGTGAACGGGGTCTGCGTGCCCCAGCGCGAGGGGACGTTGAGGTTGAAGATCAGCTCCTGCATGGCCTGCCGCACCTCGGCATAGCCCAGCCCATCCTTGCGGATGAAAGGGGCCATATAGGTGTCGAAGGAACTGAAGGCCTGCGCGCCGGCCCATTCGTTCTGCAGCGTGCCCAGGAAGTTCACGATCTGGCCGATGGCGCTGGACAGGCGCTTCGGCGGCCCGGCCTCGACCTTGCCGAGGACGCCGTTGAACCCCTCGGTCAGCAAGGTGCGCAGCGACCAGCCGGCGCAATAGCCGGCCAGCATGTCGAGGTCGTGGATATGCAGGTCGCCCCGACGATGCGCCTCGCCCACGGCGGGCGGATAGACATGCGACAGCCAGTAATTGGCCACCACCTTGCCCGAGACGTTCAGGATCAGCCCGCCGAGCGAATAGTCCTGGTTGGCATTGGCATTCACCCGCCAATCGGCGCGGTCCAGGTATTCGTTGACCGACGAGGCGACATCGACGGCGACATCCCTTGCCGGCGCGGCGGGCGGGGGCGTAAGCGGCGCCGGCATCAACGCGCCCTCCCTTGCCTGCGGCTTGCTGCCGCCCTTGCGGTGCTGCGGACGGCGGCGCCGGCCTTGGCAGGTCTGGTGGTGAAGGATGGCCGCATCTGTTCCCCGTGCTGCTGGGGGCGGGGCAGGCCAGGACGCATGGAGCCCTGCGGCGACAAGGCCGCATTGCCAGGCGCACCGCCGGGACACCCCGCCCGTGGTTCATCGTCATCATCACGGCAGGTCTCCTGGCTCGCAGGTCGCTGCCCTTGCCGGCCTTCCCAATGCCGTGCGGCACCAGTGGCGTGATCCGGCGCAGGCTCGCTGCTTACAGTTGCGGGGGCAGCGCCGGCCTTGCCCCGAAAGGCGCACCGGCTTCCCTCTTCGCTTTCGGACCGGATCGACCCGAAAAAACCGTGATGCCTACATATAGGGATGACGGCGCCGTATCCGTCAAGATATTGTGGGGACCTGCGACATTTTGTGCAGGATAGTCCGGCCGCCTGGGCAGGGACCACGAAGCCCGATCCCGATCCGGGGCACGGCCTTGGGCGGGCTGGTTGCGAGATTGCGCTGCACGTAGCTTTGGATCGTCCCCCGGCCTTTGTGCCCATGGCCGTAGGCAGGGCCGGCACCGGAATGACCTTGGGCAGGAACGGCCGGCATGGATGCCTTTGCCAGCCTGGCTGACAGGGGCGCTAGCAGGCTGCTGAAAAAATCCGTGCGACAGGAGAGCTTGGGCCGGGAACCGGGAAATTCGCCTCAATTCTGCCGGAAATGCCCGGTTTTCAGGCCGATATTCGCCGAATCCAGAACGAATTCCGCCACGACGCCCTGTCATGGCCCTTTTTCCACAGTCTGCTAGATCGTCACCTTGACGAAGCTGTCGCGCAGCGCCGCGGACCAGGCGGCGGACATGGCCATGAAGGCCGGGTCGCCTTCCAGGATGCGGCGCTTGTGGCTGACCCGGCAGTCGTCCTTGCGGATCACCGCCAGGTCCAGCGGCATCCCCACCGACAGGTTCGAGCGCAGCGTCGAATCCATCGACAGCAGCACCGCCTTTTGCGCATCGGCCAGCGAGGTCTGGGGCGTCACCACCCGGTCGAGGATGGGCTTGCCGTATTTGTGCTCGCCGATCTGCAGGAAGGGGGTGTCCTCGGTCGCCTCGATGAAATTGCCCTCGGGATAGATCAGGAACAGCCGCATCTCGCCGCCGGCGCGCTGGCCGCCGACGATCATGCTGGCGCTGGCCTGCTGGTTCAGGTCGCGGCACTGGTCCACGATCTCGCGCCGGGTGCGGTTCAGCGTCCGGCCGATGATCGTCGCCACCTGCAGCATGGTGGACGCGCGCATGATCGAGGTCTCTTCATCGGCCTCGGGCAGTTCGATGGCCTCTTGCAGGCGGGCGATGGTGGTCTGGGTCAGCGACAGGCTGCCGGCGGTCATGATCGCGATCACCCGCTCGCCCGGCTGCTCGAAGAAGAACATCTTGCGATAGGTCGATATGTTGTCCAGCCCGGCATTGGTCCGGGTGTCCGAGAGCAGGACGAGCCCCTCGTTGAGCTTCAAGCCGACGCAATAGGTCATGACCGTTCCATGGCACCAAATCCCCCGAGGGATACGACCGCCCCGCGCCCGGCGCAACAGGCAGGGCTACTGCTCCATCTCCTCGACCTGCACCCGCACGTCCAGGCTTTCCTCGCCCGTGCCGAAGGTGGTGCCGCGCACCGGCGCCGCGTCATCCGCATCCAGACCCGAACCCAGCCGGACATAGCGGTCGTCGGGACAGCAGGCATTGGCCGCATCGAAGCCGACCCAGCCCAGGGCGCCGACATGGACCTCGGCCCAGGCATGGGCGGCGTCATGCGGCTCGCCCCCGGCGTTGGAATGCAGATAGCCCGAGACATAGCGTGCCGGCATACCGCGTTCGCGGGCGCAGGCGATCAGCGCATGGGCATGGTCCTGGCAGACGCCCTGGCCGAGCGCCAGCGCCTCGGCGGCGGTGGTGTGCGACTCGGTCACGCCGGGGACGTAGGCGATGGCGGCCGATACCGCCTCGGCCAGCCGGTGGGCCAGGTCCAGCGCATCCTCGCCCTGCACGGAACGGGCAAGCTCGCATAGCCCCGGATCGGTCCCGGTCACGGCGGTCGGGCGCATGTAGACCAGCGGATGCACGGTCTCGCGATGGTCGCGCAGCACGCCGGCGGTGTCCCGCGTCTCGACCTGGCCGGCGATCGAGACCACGACCTCCTGCACCGGGCCGCGCACGGTCCAGCCCTCGATCCAGTCGCCGGCGCCGTCGCGGAAGCTCGCGCCGCGCTGGCCGCCCGAGACCGAGATGGTCCAGCCCGAGACCCGCTGCCCCTGGTGGACCGAGGGGGTCAGGCGCAGGCTCTGCACCAGCCCCTGCGCCGGCGGATCGTAGAAATAGCTGGTTTCATGGATGATCTTCAGCCGCATGACATCTGCCCCCTACATCCGCCCGCTCAGGTAATCGTCATGCACGGCGTTCGAGATGCTGGCCAGCTCGTTGATGAACCAGGACAGGAACTCGTGCAGCCCTTCGTCGAAGATCGCCTCGATGTCGCGCGCCATCAGCTGCTCCAGCGTCTCATGCGCGCGGCCCGAGGCGCTGGCCGGCACCTCGGCGCCATAGCGGCGCACCAGGCCGTCCAGATGCCAGACCGCCTCGTAAAGCGAGGTCAAAAGCGACCGCGGGCTCTCGCCGTTCAGGATCAGGAAATCCGCCACCTTGCCGGCCGTCACCTCGCCGCCATAGGCCCAGTGGAAGGCCCGATGCGCCGAAAGCGCGCGCAGGATCACCTGCCATTGATAGTTGTCGAGACCCGAGCCCACGAACTCCACCCGCGGCAGCAGCACGAAATATTTCACGTCCAGCAGCCGCGCGGTCGCGTCGGCGCGTTCCAGCGAATAGCCCAGGTTGACGAAATGCCAGCCGTCGTTGCGCAGCTGGGTCGCATTGATCGCGCCGCGCACGGTCGAGCCGTGCCGGGTGGTGAAATCGGTCAGCATGGCGGTATCCAGCCGGGCGCGCGGCTGCCGCTCCAGCGCCCGCAGCTCCTGATAGGCCATGTTCAGCGCATCCCAGACCTGGCTGGTCAGCGCCGTGCGCACGATCCGCCCGCCCTCGCGCGCCCGCTCGATGCAGGAGGCGACCGAGGACGGGTTGGCATGGTCGAAGAACAGCCAGCTTTCGATGTTCTCCTGGGTGATCTCGTCGCCGTAGCGCTCGGCAAAGGCGGCCTGCGCCCCCGAGGCGCGCAGCAGCGATTCCCATTCGTTGCGATAGCCCTCGGCGGTATTGGGCAGCAGGGTGATGCGCGCGCCCACGTCCAGCAGGCGGGCGGCGGTTTCGGCGCGTTCCAGGTGGCGGCCCATCCAGAACAGGTTGGCGGCGGTGCGGCTGAGCATGGCTGACCCTCCCATTATTCCGACAGGATCCAGGTGTCCTTGACGCCCCCGCCCTGCGACGAGTTCACCACCAGCGAGCCCTCGCGCAGCGCCACGCGCGTCAGCCCGCCCGGCACCAGCTCGATCCGGTCGCCGCAGAGGCAGAAGGGCCGCAGGTCGACGTGGCGCGGCGCCACCCCCTCGTCGACAAAGGTCGGGCTGGTGGACAGCGCCAGCACCGGCTGGGCGATGTAATTGCCGGGGTCGGCCTGGATGCGCAGGGCAAAGGCCTCGATCTCGGCCTGGGTCGCGCAAGGGCCGATCAGCATGCCGTAGCCGCCCGAGCCATGCACCTCCTTGACCACCAGATCCTTGAGGTTGGCCATGACATAGCGGTAATCCTCGTCCTTCCACAGCGTCCAGGTCTGGACGTTGCGCAGGATCGGCTCTTCGCCGAGGTAGAAGCGGATCATCTCGGGGACGAAGGTATAGACCGCCTTGTCGTCGGCCACGCCCGCGCCCGGCGCCGAGGCGATCGAGACCCCGCCCGAGCGATAGACATCCATCAAGCCCGGCACACCCAGCATGGAATCGCGGCGGAAGCACAAGGGATCGAGGAACTGGTCGTCGATGCGGCGATAGATCACGTCCACCCGCTTCGGCCCCTGGGTGGTGCGCATGTAGACGAAGCCGCCATCGACGAACAGGTCGCTGCCCTCGACCAGCTCGACGCCCATCAGGTTCGCAAGGAAGCTGTGTTCGTAATAGGCGCTGTTGTAATGGCCGGGCGTCAGGATCACCACGGTCGGCGGTCCATCGCATTTCGCCGGCGCCACCGAGGCGAGCGTGCGGCGCAGCAGTTCGGGATACTGGTCCACCGGCTCGATGCAATTGTTGCGAAACAGCGCCGGGAACATGCGCATCATGATCTCGCGATTCTCCAGCATGTAGCTGACGCCCGAGGGGGTGCGGCAATTGTCCTCGAGCACGTAGAACTCGTCCCGGCCGGTGCGGACGATGTCGATGCCGACGATATGCGAAAACACCCCGCGCGGCGGCACGAAGCCGACCACCGCCTTTTCATAGGCCGCGTTCTGGTAGACCAGCCGGGCGGGGATGCGGCCGGCGCGCACGATCTCGCCCCGGCCATAGACGTCGCGCAGAAAGGCGTTGAGCGCCCGCGCCCGCTGCTTGATGCCGCGTTCCAGCCGGCGCCATTCGCTTTGCAGGAACACCCTGGGCATCATGTCGAAGGGGATCAGCCGGTCCGGGTCGCCGCCCTCGCCATAGACCGCGAAGGTGATGCCGATGCGGCGGAACAGCGCCTCGGCCTCGGCCTGCTTCATCTGGCGGATCTCGGCAGGCATGGCCTCGATCCAGTCCGAGAGCATGGCATAGGGTTCGCGGACCCGGCCGCCATCGACCATTTCATTGTAATACATCGTCATCGCCGCCACCCTTGCCTCTGCCCATGATCTTCGCATCTGGGCGGGCACTGTCCACAGCCGGGCCGCCTGCGGCCAAAGCGAAATCAGGATTTGACGAGCGTCGGGCATTTTCTGGCGGAATAATAGGCAGAAAGCGAACCTCGCCCGCTGAAAGCGCCGGAAAGCCCTGCGATGGGGCCGCATCGTCCCTGCCGGATTTGCGGGCAGCGCGCCCAGGCGGCGCAAACGGCGTGGAAGCCGATGCCCCGCTCTCACCCCCCGGCAGCCCGCATCTGAGTCAGTCTGGCTATCTGGCTGTCAGCGGCGGCGCAAATCCTCGACGGGCGTGCGCAATCCTTTCACCCGCGGATATCCGGCGGGTTCACAAGGTGAGCCGCCAACTGTGCCGTGAGCGAGAATGCAACGACGATGGAGGTTTCGGTCTGGCGCGGGTCTGGTGGACCGGGGCGTCGTGGCAACCAGACCGTGCTCGACGTCGTCAGCGGGATCCAGCGGACCGTCGATCCGTCCCTGACCTGTCGCTCTGCCTGCCGCCTCGGCATGTGCGGGATGGTCGACGGCCGGCCGCACCGGACCTGCTGCCCGCATGCCAAGCGCGTGCTGGCGGTTGGCAGGCTGCAGGTCCGCTGCGGAACCTGCCGGTGATCGAGGATCTGGCGGCGGCCATCAGCCCAGCCGGACGGACGGGGAACGGATGAGCCCGGCCCCGCTGCCGAGGGCGATCGAATACGACGAGCAAGGGGTTCCGGTCCGGGGCCTATGACCGCAAGATCCTCGGCGGGATATTTCGCTCCAGTTCGGCCTGGCGCTGGCGGCCAAGGATCTGAACCTTGCCTTGATCTATGCCGCCAGCCTGAACCTGCCCTTGGGCGCCGGCGCCGCGGCCTTCCCGGTCCATGCGATGTCGCGGGCGGATGGCTTTGGGCAGCGCGGCGGGTCGGCGGTGCTGGAGACGCTCAGGCGCAAGGCCGCCTTGCCGGGCGTGGCGTTCAGCGGGCAGGGAGCCAGCTGAAGCGCCCCGGCCCGGCCGTCGCGACGTGCTGATGATCGCATGGCCCCTTGGGGAGTCTTGCGCGGGGCCGTCATTCGATCCGGGACAGCAGCGCCTTGGGCAGGTCGATGCCTTTGGCGGCGGCGGCCTGGCGCAGGGCGATGCGCCTTGATCCGGGGATGCGGGCGTGCGGCTGCGCCTCGATGGCTGCGGCCAGGCGCTCGATATGGGGCAGGGCGTCCGTGCCGCCGATGATCCGGGATCAAGGGCGATGATGAGAGATCGGGCGGGACGACCGCCCGTCCGCGATGACATTTCCGGCGATGACCCAGCGGGTCGCGATGGTCCTGGCAGTCGCCTGTTCGGTCGGGGCGATCCGGTTGTCGCAACTGTGGGGTGGTCGCGGCGCCGGGGCGGCGCTGGCCGATTTCCGCGCGGTCTTGCTGGCCATGGGCCTGGCGGGGGGCTTGCCGCGCTGTCCTTCCTGCGCCTTGCCGCATCGACCGGAGCGGCGGCGCTGGCCCGCCCGCCGGCCTGCCGATAGGGTTCCTGCCAGCGGCTTCCGCAGCCGGCCGTCACGTCCCGAAGCGGCCGAACCTCAGGACGACGCCGCCGAGCCGGTCGGCCTGCGGCAGCACCAGCGCGTCGTCGATCCAATGCGCCTCCAGGCCGGCCGCTGCCGCCTTCTCTGCAACATCGGCAGGCCGGGCGGTCATCAGGTCGATGGCCGCGACGCTTGGCAGGGTCGCATCGGCCAGCATGTTCGGGATGGTGCCGTGCCGCGCGATGAACCCGGCGCGGTCGGTCACGGTCCAGCCGCCCCTGGCGGTGGCGATCCGCAAGGTCCGGGGGTCCAGCCTTTCCGCCTTTGCGGCATGGATGCGCTCGAACCAGTCGACGACCGCGGCGGTGTCTTCGGGATCGGCGACCACCGTCAGCCCGGCAATTCCGGTGACGCCGTTCGGGTGATCCATCCATTCGGGATATTCGATGAGATCGCGGCGGAACTGCTGGCATGCGAACAGCGAAAGCCGCGGATGCCGGTCGTTTGCCAGGATCTTCAGCTGCGTCCGCGTCCGGTCCGGGGTTCCGTCCGAGCGGGTGACGGCGCGGCCGAAGTCGATGGTGCCGGTGACGGTCACGCCCCGCCGCCCCAGTGCCTCCGCGTCGGCGGCGGCATCGGCGGAGTTGAGCGCGGTCAGGCAGACGCCCTCGCGTTGCGCCAGATGGGCCTCGACATGGCGGCCGAAGCGAAAGCCGCCGGCCTCATGGCCATCCAGCAGTGCGGGGTCGCCGATGCCGACGATCTCGAAAAGCTGGTCCCTGAAGATCAGCACCGTCGTGCTGGTGCCCCAGGGATGCTGGCTGAAGCCGCGGCTGAGAAAGCCAAGCCGAAGATAGCTGTCGCGCACCGCGACGATGTCGTTCACGCAAACGAGCGCGTGATCGATGCCCAGCGAACGGATCATGCAGACTCCCGCAGGAAAATGCCCAGGGGCGGGCCGGAACGCAGCATAGTCGCGGGGAATGGGCGCGGTCAAACCGTGCCGCAGGGGGCGGGCGACCACTGCGGGATGCGCGCGGGATCGGCGCGGGTTGCGACCGATCCCCCGTGTCACGGACCGCTTCCCGCGATCAGCCGGGCGCGTAGCCGAAGCTTACCTGCGGTTCGGCCGCGGTCTCGACCCAGATGCTTTTCGTCTGGGTATAGGCCAGCAGCGCCTCTTGCCCCGACGAGCGGCCATAGCCCGAGCGCCCGAAGCCGCCAAAGGGCGAGCAGACGTTGATCGTCTTGTAGCCGTTCACCCAGAAGGTGCCGGCGCGGACCGCCGCGGCCATGCGATGCGCCCGGCCCACGTCCGCGGTCCAGACCGCGCCCGCCAGGCCATAGGGGTTGTCGTTGGCCAGGGCGACGGCCTCTTCCTCGGTCTCGAAACCCAGGACCGAGACGACGGGGCCGAAGATTTCCTCGCGCGCCACGCTCATCTGCGGCGTCACGTCGTCGAGGATCGTCGGGGCGAAGTAGAAGCCGCCGGTTGCCTCGAGCGATGCCGGCCGGCCGCCGCCGGCGGCGATGCGGGCGCCTTCGGCCACGCCGGCGCCGACCATCTCGGCGATCTTCTGCCACTGCCGGCGGTTGTTGATCGGGCCGACATGCGTCGCCTCGTCGAGGGGATGGCCCAAGGCGATCCGTTCCGCCGCCTCGGCATAGGCCGCGACGAAACGGTCCTTGATGCTGCGATGCACCAGCAGGCGCGAGCCCGCGACGCAGCTTTGCCCTGCGCCGGCAAAGATCGCCGCCTGGGCGCCGATGACCGCGCGCGGCAGGTCGGCATCGGGAAAGACGATATTCGCCGACTTGCCGCCCAGTTCCAGCACGCAGGGCACGGTCTTCCGCGCCGCCGCCGCGGCGATGGCCGAGCCCGCCTGCGCCGAGCCGACAAAGACCACCAGCCCCGTCCGGGGATGGGTGACGCCGGCCTGTCCCGCCGTCGGCCCGGCCCCGGCGAGGACGTTGACCAGCCCGCGCGGCGCGCCGCCCAACTCGCACATCCGGCCCAGGATCAGCGTGGACAGCGGCGTCAGTTCCGAGGGCTTGATCACCACGCCGTTGCCGGCGCAGATGGCGGGCGCGATCTGCCAGCCGCCGGTGAACAGCGGCGCGTTCCAGGGGGTGATCTGCATGACCACGCCGATCGGCTCGTGCCGGGTGTAGTTCAGGTGGCTGGAGGGCACCGGGATCACGTCGCCGTAAAGCTTGTCGCACCAGCCGGCGTAATATTCGAACATCTCGGCCACGCGCAGCGCCTCGCCGCGGATATCGCGGATCGGGCGCCCGGCCGAGCGGCTTTCGATCTCGGCGATGAGCGGGGCGTGGGCGCGGATCCGGTCGGCGATGGCCCACATGATCCGGCCGCGCGCGGCGGCGGGCATCGCCATCCATTCGCGCTGCGCCTGGGCCGCCGCCGCCATGGCGGCGTCGATCTCGGCCGCGCCGGCATCGGCATAGCGCGCGAAGACCTGGCCCGAGGCCGGGTCGGTCAGCTCCAGCTGCGCGCCCGAGCCGGGCAGGATCTCCCCGCCGACCAGGCTGCCGATGTCGGCGCCCGGAAAGATCTCGCGATAGAGCGCCAGGATCCGGTCGGCCTGTTCGGCGGCGTCGATTGTCGTCACGTTCATGTCCCTTACCTCATTTCGCCCGGAAGTCGCCCATGCGGGTAAAATCGTCGCTGCCCTGGTAGGGCGCATCGGCCCAAAGCTGCGCGGCCTTTTCGGTCAGCGGCAGCCGGGCGCCGCATTCTTCGGCCAGTTGCCGCGCCAGCCGCACGTCCTTTTGCATCAGCGCCATGGTGAAGCCGCTGTCGAAGGCGCCGTTCATCACCCAGTTGGGGAAATGCACCTCGCTGAGCATGGACCTGCCGGACGCGGCGTTCAGCACCTCCAGCACCGATTGCGCGGGGATGCCCGCCGCCTCGGCCAGGCGCAGCCCTTCGGCCGTGGTCAGCATATGGGCGGCGCAAAGCAGGTTGTTGACCAGCTTGGCCACATTGCCCGCGCCGCTGTCGCCGACATGGATCGCCTTGGCCGACAGCGCGTCGATGACGGGCCGGGCATCGGCCAGGTCGGCGGCGGAACCCCCGATCATCATGGTCAGCGCCCCCTTGGCCGCCCCCGCCGGCCCGCCCGAGACCGGGGCGTCCAGGAAGCCGTGGCCCATGGCGGCCAGCCGTGCCGCCAGCGCCCGCGACACCGCGGGTTCCGAAGTCGAGGTGTCGATGACGACGATCCGCGGCCGGGCCTGCAGCACCCCCGAGACCTGGTCGATGACCCCTTCGACATCGCGCGCCGTGGGCAGGGAAAAGACGACGTGATCGGCCGCAAAGACCTGGGCCAGATCGCCCGCCGGCTCCACGCCCGCGGCGCGGGCCTGTTCGGACCGCTCGGGGGACAGGTCGAACCCCAGGGTGCGGAAACCGGCCCGGACGGCCGAGGCTGCCATGCCAAGGCCCATCGCGCCCAGGCCCACGACGCCGACGGTGGATGTTTCTGTCATGTGATCCTCTCCTGTTGATGCCCGACAATTCCCGCAACCGGGGTGCCGGCGCTAGCGGTCGGATTACGAACGAGGTGTTGCCCCCTGCGCAACATCGGCAAAGCTGGCCATGCTGCGTTCCAGATGTCCGGCCAGTTGCGCCACCGAGGCCGGCAGCCGCCGCCGCGCCCGCACCATCAGATGCGCCGTCGCCCCCAGAAGCGCCAGGTCGGCCAGTTCGCGCACCACGGCCGCGCCCTCGGCCAGGTCCATGGCGACCGAGGCGCGGGGCAGGAAGGCAAGCCCCAGCCCCGCGGTCACGAAGCGGCGCAGCGCGTCGATCGAGGTGGTCATCAGCTGCGGCGCCAGCGCAAGCCCGCTGTCCGAGGCGACCCGCGCCAGCAGGTCGGTGGTGCCGTGCCCCCTGGGCAGCAGCGCCAGGGGAAAGGCCAGGCAATCGGCCAGCCGGACCTGCGGCAGGCCGGCCAGCGCATGGCCGGGCGGCATCACCACGCAAAGCGGGTGGCTGGCCGAAACGATGCTGCGCACCGATCCCGTCACCGGCGGGTTGTAGGCGATGCCGATGTCGCTTTCGCCATTGGCCAGCGCCGCGACCACCGTGTCCGTCGAGCCGATCAGCAGCTCATAGCGCACATGCGGGCTGCGCGACACGAATCCGGCCAGGCCGTTGCGGATGAAATCCGCCAGGAATCCCTCGCCGCAATGGATGCGGATGTTGCGCTGCTGGATGCCGCGCAGGTCGGCCAGCTGTTCCTGAAGGAAGCCCGCCTCCTCGACGACATGGCGGGCATGTTCCAGCACCAGGTTCCCGGCATCGGTCAGGCGCACGCCTTTCGAGCTGCGCTCGAACAGCGTGACGCCCAGCTGCGCCTCGAGGTCGGCGATCTGGCGCGACACGACCGAGGGCGCCAGCCCAAGCTGGTCGCTGGCGGCGCGGATCGAGCCATAGCGATGCACGGCCAGATAGATGCGGATGTCGCGGCGGTCGAGGGTCATCATCGCCTCACGATGATGACCGTCCGTCTCGCGAGTCAAGGCGCGCGCAGCTCTGCCAGCGCCAGGTCCAGCCAGAAGCCGACGGCAGGCGGGATCAGCGCATCGTTGAAATCGAAGCGCGGCGAATGCAGGCCCGGATTGTCGCCGGTGTGGCAGGCGGACCCCATCCAGAAATAGCAGCCCGGCACCTGGTTCAGCATGAAGGCGAAATCCTCGGCCGCCATGCTGGGCGGGGCATCGACGACCGAAAGCCCGCCCGCCGCCGCGATCTTCCGCACCAGGGCGGCGTTCTCGGGCGTGTTGAGGGTCGAGGGATAGCGCCGTTCATAGTCGATCCCGGCCGTGCAGCCCAAACCCTCGGCTACCGATGCGGCCAGCTTGCGCAGCCGCGCCTCGATCAGGTCGCCGACGGCCGGATCGAACCAGCGGGTGGTGCCGCGGATGACGGCCGTCTCGGGCAGCACGTTCCAGGCGTCGCCGCCATGGATCTGCGTCACCGACACGACGGCGCTGTCCAGCGGGCTGACGTTGCGCGCCGCGATGGATTGCAGCGCCGCCACCAGATGCGCGGCGGCCAGCAGCGTATCCGCCCCCTCATGCGGCATGGCACCATGCGCGCCTTGGCCCAGAAGGCGGATTTCGAAGGTGCCGAAGGCTGCCATCATCTCGCGATCGCGCGCGACCAGCGTGCCGAGCGGCAGGCCGGGCCAGTTGTGCAGCGCATAGACCGCATCGACCGGGCAGTCGCGGAACAGCCCGTCCTCGACCATGGCCCGCCCGCCGCCCTCGTTCTCCTCGGCCGGCTGGAAGATGAAGCGGAGCGTGCCCTCGAACGGCATCCCGGCCAGCAGGCGGGCGGCGGCCAGCGCCACCGCCGTATGGCCGTCATGGCCGCAGGCATGCGCCCGGCCGGGATTGCCCGAGGCCCATTCGACGCCGCTGGCCTCGGCGATCGGCAGGGCGTCGATGTCGGCGCGGATGCCGATGGCGCGATTGCCGCTGCCTTTCGCCAGGCTGCCGACCACCCCGGTCCGGCCGATGCCGCGCCGGACCTCATAGCCGAATTCCGCCAGCTTCGCCGCGATGAAACCGGCGGTCTCATGCTCCTGGAACCCCAGCTCGGGGCTGCGGTGCAACTGCCTGCGCCATGCGACCGCATCGGCCACCACCTCTGCCGGCAGATCGCGCATCAGAAGAGCCTCAGCGTCAGGTCGGCGATCACCACCGAGCCCATATAGGTGCCCAGCATGACGCAAATGGCGACGATGACGATCTTCCAGCCCGAGCTTCTGGCGATGGCAAATTCCTTGGCCGACAGCGCCAGCCCGCCATAGGCCAGGGCGGGCGTGGCCAGGGACAGGAAGTTGATCTTGTCGGCCTGCCGCACCACCCAGTCCGAACCGGGAACGCCGGGGATCGTGGCGACGATGGCGATCAGCGACACCCAGGCGACGGCCGGCAGGTAGAAGGGCACGAAGCGGGCCAGCATCAGCCCGACGACCGAGCAGAGATACAGGAAGGCCATGCCCGGCAGCGCCTCGAACGCGCCGGTGCCGGTCGAGACATAGTTCGCAATCGTGCCGATGACGCAGGCGATCAGCAGCAGGATCGCGGTTTCGCCGATGCGAATCCGGCGCTCGTCCAGTTCCTCGTTGCCCAGGGGCAGGTTTTCAGCGGTCTTGCTCATGATCTCATCCCTGGTTGTAAAGCTCGGGCCGGGCCTTGCGGAACAGCCATTCGGTCAAGGGCAGGGCGACGAACATGCCGACATAAAGCCCGGTGGCATAGGTCAGCACGTTCGAGGCGCCCGCCAGGCCCAGGATCAGATCCTTCTGCTCGGGGATGACATTGACCAGCGCGCCGGTGCAGGCCGCCAGCATGGACCCCGAGCCGACGCCGCAGGACATGGCCAGCGCCCGGACGTCGAAGACGCCAAGCGCATGGATCAGGGGCGGCATGATGGCAAAGACGAAGGTGCCGATCAGCGTGCCGGTGGCATAGACGCCCATGACGCCCGCGCCCTCGGGGCTGTCGAGGCCGTATTTCTCGGCGATCAGGGCCAGGTTCGGCTCGCGGTCGATGGAATAGACCGCGCCGATGGTCTCGCGCCCCATCCGCAGCAGGAAGACGGCGACCGGGAAGGCGATGACAATGGTGCCGAGGTTGCCGATCTCTTGCAGGACCAGGGCGGGGCCGGCGTCGATGATGGCCTGGATCTGGGGGCCGACCGTCGTGCCGAACTTGGCGACGAAGGGGGTGATGGCGATGGTGATCATGCCGCCCGCGAATTTCTGCACGCCGGGGGTCAGCAGCCGTCCGGTCGCGCGCGTGATGTTCGGGTTCAGCACGATGCCCATGGCGAAGGCATAAAGCATCGGCAGCAGGATGATGGCGGCGATGCCGATGGGCAGCCTCAGCACGCCGATCGCCTCGGCGATGCAGACGATGACAAGCACGGTCGCGTGCAGCGCCCAGGTTCCGGGGCTGAAGGCAGGGGTGTCCCGCATGGGATTTCCTCTCTGTTGTGGCGGTTTTTCGACGGACTATGAAATCTTGGTGCGGGATCGACCAGTCCGGGAACTGGAACATCGCGTTGCCCGGACAGCAACGAAAGCCCCCTGGCCGGGACGGGCCAGCGCCGGCGGGCCTTGCCGTCTTGCGCCCTGCGCGGCCTTGGTGCGCGCCCTTCGCGACATTCGCTTGACGTATGGCAATATCTTTACATACGAATGTATGCATCTTCTGTCGTTCCCGAAGGGAGAGCGGGGGCCGCAGGGGCAAGCGGGGCGGGGAGGCCCCGGATCAGGGAGGAACGAATGAACGGAACAGAACCAGGCCGCCTTGCGGCACTGGCCGGAGGCGCGATGCTGACGGCAATCCTTGGCGCAACTGCGGCCGAGGCCACGAACGGCTATTTCGCCAATGGCTATGGCGGCACCTCGAAGGGGATGGCGGGGGCGGGGGTCGCGATACCCACCGGCATTCTGGGCCTGGCCCAGAACCCCGCCACGGGCACCGCGTTGCCGACCCAGGCGGGGATTTGCCTGACCGGCTTTGGGCCCGAGCGCGGCTTCAGCATCGCCCCCGGCGGGCCGCTGGCGCCCGGCAGCCAGACCAGCGGCAACAGCCTTTTCTGGATCCCCTGCGGCGGGTTCAACTACAAGCTGGACGAGCAGAGCTCGGTCGCCGTCTTCATGTTCGGCAATGGCGGCATGAACGTGGAATACGGCACCAACCCCTTTGCCGCCCTTGACCCGTCTGCGTCCACCGATCCGCTGGGGATCAATCTGGAGCAGGCCTTCATCAGCCTGAACTATTCCCGCAAGCTGACCCCCCAGCTGTCGGTAGGCCTGGGGCCGGTGCTTGCGGTGCAGCGGTTCAGCGCAACGGGGCTGGGGGCCTTTGCCGGCATGTCCGCCGCGCCCGGCGCCGTGACCCATGGCGGCGACGATTGGTCGACCGGCCTGGGGGTGTCGCTGGGCGTGCTTTACCAGGTGGACAGCCAATGGACCCTGGGCGCGTCCTGGCGCAGCCGCATCGACATGCAGCCCTTCGAGGACTATGCGGGCCTTTTCGCCGATGGCGGCGAATTCGACATCCCGGCGATGGCGACGCTGGGCGTCGCCTTCCGCCCGGCCGACCGCCCCGGCCTGACGCTGACCGCCGAATATCAGCGCATCTTCTATGGCTCGGTCCCCTCGCTGGCCAATAGCGGGGCGATGCTGGCCGCGCCCCTTGGCAGCGCCGGCGGCCCCGGTTTCGGCTGGAAGGACATGGACGTCGTCCGCGTCTCCGCCGCCCAAAGGGTGAACGACAGGCTGACGCTTCGCGGCGGCATCAGCCATGCCTCGAGCTTCATCGACCAGGGCGACGAGGTGCTGCTGAACATCATGGCCCCGGCGACGCCGCGCTGGCATGCCTCGATCGGGTATAGCTACAGGCTGGGCGAGCGGGCCACGCTGACCGGCAGCTACACCCATGCCTTCCGCGAATCGAAGTCCGGCGCCAACCGGACGCCGGGCCTGGGCCAGCAGACCACCCTGTTCATGGAGCAGGACGAGGTCTCCATGGGCATCAGCTGGGATTTCTAGCCGCCTTGGGGGGCGCCCCTGCCGGGGGCGCCCCTTGTCCAGTCCGCTTCGGGAAAACCCCATGGCGGCCGCATCGCGCGCGGCGGCGCCGATCCTCTCTCAGGGCTCGGCCGCCTGCATCATTTCGTTGAACACCTGGTATTCATCCGCAAAATGCCGCCGCAGCTGGTCGAGTTCGTCCGCCTCGTAGTGTTTCAGGATGCCCCTGGCCGGGACCGGGTTGACATGCGCATGCCCCAGCTCCACCGGGCCGCCAAGAAGCTTTTGCGCAAAGCCCTCCAGGCTCGCCAGGGTTCCGACGGAGCCGAGCCATTTCGATGCGGTGGCGGTGTTCGGGATGTGAAAGCGATAGCCGCGCCGGATATGGGCGATCGACCGGGTGGCGAAATCGACGGCGGACATTTCGTATTCCCCGCCCGACAGTATGGCGTCGAGATAGGCGCGCGCGTCGCGGAAATGCAGGAAGGCGGTGGCTTCCTCGACGGTCCAGGGGCTCTGGTAGGTCGGGCGCCCCTGCCGCAGGCGCGACATGAACCCGCTGACGATGCGCTCCAGCGGGTCGCGCAGCACGAAGGATATCCTGATTCCGGGAAACGCCGCCCTGATCCTGGGGACGGTCCAGTCGTGATGAAAGATCAGCGGGACGCGGGACGGCTCGGCCGCAGCCACCCTTTCGGCGGCCGCCCGGAAGGTCGTCCCGCCGGTCTTGCCGATGTGCAGATAGGCCCTCGTGCGGTCGCGCCCTTCGGAAATCTGCCTGAGGATGAGGGGGTCGTCGGTCATCGCGTCCTGGAAAATCCTGCTTCGGGACCATTAATGCATCAGGCCCGGCGCTGCCAGTGCGGGCAAGATCTTGCGCATCCGCCGGGGCGGTTTGGGCAGGAACGGGCCGTGCGATTTGCCCGCGGCTGCCGCCGGCGGGGCCGGCGCGCTAAACTTGCCGGCATGGGAGCGACGCTTTTTCTGTCCATGACCGCGCTTGCCGCGTTCCTTGTCGGCCTCGACCGCAGGGGAGCCGCGCGTCTGCTGGCCTTTGGGTTCGGCGGCATGGCTGCGGCGGTGGCGCTTTGGGTGATGGCGGCGCTGATCGCGGTCTACCGACCCTTCTGACCTTGCCCAGGCATCGCTGGCTCGGGGTGGCCGACCGGGAAATCCGTCCGGCGGGCGTATTCGCCCGAATCTGAAATTACCAAGCAATATCAAAGGGAAGTGGCGGAGAGGGTGGGATTCGAACCCACGGAACCCGTGAAGGCTCAACGGTTTTCGAGACCGCCCCGTTCGACCACTCCGGCACCTCTCCGCGCTTTTCGGGTGGTGGCGGCGATTTAGACGGGCGGGGGTTGAAGCGCAAGGGCCTTCGCGTCAAAACCGCGAAAAATTTGTCTCTCGGGGGAATCATGGGCGGAATGCGCAGGGCAGGGCGGATCGCCAGCGCCAAGGGGCCGCAGCCATGCCGCTGCTGATCGGACCGCTGGCCCACCCGCTCATCCGCACCCGCCTTGCCCCGCAGGCGACCGGGGCCGGTTCGCTGCAAGGCCGGATGGAGGGCGGCGGGCTGGCCGGGATCGCCGCCGACGCCTGGCCGCGGCTGGCGCCCGGCGATGACGACCTGCCGCTCTGGCAGGCCGACTGGACGCCCGCCCTGCGCCGCTATGCCGAAATCTTCGGGCTGGAGCCGCAGGGCCACTATGGCCGGGAACTGCTGGGCCTGGGCGAGCCGGCAAGCGACGCGCCCGATTGGCAGCCCGAACTCGCCGCCGCCATGGCCGACTGGCTGCTGGCCCTGCCCGAGGACCGTCCGGCCGCGGCGATCCGCAGGCGCCTGCCGATGATCGCGACCTGGGTCGCCTCGCGCCAACGCGCCGGGGCCGAGACCCAGGGCCTGCCCCATGTCGGCCCCGCCGCGGCCGAGCGGGTCAGGATCGATTCGGTCGAGGAACCCTATGCGGAATATTTCTCGGTCGAGGCGATCCGGCTGAGCCAGCACCGCAACGACGGCGGCTGGACCGATCCCTTGGCCCGCGCCGTCTTCGTCTCGGGCGATGCGACGGTGGTCCTGCCCTGGGATCCGCTGCGCGACCGGGTCATGCTGATCGACCAGCTGCGCGCCGGCCCCCTGGCGCGCGGCGATGCGCAGCCCTGGCTTTACGAGACCGTGGCCGGCCGCGTCGATGCCGGCGAGACGCCGCAGCAGGCCGCCCGGCGCGAGGCGGTCGAGGAAACCGGCATCGCGATTTCCCGCCTGTTCGCCGCGCCGCACAACTATCCCAGCCCCGGAGCGGTGGCGGAATACCTGTATCTCTATGTCGGCATCGCCGAGCTGCCAGACGGCAGCGCCGGCCTGGGCGGGCTTGCGACCGAGGACGAGGACATCCGCTCGCACCTGATCCCGCGGGCCGAGCTGACGCGCATGGCGCTGGCCGGCGAGATCCGCAACGGGCCGCTGCTGAACCTGGCGCTGTGGCTGGAATTGCGCCACCAGGACATCCGCCGCGAATTGGCCCAGGAAGCCAAGACCGTCCCGGCGGGGTTGCCGCCGTCATGAAGCGGCGTGTAAACCGGGCGGGAACATCCTGCGAAAGGCCAAGCCCATGCGCATCTGCCCCGACCTCGCCTCTGCCATCGGCAATACTCCCCTGATCCGGCTGCGCCGCGCCTCGGAAGAGACGGGCTGCGAGATCCTGGGCAAGGCCGAGTTCATGAATCCGGGCCAGTCGGTCAAGGATCGCGCCGCGCTCTACATCATCAAGGACGCGGTGGCGCGGGGCGAGCTGAAGCCGGGCGGCACCATCGTCGAGGGCACGGCCGGGAACACCGGCATCGGCCTGGCGCTGGTCGGGGCCTCGATGGGCTTCCGCTCGGTCATCGTCATCCCCGAGACGCAGAGCCAGGAGAAAAAGGACATGCTGCGCCTGGCCGGGGCCGAACTGGTCGAGGTGCCCGCGGCGCCCTACAAGAACCCCAACAACTACGTGCGCTATTCCGGCCGCCTGGCCGAGGAACTGGCCAGGTCCGAGCCGAACGGCGCCATCTGGGCCAACCAGTTCGACAATGTCGCCAACCGCCAGGCGCATCTGGAAACCACCGGCCCCGAGATCTGGGAGCAGACCGCCGGGCGCGTGGACGGGTTCATCTGTGCCGTCGGCTCGGGCGGGACGCTGGCGGGCGTGGCCATGGCGCTGCAACCCAAGGGCGTCAGGATCGGCCTGGCCGACCCCGAGGGCGCGGCGCTTTACAGCTATTACACCGAAGGCGTCTTCGAAAGCCCCGGCTCCTCGATCACCGAGGGCATCGGCCAGGGCCGCATCACCGCCAACCTGGAAGGTTTCACGCCCGACTTCGCCTATCGCATCCCGGATGCCGAGGCGCTGCCGGTGATCTTCGATCTGCTGGAATACGAGGGGCTGTGCCTTGGCGGCTCGTCGGGGGTGAACGTGGCCGGCGCGATCCGCATGGCCAGGGACATGGGCCCCGGTCACACCATCGTGACGGTGCTTTGCGACTATGGCACGCGTTACCAGACCAAGCTTTTCAACCCCGAGTTCCTGCGGGCCAAGGGCTTGCCGGTGCCGGAATGGATGGCCCGCACGCCCGCCGATCTGCCCGAGGTCTATCAGGACTGAACCGAACCATGCCCCGATTTGCCGTGCTGCCCCGGCTCGCCTTGCTGATCCTTGCGCTGTTCCTGGCGCTCGGCCAGCCCGTCCTGGCCCAGCCAGAGCAGGAGGCGCCGGACCTGGCCGCCTGGAACAAGCTGGCCGACCAGGCCGAGCAGATCCTGGAATCGGGCTCGGCCAACGACGTCCGGCTGCAGACCATCCGCGACGAGGTGGTGAAATGGCGCGAGCGGCTGAAGGCCGCCCAGGGCGTCAACGCCACCCGCATCGCCACGCTCAAGGACCAGATCGCCGCGCTGGGGCCGGCCCCGGCCGAGGGCCAGACCGAGCCCGAGGAGATCGCCGCCCGCCGCAAGGAACTGGGCGAACAGCTTGCCACGCTGCAGGCGCCGGGGTTGCAGGCGGTCGAGGCCTATGGCCGCGCCGACGGCATCGTCGCGCAGATCGACCAGACCCTGCGCGCGCGCCAGACCTTCGCGCTGATCCGCAAGACGCCGACGCCGCTGAACCCGGCGAACTGGGGTCCGGCCGTGGCCGAGGCGGGCCAGGTCGCCAGCCATATCTATGCCGAAGCGCGGGGGCGCTGGGACAGCACCGCCGGCGCGTCGGGCTTTTCCGAGCGGCTGCCGGTCTTTGCCGGGCTGCTGCTGGTCGCGCTGCTGCTGCTCTCGCGTGGCCGGCGCTGGGTCGATTCGCTGCCCTCGCGGCTGTCGGCCCGCGCCAGCGAGCGATCGCGCGCGGCGCTGGTCTTCGGCGTCTCGCTGGGCCAGATCGCCATCCCGCTGGTCGGGCTGATCCTGTTCGCCTCGGCGCTGATGTTCTCGGGGCTGTTCGCGGAATGGGGGCTGCCGCTGGTGATGTCGCTGGCCGGGGCGGGCGTGTCCTTCTTTTCCGGGCTGTGGCTGGCGCGGCGGCTGTTCCCGGCGCCCGACACCGCCGTCGAGCCGCCCCTGCCCATGGGCGAGGAACGCCGCGCCAAGGCGCGCTTTCGCGCGACGCTGCTGGCCGCTTCCCTGGCGCTGCACCAGCTTTTCGCACGCTCGGTCCTGCCGCTTTCGGGCTTTCACAGCCAGAACGACAGCGACACCGTTCCCCAGCGGCTCAGCGAGGCCTCGGCGGGGGTCTGGCATTTCCTGCTGGTGCTGTTCGGCGCCTTCTGCCTTTTGCGCCTGTGCAACGTGCTGCGCGGCCTGCGCCAGCCCGAGCCCGCCGATACGCCCGACTACCGCATCCGCGTGGTCAGCTTCCTGGCGATGATGGGGCGGCTGGTGGCGGTCATCGCGCCGTTGCTGGTGGCGGCGGGCTATGTCACCGCGGGCAATGCGCTGCTGTGGTCCGCGATCATGACGCTGGCGCTGGTCGGGCTGCTGATCATCCTGCAGGATTTCATCGCCGATCTCTACGCGCTGGCCAAGGGCGGCGACCGCTCGGCGCGCGATGCGCTGATGCCGGTGCTGATCGGCTTTGCGCTGATCCTGCTGTCGCTGCCGGTGTTCGCGCTGATCTGGGGCGCGCGCGCCAGCGACCTGGCCGAGGCCTGGACCAAGGCGCAGCAGGGCTTTTCGCTGGGCGGGGTGCGGCTGTCGCCGATGGCGCTGCTGACCTTCCTGATCGTCTTTGCCATCGGCTATTTCCTGACCAACTTCGTGCAGGGCGCCTTCCGCAGCTCCATCCTGCCCAAGACGAGGCTGGATGCGGGCGGGCAAAACGCCGTCACCTCGATGATCGGCTATGTCGGCGTGGCGCTGGCGGCGGTCTTTGCCGTGACCTCGGCGGGGATCGACCTGACCTCGCTGGCCTTCGTCGCCGGTGCGCTTTCGGTCGGCATCGGCTTCGGCATGCAGCAGGTGGTGTCGAACTTCGTCTCGGGCATCATCCTGCTGGTCGAGCGGCCGATCGCCGTCGGCGACTGGATCGAGGTCGGCGGCCAGCAGGGCATCGTCAGGAAGATGGCGGTGCGCGCCACCCAGATCCAGACCTTCGACCGCACCCAGGTCATCGTGCCGAACTCGAACCTGATCACCCAGCCGGTGACGAACTGGACGCGCGGCAGCCTGGCCGGGCGGATCATCGTGCCGATCACGGTGGGGGTGACGGCCGACAGCCGGCAGGTGGCCGCGCTCCTGCGCGAGATCGCCGAGGACCAGCCGACGGTCCTGGTGAACCCGGCCCCCGCGGTCCTTCTGCGCAGCATCACGCCGACGGGACAGAATTTCGAACTGCGCGCCGTGCTTTCCGACATCAACGGCGGCAGCTCGATCGTGTCCGAGATCAATCACCAGATCCTGGAACGCTTTGCCGCCGCGGGGATCGTCCTGCCCGGCAGCGCGCGCGGTGCGCAGGACATCTACCTGCACCAGGCCGAGGCCGAGGCGCCCGCCGCCCTTTCCCTCGCCGACGCGCAGGACGAAAAGGACCGGCCCGGCCGCAGCAGCTGAGAAGGCGCCGCGCCTTGCGCGTTCCACGGGCCGCGCCGCGGAGGCCGTCCGGTCCAGGCCGGGCGCCGCACCTTGCGCTTCTTCGTTCCCCAAATACTCCTAGCGGCGCAGGCCGCTGGGCGGTTCCTGTTCCGGCAGGCCCTCTTGCGACAGCATGATCGCCACCGGGCGCAGCCAGGGGATCTGGGCGCAGACGATCATGATCGCCACCATGATCGGCACGGCCAGGAAGGTGCCGGCGATGCCCCAGACCACGCCCCAGAAGGCCAGCGACAGCACGATCCCGAACGAGGACAGCCGCAGCGTCTGGCCCAGCAGCATCGGATCGAACACATTGCCGATGATGAACTGCACCGCCACCGTCAGCCCGCCCACGGTCAGCGTCACCGCCGGATCGCCGGTCTGCGCCAGCACCATGGCGATGGTGATGACCGTGGCCGCGATCGAGCCCAGCGTCGGGATGAAGTTCAGGATGAAGGTCAGCATGGCCACCGCCCCGGCCAGGTCAAGCCCCTGCACCCGGAAGATCGCCCAGATCAGCGCCGCCGTGACCGCGCTGATCGCCGCCTTGACCACCAGGTAGCGGTTCACCCGGCGCATGATCTTGTGGACCGTCTCCAGCACCTGCCGGGCCTGGGCGGGATCGCCGGTCAGGCGCTCGATCTTGACCGGGAACCAGATCCGCTCGCTGAACATGAAGCCGACGAAGGTCAGGATCAGCACCGAGGCCGAGATCAGGTTCGACGCCTGCGCCGCGGCCGAGCGCAGCCAGCCGGCGACGTCGATGCTGCCCATGAAGGTGCCGATGGCCTCCTGCACGTTCGGCCCCCAGCGCTGGCTGAGCCGCGCCAGGGCCGCCTGTGCCCGGTCGGCATAGGCGATCGAGGTCGAGACCACCTCGTTCACCTGCGCCACCACCGCGGTCGCGGTCCAGAGCAGGCCGATGGCGATGGCGATCAGCGCCAGCGTGGTCGCCAGCCAGTTCGGCACCTTCAGCCGGGCAAAGGCGGAAATCGCGTCGCTGGTCAGCGAAAAGATGATGATGGCAAAGACCAGGCAGATCAGGATGAAACGCGCCTGCACCAGCAGGAACAGGATCAGGCCAAAGGCGATCACGCCCAGAAAGCCGGTCTGCAACCGCTCGCTCAGATGCGAGTCCCGCCCGTCCAATCGCGTCCCCTCATTCTTTCCGGCGGCGGGGCGCGGCCTGCGCGCCCTGCCTCGTCTCAGGCTTCGGCCTCATCCTCGCCATTCTCGGCGATGCGGGCAACAGAAACCACCTCTTCGCCCGGCGCCGTGTTGAAGACGCGCACGCCCCCGGCAGAACGCGAGCGGAAGCTGATGCCGTCCACCGGCACCCGGATCGACTGCCCGGTCGAGGTGGCCAGCATGATCTGGTCGTCGCGATCTACCGGGAAGCTGGCGACCAGCGGTCCGCCGCGCATCGCCTTGTCCATGGCCATCACGCCCTGGCCGCCGCGCCCGCGCACCGAATAGTCGTGCGACGAGCTGATCTTGCCGGCGCCGCGGGCGGTGATGGTCAGGATCAGATCCTCGGCCGCCGACATCTCGGCATAGCGCTCCTGGCTGATCGCGGCCTCGGCGACGGCGTCCTCGTCCTCATCGGCCTCGGCGCCGTCGTCCAGCGCGCCCTCGACGGCGCGGCGCATCTTCAGATAGGCGGCGCGTTCCGAGGGGTCGGCCTCGAAATGCCGGATCACCGACATGCTGACCACGCGGTCGCCGGGCGCCAGGCGAATGCCGCGCACGCCGGTCGAATCGCGGCCCTTGAAGACGCGCACGTCGGTGGTCGGGAAGCGGATCGCCCGGCCCGCGGCCGTCACCAGCATCACGTCGTCGTTCTCGGTCGCCATGCGCGCGCCGATCAGCTCCACCCCCTCGGGCAGCTTCATGGCGATCTTGCCGTTGCGCATGACATTGGTGAAATCCGACAGCGCGTTGCGGCGCACGTCGCCTTCCGAGGTGGCGAAGATCACCTGGTAGTCGTCCCAATCCTTTTCCGGGGCATCCACCGGCATCAGCGCGGCGATGGAGACGCCGGACTGGATCGGCAGGATGTTGACGATGGCCTTGCCCTTGGCCGTGCGCCCGCCCAGCGGCAGCCGCCAGGTCTTGAGCCGATAGACCATGCCGTCGGTGGTGAAGAACAGAAGCTCGGTATGGGTATTGGCGACGAACAGGGTGGTGACGACGTCGTCCTCTTTCGTGGCCATGCCGGACAGGCCCTTGCCGCCGCGGCGTTGCGACCGGAACTCGGCCAGGGCCGTGCGCTTGATATAGCCGCCCGAGGTGATGGTGACGACCATGTCCTCGCGCTCGATCAGGTCTTCGTCGTCCAGGTCGCCCGCCCAGTCGGTGATCTCGGTCCGGCGCGGCACGGCGAAATGCTGCTTCACCTCGCGCAGCTCGTCCGAGATGATGCCCATGATCCGTTCGCGCGAGGCGAGGATGGCCAGGTATTCGCGGATCGCGTCGGCCAGCGTCTTCAGCTCGTCGGTGACTTCCTGCACGCCCAGCTGGGTCAGGCGCTGCAGGCGCAGCTCCAGGATGGCGCGGGCCTGGGTCTCGGACAGGTTGTAGGTGCCGTCCTCGTTCACCGGATGCAGCGGGTCGTCGATCAGCTTCAGGTAGACCACGATCTCATGCGCTGGCCAGCGCCGGGTCATCAGCCGCTCGCGCGCCTCGGCGGCATCGGCCGAGCTGCGGATCGTCGCCACCACCTCGTCGACGTTCGAGACCGCCACGGCGAGACCGCAAAGCACATGCGCGCGCTCGCGCGCCTTGCGCAATTCATAGGCGGTGCGGCGCGCCACCACTTCTTCGCGGAAGGTCAGGAAATGGGTCAGGAAGTCGCGCAGCGTCAATTGCTCGGGGCGGCCGCCGTTCAGCGCCAGCATGTTGGCGCCGAAGCTGGTCTGCATCGGGGTAAAGCGGAACAGCTGGTTCAGCACAACCTCGGCGGTGGCGTCGCGCTTCAGCTCGATCACCACCCGCACGCCGACGCGGTCGGATTCGTCCTGGACGTGGGCGATGCCCTCGATGCGCTTTTCCTTGGCAAGCTCGGCGATCTTCTCGATCAGGCTGGCCTTGTTCACCTGGAAGGGGATCTCGTCCAGGATGATCGCCTGCCGGCCGGCGCGGGTTTCCTCGATCCGGGTCTTGGCGCGCAGGATGATGCTGCCGCGCCCCTCAAGGTAAGCCTTGCGCGCGCCCGAACGGCCCAGGATGATGCCGCCGGTGGGGAAATCCGGGCCGGGCACGATCTCCAGCAGCCGCTCGGTCGGCAGGTCGGGGTTCTCGATGAGCGCCAGGGTGGCATCCACCACCTCGCCCAGGTTGTGCGGCGGGATGTTCGTGGCCATGCCGACGGCGATGCCGCCCGCGCCGTTGACCAGCATGTTCGGGAAGCGCGCCGGCAGGACGGTCGGCTCGCGGTCCTTGCCGTCGTAGTTGTCCTGGAAATCGACGGTGTCCTTGTCGATGTCCATCAGCAGATAGGCCGAGGGCTTGTCCATCCGCACCTCGGTATAGCGCATGGCCGCCGGGCTGTCGCCGTCCATGCTGCCGAAGTTGCCCTGGCCGTCCAGAAGCGGCAGGGACATGGAAAAGTCCTGCGCCATCCGCACCAGCGCGTCATAGATCGAGGCGTCGCCATGCGGGTGATACTTACCCATGGTGTCGCCGACCGGGCGGGCCGACTTGCGATAGGGCTTGTCATGGGTGTTGCCGGTCTCGTGCATGGCGAAGAGGACGCGGCGATGCACCGGCTTCAGCCCGTCGCGCAGGTCGGGAATCGCCCGGCTGACGATGACCGACATGGCATAGTCGAGATAGGACGAGCGCATCTCGTGCGCGATGTCGATCACCGGGCCGTCGTGATGCATCACGGCGCGCTCCGATCCGCCGTTCTCGGGGGTATCGTCGTCGTTTTCAGGGATGTCAGCCACGGGGAAAACCTCAAGATCTTGTTGGGCACGGGTCTATCCCATACCCGCCTTGGGTGCAATCTTGACGGGCCGCCCCGGTGCGGGAATTGCGGCTCAGGCCAGCCCGGCCTCGCGCCTGCGGCCGCGGACCGAGGCCAGCCACAGCGCCGACAGCCCGGCCGAGAGGATCGCGTTCCAGCCGGCCATGGAAATGCCGAACAGGCTCCAGGCCACCTCGTCGCAGCGCACGACCGGCGCCTTTTCCAGCGCCGCCATCAGATCCTGCGTGGACATGCTGGCCAGGCCCGAGACCCCGCCCGAGCAATGCTGCGGCCCCTGCCAGACCTGCAATTCGACGCCCGCGTGATAGATGGCAAGGCCGGTGGCGCAAAGCGCGGCCAGCAGCCCCAGCGCCGCCAGCCAGCGCTTCCAGCCGAAGAACCAGATCAGCCCGCCGATGATCGCGGCGACCAGATGCGGCCAGCGCTGCAGGATGCACAGTTCGCAGGGCGCATAGCCCAGGGCCTGGAAGGTCAGCGCGGCGGCCAGCAGCGCGGCGGAACCGGCGCCGGCGGTGACGGCGACATGCTTGCTTGAAAATCCGTTCATGGCTTCCGGTTAGGACCGCGCCTCGCGGCCGGCAAGTGCCAATCGCGTGAACTCAATGCGGCTTCCAGGTGACGACGCGGTAAAGATAGATCGCCACCACCGCCGCCACCACCAGCTTGGACAGCGGATCGACCCAATCCGCGACCAGCGCATAGTTTTCATGCAGCATCAGCCCGGCAAAGGTCAGCACCCCGGTCCAGAGCGCGCTGCCGATCACGGTATAGAGCAGGAATTTCCACATCGGCATCCGCGCGAGCCCCGCCGGGACCGAGATCAGCGTGCGGATCGCCGGGATCATGCGGCCGAAGAACACCGCCATGGCGCCGTGGCGCTGGAACCATTCATGCGCGGCGTCGATGTCCGAGGGCGAAAGCGTGAGCAGCCGGCCGTGCCGGGCGGCAAAGCGCTTCAGCCGCTCCTCGCCGAACCACAGGCCGATGTAATACCACATCAGCGTGCCCAGGACCGAGCCGATGGTGCCGACCAGGATGGTCAGCGTCAGCGACATCCGCCCGCTGCCGGCCAGGAAGCCGGCCAGGGGCATGATCACCTCGGAGGGGATGGGCGGAAAGACGTTCTCGGCCACCATGAGCATCAGCACGCCCAGATAGCCCCAGCTCTCGATCGTCGAAACCACCCAGTCGAACATGCCTGCCCCTTTCGTTTGGGAACGTGCTGCGGGCTGGGGCCGGAACTGTCAAGCCTGCGCGCGTGTTGCGCCGTGGCGGGGTTGCGATAAGCTCGGCAGGCGGGATCACGGCGGGGAGGACGGCGCGATGGAATGGCGGGGCAGGCGCGGCAGCAGGAATGTCGAGGATCGGCGCGGCATGGGCCGGGCCGCCGGCGCGGGCGGCATGGGCGTCGTCGGCGTGCTGGTGGTGCTGGCGGTGGGGTATTTCTTCGGCATCGACATCTCGCCCATCGTCGGCGCCCTGGACGAGGGCGGCGCGCCCGGCGAGTCGCGCGAGCTGACGCAGGAAGAGCGCGAGATCGGCCAGTTCGTCTCGGTCGTGCTGGCCGATACCGAGGAGGTCTGGGCCGGCGTGCTGCCCGACCAGGCCGGCATGCGCTACCAGGATCCGGGGCTGGTGCTGTTTTCGGGCGCGGTGCAATCGGCCTGCGGCGGCGCCTCGGCGGCGATGGGGCCGTTCTATTGCCCCGGCGACCACAAGGTCTACCTGGACACGGATTTCTTTCGGGTCATGGCCGGCAAGATGGGGGCGGGGGGCGATTTCGCCTATGCCTATGTCATCGCGCATGAGGTCGGCCATCACGTGCAGAACCTGACCGGCACGCTTTCCGAGGTGAACGGGCTGCGCGCCCGGCTGGGCGAGCGCGATGCGAACCGGCTGTCGGTCGCCACCGAATTGCAGGCGGATTGCTATGCCGGGATCTGGGCGCGGCAGGCCAGCGAGCAGTTCGGCACCATCGAGGAGGGTGACATCGACGAGGCGATCAATGCCGCTGCCGCGGTGGGCGACGACACGCTGATGGAAAGCGCCGGCCGGGCGGTGGTGCCCGACGCCTTCACCCATGGCTCGGCCGCCGAGCGGCAGACCTGGTTCAAGCGCGGCTTTGCCTCGGGGCAGATGGCGCAATGCGACAGTTTCGCGGCTTTGGGGAATTAGGGGCGGCGGCGCGGGTGGCACGGCCGCGGGGAGTATTTGCAGAACAGAGAAGGGCAGGGGTGGTGCCCCCGATGGGCCGGCCGCTATCCGTGGCGCGGCCGCAGGAGTATTTGGGAAACGGTGAAAGGCGGTGCCGCGGCGGGGTGCGCCAACCTGTCGCGGCGGCGGTCAGGGGCGCTGCAGCTGGATGCCGCGCGGGCGTTCGGTGGTGGCCCAATCGGGCCAGAGGCCGAAATGTTCGAGCCCGGCAAGCAGCAGGCCGGCCGCGATGACGCCGAGGACCAGCGCGACGGTTCGGGCGCTGGGCGGGTTTCGCGCCCAGCGGGCGGCCCGGATCAGCCAGATGAGGTTGTTCATGCGCCCGTTCCTTTGCTAGTGCTGCCCCCGGAAACCGAAAATGCGCCGGGACGACCTCTTGCCTCAGCATAGCGACAGCCGAATCCTGCCCTATAGCGCCGACCAGATGTATGCGCTGGTGGCCGATATAGAAAGATACCCCGAGTTCCTGCCCTGGAACACCGCCGCGCGTATTCGCGCGCGCCGGCCCGGCGCCTCGGGCAGCGAGGTGGTCGAGGCCGACCTGGTCATCAGCTTCAAGGTGTTCCGCGAGCGCTTCGGCTCGCGCGTGACGCTATGGCCCGAGACGAAGCGCATCGACACCGAATACCTGGACGGGCCCTTCAAATACCTGCGCAGCGGCTGGAGCTTCGCCGACCTGCCGGAGGGCGGCTGCAAGGTCGAGTTCTTCGTCGATTTCGAGTTCCGCAACGCCATCCTGGGCAAGGTGATCGGCGTGGTCTTCGGCGAGGCGATGATGCGTATCGTGCGCGCCTTCGAGGACCGGGCGAAGGCGCTTTACGGCGCCTGACGCGCATCCTGCCAGATGGCGTGGTCGGCGGCCAGGGCGGCGCGCAGCCGTGCCTCGGCCTCGGGCGCCAGGTCGGTGACGGCGGGGGGCGAGACATTGCTGCGCCGCAGCGCGACCGGCTTGCCGAGGCGCTGCGCCAGGAATTGCGTCAGCGCCGGCATCGCCTCGTAGCGGAAGAGGTGATCGACCGCGATCCGGCCGTCATTGTCGACGAGGAAATCGGATTGCCGGCCCAGCCGGGCATGGGCCGGGCGATCGCCGGGGCGCAGGTAGTCGTCCGCGAAACGCTCGAAGCTGACATGGGCGGTGCTGTTCGGATGGCCGATCAGCTCGTCGCGGGCGCGAAAGCGATACCAGCTGCGCAGCCAGTCCAGCGGTTCGCGGATCACCGCCACGGTTTCGAACGCGGGCCCGCCCAGCGGCTCGAGCAGCGGCCGGATGCGGCTGCGATATTGCCGCAGGTTCAGGTGCTTGATCTCGGGCCGGGTGCGAAAGACGATCTCGGCCCTGGGTGCCAGCGCCTGTTCCAGCGCTGTCGTCCCGGTCTTGGGCACCGACAGCAGCACGATGCGGGGCTGGAGAAAGATCAGCATGAGGGGGCGATGGGCAGGGGCATGGTGCCGCTTAGCGGTCCCGGCCCGTGCTGGCAAGGCGGGCCGGGATGCGGCCCGCCTGCTGCGGCATCAGATCACGCCGAAGGCACGCATCGGTTCGGCCACGCGGATGAAGCCGGCGATGTTGGCGCCGATGACGTAATCGCCCGGTGCGCCGAATTCCTCGGCCGTGCTGTAGCAGCTGTCATGGATGTCGCGCATGATCTCGGCAAGCTTGGCCTCGGTCTTTTCGAAGCTCCAGCGGTCGCGCGAGGCGTTCTGCTGCATCTCCAGCGCCGAGGTGGCGACGCCGCCGGCGTTCGCCGCCTTGCCGGGGCCGAACTTGACGCCGGCCTGCTGGAAGGTGCGGATCGCCTCGGGGGTGCAGGGCATGTTCGCGCCCTCGCCGACCGCGGTCACGCCGTTCTTGACCAGCTTGGCGGCGTCCTTGCCGGTCAGCTCGTTCTGCGTGGCCGAGGGCATGGCGACCTCGCAGGCCACGTCCCAGATCGAGCCCTCGCCGGATTTTACGAAATAGGCGCCGTTGCCTTCGCCCTTCATCCGCACGTATTGCGAGATGCGGCCGCGGCGCACTTCCTTGATTTCCTTGAGGAGGCAAAGGTCGATGCCGCCCTCGTCCACGATATAGCCCGAGCTGTCCGAGCAGGCGATGACCTTGCCGCCGAATTCCTGCACCTTCTCGATGGTGTAGATGGCGACGTTGCCCGAGCCCGAGACCACGACCGTCTTGCCGTCGAAATCGGTGCCGCCGGTCCTCAGCATGGCCTGGGTGAAATAGGTGTTGCCGTAGCCGGTCGCCTCTTTGCGCGCCAGCGAGCCGCCGTAGAACAGGCCCTTGCCGGTCAGCACGCCCGCCTCGTAGCGGTTGGTCAGGCGCTTGTATTGGCCGAACATGTAGCCGATCTCGCGCGCGCCCACGCCGATGTCGCCCGCCGGCACGTCGGTGTATTCGCCCAGGTGGCGGTAAAGCTCGGTCATGAAGCTTTGGCAGAAGCGCATGATCTCGCCGTCCGTGCGGCCCTTGGGATCGAAGTCCGAGCCGCCCTTGCCGCCGCCGATGGGCAGGCCGGTCAGCGCGTTCTTGAAGATCTGCTCGAAGCCCAGGAACTTGATGATGCCCACGTTCACCGAGGGGTGGAAGCGCAAGCCGCCCTTGTAGGGGCCCATGGCCGAGCTGAACTGCACCCGGAAGCCGCGGTTGATCTGCACCCGGCCCTTGTCATCGGTCCACGGCACGCGGAAGATGATCTGGCGCTCGGGTTCGCAGATGCGCTCGATCAGGGCGTCCTCCAGATAGTCGGGGCGCTTGGCGACGACGCGGCCAAGGCTTTCCAGAACCTCGCGCACCGCCTGGTGGAATTCGGGCTCGCCTGCGTTGCGGCGGACCACCTCCTCATAGATGGGGGCAAGCTTGTCGTCGATCTGCGGCATGTCGCGGAATCCTTTCCCTTGGGGTCGGAGGGCTCCTTAGCCCAAGGTGCGGGCAGTTTGAATGGGGCAAGAGCAATATTCGGGCAAAATGCCCGAGTTTTTGGCGTAATGCCAAGTTATCCCAGGGATAAATCACGTAATATCAATGGCTAGAGGGTTTTCGTTCTGCCCGTTCTGCGGGCAGCGGCTTTTTGCCACGCTTCTTGCCATGACATGTCGCTTGCAATGACACCTGCCTTGCAAAGCAAAAGACCGCCCGGCGCCTCCTCGCGCCGGACGGTCCAGTTGCGCCGGGGTCGGGGTCAGCGGCGCCCCGCCTCCAGCGCGTCCTCGAAGGTGCGCAGGCCCGTGACGGGGGCCTGCACCAGCACCGCCATGTTGCCGGGCTTGTGTTCGTTGCGCAGCATCTTCAGATGCGCGGCCGGGATTTCGGCCCAGGGAAAGACCTCGGACATGCAGGGGTCGATGCGGCGCTCGAGCATCAGCTTGTTGGCCGCAGACGCCTGTTTCAGATGCGCGAAATGGCTGCCCTGCAGGCGCTTCTGGTGCATCCACATGTAGCGCACGTCGAAGGTGCAGTTGAAGCCCGAGGTGCCGGCGCAGATCACCACCATGCCGCCCTTCTTGCAGACGAAGGTCGAGACCGGGAAGGTCGCCTCGCCCGGATGTTCGAAGACGATGTCGACGTTGTTGCCCTTGCCGGTGATGTCCCAGATCGCCTTGCCGAACTTGCGCACCTCGTTGAACCACTCCTTGTATTCGGGGGTGTTCACCTTGGGCAATTGGCCCCAGCACTTGAAGTCCTTGCGGTTGATGACACCCTTGGCGCCAAGGCTCATGACGAACTCGCGCTTGTCCTCGTCGCTGATGACGCCGACCGCATTGGCCCCGGCGGCGTTGATCAGCTGGATGGCGAAGCTGCCAAGCCCGCCCGAGGCGCCCCAGACCAGCACGTTCATGCCCGGCTTCAGCTCATGCGGCTCGTGGCCGAAGAGCATGCGGTAGGCGGTGGCCAGCGTCAGCGTGTAGCAGGCCGATTCCTCCCAGGTCAGGTGCTGGGGGCGGCGCATCAGCTGCTGGGCCTGGACGCGGGTGAATTGTGCGAAGCTGCCGTCCGGCGTCTCGTAGCCCCAGATGCGCTGGCTGGGCGAATACATCGGGTCGCCGCCGTTGCATTCCTCGTCGTTGCCGTCGTCCTGGTTGCAATGGATGACGACCTCGTCCCCGACCTTCCAGTTCTTGACTTTGTCGCCCACCGCCCAGACGATGCCCGAGGCGTCCGAGCCCGCGATGTGATAGGGCGCGCCATGGCCGTCGAAGGGGCTGATCGGCACGCCCAGGCCGGCCCAGATGCCGTTGTAGTTGACGCCCGCCGCCATCACCAGGACCAGCACCTCGTTGCTGTCGATCGGCGGCGTCTCGACCACCTCGACCTGCATGGCCTTGTCGGGTTCGCCATGGCGTTCGCGGCGGATGGCCCAAGCGTACATCTGCTTGGGCACATAGCCCAGAGGCGGCATCTCGCCGATCTCGTAGAGATCCTTTTCCGGTGCGTCATAGGGCGCGATCGGGGTGGGTTGGTCCAGGGCCATCTCAGAGTCCTCTTTTGCCGCTTTCGGCGCCGGGTTTCCGCCGCGGCGCAGAATCAGCGCGGGTTGCAGCGCCCGTTGTAAGGATGACTGCGCAACATTGCAATATTACTGATGTAGAAATTGTAATAATCTGTCGTAACGAATGCGCGAACCGCCGCAGTGCAGCGGAACCCGGCGCCCCGATGGCTGGGTCGGAGCAGGGCCTGCCGGGCTCAAGGCGGCGCTTGCCCGCCGAATCGGTGGCGCAGCGGGCGGGGTTGGGCCGTCGGATGGGCCCAGCCCGCATTTCCTGCCGCCCCCTGCCTAGGCGCGGCCGCGGTTCTTCGCCTTCCGGCCTCTAGGCCAGCCCTCGCTGCGATCCGCGCTGCACCTGCATTGCCGGGCGCAAATGCCGAATTTTCCCGGCATTTCCGGGGGCAAGGCCTGAAACGACAGGCGATGGAAGCCCGGAAATCCCTTGTTTTCCGCCATCCCAAGTGTGGTTGGACGGTGACTTTGCCCATTTGCCAAGGCCATTGGCGCTCATCGAAACTTCCCGAAAAAAAAGCCGCCCCGAGGGACGGCCTGGCCGATGAAATGCTGCGATTGCTAACTAAAGATCCGCGAGCCGATAGATTCCGCAATCGCGATTCGAGCCGTGGAGGATCGACCGGATGCCGCGCGTCCACAACTGTCGTCGGAGTTCCTCCTTTTCGAGCGAGCGCTGTCGCGCCAGGGTTGCGAGCGAGACATGAGCGGGTCGGAAGCGATAGAAACTGTCGAGTTCGATATGCCAGGGCGCCTCGCGGTCGCCGATGATCGGAACGACGCGCTTCAGTAGGGGGTGCCGTCATGATTGGCCAGCCGCAGCAGGCTGGCTACGGCGCCGTCGTCGATGCCGAGGATTTCGGCGGCTTCGTCCTTGCTGATCCGGGGGCATGCGCGGTGCGTAGAGAGCGCCCGTCATTTCCTCTTCATCGATCAGGATCGAATCGAAACCTGCCTGTCCCTGGGCGTGTGCCGCGAAGGTGTCGTTGACATGCAAATACTTATCCTCGCTGTCGGCCGGCAGGCCGAACGCGATCAGGACCGTCGTCAACGAACCTCGTGGAACACCCGTTTCATCGCAGAGCGAGGTGATGCTATGGCGCCGCCGCTGGGCTGCCACTTCGCCGAGCAAGGTTTCTCCGGCGGCGATCGACATGCTGTCAAGGATATGGCTCCGCAGGATGTCCTCGGTCGGCCGATGCCATCTGGATCGGAGAGGGCACCGGAGTAGAGCGGGCCGTATGCGGATCGCGGCGTCGACACGGGCTGTTGCCGTTTCACGGCGCTGAAGATTTCCTCAAGGCCGTCTCGAACGCCGTCAGGCCCCCGTGAGATGAATCCGAACCCGACCTTTCCGCTCTCGTCCCATCGCTCTTGGGTCAACAAGGAGGCTTTCACCAGCGTGCCATGGAAGAGGCAGGCGCCGAGCAGTTGCGTGGCACGGGCGACCTGATCGATGCGCTGGCTGTCGAGCCACTGGGGGCCTGCCTGCCCGTCAATACGGGCTGCGACATAGGCCTGAAGCGGCGAGACCCCATGCCGAGGGGTTTCCGCGGCCAGGCGTTCGAGCGCGTCATCCGATTCGGCGAGCGCGCCCGGCAACTGGAATCGCTCCTCCTCCGTAGCGGCCTTGCGGCGGATCAGGGGGATGCCATGGCGCGGGCAGGTCCTGACAGGGGCGAACATCCAGTGCAGCCGTCCGACGCGTTGTCCATGGCTTCCGGCCGCCATTTGGCGATCTTCCAGCAGGCAGGCGGGGCAGAAGGTGATCCGCCGACGATCGAGAAACCTGATGTCGAACAACTGTCCCCGGTGCTCATGGCCGCCTTGCCGGCCGGCAGGATCGCGGCGCGAAGCAATCCGGCCCGAGGCATGCCGCTGAGCGCCGCGATGCGCTCCACGGTCTCGGGCGCCGCTGGCATGACGGATTGGCGAGCCAGATCCAGAAAAGCCATGAACGGAAGGCCGCCATCCCGGCATGGAACCGGGCCATGCGCGCGACATAGGACATCAGGGATTCGCCGGCGGCCAGCGGAAGGAAGGGAAGAAGCGGCATGGATCAGGACCTCGACAGCTGCTTGCGTTGGCGTTCGGTGCGGATCGCGGTGGTCTTGCCACCACCGGCGGGCTCGATCAGCGCGATGCCGCGGGTCTCCTGCCCGGCGGTGAAGCGCGCCGGCAGGGGCAGGAGGTTTCCCTCGTCATCGGTCTGGAACAGGCGCTGCAACTGGAGCTTCAGGTCCCTGTCGCGGTCGCTCTCGATATGAATGCGTCGCAGCCCGGCGATGACCTGTGCGACGGGCTTGGGGGCGGCCGGCGTCGGGACTGCGGGGTATCGGCGGTCATGGATCAGTCTTCCATCTCGAAGTTGTTGGCGCGGCGTGCCGGGGCCTGCTGGGGCGCGGCATCGGTCTCCGTGTTCCGGGGAGCACGGGGTTCGATGGAGCGGCCGTAGCCATCTTCCGACCTCTGGGTCCGGGCGGTGTTCGCAGCCACCTTGAAGCTGTCGAACAGGGAGGATTCGAGCTTTTGCAGGTTCTCCACCGTCCAGTTCTTGTCGATCAGGCCGAAGGCCAGCTTGCTGGTGGTGTTCATGTCCCGGATCGCCTTGAGCGCCTCGAAAACGACCGCCTCGTTCCAGGATCTCTGTTTCTCGGCACGGGTGCGCAGGGCGCGACGGGTCGCGATCCATTCCTGTGCGTGCAGCCCGTCGAACAGGCGGCCCTCACTCGTCTCGGCATGCATGGTCCCGACCTCGACCCAGTTCCCGTCGAGGCAGACTTCGATGGCGCCGATGTCGGCATGGTCCCAGCGGATGTCCACGGTCTGCCCACCGGAACCAGGTCGCGAGATCATCCGAATGATACCGGATGCCGAGAATGGTGATCCCGTCCTTGAACACACGCATTTGCGATCACATCCCGATGGACTTCGCGGGCGGGCCATCCTACCCATATGGCATGATGCGCCTGCTCGCCCTGCTGTTCACCTTTGCCGTGATGAACGCCGCCCTGATCCTGTCGGTGGCGCATGACGGCGTGGTAGCGTCGCAGCAATTGGCGATGGAAGCCGCAGCCGGGCAGGAGGCCGAGCCTTCTTCCGCCCCAGGCAATGCGTCCTGCATGCTGAGCGGCAGTTGCAGCAGCGATGGAACAGCCTGCGACTGGACCTGTGCCTCGCATGCCGCCGTCGAGACGGCGTCCTTGCAAGATGGGGCCGCACAGCACGCCAGCAGGCTCGAGCGGCTGTTTGCCGTCTCGTCCTGGCGAACGACGGGACCGCTGCAGCAAGAGCGGCCTCCGAGAACTCTCTTCGTCTGATCCTGCGCCTCGGGCGCAATTCGCCATCAGCCTGGCAAAATCCCGCCGGGTGCGGTCGTCATGGCCCACCCCGACGCGGTTTCCGGGCTGATGTGATCACAGACAGAACGGATTGAGTCATCAACATGGATAAGGGATTCAAAGGCTCCGGCCTTGATCGCAGGGCATTTGTCGGCGGGCTGATATGTGCCGGTAGCGGCGCCATGGGCGCGTTTGCGCAGCAGTTCGACCCGAGCACGGGGAACATGGTCTATGGCGGTGCGGGCCAGGGGCAGGCACCCGATATCGGCGCCTGGCAGGTAAATCCGAACGCCGATCGGCGCCGGAACCTGTCCGCCTTCCGCATGTGGCATTGGAGCGATCATTTCAGCGACCTGGGGGTCGGGGTGATCCTGGCCGATGTTTCGTCGCGGGCGCTGCACTACTGGTCCGCCGGCGAAGCCACCTATCGGGTCTATCCCTGCTCGGTGCCGGTGACCGAGGAGCTGACCAAGCGCGGCAAGACCGAGGTGGTCCGCAAGGCGAAGAACCCGCCATGGACCCCCACGCCCGACATGCGCAAAAAGGATCCGAGCCTGCCCTTGCGCGTCGAAGGCGGCACGCCGGAAAATCCCCTTGGCGCTTATGGGCTCTATCTGTCCTGGCCCGCCTATCTCATCCACGGCACGCATGACACCCGAAAGATCGGGCGCCTGTCATCGAACGGCTGCTACGGCCTCTATAACGAGCATGTCACCGAGCTTTACGACCTCGCCGAGATCGGCACGCAGGTCGCCGTGTTCTAGAAGCCTCGCCGCAGGCGCGAGCCCGCGGCGATATGTGAAACCAGGAGGCTCTCGGATGATCAGCCCGGCCCATGTCTCGATGGCGGTGCGAAACCGCGCCTATGAGGGATCCGTGTCGCCATGATCGCCATGCAGGCAAAGCGCATGGTTGCCCAGCACCTCGATCACCCGGCAGTCGGCGATGGTGCCGCAGGCGCATTGCGCCAGCATGCGCTGCAATTCGTCGCGCAACACCGTCAGCCGGGCGATGCGGGCATTGACCGCCGCAAGCTGGCGGCCGGCGATCTCGTCGGCGGCGGCGCAGGGGATGTCCGGCCGGTCCGACAAGCTCAGCAACTCGCGGATCGCCTCGAGCGGAAAGCCCAGGTCGCGGGCGTGGCGGATGAAGGCCAGCCGCTCTTGCACCTTCGGCGCGTAAAGCCGCTGGTTGCCCGCCGTCCGCTCGGGCTGGGGCAGCAGGCCGATCTGCTCGTAATAGCGGATCGTCGGCACCTTCACCCCGGTCGCCCGGCTGAGTTTTCCGATGGAGAGCATGAGAAACCCCTTGAAGCTCTAGTTGCTGGAGCACCTAGGTTCCCGAATCATCGAGGACAAGGGTCCGCGGTCTGCGCGGGCAGGAGATGAACGATGCGTGACGAAAATGCCGAACGGGTCGAATGGACGGTGACGGGCATGGACTGCGCCGCCTGCACCCGCAAGATCGCCGCGGCGGTCGAGCGGATGCCGGGGGTGGGCGAGGTCTCGGTCGGGCTGATGGCCGAGAAGCTGTCGCTGACGCTGCACCCGGACGGGACAAGCCGCGACCAGATCGAGGACACGGTTCGGCGCCTGGGCTTTGGCATCGCGCCGCGCGGGCAGGAGGCACCGCGCAAGAAGGCCTTCGTGCTGCCCGATGCCGCGCCTGCGGCGGCCGTGGCACCGGCAGCCGTCCCGGCCACGCATGGCCACGACCATGGCGCTGCCCGCGGCCAGAGATGGCATCGCACCGCCAAGGGCCGGCTGGTCGTCATGACCGGCGTGCTGCTGGCGGCGGCCTGGGCCTTCGAACTGCTGACCACGGCCGAATGGGGCTATTGGGCCTTCCTGCTGGCCTGCGTGATCGGCGTCGCCCCGGTGGCGCAGCGCGCCTTCGCGGCGCTGCGCATGGGCCAGCCCTTCACCATCGAAAGCCTGATGACCATCGCCGCCGTCGGCGCCCTCTTCATCGGTGCGGCCGAGGAGGCGGCGCTGGTCGTGTTCCTGTTCGCCCTGGGCGAGGTGCTGGAGGGCGTCGCCGCCGGCCGTGCGCGCGACGGCATCCGGGCGCTGGCCGATCTGGTGCCCAAGACCGCGCTGCTGGAGGTGAACGGCAAGACGCGGGAGGTTCCCGCCAACAGCCTGGAGATCGGCCAGGTCGTGCTGGTCCGTCCCGGCGACCGCATCCCCGCCGATGGCGCGATCGCCGAGGGCACGAGCGGCATCGACGACAGCCCGGTGACCGGCGAGAGCGTGCCGGTGACCAAGGGACCGGGGGACGGGGTTTTCGCCGGCTCGATCAATACCGAGGCGGCGCTGCGCGTGCGCGTCATGCGCGAGCCTGCGGACAACACCATCGCCCGCATCATCCGCCTGGTCGAGGAGGCCGAGGAAGCCCGCGCCCCCACCGAGCGCTTCATCGACCGCTTCAGCCGCTGGTACATGCCCGCCGTGGTGGCGGTCTCGGCGCTGGTGGTGCTGGTGCCGCCGCTGGCATTCGGCGCGGACTGGGGGAGCTGGATCTATCGCGGCCTGGCGCTGCTGCTGATCGGCTGCCCCTGCGCGCTGGTGATCTCGGTCCCGGCCTCGATCGCCTCCTCGCTCTCGGCCGGGGCGAAGCGCGGGCTGTTGATGAAGGGCGGCGCGGTGATCGAGGCCGCGGCCAAGGTCAACCAAGTCGCCTTCGACAAGACCGGCACGCTGACCCATGGCCGGCCGGTGGTCACCGACCTGGTGCCGGCCGCCGGCGTGGACGAGGCCGGGCTGCTGGCGGTGGCGGGCGGGGTCGAGGCCGGCTCCAGCCATCCGCTGGCGCAGGCCATCCTGGCGCGTGCCGCCGAGGCGGGCGTGGCCCCGCTGCCCGCGCGCGAGGCGCGGGCGCTGGTGGGCCGGGGGGTCGAGGCGGTCGTCGCGGACGAGCCCGCATGGGTCTCCTCGCCCCGCCATGCCGCCGAGCAGGGCGGAATCGAAGCCGATGCGATCCGCCGCGCCACCGCGCTGGAAAGCGAGGGCAAGACCGTGGTCGCGGTCTTTCGCGCGCGCCGCCCCCTGGGGTTGATCGCCATGCGCGACGAGCCGCGCGCCGATGCCGCCGAGGCGATGGCCCAGCTTCGCGCGCTGGATGTCGGCGCGGTCATGCTGACCGGCGACAACCCGCGCACCGCCGAGGCCATCGCGGGCGCCCTTGGCATGGACCATCGCGCCGGGATGCTGCCCGAAGGCAAGCTGGCCGCGATCCGCGAGATGGCCGCGCAGGGGGGCGTGATGATGATCGGCGACGGCATCAACGACGCCCCGGCGCTGAAGCAGGCGAGCGTCGGGGTGGCGATGGGCTCGGGCACCGACGTGGCGCTGGAGACGGCGGATGCGGCGATCCTGCGCGACCGGGTGGCGGACGTTCCGGCGCTGATCCGGCTGGCGCGGGCGACGATGGGCAACATCCGCCAGAACGTCGCCATCGCGCTGGGGCTGAAGGCGGTGTTCCTGGTGACCTCGGTCCTCGGCATCACCGGGCTGTGGATCGCCATCCTGGCCGACACCGGCGCGACCGTGCTGGTCACGCTCAATGCCCTGCGCCTGCTGGGCTTCCGCCCGGAGCAGACCTGATGTCGCTCGCCCTGGCCGCATGGCTGATCCTGATCTGCTATCTGGCCCTGTTCTTCTGGGCTCGGCCGAGGCGCGACGCGCGGCAGGCCAGCCGGTCTGGCTGTTCGCCCATGCGCGGGGCCGCGACCGCCTGGCGGCCATGGGCTTTCGTCTGGGCTTCCTGCTGGCGCTGGTCGGCCCGGTCGTGGCCGGTTCCACGGCCCTGCCCACGGGCCTGCAGGTTGCAGGCGTCGCGTTGGCCGCCCTCGGCATGGCGGTGGCCTTCGGCGCGCAGATGGCGATGGGGGCGTCGTGGCGCGTCGGGCTGCGCGCTGGCGAGGAAGGGCCGCTGGTCACCACCGGACCGTTCAGGATCAGCCGCAACCCGACCTTCCTGGGTCAGTTCCTGCTTCTGGCCGGTGTCCTGCTGGCCAGCCCGTCGGTGCTGACGCTGGCCGGGCTGGCGCTGTTCGCCGCCTCTGCATCCGTCCAGATCCGCAGCGAGGAGCGCCTGCTGCGCGCCCGTCATGGCGAGGCCTATGACCGATGGGCGCGGCAGGTGCCGCGCTGGATCGGCCTTCGCCGAGAGGAACGGACTTGAGACCGCACAGCCTTCTTCTGGTCGCCCTGCTGGTTCTGCTGCTGGACCAGGCGAGCAAGTCCGCGGCGCTGTCCTTGCTGGAGCAGGGACGGCCCGTCGTGGTCTTTGCCGGTTTCAACCTCGCTCTTGGCTTCAATACCGGCGCAAGCTTCGGGTTGCTCGCCGAAATCATGGCGACACGGCCGCTGGCCATGGCCGCGCTGACGGCGGCGCTGACCGTCTTCTTCGCCCTCATGGCCTTGCGTGCCCGCCATCCGTTCGAGGCGGTGGGTCATGCGTTGATCGTGGGCGGGGCGGCAGGGAATGTCCTGGACCGGCTCCGGCAAGGCAGGGTGACGGATTTCCTGGATTTCTATTGGGGCGACCAGCATTGGCCGGCCTTCAATGGCGCGGACATCGCGATCTTTCTGGGCGCGGTGCTGTTCCTGCTCCCCATGGCGAAAAGGACCTAGCGCCATGAAGGAAACTCTTATCGCCGCCGCGCTCATACTCGTTGCCTATCTTGGGCTGTATATCTGGGGAAACCGTGCTGCGCTCAAGTCTCGCAATTGCCCGGTTCCCACGCCATTGGCCGGACGAACAAAGGTTTCCGCGATCCAGGGGCCTGAGCGCATGATGCAGGGTAACCGCGCTGTCACTTCCGCCGCCGAAATACAGCTGCTTGCTGCTTTTCTGACTGCTCTGGCGGCAACTCTGGGCGCGCTGTTCATCGGCGAGGTGCTGGGCCAGATGCCCTGCACCCTGTGCTGGTATCAGCGGATCGCGATGTTCCCGCTGGTGCCGGTGCTGGCCATCGGCTTGTGGCGCGGGGACGCGGGCGCATGGTTCTATGCCCTGCCGTTGGTGTCGGCCGGTTTGGCCATCGCGCTCTGGCATTCCGGCCTTTACGCCGGGCTGATCCCCGAGACCGCCAGCCCCTGCACCAGGGACGGCCCCTCCTGCTCGAACCGGGCGCAGATGACCATCATCGGCCTGCCGATCCCCTATCTCTCGCTTGGCGCCTTCGCCGGGATCGCGCTGTGCCTTGGCCTCGGGAAAGGAAAACCAACGTGAACCGCAGAACCATCGTCATCGGCAGCCTCGTCCTCGGCGCGGCTGCCTTCGCAGGTGGGGCCTGGCAGGTCGCCCGGCGGCGCGAGGCCGCGCAGACCGCCGCTATCGCCGAGACCCTGCAAGCCCAGCCCGATGCGCTGGTCCGACCGCATTCCCCGATCCTTGGATCCGCGGATGCGCCGGTGACGCTGGTCGAGTTCTTCGATCCCTCCTGCGAGGCCTGCCGCGCTTTCCATCCCGCGGTCAGCCGGCTGCTGCGGGACCATCCCGAACAGCTGCGCGTCGTGCTGCGCTATGCCCCCTTCCACCAGGGATCGGACGAGGCCGTGCGCATCCTGGAAGCCGCAAGGATGCAGGACAGGTTTGTGCCCGTGCTCGACGCCCTGCTTGATCAGCAGCCCCGCTGGGCGGCACACGGTGCTCCGCGGCTGGACTGGGCCTGGCAGGTCGCTGGCGAAGCGGGGCTGGATCTTGCCAAGGCCGGGTCGGACCGGCTGCACCCGGCGATAACCGCCGTCCTGAACCAGGACATGGCGGATGTGGAGGTGCTGCAAATCCGGGGCACGCCGACCTTCTTCATCAATGGCGAAAGGCTGACGGATCTGAGCATCGAAAAACTGCGCGCGGCCGTCACCGACGCCGTGAACGCGCAGTAAGGGGGCCGCCGATGAACCTGCGACGGATCAGGCTGGTCCTCTGGGCGCTGGTGGCCGTGGCGCTGGCGGGTGTTCTTGCCTTGCACTGGGCCGGAAGGCGGCCCGAGCCATCCCAAGCTGCCTTCCGTCCCGATTTCGCATTGCAGGACGCGGCCGGGCGGACCTATGGCATGGAGGATTTCCGCGGCAGGTTCGCGCTGGTCTCCTTCGGCTTCACCAACTGCCCCGACGTCTGCCCGACGACCATGTCCGAGGTGGCGCTGGTGATGGACGACCTGGGACCGGAGGCGGACAAGGTGCAGCCGCTGTTCATTTCCATCGACCCCGAACGGGACCGCGGGCAGGGGCTGTCCGAATATCTGGCGGCCTTCCATCCGGCGATCCTCGGCCTTGCCGGCGACGGGGCCGCGACGCAGGCGGCCGCCGAGAGCTTCAGGATCCATTTCGAGCGCGAGGAATCCCCGGCCGCACCCGATGGCTACACCATGTCGCATAGTCCGGGGCTGTTTTTGATCGGCCCGGATGGCGAATGGCTGCGCCAATTCCCCCATGAGACCCCCGCAGCCGAGATTCTGGCGGATATCCAGGAAAGGATCTGAACCGATGAAACGCTTCGCAATTGTGCTTGGGCTTGCCGTCATGCTGCCCCTGGCCGCCGCGGCCGAATGCGCCAGCGTCTCGGCGGGCGACCTGACCGTCACCGGTGCCTGGTCGCGCGCCACCATCGGCACCGCCCGCCCGGCGGTCTTCTATGTCGAGATCCGCAACGATGGCGAGACCGGCGACCGGCTGACGGGGATCGACACCCCGGTCGCCGCCATGCCGATGCTGCACCGGACCGTGGTCAAGGACGGCGTCGCCTCGATGCCGCATGCCGAGGCGATCGACATTCCGGCTGGCGAGACCGTCAGTCTGGCTCCCGGCGGCTATCATGGCATGCTGATGGAGCTGACCGCGCCGCTTGCCGAAGGCGAGACCTTTCCGGTGGCGTTGCGGTTCGAACGGGCCGGCTCGGTCGAGATCGACGCCCGGGTCCTGTCGATACGCGCACAGGGGGCGGAATGCGACGCCGCGGGCTGATCCTGGGTGCGGCGGGCCTGGCGGGAGCCTTCGGCTTCATGATGGGGCTGGGTACCTGGCGCGGCGGTGATCCGCCCCCGCCGAGAGGGGGCGAGGGCGCCCGCGATGGCGAGAGAATGGACCTGTCCCGCATGGCCTGGGAGCTGACCGACGATCACGGCACTCGCGTCGCGCCGCGCGATTGGCTCGGGCAGGCCAGCATGGTCTTCTTCGGTTTCACCTGGTGTCCCGATGTCTGTCCCACGACGCTGATGGACATCTCCGGTTGGCTGGACGACCTGGGACCGGATGCCGACCGCATCCGCGTCAGCCTGATCACCGTCGATCCCGAACGCGACAGTCCGCAGGTCCTTGGCGAATACCTGTCGAACTTCGATCCCCGCATCCGGGGTCTGACCGGATCGCCCGAGGACATTGCCAAGGCGGCCGCCGGCTTTGCCGTCAAATACGAACGTGTTCCGCGTGACGATGGCGATTACACGATGAATCATACATCCGGCGTCTACGTCTTTCGGCCGTCGGGCGCATTGTCGAGCATCATCGATTTCCACGAGGATCGCCAGTTCGCGGTCCCGAAGATCCGCAGGGCCATCGAATGAGAACCATGTCTACCGCGAGCCGCAGCGCGTTGATCGCCGTTGCCTTGCTGGCCGTCCCCCTTGCCGCCACGGCGCAGAACCTGCACCCGGCCCTCCATGTCGTCGAAGGGCAGGGTTGCGAATGCTGCGTCGAATGGACGAACCATCTGCGCCAGCAAGGCTTCGAGGTGACCTCGGAAAAGCGCTTCGGCACCCTTCTGATGAAGCACAAGATCGACAGGGGTGTGCCGGTCGAGCACGCCTCCTGCCATACCGGCGAGATCGACGGGTATTTCCTGGAGGGGCATGTTCCGGTCGAGGATATTCGCCGGCTGTTGCAGGATCGACCCGACGCCGCCGGGCTGGCGGTTCCGGGCATGCCCTACGGCAGCCCCGGCATGGGACCGGAATCTGAACGCGAGGCCTATGATGTCCTGCTGATCCGCAAGGACGGCAGCACCGAGGTCTTCAGCAGCTATCCCGCTTCTGATGGCCGCTGACCCGTTTCAGGAGCAATACCGCATGATTTCCTTGAACCGGCGCCATTTTTCCCTGGCAGGTCTTTCCGCCCTCGCAGCCTGTGGTGCGCCCCAGCCGAAGCGACCGCAGTTCAAGTCTTATTCCGGTCCTCCGGTCACCCAGGTCGTGGTCTACAAGGGCCAGCGCCGCTTGCACCTGGTGAGCGGCCAGACGGTGCTGAAATCCTACGATTTCGGCCTGGGCTTCCAGCCCATCGGCCACAAGCAGTTCGAGGGCGACGGCAAGACGCCGGAAGGGCTCTATTTCATTGACCGTTTCAACCCCCGCAGCCGCTATCATCTCTCCGTGGGCATTTCCTATCCGAACGACCGGGACCGTGCCTTCGCTGAACGACTGGGACGCGATCCGGGCGGGGACATCATGTTCCACGGCCGCGGGCCCGAAGGCAATGAACGGGTCCGCAAGAATCGGGACTGGACAGCCGGCTGCATCACCGTCACCGACGAGGAGATCGAGGACATCTACGCCATGCTGCAACCCGGCGCGCCGGTCGTGATCTATTCGTGAGATGGAGGTGGAGAGATGCGGTTTTTGATGTTGGACATCTTTGTGCTCTCATGTGATTTGCGCAGCCCTCGGTTGGACGCAGGAATTGCCGGTCGACCTCTGTTCACTAAACGGGCTGCATAAAAACAGGGGACTTTTGTGATCGATAGATGGTCTGTGCCATCGTCCGTGGAATAGCGGACAGCGAAGGCATCGTTAGCCCTCATCCATTCCCCGGCTTCCCCGACCTCGCCTTATATAGTATAGTCCCCCATATCATATGAAGCCGAGGATCGCCGCCGCCATGTCCCACACCATCCGCGACAAGGAAAAGCTGATCGCGCGGGTCCGCCGCCTCAGGGGCCAGATCGAGGGGATCGAGCGCGCACTCGAGGCCGAGAAGCCCTGCGGCGAGATCCTGCGCCAGCTGGCCTCGGCCCGCGGCGCGATGAGCGGGCTGACGGCGGAGGTGATGGAGGACCATCTGCGCGAGCACGTGCTTCACGCCGAGACCGAGGCCGAGCGCCGGCAGGGCGGCGAGGAACTGATCGACGTCATCCGAACCTACATGAAATAGCCGCGCGGCGGCGGGAGCAACGGCCATGTCCGCAATCGACATCTCCGCCCATACCCACAGGCACGACTTCCTGGGGCAGCACCACCGGCGCAATGAGCGCCGGGTCTGGCTGGTCATCGTCCTGACGGCCGCGATGATGGTGGCCGAGATCGCCGCCGGCACGCTCTACGGCTCGATGGCGCTGGTGGCCGATGGCTGGCACATGTCCACCCATGCCGGGGCGATGCTGATCACCGCGCTGGCCTATCTCTATGCCCGCCGCCATGTCGGCGACACGCGCTTCAGCTTCGGCACCGGCAAGCTGGGCGATCTCGGCGGCTTCGCCAGCGCCGTCGTGCTGGCCCTGATCGCGCTGCTGATCGGCTGGGAGAGCCTGCTGCGGCTGGCCAACCCGGTCGAGATCCGCTTCGGACAGGCCATCGGTGTCGCGGTGGTCGGGCTGGTGGTCAACCTTGCCTGTGCCTGGCTGCTCCGGGACGACCATTCCCACCACCACGGGCATGGGCATCATCACCACGATCATGACCACCATGGCCATGCGCGGGACAACAACCTGCGCGCCGCCTATCTGCATGTGCTGGCGGATGCGCTGACCTCGATCCTGGCCATCGTGGCGCTGCTGGCCGGGCGCAGCTATGGCTGGCTCTGGGCCGATCCGCTGATGGGCGTCGTGGGCGCGCTGGTGATCGCGCGCTGGTCCTGGGGGCTGATCCGCGATTCCGGCGCCGTGCTGCTGGACCGGGTGCCGGAAGACGAGGACCTGCCTGGCGAAATCCGCGCGGCGATCGAGACCGAGACCGACCGCATTACCGACCTGCACGTCTGGCAGGTCGGGCCGGGCCATCACGCCGCCATCGTCTCGCTGGTGTCGAGCGATCCGCAGGCGCCCTCGCATTACAAGTCGCGCCTCGCGCGGATCCACGCGCTTTCCCACGTCACCGTCGAGGTCGAGCGGGTGAGCGCCGCCTGAGATGATGCCATGGTGGGTCGGCCGCGGATTCCGGAACCCGTTGCGACCATTCGCCGGGCTGTGCGAAGCTGGCCCATCCTCCAGCCCTTGCCCCGGCGGACCCATGACCGAGATCGCACCGCAACCCCGGATCAAGCTGTCGAAGCTGCGCGATATCGGCTGGACGCTCTGGGATCCCATCGGCTTGCTGGACCCGGAAAGCCGGCCGGGCAGATGGGACGACGAGGCCAACCTGTCCTTTGCGGACGAATACGACAGCTATCTGATCTCGGCAGCCTCGCAACTGCGCCGGGGAACGCCGCGCGACGATGTCGTCGCGTTCCTGGTCGAGATCGAGACCGAGCATATGGGGATGGGCGACAACCCATCCGCCCGGCCAAGGGCGGAAGCGGTCGTGGATGCGATCCTCGCCGACGACCGCATCTGGACATGGCCGGACGCGCAGGGGCGGTTCGGTTATCCGGGCTGACCGGGGACGGCGAGAAAGCCGTGTTGGCGCAGGATCAGCCTGCAATCCGCGCCTTGCAATGCCTCGAAGAAACGGTGTGCCGGCTTGGGGCCGTCGCATCGCACGCAGGCGCAGATCTCGGTCAGGGGCGCCAGTTCCAGCGGCAGCGGCAGGACCCGTGTTCCGGGAAGGGCCTGCGCGATCCGGTCGGCCGTGGTCGCATAGACGATCAGCATGTCGGCCTGGCCCTCGATCAAGGCCGCGAGCGCCGGGCTGCGGAGCGGCTCATGCGGGTCCGGCAGCACGGCGCCGTAAAGGCTGACGCAACGCGGGCCGAGATCCTGCCAGCGTCGGGGATCTTCGGTCTTGAGCCTCTCCAGGAAGGCTGCGGCATAGTCGCCGCCGGGATCCGCACGGGGCGTTGACATGCCGATGCGCCAGCGCGGATCGGTCAGCAGGGCCAGAGGATCCTCGGCGGACGCGTACAGCCCCGGACGAACCACCAGCACCATGCGGTTCCGGGCGATGGTGCAGGGCGGGTTGAAAAGGCCCTCGCGATGCAGCGCCTCCGGCCCATCAGGGCTGGCCGAGACGAAGACATCGACCGGCAGGCCCTCCCGGATCGCCGCCGTCAACAGGCCGGCGGGACCATGGCGGATGTCGACGGCATCTCCGGTACGGGCGGTAAAGGCGCGGGCGAAGTCCGTCAGCGCCGCGGCCAGGCTGCCCGCCACGGCGAAAGTGATTTGCGGCATTCCCATCCTGTCCTGCGTCACGCGATATGCTTAACTAGATATATCGAATCGCCTGTGCATGACAGGCCGGAGGGACATCGATGACATGTTTTGATAGCCGAATGACATCGCGGCCTGCGCTTGCCCTGGGCCTGTCGCTCGCGCTTATCTCGCCCGCGCTTGCCGACCGCACCGTCACGGACCAGATCGGGCGCGAGGTGACCATTCCCGACACCGTCGAGCGTGCCGTCGTCCTGCAGCACCAGACGTTGAACATCGCCGTGCAGCTTGATGCGCAGGGCCAGGTCGCCGGCGTGCTGGACGAATGGAAAAAGCAGCTCGGTCCCGGTTTCGCGCGGCTGGCGCCGGGGATCGAGGATCTCGGCACGCCCGGCGGCCTGACCAGCGTGAACATCGAGGAATTGCTGGCGCTGAAGCCCGATATCGTCTTCGTCACCAATTACGCCCCGGCCGAGATGCGCGAGCAGATCGAATCCGTCGGCCTGCCCGTGGTGGCGATCTCGCTTCTTGACGTGCCGCCCGAGGAGGCGGTCAAGCAAAGCCCCGTGGTTAGCGGCGACGAGGCCGCGGCCTATGACACCGGCTTCCGCGAAGGCGTGCGGCTGATCGCCGAAGTATTCGGCAAGGCCGAGGCCGGCGAGGACCTGATCGCGGCGGCGACCGAGTCGCGGGCGCTGGTGGCCGAACGGCTGGCCGACGTGGCCGAGGGCGATCGCGTCCGCGCCTATATGGCGAACCCGGACCTGACCACCTATGGCACCGGCAAATATACCGGGCTGATGATGGCCTATGCCGGGGCAAAGAACGTCGCGGCGGACTCGATCCAGGGCTACAAGCAGGTGACGATGGAAGAGATCCTGGGCTGGAACCCGCAGGTCATCTTCGTCCAGGACCGCTATCCGCAGGTGGTGGACGAGATCAAGTCCGGCGCGGCCTGGCAGCCCATCGACGCGGTCACGGCAGGTCGGGTCTGGCTGATGCCGGAATATGCCAAGGCCTGGGGCTATCCGATGCCCGAGGCCATGGCCCTGGGCGAGCTGTGGATGGCCAAGACGCTTTATCCCGAACGCTTCGAGGACATCGACATGGAAGCCCATGCCGACGGCTATTACCGCCGCTTCTACCGCGTGCCCTATCAGCCGTGACCGCCGCGCTGTCCGTCGCCGCCGCACGACGCGAGACCCGGATCCTGTGGGCGCTGGCGGCGGTGCTGGTCGCCACAGCCATCGCTTCACTCGGTGTCGGCCGCATCGACATTCCGCCGGGGCGCGTGCTGCGGATCCTGCTTTCGCCCTGGCTCGCGCCGGCCGAGCCGGTCACGCCGCTGGAATGGAGCGTGATCGTCGTGGTCCGCCTGCCGCGTGTCACCATGGCCGTGCTGGCCGGGGCGGGGCTGGCGCTGGCGGGGGCCTCGCTGCAAGGGCTGTTCCGCAATCCGCTGGTCGGCCCGCAGGTGGTGGGCGTCTCGTCGGGCGCGGCCTTCGGCGGGACGCTGGCGATCCTGCTGGGCTGGCAGCATCTGGGGCTGGTGGGCGCGGCCTTCGCCTTCGGGTTGTCGGCGCTGGCGCTGGTCTGGCTTTTTGCCTCGGTCGTGTCGCGCAGCAATATCCTCGTTCTGGTGCTGGCGGGGGTCGTGGTCTCGGGCTTCTTCGGGGCGCTGGTCAGCCTGGTGCAGTTCACCGCCGACAGCCAGGACAAGCTGCCGGTGATCGTGTTCTGGCTGCTGGGCAGCTTTGCCACCGCCGATGCGGGCAAGGCGGCGCTGCTGGCGGGGCCGGTCCTGCCCTGCGCGGCGGGGCTTCTGGCGCTGCGCTGGCGGATCAACATCCTGTCGATGGGCGACGAGGATGCCCGTGCCTTGGGGCTGCCGGTCACGGGGCTGCGCTGGCTGCTGCTGGCGCTGACGGCGATGATCGTCTCGGCGCAGGTCGCGGTGTCCGGCATGGTCGGCTGGGTCGGGCTGGTGGTGCCGCATCTGGCGCGAATGCTGGTCGGTGCCGATCACCGGGTGCTGCTGCCGGCCTCGGCGCTGCTTGGCGGATCGTTCCTGCTGCTGGTGGACGATGCCGCGCGCAGCATGAGCGCCTCGGAAATACCCCTCGGCATCCTGACCGCGCTGATCGGCACGCCGATGTTCGCGGTCCTGCTGTGGCGGACGCGGGAAAGGCGGATGGATGGCTGAGCCGCTGATCCGCGCCGAAGGCGCCGCGCATTCCTGGGACGGCACCCGCTGGCAGTTCCGCGACCTGGATTTTGCGGTCGCGGCGGGTCAGGTTGCGGCCGTGCTGGGCGCCAATGGCTGCGGCAAGTCCACGCTGCTGCGGGTCGCTACCGGGCTGCGCGCCCCGACCCGGGGACGGATCACCGTGGCCGGCACCGCGGCGCTGGTGCCGCAGGATTTCGCCCGCGCCTTCCCCTATCGCGTGATCGACATGGTGCTGATGGGCCGCGCGCGCCATATCGGATTGCTGCGCATGCCGGGCAGCCGCGACCGCGAGATTGCGCTGGAGGCACTGGCGGTGATCGGCCTTGCCGACAAGGCGGCCGAGCGTTTCGACGCCTTGTCGGGCGGCCAGCGTCAGATGGTGCTGATCGCGCGTGCCATCGCGGCCGAACCTGCGGCGCTGTTTCTGGACGAGCCCGCCTCGGCGCTGGACCTTGGCAACCAGGACCGGGTGCTGCGCCTCGTGCGCAGGCTGGCCGACCGCGGGCTGGCGGTGGTCATGACCACGCATCAGCCCAACCACGCGCTGGCCGTTGCTGACACGGCGCTGCTGATGCTGCCGGAGGGCGCGGTCTTTGGACCCTGCCATGAGGCTTTGACCGAGACCCGGATCGAGATGCTTTACGGTTTGCCGGTGAAGATCCTGGATGTGCAGGCGGAGGAGCGCGGGTTCCGCTCCATCGTGCCGCTCTACGGCGCATAGGAAAGAGACGCTTGCTGGTAATGAGTTAAGGCAGCGGCGTAGCGCAGATTGCTTTTTACTCGGGTAAGAGCCGCCGCTCTCGCCACTGGCCTACATTGCTTCGTCCTTGAGCCGTTACGGGGGTTTTCGGCCTGTCGCCCACTCTGGGCTGGGGCTGCGCCGATACCAGTCGGCGGAGGCGGATAATCGCGAGCGGGCGACCGCGATGTCCGGTCAACATTCTACGCGGCGGCGAGTTTTCTGCTCATGCGGACCATTGCCGGATCCCAGATCAAATCCGGGGAATGCGGCTGATGCAAACGAAGGGCCGACGTGGCGCTGGTCGCCGTCGCCAGGAAACTGGCTGTCGCCGCACCGCCTCAATCGCGGCTGATCACCTCCCGTTGCTTCACGCACTGGTAGCCCCCGCGCCGGATGTCGTCGCGCGAACTCCTTCCCCCGCTCAAAGAGGATGTCGATCCGGTCGCCCGAGAGGAGGTCGCTCTCCGCGGTATTCGGCTTGCGCTCCACGTCCAGGCTCGGTGTCCTGCAGGTGCTGCCCTTGGTCTTGCCCATCGGTGTCCGCGGCCGGCACAATGATCGTAAAGCCCCCCTTGCGGACATGCCTGCCGGCGGAGGCCATATTGCTTGGCCGAGGAAGGCACCTTGGAAAAACCAGCCCATTCCACCCGTTGGGAGGACCATGCCTGCGCTGTGGGATGAGACCGCGTGAGCAGTGAAGGCAGGGGGCCATCACTGCCTCGTCCAGCAGCGTGGCGGCGAAGAGCTGACAGTTCGTGTTCTGGGGCAATATTTCCAGGACTGCCGCCAGTGTGTTCGGCTTCCCCTGTCCTATGCTACAGCAAATGAAATCTCCGGCTTGCCATGATCGAGCCCGCGCCTGACCCGAGCCTCGACCTTGAACACGTCTCGCAACAGGTCTTCGGTCAATACCGCTTCGGGACGGCCCGAAGCCACGATGCGGCCCGCCTCCAGCACCACGATCCGGTCGCAAAACAGCGACGCGAGATTGAGATCGTGCAAGGCGACGATGCTGGTGATTTTCAGATCGCGCACCAGCCGCAGGATTTCGATCTGATGGTGAATATCCAGGTGGTTGGTCGGCTCATCGAGGAACATGATCGACGGTTCCTGCGCCAGGGCGCGTCCGATATGCGCGCGCTGGCGCTCGCCGCCCGACAGGGTTTGCCACCTCTGGCCGCGCCGCGTGAACATGTCGACCTGCTCGAGTGCTCGCCGCACCGCATCCCCATCCAGAGGCGTCCAGGCTCCCAGCGCCGAGCGGTGCGGCGTTCGTCCCAGGCGCACCACGTCCTCGACCGCAACATTCGTATCGGTCGAGGCGCTTTGCTGCACGAAGGCCACGATACGCGCCAGTTCCTTGCGCCCATAGCCGGCAATCGGCTTGCCATTGATTGCGACCGTGCCGCGTGCCGGACGGCGCAACCCTGCCAGCAGCCGCAGAAGCGACGATTTTCCCGACCCGTTCGGCCCGATCAGCCCCAGCGTTTCATTCGGCTCAACCACCAGCGACACGTCGTCCACGATGACGCGCCGCTTGACGCCCCAGACCAGATTCTCGGCACGAACGCTCATTTCTGCGGCCTCGCGCGGTAAAGCAGAATGGCAAAGAACGGGACGCCGATCAGAGCGGTGACGACGCCGATGGGCACGGTCTGCTGCGGCACCACGACACGCGAGAAGATATCAGCGAGCACCATGAAGATTGCCCCGACAACAGCCGAGGCGGGCAGCAGCCGCATATGTATCGGGCCGACGATGAACCGCGCCGCATGGGGCACGACCAGCCCGACGAAGCCGACCGCGCCCACGATGCTGACGATCGTCGCGGTCATCATTGCCGTGACCGCGAACAGGACCAGCCGGATCCGTGTCACAGGAATGCCGAGCGAGGCTGCATCCTCATCCCCGAAGGTAAAGGCATCAAGGGCGCGCGCGGTCCAGATGCAGATCGCCAGACCGGCCAGCACCACCACGAGCAAGAGGTGAAAATCCGGCCAGCGCGCGCCGCCGAAGCTGCCCAGAAGCCAGAACATGACATCGCGCGCCTGCTGGGCGTTCCCCGAGGTCGACACGATATAAGATGTCAGCGCATTGAAGAGCTGCGAGGCCGCGACCCCGGCGAGAATGGTGTGATTGGGCCCGCTGGTTGCCCCGTTCGACAGAAGCGCAACAAAGGCGAAGGCCGCGAATGCCCCGGCGAAAGCCCCGAGCGAGAGTGAAATGGCTCCCGCGCCAATCCCCAGCACGATGACGCAGACCGCGCCGGTCGAGGCACCGGCCGACACGCCCAGAACGAAGGGCTCGGCCAGCGGATTGCGCAGGAGCGCCTGCAGGATCGCACCGCAGAGCGCCAGTCCCGCACCACAAAGCGCCGCAACCAGCGCACGGCTGAGGCGCAGGCTCCAGACCACGCTTTCCGCGATCCTGGGGAGTTCCGCATCGGTCAGGCCCAGCCCGTTGGTCACGGCCAGGCCGACGGTGCGCAGCGAAATCGTATAGTCGCCAATCGCTGCGGAAACCGCGATCGCCAGCAGCAGGACCGCTGGCGACAGAAGAAGGAAAAGAGCAAAACCTGCGGTCTCGCCCCGAAAGAGGCGGGTCATCATTCCTTGGCCGGGAGCAGTTTTTCAAGCTTGCGCCCAACCTCTTCCGCGCCATAGAGCGTCTGGATGCCCGGATTCATCGCCGCCCCACGCATTTCGATGATGCGGCCCTCGCGCACGGCGTCCAGTTGGCTGACCGTCGGGTCGTTTGTCAGGAAGTCACGCTTGTTCGCGGCCGTGTCCAGATCCCAACGGTTGCGATCGACCTGCGCGACGACAAAGACGGTCGGATCGGCAGCGATGATGCCCTCCCACCCGACGGTCGGCCATTCGGTTTCGGTCTCGATGGCGTTACGGCCCCCCAGAATGTCCGCGATATAGCCCGAGGGACCGTTGCCGCCGCCCAGATAGGCGTCGTCCGAAGGGGAGGGACTGGAGAACCAGAACAGGAATGTCAGGTCGTCGTTCCGACCGAAGGTTTCGCGAAGCGCCGCTTCACGGGCACGGAAATCTGCGATCAACGCTTGTCCACGATCTGCGACGTCGAAGATGCGCGAAAGCTCGTCGATCTCTTGATACATCAGCTCCATGTTCCAAAGGCTCTCGCGGCTGCCATAGGCGTCCCCGGTGTTCTGCAAGGTTGAGCAGGCACTTGGCGACAGATAGCTCGGGATCCCCAGGTCGTGGAAATCCGACCGCTTCGCCACCTTGCTGTCGTTGCCGAGCAGGGTCGGCAGTTGAGCCGCGACGAAATCCGGCTCGGTCGCGAGCACGCTTTCGAGCGTCGGAAACTCGACCGTCAGAAGCTCGACCTTTTCATTGGCCTCGGCGAGTTCCGGCAGCACCTTGTTCGGCCAGAAGGCGGTCGCCGCCATGCGGTCCTCAAGACCCAGCAGCAGCATGATCTCGGCGCTGTTCTGGCCAAGGGCGACAGCCTTTTGCGGGGCGCTTTCGAAGGTCAGGCTCTCACCGCAATTCTCGATCGTCAGGGGGTAGCTGGTCGGTGCCGCAACAGCCGCCGGAGCGGCGAAGATACAGGCGACGGCGGCGATATGGAGCGATCGGGTCGCTTGGGTCGAAGTCATGGAAGGGCGCTCTCGGGTTTGTCCAGCTTGCAGTGCCCTTCCCTATAACGGCTCCCCTTAACTGTCGATTGTTTTTGTCGGCTATTTGTCAGCGAGTGGCAGCATCGGCGACGTTCGACAAGCTGCGGCAGGTCCGGAAGGGCTGATGCCGCTGCGTATCACGCGGATGGTCGCGAGAGCCATGAAAGTTCAGCTGGCGCGGCGACGGCTACTCGCAGGTGATGCAGGATTCGCCATGATGCGGATGGCGCAAGATCCACATCGGGAATCGACGAGGAAACCCTGGAAATCTGCGCCGCCGAGTTCACCACCAGCGATGTCGGCGACGCACCAAGGTTGCCACCCTCGATTGCCAACCGCATCATGGTGGGCGAGGGCGGGTGCATCGTCGAACAGGGCAGCCACGATGAGCAGCTGGCACGAGAAGAAGGCAGGTATCGCAGGTTGGCTGCCGCGGTCGCTATCAGGCAGGGATCCTGCGACTCAGACGTTCTGGTGTCGGTCCCCAACGGTTTCTATTGCGAGCCGGAAGGCTGAGTGATCGACGCTGGTCGTGAGGGCGGTCCTTCCGGCTGAGTTTGCAACAGACGCGGCGGCAACCTCGCGAACTGTTCTGCGAGATTCCTCATTCTCCGGGGGCGAGCGCGGCAAAGTGCCGAGCGGGATCATCAGCCTCGAGCGGTATGGGCTGCGGTAGCAGATTGGTGAGGGCTGAGTTCGCCACCGAATTCAAGGGCCGGTCAGAACGCGTTCCATGGTCCCTGCAAGACCCTGCATAGCCGGCTCGTTCGCTATTCCCAGAGAGGCGTCTTGGCCCGGATCTCTAAGGAATTGGCGCAGCCGCGGGGCAGGCGGTCAGTGGACCGGGTGCGAGGTCCGGCCGCGGGTCATGCGCGGCGGCGCCTGTCAACACCCTTGCCCGCTCGGGCAAGAACGAACCGAAGCCTCGACAAGCCTTGCAATTCAAAACGGTCTTCGCGCAGAACTAGCGCGCCCGGCGCAGCATTGGATGCCACGAAAAGAGGGCAGCAAAAACAGCGGAGAATGCAGGTGAGGCAGGCATTGCCGACCGATGGCCAGGGACTGATCGCGCGCAAGGTGGGCTCCGGGTCGGTCGGCCCCGTGGATCTGTCCATCGGCCATGGCGCGTGTCTGTGCGTGGCCGGGCGGTCCGGGGCGGGCAAAAGCACGCTCCTGCGCATTCTGGCCGATCTCGTGCCGCACACCGGAGAGGTCTGGCTGGATGGCCAGGCGCAGAGTGATATGGCGGCGCCGCTCTGGCGACGAAGCGTCACCTATGTTGCCCCGGACAGCGCCTGGTGGGCGCCAAGGGTGCGAGATCATTTCCAGGGCGATGCCACGCATTTCTCGGACAGGTTGAGGCTGCCGCGCGATCTGTTGGATGCCGCCCCCGACCGGCTTTCCACGGGCGAACGGCAACGCCTTGCGTTGATCCGTGCGCTGCTGGGCAAGCCTGCGGTGCTGCTGCTCGACGAACCCAGCGCGGCGCTGGATTCCGATGCGGTTCTGCGTGTCGAGAACCTGCTGGGGGAGTTTCTGTCCGAGGGCGGTATCCTGGTTCTGGTCAGCCATGACGACGCGCAGATCCAGCGGATGGCGACCGATACCCTGGTGCTGGAAAGGGTTCCGGCATGAGCGTCCTGACTCTTGGCAGCGGTGAGATCGCGATCGCTGGCGGCCTCATATCCTGTTCGGCCGGCCTGTCATTGGCGCTGCACATGGGAATCGGACGCCGGCTTGCTTGGGCGGCGCTGCGCATGTCGCTGCAACTGCTTGCGGTGGGCTATCTGTTGCGCCTGCTGTTTCGGTCCGAAAACGGCCTGCTGGTCGGACTGGTCATGGTCGTCATGCTGGCCGCGGCTGCCCATGAGATCGGCGCGCGCCAGTCTGGGCCGCGGCGCTGGTCGGAATTCCTGCGCAACCTGCTGATTCTGTGCATATCGGCCGCCGGCGTGGCGCTGCTTGGGTTGACCGGCCTTTCAAGATCGGGCCCGGCCTTCGACGCGCAGCATGTGATACCGGTTTTCGGCATCATTCTCGGGACGGCGATGAACTCGGCCGCACTGACCCTGCATGCGCTCAAGAGCCAGATCGCCGGTGCCCGAAACCGGATCGAGGCGCAGCTTGCCCTGGGCCGGGACATGGGCGAGGCAACCCGCGATCTGTCGCGCAGCGCGATCGTCAGCGGCACGATACCGATCATCAACCAGATGGCGGGTGCCGGGATCATCACCTTGCCGGGCATCATGAGCGGTCAGGTCCTGGCGGGCCAGGATCCGACACAGGCGGCGATCTACCAGATCTTCCTCATGGCGCTGCTTGCCCTGGCTTCGGTCGTTTGCGTGGCACTGACGGGGTGGCTGTTCATCCGCAGCATCACCGATGATCGCCAGCGCCTGAGGCTTGATCGGCTCGGCAGCTGATCGCCATCGCTCAACCATCGGAGAGGATCACCTACGCTTTCAGCGTGTAGCGTTTACTTTCTTGCGCTTTCCAAGTAGTGATCACTACGAAAGCAGCAGGACAGTCTACCTCCCCGATGGTGCAAGCAAGGCGCAAACCGACCGGCAAGGCACGCGATCTGTTCAGCGACCGCTATGAGCGTCGCCGCGACCGGCTGTCTCCGGCGTTTCAGCGGGTGGCCGGCTATATCGATGCCAACCGGCTGGCGGTCCTGACCTCATCGGCCATCGAAATCGCGCGGGCGGTGGGCACATCTGATGCAACCGTTATCCGCACCGTGCAGGCGCTGGGGTTCGCGGGCTTGCAGGAACTGCGCCGGGAGCTTGCCGCCGGTCTTGGACAGCGGACCACCCCGGCAGACAATCTCAAGCGGACCCTCGACGGTGCGGAAGAGCAGATCGATGCCGCGGTTGAGGATCTGCTCGACGTCTATGCCGCGGGACTTGAAGTGCTCCGCTCGCCCGAATTTCGGGAAAACCTTATGAAGGCGCTGTCTGTGCTGCACGATGCACGACGGATATTCGTTTTCGGGATTGGCCCCACCGCACATATCGCCGCATATTTCGCCGCGAGACTCCGGCGTAAGGGAAGGCAGCAGCGGCTCATTAACCGAACGGGACCGGGGCTGGCGGATCAGCTGCTCGAACTCGAGTCCGGCGATGCGGTCGTCATGCTGGCCTACGGTTCTCTTTACAAGGAAGCCAACGTGACCCTTGCCGAAGCGAGGCGACTCCGCCTGCCGGTGGTCCTGATCAGCGATTCAGCGCAAAGTGAGCTTTCCAGCCGGGCCCGTGTTGTCCTTGCCGTTCCGAGGGGCAAGAACGAGAGGGTTGCCCTGCACGGTGTGACTGTCTTCTGTCTCGAAATGCTTCTGCTCGGACTCGCCTCCGGCGACTCGGGGAAAGCCCTTGCAGCGCTGGCGGATCTGGAGCGGCTGAGACAGATGCTGAGGTCGGGCCGCCAGGTTATGTCCACAGATAGCGAAAATGAGTAACATTTGCCGGAGCCGCAACCCGAACTGCTACACCGCTGGCACCACGGGACTCCGTCCGCAACCCGAGCTCTGTGTGAACGGATAATATTCTCAGGTGCTTGCCAGAGATTCTGCCGCCTATGGGTTCTCATCAACGCCAGATGAGTTGGGAGAGATACGGCTGGTCACGCAGCTTTACTGCTACATTTTTTCATGCTGCTGATGAAGTCAGGCAGCGGTCAGGGGTGCGTTTCTTGGGGGATTGGGCTGGCCTGTGGAGAAAACCGATACAAATATCAAGCTTATCCGCGAATAGCGAAAAAATATGGATACCCTACGACCTGCTGTGCAGGAAAAAAGCCGTGAATTGACAGATCCCCCGGATTTCTGGTTTCGAAGGTTTGGCAGGTTTTTCTCGCCATGCGCTTCTGGATGGCGTAAGGCGCTGATGGGAAAATACCCTCATTCCGATCCGGCGCGAGAAGTCAGGGCCAGGCTTGGCGGTTCCGAACCGGCGCGATTCCTGATTTGTGAATCCTTCGCCAAAGCTTGGGCGCCGGTGCGCCCCGAGGCTGAACTCCCCGATCATGTCTCTATTCAGCCGACAAGTGCCAGAAAGCGTTGGGATTGGATCATTGACGTGATCCTTGATCCGCCTGATACTCCCTTCCTGGCGGCCTCGATAGGGCTGTCGAGTGCTGATGCCGATTATTGGAGAATAACGACTTCAGCGGAACTTATTGTTTTCGGTGGTGCCGCTGCGCTTTTCGAAGGCGAGCATATCGTTCCAGTCGAACGCCAACGGTTTCTCGAGGCCATCGAATGGTTTTCCTCAACAGGCGTTACTGCCGGCGATGTATTGCGCAGCCGTGAGATAAAGCAACGATTTCAGATCGGATTAATTTCCGGAGCTCAGGCTCGGCTTGCCCTGGGGCAGCTAAAGGCCGATGCAGCATTGCTGCACGGCTTTCCTGGCTGTGCCAACAGGTTTCTTGCCCGGCTCGCTGCATATGCGGCGGAAACCCGGCACGCCGGCAGAATTGCCGCATGAGGGATTACATTCTCCGCGTTCCGGCCGACATGGACCTGTCGCAAAGGACCCCGCTGAAGAACGCAGTCGCGGCCCTATTCGGGGACAGGTATGAAGCGGGCCGCCCGCGCTATCTGTTCTCCCCCGATCCGCTGGTCATGGATGGTCCATGGGTCCGTGTGCGGGCCTGCATCGGCGCGGCTCCTGAAGTTGCGCGCGGGTTTGTTGCCGAAGCCGCCACGCCAATGCTCGATGCAGGGCGGAAGATCGAGGCGGCGGCATGGGTCGCCATGAAGGCCAGGGTTTTCCGCAAGGAATCCGATCTGAAGGACAGGGTGCTTGCAGGGCTTGCACGTTATCGCGACGTTTTTGCTCCCGCCGTCGATCTGGCCGATTATTCCGTTGATCCCGACATTGGGATCGCACGCATGGAGCGCGGGCGCGAGCGCTTTGGTCGGGCTTACGGGCGGATTTCCTTCTCGGGCACAATTACGAATGAACCGGTGCTGATGGCGCTCCTGACTGCCGGAATAGGTGCCGCCAAAGCCTATGGCTTCGGCCTGGTCAGCATCATGAACAGGGAAGACGATCTTGACTGATCTCTGGGATATCCGGCTGGTCGGCAGCCTGGAAACCTTGTCGCCCTTTTGCGTGATCCCTCCCAGCGCGGACGAGGTGACGAGGGCGGACGGCAGCAAATTTCGCCGGATCAGCCGCAGGACGATCTACCAGGACGGCTTGCGCGAAAGCAGGCCGGTTGTTCCGGGTTCGACCCTGCGTGGCCGGCTGCGTCGTTCGGCGGTCGAGGTGGTGCGGGGCATGACGGGCGACCGGGTGCCGCTTGCCCAGTGGCATCAGAATGCGATCGGCGGCATCAAGGGCAGCGAATCCGAGGCATCTTTCGACGTCCAGCTTCGAATAACCCTGCGTGAAAAGAACCCGGTTCTCGCGCTGTTTGGTGCAGGATCGCCCTGGATGATCAGCAGGGCCTCGATCAGCGACGCGATACCCGAGGGTCCGGTCGAGACGGACCTGATTGGTGGGGCTCGGTCCGATGACGGACGTCGCGACGGATCGTTTTTCGAAAAGCTGGATGCCGATGCGCTTGAACAATGGCACGCGATGGCCAACGCAAACTCCGCTCGGACCCGATACAAGAAGGCCATGCGGGAATTGAATGCGACCCTGCGCGCCGCCCGCAAGAACGGCAGTGCCGAGGAGGTGGCCAGGCTGGAGGCCGAGTTAGGCGAACTTGCCAAACGCGAGGAGACGGTAGGGTTGCTGAGCACAAATCCTGTATCCATGCCGCTTCAGCATGAGGCGATTCCGGCCGGCGTCAGGATGCAGCATAGGATTACACTCAGCGCCGTCACCGCTGCCGAGGCCGGCCTGTTCATTGCCGCGATGAATCACTGGATGAAAAGCAAACCGGCCTTGGGTCAGCATGAGAGCCTTGGCTATGGCCTGCTGCGCGGGGAATATGACGCCTACCTGTCTCCCGCCCGCTCTGACGATCCCTTTGCCATAGGGCAGGCGAATGCCGTCTCGCTTGGCACGATGATTGCCGAGCCAGTCTCCGGGCTTTCATGCGTGCCGGAACGGTTCGTCGAATTCATGTCCGCGTTCCGGGAAGCGTTCCAGCAAGGGGCGTTCGATTTCCGCCTGGCATCGGAAATTGGAACACAGGCGAAATAATGGTTCCGCCGGACAGGATAGGCTTTGGTTCTGACGGCCCGCTTGCGGACGCTCTGCGTGCGAGGGGGCTGGACCCGGCGCCGCGGCCCGCGCAATTGGCCTATGCCGGTCATCTTGCAGCCTGCCTCGACGCTCGGCGCCCGTCCTTCATCGATGCCGAAACCGGGGTGGGAAAGACGCTTGGCTATCTGGTGCCGGTGCTGGATCGTGCCCGGCGGGCCGCAGGCCCCCGGCCCATCGTCGTGATCTCGACCGCGAATGTCGCCCTGCAACGGCAGATCATCGAGACCGATCTGCCGATCGTAATCGAAGCCTTTGCCCGGATAACCGGAAAACAATTGCGCGCGGCGATGCGCGTAGGCAAGCAGCAGGTGATCGATCCGGGGGCGCTGGACGCCGCTGTCGAGGAACTGGGCACGGACCGCGACAGGCTCCTGGCAGACGATATGATCGACTGGTGCGAAATGGCGCTGGCGCGGGGCGAACTGCCAATGCGCCATGCGCTTCTGTCGGCCTTCTCGGATCGGATAACCGCCTCGCATCCCTGGCTTTCGGCGGAACTCATCGGCCTGAACACTGAAGGCACGGACCATGTGACCGGCGCGCTTTTCCAGACATTGCTGGAGGAATGCGCCGAGGCCGATTTCCTCGTTGTAAACCATCATCTTCTGGCACGGCATCTTATTCGCCCCTTCCTCTGGGCTGAAGATCGCCACGCCTATGTTGTCGTGGACGAGGCCGATCGCCTGCCGCGGATCGTCGAGGACATGACCCGCTCGGCAGTGCCGCTGCAACGGTTGCGCAGCCTTGCCAGCGGGCTTGCGTATGGAAGGCAAGCCTCGGCAATCGCCGAGACGATTGCCTGCTTCAGTGCGGTTCTTGAAAACCACCGGCTTCTGGCCAAGGGAAGCAACAGGGACGTCGTTCCCCTCACCAGCTTGACCGGCCCGGAGCGGGATCTGGTCCTGGGGGCGATCAAGGATCTTCGGGACCAGATCGCACATATGACGCGCGAATACCGCATCGAACATCCGCGTCCTCCGGCTGCGATGCGCGATGATATTGCTGCGCTCGATACCTATGGGATCGCACTGGAGCGGATTCTGAGGCAGGCCGAATATGGTGATCTGGCCAGGACCGTGATCTATCATTCTCCGGTCCGGCGCTATCCGGGCATTGCCAATATCTCGGACGGATCGGCACGGATCATCGCCAAGAGGCTTTGGAACCAACCGGCCTCACCGATTGAAGGCTTGCTTTTCACCTCGGCCACTCTTTCGACGCTGGCGCAGGGCGAGGGCACGGATGCGCGGCGCGCCATGGCGGGGTTCATTGCGACCTGCGGTTTCGAGGCCGAAAGGATCGACGCATCCTGCTGTGCCCTGATCGCGCCTCAGCAGTTCGGGACAATGCGCTTCGCGCGGCCTTCCCTTGATGCGCCCGCCGCCTTTACATCATTGGCGGCCGCTGATCCTGATGACGGGTGCGCGCAACTCGACGATGCCGCTCTGGCTTATTGGAAGGCAATGATCGACGCGGCAAGCCGTGAGGGTGGGCGTAGCCTTGTCCTTTTGCCCGCGATACGGGATGTCGTTGCCCTTTCGCAGCTCTTCGGCCCAGACGATCCGCGGCTCATGGCGCAACGCTCCGGCGTGCCCATGACCATGGCTGTCACAAAGTTCCTGTCGAGATCCGATTCGATATGGCTCTCCGCCTCGGCGTGGGAGGGGGTAAGCCTGCCTCATGCGATCGCGCATGTGATCATTCCGCGTTTCCCGATTCGTCCGCAAACCTTTGAGGACAGTGTCTTGCAACGGTATCTGGTGGATGTGACGGGTGGGGACAGGGTGGGAAGAGCGATGGTTTTCGGCAGGCAACTGGCCGAGGCGCGCAGGCGATTGCGGCAGGGAATCGGACGTGGCATCCGGGCGCATGATGATAGCGTCAAGATCTGGATCGGTGATCCGCGCTGGCCGCTCAATCAGGAAGAAGCCGATATGCTTTTTCTTGACCAGCCGAGGCCGTGGTCAGGTGCCATGCTGAATGCGGTGCCGGGGCGTTTCAGAAAGATCGCCAGTTCAGCGCCCCGCTTTGAGATGGGTCAGAACACGCATGATGCTTGAAACAGTTTCCAACAGGAGGAATAAAGGGGGCGCGCTCCGCCCTCGGCAGAGCGGAGTGACGCGCGACGTGGCGTGCAGGATGGTCTCTTAGCCCCGACCACGGGTCGGGGTCGAAAACGGCGGTGTGATGAACATGATCACCAAGCAGAACAGCCCCGCATTTCAGCAGGGGTCGACGAGGCCCAGGGATCGATCACCATTCTGATCCATTTCTTGCCGGCATGTCGTTCAGAGCGGTCCTGTCCATGAAGCTGCGGCCCTGCCTTGACGGTGGGGCCGTAGCCCTCTCAAGATCAGGCGGGGCGGGGAATATGGCATTCCTCTGCGTTAGACGCATCCCAATAAGGGGGTCGCCAAGTATCCACGGCGGTAAGGGAGGCAGTTGCCGGTGCCGAATGCGCCGAAAATCGCACCGGGATCGGCCGTCGGGCTTCGCCCTTTTCGTCGAGAAGGGGAGAAAGCCCATCAGCTGATTCAAGCTCGATCCGCCGCAGGACGCCGTAACCCTCCTTTCGGCGTGCGCCGATACCATCAGCGGACTCGAGCAGCCGTTGCACTTTGGCCGCGTCCCCCTCTGCGATCCATGAAACCGATTGCGCAGCAATGCATTGGTAGCGGGTCAGATGAGCTTTCAGGGGTCCATTCGTCGTGTTGACCTTGTAATAACGATCACGCGATGGTTGCAAGAACAGCGGCGTATCTGCCAGATCCTTCGCCAGCCTGACTCCGCCGGTTTTTATCTCACCATGATGGACCGGGTTATTGAAGTAGGCACGGCTTGAGAGAAACAAGCCGTCGACTTGCCTCAGCGGGATATCCTTAATCGGATCAGTATCGACCCTTCGCACCTCCCGCATTTCTGCCAATATCCCGTAAAGAATCGCATCAAGCGTGAGATAGGTTTTCCCTAGGCAGACAGGGGTGCCGAGATATGCCGTGATTCGAAACAAGGCCACGTCTCTCTCCGATATGCGTCTGGGGGAACCGCTATATTGCTTCTCTGGATGAGGAAGTGCAACAAGCAACGCCTCGATCCTGCTCTTGGAAGGGACCGGAACCTGGGTCGCAGGGCAGGACGAACCACCGCCGAACCGGGCTTGCGCGCAGCCAATACTACTTTCTTGCTACAGGCGCCGAACATGCCGCCGCGCCACCAGATGATCATCGCAAGCGGAGTCAGCAGGTGATTTGGCGCCCCCGGTCGTCAACGGCGTAGCGGTCACGCTGCCGGCGGGCGCGTCACCTCGATCATCGGACCGAGTGGCGAGGGAAAAACCAGCCTGCCATGGATCATCAAACGGTTGTCTTTGCCCGATACGGGCAGAGTCAGCGTGGACTGGCTGGATGTCGCCACTGTCCGCCGTCAGCGCCCGGCGACGTGCTGGCGCGGCGGCTGTCGATCCTGCGCCAGGACAATCACATGACCGCTCGCCTTACCGTGCCGGACCTTGACACCTTCGGGCGCCACCCGCACCGCAAGGGCAGCCTCATCGTCAGAGGACAAGGCCCATATTGCTCGGCAAGGGCATGGCAGCCTCCGATACGAACCAGGATAAACTTGACAAAATCAGACAGGTACATATGGACCGATCGGGTTATCATTCCACAGCCAGTTGACATCCGGTCAACGAAATCCGCATTGGGCGCACTGGATGGAAAGAGTAAAGGCGCCGCAACTGGAGGAGCTTTACCGGGCAGAACGGGGCCGTCTGGAGCGCATTGCCACCGCAGGGTAGGACCGGCTAGCGCCGTCGACGTGGTCCAGGATGTCTTGCTTCTGCGGCGCAAGCGTCGACAGGAGATCGGGACATGACAAATTGGAAAACGCCGGTTTCCGACGCAAAAAGCGATGGATCTTCCGCAATGTCGACTTTCAGGTCAAAATGGAAGATGTCTGGCCATTCTGGGGCCTAACGGCCGGGGAGAAACAAGCCTCATCAAGACGGTTGCGGGTTGCTATCCGTCGCGAAAGGCTCGCTGCGGGCGCCTCGGATCGTCGGTTATGTTCCCCCGCCCTTCCTAGTTTCGCTGTCATATCGCTGCCTGGATATTGTGGTGATGGGACGCGCTGCTGCATTGGGAGTGTTCGGCTCCCCTGGCAGGGAGGACTATCGCGCAGCAGAAGAGGCACTGGAGCGCGTCGACGCAGCGGCCTATGCCCAGCCTTTTCGATCGGCTTTCGGGGGGCGAGCGCCAACTCGTCATGCTGGCACGCGCCTTGGTGACAGGATCGGAATTGCTGGTTCTGGACGAGCCGGCCTTGGCGCTTGATCTCGCCAACCAGTCCCTGCGGCTGTGCTCAGCCGTTTGAAGGAGGACGGGCGACATGCAATCCTCTTTTCCACGCATTTCCCACAACATGCCTCTTATGCGCCGACGATGTCCTGTTGATGCTCGATGGCTTGCAAACGATCTGCGGACCAGCGGATGCGGTGTTTTCGGCCTCCAATCTCGAGCAGCTATATGGGATTCCGGTGAAATGTCTTCCGATTGATATCGGGGGGATCGGCAAGCAGGTCCTGTTCCTTCCTGTTTTCGGAAGGTGAGGCATCGGAAGTGCTCTTACCACGACAGGCCATCCCGGCGGCATTCTGGTGGTAATAGTGCAGATACCAGTCGACGAAATCCTGCACGCCCTTGCGGATCTCCGTGCTGGGCGACAGGCCGGTCAACCGGCGCAGAGCCGAGGTATCGGCCCAGGTCGCGGGCACGTCCCCCGGCTGCATGGGCAGCAGGTTGCGGATCGCGTATCGCCCCGTCGCCTGTTCGACCGCTGCGATCAGCTCGCCAAGCATCACCGGATGGGAGTTGCCGATATTGACGACCCGCCATGGCGCCACCGGGGAAACGCCCTCGTCTCGCTCTTTCCCTTCGGGCGGGGGCGGCGCGTCGATCAGGGCACGGATGGCCGCGACCAGGTCGTCGACATGGGTGAAGTCGCGCCGCATCTCACCGCGATTGTAGACGTCGATCGGCTCGCCCCGCAGGATGGCACGGGTGAACCTGAACAGCGCCATGTCGGGTCGGCCCCAGGGGCCGTAGACGGTGAAGAAGCGGAACATGGTCACCGGCAGCCCGTAGAGATGGGCATAGGCATGCGCCATCGCCTCGGTGGCCTTCTTGGTCGCCGCATAGAAGGACATCGGATGGTCGGTCGGGTCGGTCTCGCGCCAGGGCATCCGGTCGTTGGGGCCGTAGACCGAGGAGGTCGAGGCCAGCAGCATGTGCCGGGGCGGCACCGCCCGCGCGGCCTCCAGCAACTCGAAGGTTCCGGCAATATTGCTGGAAAGATAGGCGCGCGGATGGTCGATCGAATGACGCACCCCGGCCTGCGCGGCCAGGTGGACGACGATCTCGGGCCGGTGGTCGCGGAACATGCGTTCCAGCAGGCCGGGGGTCTCGATGCTGTCGTTGACGACCGAGAAGGCCGGGTCGGCCTGAAGGATCGCCTGGCGCTGCCGCTTCAGGGCGGGGTCGTAATAGTCCGACAGGTTGTCGATGCCGGCCACGCCGAACCCGTCCGCCAGCAGGCGGCGGCAAAGGTGAAAGCCGATGAAGCCGGAACAGCCGGTGACGAGGGCGCGGCGCATCAATCGGCTCCGAAAAGGTCACGGGTGAAGACCTTGTCCTGCACGTCGTCCAGCGCCGGGCTGTGGCGGTTGGCCAGGATCAGGTCGCATTCCGCCTTGAAGCTTTGCAGGTCGGGCTGCACTTTCGAGCCGAAGAAGCGATCCTCGTGCAATTCGGGCTCGTGGACGATCACCTCGATCCCCTTGGCCTTGATGCGCTTCATGATCCCCTGCACGGCGCTTTGGCGGAAATTGTCCGAGCCCGCCTTGGTCACCAGCCGGTAGATGCCCACGGTGGCGGGCGCGGCCGCGATGATCTGCTCGGCCAGGAAATCCTTGCGCGTGCGGTTGGCATCCACGATGGCGGTGATCAGGTTCTGCGGCACCTGCCCGTAATTGGCCAGCAACTGCTTGCTGTCCTTGGGCAGGCAATAGCCGCCATAGCCGAAGGAGGGGTTGTTGTAATGCGCGCCGATGCGCGGATCGAGACAGACGCCGCGGATGATCTGGCGGCTGTCGAGACCGCGGGCCAGCGCATAGCTGTCCAACTCGTTGAAGAAGGCCACGCGCATGGCAAGACAGGTGTTCGAGAAGAGCTTGATCGCCTCGGCCTCGCTCGGGTCGGTCAGCAGCACTTCGACATCGTTGCGCAGCGCGCCTTCCAGAAACAGGGCGGCGATGCGGCGCCCGCGGTCCGAACGCTCGCCGACGACGATGCGGCTGGGATGCAGGCTGTCGTGCAGCGCCATGCCCTCGCGCAGGAATTCGGGGGCGAAGACGATCCGAGCGCCGCCCGAAGCCTCTGCCTGCGCGGCGGTGAACCCGACCGGCACCGTGGATCTGACCACGATGGCGGCCTGCGGGTTCACGGCGGCCACCTGCGCGATCACCGAACGGACGCTGGAGGTGTCAAAGGAATGGGCGAGGGGGTCGTAATCCGTGGGCGTGGCGATGATCACGACATCCGCGCCGCGATAGGCGGCATCGCCGTCCAGCGTCGCCCGCAGTCGCGGATTGCGGCGGCGCAGCCAGTCCGTCAATTCGTCATCCACGACCGGGCTTTTCCCGGCATTGACCTGCGCCACCCGTTCGGGCGACAGATCCACGCCCGTCACCTCGTGGTTCTGCGCCAGCAGCACCGCATTCGCCAGCCCCACATAGCCAAGCCCCGCCACGGCGATCCTCATGGCCGCGCCACATCTTCGCAGCCGAGGGCGGCAGGGCGGGGCTGCGGCGGTTCGGGTGCGGCCAGCCCTTGGCGGCCCGAGCGGCGGATCAGCCATGCCGCGCCCAGAAGGTCGGGGATGCCCACCAGCCCGCGCGCAAGGTTCGAATATTTCGAGCGGCCACTCAGGCGCGGGCGATGGGTGACATTGACCGTTTCTACCCGCCAACCCTCGCGCAGCATCATCGCCGGCATGAAGCGGTGGATGTGGTCGAAGAAGGGCAGGTCCAGATAGGCCTCGCGCCGGAACGCCTTCAGCCCGCAGCCGGAATCGCGCACCCCGTCGTGCAGCAGCGCGGCCCGGATGCCATTGGCCAAGCGCGAGGCCAACCGTTTCGCCGCGCTGTCGCGCCGCACCGCCCGCTGACCCTGCACCAGCCCAAGGCCCGGCACGTCGGTCGCGAAGGGGGCAAGCAGCAGCGGGATCTGGTCGGGGGGGGTCTGCCCGTCGCCGTCCAGCGTCACGACCAGTGATGCCCGCGCCAGCCGCACGCCGCTGCGGATTGCCGTGGATTGCCCGCGCGAACGGGGATGGTGGTGCAGGCGCAGCCGCGGCATCCGCGCCGCCAGCGCTTGCAGGATGCGGTCGGTGCCGTCCTCCGATCCGTCATCGACCACGATGATCTCGTAGTCGCGGTCGGCCATCGCGGTGGCGATTTCGTGGATCAGCGGCTCGATGGCCGCCACTTCGTCGCGGACGGGGACGACCACCGAGACCGAGGGGTGCATGTTGTTCATTGGGGGTTCCTTTCAGCCAGGGGAGCATCGGCGACGGACCAGATCCCGTAATCGCGATTGCGGAATACGATCGTCTCGCGCGGAGGCCAGGGCGGGGCGAAGCGATCGGTCCGGCCGGCGATCAGCCCTTGCGGATGCAATGCGGCCCAGGACCGCAACGCGGCCGGGTCGGGCAGTTCGGCGACCGGTTCGGTCAACCGGGCGGCAAAGTTGAACTCGGCATGATAGGGGGCGCCGGTGAAGGCCAGTCCTTCGGCGCGATGCGCGGACAGTCGGGCGGCGATGGGGGCGGCGTCATAGACCTGCGCCGTGCGGGTCGTGCCGATCAGCAGGTTCGTGGCCAGCAGCAGGCCCAGCGACAGGATCATCGCGCCGGCTGCGCCCCGCTGCCGCGCCGCCAGCCAGCACAGCGTCGCTGCCAGCAGCGCCCAGGCCAGAAAGGTGCTGGCAGGATCGAAAAGCATCCGCACCCGCAGGGGCAACGGGCCGAACCCAGCCACCGCCGCCGCCAGCGCGACCAGGCCGATTGCGATGATCGCCGGTTGCAGGCCGAAGCCGGGCGCGTTCCGCCCGAGCCGGGCAGCGACCAGCGCCAGTGCGGGCAGGTCCGGCACCAGGTAATGCACTTGCTTGCCACTGGTCAGACTGAACAGTGCCAGCGCCGCGCCTGCCCAGATCAGGCAGAGCCTCAGCCCGCGGTCTTGCCGCCACGAGGTCTGCCGGGCTTCGTGCCATAGGGCTGGGCTCCACAACAGCGGAAAGCCTAAGACCGGCAGCAGGGCCAGATACCACCACCAGGGCCGGGCATGGGCGAAGGATTCGGCCAGCCGCCCGGCGCTTTGATGCCACAGGACGGCCTCGCGCCAGGTCGGACCGCCGGCGATGGCCGCCGGGACCAGCCACAGCGCGACCAGTCCCAGTGCCACCGCGACCGCGAAGCCGAGGCGCGCCGGAAGGACGCGCCAGCGGATCCCGTTCCGGCTCCATAATGGCAAAAACAGCGCGGCGGGCAGCAAGTGGAACAGGATCACCGGCCCCTTGGTCAGCACGCCCAGTGCGATGGCGGCGCCGAAGCCGGCCCATGCCCGCCAGCCGCCCGGCCCGGCGGCGTCCAGCGCGATCAGCCCGGCCAGGACCGCGGTCGCCAGCGGCACGTCGAACATGGTCAGGCTGCCCGACAGGGCAAAGACCGTGAGCCCGGCAAGGGCCATGGCCGCCCGGCCGCCCGCGTCCCGATCCTCGGGCCAGAGGCGATGCGCCAGCCGCGCCGTCAGCCAGATGGCCAGGCAGGCGAAACCCGGCCCCACCAGCCGGGCGGCGAAACCGCTGACGCCGGTCGCCAGCCAGACGAGGTTGATCGCCCAGAACAAGAGCGGCGGCTTGTCGCTATAGAGCGCGAAGTTCTTGCTGGGCACCAGCCAGTTGCCGGTCGTGTGCATCTCCCATGCGACGGCGAGGTAGCGGGTCTCGTCGATAGGGGTCAGCGGGCGCAGCAGCAGCCCCAGCAGCGCTGCCAGCAGCGTGCATAGCATGGCCAGGACGACCGGATGACGACGGATCATGCCGGTTTTCCCTGGCGCGCTCCGCGTCCGATCAGCATCAGGTTGCGGGTATAGATCACCAGGCCACTCGCCTGCCCGACGGCAAAGACCGGGTCGTGCCGCCAGATCGCGTAGGCGAGCAGCGTCGCACCGCCGGCAAGGCTGAACCACCAGAAAGCCAGGGGCACGATGCTGCGGCGGGCGCGTTCGCTGGCGATCCATTGCACCAGGAAGCGCGAGGTGAACAGGAGCTGGCCGAGGAAACCGATCCCGAGCCAGATGGTATTTGCCGTCATCGTGCGTCATCCTTGTGCCGCCCGGCCGATGCTGTGGCGCGGGGGCTTCCGGCGTGCTTCCTGGGATGCCAACATTACGGTTCGCTTACGAAGGAAGAGAGGTCGCCGATGAGGTTGCTTGTCGTCGAGGACGAGCCGGATCTGGCCGAGGCCGTCGGCGCCTACCTGCGCGCCGCGGGTCATGCCGTCGACCTTGCCGGGCACGCCGAGGACGCGGCGGCGGCGCTGACCGTGACCGATTACGATCTGGTGCTCTTGGACCTGGGGCTGCCAGACGGAGACGGGCTGGCGCTCTTGCGGGATCTGCGTGGGCGCGGCGCGCGGGTGCCGGTGCTGATCGTCACCGCCCGCGACCGCATCACCGAAAGGATCGCCGGGCTCGAGGCCGGTGCGGACGATTATCTGGTCAAGCCCTATGACCTGGACGAGATGCATGCCCGCATTCTGGCGATTCACCGTCGAGCCGCCGGAGCGGCCGAGGTCGAGCGGCGCTTCGGCCGGCTGCTGATCCTGCCCGAGCGGCGGCAGGTGCTGCTGGATGGCCAGCCCGTCCACCTGACGCTGCGCGAATGGGCGCTGATCGAGCGGCTGAGCCGACGCCCCGACGTGACCACCAGCCGCGCACAGATGGAGGACGCGCTCTATGGCTTCGGCGACGAGGTGGAAAGCAATGCCATCGAGGCCCATGTCAGCCGGCTGCGCGCCAAGCTGGGCCGGGACGCCATCGTGACCGAACGCGGCTTCGGCTATCGCATGGGGCGGGCCTGATGCGGCGCGCGAGCCTGTCGCGGCGGGTCGCGCTGTTCACGACGCTGGGGCTGGCGGCGGTCTGGGCCGGGGCGGTGGTGTTGATGGCGGCGGTGCTCTGGTCCGAACAGGACGAGCTTTTCGACCAGCAACTCGTGGAAACGGCCCATGCGTTGCTGCCGCTGGTCTCGCACATGGAGATGCAGGGCATTGCGGTCGAGGTGCCCCAGCCCGCGGTGCCGATGGACGAGGCGCTGCTCTATCGGCTGGTCGCGCGGGACGGCAGGGTGCTGCGGCAATCGGAATTGGCCGGTCGGGCGGTCCTGCCCGACGCCGCCGACCTCTTCCCCGGTCGGGTCGCTTCCGCGCCGGGCTACCGGCTCTATGCCACGCCCTTCAACGCCGCCGGCCAGGCCTTGCAGATCGCCGCGCCGCTGGCCGAGCGCCGCGAGGCGTTTCGCGAAGGGATGACAGGTTTCCTGCTGCCGATGGTCGCGCTCCTGCCGCTGACCTGGTTGATCGTCGGCTGGGTGTCGCGACGTTCGCTGGCGCCGTTGCGTGAACTTGGGGCCGAGATCGCGGCCCGCGACGGCAGCCGGCTCGACATGATCGACGCCGGCGACTGGCCCGAGGACCTGATGCAGATCGCCAGCGTGGTCAATGGCTTCATCGCCCGTCTGGCGCAGGCGCTGGAGGCCGAGCGTGCCTTTGCCACCAATGCCGCGCATGAATTGCGCACCCCTGTCGCCATAGCCCTGGCCCAGACCCAGCAAATGCGGGAGAACGCGACCACGCCGGCTCAGATCGCCCGCCTGGATGCGCTTGAACGTGCCTTGCAGCGAATGCGGCGGCTGGTCGCGCGGCTGTTGCAACTGGCCCGTGCCGATGCGGGGATCGGCGATTCCACGCAAGCGCATGATCTTGCGGTCCTGACCCGGCTGGTCGTCGCCGAGCGCGCACCGTCGGAAGCCGCCCGGCTGGCGGACGAACTGCCGCCCGCGCCGGTCATGGCGCGCATCGACCCGGACGCCTTTGCCATCGTGCTGTCCAACCTGATCGACAATGCCCTGCAGCATAGCCCGCCTGGCAGCCCGGTTCGGCTTCGTCTGCGGCAGGGCGCCGTGCTCGAGGTCGCGAACGAGGGCAGGGCCGTCGCCGCCGCCGACCTGGCCGGGCTGACGCGGCGCTTTGCCCGGCACCGTGGCGATGGGTTCGGCCTGGGCCTGCATATTTGCCAGCAGATCGTGTCGGCGGCCGGCGGAAGGCTTGAAATCATCTCGCCCGCGCCTGCCAGTCAGGAAGGTTTTGTCGCGCGCGTCACCTTGACGCCGCCGGTCCGGGATCACTGACCGCAGGCCGGATGCGGATCAGGTCTCGACCCGCCCCAGCCGCGACAGCACGACGACCGGCAGGATGCCGATCAGCACGATCAGCAGGGCGGCAATCGCGGCTTCCTCATAGGTGCCTCTGGCGGCCTCGCCATAAAGATGGGTCGCCAGGGTTTCAAAGTTCAGCGGCCGCAGCAGCAGCGTCGCCGGCAGCTCTTTCATGCAATCCACGAAAACCAACAGGCCTGCCGAAGCGATGGCGGTTTTTGACAGAGGCAGATGCACGCTGCGGAAGACGCCCAAAGAGGACCGGCCCAGCATCCGTCCCGCATGGTCCAACGAGGGTGGGATGCGGCTGAACCCTGCCTCGATCCCGCCGGTGGAGATTGCCATGAATCGAACGGAATAGGCCAGCACCAGCGCCGCCCCCGATCCCAGCAGCAGAAGGCCGGGCGCGGCACCGATCAGCCATTCGACCCCGCCGGCCCAGAAGCGATCGAATAGGCCGACCGGATAGAGCAGGCCGATGGCCAGGACGGTTCCCGGCACGGCATAGCCCAGCGTCGAAGCACGTGCGGCCAGCGATGTGGATCGGCCGGGATAGGTCCTGGCGGCATAGGCAAGAACCAGGCCGGACAGGAGCACGAGCAGGGTAGCGACGGCCGATACCGTGACGGTGTTGACGATTTCGCCCCAGATGCGCGGGGAGATCCCGGCGAAACTGACGCGCTTCCAAGCCTCCCGACAAAGGTAAGCCGCCGGTGCGATGAAGCCGAGCGCGACCGGAAAAAGGCACAGGCAGAATGCGCCGGCGGCGCGCCACCCTCGCAGCCGGGCGGGAGACATCGCGCGGGGTCTTTGCGCCGCAGCCGCGTAACGCTGGTTGCGGCGCGCATAGCGCTCGACCAGCACCAGCAGGACCACGATCACCAGCATGGCCAGCGCGATCTGCGCAGCGCCCGGCATGTCCGAACGGTTGACCCAGGTCGAATAGATCGACGGCGTCAGTGTCCTGACTCCCAGGAACTGCGAGGCGCCGATGTCGTTCAGCGCTTCCATCAGCGCCAGGCTGGCGCCGACCGCGATCGCTGGCCGCGCCAGGGGAAGCGCCACCCGGCGGAAGACGCTGCCCCTACGTGTTCCGAGCGTGCGGGAGACCTCGACCAGATTTGCCGCCTGCGTCAGGAACATCGCTCGGGTGGTCAAATAAACGTAAGGATAGAGCACCAGCCCCAGCAGCAGGATACAGCCCCCCATCGAGCGGATGTCGGGCAGGCGGAACTCGCGCGGGCTGGAATAGCCCAGAAGGCTTCGCAATGCACCCTGCACCGCACCTACCGGATGCAGGATATCGAGATAGGCATAGGCGATAATATACGTCGGCACCGCCAGTGGCAGCAGCAGTGCCCATTCGAAAACGCGCCGGCCGGGGAAGTCGTAGGCCGTCACCATCCAGGCGGTTGTGGTGCCGATCAACGTCACCAGCATGCCCACGCCGGCCAGCAGAATGACCGTGTTCTTCAGTGCTGCCGGCAAAACATTGGCGAGCATGTGGGGCCAAAGCCCGGCACTGCCCTGGAACGCGATCAAGAGCAGGGCAAGCACGGGAAGGCAGACCAGCGCCGCGATAAGCACCGCGCCAAACCGCCATCCGGCCCCTGAACGGCGCCGCGGTATCTGATTCATCAAGGTCGGTTCGGCAGGCTTCATAAGTTGGGGAAGGAGCGACGGTCCCCGCAGGAGGCCGTCGCCGAGAGCTTCTTGATCAGTCGTCGAATCCGATCCGCTCAGCCATCTGGCTGGCGGCTGCGCGGAACTTTACCCCTTCGACGATGTCGATCGTGTCCGGCGTCAACGCACCGTATTCGGCGATCAGCGGATCGACGGCGGCATTCGCATTGACCGGATACTCGAAATTCGCCTTTGCGTAGATCGCCTGCGCCTCGTCCGAGACGAGATATTCCAGGAACTGGACCGCCTGGTCCTTGTTGGGTGCGTGACGGGCGACGGCAGCGCCGGTGATGTTGACCTGCGTGCCACCGTTCTCGAAGGTCGGCAGGATCATCCGTATCGCTTTGGCCCACTCCTCTTGCTCGGGACCACCGGCACCGCTGCGCATCAGGCCGACATAATAGGAATTCGCAACGCCGATGTCGCAAAGGCCGCCCATGATATCGCGCGCGACATCGCGATCGCCGCCCGCCGCAGGGCGGGCGAGGTTGGCCTTGAGGCCGGTCAGCCATTTCTCGGCCGCTTCCTCACCATGATGTGCGATGAACGAGCCGGTCAGCGCGACGTTATAAGGATGCAGGCCGGAGCGAATGCAGACTTTACCCTTCCAGGCGGGATCGGCAAGCTGCTCGTAGGTGATCCCGGTCAGGTCGAGGTCCTTGGTCACATAAACCGCGCGGGCACGCATCGAAAGAGCGAACCAGTGGCCATCGTCATCCCGCAGCGTCTCGGGAATCGTGGTGCTGAGGACCTCCGACTCGACGCTCTGCGTAAGGCCCTTCTCGACAAGATCGACGAGAACGCCGGCATCGACAGTCATCAGAACATCTGCCGGCGACTTGTCACCTTCCGCGATGACGCGCTCGGCGACCCCGTCCTGCAAGAAGATGGTGTTGACCGTGACCCCGGTCGACTGCGTGAAGGCATCGATCAGCGGCTGGATCAGCCCAGGTTCGCGGGTGGTATAGAGGTTGAGCTCCTCTGCGAGGACACCTTGCGTGCCTGCAAGGACAGACAGCACCGACCCGAGCATGACCCCGCCAAATTTCGTGGATCCCATCGCCATGACGCTCCTTGGATTGTGAGTAAAATAGTAGGCTTTTGCCCACCAGCGAGGGACAAACATAGTCGACTGTAGCAGTAAAGTATTTCGGGCGTTGCTTCTGCTGCCGCAACGAGGGACGTCGATCCGACGCGACACCATTGGCAGTCAAAGTTATGGCGGCGAAGAGAAAGCGCTATGATTTCAAAAGACAAAAACCTGCCCAGGTGTCACGGAAATACGCGCAACATCCCCGGACCGGAGGCGTGATCGCTTTGTCGAACGAATTTTCAATGGCCCCGGAAGCGCTGCTACGGATACCTGGATCTGTTCGATTTCGCCCATCAGGGCGCAATCGACCACCGTGCAATCGACCCCTTCGGCACCACAATTTACGCGTAGGCATTGCGGGCGCACATAGAGGGTGGCGGTATGTCCATCGGCAAAGCCGGGGGCCGCAAACCTGCCGAGAGGCGTCTCGAGAAAGCCATTCCAGCATGGGCCCTGGACCTTGTTGAAGGTAGAGAAGAACTCGGCCGTATAAGCGTTTGCCGGCCTGTCATAGAGGTCGCTGCCAGAACCCTCCTGCACGATCTCCCCCGCCCGCATCAGCACCACGCGATCACCCGCGGACAGGGCTTCCTCGGGGTCATGCGTTACCATGATGACGGTGGTGCCCAACTCGCGCAAAAGGGAAATCGTTTCAGTGCGGATGCCATCCCGCAAACCGCGGTCGAGATTGGAGAAAGGCTCGTCCATCAGCAGAATCTGCGGCTGCGGTGCCAGCGCACGGGTAATCCTCCCCGAAAGTAAGGGGCTGCATAAGTAGAATTTTCTCGGCAAGATGAACGAGGAGATTCTGAATGAAGACAAGCAGATACACTGAAGCGCAGATCCTTTCGATCCTGCGTCAGGCCGAAGGCGGGATGCCGGTGGCCGAGCTGTGCCGCGAGCATGGCATGAGCAGCGCGTCGTTTTACAAGTGGCGGGCGAAGTATGGGGGCATGGACGCGTCCCTGATCAGCCAGATGAAGGCTATGGAAGAGGAGAACCGGCGGCTGAAGCGGATGTACGCTGATCTCAGCATGCAGGCCGATTTGCTGAAGGAGGCTCTCGGAAAAAAATGACGCGGCCATCTCAACGCCGCGAGATGGCCGAGAAAGCGGTGGCGCGACACGGGGTCAGCATTGCGCTGGCTTGCCGGGCCTTCGGGGTGAGCGAGACCTGTTATCGCTACAGCCCGAAGCTGAAGGACGAGAACGAGGAGATCGCCGATCTGCTGGTCGGGCTGACGGACGCCCGCAAGACCTGGGGGTTTGGCCTGTGTTTCCTGCATTTGCGCAACGTGAAGGGGCATCCATGGAACCACAAACGTGTCTATCGCATCTATTGCGCGCTGGAACTGAACCTGCGGATCAAGCCCCGCAAACGGCTGAAGCGTGAGAAGCCCGAGGCTCTGGCCGTGCCGGATGCGCCGAACCTGACCTGGTCCATGGACTTCATGGCCGATCGTCTGGGGGATGGCCGCCAGTTCCGGCTGTTGAACGTGCTGGACGACTTCAACCGGGAGGGCTTGGGCATCGAGGTCGACTTTTCACTGCCAGCGGAAAGGGTCATCAGAAGCCTCGACAGGATCATTGAATGGCGCGGCAAACCCGGCACCATTCGGGTCGACAATGGCCCGGAATACATCAGCGGCAAGCTGATGGAATGGGCCGAAAAGCGGAAGATCACCATCCAGCACATCCAACCCGGACAGCCCCAGCAGAACGCCTATATCGAGCGCTACAACCGCACCGTACGGCATGAATGGCTCGATCAATACATCATCGAAACCATCGAGGAGGCTCAGGACTTCGCCACGCAATGGCTCTGGACTTACAACAACGACCGCCCGAACATGGGCATCGGCGGCATCACACCCGCACAGAAACTGAAGATGGCCGCGTGAATTCTACGGATGCACCCCGCTAAAAATGGGGGGATTACCCACGGGCCAACGCCACCCGCTGCTGCTCGCCACCCGAAAGCATGTGCGGAAACCTGCGCGAAAGGTGTTCGAGCCCCAGACGCTCGACGATTTCCAGGCATCGTGCTTGCGCGGCGGGTCGTGTCAGGCGCTTCAGGCCAAACAGGATGTTGTCCAGCACGTTGAGATGGGGAAAAAGCGCATAGTCCTGAAACATGAATCCGATATTGCGCTCTTCGGGTTCCACATAGCTGTTCGGCCCGGATATTTCGCACCCATCCAGCAGAACGCGGCCCTGATCCGGCATCTCGATGCCTGCAATGACACGCAAGAGCGTGGATTTTCCGCAACCGGAGTGGCCAGCCAGACAGATGAGCTCTCCATGCGCCACGGAAAGAGAAATATCATTCAGTGCGGGAACTCCGCCAAAACTACGGGAGACGCCATTAATTTCGAGATGACGGGGCGGATGAAGATTTTCCATATTCATGTGCCTTCTCCAGCGTTGACGGCGCTTGTTTCTATAGGCTTGGATTCTTCCCGTCGCCGATTCCGTGCATTTGCAGACCGACAGGGCCCATATTCTGGTCTGTCATAACCTACATCCGCTTCTTCGCCATCCTATTCCTCAACCTGCCCAAGATACGTGTCCAGCCGACCCTTGTTCTGGAACATGCGGCGGGTATGACCGGGCAGTTCCTCACGGATTTGGTCCAAATTCGAAGCCCCAACTGGATCACGCCGACCATGCTCATCATCAAGTGCGGTGGACAGGAATCGACATGGAGACCTTCCTCGGCCAGTGTCACGGTATAGGCCTCATCCAACTTGCATGCCAGAAACTTGGTGCCCTCGGGCTGGATCAGATCCTTGACCCAATGATCGGAATTGGTGGGCAGGAAAGTGACGATATCGCTCGGCTCAACTTTGTGGAACCCCGGCTCGATGGCCATGCTGCCTTCCTCGCCAAAGTTCAGCATCCGGGCATCGTTGCCGGTGCCATGATCCGAGGCGGCAGTCAGCGCCGGAGCGGTAGACAGCGGCGGCTTTTACATGAGTTCACGGTCCAGCTGGTCGGAATGATTGGCGCGCCATCGGGCGTAAATGAGGGCGGGCCATGGAAAATTGAAGAGATGATCATCAGTGGGATACATTTCATCTGTGACGGATACTTTTTTAGCTTCCCCAAAGCACGGTTTCGTCGATCCCGGCCAGGTCGCGGCGTCCGGTCAGGGCCATGGCGACCTCCAGCTCGGCGCGCAGGATGGTCAGCATATGCGCGACCCCCGCCGCGCCGCCCACCGCCAGGGCGTGGATCTGCGGCCGCCCGACCAGCACCGCCGATGCCCCCAGCGCCAGCGCCTTCAGCGCATCGGTGCCGCGGCGGATGCCGCCGTCGCACAGCACCGGGATGCGCCCGGCGACCTGGCGGGCGACGACCGGCAGCGCCTCGGCCGTCGCCGGCAGCGTGTCCAGCGCCCGCCCGCCGTGGTTCGAGACGATCACCCCGTCCGCACCCACCGCCACGGCGCGCTCGGCATCATGCGCCGACATGATGCCCTTCAGGATCACCGGCAGCCGGGTCTGCGACTTCAGCCAGGCGATGTCCTCCCAGCGCGGGGCGGCATCCATCAGGCCCAGGAAGGTCGCCGCCCGCCCCGGTTCGCTGCGGATCTGCGGCGGGCGCATGCCGTCCAGGTTGACGGCGCGGATGCCCTCGGGCAGGCGGAAGCCGGCGCGCTGCTCCATGTTGCGCAATCCGTTCACCGGCGCGTCCACGGTGACGACCAGCGCGCGACAGCCCGTCGCCTCGGCCCGGCGGACCAGCGACAGCGTATCGCCGCGCTCGGGCTGCATGTAGAGCTGGAACCACAAGGGCCCCTGCGCGCGGGCCGCGATCTCTTCCAGCGGCAGGCCGGACTGGGTCGAGACCACCATCAGGCTGCCGGTCGCCGCCGCGCCAAGGGCGGTCGCGTGTTCGGCCTCGGCATGGGCGAGGCCGTGAAAGGCCACCGGCGCAAGGATCAGCGGATGCGGCAGGTCCAGCCCCAGCAGGCGCAGGCCGGTATCGGCGCCGCGCAGATCCGCCAGCACCCGGCCCTGCAGCCGGATCGCCTGCCATGCGGCCAGGTTGGCCTGCGCCGTCAGCCCGTCCGCACCGGCGCCGTCGACATAGGCCCGCAGGGGCGCGGGCATCCGCTCGGCCGCGTGCCGCTCGTAGTCGCACAGGGCCACGACATCGGCGGGGATCTCAGCCTGGCCGGCCACCCGTCAGGTCTCGGCCCAGTGGCGGATCATGTTGTGGTAATGCGCGGTGATCCCCGTCACCGCCGGATCGTCGTCGGGCAGCATCGCGCGGATGCGCATGATCGACATGTCCAGGTCATAGAGCATGTGCCGCCGCCAGTCGTCGCGCACCATCGACTGCGCCCAGAAGAACGAGGCCCAGCGCGAGCCGCGCGTCACCGGCGTCACCGAATGCAGCGAGGTCGCGGGATAGACCACGGCATGGCCCGCCGGCAGCTTGACGCTGTGCTGGCCATAGGTGTCGTGCACGACCAGTTCGCCGCCGTCGTAATCCTCGGGCGGGGTCAGGAAGACGGTGGTCGAGACATCGGTGCGGATGCGCTGGCCGGTGCCCGGTATGACGCGGATCGAGCCGTCGACATGGGCGCCGAAGGTCATGCCCTCGTCATAGCGGTTGAACATCGGCGGCAGGATATGCGCGGGCAGCGCGGCCGAGGAATAGACCGGGCTGCGGCCCAGGGCCCGCAACACGATATTGCCCAGCTCGCGCGCCTCGGGGCTGTCCACCGGCACCTGGAGGTTATGCTTGACCTTGGCCGCCTGGTCGCCGGCGGTGCTGCGGCCGTCGACCCAGTCGGTGCCTTCGAGGATCTGCCGCATATAGGCGACCTCCTCGGGCGTCAGCAGGTCCGGGATGGTGATCAGCATGGCGGTCCTCCAGCGGTGGCATTCGGGCGCAGGATAGGACCGGCGCCAAGGAAGGTTAAGGGTTTTTGTCGGACATTCGGGACGCCCGCACTGCAAGAGGGGGGCGGGCGATTGGACCCGCCCCCGATGCTTCCGATTCGGGGATCAGAAGCGATAGTTCAGCTTTGCGGTCACGCTGCGACCGGGCGCGCGGTTGGCAAAGATGCCGACATGCGAGGCGTCGTAAAGCCGCTCGTCAAAGGCGTTATTGACGTTGACCTGCAACTCGGCCGTCTCATTGATCTTGTAGGCGGCCATCAGGTCCACCCGCCATTGCGAGGGCAGGGCGGCCGTATTCTCGCCGTTCAGGTAACGCTTGCCGGTATAGGTCGCACCGCCGCCGACGGTCCACCTGTCGGAGACCTCATAGGTCGTCCACAGGCTGAACGAGTGCCGGGCAACGAATTGCAGGTAGTTGCCGTTATCCGCACTGGGTTCGCCGTCGTCGAAGCCGCCATCGATCGTCTTGGCGTCGACAAAGGCATAGCCCGCCGACAAGCCCCAGCGTTCGTTGATCTGGCCGGCTGCGCCAAGCTCGAAGCCGCGGGCGCGGTTGTGACCCAGAAGTGCGACATTGCCCAGATCGTCCTCGACTCGGGCGTTCTTCTTCTCGGTCTGGAAGATGGCTGCGGTCAGCAGGAGCTGGTCGTTCAACACTTCCCACTTGGTGCCCAGCTCGATGCTCTTGCTTTCTTCGGGCTCCAGGTTAACGCTGTTGCTGGTCAGCGTGCAGGCCCCCGCGCCATCGGCGCCGCCGGCCATGCCCGCGCATTCGCCCGACGGGTTCGAGGAGGTGCCGAAGGCCAGATAGACCGACCCGTTCGGCGCCGGCTTGTAGACCACGCCGGCCGAGTAGTTCAGCAGGTTGTCCTTGCGTGAGATGGTCCCGTCGCTGACCTCGTACTTGTCATAGCGCAGGCCCAGGTTCAGCGACCACTGTTCGTTGAAGGTCAGCGTGTCGAAGATGTAAAGCGCCTTGGACGTGGTCTCGATCGGCGTGCCCCAGTCGCCCCAGACCAGCGAGCCGGTGACCGGATCCCAGGGGTTGGGGTTGGCCAGGTCGGTGACCGGCACCGACGGGCTGCCCTCGGACGAAGCCGAGCGAACCTTCTCGCGCGACATTTCCAGGCCGACTGCCAAGTCATGCTTGACGGTCCCGGTGTGGAAACCGCCGGTCAGCGCAGTGTGGAAGGCCACTGCCGAGTTGTCCTTCTTGCCCGAGCGCAGGTCGCGGTTGGCGAGGTTGCGGGTGGGGTCCCAGTTCGGGTTGGGGCTGACGCTGCCGTCGCGGCCGGTGATGAACTGCGACACCACGCTTGGCCGGGACATGACGTATTCCTGTTCGGAGCCGATCCAGGCCAGCGTCGAGTGCAGCTTGAAACTGTTGCTGAATTCATGCTCGAAGCGCAGCATCGCGCTCTGGTTCTCGACCTCGCGATAGTCGCGCAGCGCCGAACCGTAGAAGGCGTCCTTGTCGGCCAGTTCGATCGGCAGCCAGGGATCGGACTTGGTGCCGCTGCCGAAACGCCGCCCGCCGCTGAGGTCCGGACGATAGTCGCCGTTGCTCATCGGCACGCCCAGATCCGGCGTCGCATCGGTCTTGCTGTGATAGAGGTTCAGCGACAGCTTGGACGCGCCGAAGCTTTTCGACAAAGCCGCGGCGATGCCCTTGCGGTCGTCCTGAAGCACGTCGCGGCCCGGAACGTCGGAATCCTGCCACATCAGGTTCAGTCGCGCAGCCAGCCCGTCGCCAAGGTCGACATTGCCGTCATAGGTCAGCCGCTTCTGGCTGGCATTGCCGACAAGGCCGGAAAATTCGTGGAAGGTCTCGCCTTCGCGGGCCTGTTTCGACACCAGGTTGATGGAACCACCCGTTGCACCGCGGCCGGAATAGGCGCCGCCCGGTCCCTTGGCGATCTCGACCGATTCGGTGGCGAAGGCTTCCTGCGTGGTGCGGCCCAGGTTGCGGATGCCGTCGACCATGATGTCGGTCGCCGCCTGATAGCCGCGCACGAAGGGCCGGTCGCCCATCGGCGTGCCGCCTTCGCCCGAACCCAAGGTGATGCCGGGCGTGGTGCGCAGCACCTCCAGGACCGAGGTCGCGTTCCGCTCTTCCATCTGGCGCTGGGTGACGACCGAGATGGTCTTGGGCGTATCGACCAGCGGTGCGGTCAGCTTGGGGGACGAGCCCTCGGTGACGCGATAATCGGTGGATGCCTGGGCGCCGGTCTGACGCTCGATCACGATGGTGTCCAGAACAACCGTGCCTTCCGCATCCTGCGCCACCGCAGGAGCGCCCACTGCGGCCGCGATGATCACGGCTGGCAGCAGGCCAAGGCTAGGCAACAGTGAGCCGGTCGTTTCCTGTGCTGCAAGGGATAAATTAGGTGGCGTCATAGGCTTTCGTGTCCTTCGCTGGAACAGATGTAAAATACCCCCGATACGGGGATCGGAGGATGAAGGGCACCTGGCTGGCGAGTTGCTGGCGAATGGTGGTGTCGCATATTCCGTTCCGTCGCCGGCGGCTTAATCGGACAACAGGATCGATGCGACCGCTGACCAACACCATCATCAAATGTAGCAGTAAAGGGGCGGAAAGCGACAATTCGCGAGCGATGCAGAAAAACCGCCTGGACTGTGAATCAAACCATCCGGCTTGCCTTGAGCGCCATTAATAAATTGATTTCAAATCATTTTGCGAAAGATCGGGTCGGGCTTCCCCGTGCTTCAAGTTGGCCGAGGTAGGATGCGGGCAATGAATGAGCACTACACAAGGCTACATTGGCTCCGTGGTGATGCTCAAGATTCGAAACGGCTCAGTTCGAGTGATGTCTACGGCTAGGCTGAATGGCCCGTGCATCACTGCTGCCGCTAACGATGCGTGGAACTCTTTACCTCCCACTGAGCCTTCTTTCCAGCCGCGACCGAATGATTGATGGCGGTCCATATAAGGTGACGGGGCTTGGGGCGCGGCTTCAGGCATTTGATGCGCCAAAACCAAGATACCGGCACACGAAAGCCGTGTCGGATTTGCGCTGGCATGGGGACGAAAACCATTTCGACAAGGAGAGAGGGCCGGCGTGGCGACTCCGATCACTGGCGTTCGGATTCGTCTGGCAATATCGGCCACGCTGGCGATCATAGGGGCTGCGGCAGGGCTCGGCCCCTTTCTTGCGATCTGGTGGCTCGCGGGCAAGGCGCTGGCGGAGCCGGTGACTGCGGCGCAGGTCTTGCAGGCTACGCTGGCGGCGATCACGGCGCTGGCTGCGAAGTCGCTGCTTCTGTCAGCTTCCACCACCATTTCCCACAGCGCGGCTTTCACCTTGCTGTTCCGCCTGCGCAACGAGCTGGTGGACGGGATCGCGGTCTTGCCGCGGGCGGTCGCGGACCGCCGGGGCACCGCCGATCTGCGCCGTCTCGTGATCGAGGATATCGACCAGATCGAGGATTCGATCGCCCCTGCCATTCCCGATCCGGCTCAGAGCATTGCGCTGCCCTGTCTGACCTTCGCAGCCCTTGCACCGATCGATTGGCGGCTTGCGCTGGCGGCGGTGACGCTGTTTCCGCTGTTGCTTTGGCGCTATCCACTGACGATATGCGCCCCACGAGAGGATTACGGTCGCTGGTATGCCGCCCTGGCCCGGCTGCGCGAAGCTACGCGCCATCTGGTCGGCGGAATCGCGGTAATCCGCGCCTTTGTCGGTGCCGAGCGCGGCTTTGATGCCCATGAGCAGGCGGTCGCGGCAGTGCGCGAGACGGGGTATCGCGCCGGAACCGCGTCGCTCTGGCAGATGAGCCTGCTGCATACCGGGCTGCGCGGCAACGTGCTGGTGCTGTTTCCGGTCGGTGCAGCGGTTTTCCTTGGCGGCGATGCCTCCGCGCAGGATCTGGTGCTGATCCTGCTGCTTGGCCTGAACGCCTCGGCCCTGCGGCTGATCTTTACCGCCGGGAACTTCACCTGGCGGATGAAGGCCGCGATGGCGCGGATGGCCAAGATCCGCGGCATTCCCCTTTTGGAGCAACTCGAGCCCGCCGGAGTCCCGCGCGGAAACAGTCTTGCCCTGGAACGGGTGGCGCTGTCGCCGGGCGAAAGGGTGATCCTGCAGGATATCAGCCTTTCTGTCCCCGACGGGGGCATGCTCGCCATCGTCGGCCCATCGGGGGCGGGCAAGACGACGCTTTTGCGGGTGATGGACCCGGATGCAGGCCGGATCACCCTGGGCGGCGCCGGTCTGCGGCGAATTCCGGGCGCCATGCTGCCTGCACGGTTCTCGGCCGTGCTGCAACGGGCATGGCTGACCGATGCGACCATCCGCGAGAATATCCGCGCGGGCCGGCCCTCGGCCTCGGATGCCGAGGTGGATGAGGCGGCCCGGCGCGCGCAGGTCACGGGATTTGCCAGGGTGCTGCCCCTGGGTCTCGACAGCCCGGTCGGCGAGGGCGGGCGCAACCTTTCGGGCGGCGAGCGCCAGCGGGTCGCCATCGCCCGTGCCATGCTGCGCGATGCGCCCGCGCTGCTTCTGGACGAGGCGACCGCCGCCCTCGACCCCGAGAACGGGGCCGAGGTTCTGGCGGCGCTCGATGTGCTGAAACGGGGCCGCACCGTGGTCGTGGTGGCGCATCGGCTGCACACCATCCGGCACGCCGACCGGATCGCGGTGATCGAGGCTGGCCGCCTCATCGACAGCGGCCGCCATGAGGAGCTTATCGCTCGCTGTGCGCTCTACATGCGCCTTGGCGTTTCGGTCGCCCGTGCCATCCACGACATGTCGGCGTGGATTTCGGCAGCGATCTCATCGGCACGATGCTCGCTGGGGATCCGGATCAGCCTTTGCCCCTTCACGGAATACCTCAAGCCTCTCGCGGTCTTTCCGGGCGAGGTGCTGGAGGCCGGAGATGGCCTCTGATCGCGCTGCCAGACAGGCGGCGCGGCGCTGGAGGCGTTGCCTCGCGGACCAGGGGATATCAATGTCATCCAGACGGTCCAGCCAGCCTGTTTCATCGACCGTCCATCCGCCCTCATCGGCGGGTCGATCCCGTCGCGCCTGGCACGCAGGCGCTGGTAGTGCCGCCGCAAGCGCGACTGGATCTCGGCCTGGGACCGGCCTTCCGGAGGAAACCGCAGTTCGACGAAGGGAATGCGGGTCATGGGCAAGGCTGTATCGACAGGCATGACGGCGCACCTTCAAAGACAAGCCGTTCCCGTTCGGGAGAGCGGCGCTTTCCCGGCGGAGAGGGTCGGAACGGGTGGGGCCCGGAGCGAGTGGCGGTCTTCTGCATCTGCATTGCCGCCACCCCCGAGGGCATGCCGCGACCATCTTCGGCAGGGGCTGCTTCGTCAACGGGAGAGGCGCCAGGGTGGTCGCCAGGCAGAGCGATGAGCGACCCGAACTGCCGGTTTCGGGTCGATCAGGTAACTAATTGTAATAAAACACAATAACTGATTGAGCGGATCGGGTGGGCGCTAATGACCTGGGAAATGGGCGGCGAAATCCCCAAAATGGGCCTTGATCGCCTGCCGATTCAGCCCGCGCCAAGGCGGAGCGCGGCAAAAAATCCTTTCTGCGTTGCGGCGAATTGACTGGGCATGATTATTACGTTATCGCTTCACCAGTCGTAATATTGTTGCGAGGGCAGATCGTGGCCGAGAAAGACAAACCCTGGCTTTTCCGCACCTATGCGGGCCATTCGACCGCCGAGAAATCCAACGCACTCTATCGGGGCAACCTCGCCAAGGGGCAGACCGGCCTGTCGGTGGCCTTCGACCTGCCGACCCAGACCGGCTACGACAGCGACCACGTCCTGGCGCGCGGCGAGGTCGGCAAGGTCGGCGTGCCCGTCTGCCACCTGGGCGACATGCGCATGCTCTTCGACCAGATCCCGCTGGAGCAGATGAACACCTCGATGACGATCAACGCGACGGCGCCCTGGCTCTTGTCGCTCTATATCGCCGTGGCCGAGGAACAGGGCGCCGACATCGCCAGGCTGCAAGGCACGGTGCAAAACGACATCATCAAGGAATACCTGTCGCGCGGCACCTATATCTGCCCGCCCAGGCCCTCGCTCAGGATGATCACCGACGTCGCGGCCTATACGGCGAAGCACCTGCCGAAATGGAACCCGATGAACGTCTGCTCGTATCACCTGCAGGAGGCGGGGGCGACGCCCGAGCAGGAACTGGCCTATGCGCTCGCGACCGGCATCGCCGTGCTGGACGACCTGAAGACCAAGGTCGAGCCGCAGGATTTCCCCGCCATGGTCGGGCGGATCTCGTTCTTCGTGAACGCCGGCATCCGCTTCGTGACCGAGCTGTGCAAGATGCGCGCCTTCACCGAGCTCTGGGACGAGATCTGCCGCGACCGCTATGGCATCGAGGAAGAGAAATACCGCCGCTTCCGCTATGGCGTGCAGGTGAACAGCCTGGGCCTGACCGAGCAGCAGCCAGAAAACAACGTCTATCGCATCCTCCTGGAGATGCTGGCCGTCACGCTGTCGAAGAACGCCCGCGCCCGCGCCGTGCAGCTGCCGGCCTGGAACGAGGCGCTTGGCCTGCCGCGGCCCTGGGACCAGCAATGGTCGCTGCGCATGCAACAGATCGTCGCCTACGAGACGGACCTGCTGGAGTACGGCGACCTTTTCGACGGCAATCCGGTGATCGCCGCCAAGGTCGAGGAGCTGAAATCCGGCGCCCGCGCGGAGCTGGCGACGCTGGACGAGATGGGAGGCGCCATCGCCGCCATCGAATACATGAAGTCGCGGCTGGTCGAATCCAATGCCGAGCGGTTGAATCGCATCGAGGCGAACGAGACGGTGGTCGTCGGCGTGAACCGCTGGCAGCAGGGCGAGCCCTCGCCGCTGACCGCGGGCGATGGCGGCATCATGGTGGTGGACCCGGCGGTCGAGCAGGACCAGATCGCCCGGCTGCGCGCCTGGCGCGAAGCGCGCGACGAGACGGCCGTCGAGGCCGCCCTCGCCGCGCTGCGCGATGCCGCGCAGAGGGGGCAGAATGTGATGCCGTTTTCCATCGCCGCCGCCAAGGCAGGCGCCACGACCGGCGAATGGGCGGCGGTGATGCGCCAGGTGCATGGCGAATATCGCGGCCCGACGGGGGTCTCGGCCAGCCCCTCGAACCGCACCGAGGGGCTGGAGCCGATTCGCGAGGCCGTGGATGCGGTCAGCCGCCGCCTTGGCCGGCGGCTGAAGTTCCTGGTCGGCAAGCCCGGCCTCGACGGCCATTCCAACGGCGCCGAGCAGATCGCCTTCCGCGCCCGCGATTGCGGCATGGACATCACCTATGAAGGCATCCGCCTGACCCCCGAGCAGATCGTGACCCGCGCCGCCGACGACAATGCCCATGTCGTCGGCCTGTCGATCCTGTCGGGCAGCCACCTGCCGCTGATCGAGGATCTGATGGAGCGGATGCGTGCCGCCGGCCTGGCGCATGTCCCGGTGGTGGTCGGCGGCATCATTCCCGACGAGGATGCCGCCAGGCTGCTGAAGATGGGCGTGGCGCGGGTCTATACGCCCAAGGATTTTGAGCTCAACCGGATCATGATGGACATCGTGGCCCTGGCCGAGCCCGAGGAGGCGGCCGCCTGAGCCGGTGGCACGGCCGCATGGGTATTTGAGCAACGAAGAAGTCCGGCACCGCGCCCTCGGCTTCTTCGTTGTCCAAATACCCATATTGCAACCGCGCCGTCAGTCCTTCAGCAGCAAAAGCAGCGCGGCGACGGTCGCCAGCACCCCGGGCATCACGGCGAGCGGCGGCAGGCCGCGGGTCAATGCGGCCTCGAGCCCGATCACCCAGATCGGCGTCAGGTAGGTATAGGCCATCACCTTGGACGAGGGCAGCCGCATGGTGGCGAATTGCACCAGCGCCGTGGTCAGCGCGCTGGCGAAGATCGCGACATAGAGCAGCGTGACCCAGACGATGGCCGGCAGATGCGCCCAATCCGTGTCGAGGATCGCCCGGCCGCCCCAGACAAGCAGGATCAGCCCCCCGGCGCAGAGCGTGGCGAAGGTCGAGACGATCGGCGTCTCGCCCCGGTTCAGCCGGCGCACCATCGGGGTATAGAGCGCATGGGCCGCGCAGCCGACCAGGTAGATCGCCTCGCCGCGGCGGAACTCGAGCCGCATCAGTGCCGCCGCGTCGCCGCCGAAGATCACCCAGAGCGAGCCCGCCGCCCCCAGCGCCAGCGCCAATGCGATGCGCCCGGTCATGCGCTGCCGCATCAAAAGCCAGCCGAAGCCCGCCGACATCAGCGGCGTCAGCGTGAACACCGCCGCCGCCGAGACCGGCAACGCGGTTTTCAGCCCCTCGAACATCAGCACGAAATAGGCGGCGAAGAGCCCGCCCAGCACCAGGTAGCGCCAGGGCGCGCGGAAGGTTTCCCGCGGGATGCCCGGCCCGGCCATGGCCACGCCGCCGACCACGCCCGCGGCGATGGCGAAGCGCGCGGCCGAGATCGCCGCCGGGTCGATCAGGTTCGCCGCCCGTGCGCCCAGCGAGAAGGAGCCCGCGATCGCGGCCGAGAACAGCAGCATCGCCGCATGGCCCTGCAACGCCTCGCGCCGCATCTGCGGCACCGCCGAAAGCTCGGCCATCAGCCGCGCCCGAGCATGTAGAATTCGTCGTTCGGCCGGATGTCGCCCGCGTTCACCAGCCGGTTCGACATGCCGAAGAAGGCGGCGATGGCGCCGATGTCCCAGATCTCGTCCTGGTCGAAGCCGGCCTCGCGCAGCGCGACATGATCCGCCTCGTCGATCCCTTGCGCGTTCAGCGCCACCTTTTCGGCATAGGCCAGCATGGCGCGTTCGCGTGGCGTGAGGTCGGCCTTGCGCCAGTTCACCGCCACCTGGTCGGCGATGAAGGCGTTCTTTGCCCGGATGCGCAGGATGGCGCCATGCGCGACCACGCAATACTGGCACTGGTTCAGCCCCGAGGTCGCGACCACGATCAATTCGCGCTCGGCCTTGGTGAGGCCGCCCTCGCGCTCCATCAGCGCGTCGTGGTAGGCGAAGAAGGCGCGGAACTCGTCCGGGCGATGCGCCAGCGCCAGGAAGACGTTCGGGACGAAGCCCGATTTCTCGGCCACCTTGCGGATGCGCAGGGCGATGTCTTCGGGCATCTCGTCCAGCGAGGGCACGGGAAAGCGGCTGATGGGATGGGTCATGGCTCGGTCCTCCGGGGCGCGAGGTTTTCACCAAAGCCGGGGCAGGGTCAACCGGGGCGCGCTTGACTTTGGCGGGCATTGGCCCTATCCACGCCGGGATTCCCGGAAGGTCTGTCCTTCCGGTCCCCGCGCCTTGTCCGGGGATCGCCCCCCGTCAGCGCGTTGCGCCCACGGGGGCGCACCTGTTTATTCGCGCCCGTGTTCCTCGGGCAAACGGCAACCATTGGAGGGCCGCCGATGTTTGAAAACCTGTCCGACCGCCTTGGCGGCGTCTTCGACCGGCTGACCAAGCAGGGCGCGCTGTCCGAGGATGACGTGGCCGCCGCCATGCGCGAGGTGCGCGTCGCGCTGCTGGAGGCCGACGTCTCGCTGCCCGTGGCGCGCAGCTTCGTCAAGGCGGTGACGCAGAAGGCCACCGGCGCGGCCGTCACCAAGTCGATCACCCCCGGCCAGCAGGTCGTCAAGATCGTCCATGACGAGCTGATCAAGGTCTTGCAGGGCGAGGGCGCGCCCGATGCGCTGCGCATCGACAATCCCCCGGCGCCGATCCTGATGGTCGGCCTGCAGGGCTCGGGCAAGACCACCACCACGGCCAAGCTGGCCAAGCGCCTGAAGGACCGCGAGAAGAAGCGGGTGCTGATGGCCTCGCTGGACACCAACCGTCCGGCCGCCATGGAGCAGCTGGCGATCCTGGGCCAGCAGATCGGCGTCGATACCCTGCCCATCGTGCCGGGCGAGAATGCGGTGCAGATCGCCAGGCGCGCCAAGCAGCAGGCGACGCTGGGCGGCTATGACGTCTACATGCTCGACACCGCCGGCCGGCTGCATATCGACGAAGTGCTGATGGACGAGGTGCAGGCGGTCCGCGACGTGGCCAGCCCGCGCGAGACGCTGCTGGTCGTCGACGGGTTGACCGGCCAGGACGCGGTGAACGTCGCCAGCGAATTCGACGGCAAGGTCGGCATCTCGGGCGTCGTGCTGACCCGGATGGACGGCGACGGTCGCGGCGGCGCCGCGCTGTCGATGCGCGCCGTGACCGGCAAGCCGATCCGCTTCGTCGGCCTGGGCGAAAAGATGGATGCGCTGGAGGTCTTTGACGCGCAGCGTATCGCCGGCCGCATCCTCGGGATGGGCGACATCGTCGCCCTGGTCGAGAAGGCGCAGGAGGTGCTGGAGGTCGAGCAGGCCGAGCGCATGATGAAGCGCTTCCAGAAGGGCATGTTCAACATGAACGACCTGCGCAACCAGCTTGAGCAGATGCTCAAGATGGGCGGGATGCAGTCGATCATGGGCATGATGCCCGGCATGGGCAAGATGGCCAAGCAGGCCGAGGCCGCCGGTTTCGACGACAAGGCGATCAAGCGCCAGATCGCGCTGATCAACTCGATGACGAAAAAGGAACGCGCCAATCCCGACCTGCTGCAGGCCAGCCGCAAGAAGCGCATCGCCGCCGGCGCGGGCATGGAAGTGTCGGAACTCAACAAGCTTCTGAAGATGCAGAAGCAGATGGCCGACACGATGAAGAAGCTGGGCAAGATGGGCAAGGGCGGCATGCTCAAGCAGGCCATGCGCGCCATGACCGGCAAGGGCGGCGGGCTGCCCGACATGGCCAATGTCGATCCCGAGAAGATGGCCGAGGCCACGCGGATGCTGCAAGACCCCAAGGGGCTGGGCGGCCAGTTGGGCGGCATGGGCCTGCCGGGCGGGCTTTCCGGCCTGTTCGGGAAGAAGTGAACGCATGATCCGGCTTGCCGACACGCCCGTGCTGACGACCGAGCGGCTGGTCCTGCGCGCCCCGCAGGCCGGCGACTGGCCGGCATGGCGCGACTTCTTCGAAAGCGACCGCGCCGGCTTCGTCGGCGGGCCGATGGTGCAGCCCGGCCAGTCCTGGCGCGCCTTTGGCCATTTCATCGGCCATTGGGTGCTGCGCGGCTATGGCATGTTCGTGCTGACCGAGCGTGGATCGGACCGGGCGCTGGGGGCGGTCGGGCCGTGGTTTCCCGACGGCTGGCCCGAGCATGAGATCGGCTGGACGCTGTGGTCCGCCGGGCTGGAGGGCCGGGGCTATGCGCAGGAAGCGGCCCTGGCGGCGCGCGATTTTGCCATCCGCACGCTCGGCTGGTCGCGGCCGGTCAGCTATATCGACCAGGCCAATGCGCGCTCGATCTCGCTTGCCCGGCGGCTGGGCGCCCTGCGCGATCCCAAGGCCAAGGCGCCGCATTTCGGGGATGACCGCGCCCCGCCGCATGTCTTTCGCCATCCCGCCGGAGCCGCGGCATGAATGGCGCGTCCCGTGTAGATGCGGTGCTGCGCATTTCAATCCCTGGAGATCTGAATGAGTGATCCGACCGCCCGCGCCGCGACCCTGCTCAAGGAGCATCGTGCCAGCATCGACCGGCTGGACGCGATCCTGGTCTATACGCTGGCCGAGCGGTTCAAGCACACCCAATCCGTCGGCCGCCTGAAGGCCGAACACGATCTTCCTCCGTCCGATCCCGTCCGCGAGGCGAGACAGATCGAGCGGCTGGAACGCCTCGCGCGCGAGGCCGACCTGGACCCGGAATTCGCGCGCAAATTCCTGAACTTCGTGATCGCCGAAGTGATCCGGCATCACGAGAAACTCCTCCCCTGAGGCGGGGTTTCCCCCCGCCGACCCCGCCATTCCAAAGGAGAAAACGCAATGGCAATGAAAATCCGCCTGGCCCGTGGTGGCTCGAAGAAACGCCCCCATTACGCCATCGTCGCGTCCGATTCGCGCATGCCGCGCGACGGCCGCTTCCTCGAGAAGCTGGGCACCTACAACCCGCTCTTGCCGAAGGATTCGGAAGAGCGCATCAAGATGAACCTCGAGCGCGTGCAATACTGGCTCTCGCAGGGTGCGCAGCCGACCGACCGCGTCGCCCGCTTCCTGGAAGCCGCCGGCGTCAAGGAAAAGACCGAGCGCAAGAACCTGAAGAAGGGCGAGCCCGGCAAGGCCGCCAAGGAACGCGCCGAAAAGCGCGCCGCGCGTGAAGCCGCCGCCAACGCCCCGGCCGAAGAAGCCGCTTCGGAATAATGACCGAGCGGGTCTGCGTCGGTGCGATCGCGGGCGCCTTTGGCGTCCGGGGCGAGGTGAGGCTGAAGAGCTTTACCTCGCAACCGAACGATATTGCCGCATATGCCCCGCTTTATACCGAAGACGGCAGCCGCTCGTTCACCGTCCGCCTGACGCGGCCGGTGACGGGCGGGCTTGGCGCCCGGCTGTCGGGCGTCGAGACGCGCGAACAGGCCGAGGCGCTGAAGGGCGTGACGCTCTGGGCCGACCGCGACAAGCTTCCGGCCCTGCCGGACGACGAATTCTATCATGCCGACCTGATCGGCCTGTCGGTCCATGACACCGGCGGGGCGCTGATCGGCAAGGTCCGCGCGATCTACGACCACGGCGCGGGCGACATCCTGGAGATCCACGGACCCGGCCGGCGGCAGGTGCTGCTTCTGCCCTTCACCCGTGCCTTCGTGCCCACGGTGGACCTGGCCGCGGGCCGCATCGTCGCCGACCCGCCGGACGAGCAGGAATGACCGGCGGGGCGATGAAATCCCACGGCCGGCTGTCGATCCGCGCCAGCCTGCAGCCGCGCGACCTGATGGCCGAGCCGCAGGTCAGGGGCGCCTGGACCGCCCAGGTCGTCACGCTTTTCCCCGAGGCTTTTCCAGGGGTTCTGGGGCTTTCCCTGACCGGCAGGGCGCTGACCGAGGGGCTGTGGAACCTGCGCAGCATCGACCTGCGCCCCTTTGGCATCGGCAAGCACCGCAACGTGGACGACACGCCCGCCGGCGGCGGCGCCGGCATGGTGATCCGCGCCGACGTGATGGATGCGGCGCTGCGCGAGGCGGGGGCCGACCTGCCGGTGATCTATCTGTCGCCGCGCGGCAGGCCCTTTACCCAGGCCCGCGCCCGCGAACTGGCGCAGGGCCCCGGCATGACCCTGATCTGCGGCCGGTTCGAGGGCGTGGACCAGCGCGTGCTGGACGCCCATGGCGTCGAAGAGATCAGCATCGGCGACTATGTCCTGACCGGCGGGGAACTGGCGGCTCAGGTCTTGATCGACGCGACGGTTCGCCTTATACCGCGCGTGCTGGGGAATCAGGACTCTCTGGCCGAGGAATCCTTTTCCCCGGACCATGGCGGCCTGCTGGAACATCCGCAGTACACGAAGCCCGCCCTTTGGGAAGGCCGCGCGATCCCGGACGTGCTTTTGTCCGGCAATCACGCGGCTATTGCCAATTGGCGTCACGACATGGCCGAAAGGCTGACCAAGGAACGCCGCCCCGACCTGTGGCGGGCATATGAGCAGGCTCATGTGGACCCGGCAAAGGACCGACAGCTCTCGGGCGCATCAGACCAATCGCGGGACTACCGCGAGCAACCGAAGGAACCAAAGCGATGAACCTGATCGCCCAACTGGAAGCCGAGCAGATCGCCGCGCTCGGCAAGGACATCCCCGATTTCAAGGCCGGCGACACCGTTCGCGTCGGCTACAAGGTGACCGAGGGCACCCGCACGCGCGTGCAGATGTACGAAGGCGTGGTCATCTCGCGCAAGGGCGGCGGCATCGGCGCCTCGTTCACCGTGCGCAAGATCTCGTTCGGCGAGGGTGTCGAGCGCGTCTTCCCGCTCTACTCGACCAACATCGACTCGATCACCGTCGTGCGCCGTGGCCGCGTCCGCCGCGCCAAGCTGTATTACCTGCGCGATCGCCGCGGCAAGTCCGCCCGCATCGCCGAGGTCAGCAACTACAAGCCCAAAGCCGAAGCCAAGGCCTGAGGAGACGCGCCATGAAAGCAGACATCCATCCCGACTACCACCTGATCGAGGTCAAGATGACCGACGGCACCACCTATCAGGTGCGCTCGACCTGGGGCAAGGAAGGCGACACCATGTCGCTGGACATCGACCCGAACTCGCACCCGGCCTGGACCGGCGGCTCGGCCAAGCTGATGGACACCGGCGGCCGCGTGTCGAAGTTCAAGAACAAATACGCCGGCCTGGGCTTCTGATCCCGCTGCCGACCGGACTTGCAAACGCCGCCCCGAAAGGGGCGGCGTTTTTCGTTCGTGGGCGGTGGGCGGCCCAGGGGAGGGGACGCGGTCGGGCCAGGCAGGCCGCGCCGGATCGGCGGCTCAATAGGCCAGGCCGAAGATCGGCATCCAGGCGGGCATGCTGGGCGTGCGGTTCAGCGCCAGGCCGGTCAATTCGCCCCGGCCGGTGTCGATCACCACGCGGCCGTCGCGATATTCGCGCAGCACCGGGCCTTGCGCGCTTTGATAGGGCGACAGCGCGATGGTGGCATAGCCGCGGTTCGGCTTGGAGAAAACGGCGTGGATCATTGGATCGCTCCTTTCCGGTCGAGGCGATGGATGGCGGTGTCCCAGCGCGCCGGATCACGGTCGCGCATCAGGTCGCGCGCGGTCTCGAAGGGGTCGCAGGTGATCAGCCGCAGCGGAATGTCGGAAATGCGATGCGGCTTGCCCGTGCGCCGGTCGATCAGGCTGACGGCATAGCGAGGCGAGACAGGCATGGCGGCCTGCAGCGCGCGATCGGCAAAAGCCGACAGATGGTTCAGCATGGTCATCTTTGGCTCCTTCCCTTGACTGACCCGGCCGGAGATCCCGGCATGGCTATATAACGACATAGCTGATCGTCTTTTGCAAGATAAATATCGACCGGCTTTGTCGTGATGAAAGAATGAAGCTGGAACAGATGGTTGAACGGCCGGCGGGGCAGGGCTGTCCCGCAGCGAAAAGCGCGCGCCGGGCCGCGATTCGGCCGGTCTCGGCGCTTTTCATCGTGCCGAGCGCGGCCTATTGTCCGGCGCGACGCGGGCCGGCATCGCAGGGGGATTCGTGGCGCATATCATCGTGGTCGGGAACGAAAAGGGCGGTTCGGGCAAGTCCACGACCTCGATGCATGTGGCGACCGCGCTGGCCCGCATGGGCCACCGGGTCGGCGCGCTGGACCTGGACGTGCGCCAGCGCAGCTTCGGCCGCTACCTGGAGAATCGTGCCGCCTTCGCCCAACGCGAGGGGCTGGACCTGCCCACCCCCCTGCTCGGGCGCCTTGAGCCCGAGATCCAGGGCGGCCCGGACCCTTTGTCGCAGGCGGTGGCCGCGCTCGAGGCGGAATGCGACTTCATCCTGCTTGACTGCCCCGGTTCGCACACGCGGCTCAGCCAGATGGCGCATACGCTGGCCGATACGCTGATCACGCCGATGAACGACAGTTTCGTCGATTTCGACCTTCTGGCGCGGATGTCGCCCGAGGGCAGGATCCTCGGCCCCTCGATCTATGCCGAGATGGTCTGGTCCGCTCGCCAGCTGCGCGGCGAGGCGGGGGCCGGGCCGATCGACTGGCTGGTGCTGCGCAACCGGCTGGGCACGCAGGCCATGCACAACAAGCGCAAGGTCGGCGGCGCGCTCGCCACCCTGTCCAGGCGCATCGGCTTTCGCGTGGCGCCGGGCTTTTCCGAGCGGGTGATCTTCCGCGAGCTGTTTCCGCGCGGATTGACGCTGCTAGATCTCAAGGACATCGGCACGGAACAGCTCAGCATGTCCAACATCGCCGCCCGGCAGGAACTGCGCGACCTGATCGGCGAGTTGAACCTACCCGGCGTCAGCGTTTCGTTCTGAAACCCGGCCGGCATTGTTGCCGATGGCCGGCGCCATTATGTTGCGCCGCAGATTGGTTTGGAGGGGACGATGACGGCAACCTGCCGGATCACCGGGATCGCGATGCTGGCGCTTGCCCTGTCCCTGGGACCGGTCGGCCCGGTCATGGCCGAGACGGCGGGCGCGGTCGAGCAGTCCGAATTGCCCGTGGTCACGCTGGCCACGGCCCAGCAGGACTGGATCGAGGCGCGGGTGCCGGTCTCGGGCTCGCTGGTCGCCCGGCAGGAGGTGCAGGTCCATGCCCTCGTCTCGGGGCACGAGATCACCAGCATCGAGGCCGAGGTCGGCGACCGTGTCGAGGCGGGGCAGGTGCTGGCGCGGCTGTCCGAGGATGTGCTGTCGGCGCAGCTGGCGCAGGCCGAGGCCGAATATCAGCGCGCCGAGGCCGGTGTCAGCCAGGCCGAAAGCCAGATCGCCAGCACCCAGGCCAGCCTGACCCAGGCGGTCTCGGCGCTGGAGCGCACCCGCAGCCTGCGGCAAAGCGGCAATGCCAGCCAGGCGGTGCTGGACCAGGCCGTCGCCACCGAGGCTTCGGCGCGCGCGGCGGCGGCCTCGGCCTCGGACGGGCTGGGCGTGGCGCGGGCGGCCGTGGCGCAGGCGGATGCGGCGCGGCGCATCGCGCGGCTGAACCTGGACCATGCCCGCATCACCGCCCCGGTTGCTGGGCTGGTGGTGGCGCGGACCGCCCGGCTAGGCGCCATTCCGGGCGGCGGCGGCGAGCCGCTGTTCACCCTGATCGCCGGCGGCGAGGTCGAGCTTGAGGCGGATGTGATCGAGACCGCGCTGAGCCAGCTCAAGCCCGGCGATGCCGCCGAGATCGAGGTCGCGGGCCTTGGCCGCGTCGAGGGCAAGCTGCGGCTGGCGCCGGCGGCGGTCGATCCGGTGACGCGGCTGGGGCCGGCGCGCATCGCGCTGGACCCCGATCCGCGGCTGCGCACCGGGCTGTTCGCCAGCGGCTGGATCATCACCGACCGGCGGCAGGCGGTGACGGTGCCCGCATCGGCCGTGCTGGCCGATGCCTCGGGCGAGCGGGTGCAGGTGGTCAAGGACGGCCGGATCGAGACGCGCGAGGTCCGCAGCGGGCTGATCTGGCAGGGCCGGCGCGAGATCCTGGAGGGCGTCGCATCGGGCGAGACGGTGGTGGCCCGCGCCGGCGCCTTCTTCCGCAGCGGCGACCAGGTACGGGCGGCGCCATGAACTTCTCGGCCTGGTCCATACGCCATCCGGTGCCGCCTATCGCGATCTTCCTCGTGCTGGTGATGATGGGGTTCTACAGCTTCAGCCGGCTGGCGGTGACGGCCATGCCGAACATCGACCTGCCGCTGGTCAGCGTGGTGGTCAACCAGCCGGGCGCGGCGCCCAGCGAGCTGACCCGGCAGGTGATCCAGCCGATCGAGGATTCCATCGCCTCGATCACCGGGGTGCGGCATATCACCTCGGCCGCGACCGACAGTTCGGCGCGGATCTATGTCGAGTTCGAGCTGGAGACCGACACCGACCGCGCCGTGAACGACGTCAAGGACGCGGTGGCCAATGTCCGCGCCGACCTGCCCGAATCCATCGTCGAGCCGCTGGTCCATCGCGTCGATGTCAGCGGCATGGCGATCCTGACCTATGCCGTCAGCAATCCCGGCATGAGCATCGAGGAACTGTCGGATTTCGTCGACGACGTGGTGTCGCGCGACCTGTCCACGGTGCCGGGCGTGGCCAGCATCACCCGCATCGGCGGCGCCGACCGGCAGATCAACGTGGACCTGGACCCGGACCGCATCATGGCCTTCGGGCTGACGGCGGCCGAGATCTCGGAGCAGCTGCGCGCCAAGAACATCGACATGGGCGGCGGGCGCGGCGACCTGGCCGGCACGGAATATTCCATTCGCGCGCTGGGATCGGCGGGCGACGTGGCCCGGCTGGCGGCGACGCCGATCCTGATCGGCTCGGGCGAGGGGGGCGGGCGCACGGTGCGGCTCGACCAGCTGGGCAGCGTCACCGACGGCGCCAGCGAGGAACGCAAGTTCGCCCTGCTCGACGGCCAGCCCGTCGTGGCCTTCGGCGTCTTTCGCGCCTCGGGCGAATCCGACCTGGAGGCGGGCGACGGCACCAAGGCCCGCATCGCCGAGATCGAGGCGCGCAACCCCGGCACCCGGATCACCCTGATCGACGATGCGACCACCTATACCTCGGGCAGCTATCACTCGACCATGGAGACGCTCTACGAGGGCGCGGCGCTGGCGGTGGTGGTGGTGTTCCTGTTCCTGCGCAACTGGCGCGCGACGCTGATCGCCGCGGTGGCGCTGCCCTTGTCGATCATCCCGACCTTCTTCGTCATGCATTGGCTGGGCTTCACGCTGAACGGCATCAGCCTTTTGGCGATCACCCTGGTCACCGGCATCCTGGTCGACGACGCCATCGTCGAGATCGAGAACATCGTGCGGCACATCAACATGGGCGTTCCCGCCTATGAGGCCAGCATGGAGGCCGCGAACGAGATCGGCCTGACCGTCATCGCCATCAGCTTCTCGATCGTCGCGGTCTTTGCCCCGGTCAGCTTCATGGGCGGGATTCCGGGGCAGTATTTCAAGCAGTTCGGGCTGACCGTCGCGGTCTCGGTGCTGTTCTCGCTTCTGGTGGCGCGGCTGATCACGCCGATGCTGGCCGCCTATTTCCTGCGCGACAACACCCGCCTGGCCGAGGAACGCGACGGGCCGGTGCTGCGCGGGCTGATGGCGGTGCTGGCCTGGACGCTGCGCCATCGCGGGCTGACGCTGCTGATGGGGCTGGGGGTCTTCGCCGGTTCGATCTATTCCGCCACGCTGCTGCCGACCGAGTTCATCCCGGCCTCGGATGTCGGCCGCAGCCAGATCAGCATCGAGCTGCCGCCCGGCGCCACGGTGTCGGAAACCGAAGCCGCGGCGCGGATGATCTCGCAGCGCATCGAGGCGGTGCCCGAAGTGCGCTCGGTCTTCGTCAACGGCGGCGAGGACGACGTGGCCAAGGCCAAGCTGATGGTCAATTACGGCCCCAAGGAAGAGCGCGAGCGGTCGAGCTTCGTGATCGAGGACGAATTGAAGCGCGACCTGTCGCAGATCCCCGACCTGCGGATCAATTTCCAGAACGAAGAGGGCAATGCCGACCTGTCGATCTCGGTCCTGGGCGACAGCGAGGCGGGCGCGGCCCAGGCGGCCGAACGGCTGATGGCGGCGATGAAGACCCTGCCGGTGCTGGAGGGGGTGACATCCTCGGCCAGCCTGCAGCGGCCCGAGATCCAGGTCCATCCCCGCCCCGAGGTCGCGGCCCAGCTGGGCGTGACCGCCAGCGCGCTGGCGACGACGCTGCGGGTGGCGACGTTGGGCGACACGGAATCGAACCTTGCCAAGTTCAACACCGGCGACAAGCAGATCCCGATCATGGTGCGGCTGGACCAGGAGGCGCGGCGCGACCTGATGACGGTGCGCAACCTGCGGGTGCCCAGCTCGGCCGGGCAGGTGCCGCTGGAGGTGGTGGCGGATGTCTCGATCTCGGCCGGGGCGACCGAGATCGGCCGCTACGACCGGCGCTATCGCACCACGGTATCGGCGAACCTGGCGGGCGGCGCGCTGCTGGGGCCGGTGAACGCGCAGGTCACGGCCTTGCAGCAGCAGGTCGAGCTGCCGGCCGGGACCGAGATCCAGCCCTCGGGCGATGCCGAGATCATGGGCGAGGTGTTCCAGGCCTTCACCGTGGCGATGGTTTCGGGCGTGGTGCTGACCTATGTCGTGCTGGTGCTGCTGTTTCATAATTTCGTCACCCCGGTCTCGATCCTGATGTCGCTGCCCCTGGCCATCGGCGGCGCGATCCTGGCGCTGTTCCTGACCGGCAATTCCATCAGCATGGCGGTGGTGATCGGCTTCCTGATGCTGATGGGGATCGTGACCAAGAACGCCATCATGCTGGTGGAATTCGCGGTCAGCGCCATAGACCGCGGGGTCGAGAAGCGCGAGGCGATCCTGGACGCGGTCCACAAGCGCGCCCGGCCCATCGTGATGACCACCATCGCCATGACGGCGGGCATGGTGCCCTCGGCCATCGGCACCGGCGAGGGGGCGGAGTTCAGCGCGCCCATGGCCATCGCGGTGATCGGGGGCTTGCTGCTGTCGACGCTGCTGTCGCTGCTGTTCGTGCCCTCGCTGTTTTCCGTCGTGCATGGCGGGCAGGTGCGCATCGGCGGCTGGCTGCGGCGGCGGATCGGGCTGAACGCGGCACCCGAGGCGGCCGGGGAGTGAGGCCGGACCGGGGGCTTCGCGCCCCCGGACCCCCGCGGGATATTTGGACACGAAAGAAAAAGGGGGCCGGCGAGGGCCCCCTTTCCTTCGTTCCTGGCAGCCGGGTTCAGGCCAGCATGCCCATCGGGTTTTCCAGGTGCCCGACGATGGCTTCCAGCAGCTGGGCGCCGAGCGCGCCGTCGATCACCCGGTGGTCGACCGAAAGCGTCATCGACATGACGTTGCGGATCACCACCTCGCCATTCTCGACCACCGGGGTCTGGATGCCGGCGCCGACGGCGAGGATCGCGCCATGCGGCGGGTTGATCACCGCGTCGAAATTCTCGATCCCGAACATGCCGAGGTTCGAGATGGCGAAGCTGCCGCCCTGGTATTCGTGGGGCGCGAGCTTCTTGGTCTTGGCGCGGTTGGCCAGGTCCTTCATCTCGGCCGAGAGCGCCGAGAGCGTCTTTTGCTGCGCGTCCTTGAGGACCGGGGTGAAGAGCCCGCCCTCGACCGCGACGGCGACGGCCACGTCGGACGGCTTCAGCTTGAGGATGCGGTCGCCGGCCCAGACGGCATTGGCATCCGGCACCTCTTGCAGCGCCAGGGCGCAGGCCTTGATGATGAAGTCGTTGACCGACAGTTTCACGCCCCGCGAGTCCAGCTGCTTGTTCAGCATGGCGCGGAATTTCATCAGCTCGTCGAGCTTGGCGGACCGGCGCAGGTAGAAATGCGGGATGGTCTGCTTGGCCTCGGAAAGCCGCGCGGCGATGGTGCGGCGCATGCCGTCGAGCGCCACTTCCTCGGTCTCGCGGTCGGCGTAGATCTTGAGGATGGTTTCGGCCGAGGGGCCGGCCGGGGCTGCGGCCGCGGCGGGTGCCGGGGCGGCTTTCGGCGCCTCGGCGGCGGCCGGCTTGGCCGCGCCGGGCTTCGCGCCCTCGACATCCGCCTTGACGATGCGGCCATGCGGGCCGGAACCCGTCACGCCGGCAAGGTCGATGCCCTTTTCCGCCGCGATGCGCCGGGCGAGCGGCGAGGCGAAGATGCGCCCGCCTTCGGCCGATTTCGGCGCGGCCGGGGCAGGGGCGGCGGTGGCCGTCGCTGCCGGGGCGGCTTCGGCTTTCGCCGTCTCGGGCTGGGCTTCCGCCTTGGGCGCCGGGGCGGCGGCGATGTCATCGGCGGATTCGCCCTCTTCCAGCAGCACGGCGATGGGGGTGTTCACCTTGACCCCCGCCGTGCCCTCGGCCACCAGGATCTTGCCCATCCGGCCCTCGTCGACGGCCTCGAACTCCATCGTGGCCTTGTCGGTTTCGATCTCGGCGATGATGTCGCCGGATTTGACCTCGTCGCCCTCTTTCACCAGCCATTTGGCCAGCGTGCCTTCCTCCATGGTCGGCGACAGGGCGGGCATCAGGATTTCAGTCGGCATCTTCTGCCCTCCCCTTAGCGATAGGTGACTTTTTTCACCGCCTCGACGACCTCGGCGGCGGTGATCAGCGCGTGTTTCTCAAGGTTCGCGGCATAGGGCATGGGCACGTCCTTGCCGGTGCAGTTGATCACCGGCGCGTCGAGCCAGTCGAAGGCGTTTTCCATGATATGGGCCGAGAGGTGGTTGCCGATCGAGGCGACCGGGAAGCCCTCTTCCACCGTCACGCAGCGGTTGGTGCGCTTGACCGATTCGATTACCGTGCCGTAGTCGAGCGGGCGCAGGGTGCGCAGGTCGATCACCTCGGCCTCGATGCCGTCGGCGGCCAGCTTTTCGGCCGCCTCCAGCGCATGGACCATGCCGATGCCGAAGCTGACCAGGGTCACGTCGCGGCCGGGGCGCACGATCTTGGCCTTGCCGAAGGGGATGGTGAAATCCTGCAGGTCCGGCACCTCGAAGCTGCGGCCGTAGAGGATCTCGTTTTCCAGGAAGATCACCGGGTTCGGGTCGCGGATCGCGGTCTTGAGCAGGCCCTTGGCGTCGGCGGCCGAATAGGGCATCACCACCTTGAGGCCGGGGATCTGCGCATACCAGGCGGCATAGTCCTGGCTGTGCTGGGCCGCCACGCGGGCGGCGGCGCCGTTCGGGCCGCGGAAGACGATCGGGCAGCCCATCTGGCCGCCGGACATGTAAAGCGTCTTGGCGGCCGAGTTGATGATATGGTCGATCGCCTGCATGGCGAAGTTGAAGGTCATGAACTCGACGATGGGACGCAGCCCGGCCAGCGCCGCGCCGGTGCCGATGCCGGCGAAGCCGATTTCCGAGATCGGCGTATCGACCACGCGGCGGGGCCCGAACTTGTCCAGCAGGCCCTGGCTGATCTTGTAGGCGCCCTGGTATTCGCCGACTTCCTCGCCCATCAGGAAGACGGTCTCGTCGCCGGACATTTCCTCTTCCATGGCCTCGCGCAGGGCTTCGCGCACGGTCATGGTCTTCATCGGCGTGCCTTCCGGCCAGTCGGGCGACTGGTCCGCGACCGGGGCCGGCGCGGGGGCCGCGGCCTGCGCGGGAGTGGCCGGAGCCTCGGCCCTGGCCTCGGCGGGTGCGGGCTCGGCCTTGGGTGCGGGGGCGGCATCGACGGATTCGCCTTCCTCGACCAGGACGGCGATGGGGGTGTTCACCTTGACCCCCTGGGTGCCCTCGGCGATCAGCAGCTTGCCGAGGATGCCTTCGTCGACCGCCTCGAATTCCATCGTGGCCTTGTCGGTCTCGATCTCGGCGATGATGTCGCCGGATTTCACGCTATCGCCTTCCTTGACCAGCCATTTGGCCAGCGTGCCTTCCTCCATGGTCGGCGACAGGGCGGGCATCAGGATTTCGGTTGCCATGGTTCCCTCCCCTCAGGCGTTCTGTTCCGCGCCGCCCTGCGGCACGTCCTGGGCGTAGATGTCGGTCCAGAGCTCCTCCAGCGGCGGCTCGGGGCTTTCCTTGGCGAACTCGGCGGAATCGTTCACGATGTCCTTGATCTCCTTGTCGATGGCCTTGAGGTCGTCCTCGGAGGCATGCTGGCCTTGCAGCAGCAGTTCGCGCACATGTTCGATGGCGTCGCGTTCGTCGCGCATCTTCTGCACTTCCTCGCGGGTGCGGTATTTCGCCGGGTCGGACATCGAATGGCCGCGATAGCGATAGGTCATGACTTCCAGGATGTAGGGCCCCTTGCCGGCGCGGCAATGCGCCACCGCCTTTTCGCCCGCGGCCCGGACCGCCAGCACGTCCATGCCGTCCACCTGTTCGCCCTTGATGCCGAAGGCTTCGCCGCGGCCGTAGAGCGTGGTCGACTTGGTCGAGCGCTTCATCGAGGTGCCCATGGCATATTGGTTGTTCTCGATGACGAAGACGACGGGCAGGCTCCACAGCTCGGCCATGTTGTAGGTCTCGTAGACCTGGCCCTGGTTCGAGGCGCCGTCGCCGAAATAGACGAAGGTGACGTTGTCGTTGCCCAGATACTTGTCGGCGAAGGCCAGGCCCGCGCCCAGCGGCACCTGCGCCGCGACGATGCCATGGCCGCCGTAGAAATGCTTTTCGCGGCTGAACATGTGCATCGAGCCGCCCTTGCCCTTGGAATAGCCGCCGATGCGGCCGGTCAGCTCGGCCATCACGCCGCGGGCTTCCATGCCGCAGGCCAGCATGTGGCCGTGGTCGCGGTAGGAGGTGATGCGCTTGTCGCCTTCCTTCGCCGCGGCCTCGAGGCCGACGACGACGGCTTCCTGGCCGATGTAGAGGTGGCAGAAGCCGCCGATCAGGCCCATGCCGTAAAGCTGGCCGGCCTTTTCCTCGAATCGCCGGATCAGCAGCATGTCGCGGTAGTATTTGAGCAGCTCATCCTTGGACACGTTGGGCGTGCTTTGCTTGGCTGCGGGCTTTCTGACCATGGGCCTCCTCCTCGGGGCGGGGATAGTTCAGCGTTAAACTAATTCTAGGCGAAGCTTTCGGGGGAAGTAAACCGGCGTTGTGCATCCGTCCAGAGGGCAGATGCGGAAAGCCGCTTGCCCCAGCCGTCGCCGGTCGCGCCGGCGGCGCGGCCGCAGGGGTATTTGGACAACGGAGAAACCGGAGGCCCGTCAGCGGATGATGATCTCGTCGGCGCGCACCAGGCCCAGCACGTCGCGGGCGCGTTCGTCCAGCAGGTCGATGTCGAGGTATTCGTCCGACAGCCGCCGCGCCAGGTTGCGCATCCGGTCCACCTCGGCCTGCAGCTTGTCGCGCTGCTGGACCAGTTCCTGCGTCTCGGCCTGCAGCTGCACCCGGCGCAGGATGCCCGAGGGGCCCTGCACCGCCGCATAGGCGAAATAGACGCCCAGGAGGATCATCACGACGAAGAAAATGATGGCGCTGATCGACAGGCGCTGGGTCATGCTTGGGCCATGGGGCTGCTCGTTGGGCTGCTCGTTCTTTTGGCCGGATCATGCCACAGGCGGCCCGTCGGGGGAATCCCCTAAGCGCCGCGCAGGATGTCGTCCAGCACCAGCGCCATGACGCGGGCGGAATCCTGCATGTCCTGCACGCCCACCCATTCGTCGGGCTGATGCGCCAGGTCCAGCACGCCCGGCCCGTAGGCGATGCAATTCTGCAGCTTGCCGATGCGGTCGATATGCTTCTGGTCGTAGGTGCCGGGGCTGACGACATAGCCCGCCTCGCGGCCCAGCACCCGCCGGATGGCGGCGGCGGTCGAGCGCACCACCGGCGCCTCGCGGTCGGTCATGCTGGGGACCACCTCGAAGAGGTCGCGGATCTCGTAGGTGAAACCGGGGCGCGCCGCCCTGACCTTTTCCAGCAGCGCCGTGACCTCGCGCTTGACCTCGGACAGTTCCTCTTCGATCAGGAAGCGGCGGTCGATGGTGATGCGGCAGCGGTCGGCGACGCAGGGCGCGGGCAGGCCGGTGAAATCCGGGCCGAGATCCGGCTCGCCGCCATGGATCGAGTTGATGTTCAGCGTCGAGTTCCGCGCCCCTTCGGGGATCACCGGCATCTCGGTGCGCTTGGTCATCAGCAGCGGGAACAGCGTGCGCTCCATTTCCTCCAGCACCGCGCCCATGTGGCGGATGGCGCTGTCGCCCAGGAAGGGCATCGAGCCGTGGGCGATGCGGCCACGCGTCTCGATCTCGGCCCACCAGACGCCGCGATGGCCCAGGCAGATGCGGTCCTTGTGCAGCGGCTCGGGGATGATGACATGGCCGACATGGGCGAAGGCGCCCTGTTCTGCCAGGTAGGCCACGCCGCCGAAGCCGCCCGATTCCTCGTCCGCGGTGGCGCTGATCTCGATCTGGCCGGGATGGTCGGGGTAGAGCGCCACGAAAGCCTCCGCGGCGATGATGCTGGAGGCCAAGCCCCCCTTCATGTCGCAGGCGCCGCGGCCGTAGATGCGGCCGCCGTCCAGTTCCGCGGCGAAGGGATTGCGGCTCCAGCCGTGGCCGACCTCGACCACGTCGTGATGGCTGTTGAAATGCACGCATTCGCCGGGCGGGCGGCCGCGGTGGCGGGCGACCAGGTTCCAGCGCGGAAAGGCCTCGCTGTCGCCGGGCGCGCCATGGGCGCGGACCAGTTCGCAGGCCCAGCCCTGCGGCGCCAGCCGCGCCTGCAGGTATTCGCAGATCTCGCGATAGTTGCGGCCCGGCGGGTTCAGCGTCGGGATGCGGATCAGATCCTGGGTCAGGCGGACCAGGTCGTCGCGGCGGTTTTCGATCTCGAGGGCAAGGGCGTCCATGGCGCAAGGCTAGGCCGGGCGCGGCGGCGCGGCAATGGGGTCATTGACAGTCGCGGCGCGCCGGCCTTCCATGGGGCTGGCTTTTCGCAACCAGGGTCTGCCCGATGATCGCCTTTCTTCGCCTGATCGGCATGGTCCTGCTCGTCGAGCTGGTCTTTTACCTGCTCATCGGAACCTATGTCCGCAGCCTGCGGCGCGAGGAGCTTGAAAAGGAATGGGATCGCCGCCATCCCGAGCGCGCGGGCCCGTCCCCGGAACGCGCCGAGTTCGTGCGGCGTTCGATGGTGGGCTTCAGCAAGACCCTGCGGGGGCGGCTTGCCCTGCTGGTGCTGGTCCTGCCGGTGGTCGCGATCATCGTGATCATCGTGATCGTGAACTACTATTGAGGGGGCGCCGATGCGCTGGTTCCTGACCGTCCTTGGGGTGATCTTCGGGATCGTGGTCTTTCTGTTTCTGGACTACACGCTGCCCTCGAAGCAGACGGTCCGCATCACCAACACCTACAACCGGCTGACCGACATCGGCGCCAATGCGTTCTTCTATGCCTCGCCCGATACCGGCACGGTGCAGAACGCCCAAGGCCAGCGCGACGTGCGCTTCATCGACACGGTGCGCCCGAACGGCAAGCCCCATGTCTATCGCAACGAGGATACCGGCTGGATCTGGCCGCCCTATTTCAAATACGACAGCTCGAACCTGCATGCGCAGGCGACCGACCTGCGCTCGACCGCGGCGAGCCCGGAATGGGTCAGCGTGACCTCATACGGCTGGCGCATCGCCTGGCTCTCGGTCTATCCCAACGCCATCTCGATCAAGCCGGTGGCGGGGCCCGAGGTGAAGCCCTTCAACTGGGCGGCACAGATCATCCTGCTGATCCTGGGGGCGCTGCTGTTCCTGCTTTGGCGGATGTGGAACCAGTTCCGCGAGCGCACCATCGATCCGGCCGTGCGTTCGGCGGACGAGGCATGGGACCGGCTCGACGCCCGCGCCGACGCGGCGCGCGACCGGGCGCGCGGGCGGATGCGGCGCTGGTGGGACGGGCTGCGGGGGCGCTGAGCGATGGAGCGCAAGAACCCCGGCACCGATTTTCGCCTCGACTGGTTCGAGAACATCCAGGTCAACACCCCGGCGGCCGAGCGCCGCGCCGCGAGCCTGACCGCGCGCCGCAGCCTGAAAAAGGAATGGCAGGCGGCCTGGCTTCTGAACGCGGTGCGCTGCATCGACCTGACCACGCTGGCGGGCGACGATACGCCCGATCGCGTGGCGCGGCTTTGCGCCAAGGCGCGCCAGCCGGTCGATGCCGGCCAGTTGGCGGCGCTGGGGGTCGATCACCTGACCACCGGCGCGGTCTGCGTCTATCCGACCATGGTGGCGGCGGCGAAACGGGCGCTGCGGGGCAGCGCGATCCCCGTCGCCTCGGTCGCGACCGGCTTTCCTGCCGGGCTGATGCCGCTCGACCTGCGGCTGGCCGAGATCCGCTATGCGCTGGACCAGGGCGCGGACGAGATCGACATCGTGATTTCCCGCGCGCTGGTGCTGCGCGGCGAATGGGCGGCGCTTTACGACGAGATCTGCGAGATGCGCGAGGCTTGCGGCGCGGCCCGGATGAAGGCGATCCTGGCGACGGGCGAGCTGAAGACCCTGACCAATGTCGCCAGGGCCAGCCATGTCGCCATGCAGGCCGGCGCCGATTTCATCAAGACCTCGACCGGGAAGGAGCCGGTGAACGCCACGCTGCCGGTGTCGCTGGTCATGCTGCGGGCGATCCGCGACTATCGCGACCGGACCGGCTTCGCCGTCGGCTTCAAGCCGGCGGGCGGGCTGAAGACGGCCAAGGACGCGCTGAACTGGCAGGTGCTGATGGCCGAGGAGCTGGGCCGCGACTGGCTGGACCCGAGCCTTTTCCGCATCGGTGCCAGCTCGCTGCTCTCCGACATCGAGCGGCAGGTTTCCCATCACGTCACCGGGCGCTATGCAGCCGCCCATCGTCTGGCCGCGGGGTGATGATGCCGAAGGTAAGCGAGATCATGGAAAGCATGGAATACGGTCCCGCGCCCGAGGACGCCTCGGCCGTCCGCGACTGGCTGCGCGAACGCGGCAGCTTCGGCCATTTCATCGCCGGGCGTTTCACCAGGCCGGGCGAGACCTTCGCCAGCCGCGATCCCTCGAGTGGCGAGGAACTGGCGCAGGTCACGCAGGGCACCGCCCGCGATGTGCAAAAGGCGGTGCGCGCCGCCCGCCGGGCGCAGCGCAGCTGGGGCGCCATGCCGGGGCACGACCGGGCGCGCTTTCTCTATGCCATCGCCCGCACCATCCAGAAGCGCGAGCGTTTCCTTGCGGTGCTGGAGAGCCTGGACAACGGCAAGCCGATCCGCGAAAGCCGCGACATCGACGTGCCGCTGGTGGTGCGGCATTTCTACCACCATGCCGGCTGGGCCGAACTGGCCGAGACCGAGTTTCCCGGCCATGCCGCCTTGGGCGTCTGCGGCCAGATCATCCCCTGGAACTTTCCGCTGCTGATGCTGGCCTGGAAGGTGGCGCCGGCCCTGGCCGCCGGCAATTGCGTGGTGCTGAAGCCTGCCGAATACACGCCGCTGACCGCGCTGGCATTCGCCGAGATCTGCGCCCATGTCGGCCTGCCCGCCGGGGTGGTGAACATCGTCACCGGCGATGGCGAGACCGGCGCGGCGCTGGTTCAGGCCCCGGTGGACAAGATCGCCTTCACCGGCTCGACCGAGGTCGGGCGCGGCATCGCCCGTGCCACCGCCGGCTCGGGCAAGCGGCTGACGCTGGAACTGGGCGGCAAGTCGCCTTTCGTGGTCATGGAGGACGCCGACCTGGACGCCGCGGTCGAGGGCGTGGTCGAAGGGGTCTGGTTCAACCAGGGCGAGGTCTGCTGCGCCGGCTCGCGCATCCTGGTCGCCGAATCGGTCGCCGCGCGGTTCGAGGCGCTGTTGCGGGCGCGGATGGGCAAGCTGCGGCTGGGCGCGCCGCTCGACAAGTCCACCGATGTCGGCGCCATCGTCGATCCGGTGCAAAAGGACCGCATCCTGCGCATCCTGGACCGCGCGACCGCCGCCGGGGCGGAACTGGTCGGCGGCGCCGCGGCGCCGGGCTGCTTCATCGCGCCGGGCTATCTGCGAAACATCGCCCCCGCCAATCCCGGCATGGTCGAGGAGATCTTCGGCCCCATCGCCACGTTCTCGACCTTCCGTACCCCGGACGAGGCGGCGGACCTGGCCAACAATACCCGCTATGGGCTGGCGGCCTCGGTCTGGTCGGAAAGCGCGACTGTGGCCACCGACATGGCGGCGCGGATCAAGGCGGGCGTGGTCTGGGTGAATTGCGCCAACCTCTTCGACGCCGCCGCGCCCTTTGGCGGCCTGCGCGATTCGGGCTATGGCCGCGAGGGCGGGCGCGAGGGGATGCTGGACTATCTGGCCGCCCCGGTCGCCGCGCAGCGCGACCCGGCGCCGTCGGAAATCGCCCCGGCCGAGGCGCCCGAGATCGACCGCACGGTCAAGCTTTACATCGGCGGCGCGCAGAAGCGCCCGGACGGCGGCGCCAGCTATGCGGCGCAGGACGAACTGGTGCCCCTGGGCAACCGCAAGGACATCCGCAACGCGGTCGAAGCGGCGCAGGGGGCCTTGACGAAATGGCAGGGCCTGGGCGGCCACGGCCGCGCGCAGGTGCTGTATTTCCTGGCCGAGAACCTGGCGCAGCGCCGCGCCGAGTTCGCCGGCTACGCCAGCCCGGCCGAAGTCGATGCGGCGATCCGCCGCTGCTTCTTCTATGCCGGTTTCGCCGACAAATACGACGGCGCCACGGTTTCGGCCAAGCCCGGCCACCTGTGCCACGTCCAGCCCGAGCCGCATGGCGTCATGGGGCTGGTCGCGCCCACGGCCGCGCCGCTGGCGGGCTTCATGGCGCTGGTGCTGCCGGCCATCGCCATGGGCAATGCGGTGGTGGCGATCCCGTCGCAGGACCGGCCGATGGCGGCGCTGACGCTGGCGCAGGTGCTGGCCTGTTCGGACGTGCCGGGCGGCGTGGTCAATATCGTCACCGGCCCGCGTGACGAACTGGCGCGGGCGCTGGCCGGCCATGACGGCGTCTCGGCGATCTGGCATGCCGGCCAGGGCGAGGGGCTGGCCGAGGTGCAGCGCGCCGCGGCCGAGACCCTGATCCCGGTCTGGACCCCGGCGCCGCGCGACTGGAGCGATCCGCAGGCGCAGGGCCGCGAGTTCCTGCGCGCCGCCAGCCGGACCAAGACCGTCTGGCTTCCCTATGGCGCGCTTCCCGCCGGCACCGGCAGCGCGGCCTATTAGCAGGCTGCTGAAAAAGGATTTTGAGAGGGCGGCGAAGCGGAAATCGTTCTGGATCCAGCTAATATCGGCCCGAAAATGGGGTGTTTTCGGCAAATTTGAGGCGGATTTCCCGGCTCCCCGCCCGCGCTGTCCTGTCGCAAGGACTTTTTCAGCAGCCTGTTAGTTCATCGACTGCGGTGGGCGGATGGCGTTGTCATCCGCGCGCCCAGCGGACAAACTCGGGCGGTCCCAGCATCGGAATCGCCCATGTATATCCCGCCGCATTTCCACGAGATCGACCCGCAGGAGATCGCCGCGCTCATCGAGGCGGCGCCCCTGGCCTGCATCGTGGCGCAGACCCCCGAGGGGCTGGTCGCCAACCACGTCCCGCTGCTGGCCGGCCCCGACGGCACGCTGATCGGCCATGTGGTGCTGGCCAACGACATGCACCGGCTGATCGCCGAGGGCCAGGAGGTGCTGGCGATCTTTCGCGGCGAGGACGGTTATGTCTCGCCCAATTTCTACCCGACCAAGCCCGAGCACCATCGCCACGTCCCGACCTGGAACTACCAAGTGGTCCATGTCCATGGCGGCATCGCCTTCCAGCATGACGAGCGGGCCAAGCGCGCGGCGGTCGGCCTGCTGACCCGCAGCCACGAGCGGCGGCTGAACGGCGCCGATGCCTGGCGCATGGCCGATGCGCCGGCCGATTACATGCAGCAGATGCTGGCCGGCATCGTCGCCTTTCGCATCGAGATCCGCCGGACGCTGGCAAAGTCCAAGCTGAGCCAGAACCGCGAGGCGCGCGATTACCAGGGCGCCATCGCAGGGCTGAGGGCCAGCGGGCACGCGGCGATGGCCGAAACGATGGCAAGGCGGCGGCCGGGGGATGCCTAGCCGCTGAGCCTCGATAACGGCGGCCGGGACAGGCGCGACAAGCGGCTGGACGGCGGGATTCGAACGGCGCGGCACGCCGGTCCGCGCCTGCGCCATTGCCGGAGAACGAGGGCTTCGATCCCTCGGCGGGTCGATCGGTTGCATTGCAACGGCTATCCCCGACCTTCCGTGGCATCCTGCGCCGGCGAAGCGCAAAGATCACGGCATTCGCCGACGAACACCACGCGCTTTGCGGCGGCGTTCTTTCCCTGCCACGGGCCGCCCTCATGGTCCTGGCGCCGAAACCTCGGCTCGCCGCAGGGCTGCGACTCCGGTTCGGAGGCGGCGTGCTGCGGATCGGTTCCGCCGAACCTGCCTTTGGTTCGAGGGCTGGCAAACCTTGCGAGGGGATCGCAAAGGATATTCGCCCGCCGACCGGAAAATCCCACCATGGGATCGCGGAGGCCATTTGTTCGCAGGCCGGCAAGCCTTGCCGGGGGTGGCAAAGGACATTCATCCGAAGGCCGACAAGCCCCGCCATGGGATCGCAAGGAACAGTCGCCAGCAGGCTGACAAATCTCATGAGGGGAACGCAAAGGACAGCGCCCCGCCGCGGCAAGCCCGGCTTCTGTCGCGGTGCCGGGCGGTTTGGCCGTGCCCCAGGGCTGCAAGCCCGCGATCCGCCGACGCATCGTCCGGGTCGAGGGGACGCGGTCCGTGCGGCGCACGCGGCCGAAAGCCGCAGGCAGAGGCGCCCCGCCGCCCGGTCAGGCGAGGCGCAGCCAGCGCAGCTTGGCCTCAGTCGCGGTGCCGGGTGGATTGGCCCGTGCCGAGGGCTGCAAGCCCGCGATCCGCCGAACGCCTGCCGTCCAGACCAAGGGGGCGCAGTCCGGGCGGGTCGCACGCGGTCGAAAACCGCGGGCAGAGGCGCTCCGCCGCCCGATCGGGCCAGGCGCAGCCAGTGTAGCTTGGCCTCGGTCGCGGTGCCGGGTGGCTTGGCCCGTGCCGAGGGCTGCAAGCCCGCGATCCGCCGAACGCCTGCCGTCCAGGCCGAGGGGACGCGGTCCGTGTGGGTGGTACGCGGTCGAAAACCGCAGGCAGGGGCGCCCCGCCGCCCGGTCTGGCGAGGCGCAGCCAGCGCAGCTTGGCCTCGGTCGAGGTCCAGGGTGGCTTGGCCGGTGCCGAGGGCTGCAAGCCTCCAATCCGCCGAACGCCTGCCGTCCAAGCCGAGGGGACGCGGTCCGTGCGGCGCGCACACGGCCGAAAACCGCAGGCAGACGCGCGCCGCCGCTCGGTCAGGCCAGGCGCAGCCAGCGCAGCCCGGCCTCGGTCGAGGTGCGGGGGGTGTATTCGGCGCTCACCCAGCCGCCATAGCCCGAGGCGTCGATGGCGCGGAACAGTTCGGCGAAGTCGATGTCGCCCTGCCGCGGCTCGTGCCGGCTGGGCCAGTCCGAGATCTGGATGTGCCGCACCCGGCGGGCATGGCGCTGCCAGACGGTCAGCGCATCGCGATGGATCATCTGCGCATGATAGACGTCGAATTGCAGGCCCAGGTTCGGGGCCCCGACCTCGTCCAGGATCTCGGCCGCCAGTTCGAAACTGTCGAGGAAATAGCCCGGCATGTCGTTGCGGTTCATCGGCTCGATGGTCAGGCTGGCGCGGGCGTCGCGGGCGCAGGCCCATTTCAGGTTCTCGACGAAGGTGCGCCGCGCCAGCCCGCCCTGGGCCTTGCCGGCCATCACATGCAGGTGCTTGACCCCCAGCGCCCGGCCAAAGCGCAGGGCACGGTCGAAATCGCCGCGAAAGCGCGATTCGTTGCCCGGCTCGGCGGCAAAGCCGCGCGGGCCGCCGGCCCAGTTCGGCGGCGGCGTGTTCATCAGCACGAACTCCACCCCCGCCGCCTGCGCGGCCTGGGCCAGTTCCTTGACCGCGAGGTCATAGGGAAACAGGATTTCCACCCCGCGAAAGCCCGCGCGCTTTGCGGCGGCGAAGCGCTGCAGCATGGGCATTTCGGTGAACAGATAGGTCAGGTTGGCGGCGAATCGCGCCATGGTCAGGGCTCCAGGGGAAAGACCGTCCCTCCCGAGTGCAATTCCATACGCCCGTTTTCGCCGGGCATAGCCGCATCGGCCAGTCGGTAGAATGTCTTGCGGTCGATCAGTGCCCAAAGACCGCGGCGGATATGGACATAGGGCCGCGGCTCCTCCGGCGTCCCGCGCATTTCTATCGCATGCTCGGGGCCGGCGCTGACCCGGTCGCCCACATTGGTGGTGAAGACGATGTCTTCGCCGATTTCGGCATCGACGGCGATGAAGGGCGCGTCGACCACGCGGATGCCGACCTTTTCGACCGGGGTGACGAGGAAATAGCCATCCCCCTCGCGCTTCAGGATCGAGGCGAAAAGCCGCACCATTTCCGGCCGGCCGATGGGCGTGCCGTTGTAGAACCAGCTGCCGTCGGCGCGGATCTCCATGTCCAGGTCGCCGCAGAAGGGCGGGTTCCACAGATGCACCGGCGGCGGCCCCTTTTTCGAGGCGCGGCTGGCCGCGGCGGCGATTCCGGCCGCATCGCTCACGGCATTGTCAGTCTTTTCCTCCATTCCCTGTGGACCCCGTCACACCTGCCTTTATGTTGTCCTAGAACAGAAACGGGGCATTGTCATGGCCGAGAATGAGAAACTGGTTTCCGAAGTCCTGACGCTGACCGACCGCCTGGCCCAGGCCCGCGCCAGCGTCGAGCATCGCTTCGTCGGCCAGCATGCCGTGGTCGAGCAGGTTCTGGCGGCGATCCTGTCGGGCGGCCATGCCCTGCTGGTCGGCCAGCCGGGGCTGGGCAAGACCATGCTGGTCGATACGCTGGCCACCGTGCTGGGGCTCGACTCGGCGCGCATCCAGTTCACCCCCGACCTGATGCCGGCCGACATCCTGGGCTCCGAGGTGCTGGACATCCGGCCCGACGGCACCCGCGCCTTCCGCTTCATCGAGGGGCCGGTCTTCACCCGGCTGCTGATGGCCGACGAGATCAACCGCGCCAGCCCGCGCACGCAATCGGCGCTGCTGCAGGCCATGCAGGAGGGCGAGGTCACCATCGGCGGCGAGCATCGCCCGCTGGGCCGGCCCTTCCACGTGCTGGCCACCCAGAACCCGATCGAGCAGGAGGGCACCTATCCGCTGCCCGAGGCGCAGCTCGACCGTTTCCTGTTGCAGATCGACGTGGACTATCCCGACCGCGACACGGAGCGCGCCATCCTGCTGGCGACGACCGGGGTCGAGCAGGGCCGGGCCCATGCCGTCTTCGACGCCGAGGGGCTGGTCGCGGCGCAGGCGCTGATCCGGCGCATGCCGGTGGGAGAGACGGTGCTGGACGCGATCCTGGACCTGGTGCGCGCGGCGCGTCCCGGCGCGCCCGAGGCGCCGGGCTGGATCGCCGACACGCTGGTCTGGGGGCCGGGGCCGCGCGCGGCGCAGGCGCTGACGCTGGTCACGCGGGCGCGGGCGGCGCTGAACGGCCGCTTTGCGCCGACGCTCGACGATGTCGAGGCCATGGCCGCCCCGGTCCTGCGCCACCGCATGGCGCTGAGCTTTGCCGCCCGCGCCCGCGGCGAGACCATCGAGGGCGTGATCGCGCGCCTGCTCGGCGACCGGATGCGGGCGGCGGCGTGAAACCCCAGGCCGATCAGCTGCGCGCCGGCGCCGAGGCTGCCTCGGCCGCCTTGCCTGCGCTGATGCTGTCGGCCGAGCGGCTGGCGGCGGCGCTGGTGCCCGGCGCGCATGGCCAGCGCCGCGCCGGCATGGGCGAGGATTTCTGGCAATACCGCCCGGCCACGGCGGGCGATACGGCGCGCAGCATCGACTGGCGCCGCTCGGCCCGGTCGGATGCGCAGTTCGTGCGCGACCGCGAGGCGCAGGTGGCGCAATCGGCGGCGATCTGGGTCTCGGCCGCGGCGGGCATGGATTACACCGGCAGCGCCGAGCGGCCCAGCAAGCGCGACCGCGCCGACCTGCTGGCGCTGGCGCTGGCCATGGCGCTGCTGGCGGGTGGCGAGCGGGTGGCGCTGGCCGGCCAGCCGCCGCGCCCCGGCCGCCTGCAGGCCGAGCGCATGGCCGAGGCGCTGGTCGCGCGCGCGCCCCTGCCGGGCGACGAGGACGCCCCCCCGGCCGAGGCCCTGCGTCCCGGCCAGCGCGTCATCCTGTTCGACGATTTCCTGGGCGATCCGCAGCCGGTGCTGGACTATCTGGCCCGTGCCGCCGGCCTGGGCGTGCAGGGCGCGCTGATGCAGGTGCTGGACCCGGACGAAGAGGGCTTTCCCTGGCGGGGGGCGGTGCTGTTCCGCTCAGCCTCGGGGGCCTTGCGCCACGACACGCGCGACGCGGCCGGGCTGCGCGCGGCCTATCTGGCGCGGCTGGCCGAGCGCCGGGCGCAACTGACGGGCGCCGCGCGCATGGCGGGCTGGCATTTCGGCACGCATGACACCGGGGCGGCGCCGTCGCAGGCGCTGCTGTGGCTCTGGTCGGTGCTGGAGGGCTGATGCTGCTGATCGGTCCCATCGGCTTCCTGACGCCCTGGATCCTGGCGGCGCTGGCGGCGCTGCCGGTGCTGTGGCTGATCCTGCGCGCCATGCCGCCTTCGCCGAAGCTGGTGCGCTTTCCCGGCACGCGGCTGCTGCTGGGGCTCAAGGATCCGCATCCGGTGGCGCGGCACACGCCCTGGTGGCTGCTTCTGCTGCGGGTGCTGGCGATCGCGGCCCTGATCCTGGGCTTTGCCGGCCCGGTGTGGAAGCCCTCGCCGGATCAGGCCGGGCAGGGGCCCTTGCTGGTGGTGATGGATGCCGGCTGGGCGGCGGCGCCAGACTGGCCGCAGCGCCAGGCCCGCGCCCTGCGCGCGCTGGACCGCGCGGCGGCGGCGGGGCAGCCGGCGGCGCTGCTGGTCGCCGACGGCACCGCGACGGGCGCGCTGCCCTTCCTGCCCGCGCCCGAGCTTGCGGCGCAGCTGCGCGCCCTGCGTCCCGCGGCATGGGAGACGCGCTATCCCCCCGACCCGCAGGCGGCGCTGGCCGAGGCGCCCGCGGGCCTGTCGGTGCTGTGGCTCAGCGACGGGCTGGACCATCCCGGCCGGGGGGAATGGCTGGCGGCGCTTGCCGGGCGCGGCAGCGTGACCGTGGTGCCGCCCGACGGCCCGCGGCAGTCGCTGGAACTGGTGGCGGGCGACCAGCCGGCGCTGCGGCTGCGCTCGACCGGGGCGGCCGCTGCCGATGTGCTGGCCATCGGCCTCGACCCGCAGGGCACGCCGCGCGAGCTGGCGCGGCTGCGCCCCGGCGAGGGCGGCGGGGCTTCGGCGGATGCGGGCGTGACCAGCTGGCTGGTGCCCATCGACCTGCCCTCGGAATTGCGCAACCGCATCACCCGCTTCGAGGTCGAGGGCCATGGCTCGGCCGGGGCGGTGCTGCTGGCCGACGATTCCCTGCGCCGGCGCAAGGTCGCGCTGGCCGGCGACGACCGCGCCGGCGAGGGCCAGCGGCTGCTCTCGCCGCTGCACTACCTGCGCCGGGCCCTGGCGCCGACCACCGACCTGATCGAGGGGGGGCTGGGCGACGTGCTGCAAGCCTCGCCCGACGTGATCGTGCTGGCCGACCAGTTCGGCCTGGCCGAAGAGCCGGGCCTGCGCGAATGGGTCGAGGGCGGCGGGCTGCTGATCCGTTTTGCCGGGCCGCGCATGGCCGCCTCGGAACGGCTGGCCGAAGAGCCGCTGCTGCCCGTGCGGCTGCGCGCCGGCGGGCGCGACATCGGCGGCGCCCTGGCCTGGGGCGAGCCGCGCAGCGTCGCGCCCTTTGCCGCCGACGGGCCCTTTGCCGGGCTTTCGGTGCCCCAGGACGCCACCGTGCGCGCCCAGCTTCTGGCCGAGCCCGCGCCCGACCTGGGCGACCGCACCATCGCCCAGCTTTCCGACGGCACGCCCCTGGTGACGCGGGCGGCGCTGGGGCAGGGGCAGCTGGTGCTGTTCCACACCACGGCCAATGCGGAATGGTCGAACCTGGCGATCTCGGGCCTGTTCGTCGAGATGCTGGACCGGCTGGTGCGCAGCGCGCGGGTCGGCAGCGCGGCGCCCGAGGCGGATCGCGCCGAACAGCCCTTTTGGCTGCCCGAACTGGTGCTGGACGGCTTCGGCCGCACGACCGAGCCGCAGGATGCCACGCCGGTCGCCGCGGCCGATTTCGCGCGCGGCCCGGCGCCGGGCGCCCCGGCCGGGCTTTATCGCGGCGGCGAGCGGGTGGCGGCGCTGAACGCGGGCGGGCCGATGTCGCCCGCCGACTGGCCCGGCGCCCGCATCGAGCGCGCGGCCGAGGCGCCGGGCCTCGACCTGCGCGGCTGGCTGGTCGCGCTGGCGGCGGTCCTTTTCGCGCTGGATGCGCTTGGCAGCGCCTGGCTGGCGCGCGGCAGGCAGGGGGCGACGGCATGAGGTGGCTTCTGACCCTGGCCGCGCTGATCTGGGCCGGCGCGCTTTGGGCGCAGGACGATCCCGCGGCCCCGCCCGACCCCCATCTGATGCGCGCCGCCGACGAGGTGGCGCTGGCCTATGTGATCACCGGCGATGCCGAGGTCGATGCCGCTTCGGAAGCGGGGCTGCGCGGCCTGTCCCATGTCCTGACCGCCCGCACCACGGTCGAGCCGGGCACGCCCATCGGCATCGACCCCGAACGGGACGACCTGTCGCTGCTGACCTTCCTTTACTGGCCGGTGACCGAGGCGCAGGCCCCGCCCTCGCCCCAGGCCTATGTCCGGCTGAACCATTTCCTGCGCTCGGGCGGGATGATCCTCTTCGACACCCGCGACGGCGACATCGCCGGGCTGGGCGGGCCGGACGGCGGCGCCGCGCTTCAGGGGCTGGCGGCGCCGCTGGACATCCCGCCGCTGGCGCCGATCCCCGCCGATCACGTCATCACCCGCAGCTTCTACCTGCTCAGGGATTTTCCCGGCCGCTACCAGGGCCGCGAGGTCTGGGCCGAGGCGCCCCCCGCCGATGCCCAGGCGGCCGAGGGCGTGCCCTTCCGCAATCTCAACGACGGCGTCTCGCCGGTCATCATCGGCGGCAATGCCTGGGCCGAGGCCTGGGCGATGGATGAGAACGGCCTGCCCATGTTCAGCATCGGCTCGGGCTTCGAGGGCGAGCGGCAGCGCGAGATGGCCTATCGCTTCGGCGTCAACCTGATCATGTATGTGCTGACCGGGAACTACAAATCCGACCAGGTGCATGTGCCCGCCCTGCTGGAGCGGCTGCGGCAGGAGGAGGTCGTGCAATGAGTGGCCTTGCCTTCGATCCGCTGCTGCCCTGGCCCTTGGTCGGCGGGCTTGCGGCGCTGGCGCTGCTGGTGGCGCTGTGGTCGTTGTGGCGCGGCCTGCGTGGCTGGGCCTGGCGCGGCATCGCCGGGCTGGCGGCGGCGGCGGCGCTGGCCGGGCCGGCGCTGGAATCGGGCATCCGCCACAAGTTGTCGGACATCGTGATCCTGCTCGACGACCGCAGCGCCAGCCAGTCGCTGCCGGGCCGGGCCGAACAGACCGATGCCGCCGTCGAGGAACTGACCCGCCAGCTTTCCGCCCTGCCCGATACGGAAATCCGCCGCGTGACCGTGGGCGACGACCCGGACGGCACCCAGGCCGGCACCGCGCTGACCCGTGCGCTGGCGGCCGAGCCGCAGGCCCGGCTGGCCGGGGTGATCGCCGTCACCGACGGGCTGGCCCATGATGCGCCGATGGTCCCGGCCTCGGCCCCGGCGCCGGTGCATGTGCTGCTGACCGGGCAGGCCCAGGACTGGGATCGCCGGCTGGTGATCGAGGAAGCGCCGGCCTACGGGCTGATCGGCAAGCCCGTCACCATCCGCCTGCGCGTCGAGGACCAGGGCGCCGTTCCCGTCGAGGTGGCGCAGACCCCCGCCCGGCTGCGCATCCTGCTGGACGGAGAAGAGATGCGCAGCCTCGACCTGCCGCCGGGGGTGACGCTGGACCTGCCGGTGGTGCCGGAACATGCCGGGCAGAACGTGGTCTCGATCGCATTCGACCCGCCCGAGGCGGCGGTGCCGGAACTGACCGACCGCAACAATGCGGCCGCCGTGCAGATCCAGGGCGTGCGCGACCGGCTGCGGGTGCTGCTGGTCTCGGGCGCCCCGCACGCGGGGGAACGGACCTGGCGCAACCTGCTGAAATCGGATGCGAACGTGGACCTGATCCACTTCACCATCCTGCGGCCGCCGGACAAGATGGACGCGGTCCCCGTCGAGGAGATGTCGCTGATCGCCTTTCCGACCCAGGAGCTGTTCATGGAGCGGATCCGGGATTTCGACCTGATCATCTTCGACCGCTACCGGGTGCGCGGCATCCTGCTGCCGCAATATTACGACAACATCCGGCGCTATGTCGAAGAGGGCGGCGCGATCCTGGTCTCGGCCGGGCCCGAGATGTCCTCGGTCGAAAGCCTGAACCTGTCGCCGCTGGGCGCGATCCTGCCTGCGCGCCCGACCGGCCGGGTCTATGACGAGCCGTTCCTGCCGCGCCTGACCGACGAGGGCGAGCGGCACCCGGTGACCGCCGGCCTGCAGGGCGCCCCGGTCGAAGGTTCGCAAAGCCATTGGGGCCGCTGGCTGCGCATGTCCCAGGTCATCCCCGACCCGCGCACCCAGGTGGTGCTGAGCGGGGCGCGGGACGAGCCGCTGCTGCTGCTCAGCCGGGTGGGCGAGGGGCGGGTGGCGATGCTGACCTCGGACCAGGTCTGGCTCTGGGGCCGCGGCTTCGAGGGCGGCGGGCCGCAGCTCGAACTGCTGCGCCGCATCGCGCATTGGTCGATGCAGGAGCCGGAATTGGAAGAAGAGGCGCTGCTGGCCGATGTCGGCGGCGAGCTGACGGTGACGATCACCCGCCGCACCATGAACCCGACCGCCGGCCCGGTGACGATCACCCGCCCCGATGGCCGGACCGAAGAGGTGGCGCTGGCCGAGGCCGGCCCCGGCCGCTTCACCGCGCGCTGGACCGCGCCGGGGCCTGGGCTCTACCGGCTGGCGGATGGCGAGATCAGCCGGGTTCTGGCGCTCGGCCCCGCCGCGCCGCGGGAGTTCGAGGAAACCGTCGCCTCGGGCGCCGTGCTGGGCCCCTTGGCCCAGGCCACGCAGGGCGCGGTGCTGCCGCTTTCCGACGGCATGCCCGGCCTGCGCACGGTGCGCGAGGGACGGCCGGCGCATGGCCAGGGCGTGGGCGGGGCGTGGATCGCCATCACCCCGCGCAATGCGGCCTCGGTCAGCGGCATGACCCATCGCCCGCTGCTGCCCGGCTGGGCCTGGCTTGCGCTGATCGCCGGGCTGGCGCTGGCCGGCTGGCTGGCCGAGGGCCGCGGCCGGCTGCGCGCCCAGGCGGCGGCAGGGGGCTGACGCGCGAAACTTGCCAAGATCGCGCGCCGTTGCTAGGCAAATGAAAACATTCCAAGAGGACCGCATGGCCGCCGCCCCGAACGATGACCAGACCGCCTATATCCCGCCGACCGAAGTCGATCTGGCGATGGTCAAGCGCATCCTGCCGCATCGCTATCCCTTCCTGCTGGTGGACAGGGTGCGCGACATCGTGCCGGGCGAAAGCTGCGTCGGCGTCAAGAACGTGACCTCGAACGAGCCGCATTTCGAAGGCCATTTCCCGCAGGAGCCGGTGATGCCCGGCGTGCTGATCATCGAGGCCATGGCGCAATCGGCCGCGGTGCTGGTCGGGGTGACGCTGGACCTCGCCGACAAGGGCATGGGCACCTATTTCATGTCCATCGACAAATGCCGCTTCCGCCAGAAGGTGGTGCCGGGCGACGTGCTGGAACTGCACATGAAAACCCTGCGCGGCGGCGGCAAGATCTGGAAGTTCGAGGGCCGCGCCCTGGTGAACGGCCAACTCGCCGCCGAGGCCGAGGTCATGGCCATGCTGAACCGTGGCGAGAATGGCTGAGACCCGCATCCATCCCTCGGCCGTCGTGGACCCTGCCGCGAAGATCGGCGCGGGATGCGAGATCGGCCCCTTCTGCGTCCTCGGCCCCGAGGTCAGCCTCGGCCGGGGCGTGGTGCTGAAATCGCATGTCGTGGTGGCGGGCGAGACCGCGATCGGCGACGAAACCATCGTCTTTCCCTTCGCCTCTCTGGGCGAGGTGCCGCAGGATCTGAAGTTCCGGGGCGAGCGCACGCGGCTGGAAATCGGCGCCCGCAACCGCATCCGCGAATATGTGACGATGAACCCCGGCACCGAGGGCGGCGGCGGCGTGACCCGCATCGGCGACGACGGGCTCTTCATGGCCGGCAGCCATGTCGCGCATGATTGCCGGATCGGCGACCGGGTGATCCTGGTCAACAACGCCTCGGTCGCCGGCCATTGCGTACTGGAGGACGACGTGATCGTGGGCGGGCTGTCGGGCGTGCATCAATGGGTGCGCATCGGCCGCGGCGCGATGATCGGCGCGGTGACGATGGTGACGGCGGACGTGATCCCCTTTGGCCTGGTGCAGGGGCCGCGCGGCCATCTGGACGGGCTGAACCTGGTGGGGCTGAAGCGCCGCGGCGCCTCGCGCGAGGACATCCACGCGCTGCGCGACATGTTGGCGCAGCTGGGCCGGGGCAGCTTCCGCGACACCGCCCGGCACCTGGCCGAGGCCGAGAACGGGCCGATGGTGCGCGAGGTGCTGGATTTCATCCTCGGCCCCTCGGACCGCAGCTTCCTGGCCCCCCATCCGTGAGAGCGCATCCATGAGCCGCATCGCCCTGATCGCCGGCGAGGGCAGCCTCGCCCCCGCCATCGCCGCGGCGCTGGACCAACCGCTGGTCTATGCGCTGGACAACCTCAGGCCCGAGGTCGAGGCGAAGCCCTTTCGCCTCGAACGGCTGGTGCCCTTCCTGGACGAGCTGGCCGACCAGGGCGTGACGCAGGCGGTCTTCGCCGGCGCCATCCGCCGCCCCAAGATCGAGCCCGAGCTTTTCGACCCCCGCACCTTGACCATCGTGCCGCGCATCCTGATGGGGATGCAGTCGGGCGACGACGCGGCGCTGCGCGCGGTCCTCGACGTCTTCGAGGAAGCGGGAATATCCATCTGTTCCGTCGACCAGATCCTGCCGGACCTGGTGCCCGGCGAAGGCGTCCTGGTGGGCGAGCCCGGCCCGCGCGACCAGAAGGACGCGGCCCGCGCCGCCGAGATCGTCGCCGGGCTCGGCGCATTGGACATCGGCCAGGGCGCGGTGGTGGCTCAGGGGCTCTGCCTTGCCGTCGAGGCGCTGCCGGGCACCCAGGCCATGCTGGAATTCGCAAGGCTGCATGCCGGGCTGAAACCCGATCCCAAGGGGGCTGGCGGCGTGCTCTACAAGGCGCCGAAACCCGGCCAGGACCGGCGCATCGACCTGCCGACCATCGGCCCCGAGACCGTGACCCAGGCCGCCGAGGCCGGGCTGGCCGGGATCGCCTGGGAGGCGGGCAGCGTCATCCTGCTGGACCGGACCGAGGCAATGCGCCGCGCCCAGGCGGCGGGGCTGTTTCTCTGGGCGCGCGGGTGACATGAGTATTCGGGACACGGTGAAAGAGGCTTGCTTCACCGTTTCGCAAATACTCAAGTGACAGGGCCGCGAGAGCGGCGGGAGGGTATTTGGAGAACGAAGAAGTCCAGGTCGCTTCTCTGTTCTTCAAATACCCATGTCGGGGCATGGCAAGCGGAGCGGCGCGATGAAATTCTTCCTGATCGCGGGCGAGCCTTCGGGCGACAACCTGGGCGGTGCCCTGATGGCCGGGCTGAAGAGCCTTGATCCCGGCGCCGAATTCCTGGGCGTCGGCGGTCCTGCCATGGCGGCGCAGGGGCTGGAGAGCCGCTTTCCCATGGAAGAGCTGAGCCTGATGGGCATCTGGGAGGTGCTGCCGAAATATCGCGCGCTCAAGGCGCGGATCGCCGAGACCGCCCGCGCCGTCGCCGCGGCCCGGCCCGATGCGCTGATCACCATCGACAGCCCCGATTTCTGCCTGCGCGTCGCGCGCCAGGCGCGGGCGCTGCACCCCGGCCTGCGCACCATCCATTATGTCGCGCCCTCGGTCTGGGCCTGGCGGGCGGGGCGGGCCGGGAAGATGGCCGAGGTGATCGACCATGTGCTGGCCATCCTGCCCTTCGAGCCGCCGCTGATGCGGGCGGCCGGCATGAGCTGCGATTTCGTCGGCCATCCCATCGCCGCCGAGCCGGTGGCGGGCGCGGCCGAGGCGGCGGCCTTTCGCGCCGCGAACGGCATTGCGCCGGATGCGCCGCTGGTCCTGTGCCTGCCGGGCTCGCGCCGGACCGAGGTGGGCCGGCTTGGCCCGCGCTTCGACGAGGCGCTGATCCGGCTGCGCGACCGGGTGCCGGAGATCCGCGTGGTGATCCCGACCGTGCGCGGCGTCTCGGTCCTGGTGCGCGACATGGCGCGGCGCTGGCCTACAGCGCCAGTCGTGGTCGAGAACCCCGAGGAGAAGCGCGCCGCCTTTGCCGCCGCCGACCTGGCGCTGGCGGCCTCGGGCACGGTCAGCCTGGACCTGGCCGCGAACGACGTGCCCATGGTGATCGGCTATGACGTGGCGCCGCTGAGCCGGCTGGTCATCGGGCTGTTGCTGCGGACCGATACGGTGACGCTGGTCAACCTGGTCAGCGAGACCCGCGCCGTGCCGGAATTCCTGGGCCGCAACTGCCAGCCCGGCCCCATGTCGCAGGCGCTGTTCCGGCTGATCGAGAACGGCGATGAGCGGGCCGAGCAACTGGCGGCGATGGCGCTGACCATGGAGCGGCTGGGGCGCGGCGGCGAGGCTCCGGGCCTGCGCGCCGCGCGGTCGGTGATGGCGGCGATCAGTTCTGCGCCGCGACCACGATGATCTCGACCTTGTAGTCGGGCGTCGCCAGCGCCGATTCGCCGGTGGCGCGGGCAGGCGCGTGGCCGGGGGCGACCCAGGCGTCCCACACCGCGTTCATCTCGGCGAAATCGCCCATGTCGGCCAGCCAGACCTGCGCCGACAGGATGCGGGTCTTGTCCGAGCCGCATTCCGCCAGCAGCCGGTCGATCTGGGCCAGCACCTCGCGGGTCTGCTCGGCCACGGGTTCGCCCGGCTTGCCGACCTGGCCGGCCAGGTAGACGGTGCCGTTGTGGACGACCGCCTGGCTCATGCGGGGGCCGGTCTCGATGCGCTTGATCTCGGACATGGAAAATCCTTTCGGGTTGGGCTGGCGTCAGAAGAGCCGCCAGAAGAACAGTGCCGTCATGCCAAAGCCGATGGCCGCGATCAATGCCCGTAGCGCCGGGACCGGGATGCGCCGCGCCACCGGCGCGCCCAGGTAGCCGCCCAGGATGGTGCCGAGGCTCATCACCGCCGCGGGCCACCAGGCGACCTGCCCGCCCGCCGCGAAGATCGCCAGCGAGATCACCGATAGCGCGAAGGACAGCCAGTTCTTCAGCCCGTTCATCTGGTTCAGCTGCGTCATGCCCCAAAGCGCGAACAGCGCCAGCAGCACGATGCCCAGCCCGCCGTTGAAATAGCCGCCATAGATCGCCACCGGCACCATGGTCCCGGCGCCGAAGGGCGCGGCCGCGTTGCGGTGCTGCGCCGCCCATTCCCGCACCTGCGCGCCCCAGATGAAGACCGAGGTCGCCGCCAGCAGCAGGAAGGGCACCAGCACCGCGAAGGCCTGGTTCGAGGAGACCAGCAGCAGGCACGAGCCGACGATGCCGCCGGCCAGCGTCCAGAAGGTCAGCCGCAGCACCAGCGCGCGTTCGATCTGCGCGATCTCGCGCCGGAACCCCAGCGCGGCGGACAGATAGCCGGGCAGGGCGGCGACCGTGCTGGTGGCATTGGCCGAGACCACCGGCACGCCGCTGGCGACCAGCGCAGGGAAGGTGATGAAGGTGCCGCCCCCGGCGACGGCGTTCAGCATTCCGCCAAGGAAACCGGCGGCAAGCATCAGCAGGGTATCGGTCATGCCGGGCGGCTCCTCTTCGTGGCGGGCGCCCATGCTTAGCCCTGCGGCCCTCGGGCGTCCAGCCGCCGCGGGCCAGACGGGAAAGCGCCCGGAGGGGGCTCCGGGCGCTGTCGGCTAGAAGATGCCGGTCAGGTAAAGCAGGATGATGACGAAGATCGGAACGCCCAGAAGCCAGGCGATGATGCCTTTCATTATTCTCTCCCTTGCTGGTCGAAAGCGGAACGCGACCCGAGGGCGATGGTTCCCGCGGCGCCTTGCCTGAAAAAATCGCCATCCGCCGGGAATGGATCGCGCCGTGCCGCGTAATCCCCCTGCAACCTTCGGATCAAAGGATGAAGCGCATGGCACATTTTCGCGTGATTCTGACGGCGGCCGCATTCGCGGCGACCCTTCCGGCAGCGGCCCTGGCGGATGACGACGACTTTCCCCGCCGTTTCCACCGGGATGGGGTCGAGCGGCTGTTTCTGCGCGTCCCGGACGGCTGGGCCTATCGCGGCTGGTGGCAGGGCGACGACGACCGCCGCGCCTTCCGCCATCGCGGATGGGGCGATGACGACGACGATGATCGCCCGAGGCGGCGGCGGAGGCGGGATCGCGACGACGACAATGACGACGACGATTGAGAAGGGGGCGAACTCGCCCGATCCGCTAGCAAGGCCGGCCCCGAACGGGCCGGCCTTGTCCCGTCAGCGCCCCTGCCGCATGAACGGCGATTGCGGGAAATTTTCCATACACAATGTAAAGCATTGATATTTATTTATAATAAAAACGATGGGGGAACGCGTCTTTATCTTGCAATAAACGATAAACTCTGTCGTAATTATGGTCATGAAGCTCCCGTAAGCAGAGCAAGGAGGACAAGCATCATGACCCGCATCGTTCCCGCAACCGATAATCCGACGGCCGATGGCCGGTCGATTCGCTCTCGCGGCGCGGAGGAGTCCAGGTGCAGGGGTGCCGGTCCGGCGGCACCGGGATTGCGGCGCATCGCGGCGATCGTGGCCAGCGTGGTCGGGCTGGGGCTGGCCGGTCCGGTCCATGCCGACAACAGCCTGCTGAACGTCAGCTACGACCCCACGCGCGAGCTTTATCGCGAGGTGAACGCCGCCTTCGCCGCGAAATGGCAGGCCGAAGGGCATGCGGCGCCGACCATCGAGACCTCGCATGGCGGCTCGGGCGCGCAGGCGCGCTCGGTGATCGACGGGCTCAAGGCGCAGGTGGTGACGCTGGCGCTGGCCTCGGACATCGACCAGATCGCGACGCGGGGCCTCTTGCCCGAGGACTGGCAGTCGCGCCTGCCGCACAACAGCGCGCCCTATACCTCGACCATCGTCTTCCTGGTGCGCGAGGGCAATCCCAAGGGCATCCAGGACTGGGGCGACCTGGTCAAGGAAGGCGTCGAGGTCATCACCCCGAACCCCAAGACCAGCGGCGGGGCGCGCTGGAACTATCTTGCCGCCTGGGCCTGGGCGCAGAAGAACGGCCAGGACCCCAAGGGCTTCGTGACCGAGCTGTTCAAGCATGTCCCGGTGCTTGACAGCGGTGCGCGCGGCTCGACCACCACCTTCACCCAGCGCGAGATCGGCGACGTGCTGCTGGCCTGGGAGAACGAGGCCTACCTGGCGCTGAACGAGCTGGGCGAGGACAGGTTCGACATCGTCGTGCCCTCGGTCTCGATCCTGGCCGAGCCGCCGGTCGCCATCGTGGACAAGAACATCGCCGATGACGAGCAGAAGGCGTTGGCCGATGCCTATCTGGCCTTTCTCTATTCGCCCGAGGGGCAGGCGTTGGCCTACAAGCACTACTATCGCGCCTGGGACGACAGCGCCGCCGATCCCGAGGACGTGGCGCGGTTCCCGCAGCTCGATCTGGTGAGCATCGCCGATTTCGGCGGCTGGAAACAGGCCCAGCCCGAGCATTTCGGCGACGGCGGCACCTTCGACCAGATCTATTCGGGGCAATGACCGATGGCGCTGGCGTTCCGCTTGCAGAAATCCCCCATGCCGGGCTTTGGCCTCGGCATGGGCATCACCCTGGCCATGCTGTCGCTGATCGTCATCCTGCCGGTCGGCGCGCTGCTGGCACGCGACATCAGCTACGGCCCCGAGGCGGTCTGGGCCACGATCAACACGCCGCGGGTCTGGGCGGCGCTTTACCTGTCCTTCCGCCTGGCCTTTCTGGCCGCCCTGGTCAACCTGGTCTTCGGCACGCTGCTGGCCTGGGTGCTGGCGCGCTATGACTTTCCGGGCCGGCGGCTGGTCGACGCGCTGGTCGACCTGCCCTTTGCCCTGCCGACGGCGGTGGCGGGCATCGCGCTGACCGCGCTTTACGCGCCGAACGGCGTCTTCGGCAGCATCGTCCGGGATCTGGGCGGCAAGGTCGCCTATACGCAATGGGGCATCCTGATCGCGCTGATCTTCGTCGGCCTGCCATTCGTCACCCGCACCGTGCAGCCGGTGATCGCCGAGATCGAGCAGGAGGTCGAGGAAGCCTCGGCCACGCTGGGGGCGGGGCGGTTCCATACCCTGCGCCGGGTGATCCTGCCCATGCTGCTGCCCGCGGCGCTGACCGGCTTTGCGCTGTCCCTGGCCCGCGCGGTCGGCGAATACGGCTCGGTCATCTTCATCGCCGGCAACCTGCCCATGAAGACCGAGATCGCGCCGCTCTTGATCGTCATCAAGCTCGAGGAGTTCGACTATGACGGCGCGGCGGCCATCGGCATCGCCATGCTGCTGATCTCGTTCGCCATGCTGCTGGCGATCAACCTGATCCAGATCTGGAGCCGGCGGAGGATTGGTCATGTTTGACAGCACGCTGCACGCTGCCGCCAGCGAAAAACCCGCGAAATGGCGTCCGGTGGCCGAGGAAAGCCGGCCGGTCCGCGTCCTGCTGATCGCCCTGGCGCTGGGCGGGCTGGCCGTCCTGGTGGTGGCGCCGCTGGCCGTGGTCTTTGCCGAGGCCCTTGCACGCGGCGCGGGCCAGGCGCTTGCCTCGCTCACCCGGCCCGAGGCGACCTCGGCCATCCGGCTGACGCTGATCGTCGCGGCGATCTCGGTGCCGGTGAACGCGGTCTTCGGCATCGCCGCCGCCTGGACGATCACCAAGTTCGACTTTCGCGGCAAGGCCTTCCTGATCACGCTGATCGACCTGCCGTTTTCCATCTCGCCGGTGGTGGCGGGGCTGGCGCTGGTGCTCTTGTTCGGCACCAACAGCCTGATCGGCGGCTGGCTGGTCGCCAGCGGCTTCCCGATCATCTTCGCCCTGCCGGGGATCGTGCTGGCCTCGATCTTCGTCACTTTCCCCTTCGTCGCGCGCGAGCTGATCCCGGTGATGATCGAGCAGGGCCGGGCCGAGGAAGAGGCGGCGCTGACGCTGGGCGCCTCGGGCTGGCGCACCTTCCTGACCGTGACCCTGCCCAACATCAAATGGGCGCTGCTTTACGGCGTGCTGCTGTGCAATGCCCGCGCCATGGGCGAGTTCGGCGCCGTCGCGGTGGTCTCGGGCAAGATCCGCGGCCAGACCGCGACCATGCCGATCACCATCGAGATGCTCTACAACGAATATCTTTCGGTCGCCGCCTTCAGCCTGGCCGCGGTGCTGGCGGCACTGGGCCTGCTGACGCTGGCGCTCAAGACCGTGCTGGAATGGCGCCACGCCGACCAGCTTGCCGCAACGCGCCGCCATTGAGGTGTCCCATGCATATCGAGATCGACGAAATCGCCAAGAGCTTCGGTTCCACCACCGCGCTGCACCCGGTCAGCCTGGCCATCCCCTCGGGGGCGCTGGTGGCGCTGCTGGGGCCCTCCGGCTCGGGCAAGACCACGCTTCTGCGCATCCTGGGCGGGCTGGAGTTCCCGACGTCCGGCCGGGTGCTTTTCGACGGGCAGGACGCGACGGGGCTGACGGTGCAAGAGCGCCGCGCCGGCTTCGTCTTCCAAAGCTATGCGCTGTTTCGACACATGACTGTGTTCGAAAACATCGCCTATGGCCTGCGCGCCCGCCCGCGCCGCTCGCGCCCCAACCGGGCCGAAATCGGGCGCCGCGTGACCCGGCTTCTGGACCTGATCCAGCTGCCGCAGATCGGCGGGCGCTTTCCCAGCCAGCTGTCGGGCGGCCAGCGCCAGCGCGTCGCCCTGGCCCGCGCGCTGGCGATCGAGCCACGCATGCTGCTGCTGGACGAGCCCTTCGGCGCGCTGGATGCCCGCGTGCGCAAGGAATTGCGCCAGGGCCTGCGCGAGATCCACGACAGCACCGGCCTGACCACGGTCTTCGTCACCCACGACCAGGACGAGGCGATGGAACTGGCCGACCTGGTGGTGGTGATGTCCATGGGCCGGATCGAGCAGGTCGGCCGCCCGCAGGACATCCGCGCTCGCCCGGCGACGCCCTTCGTGCGCGAGTTCATCGACGCCTGACGCGGCGGCGGCGCGCGCGCATCCCGTGCGTGCCCTCAGTCGATCGGATAGTCGTATTGGCGCAGGAAGCGCCAGATGTTGCGGTTCAGCTGGGACAGCATCTCCAGGTCCTGGTCCAGCCGCAGCATCTCGTCGCTGCCCAGGGTCTGCTTGCGGCCCATGTGGATGCGGTCGCGCCGGTCGGCGATCCGCATCAGGATCGTCGAGACCGAGCCGTCCTCCTGGAAGGACCAGATGCTGTGGTTGTAGCGGTGGCGGACGGCGGACAGCCGGGCGAAGCGCGCCGTCAGCTCCAGCAGTTCCTGCTGCTCCTGCCCGGCGGGCAGGCGCAGCTTCGCAAGACGCTCGACCATCTCGATGCGGCCGCGCGTCGACGTGACCGACAGAAAGACCACCACCGCGGCGCTCTTGTCCATCCCGGTCAGCCCGGCGAGCATGTGGATGAGCAGGCTTTCGGTATTGCTCCAAGCATAGTTCAGCCGCCCGACCCGCAGCAACACGGCATCCAGGTCGGGTTCGACCGCGCTGGCCCCGGCTGTCGGCGGCGGCGCCGTCACGATCGTAATGCGCGATAGCGCATGGCGGCCTCGGTGCGGTTGTGGGCACCCAGGCGCAGGCTGGCATTGCGCAGGTGCAGCTTGACCGTATGGACCGACAGGCCCAGGCTCAGCGCGATGCGCTTGTTGGACTGGCCGTCGGCGACCAGGCGCAGCACGTCCTGCTGGCGCTGGGTCAGGCCAAGCTCGTCCGGGACCGCGGCCGGCATCGCGACGCCGGCCGAGGACATGATCTCGGGAAAGATGTAGTTGCCGCCATGCGCCACCAGCTTGATGACGGAAAGCCAGACGTCGAGCCGGATGTTCAGCGGCAGGATGCTGGCAGCGCGCCGCCGCAGCTCGGCATCCTCGTAGCAGGCCCGGCCGAAGGCGCCGGTGCAAAAGGCGATGGCCAGCGCCACGTCGTTCAAGGCCAGTAGATAGGTGCGATCCTCCTCGGTCAATCCGCGCATGGTCGGTTCGTCCAGAACCAGCAGCGTCGGCCTTTCGCCGGTCAGTTCGGACAGGCTGCGGAAGTCGTCGAAGGACAGTGCGGCCGCCACGGTGATATGACCCAGCTCCTGACTGGTCACTGAAATCAGGCTGTGGGAAAAGTTGCATTGCGTTCCGACAAAGAGAACCTCTGCCGTTCCACGCGCAGGCCGGCCAGACAGCGTACGAATTTCACTGGATACGCCATCGCAAGATGCCATGTTCATGTCATTCCTACCTTCTTGCGTATGGTTTTACTCCCCCGTCCCGGTCGGCCCTCCCAAGCCGACCGGACGGTTCAGCCTAGCAAGTTTTCGCCCGGCCTTAAAGGAAAGAGCGAAAGATAAGTTCAAGAATCACCACAACTTAGTTGTAATATGACCGGGCCACTCCCTCCAAGGTAGAGGCCCCGCTTCGGCGCTTGTCCTTTTGGCGAGGTCGGCCGGGGCCGGGCCCGGTGCCCCTGGCGAAAGGGATTAATCCTTTCGGGCGATGGGGGGGATGTCCGGGGCCGGTCGGCTATAGGCCCAATAGGGGTTCTTCGGGTATTCGGGCAGCCCCCCCTCTAGCCTTTTCGAGCAGCTAGGCCGAATCGGTGGGCGGGGCGTAGCCTTCCTTCAGGTCGGCGAACCGGGTTTCCTCCGGGCCGGCCGCAGGGGGCCGCGCAGGGTGGTATGCGGATCCCCCTTATCAGCAGCAGGACGGGGACGGTCGTGCCGTCGTGACGGTGGGCATTTGCCCGGCGACCGCAACCGGCTTGCCTTCATCCACCGAAACCGGGCGGGCAGGCGTGCTTGTGAAGGATCTGGCCGCATCTTCCCCGCCTCTAGAGGAGGAAATGACGATGGTTGGCAGCCGCAACATGAATCTCTTCGCCTGGCCGATCAACAACCAGAACCAGGATCAGGACCAGGATCAAGACCAGGATCAGGGCCAGGGTCAAGGTCAGGGCCAGGGACAGGGCCAGCTGAACAAGCAGGGCCAGGATCAGGACCAGGACCAGGGTCAAGGCCAGGATCAGGGCCAGGGTCAGGACCAGGGCCAATCCCAGACCCAGAGCAACGCGAACGACAACGCGAACTCCAATGCCAATGCGAACAGCAGCGCCTCGGAGACGCTTGCCTATAACGCTGCGGGCAACGTGGCGGGCAACCTTGCCGGCAATGCGGCCAAGAACAAGGCCGACAACGACGCCAGCAACGATGCGCATAACGACGCCAACAACGACGCGCGCAACGATGCGACGAACGACGCCTACAACAAGGCGGTGAACACGGCCTATAACAATACCGATGTCGAGACCAACGTCTCGACCAATGTCAGCGTGGGCCTCGACCTGGAGGGATGGCAGCCGACCGACAATGACTATGCCGACATCGACCTGAACAACGCGCATGGCAGCATGGGCGATTTCCTGGTCAACCGCGACGGCAACATCAGCATCGGCACCGACGACATCAATATCGAGAACGTGCTGAACAATGCCCTGAACGGCGGCGGTGCCGACGTGGGCATCATCATCCCGCAATCCGGGACGATGAACGACCAGGACGACCTGAGCGACGCCCATGTCTCGAACAATGCCGACTTCAACCAGAACGGCAGCGTCAACGGCGGCACGGCCACGGCCGAGCGCGGCATCGATGCCGGCAGCGAAGGCGGCCGGGGCGGCAGCGGCGGCAGCGCCGACGGCGGCTCGGGCGATGCGGATGCCGATGGCGGCAAGGCGCTGGCCTCGGGCAGCCATTCCGATGGCGGCAACGGCGGCGACGCCGCGGCCTGGGGCGGCGACGGCGACGGCGGCGGGGCCCTTGGGCTTGGCCTGGGCGCCGGCCAGGGCGGCTCGGCCAATGGCGGCGATGCGGCGGGCCTTGGCGCCGGCATCGGTGCCGGGCTGAGCGGTGACGCAAGCGGCGGCGACGCCGGGGCCGGCAGCCTGGCAGGCGCGCTTGGCGCCGGGGCCGGCGGTCCGGGTGGTGCTGGCGGGGCCGGTGGCTCGGGCGGCGGCACCGGCTCGGCCGATGCCGGTCCGACCGGCGCGCTTGGCCTGGGCCTGGTCGGCGTGGGCGTCAACAGCGACAGCGGCAATGGCGGCACCTCCGGCGACGGCGGCGACGGCGGTGCGGGTGACGCGGGCGGCGCCGGCGGCATCGGTGCCGGGATCGGTGCGGCGCTTTCCGCCGCGGCGGCCATGGCGGGCGATGCGACCTCGGGCGATGCCGGCGGCGCGGGCTTCGGCGCTGCCCTGTCGGCGGCCGGCAACGGCGGCCGTGCGGACGGCACCGGCGAAGGCTACGGCGATGCCGTGGGCGGCAACGGCCTGGGCGGTGCGGCCAATGGCACCACCGGCGGCGCCGGCGGCGCGGCCAGCTCGACCGGCGGCTATGCCCTGGGCGGCAGCGGCATGAACACCAGCAGCGGCAATGGCGGCGACGGCGGCCAGGTGATGTCGGGCGACGGTGGCTATGCTCATGCCGGCACCTGGGGGTCGAACAATGGCGATGACGGCTATGTCAACGGCTATTCGACCGCTTCGGCCGACTCGATCCTGGATACCTCGGCGTTCAACCAGAGCATCGTGATGGGTGCGAACGTGCTGGGCAACACCGTCGACATGACCGTGGTCGGCGGCGATCTCAGCTCGTCGGTGATCGGCCAGGACGATCTGGGCTGACAGGCCCCCACGCGAACGTCCTGCGCAGGGTCTTCCTGCGCAGGTTTCCGTTTAATTGATTTCCCTCGGCCTTGCCGGAATTGTTTTATCGAGGAAGGTGGCAGACATGCTGGTGATCGACGCGACAGAAGAAGCGATCTGGCACTTCATCGGAATTTTCCACCTTGCGGAAGAACATGGGCGGATGCGGATCGAATACGATCGCCTGACCGCCCGGAAGGCCGGCCCCGACCTGGGCCCGGTCGAACCGACCCACCAGGCGGCCGACCATTCCTATCAGCCGCTCGATTACCAGCCCGAGATCCGCTACGCACCGCCCTATCGCCCCGGCGAGGGGCTTTCGGCCGATCCGGCCCCGCCCGTGCTGGTGCTGGACCACCATTTCCCGCGCGCCTCGGTTTCGCCCGAGGTGATGTCCGCCAGCATGCCCAATGCCGGCGTGCCCTGGTCCGCCAAGCCGCCGGGCGGCGTGGTGACGCCGGTGCCGGAATGGGTTCTGCCGGTGCCGGGCTCGGTCGCCGTCATCGTGGTCCAGAAGACCCGGCTGGCCGATGACGACCAGGTGAATGCCGACGCCATGCGCGAGGGGGTGGTCGATCTGCAGCTGTTGACGGACCGGCTGGAATCGCTGGCCGCGCAGGCCGAGCAGCTGGGCATCGCCCTGCCGGTGGCGATGCCGGCGGACGAGCCCGCCTTTCGCCTGATCGCTGAGACCTTCCGCCAGACCGACCTGCCCGAGACCGAAGCCCCCGGCGCCGAGGTCCATGCGCGCCAGGGCGCCGATGCCGAGGGCCTGTACCAGAACGGCGTCAAGGTCGATGCCCGTCCCGACATCGACGCGCTCATGCCCGCATACCGCCAGGAGGTGGCGGCCGAGCAGGCGCGCGAGGCGCAGGAGGGCGCCCCGGTCACCAGCCGCGACGGCCCGACCTCGGCCGGTCCCACCAGCGTTGCCGGCCCCGGCGAGATCGGGCAGGGCCATGACCTGATCCTGGGCAACAATACGCTGATCAACCAGGTCACGATCCATTCCGCCGCGGTGACGGCGCCGGTCGTCGCCGTGGCGGGGGGCGTCTACAGCTACAACATCATCAGCCAGACCAATGTCTGGAGCGATACGGATGCGCTGGGCGGCCTTGCCGCCGCCGCGCAGGGCCAGGCCAGCCCGACGCAGGGGCTGAACTTCGCCAGCTACACCAGCTTCTCGAACCCGATGCCGGTGCCGCAGGGCGACGATGATGCGCCGCAATACTGGGTGACGGCGACGCTGGAGGGCAGCCTCATCAGCATGAACTGGATCGAGCAGTTCAACCTGATGTCGGACAACGACATCGCCTCGATCACGCTTCAGGCCAACCAGACCCTGCTGCTGATGGGCGAGAACGGCGCGCTGAACCACGTCTCGCTGCTGGAGCTGGGGATGAGCTACGATCTCATCATCGTCGATGGCCAGGTCATCAACCTGAACGCGATCCTGCAAACCAACGTGCTGCTGGACGACGACCGCATCATGGTCAGCGACGGCCATGGCGGCAGGATCAGTTCGGGCGACAACCTGCTGATCAACGATGCGACCATCCATCAGGTCGGCCTGTCCGGCGTGGTCGCGACCGGCGCGGACCATGCGGCGATGCTGGCGGGGGCGGCGGCGGGCGATGTCAGCCTGCCGCAATCGGTGCTGAACGATCCCGCCTTCCAGGGCCTGGACCTGGTGCGGGTGCTGCATATCAAGGGCGACATGGTTTCGGTCAACCTGGTGCGGCAGACGAACGTGCTGGGCGATGCCGACCAGATCGAGGTCTATCGCGACGACCTTCTGCAGGCGGGGGGCGAGATCAACGTCGTCACCGGCTCGAACCTGCTGGTGAACGCGGCGGTGATCGCCGAGTTCGGCGTCGATGCGACGATCTATGCCGGTGGCGAGGTCTATTCCGACGCGCTGCTGCACCAGGCCGAACTGGTCATGACCCACGATCCGCTGATGCCCACCCCGCCGCCCGGCCTGGCCAGCGAGGCGGTGCTTTTCCTGGCCGAGGGGATGCTCGGCGACGATGCCGGCGACGGCGATTTCGTGCCGATCGGCACGAATGCCGATGTGCCCGCCGACATCATGCAAACGGTGCTGGCATGACCCGATCCGACAAGACCAGCGAGCGGCTGGTGCTCGAACCCGAGATGTGCGTCGATTGGCAGGGCGAGAAGCCCCGCCCGCCGGCCTCGAAGCCCATGGGCACCGGCCCCACCATCGAGCGGCAGGCCGGGCGCATTCCCCCGGCGCCCGCCACGGTGCAGGCAAAGGACGGCGCCGCCTTCCACAAGCGGGTGTCCGAGCCCGACATCGCCGGGGCGCTGGGCGCGACGATCCGCCGGATCTGGGCCAATATCCTGGGGGTTCTGCTGTTCAGCGGCGTCTCGAACATGCTGGTGCTGGCGATCCCGATCTACCTGTTCCAGATCTCGGACCGGGTGCTGACCAGCCGCTCGATCGACACGCTGGTCATGCTGACGGTGGTGATCGTCGGCGCCGTGCTGCTGCAGGTGGTGTTCGACGCCATCCGGCGCGGCATGCTGCTGCGCAGCTCGGTCGACATCTCGGCCCGGCTGGGCGCGCCCATCCTGTCGGCGGCGGCGCGCGCCTCGCTGCAAAGCGCCGGGCAGGAATACCAGACGCTGGGCGATCTGCAGCAGGTGCGCAGCTTCCTGGTCTCGGGCACGCTGCTGTCGCTGCTGGACCTGCCCTTTGCGCCGCTGTTCATCCTGGCGATCTTCCTGGTCCATCCGCACCTGGGCCTGATGGTGCTGACCACGGCGGTCCTGCTGATGGCCATCGCGATGATGAACCAGCGCGCCACCGCGAAATCCTTTGCCGAGGCGAACCGGCACCTCAGCCGCGCCAACCTGCACCTGGATTCGATGATGCGCAATTCGCAGATCATCAACGCGCTGGCGATGATCCCCGAGGCCGTGACCATCTGGGGCCGCGACGCCGCCAGCTCGATGACGGCGCAGGTGCGCGCCCAGGACCGCAACATCGCCTTTGCCGGCGCCTCGCGTGCGGTGCGGCTGCTGACGCAGGTGGGACTGCTGGGCTGGGGCGCCTACCTGGCGCTGCACGGCGAGATCACCGGCGGCATGGTCATCGCCGCCTCGATCATCGCCGGCCGCGCGCTGGCCCCCATCGAGGGCGCCATCGAGGGCTGGAACCACGTGCTCTTGTCGCGCGCCGCCTATGGCCGCATCTCGGCGCTGCTGAAATCCTCGCCGCTGAACCAGCAGCGGCTGAAGCTGCCCCATCCCGAGGGGCGGCTGGATGTCGAGCGGCTGCTCTACGTCCCGAACGGGACCAAGCGGGTGGTGCTGAACGCGATCACATTCTCGCTGAACCCCGGCGCATCGCTGGCCATCGTCGGCAATTCCGGCGCCGGCAAGACGACGCTGGGCAAGATGCTGGTCGGTTCGATCCTGCCCACCTCGGGCAGCGTGCGGCTGGACCTGATGGACCTGCGCAACTGGGACCAGCGCCAGCTGGGCCAGTGCATCGGCTATCTGCCGCAGGACGTGCAGCTGTTCCCCGGCACCATCAAGGACAACATCGCCCGGATGCGGCCCGACGCCCGCGACGAAGAGATCTACCAGGCCGCGGTGCTGGCCGATGTCCACGACATGATCGCCAAGCTGCCCGAGGGCTACGAGACCATCGTGGCCGCCGACGGATCGCCGCTGTCGGGCGGGCAGAAGCAGCGCATCGGCCTGGCGCGGGCCTTTTTCGGCGGCCCCCGCCTGGTGGTGCTGGACGAGCCGAACTCGAACCTCGACACGGCGGGGGACCGCGCGCTGTCCAGGGCGATGGCGCTGGCCAAGAAGGACGGCATCACCATGATCGTCGTGACGCAGAAATACCAGCTGCTCCAGGACGTGGACAACATCATGCTGCTGGCCGACGGGCAGATCGCCGCCTTCGGCGCGCGCGACCAGATGCTGGAGCGGCTGGCGAGCCGCAAGCAGCCGCCGGGCAACCAGCCCCCCGCCATGGCCCGCCCGCCGCAAGCCCCGCAGGCCCAGGCCCCGCAACCCCAGGCTGCCCAGCCGCAAGCCGCCCCGCCCCAGGCAGGGCCGGGCCGGCAGCCCGCGACACCCCCCGCACCGGAGGCAGGCCGATGACCAGCAGATCCGACCCCGACGGCCTCTATGACCGGGTTCCGCGCTCGGTGACGCGGCATCTGGTCTTTGGCATCGCCCTGCTGGTGCTGTCCCTGGGCGGGTTCGGCACCTGGGCCTTCCGGGCGCCGCTTGCCGCGGCGGTGATGGCGCCGGGCAGCTTCGTCGCCACCGGCCGCAACAAGATCGTCCAGCACCTGGAAGGCGGCATCATCCGCGAGATCCTGGTCGACGAGGGCGAGGAAGTGACCGAGGGCCAGGTGCTGATCCAGCTGGACCGCACCGCCGCCATCGCCAACCGGCGCGAGCTGGAATTGCGCCGCGCCCGGCTCGAGGCGATCAGCGCCCGGCTGCGGGCGGAATATGCCGGCGCCGAGACGCTGGTCTTCGACGGCTTCCTGCAGGAATATGAGGACGAGCCCAGCTTTGCCGCCATCATGGCCGAACAGCAGGCGGCCTTTCGCGCCGCCCGCGCCCGGCTGGATGGCGAGGTCATCCTGCTGCAAAGCAATATCGCCGCCAGCCGGTCGCGCATCGAGGGCTACCAGGGCCAGCTGGCCGCCATCGAGACCCAGCTTGCCCTGCTGCGCGAGGATCACGGCGCTCGCGACACGCTGCTGCAGCGCGGGCTGGTGCGGCGCAGCGACGTCAACGTCCTGGCGCGGGCCATCGCCGATGCCGTGGGCGAGGGGGGCCGCATCAGGGCGCTGATCGCCGAGACGGAAGAGGCCGTGCGCAAGGCCGAAAGCGAGATCGAGCAGGCGCTGACCCAGCACAAGCAGGCCGCGCTGAACGAAAGCCAGGGCATCGAGGCCGAGCTGGACAGCGTCCGCGAGCAATCGCTGAAGGCGCAGGACGTGCTGGAGAGGGCCTATATCACCTCGCCCGTGTCGGGGACCATCGTGCGCATGCATTACCACACGCCCGGCGGGGTGATCGAGGCGGGCAAGCCGATCCTCGAGATCCTGCCGCAGGATGCGCCGCTGATCATCGAGACCCATGTCGCGCGCACCGACATCGACGAGATCGAGGTCGGGCAGAAGGCGGCGGTGCGGCTGACTTCGCTGAACCAGCGCACCACCCCGGTGCTTCAGGGCCACCTGGTCTATGTCTCGGCCGATGCGCTGGCCACGCAGACCGACGGTATCCAGCGCGAGGTCTATGTGGTGCGCATCGACCTGCCGCCCTCGGAGCTTGGGCGGGTGCATGGCTTCCGGCCGACGCCGGGGATGCCGGCGGAGGTCATGATCGAGACCTCGGCCCGGACCTTCGCGCAATACCTGGTCAAGCCGATCGAGGACAGCCTGTCGCGGGCCTTCCGCGAGAATTAGCCTTGGCGGCGGCGGGCCGGCCCGGCAGTGCCGGTTGGCGTGGCTTTCGGCGCGGAACCGGCCTTGGCATTGAAAGGAAAGGATAATTTCCCGCGCAGCGGCCCGGTTTGCCGCGGCACCCCTGCGGGCCGGTCCGGCGGCGGGCCGGGCTGGGGATTGCCCCTTGCCCGGCCTGCGGCTATCGCAGGCAAAAAGGGGTCCGGCAATCATGAGCTTCAACACCTTCGGTCGCGTCTTCACCTTCACCACCTGGGGCGAAAGCCACGGCCCGGCGCTGGGCGCCACGGTGGACGGATGCCCGCCGGGCGTGGCGCTAGACGAGGGCTGGATCCAGCAATTCCTGGACCGCCGCCGCCCCGGCAGTTCGAAATTCACCACGCAGCGGCAGGAGCCGGACCGGGTGCGCATCCTCTCGGGCGTCTTCGAGGGAAAAACCACCGGCACGCCGATCCAGCTGATGATCGAGAACACCGACCAGCGCAGCAAGGATTACGGCGAGATCGCCCAGGCCTTCCGCCCTGGCCATGCCGACATCGCCTATCATCTGAAATACGGCATCCGCGACTATCGCGGCGGCGGCCGTTCCAGCGCGCGCGAGACGGCGGCGCGGGTCGCGGCGGGCGGCGTCGCCCAGGCGGTGCTGCGCGAGCTGGCGCCGGGGCTGAAGATCACCGGCTACATGGTGCAGATGGGCGAGCTGCATTTGGACCGGGCGAATTTCGACGCGGCCGAGATCGGCAACAACCCGTTCTTTCTGCCCGACGCCTCGGCCGTGCCGGCCTGGGAGGATTACCTCAACGCCATCCGCAAGGCGCAGGACAGCGTCGGCGCCGCCGTCGAGGTGCTGGTCCAGGGCTGCCCGCCGGGGCTGGGCGCGCCGGTCTATGCCAAGCTGGACACCGACCTGGCCGCCGCGATGATGTCGATCAACGCGGTCAAGGGCGTCGAGATCGGCGAGGGCATGGCCGCCGCCGCCCTGACCGGGACCGCGAATGCCGACGAGATCCGCATGGGTAACGAAGGCCCGCGCTTCCTTTCGAACCATGCCGGCGGCATCCTGGGCGGCATCTCGACCGGGCAGGACATCCTGGTGCGATTCGCCGTCAAGCCGACCAGCTCCATCCTGACCCCGCGCCGCACCATCGACCGGCGGGGCGAGGAGATCGAGCTGATCACCAAGGGCCGCCACGATCCCTGCGTCGGCATCCGCGCCGTGCCCATCGCCGAGGCCATGGCGGCCTGCGTGATCCTGGACCACCTGCTGCTCGACCGGGCGCAGACCGGCGGGCAGCGCGGCCGGATCGGCTAGGCAAGGCGCGCGACGGGCGGGGAAGGGGAGGGGAACGCCGTTCCCCTCTTGGCCCGTTCCGGGCCAATTCACCCCATGGGGTATTTGGAAAACGGAGAAGGCCCTGGCGCGGCGGGTTTCAGCCGTTCACCGTTTTGCAGATACCCCTGCATTGTTGCGGAACTGTTACATTGCTTTCGCATAACCGTCGCACCGGCGTTCTAGAGAACGCACAGGCCGAATCCGGCCCCATGGAAATGTCAGGAGTGATCCTATGAAATCCGCGAAATTCACCGTGTCGGCGCTGGCCGTGATCGCCGCTTCGGCCACGGCTGCCGCCGCCCGCGACCAGATCCAGGTCTCGGGCTCGTCCACGGTGCTGCCCTATTCGACCATCGTCGCCGAGGCCTTTGGCGAGAATACCGATTTCCCGACCCCGGTGGTGGAATCGGGCGGCTCCTCGGCCGGGCTGAAGAAATTCTGCGAGGGCGTGGGCGAGAACACCATCGACATCGCCAACGCCAGCCGCCCGATCAAGGCCAGCGAGATCGAGGCCTGCAAGGCCGCCGGCGTGACCGAGATCATGGAAGTCCGCATCGGCTATGACGGCATCGTCTTTGCCAGCGACATCGAAGGCAACGACTTTGCCTTCACCCCGGCCGACTGGTTCAACGCGCTGGCGGCCGAAGTCGTGGTCGACGGCAAGGTCGTTGCGAACCCCCATGCCAAGTGGAGCGACATCCGCGCCGAGTTGCCCGACCAGGAGATCCTGGCCTTCGTGCCCGGCACCAAGCACGGCACCCGCGAGGTCTTCGAGGAAAAGGTGATCGCCGCGGGCTGCGAGGAATCGGGCGCCGCCGAGGTGCTGAAGGCCGAGAAGGGCGAGGACGAGGGCGCATCGGCCTGCATGGCGCTGCGCACCGACGGCAAGTCCATCGACATCGACGGCGACTATACCGAGACCCTGGCCCGCATCCAGTCGGCCAAGAACGGCATCGGCGTCTTCGGCCTGTCCTTCTATGAGAACAACACCGACAAGCTGAAGGTCGCGACCATGGCCGGGGTCAACCCCTCGACCGAGACCATCGCCTCGGGCGAATACCCGGTTTCGCGTCCGCTGTTCTTCTATGTCAAGAAGCAGCATATCGGCACCGTGCCGGGGCTGAAGGAATTCGCGGAATTCTTCGTCTCGGACGAGCTGGCCGGGCCGGAAGGGCCGCTGGCCGCCTATGGGCTGGTGGCCGACCCGGAACTGGCCGTGACCCAGGCCGCCGTCGCCGACGAGGCGATCCTTTCCGAATGACCTGCCGGGCGCGGGGGGCTGCCCCCCGCGCCCGTTCCGTTTCCCTGGCTCGAGGGCTCACATGCCTGTCTCATGGACCTTGCTCGTCGTCCTTGCCCTTGCCGGCGCGGGCTATCTTGTCGCCCGCGCGCGCGTCGTCGCGATGGCCGGGGGCGATGTGCGGCGGCTGCATTCGCGGCCCAGCTATCACGGCTGGAACGCCGCCCTGCTGACGGCGCTGCCGGCGCTGTTCCTGATCGCGATCTGGCGCTTCGTGCAGCCGGCGGCGAACCCGACGCCCGTCGCCATCCTGGCGCTGGTGCTGGCCGCGGCCGGGCTGGGCCTTGCGCTTTTCCGCGCCGCGCCGGGCTTTCGCGCCCGCAACGCGGTCGAAACCATGGTCAAGGGCCTGCTGATCCTGTGTTCCAGCATCGCCATCCTGACCACCGCCGGGATCGTCTTTTCGATGCTGTTCGAAACCGGGCATTTCTTCCAGAAATATTCCTGGCACGAGTTCTTCTTTGGCACCACCTGGTCGCCGCGTTTCGGCGGCGGCTCGCAGCTGGGCATCCTGCCGCTGCTGTGGGGCACGATCTACATCTCGCTGATCGCGCTGGCGGTCTCGGTGCCGATCGGGCTGTTCGCGGCGATCTACATGTCCGAATACGCCTCGGCCAGGCTGCGCGGCGTGGCCAAGCCCATGATCGAGGTGCTGGCCGGCATCCCGACCATCGTCTACGGCCTTTTCGCGCTGATTACCGTGGGCCCGATGCTGCGCGACTACTTCGCCCAGCCGCTGGGCCTGGGCAATTCCGGCTCGTCGGTGATGACGGCGGGGCTGGTCATGGGCATCATGCTGATTCCCTTCGTCAGCTCGCTGTCGGACGACATCATCAACGCCGTGCCGCAATCCTTGCGCGACGGCGCGCTGGGCCTGGGCTCGACGCAATCGGAAACCGTGCGCAAGGTGGTGCTGCCCGCCGCGCTGCCGGGCATCGTCGGCGCCGTCCTGCTGGCCGCGTCCCGCGCCATCGGCGAGACGATGATCGTCGTGCTGGGCGCGGGGGCCGCCGCCCGCATGGACCTGAACCCGTTCGAGGCCATGACCACGATCACCGTCAAGATCGTCAGCCAGCTGACCGGCGACAACGATTTCGCCGCGCCCGAGACGCTGGTCGCCTTTGCGCTGGGGCTGACCCTTTTCGTCATCACGCTGGGGCTGAACATCGTCGCCCTCTACGTCGTGCGCAAATACCGGGAGCAATACGAATGAGCGACGCAACCCTGCAAGGCGCGCAGCCCCGCCCGTCGCTGCTGGCCGCCGACCCGCGCACCCGCAAGCGCAACGCCGCCGAGGCGCGGTTCCGCGCCTATGGGCTGGGCGCCATCCTGGTCTCCATGGTGATGCTGGTGATCCTGCTCTTCACCATCCTGACCGGCGGCATCGGCGCCTTTCGCCAGACCTACCTGGAAATCCCGGTCGCGCTGGACGCGGCGCAGCTGGACAAGAACGGCAACCGCGACCCCGCCGACCTGCGCAAGGTCCTGACCCTGACCTATGGCAAGATCCTGCAGCAATCGCTGGAACAGTCCATCGCCGACAAGGGCATCGCCATCGCCGAGCTGTCCGACAAGGACGTCTCGGGCCTGATCTCGAAAGAGGCCTCGGCGCAGCTGCGCAACCGCGTGCTGGCCGACCCCGAGCTGATCGGCCAGACCGTCGAGGCCCGCGTGCTGGTGAACGGCCGGGTCGACGGCTATTACAAGGGCCGCGTCAGCATGGAAAGCGCGGCGCGCGACGCCAATACCTCGCCGGCGCAGCTGCAACTGGCCGATGCGCTGAAGGCGCAGGGCATGCTGGCGACCCAGTGGAACTGGTCCTTCCTGACCAGCCCCGACGCCTCGGACCAGCGCCCCGAGGCCGCCGGCGTCGGCATCGCCATCCTCGGCTCGCTCTACATGATGCTGGTGGTGCTGGTGCTGTCGGTGCCGATCGGCGTCGCCGCCTCGATCTACCTGGAGGAGTTCGCGCCCAAGAACCGCTGGACCGACATCATCGAGGTGAATATCTCGAACCTGGCCGCGGTGCCCTCGATCGTCTTCGGCATCCTGGGCCTTGCCGCCTTCATCAACTTCGCCGGGCTGCCGCAATCGGCGCCCATCGTCGGCGGCCTGGTGCTGACCCTGATGACGCTGCCCACCATCATCATCGCCACCCGCGCGGCGCTGAAGGCGGTGCCGCCCTCGATCCGCGACGCGGCGCTGGGGGTGGGGGCGTCCAAGATGCAGTCGGTGTTCCACCACGTCCTGCCGCTGGCCATGCCGGGCATCCTGACCGGCACCATCATCGGCCTGGCCCAGGCCCTGGGCGAGACCGCGCCGCTCTTGCTGATCGGCATGGTGGCCTTCGTCAAGAACTTCCCCTCGGCCCCGCCGGACGGGCTGTTCGAACCCGCCTCGGCCCTGCCGGTCCAGGTCTACAACTGGACCCAGCGCGCCGACCCCGCCTTCATCGAGCGCGCCTCGGGGGCGATCATCGTGCTGCTGGTGTTCCTGCTCTGCATGAACCTGCTTGCCATTCTCCTGCGCCGCAAGTTCGAGCGCCGGTGGTAATCTCGGGAAGGAGACCCGATATGAACGACATGAGACTTCTGGAGCGCAGCGTGGACCAGTCGGAAATCAAGATCGCCGCCCGCGACGTGCAGGTCTGGTATGGCGAAAAGCACGCGATCAAGGACGTGAACGTCGATCTGCTGGACAAGACCGTGACCGCCTTCATCGGTCCCTCGGGCTGCGGCAAGTCCACCTTCCTGCGCTGCCTGAACCGCATGAACGACACCATCGACATCAGCCGGGTCGAGGGCAAGATCACGCTCGACGGCGAGGACATCTACGACAAGCGCGTGGACCCGGTGCAGCTGCGCGCCCGCGTCGGCATGGTGTTCCAGAAGCCGAACCCCTTTCCCAAGTCGATCTATGACAACGTGGCCTATGGCCCGCGCATCCACGGCCTGGCCCGCAACCGTGCCGAGCTGGAAGAGATCGTCGAGAAATCGCTGCGCGGCGCGGCGCTGTGGAACGAGGTCAAGGACCGGCTGAACGATCCCGGCACCGGCCTGTCGGGCGGACAGCAGCAGCGGCTTTGCATCGCCCGCGCCGTGGCGACCCAGCCCGAGGTGCTGCTGATGGACGAGCCCTGCTCGGCGCTGGACCCCATCGCCACCAGCCAGGTCGAGGAGCTGATCGACCAGTTGCGCGCCCAGTTCTCGGTGGTGATCGTGACCCATTCCATGCAGCAGGCGGCCCGCGTCAGCCAGAAGACCGCCTTCTTCCACCTGGGCAACCTGGTGGAATACGGCAACACCGACGACATCTTCACCAATCCGCGCGATCCGCGCACCGAAAGCTATATCTCGGGCCGCATCGGCTAGGCCGGAAAGGGATCTGACATGAACAACGAACGCCACATCCTGTCCGCCTTCGACCGTGACCTGGAAACCGTGCAGGCCCTGGTCGTCAAGATGGGCGGCATGGTCGAAAGCGCCATCCACGACGCCGCCATCGCGCTGGAAACCCGCGACGGCGAGCTGGCCGACGACATCCGCCGCCGCGACAAGGCCATCGACGCGCTGGAGCATCAGATCAACGAGGAGGCGGCGCGCCTGATCGCGCTGCGGGCGCCGCGGGCGACCGACCTGCGCATGGTGCTGTCGGTCATCAAGATCTCGCATATCCTCGAGCGGGTGGGCGATTACGCCAAGAACATCGCCAAGCGCAGCAACGTGCTGGCCGACATGCCCGCCATCGACGGCGCCGGCATGGCGCTGCGGCGCATGTCCGCCACGGTCGAGGCGATGATGAAGGACGCGCTGGACAGCTATATCCAGCGCGACGCCGCGCTGGCCGCCGACGTGCGCAAGCGCGACCTCGAGGTGGACCAGATGTATAACGCGCTGTTTCGCGAGTTCCTGACCCATATGATGGAAGACCCGCGCAACATCACCGCCTGCATGCACCTGCATTTCATCGCCAAGAACATCGAGCGCATGGGCGACCACGCCACCGGCATCGCCGAGCAGGTGATCTACCTGGCCACGGGCGAGCTGCCCGAGGATCCGCGCCCCAAGGGCGAAAGCGTGCCGCGCATGGAGGGGGCCTGATCCATGGCGCAGACCCAACCCTGTGTCCTGGTCGTCGAGGACGAGGGCGCGCAGCGCGAGGTGCTGAAATACAACCTCGAGGCCGAGGGCTTCGACGTCGTGCTGGCCGAGAACGGCGACGAGGCCATGCTGCTGGTGGCCGAGGAGCAGCCCGACCTGATCGTGCTGGACTGGATGCTGCCCAATGTCAGCGGCATCGAGATCTGCCGCCGGGTCAAGGCCGATCCCTCGACGCGGCAGATCCCGATCATCATGCTGTCGGCGCGTTCCGAAGAGGTGGACCGGGTGCGCGGGCTGGAGACCGGTGCCGACGACTATGTGGTCAAGCCCTATTCCGTGGTCGAGCTGATGGCGCGGCTGCGCACCCAGCTGCGCCGCACCCGGCCGGCCTCGATGGGCGAAAGGCTCAGCTTCGGCGACATCATCCTGGATGCGGGCGAGCATCGGGTGTTCCGCGCCGGCCAGCCGCTGCACCTGGGCCCGACCGAATTCCGCCTGCTCTCGACGCTGATGGAAAAGCCCGGCCGGGTCTGGACGCGCGAGCAATTGCTGGACCGGGTCTGGGGCCGCGACATCTATGTCGACACCCGCACCATCGACGTCCATGTCGGCCGGCTGCGCAAGGCGCTGATGGCCCATGGCGGCGACAACCCGGTGCGCACGGTGCGCGGCACCGGCTATTCGCTGGGCTGAGGATCCGGCCACCGCCGTTTTCCCGCCCGTTGCCATGGCTGGCGGCCCCCGCCTGCATGCGGGGCCGGTGCGGCCAAGGGGCTTAGAGCTTTCCAGGCTTACCTCGCCAGGGAGCCTCGATCCGCGAAATCCTGCGGCCGCAGCTCCGGCCCGGTCCTGAGCTGGCGGATGCCCGGCGGACCGCAGCGCGCCAAGCCTTCGCAGAGGAGCGCCGGCGGTTCGGGAGTGCCGCGTGGCTTCCAGGTTCTGCACTCGCAAGCGGGCTTCCGTTTGGGAACGGTTCGTGCTTCGAGCGTCTTGCGGAGCTTGAATGGCACCTCTCGCGCTGAGGGATCGGGAATGGGCGCGGATTGCACCGCTTCTTCCCGACAAGCCTCGTGGCCTTGCGCGGACGGACGACCGGCGCGTCCTGAACGGGATCTTCTCCATCCTGCGGACAGCGCCGGCCCTGGCGCGACCTTCCCAAGCGTTACGGTCCACATGCGACCGCTTCCAGCCGATGGGTCAGGGTGGGCGTTTGGCTTGGGGTTTTCGAGGCATTGGCGGCCGCTTCGCTCCAGTCGATGCCGTTGATCGACAGTTCCATCATCCGGGCTCACCAGCATGCCGCCGGCGAAAAGGGGCCCCGGATCATGCCATTGGCCGCTCTCGTGGAGGACTGACCAGCAAAATCCATGTTGTGCTCGACGAAAGCGGACTGCCGGTTCGCCTCGTTCCTGCGGCGGGCCAGGCTTCCGACAAGGTGCGGCGCCCGCGCTGCTTGAACAGCCGCCCGCCGCCTGCATCGTCGCTGCCGGTCGCGGCTATCACGGGCAGCACCTGGTCGATCTGGTTGCCCGACGGGACGGGCAAGCCCAGATCCCCACCCAGCGCGACCGCAAGGTCCAGCGATCGCTCGACCCAGCAGCCATCTGCCGCTAGGGTCTACGGGTCTACGGGTCTACGGGTCTTGCCGATCCGGGGAACTTCCCTTCCGATTGCCGGGTCGTGCAGACGGCAACCGCCAGCCGCGGGAACTGGTCCCGCGGCTGGCTTTCGGTCTCGCGGCTGCGGGCTTGAGCTCCCGCACCCCACGCCCGCAGTCAGTTCTGCGCCAGCAGGTCGGTGATGCGGCGCACGGCGACGCGGCGGTTCTGCCGCTCGGGCCCGTCGGTCGACACCAGCAGGAACTGCTCGCCATAGCCCTGCACCACCATGTTCTCGGGCGGCACCTGGAAATATTCCGCCAGCGCCAGCGCCACCGATTCCGCCCGGCGGTCGGACAGCGCCAGGTTGGCGGCATCCGAGCCGACGGCATCGGTATAGCCCTCGATCATGTAGATCTCGCGCGGGTTCTGGTCGATGCTGTCGCGGATCACCTTGCCCAGCGTCGCCAGTTGCTGCGCCTGGTCGGGGGTGATCGCCGAGGAGCCGGTGTCGAAGGTGATCTCGGGCACGTTCACCGGCGCGACCAGGGCGCGGACCTCGGGGATGTTGCGGACCTGGCCCAAGCTGAAGCGGCGGTCCACCGCCGCCTCGCGGTTCAGCGCCTCGCGCAGCGCGGCCTCGTCCAGCCGCTCGCGGTTGATGCGGACCGGCGGCGGCGCCGGCAGGGTCGAGATCTGCACCGGCTGCGCCTGGGTATCGTCGATCAGCCGGGTTTCGGTGCCATCGGCACGCAGCAGGGTGCGGCGCAGGATGTTCATGTTCGCGTCGCGGATGGTGACGACCCGGCTGCCGTCGGCACGCACCACCGTGGTCCGGGTCGAGCCGTCGTCGAAGGTTTCCGTCTGCACGTTCGAGCCGGGCCGGTACAGCAGGGTATTGTCGTCCTTGATCACCTGCTGGCTGCCGTCGGGCAGGGTGACGACCACCCGGTCGCCGGTGTTCAGCGCCACATGGCGGTCGTTGGACAGCATCTTGCCGACCGCCATCCCGGCCGCACCGGCAAGCAGCAGCTTGGCGATGTCCTTGACCGTGTCGTCGTCATCGTCGTCCTGGCGCGCCTCCTGCGCTTGCGGATCGGCGGCGGGCTGCTGTTGCTGTTGCATGCCCTGCATGACCGAGGTGGCGAATTCCTCGGCCGAACTGCGGGCGTTTTCCTCGGTGATCTGCATCTCGTCCAACTGGCCCTGCGCCGGTTCGGCATCGCCGGCGGCCAGGGCGGCGGCTGCCGCGGGGGCCGCTTCCTCGGCCGCGCGCTGCGCGACGGCGTTCGGCTGCGCCTGGGCCTCGGGTGCCTGCACCTCGGCGGCCTGTTCCGGCTGGCCTTGCTCGGGTTGGGGCTGCTCCGGTTGGGCCTGCCCGGTTTGGGCCTGCCCGGTCTGGCCTTGCTCGGGCGCGGTCTCTTCGGGTTGCGTGGGCTGGCCGTCGGCCTGTTCCTGCAAGCGGCGCTCCAGCTCTTGTGCATCGGGGCGCGGTTCTTCGCCCGTGGCCTGTTCGCCGGGCAGGGCCTGCTCCGAGGGCTGGTCCGATTCGGGCCCGGTCTCTTGCGCCTGCTCTTGCAGACGGCGTTCCAGTTCCTGCGCATCGGGGGTCTGGGAAGGCTGGGCCTCATCCGCGCGGGCCGGGTCGGCCGGCGGTTCCGCCTGCCCGGCCGATTGCGGCTGTTCGGCCGAGGTCTCGGCCTCGAGCGCCTTCTTCAGCGCCTCGGCGTCCTGGGCCGGTTCGGCCTGCCCGGCCTGGCCGGCATCCTGCGGCGTGGCCGCATCCGGCTTTTGCGCGGGGGCGGGATCGGTCGTGGTCACGGCTTCGGGCGTATCCGGCTTGGGCGCAGGCTCGCCTTGCGGGGCCGCCTGCTCGGGTTGCGCGACCTGGGGCTTGGCCGGCGGCTCGGCCGCCTCGACCACCGGGGGCTTGGGTTGCGGCTCCTCGGCCTGGGTCACTTCGGGCTTGGGTGCGGGGGAAGGGGCCGGCTGCTCTTGCGGTGCGACCTCGCCCTGGGCCTGCGGCTCTGCGGCCGGTTCGGCGCCGGGTTCTGCGGCAGGTTCCGCGGGGGCTTCGGTTTCGGCGCCCTGCGCCTGCGGCTCGGCGGGGGCCTCGCCCTCGGCCTGCGGCTGTTCGGCCGGTTCCGGGGCAGGCTCTGCCGCGGGTTCGGGCGGCTCTTGCGGCTGCCCGGCCTCGGCCCCAGCTTGCTGGTCCGGCGGCAGGATGACCTGTTCGTCAGCGCCTTGGCCCTGCTGGTCCTGCGCCACCGCCAGTTGCGGGGCGATCAGGGACAGGCAGGTCACCATCGCGGTCGTGGTCTTGTAGATGCGGCGCATGTCGGTCCTCTTTTTCCGATGGTCGCTTGATCCCGGATCAACCGTCGGCCATCGGTGCAGTTCCCCAACAAGCGCGTGACCGCAGCGTGATCGGAGAGGCGAGGGGCCTCAGCCGCCGCTCAACGCCAGCCTGCCGCCGGCCATGCGCTGCACCCGGCCCGACAGTTCCAGCGCCAGGATCGCGGGGGCAAGGACCGCGGCGGGCACCCCCAGGTCGCGGATCAACATGTTCTCTTCGGTCGGGCTGGGGCCAAGCCGCGCCAGGATCCGCCCCTCCAGGTTCACCGGGCCGCCGGCGTCGCGCGGCTGGTGCGTCGCCACCGGGCGGGGGGTGTCGTGGCCCAGTTCCGCAAGCCGGCGGGCGACGGCGGCCGGCTGCCTGACCCGCCCGGAGACCGGGGCGGTCGGGGTAGGGGCCGGCGCGGGCTGTTCCGCCGCGGCCGCCGGGGCGTTCGATTGCAAGGCCGCCAGCACATCGGCGGAATTGCGCACCAGCAAGGCGCCGTCGCGGATCAGCGCATTGCAGCCGGCGGCCCGCGCATCCATCGGATGGCCCGGCACCGCCATCACCTCGCGCCCCTGGTCCAGCGCGCAGCGCGCGGTGATCAGGCTGCCCGAGCGATGCGCGGCCTCGACCACGACCACGGCGCGCGACAGGCCCGAGATGATGCGGTTGCGGGCCGGGAAATGCCGGGCCACGGGTTCCGTCCCCGGCGGCTGTTCGGTGACGAGCAGGCCGGTTTCGCAGATCGCCTCGGCCAGGGCCGCGTTTTCGCTGGGATAGATCATGTCGATGCCGCCGGCCATGACCGCGATGGTGCCGCCGTGCAGCGCGGCCTCATGCGCGACGGTGTCGATGCCGCGCGCCAGCCCGGCGACGACCGCCGTGCCCGATTGCGACAGGCCCGCGGCCATGCCCCGCGCCATGCGCAGGCCCAGCGACGAGGCATTGCGCGCGCCGATCACCGCCACGGGCATGCGTTGCAGCACTGCCATGTCGCCGCGCAGCCACAGCACCGGCGGCGCCTCGGCCACCGTGCGCAGCAGGGCGGGGTAATCCGGGTCGCCCCAGGTCACCAGCCGGGCGCCGGCGCGGCGGCCGGCCGCGATCTCGGCCTCGGCGACCGAAAGGGGGCAGGGGGTGTAGTCCTGGATCCCCGCGGCCTGGGCCATCGCGGGCAGGGCGGCCAGCGCCGCCTGGGCGCTGCCATGTTCGCCCAGCAGCCGGTGGAAGGTCGCCGGCCCCACCTTGCGAGAGCGGATGAGGCGCAAGGCCGCAAGCCCCTCCCCTTTTGGGCGGGGTCCGTGGTGGGGGTCCAAGGAAAGCTGCCTTGCCATCATGTTCCATGCCTCTGCCTGATCCGCAGGCCGAAACATCGCATGGCAAAGGTTAAGAATGGGTTAGCCGGCGAAGAATTTCTTCAACCCCTTGGAATCGCGGCTGTTCAGGTCGCCGAGCCGCCGATGGTCAGCCCGCCGATGCGCAGCGTGGGCAGGCCGACGCCGACCGGAACCCATTGCCCCTGCTTGCCGCAATTGCCGATTCCCGGATCCAGCGACAGGTCGTTGCCGATGGCGCGGATCTGCCCCAGCGCGGTCGCGCCGTCGCCGATCAGGGTCGCGCCGCGGATCGGGTCGCCGACCTGGCCGTTCTTCACCCGATAGGCCTCGGTGCAGGAGAACACGAACTTGCCGTTGGTGATGTCCACCTGCCCGCCGCCGAAGCCGACCGCATAGATGCCGTCCTCGAGCCCGGCAAGGATCGAGGCCGGATCCTCGGACCCCGCCAGCATGAAGGTATTGGTCATGCGCGGCATGGGCGCATGGGCATGGCTTTGCCGGCGCCCGTTGCCGGTCGGCGCCACCCCCATCAGCCGGGCGTTCTGCCGGTCCTGCATGTAGCCGACCAGGATCCCGTCCTCGATCAGGACGTTGCGGCCGGGGGGCGTGCCCTCGTCATCGACCGAGATCGAGCCGCGCCGGTCGGGAATGGTGCCGTCGTCGACCACGGTCACGCCGGGCGCGGCGACGCGCCGGCCCATCAGCCCGGCAAAGGCGGAGTGCCCCTTGCGGTTGAAATCCCCCTCGAGCCCGTGGCCCACGGCCTCGTGCAGCAGGATGCCGGGCCAGCCCGGCCCCAGCACCACGTCCATCACGCCTGCAGGCGCCGGGACCGAGCGCAGGTTGACCAGCGCGATGCGCAGCGCCTCGCGCACCAGCCCCTGCCAATGCTCGGCCGCGACCAGGCCCGTAAGGCCGATGCGCCCGCCGCCGCCGGCGGTTCCCGATTCGCGCCGCGCGTTGGATTCCACGATGACCGAGACGTTCAGCCGCGCCATCGGACGGATGTCGGTGGCCAGCCCGCCCTCGGGGCGCAGGATCGCCACTTCCTGCACCGAAGTCGCGATGCTGGCCGAGACCTGGACCACCCGCGGGTCCAGTCCGCGCGCGAATGCGTCGATTTGCCGCAGAAGCGCCACACGGGCGGCAAAGGGCACCTCTTCGGCCGGGTCGATGGCGGCGTAAAGCGGGCGGATTTCGCCTTGCGGTGGCAAGGCCAGCGTGCCGCCGCCGGCGCCGACCGCCAGCCGCACCGTCTGGGCCGCCTTCTTCAGCGCGGCCTCGTCGATCTCGGTCGAATGGGCATAGCCCGTCACCTCGCCGCGCACGGCGCGCAGGCCAAAGCCCTGTTCGGCGTCATAACTGGCGGTGCGCAGCCGGCCGTCGTCGAAGACCAGCGCCTCGGAACGCGCGCGTTCCAGGAAAAGTTCGCCGTCATCCGCGCCCGCCAGGGCGTCGCGCAGGATGCGCAGCGCGCGGTCCTGATCGAGATGCGTCCGAAAGGGCGAAAACGAGGCGTCTGTCATGGAACCGGTCCTTGTCATGTCGCCCGGCCTAGGGGTTTTTTGACAAGAAGTCGATAGGTATGGCTTGCCCGCCGGGGTAAGATATGGTTCTGGTGCAGGACCGAATGCTGGGGGCTCTGGGACAGGGGTCTGCCGGTGGCATGATAGGCAACGGGATGGGATGATGGCAATTGCGACCAAGCGCCGCGGGGTGGCGGCGGTGATGAGCCTGGGAGTTGCGACGATGACGGCCGTGCCGGCCTGGGCGCAGGACGTGCTGGGCGATCTGCCGGTGATCGGCAAGCCGGTGAACGGCGGGATGAACTTCCAGCCGGCGTCGAGCCCGCTGGCGCATGACCAGCAATGGCTGGATCATTTCGTGCTCTACATCATCACGGCCGTGACGATCTTCGTCTGCCTGCTGCTGCTGATCTGCATCGTGCGCTTCAACCGCCGGGCGAATCCGGTGCCGGCGCGCTTTACCCACAACACCCCGATCGAGGTGATCTGGACCCTGGTCCCGGTGCTGATCCTGGTCGCCATCGGCGCCTTCTCGCTGCCGATCCTGTTCCGCAGCCAGGAGATGCCGAACGATCCCGACCTGGTGATCAAGGCCATCGGCCACCAGTGGTATTGGTCCTATGAATATCCCAACGACGCCATCGCCTTCGATGCGCTGATGCTGGAAAAGGAAGCCCTGGCCGACGCCGGCTATTCCGAGGACGAATACCTGCTGGCCACCGACAATGCCGTCGTGGTTCCGGTCGGCAAGAAGGTGCTGGTGCAGGTGACGGCGACCGACGTGATCCACGCCTGGACCGTGCCCGCCTTTGCCGTCAAGCAGGACGCCGTGCCGGGCCGCATCGCGCAGCTGTGGTTCTCGGTCGACCAGGAAGGCGTCTATTTCGGCCAGTGTTCCGAGCTTTGCGGCATCAACCACGCCTATATGCCCATCGTCGTCAAGGCGGTCAGCCAGGAGAAATACGACGCCTGGCTTGCCGGCGCGAAAGAGGAATTCGCCGCCGACGCCTCGGACTACCTGCCCGCCAGCCCCATCAAGCTGGCCTCGGCAGAGTAAGGTCGGGCCGTGGCCGATATCAACGCATACGAGGGGCCCGCCGAGGCGGGCTTCGGCGACTATGTCGCGCTGCTGAAGCCGCGCGTCATGTCGCTGGTTGTGTTCACGGCCTTCGTCGGGCTGTGGATCGCGCCGCAGCCGGTCAACCCCTTCGTCGCCTTCTGCGCGGTGCTGTTCATCGCGCTGGGGGGCGGCGCCTCGGGCGCCCTCAACATGTGGTATGACGCCGACATCGACGCGGTGATGCGCCGCACGGCGGGCCGTCCGGTGCCCTCGGGCCGCGTGACCTCGGGCGAGGCGCTGGCGGTCGGCATCGCGCTGTCGGGCCTGTCGGTGATGATGCTGGGGCTGGCGGCGAACTGGTTCGCGGCCGGGTTCCTGGCCTTCACCATCTTCTTCTATGCCGTGGTCTACACGATCTGGCTGAAGCGCTCGACGCCGCAGAACATCGTCATCGGCGGCGCGGCGGGGGCGTTTCCGCCGATGATCGGCTGGGCCTGCGCCACCGGCGGCATCGGCATCGAGTCGCTCTTGATGTTCGCGCTGATCTTCTTCTGGACGCCGCCGCATTTCTGGGCGCTGGCGCTGTTCATGAAGGACGACTATTCCAAGGCCGGCGTCCCCATGCTGACCGTGACGCATGGCCGCAGGGTGACGCGCTGCCACATCTTCGCCTATACGCTGGTGCTGGCGCCCTTTGCGATCTGGCTGGGCTTCACCTCGGTCGGCGGGCCGCTCTACCTGGCGGTCTCGGCTGTGCTGAACGTGCTGTTCATCGCCGGTGGCTGGCAGATCCTGCGCCGCGACGAGGACCAGGCCCAGGCCGACGGCTACCGGGTCGAGAAGCGCTATTTCCGCCTGTCGCTTTACTACACCTTCCTGCATTTCCTGGCGCTTCTGGTCCAGCATTGGATCGGGGGGTGGTGATGCTGCCCCAGGTCGAACACGAGCTGCACAAGCGCCGCCGCAGCCGCAACATCGGGCTGCTGGTCGTGCTGCTGGCCTTCGTTGCGCTGGTCTTCGGGCTCTCGGTGGTCAAGATCACCCAGGGCGACATGATGCAGGGCTATGACCACCGGCCGCGCGCCTCGATGCTGCCGCAGGATCCCGATCCGCCGGCGGCCAATGCCGCGCCGGTCGCGGCGCCGGGCACGCCGGCGGCCAACCAGGAGGCAGGCGAATGAGCGGGCAACCGAGGTCGAACGGCCGCACCGTGGCCATGCTGGCCGGCGTCGTCGTGCTGATGGGCGCGCTTTCCTGGGCGGCGGTGCCGTTCTATTCCTGGTTCTGCAAGGTGACGGGCTTTGCCGGCACGACCAACGTGGCCGAGGCCGCCTCGGATACCGTGCTGGAGGAAAAGATCCGCGTGCGCTTCGACGCCAATGCCGACAGCAACCTCGGCTGGACCTTCCGCCCCATGCAGCGCGAGATGGAGCTGAAGATCGGCGAGAACGCCATCGCCTTCTACGAGGCGATCAACAATACCGACCAGCCCGTCACCGGCACCGCCAGCTATAACGTGGCGCCCGATGCGGCCGGCTATTTCTTCAACAAGATCGAGTGCTTCTGCTTTACCGAGCAGACGCTGGCACCGGGCGAGCGGGTCGAGATGCCGGTCAGCTTCTTCGTCGATGCCGATCTGGTGAACGACCGCGACGCGGGCCGCATCCGCGACATCACCCTGTCCTATACCTTCCACCGGACCGATCCTCCCGCGCCCAAGCAGGCGGCGCTGGACGCGAAAACGGAACCGACCGTAAACTGAGCAACAAGAACCAGCAACAGCCGGGAACGCAGCCATGGCCCATGTAAAGAACCACGATTATCAGATCCTGCCGCCATCGATCTGGCCCTTCCTCGGCGCGATCGGCGCCTTCGTGATGCTGACTGGCGCGGTCGCCTGGATGAAGGGAATCACGGTCTTCGGGCTGCCGGTCGAGGGGCCGTGGATGTTCCTGATCGGCCTGGCCGCCGTTCTCTACACCATGTTCGGCTGGTGGGTCGATGTCGTGAACGAGGGCGAGTCGGGCGAACATACCCCGGTGGTGCGGATCGGCCTGCAATACGGCTTCATCCTGTTCATCATGTCCGAGGTGATGTTCTTCGTCGCCTGGTTCTGGGCCTTCATCAAGAACGCCATGTATCCGATGGGGCCGGACAGCCCGATCAAGGACGGCGTCTGGCCGCCGGAAGGCATCGTCACCTTCGACCCCTGGCACCTGCCGCTGATCAACACGCTGATCCTGCTGCTGTCGGGCGTCGCCGTGACCTGGGCCCACCACGCCTTCGTGCATGAGGGCGACCGCAGGACGACGATCAACGGGCTGATCGTCGCCGTGATCCTGGGCGTCTGCTTCACCGCGCTGCAGGCCTATGAATACAGCCACGCCGCCTTCGGCATGGCCGACACGGTCTATGCCGGCACCTTCTTCATGGCCACGGGCTTTCACGGCTTCCACGTCATCATCGGCACGATCTTCCTGTTCGTCTGCCTGATCCGCCTGATCAAGGGCCAGATGACCCAGCAGCAGCATGTCGGCTTCGAGGCCGCCGCCTGGTACTGGCACTTCGTCGATGTGGTCTGGCTGTTCCTCTTTGTCGTGATCTATATCTGGGGCCGCTGATCCCGACAGACATTTCCACGGCGCGGGGCAGATGTTCCCGCGCCGTTTGCTTTGGAGGCCCGCCCATGCGCCGTTACCTGTTCCCGCTGATCGTCGGCGTGCTGGGCTGCGCCATCCTGATCTCGCTGGGCGTCTGGCAACTTCAGCGGCTGGACTGGAAAGAGGGGATGATCGCGCAGATCCAGCAAAGGATCGAGGGCGCGCCCGTGGCCCTGCCGGCCGCGGTGGACCCGTCGATGAAATACATGCCGGTGCTGGTCTCGGGCCAGACCACGGGCGAGGAAATCAACGTGCTGTCCGGCACGCGCGAGCTGGGCGGGGGCTACCAGGTGGTCTCGGCCTTCCTGACCGACGACGGGCGCCGGATCCTGCTGGACCGGGGCTTCGTCGACCAGGACCACAAGCGCGACCCGCGCCCCCCGGTGCGGCTGCAGGTCGCGGGCAACCTGCATTGGCCCGACGAGAAGGGCAGCGCCACGCCCGAGCCCAACCTGGCCGAGAACATCTGGTTCGCCCGCGACGTGCCCGCCATGGCCGCGCAGCTGGGGACCGAGCCGATCCTGGTTGTCGCGGCCGAGGTTCGCGGCGACGCCCAGGGCGTGCAGCCGATCCCGGTCGCGGTCGAGGGCATTCCGAACAACCACCTGAGCTATGCCGTGCAATGGTTCATGATCGCTGCGGTTTGGGCAGGGATGACAGTGGCGCTGATCTGGCGTATCAGGCAGCGGCAATACTAGGGGAGACGCGATGCGTTACGTTTCGACTCGGGGGCGGGCTCCGGTCCTGGACTTCGAACAGGCGATGATGACCGGGCTGGCGCGCGACGGCGGGCTCTACCTGCCCGAGGCGATCCCGATGTTCTCGGCCGACGAGATCGCCCGCTTCGAGGGCCTGCCCTATGAAGAGGTCGCGCGCCGCGTCATCAGCCCCTTCGTCGGCGAAAGCTTCAGCGATGCCGAGCTGCGCGGCGCCATCGCCCGCGCCTATCAGGGCTTCGACCATATCGCCCGCGCGCCCTTGGTCCAGCTTGCGCCGGGCCATCACCTGCTGGAGCTGTTCCACGGGCCGACGCTGGCCTTCAAGGACTTCGCCATGCAGCTGATCGGCCAGCTGTTCCAGCTGGCGCTGGCGCGTTCGGGGCAGCGGGTCACGATCCTGGGCGCGACCTCGGGCGATACCGGCTCGGCCGCGATCGAGGCGTTCCGGGGCCTGTCGAACGTCGATGTGTTCATCATGTATCCGCATGGCCGCGTCAGCGAGGTGCAGCGCCGGCAGATGTCGACGCCCGCCGACGCCAATGTCCATGCCCTGGCCGTCGACGGCACCTTCGACGATTGCCAGGCACGGCTGAAGGATCTGTTCAACGACCACGATTTCCGCGACGCGGTCGGGCTTGCCGGCGTCAACTCGATCAACTGGGCGCGGGTGCTGGCGCAGATCGTCTATTACTTCACCGCCGCCGTCAGCCTGGGCGCGCCGCGGCGCGAGGTGGATTTCACCGTGCCGACCGGCAATTTCGGCGACGTCTTCGCCGGCTCCATCGCCAAGGCCATGGGCTTGCCCATCGGCCGGCTGGTGGTGGCCACCAACCAGAACGACATCCTGCACCGGGCGCTGACTGGCGGCGAATACCGGGTGGGCACGGTCGAGCCCTCGATCAGCCCGTCGATGGACATCCAGGTCAGCTCGAATTTCGAGCGGGCGCTGTGGCTGGCCTATGACCATGACGGCAATGCGGTGTCGCGGCTGATGGACGAGCTGAAATCCGGCGGCTTCGTCATCAGCCAGGGCGCATTGCAGGCGCTGCGCGAGACCTATGTCTCGGGCCGCGCCTCGGAGGCGGAGACGACGGCGATGATCGCCACCATCCGCGCCGAGACCGGCGAGGTGATCTGCCCGCATACCGCCGTCGCCGTGAAGGTGGCGCGCGAGCATCTGCGGCCGGGTGTGCCGATGATCTCGCTCTCGACCGCGCATCCGGCGAAATTCCCCGACGCGGTCGAGGCCGCGACCGCCATCCGCCCGCCCCTGCCGCCGCATATGGCGGACCTGTTCGAGCGCGACGAGCGCATCACCCGCATTGAAAACGACGCCGAGGCCATTAAATCGCTGATCCTTGAACGGAGAACAGTGTGAGCCAGATCCGCAACAGCATCCTTCCCAACGGGCTGCGCGTCGTCAGCCGCGACATGCCCGGCCTGCATTCCGCCGCCATCGGCATCTGGGTCAATGCCGGCTGCCGCGACGAGCGCGCCGAGCAGAACGGCATCGCCCATTTCCTCGAACACATGGCCTTCAAGGGCACCGCCCGGCGCAGCGCGCTGGAGATCGTCGAGTCGATCGAGAATGTCGGCGGCTATATCAACGCCTATACCTCGCGCGACGTGACCTCGTATTATGCGCGAGTGCTGGCGGGGGATGTGGAGCTGGCGCTGGACGTGATCTCGGACATCGTGATGAATCCGGTCTTCGACCAGCGCGAGATCGAGGTCGAGCGCGGCGTGATCCTGCAAGAGATCGGCCAGGCGCTGGACACGCCTGACGACGTGATCTTCGACTGGCTGCAAGAGGCGGCCTATCCCGACCAGCCCATGGGCCGCACCATCCTGGGCCCGGCCGAGCGGGTCAGCCGCTTCGACCGCGCCGACCTGTCGGGCTTCATCACCGAGCATTACGGCCCCGAGCGCATGATCGTCGCCGCCGCCGGTGCCGTCGATCACGACCGCATCCTGCGCCAGGTCGAGGCGATCTTCGGCGGCCTGCCGGCGCGCGCCCTGACCACCCGCGAGCCCGCCCGCTGGCAGGGCGCCGAGGCGCGCCGCGTCAAGGGGCTGGAGCAGGCGCATTTCGCGCTGGCCTTCGAGGGGCCGGGCTACCAGGCGCCCGATTTCTATGCCGCGCAGATCTGGACCTCGGCGTTGGGGGGCGGCATGTCCTCGCGCCTGTTCCAGAAGCTGCGCGAGGAAAAGGGCCTGTGCTATTCGATCTTCGCGCAGTCCGGTTTCCACGACGATACCGGCATGGTGACGATCTATGCCGGCACCTCGGGCGAGCAGATCGCCGACCTGGCCAACCTGACCGTGGACGAGCTGAAGCGCTCGGCCGAGGACATGACCGAGGCCGAGGTGGCCCGCGCGCGCGCCCAGCTCAAGGCCGGGCTGCTGATGGGGCTGGAAAGCCCGACCGGCCAGGCCGAGCGCATGGCGCGGTCGCTGGCGATCTGGGGCCGGGTGCCCGACCCGGCCGAGGTGGCGGAACGCATCGACGCCGTGACCGTGGCCGACATCCGCGCCCATGCCGAGCATCTGATCGCCCATGCCCGCCCGGCGCTGGCGCTTTACGGGCCGGTCGCCGGCGCGCCTTCGCGCGAGGTGCTGGCCGAAAGGCTTGCCGCCTGATGTTCTCGCGCCGCCGTCCGCCGCGCCTGGAAACCGAGCGGATGGTGCTGCGCCTGCCGGCGCATGCGGATTTCGCCCTCTGGGCGGGGCTGCGGGCCGAAAGCCGCGCCTTCCTGACCCCATGGGAGCCGGTCTGGGCGCCCGATCACCTGACCAAGCGCGGCTTTACCAACCGGGTCTATTGGGCGCAGCGTGCCAGCCGCAACGGCACGGCGCTGCCCCTGTTCCTGATCCGGCGCGACGGTGCGCTGCTGGGCGCGATCACGCTGGACAACATCCGCCGCGGCCCGGCGCAATCGGCGACCATCGGCTATTGGATCGGCCAGCCCTTTGCCCGGCAGGGCTATATGCGCGAGGCCATCGGCGCGCTCGTGCAGCACGCCTTCGGCGAGATGGACCTGAGCCGGATCGAGGCCGCCTGCCTGCCGGAAAACACCCCTTCGCGCGGTGTGCTTGAGCGTTCCGGCTTCAAATACGAGGGCGTGGCGCAAAGCTATCTCCAGATCAACGGGCGCTGGCGCAACCATGTGCTTTACGCCAACCTGCGCCACGACCGGCGCGGCAAGACCGAGGTGCGCTGATGCTGAACCAGGCCGATGACGCCCTGGCCGCGATGCTGCCCGCAGGGGTGTTGCGCGAGGTGACACCCGCCTACCTGGAAGAGCCGCGCGGCCGCTACCTGGGCCGGGCCGGGCTGGTCGCCGCCCCGCGCAGCACGGATGAGGTCGCCGCCGTGGTCCGCGCCTGCGCCGCGGCGCGCGTGGGCATCGTGCCCCGCGGTGGCGGCACCGGCCTGGTCGCGGGCCAGGTCATGCCCGACGGCCCTGCGGCGCTGATCCTGTCGCTGGAACGGATGACGGCGCTGCGCGGCATCTGGCCCGAAGAGAACGTGCTGGTGGCCGAGGCCGGCATGACCCTGCAAGCCGTGCGCGACGCGGCCGAAACCGCCGGCCGGCTGTTCCCGCTGTCGCTGGCCAGCCAGGGCACCGCCGCCATCGGCGGCTGCCTTGCGACCAATGCCGGCGGCGTCACCGCGCTGCGCTATGGCACGGCGCGGGCGCTCTGCCTGGGGATCGAGGCGGTGCTGCCCGACGGCTCCGTGGTTCACGACCTCAAGCGGCTGCGCAAGGACAATACCGGCTATGACCTGCGCGACCTCTTGATCGGGGCCGAGGGCAGCCTGGGAATCATCACCGCCGCCAGCCTGAAGCTGGTGGTGCCGCCGCCGAACATCGGCACCGCCATGCTGCAGGTGCCCGGCCCCGAGGCGGCGCTGACGCTGCTGTCTCTGGCCGAGGGGCGCATGGCCGGCGGCGTCACCGCCTTCGAGCTGATCGGCGGGCAGGGGCTGGCCTTCCTGGCCGAGGTTCTGCCCGAGATCCGCCAGCCCTTGCCCGGCGCCGAATGGTCGGTGCTGGTCGAGGTCGGCCTGCCCGAGGGGCTGCCCCCCGAGGCGGCGCTGGAGGGGCTACTGGTGGACGCGATGGAGCGCGGCCTCGTCACCGACGGGGTGATCGCGCAATCGGGTGCGCAGGCGGCGGGCTTCTGGCACCTGCGCGAACATATCCCCGAAGCGAACCGCCGCATCGGCGCCGTTGCCAGCCACGACATCAGCCTGCCCCTGTCCGAGATCGCTGGCTTCATCCGCGACGCCGGCGAGCGGCTGGCGGGCGAGGGGTTGCGGATCAACTGTTTCGGCCATCTGGGCGACGGCAACCTGCATTACAACCTGTTCCCGGCGCCAGGTCGCAGCCGTGCCGAATACGACGACCGGCGCAAGGCGCTGTCCGAGCTGGTGCATGGCATGGTGGTTGCGCGCGGAGGCTCGTTCTCGGCCGAGCATGGCGTCGGGCGGCTGAAGGTCGGCGACCTGGAGCGCTGGGGCGATCCGGCGCGGCTCAAGGCGATGCGGGCGATCAAGGCGGCGCTCGATCCGCTGGGGATCATGAATCCGGGCGCGGTTCTTTCAGCAGCGGGCTGAGCGCCATGCGCAGGTGGTCCAGATAGGCCGTCAGCCGCGGCGGCATGAAGGGCTGCGGCAGATACAGCGCCTGGATGTCCAGCTGCGGCCGCAGGAAATCGGGCAGCAGCCGTTCCAGCCGGCCCTCGGCCAGGTCGCGGGCGACGACGAAGCTGGGGATCATCGCGATTCCCTCGCCCTCCAGCGCCAGGTGCCGCACCGCCTGGGCGCTGTTCACGGTGATGCGGCCGGGCAGGGGGACGCTGACCGCCTTGCCATCCACCAGGAAAACGGCGCGGCCGGGGTTCTGGGCATTGCTGTCGCGGATATTCGCATGGTCGCGCAGATCCTCGGGCCGGGCGGGGCGGGGATGCGCGCCCAGATAGGCGGGGCTGGCGACGGCCCAGGCCTCGGTCTGGCCGATGCGGCGGGCGATCAGGCTGGAATCGGGCAGCTGGCCGATGCGCAGCGCCAGGTCGAAGCCCTCGGCCGCCAGGTCGACATAGCGGTCCGACAGGTTCAGGTCGATCTCGACCCCCGGATGCGCGCGGGTGAAATCGCGGGTCAGGGTGGTCGCGAACATCTCGCCGAAGGTCACGGGCGCGGTCACGCGCAGCCGGCCGGCCAGCGCGCCTTCCTCGGCATGGGCCTGGGCGTCCAGTTCCTCGACCGCGGCCAGCACGCGGCGCGCGGCGGCCAGGTAACGCTCGCCCGAGGGGGTCAGCGACAGGGCGCGGGTGGTGCGGTTCAGAAGCGTGACCCCCTGCTGCCCCTCCAGCGCGGCGACATATTTGCTGACCAGCTTGTTCGAGATCCCCAGCCGCTCGCCCGCCCGCGTGAACGAGCCGGCATCGACCACGGCGACAAAGGCGCGGATGCCGTCGATCCTGTCCATCGCAATCTCCATGGCGGCGATAATATTTCCATGAATATGGCCGTTTTCGCGACAATCGCCAAGGGCTATCTGAGGACCAGCGAACAGTTCAAGGAAACGCATCATGACCGACCTTAGCCATGGCGGCACGACCGCCGCCACGCGCAATGCCGACATTGCCGCCTTCATCCTGCGGGTCTCGACCGGCCTGTGGTTCCTGGTCCACGGGCTGACGAAGCTGCTGGTCTTCACGCCTGCCGGCACCGCCGGCTATTTCCAGTCCGTCGGCCTGCCGGGCGCGCTCGGCTACCTGACCATGCTGGCCGAGATCCTGGGCGGGCTGGTGCTGGTCGCCGGCCTGTTCACCCGCCAGGTCGCGCTGGTCCTGGCCGCCGTCCTGCTGGGCGCGGCCTGGTTCGGCCATGGCGGCAACGGCTTTGCCTTCGGCAATCCCGGCGGCGGCTGGGAATATCCGGTGCTTTGGGCCGTCACCATGGTCGCGCTGGCGCTGCTGGGCGACGGGGCCTGGTCGCTGGGCAAGCGCCGCTGATCCGGGCGCGAAACGATCTTGCGGCGGCCGGCCTTCGGGCCGGCCTTTCCTTGCGCGCATGGCTGGGTTGATTTGTCAGTCCTGCGCGATGGCTCTAATCATCGCCCGAGTTCCAGGGAGGCCGCCATGACCGAGGATTACCTTCACCGCATCCGCCACAAGGCCCTGCGCCAGCGCGTGGTTGGCGCCGATCAGGCCGCCAGCCTGATCCGCGACGGCATGGTGCTGGGCATGTCGGGCTTTACCCGTGCCGGCGAGGCCAAGGCCGTGCCCCTGGCGCTGGCCGAACGCGCCCGGCGCGAGCCGCTGAAGGTGACGCTGATGACCGGGGCGTCGCTTGGCAACGACCTCGACAAGACCCTGGCCGAGGCGCATGTGCTGTCGCGCCGCATCCCCTTCATGTCCGACCCGGCCCTGCGGCGGGCGATCAATGCGGGCGAGGTGATGTATATCGACCAGCACCTGTCCGAGACGGTCGAGCAGCTGCGCACCGGGCAACTGCCGCCGGTGGACATCGCCATCGTCGAGGCGGTGGCGATCACCGAGACCGGCGGCATCGTCCCCACCACCTCGGTCGGCAATTCTGCCAGCTTCGCGCTTCTGGCCGAGAAGGTGATCGTCGAGATCAACCTGAGCCAGCCCGAGGCGCTGGAGGGGCTGCACGACATCTATATCCCCACCTATCGCCCGACGCGCACGCCGATCCCGGTGGTGACGCCGGAAAGCCGGGTCGGCTTCCCCTTCATCCCGGTCCCGCCCGAGCGTATCGCGGCCATCGTGATCTCGACTAAGCTGGACAGTTCCTCGACCATCCACGACCCGGACGCCGAGACCCGCGCCATCGCCAGCCACCTGACCGAGTTCCTCAAGCACGAGGTAGCGCGCTCGCGCCTGCCCAGCCACCTGCATCCCCTGCAGGCCGGCATCGGCACCATCGCCAATGCGGTGCTGCACGGCTTCATCGACAGCCCGTTCCACGACCTGACGATGTATTCGGAAGTGCTGCAGGATTCGACCTTCGATCTGATGGATGCGGGCAAGATGGTCTTTGCCTCGGGCTCCTCGATCACGCTTTCGGCGGCGAAATACCGCGACGTGATGGCGCGGTTCCACGAGTTCAAGCCCCGGCTGGTGCTGCGCCCGCAGGAGATCTCGAACCACCCCGAGGTGGTGCGGCGGCTGGGGCTGATCTGCATCAACACGGCGCTGGAATTCGATCTTTACGGCAACGTCAACTCGACCCATGTCATGGGCACGCAGATGATGAACGGCATCGGCGGCTCGGGCGATTTCGCGAGGAATGCCTATCTGTCGGTCTTTGTCACCAAGTCCATGGCCAAGGGTGGGGCGGTGTCGTCGGTGGTGCCGATGGTCAGCCATGTCGACCATAGCGAGCATGACGTGGACATCCTGGTGACCGAGCAGGGGCTGGCGGACCTGCGCGGGCTGGCGCCGCGCGAGCGGGCGCGGGTGGTCCTGCAGAACTGCGTGGCGCCGGAATGGCGCGACGGGCTGGAGGATTACCATGCCCGCGCGCTGGCGCGGGGCGGGCATACGCCGCATCTGGTCGAGGAGGCGCTGAGTTGGCACGACCGGCTGCGCCGGACCGGCAGCATGAGGCCGGAATGAGGCAAACGCGCCCGGCCGATCCTGCGCGGACGCGTTGCGTGTCAGGCGGTGGCGGGGGCTCTGCCCCCCGCCGATCCGACCCCTCGACGGGGTCGGATCGGCGTCCCCCGGGGTATTTTCACAACAAAGAAGATCACCAGGCCGGGATGACGGCGCCCTGGTATTTCTCTTCGATGAACTGCTTCACCGCCGGGTCGTGATAGGCCTCGACCAGTTGCTTGGCCCAGGGTGCGTCCTCGTCGCCCTTGCGCACGACGATGATATTGGCATAGGGGCTGTCGGGTTTTTCCATGGCGATGGCGTCCTCGTTCGGGTTCAGCCCGGCATCCAGCGCATAATTGGTATTGATGATGGCGATGTCCGCATCGGCCAGGGCGCGCGGCAGCTGGGCGGCGTCGAGTTCCAGGAACTTCAGGTTCTTCGGGTTCCCGGTCACGTCGAGCGGCGAGGGGGTGAGGCCGGTGTCCTCGGCCAGGGTGATCGCGCCCTTGTCCTGCAGCAGCAGCAGCGCGCGGCCGCCGTTGGTGGGGTCGTTCGGGATCGCGACCTTGGCGCCCTCGGGCAGTTCGTCCAGCGATTTCAGCTTGTCGGAATAGACCCCCATCGGCGTGGTGATGGTCTTGGCGATGCTGACCAGATCGAAGCCGCGGTCCTTGATCTGGTTGTCCAGATAGGGCTGGTGCTGGAAGCTGTTGGCTTGCAGGTCGCCATCGGCCAGCGCCTGGTTCGGCACCACGTAATCGGTGAATTCGACGATGTCGATGGTCAGGCCCTTGTCCTTGGCGACCTTGGCGACCTCTTCCATGATCTCGCCATGCTCGCCCGGCGAGACGCCGACCTTGATTTCCTCGGCCGCGGCCAGGGTCGCGGAGAGGGCGAGCGCCGAGGTCAGGGCGGCAAGGCTGAATTTGCGCATGGGTCTTGGTCCTTTCAGGTTATCGGCCCCGGTTGCGGGGCGCGCGCTTGTCGAAACGGGCGGCGATCCATTCGCCGGCCGATTGCACCAGTTGCACCAGCACGATCAGGATCACCACGACGGCCAGCATCACCTCGGGCATGAAGCGCTGGTAGCCGTAGCGGATGCCGAGATCGCCCAGGCCGCCGCCGCCGACGGTTCCGGCCATTGCGGAATAGCCGATCAGGCTGACCACGGCCAGCGTCAGGCCCAGGATGATGCCGGGCATCGCCTCGGGGATCAGCACCTTCCTGACAATCTGCATGGGCGTGGCGCCCATGGCGCGGGCGGCCTCGATCAGGCCGGAATCGACCTCGCGGATCGCGGTCTCGATCAGCCGGGCGATGAAGGGGGCGGCGGCCAGCGTCAGCGACACGATGGCCGCATTGGTGCCAATGGAAGTGCCGACCAGCTTTCTGGTGAACGGCATAATCGCGATGATCAGGATGATATAGGGCAGCGAGCGGGTGGCGTTCACCACCAGTCCGAGGACGGTGTTCAGCCAGGGCGCCGACAGCAGCTCGCCCCGGCGCGAGGTGGCCAGGAACACGCCCAGCGGCCCGCCGATCAGCGTGCCGAGCAGGGTGGAGAGGGCGACCATGTAGAGCGTCTGCAGCGTCGCCTGCCACAGGATCGGGATCAGGTTAGCCGACATAGCCAAGCACCTCGGTCAGAAGCCCGTGTTCCTCGAGGAAGCGGCGCGATTCCTCGAGCCGCGGGGCGGGCAGGGCGACGATCAGGCTGCCGAAGGGCCTGGTGCCGATCTCTTCGATGGCGCCGGCCAGGATGTTCACGCTGACCCCGCGTTCCGAGGTCAGACGCGCCAGCATCGGGTCGGTGGCATGGCTGCCGATGAAGGTGATCTGCACCACCGCCTCGGCCTCGGGGGCTTGGGGCGCGTCCCGCATCTGGCCGGCGACGAATTGCGGCACGGCGACGCCGGTCACGCCGGTCAGGAACGAGCGCGTGGTGGGATGGGCGGGCTTCGAGAAGACCGCGTAGGTCTCGCCCGCCTCGACGATGCGGCCGCCCTCGATCACCGCCACGTGGCTGCAGATGTCGCGCACCACCGCCATTTCATGGGTGATCAGCAGGATGGTCAGGCCCAGGTCGCGGTTGATGGCCTGCAGCAGGTCCAGCACCTGCCGCGTGGTGTCGGGGTCGAGCGCCGAGGTCGCCTCGTCCGACAGAAGCACGCGCGGCCCGGTCGCCAGCGCGCGGGCGATGCCGACGCGCTGCTTCTGTCCGCCGGACAGCTCGGCCGGGTAGCGGCCGGCCTGCGCGGTCAGGCCGACGCGCTCGATCAGCTCGGTGACGCGGGGGGCGATCCTGGCGCGCTCCTCGCCGGCGATCTCCAGCGGCAGGGCGATGTTCTCGGCCACGGTGCGGCTGGCCAGCAGGTTGAAATGCTGGAAGATCATGCCGACCTCGCGCCGGATCCGGCGCAGGCTGGCATCCGAGGCGGCGCCCACGTCGCGCTCGTTCACGATCACCTTGCCGGCGCTGGGGCGTTCCAGCCCGTTCACCATGCGCAACAGCGTCGACTTGCCGGCGCCGGACCGGCCGATGATGCCGGTGATCGCGCCCTGCGGCACGTCCAGCCAGATGTCGTGCAGCGCCACCACGTCGCTGCCGCCCTTCTGCGGATAGCGGCGCGTCACGCCCTGGAATGAGATTGCCGGCCCTGTCATCGCCCCTGCCTTGAATGTCAGGCGAGACCTATGCCCGCCGGGCCGGGCTTGGCAAGGGGCAGGTGCCCGGCAAAAGGGCAATGCCATTCCAAACCGGAGGGTTCGGATGGAATGGCGTTCCTTTCGCCGGCGTTACGCTGCGGAAAGCGCGGCGATGATCGGGCCGAAATCCTCGGCCTTGAGGCTGGCGCCGCCGACCAGCGCCCCGTTCACATGCGGGATGGCAAAGATCTCGGCCGCATTGCCGGGCTTGACCGAGCCGCCATAGAGCAGGGCGAAGTCGGCGCCGTCGGCGAAGCGCGCGGCCAGGCGGTCGCGCATCAGGGCGTGGACCTCGGCGATCTGGTCGTTCGTGGGGGTGCGGCCGGTGCCGATGGCCCAGACCGGCTCATAGGCGATCACCGTGTTCGCGGCCGTCGCGCCATCGGGGACGGAACCGGCAAGCTGGGCCGAGATCACGTCGAGCGTCTGGCCGGCGTCGCGCTGCGCCTCGGTCTCGCCGACGCAGATCACCGCGACCAGGCCCGCCTGATGCGCGGCGACGGCCTTGGCGGTGACCTGGGCGTCGGTTTCGGCATGGTCGGTGCGGCGCTCGGAATGGCCGAGGATCACATGGCTCGCGCCCGCATCCTTCAGCTGCGCGGCGGCGATGTCGCCGGTATGGGCGCCCGAGGTCCTGGCGTGGCAATCCTGGCCGCCGGTGGCGATGCGGCCCTGCGCGCGGACGGCCATGGCATGGACCAGGGTGGCGGGGGGGCAGATCAGCACGTCGCAGCCCGGTGCCGGATGATCGGCCAGCAGCCGGTCGATCTCGGCCAGCGAGGCCAGGGTTCCGTTCATCTTCCAGTTGCCGGCGGCGAGTTTGCGCGGGGCCATCTGCCTCTCTCCCTTTTCATGGACTGACAGGGGATTAGGCCGGGGATTTCGCGCGATCAAGACGGCTGGGCGATGTGGGCGCTAACTTGCGGCAAAAAGGCTCAGGCTTTGGCGGCCGAACCCTCCAGCGGGGTGAAGCTGACCGATTCGCCGCAGCCGCAGCTGTCGGTGACATTGGGGTTGCGGAACTTGAAGCCGGATTCCAGCAGGCCGGATTCATAGTCGATCTCGGTCCCGAACAGGAACATCTGCGCGGTAGGGGCGATCAGCACCCGCGCCGCGCCCTGCTCGACCACCTCGTCGCCGGGGGCGGCGGTCTCGGCCAGCTCCATGGTGTATTCCATGCCGGCGCAGCCGCCCTTCTTCAGGCCGATGCGCAGCCCGCTGGCGGATTTCTGGGCCATCAGCCGGGCGATCTGCCGCTCGGCCGCCTGGGTGATGGTCACGGGGGATTTGCCGGGGATCGAAAACATCTCGGGCCCTTTTCTGTTCGCTGTCTCTCATTTAGGAGCATCGAGGCTGCCGCTCAAGGGGTGCTTGACTCCGGGCACGGGGCGGCTATAAGCGCCGCTTCATTGGTGTTGGTGGACCCCGCAAGGGGAATCCTGTCGGGCAATATGCCAAAGGACAACGCCCTTCGAGAACATAACATAAAGAAGGAGATCAGCGATGACCAAACGCACCGCTGCCAAGTACAAGATCGACCGCCGCATGGGCGAGAACATCTGGGGCCGCGCCAAGTCGCCGCTCAACCGCCGCGAATACGGCCCCGGCCAGCACGGCCAGCGCCGCAAGGGCAAGCTGTCGGACTTCGGCACCCAGCTGCGCGCCAAGCAGAAGCTCAAGGGCTATTACGGCGACCTGACCGAAAAGCAGTTCCGCCGCATCTACGCCGAGGCCGAGCGCGTCAAGGGCGACACCGGCGAGAACCTGATCGGCCTCTTGGAGCGCCGCCTGGACGCGGTGGTCTATCGCGCGAAATTCGTGCCGACCATCTTCGCCGCCCGCCAGTTCGTGAACCATGGCCATGTCGAGGTGAACGGCAAGCGCGTGAACATCGCCTCGTATCGCGTCAAGGAAGGCGACGTGATCTCGATCCGCGAGCGGTCGCGCCAGCTGGCTATCGTGCTGGAGTCGGTCGGCCTGGCCGAGCGTGACGTGCCGGACTACCTGGAAGTGGACCACAACAAGATGACCGCGAGCTTCGTGCGCACCCCGGCCCTGGGCGACGTGCCCTATGCCGTGCAGATGGAGCCGAACCTGGTCGTCGAATTCTACGCGAAGAACTGATCCCTTCAGGATCGCAGGAATGCCGGGCCGTCCCTTCGGGGGCGGCCTTCGCTTTTCCGGCGCCGTCGCAGGGAGTATTTGAAGAACGAAGAAGCCTGGGCCTGCCGGTGTGGCCGGCAGAATATTTGGAAAACGGTGCAGCGCCGCGCCGTTCACAATCGGGCAAGCGCGGGGCGAGCGGCTTGCATGGCGACGAAACATTCTGGCAAATCGGCACGCAGGGCAGATATGGGGAAGGCGATGCGCGGGCTGGTGGTGGCTTTGATCGGGGCGATGGGATTGCCTGCGCCGGCGGGCGCGCAGGAGAATCCGGCCAGGGACGAGCGGCTCTGGACCTGCGAGACCTCGATCGCCGGCGAGCGGACAGCGATCAACTATCTCCGCGATGACGAGTTCCGCGCGAATGTCGGCCGGTTGGAGAAGAATTTCTCCGGTTGGGGACGGATCTCCTGTCCCGGCTACGTCACCCTGCGCGAGATCCTGCGGCGCAACCAGATGGCGGACGACGGCAGCTATTGCCTGCTCTGGGATAAGCAGCACGACACCTATATCGGCGCGCAGAAGGGGCCGCGCAAAGGGAATGCGCTATGCCGCAAGACCTTTTGCGAACGGGTGAACACGGCGCGGCAGGCGACTTTCCGCAATGCCAATGCGCTGGCGGTTGCCGGCTATGATGCGGTGACCCAACGGCCCGGCGCCACGATCCTGGCCGCGACCTCGGGGCAGATGGTCGGCACGCTCGAGGCGGCGGGGGCAGCGGCGATGGGCATGGCGGCCTCGCCGGTAGCGGTGGGTTCGCTGGTGATCGGTTCGGCCGCCGTGGGCGGAAGCCTGTGGTATTGCACCGAGGAATAGGCTCGCCGCCGCCGGGCGCGGCATCCGCCTTCACCGTCTTGCAAATACTCCGCCGGCCATCCCGGCAGGCCCAGGCTTCTTCGTTCCTCAAATACTCCCTGCGACGGCGCCGGAAAAGCGAAGGCCGCCCCCGAAGGGACGGCCCGTCATTCCTGGCCTCCGGCATTCCTGGCCGATGGCCCTGGATCAGGCTTTCGCCAGGTTGCGCAGCACGTAATGCAGCACGCCGCCATTCTCCAGGTATTCGATCTCGACCTCGGTATCGACGCGGGCCTTGAGCTGGATCACCTTCTCGCTGCCATCGGCATAGCGGATGGTGCAGGCGACCTGCGACAGCGGCTTGAACTCGCCCGCCAGCCCGTCGATCGAGATCACCTCGTCGCCCTTGAGGTTCAGCGTCTTGCGGTTCTCGCCGCCGGTGAACTCGAAGGGGATCACGCCCATGCCGACCAGGTTCGAGCGGTGGATGCGCTCGAAGCTTTCGGCGATGACCGCCTTGACGCCCAAGAGGTTGGTGCCCTTGGCCGCCCAGTCGCGCGACGAGCCGGCGCCGTATTCGACCCCGCCGAAGATCACCAGCGGCGTGCCCTGCGCCTGATAGGCCATCGAGGCGTCGAAGATCGAGGTCTGCTGCCCGTCCGGGCCCAGGGTATAGCCGCCCTCGACCCCGTCCAGCATCTCGTTGCGGATGCGGATGTTGGCAAAGGTGCCGCGCATCATCACTTCGTGGTTGCCGCGGCGCGAGCCGTAGCTGTTGAAGTCCTTGGGCGCGACCTGGCGCTCGGTCAGGTATTTGCCGGCCGGGGTGGTCGGCTTGAACGAGCCGGCGGGCGAGATGTGGTCGGTGGTGATCATGTCGCCCAGGATTGCCAGGATGCGGGCGCCGTCGATATTGCTGATCTGGCCCGGATTCTTGGACATGCCGCGGAAATAGGGCGGGTTCTGGATATAGGTCGAGGTCGGCGGCCAGTCATAGGTCTCGCTGTCGGTGATCTCGACCGCCTGCCAGCGCTCGTCGCCCTTGAACACGTCGGCATATTTCTTCTGGAAGGCCTCGCGCGTCACGGTGGCCTCGACCAGTTCCGCGACCTCCTGCGAGGTCGGCCAGATGTCCTTGAGGTAGACGTCCTTGCCCTCGGGCGTCTGGCCGATCGGATCCTTGGTCAGGTTGATGTTCACGTCGCCGGCGATGGCATAGGCCACGACCAGCGGCGGCGAGGCCAGGTAGTTCGCGCGCACGTCCGGCGAAATCCGGCCCTCGAAGTTGCGGTTGCCCGACAGCACGGCGGTGGCGACCAGGTCGTTGTCGTTGATCGCCTTGGAGATCGCCGCATCGCCCAGCGGCCCCGAGTTGCCGATGCAGGTGGTGCAGCCATAGCCGACCAGGTTGAAGCCGATGGCGTCCAGGTCTTCCTGCAGGCCGGCGGCCTCCAGGTATTCGCCCACCACCTGCGAGCCGGGGGCCAGCGAGGTCTTGACCCAGGGCTTGCGGGTCAGGCCGAGCGCGCGGGCCTTGCGCGCCACCAGGCCGGCGCCGATCATCACATAGGGGTTCGAGGTGTTGGTGCAGGAGGTGATCGCCGCGATCACCACCGAACCGTCGCGGATGGCATAGTCCTTGCCCTCGACCGCCACGCTCTTGCGCACGTCGGTGCCCGAGGTGGCGACCACGCCGCCGCCTTCCTCGACCATCTCCTCGGCCGCGGCCGACATGTCCACGCCGCGATATTCGGCCACGGTCTTGTAGAAGGCGCGGGCGGCAAGGTTCAGCGGCGTATAGTCCTGCGGACGCTTCGGACCCGAGATCGCGGGGACGATGTCGCTCATGTCCAGGTGCAGCGTGTCGGTATAGACCGGCTCGTAATCCGTGCCGCGCCAGAAGCCGTTCTCTTTGGCATAGGCCTCGACCAGGGCGATGCGGTCCTCGTCGCGGCCGGTGTTGCGCAGGTAGCGCAGCGTCTCGGCGTCGATGGGGAAGAAGCCGCAGGTCGCGCCGTATTCGGGCGCCATGTTGGCGATGGTGGCGCGGTCGGCCAGCGGCAGGTGGTCGAGCCCCTCGCCGTAGAACTCGACGAACTTGCCGACGACGCCCTTCTTGCGCAGCATGGCCACGACTTTCAGCACCAGGTCGGTCGCGGTGGTGCCTTCCATCATCTTGCCGGTCAGCTTGAAGCCCACGACCTCGGGGATCAGCATCGAGACGGGCTGGCCCAGCATCGCCGCCTCGGCCTCGATCCCGCCGACGCCCCAGCCCAGCACGGCCAGACCGTTGACCATGGTGGTGTGGCTGTCGGTGCCGACCAGCGTGTCGGGATAGGCGACGGTCTCGCCCGCCTGATCGGTGTCGGTCCAGACGGTCTGGGCCAGGTATTCCAGGTTCACCTGGTGGCAGATGCCGGTGCCGGGCGGCACCACGCGGAAGTTGTTGAACGCCTTCTGCCCCCATTTCAGGAAGGTGTAGCGTTCCAGGTTGCGTTCATATTCCAGCTCGACGTTGCGCTGGAAGGCGCGGGGGTTGCCGAAATCGTCGATCATCACCGAGTGGTCGATGACCAGGTCCACCGGGTTCAGCGGGTTGATCTTTTGCGCATCGCCGCCAAGCGCCTTGATGCCGTCGCGCATCGCGGCCAGGTCCACCACCGCCGGGACGCCGGTGAAGTCCTGCATCAGCACGCGGGCCGGGCGATAGGCGATCTCGCGCGGGTTCTGGCCGCCTTGCCGCGCCCATTCGGCGAAGGCCCTGATGTCCTCGACGCTGACCGTGCGGCCGCCGTCCTCGAAGCGCAGCAGGTTTTCCAGCACCACCTTGAGCGAGGCCGGCAGCTTCGAGAAATCGCCCAGGCCGGCCTGGGTGGCGGCGTCGATCGAGTAATAGGCATAGCTCCGAGAGCCCACCTGAAGCTGGCGGCGCGTCTTGGCGGTATCGGTTCCGGTTTCGATGGGCATGGACTCGGCTCCCTATCCTTGAAAAAGGTGGCTGAATGGCGGTGCTGCCTGCCATTTGCCCCTTTTCGGGATGGGGTTCAAGAGGGCGGGACAGGCTTTGTATGCCATTGTATGCCAAATTTTCGCTGCGGCGGCAAGATGTGGGTTTTCCATCACGGTCACGCTGCGGGAACGGGGCACTAACAAAGCATTGATTTGTCGTTCCCCGGCGCGGCGGTTTAGCTGTTGCGGATCGAAGGGGCCGGGAAAACGGGCGACATGACGGCAAGGCGCATCAAGACGACGGCTTGGGGACAGGGGCGGAAGGCGGCGATCCTGCCGGGGCTGGCCTGCGCCCTGTGGGTGCTGCTGGGCGGATTTGCCGCGCCCGCCCTGGCGCAGGACGCAGGCGGGGCGGCCGCCCCCGATCCCGCGCCGGCCGCTGCCGCGGCGCCGCAATCGCCCCAGGGGCCATCCTCCGGGACCGGCGGCGATGGAGCCGCCTTCGCGCCCCTGGCCCCGCCCGCCGCCATGTCCGAATCCGCCCTGTCCGAGGATGAGGACGACGGCATCATCGGCCTGATCGAGGCGCCCGAGGGCGCGCCGGGCGTTCCCGCCGAGGGCATGCCGCCGGTCATCGACCCCGGCGCGCTGGCCGCCTCGGCCATGGTTTCCTTTGCCGAGGTGCAGCCGCGCGCCGGCATGATGGGCCCCATCGGCCACCCGCCGGTGGTGGTCGAGCTTTTCACCTCGCAGGGCTGCTCGTCCTGCCCGCCGGCGGACGAGCTGCTGGCCGACCTGGCCGACCGCGAGGATGTCCTGGCGCTGTCCTGGCATGTCGATTACTGGGACTATCTGGGCTGGGCCGATGAATTCGCCCGCCCCGAATTCACCCGCCGCCAGCAGGTCTATGCCCACCAGGCCGGCGAGCGCGCGATCTATACGCCGCAGATCGTCGTCGGCGGCACCGATACGCTGATCGCGCTGCGCCCGGCCGAGCTGATGGGCCTGCTGCAGACCCAGATGGCGCGGCCTGCGCCGGTCATGGTCTCGTCCAGCCAGGGCAAGGACGGCTTTCGCATCGAGTTGACGCCGCGCGGCGCCATCGCCGACCGGGTGGCGATCATCCTGGTGCGCTATGCGCCGCAGCGGCGGGTGGCGATCAAGGCCGGCGAGAACCGCGGCATCGCGCTGGAATACCGCAACGTGGTGCTGGCGGCCGAGCGCATCGCCGAATGGGACGGCCGCACGCCGCTGCGCATGACCGTCCGCCGCGACAGCCAGAACAGCGCCGATTTCCCGGCCGATACCCGACATGCCATCCTGGCGCAGGAACTGGGGCGGGGCGACCCGCGCTCGGCCAGCGGGCCGATCCTGGCCGCGATCCGGCTGGACTGAACCGCGCCTGCGCCGCCCCGGCTTGCGCCGGCGCAGGCTCCGGGGCAAAACCCGGCCCGTGCCGCAGACGACCATCCCAGACAGGAGCCTCCCTTGACCGAATCGCGCAAGATCGCCCCCTGGCTCAAGGCCGCATTGGAATTCGGCCCGCTGATCCTGTTCTTCCTGGTCTTCATGCGCTTTCGCGACCAGACCGTCAGCCTGGCGGGGCGGGACTATTCCGGCTTCATCCTGGCCACGCTGGTCTTCGTGCCGGTGCTGGCGCTCAGCACGCTGGCGCTGTGGCGGCTGACGGGCAGGCTGTCGCCGATGCAGATCGCGACGCTGGTGCTGGTCGTGGTCTTCGGCGGGTTGTCGGTCTGGCTCAACGACCCGAAATTCTTCAAGATGAAGCCGACGATCATCTACCTGATCTTTGCGGGCCTTCTGGGCGCCAGCCTGGTCCTGCGCCGCAACTGGCTGGAGCTGGTCCTGTCCGAGGCGCTGCCGATGAACGCCGAGGGCTGGCGCATCCTGACCCTGCGCATGGCGCTGCTGTTCCTGACCCTTGCCGCGGCGAACGAGGCGGTCTGGCGGCTGATGTCGGAAACCGCCTGGGTGAACTTCAAGACCTTCGGCCTGCCGGCGATCATGGTGGTCTTCTTCGTCGCCAACGCCCGCCTGTTCGAGCGCCACGCCCAGCCCCGCGACGGCGAATAGCGCCGGCTGCACCCTTGCATGGCTGGCCGGGCGGGTTTAACCCGAATCCCTGAGCATCAGGAGCGAGCCATGTCCCCGGAGTCGAAGTCCCAGGAGCCGAACCAGCCTCTGCATCCGCGCACCCGCGCGGTCCATCACGGCATCCGCCGCAGCCAGTATGGCGAGATGGCCGAGGCGCTGTTCATGACCCAGGGCTTTTCCTATGACAGCGCCGAACAGGCCGAGGCGCGCTTTCTGGGGGCCGGCCCGGACGAGTTCATCTATGCCCGCTACGGCAACCCGACCTCGCGCATGTTCGAGGACCGGATCGCCGACCTCGAGGGCACCGAGGACGCCTTTGCCACCGCCAGCGGCATGGCGGCGGTCAACGGCGCGCTGATGTGCTTTCTCAAGCCCGGCGATCACATCGTCTCGTCGCGGGCGCTGTTCGGTTCCTGCCTCTACGTGCTGGACCTGCTGGCCCGGTTCGGGGTCGAGGTGTCCTATGTCGACGGCACCGACATCGACCAATGGCGCGCGGCGCTGCGGCCCGACACGCGGGCGGTGTTCTTCGAATCGGTGTCGAACCCCACGCTCGAGGTGGTGGACATCGCCGCCGTCGCGGAACTGGCCCATGCGGTCGGCGCGCTGGTGGTGGTGGACAATGTCTTTGCCACCCCGGTCTATTCCCGCGCCGCCCGGCAGGGCGCCGACGTGGTGGTCTATTCCGCGACCAAGCATATCGACGGCTCGGGCCGCTGCCTGGGCGGGGTGATCTGCGGCACGCGGGCCTTCGTGCGCGAGGTGGCCGAGCCCTATCTGAAACACACCGGCGGCGCGATCAGCCCCTTCAACGCCTGGCTGATGCTGAACGGGCTGGCCACGATGGAGCTGCGCGTGCGCGCCCAGACCGACAGCGCCCTGCAGCTTGCCGCCGCGATGAAGGACCAGGCCGGGATCGCCCGCGTGATCTATCCGGGCCTGCCCGAGCATCCGCAGCACGACCTGGTCATGCGGCAGATGGGCGCGGGCGGCACCATGGTCGCCCTCGACCTCGGCTCCAAGGAGGCGGCCTTCGCGGCGATGAACCGGATGCGCATCTTCCAGATCTCGAACAACCTGGGCGATGCGAAATCCATCGTCACCCACCCCTCGACCACCACGCATCAGCGCCTGCCCGAAGAGACGCGCCTTGCGCTTGGCATCACGCCCGGCCTGCTGCGCCTGTCGATCGGGCTGGAGGATGCCGGCGACCTGATCGCCGACATCCGCCGGTCGCTGGGCTGAGCATCGCGCGGAAGTGCCGGAGACCCCTTTCTTTTCCGGCACCGAGCCCCCAGATAGGAGCCGTCCTGACAGGGAGACGACCATGACCGACGCCCGTCCCGTCGCCACCGAGCGCGCCTATCCGGCGCTGAGCCGCGAATACCCGGCCGATTTCCGCGTGGACGACAGCTACAAGGCCAGCCTGCCGGACCTGCAGAACGGCCCGGCCAGCCTGATCGTCGGCGCCCGCGCGCCGATCCAGCATGTCGGCATCTCGAACTTCCGCCTGCCGATCCGCTACCTGACGCAAGAGGGCGGCGAGATCGCGCTGGAAACCAGCGTCACCGGCACCGTCAGCCTGGAAGCCGACCGCAAGGGCATCAACATGAGCCGCATCATGCGCTCGTTCTACGCCCATGCGGAAAAGCAGTTCTCGATGGGCGTGCTCGAGGCGGCGCTGGAGGATTACAAATCCGACCTGGGCAGTTTCGACGCCCGCATCATGATGCGGCTCAGCTATCCGATGCGGGTCGAATCGCTGCGCTCGGGCCTGTCGGGCTGGCAATATTACGACATCGCGCTGGAACTGGCCGAACGGGCCGGGCAGCGGCTGCGGATCATGCATTTCGACTACGTGTATTCCTCGACCTGCCCCTGCTCGCTGGAACTCAGCGAACATGCGCGCCAGATGCGCGGCCAGCTGGCGACGCCGCATTCGCAGCGGTCGGTGGCGCGCATCTCGGCGGTGATGCAGGGCGATACGCTGTGGTTCGAGGACATGGTGGCGCTGTGCCGCCGCGCCGTCGCCACCGAAACCCAGGTCATGGTCAAGCGCGAGGACGAGCAGGCCTTTGCCGAGCTGAACGCCGCCAACCCGATCTTCGTCGAGGATGCGGTGCGCGCCTTTGCCGCCGAGCTGATGGCCGAGCCGCGCATCGGCGATTTCCGCGTCGTCGCCAGCCACCAGGAATCGCTGCATTCCCATGACGCGGTCTCGGTGCTGACCCGGGGCGAGACCTTCGCCCATGCCAGCCTGGACCCTGCGATCTTCGCCGGCCTCAGGGCGTAATGCTGTGGTTGTCCAGCGGAATGGCCTGTCTCCTGACGGCCCGGCTGGCGGCAATCTGGCTTTGTCTGGGCCATCGCTATCCTGAATGGCACCGGCGACGGCTGGCCGAGGGGCGGGCGTCCGGTCCCCTCGCGTTCGGGATGCTCCATGCCAATCCGCTGTTCGACGGCCACGGGTTTCTGGACTGGTACCACCCGCGCAACCGCCGCGAACGCATCCGGTGCTACGCGGTCGGTGCGGTTTTTCTCGCCCTGGCCTTTCTGGTTTTCTGGGGACTCACCGCCGCGGTAGGCGGCCTGTGAACGAAATGAGAACGACGGGCTTTCCCGAGCGCGGCTGCGGGGCTATGGTGCGGGCATGAGCAATTTCGACGACTCGGACGCCTTCGAGGCCGCAGCCGCCCCGGTTCCGCTTTCCCAGCGTGCCATGGGCGTGCGGCCCGCGCCCTATCTGGACGGGCTGAACCCGGCGCAGCGCGCCGCGGTCGAGGCGCTGGACGGCCCCGTGCTGCTGCTGGCCGGCGCCGGCACCGGCAAGACCCGCGCCCTGACCACCCGCATCGCGCATCTGCTGAACCTTGGTCGCGCGCGTCCGGGGCAGATCCTGGCCGTGACCTTCACCAACAAGGCCGCGCGCGAGATGAAGAACCGCATCGGTCGTCTTCTGGGCGAGATGGTCGAGGGCATGCCCTGGCTCGGCACCTTCCATTCGATCAGCGTCAAGATCCTGCGCCGCCACGCGGAACTGATCGGCGATGGCGCGCTGCACCTGAAGCCCAGCTTCACCATCCTGGACACCGACGACCAGGTCCGGCTGCTCAAGCAGCTGATCCAGGCCGAGAATATCGACGAAAAACGCTGGCCGGCGCGCCAGCTCGCGCATCTGATCGACGGCTGGAAGAACCGCTGCCTGTCCCCCGCCAAGCTGCCCCAGGGCGAGGAACGCGCCTTCGACGGCCGCGGCGGCCGGCTTTACGCCGCCTATCAGCGCCGGCTGCTGGAGCTGAACGCGGTCGATTTCGGCGACCTGTTGATGCATTGCGTGAACCTGTTCCAGGCGCATCCCGACGTGCTGCGCGGCTGGCAGGACCGCTTCCGCTATATCTTGGTGGACGAATACCAGGACACCAACACCGCGCAATACATGTGGCTGCGGCTCTTGGCGCAGGCGCATCGCAACATCTGCTGCGTCGGCGACGACGACCAGTCGATCTATGGCTGGCGCGGCGCCGAGGTCGGCAACATCCTGCGCTTCGAAAGCGATTTCCCCGGCGCCCAGGTGATCCGGCTGGAACAGAACTATCGCTCGACCCCGCATATCCTCGCCGCCGCCTCGGGGCTGATCGCGGCGAACAAGGGGCGCTTGGGCAAGACGCTCTGGACCGAGGCCGAAGAGGGCGAGCGCGTCCGCCTGATCGGCCATTGGGACAGCGAGGCCGAGGCGCGCTGGATCGGCGAGGAGATCGAGGCCTTCCACGGCGGCCATCGCCACAGCGTCGGCCGGCGCAGCCTGAACGACATCGCCATCCTGGTGCGGGCCAGCCACCAGATGCGGGCCTTCGAGGACCGCTTCATGACCATCGGCCTGCCCTATCGGGTGATCGGCGGCCCGCGCTTCTACGAGCGGCAGGAAATCCGCGACGCCATGGCCTATTTCCGCCTGGCGGTCAGCCCCACCGACGACCTGGCCTTCGAGCGCATCGTGAACGTCCCCAAGCGCGGGCTGGGCGACAAGGCGGTGCAGAAGATCCAGGTCGAGGCGCGCGAACGCGGGCTGTCGCTCTTGGAGGGCGCGGCCTCGGCCGTCGCCACCGGCGCGATTGGCGGCAAGGGCGCGGGGGCGCTGCGCCAGTTCACCGAGGCGATGGGCCGCTGGCACGCCGATGCGCTGGACAGCCGCGTGAACCATGTCGAGCTGGCCGAGCGCATCCTGGACGAATCCGGCTATACCGCCATGTGGCAGAACGACAAGAACCCCGACGCGCCGGGCCGGCTCGACAACCTCAAGGAACTGGTCAAGGCGCTGGAGGAATTCGAAAACCTTCAGGGCTTCCTGGAACATGTCGCGCTGGTCATGGACAATGACAAGGGCGAGCAGTCCGAGGAGGTCAGTATCATGACCCTTCACGCCGCCAAGGGGCTGGAATATCCCATCGTCTTCCTGCCGGGGTGGGAGGACGGGCTGTTCCCCAGCCAGCGCAGCATGGACGAAAGCGGCATGAAGGGGCTCGAGGAGGAACGGCGCCTGGCCTATGTCGGCATCACCCGCGGCGAGGAGCTGGTGACGATCAGCTTTGCCGGCAACCGCCGCATGTATGGGCAATGGCAGTCCAGCCTGCCCTCGCGCTTCATCGACGAACTGCCCGAGGATCATGTCGAGGTGCTGACGCCGCCGGGCCTCTATGGCGGCGGCTATGGCGCGGCGGCCCAGCCCTTTGCGCAATCGGTGATGCACGAACGCGCGGCGCGGGCCGATGTCTACAACTCGCCGGGCTGGAAGCGGATGCAGGAACGCTCCGCCCAGCGGGCCCAGCCCGTGCATCGCACCCCGGTCGTCATCGACGCCGAGCCGGCGGCGCGGTTTTCGGTCGGCGACCGGGTATTCCACCAGAAATTCGGCAATGGCACCATCATGGGCATCGCCGAGGACACGCTGACCATCCAGTTCCCCACCGGCTTCAAGACGGTGAAGGCGGGCTACGTGCAGCCCTCGTCCGGCGGCGGCGCGCTGGACGACGTGCCGTTCTGAAGCGCCTGCGCCGCGCACCCCGCCATCCCGGCCGCGCCCCCCGATTGCACCCGCTGAACCGGCGGATCCTCTACAACCGCGCCTCCGGCCATCCCGCGCGGTTGCACCGCCGCAGCCGTCTTCTTCGTTCTTCAAATACTCATCCGGCGGCGCAACCGGCGCGGCGCTTGACCCCGAAGGCGCCGCGCCCTATCTGAGCCTTGCGCGGATGGCCGGATGACCGCGGCGGCAACGTCGAGGAAAGTCCGGACTCCATGAAGGCACGGTGCCGGGTAACGCCCGGCGGGGGCAACCCCAGGGAAAGCGCCACAGAGATGAGACCGCCGGCGGCACGCCGCAGGCAAGGGTGAAACGGTGGGGTAAGAGCCCACCGCGGGGCTGGCAACAGTCCCGGCACGGCAAGCCCCACCGGGAGCAATGCCGAATAGGGACCGCGCGTCGCAAGACAGGGCCGCCTTCGCCCCAGCAGGTCCGGGTTGGCAGCTAGACCCCGTCAGCAATGGCGGGGCCAGAGGAATGGTCATCGAAGGGGGCGACCCCGGAACAAAATCCGGCTTACAGGCCATCCGCGCAAATCTTTCCTGATCGCTCCGGCAAGCGGCCCGCGGGCCTTTGGCGGGCACGGTTCGGGGGCGGTCGATTTTCGCCGCAAGGCTGTCGATTTCCGGCCGATTCCCGGTTGACTTCGCCCGTTCTGCCGCTAAAAGGCGGGCTTCAAGAGAATTCCACGGGGTTGGCGAGACGCATTTTGCCCCGCAGCAGGAGCGAAAGAGATGGCGAAGCCGACGACGATCAAGATCCGTCTGAACTCGACGGCCGGGACCGGGCATTTCTATGTCACCAAGAAGAACGCCCGCACGATGACCGAAAAGATGACGGTCAACAAATACGACCCGGTTGCGCGCAAGCATGTCGAATACAAGGAAGGCAAGATCAAGTAGGATCTGCCCCTTCGACGGGACCATGCAAGGCCGCGCCCCGCAACGGGCGCGGCTTTTCCTTTGGGCCGCCGCTCCGCCAGCCCCTCAGGCGGCCGTGGCGACCAGGAAGCTGCGCGGAAAGGGCAGCAGCACCCGGCCCGCGGCTTCGGGGTAATGGGGCGCGATCCCGCGGCGATAGGCGGCAAGGAACTCGGGCCGCTCGGCCTTGTCCAGCCGGTCCAGATAGGGTCGCAGCGCCGAGCCGAGGAACCATTCCACGATCCCTTCCAGCCCGTCCAGCTCGACATGATAGACCGTGCGCCAGACATCGACGCGGGCGCAGGACGGGCGCAGCAGGGCATGCAGTTCTGCCGGCGACAGCAGCGGCCGGCGTTGCCCCGCCGCCCCGGCCAGCCGGGCCGACCAGCGCGGATCGCCGGCGGCGCGGCGCATGGCCACATGGCTCGGCTCGTCCAGATTGTCGGGCATCTGCACCGCCAGCACGCCGCCGGGGCGCAGCAGCCCGACCAGATGCGGCAGCAGCGCCCGGTGATCGGGCACCCATTGCAGCGAGGCATTGGCAAAGATCAGCTCGGGCGGTGCCTCGGGACGCCAGCTTTCGACATCCCCCTGCACGAAGCGGCAGCCGGGCAGGGCGGCCTGGGCGGTGCGGATCATGTCGGCGTCGGGATCAAGGCCGACGATCTGCGCGCCGGGAAAACGCTCGGCCAGCAGCGCGGTGGAATTGCCCGGCCCGCAGCCGATGTCCGCCACCAGGCCCGGCGTCTCCAGCGGCACCGCCGCCAGCAGGTCGCGCGCCGGGCGGGTGCGGTCGCCCAGGAATTTTGCATATTGTGCGGCCGACCATTGCACGGCGTTTCCTCCGCCCCCGATTCGTCCGCAGCCTAGCGGATGGGCCGCGGCGGAAACAGGGCGCGCGCCGGTCGCGGCCCTAGTGGAAATCGCGCGATTTCGGCAGCACCCTGACCTGGCGCGGATGGCCGGCGCGCGGGGCCGGCAGGGCCGGGGAGGTCTCTCCGGCCAGGCGCAGCAGCGCGTCGGAGCGGTCGCCCAGCCAATGCGCGACGATATGGGTCACGCCCGCGGCGCGCTGCAGCTGGCCATGCACTTCCAGCAGGCGGGCGGTCATCACCACCTTGCGGAAACGCGCGAAGGTCTTTTCCCAGATCACCAGGTTCGCCACCCCGGTCTCATCCTCCAGCGTGACGAAGCAGGTGCCGTTGGCGCTGCCGGGACGCTGGCGCACCAGCACGATGCCGGCCATGCGCAGGCTGGCGCGGTTCGGCAATCGCGCCAGGCCCGCCGCCGGGACATAGCCCTGCGCCGTCAGGCTGCGGCGCAGGAAGGCCATGGGATGGGCCTTCAGCGACAGGCGCAGCGTCTGGTAATCGGCGGCGACATGTTCGCACAGGGCCATGGCAGGCAGGGCGACGGCGGGCTCGGCCCCCTCGTCCCGGCGCCCGAACAGCGGCAGTTCCGGCGCGTCGCGCAAGCCGCGCGCCTGCCACAGCCCCGCCCGCCGGTCGAGCCCCATCGAGCGCAGCCCGTCCGCCGCCGCGATCAGCCGGATGGCGCGGGCATCGAGTCCGGCGCGCGCCTTCAGGTCGGCCAGGTCGGCATAGGGTTCGTCCCGTGCCGCCGTGATCCTGCCGGCCAGCGCCTCGGACAGCCCGTCGATCTGGCGCAGGCCCAGGCGCAGGGCGAAGGCGCCGTCGCAGGGCTCCAGCGTATTGTCCCATGCGCTGATGTTCACATCGGCCGGCAGCACGGTGACGCCGTGGTCGCGCGCGTCGCGCACGATCTGGGCGGGCGCGTAGAAGCCCATCGGCTGGCTGTTCAAGAGCGCCGCGGCGAAGGCGGCCGGGTGATGGCATTTCAGCCAGGCCGAGACATAGGCCAGGTGCGCAAAGGCCGCCGCATGGCTTTCGGGAAAGCCGTAATCGCCGAAACCCTTGATCTGGTTGAAGCATCGCTCGGCGAAGTCGCGGGTGTAGCCGCGTTCGACCATGCGGCCGACCATGCGGACCTCCAGCCGGCCGATGGTCCCGCGCGAGCGGAAGGTGGCCATGGCCTTGCGCAGCTCGTCCACCTCGTCGGGGGTGAATTCGGCGGCGACCATGGCGATCTTCATCGCCTGTTCCTGGAAGATCGGCACGCCTTCGGTGCGGAACAGGATATTTTTCAGCTCGTCCGGGTCGCCATCCTTGGGGCCGGGGTAATCGACCGTCTCCAACCCCGCCCGGCGGCGCAGATAAGGGTGGACCATGTTGCCCTGGATCGGGCCGGGACGGACGATGGCGACCTGGATCACCAGGTCGTAGAACTCCTTGGGCTTCAGCCGCGGCAGCATGGCCATCTGCGCCCGGCTTTCGACCTGGAAGGTGCCGATGCTGTCGCCCCTTTTCAGCATCTCATAGGTCGGCTGGTCGTCATGGTCGAAGTCCGAAAGCGCCAGCGCCTTGCCGTAATGCACCCGGACCAGCTCGAAGCATTTGCGGATGCAGGTCAGCATCCCCAGCGCCAGCACATCGACCTTGAGGATGCGCAATTCGTCGATGTCGTCCTTGTCCCATTCGATGAAGCTGCGCTCGGGCATGGCGGCATTGCCGATGGGCACGGTCTCGGACAGCGGCCCCTCGGTCAGCACGAAGCCGCCGACATGCTGCGACAGGTGGCGCGGCATGCCGATCATCTCGTCGGCCAGCCTGACCGCGCGCCGCAGCAGCGGGTCGTCCAGGTCGAGCCCCGCCTGGTCGGTCGAGGCGGCGGAGATGTCCTTGCCCCAGCTGCCCCAGACCGTGTCGGCAAGCGCCGAGGTCACGTCCTCGGACAGGCCCATGACCTTGCCGACCTCGCGGATGGCGCTGCGCGGGCGATAGTGGATCACCGTGGCGCAGAGGCCGGCACGGTCGCGGCCGTATTCGTCATAGATGTGCTGGATGACCTCCTCGCGCCGCTCATGTTCGAAATCCACGTCGATGTCGGGCGGCTCCTTGCGGTTTTCGCTGATGAAGCGCTCGAACAGCAGCTGATGCTTGGCGGGATCGACCGGGGTGATGCCAAGGACGTAGCAGACCGCCGAATTGGCCGCCGAGCCGCGGCCCTGGTGCAGGATCGCCGCATCATGGGCAAAGCGCACGATCTCGTGGATGGTCAGGAAATATTGCGCATATTCCTTGCGTGCGATCAGATCCAGTTCCTTGCGAATGGTGGCTTGGACCTGCGGCGGGATGCCGTCGGGATAGCGCCGGCGGGCACAGCGCCAGGTCAGATCCTCGAGATGCTGTTGCGGGGTCAGGCCGGCGGGCACGGTCTCCTTGGGATATTCGTATTGCAATTCGTCCAGCGAAAAGCGGCAGCTGTCGGCGATCTCGCGCGTGGCGCGGATGGCATGGGGCCAGTCGGAGAACAGGCGCACCATCTCGGCCGGGGGTTTCAGGTAACGCTCGGCGTTCTGCGCCAACAGCAGGCCGGCCTCTACGATGGTGGTGCCCTCGCGGATGCAGGTCATCACGTCCTGCAGCGGGCGGCGGTCGGGCGCGTGGTAATGCACGTCGTTCACCGCGACGATGGAGAGCCCCGAGGCCCGCGCCCCCCGGTCCAGCCGGTTGATCCGCGCCCGGTCGTCGCCGCGATAAAGCCAGCTTGTCGCGACATGGGACAGCTGCGGCAGGCGCGCGGCCAGTCCGGGCAGGGGCGACAGATCCTCGCCCGGCAGCCAGACCAGCCGCAGCCCCTGCGCATGGGCGGCCAGGTCGCCAAGGCTCAGGTCGCAGCGCCCCTTCTGCTGCCATTTCCCGTCCAGGTCGTGCCGCCGCCCCTTGGTGATGAGCGCGGCGAGCCGGCCATAGGCGGCGCGGTCGGTGGGATAGGCCAGGAAGGCGGTGCCGTCCGCCAGCACGATCCGCGCCCCGATCACCGGGCGCAGCTGCAGCTTCTTCGCCGCGGCATGCAGCCGCACCACGCCGGCCAGGCTGTTCAGGTCGGCGATCCCCAGCGCGTCATAGCCCATCAGATGCGCCGCCAGCGCCAGTTCGCGCGGATGCGAGGCGCCGTGCAGGAAGCTGAAGGCGCTGGTCACGGCCAGTTCGACGTAATCCGCGGGCGGGTTCGGGACCTCGACCTTGGGCAGCAGGATCTCGGGGCGGGAATGATGGTCGGGCATCAGGCGAATATCCCGTGCAGGAACCAGCGCGGCGTGCCGCCGCGGCCGTCATGGACCAGCCCCTCGCGATAGATCCACAGCCGCAGGCCGCTGTCGTCCTCGATGCGGAAATAGTCGCGCAGCCGCGTGCCGGCGCGGTCGTGCCACCATTCCGGGGCGATGCGCTCGGGCCCGGCATGGCGGGCGACGCGCAGGGTCTGCCGACGCCAGACGAACTGCGCCGGCGGCCCCTCGGGGATGACGTAGAGGACGCGGATCTCCTCGGGCGGGTTGAGCAGGCGGATGGGCCGGTCGGGGCGCGCGGGCGGGGCCGGGTCGGCGGCCAGCGGCGGGCCGGGGGTTTCGGCGCGTTCGGGGACATGGCTTTCGCGCGGCAGCGGGCGGCTGATCGCAGCCGTGCCGAAGCGCGCCGCCAGCCGGTCCACCAGCCGCGCCAGCGCCAGTCCCTGGGGCGCGGCGCCGTCCAGGCCGGGCTGGGCCTGGGCCAGCGGCTCGACCGCCTCGGCGGCCAGCCGGATCAGGTCGAAGCCATAGCCGGGGTCCAGCCGCTCCAGCCGGCCGTCGAACAGCCGCAGCAGGTGGCCGGGATCGCGCGTGGGCGCAGCCATGGCGACGCGGATGTCGCGCCGCTCGCCATCGACGCGAAAGACCGACAGGCACAGCCGCCGGCAGCCGCGATCCGCCGCCGCCATCTGCGCGCAAAGCGCCTCCAGCAGGCCGGGCAGCCAGTCGGATGGGTCCATCACCGGCTCGGCCAGCCGGGCCTCGGCGCTGTATTCGGGCGCGGGCTCGGGCGCGTCCAGCGGCTCGGCCGCCCGCCCCAGCGCCTGGTCGAGCCGGACCAGCGGGTTGTCCTGCGGCAGGGCGCGGGCAAAGCGGCGCATCAGCGACAGACGCGGAATGACGGCCAGGTCGCCGATGGTCCTGAGCCCCAGCCGGCGCAAGAGCAGCAGGGTCTCGTCCGACAGCCGCAGCCCCGCGACCGGCAGCGGCGCCAGCGCCGGCAGCGGATCGGTGCAGATCGCGCGCTCGGGGCCAAGGCGGGCCAGCGCCCAGGCCGCGCCGCGCGTCGGCGCCAGCGCCAGCCCGGCCGTCAGCCCGGCGCGGGCGAAGCCGGCCTGGATCTGGGCCAGCATCGCCGCCTCGCCGCCGAACAGATGCGCGGCGCCGGTGGTGTCGAGGACAATGCCGTCATCGCCGTCGGGCGTGCTCCAGGGCCCCCAGCGTCGCGCCCAGAAGGCCAGCCGCGCCAGCCTGGCCGCGTCGCGGTCGGGCTCGGCCGGCTCGATGCGCAATGCGGGGCAGATGGCGCGGCAATCCACGGCGCGGGCGCCGATCCGGGCGCCCGCCTGCTCGGCGGCCCGGTTCGCGGCATGGATCACGGGCCCATGCGGGCCGGGCGCGGCCAGGGCCAGCGGGATCTCGTCAGGCCAGGCGTCGCCCCGGCGCGCGGCGCGGCTCTGCCAACTCTCGATCGCGAGGCGGGGCAGAGAAATCGAGACGATCCGCCGCCCGGTCATGGCGCGCCACCCAGGTCGAGGGCGGCCGGCCGCGCGCCCGGAACAGTTCCGCCAGCCAGCGCGGCGCGCCCGGCGCCTGCGGGTCGTCCGGGTCGGGGACCGAGGGCAGCGGCGCCAGCCGCCAGCGCATCCGCGCCGCGCTGGGTTCCGGCCGGGCGGCATGGCGGATCAGCCAGCAGGGCAGGCCCGCCGCCTCGGCCCGCAGCGCCAGGCGGCGGCTGGCGGTAAAGCTCAGCGCCGGGGCGGGGCCATGGATCTCGCCCACCACGGCGGCAAGGGCGCGGCCTTGCAGCCCGTCCTCCAGCGCCGCCAGCACATCGGCGGGGCGCGTCAGGTCCAGCCGCAGCAGATCGCGGCCCATGCCGGGCAGGAAGGGGGCGCCGAACTCGGCCCGGCTCAGCCGGTCCTGCGCCCAAAGCACCAGCCCCGGCGGCAGGGCGGCCAGGACGAATCCGGGCGCCGCGCCCGCCAGGGGACGGGTGCCGAAGGCTTCGGACAGGGTCGGCGCGGTCGGCTGCGGCGCCGCGGGGACTGGCGCCCGTCCGAAAGGCGCCACCCCGGATGGGAAAGGGCGAGCGGACATGGTTTCAGTCAATGTGTTCCTGATTTGTTCCTATCCCTTGTCCAGGGATTCGTCAATCCGGCCGCACCAGGGAACATTGCACCGCCAGCGCGGTTGAGACCCCTGACGCCAGAGATGCAGGAGGAAAGCGCCATGGCCCATGCAAGTCGCAAGAAATTCGGGGCAGGGCAGCAGGATCAGGGCAAGGGCGACGCCTCGGGCGGCATGACCCCCGGCACGGCCGAGAACCTGCCCGAGAACGAGGTTCTGTCCAACCGCGACACCGCGCGGCATTCGCAGCAGCGCGGGCTCGACAGCCGGCATGTGCAGAACCAGCAGCACCACGACCACGCCGGCAACCGCGAGCGCGCGGAGGGGGGCGACCTGCCCGACCGCCGCCCGGATGACGGGCCCATCCGCGACGAACCCTGATGGCGCCGCGTTCCTTCTGGAAGGGCTATCTGAAGCTGTCGCTGGTCACTTGCCCGGTGTCGATGATGCCGGCCACCGGCGAGGGCGAGAAGCTGCGCTTCCACACGCTCAACGCCCGCACCGGCAACCGCGTCGTCAGCCGCTATGTCGATGCCGAGACCGGCAAGCCCGTGGCCGAGGAGGACGAGGTCAAGGGCTATCCCCGCGGCGAGGACGACCACGTGCTGCTGGAGGATGACGAGATCGCCTCGGTGGCGCTGGAAAGCGCCCGCACCATCGATATCGACATGTTCGTGCCGGCCGATTCGATCGGCTGGATCTGGTATGACAAGCCGCATTACCTGGTCCCGGACGATCCCATCGGCGAGGAAGCCTATGGCGTGATCCGCGACGCCATGGGCGCGACCGGGACGGTGGGCATCTCGCGGCTGGTGCTTTACCGCCGCGAGCGCGCGGTGATGCTGGAGCCGCGCGACAAGGGCATCGTGCTGTGGACCCTGCGCTATGGCGACGAGGTGCGGCCCGAGGCGGATTACTTCGACCGGATCGGCGACGAAAAGGTCGATGCCGGGCTGCTGAAACTGGTCACGCGGCTGATCGAGGAGCGTAGCGTGCCCTGGGAGCCCTCGCTGGTGGCCGATCCGGTGCAGGAGAAGCTTCTGGACATCATCGCGGCCAAGACCAAGGGACGCAAGCGCGCGGTCAGGGCGAAGCCCGAGGCGCCGGCCACGGCGGGCAATGTCATCAACATCATGGAGGCGCTGAAGAAAAGCATCGCCTCGGAAAGCAAGCCCAGGCGGCGCTAGCCTGCCTTCCGGCGGCGGCTGCGCGGTGCCTCGAGCGGTGCGGCGGCGGCGCGAAAGCCGTCCCAGGGGTCCGAGCCCAGCGTGGCCAGCCGCGTCGGCATGTTCTGCAGGGTGAACCAGGCCGGGCCGATGCCGGCGTCCAGCTCGTCCCAGCGCAGCGGGGCCGAGACGGCGGCGCCGGGCCGGGCGCGGGTGGAATAGGCGGCGACGGCCGTCGCGCCGCGCTGGTTGCGCAGATAGTCGATCAGGATCCTGCCCCGCCGCCGCGCCTTGCTGATGGTCGAGACATAGCGGCCGGGATCGTCGGCAGCCATGGCATCGGCCAGCGCCTTGGTGAAGGCCTTGACCGCCGGCCATTCCGCCTGCGGGCGCAGGGGCGCGACCACATGCAGCCCCTTGCCGCCCGAGGTCTTGACGAAACCGGCAAGGCCGTGATCCTCGAGCCGCCGGCGCAACTCCCGCGCCGCCTCGACCACCAGCGGCCAGGCGACGCCTTCGCCGGGGTCGAGGTCCATGGTGATCATGTCCGGCCGTTCCCAATCGGCGGCGGTCGCGCCCCAGGGGTGGATCTCCAGCGCGGCCGATTGCACCAGCCCCATCAGCCCGTCCAGATCCTCGATGCCGATCAGCGGCTCGCCCTGCGGCTCCTTGGGATCGCGCAGCAGCGAGATATGCGGGTTCAGCCCCTTCCAGGCGTGCTTCTGGAAGAACCGCTCGCCGTCGATGCCGTTCGGGCAGCGCAGCAGCGCCAGCGGCCGGCCGGTGATCCAGGGCGCGATCCAGCGCCAGACCTCGGCATGGTAATCGGCCAGCCCTTCCTTGGTCACGCCTTCCTCGGGCCAATAGAGCCGGTCGGGATGGGTCAGCCGCACCCGCCGCCGCTGCGGCGCCGGGGGTTTCGCGGCAGGCTGCGCGGTTTCGCGCACGATCTCGGCCGCGGGCTTGTCCTCGCGCAGGCCGCGGAAGGCGGCGTGGCGCAGGTGGCCGTCGGCGGTCCAGGCGCGGAACTCGACCTCGGCCACCAGTTCGGGGCGGACATAGCGGGCCTGCCGCGCCTCGTCGGTGGTCAGGCGTTGGGCAAAGGGACTGTCGGGGATGCGCATCCGCTCCAGCCGGCGGAACAGATCCTCGGCCACGGCGGCGGAAAAGCCGGTGCCGACGCGGCCGACATGCTGCAAGCCGCCATTCTCGTAAACGCCCAGGATCAGCGAGCCGATGGCGCGGCGCGACACCGACGAGGGGACATAGCCCGCCACCACGAATTCCTGCCGGGCCGAGCATTTCGACTTGATCCAGGCCCGGCCGCGCCCGGCGCGATAGGGCCCGTCGCGCAGCTTCGACACGATCCCCTCGAGGCTCAGCCGGCAGGCATGGCGCAGGACCAGCGCGCCGCCTTCGTCGAAATGGCTGCTGAACCGCAGGATGCCGCCTTCCTGGCTCAGAAGCCGGCCGAGCAGCGCCTTGCGCTCGACCAGCGGCACCCTGCACAGGTCGTATCCGTCCAGATAAAGCAGGTCGAAGGCGTAGAAGGCGAAGCGGTCGGACCGCCCGGCGCTGAGATCTGCCTGCAGGGCCGAGAAATCCGAGGCGCCGGCATCGGTCTCGACCACCAATTCGCCATCCAGGATGGCCGCGCCCACCGGCAGGTCGCGCAGGGCGGCGGGCACGGCCTTGCCGAAGCGCGTCGTCCAGTCCAGCCCGCTGCGGGTCAGAAGCTTGACCCGTCCCGCCTCGATCCGCGCTTGCAGGCGGTAGCCGTCGAACTTGATCTCGTGCAGCCAGCGTTCGCCCTGCGGGGCGGCCGAGGCCAGCGTGGCCAGCATCGGCTCGACGAAACCCGGCATCGCCGCCTTGCGCGCGCCCTTGACCGCCGCCGGTTCGGGCGGCTCGGGGTCCGGCTCCGGCGCGGCCCTCGGCTTTTTCGCCCGCCCGGCCGGCTTGCGGATGCGCCCGGTCTTCGAGGACCAGCCCGGCGCCTCGCCCGCGACATCGGCGATCTGCCGGCCGGTCTTGACCGATTCCGGCCGCTCTTCCAGGATGTCGGGCGCGTCCTTTGTCCGGGCGAATTCGTCCTCGCCCTTGATCAGCAGCCAGTTCTCGCGCTTTTCCCGCGGCTTGCCGCGCATGCGGACCAGATGCCAGCGGCCATGCAGCTTTTCGCCATGAAGGGTGAATTCCAGATGGCCCTTGGCATAGCCCTGATGCGGATCGCCGACCGGCGTCCAGGTGCCGCGGTCCCACAGGATGACGGTGCCGCCGCCATATTCGCCCTTGGGGATGGTGCCCTCGAAATCGCCATATTCCAGCGGGTGGTCCTCGACATGCACCGCCAGGCGCTTTTCGCCGGGCACCAGGCTGGGCCCCTTGGCGACGGCCCAGCTTTTCAGCACCCCGTCCAGCTCCAGCCGGAAATCGTAATGCAGCCGCGTCGCCGCATGTTTCTGGACCACGAAGGCGTCGCCGCCCTTGCGGATGCGCCCGCCCTTGGGTTCCGGCGTCGCGGCGAAATCGCGTTTCTTGCGATAGGTCTCCAGCGCCATGGCTCAGCCGCCGCGTTGCTGAAAGCGGCCGGACCACGGGACGCGCAGGCCCGCTGCCGGCCGGTCCTGCCGCCCGATTGGCGGGTTGGTTCGGGCCTTTGCGGCAAGCGGTGGTCTCATGCTGGGGCCTCATTCCGGTTGAGGGGGCGTTCCGGCAGGGGGATTTTCCAAACCCCCTGCGCCGGCCTTGGTTCCCGTGCAAGGCGCAGGACCAAGCGAAATCGAGGCGGCCCGTTCGGCAGCCGTCCAGCCCCTGCCGTATCCGGCAGCGGGGCCGCGACCGCCAGGGGCAGGGCCGCCTCGACCCCGGAAACCGCCGGCCGCGACCGGGACCGCCACCGCTTTTGCGATTGCGTCCCGACTTGTCGGGGCACGAGAGGGACATCGCTTGCGCCGGCCTGTGCTTCCAAGGTGAATGTGAACCGGCCAAGCGCGCGAATGTTCCCGCAAATGCGCGGTCAGCCGCCCACCAGCCCCCAGCCCCGCTTCAGATCGGCCAGGAACCGCCTGCGCTCGGTCTCCCGCTCGGCCGCATCGCGGATGCGCAGCAGCCAGGAGGGATGGATGGTCACGATCATCGGCATGCCGCCCTCCAGCCGGCGGATCTCGCCACGCAGGGACGAGATCGTCGCCGGTCGCCCGAGCAGGCTGCGCACCGCCGTCGCGCCCATCGCCACCAGGACGGCGGGGGCCACCAGCTTGAGTTCCTGCCCCAGCCACCATTTGCAGCGGTCGATCTCGCCGGCATTGGGGCGGCGGTGCAGGCGGCGCTTGCCGCGGGGCGCGAACTTGAAATGCTTGACGGCATTGGTGACGAAGACCTGCCCGCGCGGGATGCCCGCCTCGGCCAGGATCTGGTCGAAAAGCTGCCCGGCCGGACCGACGAAGGGGCGGCCGGCAAGGTCTTCCTTGTCGCCGGGCTGTTCGCCTACCACCATCATCCGCGCCTGCCGGTGCCCTTCGCCCGGAACGACCTGCGTGGCGTGGAGATAAAGCGGGCAGCGCGTGCAGGCCGCCTCGGCCTGGGCCAGTTCGGCAAGCGAGCCGGCCTCAACTTCCGCGGTGGACATGCGCCGCCTCCTTCCCGGTCCCGCGGCCCTGCGGCCTGGGCGCACGCAGCCGGGCGGCGTGGAAAAATCCCATGGCTTTCATCCCGTCCATGTCGGGGCCAACCTTCCGGCCGCGGCTTTGTTCCACCGCCCGCGCGACCCTTGCGAGCCGCGCGCCAAGCGCCTAGAAGGCGGGGCAGCCTTGCCAGGGGAAATGCCATGCTCGACCATCTGACCTATACCGCCCCCGAACCGAAAACCATCCAGGGTGCGAAACAGGACTGGGAACTGGTCATCGGGCTGGAGGTCCATGCCCAGGTCGCCTCGAACGCCAAGCTGTTTTCCGGCGCCTCGACCGGCTTCGGGGCCGAGCCGAACAGCCATGTCGCCTTCGTCGACGCCGCCATGCCGGGGATGCTGCCGGTCATCAACGAATTCTGCGTGGCGCAGGCGGTCAAGACCGGGCTGGGCCTGAAGGCGGCGATCAACCTGGTCTCGGCCTTCGACCGCAAGAACTATTTCTATCCCGACCTGCCGCAGGGCTACCAGATCAGCCAACTCTATCACCCCATCGTGGGCGAGGGCGAGGTGATCGTGGACATGGCCCCCGGCGTCGCCCGCCGCGTCAGGATCGAGCGCATCCACCTGGAACAGGATGCCGGCAAGTCGATCCACGACATGGACCCGAACATGTCCTTCGTCGACCTGAACCGCACCGGCGTCGCGCTGATGGAGATCGTCAGCCGCCCCGATATCCGCGGCCCCGAGGAAGCGGCCGCCTATGTCGCGAAACTTCGCCAGATCATGCGCTACCTGGGCACCTGCGACGGCAACATGCAGAACGGCAACCTGCGCGCCGACGTGAACGTCTCGGTCTGCGCGCCCGGCGCCTATGAGCGCTACCAGGAGACCGGCGATTTCAGCCATCTCGGCACCCGCTGCGAGATCAAGAACATGAACTCGCTGCGCTTCATCCAGGCCGCCATCGACTACGAGGCCCGCCGCCAGATCGCCATCATCGAGGACGGCGGCAAGGTGGTGCAGGAAACCCGGCTCTACGACCCCGACCGGGGCGAGACCCGCTCGATGCGCTCCAAGGAAGAGGCGCATGACTACCGCTATTTCCCCGATCCCGACCTGCTGCCGCTGGAGATCGAGCAGGCCTGGGTGGACGAGATCGCCGGCGCGATGCCGGAACTGCCGGACGAGAAGAAGGCGCGTTTCGTCACCGAACTGGGCCTGTCCGAATACGATGCCGGCGTGCTGACCGCCGAGGTCGAAAGCGCCGACTATTTCGAGCAGGTCGCCGCCGGGCGCGACGGCAAGCAGGCGGCGAACTGGGTCATCAACGAGCTGTTCGGCCGGCTGAACAAGGAAGGGCTGAGCGTCGAGACCTCGCCCGTCTCGGCCGCCCAACTGGGCGGCGTGATCGACCTGATCGGCTCGGGCGCGATCTCGGGCAAGATCGCCAAGGAGCTGTTCGAGATCCTGTGGACCGAAGGCGGCGATCCGGCCCAGATCGTCGAGGCGCGCGGCATGAAGCAGGTCACCGACCTGGGCGCCATCGAGGCGGCGGTGGACGAGATCATCGCCGCCAATCCGGCGCAGGTCGAAAAGGCGCGGGCCAATCCCAAGCTGGCCGGCTGGTTCGTGGGCCAGGTGCTGAAGGCCACCGGCGGCAAGGCCAACCCGGCCGCGGTGAACGAACTGGTGGCCAAGAAGCTCGCCCTGGCCTGATCCGCCGCGGACAGCCGGCCCACGCCGCGGCGCGGCTTGGGCGGGGCAGGGCAAGGGGCCTTTCCGGCCCCGCCCAGCCGCGCAAGGGCAAGCCCTTCGGCCGTTTTCCGCCACGCGGTCCGGCCTATCGGCAAGCCTCCGCCATTCCCGCCTGGCATGAAAAACCCGCACCTTTCCGCCATGTCTGCGGTCTGCAGCAGCCTTCACTATGGGCCAGCGGGAGATTGCCCATCCTGGGCGATATGCTCGTGCTGCGGGGGCGAGTTTGGGTATCAAGATCAGACCCCTGAGGGCGCCCTCAGCCATCGTTCAGGATGGCTGGCACGAGGTCTGGCCCGAGATAGACAAGCCGTCTGGCTGGCATCCGGGCCGGCAGCTGCTGATACCGGAGCCGTTTCGCGACTGGCCGCCTCGTCCTGCATCGCAGGCGGGTCATCCTCGGATGACCTTGGCGGACACCCCCCATGGAAAAGGCCCCGCGCCGGAACGCGGGGCCGTGGTCAGGCGGGGCCGGGGATCACTCCTCGACCGTCACCTTGACCATGTAGTCGGGCTCGACCACCGCGCCATTGGCGGCCGGGTCGCCCTTCTTGATCGCGTTCAGCACGTCCCAGCCGTCGACCAGCTGGCCGACCACGGTATATTGCCCGTCCAGGAAGGTCGCCGGCGCCAGGTCGATGAAGAACTGGCTGTTGGCGCTGTTGGGATCCTGCGCCCGCGCCATGCCCACCGTGCCGGCCTGGAAGCTGACATCGTTGAACTCGGCCGCCAGGTCCGGCATGTTCGAGCCGCCCATGCCCGCCCGCGCGGTATCGCTGCCGTGCTTGCCGAATTCGACATCGCCGGTCTGGGCCATGAAGCCGTCGATCACGCGATGGAACACCACCCCGTCATAGGCGCCCGATTTCGCCAGCGTCACCAGGCGCTCGACATGGTTCGGCGCCTTGTCGTTGTAAAGGTCCAGCACGATCCGGCCCTTGGCGGCGCCCTTGGAATCGGCCACCTCGATCACCAGGTTCGGGCCCGGCCCGTCGGTGACGCCCGGCAGGCCCTCGGCCAGGGCTGGATGGGCGGCGGCGCCGGCGGCCAGCACCAGGGCGGGAACCAGCAGCTTATTCCACATCGGCCGCAACCTTCACCGAGATCATCCGGTCGGGATTCGCCGGCGGCTCGCCGCGGGCGATCTTGTCGACATGCTCCATGCCCTCGATGACCCGGCCATAGACGGTATACTGGCCGTTCAGGAAATGGTTGTCCTTGAAATTGATGAAGAACTGGCTGTTGGCCGAGTTCGGGTTCATCGAGCGCGCCGCGCCCAGCGTGCCGCGGTCATGCGGCAGGCGCGAGAACTCGGCCGGCAGGTCGGGCAGGTCCGAGCCGCCGGTGCCGGCGCGGCCCGGATTGTAGTTGTTCTCCATGTTGGCATGTTCCACGTCGCCGGTCTGGGCCATGAAGCCCTCGATCACGCGGTGGAAGGCCACGTTGTCGTATTTCCCGGCGCGGGCCAGTTCCTTCATGCGCTCGGCATGTTTCGGCGCCACGTCGGGCAGCAGCTCGATCACCACCGGGCCGTCCTTCAGCTCGATGATGACCGTGTTCTCGGGATCCTTGATCTCGGCCATGGGGGTCTCCTTCTGATGGCTTGGGCAAAGGCATAAGCGTTTCGCCCCGCCCAGACAACGCCCGCCGGCGCCGCGCGTTTCGCCGCATGCCCGGCTTCTGCCGCCGGTTGACGAAAATGTCATGATGCGGGAAAACCCCGGCGGGGGACGGTCAGCCCAACATGAAAGGGACATGAGCATGGCGGATTTCAACACGATCGACGACCTGGAGCTTGACGGCAAGGTGGTGCTTGTCCGCGTGGACGTGAACGTCCCGGTCGAAAACGGCCAGGTCAGCGATGCCACGCGGATCGAAAAGATCGTGCCCACCGTCAAGGACATCCAGGCCAAGGGCGGCATCCCGGTGCTGCTGGCGCATTTCGACCGCCCCAAGGGCAAGCGCGTGGACAGCATGAGCCTGAAGGTGGTGGTGCCCTCGCTCGAGCGCGCCCTGGGCCAGGAGGTCAAGTTCGCGGACGAGGCCATCGGCGGGCCGGCCAAGCGCGCCGTGGCCGACCTGAAGCCGGGCGATGTCCTGCTCTTGGAAAACACCCGCTTCTATCCGGGCGAGGAAACCAACGACGCGACCTGCGCCGCCTCGCTGGCCGCCCTGGGCCAAGTCTATGTCAACGACGCCTTCTCGGCCGCGCATCGGGCGCATGCCTCGACCGAAGGGATCGCGCGGCTCCTGCCCGCCGCGGCCGGCCGGCTGATGGAGGCGGAACTCAAGGCGCTGGACGCCGCGCTCGGCAATCCGCAGCGCCCGGTCGCGGCCGTGGTCGGTGGCGCCAAGGTCTCGACCAAGCTCGACCTGCTCGGCAACCTGATCGAGAAGGTGGACCACCTGGTCATCGGCGGCGGCATGGCCAACACCTTCCTGGTCGCCCAGGGCATCGAGGTCGGCAAGTCGCTGGCCGAGCGCGACATGGCCGATACCGCGCGCGAGATCATGGCCAAGGCGGAAAAGACCGGCTGCACCATCCACCTGCCGGTGGACGTGGTGGTGGCGCGCGAATTCAAGGCCGGCGCCGACAGCGAGACGGTGGCGGCGGACGCCTGCCCGGCGGACGCGATGATCCTGGACGCCGGCCCCGCCACGGTGGCGAAGATCCGCGAGGTCTTCGAGGCCAGCCGCACGCTGATCTGGAACGGCCCGCTCGGCGCCTTCGAGATCCCGCCCTTCGATGCCGCGACCAATGCCGCGGCGCAAGAGGCGGCGCGGCTGACCCGCGAGGGCAAGCTGATCTCGGTCGCCGGCGGCGGCGATACGGTGGCGGCGCTGAACAAGGCCGGGGTCTCGGGCGATTTCACCTTCATCTCGACCGCGGGCGGCGCCTTCCTGGAATGGATGGAGGGCAAGGAACTGCCCGGCGTGGCGGCCCTGCAAATGCGCTGAGCCCTGCGTGACGGGCTGCGAAAGGGCCCTTTGCGGGGCCTTTTCCGCCCGGAAATCTTGGGCCTTAAATCCTGGGCCTTAAATCCTGGGCCTTGCCGGATAGGCGCATTCGCGTCGGCGGCAGGGGGCACGGATGCGTCCCCTGCCGGCTGCGGTCAGTTCCCCTCGGCCGGCGCGGCTTCGCCGGCCGGCACGACCGGCGCGGTCGCGGCGGGCGGCGCGTTGCGCGAGACGTCGCGCGAGTCGGTGTCGAGGAACAGGATGTAGAGAAAGGCCCCGATCGAGACCACGAAGGCCAGTCCCAGCACCAGGAAGAAGGGCCGGTTCTGGCGGATCTGTTCGGGAATGCCGTCGGGATCTTCGTTCGCCATTGGAAATTCCCCCCAATTGCCCCCCCGTTCCAGCGCAAGAGCAACGCCCGGCGCCGGCAGGGGGTTCCGTTAGCGCAATCGCGATTGCCCTTGCCGGCTGGTCTGTTAATCAGCCCGCATTCAGACATGGAGTTCCCGATGCAGATGACCGATACCGTCCGCAAGATCCTCGCCAATTACGAGGGCGAAGCGCCGGGTGTGAAGGCACAGCTGGCCCGCATGCTGATGACCGGCAAGCTGGCCGGCACCGGCAAGATGATCATCCTGCCCGTGGACCAGGGGTTCGAGCATGGCCCCGCGCGCAGCTTTGCGCCGAACCCGGCCGGCTATGACCCGCATTACCATTACCAGCTGGCGATCGACGCCGGGCTCAACGCCTATGCCGCGCCCCTGGGCATGATCGAGGCGGGCGCCGACACCTTCGCCGGCCAGATCCCCACGATCCTGAAAGTGAACTCGGCCAATTCGCTCATGTCGGACACGGCCGGCAAGAACCAGGCGATCACCGCCTCGGTCGACGATGCGCTGCGGCTGGGTTGCTCGGCCATCGGCTTCACCATCTATCCGGGCTCGGACATGGCGCTCGACATGATCGAGGAGATCGTCGAGATGCGCAAGGAAGCCGCCGCCAAGGGCGTGGCGACCGTGGTCTGGTCCTATCCGCGCGGCGAGGCGATCAGCAAGGACGGCGAGACGGCGATCGACATTGCCGCCTATGCCGCGCAGATCGCGGCGCTGATCGGCGCCCATGTCATCAAGATCAAGCTTTCGACCGACCACCTGGAACTGGGCGAGGCGAAAAAGGTCTACGAGGCCAAGGGCATCGACATCTCGACCCAGGCCAAGCGCGTGGCGCATTGCATGCAGTCGGCCTTCAACGGCCGCCGCATCGTGGTGTTCTCGGGCGGGGCGGCCAAGGGCGCGGATGCGGTCTTCGACGATGCCCGCGCCATCCGCGACGGTGGCGGCAACGGCTCGATCATCGGCCGCAACAGCTTCCAGCGCTCGCGCGAGGATGCGCTGGAGATGCTGGGCAAGCTGGTGGACATCTACCTGGGCAAGGCCTGATTGCCGTGGGGCTCTGCCCCACACCCCGGAGTATTTTCAGAACGAAGAAGGGGCGTCCGGTTCGGGGCGCCCTTTTCCTTTGGCCTCGGAAGCCCTAGGTTCTGCGCCACAAGCAGAAGGATGGGTGCATGTCGTTTTTCTCGAAGCTGCGCGACCGGCTGACGCGGTCCTCGTCGAAGATCGGCGCGGGGCTGGACGAGATCGTCTCGGACGGCGCCGGCGAGGAAAAGCCGGCATCGGCGCCCGAACGGCCCGCCGGGCTGGCGCCGGCGCCCGCCCCGGCGGCGCAGCCCATGCCGGCCCCGGTCGCGGAGCCCCAACCCTCCGCCGATCCTGCCGCATCGCCCGACGCGCGTCCGGGGATGCTGGGCCGCATCTTCGGCCGCACGCCCGCCATCGCCGAGCCGCGCCGCGAACTGGACGACGAGATGCTGGAGCAGCTCGAGGAGATGCTGATCCAGGCCGACATGGGGGTCGAGACGGCGCTGCGCGTCACCGCCAATATCGCCGAGGGCCGCATGGGACGCCGCATTTCCGCCACCGAGCTGAAGGAGCTTCTGGCCGGCGAGATCGCCCGCATCATGACGCCGGTGGCCAAGCCGCTGCCGCTTTATCCCAAGCGGCCGCAGGTGGTGCTGGTGGTGGGCGTGAACGGCTCGGGCAAGACCACGACCATCGGCAAGCTCGCCAGCCAGTTCAAGGCGGCGGGCAAGAAGGTGGTGATCGCCGCGGGCGACACCTTCCGCGCCGCCGCCGTCGAGCAATTGCAGGTCTGGGGCCAGCGTGCCGGCGTGCCGGTGATGACCGCGCCCGAGGGCACCGACCCAGCAAGCCTTGCCTTCGACGCCATGACCAGGGCCGAGGCCGAGGGCGCCGACCTTCTGATGATCGACACCGCCGGCCGCTTGCAGAACCGCCAGGACCTGATGGAGGAACTGGCCAAGATCGTGCGCGTCATCCGCAAGAAGGATCCCAGCGCACCGCACAACACCCTGCTGGTGCTGGACGCCACCACCGGCCAGAACGCGCTGAGCCAGGTCGAGACCTTCCAGAAGCTGGCCGATGTCTCGGGCCTGGTCATGACCAAGCTGGACGGCACCGCGCGCGGCGGCGTGCTGGTGGCCCTGGCCGACCGTTTCGGCCTGCCGATCCATGCCATCGGCGTGGGCGAGCAGATCGACGATCTCGACGCTTTCGACGCCCGCGAATTCGCCCGCGCGCTGGTCGGGCTTGGGGACTGACCCCGGCTTCTTCGTTCTTCAAATACCCATGCGACCGCACAACCGGCGCGGGCGTCACGGCTTGACGAGATGCGCGTCCGTCCTGGTGTCCTCGACCGGCGCCACATTGCCCGCCGGGTCGGCCATGGGCTCGACCACGTCCTGCGGCGGCGTAAAGGGCGCGGTCAGCTCGGCGGTTCCCGCCTGCTTGTCATAGATGCAGACATAGCGGTCCACCCCGCCATCGGCGAGCGTGGTGATCAAGAGCGCCGCGCCATAGCTCTCCGAGCCGAAGGGGTTGACCTCGATCGCCGTCTCGCCCGCCTCGGGCGCCAGCGCCGTGCAGGCGCTCTCGACATCCTTGCGGAACTGCTCCCAGGCCTCTTCGGACGAGGCCAGCGCGGGGCTTGCGGACAGGATCAGCATCAGGGCGACCAGGCGCATCATCTTTCTCCCTTGGCGGTGCGGGACATCAACGCTTCCGCCCGGCCGCGGGTTTCTAAAGCCCGAGCCGCGCCGCGAAATCGCGCACCTCGGCCTCGTCCCCCGCCGCGCGCGAGCGCAGAAGCGTCGCCTGCGAGCGCAGGATCGGTTCCTCGCCGATGATCTTCAGGTGATTGGCCCGCAGCGTCTTCCCGGACGAGGTGATGTCGGCGATGGCCTCGGCGGTCAGGTTGGCCACCGTGCCCTCGGTCGCGCCCTGGCTGTCCACCAGCTGGTAATCCGCGACCTCCTCGGCCGAGAGCCAGGCGCGCACCAGCCGGTGATACTTGGTGGCGATGCGCAGGCGAAAGCCGTGCTCGGCGCGGAAATCGCGGGCGATGGTGGCGAAATCGTCCAGGGTCTCGCAATCGCTCCAGCAGGCGGGCACGGCGAGGATCAGGTCGGCATGGCCGAAGCCCATCGGCGCCAGTTCCTCGACATGGCTGCGCCAGCCCGCCAGCTTCTCGCGGATCAGGTCGGTGCCGGTCACGCCCAGGTGGATGCGGCCGGCCATGAGTTCGCGCGGGATCTCGCCCGCCGACAGCAGCACCAGCGCCACGTTGTCCGCCCCATCGACCCGGCCGGCATATTCGCGGTCCGAGCCGGCGCGCGACAGGGTTACGCCGCGGGCGGCGAACCAGTCGAAACATTGCTCCATCAGCCGCCCCTTGGACGGCACGCCCAGCCGGATCATCCGATGCCTCCCAGTTCATGGACCAGACCCGGCCGGATGATGCCGCCGACCGCGGGGATCGAGCGGCCCTGCGCCTGTCCCAGCACCGCCGCCAGCGCGTCGTAGCGCCCGCCCGAGGCGACCGGCGGCCAGTCCGCGCGCCCCGCCGCGGCAAAGCTGAAGGTCATGCCGTCGTAATATTCCATCGTGTACCGGCCGTGGCTGGCGTCGAAATGGATGGCGCCCACGTCGATGCCGCGTGCCGACAGCGCCGCCAGGTTGCGCTCCAGCCGGTCCACGGCCTCGGCGATGTCGGGGATCTCGGCGGCGAGGGCGCGGAGCTGCCGCAGCGCCTCGGGCGCCGGGGCCTCGATGGCGAAAAGCCGCTCCAGCCGCTCGACCCATTGCGGCGGCAGCGGGGCCTCGGCGGCGTCGCTGCGCAGCCGGTCGATGCGGGCCTGCATCTCGGCCGGCGAACGCAGCCCGGTCCAGGGCGCGGCGCTTTCGGGAAACTCCCGCGGCTCGGCCGGGGCGGCAAAGCGCGCGAGCGCCTTGGCAAAGCGGTGCGGCCGCCAGATGTGATGCAGAAGCGCGGCGCGGCGGGCGCCGGACAGCGGCAGGGCGCGCACCGCATCCATCAGCAGGTCCATGTCGCCCATGCTGGCCTGCAGTCGCAGGGGCGCGAGGATAGCGTGGAAGAGGGCGAAGACCTCGGCATCGGCCTCGGGGTCGCGGGCGAAAAGCTCGAAGCCGGCTTGCAGGTATTCGTTGTCGCGCGGATGCTCGGGCCGGGTCTCGCCATGGTCCTGCTTGCGAAACACCTCGCCCAGGTAGCAATAGCGGGCGGGCTCGGCGCCGTTCGCCATGTGCATCTGCACCACCGGCACGGTGAAGTCGGGGCGCAGCATCATCTCGCCCCGGATCGGGTCTTGCGTCACATAGGCGCGGGCGCGGATGTCCTCGCCGTAAAGGTCCAGCAGCGTCTCGGCCGGCAGCAGCAGGTCGGGCGCCACTTCCTCGGCGCCCGCGGCGCGAAAGGCGGCTAGGATCTGCTGGCCGATGGCCTGTTTCTCGCGCTTGCTCATCCTTCGCCTCTTAGACGAGCCTGCGATCGCTTACGTGAAGCAATGGTCCGCTCGAGACCCTGGACAGCTTCAGCAAGCTCATCGCGAGGAATTTCTATCTGGGTAGGATGAGATTTCCATTCTTCATGGCTCAGGTTTGTATTTGAAATAATTGCTCCCAGATGCAAATCCTTGATCTGAACCACACCCCTGGCGGCTTCGTCTGCACCCTGGATGATCGCAATATCAGAACTGCGCTTGTCGGCATATTTCAACTGGTTGCCGAAGTTCTTGGGGTTGCCCAGATAGACCTCGGCCCGGATGCCGGCCTGGCGCAGCTCGGCGGCCATGGCCTGGTAATCGGCCATGCGCTCTCGGTCCATGACGGTGACGACGACTGGGCCCTGCGCGGTCCCGCCCATCAGTCCCTTGGCGCGCAGGGCGGCGAGCAGGCGGTCCACGCCGATGGAAACCCCGGTTGCCGGCACCTTCTGGCCGGTGAAGCGTTCCACCAGCCCGTCGTAGCGCCCGCCGCCGGCGACCGAGCCGAACTGGCGCTTGCGGCCCTTGTCGTCCAGGATCTCGAAGGTCAGCTCGGCTTCGAAGACCGGGCCGGTGTAATAGCCCAGGCCCCGCACGATCGAGGGGTCGATGACGGCGCGATCCTCGCCCACGCCCATGGCGGAAAGCATCTCGGCGATCTGAGCCAGTTCCTCGACCCCCTCGGCGCCCACGGCCGAGGCGCCGACGGCGGCGCGCAGGTTGGCAAGCGTCTCGGCGTTGTCCGCGCCCTTGGAGGTCAGGAAGGCGAGGACCGGCCCGGCTTGTTCGGGGGCCAGCCCCACGCCCTCGATGAAGGCGCCGGAATCGTCCTTGCGGCCGGTGGTCAGAAGCTGGCGCACCCCGTCCTCGCCGACCTTGTCGAACTTGTCGATGGTGCGCAGCACGTCGTCGGCGGGCTTGCCCTGCGCGACGCCCATGGCCTCCAGGATGCCGTTCAGCACCTTGCGGTTGTTGATGCGGATCAGGTAGTCGCCGCGAGCGATGCCGGCATGTTCCAGCGCCGCCGCCAGCATGGCGCAGATCTCGGCATCCGCCGCGACCGAGGCCGAGCCCACGGTATCGGCGTCGCATTGGTAGAACTGGCGGAAGCGGCCGGGGCCGGGCTTTTCGTTGCGCCAGACCGGGCCCATGGCATAGCGGCGATAGGGCGAGGGCAGGTCGTTGCGGAACTGCGCGGCGACGCGGGCCAAGGGCGCCGTCAGGTCATAGCGCAGCGCCAGCCAGTCGCCGGAGCCGCCGCCGGGGACGTCCGATTCCTGCCAGGCGAAGACGCCGGCATTGGGCCGGTCCACGTCGGGCAGGAACTTTCCCAGCGCCTCGACGGTTTCCACGGCACTGGTTTCCAGGGGCTCGAAGCCGTGGCGATGATAGATCTCGGCGATGCGGTCGAGCATCTGCTTGCGTTCGGTCACGTCCGCGCCGAAATAGTCGCGGAACCCCTTGGGCGTCTCGGCCTTGGGACGGGGCTGTTTCTTCTGATCTTTCGCCATGGTTTGCCTCGGGCTTTTCCATGCGGCGGTCTAGCGGATGGAGGATGGATGGACAAGCAGACGCAGGAACGGATCGAACGGCTGGAGGAGGCCGTGGCCTATCTGGCGCGCAGCGTCGAGGATCTGTCGGGCATCGTCGCCCGGCAGGAAGGCGAGATCGGGCGGCTGGCGCGCCATGTCGGCATGCTGATGGAGCGCGAGGCGGAACGCGAGGCCGAGGCGGGGACCGTGCCCCTGGCCGACCAGCGGCCGCCGCATTGGTGAGGGGGTAAGGGGCTCTGCCCCTCGCCCCCGTTCCGGGGGCTCACCCCGGAGTATTTGGAGAACAGAGAAATCAGCGGCTGGCCGGGCCCAGGCGCGGGCCCGCGGGGGCCGGGGCTTGCGGTGCGGTCAGCGGCGGTTCCGCCATGCGCGGGCGCAGGTTCGGCGCGGCCGGGGCCGCGGGTTTCGGCGCCGCCCGCATCGGCTGGCTGAACGGGCCGCGGGCGGGGGGCTCGGGTTCCGGCTGGGACTCGGCTGGGGCCGGCTGCGGCTGCGTTGCGGCGGTGGGCCGCTCTTCGGCCTGGGCGAGCGGGCGGCGGAAGACCAGCAGGTTGTGATAGACCGTGGTGCGGCTGGTCAGGCCCGAGCGTTCCTCGGCCGGCAGGGTTTCGGCGCGGACATAGTCCCAGCCGTCGCGGGCCATCTCGTTCAGGACATCGGCGAGGGTGGCGGCGAAACGCTCGATGCCGCTGCGCGCGCCCCTGGTCTTTTCGCCGCGCGCGGGGGCGGGGATGACGGTGTATTCATAGCTGCTCATGCATGGGCCTTTCCTTTGCGCCGCAGGTTAGGCGAGATGCGCAGGCAAGGGAAGCGCCGGGCCGCGCGTTGCACGCGGCCGTGAGGGGCGGGCCGGGGAGGGGCCCGGCCCGGCCCGGCCCGGCTTGCGCCTATCCCAGCTGCACCATGCGGTGCTTTTTCTTGCCGACCGAGACCTTCAGCCCGTCGCCGATCAGCGCCGCGTCGACCGCCAGCTGCGGGTCGCTGACGGCTTCGTTGTTGAGCCGCAGCCCCCCTTCGGCGATCAGGCGCTTGGCCTCCTTGCCCGAGGCGGTGATGCCGGTCTGCGCCAGCAGCTGCACCACGGTCAGGCCCGAGGCCAGCGCGTCGGCGCTGACCGTCACCACCTCGAGATCGCCGCCGGCGCCGCCCTGCTCGAAGACCTCGCGCGCGGTCGCCTCGGCCGAGGCCGCCGCCTCGGCGCCGTGCAGCAGCGTCGTCACCTCATTGGCCAGGATGATCTTGGCCGCGTTGATCTCGGAGCCCGAAAGCGCGCCGAGGCGGTCGCATTCCTCGACCGGCAGCTCGGTGTAGAGTTTCAGGAACCGGCCGACATCGGCGTCGGTGGTGTTGCGCCAGAACTGCCAGAATTCGTAGGGCGACAGCATGGCGCCGTTGAGCCAGACCGCGCCGCCGGCCGACTTGCCCATCTTGCGCCCGTCCGAGGTGGTCAGCAAGGGCGAGGTCAGGCCCCAGATATCGGCATCCAGCACCCGGCGGGTCAGGTCGATGCCGTTGACGATATTGCCCCATTGGTCCGAGCCGCCCATCTGCAGCCGGCAGCCGTAGCGCCGGTAAAGCTCGAGGAAGTCATAGGCCTGCAGGATCATGTAGTTGAATTCGAGGAAGCTCAGCGATTGCTCGCGGTCGAGCCGCGACTTGACCGATTCGAAGCTGAGCATGCGGTTGACGCTGAAATGCCGGCCGATGTCGCGCAGGAAGTCGAGGTAGTTCAGGCTGTCCAGCCATTCGGCATTGTTGAGCATCATCGCATGGCCGTCGCCATAGTCGAGGTAGCGGGCGAAGACCTGCTGCATGCCGTCGATGTTGGACTGGATCGCGTCCGGGGTCAGCAGCGGGCGTTCCTCGCTGCGGAAGCTGGGATCGCCGACCTTGGTGGTGCCGCCGCCCATCAGCGTGATCGGGCGGTTGCCGGTCTTCTGGAACCAGCGCAGCATCATGATGTTCAGAAGGTGCCCGACATGCAGGCTGGCCGCCGTCGCGTCATAGCCGATATATGCCGTCACCGGGCCTTCGATCAGGGCCTCGTCCAGCGCCTGCATGTCGGTGCAGTCCGCCAGGTAGCCACGCTCGATCATCACGTTCAGGAAATCGGATTTGGCACGGTAGGTCATGGGCTTTTCCTTTCGACTGGCGCGGATATACCGGGGGAAGGGCCGAAGGGAAAGCAGGATGATCCAAGCGCTGGGGATGATGTCGGGCACCTCGCTGGACGGGGTGGACGCGGCGATGATCGAGACCGACGGGACGCGGATCGCCGGTTTCGGCCGCAGCGCCTATCGCGCCTATTCCGGCAACGAATCCGGCCTGCTGCACGCGGCGCTGGGGCAATGGCCGGGCGGGCCGGACGTGGCGGATGCCGCCGCGCTGTCGGTCGCCGCCCATGCCGCGCTGGCCGAAGGGTTCCCCGAGGCGGAACTGGTCGGCTATCACGGCCAGACGCTGGCGCATGATCCGGGGGGGCGCGGCACGCATCAGGCGGGCTCGGGCGCGGCGCTGGCCGCGCAGCTGGGCCGGCCGGTGGTCTGGGATTTCCGCAGCGAGGACGTGCGGCAAGGCGGCGAGGGGGCGCCGCTTGCGCCCTTCTTCCACTGGGCCTGCGCGGAATGGGCGATGGGGCGGGGGCTTTTGCCGCGCGCGCCGGTGGCCTTCCTGAACCTGGGCGGCGTGGGCAACCTGACCTGGGTCGATCCCGCCGCCGGGGCGCCCGAGGCGCCGGGGGCCTGCATCGCCTTCGACACCGGCCCGGCCAATGCGCCCGTGAACGACCTGATGCGCGCCCGGCGCGGGCTGGCGCGGGACGAGGGCGGGCGGCTCGCCTTGCAGGGCAGGCCGGACGAGGGCGTCGTCGCCCGCTTCCTGGAACATCCGCATTTCGCCCGGCCGCTGCCGAAGTCGCTGGACCGCGACGCTTTCCCCACGCTTGCGGCCGAGGTGGCGGGGCTTTCGGACGCCGATGCGGCGGCGACGCTGACCCACGCCGCGGCCGCGGCGGTGGCGGCGGGGGTGGCGGCCCTGGAGCGGGCGCCGGGGCTGGTCCTGGTCTGCGGCGGCGGGCGACACAATGCCGCGATGATGGCGGCGCTGGCGACGCGGCTGCCGGCCCGCGTCGCGCCGGTCGAGGAGGCGGGGCTGGACGGCGACATGCTCGAGGCGCAGGCCTTCGGCTGGCTGGCGGTGCGGGTGCTGCGCGGGTTGCCGACCTCGGGGCCGGGCACCACCGGGGCGCCGGGGCCGGTCTGCGGCGGGCGCATCAGCCATCCGCCGCGGCGCTGAGGCGGCCTGCGGCCGGGGCGCGATCACAGGCGGATTTCCGCCTTGTGATTGTTTCGGCGCCATTTCGCGGGAACGATGCGGCGGATGGTGACGTTGGACGGGCATATGACGGCACCCGCCGTCCGTGACAACGACAACCGGAAAGGACATCGTCCATGAAACCTCTTGTCATCGCCGCCACCACCCTGGCCCTTGCCGGTTCTGCCTTTGCGCAGACCGAGACCACGCCGCCGGCCGAGATGCCCGCCGAGCAGGTCGAAGACGCCGCGACCGCGACCGAGCAGGCGGCCGACCAGGCCGAGCAGGCCGCCGATCAGGCGGAACAGGCTGCCGACCAGGCGGCCGAGGAAACCGGCGACGCCGCGGCCGAGGCCGCCCAGGACGCCGCCGAGGCCGCCGATGCGGCCAGCGATGCCGCCAATGATGCGACCGGCGCCGCCGCCGGCATGGGCGCCGCCCCCGGCGCGCCTGCGGGCGACGCCGTGCCCGAAGCGGCCGAGGATGCCGCGACCGATGCCGCCGGCGCCGCCGAGGAAGCCGCCGATGCCGCGGGCGACGCGGCCGATGCCGCCGCGGATGCCTCGGCCGAGGCGCCGGTGACGCCGCCCGACGTCAACCCGCCGGCGATCTCGGAGGCCGAGCCGGGCGTGCTGTCGAGCTGGCTGACCAGCCGCCGCATCTGGACCACCAACCAGCCCTCGACCACCGAATGGACCGAGCCCGCGCTCGAGGAGCGACCGGCCGAATGGCAGGACATCGCCAAGGTGAACGACATCGTGCTGGATGATTCGGCCCAGGTCGTCGGCTATGTCGCCGATATCGGCGGCTTCCTGGGCATCGGCGCCAAGAAGGTGCTGCTGGGCGTGGATGCGATCCACCTGGTGACCATCGGCAACGACACCTTCTTCGCCACCAACTACACCAAGGCCGAACTGGAGGCCCTGCCGGATTTCGACGAGAAGACCGTGCGGAAATAAGGCTTGCGGCCGTTTTCGGACCAAAGCGGGGCGCCTTTCGGGGCGCCCTTGCATTTTTTGCACAAGATCGGCCTTGACGGCATCCGCCGCCATGCGTAAACCCCCTCGCACCCCGGACGGCGATCCGGGGGAAGTGGTCTGCGCGGTTGTAGCTCAGTTGGTTAGAGTACCGGCCTGTCACGCCGGGGGTCGCGGGTTCGAGCCCCGTCAACCGCGCCACCACCACCATATATCGCCGAAAAGATGCGCGGTTGTAGCTCAGTTGGTTAGAGTACCGGCCTGTCACGCCGGGGGTCGCGGGTTCGAGCCCCGTCAACCGCGCCATCTTTCCCCTTCATCCTCCATGGCTTTGCGGCCGCGCTTCCGGCGCGGTTTTTCGGGTATTTGGGGAACGAAGAAGCCGGCCGGCGGTCGCGCCCGGCAGCGGCGCAAGGGGCTTTTCAAGCCGCCTCAATTCCCTATGCTGGCCCCCAATCACGACGGAGGACGCCATGGCACGCGGAATAGATTACGGCGGAATGATGCACCGGGCCATGCAGCGGCTGATCGCGGATGTGCTGCAAACGGTGGCCACCGAGGGGCTGCCGGGCGAGCATCATTTCTTCATCACCTTCGACACCCGCGATTCGCAGGTGCAGATGGCCGACTGGCTGCGCGAGCGCTATCCCGACGAGATGACCATCGTCATCCAGCATTGGTTCGAGGATCTCTCGGTCACGCCCGAGGGCTTTCACATCACGCTGAATTTCGGCAATTCGCCCGAGCCGCTCTATATCCCCTTCGACGCGCTGCGCACCTTCGTGGACCCTTCGGTCGAGTTCGGCCTGCGTTTCGAGAACCACGAAGAGGAAGAGGACGAGCCCGAAGAGGAAGAACCGCCCGTGGCCGAGGCGCCGGGCGAGGAGGGCGCGAAGGGCGGCGCCGAGGTGGTCAGCCTGGACAAATGGCGCAAGTGAGGCGCTGTTAGCGCATGGCATACCACGGCATGCCGATTGCCAATCCGCGCCATCGGGCCTAGAACCCCCGCAACACCGTGAGGGAGCATGCCATGACCAAGACCACCCGCACCGAGACCGACAGCTTCGGCCCGCTGGAGGTGCCCGCCGACAAGTATTGGGGCGCCCAGACCCAGCGCTCGATCCAGAACTTCCCGATCGGCTGGGAACGCCAGCCGGTGCCGATCATCCGCGCGCTGGGTGCGATCAAGCAGGCCGCGGCCGAGGTGAACATGGCCAGCGGCAAGCTGGACCCGGCCATCGGCAAGGCCATGGTGCAGGCGGCCGCGGAAGTGGTGGCGGGCAAGTTCGACGACAACTTCCCGCTGGTGGTCTGGCAGACCGGCTCGGGCACGCAGTCGAACATGAACGCCAACGAGGTGATCTCGAACCGCGCCATCGAGATCCTGGGCGGCGAGATGGGCTCGAAGAAGCCGGTCCATCCGAACGACCACGTGAACATGGGCCAGTCGTCGAACGACACCTTCCCGACCGCCATGCATGTCGCCATCGCCATGCAGGCGCGCGACGTGCTGCTGCCGGGGCTGGAAAAGCTGCACAAGGCGCTGGTCGCGAAGTCCGAGGAATTCAAGGACATCATCAAGATCGGCCGCACCCATACCCAGGATGCGACGCCCCTGACCCTGGGCCAGGAATTCGGCGGCTATGCGCATCAGGTCCAGAAGGGCATCGAGCGGGTGAAGCTGGCCCTGGGCGACATCTACGAGCTGGCGCAGGGCGGCACCGCCGTCGGCACCGGGCTGAACACGAAAAAGGGCTGGGACACGGCCATCGCCGCCAAGATCGCCGAGATCACCGGCCTGCCCTTTGTCACCGCGCCGAACAAGTTCGAGGCGCTGGCCGCGCATGACGCGATGGTGTTCTTCTCGGGCGCGCTGAAGACCGTGGCCGCCTCTCTGTTCAAGATCGCCAACGACATGCGGCTGCTGGGCTCGGGCCCGCGCTCGGGCCTGGGCGAGCTGATCCTGCCCGAGAACGAGCCGGGCTCGTCGATCATGCCCGGCAAGGTCAACCCGACCCAGGCCGAGGCGCTGACCATGGTCTGCGCCCATGTCATGGGCAATGACGCCGCCATCGGCTTCGCCGGCTCGCAGGGCCATTTCGAGCTGAACGTCTACAACCCGATGATGAGCTACAACGTGCTGCAATCCATGCAGCTTCTGGGCGATGCGGCGGGTTCGTTCACCGACAACATGGTCGTGGGCACCGAGGCGAACATCCCCCGCATCGAGAAGCTGATGAAGGAATCGCTGATGCTGGTGACGGCCCTGGCGCCGACCATCGGCTATGACAATGCGACCAAGGTGGCCAAGACCGCGCACAAGAACGGCACCACGCTGCGCGAGGAGGCCATCGCGCTCGGCTTCGTCGACGGCGAGACCTTCGACCGCATCGTGCGGCCCGAGCAGATGATCGGCCCGGAAGACTGATCTTGGCCGGGTCCGGTTCAGGCAAGGTCGTGAACCTGCGGGCGGCGCGCAAATCCGCCGCCCGCGATTCCGCCCGCAGGCAGGGCGACGAGAATGCGGCGAAATTCGGCCGCAGCAAGGTCCAGAAGCTGGCCGAGCAGGACGCCGCCGCGCGCGCCGCCCGGCACCTGGACCAGCATCGCAAGGGGCCGGAGCAAGGCGATGAGTGACCTGCCGCCGCTGCCGCCGATGTCCGCGCCGGTGAAGCGCTCGATCACCATCGGCGGGCATCGCACCTCGGTCAGCCTGGAGGATGCCTTCTGGCGCGAGCTGCGCGGCATGGCCCGCGTCGGCGGCCGCACCACCGCAGCGCTGATCGCCCAGATCGACGCCGCCCGCCCGCCCGAGGTGGGGCTGGCCACCGCCCTGCGGCTTTACGTGCTGGCCGAGATCGTCAAGAATCGGGCGTAATGCTTGCGGCCTGCGCCCTGGCTGACTAAAAGCCGCAGCACATATCCAAATTTCCGGGAAATACCATGGCAGGCCATTCCAAATGGGCCAATATCCAGCATCGCAAGGGCAAGCAGGACAAGCTGCGCTCGAAGCTGTTTTCGAAACTGGCCAAAGAAATCACCGTCGCCGCCAAGATGGGCGACCCTGACCCCGACAAGAACCCGCGGCTGCGCCTTGCGGTGAAGGAAGCCAAGTCGAACTCGATGCCGAAGGACGTGATCGACCGCGCCATCAAGAAGTCGCAGGGCGGCGATGCCGAGAGCTATGACGAGATCCGCTACGAGGGCTATGGCCCCAACGGCATCGCCATCATCGTCGAGGCGATGACCGACAACCGCAACCGCACCGCGTCGAACGTGCGCAGCTATTTCACCAAATATGGCGGCGACCTGGGCCAGACCGGCTCGGTCAGCTTCATGTTCGACCGCAAGGGCGAGATCCTGTATCCGGCCGGCGCGGGCGATGCCGACACGGTGATGCTGGCCGCGATCGAGGCCGGGGCCGAGGATGTCGAAAGCGACGAGGACGGGCACTGGATCTATACCTCGGACACCGACCTGGCCGAGGTCTCGAATGCGCTGGAGGCTTCCCTGGGCGAATCCGAGCATGCCAAGCTGATCTGGAAGCCGCAGGCGCCGACCGAGATCGACCTGGAGACGGCGCAGAAGCTGATGAAGCTGATCGACGCGCTGGAAGAGGACGACGACGTGCAGAACGTCACCGGGAATTTCGACATTCCCGAGGATGTGGCGGCGCAGCTTTGAATTTCCGCCTCCGGCGGGGGTATTGGGGGAACAGAGAAATCAGGGTCGCAGTTCTGCTGCGGCCCTTTTCCTTATGGCGGCGGTCAGCGGGGCGAGGGCGGGCGCCATGGCGCGCTGCACATGCCAGTAGAGCGCCACGTCCAGGGCCAGGTCGGGGAGCAGCGGTTGCAGCCGGCCGTCGCGCAGCGCCGGGGCGGCCATGGCTTCGGGGACCATGCCCCAGCCGAGACCGAGTTCGATGGCGCGGGCAAAGGGTTCCGAGGCCGGGATCAGGTGGCCCGCCAGGTGCAGCGGCCGGCCTATGGCCCTGTGCGCCCAGCGCGATTGCAGCGCGTCCTTGGCGTTGAAGATGACGGCGGGGGCGGCGCGCAGCGCGGCCTCGGTCACGCCGTCGGGGAAGTGCCGGGCGCGGAAATCGGGGGTGGCCAGCGCCAGGTAGCGCATGGCGCCCAAGGGCAGCGCGTCGCAGCCCGGCACCGGGTCGGGGTCGGAGCTGATCGCCGCCGAGACCTGGCCCTGGCGCAGCCAGTCGCCGGCATGGTCCTGGTCGTCCAGCACCAGGTCGTAGAGCGCCGGCAGCGCCGCCATCACCGGCAGGAACCAGGTCGCCAGGCTGTCGGCATTGACCGCGAGCCGCAGCACCGCCGGTCCGGGCGGGCGCAGGCTGGCGGCGAGCGTGGTTTCCAGCAGCCGCACCTGGTCGAGATGCTGCATCAGCCGCAGTCCGGTTTCGGTGCCGCGGGCCGGCGGGCCGCGATGGACCAGCACCTGGCCCAGCCGCTCTTCCAGCCCCTTGATGCGCTGCGACACTGCCGAGGGGGTGACGCCGAGCGCTGCCGCCGCCGCCTCGAAGCTGCCGCGGCGGATGATCTCGGCCAGCACGGCCAGGGCGGCATAGTCGAGCATTAAGGCAACCTTAACCAGCGTAACGATTTTGAATTTGCCTGAAGTGACGGGCCAGGGCAAGACGGCGGGCGAAGGAGAGCCGCATGCATGCCTATTTCGCCGGTCTTGGCACCGCCCTGTCGCTGATCGTCGCCATCGGGGCGCAGAATGCCTTCGTGCTGAAGCAGGGGCTGATGCGCCGGCACGTGCTGGCCACCTGCGCCTTTTGCGCGGTCTCGGATGCGGTGCTGATCACCGCCGGGGTGCTGGGCGCGGGCGCCATCGCCGCGCAGGCGCCCTGGTTCCTGGCGGCGATGCGCTGGGGCGGGGCGGCCTTCCTGCTGGCCTATGGCGCGCGCGCCTTTCGCGCCGCCTGGCGCGGCGGCGAGGCGCTGCGGGCCGGGCAGGGCCCTGCCGCGGGGCTGGGCGCCACGCTTCTGGTGCTGGCGGGGCTGACCTGGCTCAACCCGCATGTCTGGCTGGATACGGTGGTGCTGATCGGCTCGGTCTCGGCGGGGTGGGAGAACAAGCCGGGCTTCGTCGCCGGCGCGGTCTCGGGCTCGGTGCTGTTCTTCTTTGCGCTGGGTTACGGCGCGCGCTGGCTGTCGCCGCTGTTCGCGCGGCCGGCGGCCTGGCGGGTGCTGGACGGGCTGGTCGGGCTGGTGATGTGGTCGATCGCCCTGGGCCTGCTGCTGGGCGGCTGAGCCTTGCGCCGGCCGTGCCGGCAGGGCATGGCTGTGGGGATGAGCAGGACAACCCATTCCCTTGCGCGCAACGACCTGCCGGGCATCCTGTGGATGCTGGTGGCGGGTCTGTGCTTCGTCGCGGTCAACGGCACGGTGCGCTGGCTGGGGCAGGCGCTGCCCGCGGCCGAGGGCGCCTTCATCCGCTTCGCCTTCGGGCTGCTGTTCCTGGTCCCGGCGCTGGCGCCGGCGCTGCGGCAGGGCTTCGCCCCGCGCATCTGGGCGCTTTTCGCGCTGCGCGGCGGGCTGCATGTGCTGGCGGTGATCCTGTGGTTCTATGCCATGGCCCGCATCACCGTGGCCGAGGTCACCGCCATCGGCTTTCTCAACCCGGTCGTGGTCACGCTGGGCGCGGCGCTGCTGATGGGCGAGCGGATCTCGTGGCGGCGCGGGCTGGCCATCGCCGTGGCGCTGGCGGGGGCGATGATCGTGCTGCGGCCCGGCATCCGCGCGCTGGAGCCCGGCCACCTGGCGCAGCTGGGCGCCGCGGTGATCTTTGGCGGCTCCTACCTGGTGGCGAAGCGGCTGTCGGAACTGGTGCCGGCCTCGGTCGTGGTGGCGATGATGTCGCTGACGGTCTGCATCGGCCTGGCGCCGGTTGCGGCGCTGGTCTGGGTGCCGCCGACGCTGGTGCAATGCGCGGTGCTGGCCTGCACCGCCTTTTTCGCCACCGCCGGGCATTACGCGATGACGCGGGCCTTTGCCGCCGCGCCCCTGACGGTGACGCAGCCCGTCACCCTGCTGCAGCTGATCTGGGCCAGCCTTCTGGGCGCGCTGGCCTTTGCCGAGCCGGTCGACCTGTGGGTGCTGGTCGGCGGCGCGATCATGATCGGCGCCATCAGCTATATCACCTGGCGCGAGGCGCGGCTGCGGCGCCCCACGATCACCCCGCCGGCCGAGGCGACGCGGGAAAGCTAGGCCGGGTGTTCCAGCGCGCCGCCGGCCTGGCCGCGCTGCACCACCAGGCGCGACATGATACCCTGCCGCGTCACCCGGCCGCCGCCCTGCAAGGGCAGCATCTCGGCGCCGGTCTCGGTCATGGCCTGGATGACCTGGCGCACCGGGGTCTGGCGGTCGATGGGGGTGCCGGTGGCCTCGCCCGGCTCGGCCATGTCCTCGGCCCTCAGCACCGCCAAGGGGTTCATGTGGGCGACGAAATCCTCGACATAGGCGTTCGCCGGATGGGCGATGATCTCGCGCGCGGTGCCGACCTGGACGATGCGGCCGCCCTCCATCAGCGCGATGCGGTTGCCGATGCGGAACGCCTCGTCGAGGTCGTGGCTGACGAAGACGATGGTGCGGCGGAACCGCTTCTGCAATTCCAGCAATTCGTCCTGCAGCCGGTTGCGGATCAGCGGGTCCAGCGCCGAGAAGGGCTCGTCCATCAACAGGATCGGCGCCTCGGTGGCGAAGGCGCGCGCCAGGCCCACGCGCTGCTGCATGCCGCCCGACAGGTCGCCCACCTTGCGCTCGGCCCAGTCGGCCAGGCCGACGGTGGCCAGCTGCGCATCGACGCGGCGGCGGCGTTCGGCGGCGGGGATGCCGGCCAGCTCCAGCCCCAGCCCGACGTTCTCGCGCACCGAGCGCCAGGGCAGCAGGCCGAATTGCTGGAAGACCATGGCGATGCATTCGCGGCGCAGCCGGCGCAGCTCGGCGCCCGAGGCCTTGGTCACCGAGGCCATGCGGTCGCCGTCCCAGACCCGCACCTCGCCGCGGCAGACCGGGTTGAGCCCGTTCACCGCCCGCAAGAGCGTGGACTTGCCCGAGCCGGAAAGGCCCATCAGCACCAGGATCTCGCCCTCGCGCACGGTCAGCGAGCAGTTGTGGACGCCCAGCACCTGCCCGGTCTCGGCCTTGATCGGGCCGCGGTCCAGGCCCTGGTCCATCAGCGGCAGCGCGGCCTGGGGCGCGTCGCCGAAGACGATGTTCACATTGTCGAACTCGACCGCGTTATGCGCGGCTTGCCTGGCCTCAGTCATGGCGCCCCCTTACCCGCAGCATCCGGTCCAGCATGATCGCGACCACCACGATGATGAAGCCGCTTTCGAAACCCAGCGCCGTGTTCACGCTGTTCAGCGCCCGGACCACCGGCACGCCCAGCCCCGAGGCGCCGACCAGCGCTGCGATGACGACCATGGACAGCGACAGCATGATGGTCTGGTTCAGCCCGGCCATGATTTGCGGCGTGGCGCTTGGCAGCTCGACCTTCCATAGCAGCTGGCGCGGGGTGGCGCCGAAGGCGGTGGCGGCCTCGACCAGCGCCCTGGGCGTCGAGGAGATGCCCAGATGCGTCAGCCGGATCGGCGCCGGCAGCACGAAGATCACCGTGGCGATCAGGCCGGGCACCATGCCGATGCCGAAGAAGACGATGGCCGGGATCAGGTAGACGAAGGTCGGCAGCGTCTGCATCAGGTCCAGCACCGGCCGCATCCAGGCGTAAAGCCGCGGCCGGTGCGCGGCGGCGATGCCCATGGGCACGCCGATCGCCATGCAGACGACGCAGGCGGCAAGCACCAGGGTCAGCGACTGCATCGTCTCTTTCCAATAGCCCTGGTTGAGGATGAACAGGAAGCCCAGGGCGACCAGCAGGCAGGTCTTCCAGCTGCGCTGCAAGGCCCAGGTCAGGGCCACGGCCAGCAGGGTGAAGACCAGCGGATGCGGGAATTCCAGCATCCTCAGGATGCCGCCGATCAGCCCCTCCATCAGCCGCGAGACGGCATTGAAGACCACGGCGGCATGGGCGTTGAGCCAGTCGAAGATCGCCTTGGCGGTCCGGCCCACCGGGATCTTGGTCTCGGTCAGGAATGCGGTCAGTTGGTCCATGCGTCCCTTTCTTTCTGCCGTGCGGGATCGTCGGGGCTCCAGGGGGTTGCGCCGCAGGGTCGCGGCGGCACGGCCCGGACGCGCCATCCCGGCCAGGGTAGAGAAAACCGTCCCATGAGCAAGGCGGAGCAGGCGGCGGCGCCCCCGCCTGCCCGGCCCTTATTCGGAAAGCACCTTGTCCAGCGCCGCCTGCGCATCGCCGCCGTCGGCGGCGGTGACGCCCGCGATCCAGGGCTGCGCCGCTTCCGGGTTGGCGCGGAGCCATTTCAGCGCCGCCTCGGCCGGCTGCATGCCGTCGTTCAGGATCAGGCCCATGACCTCGTTCTCCATGGGCAGGGTGAATTCCAGGTTCTGCAGGAACTTGCCGACGTTCGGGCAGGTCTCGGCATAGCCGGCGCGGGTATTGGTATCGACGCGCGCGCCGCCGAAATCGGGGCCGAAGACCTCGTCCCCGCCGGCCAGGTAGGTCATCTGGAACTGGCTGTTCATCGGATGCGGCTCCCAGCCCAGGAAGACGACCGGCTTGCCGGCGGCCTCGGCGCGCGCGACCTGCGCCAGCATCCCCTGTTCGCTGCTTTCGACGACCTCGAAGGTGCCCAGGTCGAACTTGTTCCCGGCCACCATCTCCAGCAGCAGGCGGTTGCCGTCGTTGCCCGGCTCGATGCCGTAGATCTTGCCCTCCAGCGCGTCCTTGTGCGCGGCGATCCCGGCGAAATCGGCGATGCCCAGCTCGGCCCCGGCCTTGTTCGTCGCCAGCGTGTATTTCGCCCCGGTCAGGTTGGTGCGCAGGATGTCCACGGTGCCCGCCTCGCGATAGGGGGCGATGTCGGCCTCCATCGTCGGCATCCAGTTGCCCAGGAACACGTCCACGTCGTCGGTGGACAGCGCCGTATAGGTCACGGGCACCGACAGGATCTTGGTTTCGGTCTGATACCCCAGCGCCCCCAGCACGGTCGAGGCCAGCGCGGTGGTGGCGCTGATGTCGGACCAGCCCACGTCCGAGAAGACGACCTTGCGGCACTCCATCGGCTCTTGCGCCGCAGCGATGCCGGCCGTGGCGAGCGAGGCGACCAGCCCGGCGGCAAGAGCTGCGGAAGTGCGGCGAAATGTCATCTTTATCTCCTAGGTTCGTTGACGGGTGATGTGATTAAGGCTTTCATTGATTGACGAGTCAATCAATGATCTGCCAGATACGGGTCTCTTGCACGAATTTTCCAACGGAATTGCACCATGGTGTCCTGTCATGCCCAAGCTTGGCGCTGAACCTATCCGAAAAGCGGCGCTGATCAACGCCGCGATTGCCACGGTGGGCCGGGCGGGCTCGCTGGACGTCACCGTGGCGCAGATCGCGCGCGCGGCGGGCATGTCCTCGGCGCTTGCGCATCACTATTTCGGCTCGAAGGAGCGGATCTTCCTGGCGGCGATGCGGCATATCCTGGCGCAATACGGCGACTCGACCCGCGCTGCGCTGCGCGGCGCCGAAACGCCGCAGGAGCGGCTGCGCGCCATCATCGCCGCCAGTTTCGACGGCGCCAATTTCGAACACGATACTATCGCCGCCTGGCTGAACTTCTATGCGCTGGCGCTGGTCGAGCCCGAGGCGGCGCGGCTGTTGCGGGTCTATCACCGCCGGCTCGCCTCGAATCTGCTGACGGCCTTGCGCCCGTTGGCCGGGGCGGGGGCCGAGCCCATCGCCCGCACGCTGGGGGCGCTGATCGACGGGCTTTACCTGCGCGCGGCGCTGTCCAACGAGGCCGATGCCGCCGCTGCCGAACGAACCACGCTGGACTATCTGGAAAAGGTGCTGCCATGAGCCATGACGCGCAACCGCCGGCAAGCCTTTACATCGACGGCGCCCATGTCGAGGGCGAGGGCGCGGCGCTGCCGGTGCATTACCCCTATGACGGCGCGGTGATCGCGCGGCTGCGCGAGGCGTCCCCGGCGCAGGTAGCGCAGGCGACCGCCGCCGCTGCCGCCGCGCAGCCGGCCTGGGCGGCGCTGCGCCCGGTCGAGCGCGGCCGGGTGCTGGTCCGGGCGGCGCAGATCATCCGCGAACGGGGCGAGGAACTGGCGCGGCTGGAGACGCTGGACACCGGCAAGCCGATCCAGGAGACGCGGGTGGCCGACTGGCCCTCGGGCGCCGATGCGCTGGAATATTTCGGCGGGCTGGCGCCGACCGTCACCGGGCAGATGATCCCGCTGGGCGGCGATTTCGTCTATACGATTCGCGAACCGCTGGGGGTCTGCGCCGGCATCGGCGCCTGGAACTATCCCAGCCAGATCGCCTGCTGGAAGGCGGCGCCTGCCTTGGCCATGGGCAATGCCATGGTCTTCAAGCCCAGCGAGGAAACCCCGCTGGGCGCCCTGAAGCTGGCCGAGATCCTGGCCGAGGCCGGTTTGCCGGCCGGCATCTTCAACGTGGTGCAGGGCCGCGGCGCGGTCGGTGCGGCGCTGGTGACGGATCCGCGCGTGGCCAAGGTGTCGCTGACCGGCTCGGTCGCGACCGGGCAAAGGGTCTATGCCGCGGCGGCCGAGGGCATGCGGCATGTGACGATGGAACTGGGCGGCAAGTCGCCGCTGGTCGTCTTCGACGACGCCTCGCTGGAGGATGCGGTCGGCGCGGCGATGCTGGCGAATTTCTATTCCTCGGGCCAAATCTGCTCGAACGGGACGCGGGTCTTCGTGCAGCAGGGCATCCTGCCCGCCTTCCTGGACCGGCTGGCCGAGCGGGTGGCGAACATCAAGATCGGCGATCCGCTGGACGAGGCGACCCAGCACGGCCCCATCGTCAGCCCAGGCCAGGCGGCGAAGATCCGCGCTGCCATCCAACGCGGATGCGACGAGGGCGCGCGGCTGGTCTGCGGCGGGCCGGGCGAGGGCGCCTTCGTGCCGCCGACCGTCTTTGCCGATGCCTCGGATGACATGTGGATCGTGCGCGAGGAGATCTTCGGCCCGGTCATGTCGGTGCTGGGTTTCGCGACCGAGGAGGAGGCCGTCGCCCGCGCCAATGCCTCGCCCTATGGACTGGCGGCCGGGGTGTTCACCCGCGACCTGGCGCGTGGCCACCGGGTCGCGGCGGCCTTGCAGGCCGGGACCACCTGGATCAATGCCTATAACCTGACCCCGGTCGAGGCGCCCTTTGGCGGCGTCAAGCTGTCGGGGATCGGGCGCGAGAACTCGGCCGCGGCCATCGAGCATTATTCGCAGCTGAAATCGGTCTATGTCGGCATGGGAGGCGTCGATGCGCCCTATTGATCGGCGCCGCGCCGGCGGCACGGTCGGCATGGGTATTTGGACAACGAAGAAGCCCGCCAGGGCGATGCAGGGGAGGCAGGCGTGATCCCGGATTATGTGATCGTCGGCGCCGGCTCTGCCGGCTGCGCGCTGGCTTACCGGCTGGTGATGGCCGGCAAGCGCGTGGACATCGTCGAATATGGCGGCAGCGATGTCGGGCCCTTCATCCAGATGCCGGCGGCGCTGAGCTATCCGATGAACATGCGCCGTTATGACTGGGGGTTTTCATCCGAGCCCGAGCCGCATCTGGGCGGGCGGCGGCTGGTCACGCCGCGCGGCAAGGTGGTCGGGGGGTCGAGTTCGATCAACGGCATGGTCTTCGTGCGCGGCCATGCCAGGGATTTCGACTTCTGGGCCGAGAGCGGGGCGGCGGGCTGGGCCTATGCCGACGTGCTGCCCTATTTCAAGCGCATGGAGACCTCGCATGGCGCGGTCAGCGACTATCGCGGCAGCGAGGGGCCGCTGCATGTGACGCGCGGTTCGCGCAAGAACCCGCTGTTCGACGCCTTCATCCGCGCCGGGCGCGAGGCCGGCTATCCGACGACCGAGGATTACAACGGCGCCCGCCAGGAAGGCTTCGGCGCCATGGAGGCGACGATCTGGGAGGGGCGGCGCTGGTCGGCCGCCAATGCCTATCTGCGCCCGGCGCAGGAGACCGGGCTGCTGCGGCTGCGGCGCGGGCTGGCGCGGCGGGTGGTCTTCGAGGACGGCCGCGCCGTGGGCGTCGAGGTCGGCAACACCCGCGGCATCACCGTGTTCCGCGCGCGGCAGGAGGTGATTCTTTCGGCCAGTTCGATCAATACGCCGAAGCTTCTGATGCTGTCGGGCATCGGCCCTGCCGAGCATCTGCGCGCGCATGGCATCGAGATCCTGGCGGACCGGCCGGGCGTGGGCGCGAATCTCCAGGACCACCTGGAGGTCTACATGCAATATACCGCGACCCAGCCGGTCACGCTCTACAAGCACTGGAACCTGTGGGGGAAGGGCTCGATCGGGGCGCAATGGCTGGCGACGGGGACGGGCCTCGGGGCCTCGAACCAGTTCGAGAGCTGCGGCTTCATCCGTTCGGCCGCCGGGGTGGAATACCCGGATATCCAGTATCACTTCCTGCCCTTGGCCGTGCGCTACGACGGCCGGGCGGCGGCCGAGGGGCACGGCTTCCAGGTCCATGTCGGGCCGATGCGGTCGAAGTCGCGCGGCACGGTGCGGCTGAAATCCGCCGATCCCAAGCAGGCGCCCGAGATCCGCTTCAACTACATGTCGCATCCCGACGACTGGGCCGAGTTCCGCGCCTGCGTGCGGCTGACGCGCGAGATCTTTGCCCAGCCCGCCTTCGCCGCCTACAAGGGCCACGAGATCCAGCCCGGCGAGGGCGTGGTGAGCGACGACCAGATCGACGCCTTCATCCGCGACCATGCCGAGTCGGCATTCCACCCCTGCGGCACGGCGCGGATGGGCGCGGCCGACGACCCCTTGGCGGTGGTCGACCCGGAGCTGCGGGTGATCGGGGTCGAGGGGCTGCGCGTCGCCGACAGCTCGGTCTTTCCGCGCATCACCAACGGCAACCTGAATGCGCCCTCGATCATGACCGGGGAGAAGGCCGCCGATCACATCCTGGGCGCGGGCATGCTGGCGCCGCTGAACCTGGGGCCGGAAATGGCGCCGGATTGGCAGATCGCCCAGCGTTCCGCCTAGTTCAGGAATCCTTGGGGTTTTTCAGCAGGTCGGCAAGCCCGGCGAAGGGCTTGCGCGCCTCTTCCTCGGGCGGGGGTTCGGGGGCGTCGAGCGCCGCGCCCTCGGCCCGCGGGTAAAGCGGCAGCGCCAGCGCCAGCGCCTCGGTCATGATCGTCTCGATGTCGATGAACTGGCCCAGGGGCTCCAGATCCTCGTCCGGCATCTCGACCTCGTCGCCTTCGGGCGTGCCGGCATGGGGCGAAAAGACGCGGTGCAGGGATTCGCGCAATTCGGTCTCGACCGGGGCCAGCGTCACCACGCAGGGCTGCACGACGCGGGCCGAAAGCGCCCCCGTCACCTCCCAGGCGTCGCTGGCCACGGCGCGGATGCGGCCGGAAAAATCCAGCCGGGGCAGGGCGATCAGCCCCAGCTCTGCCGCCAGCGCCCGGCGGGCGGGCGCTGTGGGGGCCAGCGCGAAATCGGTCGGCTGGCGCGGGTTCAGATGGGCCACCCGGAACCGGGTCTGCGGGGCTTTGGAATCGGTCATCGGTGGCCTTTCGCGGGCAAAACCGCCCTTGGTCTGGATATTCTTGAGCGTGGGGCATGAGTTTGCTAAGCCGGTCGCGCGGCGTCAACAGGCGCGTAAGAGGGCAGAGAAAAGATGAAGATTTCCCGGCGGCAGCTCATGGCTTTTGCACTGGCCGCACCTCTGGGCCTTTCCGCCTGCCAGGCCACCTATCGCAACCACGGCTATATCCCGCCCGAGGAGCAGCTGGCCCAGGTCGTCGTCGGCCAGACCCCGCAGGCCGAGCTGGAAGGGTTGATCGGCCGGCCTTCGGCGCAGGGGCTGCTGACCGGCTCGGCCTGGTATTACGTGGGCTCGCGCTGGCAGTTCTACGGCCCGCGCGAACCGCGCGAGATCGACCGCCAGGTGGTTGCCATCAGCTTCGCCGAAAGCGGCGTGGTCAGCAATGTCGAGCGCTTCGGGCTGGAGCGCGGGCAGGTCGTGGTGCTGTCGCGCCGCGTCACCGATACCGGCGTGACCAGCCTTGGCCTGATCCGCCAGCTTCTGGGCAATGTCGGCCGCGTCCAGGCCGGGGATTTCCTAGGCGATTGATCGGGGTGGGGCGGGGCGCCTTGCCGGGCGTCCCCTTTCAGCGGCTTGGCCGCCCTTCAGCCCGGCTCCGGCACGAAGCGCAGCGCCACGCCGTTGATGCAATAGCGCAGGCCCGTCGGCGGCGGGCCGTCGGGGAAGACATGGCCCAGATGCGCGTCGCAGCGGTGGCAGCGCACCTCGGTGCGGATCATGCCGTGGCTGGTGTCGCGATGCTCGTCGATGTCGCCCGCCGGGCTGGGGCGGGAAAAGCTGGGCCAGCCGCAATGGCTTTCGAACTTGGCGTCGCCCTCGAACAGCCGGGCCCCGCAACAGGCGCATTCGTAATGCCCCGGCCCCTTGGGAAAGCCCGGATGCGAGAACGGCCGCTCGGTCCCCGCCTGCCGCGTCACGCGATAGGTTTCGGCGTCCAGCGCTGCCCGCCATTCCGCGTCGCTCTTGATGATCCGTTCCGACATCTTGGCCCTTCAATCCTGCCATGCTGCTGTTACAAGATAGGCGCAGTATGGATGTTAACAAGTCGGAGCGGGCCGGTTTACGGGCCGGGCGGGAACGCCATGATTTCACTCAGCAAGGGCCGTTACCAGGTCGGCTTTGCCGAAGGCCCCGCAGAGATCCGCGAGGCGCAGCGGCTGCGCTGGCTTTGCTTTCTGGGCCGGCGCGGTGCGGGCGCGGGGGATGGCGAGCCGCCGCTGGATGCCGACGATTACGACGACCGATGCAGCCATGTGCTGATTCGCGACAAGGCCGGCGGCAGGCTGGTCGCGTGCTTTCGCATGCTGACGCTGACCTGCGGCGCCCAGATCGGCGACAGCTATTCCGCGCGCCATTACAACCTGTCGCGGCTGCGCGATTTCCGCGGCCCCATGGTCGAGATCGGCCGCTTCTGCATCCACCCGGAATGGCACGACCCGGACATCCTGCGCCTGGCCTGGGGCGCGCTGGCGCGGCATGTCGACGACGCGCGCATCGAGATGCTGTTCGGCTGCTCCAGCTTTGCCGGCACCGACATCCACGGCTACGAGGACGCGTTCGCCATGCTGCGCGAGCGGCATCTGGCGCCGAAGCGCTGGCTGCCGCGGGTCAAGGCGCCGCAGGTGTTTCGCTTTGCCCGCGCGCTGCGGCTGCGCAAGGCGGACCCGCGCCGGGCGATGGCGGCGATGCCGCCGCTTCTGCGCTCATACCTCGCCATGGGGGGCTGGGTCAGCGACCATGCGGTGGTGGATCGGCAGATGGATACGCTGCATGTCTTCACCGGGCTGGAGATCCGGGCCATTCCCCCGGAACGGGCGAAACTGTTGCGCGCGGCCGGGGCGTAAGGGCGGCTTTGCATCCGCCGGCGAAACCCCCTATCTGCGCAGGCATGAGCGACAGATTCCAATTCACCGTCCACGCCACCGACGGCCGCGCCCGCAGCGGCGTGATCCAGACCCCGCGGGGCGAGATCCGCACCCCCGCCTTCATGCCCGTGGGCACCGCCGCCACGGTCAAGGCGATGCTGCCCGAATCGGTCCGCGCCACCGGCGCCGACATCCTGCTGGGCAACACCTATCACCTGATGCTGCGCCCCGGCGCCGAACGCATCGCCCGGCTGGGCGGGCTGCACAAGTTCATGAACTGGCCGCGCCCGATCCTGACCGATTCGGGCGGCTTCCAAGTCATGTCGCTGGCGGGCCTGCGCAAGCTGACGGAAGAGGGCGTGACCTTCTCCAGCCATGTCGACGGCTCCAAGCACCACCTTTCGCCCGAGACCAGCATGGAGATCCAGCGCCTGCTGGGCTCGGACATCGTCATGGCCTTCGACGAATGCCCGGCGCTGCCCGCGACCGAGGAGGAGGTGGCGAAATCCATGCGCATGTCGATGCGTTGGGCCGAGCGTAGCCGCGACGCCTTCGGCGACCGGCCGGGACATGCGCTGTTCGGCATCATGCAGGGCGGCGTCACCCGCGAATTGCGCGAGGAATCGGCCGAGGCGCTGAAGGCGATCGGCTTCGACGGCTATGCCATCGGCGGTCTCGCCGTGGGCGAGGGGCAGGAGGCGATGTTCGGCGTGCTGGACTATGCGCCGGGCTTCTTGCCGCAGGACAAGCCGCGCTACCTGATGGGCGTGGGCAAGCCCGACGACATCGTCGGCGCGGTGGTTCGCGGGGTGGACATGATGGATTGCGTGCTGCCCTCGCGCTCGGGGCGCACGGGGCAGGCCTGGACCCGGCGCGGGCAGGTCAACATCAAGAACGCCCGCCATGCCGACGACCCGCGCCCGCTGGACGCCGATTGCAGCTGCCCGGCCTGCACCGGCTACAGTCGCGCCTATCTGCATCACGTCTTCCGCGCCGGCGAGATGATCTCGGGGATGCTGCTGACCTGGCACAACCTGCATTACTTCCAGGAGCTGATGGCCGGGCTGCGCGACGCCATCGCGGGCGGAACCCTGGCCGAGTTCGTTGCCCGATTCGAGGCAATGCGGGCACAGGGCGACATCGAACCGCGTTGAAACGCCGGGTCGTGCCTTGAATTTCGGCGAACCTTCGATAATCCCGAAGGGAATCGCCGGCGGAAGGACCGCCCCCTGAAGGAACCCTATGCCCGCAAAAGCAACGAACGATCAAAAGCCCGAGATCCGCACCCTGACCACCACGGCCGAACTGGCCGAGTTCTGCGCCCTGGCCAAGACCCAGCCCTATGTCACGCTCGACACCGAATTCCTGCGCGAGCGGACCTATTATTCCCGGCTTTGCCTGATCCAGGCCGCGCTGCCCCCGGCCTCGGCCGCGAAGGCGGCGGGGGGCTCGGCGGTGCTGATCGACCCGCTGGTCGAGGGGCTGTCGCTCGAGCCGCTCTACGACCTTTTCCGCCACAAGGCGACGGTCAAGGTATTCCATGCCGCGCGGCAGGATCTGGAGATCTTCTTCCACGACGCGGGCGTGATGCCCGATCCGCTGTTCGACACCCAGATCGCCGCCATGGTCTGCGGCTTTGGCGAGCAGGTCGGCTACGAAACGCTGGTCAAGAAGATCGCGCGCCAGCCGCTGGACAAGTCGTCGCGCTTTACCGACTGGTCGCACCGGCCGCTCTCGGATGCGCAGGCGGCCTATGCGCTGGCCGACGTTACGCATCTGCGGGCGATCTACGAGTTCCTCTCGACCCAGCTCGACAAGACCGGGCGCGCGCCCTGGCTGGCCGAAGAGGTCGCGGTGCTTCTGAACCCCGAAACCTACATCACCCGCCCGGAAGAGGCGTGGGAGCGGGTGCGCACCCGCTCCGGCTCGCCCCGCTTCCTGGCCGTGGTGCGCGAGTTGGCGCGTTTCCGCGAGACCTATGCGCAGGAACGCGACATTCCGCGCGCCCGCGTGTTCAAGGACGACGCGCTGATCGAGCTGGCCTCGACCAAGCCGCTGTCCGAGGCCGACCTGGCCAAGTCGCGGCTGCTTCTGCGCGACGCACGCCGTGGCGAGATCGCCAATGGCATCCTTTCGGCCGTCAAGGCCGGGGTCGAGGCCAAGGATCTGCCCAAGCCCGCCCCCGACGAGCCGGGCCGGCCGGGCAATGCCGCGCTGGCGGAGCTGCTGCGGGTGCTGCTGAAGGCCAAGGCCGATGCGGCCGGGGTGGCGCCGCGGCTGATCGCCTCGGCCTCGGATCTGGACGCCATCGCCTCGGGCATGCGCGACCTGCCGGCGCTGTCGGGCTGGCGTACCGAGGTCTTCGGCCGCGACGCGCTGCGGCTGGCGGCCGGCGAGATCGCGCTTTCGGCGCAGGGCGGCGCGGTCAAGGTTGTGCCGGTCGCGCCCTAGTCCTCTTCCCCCTCCGCCACGTCGCGGGCGGCGGGGCTGACCAGGACGCGGATCAGATACAGCACCACCATGGCCATGGCGGTGGCCATCAGCGCCAGGCGCAGGTCGCCGGTGCCGCAGCACAGGCCGATGGCGCCGCAAAGCCACATCGAGGCGCCGGTGGTGATGCCGCGCACATTGCCCTTGTTGATGACGATGGACCCCGCGGCCAGGAAGGCCACGCCCGCCGTCACCGCCTCGATCAGCCGCAGGGGGTCGGTGCGCTGCTGCTGCTCGTTCACCGGGCTGAAATCGACCAGTTCCATCGCCACCAGCGTAAAGCAGGCCGCGGCCAGCGCGATCAGCATATGGGTGCGCAGCCCGGCGGCGCGGGATTTCACCTCGCGCTCCCAGCCGATCACCCCGCCCAGCAGAACCGCCATGGTCAGCCGCAAGGCGACCACGCCGGCGGGCAGGCTCATGGGGCGCGAGAACTCGCCCGCCAGCATGTCCAGCATATTGTCACTTTCGAGACGCTTTTTCCTCGATCCCCGAACGCCCCTCGCGGCGGTCGAGTTCATTTTCCACGTCGGAAAGCGTCACGTCGCGCGCCGCCAGCATGACCAGCAGGTGGTAAAGCGTATCGGCCGCCTCGGAAATCAGCCGCTCGCGGTCGCCCTTGACCGCCTCGATGATCGCCTCGACGGCCTCTTCGCCGAATTTCTCGGCGCATTTCTCGGGGCCCTTGGCCAGCAGCTTGGCGGTCCAGCTGCTCTCCGGGTCGGCGCCCTTGCGCGCGGCGATTGTCCCGGCCAGGCGGTGCAGGCCGGTGGGCAGGGGATCGCTCATGTCAGCCGCACCGGGATGCCGGCGGCGGCCAGATGCTCCTTGGCCTCGCGGATGGTGAAGGTGCCGAAATGGAAGATCGAGGCGGCCAAGACCGCCGAGGCATGGCCCTCCAGCACGCCCTCGGCCAGATGCTCCAGCATGCCGACCCCGCCCGAGGCGATCACCGGGATGCCGACCGCATCGGCCACGGCGCGGGTCAGCGGGATGTTGAAGCCCGACTTGGTGCCGTCGCGGTCCATGCTGGTCAGCAGGATCTCGCCCGCGCCCCTGGCGGCGACGGTGCGGGCGAATTCCACGGCGTCGATGCCGGTGGGCTTGCGGCCGCCATGGGTGAAGATCTCCCACTTGCCCGGCGCCACGGTCTTGGCGTCGATGGCGCAGACGATGCACTGGCTGCCGAAGCGGTCGGCGGCCTCGGCGATCACGTCGGGGTTCGCGACGGCGGCCGAGTTGAAGCTGACCTTGTCCGCGCCCGCCAGCAGCAGGTCGCGCACGTCCTTGTGGCTGCGCACGCCGCCGCCCACGGTCAGCGGCACGAAGCAGGCCTCGGCGGTGCGCGTCACCAGGTCGTACATGGTGCCGCGATTCTCATGCGTGGCATGGATGTCGAGAAAACAGATCTCGTCCGCGCCGGCGGCGTCATAGGCGCGCGCCGCCTCGACCGGGTCGCCGGCATCGACGAGATCGACGAAGTTCACGCCCTTGACCACGCGGCCATCGGCGACATCCAGGCAGGGGATCACACGGGTCTTCAGCATGATGCCTTGTTACCTCGCCCCGCGCGCTCAGGCCAGCGCCTTCAGCGCCGCATGAAGGTCGATGGCGCCGTCGTAGAGCGCCCGGCCCGAGATCGCCCCGGCGATGACCCCGGTCGCGCGCAGCGCCAGCAGATCCTGCATCGAGGAAACCCCGCCCGAGGCGATGACCGGAATGTTGACCGCCCGCGCCAGGGCCTCGGTCGCGGCGATGTTGGGGCCGGCCATGGCGCCGTCGCGGTCGATGTCGGTATAGATGATCGCGGCAACGCCCGCGTCCTGGAAGCGATGCGCCAGGTCGACGGCCATCACGTCGGTCTCCTCGGCCCAGCCGCGGGTTGCGACCCGGCCGTTGCGGGCGTCGATGCCGACGGCGATCTTGCCGGGGAAAGCCATCGCCGCCTCGCGCACCAGGTCGGGCTGCTCGACCGCCACCGTGCCCAGGATCACCCGCGCCAGCCCGCGTTCCAGCCAGGCCTCGATGGTGGCCATGTCGCGGATGCCGCCGCCCAGCTGGGCGGGCACGTCGATGGCGGCCAGGATCGCCTCGACCGCGGCGGCGTTGACCGGCTTGCCGGCGAAGGCGCCGTTCAGGTCGACCAGATGCAGCCATTCCGCCCCGGCATCCTGGAAGGCGCGGGCCTGCGCGGCGGGGTCCGAGCCGAAGACGGTCGCCGCCTCCATGTCGCCGCGCAGCAGGCGCACGCAATTGCCGTCCTTGAGGTCGATCGCGGGATAAAGGATCATCGCATCTCTCCTGATAGCGTGGCGCCCCTTTGCCACAGCCGGCGGCGGACCGAAAGGCCCCGGATCCGCCGGCCGCGACCTCACGTCAGGCTTGATCGGCGGCCCGGGGCGCGCCCATCCTGCGGCCCGGACCATAACCCTGGGGAGGGGGGAATCACCATGAGGACATTGGCTCTTGCCACGCTGCTCGCGCTTGCGGGCGCCACCGCGCAGGCCCAGGGCATCGGCGGCATCTTCCAGACCCAGGCCAATGACGACGGCAATGTCGGCATGGTCGAGTTCTACGACTGCGACGGCAAGTATTGCGGCCGGCTGGTCAGAAGCTTCGACAAGGCGGGCAAGCAGATCAAGTCGCCCCATGACGGCAAGAACATCGTCGCCGGCATGGCCGACGAGGGCGGCGGCAAGTTCTCGGGCGGCACGATCTGGGATCCCGGCGCCGACAAGACCTACAATTCGAAGATGCAGCTCGACGGCAAGACGCTGAACGTCTCGGGCTGCGTCGCGGTCTTCTGCAAGACGCAGCAATGGGTGCGGGTCAAATAGCCGCCCGGCTTCCGCTGCGGCTTTCTCCGTTTTCCAAATACTCCGGGGGACGCCTTCCAGGCCCCGTCGAGGGGCCTGGAAGGCGGGGGGCAGAGCCCCCGCCACCGCCCGTCACGGGCGCCAGCGCAGGAAGTTGCCGATGATGCGCAGCCCCACGGCCTGCGACTTCTCGGGGTGGAACTGGGTGCCGACGATGTTGTCCCGCCCGACCACCGCCGTCACCGGCCCGCCGTAATCGGCGGTCGCCAGCAGATGCGCGGGATCGGCGACCCGGAACTGCCAGCCATGCACGAAATAGGCATGGTCGCCCGTGGCGATCCCGTCGAGCAGCGGGTGCGGGCGCAGCACCCTGAGGTCGTTCCAGCCCATATGCGGCACCTTCAGGCCGGGCGCCCGGATCGCCTCGATCTCGCCGCCGATCCAGCCCAGTCCCGCGGTGTCGCGATATTCGTGCCCGATCTCGGCCAGCATCTGCATGCCGACGCAGATGCCCATGAAGGGCACGGCGCGGGCGATCACCGCCTCGTGCAGCGCCTCGACCATGCCCGGCACGGCGTCGAGCGCCGCCCGGCAGGCCGGAAAGGCGCCGTCGCCCGGCAGCACGATGCGATCGGCGCGCGCGACCTCGGCCGGGTCGGATGTCACCACCACCTCGGCCCCCGCCTCGCGCCCCATCAGCGCAAAGGCCTTTTCGGCCGAATGCAGGTTGCCGCTGTCGTAATCGACCAGCGCCACCCGCATCACAGCGCGCCCTTGGTCGAGGGCAGCACGCCCGCCATGCGCGGGTCGGGCTCGACCGCCTCGCGCAGGGCGCGGGCGACGGCCTTGAAGGCCGCCTCGGCGATGTGATGGGCGTTGAGCCCGTGCAGCCGGTCGACATGCAGCGTGATCCCGCCATGGGTCGCAAGCGCCTGGAAGAATTCCCGCACCAGCTCGGTGTCGAAGCCGCCGATCTTCTGCGCCGGGAAATCCACGTTCCAGACCAGATAGGGCCGCGCCGACAGATCCAGCGCCGCGCGCACCAGCGCATCGTCCATCGCCAGGTGGAAGGCGCCATAGCGGCGGATGCCCCGCTTGTCGCCCAGCGCCTGCGTCAGCGCCTGGCCGATGGCGATGCCGGTATCCTCGACCGTGTGGTGGTCGTCGATATGCAGGTCGCCCCTGGCCCGCACGGTCAGGTCGATCAGCGAATGCCGGGCCAGCTGGTCCAGCATGTGGTCGAAGAACCCGACGCCGGTCCGGTTGTCGTAGCGGCCGCTGCCGTCGAGGTCCAGTTCGACCTCGATCTGCGTCTCGGCCGTCTCGCGGGTGATCTTTGCGCGGCGCATCGCGTCTCTCTCCATCATGCAGGCTTGCCGCCTTATAGGGTCCGATCCGGCGGCTGAAAAGCCGATGCGGCGCCGCAGGCCCGGCGGGAAAACCCCGCCGCGTCCCGCCCGTCCTTGTCATATGGCCGGTGCAATGCGAAAAGTGGTGGGCGAGCCCCGAAGGACAAGCGACCCGAAAGGATCCTGGCCGATGAGAGATGATCTGAACGTCAGTGAAAAACGGCTGATCGCGGCCCTGGACCGCATCGACCAGTTCCTGGACCGTACCGCCGCGGCGCGGCATGCCCCGCAGCCCGTCCCGGCGGATGCGGAGGCCGCCTCGCAGCTGCACGAGCTTCAGGCCGAAAACCGCCGCCTTTCGCAAGAGCTTGCCGCCCTGCACGAGCGCCAGTCCGTCACGCTTTCGGACTGCGAGCAGAGGCTGGCCGAGGCGCATCGGCGCCTGGTCGAGGCCGGGGAGGAGGCCGCGCGGCTTTCGGCCGCCAACGAGGCGCTGGCCGAGGCCAACCGCGCCCTGATCGCGGCGCAGCAGGGGGACGGCGCGCAGGACGAGGCCCGCCGCGCGCTGGAGGCCGAGGTCGAATCGCTGCGCGCCGCCCGCGCGGCCGAGGTCGCGCAGATGGGCGAGATCGTCGATGCGCTGGACCGCATGATCGAGGCCCCCGCCCCCGCGGAGGGCGTTTCGGAGACGGCGCCGGCGCCGGACACGGCCGAGCATGCCGATGCGGCGCTGGACGAGGGAAGGGGCTGAACCATGGCGGAAGTGGATTTCTCGATCGGGCACAAGTCCTATACCCTGGCCTGCCAGGAGGGCGAGGAGCGGCTGCTCAAGCGCGCCGCCGGCCTGCTGGATGCCGAGGCGCGGGTGATTCTGGAACAGGCCGGCCGGATGCCCGAGCCGCGGCTTTTGCTGCTGTCGGGGCTGATGCTGGCCGACCGCACCTCGGCGCTGGAGGATCGCCTGGCCTCGCTGGAGCGCGAACTGGCGCGGCTGAAGGCCAACCCGCAGCGCGTCGAGGTGCCGGTGGTGCCCGAGAGCCTGGGCGAGGCCATGGCGGAACTGGCCGCGCGGGCCGAGGCCCTGGCGCAGAAGGCCGAGGACCAGCTGGCGGATTGAGCGCCGGCGCCGCCGATCCCGGAGTATTTGCAAAACCGTGAAGGGGCGGGCTGCGGGGTGCGCGCCCGTGCCCCCTTTTGGCCGGTGCGGTCCTGGCTGTATAGCGCGGGCCGACCATCCATTCAGGAGCATTCATGGAACGCCTTCTCGAACGCAGCCTTTTCGCCAGCCGCTGGATGATGGCGCCGATCTATGTCGGTCTGGCGCTGTCTCTGCTTATCCTGCTTTGGGTCTTTGCGCTGGAGCTTTGGCATCTGATCGGCATCCTGCCGGTGATGACGGTCAACGATGCGGTGCTGGGGGTGCTGGCGCTGATCGACCTGAGCCTGGCGGCGAACCTCCTGCTGATCGTGATCTTCTCGGGCTACGAGAATTTCGTCAGCCGCATGGACCTGAGCGAACACGAGGACCGGCCGGAGTGGCAGGGCGAGGTGGATTTCTCGGCGCTGAAGCTGAAGCTGGTGGCCTCGATCGTGGCCATCTCGGGCATCCACCTGCTGAAGGTGTTCATGGATGTCGGCAAATACGCCCCCGAGCAGATCCGCTGGATGGTGGTGATCCATCTGGTCTTCGTGATCTCGGGCGTGCTGCTGGCCGCGATGGACTGGATCGCGAGCCACGGCAAGTCGCTGAAGAAGGGCAAGGCGTCCCAGTTCTGAGCCCTCGGCCCGGCGGCGCGGCCGCATGGGTATTTGGGCAACGAAGAAGCGCGGGGCGGCGCCTGGCCGGCGGCGCCGCTTTCCGTGGCGGATTTTTGGCCGGGCGGGCGGCGCGGACCCTTGCGACTTCGCCCGCCATGGCTATAACCCCGGACGATTTATCAGCCGCAAGCCCTGGGGACCGTCATGCCGAAAAGAACCGATATCAAATCCATCCTGATCATCGGTGCCGGTCCCATCGTCATCGGGCAGGCCTGCGAATTCGACTATTCCGGCGCCCAGGCCTGCAAGGCGCTGCGCGAAGAGGGCTACCGGGTCATCCTGGTGAACTCGAACCCCGCCACGATCATGACCGATCCCGAGATGGCGGATGCGACCTATATCGAGCCGATCACCCCCGAGGTGGTGGAAAAGATCATCGCCAAGGAGCGGCCCGATGCGCTGCTGCCGACCATGGGCGGACAGACCGGGCTGAACACCGCCCTGGCGCTGGCCGACATGGGCGTGCTGAACCGCTACGGCGTCGAGCTGATCGGCGCGCAGCGCGCCGCCATCGAGATGGCCGAGGACCGCAAGCTGTTCCGCGAGGCCATGGACCGCATCGGGCTGGAGAACCCGCGCGCCACCATCGTCGCCGCGCCCAAGCATCCGAACGGCAAATACGACATCGCGGCCGGGGTCTCGATGGCCATGGAGGCGCTGGAGGAGATCGGCCTGCCCGCCATCATCCGCCCCGCCTTCACCCTGGGCGGCACCGGCGGCGGCGTCGCCTATAACCGCGACGATTACGAGCGCATCGTGCGCTCGGGGCTGGAAGCCTCTCCGGTCGCGCAGGTGCTGGTGGACGAGAGCCTGCTGGGCTGGAAGGAATACGAGATGGAGGTCGTGCGCGACCGCGCCGACAATGCCATCATCGTCTGTTCCATCGAGAACGTCGATCCGATGGGCGTGCATACCGGCGATTCGATCACCGTCGCCCCGGCGCTGACCCTGACCGACCGCGAATACCAGCGCATGCGCAACGGCTCGATCGCCGTGCTGCGCGAGATCGGGGTCGAGACCGGCGGCTCGAACGTGCAATGGGCGATCAATCCGCGCGACGGCCGCATGGTGGTGATCGAGATGAACCCGCGGGTTTCGCGCTCCTCGGCGCTGGCGTCCAAGGCCACGGGCTTCCCCATCGCCAAGATCGCCGCCAAGCTGGCCGTCGGCTATACGCTGGACGAACTGGACAACGACATCACCCGCGTCACCCCGGCCAGCTTCGAGCCCTCGATCGACTATGTCGTGACCAAGATCCCGCGCTTCGCCTTCGAGAAGTTTCCCGGTTCCAAGCCCGAGCTGACCACGGCGATGAAATCCGTGGGCGAGGTCATGGCCGTCGGCCGCACCTTCCACGAATCGCTGCAAAAGGCGCTGACCTCGATGGAGAACGGGCTGACCGGGCTTGACGACATCGAGATCCCCGGCGCGCCCGACAAGGCGGCCATCGTCAAGGCGATCAGCCAGCAGACCCCCGACCGGCTGCGCCTGATCGCCCAGGCCATGCGCCACGGGCTTTCCGACGACGAGATCCAGCACGCGACCAGCTTCGACCCCTGGTTCCTGGCCCGGCTGCGCGAGATCGTCGATGCCGAGGCAGAGCTGTGCGCCCAGGGCCTGCCCGAGGATGCCGAGGGCCTGCGGCGGCTGAAGATGATGGGCTTTACCGATGCGCGGCTGGCGAAGCTTGCCGGCAAGGCCGAGGCCGAGGTTCGCCAGGCCCGCCGCGCCCATGACCTGCACCCGGTCTTCAAGCGCATCGACACCTGCGCGGCCGAGTTCGAGGCCCAGACCCCTTATATGTATTCGACCTACGAGGCCCCGGCGATGGGCGAGGTCGAGAACGAGGCCCGGCCCAGCGACCGCAAGAAGGTGGTGATCCTGGGCGGCGGCCCGAACCGCATCGGCCAGGGCATCGAGTTCGACTATTGCTGCTGCCATGCCTGTTTCGCGCTGACCAAGGCCGGCTACGAGACGATCATGGTCAACTGCAACCCCGAGACGGTCTCGACCGATTACGACACCTCGGACCGGCTCTATTTCGAGCCGCTGACCCTGGAGCATGTGCTGGAGATCCTGGCGGTCGAGCAGGAGAACGGCACGCTGCACGGCGTCATCGTCCAGTTCGGCGGCCAGACGCCGCTGAAGCTGGCCAATGCGCTGGAGGAGGAGGGCATCCCGATCCTCGGCACCACGCCCGACGCCATCGACCTGGCCGAGGACCGCGAGCGCTTCCAGAAGCTGCTCAACGACCTGGGGCTGAAGCAGCCGATCAACGGCATCGCGCATTCCGACGCCGAGGCCATCGAGATCGCGCAGCGCATCGGCTTCCCGCTGGTCATCCGTCCGTCCTATGTGCTGGGCGGCCGCGCGATGGAGATCGTGCGCGACATGGACCAGCTCAACCGCTATATCCGCGAGGCGGTGCAGGTTTCCGGCGACAGCCCGGTGCTTCTGGACAGCTATCTCTCGGGTGCCATCGAGGTCGATGTCGATGCGCTGTCCGACGGCAAGACCGTCCATGTCGCCGGCATCATGGAGCATATCGAGGAAGCGGGCGTCCATTCCGGCGACTCGGCCTGCTCGCTGCCGCCGCATACGCTGGACGCCGCCACCATCGCCGAGCTGAAGGTCCAGACCGAGGCGATGGCCCGCGCGCTGAACGTCGTCGGGCTGATGAACGTGCAATTCGCGCTGAAGGACGGCGCGATCTATGTGCTGGAAGTGAACCCGCGCGCCTCGCGCACCGTGCCCTTCGTCGCCAAGGCCACCGACAGCGCGATTGCGTCCATCGCCGCGCGGTTGATGGCGGGCGAGCCGATGTCGAACTTCCCCGCCCGCGCGGCCTATCCCGAGGGCGTCGGCCCCGACGATCCGCTGCCCTTTGCCGATCCGCTGACGCTGGCCGATCCCAACACGCCCTGGTTCTCGGTCAAGGAGGCGGTGCTGCCCTTCGCCCGCTTCCCCGGCGTCGATACGCTGCTTGGCCCGGAAATGCGCTCGACCGGCGAGGTCATGGGCTGGGACCGCAGCTTCCCGCGCGCCTTCCTCAAGGCGCAGATGGGGGCGGGGACGCAGCTGCCCGAAGGCGGGCTGGTCTTCGTCTCGGTCCGCGACGCCGACAAGACCGCCGATCTGGCCGAGGCTGCGCGCGAGCTGACCGCCATGGGCTTCAAGCTGGTCGCGACCCGCGGCACGGCCGAGTTCCTGCGCGGCGCGGGGGTCGAGACCGAATTGGTGAACAAGGTCTATGAGGGCCGCCCGAACATCGTGGACCGGCTGAAGAACGGCGAGATCGCCATGGTGCTGAACACCACCGAGGGCGCCCAGGCCATCGCCGATTCGCGCGAGATCCGTGCGGTCGCGCTGAACGACAAGATCCCCTATTACACCACTGCCGCCGGCAGCATCGCCGCCGTCGCGGCGATCAAGTCGCGCGGCGAAGGTGAAGTCGGGGTGAGGTCGCTTCAGGCCTAGGACCGATCTGGCCGGTTGGAGGAGGTCGGGGTGATTCCGCGCCCCGGTCCCGGCCGTCAGCCGGCACGGCATGGAAGGCTGGCGACCCGCCGGGCAAATGCGACGGCTGAACGGGGGGACCGATCCGGTTCCGCAACGCCACGATCCGCAAGGGCGAACGGGCCGGCGCTTTCATCGGCGCCGCCGAGGGCGATCCGCTGAAACCGGGCAGCCGCCCCGCCTGCAATCATGCGGTGGCGACAGGTGATCGCCTGGCCGCTTCCCGGCGCGGCTTCATCTGTCGGGGTGGCGACATTCGTCCGGCAGGATGATTAAACCCGGCGACGGCTTTACGATTTGCGCAAGGCGGGGGCGACCCGCTTGGTCCATGCTGGGGCGACGGAATACGAAATCATCGCGTTCCTCGTGCAAAAGACGCCATCTGTCCCAAGGCGGCAGGGCGCGCGCGGCTGGCCGATGGCGGCATGAGTAAATTGCCCTCATCCCACGAATTGCAGGACAATCGCAGCTTTCAAGCTATCGAAAATAAGGGATGAAGTGGCAGCCCGTAGGGGGCCATTCTTCCCCCGTAAATTCAATGCCGTTGGCTTGTCCAACCCGCCCGGAAGGGGGCCTTGAGATCATTCAAGATATTCCTGCGTTGTCTAACCTAAAAGTCACGCCGGAAATAGAAACCCCCGGTGCGCTGGCCGGCGCTACCGAGGGCAAAGAGAAAGCGGCTAAGCTTCGTAGGGAAGGCTATCCGACCCGCCCGCGCGCCGCAAGCCCCGTGCCGCTGCCCGGCGCGTGGGAGCGCGCTCGGTTTGGCTGGCTTAAGGCCATCCGCACGAGCGGCCTTTCCCCCAATGCCAAGGTGTTGGCCTGCTGCATTGTCCATGACGCCGCTGACCGTCTGTCCGGTGCCTGTTTCTGGAAGCGTAGCCAGTTCGCCGAGGGATGCGGCTTTTCCGAGGACACGGTGAAGCGGGCTTTTCGAGCCTTGGAGGACGCCGGCTTTCTGGCCAGAGCCAAAGCCCGCGGGCGCGGATCGCGCCGGCGCATCCTGTTCACAGTGCCCGGCGATCTGGGCGCGCCGGTGAACCAGTTCCCGCGCCAGCAGGCCCCGATCGGGCATCAGGACGAGCCGAACCATCCCCGCGAAGCGGCCGAGATTGCCCCCTTTTCGGGGGGCGGACAGACGCCCGAACGCATCCGATCCGACCCCGGAAAGGGGTGCGCCGCTGCACCCTTTTCGGTGCATGCGAGGGAGTCGGAAAGGGGTGCAGATCGCCGCGAAAAAGGGTGCAGCGGCGCACCCCCCATATATATTATTCCAAGGAATATTCCAAACGCGCGCGAGGCGGAGCCGCAAAAGCATCCTGCATCCGTCGCAAACGGTGCTCCTCGAAAGCCGAGGCTGAACCTTGCCAGCGTGGCGCACCACGGCAGCGACCGGGAGGCGGCGTGGAATGGCTGGCTGGGGAAGAACGGTTTCCCGACGCTGGCCGCGTTGCGGGTGAAATCCAGCGATGCGCAGGGCACCGGCTGGGAAACCCCCTATCGCTACCCCCCGACCGCGCACAACGTGTTCGAAGCCCGAACCGCCCGCCTTTGGGCGGAATGGGCAGCTGCCACGATGGAGGATCGTCATGCCGCGTAACCGCGAGGAGTTCGCCGATGTGATGGGTTGGTTCGAAACTCGGCAAGCGCAGATGGAAGCTGATTTTCCTGTGCCCCCGGCCAACATCGACTGGCATGGCGAGTTCATCCGCATCAGCGGCCTGTCTGGCGCTGTGCGCGTCGTGGGCGGCACCATCGCCCTGTTCGGCTGCGAGGATGGCAGCGATGAATGCCGGCTGACCCCCGCCGAGATCGCGGGCGGATCGGGCATGAGCGTCCGAGCCACCCGGCGGGCGCTGCGCGTTCTGCTGGATAGCGGCTGGGTTGAGCAGCGGCCGAGCCGTGAGGACGGCCAGCCAGTTTACGTCCTGGCGCTGCCCAGCTTTGCCGCCACGCCTGCCGGAGCGATGCTGGGGCAGATGGACCGCCGGGCTGCGCTGACCATCGGCACGGCCTTGACCGAACTGACGCGCGCCAGTGCCGACAATCTTCCCGCTGACGCCGTGCTGACCGGCGGGCTTGTGGCTGTCGCTTCGGCCATTGCGGCGGATCACGGCCCGGATGAGGCGGCGCGGTGCCTGCGCGATCTGGCGGCGCTGATCCAGCACGGCCCGGAAGCCTGGCCCGAGTTGCCCCCGTCCGATGCGAGCGACGGGTTCGAGGCCGAGGGGGAAGCAGCATTCCGCGCGGGCTTCGACCCGGCGGCGGGTCCTTCCGGGGGCTGACCGTATACGGGTGGCAGAGGCGCGAAGCATCAGGCGTTGCAAATTTTTACGATGGCTTGAAATAACAATCTGAAAAGGAAAGGGAAAATGAGGATCGTAACCGAGCTTGACCTTGCAGGCGATGGGCCGGTGCATCGCATCGACGGGCCGGGCTTGTGCGATCTTCTAGGGATTTCTCCGGCCATGCTGACCGAGTTGAAACGCCGGGGCATCGCCAAGCATCTCGGCCGCGATGCCTGGGACCTGGCGGTGACGGTTCAGGGATATTGCGCTCACCTGCGCGGCACCGCCAGCGGCCGCGGTGACGAAGCTGCGGTGCTGAACCTGACCGGCGAGCGGGCGCGGCTGGCGCGGGAACAGGCCGACGCGCAGGCGCTCAAGAACGCCGCGCTTCGCCGCGAACTGGTTCCTGCGTCCGATGTTGCCCGCGAATGGGGCGAGGCGCTGCGGGCGATTCGGGCGCGGGTGCTGGCGATCCCGTCGCGGGTCCGTTCGGCCCTTCCGCATCTGACCCCGGCCGATGTGGCGGCGCTGGATCGGGAAACCCGCGCCGCCCTGGATGATCTGGCCGATAATGCAGGGGCCGACGATGCCGCTTGACCGGATCACGGAAATCCGCCGCGAGGCTATGCAGGCTCTGCGCCCGCCGCCCAAGCTGCAGCTTTCGGAATGGATCGAGGCCAATGTGAGGTTGCCCGAAGGCGTATCTGCCCAGCCCGGCCCGGTGCGGCTCTGGCCGTTCCAGCGCGAGATTGCCGACGCCATCGGGGATCCGTTCATTGAGCGGGTGACGCTGGTCAAGCCGGTGCGCGTCGGCTTCACCACGCTCTTGACCTCGGCCGTCGCCAGCTTCGTGGCAAACGACCCCGCGCCAATCCTCTGCCTGCTGCCGGCCGAGGCCGACTGCCGCGATTACATGGTTTCGGACGTGGAACCGATCTTCGCGGCCTCGCCCGCCGTCGCGGCGGTGCTGTCGGACGAGCGCGACGAATCGGGCCGCAACACGCTGCTGTCGCGCCGCTTTCCCGGCGGCTCGCTCAAGGTGGTGGCCGCCAAGGCCCCGCGCAACCTGCGCCGGCACAACGTCCGCCTGCTGTTCATCGACGAGGCGGACGGCATGGAGGCCACCGCCGAAGGCTCGCCCATCGTGCTGGCCGAGCGCCGCACCCTGTCCTTCCCGGATCGCAAGATCGTGCTGGGCAGCACCCCGGTTCACGAGGATACCAGCCACGTCCTGCGCGCCTGGGCGCAGTCTGATCAGCGCATCTTCGAGGTGCCATGCCCGGCCTGCGGCACGTTCGCGGAAATCACCTGGGACGCGATCACCTGGGACGAGGGCGCGCCGGAAACCGCCCGCTGGCGCTGCCCGCATTGTGCCGAGGAGATCGAGGAGCGCCACAAGCCCGCCATGGTCGAGGAAGGCTGCTGGCGGGCGCTGCGTCCCGAAGTGCAGGGCCATGCTGGTTTCCGGCTCAATGCCCTGGTCTCGCTGCATGCCAACGCCGCCTGGTCAAAGCTGGCCACCGAGTTTCTAGCCGCCAAGGACGATCCGACCACCTTGCAGACCTTCGTCAACACCATCCTCGGCCAGGGCTGGCGCGCCGATGGCGAGGAACTGGATGAGTCGGCACTGATGGCGCGGGCCGAGCCGTTCGGGCTGGACCTGATCCCGGCCGAGGTGCTGGTTCTGACGGTCGGCTGCGACGTGCAGCACGATCGGATCGAACTGACTTACTGCGGTTTCACCGACGCGGGGCAGATGCTGGTTCTGGGCCATCGGGTGATCTGGGGCGCATGGGACGCCGAGGAAACATGGGCCGAACTGGACGGGCTGCTGACCGAGCGTTTCCCGCATGAACTCGGGGGCAAGATGGCGATCGATGCCGCCGCGATCGACGGGAGCGACGGCACGACCATGCATCGTGTAACCGATTTCTGCCGCGCCCGCACCCGGCGCAAGGTGGTCGCGATCAAGGGCGCGCCCGGAAACCGGCCGGTGATCGAAAAGGCCGGGTCAAAGACAAAGACCGGCGCGCGGCTGTGGATAGTCGGCGTGGATACGGTCAAAACCCAGCTTTTCGGCCGCATCGGCAATCCTGCCGCTGTCCGGTTCTCTGCCGGCCTGCCGGCGGTCTGGTATGAGCAGGCGACCAGCGAGCGGGCCGTGATCCGCTACAGTCGGGGCCAGCCGACCCGGCAATTCGTCCGCATCCCCGGCAAGCGCGCCGAGGCGCTGGATTGTCTGGTCTATGGCGTGGCCGCGCGCCAACTTGTCCAGATCAACCCCGACGATCGGCGCGCGGCGTTGTCGCAGGTCGAGGCCGCGCCGCCCGGCCGGCGCGGCCCCATCACGCAAAGCAGATGGATGCAGCGCACATAGGAATCGGGTTGGGCGGACCCGTCAGGGATAGGCATTCATCCCATCTGCCCCGGATCAGTCGGACAGTGCCGGCCTCATGGAGGCGAAACCCCGACAGCCTGCGGCCTGGCTCCTTGGTGCGGCAGGCAACCAGTCTTCGAGGAAACAAGGAGGAAACATGCCATTGCCACCACGCTTTGCATGGACCGTCGATGAAGCTGCCGCGCGCCTGGACCGGGCACCGGCCGATGTAATCGGCTACGCCATTCAGGGCAAACTTGAACTGGTGGCATCCTTGCCGCCCTGGGAAACCGCCGGCAGGGAAGGGTATGGGCTTACGGCCATCCCGCCCGAGGCTGTTCTGACCATGTTCCGCCGCGATGGCACCGGGCCACGTCAGGCCATGGTTTTTCACGTCAGAGCCCCTGATTCCGGCGATGATTGGAAGCGTATTTCCAGCCCGGCAGGCGGGTTCTGTATCGAGCGGGCAGACATTCTTGTTCTCGCCGCGCATCTTGATCGGTTCGAGGAAGAACATGACCTGACGCGCCGCCCCTCTACACGAGGCGGATCGACCGCGACATGGGATTGGGAAGCCTTCTGGCTGGCGGTGGTGCGGCGAATCCACAACTACGGCCTTCCCGCCACCCAGAGAGAACTCACGCTCGAGATGCAGGATTGGTTCGCGCGGCGATCTTCGGACGGCCGCGCACCGGACGAGAGCACCATCGGGAAGAAGATCCGGGAGGTCTGGAAGGTGCTGCGCGACGATGAATGATCCCTGCGGGTCATGTTTCGATGATTATCACGAGAATGTGATAATGGGTGCCAAAGTGTATTAACTGGGTGTCAAAGTGTATTGACGGGTGTCAAAGGGGATGCAGCCGGTATCAATCGGGCTACATTGATGTGATTTGGTGCATCTTGCACCAAATTGAAATCATTAGTAAAAATATCACGCGACATGATACCTTCCGGGAAAATCTACAGGAAGGTTCCTACCCATGAAGTTGGAAGATTTCGCCATCACGATCACCGATTTTGCCCAGCTTGTGGGGCGGGGAACGGGGTCAATCACCAAGGACGAGAACCAGTTCGGCGCGCACCGTAGGGCATCCACCTTGAACGGTGAGATCAGGGAATATCGCTTGCAGGACGGGCTTCGCGAGTTGGTCGTATCCGGGATGATCAAGGCCGGCATCGAACCCGGCAAGGCTTGGCCGGCGGTGATGAAGCGAGACGTTCTGGCCGAGTTCATGGCCGGCCGGCTGGTCGAGTTCGGGCTTTTCGCCCTGACCCCGCTTGAAAAGTTCGACGCCTTGACCCCCGCTATCCGCATCCCCATCGGGGATGCCGCGCAAAACCTTGTCAACGCCTTCGCTGCCCATCTGGTGCGCGCCCATGGCGGCCCGGCAGCTCATGCGGCGTTGGCCGATTTCGACGCGCGCTGCCAGGCGGTGCGGGTCGCCTGACTGTGGCCTGGCCTTTCAACCATCTCGGCCGGTTCTTCCGCGCCACCCAGCCCGACCAGAAACGCTCCGGCATCGAGGCGGGCGCGGGCGGACGGCGCTGGCAGGGCGCGCCGATGCTGGCGGCGCCGCAGCAATCCGCCCTGGCGGCGCGCGGCCCGGCTAAGGCACGGGCGGCGGCGCAGGCCATGAATACCGCCTATGGCGCCCGTATTGTCGAGGCATGGACCGCCGCCCTTGTCGGCAAGGGCTGGCAGACCCGCAGCGGCCACCCCGACCCCGAGGTGCGGCGGCAGTTGAACGAGGCGTTCGAGACCCTGACCGGCCCGCTTTTGCCGCTGATTGCCCGCAGTCTTGTGCGCGACGGCGAGGCGTTCGTGCACACGGTGCCGACCGAGGACGGCAACCTGCGGCTGCGTGTCCTGCCCGCCGACCAGAACGACCCCAGCCTGCACCGCGATCTGGGCAACGGCGCGCGCATCATCGCCGGCATCGAGTTCGACGCGCAGGACGAGGTTCGCGCCTATCACGTCCTGCGCGAAGCGCCCCGCTCGCCCTTCGCGGTCTATAGTGACGCGATCCGGGTGCCGGCGTCGGACATGCTGCATGTGTTCGACCAGCTTTTCCCCGGCCAGGTGCGGGGCTTGTCCTGGCTGGTGCCCGTGCTGCTGAAACTGCGCGACCGGGACGAGGCCAGCGATGCCATGCTGATGAGCCTCAAGGTTCAATCGCTGATGACCGGGTTCGTATCCGATGCCGAAGGCGGCGCGGCCGGGTTCGAGGCGGACGCCGGGTCGGTCGATGTCAGCCTTGAGCCAGGCGCGATGCGTGTCTTGCCCCCCGGCGCCGAGGTGAAGTTTTCGACCCCCGGTCAAGGGCTGGCGCAGGCGGTGGATTTTCTGCGCGCGCAGGATCGCGAGATTGCGGCCGGCGTCGGCTTGACGTTCGAGGCACTGACCGGCGATCTGGGCGAGGCCAACTATTCCAGCGCCCGCGTCGGCCTGCTGGATTTCCGCCGCCGCGCCGAGATGCTGCAGCGCCTGCTGATCGAGGGCAGGTTACTTGCGCCCCTGTGGCGGCGCTGGATCGAGGTGCGGGCGCTGGCCGGGGTGATCCCTGCCGACCAGATGGAGGATTACCTGCCGGTGCGGTTCGTGCCGCCTGGCTGGCAATGGGTGGACCCGCGCAACGAGGTCGAGGCCGAAACGGCGGCGATCAATGCCGGCCTGAAATCCCGCGCGGAAGTCGTGGCGGCGCGCGGCCGCGACATTGACGAACTGGACGAGGAAATCGCCCGCGATGCCGCGCGCGCGCCCGTTGCCCAAGCCAAGGAAGCCCAGCCATGAGCATTCATCTGCGCGCGGCCAGCCCGCGCCCGTCCACCTTCGACCCCGAGGCCCGCACCATCGAGGCCATCATTTCGACCGGCGCCGATGTTGAACGGGCCGGCCATGTCGAGCGGCTGGACCTGTCCGGCGCAGACCTGTCCCGCCTGACCGGCGCGCCGGTTCTGGATGCGCACCGCAGCGGATCGACCCGCGACCAACTGGGGGTGGTGGAAGCCGCCGAACTGCGCCCGGAAGGACTGTGGGTGCGCATGAAGTTCCGCAGCAACGATCCCGCGCAGGCGGTGCTTGCCGATATTGCCGAAGGCACCCTGCGCGGACTGTCGATCGGCTATTCCGTCCGTCGCTGGTCCGAGGGCCGCGAAAGCGGCCGGCGCGTCCGCACGGCCCTGCAATGGTTGCCTGTAGAGGTGTCCATTGTGCCCGTCCCCGCCGATCCCGGCGCCCATTTCCGAAACGGAGAAAACCCCATGCCCGAGACGGCACAAACCACCACGACCACCACCGAGGCGGGCGCGACCCTGAACCGAGCGGCGATCAATGCGGAGATCCGCACCATCGCGGAAACCGCCGGCCTGACCCGTGCCTGGGCGGATACCCAGATTGACGCCGAGGCCAGCGCCGAGGATGCCCGCGCCGCCGCCTTTACCGAAATGCGCCAGCGCGCCGAGGCCACCACCACCCGCACCACGCGCGCCGAGGTCGGTTTCTCGCATGACGACCCGACCGTGATCGCCACCCGCGCCGGCGAGGCGCTGTATGCCCGCAACCATCCCGAGCATCAGCTTTCCGAGGCTGCGCGGCCATTCGCGAACATGACCACGCTGGACTTGGCCCGCGACTGTCTGCGGCGTAGTCGCATCGGCACCATGGGCGCGGCGGCGGATACGATCATCACCCGCGCCCTGCACAGCACCGCCGATTTCCCGCTGCTGCTGGGCGATGCCGTGGGGCGCGAGATGCGCCGCCCCTATGATGCCGCCCCTTCGGGCGTTCACCAGCTGGCGCGGCAAAGCACGGTGCGCGATTTCCGCCCGAAGCGGTCTATCCAGCTTGGCGACGGTCCGGCGCTGGAAAAGGTGGCCGAAGGCGGCGAGTTCAAGCGCGGCACCATGGACGAATCGGCGGAACTGTATGCGGCCGAGACCTTCGGCAAGATTTTCGCCATTTCGCGCCAGGCGCTGGTCAACGACGATGTGGGCGCCTTCGCCACGATCCCGGCTCGGCTCGGCAACGCCGCCCGCGCTTTCGAGGCCGCGCAGCTGGTGGCGAAGATCGAGGCCAATCCCCTCATGTCGGATGGCGTGGCGGTCTTCGATGCGACCGACCATGGCAATCGGAAAGACCCCACCGCCCCGGCTGCGATCCAGGAAGACATTTCCGCCGCGCGCCTGGCGATGCGCCATCAGACTGGCCTTTCGGGCGATGTGATCGGCATATCCCCGCGCTTCGTGCTGGTGCCGGCCGAACTGGAAACGACGATGGAGAAGGCCCTGACGGCGATTCAGGCCCCCACCACCGACGACGCGAACCCCTTCAGCAAGCTGACCCTGGTTGTCGAGCCGCGCCTGACCTCGGCCACGCGCTGGTATGTCGTGGCCGATCCCGCCCTGGTCGATGGTCTGGAATATGCCTATCTGGCCGGTGCCCCCGGCCCGCAGGTGGAAACCAAGGTCGGATTTGAAGTCGATGGCGTCCAGATGAAGGTGCGCCTTGATTTCGGCTGCGGCTGGCTGGACTACCGCAGCTGGTTCCGGGTCGGCTGATGGCTGTCCCGACCGAGGAGCTGACCACCCTGCGCGATGCCCTGATCCGGGCGCGCGCAAGCGGGGTGCGCGTGACCCTCTATGAAGGGAAGCGCATCGAATATGCGACCGATGCCGAAATGGCTGCGGCCATTGCCGATCTGGATCGGCGGATCGCACAGGCGACCGGCCCGAGGCGGGGCGGCGCCGTCACCTTCACCACCAGCAAGGGGTTTTGACCCATGAAAAACTTCATCGAAAGCGGCGACACGCTGACCATTCCGGCCCCTGCGGCCGTTTCCTCGGGCGGCGTGGTGGTCACGGGGCAGCTGATCGGCGTGGCCGTCAGCGATGCCGCCAGCGCCGCGGACGTGGCCGTGCAGACGCGTGGCGTGTTCAACCTGCCCAAAGAGGCCGCGCTGGCGATCACTCTGGGCGCCGCCGTCTATTGGGACGCCACGGCGGGCGTCGTGACCACCACCGCCACCGATAACACGCCGATCGGCTATGCCACCGCCGCCGCGCTGGCCTCGGCCGCCACGGTGCGCGTCAGGATCGGGTAATCACAATGGGCAACCGACCGGCCACCGTTACCGCCGCAGAAATCACGCGCAGCGTGAAAGGTGCGATGGCCGCCGGTTTCGCAGTTGGTCGAATAGAAGTTGACCATATGGCCGGTAAGGTCATCATCTTTCCAATGGGGGTATCTTCGCATGGCGAGGTTGGCCCCGATCCTGACGAACTGCTTAAACAGCGATGAAAAAGCCGCGCAATCCTTTCCCCGGCGTGACCCGTGTGGTTGATCGACACGGCAAAGTGCGCTGGCGCTTTCGGAGGAAGGGGCGGGCGGACGTATATCTTCCCGGTCCCTATGGGTCTGCGGAGTTTCGCGCGGCCTATGAGGCCGCATTGGCAGGAGCTGCCATTCCGGTGACGCGAACCAATGCCAGTTATGGCACTATCGCTTGGCTGATCGAGAGTTACTTGCGCAGCCCGAAGCACCTGAACCTGTCGGAAATTCGTCGCAAGACAATCCGCCGGGAATTGGACTGGCTGCGGGGTGAGATCGGGCAGTATCAGGCGGGGCGGATTGAGACCCGGCATGTTGAGGCGATTATGGCTCGCAAGACCGGCCCGACTGCGGCTAACACCGTGAAGAAAAACCTGTCGATGCTGTTTAACTTCGCAATCAAATATTCGCTGGCCGATCTAAAGCACAACCCGGCCAAGTATGCCGACCGGCGCAAGGAAAATCCGGATGGATACCATACTTGGACTGAGGCGGAGATTGCACAGTTTTTGGCGTTCCACGGTCCCGGCACAAAGGCGCGCCGGGCAGCATGGCTGATAATGAACACCGGAGCAGCGCGACAAGATGTTGTTGGTTTGGGCAAACAGAATATTGAGGGAGGCCGGATCAGATACCGGCGGCATAAGACAAGTATCGGCGGAGACTATCCGCTGATGCCCGAGCTTCTGGAAGAATTGCGGAGCGTGTCCGATCAGCTTCTTTTTCTCACGCACAGCAACGGACGGCCATACAAACCGGAGAGCTTCGGCAACTGGTTCAAGGATCAGTGCAAGGCCGCAGGCTTGCCCCATTGCTCTGCACATGGGTTGCGCAAAGGGCAGGCAACCCGGATTGCCGATAACGGGGGAGGCGAGCTTGAGGTCATGAGTTTTCTGGCTCATGCGACCCCCAAGGAGGGCGCGATATACACCAAGAAGGTGAGCCGCGCCCGCTTGACGGATCGTGGCTTAGCACGTCTTTCTAGGGTAAAAGAGGAACAGAAGTTGTCTAACCTTCGCGATGGGTTGGACAATAAAGCCAATCAACCAATTGAAAGGAAAAGGAAAAAATGAGTTTGTGGCAGCCCGTAGGGGAGTCGAACCCCTCTTTTCAGGTTGAAAACCTGACGTCCTAACCGATAGACGAACGGGCCACTTTTTCGTATCCGCCGGGTCTTGCCCTGCGGCGTGGGGCGGTATTTAGGTTCTCTGCCGCGGGGCTGCAAGCGGAAAAATCACCTTGCGCCAAAGTTTTTTCCCGGCCGGCGGCGGGGGCTCAGCCCACCGGCGCGGCGTCGTCCAGGCGCAGCCGCACCCGCTCGCGCCCGCCCCATTGCGTGAGCTCCAGCTTGCCCGCCAGGTGGAAGCGGCGCCCCTTTGCGCCCAGCAGCGCGGGGCCCAGCGGGCCGTTCATCGCGCCCCAGGCCACCGCCTCCAGGGCCGGGCTGCCGGGGCTGCGGAAGCGCAGGCGCAGGTGGCTGTCGCCCATCGCCCCGGCGCTGTCGATCAGCTGCTCGGCAAAGGCGAAGCGCGGCGCCGGCGCGGCCTGGCCGAAGGGGCCGGCGCGCTCCAGCATCTGCATCAGTTCGACCGTGGCGCCCGAGGGGTCCAGAAGCCCCGAGATGCGCAGTTCGCCCGCGCCGGGACGCTCGGCCATCTCGCGCGAAAGCAGCTGCGACAGGCGCTCCATGGCCGCGGGGATCATGGCCTCCTCGATGGTCAGGCCGGCCGCCATCGCATGCCCGCCGCCCTTCAAGAGCAGCCCCTCGGCCGAAAGGCGCTGGATGGCGCGGCCCAGGTCCACGCCGGGCACCGAGCGGGCCGAGCCCTTGCCGATGCCGCGCTCGACCCCGATCACCACCGCGGGCAGGCCGGTCGCCTCTTTCACCCGCGCGGCGACGATGCCGACGACGCCGGGATGCCAGCCGTCGCCCGCCGCCCAGGCGACCAGGCTGTCGCCGGCCTGGGCGCGCGCCTCGACCTGGGCCAGGGCCTCGTCGCGCACGGCGGCCTCGATGGCGCGGCGGTCGCGATTCAGCGCGTCCAGCTCGGCCGCCAGCCGCTCGGCCTGGCGGCCGTCGGTGCAGGACAGGCACAGCGCTCCCAGGTCGGCACGGCCGACGCGGCCGCCGGCATTGATCCGCGGTCCCAGCAGGAAGCCCAGGTGAAAGGCGTTCGGCGCCGAATCGAGCCGCGCCACGTCGGACAGCGCTACCAGGCCGGGGCGCTCGCGTCGGGCCATGACCAGCAGCCCCTGCCGCACGAAGGCGCGGTTCACCCCCACCAGCGGCGCCACGTCGGCTACCGTCGCCAGCGCCACCAGGTCCAGCAGCGGGATCAGGTCGGGCTGCGGATGACCGCCCCGGCGCAGCAGGCTGTTGCAGCGCACCAGGGTCAGGAACACCACGCCGGCGGCGCAGAGATGGCCAAGGCTGCCGTCCTCGTCGGCGCGATTCGGGTTCACCACGGCCGCGACCTGCGGCAGGGTCTCGCCGCCCTGGTGGTGGTCCAGCACGATCACGTCGCAGGTCGAGGCCGCCAAAGCCTCGTGGCTGAGCGTGCCGCAATCGACGCAGACGATCAGGTCGTGATCCTGCGACAGCGCCGCGATGGCGGGGGCGTTGGGCCCATAGCCCTCGTCGATTCGGTCGGGGATGTAGAGCGTGGCATCGTGCCCCTGCCGGCGCAGCCAGTCCAGCAGCAGCGCGGCCGAGGCGCCGCCGTCCACGTCGTAATCGGCGAAGATGGCGATGCGCTGGCCGGCGAGAAGGGCGGCGACCAGCCGCTCGGCGGCCTTGTCCATGTCGCGCAGGCTCAGGGGGTCGGGCAGCAGGTCGCGCAGCTTGGGATCGAGGTAAAGCGGCGCCTCATGCGGGGGCACGCCGCGCGCGGCCAGAACCCGGCTGACGGGCAGGGGCAGGCGGCTGTCCTGGGCCAGCGCCTCGGCGGCGCGTTCCAGCATGGCGTCGGGACCGCGCCAGAGGCGGCCGGTCAGCGAGGAGGTAACGGAAAGAAAGGCGGTCATGCGGGCTTCATCCCCCATGACCGCCTGCTGTTCAAGCCCGTCCGGCAGGGCTTACCTGATCGGGTTGCGATAGATCATGCGCCGGACCGAGCCGGTCTTGGAGCGCATCAGGATGGTTTCGGTCTGCAGGTAATGCGGCTCGCGCTTGACGCCGGCCACGATCGAGCCGTTCGTCACCCCGGTCGCGGCAAAGATCACGTCGGCCGTCACCATCTCGTCGCGCGAATAGATGCGGTCCAGGTCGGTGATGCCGGCCTTGGCGGCGCGGCCGCGCTCGTCGTCGTTGCGAAACAGCAGCTTGCCCCACATCTGCCCGCCCATGCATTTCAGCGCCGAGGCGGCCAGCACCCCCTCGGGCGCGCCGCCCGAACCCATGTACATGTCGATGCCGGTCAGCTCGGCCTCGGCGCAATGGATCACGCCGGCCACGTCGCCATCGGTGATCAGCCGGATCGCCGCGCCGGTCGAGCGGACCTCGGCCACCAGATCCTCGTGCCGCGGCCGCTCCAGGATGCAGACGGTGATGTCGCTGTCCTTGACGCCGCCGGCCTTGGCCAGGGCGCGCACCCGCTCGGACGGGGTCATGTCCAGGCTGACCACGTCCTTGGGATAGCCGGGGCCGATGGCCAGCTTTTCCATGTAGACATCGGGCGCGTGCAGCAGCGTGCCGCGCGGCGCCATGGCGATCACGGTCAGCGCGTTCGGCATGTCCTTGGCGGTCAGCGTCGTGCCCTCCAGCGGGTCCAGCGCGATGTCGACCGCGGGGCCCTGGCCGGTGCCGACCTCCTCGCCGATGAACAGCATCGGCGCCTCGTCCCGCTCGCCCTCGCCGATGACGACGACGCCCTTGATGTCGAGCATGTTCAGCTGGTCGCGCATCGCGTTGACGGCGGCCTGGTCGGCGGCCTTCTCGTCGCCGCGGCCGATCAGCCGCGCCGAGGCATGGGCGGCCGCCTCGCTCACGCGGGCAAGGCCGAGCGACAACATGCGATCGTTGAAATCCTTGGGCGAGGTCATGCGGAAATTCCTTGTGCTTTCTGGCTTTCCGGGCTTCTACGCCCGGTGCCCCGGCCCGGCAAGCCTGCGCGCGCTAACGGGTCAGTTTTCCGCCAGTTCCAGCGCCAGCGCATGGATGCGCGGCACGATGTCGCCCAAGCTGGCATGCACCAGCCGGTGGCGCGCCACATGACCCAGCCCGGCAAAGCGGGCGCTGGCCATGCGGATGCGGAAATGCGTCTCGCCGCCCTCGCGCCAGCCGCCATGGCCGCGATGGCTCTCGCTTTCGTCGATGATTTCCAGCCGCGACGGCTGAAGCTCGGCCAGTCTTTTCCGCATCTCGTCGGCAATCATGCGCTTGCCCCCTTTCATGTCCCGCGAAATAGCCTAAACTGCCTGTCCCGTTCAGGACAAGGCAGGCAGATGAGCAACAGCGACCCGTTCGGATTCGACATTTCCGCGGCCTCGGACAAGAAACGCCGGGCCAAAGGCCGGCGCGGCATGTCCGGCGCCTTCGAAACCTCGACGCGGCGATGCGACAAGGAGGGCTGCGACCAGCCTGGCCAGTACCGCGCGCCGAAATCGCCCCGCGCGCTGGACGAATACTATTGGTTCTGCAAGGAACATGTGCGCGAATACAACCTGAACTGGAACTATTTCCAGGGCCAGTCCGAGGCCGAGTTCCAGGAGTTCCTGGACAATGCCACGGTCTGGGAGCGCCCGACCAAGCCCTTCGGCCGCGCCGCGCAGGAACAGAAATGGGCGCGCCACGGCATCGACGACCCGCTGGAGATCCTGGGCGCGAACGGCACCAACCCCGAGATGCGCACCCGCACCGCGCGCAAGCTCCCGCCGACCGAGCGCCGGGCGCTGGAGATCCTCGAGGCCAAGGAGACCTGGACCCGCGCCGAGATCCGCAAGCAATACAAGTCCCTGGTCAAGGATCTGCATCCCGACATGAACGGCGGCGACCGCTCGGACGAGGACCGCCTCCAGGAGGTGGTCTGGGCCTGGGACCAGATCAAGGACAGCCGCAGCTTCAAGGATTGAAGGATGGGGGCTTTGCGCCCCCACGCCCGCCGGGCAAGCCCGACGGGCTTCCCCCGCAGGATATTTTTCCACGAAAGAAAGGGAAGTAGGCGCCCTGGCTTCTTTCGTGTCCAAATATCCTGGGGGAGCGCGGAACGCGCGGGGGCAAAGCCCCCTGCGGCCTTACAGCTCGCGCTTGATCGCCTCGACGAGGTCGGTCCGTTCCCAGGAGAAGCCGCCATCGGCATCGGGCGCGCGGCCGAAATGGCCATAGGCGGCGGTGCGGCGATAGATCGGACGGCAAAGCGCCAGATGCTCGCGGATGCCGCGCGGCGTCAGGTCCATGGCGCGCGAGACGGCGCGCTCGATCTCGGTCTCGGGGATCTCGCTGGTGCCGAAGGTGTCGGCATAGATCGATAGCGGCTTGGCCACGCCGATGGCATAGGACAGCTGGATCACGCAGCGTTTTGCCAGGCCCGCGGCGACCACGTTCTTGGCCAGGTAGCGCGCGGCATAGGCGGCCGAGCGGTCCACCTTGGTCGGATCCTTGCCCGAGAAGGCGCCGCCGCCATGGGGCGCTGCGCCGCCATAGGTGTCGACGATGATCTTGCGCCCGGTCAGGCCGGCGTCGCCGTCCGGCCCGCCGATGACGAAGGTGCCCGTCGGGTTCACCCACCATTCCGTATTCTCGGTCAGCCATTCCGCGGGCAGCACCTCGCGGATATAGGGCTCGACGATGGCGCGGATGTCGTCCGAGCCCTGGCTTTCGTCCTTGTGCTGGTGCGACAGCACCAGGCTGGTGATCTCGACCGGCTTGCCGTTTTCGTAGCGCAGGCTCAGCTGGGACTTCGCATCCGGGCCCAGCGTCGGCTCGGCGCCGGATTTGCGCGCTTCGGCCAGGCGGCGCAGGATCGCATGCGCATATTGGATCGGCGCGGGCATCAGTTCCGGCGTCTCGTCCACGGCATAGCCGAACATGATTCCCTGGTCGCCGGCGCCGTCGCGGTCCACGCCCTGGCTGATATGGGCGGATTGCTCGTGCAGGTAGTTGTGGACGTGGCAGGTGTTCCAGTGGAACTTTTCCTGCTCATAGCCGATGTCGCGGATCGTCTCGCGGGCGATCTCGCTGATGCGGCCCATGTATTCGCCCAGCTTCTTCTGGTCGGTCAGGCCGATCTCGCCCCCGATCACCACGGTGCCGGTCGTCGCGAAGGTTTCGCAGGCGACGCGGGCGGCCGGATCCTCGGCCAGCAGCGCGTCCAGCACGGCGTCCGAGATCTGGTCGCACAATTTGTCGGGGTGGCCCTCGGAGACGGATTCCGAGGTGAACACATAGTTCTGTCTGGCCATGAAGATGCTCCGTTGAAATGACGCCGCCACGCCAGGAAGCCGTTGTGACGGTCAGGCGAAGCGTTAGTGGACGCGCCCGCCGCCGTCAACTGCGCAACTTGCGCCGCGGCCCCAGGGCGGCCAGCAGGAAGGCCGCCAGCGCCATCGCCACGGCCGGCCAGTCGCCGAGCCGCGACCAGGGCGTGGGCGGCAGCGCCGCGGGCAGGGCGGCGTCGATGCGGCCGGCGCGGTTCAGGCCCAGCGTGGCGCGCAAGGCCCCGCGCGCGTCGATCACCGCCGAGACGCCGGTATTCGCCGCCCGCATCAGCGGCAGGCCCGATTCGATGGCGCGCAGCCGGGCCTGGGCCAGGTGCTGCCACGGGCCGGAAAGCTGGCCGAACCAGGCGTCGTTGGTGACTTGCAGAAGCCAGCCCGGCCGGTTTTCCCCCGCGATCAGGTGGTGCGAGAACACGGCCTCGTAGCAGATCAGCGGCTGCATCGGCGGCAGGCCGGGCAGGCGCATGACCTGCGGGCCGGGGCCGGCGGAATAGCCGAAACCGTGCTGGGCGGCAAAGGCGCGGATGCCGAACTGCGCCATCATGTCGCCCCAGGGCGTGTATTCGCCAAAGGGAACCAGGTGGAACTTGTCGTAGACGGGACCGATTCCTTCGGCCGAGAACTCGGTCAGGCTGTTGAAGTAGCGGCTGCCCTCGACCCGCTGGATGCCCAGCACGACCGGGGCGCCGACATAGGCGGCGATGTCCTGCGGCGCGGTGCCGGATTGTTCGAGCAGGAAGTTCACCGCCGTCTCGGGCCAGATCACCGCGTCCGGCGGCGGCAGGTCGGGATCGCGGATGGCCGACAGGTCGAGCAGGCGGCGAAAGAACACCTCGGACCACCAGGGATCCCATTTCAGCGCCTGGGTGGCGTCCGGCTGGATCAGGCGCAGGCGCAGGCCGGTATCGGGCGGCAGGGGCTGGGCCAGGCGCGCCAGCCCCGCGCTCCAGGCGGTGGCGACGACCAGAGCGGCCAGCACCGTGCCGGGCAGGGCCGGGAACCGGCCGGGGCGGCGAAAGCACAGGGGCAGGGCGGCGGCCAGCATGGTCAGGCCGGACAGCCCGATCGCGCCCAGGGTGGCCGCGACCTGCCCGGCGGGGGTGTCGATCCAGACATGGCCGGCCAGCGCCCAGGGCAGGCCGGTGAAGATCCAGCCCCGCATCCAGTCCGACAGCACCATCAGCGCGGCGAAGCCCAGCCCCTGGCGGGGAAAGCCCGGCGCGAGGCGCACGGCGAGCCAGGCGGGCACGGTCCAGAACAGCGCCCCGCCCGCCGCGGTCAGCACCAGCGCGAAGGGGGCCATCCAGCCATAGGTTTCGGGCTCGACCAGGAAGGGCTCGACGATCCAGGCCATCGCCAGCGCGAAATGGCCCAGCCCGGCGGCAAAGGCGTGCCAGGCGGCAGCGCGGGGCGTTTCCGCCCGCGCGACCTGCCGGCACAGCAGGGCCAGCGCCAGCAGCGTCAGCGGCCAGAGATCCCAGGGCGCCTGACCCAGCGCGGCCATGGCCCCCAGCCCCACGCCAAGGGCGAGCATCGCCCAGGACGGGCGCCCGCGTCGCGAGGATGGCGTGAAGGCCGAAAGGGCCGCCATGGAACCGGCTCAGGCCCCGGCGGTGGTGTCGTCCGGGCTCGGCGCGGCATCGGCGCCGGGTGCGTCGGGGGCGGCCGCTTCGGACTCGGCCGCCTTGGCCTTGGTCTTGCGCGGCGCGCGAGGCTTGGCGGGCTTTTTCGCCGCCTTGCGGGCGGGCTTGGCGGCGGGCTCGGCCTCGGCCGCGGCGTCCGGCTGTTCGGGCGCGGGCTGATCCGCCTCTGCCGGAGCCTCCGCGGCGGCGGGCTCGGCCTTGGCCTTGGGGGTGCGCGGCTTGCGCTTGCGGACGGGCTTTTCCTTGGCCTCGGGCTCGGCTACCGGCTCGGCGGCGGCTTCCACGGGCGCGGGTTCGGGGGCCGTTTCCGGTTCGGGGGTCGATTCCGCTGCCGGTTCCGCGGGCTGGATCGCCGGCTCGGCCAGGGCTTCGGCCGGGGCCGGAGTCGGGGCCTCGACGGGCGTGGGTGCGGGCTCGACGGTCGGCTCGGCGGTCGGCTCGGCGGCGGCGGTCTCGGCAGGCTGCGCGGCCGCCTTGGTCCGGGCGGATTCCCCCCGGCGGCGTTTGCCGGGCCTGCGTTCGGCGGACGGCTGTTCGGCAGGCTGGCGCTCGGCGGCGCCTTCGGCCGGCTCGGGTGCGACCTCGTCACGCAGGGGCTCGGCCGTGGCCTCTTCGACCGGGGAGTCCTCGATCGGGTCGCGGAAGCCGGGGCGGAAGCTGCGGGTCAGGAATTCGGGCATATGCTCGCCCATGCCCATGACCGGATGGCGGTCGGTGCGGCGATCCTCGCGCCGGTCGTGACGCTCGCCATGGCGTTCGCGACGTTCGTCACGGCGCTCGTCCCGGCGTTCCTCGCGGGGGGCGCGGTCGTGCCGGCGCTCGGCCTGTTCGACGGGCTTGGCCTCGGCGCGGGGCTCGTGGGCCTGGACGGGCGCCTGGGCGCGCTGTTCGCTGTCGTCGCGCCGGCCCCGGCGGTCGCGGTCGCGCCCGCGTTCCTTGCGGCCGGATTCGCGCGCCGGGCGCGGCGCGCCCTGGGCGGCGGTGGAAATGGCAAAGCCCTCGGGCACCGGCGCGCGGGGCAGGGTCTGCTTGACCAGCGATTCGATGGCGCCCAGGTATTTCTCGTCCGCGGGCGTCGCGATGGAAATCGCGGTGCCCAGCCGCCCGGCGCGGCCGGTGCGGCCGATGCGGTGGACATAGTCCTCGGCATGGCTGGGCAGGTCGAAGTTGAACACATGGCTGACCGCCGGGATGTCGAGCCCGCGCGCCGCCACGTCCGAGGCGATCAGGAAGCGCAGCGTCCCTTCGCGGAACCCGTCCAGCGTCGCCATGCGGTGGCGCTGGTCCAGGTCGCCGTGGATCGGCGCGGCGTCGAAGCCATGCGCCTTGAGCGACTTGGCGACGATGTCCACCTCGGTCTTGCGGTTGCAGAAGATGATGGCGTTCTTGAGCCCCTCGCCCTCGGCGCGGATCAGCGCGCGCAGCAATTCGCGCTTCTGCTTGGCGGTCTGGTCGCGGCGGGTGGGGGTGATCTCGATCAGCTTCTGGGTGATCGTCTCGCTGGTGGTGGCCTGGCGGGCGACCTCGATGCGCTCGGGCGCATGCAGGAAGGTGTCGGTGATGCGCTCGATCTCGGGCGCCATGGTGGCGCTGAAGAACAGCGTCTGCCGGGTGAAGGGCGTCAGCTGGAAGATGCGCTCGATGTCGGGGATGAAGCCCATGTCGAGCATGCGGTCGGCCTCGTCCACCACCATGATCTGCACGCCGGTCAGCAAGAGCTTGCCGCGCTCGAAATGATCCAGCAGCCGGCCGGGCGTCGCGATCAGCACGTCGACGCCGCGGTCAATCAGCTTGTCCTGTTCCCCGAAGCTGACGCCGCCGATCAGCAACGCCTTGGTCAGCCGGGTGTGCTTGGCGTAGATGTCGAAGTTCTCGGCCACCTGGGCGGCCAGTTCGCGCGTCGGGCACAGCACCAGCGACCGCGGCATCCGGGCGCGGGCGCGGCCGCGGCCCAGCAGGGTGATCATCGGCAGGGTGAAGCTGGCGGTCTTGCCGGTGCCGGTCTGGGCGATGCCCAGCACGTCGCGCCCTTCCAGCGCCGGGGGAATCGCCCCGGCCTGGATCGGCGTGGGCGTTTCATACCCCGCCTCGGAGATGGCTTTCAGAACCTTGGGGTCCAGCTTCAGATCGGAAAACTTGGTCATTCAGGGCTTTCGTATCAATGCGCGGAACCAGCCCGCGCCGTTCATGCGTCCATCGCCGCCATCCGGGAAACCGGATTTTCGCGGCGGGTCGGGACGCAATTTCCGCACGCCCCTCGCCTTGCCTGCCGGATGCAGACAGGGCGGGCCTAGCGGAAAACCCGCTCTTCGTCAATCTGATGCGCGATTGCCGTTCGGCGGGCCGGTTGACGGCCCCCTTGGGCAGGCGCTATCCCCGGACGATCTTACGGATGGAAGCCATGAACCTTTTCTCGGATATCCGCGCGCTGGTCCTTGATGCGCTGGCGCAGATGGAACAGGCGGGCGCGCTGCCCGCGGGCCTCGACACCGCCAATGTGACGGTCGAGCCGCCGCGGGACGCCGCGCATGGCGACATGGCCACCAATGCCGCCATGGTGCTGGCCAAGCCCGCCGGCCTGAAGCCGCGCGACATCGCCGAGGCGCTGGCCGCCCGCCTGGCCGCCGATCCGCGCATCGCCTCGGCCGAGGTGGCGGGGCCGGGCTTCCTGAACCTGCGCCTGGCGCCGGGCGAATGGCAGGGCGTCGTGCGCGCCGCGCTGGCCGAGGGGGCCGATTACGGCCGCTCGGACATGGGCAAGGGCCAGCGGATCAACGTGGAATTCGTCAGCGCCAACCCGACCGGACCGATGCATGTCGGCCACACCCGCGGCGCGGTCTTTGGCGACGCTCTGGCGGCGCTTCTGGATTTCTCGGGGCATGCGGTCACGCGCGAATACTATATCAACGACGGCGGCGCCCAGGTCGATGTGCTGGCGCGTTCCGCCTATGAACGCTATCGCGAGGCCAACGGGCTGGAGCCCGAGATCCGCGAGGGGCTTTATCCCGGCGACTACCTGATCCCGGTGGGCGAGGCGCTGAAGGCGAAATACGGCACCAGCCTGCTGGAGCGGCCGGAATCGGAATGGCTGGCCGAGGTGCGCGATTTCGCCACCCAGGCGATGATGGACATGATCCGCGAGGATCTGGCGCTGCTCAACGTCCACATGGACGTGTTTTCCAGCGAGAAGGCGCTTTACGGCACCGGCCGGATCGAGGCCGCGATCGAGCGGCTGCGCCAGGCCGGGCTGATCTATGAAGGCGTGCTGGAGCCGCCCAAGGGCAAGACCCCCGAGGATTGGGAGCCGCGGGAGCAGACGCTGTTCCGCTCGACCGCGCATGGCGATGACGTGGACCGGCCGGTCAAGAAATCCGACGGCTCCTGGACCTATTTCGCGCCCGACATCGCCTATCACTGGGACAAGATCGAGCGCGGCTTCGACGCGCTGATCGACGTGTTCGGCGCCGACCATGGCGGCTATGTCAAGCGCATGACCGCGGCGGTCAAGGCGCTGTCGAACGGCCGGGTGCCGCTGGACGTCAAGCTGATCCAGCTGGTCAAGCTGTTCAAGAACGGCGAGCCCTTCAAGATGTCCAAGCGCGCCGGCACCTTCGTCACCCTGCGCGACGTGGTCGAGCAGGCGGGCGCGGACGTCACCCGCTTCCACATGCTGACGCGCAAGAACGACGCGGCGCTGGACTTCGACTTCGACAAGGTGCTGGAGCAGTCCAAGGACAACCCGGTCTGGTATGTGCAATATGCCAGCGCGCGGGTGAACTCGGTCCTGACCAAGGCGGCGGCGATGGGCGTCGATACCTCGGACGCGGCGCTGGCGCAGGCGGATCTGGCGCAATTGTCGCATCCGGCCGAGCTGGAACTGGCCCGCAAAGTTGCAGAATGGCCACGCACGGTCGAAATCGCCGCCCGCGCGCATGAGCCGCACCGGATCGCGTTTTTCCTTTACGACATCGCATCCGAGCTGCATTCGCTGTGGAACCGCGGCAATGACGAGCCCGCCCTGCGCTTCCTGCAAGAGGGCGATCCGGTGGCCATGGCGGCGAAAATCGCGCTGGCACGGTCCGTTGGCGTTGTCATTTCGGCCGGTCTTGGTATCTTGGGGGTGACTCCGGCCAAAGAAATGCGCTGAATAACGGCGCCCTGCCGGGGACGAGCAGATAAACGAGCAGCGTCGGAACAACCGGCAGGCAGGCAGGAATGACGGTAGTAGATTTCCGCTCTTCGGGCGGGTTTGACGGGTCGCAGCCCCACAGGCTGTCGCAGGGCTATCCCCACGCCGACGGGCAGCAGGGCTATGCCGAGGATTGGCAGGACCAGGACTGGCAGGACGGTGGCTGGGACGAACAGCACCCCTACGCCCATGCCGAATCGCTGGCCGAATCGCCTTCGCTCCTGGGGCGGATCACGCGGCTGACGCATTACCTGGGGGCGCTGGTCTCGGTCGGGCTGATCGTGATCCTGGCGGTCTGGGGCTACAAGCTGGTGGTGCGCGACGTCTCGGGCGTGCCGGTGATCCGCGCCATCGAGGGCGAGGCCCGCACCGCACCCGACAATCCGGGCGGCGAGCTGACCCAGCGCACCGGCCTGGCGGTGAACACGGTCGCCGCCGGCGCCGAAACCGCGGCAGTGGACCGCGTGGCCATCGCGCCCGCCGCGACGCCGCTTGACAGCCAGGACGTGCCCATGGGCGAGCTGGGCGCGACGGCGCAAGAGCCCTCGCATCCGATCGAGGCGCCGCTGATCGACGAAACCGCCCGCGTCATCGCCCGCCCCGACGGCGAGACCCTGGCCCAGCCCGATGCGGCCGCGGAAAGCGTCGCCAGCGCAGTGATCTCGGACGCGCCCGCCGCCGATGCGCCGGTGAACGAGGCCGTGACCGACCTGGCCGGCAACGAGACGCGCGACATGGCCATCACCACCGCGCTGGCCGAGGCCGGGGCCCAGCCGGTGCCGGGCGCCATCGCGCAATCGCCGCGGCCCGCACCCCGTCCGCGCCGCGTGGCCGCCGCCGCCCCGGCGGTCGCCAGCGATGCCGCGCCCGCGCGTGCCGCGGCCGAAAGCCGCCCCGCCGCCGCGCCCGAAACCCCGGCACCGGCACCGGCACCGGCGCAGGTCGCCTCGGGTGCGCCGCTGGTGCAGATCGGCGCCTTCGACAGCGATGCGCTGGCACGGGGCGAATGGAACCGCGTCTCGGGCAAGTTCGGCGCGCTTTTCGCCGGCAAGGGCATGGTGGTCCAGGAACACAAGGCCAATGGCCGCAGCTTCTGGCGCCTGCGCGCCGCCGGCTTCGAATCGCGCGACGAGGCGCGGCGCTTCTGCGCGGCGCTGATCGCCGAGGGCGTGGACTGCATCCCCGCCATGGCGAAATGAGCCGCTGAGATGGCCGGCGCCACCATCCTCGGCGGCATCGCCGGCCCGGACCTGAGCCGGGTCGAGCGCGACTTCTTTCGCGCCGCCGATCCCTGGGGCTTCATCCTGTTTGCGCGCAACGTCGATACGCCGGACCGCCTGCGCCGGCTGACGGCCGAGCTGCGCGAGGCGGTGGGCCGCGACGCTCCGGTGCTGGTGGACCAGGAGGGCGGGCGGGTCCAGCGCATGCGCGCGCCGCACTGGACCGACTGGCCGGCGCCCCTGGACCAGGCGGGCCGGGGCGAGCGCGCCGTCTGGCTGCACCATCACCTGCTGGCGCAGGAATTGCGCGCCGTCGGCATCGACGCCGATTGCGCCCCGGTCCTGGACATGGCCCGCGACGAGACCCATCCCTTCCTGAAGAACCGCTGCCTCGGCTCGGATGCCGAAACGGTGATCCGCCTGGGCCGGGCCGCGGCGCAGGCTATGCTGGCCGCCGGGGTGCTGCCGGTCGTCAAGCACATGCCCGGCCATGGCCGGGCGCGGGTGGACAGCCACAAGGACCTGCCGGTGGTCGAGGCTTCGCTGGACGAGCTGCGCGCCACCGATTTCGCCCCGTTCCGCGCGCTTGCCGACCTGCCCATGGCGATGACCGCGCATATCCGCTTTGCCGCCATCGACGATGCGCCCGCCACCGCCTCGGCCGCCGTGATCGACCTGATCCGGCGCGAGATCGGCTTCGACGGGCTGCTCATGTCCGACGACATCGGCATGCAGGCGCTGTCCGGCAGCCCGGCCGAGCGCGCTGCCGCCACCATCGCCGCCGGCTGCGACCTGGTGCTGTCCTGCAACGAGACCCCGGCGCAGATGGAAGAGATCGTCGCCGCCGCCGGCGCCATGGCGCCCCGCGCCGTCGCGCGGGCCGAGGCGGCGCTGGCGCTGCGCCGAGCGCCGGTGCAGCAGGATATTGCTTCGCTGCGGGCGGAACTGGCGGCGCTTGGCGGGCTGGCGGCCTGATCGGTTGACTAGGCCCGGTCTATCGCGGATTCTGCGCAGGTTCCCTAGCCTGGACGCGACATGACCAAGGTGCCCTACCTGACCCCCGTGCCCGACCCCGCGCCGGACCCGGCGCCGCATCTGCCGGGGCTTGGGCCGCAGGCCGTGGCCGAGCGCCGCGCCGAGGAGGTGCTGGTCGTCGATGTCTCGGGCTTCGAGGGGCCGCTGGACCTGCTGCTCACGCTGTCGCGCACGCAGAAGGTCGACCTGATGCAGGTCTCGATGCTGGAGCTTGCCGACCAGTATCTGGCCTTCGTCGACGAGGCCCGCGCGCTGCGCATCGAGCTGGCCGCCGATTACCTGGTCATGGCCGCCTGGCTGGCCTATCTGAAATCCCGCCTGCTTCTGCCGCCCGACCCCGAGGCCGAGGGCCCGTCGGCCGAGGAGATGGCGGCGCATCTGGCCTTCCAGCTGGAACGGCTGAACGCCATGCGCGAGGCGGCGGCGCGGCTGATGGCGCGCGACCGGCTGGGGCAGGACCGTTTCGCCCGCGGCGCGCCCGAAACCGTCGCCCGGCAGCGCCAGGTCGCCTGGCAGGCCGGGCTGATCGACCTGATGCGCGCCTATGCCAGGCTGCGCACCCGCGACGAGTTCCGGCCCTATGCCTTCGACCGCCGCGACGTGCTGACCATGGAGCAGGCGCTGGACCGGGTGCGCGGTCTGATCGGCTATGCCGGCGACTGGACCGCGCTTTCCGCCTTCCTGCCCGAGGGGTGGGAGGCCGACCCGCAGCGCCGCCGCTCGGCCACCGCGGCGACCTTTGCCGCGACGCTGGAACTGGCCCGGCAGGGCGCGGTCGAAATCAGCCAGGCCGGCACCTTCGCCCCGATCACCATCCGCAGGCGCCCAGAATGAGCCAGGACGACACCGCCCCCGATCCGCAGCGCTTTCCGCCGCCGCCCCTGCCCGAGCAGGAGCGCATGGTCGAGGCGATCCTGTTCGCCTCGGCCGAGCCGATGAGCCAGCGCGAGATCGCCGCCCGCCTGCCGGCCGGCTGCGACCCGGCCGAGGCGCTGCGCGCCTTGCGCGCCCGCTACGAGGGGCGGGGGGTGCAGCTGGCGCGGGTGGGCGATGCCTGGGCCTTTCGCACCGCCGCCGACCTGGGCTTCCTGATGCAGGAAAGCGTGGTCGAAAGCCGCCGCCTGTCGCGCGCCGCGACCGAGACCCTGGCGATCATCGCCTATCACCAGCCCGTCACCCGCGCCGAGATCGAGGAGATCCGCGGCGTCGCCGTCAGCCGCGGCACGCTGGACCAGCTGATCGAGCTGGACTGGGTCCGCATCGGCCGCCGCCGCCAGACCCCCGGCCGGCCGGTGACGTTCGTCGTGACCGAGGCCTTCCTGGATCATTTCGGCCTGGAGAGCGCCCGCGACCTGCCGGGATTGGCCGAGCTGCGCGCGGCGGGCCTGCTGGAATCGCGCCCGCCGGGCGAGGGGCTGGCGCCCGGCCTGTTCGGCGAGGCGGACGGCGAGGATGCCGGGGCCATGGCCGAGGATCTGTTCGAAGATGAATGAAGAATTGGCTGTAACGCCATGAATTTTAATCGGTTAATTTCCGTTCTGACGCGTAAGGTCGCGAACCGGCTGCTGAACTGGGGCATCCGGCGGATGAATGCGCCCAAGCCGGGCGCGCGTCGGACCCCTCAGCAGCGAAGCCGCGAAAAGACCATGCGCGAGGTGGTCAAGCGCGCCCGTCAGGCGGCGCGCATCACCCGGCGGATGTGATAGGGGGCTCTGCCCCCGTCGCGCTGGCGCGCGACTCCCCCGGGATATTGGGACACGGAAGAATGCAGGACGGGCGGCTGTTCAGGCGAATTGCTTGGCGAGCTTGAGGCCTTGGCCCTGGTAGTTCGAGGCGATGCCGCTGCCGTAGAGCCGTTCGGGGCGCGCGGCCATGCGCTCGTAGACCAGGCGGCCGACGACCTGGCCGTGTTCCAGCGCGAAGGGGGCCTCGTGGCAGCGCACCTCGAGTACGCCGCGCGCGCCCCGGCCGGCGGCGCCATGGCCGAAGCCCGGATCGAAGAAGCCGGCGTAATGCACGCGGAACTCGCCCACCATCGCCAGGTAGGGTGCCATTTCGGCGGCGTAATCGGGCGGGATCGCCACCGCCTCGCGGCTGACCAGGATATAGAAGGCGCCGGGGTCGAGGATCAGCTGGCCGTCGGTGCTGCGCAGCTCGTCCCAGAAGTCGCGGGCCTGGTAGGCGCCGATCCGGTCGAGGTCGATGACCCCGCTATGCGGCCGGGCGCGGTAGCCGACCAGGTCGCCCGCCCCGGGGCGCAGGTCGACCGAGAAGCCCAGGCCGTCGTCGATCAGCGCCTCGCCCGTCACCAGCGGCTCCTGCGCGTGCAGCTTGCGCAGCTCGGCATCCGACAGCACCGCCTGACCCTGGCGCAGCCGCAGCTGGTTCAGCCGCATGCCGGGCCGCACCAGGACCGAGAAGCTGCGCGGGCAGATCTCGGCATAGATCGGGCCGTCGTAGCCCTGGGGCAGGCGGTCGAACTCGGTGCCCTCGTCGGTGACCAGCCGCGTCAGCAGGTCGAGCCGTCCGGTCGAGCTTTTGGCATTGGCGACCGCGTCGAGGCCCTGGGGCAGGGACAGCCGCTCCATCAGCGGCACTAGGTAGACGCAGCCCTTTTCCAGCACGGCGCCGCCGGCAAGGTCCATGCGATGCATCTCGAAATCCTTGAGCCGGTCGCCGACCCGGCGCCCGCGTCCGGCCAGGAACGAGGCGCGCAGCCGCCATGCCGTCGCGCCCAGGCGCAGGTCGAGGCTGGCAGGCTGGACCTGTTCGGGCAGGATCGGCTGGTCGGCCGAGATCGCACCGCTTGCGATCAGCTGGCGCAGGGACGTATCGGGAAGCACACCGTTCACGCGAAACCCTTTCGGCAAAAGGAAACGCCCACCCCCGGACGGGGATGGGCGTTTTCGGAATGGTCGGGCCGGCGAGATTCGAACTCGCGGCCTTCCGCCCCCCAGACGGACGCGCTAACCAGGCTGCGCCACGGCCCGACGAGGGGCATATAGAGCGAAGCGGGCCGCCAGCACAAGGGGCCTGGGACGGAAATTTCGGCAAGAATCTCGATTGCTGTGGATAGTCCGCCGGCGCGGGCCGGAAAGCGGGCGGCCATGCGCGTCAGCGCGCGCCGGCCAGCGCGTCGCGCAGGGTTTTCGCCTGCGCGGGCAGGGGCTTGCCCTGCAATTCGTGCTGGCGCAGCGCCAGGGCGGTGGCCACCAGCCGGCCGAGCCAATCGGCTGCGGGTTCCCGGCCCGGATCGAGCGCGGCGAAGAGCGGCAGCGATTCGGCCTGCCGGGCCGGAGGGTTCGGCCGGGCCGGCCGGGGTGCGGCCTTTGCCGCCGTCGGCGCGGCCTCCCGCTCGGGCAGGGCCAGGCGCACGGCGGGGCCGGGGTGGTCCGCCGCGCCGGCCTCGCCCAGGGTCTCGCCCAGGCGGGCGGCGCCGATCTCGCGCAGGGCGGCGCCGCGGTCGGCGGCGATCAGCCGCTTGGCGCCGCGGATGCTGAGCCCTTCCTCGCGCATGACCTGGCAGAGGCCGGCGGCCAGCCGCACGTCCTCGGGCCGGTAATAGCGGCGGCCGTCGGCGCGTTTCACCGGCGCAAGCTGCGTGAATTGCGATTCCCAGTAGCGCAGCACATGCGGCGCGACGCCCACGAGGCGCGAGACCTCGCCGATGGATCTGAAGGCGTCGGGGGACTTGCTCATCAGCCCTTGCGCCTGTTCCCCGCCGCCACCCGATCCTTCATCAGATGCGACGGCCGGAAGGACAGCACCCGGCGCGGCGTGATCGGCACCTCTTCCCCGGTCTTGGGGTTGCGGCCGATGCGTTCGTTCTTGTCGCGGACCGAAAACGTGCCGAAGGACGAGATCTTGACCTGCTCGCCGCGCACCAGCGCATCGGAGATATGGCCAAGCACGCTTTCGACAAGCTGGGCCGATTCGTGGCGGGACAGACCCACCTCACGGAACACGGCCTCGGCCAGGTCCATGCGGGTCAGGGTAGAGTCGCTCATCTCGGAAACCTCTTGAATGGTGCGAAGGATGATTTCTTTACGGCGCCGAGTCAACAACCCCGGCCCGATTCCGTTCCCTCATCGGCCGATTTTGTTCCGCATTATTCGCGCCTTACCCGCAAGACCCCGCGCATGGCCGCCTGCGGGCTGCTTGGAATGGCGGCAATCCGCGCCTATCTTGGAAGGGAAAGGGCAAGCGGGACGGAGCTGACATGGCCGGCGGTTGGGCGCGCGACGATGCGGTGAACGAGCAGATCGAGGTTTCCACGCAGGAGGCGATCGAGCGGATGCGGCTGCGCAATGCGCAGCGCGTGGCGCAGGAAAGCGCCTTCATCTGCGAGGAATGCGACGAGCCGATCCCCGAGGCGCGGCGGCAGGCGATTCCGGGCGTCCGGCTGTGCGTGGACTGTCAATCCGGCCGCGACAAGGCCTGGCGGCCGGCGGCGGGCATCAACCGGCGCGGATCGAAGGATTCGCAGCTGAAATAGCGGCTTACCAGCGCAGCACGACCGAGCCCCAGGCGAGGCCGCCGCCGATGGCCTCGGCCACCAGCACGTCGCCCGGCTTGAAGCGGCCCTCGGCATTGGCCACCGACAGCGCCAGCGGGATCGAGGCGGCCGAGGTATTGCCGTGGTCGGCCACCGTCAGCACCACTTTTTCCATCGGCAGGCGCATGCGCTTGGCCGTGGCCTCGATGATGCGCAGGTTGGCCTGGTGCGGCACCAACCAGTCCACCTGCTCGGGCGTCAGCCCGGCGCGGTCCAGCGCGCGATGGGCGGTGTCGGCCAGCTTTTCGACGGCGTGGCGGAAGACCAGGTTGCCCTGCATGCGCAGATGCCCGGCGGTGCCGGTGCTGGCCACGCCGCCGTCGACATAGAGCAGGTCGCGATATTGCCCGTCGCTGTTCAGGTCGGTCGCGAGGATTCCGCGGTCGGCGGAGGTGCCCTGGCCCTCGGCCGCCTCCAGCACCACGGCGCCGGCGCCGTCGCCGAACAGCACGCAAGTGCCGCGGTCGGTCCAGTCCATGATCCGGCTGAAGGTCTCGGCCCCGATCAGCAGCACGCGATCGGCAAGCCCGGCGCGGATCATCGCATCGGCATTGGCCAGCGCATAGACGAAGCCGGCGCAGACCGCCTGCAGGTCATAGGCGAAGCCCCGGCGCATGCCCAGCCCGGCCTGCACCATGGTCGCGACCGAGGGGAAGGTCAGGTCGGGGGTCGAGGTGGCCACGATCACCGCGTCGATCTGTCCGGCGTCGAGCCCGGCATCGGCCAGCGCCGCCTGCGCGGCCAGGATGCCCAGGTCGCTGGTGCGCTGGTCCTCGGCGGCGAAATGGCGCCGCTCGATGCCGGTGCGGGCGCGGATCCATTCGTCGCTGGTGTCCAGCTTGTCCTCGAACCAGCTGTTCTCGACCACGCGCTCGGGCAGGTAATGGCCGGTTCCCCGGACGATCGCACGCCGCATCAGGACGCCTCGCTTTCCTTGCTGCCGTTGATTTGGCCGGCCGCCGCGACGGATTGCGCCACGCGCGCCGCCAGCCGGTCCTGAAAGCCGGATTGCGCCAGCCGGAAGGCCAGCTTGATCGCCGCCGAGACGCCGGTGGCATCGGCCGAGCCGTGCGATTTCACCACCGTCCCGTTCAGGCCCAGGAAGACGCCGCCGTTGACGCGGCGCGGGTCGATGCGCTTTTGCAGCCGCCGGAGCGAGCCCATGGCCAGCAGCGCCGCGAATTTCGACAGCACGGACTTGCCGAAGGCTTCCTTGAGCAGCTCGCCCACCAGCTTTGCCGTGCCCTCGCCGGTCTTCAGCGCGACATTGCCGGTGAAGCCGTCGGTCACGATCACGTCGACGCGGGCCGAGGGCAGGTCGCCGCCCTCGACGAAGCCGACATAGTCGAAATTCGCCGCCTGCGCCGTGGTGGGGATCAGCTCATGCGCCTGTTTCAGCTCGGGCCGGCCCTTGTGGTCCTCGGTCCCGACGTTCAGCAGGCCGACGCGCGGCCGCTCGAGCCCGAAGCCGTTGCGGGCATAGGAGGCGCCCATCAGCGCATAGGTCAGCAAGTCCTGCGCATCGGCGCGGATGTCGGCGCCGACGTCGAGCATGACGTTGAAGCCCTGCGGGTTGCGCGAGGGCCAGAGGCAGGCGATGGCGGGGCGGTTCACGCCGGGCAGCTTGCGCAGCCGCAGCATCGAAAGCGCCATCAGTGCGCCGGTATTGCCGCAGGAGACGGCGGCCGTCGCCTCGCCCCGGCGCACCGATTCGAGGGCGGACCACATCGAGGTGCCCTCGCCCTTGCGCAGCACCTGGCTGGGCTTGTCGCCCATGGTGACGACGCCGGCGGCGTCGCGGATGTCGCAACGCCGGGCCAGATCGCCGCGGCGGGCGATCAGCCGTTCCAGCTCGGCCCGCGGGCCGTGGACGATGAAGCGGATGTCGGGATTCTTGCTGGCGCTTTCGGCCATGCCGGCGACCACCGTCGCCGGGCCGCGGTCGCCGCCCATCGCGTCAACGGAGATCACCACGCCGCCCCCGTCGCCAGGGGCGCGAGGCAGAGTGCTGGAATCTGCCGAAGCCATATCCGCGGTCGGTCCGCTCAGGCCGCGTCTTCGTCCAGGTCGACCTCATTGGCCTGCGCCACGACCTCGCGGTCGGCATAATGGCCGCAGGAGGGGCAGACGTGATGCGGACGCTTCAGCTCGCCGCAGTTGGGGCATTCGTTCGGGTTGCCGGCGACGAGCGCATCATGCGAACGGCGCATGTTGCGGCGGGAGCGGGTAACTCGGTTCTGAGGGACGGCCATGTCTCAACCTCAAGGGGTTCGGGGGGCAACCAGCCTGGGCGGCCCCGGATTCGGTGTTCTTGTCTGGGGCGGGCATAGGCCACTGGAGCGTTGGCCGCAAGTCGCGAAAACTGCTCGCAAAGCGGGGGCCGCGGTCCGGGATTCCCCCGCCGGTCGAATGAAGGCGGCAAAATAGCGGGATTTTCGTATTGCGCAAGGGAAAACTGCAAGGGAAGCGGCGCATGCGCGCCGCTGCCTCCGGCGGGGATATTTAAGCAGGAAGAAGCCGGGCGCCAGTGGGGCGGGCCGGGTTCAGCGGCCGAGCTTGGCGTGGACTTCCTCGAGGTCGATCTCGTTTCTGGGCAGCTTGTTGTCCGGGTCGTCGAAGTCGTATTTGAAGAGCTGGAAGTCCTTCTTGTAGATTTCCCAGACCAGGTGGCGCGACAGGTCGTCGAAATAGGCGCTGACCTTGTGGGCGCGCTTGGGGCCGTGGCCTTCGGATTCGTTGAACCTGGGCACGTCCTTCACCTTCAGCCGCACGGGGGTCGGCGCGGCGTCCAGCACCTTCTGCATGCCCTCGTCGAATTTCTCGGTGAAGAGGATCTGGTCGTAGCGCCCGCCGTTGACGATGAAGGTGGCGACATGGCCCGAGACGGCCGACCAGTGGATGTCCGGCTCCATCGGCCGGCGCCAGCGGATGGTGTCGCGCGCAAACAGCAGGAAGCGGCGGAAGCTGGCGACCTGGTCGAATTCGAAGCCGTTCTCGGGGCTGCCGACGTCGACGCCGTAGCGTTGCATCAGTTCCGGCACCAGGTTGCTGCGGTAACGCTTGCCGTTGCGCTGGATACCCGCGATCTTGTCGAAGAACGAGGACAGGATGCGCGCATAGGGGTTGCGCACGCAGGTGAAGGTCAGCGCCTTGTGCGCCGCCACGTTCGCCTCGATCAGCGGCTGGCTTTCGGGCTGGTTCCACTTGTGCAACCCGGTGGTGGCGTCGTGGATGTCGCCGTCGAAATAGCGGCCGTGGTCGGAATAGAACATGATCTGCCCGATCGAGGAGCAGGCGCATTTCGGGACGACGCGATAGACCATGCTTTCGCTTTCCGTCATCCACGTTCCTGGAAAACCCATAACTCTCATTCCCTTTACAAAGACTATGCCGGCCGCGGCGGATATGCCGGCGGGTTGCCCCTTCGGCCAAAATCGGTAAGGACACAATGCAAATCACCGGCAGAGTTTCAACCAGTGTGAGCATTGCCCGCGTGAAGCGGACAAGATGGGTAACGAGATGGCGCGTATTGCCTTTATTCTGCTGTGCCACAAGGATCCCGAGGGCGTGGTGGCGCAGGCTCGCCGGCTGACCGCCTCGGGCGATTACGTGGCGATCCATTTCGACGGCCGGGCCAATCCGCGCGACTACGAGCTGATCCGGGCGGCGCTGGCCGACAACGCCTCGGTGGTCTTTGCGCAGCGGCGCTGGAAATGCGGCTGGGGCGAATGGTCGCTGGTCGGCGCCACGCTGGAGGCGGTGCGCGCCGCCGTCGCCGCCTTTCCGCGGGCCACGCATTTCTACATGCTCTCGGGCGATTGCATGCCGATCAAGTCGGCCGAATATGCCCATGGCCTGCTGGACGGCGAGGATTGCGACTATATCGAGAGCTTCGATTTCTTCGAATCGGACTGGATCAAGACCGGCTTCAAGGAAGAGCGGCTGGTCTACCGGCACTGGTTCAACGAGCGCACGCAGAAATGGCTGTTCTATGCCAGCTACGATTTGCAGAAGCGATTCGGCCTGCGGCGCCGGGTGCCGGCCGACATCCAGGTCATGATCGGGTCGCAATGGTGGTGCCTGCGCCGCCTGACCGTCGAGAAGGTGCTGGATTTCTGCGCCAGCCGGCCGGACGTGATGCGCTTCTTCTCGACCACCTGGATCCCGGACGAGACCTTCTTCCAGACCGTCGTACCCCATGTCGTGCCGCGGCGCGAGATCCGCACCCGCACGCTGACCTACCTGATCTTCACCGACTACGGCATGCCGGTGACTTTCTACAACGATCATTACGACCTGCTGATGGGGCAGAACTACCTGTTCGCCCGCAAGATCAGCCCCGAGGCGATCCGGCTGCGCGAGCGGCTGGGCGCGCTTTGGGCGGCCAGCGGCGTGCATTTCCCGATCTCGAACGAGGCGACGGGGCTGTTTCGCTTCCTGACCGGGCGGGGCCGGGTCGGGCGGCGCTTCGGCCAGCGGTTCTGGGAGGCCGAGGGCAGCCTGGGCCGCGACAACACGCTGCTGCTGGTGGTGGCCAAGAAATGGCATGTCGCCAAGCGGCTGACCGCGGCGATCCGGGCGCATACGCCGATTCCGGCGGTGGACTACCTGTTCAACGAGCCCGAGGCGCATCTGCCCGACCTGGGCGGGGTCGAGACCACGGTCGAGAAGCGCGACCGGCACCGGCGCGCGCTGATCCGGCTGCTGTTCCAGCATTTCGAATCGAACCGGCTGGTCTTGTGCCTGGACCCCTCGGCGCTGTATCTGATCCAGGATCTGACCTCGGACAAGGCCGATACCCGCGTCCTGCTGGTGGATTCCGAATTCGACGACGATTACCTGCGCGGCCATATCGCCCGCGTGGGGCTGGCCGGGAGCGAGACCGCCCCCGAGGTGATCGAACGGCTGCTGCCCATGGTGCGCGCCGACCTGGAACACGAGGCCGAGCGGCTGCGCGACATGGATTTCCCCGGCTTCCATTCCATCGCGCCCTGGCGGCCGGTCGCCGAGAATACCGCGCAACTGGCGCGTTTCCTGGATCTGCCGGCCGAGACCGCGCTGGCGCTTGCCCGGACCGACCACCTGTTCAGCGACTGAGGAGAGAGCCATGCCCGCCTATGACGACAGCAATATCTTCGCCCGCATCCTGCGCGGCGAGATCCCCAACGACACCGTGCTGGAGACCGAGCATACGCTGGTCTTCCGCGACATCCGGCCGCAGGCGCCGGTGCATGTGCTGGCGATCCCCAAGGGGGCCTATGTCAGCTACGACGATTTCGCCGCCAATGCCTCGGATGCCGAGATCGTGGATTTCCACCGCGCCCTGGCCAGGGTGGCGCGCGAGCTGGGCGTGGCGCTGGATGGCGGGCTGGGCTTCCGCGCCATCACCAATGCCGGCGAGCATGGCGTGCAGGAGGTGCCGCATTTCCACATGCACATCCTGGGCGGCCGGCCGATGGGCCGCATGGTTCAGCCGGGCTGAGGCGCCGGGCGCGAGGTCAGCTGGACGAAGACGTCCTCGAGGTCCGGCGCCTCGACCGCGAGGTCGCGGATCGGCAGGCCCGCGGCGCGCAGCGCGTCGATCAGCCCGTCCGTCGGGATGCGCGAGGGCGCATAGCTGAGCGCGAGCCGGCCGTCCCCGCGCCGTTCGGCCCGCACGCCCTCGGGCAGGGCGGGCAAGGCGCGGGCCTCGCCGGTATCGACGACCAGCGTCTTGGAATCGGCGCGGCCGAGCAGGGCGGCGGTATCCTCGCACAGGATCAGCTCGCCATGGTCGATGATGGCGATGCGGTCGCACATCTCCTCGGCCTCTTCCAGGTAATGCGTGGTCAGGATGATGGTCATGCCCTGGTCGTTCAGCCGGCGCACGTTGCGCCACAGCATCTCGCGCAGATGGATGTCGACGCCGGCGGTGGGTTCGTCGAGGACCAGGATCTGCGGCCGATGCACCAGCGCCTTGGCCAGGAGCAGCCGCCGCTTCATGCCGCCCGAGAGATGGCGCGAATAGCTTTCCGCCTGTTCGGTCAGCCCGACGAGTTCGAGCAGTTCGTCGGTCCAGCGCTCGCGCTTGGGCACGCCGTAGAGTCCGGCCTGCACCTCGAGGCTGGCGCGGGGGGTCAGGAAGGGGTCGATGTTGAGTTCCTGCGGCATGACGCCGATGGCGGCGCGGGACTGGCGCGGGTTCACGTCCTGGTCGAAGCCCCAGATCATCACCTTGCCGGCGGACTTGCGCACCAGCCCGGCCAGGATGTTGATCGTGGTCGACTTGCCGGCGCCGTTGGGCCCGAGCAGGCCGAAGATCGAGCCGGCGGGGATCGCGAGGTCCAGTCCCTTGACCGCCTGTTTCGCCGGCGCCTGGCCGGCGGCGGCATAGGTCTTGGTCAGGCCGCTGATTTCGATGGCGTTCGGGCTTTGCTGGGGGGCTGGCATCGGCTCTTCGCGTTCATTATGATCGCCGCCGGTTTAACCCCGTTTGTCGTCAGAGCTCAAGGAACCGCCATGACCATTCCGGCCCCCGAGATCCAGACCGTCACCTCCTGGAAGGTCGCCTGCGACGGCGACGAGAAGCGGGGCCTCGGTCATCCGCGCGTCTGGCTGGCCATTCCGCGCGATACCGGCTGGGTCGAATGCGGCTATTGCGACAAGCGCTTCGTCATCGACCGCGAACACGCGCACGACGACCACTGAAGCTCGGCTGCCGCCTGGGCCCGCCCGCCGCGGCGGCTTTCCCAGGTGGCCCCAGGCGGCCCCAGGCGGCAATGCCCGGCCGGCCGGGGCGTTGCGACGCCTCCGGCGGGGGTATTTTCAAACGGAGAAAGCCGGGCCGCGCGGCCTTGGCCCCAGGGCCGCTTCGTGGCATCAAGGCGGGCGAATGCAAGAGCAGGGGGCGCGCACATATGACGGACGGATTCGGCAAGGGCCATCACCTCCACCTGATCGACGGCTCGGCCTTCATCTTTCGCGCCTATCACGCGCTGCCGCCGCTGACCCGGCGCTCGGACGGGCTTCCCATCGGGGCGGTGGCGGGTTTTTGCAACATGGTCTGGAAATACCTGCAGGACGGCAAGGGCTCGGACCAGCCGACCCATGCCGCGGTGATCTTCGACCATTCGGCGCGCACCTTCCGCAACGACATCTATCCGCTCTACAAGGCCAACCGGCCCGAGCCGCCCGAAGACCTGCGGCCGCAGTTCCCGTTGACCCGCGAGGCGACGCGGGCCTTCAACATCGCCTGCATCGAGACCGAGGGTTTCGAGGCCGACGACATCATCGCGAGCCTTGCCTGCCAGGCGCGGGACGCGGGCGGTCGGGTGACGATCATCAGCAGCGACAAGGACCTGATGCAGCTGGTCGGCGGCGGGGTCGAGATGATGGACCCGATCAAGGGCAAGCCCATCGGCCCCGACGAGGTGCGCGAGAAATTCGGCGTCGGCCCCGAGCGGGTGGTGGATGTGCAGGCCCTGGCCGGCGATTCCATCGACAACGTGCCGGGCGCACCGGGAATCGGCATCAAGACCGCCGCGCAACTGATTGACGAATACGGCGACCTGGAGAGCCTGCTGGCGCGGGCGGAGGAGATCAGGCAGCCCAAGCGGCGGCAGACGCTGATCGACCATGCCGAGCAGATCCGCATCTCGAAGCGGCTGGTCGAGCTGGATTGCCGCATGGCGCTGGACTTCACCCTGGAGAGCCTGGAGATCCGCGAGCCCGATCCCGAGGCGCTGCTGGATTTCCTGGTTCGGATGGAGCTGCGCACCCTGACCAAGCGCGTGGCCGAGCGGTTCGGCGCCGAGCCGCCGAGCATGGCCGAGGCGGCGCCGGTGCCGGCCGCCGTGGCCGGGAGCGGGGCGGGGAGCGGGGCCGGGACGGGGGCCGCGCCGGCGGCCGAACTGCCGGCGATCGACCGCAGCCTTTATGTCACCATCCGCGACGAGGCGGTGCTGGCCGAATGGCTGGCCGAGATCGCCGAAAAGGGCGTGGTCGCCATCGACACCGAGACCACCGGGCTCGACGAGATGCAGGCCGAACTGGTCGGGGTCTCGCTTTGCACCGGGCCGGGGCGGGCGGCCTATCTGCCGCTGGGCCATGTCGACGGCGCGGCGGACCTGTTCGGCTCGGGCGCGCGGGTCGAGGGGCAGATGGACCGGGAGCGGGCGCTGGCCATGCTCAAGCCGGTGCTTGAGGACCCCTCGGTGCTGAAGATCGGCCAGAACGTCAAGTACGACTGGAAGCTTCTGGCCCGCCACGGCATCCGCATGGCGCCGCTGGACGACACCATGCTGCTGTCCTATGCGCTGAATGCCGGGGCGCACAACCACGGCATGGACGAGCTGGCGGACCTGTACCTGGGCCATCGCTGCCTGCCGATCAAGGATCTGATCGGCTCGGGCAAGGCGCAAATCAATTTCTCGCAGGTGACGATCGACAAGGCCAGCGAATATGCCGCCGAGGATGCCGAAGTGACCTGGCGGCTCTGGCATCACCTGCGCCCGAAGCTGGCGCCGAACCATGTCACCACCGCCTATGAGCGGCTGGAGCGGCCGATGATCGCGGTGCTGGCCGATATGGAGATGGCGGGCATCCGCATCGATTCCGAGCATCTCAAGCGCATGTCCAACGCCTTTGCCCAGAAGATGGCGGGGCTGGAGGCCGAGATCCACGAGCTGGCCGGCGGGCCCTTCAACGTCGGCAGCCCCAAGCAGCTGGGCGAGATCCTGTTCCAGCGCATGGGCCTGGCCGGGGGCAAGCAGGGCAAGACCGGCGCCTTTTCCACCGGGGCCGAGGTGCTGGAGGACCTGGCCGCCGAGGGGCACGAGCTGCCGGCGCGGGTGCTGGACTGGCGGGCGATCTCGAAGCTGAAATCGACCTATACCGATGCGCTGCCCCTGCATGTGAACCCCGAGACCGGGCGGGTCCATACCTGCTATTCCATCGCCGGGGCGCAGACCGGCCGGCTGGCCTCGACCGATCCGAACCTGCAGAACATCCCGGTCAGGACCGACGAGGGGCGGCGCATCCGCGAAGCCTTCGTCGCCGGGCCGGGGATGCGGATCGTCAGCCTGGACTACAGCCAGATCGAGCTGCGGATTCTTGCGCATGTGGCGCAGATCCCGGCGCTGAAGCAGGCGTTCCGCGACGGCATCGACATCCATGCCATGACCGCGAGCCAGATGTTCGGCGTGCCGGTCGAGGGCATGGACCCGATGATCCGCCGCCGCGCCAAGGCGATCAACTTCGGGGTGATCTATGGCATCTCGGGCTTTGGCCTGGCGCGCAACCTGCGCATTCCGCGGGCCGAGGCGCAGGCCTTCATCGACACCTATTTCGAGCGTTTCCCCGAGATCCGCGCCTATATGGACCGCACCGTCGCCGGGGCCAAGCAGGACGGTTTCGTGCGCACCCTGTTCGGGCGGCGGATCATGACGCCGGGCATCAACCAGTCCGGGCCGGCGGCCGGCGGGGCGCGGCGGGCGGCGATCAACGCGCCGATCCAGGGTGCGGCCGCCGACATCATCCGCCGCGCCATGATCCGCATGCCAGAGGCGATCGGCCACCTGCCGGCCCGGATGCTGCTTCAGGTGCATGACGAACTGGTCTTCGAGGTTGAGGAATCTGCCGTGCCCGAACTGGTCGCGGCGGCCCGCGGCGTCATGCAGGGCGCGGCCGATCCCGCGGTCCGGCTGGACGTGCCGCTGATCGTCGATGCCGGGCAGGGGGCGAACTGGGCCGAGGCGCATTGAGCGGCGGCGGTCGCGTGGGTGGCGCGGCCGCAGGGGTATTTGGGGAACGAAGAAGCCGGCGAAGGAGGGCGGGATGGGCCATTCGCATTCGCATGACGGCGGGCACGGGCATTCGCACCTGCCGGGCGGGGTGGGCGACGGCGCCATCCTGATTGCGGTGGTGGTCAATTTGGCGCTGACGGGGGCGCAGATCCTGGGCGGCTATGTCGCCGATTCCACGGCGCTGATCGCGGATGGGGTGCATAATCTCTCGGATGCGCTGGCGCTGGTGCTGGCCTTTGGCGCCCGGCGGCTGGCGCGGCGGCCCGCCAGTCCCGAGATGAGCTATGGCTGGGGCCGGGCCGAGATCGTCGCGGCCTTCGTCAATTACATCGCGCTGATCGCCATCTCGGCCTGGCTGGGGATCGAGGCGCTGGGGCGGCTCGCCCATCCGCCGCAGGTCGCGGGCGGGCTGGTCATGGCGCTGGCGGGTTTCGCGCTGGTGGTGGATGCGCTGACCGCGGCGCTGGTCTGGCGGGCGTCGCGCGAGAGCGTGAACATTCGCGCGGCCTTCCTGCACAACCTGGCCGATGCGGCGGTCTCGGTCGCGGTGCTCCTGGGCGGGGCGCTGATCTGGGCTTTCGGCTGGCAGATCGCCGATCCGATCCTGACGCTGCTGATCTCGGCGGTGATCCTGTGGCATATCGGGCGGGAGATCGGGCCGGTGATGCGCATGCTGATGCTGGCCGCGCCCGCCGGGGTCGATCACGCGGCGCTGGCCCGCGCCATGGCCGCGGTCGAGGGCGTGGCGGGCGCCCATCACCTGCACCTGTGGCAGATCGACGAGCGGCGCAACGCGCTATCGGCGCATCTGGTGCTGCGCGCGGGGGCCGATCCGGCGCAGGCGGTGCGCCGGGTCAAGGCCTTGCTGCAGCGCGACTTCGGCCTCGGCCATGCCACCATCGAGACCGAGCGCGAGGGCGAGCCCTGCGGCGACCGGGATGACGGCCACGGCCATCATCCGCATTAGATCGCGGCGGAATGGCCCGATGCCGCCATGTCGTAGCCGTCGAACATGCGCGCGATCATCCGGGTCAGCGGCCGCCCCTTGGGCGTGATGCGCAGGCCCGCGGCATCGGCCTCGACCATCTCGCCGAAATGCGCGGCGACGGGGGCGAAGACCTGGGCCAGGCGGTCGGCGTCGAAGCCGTGGTCACGGATGAATTCCTCGGCCCGGATCTCGAAATCGCACATCAGCGCCTCGATCATGCGCGAGCGCCAGCGGTCCTCGGCGGTGAAGGCGTGGCCGCGCGTGGTCGAGAAGCGCCCGTCGCGGATCCTGGCCAGATGGGCGCCGGTGGCCGGGGCGTTCTGCGCATAGCCCTGCGGGAAGCGCGAGATCGACGAGGCGCCCAGCCCCACCAGCACCTCGGCCCGGTCGTCGGTATAGCCCTGGAAGTTGCGCCGCAGGAGCCCGGCCTTTTGCGCGCGGGCCAGCCCGTCGCCGGGGCGGGCGAAATGGTCGATGCCGATCTCGTCATAGCCGTCGGCCAGGAACAGCTCGCGCGCGGTTTCGAACAGCCGCAGCCGGCCATAGGGGTCGGGCAGGGCCTCGGAGGGGATCATCACCTGCCGCTTGGCCATCCAGGGCACATGGGCATAGCCGTAAAGCGCCACCCGGTCGGGCGAGAGCGCCAGGAGCTTCTGCACCGATTCGGCGATCTTGCGCGGGTTCTGGTTGGGCAGGCCATAGAGGATGTCCGCGTTCAGGCTGGCGATGCCGCGGTCGCGGATCATGTCCACGGCGCGTTTCGTCACCTCGAAGCTTTGTTCGCGGCCGATGATCTTCTGGATCTCGGGGTCGAAATCCTGCACCCCGATCGAGGCGCGGGTCAGCCCGGCCTCGGCCAGCGCGTCCATGCGGGCCTCGTCGATCTCGTTCGGGTCGATCTCGACCGAGAACTCGGCGCCCTCGGCCAGCGGGAAGGCGCCGAGGACCGCGCCGGCGACCAGCCGCATCATCTCGGCCGGCATCAGCGTGGGGGTGCCGCCGCCCCAATGCAGCCGCGACAGCCTGACGCCGGGGGCGAGCGCGGATTTCAGCATGTCCAGTTCCGCCAGCAGCGCCTTGGCATAGGCGCGCACCGGCTCGTCGGATTGCGTGCCCTGGGTGCGGCAGGCGCAGAACCAGCACAGCCGCCGGCAGAACGGCACATGCATGTAGAGCGAGATCGCCGCGCCGGCGGGGATTGCCGCGACCCAGTCGCGGAAGACCGGCTCGCCCACGGCGGGGGTGAAATGCGGCGCGGTGGGGTAGCTGGTATAGCGCGGCACGCGCGCGTCAAACAGTCCGAGCCGCTCAAGTTGCGATTGTTGTTCCATGTTGCTATATCTAGCGTTGAACACGCGCCGGAACCTTGACCCAAATCAAATGCCACATGACGCCGCCCTCTGCGCGACGCAGCAGCCCTGCGAAATCTGCCCCATTCGGTATCGGGCCGTCTGCGCGCATTGCGAAGGCGACGAACTGGCCGAACTGGAGGGCATGAAGTTCTATCGCCGCTACGAGGCGGGACAGGTCGTGGTCTGGGCCGGCGACCGGATGGACTTCGTGGCCTCGGTGGTCGCCGGCATGGCCGGGCTGACCCAGCAGCTCGAGGACGGGCGCACGCAGATGGTCGGCCTGCTTCTGCCCAGCGACTTCCTGGGCCGGCCGGGGCGCGAGATGGCGACCTATACCGTCACCGCGACCAGCAACCTGGTGCTGTGCTGTTTCCGCCGCAAACCCTTTGAAAAGCTGCTGATCGACAATCCCCGCATCGCCAGCCGGCTTCTGGAGATGACGCTGGACGAGCTGGACGCCGCCCGCGACTGGCTGCTGCTCTTGGGCCGCAAATCCGCGCGCGAGAAGATCGCCTCGCTTCTGGTGATCCTGGCCCGGCGCGAGGCGGCGCTGATCAAGCGCCGGCCCGAAGGCCGCATCGCCATCGAACTGCCGCTGACGCGCGAGGCGATGGCGGATTACCTGGGCCTGACGCTGGAGACGGTGAGCCGGCAGATGAGCGCGCTGAAGCGCGAAGGGGTGATCGAGCTGGACGGCAAGCGGCGGGTGATCGTGCCCTCCTTCGTCCGGCTGGTCACGGAAAGCGGCGATGATTCGGACGGCGGGCCGCTGAGCTAGCGCGCCGCCCGCCAAGGTGCCCCGGACGGCGTGTCCGGGGCGTTGGGCCGCCAGTTGGCGGGGACTGGCCGATCAGCGCGCCATCAGCACCGGCACCTGCGCCTTTTCCAGCATGTTGCGCGTCGCGCCGCCCAGGATCGCCTCGCGGAAGCGGGAATGGCCATAGGCGCCCATCACCAGCATGTCGGCGCCGATCTCGGTCGCGCGGCGGTTCAGGATGTCGCTGACCAGCGGCTGGGTGCGGGCCAGAACCGCGATCTCGGCCCGGACGCCGTGGCGCGTCAGCATCTGGCACAGCGCCCCGCCGGGATCCGAGCGTTCGGGACCGCTGGGCGAGGGGTCGATCACCGTGATCTCGACGCTGTCGGCGGCGATCAGCAACGGCAGGGCGCGGCGCACGGCGGCCAGCGCCTCGTTCGACTGGTTCCAGGCGATCATGACCTTCCTGCCGAAGGGCTCCTTCAGCGCGTCGGGCACGATCAGCACCGGGGCCGAGCCCTCGAACAGCGCCGCCTCGGTCACGGCCTCGGCATCGGTGGGCGCGCCCTCGCCATAGGGGCGACTCAGCACCACGAGGTCGGAATAGCGCGCGCGCATGCCCACCAGCGTCGAAAGCCCGCCGACCTGCGCCACCGCGGAATCGACGGACCAGCGGATGTCCTCGGGGTCGAGCCGGTCGCGGACCCGCTCCTCCAGCTCGCCTGCCGCCGCCACGGCCTTGTCGATGGATTCCTGGAACACATAGGCCGAGGCGCCTGCATAGTAGTAGCCGCTTTGGGTGTGATCCACGCCCATGCAGAACACGTCGAGATGCGCATCCTCGCGCCGGGTCATGGCAATGGCCGAATCCAGCTGCTTTTGCTGGTCGGCATCGGTCAGAACGGTCAGGATGGTCTTGTAGCCCATGGGCCCTCTCCTTTCGGGGTTCAGAGGCGAGTTTCACCTGCATCCGGCAGGATCGCAATCGCCGTTGGCGGCCGGCTGCGACATCCTGTCCGGATATTTGGGAATTTTACGCCTATCCAGAACGGACGGATTGACGCAGATCAAAGTCTCACGAAACCGTGTGACGTTAGAAGAAGCTGTCGAAGCCGCGAACCCGCCGCATCCAATGCGAATCGGCCGCCTTCGGCGCAGGATGAAGGACAGGAACTTAATGTTGGATACCATCAAGCTGATCGCGCTTGGCACGATTGCGGTCCTGGCCGCGATCGCCGCCAATTACGCGCGACCCGATGATCCCGCCTATCTCGTGAATGCCCTGATCGTCATGCTGGCGGCGGGCGTCATGTTTCTGCGGGTGCTGCGCCAGATGGGCAACGAGCAACCTTCGCTCGAGCCGCATCCCGAGACGCAATACATGGACGACGTGGTCCGGGCCGGCGTGATCGCCACCGCCCTGTGGGGCGTGGTCGGCTTCCTGGTCGGGGTGATCATCGCCTTTCAGCTGGCCTTCCCGGCGCTGAACCTCAGCGACGTCACCATGGGCTATACCAACTTCGGCAAGCTCAGGCCGCTGCACACCTCGGCGGTGATCTTCGCCTTCGGCGGCAACGCGCTGATCGCGACCTCGTTCTACGTGGTGCAGCGCACCTCGGCGGCGCGGCTCTGGGGCGGCAACGCGGCCTGGTTCGTGTTCTGGGGCTACCAGCTCTTCATCCTGCTGGCGGCGACCGGCTATATCCTGGGCGCCACCCAGTCCAAGGAATACGCCGAGCCCGAATGGTATGCCGACTGGTGGCTGACCGTAGTCTGGGTCGTCTACCTGGCGGTGTTCCTGGGCACGATCCTGAAGCGGAAAGAGCCGCATATCTACGTGGCGAACTGGTTCTACCTGTCCTTCATCGTCACCATCGCCATGCTGCATATCGTCAACAACCTGACGATCCCGGTCAGCCCCTTCGGCTCGAAGTCGGTGCAGCTCTTCTCGGGCGTGCAGGACGCGATGACGCAATGGTGGTATGGCCACAATGCGGTGGGCTTCTTCCTGACGGCGGGCTTCCTGGGCATGATGTATTACTTCATCCCCAAGCAGGCCGAGCGCCCGGTCTACAGCTACAAGCTGTCGATCATCCACTTCTGGGCGCTGATCTTCCTGTATATCTGGGCCGGTCCGCACCACCTGCACTATACCGCGCTGCCCGACTGGGCCTCGACGCTGGGCATGGTGTTCTCGATCATCCTGTGGATGCCCAGCTGGGGCGGCATGATCAACGGCCTGATGACGCTTTCGGGCGCCTGGGACAAGCTGCGCACCGATCCGGTGATCCGCATGATGGTGGTGGCCGTCGGCTTCTACGGCATGGCGACCTTCGAGGGGCCGATGATGTCGATCAAGGCGGTGAACTCGCTGAGCCACTACACCGACTGGACCATCGGCCACGTGCATTCCGGCGCGCTCGGCTGGAACGGCATGATCACCTTTGGCGCGCTCTACTACCTGGTGCCGCGTCTTTGGGGGCGTGAGCGGCTTTACTCGACGGGCCTGGTCAGCTGGCACTTTTGGCTCGCCACCATCGGGCTGGTGCTCTACGCGGCCTCGATGTGGGTCTCGGGCATCATGGAGGGGCTGATGTGGCGCGAGGTCGACGCCCAGGGCTTCCTGGTCAACGCATTCGCCGACACGGTGGCCGCGAAATTCCCGATGAACGTGGTGCGGGGAATGGGCGGCGTGCTTTACCTGACCGGCGCGCTGATCATGTGCTACAACCTGTGGGCCACCGTCGCCAAGCAACCCAAGACCCATGCGACCACGGTCGCGGTCCCGGCAGAATGAGGACGGATCATGGCCATTCTTGAAAAGCACAAGGTCCTGGAAAAGAACGCCACGCTGCTGCTGGTCTTTTCCTTCCTCGTCGTGACCATCGGCGGCATCGTCGAGATCGCGCCGCTGTTCTACCTGCAAAACACCATCGAGAAGGTGCAGGGCATGCGGCCCTATACGCCGCTGGAGCTGAAGGGCCGCGACATCTACGTCCGCGAGGGCTGCTATGTCTGCCACAGCCAGATGATCCGCCCGATGCGCGACGAGGTCGAGCGCTATGGCCATTACAGCCTGGCGGCCGAGTCGATGTACGACCATCCGTTCCAGTGGGGCTCCAAGCGGACCGGGCCGGACCTGGCCCGCGTGGGCGGCCGCTATTCGGACGAATGGCATATCGACCACCTGGTCAATCCCCAGGCGGTGGTGCCGGAATCGATCATGCCCAAATACGGCTTCCTGCTGGACCGCCCCATCGACTCCTCGAACATGGCGCAACGGCTGCGGACCGATGCGATGGTCGGCGTGCCCTATGACGACCAGATGATCGCCGCGGCGGTCAGCGACTTCGCCGCCCAGGCCGATCCCGATGCCGATGCCTCGGGGCTGGAGGAACGCTATCCGGGGGCGCAGCAGCGCAATTTCGACCGCCGTCCCGGCGTATCCGAGATGGACGCCCTGATCGCCTATCTCCAGGTCCTGGGCACGATGGTCGATTTCTCGACCTTCGAACCCGATCCGAACCGCTGAGGCCCGCCATGGACAGGTATTCCTTCCTGCGCGAACTGGCCGACAGCTGGGTGCTGCTGCTGCTGGTGCTGTTCTTCCTGGGGGCGATCGTCTTCGCCCTCAGGCCGGGCTCGCGGCCGCTGCATCGCGACGCGGCCGAAAGCATCTTCCGCAACGAGACGAAACCCGCACCGGCGGGCGAGAAGGAGGTCGAGTGATGGCCGATAGCGACGACGAGCACACCAGCCCGCAAAATCCCGACAACCGGATCGAGCTGGAACGCCAGGCCGCCGACGAGGCCCACAAGGCCAAGATCCTGGCCCATCCGCCCGAGGGGCCCGAGGGACCGCTGCATCCCCCGGTCACGCCGCGGCCGGGTGCCACCCGCGTCGTGCGCGACCGCAAGGGCGGGCGCAGGGTGGTCGAGGTGCCCTCGACCGGGCACAGCTGGGACGGGATCGAGGAATATGACAACCCGCTGCCGCGCTGGTGGCTGTGGACCTTCTATGCCACCATCGTCTGGGGGGTGTTCTACTTCATCGCCTATCCGGCCATCCCGCTGGTGAACGGGGCGACGCGCGGCCTTCTGGGCCAAAGCTACCGCTCCGACGTGGCGGCCGAGATCCAGCGCTTCAACGACGCCAACGCCCCGATCCAGGCCAAGCTGGTCGAGACGCCGCTGGAAGAGATCGCCGCCGATCCGGAACTGGCGAACTATACCGCCAATGCCGGCGCCGCGATCTTCCGCACCTGGTGCGCGCAGTGCCACGGCTCGGGCGCGGGCGGGGCCACGGGCTATCCCTCGCTGCTGGACAACGACTGGCTTTGGGGCGGCACGCTGGAAGAGATCCACACCACGGTGATGCATGGCATCCGCGATCCCAAGGACGGCGACACCCGCTATTCCGAGATGCCGCGCTTCGGCACCGACGAACTGCTGGACAACACCCAGATCCGCCAGGTCGTGAACCATGTGCTGGAGCTGGGCGGCCTGCCGCATGACGCGGCGCTGGCGGCCGAGGGCGTGGAGCTGTTCGCCGACAACTGCTCGTCCTGCCATGCCGAGGACGGCACCGGCGACCGCGCCCAGGGTGCGCCGGACTTGACCGATGCCGTCTGGCTTTACGGTTCGGACCCGGAGACGATCACCCGCATCGTGCGCGACGGCCCCTTCGGCGTCATGCCGGCCTGGACCGGGCGCCTGTCCGACGCCGACATCGTCGCCGTCGCCGCCTATGTCCACAGCCTTGGTGGCGGCGAATAACTGATCCCAGATCCGTGGCCGGGAAACCGGCCACGGTGGCACCGGCCCCCCGTCCTGTTCGCGCGTTTCCAAGGGGGGCCGGTGTTCTTATCAAACGCAGGGCCTGGTCCTGGCGCAAGCCGGCCGGGCCGGTTTCTTATGCGGATGCGACAATTCGGCCTATGTTCCCCGCATCCCCTCTCGCTATGCTCGGCCAGCCCGCGCTTGACGCAGATCAATGCGTCACCGCTGCCAGGCTCTATATACCCGAGCCACGCGCTACAGGAGCCAATCATGTCGAATTCCGACATCGACCCGCCACGCCTTTATGCTGCCCGAGAGCCGATCTTTCCCCGCCGGGTCCATGGCTGGTTTCGCAACCTGAAATGGATCATCATGGCGGTGACGCTGGCGATCTATTACGTCACCCCCTGGATCCGCTGGGACCGCGGTCCCGCCATGCCCGACCAGGCGGTGCTGATCGACCTGGCCAACCGCCGCTTCTATTTCTTCTGGATCGAGATCTGGCCGCATGAATTCTATTTCGTCGCCGGGCTGCTGGTCATGGCGGGCTTGGGGCTTTTCCTCTTCACCTCGGCCCTGGGGCGGGTCTGGTGCGGCTATGCCTGCCCGCAGACGGTCTGGACCGACCTTTTCCTGCTGACCGAGCGCTGGGTCGAGGGCGACCGCAACGCCCGGCTGCGGCTGTGGAACGCCTCCTGGGACTTGCGCAAGCTGCGGCTGCGGCTGACGAAATGGGCGATCTGGCTGCTCATCGCGCTGGCGACCGGCGGCGCCTGGATCTTCTATTTCACCGATGCGCCGACGCTGCTGGGCAATCTGCTGATAGGCCAGGCCCATCCCGTCGCCTATATCACCATGGGCATCCTGACCGCGACCACCTTCGTCTTCGGCGGCTTCGCGCGCGAGCAGATCTGCGTCTATGCCTGCCCCTGGCCGCGCATCCAGGCCGCGATGATGGACGAGGACACGCTGACCGTCGCCTATCGCGAATGGCGCGGCGAGCCGCGCGGCAAGCTGCACAAGGGCGAGCCCACGAAATCCGACGGCGGCGCCAAGGGCGATTGCATCGACTGCATGGCCTGCGTCAACGTCTGCCCCATGGGCATCGACATCCGCGACGGCCAGCAGCTGGAATGCATCACCTGCGCGCTGTGCATCGACGCCTGCGACGAGGTGATGGACAAGATCGGCAAGCCGCGCGGGCTGATCGACTACATGGCGCTGAAGGACGAGGCCGCCGAGCGCGCGGGCGAGACGCCGAAGCCGGTGCTCAAGCATATCCTGCGCCCGCGCACGATGCTGTATTTCACGCTCTGGGCGGGGATCGGCGTTGCGCTGGTGGTGGCGCTGTTCCTGCGCTCGCCCTTCGACCTGAACGTGACGCCGGTCAGGAACCCGCTTTACGTCACCATGGCCGATGGCGCGATCCGCAACACCTATGCGCTGCGGCTGCGCAACAAGCAGGGATCCGAGCGCGACTTCACCGTCTCGGTCGCCGGGCCCGACGGCACCGCGCCGGCCGGCGTCGGCCTGACGCTGGAGGGGCTGCCGGCCGCCGATCTTCACGTCGCGGCGGACAGCACCCATACCCAGCGCGTCTATATCACCGCCGAAAAGGGCTCGGCGCTGGCCGAGGGGGCACAGAGCGAGTTGACGCTTTGGGTCGAGGATGCCACCGATGGGAGGAAGTCCCGTATCGACACCGTCTTCCACGGAAGGAGCGAATAGATGCCCCGCGAACTGACCGGCCGCCATGTGCTGATCATCACCCTGGGCGCCTTTGGCACCATCATCGCCGTCAACCTGTTCATGGCCTTCAAGGCCGTGGGCACCTTTCCTGGGCTCGAGGTCAAGAACAGCTATGTCGCCTCGCAGAGCTTCGACCGCGACCGCGACGCGCAGGCGGCGCTGAACTGGACGGTGACGCCGGAGTATGACGGCCGTGAGCTGGTGCTGGCGATCCGGGACGGGCAGGGCCTTCCCGCGCCGGTGCAGGGGCTCGAGGTGACGGTGGGCCGGCCGACCCATGTGCGCGACGACCAGCGCCCCGAGTTCACCTATTCCGGCGGGCTGTTCCGCGCGCCCCTGGTGCTGGCGCCGGGGACGTGGAACATCCACCTGGCCGCGACCGCCCCCGACGGCACGGTGTTCCGCCAGCGCATCGACCATTACCACGGCAACCGGGTGAACTGAGATGTCCGACGCCACGCTGCACGACCACGACGCCCGGCTCTCGGCCTGTCCGGCCTGCGATGCGGCGCCGCTGGCGCAGCGTATCGCCGCGGGCGGGGGCGGGCAGGAGGACATCGTCCTGTCCCTGCCGACGATCCATTGCGCGACCTGCATCACCGATGTGGAGCGGGTGCTGAACCGCCATCCCGGCGTCAGGGACGCGCGGGTCAACCTGACGCTGCGCCGCGTCACCGTGGACGCGCCCGGCATGAGTGCCGAGGAGCTGATCCCGGTGGTCGAGGGCATCGGCTACGAGGCGCATGAGCTGGATCCCGCCGCGCTCTCCGCCAGCGCCGCCGACCGGCAGGGCCGCGACATCCTGATGCGCATCGGCGTCGCGGGCTTCGCGATGATGAACATCATGATCCTGTCGGTCGCGGTCTGGTCGGGGGCCGAGGACGCGACGCGCGACATGTTCCACTGGATTTCCGGCGCCATCGCCCTGCCGACGGTCGCCTTCGCCGGCCAGCCCTTCTTCGCCAGCGCCTGGCGGGCGCTCAGGCACGGGCGGCTCGGCATGGACGTGCCGATCTCGCTGGCGCTGGTCCTGGCCAGCGCGATTTCGGTCTATGAGACGGTGCAATCCGGCCATCACGCCTATTTCGACGCGGCGGTGATGCTGTGCTTCTTCCTGCTGATCGGGCGCTACCTGGACTATCGCACCCGCGCCGTCGCCCGCTCGGCCGCCGAGGAGCTGACCGCGCTGGAGGTGCCGCGCGCCTTCCGCGTCACCACCGCGGGCGACGAGCCGGTGCCGGTGGCCGAGCTGGTTCCGGGCGACCTGATCCGCATCCGCCCCGGCGCCCGCATCCCCGCCGACGGCGAGATCGCCGAGGGCAACAGCGAGATCGACCGCTCGCTGCTGACCGGCGAAAGCATCCCGGTTCCCGCCCGTCCGGGCGTCGCGCTTTCGGCGGGCGAGGTGAACCTGACCGGCCCGCTGGTCATGCGGGTGACGGCCGCCGGGCGCGACAGCTCGCTGGCGCGGCTGACGGCGCTGGTCGCGGCGGCGGAAACGGCGCGCGGCCATTACACCGGGCTCGCCGACCGCGCCTCGCGGCTTTATTCGCCGCTGGTGCATCTTCTGGCCTTCTGCAGCTTCCTCGGCTGGTATTTCGCGACGCATGACCTGCGGCTGGCGGTGAACGTGGCCGCTGCGGTGCTGATCATCACCTGCCCCTGCGCCCTGGGCCTGGCGGTGCCGGCGGTGGTGACGGCCGCCTCGGGGCGGCTGTTCCGGCGCGGCATGCTGATCAAGGACGGCACCGCGCTGGAGCGCCTGGCCGAGGTCGATGCCGTGGTCTTCGACAAGACCGGCACCCTGACCATGGGCGTGCCGCAGCTGGTCTCGCTGGACCCCATCCCGGCCGAGGCGCGGCCGGTGGCGCTGGCCCTGTCGCAGGGATCGGGCCATCCGCTGTCGCAGGCACTCGCCCAGGCGCTGCGCGAGGCCGGCACCGAACCCGCCCCGCTGAGCGATCTGCGCGAGGTGCCGGGCTATGGCATCGCCGGGATCTGGCAGGGGCGCGAGGTGCGGCTGGGCCGTGCCGACTGGCTGGGCGCCCGGCATGGCGAGGCGACGCTTTCGGCAAGCTGGCTGTCGCTGGGTGATGAGGGGGGGCAGGGCGCGCCGATCCGGCTGGAGTTCTCGGACCGGCTGCGGCCGGGGGCCGAGGCCTGCGTGGCGCGCATCCTTGGCTCGGGCCGGCGGGTGATGCTGCTGTCGGGCGATGCGGCGCCGGTGGTCCAGGATCTGGCGCAGCGGCTCGGCATCGCGGAATGGCGCGCCGGCGTCACCCCGGTCGAAAAGGCCGAGGCCCTGCGCGATCTGCGCCAGCAGGGGCTGCATCCGCTGATGGTCGGCGACGGGCTGAACGACACCGCCGCCTTGACCGAGGCGCATGTCTCGATCTCGCCCGCCTCGGCGCTGGATGCGGCGCGCACCGCCTCGGACATGGTGCTGATGGGCAGCGACCTTGCCCCGGTGGCCGAGGGGCTGGAGCTGGCGCGCAGCGCCCGCGCCCGGATCAAGGAGAATTTCGCCATCTCGCTGGTCTACAACATCGTCGCGGTGCCCATCGCCATCGCCGGATTCGCGACGCCGCTGATGGCGGCGCTGGCCATGTCGCTGAGTTCGATCAGCGTGACGCTGAACGCGCTGCGGCTGCGGTAAGGAGGAAGCATGGAAATCCTGGGCCTTCTGATTCCGGTTTCCCTGGGCCTTGGCGGGCTTGGCCTGGTGGCCTTCATCTGGTCGCTGCGCGGCCGGCAATACGAGGATCCGAAAGGCGATGCCGAGCGGATCCTCAGCTCGGAATGGGACGACCGCCCCAAGCCGTGACGGCCGCGCCGCGGTCACGGCCTTGTTGGCTTGCATTGCCGGCGGCGAAAGGCCAATCAGGCGCCACCCAACAGACAGGTGAGCGATGGCCAGCCCCGCCCCGTTTTCGCGTTTCGAATTCATGATCGCCTGGCGCTACCTGCGCGCGCGCCGGGCCGAGGGCGGGGTCAGCGTGATGACCTGGATCAGCCTGCTTGGCATCACCCTGGGGGTGATGGCGCTGATCGCCACCCTGGCGGTGCGCGCGGGCTTCCGGGCCGAGTTCGTCGATACGATTCTGGGCGCCAACGCCCATAGCACGGTCTATTACGCCCCCACCCAGATCTATAACGAACTGACCGAGGAAACCTATGTCACCCCCGGCCGGGTCGAGGATTACGATGCGGTCGCTGCCCGGATCGCGCAGATCCCCGGCGTGATCCGCGCCGTCCCGGCCGTGCGCGCGCAGGTCATGGCGCGGCAGGGCGATGCGGCCTCGCTGGGCGATGTCCATGGCATCACGCTCGATGCGCTCAAGGAAATGTCGGGCATCGCCGATCCGCAGAGCGCGCTGGGGAATCTCGACGATTTCGACCGCGGCATCGCCATCGGCATCGGCATGGCGCGCGACCTGGGCCTGGGCGTGGGCGACCGGCTGCAACTGGTCGCGCCCGAGGGCGCCAAGACCCCCTTCGGCACCACGCCCAGGGTCGAATCCTTCGAGGTGGTCTATATCTTCTCGGCCGGGCGCTACGACGTGGACAAGGCGCGCATCTACATGCCCATGGCCGAGGCGCAGAGCTTTTTCAACCGCGAGGGGCAGGTCGACGAGATCGGGGTCTATGTCGCCGACCCCGAGCGGATCGACGACTGGACCATGCCGCTCTTGCAGGCGGCGGGCGAGCGGGCGCAGGTCTGGACCTGGCGCGACGCCTCGGGTTCGTTCCTGGCCGCGCTCGACATGGAGGACGACGTGATGTTCATCATCCTGTCGATCCTGGTGCTGATCGCCTCGATGAACATCACCTCGGGGCTGATCATGCTGGTCAAGAACAAGGGCCGCGACATCGGCATCCTGCGCACCATGGGCCTGACCGAGGGCTCGGTCCTGCGGGTCTTCTTCCTCTGCGGCGCCTTTACCGGGGTGATCGGCACCATCGCCGGCGTGGCTCTGGGGGTGGCGCTGTCGCTGAACGTCGATCACATCATGGCGGCGCTGAACGCGCTGACCGGCGGCAATGCCTGGCAGCCCGAGGTGCGCGGCATCTATCACCTGACGGCGGAGCTGCGGGCCTGGGACATCTTCCGCGCGGCGGCGCTGTCGCTGGCGCTGTCCTTCGTCGTCACCATCTTTCCCGCGCGCCGCGCCGCGCGCATGAACCCGGTCGAGGCGCTGCGCTATGAATGACATCCTGGTTCTGGAAGGGATCTCCAAGACTTACGGCATCGGCGGCCCCGCCCCGGTGCCGGTTCTGGACGGGCTGTCCCTGCGCATCGCCCGCGGCGAGGTGGTGGCGCTGGTCGCCCCCTCGGGTGCCGGGAAATCGACGCTGCTGCACATCGCCGGGCTTCTCGACAGCGCCGATTCGGGGGGGGTGCTGCTGAACGGGCGCGACATGGCCGGGCAAAGCGACCGTGCCCGGACCGAGGCGCGGCGCGAGGAGCTGGGCTTCGTCTATCAATTCCACCACCTGCTGCCCGAGTTCTCGGCGGCCGAGAACATCGTCCTGCCGCAGCTTGCCAATGGGGTTTCGCAGGCGGCGGCGCGGGCGCGGGCGCTGGACCTGCTGGGCCGCGTGGGGCTGTCGCACCGTGCCGACCACCGCCCGGCGCAGCTGTCGGGGGGCGAGCAGCAGCGTGTCGCCTTCTGCCGGGCGCTGGCGAACCAGCCCTCGCTGCTGCTGGCGGATGAGCCGACGGGGAACCTGGACCCGGCGACTTCGGACAAGGTCTTCGACGTGCTGATGGCGCTGGTGCGCGAGACCGGGCTCGCGGCGCTGATCGCCACCCATAACATGGATCTGGCGGCACGGATGGACCGGGTGATCCGGCTGGGCGAGGGCGGTGCGGCATGAGCGCGGATGCCGGCCGGCGGTGCATGGCCGGTGGATGCGCGGTGCATGGCCGCAGCACGGCGACCACGGCGCCAGGCCCGGCAAAGGCTGGGCCTGCGACCAAGTCCTCGCGCCGCGCGCGCAGGCGTAGCGCAGCCCTGCTCGGGCTGCTCTGCCTGCTGCCCGCCCAGGCTTATGCCGATCCGTTCGAGCAATTCGGCACGGCGATGAAATACGGCCTGCCGCTGGCGGCGGCGGTCTGCGCCGCCGACCAGGACCGGCTGGAGGATTTCGCGGTGCGCGGCGTTTTGCAGGCGGCGCTGGCCTGGGGAATGAAGGAGTTCTTCGACGGCGCCCCCATCTCGCGCCGCCCTTCGGGCGAGGGCAAGGACTTCCCCTCGGGCCATACGGCGGCGGCCTTCTTCGGCGCCTCGGACCTGGCCGGAAAATGCTTCGACGACCGCCCCGAGGCCGGCGCCCTGGCCTATGGCGCGGCCGGGCTGACCGGCTGGAGCCGGGTCCATGCCGGCGAACACACCCCGGCGCAGGTGTTCAGCGGCGCGCTGCTGGGGGTTTCGTTCGGCGCCGCGAGCTTCGGCATTGGCAGCGAGGGGGTAAGCTTTTCGCTGGGGATGCGGTTTTGATTAACCAATTGTGAAAGCTTGTATTTTAGGAACATCGCGATTGATGTTCGGGAAATGTTCTGCATACTCCGAACGACGGTTCATCCAAGCGAGGTTCCCGGATGCGTATTCCTGCCCTGCCAGCGGCGCTGGCGCTTTTGCCGGTCCTTGCGGCCTGCGCCCAGACCCAGATCCAGCCCATGACCAGGGACACGTTCAAGGTCGCGACCCATGCGGCACCGGCCTGCGGCCCGTCGGGCGCCCGCAACGTGGCCTTCAAATCGGCGGCGATCGAGGTGATCCGCAAGGGCGGCGACCGATTCGTGATCCTGGGCGATCACAGCGACAGCGGGCTGCAGGGCGATTTCCTTCGCGGCTTCCAGCAGAACTACTCGCAGGGCATGGTGGTGAAGATGGTTCCCGAAGGCTCGCCGGAGGCGAGGAATGCGCTGTCGGCGCGCGAAACGCTGGGCGCCGACTGGCACGCGATCGTCGCGAAGGGCACACCCACGACCTGCGGCTAGGCAGGTCGCGACGCCGCGTGCGCGGCGGGGGCTATCCCGTGCGCGACCCGGCCAGGATCACCATCGCCCCCAGCACGCAAAGCCCGCCGCCGAGCAGATCCCAGCGCGTCGGCACCTGGCCTTCGGTCAGCCAAAGCCAGCCCAGCGAGGCCGTGACATAGATCCCGCCATAGGCCGCATAGGCGCGGCCGGCGAAATCGGCATCCACCCGCGTCAGGAGCCAGGCGAAAACCGCCAGGGACAGCATCCCCGGAACCAGCCAGAGCGGCGATTTGCCAAGCCGCAGCCAGGCCCAGAAGGCAAAGCAGCCGGCAATCTCGGCCAGCGCCGCCAGGACATAGATCGCAAGCGGTGCGGCCAGGATCACACGTCCAGTTCCTCGGCATCGGCGAACTGGGCATTCTCCTGGATGAACTGGAAGCGCAGTTCGGGCTTCTTGCCCATCAGCCGCTCGACCAGGTCTCCGGTCTCGCCGCCCTCTTCCTCGTCGATCGAGACGCGGATCAACTTGCGCGTCCTGGGGTTCATCGTGGTGTCCTTCAGGTCCTTGGCGTCCATCTCGCCCAGGCCCTTGAAGCGCTGCACGTCGATCTTGCCCTTGCCGCCCAGGCCCTTGGCGAGCCACGCCTCTTTCTCGGCGTCGTCGGCGACATAGATGCGATGCGGCCCTTGCGTCAGCCGGTAAAGCGGCGGGCAGGCCAGGTAGAGATGCCCCTTGTCGATCAGCGGCCGCATCTGGGTGAAGAAGAAGGTCATCAGCAGGCTGGCGATATGGGCGCCGTCCACATCGGCATCCGTCATGATGATGACCTTGTCATAGCGCAGGTCGTCGACGTTGAAGCGTGAGCCCATGCCGACCCCCAGCGCCTGGCAGAGATCGGCGATCTCCTGGTTCGAGCCCAGCTTGGACGAGGCCGCGCCCAGCACGTTCAGGATCTTGCCGCGCAAGGGCAGCAGCGCCTGGGTGGTGCGTTCGCGCGCCATCTTGGCGCTGCCGCCCGCCGAATCGCCCTCGACGATGAAAAGCTCGGTGCCCTCGCGGTTGGTGGCCGAGCAATCGACCAGCTTGCCGGGCAGGCGCAGCTTTTTCGTGGCCGACTTGCGGGCGGTTTCCTTTTCCTGCCGGCGCCGCAGCCGCTCCTCGGCGCGCAGCACCAGGAAGTCCAGGATGGCGCCGGCCGATTTGGTATCCGCCGCCAGCCAGTTGTCGAAATGGTCGCGCACCGCGCCTTCGACCAGGCGCTGCGCCTCGGTGGTGGCCAGCCGGTCCTTGGTCTGGCCGACGAATTCCGGCTCGCGGATGAAGCAGGAGACCAGCGCGCAGCCGCCCGCCAGCAGGTCGTCGCGGGTGATCTGCGCCGCCTTCTTGTTGCTCACCCGCTCGCCATAGGCGCGGATGCCGCGCAGGATCGCCGACCAGAAGCCGGCCTCATGGGTGCCGCCCTCGGGCGTGGGCACGGTGTTGCAATAGGACTGGATGAAGCCGTCGCGCGACGGCGTCCAGTTGATCGCCCAGTCCACCTTGCCCGGCGTGTTGAACTTTTCCTTGAAATCGACGCTGCCGGCAAAGGGGCGGTCGGCATAGGTCGAGGCATTGCCCAGCACCTCGCCCAGGTAATCGGCAAGCCCGCCCGGAAAGTGGAACGTGGCTTCCAGCGGCGTTTCGCCGTCGTCGATCTCGGACTTCCAGCGGATCTCGACGCCCGAGAACAGATAGGCCTTGGACTTGACCATGCGCAGCAGCCGCGCCGGCTTGAAGCGGTGATGGCCGAAGATCTGCTCGTCGGCGTGGAAGGTGACGGTGGTGCCGCGCCGGTTCGGGGCGGCGCCGACCTTCTCGACCGGGGCCAGCGGCAGGCCGCGCGAGAAGCGCTGCTCGTAAAGCTCGCGGTTGCGGGCGACCTGCACCACCATGCTGTCGGAAAGCGCATTGACCACCGAGGCGCCGACGCCGTGCAGCCCGCCCGAGGTCTGGTAGGCGTCGCCCGAGAACTTGCCGCCGGCGTGCAGCGTGCAGAGGATCACCTCCAGCGCCGACTTGCCGGGGAATTTCGGATGCGGGTCGATGGGGATGCCGCGGCCGTTGTCGCGGATCACCACGCTGAAATCGGCCAGCAGCTCGACCTCGATGCGGCTGGCATGGCCCGCCACCGCCTCGTCCATCGAGTTGTCGAGGATCTCGGCGACCAGGTGATGCAGCGCGCGCTCGTCGGTGCCGCCGATATACATGCCGGGTCGCTTGCGCACCGGCTCCAGCCCCTCCAGCACCTCGATCGAGGATGCCGAATAGCTTTCGGAAGCCTTATCCGCGGCGGGGAAGAGATCGTCAGCCATGGCACCTGCTCGTCTTGTTCTTCTGGGGCGGGGTTATCTCATGCCCGGCGGGCCGGGGGCAAGGGAAAGTGGATCGCCCGCCGCCGACCGCAAGGGATGGGAGGGGGATCATGACGGATTTGCGTCGCTTTCATGACCCGGACCGGGTTTTGTTGACCAGGATCAAAGTGTGCCGCCGCGCGCCGTGCCATATCCTATGGAGTATCGAGTTGCAGTATGGTCAGGGCATATGGAAGGTCATCCGGTTTCGAGTGAGTCCCTGGTCATGCCGCCGGTTAGCGAGTGCGCCGGGACCGGGGCGGGGACGGCAGAGCCATCGGCCACCCCCGCCATCGTGCCCTCGGCCGATGCGGAGCCCAGGGGGCCGAAAAGCTTTCCCAGCCTCGACCCGGATGCGATCCGGCTGGCCTTCGAAACCGGACGCTATCCCTATCCGCGCCGCATGGGGCGCGTCGCCTATGAGCGGGAAAAGGCCCGGCTGCAGGCCGAGTTGCTGAAGGCGCAGATCTGGGCGCAGGAGACGGGACAGAAATTCGTCATCCTGTTCGAGGGCCGCGACGCCGCCGGCAAGGGCGGCACGATCAAGCGCTTCATGGAACACCTGAACCCGCGTTTCGCGCGGGTGGTGGCGCTGAACAAGCCCTCCGAGATCGAGCGCGGGCAATGGTTCTTCCAACGCTACATCCGCCACCTGCCGACCGCGGGCGAGATGGTGTTCTACGACCGCAGCTGGTACAACCGCGCCGGGGTCGAGCGGGTCATGGGTTTCTGCTCGCCGGTGGAATACCTGGAATTCATGCGCCAGGCCCCGGAATTCGAGCGCATGCTGGTCCGCTCGGGCATTCGGCTTTACAAATACTGGTTCTCGGTCACCCGCGACGAGCAGCGGGCGCGCTTCGAGGCGCGCGAGACCGATCCGCTGAAGCGCTGGAAGCTTTCGCCCATCGACCTCGCCAGCCTCGACAAATGGGAGGATTACACCGAGGCGAAGGAGGCGATGTTCTTCTATACCGACACCGCCGATGCGCCCTGGACCATCGTCAAGTCGAACGACAAGAAGCGGGCGCGGTTGAACTGCATGCGGCATTTCCTGTCGACGCTGGACTATCCCGACAAGGATGCGGCCATCGCGGCGCCGCCCGATCCGCTGATCGTCGGCCATGCCAGCCATGTGATCCATTCGGCCGAGCATATCCTGGGCGCATCGCTGCACCCCGACCAACGGCGGACGCCGCCTGTGGCGGGTCCGCCCCTGGGGTGATCGCCCGCGCGGCCGTGCCGGCCGCGGGCATTTCCTGAAACCGGCATGGCCGCGAGCGGGCGAGATCCTCTGCTTCGCCGGCCCTCGTGTTGAACAGGCAGGCGAGGGAACCCGGCGGGCGGTCCTCTTGCGAGAATCAAGCGCCGGAACCCGACCGGTTCCGGCCTTCTGGCTGTCAGGGACCCAGGCCGCAGGCCGGGAAAACCCCGGCGGCTGGTGCGGTGTCGCAGCACGCCAGTCGCAAGCTGGGGTGGACGAGACGGCCGTTCCGCCTAACAGGCCGCTGAAAAAGGATTTTGAGAGGGCGACGCAGCGGAAATCGTTCTGGATCCAGCTGATATCGGCCCGAAAATGGGGTGTTTTCGGCAAATTTGAAGCGGATTTTCCGGTTCCCTGCCCGCGCTGTCCTGTCGCAAGGACTTTTTCAGCAGCCTGCTAAAGACCAAGGAGCGCAGGGGCTTGCGATGCCCAAGGGGGCCGTTCTTTGCCAGCCGGGACGGGCGCGGGGCCAAGGGCAGAACAGGCCCGCCCGCCCCTGGCTCAAGCGTGTCGCCGAAAGCCCGCGCCTGCCGGATCGCGCCCCGTCTACTCCGGTTCCGCCAGCCGTTCCTGCCACATCTTGCGAAAGGCAGGACGGGCCTGGCAATCGTCAAGCCAGGCGGTGACGGCCGGGAATTGCTCCATCAGCTCGCCATAGCCCTGGGCATAGCGCAGGATCTCGGCCAGGTTCAGGTCGGCCACGGTGAAGCGGCCTCCGACCAGGTGGCCATGCCGGGCAAGGTGATCCTCCAGCACGCGCAGGGGGCGGACCAGCCGCTCGGCGGCATGGGCCACGGTGGCCTGGGCCGCGCCGGGCTGGGCCTGGCCCTTGCCGTGGTTGAACAGGATGACCAGCGCGTCCTGTTCGATGGCGGTGGCGGCGTAGAAGCTCCATTGCAGCATCAGCGCGTCCTCGATCGCATCGGCGGGGCCGAAGGGCTGGCCGTATTTGCGCGCCAGATGCAGCGTGCAGGCCAGCGATTCCGACAGCACCAGGTCGCCGTCCTGGATCACCGGGATGGCGCCTGCGGGCGAGAGCTTCAGGAAATCCGGCGAATGCGTGTTCAGCGGCGCGTCGGATGCATCGGGATCGGGCAGGCGATAGGCCTGGATCACCGGCACCTGCTTGAAGGGCAGGCCCAATTCATGACACAGCCAGATGATGCGCGATGCGCGCGAGCGGGTGACGCCATAGACGGTCAGCATGGGCCTCTCCTTGATGCGGTGGCAGCTTAGGCGGGTTCAGAGCATCTGGGCAAGATAGCGCATCATGTTGCCGCCCATGACCTTGGCGATCTGCTGGTCGCTCAGCCCGGCATCCAGCAGCGCCTGGGTCAGCGCGGCCAGATGCGAGGCATCGAAGGGTGCATCGACCGAACCGTCGTAATCCGAGCCGAGCGAGACGTGATCCTCGCCCACCAGCGCGATGGCGGCCTGGATGCCGGTGGCGATGTCGGCCGGGGTCTTGCCGCAGACGACATCGGCCCAATAGCCGATGCCGATCAGCCCGCCCTTGCCGGCGATGGCCTTCAGCAGCGCGTCGTCGAGGTTGCGCGGACTGGGGCAATGGCCGTGGATGCCGGTATGGGACAGGATCGGCCGGGTGCCGGGAGTGGCCAGAACGTCGCGCACCATCTGCGGGCTGGCATGGGCCAGGTCGATGATCATGCGCTTGGCCATCATCTCCTCGACCACCTGCCGGCCGAAGGGGCTGAGCCCGGCGCCGCTGCCGCCTTCGCCATGCAGGCTGCCGCCAAGCTCGTTGTCGAAGAAATGCGTCAGGCCCAGCAGGCGGAAACCGGCGCCGTAAAGCACCTGGAGGTTGCCGATCTGCCCCTCCAGCGGATGCGCCCCTTCCGAGCCCAGGATGGCGCCGACCGTCTTCGCGCCGTTCTGCCGCGCCTCCAGCAGGGTCTGCAGATCCTCGGCCGAGCGGATCAGCATGAGCTGGTCGGGCGCGCGCTCGGCGGCGCGGCGCAGGGCGGCGGCCTGGACCAGCGCGCGCTCCTTGAGGCTGAACCAGCTCGGCAGCGGGCGCAGCTGGCCGATGAAGAGCGGGGTGATGTTGTCCGGCGCCTCGGCCGAGTTGCGACCATAGTTCTGGCCGCGCGGGCTCTTGGTGACGGTGGTGAAGACCTGCACCGCGACATTGCCCTCGGCCAGCCGGGGGATGTCGGTATGGCCGCGCCCGGCACGCCCCAGCAGGTCGCGGTCCCAGAGCAGCGCATCCGAATGCCAGTCGCCGATCATCAGCCGCTGGTGCAGCGCCTCGGCCTGGGGCGAGACCGGCCAGCCCTCGGCGGGCCCGGAAACCGGGTTCAGGCGGCGCTCGACGAATCCCGGCCCCCAGATCGCCACCACGACGGCGGCCAGGGCCGCCAGGCCCAGAAGCCAAAGGATGGTGCGTCGGATCATGCGGATCATGCCGTCCCCTTTTTCGGTTTCCCGGCAGCATAGGACGGGCCCATGCCGCAGGCGACGAAAAACTGCCCGGCAACGGCCGGCAGGAAGAGGGGGCTCTGCCCCCATCCCTTCGGGATTCCCCCGGGATATTTCGACACGGAAGAACGGCGGAAGAGGCCCTGCTGTTCTTTCGTGTCCAAATATCCTCTGGGGGTCCGGGGGGCGAAGCGCCCCCGGCGGCGAGGGTTCAGTCCTCCATGGCCTCGAGTTCCTCGATGAAGCCCTCGATCATCGACAGGCCCTTGTCCCAGAAGGCCGGGTCTGAGGCGTCGAGGCCGAAAGGCGCCAGCAATTCCTTGTGATGGCGCGAGCCGCCCGCCGCCAGCATGTCGAAATATTTCGCCTGGAACTCGGGCAGCCCGTCCTCGTAGGCGGCGTAAAGCGCGTTCACCAGCCCGTCGCCGAAGGCATAGGCATAGACGTAGAAGGGCGAATGCACGAAATGCGGCACATAGGTCCAGAAGGTCTCGTAGCCCGGCATGAATTCGAAGGCATCGCCCAGGCTTTCCGCCTGCACCGACATCCACAGCGCGTTGATGTCGTCCGGCGTCAGCTCGCCCCGCGCGCGTGCGGCGTGCAGCTTGCATTCGAAGTCGTAGAAGGCGATCTGGCGCACCACCGTGTTGATCATGTCCTCGACCTTGCCGGCCAGCAGCGCCTTGCGCTGCGCCTTGTCCCCGGTCCGGGCCAGGAGCGCGCGGAAGGTCAGCATTTCGCCGAAGACGCTGGCCGTTTCGGCCAGGGTCAGCGGGGTCGCGGCCAGCAGTTCTCCCTGCGCCGCCGCCAGCCGCTGGTGGACGCCGTGGCCCAGCTCATGCGCCAGGGTCATCACGTCGCGCGGCTTGCCCAGATAGTTCAGCAGCACATAGGGATGGACGGTGGTCACGGTCGGATGGGCGAAGGCGCCCGGTGCCTTGCCGGGCTTCACCGCCGCGTCGATCCAGCCCTGCTCGAAGAAGGGCTGCGCCAGTTCCGCCAGCCTCGGCGAGAAGCCGGCATAGGCGTCCAGCACCGTCGCCTGCGCCTCGGCCCAGGGGATCAGGCGCGGGCTTTCGCTGGGCAGCGGCGCGTTGCGGTCCCAGACCTCGAGCTTGTCGAGCCCCAGCCAGCGCGCCTTGAGCCGGTAGTAGCGATGCGACAGGCGCGGATAGGCGGCGGTGACGGCGTTCTTCAGCGCCTCGACCACCTCGGGTTCGACATGGTTCGACAGGTGCCGCGCCGTCTGCGGCGTCGGCATCTTGCGCCACTTGTCCTCGATGGCCTTTTCCTTGGCGAGCGTGTTGTGGATGCGGGCGAAGAGCTTGACGTTCCTGCCGAAGACCTCGGCCAGGGCGCGGGCGCCGGCCTCGCGCCGGGCGCGGTCGTGGTCGGTCAGCAGGTTCAGCGTCGCCTCCAGCCCCAGTTCCTCGTCCTCGCCCTCGACGGCGAAGGTCAGGCCGGCCGTGGTCTCGTCGAAGAGCCGGTTCCAGGCGGCGGCGCCGACCACCGAATTGTCGTGCAGGAAGCGTTCCAGCTCGTTCGAGAGCTGATAGGGGCGCATCGCGCGCATGCGGTCGAAGACCGGCTTGTAGCGGGCGGGACCGTTCGGCGCGGCGAAGATTTCCTCGTAGCGCGCGTCGGGGATGCGGTTGAACTCCAGGCTGAAGAACACGAGCTTGGTCGTTGCCGCGGTGATGCGGTCCTGAAGGTCGCCCATCTGCTTGGCGCGGGCCGAATCGGTGGTGTTCTGGTAATAGCGCAGCCCGGCATAGGACATGACCCGCCCGGCCAGGATGTCGATCTCCTGGTAGCGCTCGATGCATTCCAGCATCTTGCCGGCGTCGAGCGAGACCAGCTTGCCGTCGTAGTCGCGGGCGAAGATGCAGCAGGCCCGCTCGACCGCCTCGACGTCGCGGGCCAGTTCCGGCGAATCGGGCGCGGGGTAGAGATCGCCCAAATTCCATTCCGGCAGCGCGCCCAGATCGGGGGTTTTGGCCGGGACAGGCAAGGCATTCTCGTCTCGCGGCAGGACGCGGTCCAGGGGGCTGCGGGCAGAAATCGTCATGATCGCTCCTTTCGTATGGTCAACATGTGACCTCTGAACCGCCGGGCTGCAAGCCATGCGATGTGCAGGGCGGGGGCGCAGGATGCGGTTCAGGATGCGGCGGCGGCGCCGAAATGGGCGATGGCGGCGTCCAGGAAGCGGCTGCGGACGGGGTCGCGTTCCATCATCGGCTCGTGCCGGCAATCGGCCAGGTCCAGCAGCCGGGCGCCGGGCCAGGCGGCGGCGCGGCTGCGGATGGCCTGGGGCGAGACGACCCGCTCGCGATCCCCCAGCGCGATCAGCGCCGGCAGCGCGGGCGGGGGCAGGGCGGCCAGGCGCCGGCATTCCAGAAGCGCCGCGCGCAGCCAGTCGTTGCTGGCACCGCCGACCGAGATGTCGGGCCAGGCCGCGGCCTCGGCCACCAGTCGGCCCCAGCGCCGGCCGTCATGGGTCAGCAGGTTGTCGTGGAACGGGTCCATCAGCACGAAGCTGTTCTCGCCCCCCGTGCGCGGCGCGGGGTGGCCGCCGCGGCCCAGCCGGCCCAGCGTGGTGGCAAACGCCAGCGCCAGCGCCTCGGGCACGCCGCGCAGGTTGATGCCCCACATCGGCGCCGAGAACGCCGCGCCTTGCACCGGCAGGCCCGAGTCGAGCGCGGCAAGGCCGATGGTGCCGCCCATGGAATGCGCCAGCAGGTGCCAGGGCCGCGGCAGGTCCAGTTCCTGCGCCGCGACCACCAGTTCGACCACGTCGCGCTGGTAATCGGCGAAATCGCCGATATGGCCGGGCCGGACATTGTCCTGCAGGCGGTCGGACATGCCCTGTCCGCGCCAGTCCAGCGCCAGCACGTCCAGCCCGGCGGCGTTCAGGTCGGCCGCGACCTCGGCGTATTTCTCCAGGTATTCGGTGCGGCCCGGAAACAGCAGCACCGTGCCCGAGGCGCCGCCCGCGGCCCAATGCGCCGCCCGCAGGCGCACCCCGTCCTCGGCCCGCAGCCAGAAGGCGCGGGCCAGGGGCAGGGGGTCGCCGGGCAGCGTGTTGAAGGGCGCGGGCTTCATCGCTTCAGGACAGCAGCGCGCCCAGCTTCATCGCCGTGCCCATCGAGCCGTCGACCCGCAGCTTGCCGGTCATGAAGGCAGTGGTCGGGTTCACGTCGCCCGACAGCAGGCCCTCGAAGGTCTCGCGGCTGGCGGTCAGCGTCACCTCGGCCTCGTCGTCGGCGGCACGGGCGCCGTCGGCGTCGATATAGACCGCCCCCTCGCCCTCGATGACGAATTTGGCGGTGCCGTCGAAGCCCTTGGCCTTTTCGTCCAGCGCGGCCACGGCTGCCTCGATGACTTTGCTCATTCTGGGATCTCCTGTTCTCGTGTCTGGAATTAGACGATGGGGAAAGTTACATGGGGAATATGCTTTTGCCAGTCCCCCATTTCCATCTTGCCGTTGCGGCAGCGCTTTTCCTGGGGCTGGCGGCGGCCGGCCCCGGCCATGCGCGGCAGGACGGGGGCCCCTTGCCCCATGCGATGCCGGTGCAGGACGCACCGCCGCAGGACGATATTCCCGAGGACGAGGAGGGTCCGCCCGAAGACGAAGGCGAGGCGCTGCCCGAAAGCCCGCTTTCCGAACCCGCGGCCCCCTCCGAGCCGACCGCCGAGGCGCGGCTGCGCGAGCGCGAGGACCTGGACCTGCTGTTTGCCGAACTGGCCCAGCCGGGCGGCGAGACCTGGGCGCGGGCCGAGACCGACATCCTGCGCATCTGGTCGCGCTCCGGCTCGGCGGCGATGGACCTGCTCTACAAGCGGGGCGAGGCGGCGCTGGACACGGGCGACACCGTCACCGCCATCGGCCACCTGACCGCGCTGACCGACCATGCGCCGGATTTCGCGGCGGGCTGGTACCTGCGTTCGGTCGCCTTCTATCTGGACGGGGATTTCGGCCCGGCCATCGCCGATCTGGGGCAGGTGCTGCGGCTCGAGCCGCGCCATTTCGGCGCCCTGACCCAGCTGGGCACCATCCTCGAGGAACTGGGCGACGACCGGGACGCGCTGGAGGCCTTTCGCCAGAGCCTGAAGATCCACCCCCATCAACAGGAGGCGCAGGATGCCGTCCAGCGCCTCGAACGCAAATTGCAGGGCACCGACGCCTGATGAGTGACAGATCGCGGGTCACGGCCGTCCTTGGCCCGACCAATACCGGCAAGACGCATTATGCCATCGACCGGATGCTGGCGCATCGCACCGGGGTCATCGGCCTGCCGCTGCGCCTGCTGGCGCGCGAGGTCTATGACCGCATCGTCAAGGCGCGCGGCCCCTCGGTCGTGGCGCTGGTCACGGGCGAGGAGCGGATCGTGCCCGAGCGCGTGCAATACTGGGTCGCCACCACCGAGGCCATGCCCGAGGTCGGCGCCGATTTCGTCGCCATTGACGAGATCCAGCTTTGCGCCGACCCCGAGCGCGGCCATGTCTTCACCGACCGGCTGCTCAACATGCGCGGGCTGCATGAGACGCTGCTGCTGGGCAGCGACACCATGCGCCCGGCCATCGCCGCGCTGGTGCCGCAGGCGCAGTTCATGCGGCGCGAGCGGTTCTCGGCCCTGTCATGGGCCGGCTCGAAAAAGATCAGCCGGATGCCGGCGCGCTCGGCCATCGTCTGCTTCTCGGTCGAGGAGGTCTATGCCACGGCCGAGCTGATCCGCCGCCAGAAGGGCGGCTGCGCCGTGGTCATGGGGGCGCTGAGCCCGCGCACCCGCAACGCGCAGGTCGCCATGTATCAGGCGGGCGAGGTCGATTACCTGGTCGCCACCGACGCCATCGGCATGGGGCTGAACCTCGACATCCGCCACATCGCCTTTTCCGCCACCGAGAAATTCGACGGCCGCCGCTATCGCCCGCTGTTCCCGCATGAGCTGGGCCAGATCGCCGGCCGGGCGGGGCGGCATACCGAGCCGGGCAGCTTCGGCGTCACCGGCGATGCCGCGCCGCTGGACGAGGGGCTGATCGAGGCGATCGAGAACCACCGCTTTCAACCGATCGGCCGGCTGATGTGGCGCAATGCCGCGCTGGAATTCGGCACGGTCGAGCGGCTCTTGCAAAGCCTCGAGACGCAGCCGCAATCGGAATGGCTGGTGCGCGGGCGCGAGGCGGACGACATCCGCGCGCTCAAGGCGCTGTCGGCGATGCCCGAGATCCGCGACCAGGTGACGCATCCGCGCGAGGTGCGGCTGCTCTGGGACGTCTGCCGGATCCCGGATTTCCGCTCGATCTCGGCGGCCGAGCATTCGACGCTGCTGGCGCGGATCTTCGGCTTTCTGCGCGACGGCAAGGTGCCCGGCGACTGGCTGGAGGGGCAGATCCGCCGCATTGACCGGATTCAGGGCGACATCGACACATTGTCGAAACGATTGGCATATATACGCACCTGGACCTATGTTGCCCAACGATCCGGCTGGGTGTCGGACGAAAGTCATTGGCGTGCCGAGACGCGCGCGGTAGAAGATCGGTTGTCGGACGCGTTGCACGCGGCTCTGACGCAAAGATTCGTGGACCGGCGCACTTCCGTGCTGCTGCGCCGGCTCAAACAGAAGGAGAGCCTTTTGGCCGAGGTGAATGACAAGGGCGAAGTGACGGTCGAGGGCGAATTCGCCGGCCGTCTGGAAGGCTTCCGCTTCCACGCCGATCCGAGCGCAACCGGGGACGAGGCGCGGATGCTGCAACGCGCCGCCTATGAGGCGCTGCGCCCCGAGTTCCATCTGCGCGCCGACCGCTTCTACAACGCGCCGGATACCGAGCTGGACTTCACCGAGCAGGGCGGCCTGATGTGGGGCAGCTCGGCGGTGGGCAAGCTGGTCAAGGGCGCCGAGGCGCTGAAACCCGGCGTCGAGGCCTTCGTCGACGAGGAGGCGGGCCCCGAGATTGCCGAGAAGGTGCGCCGTCGCCTGCAGCATTTCATCGACCGCAAGATCGCCACCCTGTTCGAGCCGCTGCTGGCGCTCAGGAACGACGAGACGCTGGCCGGGCTGGCCCGCGGCTTCGCCTTCCGCCTGGTCGAGGCGCTGGGTGTGCTGCCGCGCGAGGGCGTGGCGACCGAGGTCAAGGAACTGGACCAGGACGCGCGCGGCCTTCTGCGCAAGCATGGCGTGCGCTTCGGCCAGTTCACCATCTTCCAGCCGGCGCTGCTGAAGCCGGCGCCGACCCGGCTGCGGCTGGTGCTTTGGGGGCTGGACCAGGGCCTGTCGGAATTCCCCGAAAGCCCGCCGCCCGGCCTGGTGACGATCCCCAACCTGCCCGACGTGCCCAAGGGCTATTACACGCTGTCGGGCTATCACCCGGCGGGCGAGCGGGCGATTCGCATCGACATGCTCGAGCGGCTGGCCGACATGCTGCGCGGCCAGGACAGCCGCGGCGGCTTCGAGGCGACGCCCGACATGCTGTCGATCACCGGCATGACGCTGGAGCAGTTCGCCGGGCTGATGCAGGGCCTGGGCTATCGCGCCGAGCGGGGCGAGCGCCCCAAGGCCCGCGCCGAGGCGGCGCCCGCCGCCGAGCCCGCGCCGCAAGAGGCCGACCACGAGCATCCGCTGACCGAGGAGGAAAGCGTGCTTGCCGCCGAGACCCGCGCCAAATGGGAGGCCGAGCAGGCTGCCCGCAAGGCCGCCGAGGCGGAGGCCGAGGTCGTTGCGGCCGAAGCCGGCGCCGAACCTGGCGAAGCGGCGCCCGAGACCGAGGTGTTCTACAGCTTCACCTGGGCTCCGCGCCCCCGCGGCGGCCATCGCCGGCCCGAGCGCGGCGAGCGCCAGGGTCAGGGCCAAGGCCAAGGGCAGGGTCAGGGCCGCCCGCAGGGCGAGCGCGGCCCGCGCCGCGAACGCGAGGCGGGGCAGGAGAATCGGCGCGACGGCAAGCCCTTCGAAGGCAAGCCGCGCGGCGAACGCGGCGACCGGCCCGACCGCGGCCCGAAGGGCAAGCCCAAGGGCAAGCCGCGCCATGACGGTCCCAAGAGCTTCGAGGCCCGCCCGCCGCGCGCCGAGAAACAGGCCGACCCGGACAGCCCCTTCGCCGTTCTCGCCGCGCTCAAGAACAAGACGTGAGAGGGGAAGGCGGCGAAAGCATCAGGCTCGACCGCTGGCTGCATCACGCGCGGCTGTTCAAGACCCGCACCCTGGCCGCCGATGCGATCGGCGCCGGGGGCATCCGGCTGAACGGCCAGCCCTGCAGCAAGCCGGCGCAGGTGGTGCGGGGCGGCGATACCGTCACCGTTTCGGCCCATGGCCGGGTCAGGGTGCTGCGGATCGTGCTTCTGGGCGAACGCCGCGGCCCGGCCACCGAGGCGGCCACGCTTTACGAGGAACTCTAGGCTGGCGAAGGACTCCGGTCAGCCGGACAAGGAACCGGGTTCCTGCCCGCGCCCCTGCGACAGAACGCCATCCCATCCCGGCCGGGGCTCGGCCCTATCCTCGTCTTTTCGCCGGCGGTGGCCTTGATTGATGGCTGCGGCGGGCGTAACTAGCCGATCAGGAAACAGGAATATCTCGCCATGACCTATGTCGTCACCGAAAACTGCATCATGTGCAAATACACCGACTGCGTCGAGGTGTGCCCCGTGGACTGTTTTTATGAAGGCGAGAACACGCTGGTCATCCATCCCGACGAATGCATCGACTGCGGCGTCTGCGAACCGGAATGCCCGGCCGATGCGATTCGCCCCGATACCGAGCCCGACATGGAGACATGGGTCGAGTTCAATCGCAAATATGCCGAATCCTGGCCGGTGATCACCCGCAAGAAGGATCCGATGCCCGGCTATCAGGAGATGGACGGCATGCCCGGCAAGCTGGAGAAATATTTCTCGGAAGCGCCCGGCGAGGGGGATTGAGACCTCCGGTCCCGTTCGCGGGGCCGATTTCGTTTGAAATGCTAACGACTGTGCCGATCCTGCATCATATGTCGGATTTGACTGTCGCATCGCTTGGCGAGACGGGGCCACAACCGCTAGATCGCATCCGTGGCGAGGGCGTCGATTCGCCCTGGCCATGCATCGGCTCTGTTCGGTGAAGCGTTCCCTGGTATTGAGTCTGAACGATTTTCTTTCGTCAAACGGGGCCGGTGCCGCTTTTCAGGGAACCTTTGAACCGGCGCGATTTTTGTGCTATGGTGCAGCCATCTCGCGCCGGTCGGGCTGCTTTTGTGGCCTGGCCGGCGCTGCTGCCTGTCCTGATCGACTGCCCGGTCAGAAGTGCAAGAACAACAATGTTGGCCCGTAAGGGGGGATTGTCCCGCCTTGGGGGTTTTTGTGCCGCGTGGCGGTGCAACTGCGAAGGATGCCCAATGTCGAAAGCCAAGAAGACCGAATTCCGCCCCGATGACTTTGTCGTCTACCCCACCCATGGCGTGGGCCGCATCGTTTCGATCGAAGAGCAGGAGGTGGCGGGACTGCGCCTCGAAATGTTCGTGATCTCGTTCGAAAAGGACAAGATGACCCTGCGCGTGCCCACCGCCCGCGCGACCGAGATCGGCATGCGCGGCCTCTCGACCCCGGACCTGGTCGAGCGGGCGCTGGACACGCTGAAGGGCAAGGCCCGCGTCAAGCGCGCGATGTGGTCGCGCCGTGCCCAGGAATATGAGCAAAAGATCAACTCGGGCGACCTGATGTCGATCGCCGAGGTGGTGCGCGACCTGCATCGCAACGACGACCAGCGCGAGCAATCCTATTCCGAGCGCCAGCTCTACGAGGCCGCGCTGGACCGCCTGACCCGCGAGGTCGCCGCCGTGTCCGGCATGGACGAGGCCGGCGCGCAGAAGAAGGTCGAAACCGTGCTGACCGCCCGCGCCGCCTGAGGGCAGGCCGTCGGGATGATCGGGGCGCCCGCAGGGGCGCCCTTTTTCATGCCGAGAGGCGGGAAAGCCGCGCTCGGGGGGGCAAAACCCCGTTGGGAAAAGTTGCCCGCGTCGGGCGCGCATCAGGCCGGTCGGGTAAAGTTGCCGGCGTCAGGCGCGCATCAGGCCGAAGACCAGCGAGATCGAAACCAGTGCCAGCCAGACCGAGGCGAGCCGCTGGACGCCTTGCAGCCGCTTTCCGCCGCCGTTTCCCGCCTGCGTCAAGGCCCCGGCGCAGCCCCAGGCCAGGGCCGCGCCCATCACCATCAGGCAGAACATCCCCAGCCGTGTCGCGAAGGCCGGATCCTGCGGCGCGGGAAGCAGGACCAGGCCGAAGATCAGCGCCTTGGGGTTCAGGACGGTGGTCACGTAGATCCGCCGCGCGCCGACCCCGCGGCTTTCGCCCTCATCGCCGGGCGCACGCCACAGCGCCGTCGCCAGGACCATGATCCAGGCGGCCGCCGCCAGTTTCAGCCCGACGGCCAGGGCCGGCACCTGTTCCAGCAGCCCCGCGCCCAGGAAGGCCAGCGGCAGGACGGTCGTCAGATAGCCCGCCAGTTCCGCGGGCAGCAGGCGCGCGACGCTGGCCAGCCCGCGCCGCGCCCCGGCGATCCCCATCAGCGTATTCGTCGGCCCCGGCGCCAGCAGCAGCGCCAGAACCGCCGAAACGAATGCCGTCATGGTCATCGGTCGCGTCCCTTCTCAATCCTGCCTGCGCGCTATCATGGCCTTCCCCTGGATGAATTGATCTGGGTCAGGGGCGCAAGGCAAGGGCCCGGTCACGGCCGCTTTTCGCCGCTGCCGCTACGTGCGAAAGGGGGCGATCCGGCCGGGCCGCCCCTCGCGGCTTTCAGCCCAGGGCGGCCAGGATGCGCGCCCAGCTGCGCGCGCCCCTGGCAAAGCTGTCGAGATCGTATTTCTCGTTCGGGGAATGGATGCGGTCGTCGTCGCGGGCAAAGCCGATCAGCATGGAATCCATGCCCAGGATCTCCTTGAAATCCCCGGCGATGGGGATCGAGCCGCCGGCGCCGATATAGGCCGCCTCGCGCCCCCATTCCTGCGTCAGCGCCGCCTTGGCCGCGGCAAAGGCCGGGTCCGAGATGTCCATGCGGCTGGCCGGGCTGGCGCCATGGCCGTGGAACTCGACCGTGCAATCCTCGGGGACATGGGCGCGGACATGGGCGCGGAAGGTCTCGCGGATGCGGTCGGGATCCTGGGTGCCGGTCAGGCGGAAGCTGACCTTGGCGCGGGCCTCGGCCGGCAGGACGGTCTTGAAGCCCTCGCCGGTATAGCCGCCGGTGATGCCGTTGATCTCGAAGGTGGGGCGGTTCCAGACCATCTCCAGCCCGGTGCGGCCCGTCTCGCCCACCGGATGCTTCAGCCCGACGCGCCCCAGGAACTCGGCCGGGTCGAAGCCGAGCGCGGCCCAGTCGGCGCGCAGTTCCGGGGACAGCTCCTCGACGCCGTCATAGAAGCCGGGCAGGGCGACGCGGCCGCCGGCGTCCTTGACCGTCGCAAGCGCGTTGACGAGGATCTGGACCGGGTTCGCCGCCAGCCCGCCGAAGCTGCCCGAATGCAGGTCGCGGTCAGCGGCGCGGATCACGATCTCCTCGCCGCAAAGCCCGCGCAGCTGGGTGGTGATGGCCGGGCGGCCGTCGGCATAAAGCCCGGTGTCGCAGATCATGGCGATGCCGGCGCGCAATTCCTCGGCATTCTCGCGCAGGAAGGGGCGCAGGCTGGGCGAGCCGGATTCCTCCTCGCCCTCGAACAGCAGCACCAGGTCCGAGGGCAGGCTGCCATGCACCGCCTTCCAGGCGCGGAACGCCTCGACGAAGGTCATCAACTGGCCCTTGTCGTCCGAGGCGCCGCGGCCGCGGATCACCTTGCCCTGCGGCGTGTCCTCGATATGCGGCTCGAAGGGCGGGCGTTCCCACAGCTCCAGCGGATCGACGGGCTGCACGTCGTAATGGCCATAGAACAGCAGCGGCCGCCGCGTCCCCTTCGGCGAATGCGCGACCACCATCGGATGGCCGGGCGTGTCGCGCAGCTCGGCCCGGAAGCCCAGCGAGACCAGCTCGGCGCAAAGCCATTCCGCGGCGCGCCGCACCTCGGCCGCATAGGCCGGGTCGGTCGAGACCGAGGGAATGCGAAGAAATTCCATCAGCCGGTCGAGCGCCTGGGGCAGCCCCGCGTCCAGCGTTGAAAGTACTTCGCCGATTCTGGAATTGTCCGTCATCCTTCGCCTTTCCTGATTGATTTTATCAGAGAAAATGCCTGTCCCCTTGGTATGGGTGCGACATTTTAACGCTGTATTTCCTCTGGCTTGATGCGTATCAAGGTATGACCCGCGGGATCGCAGCATGATCCCCCAAGCAAGCAAGTTCAAGCAAGGCAAGGGATCCGTGATGGACTATTCAGCCGCCCTCGATCAGGCCATCGGCAAGCTGCACGAAGAGGGTCGTTACCGCACCTTCATCGACATCGAGCGTCGCAAGGGGGCCTATCCGCAGGCGGTCTGGACCCGTCCCGACGGGACCGAGACCGAGATCACCGTATGGTGCGGCAACGACTACCTGGGCATGGGCCAGCACCCGGTGGTGCTGGCGGCGATGCACGAGGCGCTGGATGCCACCGGGGCGGGTTCCGGCGGCACGCGCAACATCTCGGGCACCACGGTCTATCACAAGCGGCTCGAGGCGGAACTGGCCGACCTGCACGGGAAAGAGGCCGCGCTGGTCTTTTCCAGCGCCTACACCGCCAATGACGCCACGCTCTCGACCCTGCGCAAGCTGTTTCCCGGCCTCATCATCTATTCCGACGAGCTGAACCACGCCTCGATGATCGAGGGGATCAAGCGGTTCGACGGCGCCAAGCGCATCTTCCGCCACAACGACGTCGCGCATCTGCGCGAGTTGCTGGAGGCCGACGATCCCGAGGCGCCCAAGCTGATCGCCTTCGAATCGATCTATTCCATGGATGGCGATTTCGGCCCCCTCGCGGCGCTCTGCGACCTGGCCGAGGAATTCAACGCCCTGACCTATCTGGACGAGGTCCATGCCGTCGGCATGTATGGCCCCCGCGGCGGCGGCGTGGCCGAGCGCGACGGGCTCAGCCACCGCATCGACATCTTCAACGGCACGCTGGGCAAGGCGTTCGGCGTCTTCGGCGGCTATATCGCCGCCTCGGCCAAGATGGTGGACGCAATCCGCTCCTATGCGCCGGGCTTCATCTTCACCACCTCGCTGCCGCCGGCGGTGGCGGCCGGGGCCGCGGCCTCGATCGCCTTCCTCAAGACGGCGGAAGGGCAGTTGCTGCGCGACCAGCAACAACTGAACGCCCGCATCCTGAAGATGCGGCTGCGCGGGCTCGGCATGCCGATCATGGACCATGGCAGCCATATCGTGCCGGTGCATGTCGGCAACCCGGTGCATTGCAAGGCGCTGTCGGACATGCTGCTGGCCGATTTCGGCATCTATGTGCAGCCGATCAACTTCCCGACCGTGCCGCGCGGCACCGAACGGCTGCGCTTCACGCCCTCGCCGGTGCATGATCCCAAGCAGATCGACCAGCTGGTGAAGGCCATGGACAACCTCTGGTCGCAGTGCAAACTGAACCGTTCAACTTCAGCTGCCTGAGACGGTTTCGGGGTGAAGACCTCTCGCGCCCGTGATAACCTTGCTTTAATCAAGTTGTGAGAGTCTTCCGATTCGCGGGGACGAGCAGCAAAGAATGGGGCAGGCGCAATGATCGGGCTAAGGGGTAATCCCCCGTCCAATGGCCATGAGGAGCCGGCGGCCTTGCCGCCCGGTTTCGACGATCCTGACATTCGTCTCGGTGATCTGATGCGGGGCGAACGGGCCACGCTGGGCAAGTCGCTGCTGGATGTCCAGCGCGAATTGCGCATTCGCGCCTCCTATGTCGCCGCCATCGAGAATTGCGACATTTCCGCCTTCGACACGCCCAGCTTCATCGCGGGCTATGTCCGCTCCTATGCCCGCTATCTCGGCATGGACGCCGACTGGACCTTCCGCCGCTTCTGCCAGGAATCGGGCTTCCAGCCGACGCATGGCATGGCCCCCGCCGCCGCCGGGCCAAAGCCGCAGCGCCGGCCCTCGGACCCGGCCGAGGCGCTGGCCAATCCGCATCCGATCTTCCTGCCCCGGCAGGAAAGCATCTGGAGCTCGATCGAGCCGCGGGCCATCGGCTCGCTGCTGGTCATGGTCGTGCTGGCCTGCGGGCTGGGCTATGGCGGCTGGGCCGTGCTGCAAGAGGTGCAGAAGGTCAACCTGACCCCCGGCGAGCAGGCCCCCGGCGTCATCGCCGCGCTGGACCCGGTGCAGGAGGCGGCCGAGCCCGAGACCGTGGAATCGGCCCAGGTCAATTTGCCGCGCCCCGAGGGGTTGGACCGCACCTATCGCCCGCAGGCGCTGGAGCTGCCGGTGCTGGTCGCCCGCGACGGGCCCATCGCCGCCATCGACCCGCGGCTGGACGTGCCGGCGGCCAAGCCGGAAGGCGCCGCGCCCGCAACCCGCACCGCCGCGGTCCAGGACCGGGTCTATGGCCCGCAGATGCCGCCCGAACAGGCGGCGGTGCGCACCGTCGCCCCCGATGCGCCCGAGATCGAGATCCTGACCGCCCGTCCCGCCTGGGTGCGCGTCACCTCGGCCGACGGCACGGTGCTGCTGGAAAAGACCATGGACGCGGGCGAACGTTTCGCCCTGCCCAAGCTGGAAGCGCCGCCGGTGCTGCGCGCGGGCAATTCCGGCGCGGTCTATTTCGCGGTCAACGGCCGCACCTATGGCCCGGCGGCGCCCGGCGCCAGGGTGGTCAAGAATGTCGAGCTGTCGCCCACGGCGCTGACGGCGCAATATGCCTTTGCCGATCTCAGCAAGGATCCGCAGCTGGCCGAGATGGTCGCGCTGGCATCGGCCGAGCAGCCGGACCAGGCCCCCGCGCAGGATTGACCGGCCGCGGGGTCACGGATGCGGCATCGCGCGCCCGACCGGGGTCGGATGGCTTGCCCGTCCGGCCGCATCGGCCTATTTCTGACGGGTGAATCCGCCTCTGGCGCAGGAAAAGGCCCCAGCCATGTCGCATAATCCGATCCGCCCCTGGCGCAATATCGACCGGCGCAAGTCGCGCCGGATCATGGTCGGCAACGTGCCGGTCGGGGGCGACGCGCCGATCAGCGTGCAGACCATGACCAATACCGACACCTCGGACGTGCGCGCGACGCTGGACCAGATCATCCGCGCCGCCGACGTCGGCGCCGACATCGTCCGCGTCTCGACCCCCGACGAGGCCTCGACCCGCGCCCTGCGCGAGATCTGCCGCGAAAGCCCGGTGCCGATCGTGGCCGACATCCATTTCCACTACCGCCGCGCCATCGAGGCCGCCGAGGCCGGCGCCGCCTGCCTGCGCATCAACCCCGGCAATATCGGCGACGCCGCCCGCGTGCGCGAGGTGATCAAGGCCGCCCGCGACCACGGCTGCTCGATCCGCATCGGCGTGAACGCCGGCAGCCTGGAAAAGCACCTGCTGGAGAAATACGGCGAGCCATGCCCGGATGCGATGGTGGAATCCGGCCTCGACCATATCCGCATCCTGCAGGACAATGATTTCCACGAATTCAAGATCAGCGTGAAGGCATCGGACGTCTTCCTTGCCGCTGCCGCCTATCAGCAGCTGGCCGAGGCGACGGATGCGCCGATCCACCTGGGCATCACCGAGGCGGGCGGGCTGGTCTCCGGCACGGTGAAATCCGCCATCGGCCTGGGCAACCTGTTGTGGATGGGCATCGGCGACACGATCCGGGTCAGCCTGTCCGCCGATCCGGTCGAGGAGGTCAAGGTCGGCTTCGAGGTCCTGAAATCGCTTGGCCTGCGCACCCGCGGCGTGCAGATCATCTCCTGCCCCAGCTGCGCGCGCCAGGGCTTCGACGTCATCAAGACGGTCGAGACCCTGGAAAAGCGCCTCGAACACATCAAGACCCCGATGAGCCTGTCGATCATCGGCTGCGTGGTGAACGGGCCGGGCGAGGCGCTGATGACCGACATCGGCTTCACCGGCGGCGGCGCCGGCTCGGGCATGGTCTATCTGGCCGGCAAGCAGAACCACAAGATGACCAACGCCCAGATGGTCGACCATATCGTCGAGCTGGTCGAGAAACGCGCCGCCGAGATCGAGGCCGCGCAATCCGCCGCCGCCGAATAGCCAAAGGGCGGCCCCATGCGCCGCCCCATGCTTCTTCGTTCCAGAAATACCCATGCCGCCCGCGCAACCCGCCCAGGCGGCGCAGCCTCAGCCCTCGGCCTTGGCCTCGGTGCGCGGGCAATCGCGCCCTCCAGCCCCTGGGTGGGCATGCTGTGCAATCCGCCGCCGAATAGCCAAAGGGCGGCCCCATGCGCCGCCCCGTATTTCTTCGTTCCAGAAATACCCCTGCCGCCCGCGCAACCCGGCCCAGGCGGCGCAGCCTCAGCCCTCGGCCTTGGCCTCGCGCGCACGGGCAATCGCGCCCTCCAGCCCTTCGGTGGGCATGCCGCGCAGCATCTCGCCGCCGATGATGAAGGTGGGGGTGCCCATGATCCGCATCTGCTCGGCCAGCTGGTGGTTCTTGCGCAGCACGGCCGAGACCTCCTCGGTGTTCATCCGGTTCAGCACCGCCTGGCTGTCCAGCTCCAGGTCTCCGGCCAGCTTGGCCAGGCTTTCCAGGTTCACCGGCCCGCGCGATTCCATCAGCGCGTCATGCGCCTTCTTGTAGGCGTCGGGCCCGGCTTCCTGCTGCACCGCGACGGCAAAGCGCGCGGCCATGTCGCTTTCCTGGGTCAGGATCGGGAATTCCTTGACGATCCAGCGGATATTGCCATCGGCCGAGATCAGCTTCTCCACGTCCGGGCTGACCCGCTTGCAGACGCCGCAGCGGTAGTCGACGAACTCGACCAGGGTCACGTCGCCCTCGGGATTGCCGCCGACCCAGCTGTGGCCGTCCTGGAAGATCGCCTCGCGGTTGTTCTCGACCAGCAGCTCGTCGTTGCGGGCCTCGTCGGCAAGCCGGCGTTCCTCCAGCACGTTGATCGATTCGATCAGCACGTCGGGATTGGCCATCAGGTAGTCGCGCACCGCCTCGCCGAAGGCGGCCTTCTCGGCCTCGGTCATGTTCGCGGGGTCGAAGGCCGCGGCGGGCAGGGCGGTGGCAGCCAGCAGCGCTGCGGTCACAAGGGCTTTCATCGGGCAATCCTCTCCAGTTCCCGGCAACTTGACCGCTTGCGCGGGGCGTTGCAAGCGCCCGGCCGGGGCATCACGCGGGCTTGACCGGGCCGGCCGCAGGGCGGATACCCGGCCAAAACCATGAGGCAGGCTGACATGAGACAATCCCGCCGCGGGCAGGTCGATCCCTTCATCGTCATGGATGTGATGGAGGCCGCCCGCAAGGCCGAGGCCCAGGGCCGCCGCATCATCCACATGGAGGTCGGCCAGCCCTCGACCCCGGCGCCCCAAGGCGCGCGCCGGGCGCTGGCGGCGGCGCTGGACCGGCCCTTGGGCTATACGGTCGCGCTTGGCCTGCCGGAACTGCGCCAGGGCATCGCCGGGCTTTACAAGCGCTGGTATGGGCTCGACCTCGACCCGGCGCGGGTGGTGGTGACGCCGGGTTCCTCGGGCGCCTTCATCCTGGCCTTCTCGGCGCTTTTCGACGCGGGCGCGCGGGTGGCGCTCGGCGAGCCGGGCTATCCCAGCTATCGCCAGATCCTGCGCGCCATGTCGCTGGAGCCGGTGGGCATCCCGACGCGGGCCGAGGATCGCTATCAGCCGCGCCCGGGCGACCTGCCGGCGGATGCGCAGGGGCTGATCCTGGCCTCGCCCGGCAACCCGTCGGGCACGGTGCTGCGGCGCGAGGAGCTGGCGGGACTGACCGCGCGCGCGGCAGAGCTGGGCATGAACGTGATCTCGGACGAGATCTATCACGGGCTGGACTATGGCGCGGGCTTCCATTCCGCGCTGGAGGTGACGGACGAGGTCTTCGTCATCAACAGCTTCTCGAAATATTTCAGCATGACCGGCTGGCGCGTGGGCTGGATGGTGGTGCCCGACGGCATGATCCGCACCGTCGAGCGGATCGCGCAGAACATGTTCATCTGCCCGCCCCATGCCAGCCAGGTCGCGGCGTTGGCGGCGCTGGATTGCGTCGATGAGGCCGAGGCGAACCTGGCCGTCTATGCCGAGAACCGCCGGCTGATGCTGGAGCGGCTGCCCAGGATCGGATTTTCGCGCATCGCGCCGCCCGAGGGCGCCTTCTACATCTATGCCGACGTGTCGGAGCTGACGACGGACAGCCTGGCCTTCGCCGCGGAAATCCTGGAAAAGGCCGGGGTGGCGGTGACGCCGGGCCTGGACTTCGACCCCCATCGCGGCGCGCAGACCCTGCGTTTCAGCTATGCCGCGGGGGCAGCCGAGATCGCCGAGGGGCTCGACCGTCTGGCGGCCTTCATGGCGGCGCGATGAGATGGCTTTGCGCCATCCTGCTGGTCTGGCTTGCCTGGCCCGCGCTGGCCGATGACGGCGCGCGCCCGGCCGTGGCGACGGTCGATCTGGCGCAATCCTCGTTGGTGGCCGAGGGGCGCGACCGCGGCAAGCCGCGGCCGATGGAGCTGCGGCTGACGATCAGCCGGCCGGTGCCCTATCGGGTCTATTTCCTGGACGGGCCGCCGCGGCTGGTGGTGGATTTCCGCGAGATCGACTTTTCCGGCGCCGATGCCGAGGCGCTGCCGGGGCGCGAACTGGTGCCGGCGCTGCGCTGGGGGCGCTTTCGCCCCGGCTGGTCGCGGCTGGTGATGGAACTGCCCGGCCCCTATGCGCTGCGGCTGGCGGTGCAAAGCCCGGCCGAGGGCGACGCCCAGGGGGCGCTGGTCAAGCTGCGCATGGAGCCGGTGAAGCCCGAGGATTTCGTCACCCGCGGCAATGCGCTTTCGGCGCTGTGGGACTTGCCGCAGCCGGCGGCCGTGGCGCCGCTGCCGCCGCGCCGCGCCGGCACCCGGCCCCTGCGCGTGGCGCTGGACCCCGGCCATGGCGGCCACGACCCCGGCGCCCAGGTCGGCGCGATCAGCGAGGCGGCGCTGATGCTGGGCTTTGCCCGCGAACTGACCGAGATCCTGAACCGCGCCGGTTTCGAGGTCATCGCCACCCGCAAGGACGACAGCTTCATCCCGCTTGAGCGGCGCATGACCATTGCCCGCGCCGAGCAGGCGGACCTGTTCATCTCGCTCCATGCCGATGCGCTGCCGGCGGGCGAGGCGGCGGGGCTGTCGATCTATGTCTGGAACCCGCAGGCCGACGACCGCGCCACGCGCGAACTGGCCATGCGCCACGACCGCGCCGACCTGCTGGCCGGGCTGGACCTGTCGGGGACCGACGACCAGCTGGCCGACGTGCTGATGGACCTGGCGCGGACCGAGACGCATCCGCGCTCGGAAGCCTTCGCCAAGTTCGCGGTGTCCGAGCTGAACCGGGCGGGCATCGCCATGCACCGCAGGCCGGTGCGCGGCGCGGCGTTTTCGGTGCTGAAATCGCCCGACATCCCCTCGGTCCTGGTCGAGCTGGGCTTCCTGACCGATCCGGGCGACCGCGCCAACCTGTTCGACCCCGAGTGGCGCGCGCAGACCGCGCAGGCGCTGGCCCAGGCCATCAGGCTTTGGGCGCAGGACGATGCCGCCCGCGCCGCCCTGCTGCGCAAGTAGCGCAAGGTTGCTTTGACGGGCGCGGCCTCGCTGTCTATAGAGGCGCAGGTTATCCCCAGAGGCTTGCCCATTGCTGCGCTTCCTGCTGTCCTTCATCGGTGCGATCTTTTCCTGGCTCGTGACCGCGGTCTTCTTCATCGCCCTGACCGTGGGCGCGGTGTTCTGGATGTATTCGCGCGACCTGCCCAGCCATGAGCAGCTGGCGCAATACGCGCCCAAGACCATCAGCCGGATCTATTCCGCAGAAGGGCGGCTGATCGACGAATTCGCCGAGGAACGCCGCATCTTCGTGCCCATCGACGAGATCCCGCCCCTGGTGAAGCAGGCCTTCATCAGCGCCGAGGACAAGCATTTCTACAGCCATCACGGCTTCGACCCGATGGGCATGGGCAAGGCGGCGCTGGATGCGATCAGCTCGGGCGGGCGCAACCTGCGCGGCGCCTCGACCATCACCCAGCAGGTGATGAAGAACTTCCTGCTGTCCAGCGACCGCAGCGTCGAGCGCAAGATCAAGGAGCTGATCCTGGCCACCCGGCTGGAATCGACGCTTAGCAAGGACCAGATCCTCGAGCTTTACCTCAACGAGATCTTCCTGGGACAGAACAGCTTCGGCGTGGCCGCGGCGGCGCAAAGCTATTTCAACAAGCCGCTGACCGAGCTTGCGCCGCATGAGGCGGCGACCCTGGCCGCCATGCCCAAGGCGCCGGGCCGCTATCACCCCGTCCGCGCCCGTGAGGCGCTGACCGAACGGCGCGACTATGTCCTGCGCGAGATGTGGCAGAACGGCTATATCGACCAGGCCACCTACGAGGCCGAGGCCAGGCAGCCGCTGCGCTCGGTCCAGAACGGCGATTTCCCCGCCTTCCAGCAGCAATTGCCGCCGCGCGACTATTTCACCGACGAGATCCGCCGCCAGCTTTCGGCGCAATTCGGCGCCGAGGAGTTCTTCGGCGGCGGGCTGGCGATCCGGGCGACCATCGACCCCAAGCTGCAACAGGTCGCCGCCCATGCGCTGCAGCAGGCGCTCGAGAAATACGACCGCGGCCGCGGCGTCTGGCGCGGCACCCGCGTCAGGATCCCGGCCGAGCAGCTGGGCGACGAGCAGGCATGGCGCGCGGCGCTGTCCGATGCCGATGTGCCCCGCGACATCGAGGGCTGGTTTCCGGCCGTGGTGCTGGCGCTGGGGGACAGCGAGGCCACCATCGGCATCGAGGGGATCGAGGGCACCGCCCAGATCCCGGCCAAGGACGTGCAATGGGCAAGGAAGCGGCTGGCCGACGGCACGCTGGCGCCCAAGGCCAAGGTGGCTTCGGACCTGCTGGAACTGGGCGACGTGGTGCTGGTGCGGCGCATGACCAGCGACAGCGACGGCAGCTTCATCCGCTGGACCCTGCGCCAGGTGCCCGAGGTGCAGGGCGGCTTCATGGCCATGGACGTGAACACCGGCCGCGTCATCGCCATGCAGGGCGGCTTTTCCTATCAAAGCTCGGTTTTCAACCGCGCCACCCAGGCGCAGCGCCAGCCGGGCTCCAGCTTCAAGCCCTTCGTCTATGCGGCGGCGCTGGATTCGGGCTTCAACCCCGCGACCATCGTCGTGGACGAGCCGATCACCGTGAACACGCCGCAGGGGCTGTGGACGCCCAAGAACGCCAGCGGCAAGTTCTATGGCCCGACGCCGATGCGCACCGGGATCGAGCAGTCCAGGAACCTGATGACCATCCGCATCGCCCAGGGCATCGGCATGGACACGGTGGCGAAATATGCCGAGAAATTCGGGGTCTACGACCATCTCGGCCATTTCCTCGCCAATTCGCTGGGCGCGCAGGAAACGACGCTGTTCAAGATGGTCGCCGCATATGCCATGTTCGCCAATGGCGGCGAGCGGGTGGAACCCACGCTGGTCGACCGCGTGCAGGACCGCCGCGGCCGCACCATCTATCGCCACGACCGCCGCGACTGCGTGACCTGCGGCCAGCCGACCCTGCCCGCCGGCGCCGCGCCCGAGATCCGCTCGAACCGCGAACGGGTGATGGACGCGATCACCGCCTACCAGCTGACCTCGATGCTCGAGGGCGTGGTCAAGCGCGGCTCGGGCCGCGGGGTCAGCCTGCCGGTGCCCGTGGCCGGCAAGACCGGCACCACCAACGATGCCAAGGACGTGTGGTTCATCGGCTTCACCTCGAACATCGTCGCCGGCTGCTATCTGGGCTACGACCAGCCGCGCACGCTGGGCGCCAACGCCTATGGCGGGACGCTTTGCGTGCCGGTCTTCAACGAATTCATGCAAGAGGCGGTCAAGGAATTCGGCGGCACCGCCTTCAAGGTTCCGCCGGGCGGGCATTTCGTCAACATCGACCGCTTCAGCGGCGCGATCCTGGGCCCGGATGCCAAGGGCGACAACGTCATCGCCGAATATTTCCGCGACGGCCAGGATCTGACCGGGCTGATGCTGGTCGACGGCGGCTTCGGCCGTGCCGATCCGGGCACCTTGCCCTTGTTCACCGAGGCGCGCGACGGCGGGCAGGCGGTGACGACCTCGACCGGCAAGAAGAAGGTGATCCCGAAGAAGGCCGATTTCGGCACTCTGTCCTCGGGCGGGCTGTATTGAGGGCTGGCGCTTGCCGCCGCCCGCCGCCCGCGTTATTTGTCCTGCCCTGACCGAAATCCGAACCCAGAGAGTGCCCATGCGCGCCGAAACCCAAGCCACCATCGAGGCGATCCGCAAATCGCTGAAACTGCTCGGCCAGCGCATGGACTGGGAAACCGCGCCGCACCGGCTGGAAGAGCTGAACGCCATGATCGAGGCCGGCGACATCTGGTCCGACCCGGCCCGCGCCCAGAAGCTGATGCGCGACCGGCAGATGCTGTCGGATGCGGTCGAGACCTATCGCCGCATCGACACCGAGCTCAAGGACAATGCCGAGCTGATCGAGCTGGGCGAGGCCGAGGGCGATGCCGAGATCGTCGCCGATGCCGAGGGCGCGCTGAAATCCCTGGCGGAACTGGCCGCGCAGAAGGAGCTGGAGGCGCTTCTGAACGGCGAGGCCGACGGCAACGACACCTTCCTCGAGATCAATGCCGGGGCCGGCGGCACGGAAAGCGCCGACTGGGCCAGCATGCTCGCGCGGATGTATGTCCGCTGGGCCGAGAAGAAAGGCTACAATGTCGAGCTTCTGTCCGAAACGCCGGGCGAAGAGGCGGGGATCCGTTCCGCCGCCTACAAGATTTCCGGGCCGAACGCCTATGGCTGGCTGAAGTCGGAATCGGGCGTGCATCGACTGGTGCGCATCTCGCCCTATGATTCGGCGGCGCGGCGGCATACCTCGTTTTCCTCGGTCTGGGTCTATCCGGTGGTGGATGACAATATCGAGATCACCATCCCCGACAACGAGATCAGGATCGACACCTACCGCTCGTCGGGCGCCGGCGGGCAGCATGTCAACACCACCGATTCGGCGGTGCGCATCACCCACCTGCCGACGGGAATCGTCGTGACCAGCTCGGAGAAATCGCAGCACCAGAACCGCGCCAACGCCATGGCGGCGCTGAAGGCGCGGCTTTATCAGCTGGAGCTGGACAAGCGCAACGCCGCGATCAACGCTCAGCACGAGGCCAAGGGCGATGCCGGCTGGGGCAACCAGATCCGCTCCTATGTGCTGCATCCCTACCAGATGGTGAAGGATCTGCGCACCGGGCACGAGACCTCGGATACGCAAGGGGTGCTGGACGGCGACCTGGACGCCTTCATGGCCGCGACGCTGGCGCTGGACGTGGCCGGCAAGTCGCGGGCCGAGGCGCAGGCCGAGGACTGATCCGCCGCGCCCGTGGCGCGGTCGCGCGAGCATCTGGAAAACGGTGAAGCAGGCGCGGCGCGGGCGCGGGGCATTGCGCGAGTGTTTTCTCTGTTCCTCAAATACCCATGCATGGGCGACGTTGGCACGGCGGCATGGGTATTTGAGGAACGAAGAAGCGTGCAGGCCGGGCGTGGGTTCCGGGGTTTTGTGTCGCGCGGTGCCGGGTTAGCCTGTGACGCGGATGGCAGCGGACGGGGGCGGCATGGCGGTCAAGCGGATCAACCTGGCCTTGCAGGGCGGCGGCGCGCATGGCGCCTTTGCCTGGGGGGTGCTGGACCGGCTGCTGGACGAGCCGGACATCGAGATTCGCGGCATCAGCGGCACCTCGGCCGGGGCGCTCAACGGGGCGGCGCTGGCGGCCGGCCTGTCCTGCGGGCCGGGCCGGCGCGGGCGCGAGGCGGCGCGGCAGAACCTGGCGCATATCTGGTCGCAGGTCGGGCAGGTCAGCGACAATTCCGTGGTGCGCTGGCTGCATTCCATGTTCCCGGTGCCGCGCGCCTGGCAGCGGCTGACCGAACTGTTTTCCCCCGTGGCCTGGCTGGGATCGCTGACGCGGGTGTTCAGCCCCTATGATTCGGGGCCGTTCTATACCAACCCGCTGGCCGCCATCCTGCGCGAGATGCCGCATCCCCGGCTGGGCCGCGAGGAGGGGCCGGTGCTTTTCGTCACCGCGACCAATGTGCGCACCGGGCTGGTGCGGATCTTTGGCGGGGCCGAGGTGACGGTCGATACGGTGCTGGCCTCGGCCTGCCTGCCCGAGCTGTTCCGCGCCGTCGAGATCGACGACCCGCTGACCGGCCGGCGCGAGGCCTATTGGGACGGCGGCTATTCCGGCAATCCGGCGCTGTTCCCGCTGTATCGCCCGGACCTGCCCCGCGACATCGTCATCGTCAACATCAACCCGATGCTGCGCGAGGCGATCCCCAAGACCCCGGCCGCGATCCAGGACCGGGTGAACGAGATCAGCTTCAACGCGGCGCTCCTGGCCGAACTGCGCGCGATCAATTTCGTCAAGCGGCTGCATGCCGAGGAGCGGCTGACCGGCCGGCCGATGAAGAACGTGCTGCTGCATGCGATCATGGACGAGGATCTGATGAATTCGCTGAGCGCCCGGACCAAGCTGCTGCCGAATCCCGGCCTGTTGCAGCGCATGCATGATGCGGGGGTCGAGGCGGCCGAGCGATTCCTGGAGAAGGATGCCGGCAATATCGGCGAGCGCGATTCCTACGACCTGTCCCAGCTTTTCGGCCGCAGATAGCTTGGGCCCTGTCCGGCCGCATCCGGGCAGGGGGCCTTGGCGATCCGCGGGAAGCTGGGTGAGAGGCTGGACAGCGACCCAAGCGGGGCTCGTTACGGCTGCTTCCTTCCGGACCTGACCGGGTTGGCGAGGCGCCTGCCCGCGCCAACCTCTCGCCGCCTAGATAGGCGCGCGCGCGGCGGGATGCAAGCGGCTTGGCCGCTTACAGATGCAGGCGCAGGCGCAGGAAGCCGTCGGGGGCGATTCCGGCCGGCTCGACCGGCGTGGAAAGCCCGTCCAGGTGCCCCGCGGCGGCCGGCCCGGTCTTGAACAGGACCGACGTGCCGGGCAGGGGGCGAAAGCTCCAGCCCGCGCGGGGATTGGGGGCCAGCACCCGGCGCTGCGCCACATAGCGGCGCAGCACCTCGCGGGTGGGGGAGGAGCCGTCCAGCAGCACCGGTCGCCCCGCCGCCACCGAGGCGAAGAGCCCGCTGTCCGACAGCCGGTAGCTGTTCGTCACCAGGATGAAGGGCTGGTCCGGCGCGACCGGGCGCATGCGGTGGGTCAGCGCGCAGATGCGGTGCGAATCGGGATGGGCCAGCCGTCCGTCGGGCGCGTAGCGCGGCGGGCGGCTCAGGTCGATCTGCCAGCCCAGCCCGTCGATGATGTCGAAATTGTAGCTGGGAAACTCGGGGTCGATCAGCGGCTGGTCCGGCTTGCCCGGCTCGATGCGCAGGAACATGCTGGCCGAGCGCTCCAGCCATTCGCGCAGCTCGGCCCCGGTCAGGCGGATGGCGCAGATCCGGTTCGGGAACAGGTAGAGATCGGCGATGTTGCGCAGCGTCAGCCGCCCGGCCGGGACGTCGGTGTAATGCTGCGGCCCGCCGCGGCCGCCGGCGCGAAACGGCGCAACCGCCGACAGGATCGGCAGGTCCTGCCAGCGCGTGCCGCGCAGGGCGCGCCGCACGTGCCAGCGCTGCGCCATGGCCACCAACCGCAGGCCGGGATCCTCGCCGATCAGCGAGAAATAGCTGCTCAGCGGCCGTTCGGTGCGGCCGATGCGGCGGCTGAAATGCCGCAGGGTCTGGCGATGGGCGGAAAGGGCGGGGCCGGTGACGGCGGGATGGTCCTCTTCGGCGCCGACCGGCTCGGCGCGGCAGGTGAAGTCGGCGATGCGCCAGCCCTGGGCCAGGGGTTCCAGCCGCAGGTCGATCACCCCCAGATGCGAGCCCCAGAAGCCGGGCATGACCGCGGGCTTGCCGGCCAGCGTGCCGCGGCGGGCGTCGATTCCCGGCCCCTGCGGATGGTCGGCCGAGGGAAACACCCGATGCGTATGGCCCGCGATCACCACGTCGATGCCGGGCAGGGCGGCCAGCGCGGTGGCCGCGTTCTCCATCATCGGCGCCGGGGAGAGCGCGCCGATGCCGCTATGGGCCAGCGCCACGATCAGGTCCGCGCCCTGTTCGCGCAGGGCCGCGATGCCGGTGCGGGCGGCCAGCAGGATGTCCTGGACCGCGATCTCGGCTTTCAGCCCGTGTTCCCATTCCACGGTCTGCGGCGGCAGAAAGCCCAGCACGCCGATGCGCAGCGCATGCGGCCGGCCCTGGTCGTCGCGGAACTGCCGCGTCAGCAGGACATGGGTCTGCACCGGCAGCGGGCGCAGCGGGCGCAGGTTGGTCGAGACGACGGGAAACTCGGCGCCCTCGAGTGTGCGGCGCAGAAAGCCCAGGCCGAAGCTGAAGTCATGATTGCCGATGGTCGCCGCGTCATAGCCAAGCGCGTTCATTGCCGCGATGGCCGGATGCGGCTGGCGGGTGCCGATGTCGTCCATCTCGGCCAGGTAGTCGCCCATCGGGCTGCCCTGCAGCCCGTCGCCATTGTCGAACAGCAGGCAATTGCGCGCCGTCTGGCGTGCGCGGGCGATCAGCGCCGCCGCCCGCGACAGCCCCAGCCGCCCCGAGGGGCGATCGGCGAAATAGTCATAACCCAGCATATGCATGTGCAGGTCGGTCGTCGCCAAGACGCGAACTGCCATGGACTTGGCGCCAAAATGCGGCTTGGTGATGGGGCCTATGCAAGTCATGCCGCATGAATGCAGACTATTCGCTCATAATGCAACTGTAGATTGCATTTCACGCCTGCGGCTGATCAGCGCTCGCAGGCGGCGGCTTGCATGCCCCGGCGCAACATGGGATGAACCGCGGCGGCGCGTTGTTTCTTTGATTTGACTGGATCAGCCATGAAGTTTTCGACCCGAAGGGACGTCGATCTGGCCGCGGAGGCCTTGTTCCGTGCGGCCAGAAATTTTCACGCCATTGAGCGGATGCTGGTGCGGCGCGGCGCCACGGTGCGCCGTCTGGACGACCTGGCCGCCCCTGGGGTCGGGATGCGCTGGCTGATCGGCTTCGACTGGCGCGGGCGCCATCGCGAAGTGACGGCCGAGGTGGCGCGGCTGGACGCGCCCGAGGCGATGGTCATCAACGCCACCTCCGACCAGCTTGACCTGGTCATCCGCATGACCGTGGTCGCGCTGACCCGGACGAAATCGCGGCTGATCTTCGAGACCGAGGCGCGCCCGCGCAGCATGAAGGCGCGGCTGATGCTGCAGACCGCCAAGCTGGGCAAGGCGCAGCTGGATCGCAAGTTCGCCCGGCGGATCGGCGAGTTCATCGCCGACCTGGCCGCGGGCGCGCAGGCTGCCTGACGGCCGGCCCGCCTATCGGGCGGCGGCCGCCGCCTGCGATTGCGCGGCGCGCAGCGGATCGGCGGGATAGACGCCCAGGATGTTCAGGCTGGAGGTGAAATAGTCCAGCTCTTCCAGCGCGCGGGCGACATGCGGATCCTCGGGGTGGCCCTCGATGTCTGCATAGAATTGCGTGGCGGTGAAGACGCCGTCCACCATGTAGCTTTCCAGCTTGGTCATGTTGACGCCGTTGGTGGCAAAGCCGCCAAGCGCCTTGTAGAGCGCGGCCGGGATGTTGCGCACCCGGAACACGAAGCTGGTCATCATCGTCGTGCCGCCCTGGGCATTGGTGCGGCGGCTGAAATCGGGCTGGCGCGCCATGACCAGGAAGCGGGTGGTGTTGTTCTGCCGGTCCTCGATCCCCGAGGCGAGCTCCTCGAGCCCGTAGATCTCGCCCGCCAGGGGCGCGGCCAGCGCGGCAAGCGACGGCTCGCCCCGCCGCGCGACCTCGAGCGCCGAGCCGGCGGTGTCGGCGCCGACCATGCCGCGGATGGCGTGGCGGCGCAGGAAGCCGCGGCACTGGCCCAGCAGCACCGGGTGGCTCATCGCGTCGCTGACCTGCGACAGCTTGGTGCCGGGCACGGCCAGCAGGCTGATGCGCACCCGCACGAAGCCCTCGTCGATGATGTGCAGCCCGGTTTCGGGCAGCAGGTGGTGGATGTCGGCGACCCGGCCATAGGTCGAGTTCTCGACCGGCAGCATCGCCAGTTCGGCCTTGCCGCCGCGCACCGCCTCGATCGTGTCCTCGAAGGTGCGGCAGGGCAGCGCCTCCATCTGCGGGCGATAGAAGCGGCAGGCCTGGTGGCTGTAGGCGCCGGGCTCGCCCTGGAATGCGATCACGTTCTGGGTGGGGGCGTCGGTCATGGATCACACCTTGGCTTGGGGTGGCGGCCTGGGCCATGCCCCCGTGGCGGGCCGGCCTCGTGGTCGGTTTTGTGCTTTGCCAGCGACAACTACACCTTGAACCGGTGGAACAAAAGCGGGTAGATACGGCCAAATCCACGGACAGCCCAGGGGATCCGCAGACATGTTCGATACCATGACCGTCACCAAGGCAGCCGGTGCGCTGATCGGCTCGCTTCTGTTCCTGCTGTTGATGAGCTGGGCGGCATCGGGCATCTTTCATGTCGGCGTCTCGGGCCACGGCGCCGAGGGCGAGGAACATGCCCAGGCCTATACCATCCCGGTCGAGGATGCCGGCGGCGCCGATGACGAGGCTGCCGAGGAGGGGCCTGATTTCGCCACCGTGCTGGCCTCGGCCGATGCCGCCGCGGGCGAAAAAGTGTTTGGCAAGTGCAAGGCCTGCCACAAGCTGGACGGCAACGACGGCGTCGGCCCGCATCTGAACGGCGTCATGGGCCGCGCGGTGGCCAGCGTCGGCGGCTTCAACTATTCCGAGCCGATGAAGGCGCATGGCGGCGACTGGACGCCCGAGGCGCTGCAAGAGTTCCTCGCCAACCCCAAGGCCGTGGTCAAGGGCACCAAGATGTCCTTCGCCGGCCTGCCCAAGGTCGAGGATCGCGCCAACCTGATCGCCTATCTGCAAGGCCAGCAGTAAGCCGCCCGGCCCACCCGGCAGGCATGGGGCGTCCCTTGGGGCGCCCTTTTTCGTTGCCGCGGCAAGGCCCCCGCGCGGCGGATCACGCATTTGCATGTTGAACCGGGCCCGTGGGCTGCTAGCCTTGCCGCCGGCGGCCCGCCGCCGCCCGAGCAAGACCAGAACAAGGATCGACAAGACCCGATGACGATGCGTTTCCTGCGACATGCCCCGATGGTTGCATTCATGGCGCTTCTGCCCGGCTGGGCCCTGGCGCAGGAGCAGCAGGAACCCCGGACCATCGTGTCCCATGGCATCTCGGTCTTCGGCGAGCCCGAGCTGCCCGCGGATTTCCCGCATCTGCGCTATGTGAACCCCGATGCGCCCAAGGGCGGCGAGATTTCGGAATGGTTCAGCGGCGGGTTCGACAGCTACAACCCCTATACCCACCGCGGCCGCGCGGCCCTGCTTTCCAACGCCATGCTGGAGCCGCTGATGGAAAGCGTCGCCGACGAGATCGGCACCGCCTATTGCCTGCTCTGCGAGACCATCGAATATCCCGAAAGCCGCGACTGGGTGATCTTCCACCTGCGCCCCGAGGCGAAATTCTCGGACGGCACGCCGCTGACCGCGCATGACGTGCTGTTTTCCTTTGAACTCCTGCGCGACAAGGGCCTGTCCTCGTACCGCACGATCATTTCCAAGATCGTTGCCAAGGCCGAGGTGATCGACGACCGCACCATCAAGTTTATCTTCCGGCCGGATTATCCGCGCCGCGACGTGATCCAGTCGGTGGGCGGCCAGATCGTCTTCTCGCGCGAGGATTTCCGCAAGAACAAGCGCGACATCGAGCAGTCGAGCAACATCCCCTTCGTCGGCTCGGGGCCTTACATGTTCGATCGGGCCGATGCGGGCCGCTCGATCACCCTGCGGCGCAATCCCGACTATTGGGGCAAGGATCTGCCGATCAACATCGGCCGGCACAATTTCGACCGCATCCGCGTCGAGTATTTCGGCGATTACGACAGCGCCTTCGAGGCGTTCAAGGCCGGCGTCTATACCTTCCGCAACGAGGCCAGCTCGATCCACTGGGCGACGCGCTATGATTTCCCCGCCGTGCAATCCGGCGCGGTGAAAAAGGAGGCGCTGCCAGACGGCAGCATCGCCTCGGGGCAGGGCTGGGTCTTCAACCTGCGCCGGCCCAAGTTCCAGGACATCCGCGTGCGCGAGGCCATCGGGCTGATGTTCAACTTCGAATGGTCGAACGAGACGCTGTTCTATGGGCTTTACGCGCGGGTGAACTCGCCCTGGGAAAACAGCCCGCTGATGGCCGAGGGCAAGCCCACGCCGGCCGAGCTGGCGCTGCTCGAGCCCCTGGCCAAGGATCTGCCGCCGGGCGTGCTGACCGAGGATGCGGTGCTGCAGCCCGTCTCGGGCAAGACCCAGCTCGACCGGCGCAACATGCGCCGCGCGGCGCAGCTTCTGGACGAGGCGGGCTGGAAGCCGGGCGCCGACGGCATGCGCCGCAACGCCAAGGGCGAGGTGCTGCGGGTCGAGTTCCTGAACGACAGCGCCACCTTCGACCGCGTCATCAACCCCTTCGTGCAGAACCTGCGCGCGGTGGGCATCGACGCGGTGAACCTGCGGGTGGACGATGCGCAGCTGACCGCGCGGACCCGCAGCCACGACTTCGACATCGTCACCGATCAGCTGCTCCAGGGCTATTTCCTGACCGGCGATACCGAGCAGACCTTTGGCTCGGAAAACGTGGGCGACGTGTTCAACGCCATGGGCATGGCCAATCCGGCCGTGGACCGGCTGATCCAGCTGGGCATCGAGGCCAAGAGCGAGGATGAGATGATCACCGTGGCCCATGCGCTGGACCGCAGCCTGCGCGCGCAGCACTTCTGGGTGCCGCAATGGTTCAAGGCCGAGCATACCGTCGCCTATTACGACATCTTCGCCCATCCCGAGACCTTGCCGCCCTATGCGCTGGGTGAGCTTGATTTCTGGTGGTATGACGCGGATAAGGCGGCAAAGCTGAAACAATCCGGCGCGCTGCGCTAGGGCCCAGGGGGCCGGCGCGGATCAAGGCGGAGCAAGGGGACGGATGGCAGCCTATATCCTGCGGCGCTTGCTGCTGATCATACCCACGCTGATCGGCATCATGCTGGTCAACTTCACGCTGACGCAATTCGTCCCCGGCGGCCCGATCGAGCAGATCATCGCCCGCGTCCAGGGCGAGGGCGATGCGCTGCGCAACATCACCGGCGGGGCGGGCGAGTCGCCGCAGAACACCGAATATGCCGGCGCCCGCGGCATCCCGCCCGAACTGCTGGACCAGCTCGAGGTGCAGATGGGCTTTGCCCGCATCGCCTGCACGCCCGACCACCAGGGCGAGCCGGACCTGAAATCCCCCGATTGCAGCAAGGAAAAGATCGGCGCGGCCGAGCGTTTCCTGGTCATGCTGGGCAATTACGTCCGCTTCGATTTCGGCACCAGCTTCTTCCGCTCGATCTCGGTCATCGACCTGGTGCTGGAAAAGATGCCGGTCTCGATCACGCTGGGGCTGTGGTCCACGCTGATCGCCTATCTGATCTCGATCCCGCTGGGCATCCGCAAGGCGGTCAGGAACGGCACGCCCTTCGACACCTGGACCTCGGGCGCGATCATCGTGGGCTATGCCATCCCCGCCTTCCTGTTCGCGGTCCTGCTGATGGTGCTGTTCGCGGGTGGCAGCTATTGGCAGATCTTTCCCTTGCGCGGGCTGACCTCGGACAATTGGGCCGACCTGAGCCTTTGGGGCAAGGTCAAGGACTACCTGTGGCACATCACCCTGCCGGTCCTGGCCACCACCATCTCCAGCTTCGCCACGCTGACGCTGCTGACCAAGAACAGCTTCCTGGACGAGATCAACAAGCAATATGTCATCACCGCCCGCGCCAAGGGCCTGACCGAGCGCCGGGTGCTTTACGCCCATGTCTTTCGTAATGCCATGCTGATCGTGATCGCCGGGTTCCCGTCCATGTTCCTGGGCGTGTTCTTCGGCTCGTCGATCCTGATCGAGACCATCTTCTCGCTCGACGGGCTGGGCCGGCTGGGCTTCGAGGCGGCGGTGCAGCGCGACTATCCGGTGATCTTCGGCACGCTTTACGTCTTTGGCCTGCTGGGCCTGCTGGTCGGCATCCTGTCGGACCTGATGTATGTGCTGGTCGATCCCCGCATCGACTTCGAGCGGAGGGCCGGCTGATGGCGATGACCGAGCTGAACCGCCGCCGGCTGCGCAATTTCCGCCGCAACAAGCGCGCCTTCTGGTCGCTGGTGGTCTTTACCATCCTGTTCGTGGCCTCGCTGTTTGCGGAACTGATCGCCAATGACAAGCCGATCCTGGTCAGCTATCGGGGCGAGCTGCATTTCCCGGTCTATCGCTTCTACCCCGAGACCGCCTTCGGCGGCGATTTCGGCACCGAGGCGATCTATACCGATCCGGGCGTGCAATGCCTGATCCGCACCGGCGGGCGGCCCGAATGCTGGGACGACCCCGAGGCGACCGAGCGCGCGGCGCGCGAAACCGGCCAGGTCGCGGGCGAGGCGGTCGAGCGCGGCTGGATGCTGTGGCCGCCGATCCCCTATCACTACCGCAGCATCAACAATGTCGGCACCGCCCCCAGCCCGCCCGATGCGGCGCATTGGCTGGGCACCGACGACACCGCGCGCGACGTGCTGGCGCGGGTGATCTACGGCTTTCGCCTGTCGATCCTGTTCACGCTGATCGTGACCGTGGTCGCCTCGGTTCTGGGCATCGCGGCGGGGGCGGTGCAGGGCTATTTCGGCGGCCGCACCGACCTGGTGTTCCAGAGATTGCTTGAGATATGGGGCTCAACCCCTTCGCTTTACGTGATTATCATCCTGTTCGCGATCCTGGGGCGAAGTTTCTGGCTGCTGGTTTTCGTCTCGATCCTGTTCGGCTGGCCGGCGCTGGTCGGCGTGGTGCGGGCCGAGTTCCTGCGCGCGCGCAACTTCGAATATGTCCGCGCCGCGCGCGCGCTTGGGGTCAGTGACCGCATCATCATGTTCCGCCATATCCTGCCCAACGCCATGGTGGCGACGCTGACCATGCTGCCCTTTGTCGTGACCGGCACCATCTCGTCGCTGGCCGCGCTGGATTATCTGGGCTACGGCCTGCCCAGTTCGGCCCCCTCGCTGGGCGAGCTGGCCTTGCAGGCCAAGCAGAACCTGCAGGCGCCCTGGCTGGGCTTCACCGCCTTCTTCAGCTTCGCCCTCATGCTGTCCTTGCTGGTGTTCATCTTCGAGGGCGTGCGCGACGCCTTCGACCCAAGAAAGACCTTCCGATGACCCCGGTTCTGGAAGTCAGCGACCTGCGGGTGGGGTTCCGGCAGGACGGGCAACTGGTGCCCGCCGTCAAGGGCGTCAGCTTCACCGTGGGCAAGGGCGAGACGGTGGCGCTGGTCGGCGAATCCGGCTCGGGCAAGTCGGTCACGGCGCTGTCGACCGTGCGGCTTCTGGGCGAGGCGGCCGAGGTCGCGGGCTCGGTCCGCTACGGCGGGCGCGAATTGCTGGGCGCCTCCGAGGCGGAGTTGCGCCGGGTGCGCGGCAACGACATCAGCTTCATCTTCCAGGAGCCGATGACCTCGCTGAACCCCCTGCACACGCTGGAGCGGCAGCTTGCCGAAAGCCTGGCGCTGCACCAGGGGCTGCGCGGCGCGGCGGCGCGGGCGCGGATCATCGAGCTTTTGACCCGCGTCGGCATCCGCGACCCGGAAACGCGGCTGGCCGATTACCCGCACCAGCTGTCGGGCGGCCAGCGCCAGCGGGTGATGATCGCCATGGCGCTGGCGAACGGGCCGGAGCTGCTGATCGCCGACGAGCCGACGACGGCGCTGGACGTGACCATCCAGGCGCAGATCATGGAGTTGCTGGCGGAGCTGAAGGCCGCCGAGGGGCTGTCGATGCTGTTCATCAGCCACGACCTGGGCCTGGTGCGCCGCATCGCCGACCGGGTCTGCGTGATGAAGGGCGGCGAGATCGTCGAGCAGGGGCCAGTCGAGCAGATCTTCGCCCATCCGCAGCACGAATATACCCGGATGCTGCTGGCGGCCGAGCCCAAGGGCAGGGCCGATCCCATCCCCGCCGATGCGCCGCAGGTCGTGGCGACGCAGGATCTGCGGGTCTGGTTCCCGATCCAGCGCGGCTTCCTGCGCCGCACCGTCGGCCATGTGAAGGCGGTGAACGGCGCCACCATCTCGGTCCGTGCCGGCGAGACGCTGGGCATCGTCGGCGAATCCGGTTCCGGCAAGACCACGCTGGCGCTGGCGATCATGCGGCTGATCGACAGCGACGGGCCGATCCTCTACATGGGCCGCGACATCTCCCGCGTGCCGGGCCGGGCGCTGCGCGGCTTGCGCCGCGACATGCAGATCGTGTTCCAGGACCCCTATGGCAGCCTGTCCCCGCGCATGACGGTCGAGCAGATCATCGCCGAGGGCCTGGGCGTGCATGGCATCGAGCCGGGCCGCAACCGCCGCGAGATGGTCGATGCGATCATGCGCGAGGTCGGGCTGGACCCCGCCACCATGCACCGTTACCCGCACGAGTTCAGCGGCGGCCAGCGCCAGCGCATCGCCATCGCCCGCGCCATGATCCTGAACCCCAAGCTGGTGGTGCTGGACGAGCCGACCAGCGCGCTGGACATGACCGTTCAGGTGCAGATCGTCGAGCTTTTGCGTCGCTTGCAGCGCAAGCACGGCCTGGCCTTCCTGTTCATCAGCCACGACCTGCGCGTCGTGCGCGCCATGTCGCACCAGATCATGGTCATGCGCGCCGGCGAGGTGGTCGAGCAGGGCTCGACCGACGCCGTTTTCGAACGGCCCGAAAGCGATTACACCCGCCAGCTGATCGCGGCGGCATTTCTTGCGGTAACAAGTGAAGACCTTAAGGTAACAAGTTGAAGATCCTGTTCGTTCACCAGAATTTTCCCGGCCAGTTCCTGCATCTGGCGCCGGCGCTGGCCGCGCGCGGCCATCACGTGACGGCGCTGACGGATGAAAAGAACCAGCGTGCCTCGCCGGTCCGCGTGCTGCGCTACAAGACGCCGGACGAGCTGAAGCTGCCGCCCTCGCTGGGCCGGACCTACAGCGAGATGGCCGAGCGGGGCTGGGTCGCGGCCCGCGGCTGCCGCGCCCTGCGCGACCGGCACGGCTATGCGCCCGACCTGATCTTCGGCCATAGCGGATGGGGCGAGACGCTGTTTCTGCGCGAAATCTGGCCCGAGGCGAAGCTGCTGGTCTATGCCGAGCTGATGTATCGCACCCGCGGCCATGACGTCGGCTTCGACCCCGAGATCACCCCTGGCAGCGACGAGGGGCGCATCGGCACCATCGCGCGCTCGGCGCATCTGATCCAGGGGCTGGTGCAGGCCGATGCCGGGCTGTCGCCGACGCAATACCAGGCGAATTCCTTTTCGCCGGAATTGCGCCGGAAGCTGACGGTGATCCACGACGGCATCGACACGCAGAAGGTCCGTCCCGACCCGGCGGCCGAGCTTGCGCTGCCCGACGGCCGCACGTTGCGGGCGGGGGACGAGGTGCTGACCTATGTCTCGCGCTCGCTGGAGCCCTATCGCGGCTTTCACCGCTTCATGCGCGCGCTGCCCGAGGTGCTGCGGGCGCGGCCCGAGGCGCAGGTGGTGCTGGTGGGCGCCGACGGGGCCAGCTATGGCGGCCTGCCCAAGGACGCGCCGAACTGGCGGGAAAAGCTGCTGGCCGAACTCGACGGCCGGCTGGACCTTGGGCGCATCCATTTCCTGGGCCGGGTGCCCTATCCGCAATATCTGGCGCTGTTGCAGGTCAGCCGGGTGCATTGCTACCTGACCTATCCCTTCGTCCTCAGCTGGTCGCTGACCGAGGCGATGGCGGCCGGCTGCTATGTCGTCGGTTCCGACACCGAGCCGGTGCGCGAACTGGTCCGCGACGGCGAGAACGGACGGCTGGTGCCCTTTTTCGACCAGCCCGCGCTGGAATCGGCGCTGATCCGCGGCCTTGCCGGCGACCCCGAGGCGCCGCGCCTGCAGGCGGCGGCGCGCCAGACCATCCTGCAGGGCTATGACCTGCACGGGCATTGCCTGCCGCGGCTGATCGACTGGGTGGAAAGCTTCGCGCCCTAAAGCTCGATCTCGCTTTCGGGGTCGCGTTCGGGCAGCGGCGGCGTCGCTTCCGGCGGCGGGGCCAGGCGGGGGTCGTCCTCGGGCGCAGGGCGCAGCATGTCGCGCAGCGCATCGCCCACCGGCGGGGGCGGCGGCGCGTCCGCGCGGCGGCGGATCAGGATGTCGCCGTTCTCCAGCCGCTCGGGCGCCTGGTAGTTGCGCACGTCGTCCATCAGCTTGCCGATGTCCTGCAGCACCGGCGCGACCGCGCCCAGCGTATCGCCCAGGTCGCGGCCCAGCCGGTCCAGATGCGGCTCGGCCTGTTGCAGCAGGTTGCGCATGAAGTTTTCCAGCCCGCGTTCCAGCGGGTCGGGCTCTTCCGGCGGGGGCAGGCCCTCCGAGGGCGGCGGCTCGTCGGCCAGCGGGGGCTCGTAATCCTGGGCCATGGCTGCGGGGGGCATCAGCGCGGCGCAGAGGATCAGGGAAAGAAGCGGGTTGCGCATGGGCCGGTCCTTCGGCTGTTCGCAGGGGAAACATGCGCGAGGCCGGCCGGGTTCCCTTGCGCCGCGGCCGCCCCGCGGTCAATCGGCAGGGCCGGCACCTTCCGGGTCGCGATATTCGTGCAGCCGCCCCCGCCAGTCGCGGATCGCATAGCGGCCGGGCGCGGTCGGCTGGACATGGTCCGGCCCCAGCGGCACCTTGCCGTGCCCGCCCGGCAGGTCCAGCACATAGGTCGGAAGGCATGTCCCCGACAGCCGCCCGCGCAGGGCCGCCATGATCGCCTGCCCCTCGGCGATGGAGGTGCGGAAATGGCCGGTGCCGCGCGCCAGGTCGCAATGATGCAGGTAATAGGGCTTGACCCGGTTGCGGATCAGCGCCCGGAACAGCTCGGCCAGGATGTCGGGATCGGCATTCACCCCCCGGAGCAGCACGGTCTGCGACAACAGCGGAACGCCCGCATCGGCCAGCCGCGCCAGCGCGGCGCGGGCGGCCTCGGTCAGTTCCTGCGCGTGATTGGTATGGATCACCACCCAGACCGCCAGCCGCGCCGGCCGCAGCGCCGCCAGCATTGCCGCGTCGATGCGGCCGGGGGCGACCACCGGCACGCGGGTATGGAAGCGGACGACGTCGACATGGGCGATCGCCTCCAGCCGCGCCATCAGCGCCGAGATGCGGCGCGCCGACAGCACCATCGGGTCGCCGCCGGTCAGGATCACCTCGCGGATCGCGGGGGTGCGGGCGACATAGTCCAGCGCGGCGGCCAGGTCGGGCTCGGGCAGGCTGCCTTCCTCGCCCACCACCTCGCGGCGAAAGCAGAAGCGGCAATAGACCTCGCAGGTCTTGGTGACATGCAGGATCACCCGGTCGGGATAGCGATGGGTCAGGCCGGGGGTCGGGCTGAAGCAGGCGTCGCCGATGGGGTCGGCCAGCTCTTCGGGGCGGATCTGCAATTCGCGCGCATCGGGCAGGAATTGCGCGGCGACGCCGTCGCCGGGCGCGCGCATGGCCTGGCGCATGGCGGCGGGGATGCGGATGCGGAACTCGGCCGCGACCGCGTCCAGCGCCTCGGCCTGCGCGGCATCGGCCAGGCCGGCCTCGACCAGGGCGGGAACGGTGGTGATCGGGCGCTGGGACAAGGCGGCCTCTTGCGGCGAAAGGGAAGGGCGGTTTATCGACCCGCCGGCCGGTCTTGGCAAGGGCTCAGCCCCGTGCCGTCGCCTCCAGCGCGGCGATGTCGAGCTTGACCATCGTCAGCATGGCCGCGGTGACGCGGCGACCGACCTTGGGGGTCGGGGTCCGCCATCAACTCGCCCAGCCGTTTCGGGACGACCTGCCAGCACAGGCCCCAGCGGTCGCGCAGCCAGCCGCATTGCTCGGCTGTGCCGCCTTCCGGCAGCGCGTCCCACAGCCGGTCGATCCCAGCCTGGTCGTCGCATTCGACCATGATCGAGAAGCTGTGGTTGAACGGGTCGAGCGGCCCGGCCTCGATCGCCATGGAGCGCTGGTCGCCCAGGGTAAAGCCCGCCAGCCCGACGCTGCCCTCGGGCCCCGAGGGCGTGTCGCCCTGAACGGTCGAGAGCCAGTCCAGCGACGAGCCGGGGATCAGCGCGCAGTAAAAGCGCACCGCCGCCTCCATGTCGCGTTCGAATCAGAGATGCTGGGTGACTTTCATCGCGGTTCCCCCTTATTTCAGGGCAGCACCAGGCTGCGGTCGTCCTTGAGCGTCTTCAGCACGATCTCGGAACGCACCTGGGCCACCTGCGGTTGCGGCAGCAGGTGGCGATGGATGAAATCCGAGAATGCCTCCAGATCGCGCAGCCGCACGTCCAGGATGTAATCGGCATCGCCCGAAACCGAAAAGGCCGAGCGGATCTGCGGATGCGCGGCGACGAAACGGGCGAAATCGTCCTCCTTCCCCTGGCCGTGGCTGCGCAGGTTCACGCGGATGATGGCGCGCAGCCCGAAGCCCAGCTTCTGCGGGTTCAGCCGGGCGGCATAGCCCTCGATCACCCCGGCCTCTTCCAGCGCCGCACGCCTGCGCGAGCATTGCGAGGGCGACAGGTTCACCAGCTCGGCCAGCGCCGCATTGGTCATCGCCCCGTCGCGCTGCAGGGCGTCGAGAATGGCGATGTCGAATCCATCCATGCGCATTTCTTGCATCGATCCGCCCCATCATGCGCGCTTCATGCCTTTGCGCCCCGATCATGGCACAGTTTGCGCCCGGCTTGCATCGCATTCGCGCGATCATGGTTTCAGGACACGCGAACAGAGGAGGAGACGCCATGGGACCGTTCCCGCATGACGCCCCGAAAGCCACCATCAGCGCCGAAAACCCCGCCGGCACCGACGGGTTCGAGTTCGTCGAATTCGCCCATCCGCAGCCCGAGACCCTGGACCGCATCTTTCGCCAGATGGGCTTCGTCCCGGTGGCGCGGCACAGGCGCAAGGACATCACGCTGTATCGCCAGGGCGACATCAACTACCTGCTGAACGCCGAGCCCGACAGCCATGCCGCGGGATTCGTGCGCCAGCACGGCCCCTGCGCCCCGGCCATGGCCTGGCGCGTGGTCGATGCGCAGCACGCGCTGCGGCGCGCGCTGGAGCTGGGCGCCAGGGAATATGCCGGTGGCGGCAAATCCATCGACGCGCCGGCGGTCCATGGCATCGGCGGCTCGCTGCTGTATTTCATCGACCGCTACGGCGATGCCGGCAGCGCCTATGCCGCCGAATACGACTGGCTGGCCGAGCCAGATCCGCGCCCCGAGGGCTTCGGCTTCTATTACCTCGACCACCTGACGCATAACGTGGTGCGCGGGAACATGGACAGCTGGTACAAGTTCTATCACGACACGTTCAACTTCCGCGAAATCCGGTTCTTCGACATCAAGGGCAAGCAGACCGGGCTGGTCAGCCGGGCGCTGACCTCGCCCGACGGCAAGATCCGCATCCCGATCAACGAATCGACCGACGATCGCAGCCAGATCGAGGAATACCTGCGCGCCTACAAGGGCGAGGGCATCCAGCACATCGCCATCGCCACCGAGGACATCTATGCCGCCACCGACCGCATCGCCGAGGCCGGGATGAAGTTCATGCCCGGCCCGCCCGACACCTATTACGAAATGTCGCACAACCGGGTGAAGGGCCACCGGGAGCCGGTCGAGCGCATGAAGCGGCACGGCATCCTGATCGACGGCGAAGGCGTCGTCGGCGGCGGCATGACGCGGGTGCTGCTGCAGGTCTTCTCGAGAACCGTGATCGGGCCGATCTTCTTCGAGTTCATCCAGCGCAAGGGCGATGACGGCTTCGGCGAGGGCAATTTCCGCGCCCTGTTCGAATCGATCGAAGAGGATCAGATCCGCCGCGGCGTGCTGAAGATCGACGCGGCCGAGTGACGGGCCGGCGCGCCGCCCTGCATGGCGGGGTTGTCGCCGGTGCCGCAGATTGCTGGTGCGGGACCAGGACGCCGCCGCAAGCGGATGCGGCGGCGTCCTGCCGGATTGCGCCCCGGCCGATCGGGAAGTGCTGGCCGACCGGAAGGGGCTGGCCGATCAGAAGGTGAAGTCGCCCAGGTCGAGCTGCGCCTTCTGCATGTCCTGGATGGTGACGATGGTATCGGCGGACAGCCGCAGCACCAGGTCGTCGCCGACCTGCTGGGCGTTGCTGATGACCGCCTGCACCTGCGCCCGGCTGAAATCGTCGAAGTCGAGCCGGTCCATGCCGTTCTGGAAATCGGTGATGGTGTCGCGGCCGTCGCCGCGCTCGAACTCGAAGACATCGGCGCCGGCGCCGCCGGTCAGGATGTCGTTGCCGCGCCCGCCCTCCAGCCGGTCGCGGCCCTCGCCGCCGTCCAGCCGGTCGTTGCCCGAACCGCCGTCCAACTCGTCATTGCCCAGCCCGCCGAACAGCAGGTCGTTGCCGGCCCCGCCCTCGACCTCGTCATGGCCTGAGCCGGCATAAAGCGTATCGGCACCGGCGCCGCCTTCCAGCTCGTCATTGCCGCTGCCGCCATGCAGGACGTCGTTGTCATTGCCGCCCTCCAACTCGTCGTTGCCGTTGCCGCCGTGCAGGACGTCATTGCCATTGCCGCCCTCCAGCTCGTCATGGCCCTCGCCGCCGTTCAGCGTGTCGTTGCCGTCGCCGCCATGCAGCTTGTCGTTGCCGCCAAAGCCGAACAGCCGGTCATGGCCGCCCATTCCCGACAGCCAGTCTCCGAATGGCGTGCCGTTCAGCGTTTCGGCGAAGCTCGTCCCGTTCTTGCGCAGCATCTCTTGGTCCTTTCATGGTAAGGCGGCGGTTGCCCGTCCGCGGGATAACGCGCCCGCAATGCCACAGGCTTGCTGACAGCCCTCTGATCCCGCCTGTCAGGCTGTTGTCAGAAAACCCCCGCCTGGGCGGAAAGCCGCCGGGCCGGGCTGTTGCCGTTTCGGCACGCCGCGCACGGCGGCAGGGCCCGCGCCGATTTTGTCAGCCGCCTGTCAGTTCCCGGACGCTAATAGGGGCGGCATGAGACTGCTTGCCCTTCTTGTCCTTCTGTCGCTGCTGCCGCCGTTGCTCGCCGCGGGTCAGGACATTGCCGAGCCGGATTTCGAGCAGGCGCGCGAGGCCGTCGAACGCGGCCGGATCCTGCCCCTTGCCGAGGTGCTGGCGCGGCTGCACGAATCCCAGCCCGGACGGGTGATCGAGGTGGACCTGGACGAGGAGGACGGCATGATGATCTATGAGGTCGAGCTGGCAACCCCGGACGGCCGCCTGATCGAGGTCGAGATCGACGCGGCCTCGGGACGGATCCTGGCCCTGGACGAGGATGACGAGGACTGATGCGCGCCCTGATCGTCGAGGATGAGCCCCGGATCGCCGCCGATCTGGAACGGGCGCTGAAGGCGGCGGGCTTTCTGGTCGAGACGGTCGGCGACGGCGAGACCGCCTGGTTTCGCGGCGGCACCGAGCAATACGACCTGATCGTGCTGGACCTGAACCTGCCGCGGCTGGACGGGCTGACCGTGCTGAAGCGCTGGCGCGCCGAGGGCTGCGAAAGCCCGGTGCTGATCCTGACCGCGCGCGGCGCCTGGACCGAGCGGGTCGAGGGCATAGACGCCGGCGCCGACGACTACCTGCCCAAGCCCTTTCGCATGGAGGAACTGATCGCCCGCGCCCGCGCGCTGGTGCGCCGTGCCGGCGGGCGCGGCAATGCGACGCAGCAGGTCGGGCGGCTGACCGTGGACCTCAATCGCATGACCGCCGCCATCGACGGCATCCCGATGCCGCTCACGCCGCTGGAGTTCCGCCTGGTCGCCTATCTGGCGCTGAACCGCGACCGCATCGTGGCGCCGACAGAATTGCTGGAGCATCTTTATGGCGACGACGATTCGCGCGAGCTGAACGCTGTCGAGGCCATCGTCACCCGCCTGCGCCGCAAGCTGGGGCCGGGGGTGATCGGCACCCGCCGCGGCTTCGGCTATCACCTGGAGGCCGGCCCGGCGGCCGACCCGGCCCAGGTCGGGGCGTGATCCGCTCGATCCGCTGGCGGCTGGTGCTGGCCGGGGGGCTGGCCATCGCGCTGGCGCTGGCGCTGTCGGGCATGGGGCTGGCGGTGCTGTTCGAACGCCATGTCGAGCGCGTCGCCGTGGCCGATCTGCAGGCCCGCGCCTTGGCGCTGGCCGCCATGGTGCAGCCCGAGGCCGAGACCGGCGCCCGCCTGCGCGCGCCCCCCGACGACCCGCTTTATGACCAGCCCTTTTCCGGCCATTACTGGCAGGTGATGCTGGGCAGCGAGCTGCGCCGCTCGCGCTCGCTCTGGGACTACACCCTGCCCAGCGACCAGCCGGCGCCGGCGCCGGGCGAAACCGCGGTGCGCACGCTTACCGGCCCGCGCGGCGAGCCGCTGCTGGCGGTCGAGCAAAGCCTGGTGGCTGGCCGGGAAGCGGTGCCGCTGCGCATCATCCTGGCCTCGGATCGCGACGAGCTGGCCCTGGCGCGGCGCGGCTTCCTGGGTGATCTCCTGCCCTATCTGGGCCTGCTGGGCGCCATGCTGCTGCTGGCCAGCTGGGTGCAGATCACCGTCGGCCTGCGTCCGCTGCGCCAGGTGGGCGCCAGGGTGGCGGCGCTGGTCTCGGGCGGCAGGCCGCGCATCGGCCAGGATCTGCCGACCGAGGTGATCCCGCTGGCCACCCAGATCGACGAGCTGCTGGACGCGCGCGACCGGGAACTCGGCCGGGCCCGCCATCGCGCGGCCAACCTGGCGCATGGGCTCAAGACCCCGCTCCAGGCGCTGCTGGGCGATGCCGCCGAGCTTGAAGCCAGGGGCGAGGTCGAGATCGCCCGCAATATCGAAGCCGTCGCCCAGCAGATGCGCCGCCATGTCGATCGCGAACTGGCCCGCGCCCGCCTGCAATCCGGCCGCGATGCGCAAAGCGCCGAGCCCGACCGGATCGCCACCCGGCTAATCGGCGTGCTGCGCCGCACGCCGCTGGGCGCCGGCATCGACTGGCGGCTTTCGGCGCCCCCCGGCCTCGCGGCCCGCATCGGTCCCGACGAACTGACCGAGGCCCTCGGCGCGCTGCTGGAAAACGCCATGCGCCATGCGCGGGGCATGGTCCGCATCTCGGCCCGCCGCAAGGACGGCCGCATCCTCATCGCCATCCTGGACGACGGTCCCGGCGTTCCCGAGGCCGAGCTGGAGCGGCTTACCCAGCGCGGCCTCAGCCTCGATCCCAGCGGCGAGGGGCAGGGTATCGGCCTGGCCGTGGTCGCCGACATCGTCGATGCCGCGCAGGGGGAATTGCGGCTGCGCAATGCCCATCCCGGCTTCCTGGCCGAATTGCATCTCGAGGCAGCGCCGCCCGCTTCCCAGGGCGCGGCACCTTCACCGTTTCCCAAATCCCCATGAGGCAAGCGCGCCCGCGGCGCTGATCTTGCCGGGTGGATGCGTTCAGGGCAGCGTGACCGCCAGGTTGTCGATCAGCCGCACCCCGTCGAGCCAGGCCGCGACCAGCAGCCGCGCCGGCCGGCCCGGCTGCGGCTCGCCCAGGGTCTCGCCGTCGCGCAGCGCCAGATATTCCACGGGCGCGAAACCCGCCGCCTCCAGCCCGGCCTGCGCCGCGGCCAGCGCGGCCTCCGCAGGCTCCCCGGCCTCGATCCGGGCGACCGCCTCGAACAGCGCCTGCGGCAGGGCCGCGGCACGCGCCCGACCCTCGGCCGTCAGGCGCTGGTTGCGCGAGGACAACGCCAGCCCGTCCCCGGCCCGCACGCAGGGGCAGGGCACGATCTCGACCGGCAGTTTCAGGTCCTGCACCAGCCGGCGCACCAGCTGCAGCTGCTGCCAGTCCTTTTCCCCGAAAAACGCCCGGTCGGCCTGGGTCATGTTGAGCAGAAGCGTCACCACCGTGGCCACGCCGTCGAAATGGCCCGGACGATGCGCCCCTTCCAGCGGCGCCGTCACCCCCGAGACCGAGATCACCGTGGCATGGTCCGGCGGATAGACCTCGTCGCCATCGGGCACGAAAAGCGCATCCACCCCCAGGGGGCCCAGCAGCTCGGCATCGGCATGTTCGGTGCGGGGATAGCGGGCAAAATCCTCGGCATTGTTGAACTGGCGCGGGTTGACGAACAGGGTCACGATCACCCGGTCGCAACTGGCCTTGGCGGCGCGGACCAGGCTCAGGTGCCCCTCGTGCAGCGCGCCCATGGTCGGCACCACGCCGATGCTTTCGCCGCGGGATTTCCAGCCGCGCACCAGCGCGCGCAATTCGGCCAGCGGCCGGACGATGGGCGCGCTCATGCGGGCTTGCCCTCGGCAAAGCCATGTTCGGGGCCGGGAAAGCGGCGCGCGCGGACCTCGGCGGCATAGGCGGCGATGGCGGCATCGGCATCGCCGCCCAGCTCGGCATAGCGCTTGACGAATTTCGGCCGGAAATCGGAAAACAGCCCCAGCATGTCGTCGACCACCAGCACCTGCCCGTCGCAATCCAGGCCCGCGCCGATGCCGATGGTGGGCACGGCGATTTCTTGCGTGATGCGCGCCCCCAGCGCCGCGGGCAGCTTTTCCAGCACCACGGCAAAGGCGCCGGCGTCCGTCAGCGCCGCGGCATCCAGGGCGATGCGGTCGGCCTCGTCCCGGCCGCGGCCCTGCACCTTGTAGCCGCCCAGCACATTAACCGATTGCGGCGTCAGCCCGACATGGCCCATCACCGGGATGCCGCGCGCGACCAGGAAGGCCACCGTCTCGGCCATGTGGCGCCCGCCTTCCAGCTTGACCGCCTGGCAGCCGGTCTCGGCCATCAGCCGCGCGGCGTTGCGGAAGGCCTGCTCGGGCCCTTCCTCATAGCTGCCGAAGGGCATGTCCACCACCAGGCAGGCGCGCGCGCAACCCCGCGCCACCGCCTTGCCGTGCAGGATCATCATCTCCATGCTGACGCCGATGGTCGAGGGCAGGCCATGCAGCACCATGCCCAGGCTGTCGCCGACCAGGGCGATGTCGCAATGCGCATCGACCAGCCGGGCCATCGGCGTGGTATAGGCGGTCAGGCAGACCACCGGCTCGCCGCCCTTGCGGGCGCGGATGTCTCCGGGGCCAAGCTGGCTCTTGCGATCAGGGGTCGCGCTCATCTCTCTCTCCCTTGTCCAGGGCCTTGGCGGCCGCTGCCCGAATATTGGATTCGCGCCGCCATGTCTCGCAATAAAATGATGCAGATGCAGCATTCCCGCGCAGGAAAAGAAGCCGGCCGGTGGCGGCGACAGACCCCTTAGAGAATTTCAAAAGCAAATACAACATGTTGAAATTCACCCCGCCCCAAGGGCCGCCCCGCGGCCGACAAGGCCGTGGCCGCCCCCTGCGCGCGTCCGTCGCCTTCCAGGCCCTGCCTGACTGATGCCGGGCGGCTGCCGCTCTCGCGCGCGCGGGCTTCTCCGCTAGACCGCACATTCCGCGCGCACACGATGCCTGCCGCCCCCGCGCGCGCGGGCTTCCCGTCGCGCTCGAGCATGAAATGCACCGGCACCCTCCACCCCCGCGCGCGCCCCGCGGCTTCTTCGTTCCCCAAATACTCATGCGGCCGCGCCATCCTCGGCAAGGCCTGCCCGCATGGGCCCGGCCGGCCCGATCCGCCCCGGCCTGCGGCTTGACATGCCGGGGGCCGGGGCCTAGTGCCGGACTTGGCTCCCTGCGGGGCCTGACCAACCAGCGCCGCGCCGAATGCGGCCGTTTCCTCGGGATCGAGACATGACGCTGAACGCTGCCATCCTTGGGGCCTCGGGCTATACGGGTGCCGAACTCGTCCGCATCCTCGCCACCCATCCCCGGATCGAGGTCGCCGCGCTGTCTGCCGACCGCAAGGCAGGGCAGGGCTATGACGAGGTCTTCCCGCACCTGCGCCACCTCAAGCTGCCGGCGCTGGTCAGGATGGAAGAGATCGACTTCTCGGCCATCGACCTGGTGTTCTGCGCGCTGCCGCACGGCCTCAGCCAGCCGCTGGTCGCAGCATTGCCGCAGAACGTGAAGATCGTCGACCTGGGCGCCGATTTCCGGCTGCGCGACCCGGAGGATTACAAGAAATGGTATGGGCTCGACCATGCCGCGCCCGAGATCCAGCCCGAGGCGGTCTATGGGCTGACCGAGTTCTATCGCGACCAGATCCGCGACGCGCGGCTGGTCGCCGGCACCGGCTGCAACGCCGCCACCGTGCAATTCGCGCTGCGGCCGCTGATCGGCTCGGGGCTGATCGACCTCGACGACATCATCTGCGACCTCAAGAACGGGATTTCCGGGGCGGGCCGCTCGCTCAAGGAAAACATGCTCTTCGCCGAACGCTCCGAGGATGTGGCGGGCTATTCCCAGGGCGGCAAGCACCGCCATCTGGGCGAGTTCGACCAGGAGTTCTCGGCCCTGGCCGGTCGTCCGGTGCGCATTCAGTTCACCCCGCACCTGGTGCCGGTGAACCGCGGCATCCTGGCCTCCTGCTATCTCAAGGGCGAGCCGCAGGCGGTCCATGCCGCGCTGGCCGAGGCCTATGCCGACGAGCCCTTCATCGTCGTGCTGCCCTATGGGCAACTGCCGGCGATGGCGCATGTGCAGGGCTCGAACTTCTGCCATATCGGGGTGACGGGCGACCGGATCTCGGGGCGGACGCTGGTCGTCTCGACGCTGGACAACCTGTGCAAGGGCTCCTCGGGGCAGGCGGTGCAGAACGCCAACCTGATGCTGGGCCTGCCGGAAACCGAAGGGCTGATGCTGGCGCCGATCTTCCCCTGACCGGAACCACAAGGCGGGGCTGCGCGTCTTGTCTGGGATAGGGGCGGCGTTTCGCCGCCCTGAAGGAGGAAAGCAAGATGCGTAGCCTGATTGCGACCGCCGTTTCCGCCATGCTGCTTGCGCTGGCCGGCTGCGGCGACAATCCCACCGAACGCGCCGCCACGGGCGGGCTGGGCGGGGCGGTCATCGCCGGTCCCGCGGGGGCGGTGGTGGGCGGAACCATCGGGGCCGCGACTGCCGATTGACCCGCGGCAGCGCCCGGTGAAATGCCCGGTGAAATGCCTTTTGAAAGGCCCTGTGAAAGGCAAGGTGCGGGGCGGCGGAACGCGCGCCCCGCACCGGATCAGGAATCAGCTCTTGGCGCGCTCGACATAGGTCAGGTCGGCGGTGTTGATGACGACCTTGGTGCCCACGCCGATATGCGGCGGCACCATGATGCGCACGCCGTTATGCGCCATCGCCGGCTTGTAGCTGGACGAGGCGGTCTGGCCCTTGACCACCGGCTCGGTCTCGACCACCTCGACCGTCACCTTCTGCGGCAGCTCGATGGCGATGGCGACGCCGTTATGGACCTGCAGGAAGACGCTGATGCCGTCTTCCAGGAACACCTTGTCGTCGCCGACCACGTCGGGCGAGACCACGACCTGCTCATAGCTTTCCGGCTCCATGAAGTGGAAGCCCTCGCCGTCCTCGTAGAGGAAATTATAGGCGCGTTCGTCGACATGGGCGCGCTCGACCTGTTCGGTGGTCTTCCAGCGCTCCGAGACCTTGTTGCCGTCCGAGATGCGGCGCAGCTCGACCTGGGTCGTTGGCGTGCCCTTGCCGGGGTGGAAGTTGGTCGCGGTCAGGACGACATGGAGCTTGCCGTCGATCTCGACGACATTGCCTTTGCGAAGGCTGGAGGCGATGACTTTCAAGGCGGTTCCCTTGCCTGCTTTTCAAATTCCGGGATGCCGGATACCAAGTCCGGCAGATGACATCCCATAGCGTTTTTCCCAGCTTTGCGCCAGCCGCAAGCGGAAAACGACACAGATGCAAGAGGTGCGCGCATGAAACCCGCCGACGAAAGCCCCTGGTGGGACCAGGGCCGCCATGCCGGGCGCCGGCCGCTGCTGCAGGCGCGAAACCGCATCCAGGCCGCGATCCGCGACTGGCTGGGCGCGCAGGATTTCGTCGAGGTCGATCCGCTGGCCCTGGCCGTCAGTCCGGGCAACGAGGCGCATCTGCATGCCTTCGCCACCGACCAGATCGGCAACGACGGCGTGCCGCGGCGGATGTATCTGCACACCAGTCCCGAATTCGCCATGAAAAAGCTGCTGGCCGCGGGCGAGGCGCGCATCTTCGCCTTCAGCCATGTCTGGCGCAACCGCGAGCGCGGGCCGCTGCACAGCCCCGAGTTCTGCATGCTGGAATGGTATCGCGCGGGCGAGGATTATCGCGTGCTTTTCGACGATTGCGCGCAATACCTGCGCCATGCCGCCGAGGTTGCGGGCGCCGAGATGCTGCGCTTTCGCGGCGCCGAATGCGATCCCTATGCCACGCCCGAGGTGATGACGGTGGCGCAGGCCTTCCGCGAATTTGCCGGCATCGACCTGCTGGCGACCTGCGACGGGGCCGAGACAGACGTGGCCGCCCTGCGCGCCCAGGCCGAGGTGCAGGGGGTGCGCCTGGCCGCCGACGACGGCTGGTCCGACATCCTGTCGCGCGTGCTGGTGGAACGGGTCGAGCCGCATCTGGGCCATGGCCGGCCGCTGATCCTCGACCGCTACCCGGCGGCCGAGGCGGCGCTGGCGCGGCCTGCCGCGGACGAGCCGCGCGAGGCCGAGCGGTTCGAGCTTTACGCCTGCGGCGTCGAGCTGGCCAACGGCTTCGGCGAGTTGACCGACCCCGCCGAACAGCGCCGCCGCTTCCAGCTGGAGATGGCGGAGAAGGCCCGCATCTATGGCGAGCGTTACCCGCTGGACGAGGATTTCCTGGCCGCGCTGGCCTTCATGCCGCCGGCCGCGGGCTGCGCGCTGGGGTTCGACCGGCTGGTGATGCTGGCCACCGGCGCGCCGCGGATCGACGAGGTGATCTGGACCCCGCTGCAAGCCGAATAAGGCCCTGGTGCCGCCCGAGCCTGCCGAAAGGCGGCCTCTTGCCGCCGCGGGTTTTCCGGCTTTCGGCGCGGGAAAACGGACGCTAGGCTAGGACAAAAGGCTCGACCAAGGGGACAGGAATGCGGCTTTCATTGCGACTTTCGGCAACGCTTACGGCCATGGCTCTGCTGCTTGGCGGCTGCGCCGGCCAATATCCCGGCGCGGGCGTTCCCCAGCAAAGCCAGGAGATCAAATGGGGCCGCTACCAGAACCCGCCGGCCGAAAAGGTCGCCGGGCTGCGCAACTGGGTCGAAGGCTTCAAGGCCAGCGCCCGCGGCCAGGGCATCAGCGACAGCACGCTGGAGTTCGCCTTCCGCGACGTGACCTACAACCCCGAGGCGCTGCGCCGTTCGCAGAACCAGGCCGAGTTCAAGAAATCCCTGTGGGAATACCTGGAGAACGCGGTTTCGGAAAAGCGCCAGACCAACGGCCGGGCGGCGCTGGCGCAATATGGCGGCGTGCTGAGCCGGATCGAGGCGACCTATGGCGTCGACAAGGAGGTCGTCGCAGCGGTCTGGGGCATGGAATCGACCTATGGCGAGCGGCGCGGCGACCTGCCCCTGATCGAAAGCCTGGCCACCCTGGGCTATGAGGGCTATCGCGGCGCCTTCTTCCGCAGCCAGCTGATGGCGGCGCTGAAGATCCTGCAATCGGGCGACATCGACCCCGGCCACATGACCGGCAGCTGGGCCGGCGCCATGGGCCACACCCAGTTCATCCCGACCACCTATCTCAGCTTCGCGGTCGATTTCACCGGCGACGGCCGGCGCGACATCTGGTCGAACGACCCGTCCGACGCGCTGGCCTCGGCCGCGAACTACCTGGCGAAATCGGGCTGGCAGCGCGGCCTGCCGGCGGCGGTCGAGGTCACTCTGCCGCCCGGCTTCAACACCGCGCTGGCCGGCAAGGGCAAGCGGCGCAGCGTCGCGGAATGGCAGTCGCTGGGCGTGCGCCAGGCCAACCAGCGGCCGCTGCCGCCCGCAGGCACCTCGACCGAGCTGATCGTTCCCGGCGGTGCCTCGGGCGCGGCCTTCCTGATCACCCGCAACTTCCACGCCATCCTGCGCTACAACAATGCCGACAGCTATGCGCTGGCGGTGTCGCATCTGGCGGACCGGCTCAAGGGCTATCCGGGGTTGGCCAATCCCTGGCCGGCCGACCATCCCGGCCTGCGCATCGAGCAGCGCAAGGAGATGCAGCGCCTGCTGACGGCCCGCGGCTTCGACACGCAGGGGGTGGACGGCAACGTCGGCTCGAACACGACCAGCGCCATCCGGGCCTATCAGGCCTCGCGCGGGCTGCCGGTGACGGGCGAGCCCTCGGCCGCATTGCTCGAGCAGTTGCGCCGCGGCTGACGAATGCCGGAAACGGCCGGGCCGGCGCCACCCTGCGCCTGCCCGGAACGGCTTCCGCTTGCCGCCAGACCCCTGCGGAAAGCGGTCGGCGCCCCTGTTCGCAGGTCTCGGCCGGGACTTCCCCCTTCCGCCGGCGCGGTCCCGAGGTCGGGGTCTGCGATGTCAGGTTGGGGGGCGGCGCCAGCCTCGTGCGGTCTCGGGGCCAGCGTCGGATCGCCGAGTTTATCGGCCGTCCCGATTACCTTGCATGACGCGCTGCACGGCCGTTCAGGACGGCTTCTGCTGGTGTCTCGCGGCCTTGTTGGGTCTATCCGTCCTCTTCCGCGTCCTAGATCTTCGTGTCAAACGACAGCAGATGAGGGGCTTTGTGTCACTCTTGCGCCACGAAAGCGCCAAGAAACGCCTTGAAATTATCGCTATTCTTTCAAGAAGTTAAATGGTGCCCGGAGGCGGATTCGAACCACCGACACGCGGATTTTCAATCCGCTGCTCTACCAACTGAGCTATCCGGGCGCCGAGCGTCTTGCTTCGGACTGGCGCGTTGTTATGGCAGGGCCGCTCCGCTGTCCAGAGCCAAAAAACAAAATTTTCACTCTTCCCTGTCATTATCCGGCACCCGCTCGCCGGGAATGCGGTAGTCGCCGCGCAGCCAATGCGCCAGGTCCACATCCGCGCAACGGCGCGAGCAGAAGGGGCGATAACGCTCGGCGGCGGGCTTGCCGCAGATCGGGCATTTCATGCCATGTCCTCCGGCCGGGCAAGGCGCGCCAGCGGCACGCGGTCGCGCTTGCGGCTGATCTCGTAAAGCCCCATCGCGGTCCAGCCGATCAGCACCGTCTCGGCCGGGTCGGGGCGGAAGGCGGCGCGCAGCACCTGGTCCAGCGTGCCTCGATCGCGCTTGGGCATGGGCGCGAAATCCACGACGATCTGGCCGCCAAGACCGCGCAGCCGCAATTGCCGCGACAGGTCGCGCGCCAGGGCAATATTCGCCTTGAGCCCCGCCGCCGGCGAGTGGTCGCTGCCGGTGTTGACGTCGATGGCGACCAGCGCGCGCAGCGCCTCGATCTCGGCCCAGGCGCCGCCGCCCAGGTCCAGCCGCGGGCGCATCAGTTGCAGCGCCGCCGCCTCGGCCCCGGTCGCCTCGAAGGCATCGGGCCCGTCCTCGACGGCGTCGGGCGCCGGGTCGGCCCAATCCTGCCAGGCCTGTTCGGCGGGCTCGGGCGCGTCGAGCAGCAGCTCGGGTGCCCCCTCGCAATCGGCCGTGACGGCTTGCGCCAGCTCAAGCAGCTGCCCAAGCTCGGCCGCGATCTCGTCCTCCTCGGCCGTGGCCGCGACGGAGCGAAAGACGATGCCGGGCGCATCCTCGCGGCCGTCCAGGGCGGATGAACCCAGGCGCACCAGCCCCTCGCGCAGCGCGGCGTCGCGAATCCGGCGCGAGACGTTCACGCCGGGCGCGCCGGGCGTCACGATGACGTGCCGGCCGCGGAAATTCAGCCGGGCCGAGACCGGGACCGCCTTGCCGTCCTCGGCGCAGCCGCTGACCTGGACCAGCAGCGACTGGCCCTCGCGCAGCCCCGAGCGGTCGCGCAGGAAGCCGCGGGCGCCGTTCGGCAGGCGCAGGAAGACGCCGCCCTGGCCCTTGACCAGCCGGTCCACCCTGGCGCGGCAGATCGCGCCGGGGGCAAGCGGGGTCGCGCCCGCCGGATCGACGATCAGATCCTCCAGCCGGCCGTCCTGCATCAGCGCTGCCGCATCGCGGCCGAAGATCCGTCCCAGGACGATCTGGCGTCCCTTCATGTCGTTTTTCCTTGGATTCCGATGGCGGCCAGAAGGGCCGCGGTTTCGGCCAGCGGCAGCCCGACGACGCCGCTGTAGGAGCCCTGCATCCAGATGGCAAAGGCCGAGGCGTGGCCCTGGATGGCATAGGCGCCGGCCTTGCCCTGCCATTCGCCGGTGGTGAGATAGGCTTCGATCTGCGTGGCGGTAAGGGGGCGGAAGCGGATCGCGGTGTCCACCAGCCGTTCGCGCAGCCGCCCGCCATGGGCCAGCGCGACCGAGGTCAGCACCCGGTGCCGGCGACCCGAGAGCAGCTGCAGGAAGCGCCGCGCCTCGGCGACATCGGCGGGCTTGCCCAGGATCCGGCGCCCCGCCACGACGGCGGTGTCGGCGCAAAGGACGGCGTCCTCGGCCCGGCCGGCAAGCGCTGTGGCCTTTTCGCGCGCCATGCGCCGGACATAGTCGCGCGGGTTTTCGCCGCGATGCGGGGATTCGTCGATTTCCGCCGGCAGGATCCTGTCCGGCACGATGCCGATCTGGGCCAGCAGTTCCAGCCGGCGCGGACTGGCCGAGCCGAGGATCAGCGCCGGCGCGGCGGCGCTTTGCGGCGGGGACTGGGCAGCGCCCCGCAGGTCTTGCGGCGCCGTCATCCTAGGCTCCCGGACGGTCGGCGGGCTTACTTGAAGCGGTAATTGATCCGCCCCTTGGTCAGGTCGTAGGTGTTCATTTCCACCTGGACCTTGTCGCCGGCGAGGACGCGGATGCGGTTCTTGCGCATCTTTCCTGCCATATGCGCGATGATCTCATGGCCGTTCTCTAGCTCGACCCGGAATGTCGCGTTGGGCAGGAGTTCCTTCACGACACCGGGAAATTCGAGCATTTCTTCCTTGGCCATGTTCTCTCCTGTAGGATGACCCGCGCCTTGGGCGGGCGCAAGCTACATGCGTCCAGACGGGCGGTTTTTCAAGGGGAATCTGGACCTGGGCGGGCTTTCCTGGGCCGGATGGCCTGTCAGCGCGGCTATTTCGCAGAAAAGTTGCGCGATTGCGGCTATAGGGGCGAGGCTGCGTCGGATGGGTCGACCGGCCTTGACCATGGCCGACATCTGCTTGGCGGTGCGAAGGGGGATCGGGTGGCCAGGATCCGTGAGCGGTAGTCGGCCGGGGCTGCGCGCCAGGGTTATCCCCCTGAGCAACAGCGGCTCCGGCTCGGCAGCGCGGAATGCGCCGGGCGGCCAAGATCCGCCAGCGGCCATGGGGCAGGGCTGTGCGACGACAGGTCATCCAGGCTTGACCATGGTGGGCAGCGGCTGGGCGGTGCGGGGGTTATCATGTGGTCAAGATCCGCGAGTGGCAATCGGCCGGGGTCGTGCGCCAGGATCATCTCCCTGACCAATGGCGGTTCTGGCTCGGGGCTGTGGAATGCGCCGGATGGCCAAGATCCCTGAACGGCAATTGAGCAGGGTTATGTGTCGGTGGTTCATCCGGTGCTGACCATGGGCGGCAGCGGCTCGGCGGGGCGGAAGGCATCGGGGTGGTCGAGATCCGCGAGCGGCAATTCGGCCTGATCGGCGGGCGTCATCCCCTCGGGCGGCGGGCCGAAGCCTTCCGCCCGCCAGCCGTCCTGCGCGGGCGAAGGGGTGGCGGGCGCCGCGTCCTGGCCGATGTCGCGCAGGCGGACGGCGTGGAACCCGTCCTTTTCGCCCAGCCGTCCGCGGGCCAGCAGCTGGCCGCGCGCGGTTTCCACCCTGGCTTCGTCCAGCACGTTCTGCGGCAGGGGCAACAGCGATCCGGGTGTCAGGCTGCGCAGTTGGTGCAGGCTCAGCCTGCGGCGGCAGAGAATGCCGGCCAGCCGCACCGGCGCCTGCTGCACCGGCCCGGCCAGCGTTGCCGGCGCGGGCGGGGTCCCGGCCGGGACGGGCAGTTGCGCCCGGTTCCCGGCGCCGGGCGAAGGCGGATCGGCAAGCGTCCCCGGCTCGACCGGCAGGGCGATCATCAGCCGGCCGTCGCGCTGCCCGCCGCTGCCCAGGCGGAAGCGGAAGTCCAGCCGCGCCATCTCGCCCTCTTCCAGCATCAGCAACAGCGGGCGGGGATCGTCCAGATAGGTCGCATAGCGGAAGGCGCCGAAATCCGGGCAGCCCGGCTGCGCCGCGCATTCCCGGCCCAGTTCGGCCAGAAGCGCATTCACGAAATCCGCCGAGATCGCGGCATCCGTTCGCGTCGGCTTGCGCGGCGGCGCGGGGCGCGAGGTCACGCGGCCGATCGCCTGCATCTCGATCAGCGCGGCCAGCAGGTCGGGGCAGACTGCGACCACGCCAAGCGCGTCGCGCCGCCCCCCGATCACGGCCAGCAAGGCGCGCTCGGGCAGGAGTTCGGGCAGTTCGGCCGGCACCATGCCCGAGCGTTCCACCTTTTCGACAAAGACCGGCAGGCGCAACTGCTTCTCGGCCGCGCGGGCCAGGGCGGTGGCGGCGGCACGCTCCAGCCGGAATTCGGCGACCTGCCGGGCCGAGGGGCCGGCCGCCGCGCGGGCCCGGTCGCGTTCGGCGATCAGGCGGCGCAGCACCTGGCCGGGGGCCGGGGCGGCGGACCCGTCCCGATCCGCCCCGGCCTGTCCGGGGTCGTCCGACTGTTGCCTTGCTACGCTTTCCATTGCGGCCCGAATCGATGCTGCCTTTGGCGCAAGATGGCACGGACTGGTTGCCGAAAGGTTTAACCCGTCGCATTTTCGGCATTTTCCGCCCGGCGCGGCGGGCGGGGCGGCAGCGCGATGCGAAAGCAGGCGCCGCCCTGGCCCGGCAGATAGCTGATCGAGCCGCCAAGGAACCCCATGATTTCCTTGCAGATCGCCAGTCCCAGCCCGGCGCCGCCGGCGCGCGAGGGATCGTCCAGCCGGGCGAATTTCTCGAAGATCAGCGCGCGATTCTCGGGGCCGATGCCCGAGCCGTTGTCGTGGATGTCGATCTCGGTCCCGCCCTGGGGGCTGCGGCGGGTGTCGATGCGGATCGCCGGCTCGCCGGCGTCGCAATATTTCCGCGCGTTCGAGATCACGTTGATCAGCACCTGCAACAGCCGGTCGGGGTCGGTGATGACCGGCAGATGCTCGGCCAGGGGGTTGCGGCGGATGGCGAAGTCGCGTCCCGCGGCGCTTGCCCCGCCCGCGGCCAGCGCGCGCTCGATCAGGTCGTGCAGGTTGACGACGCCGGGCTTCAGCTGCGCCCGGCCCGATTCCAGCACCGAGATGTCCAGCAGGTCGTCCAGCAGCCGGGTCATGCGGGCGGCCTCGTCCTGGATGATCCCGGCAAAGCGGCTGCGGTCGGCGGCGGGCAGGTCCGGCTCCATCAGGATCTCGGAAAAGGCGCGGATTGAGGTCATGGGCGTGCGCAATTCATGGCTGATCTGGCCCAGGAAGGCGTCCTTCTGCGCCGAAAGCACGGTCAGTTTCTCGTTGCTTTCCCGCAGCATGGCGGCGGTCCTGGCCAGTTCGGCCGAGGTCAGCTCCAGCCGGCGGTTGTCCTCGCGCGCGCGGCTGGCCTCGCCCGCGACCTCCATCAGCTCGGCCACGGTGACGGAGCCGCGCCCGCCGACCCGCGCCATCAGCGCCGAGGCGGTGGCCGCGCCCACCGTCCCGGCCAGGTGGCGTTCGAAATCCGCCAGGAAGCGCGGGGTCAGGTCGGGAAGATAGCCGGATTTTCCCTGGCCCTCGGCAGCCTTGCGGAACACCTCGAGCGCGTGGTCGTTGCCCCAGATCCGCCCGGCCAGCGTCAGCAGCGCCTCGGCCTGCACCGCGGGGGCGGTTTCGCTGGCGGCGGCATCGGGGGCGATGGCATGGACGAAGGACAGCGCCTGCAGCCGCTCGGTCGGGTCGGGGAAATCCACCAGCGAGATCAGCACCAGAAGCAGCAGGTTCACCGACAGCGCCAGCAGCACCGCGCCGGCGAAGGCGTCGATCCCCGCCGGAAAGGCCGGCGGCGCAGCGAGGCCCAGCGAGGGCAGGAAGATCGCCCCGCCCCAGATCAGCGCGCCGGCGACGATGCCGGCGATGGCCCCGCGCCGGGTCGCGCCGCGCCAGACCAGCCCGGCGACCATGGCCGGCAGCACCTGCGCCATGCCGGAAAAGGCGACCGTGCCCATGGCGGCCAGCGCCGTGGTGCCGCCGGTGGTGCGGTGGTAAAGCCAGCCCGCGCCGATCACCGCGACGATGGCCAGCCGCCGCGCATTCAGCATCAGCGTGCCCAGATCCTCGCGCGCCTGCGCCGGTTCGGACAGCGCGGTCTGGCGCAGCCAGAGCCACAAGGGCACCAGCCAATGGTTCGCCATCATCGTCGACAGCGCGATGGCGCTGACCACCACCATCGACATGGCCGAGGAAAAGCCGCCCAGGAACACCAGCGCCGCCAGCGTGTCGCGGCCCTGCGACAAGGGCAGCGCCAGGACGTAGAGGTCGGGGTTCGAGCCCCTGGGCAGCAGGTCCATGCCGACCACGGCGATGGGCAGGACCAGGAAGGACATGGCGGCCAGATAGGCGGGAAAGGCCCAGCCGGCCTGGCGCAGGCGGTTCTCGTCGCTGGCCTCGACCACCAGGACGTGGAACATGCGCGGCAGCACCATGACCGCGGCGCCCGACAGCGCGATCAGCGTGAACCAGCGCTCGGGCCGGATCTGCCAGCCCTCGCCCCCGGCCGAGACGGCCATGCGGTCGATGCGCGCCAGCACGTCGGTCGGCCCGTCGGCGATGCCCCACAGCACGAAGGCGCCGACGGCGAGAAAGGCGGCGAGCTTGACCACCGCCTCGACCGCGATGGCGATGACGACGCCGTGGTGACGCTCGTTCGCGGCCAGGTTGCGGGTGCCGAACAGGATGGCAAAGGCGGCCAGCCCGACCGCCACCCACAGCGCGATATTGCCGGGCAGCGGATGGCCGCTGGTGGCGAAGGCCGACAGCGCCATCGAGACCGATTGCAATTGCAGCGCGATATAGGGGGTCGAGGCCAGCACGCCGATCAGCGTCACCAGCGCGGCCAGGGCGGCGGATTTGCCGAATCGGCTGGAGATCAGGTCGGCGATCGAGGTCACGCGATGCAGCCGCGCCACCCGCACCAGCCGCCTGAGCCCCCACCAGGCGCCGGCAAAGACGATGCCGGGGCCAAGATAGATGGTCAGGAACTCCAGCCCCGAGCGGGTGGCGTAGCCGACGGCGCCGTAGAAGGTCCAGGCCGAGCAATAGACCGACAGCGACAGGGTATAGATCACCGGCCGGTCCATCCAGCGCCAGCGGCCGGCCGCGGCGGCGCGGTCGGCGGCATGGGCCAGCAGGAACATCAGCGCGACATAGACCACCGAGGCGGCGCCCAGGGTTTCAGGCGTCATCCTCGTCCTCCGGCTTTGCGCGGCCGATGGCGCGATGCAGGACGGCGGTGGCGGCGATGGTCAGCGCCCAGCTTGCCGCCAGCCAGACCGCGCCGCGCGCATAGCTGAAATATTGCGGCAGCCAGACCGGCGGCAGCACCGCCAGCACCGCAAACAGCACCGGCAGGACGCGGATCGCGTCGCCCAGGCGGCGCTGGCGATAGGCGTCGCGGCCAAGGAACAGGCGGCGCATGCGCGACCTCAGCCCGCGTCCAGAAGCTCGCGCACCATGGCGCGCAGGTCGGCATTGGCAAAGGGCTTGGCCAGCGTCCGGTCGGCGCCCTGCGGCAGGTTGGCCATGCCGCGCGCGCTGAGCAGCAGCACCGGCAGCGCCTGCAGATCGGGATCGGCGCGCAGGTCGGCCAGCACCTCGGCGCCGCTGCGGCCGGGCAGCATCACGTCGAGGATGACCAGCCGCGGCGCCAGCGCGCGGATGCGCTGAAGCGCGTCGCTGCCCTCGGGCCATTGCTCGCATTGCCAGCCCTCGCGCGACAGGATGAAGCGCACCGCCTCGGCGATGCTCGGCTCGTCCTCGATCAGCAGCACATCGACACCTGTGGTCACGGGCGGCCCTCCTGGGGTTTTGCGGCGATCATGCGGGCGGGCGGGGGCGTTGTCAAAATCACGGGGCGCCCCAGATCACACGGGGCCCAGGATCGAGGGCTCGTGCCGCGCGGTGCAGGCGGGGCGCGGGCAGATGCGGCAGGCCGGCCCCACCCCCAGAACCGGCCGGGCGTCGCGGCCGGCGGCGGGGTGGATCAGCATCTGCGCCCGGCTGAGCGCGGGGCCGTCGAAGCCCATGGGCAGCAGCCGCTCGGCCACGGCCCAGGCGGCGAAGCGGTTGCCGTTCGCGGTCTCGATCAGCCGCGCCACCGGCAGCTGCGGCTGGGCCAGCGCCTCGAACAGCGGCCAGAGCGCGCAGCCCTCGCCGGGGCGCGGCAGCTCGAAGCCGGGCGCGGCCAGGCGGAACAGCGTCGCGCCCGAGCCGTCGCAGACCACCAGCCCGGCCTGCGCCCAGGGGCCGGGGCGCAGCATGCCCAGCCGGCGCAGCACCAGGTCCAGCGGCCGTCCCAGCCGCGCGGCGATCAGCGCCGGGTCGTCGGCCGCCTCGCCCGCCCCGTCTACCGCCGCCGCCAGCGCCGCGTCGGGCAGGGCGGCGCGGTCGCGCGCCTGCGCCGCCAGCAGATCCTGCGCCATGGCCCGCGCCGCGTCCGAGGCGAGTTCCGCCGCCTCGGAGGGCTCGGGCTGGCCGGCGGCGATCCAGGCCTCGACCTCTTCCTGCGGCGACATCGGCACCGCCTCGTCCTCGAAACTGTCCAGATAGGCCACCAGCGACTGCGCCGTGCGCGACAGGCGCTGGCTGTCGCTGTCCAGGTTGGCATGGAAGCGGTCGCGCCATTCCGGCTCGATCTCGGGCGTTTCGGCCAGGATCGAGGCGGTCGAGCGCAATGCCGTCACCGCCGACTGCACCTCGTGCAGCGTGGCCAGAAGATAGGGGTCGCGGGTCATGCGGTCCGACAGCGCGACCAGCCGCCGCTCCAGCGCATCGGCGCGGCGCGCCGCCCCGGCCAGCGCCGAGGCCCAGCCGGGAAAGCGGGCGGCGAATTCGGCGATCTGGTCCAGCTCGACCGGGGCGCCGGGCTGGTCGGCGGCGCGGGCCGCCGCCTCGCGCAGGGCGCCGACCAGCGCCTCCTCGCGGTCCGAGGCCAGTTCGGTCGCGTCGATCTCCAGCGCCTGGGCCAGCCGCGACAGCAGCTCCTCGCCCACCGGGCGGCGGTTATGCTCGATCAGGTTCAGATAGGCGGCCGAGATCTCGGCCCGCCGCGCCACCTCGGTCTGGCGCCGGCCAAGCGACAGGCGGCGCTCGCGGATGCGGGTGCCGATCAGGGGGCGGGCGACGGGATGGCGGGGCAAGGAACGTGGCATGATGGCTCAGATCCCGTCGCGGGTCTCCTCCAGGTGGCGGATCGCCTTGACGACCAGGTCGGCAAAGCTTTGCGCCGACAGCTTGTCCTTGAGCGTCTGGCTGACGTTCGAGACGGTCTTGTAGCTGATGTTGGCCCGCTCGGCGATCTCGCGATAGCTCAGCCCCTCGGCGATGGCGCGCAGGATGTCCAGCTCGCGCGGGGTCAGGCGCGGGCGGGGCGGGGTGGCGCCGGGCCGTTCCAGCAGGGCGATGCGGCGCGCCAGGTCGGCCGGGACGTAATCGCCGCCGCCCGCCACCGCGCGCAGCGCCTCGCAGATCTCGTCCGAGGGCGAATCCTTCATGATGATGCCGTTGCAGCCGGCCTGCAGCGCGCGCCGGGCGACCAGCGGGCTGCGATGCATGGTGAAGACCAGGATCGGCTGGGTCGCGCCCGCGGCGCGCAGCCGCTCGATCAGCCGGGCGCCGGCCAGCTTGGCCTCGCCCATGGTCAGGTCCACGACGATCACGTCCGGCGCCTGCCGCCGCCAGGCCCGCCAGCCCTGCGAGGGGGTGGCGGCGGCGATCACCTGGCAATCCAGGCGGCCGCGGGTGATCCATTCCCAGCCCTCGGCCACGACCGGGTGGTCGTCCACGATCAGCACGCGCAGGGGCTTGGGCGGGGCAAGGGCGGTTGCGTTCATCGGGCTGGTCCTTGGTCGGTCGGGCAGGGCAGGTGGCATTCGGTCAGGGTCCAGCCGCCCTCGCGCCGGGGCGGCCGGTAGCGCCCGCCAAGCGCGCCGGCGCGGTCGCGCATCCCGGTCTGGCCCAGCCCTGCCTGGCCCAGCCCTGCCTGGCCCAGCCGGGCGCGGTCCTGCGCCGGGGGGCCGCCGCCGTCGTCGGTGACGTGGGCGGTGATCCCCTGGCCCTCGCGCGCCAGCCGGACCCGCACCCTGGCCGGCGCGGCATGGCGCAGCGCGTTCAGCACGCTTTCGCGCACGAAGCGGTAAAGCGCGATCCGCCCGGCCTCGCCCGGCTCGGGCAGGTCCGGCGGGCAGTCGAGCGTGATGGCGGTATCGGGCGCGATCTCGGAAAATTCGATCAGCAGCTCTTGCAGCATCTCGGCCAGGCTCGCGCCCTCGGCCGGGGCCAGGCGCAGGTCGTCGATGGCGGCGCGGGCGCTTTGCCGGATCGCCTGGGCGTGGCGCGAGACGGCGGCCAGCGCCTCGGCCAGCGCCGGGTCGCTGGCGGTTTCGGCGGCGCGGCCGGCCTGGCCCACGGCCGCCTGCAGCGCGAAGAGCTGCGGGCCGATGCCGTCGTGCAGGTCGCTGGCGATGCGGGCGCGCTCGGCCTCGGCCAGGGTCAGCATCCGGCCTTGCAGGCGGCGGTTCTCGGCCCGCTCGGCGGCCAGGTGGGCGGCCAGCGCGTTGACCCCCTCGGTCAGCGTCGCCAGTTCCGCCAGCCCGGTCTGCGGCGCGGGATGGTCCAGGTCGCCCGCCCGCATCCGGCCAAGCGCCGCACCCAGCAGCCCCAGCCGCCGCAGCACCAGCCCGGTGATCGCCATGGTCACGCCGATCGCCGCCAGCGCCATGGTGGCCAGCAGCGGCAGGATCAGCCGGAAATCGGCCCAGGCCTCGGCGATCTCGTCGCGGGGATCGCTGCGGATCTCCAGCACGCCGAGCACATTGGGATATTGCGCGATGGCGATCAGCTCGCGCTGCGGCTCGGGGCGGATCAGCGCGGCGAACCATTCCGGCACCCGCTCGGGCGGCAGGCGCGGCGGCAAGGCCAGCGCGACCGGCTGGCCGGACGCATCGCGCAGCTCGGCCGACAGGTGGCGCTGCGCCTCGATCTCGGCGGCGATGCGGGCGGCCTGCTCCATCATGTCGCGCCGCTCGAACGAGGTGGGCAGGTGCAGCGTGGCAAAGGCATTGGCGAGGCGAAAGGCCGAGCCGGTCTCGTCGCTGACCGAGCCGCGGGCATTGAGGATCAGCACCGAGGCGACGATGGCGCACATCGCGAGCCAAGCCAAGGCCGAGCCGCCAAGCGCCAGAAGCCGCAACGCCACGCCATGCGGCCGCCCGCGCCGGGCAGGCGCGTCATCGGCAGCCGCGATGTGGCTGGTTGCGTCCATCTTTCTCCCTGCCGCCGGCGGCGGCTCCTCGGGGAAAGACTAGGATGCGGATCGGGGCGGGGCAAGCGGGCTGCGGGGGCAAAGCGAAAGGGCCGGGGCGCACGCGTGCTGGCCCCGGCCCCCCTGTCGTTTCCCGCGACCCCGGCTCAGGCGCGCGAGCCGGCGGGCTCGGTCGGTTCGGGGCGGCCGAGCGCGCGGCGCACCAGCACGAAGAACAGCGGCACGAACAGCACCCCCAGCACCGTGGCCGAGACGGTGCCGCCCAGCACCGTGGCGCCGATGGTGTTGCGGCCGTTCGCGCCGGCGCCGGCGGAGAGCACCAGCGGCAGCACGCCCAGCGAGAAGGCGACCGAGGTCATGATGATCGGCCGGAAACGCTGGCGCGCCGCCTCGACCACTGCCTCATAGAGCGGCTTGCCCTGCTCGGCCTGCTCGCGGGCGAACTCGACGATCAGGATGGCGTTCTTGCCGGTCAGGCCGATCACCGTCAGCAGGCCGACCTGGAAGAACACGCCGTTGTCGAAGCCGCCCAGCCAGGCCCCGACCAGCGCGCCCAACACGCCGATGGGCATGGCCAGCATCACCGCGAAGGGGATCGACCAGCTTTCGTAAAGCGCGGCCAGGCACAGGAACACCACCGCCAACGACAGGCCGTAAAGCAGCATGGTCTGGTTGCCGGCCTGCTGCTCTTCCAGCGAAAGCCCGGTCCAGGCCACGTCGAATCCGGCCGGAAGCTGCCCGGCCAGTTCCTCGATCGCGGCCATGGCCTGGCCGCTGGATACGCCGGGCGCCGGGCTGCCCTGGATCTGCATGGCCGGCACGCCGTTATAGCGGTCCAGGCCCTGCGGCCCATAGCTCCAGCGCCCCTCGGCGAAGTTGGAAAACGGCACCAGCCCGCCCGAGTTGTTCCTGACCCGCCACTTGTCGATGTCGGTCGGCAGCGCGCGCGATTCGGATTCGCCCTGCACATAGACCCGCTTGATACGGCCGCGGTCGATGAAGTCGTTCACATAGCGCCCCGCCCAGGCGACCGAGAGCAGGCTGCCCACGTCGGTCGCCGTGACCCCCATGGCGCCCGCCTTGCGCCAGTCGATGTCGAGGTTGTATTGCGCCGCGTCCTCCAGCCCGTTCGGCCGGGCCGAGGCGATGCGCCCGTCCTGCGCCGACATGCCCAGCAGCTGGTTGCGCGCGTCCAGCAATTGCTCATGCGCCTGTCCGGCGCGGGCCTGCAGGTAGAAGTCGAAGCCCGAGACGTTGCCAAGCTCGATCACCGAGGGCGGCACGATGGGAAAGACCATGGCGTCGCGGATGCCCATCAGCGCCGGGAAGGCGCGCCCGGCGATGGCCTGCACCGATTGCCCGGCGCCCGGCCGCTCGTCCCAGTCCTTCAGCCGCAGGAAGGCGATGCCCATGTTCTGCCCCGAGCCGGCGAAGCTGAAGCCCGAGACGCCGAAGAAGGATTCGACATTGTCGGATTCGTTTTCCGCGAAATAGTGCTGGATCTGGTCGATCACCGCATCGGTGCGCTCGGAGGTGGCGCCGGTCGGGCCCTGGACCAGGACGAACATGATGCCCTGGTCCTCGTCGGGCAGAAAGCCGGTGGGCGTGCGCAGGAACAGGAACACCATGGCCGCGCCGATGCACAGGTAGATCAGCATCATCCGCAGCGGCCGGCGGACCAGCCAGTTCACCGAATTGCCATAGCCCTGCATGGTGCGGTCGAAGCCGCGGTTGAACAGGCCGAAGAAGCCGCGGGTCTTGTGGCCGTGTTCATTGCGCAGCAGCGTGGCGCAAAGCGCCGGGGTCAGCGTCAGCGCCACCAGCACCGACAGGCCCATGGCCGAGGCGATGGTGATGGCGAACTGCTTGTAGATCACCCCGGTCGAGCCGCCGAAGAAGGCCATGGGCACGAAAACCGCCGACAGCACCAGCGCGATGCCGATCAGCGCCCCGGTGATCTGGCCCATGGACTTGCGGGTGGCCTCGCGCGGCTCGAGCCCTTCCTCCTCCATGATGCGCTCGACGTTCTCGACCACGACGATGGCGTCGTCCACCAGAAGGCCGATGGCCAGCACCATGGCCAGCATGGTCAGCGTGTTGATGGTGAAGCCAAGCGCCGCCAGCACGCCGAAGGTCCCCAAGAGCACCACCGGCACCGCCAGCGTCGGGATCAGCGTCGCGCGCCAGTTCTGCAGGAACAGCAGCATGACGAAGAACACCAGCACGATGGCCTCGACCAGCGTCTTGACCACCTCTTCGATCGAGATCAGCACGAAGGGCGTGGTGTCGAAGGGGATCACGTAATCCATGCCCTCGGGGAAGAAGCGGGCGAATTCCTCCATCCGCGCCTTGACCCGCTCGGCCGTGTCCAGCGCGTTCGCGCCCGAGGCCAGGCTGATCGCCATGCCCGAGGCCGGCTGGCCGTTGTAGCGGGCATTGGTCATGTAGTCCTGGGCGCCGATCTCGACGCGGGCCACGTCCTTCAGCAGGATCAGGCCGCCGTCCTGTTCCGCGCGCAGCACGATCTGCTCGAAATCCCCGGGGGTGGAGAGCAGCGATTGCGCGGTGATGGTGGCGTTCAGCATCTGCCCCTGGGGCGCCGGCTGGCTGCCGAAGGAGCCGGCCGAGATCTGCGCGTTTTCCGACGAGACCGCCGCCACCACGTCCGAGGGCGTCAGCTCATAGGCGGCCAGCTTGGACGGGTCCAACCAGATCCGCATGGCATATTGCGCGCCGAAGACCTGGACCGAGCCCACGCCCTCGACCCGGCTGAGGTCGTTGACCAGGTTCGAGATCAGGTAGTCGGCCAGGTCCACCTGTTCATAGCGGTCGTCCGACGAGGTCAGGCCGACGACCATCAGGAAGCCCGAGGCGGATTTCTCGACCGTGATGCCCTGGCGCTGCACCGGCTCGGGCAGGAGCGCGGTGGCCTGCGCCAGCTTGTTCTGCACCTGCACCTGGGCGATGTCGGGATCGGTGCCGGTCTCGAAGGTCAGCGTCGTCGTCGAGGTTCCGGCCGAGGTCGAGCTGGACGAGAAATAGCGCAGCCCGTCCAGCCCGGTCATCTGCTGCTCGATGATCTGGGTGACGGTATTGGCGACCGTATCGGCCGAGGCGCCGGGATAGGTGGCGCGGATCGTCACCGAGGGCGGCGCGATCTGCGGATATTGCGCCACCGGCAGCGAGACGATCGACAAGAGCCCCAGACCCATGATCAGGATCGAGATCACCCAGGCGAAGACCGGACGGTCGATGAAAAAGCGGGCCATGTGCGGTTCCTGTGCTGTTCCCTCGCGGCGTCCGGGTCAGTTCGCCGGCTGTCCGGCGCCGGTCTCGGTTGCGGTCTCTGCACCCGCGCCTTTGGCGGCGGGCTGGTCTGCGGGCTGGTCTGCGGGTTGCTCTGCGGATTCCTCTGCGGGCTGTTCCGCGTTCCCGGCTTCGGGCGCAGGCTGTTCGCCGGCGCTTGCCGGGGCATCGGCGCCCGTCCCGGCTTCGGGCGCAGCGCCCTCGGCGGCCCCGTCTTGCGCGGCTTCGGCTGCGGCGGCCTGGCGTTCCTCGGGGGTCACGGTCATGCCGGGGCCGATCTTCTGCAGGCCCTCGACCACGATGCGGTCGCCGTCATGCAGCCCCTCGCTGACGATCCAGCTGTTGCCCATGTCCTGCAGGATGGTCAGCTGGCGCTGCTCGACGGCGTTGTCGGCATTGACAACCAGCGCGATGGGCTGGCCGCGGCGGTCGCGGCTGACGCCTTCCTGCGGGGCAAGGATCACGTTCTGCGCCGTGGCCTGCTGCACGACTGCCTGGACATACATGCCGGGCAGCAGGGTGCGGTCGGGATTGGCGAAGGCCAGGCGCAGCGTCACCACGCCCGTCGTCTCGTTCACATAGGGCTCGGCGGCGGTCAGCCGGCCTTCCTGGTCGTATTCGGTGCCGTCGGCCAGGCGCAGCGTCACCTTGCGGTCCGACTGGCTCTCGGCGGATTGCGCCGCCATCTCGCGGCGGAAGCGGATCAGCTCGGCCGCCGATTGCGTCACGTCCACATGCACCGGGTCGAGCTTGCGGATCACGGCCAGCGGCGTCGGCTGGCTGGCCGTCACCAGCACGCCCTGGCTGGTCTGGGCCAGGCCGATCTCGCCGTCCAGCTCGGCGCGGATGGTGGTGCGCTCCAGCTCGATCCGGGCGGTCTGCAGCTGCGCCTCGGCGACCTTGACCGCGGCCTCGGCGGAATCGCGGGCGGCGATGGCATTGTCGGTCGTGCTTTCGCTGGCGACGCGGCGGTCGCGCAGGGCGCCCACGCGCTCGGCCTCGCGGCGCGCCGCCTCGGCCTGGGCGCGGGCCTGGGCCACGGCGGCCTCGGCCTGGGCGACGGCGGCCTGGTAGGTGGTGGCGTCGATGCGAAACAGCGGATCGCCGACCTTCACATGGCTGCCCTCGTCGAACAGCCGTTCGGTGACGATGCCGTTGACCTGCGGCCGCACCTCGGCCTCGGCCGAGGCGGTGACGCGGCCGGGCAGTGTGGTGGTCAGGGCCACGTCCTGGGCGTGAAGCGTCACCACGGTGACGGGCGGCGGCGGCATCTGCGCGGGATCCTGCGCCAGGGCGGCCATGGGGGCAAGCCCCGCCGCAAGCGGAAGGATCACGGAAATCGCCATGCGGCGCGATAGCGCGAACATCGTTTTGCTCCGGCTATTTGCTGACGGTTGCATAACGAACAGTTTCGCACGGGATGATCAATCCCAAAACCGTTTCGGACCGCGACGTTGCGCCACCGGCGAAACCCGGCCGCAGGCTGGGGGGGAAGGGGGCCTGCCCGCCGCCCGGCTGCGCTGCCGATGGAGTATTTGGGGAACGAAGAAGCGCCGGGCGCAGATTGGTCTTGCGGCGGCCAGCGCGAGACAGTAAGCAATCCGGGCCTCGCGGGTGTAGCTCAATGGTAGAGCCGCAGCTTCCCAAGCTGAAGACGAGGGTTCGATTCCCTTCACCCGCTCCATCCTTCCAGGCTGGTCATTGTTTTGCCGTGGGATGCGGGGGTTTCCCGTGCCGCGCCCCGTTGCGCAGGCCGCTCCCGGCATGCGGTTGGCTTCGGCAGGTGCGGGTTTCCTGCCTGGGGCGAGGCCGATCCGACCGCCCAAGGCTTTCGGCGGTCGAATCGGCAAAAAGTTGCGCCGGGTCAGCCGAGCATGGGTTTTCCCGCGACATAGGTCTGGGCGATGGCGCGGTCGTCGCCGAGGATCTGCAGGATGAACAGCTCTTCGGCCAGGGTCTCGGCCCGTTCCATGCGCAGCGCCATCGCCGGCGTCGCGCGGCTGTCCAGCACCACCAGGTCGGCGTCAGAGCCGGGCACCAGCGTGCCGATGCGGTCGGCCATGCCGAGCGCCAGCGCATTGCCGCGGGTGATCCAGTGGAAGGCGGCGAGGGGATGCAGCTTCTGGCCGCGCAGTTGGAGGATCTTGTAGCCCTCGGCCAGGGTTTGTAGCATGGAATAGCTGGTGCCGCCGCCGACATCGGTGGCGATGCCGCTGGTCACGCCCGCGGCGCGCAGGCCCGCCTCGTCGAAGAGGCCCGAGCCGAGGAACAGGTTCGAGGTCGGGCAGAACACCGCCCGGCTGCCGGTCTCGGCCATGCGGGCGATCTCGCGCGGCTCGAGATGGATGGAATGGCCGAGCAGCAGCTTGTCCGAGAGCAGCCCGTAGCTTTCGTAGATGTCGAGATAGTCGCGCGCCTGGGGGTAGAGCTGCAGGGTGAAGGCGATCTCGTCGCGGTTTTCCGACAGATGCGTCTGGATGTGGCAGTCGGGATGTTCGCGCACCAATTGCCCGGCCATTGCCATCTGCTCGGGCGTCGAGGTGATGGCGAAGCGCGGGGTGATGGCATAGCGCTGGCGGCCGCGGCCGTGCCATTTCTCGATCAGCCGCTTGCTGTCGTCATAGCCCTGCTGCGGCGTGTCGAGCACCGCCTCGGGGGCGTTGCGGTCCATCATCACCTTGCCGGCGATCATCGCCATGTCGCGCGCCTCGGCGGCCGCGAACAGCGCCTCGGCCGATTGCGGATGCACCGAGCAGAAGGCGACGGCGGTGGTGGTGCCGTGCGAAAGCAGCAGGTCGAGGAACTTCCCGGCCATGAGCGGGGCATGGCCTTGCTGGGCAAAGCGCGATTCCTCGGGGAAGGTATAGGTGTTGAGCCAGTCGAGCAGCTGCGCCCCCCAGCTGGCGATCACCTGCACCTGCGGGAAATGGATATGCGGGTCGATGAAGCCCGGCAGGATCAGGTTCGGGCGGTGGTCGATTTCCGGCAGGCCGGGTTCGCGCAGGGCGGCGTAATCGCCCATGGCGACGATCTTGCCGGCTTCGGTGACGATGGCGCCGTCCTCGTGATAGGCGAAGGCGTCCTCGGTTTCGGCGGGGTCGGCGTGGAAGGAGAGCGTGCGCCCCCGGATCAGCTGTCGCATGGGTATTTTTTCAACGAAGAAGCGGTTTCGATGAGGCGGCCGATGAGCTCGGCGGCGGTGAAGGCGGCGATGATCTCGGGGCGCTTGTCGCGCGAATAGCCCGCGCCGATGGGGCAGGTCAGGCGGTCGGTGTCCAGCCCCTGGGCACGGGCGAAGCGGCGGAACTGCGCCAGTTTCGTCCGGCTGCCGATCATGCCGATATAGGGCGCGTCCATGCGGCGCAGCGCCTCGGCCGCCAGCAGGAAGTCCAGCGCGTGGTCATGGGTGACGATGATGTGGCTGGTGCCGAAGGGGGCGTTGCGGATCTCGGCCTCGGGCAGGGGGGTCAGGCGGGTTTCGCCCGTGGCCTGCCCGAGTTCCCCCATGCGCTGGTCGATCAGGATCGGGTGCAGCGGCAGCAGCGCCAGGGCCTTGGCGAGCGCGCGGCCGACATGGCCGGCGCCGAAGATCAGCACCTGCGGATATTCGGGCCCGGCCGGGGCCTCGGCCACGCGGGTCAGCGAGAGTTCGACCCGGCCGCCGCAGCATTGGCCGATCTCGGGGCCCAGCGGCACGTCCATCACGGCCTGCGCCTCGTCGCGCGCCAGCATCTGCCGGGCGCGGTCGATGGCCATGTATTCCAGCTGGCCGCCGCCGATGGTGCCGCTGAGGCCCTGGGGGGTGACGAACATCGCCGCCCCCTTCTCGCGCGGGGACGAGCCGCGGGTGCGGGTGATCTCGACCCGGATCATGGCCGCAGCCGCTCGATGGCCATCAGCACGCGCTCGGGGGTGGCGGGCGCGTCGATGCGCGGGTTCTCGGCATAGCCGTTGAACGAGGCCACCGCCATGTTCAGCGCCTGAAAGACCGAGATGCCCAGCATGAACGGCGGCTCGCCCACCGCCTTCGAGCGCTTGATCGTCGCCTCGCGGTTCACCGACCAGTCGGCCAGCTGCACGTTGAAGACCTTGGGCCGGTCCGAGGCCAGCGGGATCTTGTAGGTCGAGGGCGCATGGGTGCGCAGCCGGCCCTTCTGGTCCCACCACAGTTCCTCGCTGGTCAGCCAGCCGGTGCCCTGCACGAAGGCGCCCTCGACCTGGCCCTTGTCGAGCGCCGGGTTCAGGCTGCGGCCCACGTCATGGAGCACATCGGCACGCTCGATCACGTATTCGCCGGTCAGCGTGTCGACCGAGACCTCGGAGCAGGCGGCGCCATAGGCGAAGTAGTAGAACGGGCGGCCCTGCCCGGTGTCGCGGTTCCAGTGGATCTTGGGCGTCTTGTAGAAGCCCGCGGCCGACAGCTGGACCCGCGCCAGATAGGCGGTGTTGACGAAATCCTGGAAGGGCATTTCCTCGGTGCCGATCTGCACCGTCTCGCCGATGCTGACCAGTTCCGGCGGCACGCCCTTGGCCTCGGCGGCGAAGGCGGTCAGCCGCTCGATCAGCTGGCGGCAGGCGTCCAGCGCCGCCATGCCGTTCAGGTCCGAGCCCGAGGAAGCCGCGGTGGCCGAGGTGTTCGGCACCTTCTCGGTCGTGGTCTTGGTGATGCGGATGCGGTCGATGCTGACCCCCAGCGCCTCGGCCACCACCTGCGCGACCTTGGTGTTCAGGCCCTGGCCCATCTCGGTGCCGCCGTGGTTCAGGTGGATCGAGCCGTCCGAGTAGATGTGGATCAGCGCGCCGGCCTGGTTGTACCAGGTCGCGGTGAAGCTGATGCCGAACTTGACCGGGGTCAGGGCGATGCCCTTGCGGATCGCGCCGCCCTGTTCCTGGGCGCGGGCGTTCCAGTCCAGCACCGCCTGGCGGCGGGCGTGGTAGTCGCTGCTGGCCTCGAGTTCCTCGAAGATGCGCGGCAGGATCTGGTCCTCGACCTCCTGGTGATAGGGGGTGAGCTGGCCGTTCTCGTAGAGGTTCAGCTTGCGGATCTCCAGCGGGTCGCGGCCGAGGGCATAGGCGATGTCCTCGACGATGCGCTCGGCCATGACCACGCCCTGCGGGCCGCCGAAGCCGCGAAAGGCGGTGTTCGAGCAGGTGTTGGTCTTCATCGGATGGCTGCGCAGTTCCACCGCCGGGTAGTAATAGGCGTTGTCGGCGTGGAACAGCGCCCGGTCCGTCACCGGGCCCGACAGGTCCGAGGACCAGCCGCAGCGGGCGTAGAAATCGGCGTCCACGGCGTGGATCCTGCCGGTCTCGTCATAGCCCACCTGATAGTCGATGACGAAATCGTGCCGCTTGCCGGTGATCGAGAAATCGTCGTCGCGGTCGGGGCGCAGCTTGACCGCGCGCCCGAGCTTCTTGGCCGCCAGCGCCGAGATGCAGGCAAAGGGGTTCATCTGCGATTCCTTGCCGCCGAATCCGCCACCCATGCGGCGCACGTTCACCACCACGGCGTTCGAGGGCACGCCCAGCACATGGGCGACCATGTGCTGCACCTCGCTGGGATGCTGGGTCGAGACGTTGACCACGACCTCGTCGTCCTCGCCGGGGATCGAGAAGGCGATCTGGCTTTCCAGGTAGAAATGCTCCTGCCCGCCGACGGTCAGCCGGCCTTCGATGCGCCGGGGCGCGCGGTCCATTTCGGCCATGTCGCCGCGCTTGAGCTTCAGGGGCTTGGTCACATAGCCCAGCCCGGCGTCGCGGGCGCTGATCGCGTCGATGGCAAAGGGCAGTTCCTCGTATTCCACGCGGGCCAGTTGGCAGGCGCGGCGGGCCTGGTCGCGGGTCTCGGCCACCACGGCGAAGATCGGCTGGCCGTGGAACTGCACCTCGTCCCCGGCCAGCAGCGGCTCGTCGTGCAGGCCGGTGGGCGAGATGTCGTTATGGCCGGGAATGTCCGCGGCGGTCAGCACCAGATGCACGCCGGGGGCCTTGCGCACCGCATCGAGGTCCATCGAGACGATGCGGCCATGCGCCACGGTCGAAAGCCCCAGATAGGCGTGCAGCGTGCCCACCGGCTCCATCAGGTCGTCGGTATAGTCGGCCCGGCCGGTGACGTGCTTTTCGGCGGAATCGTGGATGATGGGCGTATGGGCGGCGCCCTTGACGAAGACGTCCTGTTTCATTCGACCCTCCTCAGGCGGTGGTCTGCGCCCTGCTGTTCAAGCCAGAAGCGGCGGAAGAAGTTGGCGGCGAGTTGCTGGCGATATTCCTTGCTGGCCCGCCAGTCGCTGAGCGGCTGGAAGTCATTGGCGACCGCGCGCGCCGCGGCCTCGAAGGTCTCGGCGGTGAAGGGCTGGCCCTTCAGCGCCGCCTCGGCCTGGGTGGCGCGCTTGGGCGTGCCGGCCATGCCGCCGAAGGCCACGCGCGCGTCGATGATCGTCGCCCCGTCGGTTTCCACCCGGAAGGCGGCGGCCGAGGCGGTGATGTCGGCGTGGTGGCGCTTGGAGACCTTGTAGGCGGCGATCCTGGCCTCGCCCTTCAGGGGCACGGTGATCGCCTCGACGAATTCGCCGGGGCGGCTGTCCTGCTTGCCGTATTCGATGAAGTAATCCTCGACGGGCAATTCGCGGGTGCCCTCGGCGCTGCGCAGCCGCAGGGTCGCGCCAAGCGCGATCAGCAAGGGCGGCGTCTCGCCGATGGGCGAGCCGTTGGCGACATTGCCGCCGATGGTGCCGGCATTGCGGACCTGCCAGCCGCCGATGCGCAGCCAGTAATCCACCGCCTCGGGGAAATGCTGGCGCAGGAAGGGCTCGAACTCGGAATAGGTCACGCCGGCGCCGATGGTGACATGGCCGGGGGCGATCTCGATCCGCTTGAGATCCTGAAGATGGCCGATGAACACCGCCGGAGAGATGTCGCGCAGGAATTTCGTCACCCACAGGCCGACGTCGGTGGCGCCGGCGACGATGGTGGCCTTGGGGTTCTGGGCCAGAACCTGCGCCAGGTCGGCGGCGTCGGCCGGCAGGATGGCACGATCCTCGCCGCGCGCCACCTCGACGCGGTCGCGGGGGATCGCGGCCAGCGCGGCGGTGATGCGGTCGCGCTCGACATTCAGCGCGTCCATGTGCTGCCCGCCGGCCTCGGAAGCCGCGAAGGCCGCCTTCACGATCGGCTCGTAGCCGGTGCAGCGGCACAGGTTGCCTTGCAGCGCGGTCTCGATCGCCAGCATGTCGGGGCGCGGCTCGGACATCCACAGCCCGTAAAGCGCCATGACGAAGCCCGGCGTGCAAAAGCCGCATTGGCTGCCGTGATGCTCGACCATGGCGGCCTGGACCGGGTGCAAGCCCCCGTCCGCGCCGCGCAGATGCTCGACGGTGACGACATGGCAGCCGTGGCACGAGGCCAGGAAGCGGATGCAGGCATTGATCGGCTCGTAATGCAGCCGGCCTTCGTGCAGCCGGCCGACCAGGACGGTGCAGGCGCCGCAATCGCCTTCGGCGCAGCCCTCCTTGGTGCCGGTCAGGCGGCGGTTGAGCCGCAGGAAGTCCAGAAGTGTGTCGCGCGATCCGGCCTCGGTCAGGCGGATCTCGGCGTCGTTCAGAAGAAAGCGCAATTCGTGGCCCATTCGGTCCTCGCTCGCATGGCTGGGTATGGGAAAAGCCTAGATGCGAATTGCTCTTTGCGAAATCTCGGATTGAGCATAAGACTTTCAGCGATTCCTTGAAAGAGGCGGGTTGAGACCATGCCATATCTTGAAAGTCTGCGGGTCTTCGTCCGCGTGGTCGAACTGGGCTCGATCACCGCGGGCGGGCGCGACCTGCGCATGTCGCCGGCCGTCGCCTCGAACCGGATCAAGGATCTGGAGACGCGCTACGGGGTGCGGCTTCTGAACCGCACCACCCGCAAGCTGGTGCCGACCGAGGTGGGGCGGGCCTTCTACGACAATGCCCGCCGGGTGATCGAGACGCTGGACGAGGCCGAGGCGGTGGTCTCGGGCTTTTCCGGCATGCCGCATGGCGCCTTGCGGGTGACGGCGCCCCTGGGCCTGGGGCGGCGGCTGATCGCGCCCCTGGTGCCGAGGTTCTGCGACGAATATCCCGGCGTCGAGGTGCGGCTGCGGCTGTCGGACCGCAACGTCGACATCATCGCCGACGGGATCGACCTGGCCTTCTTCCTGGGCGAGCCGCAGGATTCGGCGCTGAAATGGCGGCGGATCGCGGAATGCCGGCGCGCGCTGGTGGCGACCCCCGACTATCTGGAGCAGCACGGCCATCCCCAGCGCCCCGAGGATCTGGCCGCGCATAATTGCCTGCTGCTGCGCTATCCGAGGAGCCCGGAATACTACTGGGTGCTGGAAAGCCCCGAGGGGCCGCAGAAGCTGCTGGTGAACGGCAAGTTCGACGCCGACGACGGCGACGTGCTGAGCGGCTGGGCGCTGGCGGGCAGGGGCATCGTCAACCGTCCCCGCTACGAGGTGGCCGAGCATCTGGCCGCCGGGCGGCTGGTCGAGGTGCTGCCGGACCATCCGCCGATCCCCTCGCAATTCGGCGTGCTGACGCCGCATCGCCGCCTGCAGGATCCCAAGGTGCGGCTGTTCGCCGATTTCATCGCGCGCGAGGTGCGGGGGGTGTTTGCCTGAGCCCTAGTCCCGCACCCATTCCATGAGGTGCAGATAGGGCGCGCGGCGATAGCGCGCGACGCGCTCGGGATCGCCGCCCTGCGGGGCGGGCTCGTCGAAATGCACCAGCCGCAGCCCCTGCGCCAGCAGCGCCTGCATGTAGGCATGGAAGGGGCGATGCCAGTTGCGGATCAGGATGCCGCGCCAGCTGACCCATTCCGCGCGCTCGTCCAGGTAGTTGTCGATCAGGTAGCCCGTGCCGGGATCGCCGTTCCAGCCGCCCGCCGTGCTGAATGAGTTCAGGTTGGCGACAAGCAGGCTGCCGCCGGGACGCAGGACGCGCCCCATCTCGGCGATGGCGGCGCGGATGTCGTCGATGTCGATGAGCGTCAGGTAGCTGACCACCAGGTCGAAGCCGGCATCGGGCAAGGGCAGGGCCTCGGCGCGGGCCTGCACGTAGCGGCCCTTGTCGTCGCGGCTGCGCGCGGCCTCGATCAGCTTCGGCGTGGGATCGATGCCGGTCGCGGCGATGCCTTCGGCGGCAAGCATCCGGCAGAAACGCCCCTCGCCGCAGCCGACATCCAGGGCGTTGCGAAAGCCGCGGCCGCGGATGCGGGCCAGCATCGGGGCGTCGAGCACGTGGCGGCGCGAGAAATCGCCTTCCTCGCCCATGTCGGCGATCCAGGCCTCGGCGGAATCGTCCCAGCCATTCCCGCGGTCCATGCCTGCCTCCCTCGATGCTGCCGAACGGTGCAGCTAGCCGATCCGGCGGGCAGAGGCAAACAGGTCAGTTCCAGGCGAAGGTCTTGGGCAGGCCGCGATACCAGTCGATGATCGCCTGGCGTTCCTGCGGCTCCATGAAGCTGACATTGGCGGGCGGCATGGCATCGGTCACGCCGGCCTGGATGAAGATCTCGCGCGCGGCGCGGGTGATGTCGTCGGGGGTTTCCAGCAGCACGCCCTTGGGCGCGGTGTGGATGCCCTCGTACGAGGGCTCCCTGGCATGGCACATCGAGCAGCGGCCCATGACCGCGTTATAGGCGTCGTCCCAGCCCGGCGCGTCGAGCATCGCCTGTTGCGAGGGGGTCAGGACGCGGGCCTCGGCCTCCTCGAGCGTCTGGCGGAACATGGGCGCGGTCGAGAGCCACATGACGATGATGAACAGGATCGTGGTCGCGGCCCAGGTCCACCACTTCATGCCGCCGCCGGCGTGCATGGTGTTGAAGAAATGCCGGATGGTCACGCCCATCAGGAAGATCAGCCCGGCGATCACCCAGTTGTATTCGGTGGCGAAGGCCAGCGGATAGTGGTTCGACAGCATCAGGAAGACGACCGGCAGCGTCAGGTAGTTGTTATGCGTCGAGCGCAGCTTGGCGATCTTGCCGTATTTCGGATCGGCGGGACGCCCGGCCTTGAGGTCGGCGACGACGATGCGCTGGTTCGGCATGATGATGAAGAACACGTTCGCCGTCATGATCGTGGCGGTGAAGGCGCCCAGGTGCAGCATGACCGCGCGGCCGGTGAAGACCTGGTTGTAGGCCCAGCCCATGACCATCAGCAGCGCGAAGAGGATCAGCATCAGCAGGGTCGGGGTCTCGCCCAGCTTGGACTTGCACAGGTTGGTATAGATCAGCCAGCCGATCGAGAGCGAGCCGGCCGAGATCAGGATCGCCTGCCAGGGCGCCAGCTCCATCTTGGCGGGGTCGATCAGGAACAGCTCGGAGCCGACCCAATAGGTGACCATCAGGAGCGCCGCCCCCGAGATCCAGGTCATGTAGCTTTCCCATTTGAACCAGATCAGATGCTCGGGCATGCGCTCGGGCGCGACCAGGTATTTCTGGATGTGGTAGAAGCCGCCGCCATGGACCTGCCATTCCTCGCCATGCGCGCCGGGGGGCAGGCCCGGCACCTTGCGCAGCCCGAGGTCGAGGGCGACGAAATAGAAGGACGAGCCGATCCAGCAGATGGCGGTGACGACATGCGTCCAGCGGATGGCAAAGGCGAGCCAATCCCAGATGACGGCGAAATCGGACATACTTTGTCTCCTGTCTAGCTGGGGAAAGACTAGCCGCTTCGCGGGGTTGCGAGTATTCACGCATTTCCCCTTGCTGTCTTAACGATGCGTTGAAAATCTTTCGCGGGGTGCTGCGGAAATGAAAAAGAGGGGGCTTTGCCCCCTCAGGCCCGTGCCGGGCCTTTCACCCCCAGGGTATTTGGAAAACGGAGAAAGCCTGGGGGCTCAGCTGCCGCGATAGGTCGAAAAGCCGTAGGGCGAGATCAGCAGCGGCACGTGGTAATGGTCCTGTTCGGACATGCCGAAGCGCAGGGGCACCTGGTCGAGGAAGCGGGGCTTGGCCGCCTGGTGTCCCTGGGCGTCGAGCCAGGCGCCGACATGGAAGACCAGTTCGTATTCGCCGGTCTGGAACTCCGCCTCGGGCAGGATGTGCTTGTCGGTGCGGCCGTCGTGGTTGGTGACGGTCTGGGCGATCAGCCGGCGCTCGGGGTCGAGGCGGTAAAGCTCGATCCGCATGCCTTGCGCGGGCGTGCCGTTGGCGGTGTCGAGCACATGGGTGGTCAGATAGCCGGGCATTGTCTTCCTTTCCTTAGTCAATCGGCGAGCCGGGCGATGGCGGCGCGGGCCTGTTCGTTCAGGCGATTCGTGTCTGCGGTCAGCAGGTGGTGATCCTGCACCACGGCGCGGCCTTCCACATAGACCGCGCGCGGGCGGATCGGCGCGCAGAAGACCAGCGCCGCCACCGGATCCCATTGGCCGGCGGCGGGCAGTTCCGAGACGTCCCAGAGCACCAGGTCGGCGCGCTTGCCGGGTTCCAGCGCGCCGATGTCGCTGCGGCCCAGCACGCGCGCGCCGCCGAGCGTGGCGATCTCCAGCGCCTCGCGCGCGCCCATGGCGGCGGGGCCGTCCTTGAGGCGGGCGACCAGCATGGCCTGGCGCGCCTCGAGGCCCAGATGGCTGCAATCGTTGCTGGCCGAGCCGTCGACGCCCAGGCCCACCGGCACGCCGGCGTCGCGCATCCGCCGCACCGGGGCGATGCCCGAGGCGAGGCGCGCGTTCGAGCAGGGGCAATGCGCGACCCCGGTGCCGCTGCGGGCGAAGAGGTCGATTTCCTTGTCCGAAAGTTTCACGCAATGCGCGTGCCAGACATCCTCGCCGGTCCAGCCCAGGCTTTCGGCGTAATCGCCGGGCAGCATGCCGAAGTTTTCCAGAGAATAGGCGATATCCTCGTCGTTTTCGGCCAGGTGGGTGTGCAGCCGCACGCCCTTGTCGCGGGCGAGGATCGCCGCGTCGCGCATCAGTTCCCGGCTGACCGAGAAGGGCGAGCAGGGGGCGAGGCCGACCTGCACCATGGCGCCGGGCCTGGGGTCGTGGAAGGCGGCGACCAGGCGCTCGCTGTCCTTGAGGATCGCGGCCTCGTCCTCGACCAGGGCGTCGGGGGGCAGGCCGCCCTTGGACTCGCCGATCGACATGGCGCCGCGGGTGGCGGTGAAGCGGATGCCGATCTCGGCCGCCGCCTCGATGCTGTCGTCGAGCCGGGCGCCGTTCGGGAACAGGTAGAGATGGTCCGAGGAGCAGGTGCAGCCCGAGAGCGCCAGTTCGGCAAGGCCGATCCGGGTCGACAGGCGGATGTCCTCGGGACCCATGCGGCCCCAGATCGGATAAAGCGTCCTGAGCCAGCCGAACAGCGCCGCGTCCTGGGCCGCGGGCACGGCGCGGGTCAGGGTCTGGAACAGGTGGTGATGGGTGTTGACGAGGCCGGGGGTGACGACGCAGCCCCGCGCCTCGACCACCTCGGCGCCTTCGGCCGAGAGGCCGGGGTCGACGGCGGAGATCACCCCGCCCTCGACCAGCACGTCCCCGCCGGCGATCTCGCGCCGGGCGCCGTCCATGGTCACGACCACTTCGGCGCCCCTGATGAGCAGGCGTTTCGTCATCAATGCGCCTCGGCTGCGTGGGCGGCGGCGGCGATTTCCTCGTCGCTGGTGTGCGGCGCGCCGTTGAAGAACCAGTTCAGCAGCACCGCGGCCACGGCGGCCAGAAGGATGCCGGAGTGGATCAGCGTGTGCATGGAATGCGGCAGCCACTGGTTGAAGTCGGGCGCGATCATCGGGACCATGCCCAGCCCCAGCGAGACGGCGACGATGAACAGGTTGTGCTTGTTGCCCTTGAAATCCACCGTCGAGAGGATGCGGATGCCGGTCGCGGCGACCATGCCGAACATCACCAGCCCCGCGCCGCCCAGCACCGTGGTCGGCAGCGATTCGACCAGCGCGCCCATCTTGGGGATCAGGCCCAGCACGATCATGATCGCGCCGCCCGCCACGCAGACGAAGCGCGAGCGCACGCCGGTCACGCCCACCAGCCCGACGTTCTGGCTGAAGGAGGTATAGGGGAAGGTGTTGAAGAGCCCGCCGATCGCGGTGCCCAGGCCGTCGACGCGCAGCCCGGCCGAAAGCGCCTTGGGCGTCATGCGGCGGCCGCAGATGTCGGAAAGCGCCAGGAACATGCCGGTCGATTCGATCATGGTCACGAACATGACCAGCAGCATGGTCAGGATCATCACCGGGTCGAAGATCGGCATGCCGAAATGCAGGGGCTTGATCGGGGCGAACCAGGCTGCCTCGGCGATGCCCTCGAAATGCATCATGCCGAGCGCGGCGGCCAGCAGCCCGCCGATGACGATGCCCAGGAGCACCGCGATATTGGCGACGAAGCCGCGGGCGTAGCGGGCGATCAGCAGGATCGCGGCCAGCACGGTGATGCCGATCAGGATGCGCGGCAGCGAGGCATATTCGGGATTGGCGACGGTCGGCATCAGCTTGACGCTGTCGGGGACGTCGCCGGCGGCGCGGGCGGCCTCCAGCCAGGCCTGGGCGGCGGGATCGACCAGTTGCGGCGCGGTCGGGCCGACCGGCAGGCCGAAGATCCAGTTGATGCCCACCGGCATCAGGCTGACGCCGATCACCAGGATCACCGTGCCGGTGACGACGCTGGGGAAAAAGCGCAACAGCCGGCTGACCAGCGGCGCGAAGAAGATCGAGATGAGCCCGGCGGCCATGATGGCGCCGAACATCATCCGCGCCCCCTCCTGCCCCGGATTGGACGAGGCGATGGCGACCATCGGCCCGACGGCGGCGAAGGTCACGCCCATCATCACCGGCAGGCGGATGCCGAACCATTGCGTGGCGCCGAAGGACTGGATGATGGTGACGATGCCGCAGACGAAGAGGTCGGCGGAAATCAGGAAGGCCACGTCCTGCGGCGAAAGCTGCAGGGCGCGGCCGACGATCAGCGGCACCGCGATGGCGCCGGCATACATGACCAGAACATGCTGGAAGCCCAGGGCGAGCAGCCGAGGCGCGACGATGCGCTCCTCGACCGGATCAAAGCCGGGGCTGGTGTCGATTGCTTGCATTCGTCCTATACCTCCCTAGTTTCAGGACGTTATGTCTCTTTAGATCTCGACTTCTTGCGCCAGTCCCTTTTCCTTTGCGATTTCAAGGACTTTCTGCGCAACCGCCAGATCCTGCAGCCCGACGCCGGTGCCGTCGAACAGCGTCACCTCGGCGTCGCCGCGTCCCGGATGGTCGCCCGCGACCACGGCGCCGAGTTCGCCGATCTGATCCTCGCGGATCAGGCCCGATGCGATGGCATGCTGGCATTCGCCGATGCTGACCGACTGCGCGACCTCGTCGGTGAAGATCCGGGCGCGCGCGACCAGCGCCGGGTCCAGCTCCTGCTTGCCTTTCGTATCGGTGCCCATGGCGGCGATATGCGTTGGGCCCTTCACATGCTGGTCCATCAGCAGGGGCGAGAATGACGAGGTGATCGAGATGATCACGTCGGCATCAGCGCCCAGCCGGTCCAGCTCGACCGCCTCGAAGGGCAGGCCCAGTTCGGCGGCGGTATCGGCAAGGCGCGACAGCATCTCGGGATGCGGGTTCCAGCCGATGACCTTCTCGAACGGATGCACGGCAGCCGCCGCCCGCATCTGGAAGGCGGACTGGTGGCCGGCGCCGATCATGCCCAGCACCTTGGCCCCCTTGGGCGCCAGATACTTGATCGACACCGCCGAGGCCGCCGCGGTGCGCAGCGCCGTCAGCAGGTTGCCGCCCACCGCGGCAGTCGCCCGGCCGGTGTCCGGGTCGAACAGGAAGACGGTGGACTGGTGGTTGATCAGGTTGTGCTTCTGGTTGTTCGGCCAGTAGCCACCGGCCTTCAGCCCCAGCACCAGCGCCGAGGCGTCGAAGCCGCCCTTGAAGCCGTAAAGCGCATCCTCGTGGCCGATGGCCTCGCGCACCACCGGGAAGTTATAGGCCTTGCGACGGGCCATCGAGGCGAAGATCGCCTCGATGGCCTCGAAGGCCGCTTCGGGGGTCATCAGACCCGCGATTTCCTTTTCGGCGACGACGAGCATCAGTAGCCCTTTCCGCGCGCCGAAACCGGCCAGACCGTCTCGACCTTGCCGTTCCGAACGCCGACATACCAGTCGTGGACGTTGCAGGTCGGGTCGCAATGGCCGGGCACCAGCCGCAGCTTGTCGTTGACTTTCAGCACGCCGTCCTTGTCCTCGACCACGCCATGCTCGTCGCTGCACTTGATGTATTTCACGTCGTCGCGGCCATAGACGAAGGGCAGGCCGCTATCGACCGACTGCGCCTTGAGCCCGGCATCGACCACCGCCAGGTGCGGCTTGGCATGGCTCATGACCGAGGTCAGGATGAACAGCGCGTTCTCCCATTCGCCCTGGTCGATGCGCTTGCCCTCGGCATCGTGGATGCGGCCGTAATCGGCATCCATGAAGGCGTAGCTGCCGCATTGCAATTCGTTGTAAACGCCCGAATTGCTTTCGAAATAATAGGAACCCGTGCCGCCGCCCGAGACGAATTCGGGGGGCAAGCCCTCGGCTTCCAGCGCGGCGACGGCTTCCTTGACCTGGGCGATGGCGGCGTCCAGCTTGGCCTTGCGGTCCTCGTAGCTGTCCATGTGCTGCATGGCGCCCTGATAGGCCTGGATGCCCCTGAAGACCAGGTTCGGGGCGGCGGCGGCGGCCTTGGCGATCTCGACCACGGCTTCCTTGGTGGTCACGCCGCAGCGCCCGGCGCCGCAGTCGATTTCCACGAAGATGCCCAGTTCGGTGCCGTGCTTTTGCGCCGCCGCCGACAGGTCGGCGATGTTGGACACGTCGTCGACGCAGACCGTCACCGTCGCGCCGGTCTTGGGCAGCCGGGCCAGCCGGTCGATCTTGGCCGGCTCGCGCACCTCGTTCGTGACCAGCACGTCCCCGATGCCGCCGCGGGCAAAGACCTCGGCCTCGCTGACCTTCTGGCAGCAGACGCCGACCGAGCCGCCCAGCGACTCCTGCAGCTTCTGCACGTCCACCGACTTGTGCATCTTGCCGTGGCTGCGGTGGCGCATGCCATGCGCCTTGGCATAGTCGCCCATCTTCCTGATGTTGCGCTCCAGCGCGTCCAGGTCGAGGATCAGGCAGGGCGTCTGGATCTCGGCCTCGTCCATGCCCGGCAGGGCGGGGATGTCATAGCCGACCTCGTAGCCGGCGAAATCCGTTTTCGCGTTCATGGGGCTCTCCTCAATTCGGGTTCAGTTCCAGGGCAGCTTGTCGAGATCGACATTGCCGCCGGTGACAATGACGCCGACGCGCTTGCCGGCAAAGGCATCCGGGTTCTTCAGGATGGTGGCCAGCGGCACGGCGCTGGAGGGCTCCATCACGATGCGCAGGTGCTTCCAGATCAGCTTCATCGCGTCCACGATCTCGGCGTCCGAGGCGGTATAGATCTCGTGGACGTGGTTCTTGACGAAATGCCAGGTCAGATCCTTGAGCGGCACCAGCAGGCCGTCGGCGACGGTCTTGGGCGCGTCGTCGGCGATGATGTAGCCGGCCTTGAAGCTGCGATAGGCGTCGTCGGCCTGCTCGGGCTCGGCCGCGATCACCTTCACCTCGGGCGCCAGCGTCGACAGCGTCAGGCAGGTGCCCGAGATCATGCCGCCGCCGCCGATGGGGGCCACCAGGGCGTCGAGCCCGTCGGTCTGCTCCATGAGCTCCTTGGCGCAGGTGCCCTGGCCCGCGATCACCCGCGGGTCGTTATAGGGGTGGACGAAATCGCCGCCGGTCTCGGCCTGCACCTTGGCGAAGGTCTCTTCCCGCGACGAGGTCGAGGGCTCGCATTCGGTGATCTTGCCGCCATAGCGGCGCACCGTGTCCTTCTTGGCCTGCGGCGCGGTGCGCGGCATGACCACGTTGCAGGGGATGCCCCGCAGCATCGCGGCGTAGCTCAGGCACGAGGCATGGTTGCCCGAGCTATGCGTGGCGACGCCCCTGGCCGCCTGCGCCTCGTCAAGGCCAAAGACCGCATTGGTGGCGCCGCGGACCTTGAAGGCCCCCGGCTCCTGGAAGTTTTCGCATTTGAAGAACAGCTGCGCGCCGGCAAGCTCGTTCAGATAGTCCGACGTGCGGATCGGCGTGCGGCGGATATGCGGCTTGATCCGCTCATGCGCGGCCAGCATGTCCTCGTAGGTCGGGATATACATCTCGCTGTCCTTCATCACGCGGCTTTCTTCTGCGCGGCGGCGGTGGTCTGGCGGTAATGTTCCTGCGCGGCAGCGACGCCCGAGCCCAGCTTGATCGGCAGGCCGAGGTCGGCCATCACCATCTCGGCCGTGGCGATGCCGGACAGCGCCATGGCGTCGGTCAGGCTGCCCAGGTGGCCGATGCGGAACACCTTGCCGGCGACCTGGCCCAGGCCGGTGCCGAAGGCCATGTCATAGGTCTCCAGCGCATGGCTGACGATCAGGTTGGCGTCGAAGCCCTCGGGGACGCGGATGGCGCTGACGCTGTCGGAATAAAGCTCGGGGCGGGCGGCGCAGAGCTTCAGCCCCCAGGCCTCGACCGCGGCGCGCACGCCGCCGGCGATGCGGTGGTGGCGGGCAAAGACGTTCTCCAGCCCCTCGGCCAGGATGCGCTCGCAGCTGGCGTTCAGCCCGTTGATCAGGCCGACCGGCGGCGTGTAGGGATAGCCGTTGCGGGCATAGCCGGTCGCCATGTCGCGGATGTCGAAGAAGGTGCGCGGCAGGCGCGCGCTTTCGACCGCCGCCATGGCCTTGGGCGAGAAGCCGACGATGGCCAGCCCCGGCGGCAGCATGAAGCCTTTTTGCGAGCCGGTGACGGCGATGTCGACGCCCCATTCGTCCATGCGGAAATCCATCGAGCCGATCGAGGAAACGCCGTCGACGAACAGCATGGCCGGGTGCTTGGCGGCGTCCAGCGCGCGGCGGACGGCGGCGATGTCGGATTTCACCCCGGTCGCGGTCTCGTTATGCGTGGCCAGCACGACGCGGATCTCGTGGCCCTTGTCGGCGGCCAGGATCTCTTCGAAACGGTCGGCGGGGATGCCCTCGCCCCAGGGGGTCTCGACGAAGGTCACGTCCAGCCCGTGGCGCTGGCACATGTCGATCCAGCGGTGGCTGAACATGCCGTTGCGGGCCGCCAGCACCTTGTCGCCGGGCGACAGCGTGTTGGTGATCGCGGTTTCCCAGCCGCCGGTGCCGGTCGAGGGGAACAGGAACACCTGCGCCTGCGTGGTCTTGAGGACTTTCTTCACCCCCTCCAGCGCCGGATGCAGCATCCGGCCGAACACCGGCGAGCGGTGGTCGATGGTGGGCATGTCCACGGCCTTGCGCATCTCCTCGGGGATGTTGGTGGGGCCGGGGATGAAGATCGGGTTCTGACTGGTCATGGCAATTCCTCCTGCGCTTGTGGACCAAGCTACGTTTTGCTGTCCATTGATGCAATTTTTCTGAAAAATATTTCGCAATCGCGGAAAAATGGCCTAAAGTGACGTGGAATCAGCCGGTTGGTCTTTTCCAAAGCCAAGCCGTGATTTTCAAGAAAATGAAAAAGTTGTCGAAAGGAAAAATTGAATGTCGGTTCAGATCCGCAAAAGGGGCCGTCCCAGGGGCCGCGCCGGCGGCCTGGGCGCCGAGGATTCGGGCGGCATCCGGGCGCTGGACCGGGCGCTCGACATCCTCGACCTGATCGCGGTCTCCAGCGGGCTGACGCTGACCGAGATCGCGCAGCGCCTGGAGATGGCGCCCTCGACCGTGCATCGGGTGCTGGTGACGCTGGCGGCGCGCGGCGTGGCGGAAAGCGACAGCCAGACCCAGGCCTGGCATGTCGGGCCGACGGCCTTTCGCCACGGCTCGGCCTTCATGCGCCGCTCGGGCCTGGTCGAGCGGGCGCGGCCGCTGCTGCGCCGGCTGATGGAGGTGACGGGCGAGACGGCGAACCTGGGCATCCTGAACGGCGATGCCGTGCTGTTCCTGAGCCAGGCCGAGACGCATGAGACGATCCGCGCCTTCTTTCCGCCCGGCACGCGCTCGGCGCTGCATGCCTCGGGGATCGGCAAGGCGCTTCTGGCCCATGCCCGGCCGGCGGACCTGAAGCGGATGATCCGCGAGATGCGGCTGGAGCGGTTCACCGAGATGACGCTGACCGACCCCCAGGCGCTCCTGGACGATCTGGCCCGCATCCGCGCCCGCGGCTATGCCCTGGACAACGAAGAGCGCACGCCCGGCATGCGTTGCATCGCCGCGCCGATCTTCGACTTGGCCGGCGAGGCGGCGGCGGGGATCTCGGTCTCGGGGCCGAGCCTGCGCATGTCGGACGCGCGGCTCGAGGCCATGTCCGAGGCGGTGATCGAGGCCGCGCGCGAGCTTTCCCTGGGCATGGCGCCGCATGCGGGGGTGGGCGAGGGGCGCTGATTCGTCTAATTGCGCCCGGACCGGACCTTTGCTTTCCGGGCGGATGCGGGGATTTCCCGGCCATTTGTGCATTAAGCGTCGATTCACGTTCAGTTCACGCCGCCCGGCCTAGCTTCGACGCAACCTGTGACCGCGTCCGCCTGCCGGGTCCGAAGGATCCGGCGCGTGTCCTGCAAGGAGCTTCGGCATGGAAGATTTCGTTTCCCGATCCGGTCCCGGATTCGATGGGATGCAGCAATTGCACCCCCGGCCGGGTTGGGAAACGGAGGCGGCGGCGGATCCTGCGGAAGCCGCGGACATGCCCGGCCCCGCCAGCCGGCTTTACGGCGCCTGCAGCGTCGAGACCTATCGCGCCGCCGGTGCGCTGCATGCCGCCCATCGCGATGCGGGCGGGTTTCTGGATGCGGTGGACCGCTTCGCCACGCCGGATTTCTGGCGCCGGGACGCGGCGGTGAAGTCCTGGATCTACGACCGGCAGGCGATGGAACATGCGCCGGGCCGGGACATGGATTCGGTGCGGGTGTTCTATCACGCCGGCCATGGCCGGATGGGCGACGACGGGGTGTTCCACCTGCCGATGGGGGCGCTCTGGACCGGGACGGACGCCTGCCTGACCGCCGAACGGATGCGGCTTGGCACCGACGGCCTGCGCTATCTGTTCTGGTCCACCAGCCAGTCGCTGCGCGTCGGGCGAGGCTTCAGCCCGCTTTACAGTTGGGCGCGGGCCAATGCCGGGCTGCGGATGCTGTTCGGCTTCGATTCGATCTGCTGGGATTCCGGCCGCTATGGCGCGAATTTCTGGCGCCACTGGCAGATGGGCAAGCCCTTTGCCCAGGCCTGGCTGGACGGGGCCTGGGACGTGGCCCCCGACCAAAGCCCGGTCGCCTGCGCCTGCGCGCCCGACCGCGATGCGGCGCTGGCCATGCTGTTCGGCGAGCGGCGCTTTGCGGCGCAGCGCGTCGCGGCGCAATGCTGGGCCTGGCGCTGGCACGCGCCCCAGGCGCTTTACCAGCGCGAGGCGGCGCTGACCGAGCCCCCGGCCGAGTTCGGCGCCGTGCGGCTGGTCCCGGTGTCCGAGGATCGCGCCCTGGCCCGCTCGGTGCTGTCGCGGCTGGGGCTGGACCCGGCGCTGGCCGCCCTCGATGCGCAGGGCGCGCTTTCGGTGGGCCAGGGGGCGCTGCGCTTTCAGCGCCGGCCGGACGGGCACATCCTGCTGGAGCTGGAGCCCGCCGCGCCGGGTCGCGGCCTGCGCGAGATGCCGCCACGCCGCGCCCTGGTCAGCCGCGCCCGGTCCGTGCTGCGGTCATACGGCTTTCTGCCGGCGGGGATCGAGCTGGTCTTCGACCGCGTCTCGCTGGCGCTTTCGGCGACGGCCAGCCTGCGCCGGCTGGACGAGCCCCCGGCGGAAAGCCTGGACGAGATCATCGTGCAATTCCGCCAGGCGATCGACGGCATCCCGGTGCTGACCCCGGATGCCGGGACGCTGCGGCTGGCGATGCGGCCGGACGGCACCGTGCTGCGCATCGAATCGACCCTGCGCCGGGTGGCCGAGCGGATGCCGGTGCGCGCCCATCGCCACGGCCTGCCCGACGACCCGCCGCCGCCCGTGCGGCCCGAGGGCCTGCCCGAGCCCGAGCCGCAGTCGATCACCCGCATCCTGGCGCAGCATTCGGCGCGGCTGATGCGCGACCTGGCCGCGCGCGGCGCGGCGCCGCTGAGCCTGCGCACCCTGCCGGGCACCACGGAAATAGGATACGGAATCCGCAGCAACACCGCCCGTCTCGTCGCCCGCCAGGGCATCGAGATCGAATGCGTGCGCGGCTTTCGCAAGCGTTACTGGATCCAGTCTGACCTGGGTGACTGACGATCCGGTAGCCCGGAGGCGGAGGCAGCCGCCTCCGGGCACTTGACTGGCCGCACACTCTTGGCGAGGACTGTCCGAGAGAGGGAGCATGGCGGAATACACCCGCGCCGAGATCGTCCGGCGCATCGCGACGATGGGCCGTCTGCACCTGGCCGGGTCCGACCTGGCCGGGCTGGACCTGTCGGGCATGACGCTGGTGGGTGCCGACCTGTCCTATGCCGACCTGACCGAGGCCGACCTGACCGACGCGCAGCTGTCGGATGCAAGCCTGTGGTCGGCCCGCGCGCCGCGGGCGCGGTTTCGCAACGCCAACCTGTCGCGGGCCAGCCTGGGGCTGGCGGACCTGTCCGATGCCGACCTGCGCGGTGCGGTGCTGGAGCGCGCCGACCTGACCGGCGCGCGGCTGGACCGGGCGGACCTGACGGCCGCGCGGCTGCGCGGCGCCTGGCTCGACAGCATGCAGCGGGCGATGGCGACGGGCGCGCCGCCGCTGCGCTATCCGCCGCGGCACCGGCCCATGACCTGCGTGCTGCACGAGGACCACATCTCGGGCCCCGTGGCCCTGCGCTGCGGCGACCGGCTGGAGGTGCATCTGAACAGCCTGTCCGAGGCCGCGGCCCGCGACCCCCGCCTGGCCCGGCTGCAGGGCGCACCGATCCTTGCCGGCCCCGAACTGCCCCGGCTGGATGCCGGCCCGCCCCTTGTCCTGGCCTTTGTCGCCGTCGCCCCCGGCCGCGCCCGGCTGGTGCTGGAGCCGGGCCGGGGCGGGGCGCCCATCGTGCTGGAGGTGCTGGTCTCGCCCTGACCGCGGCGGCCTCAAAGCCCCGAGCGGGTGATCCCCATCAGCCGGGCCATGCGCAGCGGCGCGACCGGATAATCCGGTTCGGCCATCAGCTCGAGCGAGAAATCCGGCTCGATCCGGCGCAGGTGGCGCAGGGCGTCGGCGGCGCCGGCCACGTCGCCGCGATGATAGCGCAGCGCCGCCAGGAAACGCAGCGAGGGCCGGTTGTCCGGGGCGAAGGCAAAGGCGGCCGCGGCCGAGTTCTCGGCATCGCCCAGCCGGCCCAGCCGCAGCTGCACCACGGCGCGGCGCATCAGCCACGAGGCCGGGCCCAGCTCGGCCAGGGCGCCGCGGGCGCCGCGCTCGGTCGCCTCCAGCGCCTCGAGGTCGCGGCCGACATCGGTCAGCGCCTGGGACAGCGCATGGCAGGCCAGCTCGTTGTCGGGATCGTTGCGGCAGGCGGCCTGCGCCAGCTCCAGCGCCCCTACCGCATCCCGCCGCCACGAGGCGGAAAGCGAGGCCACCGCCAGCACCGAGGGGTTGGCGGGCGCCAGGTCGCGCGCCTGCCGCGCAAAGGCCTCGGCCTCGTCCGAGCAGCGCGCCGGATCCTCGGTCAGCCGCTCGCTGATCAGCGTGTTGCGCAGATAGGAGCGCAGCGCCAGCGCCACGCCGCTCTGCCGTTCCCGCGGCATCGCGGCAAGGATGCGGTCGGCCGATTCCAGCCGGTCGCGGGAATAGCTGAACACGTCCCAGACCGGGAAGGTCAGCCCCTGCGCCGGCGGCGCGGTCCGCCGCGCCCGGTCAAGCAGCGCCACCGCGATCTGCGCCACCGCATGGCGCATGGTCGCGGTCTCGTCGGCGGCGCGGATGGTGAAGCGCCGCGTCCAGCCGCGCGCGCCGGTGGCCAGGTCGCGCATCACCACCATCAGCGAGCAGTCGGTCCCCGCCGCATAGCAGATGGCGCCGATCTGGATGCCGGCCTGCGGCGCCCCGGCCGAGTGCCGGTCGGCCAGCACCGCCGGGATCATCTCGCAGGCGCGGGCGGCGGCCTCGTTCAGGATCATCTCGCCGATGACATGGGCGCGGGCGTCGTTGCTTTCGACCGGCTGCAAGGCCACGACGTAATCGCCGGGGGCGGGCTCGCCCGCGCACCAGGGCTCGGGCAGGGGCGGGGGCGGCAGGGGCCGTTGCAGGATGCTGGGACCGTCGCAATCCGGCGTCAGCCGCAGGCGCATGTCGCGCAACCAGGTCTCGAACTCGGGGTCGGGCACGTCGATGTCGGCGGCGAACTCGATCGGCGCGCCGCCGGCGTCATAGACCGGGGTCAGGTCGATGCGCAGCCGCTCGGCGTCCAGCCCCACCCAGCCCACGCCGGTCAGCAGGATGCCCTTTTCGGCACCCAGCGCGGCGCGCAGCTCGCGCAGCATCTGCCGCAGGCTGTCGGAACCGCGCTGCCGGCCCCGCTCGCTCCACAGCAGGTCTTGCAGCCGGGCGCGGCTGAGCCGCAGGTCCGGCGCCGTGCCCAGCAATGCCAGCGCGCCACGAGCCTTCTGGCTGCGGGGGGTGAGATCCGCCCCGCCGGCGCCGCGCAGGCGCACGGATCCCATCAGACTCAGCGTGGCAGGCATTTGATTCGCCGCATGGCTTCGTTATGGTCGCATATTGATCTTAATGCCCGGCGGCGGGGGCCGACAACAGCCGCCGCGCCGGATCGCGGCAGGGGCGCCGGGGCCAAATCCGCGCCCGGTCGCAGCGGGCACATTGCCTGCGCGGCCCGCCTGCGCTATCGGGGCGTCAAAGCAAAGGGGATCCCGAAGATGACCGAGCAGCGCAAGAGCGGCCTGTCCTATGCCGAGGCCGGAGTGGATATCGACGCGGGCAATGCGCTGGTCGAGCGGATCAAGCCCGCCGCCGCCGCCACCCGCCGCCCCGGCGTGATGGAAGGGCTGGGCGGTTTCGGCGCGCTCTTCGACCCGCGCGCGGCCGGCTATGACGACCCGGTTCTGGTGGCCGCGACCGACGGCGTCGGCACCAAGCTGCGCATCGGCATCGACACGGGCGAGCTTGACGGGCTGGGCATCGACCTGGTGGCGATGTGCGTGAACGACCTGGTCTGCCAGGGTGCCGAGCCGCTGTTCTTCCTGGATTATTTCGCCACCGGCAAGCTGTCGGTCGATGAGGCGGCGCGGGTCATCAACGGCATCGCCGAGGGCTGCCGCCGGTCCGGCTGCGCGCTGATCGGCGGCGAGACGGCCGAGATGCCGGGCATGTATGCGCGCGGCGATTTCGACCTCGCGGGCTTCGCCGTCGGCGCGATGGAGCGGGGCACGGCCCTGCCGGCGGGCGTCGCGGATGGCGACGTGCTGCTGGGCCTCGCCTCGGACGGGGTGCATTCCAACGGCTTCTCGCTGGTGCGCCGGGTGGCCGACCACGCCGGGCTCGACTGGTCGGCGCCCGCGCCCTTTGCCGCGGGCACGCTGGGCCAGGCGCTGCTGGTGCCGACGCGGCTCTACGTGCGCCCGCTTCTGGCGGCGATCCGCGCCGGTGGCGTGCATGCGGCGGCCCATATCACCGGCGGCGGCATCACCGAGAACCTGCCGCGCGTCCTGCCCCAGGGCCTCGGGGCCGAGGTGGACCTCGACAGCTTCAGCCTGCCGCCGGTCTTCGACTGGCTGGCCGGGGCCGGCGACATCGCTGATGCCGAGATGCTCAAGACCTTCAACTGCGGCATCGGCATGATCCTGGCCGTGGCCGCCGAGCGTGCCGCCGAACTCGAGGCGCTGCTGAAGGCGCAGGGCGAAACGGTGGTCCGCCTGGGCCATGTCCGCCCCGGCGCGGGCGTGCGCTACTCCGGCCGGCTGCGGTGAAACGCGTCGCCATCCTGATCTCGGGCGGCGGCTCGAACATGGTCCAGCTGGTCGAATCGATGACCGGCAGCCACCCGGCCCGCCCGGTGATCGTCGGCTCGAACGACCCGCAGGCGGCGGGGCTGGCCAGGGCGCAGGCCCTGGGCGTGCCGAGCTTCGCGGTGGACCACCGCGCCTATCCCGGCGACCGCGCCGGTTTCGAGGCGGCGCTGCTGGAACCGCTGCTGGCGGCGGAACCGGACATCCTCTGCCTGGCCGGCTTCATGCGCATCCTGACCCCGGATTTCGTGCAGCGCTTCCAGGGCCGGATGCTGAACATCCACCCCTCGCTCCTGCCGAAATATCCCGGCCTGCACACCCATGGCCGCGCCATCGAGGCCGGCGATGCCGAGGCCGGGGCCACCGTCCACCTGGTCACGCCCGAACTCGACGCCGGCCCGATCCTCGGCCAGGCGCGGGTGCCGGTCCTGCCCGGCGACACGGCCGAGACGCTGGCCGCCCGCGTCCTGGTCCAGGAACACCGGCTCTACCCCGCGGTGCTGCGTCGCTTCGCCCAGGGCGACCGGACGCCGATCACCCTCACCGCAGCGTGAGAAAAGGCGCAGACCCGCACCTTTCTCCGTTTTCCAAATACCCTGGGGGTGCGGGGGCAAAGCCCCCGTGACGTCCTCCCATCACTTCTCCGGCACCAGCCCCCGTGGCGCAAAGCGCAGCACCAGCAGCAGCACCACCCCCAGCGCGATGAAGCGCATATGCGGCGCGCTGCCCAGCAGGTGGTCGCGCAATGCGCCCGCGGGCAGCGGCCCGGTGACCAGCCGCATCAGCTCGGGGCCCCAGACCTCGGCCTTGATCCACAGGAACCAGACCAGGATCGCCCCCAGCGCCGCGCCCCAGTTGTTGCCCGAGCCGCCGACGATCACCATCACCCAGATCAGGAAGGTATAGCGCAGCGGATTGAAGCTGTTGGGCGACAAAAGCCCGTCCAGCGTGACCATCATCGCGCCGGCCAGGCCGATCACTGCGCTGCCGATGACGAAGATCTGCAGATGCCGGCGGGTCACGTCCTTGCCCATGGCCTCGGCGGCGGTCTCGTTGTCGCGGATCGCGCGCATCATCCGGCCCCAGGGCGATTTCAGCGCCAGTTCCGCCAGCAGGATCAGCGCCAGCAGCACCGCCCCGAACAGGCCCGCGTAAAGCAGCTTGACCCAGACGCCCGAGGCGACGGCCGGGCTCATCCCCCATTCGGCGGCGCGGGCCACGAAATCGGCATTGCCCTGCAGGTCCAGCTCATAGGGCACCGGGCGCGGGATGCCCGAGACGTTCTTGACCCCGCGCGACAGCCATTCCTCGTTGCGCATCACCGCGACGATGATCTCGCCGATGCCCAGCGTGGCGATGGCCAGGTAGTCCGAGCGCAGCCCCAGCGCCACCTTGCCGACGCCCCAGGCGGCCGCGGCGGCAAACAGCGCCCCCACCGGCCAGGACAGCAGCACCGGCCAGCCCAGCCCGCCGATATTGCCGGCGCGGGCGGAATTGTTCGCCTCGATCGCCATCACCGCCGGATCGAACAGCCAGCGATAGGCCACGAAGCCCGCCACCAGCACCGCGACCAGCGCCGGGACGCGCCAGGCCCCGGAGATGCGCCGCCAAACCTGCGCCGCCAGCACCAGCGTGCCGAGCCCAACCAGAAGCGCCAGGATCAGCCGCGGCCCGCCGGCGGCCCAGGCGCCCTGCACCGGCGCGGTCGAGACCAGCACCGGCGCCAGCCCGCCAAGCGCCAGGAAGCCCACGACGCCGGCGTTGAACAGCCCGGCATAGCCCCATTGCATGTTGACGCCCAGGGCCATGACGGCCGAGATCAGCCCCATGTTCAGGATGGCCAGCGCCGTGTTCCAGCTGCCCGAGAACAGCGCGTTGCGAAAGCTGCCCTCGGCCAGGAACAGCGCGGCCAGGATCAGGAACAGCACCGGCGCGCGCCAGGGGCTGACCGCTTCGGCTTGACGTGTATTCGACATGGATAAACGCCCTCCTCAGACGGATTTGCCGCGGAACAGGCCGGTCGGCCGGAACAGCAGGACCACGATCAGGATCACGAAGCTGACCGCGAACTTGTATTCGGTGGACAGAAGCTGCAGCAGCCCCTGGGGCTCGAATCCCAGGTAGGTCGCGATCTTGCGCCAGGGATAGGTCACGGCCACCTCGGAGAAGGCGACGATGAAGCCGCCCGCCACCGCGCCCAGCGGATTGCCGAGGCCGCCGACGATGGCGGCGGCAAAGATCGGCAGCAGGATCTGGAAATAGTTGAAGACCTTGAAGGACTTGTCCAGCCCGTAAAGCGTGCCCGCCGTCACCGCCAGCGCGGTGGCGATCAGCCAGGTCAGGCGCACCACCCGCTCGGGGTCGATGCCCGACAGCAGCGCCAGGTCCTCGTTGTCGGAATAGGCCCGCATCGCCTTGCCGGCGCGCGAGCGGTTCAGGAAGCGGAACAGCGCCCAGCAGGCCAGCGCCGTCACCACCAGCGTCAGCGCCTGGCTGACGCGCAGCGACAGCCCCTCGGACAGCCCGGTCCAGGCGCGGAACTGCTGCACGCTGACCAGGAAGCGCGCGCCGTCGTCGAAGCGGATCTCGTCGACGCCGATGATCAGCCGCGTCAGCCCGTTCATGATGAACATGACCCCGACCGAGGCCATGACCAGGATGATCGGGGCCGAGCGCTTGCTGCGATAGAAGCGATAGACCACGCGGTCGGTGCCCAGGATGAAGACCGCGGTCAGCGCGATGCCGAAGGGCAGGGCCAGCAGCGCCGTGGGCAGCGGGCCCAGGCCGATGCCGATGGCCTGCAGCCCCCAGGTGATCAGGATCACCAGCGCGGCGCCGAAGGCCATGGTGTCGCCATGGGCGAAGTTGGAAAAGCGTAGGATGCCGTAGATCAGCGTCACCCCCAGCGCCCCAAGCGCCAGCTGCGCGCCATAGGAGGCGGCGGGGATCACCACGAAGTTCAGGATGGCCACGAGGGCGTTCAGCATGTCCATCTTCAGCCCCCCAGGAAGGTGCGGCGGACCTCGGGATCGGCCAGCAACGCCTGCCCGCTGTCGGTGTAACGGTTGGCGCCCTGCACCAGCACATAGCCGATGTCGGCGATCTCCAGCGCCTGGCGGGCGTTCTGTTCCACCATCAGGATCGAGATGCCGGTGCGGGCGACCTCGATGATGCGGTCGAACAGCTCGTCCATGACGATGGGGCTGACGCCAGCGGTCGGCTCGTCCAGCATCAGCAGGCTGGGCCGGGTCATCAGCGCCCGGCCGACGGCGACCTGCTGGCGCTGGCCGCCCGACAATTCGCCGGCGTTCTGCCTGCGCTTGTCGGCCACCGCCGGGAACAGCTCATAGACCTGGGCCATGGTGTCGCGGTAATCGTCCTCGCGGATGAAGGCGCCCATCTCCAGGTTTTCCTCGACCGTCATGGTCGGGAAGATGTTGTGGGTCTGCGGCACGAAGCCCATGCCCTTGCGCACCCGCTCCTGCGGGGTCAGCCGGGTGATGTCCTCGCCGGCCAGCGCGACCTTGCCCTCGCGCAGGGCCAGCATGCCGAAGACGGCCTTCATCGCCGTCGACTTGCCGGCGCCGTTCGGGCCGACGATCACGGCGATCTGGCCACGTTCGACCGTCAGGGTGCAGCCGTTCAGGATGTCGGCCTTGCCATAGCCGCCGCGCATGTCGGTGGCGGAAAGATAGGGCTCTGCCATCACAGCTCTCCCGCTGGCTTGCCGTCGCCGCCGCGGCCGGCCTCGGCCCCCAGGCCGGGCTGGGCGCCGTGGCTTTCGCCGAAGGCGGCTTCCTCGGCCACCTCGGCCGCGACCTTGTTCTTCAGGCCGGTGCCCAGATAGGCCTCGATCACCGCCTCGTTCTTCATGATGCTGTCGGCAGAGCCCTGGGCCAGAACCTTGCCCGCCGCCATGACGATCACCGGGTCGCAAAGCCGGCCGATGAAATCCATGTCATGCTCGATCACGCAGAAGGTATAGCCGCGCTCCTTGTTCAGCCGCACGATGGCATCGCCGATGGTACCCAGCAGCGTGCGGTTCACCCCGGCGCCGACCTCGTCCAGAAAGACGATCTTCGCATCCACCATCATGGTGCGGCCCAGTTCCAGCAGCTTCTTCTGCCCGCCGGACAGGTTGCCGGCCTTTTCGTCGGCGACATGGGAAATGGTCAGGAACTCAAGCACTTCGTCGGCCTTCTTGCGAAGCGCGCGCTCCTCCTCGCGGATGCGGCCGCGGCGGAGCCAGGTGTTCAGCAGCGTCTCGCCGCATTGCCCGCCGGGCACCATCATCAGGTTCTCGCGCACCGTCATCGAGGAAAACTCGTGCGCCAGCTGGAAGGTGCGCAACAGCCCCTTGTGGAACAGCTCGTGCGGCGGCAGGCCGGTGATGTCCTCGCCGGCCATGGTCACGCGGCCGGCCGTCGGTTTCAGAACGCCGGCGATGACGTTGAAAAGCGTGGATTTCCCGGCGCCGTTCGGGCCGATCAATCCGGTGATCGAGCCCGTCTCGATCGTCAGGCTGGCACCATCGACGGCGCGGAAGCCTCCGAAATGCTTGTGCAGGTCGTGGACCTGGATCATAGTGCTCCCCAGCTTCATGCGTTGCATGAAGAATTTCCCTTACGGGATTGTTCTTGATTGTGAAAAGGGCCCGGAGACCGGACCCTTTCCGCGACCTGCGGGCCTTAGCGATAGCCTATGACGTTCAGCTTGCCGCCCTTGAAATCGACCTCGCGATAGACGCCGGCGCTTTCGCCCGGCTCGATCAGCTCGACCGAGGTGGCGCCGACATAGTCGATGTCCTGGCCCGCCGCGAGCAGCTCCAGCCCCTTGGCCAGCTCGCCCGGATAGATCTTTTCGCCGGGCTCGTTGGCGACTTCCATCACCTTGTCCTTGTAGACCGTGGGGTCCGAGGACTTGGCGGCCTGCATGGCCAGCAGCATCAGCGCGGCGGCGTCGTAGGATTCGCCGGCATAGGCCGAGGTACCGTCGAAGCCGGCTTCCTTGGCGAGCGCGTCGAACTTGTCATGCCCCTCGCCCTCGGCCGAGGGGTTCTGGCCGAACGAGTTTTCCAGCTGGGTGCCGAACTTCTCGACCAGCACGTTGTTGACCATGCCGTCGGGCAGCACGAAGACCTCGAAGGCGCCGGTGTCGAGCGAGCCCTGGATGACGCCCGAGCCGCCCTGGTCGGCATAGCCCGCCACGACCAGCGCATCGCCGCCCGCGGCCGCAAGCGCCGCGACCTCGGCCGAATAGTCGGCCTTGCCGTCGTCATGGGCCGAAACCACGGTGACGGTGCCGCCCTTGGCCTTGTAGGCGTCGGCGAAGCTGTCGGCCAGGCCCTTGCCGTAGTCGTTGTTGGTATAGGTCACCGCGACGCTGTTGATGCCGCGTTCCAGCACGATGTCGGCCATGACTTCGCCCTGGCGCGCGTCCGAGGGCGAGGTGCGGAAGAAGAAGCCCTTGTCGTCGATGGTCGAAAGCGCGGGCGAGGTCGCCGAGGGCGAGATCATCACCACGCCCTGCGGCACGCCGACCTGTTCGAGCGAGGCGATGGTTTCGCCCGAACACATGCCGCCCATGACGCCCTTGACGCCTTCGGCGGTCACCAGCCGGGTGACGGCGGCAACCGAGGCGGCCGCGTCGATGCAGGTGTTGTCCGCGACCACCGGGGTCACGGTCGAGCCGTCCAGCAGCTTGCCGCTGTCCGAGACCTCCTTCATCGCCAGTTCCGCGCCTTTCTGCATTGCCGGCGAGATCGATTCCAAGGGGCCGGTCAGGCCCAGCGAAATGCCCATCTTGATTTCCTCGGCGCCGGCGGCACCGGCAAGCAAGGCTCCGGCGGCGCTGGCCAGAAGAAGCTTTTTCATCAGTCGTCTCCCTGAGTGGAACATTGTCCTGTCTGACAGGTTATAAGCGCGCGAATGAAAAGAAAAGCGTGTTGGCGACCGCGGAAGGCGCGCGATCGGGCACTTGCCGCAGCGGAAGTTCCGCTAATGCGCCCCGGCCGCGCCGCGTTCGCGATAGGGCGTGCAACCATAGGTCGCGCGATAGCATTTCGAGAAATGCACGGCCGAGGCGAAGCCGCAGGCCAGGGCGATCTCCATCACGCTCATCGGGGTCTGCAGCAGCAGGTGGCGCGCCCGTTCCAGCCGCAGCTCCATGTAATAGCGCTTGGGCGAGCGGCCCAGGTGGCGGGCGAACAGCCGTTCCAGCTGGCGCGGCGACAGGCCCGCCTCGGCGGCCAGCCGCGCCGGGCTGACCGGATCCTCGATATTGGCCTCCATCCGGGCCAGAACCTGCGCCAGCCGGGGATGGTGCGCGCCGATCCGGCCGGGGCTGGACAGGCGCTGCTGGTCCTCTTCCGAGCGGATGGCGGTGTGGATCATCTGGTCGGCCACGCGGCTGGCCAGTTCCGCGCCGTGGTCGCGGGCGATCTGGCGCAGCATCAGGTCGATGGCGGCGGTGCCGCCGGCGGCGGTCAGCCGGTTGCCGTCCTCGACGAAGACGGTGCGGATCAGGGTGACATCGGGGAATTTCTCGGCAAAGCCGTCCTGGTTTTCCCAGTGGATGGTGGCGCGGCGGCCGTCCAGCAGCCCGGCCTCGGCCAGCACCCAGGCGCCGGTGCAAAGCGCGCCGATGCGGGTGCCGCGCCGGGCCTCGCGCCGCAGCCAGGCCAGCACCGGCCGCGTGGCCGCCCGCGCCACGTCCAGCCCGCCGCAGACCAGCACCGTGTCGCCGCGCCGGGTCTCGGCCAGCGGGCCGTCCAGCAGGATGCGCGCGCCGTTCGAGCAAAGCGCGGTCTCGCCCTGTTCGCCGATCAGCCGCCATTCGTAAAGCTCGCGCCCGGAAAGCCGGTTGGCCAGCCGCAGGGGCTCGATCGCGGCGGCGAATGAGACCATGGTGAAGCGGTCCAGCAACAAAAACACATAGCGCAGCGCGGGGGCCGGATTCGGCCCCGGAGCGGGGGGGACTGCTGGATCGTGGTCTGGCATGTCGGTCGCGCGTCAGGAATTCGCGGCAGATCAGCAGGCAATCGCGGCGCGTGCAAGGCTTTTCCTTTGGTCCTGCACCCTCTATATGGCAGGCACCGCTTGCATGAAGGATAGGATCATGGCACCGACGAATTCCAGTTCCGCGACCCCGGCACAGGCATGGGACAAGCGTGGCTGGCGCGCCTATCCGCGCGTCCAGATGCCCGACTATCCCGACCAGGACGCCGTCGCCGCCGTCGAGGCGCTGCTGGCCAAATACCCACCGCTGGTCTTTGCCGGCGAGGCGCGCCGGCTGAGAGCCTCGCTGGGCGAGGTCGCGGCGGGCCGCGCCTTCCTGCTGCAGGGCGGCGACTGCGCCGAAAGCTTTGCCGAATTCTCGGCCGACAACATCCGCGACACCTTCAAGGTCATGCTGCAGATGGCCGTCGTGCTGACCTGGGGCGCGCAGCTGCCGGTGGTCAAGGTCGGCCGGATGGCGGGCCAGTTCGCCAAGCCGCGCTCGGCCCCGATGGAGAAGATCGGCGAGCAGGAGCTGCCCAGCTATCGCGGCGACATCATCAACGGATTCGACTTCACCGCCGAGGCGCGCATCCCCGACCCGCAGCGCATGCTGGCGGCCTATACCCAGGCCGCGGCCTCGCTGAACCTGCTGCGCGCCTTCTCGACCGGCGGCTATGCCGACATCCACCGGGTGCAAAGCTGGATCAGCGACTTCACCGGCGGCGAGGAGGCGGCGCGCTATCGCGACATCGCCGACCGGATCAGCGACGCCATGGCCTTCATGGCGGCGGCGGGCGTGACCTCGGAAACCGCGCATGGGCTGGGGACGGTGGATTTCTACACCAGCCACGAGGCCCTGCTGCTGGAATACGAAGAGGCGCTGGCGCGGATCGATTCGACCACCGGCCTGCCGGTCGCGGGCTCGGGGCACATGATCTGGATCGGCGACCGCACCCGCCAGGTCGACGGCGCGCATGTCGAGTTCTGCCGCGGCGTGCAGAACCCGATCGGGCTGAAATGCGGCCCCTCGATCAGCGAGGGCGACCTCAAGGCGCTGATCGCCCGGCTGAACCCGGAAAACGAGCCGGGCCGGCTGACGCTGATCGCCCGCTTCGGCGCCGGCTCGGTCGGCGACCACCTGCCGCGGCTGATCAAGGCGGTGCGCGAAGAGGGGGCGAATGTCGTCTGGTCCTGCGACCCGATGCACGGCAACACCATCAAGTCGGCCTCGGGCTACAAGACCCGTCCCTTCGATTCGGTGCTGCGCGAGGTGCGCGAGTTCTTCGCCGTCCATCGCGCCGAAGGCACCATCCCCGGCGGCGTGCATTTCGAGATGACCGGGCAGGACGTCACCGAATGCATCGGCGGCGTGCGCGCGGTCACGGACGAGGATCTGTCGAACCGCTATCACACCGCCTGCGATCCGCGGCTGAACGCCAGCCAGTCACTGGAACTGGCCTTCCTGGTGGCCGAAGAGCTGCGCAGCCGCCGCGTCAACGGCGCAAGCCGGCAGGCCAAGGCCGGCTGAACCCGGCGCGACGGGAAATGACAAGGGCGGCGGGCCTTGGCTCTGCCGCCCTTTTTCATGCGCGCCAGTCCATGCGCGCCGGCAGAGGCCGGTTCCGAGATCAGGGCGAGTGCCGGGCGGCTTTGGCGACCTGTCGTTGCGGGCCAGGCGGAACCGCGCCCGGCGCTCCTCGGGCCTGGCATCGCGGGCAGGATGCGGCGGCATTATCAGGCGGCGCACCGGTCCATGGGCGCCGACAGAGGTCCGTTCCGCGATCAGGGACGGGAGCCGGGCGGTTTTGGCGGCTTGTCATTGCGGATCAGGTGGAACCGCGCGCGGCGTTCCTCGGGGTTGGCGTCGCGGGGCAGGGGCGCGGCGGCATCGGCCGGCGGCGCGCCCTTCCAGCGCTGCGGTGGCTCGGCAAAGCCCTGCCGCGAGGGCGAGGGCTCCAGCACCCTGGCGCCGGGAATGACCGGCGAGACAATGTCCGAAAGCAGGTCGAAGCGGCGCGGCGCCTCGCCGATCCGGCCCTCGGCGACCAGGCAGCCAAGCGCCCGCGTCACGTCCCCCAGGTCCGAGCGCAGCGGCAGGAGCAGCATCCGCCCCTCCAGTGCCGGACGGCCGTAGCCGGCGGGAGAGGCCAGCGCGATCTCGGCGATCTGGGGCGCGCGGAACACGCTTTCCAGCACGTCCGACAGCCGGCCGCGCGAACTGGTGTTCAGAAGGGCGCAAAGCGGCATGCCCCGCACCTCCATCCCCATCAGGTCGATGAGATGGCGCCCGGCCAGGCGAAACCGGGCTGCACCCGGCGCGATGCGTTCCAGGATGAAGGCATAGTCCAGCGACCGGCGGATGCCGCGCGGCTCGACATCGGCGCGGTCGGGAATGGCGCGGCCATGGCGCAGCCCTTCCCAATAGCCGCGCAATTCGCCCAGGGTGCGCTCGACCTGGACGGGTTCGTAATCGGCCAGGTGCAGCAGCTTGCCGGGCTGGCCCCGAGGCGAATCGGCCCCGTGCGGGGAATCCCCGTCCTGTCCGTGGTCGTTCGACATTCGTCCGGCCTTACCCTGCCACCCGTGAAACCAACCCCTGCCGCAAATCTAGCCCCTTCGCCCCCGGCTGCCGAGCGATTTCTTTGCCGGTGGTTAAAAACCTGCGCCCCCGCGCGGGGCTTGACCCCGCTGGCGGGCGGGGTCATTCAGGCGGCGCTGGAACGCGGGGAACAAGGCGGAGAAGCATGGAGCGCAGCGGACTTCTGGTGATCCTGTCGTCGCCCTCGGGGGCGGGGAAATCGACGCTGGCACGGCGGCTGATGGACTGGGATCCCGGCCTGCGCTTTTCGGTCTCGGCCACGACCCGCAAGCCGCGCCCCGGCGAGGTCGAGGGCGAGCACTACTATTTCCGCAGCCCCGAGCAGTTCCGCGCCATGGTCGGCGCCGGCGAGATGTTGGAACATGCTGAGGTCTTCGGCAATTTCTACGGCACCCCCCGCGGCCCGGTCGAAGAGGCGATGCGCGCCGGGCGCGACACGCTGTTCGACGTGGATTGGCAGGGCGGCCAGCAGATCCGCGCCTCGTCGCTGGGCGGGCATGTCATCTCGATCTTCGTGCTGCCGCCCAGCCTGCGCGAACTGGAGCGGCGGCTGGTCGGGCGCCAGCAGGACGCGCCCGAGGTCATCGCCGCCCGCATGCGCAAGAGCCGCGACGAGATCAGCCATTGGGCGGAATACGACTATGTCGTCGTCAACGACGACCTGGACCGCAGCGCCGAGGCGCTGAAGACCATCCTGCGGGCCGAACGGATGCGCCGCGCCCGGCAGGTGGGGCTGGGCCCCTTCGTCCGCGCGCTCATGGAGGAGGAAAGCGCATGATCTGGGAACTGGACGGCATCGCGCCGCAAATCGCCGACGACGCCTGGGTGGCGCCGGATGCGCAGCTGATGGGCCGGATCGTGCTGGAGCCGGGTGCCAGCGTCTGGTTCGGCGCCGTGCTGCGCGGCGACAACGAAGAGATCCGCGTCGGCCGCAACTCGAACGTGCAGGACCTGACGGTCTGCCATACCGACATCGGCTATCCGCTGAGCATCGGTGCGAATTGCACCATCGGCCACCGCGCCATCCTGCACGGCTGCACCATCGAGGACGGGGCGCTGATCGGCATGGGCGCGATCATCCTGAACGGGGCGCTGATCGGCGCCGGTTCGCTGATCGGCGCCGGGGCGCTCATCGCCGAGAACAAGGTGATCCCGCCCGGCTCTCTGGTCATGGGCGCGCCGGGCAAGGTGGTGCGCGAGCTGGACGAGGCGGCGCGCGAGCGGCTGCTGAAATCGGCCGAGGGCTATCACCGCAACGCCGCCCGCTTCCGCCAGGGGCTGGCGCAGGTCGCCCGCGGATGATCGAAGAGCGGCTGCACGCGCTGCTGCGCGGCGTGCCGGTGGCCATGCTGGCGGTGGACGGCCATGCGCGCATCATCGGCGCGAACGAGGCGGCCGAGGCGCTTTTGGGCGCGGTGCCGGGCGGGCGGCCCTTTGTCACCGTGCTGCGCCACCCCGAGGTGAATGCCGCGCTGGATGCCGTGCTGGCCGGGCAGGAGCGGGCGCGGCTGGCCGTCACCCTGGGCGCGGCCGACCGGCGGGTGTTCTGCGAGGTGACGGTCACGGCCCTGCGGGCGCCGGGGCTGGTCGGCGCGGCGGTGGCGATCGAGGACCGCTCGCGCGACGAGGAGACCGAGCAGATGCGCCGCGATTTCGTCGCCAATGTCAGCCACGAGCTGCGCACGCCGCTGACGGCGCTGATGGGCTTCATCGAGACCTTGCGCGGCCCGGCCCGCAACGATCCGGCCGCGCGCGACCGTTTCCTCGACATCATGGAGCGTGAGGCGGGGCGGATGAACCGGCTGGTCGCCGACCTTCTGTCGCTGAGCCGGGTCGAGCAGGACGAGCGCCGCCGCCCGGCGCAGAACCTGGACCTGGCCGGGCTCTTGCGCAGCGTGGTGGCGACGCTGGCGCCCGCGGCCACGGCTGCCGGGGTGCGGCTGGAGTTGCAGGCGCCGGCCGGCAAGGTGCCGGTGCCGGGCGACGCCGACCAGCTGGTGCAGGTGTTTCACAACCTGATCGAGAATGCGGTGAAATACGGCGGCGCCGGCGGGGTGGCCACGGTGACGCTGGAGCGGCTGGCGCATGAGCCGGTGCTGCGCGGCCCGGCCTGGTCGGTCTGCGTCGCCGACCAGGGCGAGGGGATCGATCCCCAGCACCTGCCGCGCCTGACCGAGCGCTTCTATCGCGTCGATACCCATCGCTCGCGCGAGCAGGGCGGCACCGGGCTGGGCCTGGCCATCGTCAAGCATATCGTGAACCGGCATCGCGGCCGGCTGCGCATCGAAAGCGAACGCGGGCAGGGCAGCCGCTTCACCGTCATCCTGCCCGAGCAGATCGGCCGCATCTGAAGCCGGCGCGGCCCTGCCGGCTGCCGGATCAGATCGCGTTCAGATCGCGTTCAGCATCGACTTTATCACATCGGCCGGCAGCGAGGGATGCACCGCCAGCTTGAGCGTGCGCTTGCCCTTGCGCGGGATCAGCAGCGCGCAGCGCGTGGCCAGGGCCTGCGAGCGCTTGGTCGAACAGGCGGCGATCACCCCCGCACACCAGCGGGAATGCGGGCCGAAGCGCATGACGCTTTCGATGGCGCCGGGCACATAACCCTCGGTCTCGGCTGAATCGATCAGCGCGTCATGGATGATGGGGGGCAGGTACATGAAGGGATGGAACTTGGAGTTAACATTTTAATGTAAATTGTTAATCCTTGGCGCCGCCGATGAGTATATGCCCTTTTGAACAGGTCTGCCATACAAGCTCTGCGCGTATGGCGGCCACCCCGCTCGACCCCCGGCCGAAAGAGGCCGGATTACGCGGCGAAACGCCCATCCCGAGAAACCGGCGCAACCGTCCCGATAGGCAGAATCGCCCCCTGCAGCGGCCGGTCAGGGCGCAGCCAGGATCGGCGTTCCGTCACGTCACGATAGACGTCCTCGACCTTGGCATCGGTGACGGCGCTGCAGCGGGCGGTCCGGTCCAGCTTTTGCCTGTAAAGGGGACAACCTTCGGGCCCTGGCCGAGATCAAGCAGCGAGGCCACGGTCTCCAGGAATCGGCACGGCCGCCCCGTAGCGGCCGGCCAGGGCGCAGCCAGGATCGGCGTTGCGTCGCGTCATGATAGACGTCCTCGACCTTGGCATCGGTGACGGCAATGCAGCGGGCAGGCCAGTCCAGCTTTTGCCTGTAAAGGGGACAACCCTCGGGCCCTGGCCGAGATCAGGCAGCGAGGCCACGGCCTCCAGGAATCGGCATGGCCGCCCCGATAGGCCGAATCGCCCCCGCGGCGGCCGGTCAGGGCGTGATCAGGATCGGCGTGCCGTCGCGGACCATGGCATAGACGTCCTCGACCTCGGCATCGGTGACGGCGATGCAGCCGGCGGTCCAGTCCAGCTTCTGCCGGGAAAGGACGCGGCCCTCGGGGCCCTGGCCGTGGATGAAGATGTCGCTGCCGGCGCTGCGGCCCAGTTCGGCCGCCTGCACCGAGTCGTGCGGGTTGGGATAGGAGATGCCGATGGACAGGTGATAGCGGCTGTCGGGGTTGCGGCGGTCGATGTAGTAAAGCCCCTCGGGCGTGCGGCCGTCGCCCTCGAACTGCTTGTGGCCAAGGGGCTCGTTGCCCAGCCCGATGCGATAGGCCTTCAGCACCGTGTTGCCGTTCAAAAGCAGCATCTGCCGCGCGCCCTTGTTGACCACGACCTGGGTCACGGGCGGGCCGGAATAGGTCTTGAACTTGCTGGGGCCGCAGGCCGCCAGCCCAAGCACAAGCACCAATGCGACGATACGTCCCAGCCAGCCCGTCATCATGTCCCGCCCCCGGATCCGGTGTTTTGCCCCATTTTGCCCCGCTGCGGCCTGCCCGGCAATGCGGCGGGGGTTCACGAAATCCTGATGCGGCGCGGCTTGCCGTGGCAGATTTGCCAGCGCCGCGGAATCGCTGGGTTTTCCTGTTGCGGGAAATGCGCCTGCGGCTAATCATGCGGCCATGAACGACGAAGACGAACACCCCCAGCGCTATGCCCTGGTGAACGAATTGCATGCCCGGCCCTCGCCGCGGCTCAAGGCGCCCTGCACGGCGGTCTATCTGGCGATCAAGGAGCCGCGCGACGCCGCCAACCGCGACCGGGGCAGGGATGTCGCGCATCTGGCGCAGCTTTGCGCCCGCCACGGCGCGCCGCGACCCGACACCAGCGCGGGCCATTACACGGCGCAGCTTGGCCGCCACCAGCTGCGCTGGGAAAGCCATACCGAGTTCGTCACCTATGCCGCCTTTGCGCCGGGGCTGCCGCCGCGGCCCTTCGATCCTTCGGCCGGGGCGATCTTTCCCGAGGACTGGCAGCACCAGGCGCCGGGCAAGCGAATCGCCGCAGCGATGATCCAGGTCGATTTCCTGCCCGATGACCCGGCCGAGATCCTGCCGCGGCTGTCGGAATGGTTCGCGGCCGATAGCATGGCCTCGGTCTGGGTGCTGGAGGAGGCGGCGGTGGTCGCCGGCGATTTCCGCATCGACCCGGCCGGCTGGATGCGCTTTGCGCTTTTCGTCCGGCCCGACACCCAGCCCGGCCGGATCGGCCGCATCGTCCAGCGGCTTCTGGACCTCGAGACCTATCGCGCCATGTCCATGCTGGGCCTGGGCCGCGCCCGCGACCTGACCCGGCAGCTGAATGCGCTGGACCCGCAGCTCAGCGACATCGTCCAGGGCATGAGCGACGATGCCCGCCCCGCCGATGCGGTGCTGCAGGATCTGCTGTCGGTCTCGACCCGGCTGGAAAGCGCCGCGACCCAGCATGCCTTCCGCTTCGGCGCCAATGCGGCCTATGAGGCCATCGTCATGGACCGCGTCGCCTCGCTGCGCGAGACCCGCTTCATGGGCGGGCAGATGCTGACCGAGTTCATGGCCCGCCGCTATCTGCCCGCCATGCGCACCGCGAAATCGGCCGAGAAGCGGCTTTCGGCGATGCTGGATCGCAGCGAACGCGCGGGCGAATTGCTGCGCACCCGCGTCGATGTCCAGCGCAGCGCCCAGAACCAGGAGCTGATGCAGCGCATGGACCGGCGCGCCGACCTGCAATTGCGGCTGCAGCACACGGTCGAGGGGCTGTCGGTGGTGGCGATCAGCTATTACGCGGTGGGCCTGCTGGGTTATGCGCTTTACCCGCTGGCCCAGGCGCTGCATATCGACAAGGCGGTGCTGGTCGCGGCCCTGACCCCCGTCGCCGTGCTGGGCGTCTGGCTGGGGATGCGGCGCATCCGCGCCCGGCTGCATGACGCCGGCCACTAGCCCGTCCAACCCCCAAGAAGGAGCGAAGAACGCATGACCCAGGCACCTTTCCTTTCCCACCCGCTTGCCCAGGGCCGTTCGTGATGGCGGGGCGGCTTCAGATGTATGGCCTCGCCCATTGCTCGACCTGCCAGAAGGCGCAGGCCGAGTTGCAGGCGGCGGGCTGGCAGGTGGAGTTCCGCGACGTCTCCAAGGCGCCGCTGGATGGCGACGAATGGCAGCGCATGATCGCCGATTTCGGCGAGAAGCTGGTCAACCGGGCCAGCCTGACCTGGCGCGGCATGTCCGATGAGGAACGCGCGGGCACGCCCCTGCAGATGCTTTCGGCCAAGCCTTCGCTGATGAAGCGGCCGGCGATCGTCGAGGGCGGCCAGCGGTTGCTGGGCTGGACCGCGAATGTCAAGCGCGCGCTGGGGGTGGCGGCCTGAGCCGCCCCCTAGCAGGCTGCTGAAAAAGGATCTTGAGAGGGCGACGCAGCGGAAATCGTTCTGGAGCCAGCTGATATCGGCCCGAAAATGGGGTGTTTTTGGAAAATTTGAGGCGGATTTCCCGGTTCGCCGCCCGCGCCGTCCTGTCGCAAGGACTTTTTCAGCAGCCTGCTAGACGACATAGCGGTCGCGGCGGTGGTTGATCGCGATCACCAGGTTCAGCACCAGCGCGCCCAGGAATGACCAGGCGACCAGCTGCCAGTCGCGCAGCATCAGCGCGCAGGCAAAGAGGCAGGCGTCGAAGATCAGCTGCGTCCAGCCGGCGCGAAAGCCGGTGGCATCCTGCAGATACAGCGCGACGATGCCCACCCCGCCCAGCGAGGCGCCGTGCCGGAACAGCGCCAGCAGCGCCGAGCCGGTCAGGAAACCCACCAGCAGCGCCCCGACCGCCGGGTGGACATGGCCGAATTGCAGCCCCGCCGGCAGGATGGCGACCAGCGTCGACATCGCCGCCACGGCGATGAAGGATTTCAGCATGAAGCCCAGCCCCAGCCGGCGATAACCCAGCCAGTAGAACGGCAGGTTCACCACGAAGAAGACCGGCGCGAAGCCCCAGCCCGTCGCATAGGAGATCAGGATCGCCAGCCCCGCCGTCTGGCCGGTGACGAAGCCCAGATGCGTCAGCAGCAGCACGCCGACCGCGGCCATGAAACTGCCATAGGCCAGGCCCTGGGCATCTTCGATGGGGCTGTGGCGTGGGGAAGGGGTGTCGTCGCTCATGCGCCCTCTCTTGCCCGCGCCCGGCGGGACCGGCAAGGGGGCATCGCGATCAGCGCAGCGGCGCGGCGTCGCGGTCTGGGGCGGCGGCTGCGGGTGGCGCGGCGCGGTCGCTGACGGCGGCGGTGAAGGCGCCCTGCGGGTCGCGGCGCAGCACCGCGCGGTCGCCGCCGCTGCGCAGGGTCTCGACCGTGCGGCGATAGTCGGCCTCGTCCAGCGCGCCGGTGGCCGACAGCAGCCCGGCGATGCCGCGCAGCATTCCCGCCTGCCGCTGCAAGGCGCCCGGATCGGGGTCGGGGCCAAGGATCAGCCGGGCGCTGTCCTCGGGTGCGGCGACTGCCTCGCGCCAGCCTTTCATGCTGGCGCGCAGGAACCGGGCCAGCCGCGCCTCGGCCTCGGGCCCGGCAAGGGTGCCGGGCAGGACATAGAGCCCGTCCTCCAGCACCGCGGCGCCTTGCTCCTGCGGGTCGAGTTCGACCAGCCCCTCGCCCGTCGCCGGGTCGTGGCTGAGCGTGCTGATGCAGGCGGCCTGTTTCTGGCGCAGCATCTCGGCCCCCGGCCATTGCGCCAGCAGGGTGACGCCGGACAGGCTGCCATCGGCCACCAGCCCCAGCCGGTTCAGCCAGGCTTGCAGCGGATATTCCGTGCCGCCGAACCAGCTGCCGATGGTCTTGCCGCGCAGATCGGCGGCACCCGTCACCCCCGTCTCGCGCAGGCAGGTCAGCCGCAGCGCCGGGCGGGCAAAGACCTGGGCGATATTGACCACGGGCAGGCCGTTTTCGCGGGCGACCAGCGCAATGGGCATCCAGGCCACCGCCAGGTCGGCCTCGCCCCGCGCCAGCGTCTCGAAGGGCGGGGCCGCCTCGTCCGCGGGCAGCAGCCGCACGGTCAGCCCTTCCTCGGCGTAATAGCCGCGCGCCTGGGCGACCAGGAAGCCGGCGGATTCGGCCGGCGCCCGGCCGCGCAGTTGCACCGCCAGTGCCTCGGCCCGCGCGGTCGGCGCGGCAAGGACCAGGGCCGAGATCAAGGCCAGGACCAGGGCCGCGGCCGGAAACAGGGGTTTCGTCATCCGTCTCATCGCCGGCCATGGTTAGACGGCCGGCCCCGGCCCTGCAAGCCGGCGCGCCCCACGATGCCGCGAGCGGGGTCAGCCGCGGGAATAGACATCCTCGTAGCGCACGATGTCGTCCTCGCCCAGATAGGCGCCGGTCTGCACCTCGATCAGCACCATCGCCACCTTGCCGGGGTTTTCCAGGCGGTGGACGGCGCCCAGCGGCACATAGATCGACTGGTTTTCCGTCAGCAGCGTCACGGTTTCGTCCACCGTCACCCGCGCGGTGCCGGAAACCACGATCCAATGTTCCGAGCGGTGGAAATGCGATTGCAGCGACAGCGCCGCGCCGGGATTGACCACGATGCGCTTGACCTGGAAGCGGTCGGCCAGCGCCAGCGTCTCGAACCAGCCCCAGGGGCGGTGGTCGCGCAGGAAATGTTCGGCCTGGCGCGCGCCCTTGGCCTTCAGCGCGCCGACCGCCTCGCGCACCTCTTGCGCGCGGTCCATGCCGGCGACCAGAACGGCATCGTCGGTGGCCACGACCATCACGTCGCGCAACCCGATGCCCACCACCTCGATCCCCTCGTCCTGCGAGCGCAGCAGCACGTTGTCGCAGTCGATCGCGGTCGAGCGGGTGTCGGTGACGGCGCCGCGCTCGGCCGGCTCGCCGTCCTGGATCTCGCGCCAGACCGCGTCCCAGCCGCCAAGGTCCGACCAATGGCCGGAATAGCGCACCACCGACAGGTTCCGGGCCTTTTCCAGCACCGCATAATCCACCGACAGGTCGGGCAGCCGGTCCCAGGGCTCGGGCGCAAGCCGCAGGAAGCCCAGGTCCAGCCGCGCCTCGGTCAGCGCCGCCTGGACGGGGACAAGATAGTCGGGCGCATGGGTCTTGAAAGCCTCGATCATGGTGCGGGCGGCGAAAAGGAAGATGCCGGCGTTCCACAGGAAATTGCCCTGCGCGATCATGCGCGCCGCGTTCTCCGCGTCGGGCTTTTCGACGAAGCGCTTCAGCACCAGCGGGCCTTCGCCCTCGCCCTCGGCCTCCATGTAGCCATAGCCGGTCTCGGGCCGGCTGGGGGTGATGCCGAAGGTGACGATGCGGCCGGCCTGCGCAGCCGCGAGGCCCAGGTCCACGGCGCGGCCGAAAGCCTCGGTATCGGGGACGACGTGATCCGAGGGCGCGACCAGCAGCAGCGCATCGGCATCCTTTTCGGCGGCGGCCAGCGCGGCGGCCAGGATCGCCGGGGCGGTGTTGCGGCCGGCGGGCTCGATCAGGATGGCCGCGGGGGCAATGCCGATCTGGTCCAGCTGTTCGGCGACGATGAAGCGGAAATCCGCGTTCGTCATCACCAGCGGCGCGGCGTAGCGCGGTCCCGACAGGCGGCGGGCCGAGGCCTGGAACAGGCTTTCCTCGCCCACCAGCGGGGCGAATTGCTTGGGGAAGCTCTTGCGCGAGACGGGCCAGAGACGGGTGCCGGAGCCGCCGGCCAGCAGAACAGGGGTGATCGTCATGAAAATCGCTCCATCGGCCTGGGGCCGTTACCATCCGTCCCGTTATCCGCCGGGTTCCTTTCGCGTGCAAGTTGCGCAAAACGGCAGGATTCCGGGGGGTGATGCCCGGAAACGGCCGGTCAATAGCCGCGCGCCCGGTCCACCAGATGCAAAAGCGGCGCACCCCGCATGGCGCGGCGCAGGTTCTCGGCCACGACATGGGCGGCGCTCTCGGGCCGGGTCTCGGCCGAGACATGCGGCGTCACCGTCACCTGCGGATGCGTCCAGAACGGGTGCTCGGGCGGCAGCGGCTCCTGCCGGAACACGTCCAGCGCCGCATGGCCCAGGCCCTGATCCAGCGCCGCCAGCAAGGCCGCCTCGTCGATCAGGCTGCCGCGGCCGGCGTTGATGATCGTGGCGCCCGGCGGCAGCAGGGCCAGCCGCGCGGCGTCCAGCAGATTGCGCGTCCCGGCCGTGTCGGGCAACAGGCAGACCAGGATCTCGGCCCGGTTCAGGGCCTGGGGCAGGGCGTCGCCCGCCAGCACCTCGATCCCCGGCACCGGACGGCCCGATTGCGACCAGCCGGCGACGCGAAAGCCCAGGCCCGCCAGCGCCAAGGCCACCGCCCGGCCCAGCTCGCCCATGCCCAGCACGGTCACGCCGCGCCGCTGCGCCAGGGGTGGGGTCAGCTGGTTGCGCCAGACGCCGTCCTGGGCAAAGCGATCCATGCCCAGATGCGCCCGCAGCGCCCAGCCGGTGCAATATTCCACCATGCCCTGCGCCAGTCCCGGATCGACCATGCGGCAGAGCGGCTGGGTCAGCGTGGGGTTGGTCACGATGCGCTCGACCCCGGCCCAGAGGCTTTGGATCATGCGGGCGCGGGTGAAGGGGGTGAAGTCCAGCACCCTGCCGTCCTCGGGGTAGCCGGGCGCATAGATCAGCGCGTCGAAGCCCGCGGGATCGCCCTGCCGGCACAGCTCCATCTCGGGGCAGGCCGCGCGCAGGGCGGGGGACCAGGCATCCCACAGCCGCGCGGGGGCGGCGAACAGCACCCGCATCCCGTCAGCCCCTAGGCCGATGGACATGGGCCGATTGCACGATGCCGAAGGCCATCAGCAGGATCATCAGCGAGGTTCCTCCGTAACTGACCAGCGGCAGGGGCGAGCCCTTGGCCGGCAACATGCCCATCACCGTCGCCATGTTGATGGAAAAGTAAAGGAAGAACGTCCCGGCGATGCCGATGGTCAGCAGGCTGGCGAAGCGGTCGCGGTTGGTCAGCGCCGAATACATGCAGAACCCCAGGATCAGCACATAGAGGATCAGCAGCGATCCCGCGCCGACGAAGCCGAATTCCTCGGCCAGCGAGGTGAAGATGAAGTCGGTGTGCTTCTCGGGCAGGAAGTTCAGCCGCGACTGCGTGCCCTGCATGAAGCCGCGCCCCGACCAGCCGCCCGATCCCAGCGCGATCTGCGCCTGGGCGATGTTGTAGCCCGCGCCCAAAGGGTCCGAGCCGGGGTCGAGGAAGGTGTCGATGCGGCGGAACTGGTAGTCGTGCAGCAATTGCCAGTCGGTGCCGCGGCTTTCCATGACCGCAGTGATGCCGGCGACGACGATGGCGATGACGGCGGCGAAATACCACAGGCTGACGCCGGCCGCGAACATCACGATGCCGCCCCCCGCGATCAGCATGATCGAGGTGCCCAGGTCGGGCTGCATCAGCACCAGCGCCGTCGGCAGCAGGATCAGCACCACCGGCACCAGCACCCAGAACGGGCGCGAGACCTTTTCCACCGGCAGCCAGTCGTAATAGGCCGCCAGCGTCAGCACGAAGGCGACCTTGGTCAGCTCGGACGGCTGGATGCGGATCGGTCCCAGCACCAGCCAGCGCTGCGCGCCCATGCCGACATGGCCCATCACCTCGACCAGCACCAGAAGGCCGACGCAGATCACGTAGGACGCGACCGAGATCGAGCGCCAGAACCAGATCGGCACGAAGGCCAGCGCGAACATCAGCACCATGCCGACGGCGAAGCGCTCCATCTGCGGGCCGGCCCATTTGTCGATGTCGCCGCCCGAGACGGAATAGAGCATCAGGAAGCCGATGCAGCTGACCGCCGTGACCAGGAAGACCAGCGGCCAGTTCAGATACAGGATCTTGCGCCAGCCCGTCGGCACCTGCGCGACGTGATAGTCGAGATAGCTCATGGCTCAGGCCCTTGCGCGGCCCTCGCCCTTGCGGGCCGAGGGGGTCAGGTTCATGCGCGACCACATCTCCTGCACCTTGGCGCGCTCGGCCTCGGGATAGGCCGAAAGCGGCGGCAGGCCGTCCGCCAGCGCATAAAGCAGGATGTCGCGGGCGATGGGGGCCGCGACCGCGCCGCCGCCGCCGCCATGCTCGACCACGACCGAGACCGCATAGCGCGGCATGTCATAGGGCGCGAAGCAGACGAACAGCGCATGGTCGCGCCGGTTCCAGGGCAACTGCTCGTTCGAGATCACGCCGCGGGCGCGTTCGGCGGCGGTGATGTTGCGCACCTGGCTGGTGCCGGTCTTGCCGGCCATCTGCCATTCCGGCGCCAGGATGCGCGAGCGGCGCGCGGTGCCGCGGGGCGCGTTCATCACCGCATCCATCCCCGCCCGCGCCGTGCGCAGGTTCAGCGGGTTGATGTCCAGTTCCGGCCATTCCGGTACCGGCTCGGCCTGGCCGTCGATGGCGCGCACCAGGCGCGGCGCGACCGCGCGCCCCGTCGCCACCCGCGCCGTCATCACCGCCAGCTGCAGCGGCGAGGCCAGCACATAGCCCTGGCCGATCGAGGCGTTGAGCGAATCGCCCACCTGCCATTCCTGGTCGTAGCGCGCCTTCTTCCAGGCGCGATCCGGGGCGATGCCCTCGGCGATGGCGGACATCGGCAGCTCGTGGCGCACGCCGATGCCCAGCTTGCGCGCCATGGCGGCGATGCGGTCGATGCCGACGCGCTGCGCCAGCTCGTAGTAATAGACGTCGCAGGAATGCTCGAGGCTGCGCAGCGCATCGACCATGCCGTGGCCGCCCCGGCTCCAGCAATGGAAGCGGCGCCCGGCGACCTGGGTATAGCCGGGGCAATAGAAGCGCGAGCCGGCGTTGATGACCCCGGCCTCGAGCCCGGCCAGCAGCGTCACCATCTTGAAGGTCGAGCCGGGCGGATAGACGCCCTGCACCGTCTTGTCGGCCAGCGGGCGGTGGTCGTGTTCCATCAGCGCGCGGTAATCCGGCCCCGAGATGCCGCGCACGAACTTGTTCGGGTCGAACACCGGCGAGGAGGAGATCGCCAGGATGTCGCCGTTGGTCACGTCGATCACCACCGCGGCGGCGCTTTCGCTGCCCAGCCGCTGGGTGGAGAAATTCTGCAACCCGGCGTCCAGCGTGGTCTGCACCGTGGCGCCCTGCTGCCCCTCTTGCCGCGACAGCTCGCGCATCTCGCGCCCGGCGCTGTTCACCTCGACCCGGCGCGAGCCGGCCTTGCCGCGCAGCGCCTCTTCCAGCTTGGATTCCATGCCGACCTTGCCCAGCTGGAACTCGGGCAGGCGCAGCACCGGGTCGGGATCCTCGATCTTGGACAGGTCGTAGTCCGAGACCGGGCCGACATAGCCCAGCACATGCGCGAAATCGCCCGCCCGCGGATAGCTGCGCGACAGCCCCGCCTCGGGCGTCACGCCGGGCAGGGCGGGGGCGTTGAGCGCGATCGAGGAAAACTCGTCCCAGGTCAGCCGGTCGGCGACCAGCACCGGGGTCACGGCGCTGCGCTTGTGGATCTCTGCCAGGATCTCGGCGGCCTGGCGGTCGCTCATCGGGATGATGTGGCGCAGCCGCGCGATCACGGCCGAGACGTTGCCCGCCTCCTCGCGGGTCAGGGTGACGCGGTAGTTCTGTTCGTTGCCGGCGATGATGGTGCCGTTGCGGTCAAGGATCAGCCCGCGCGCCGGCGGCAGCAAGCGGATCTTGATCGAGTTGCCGTCCGACAGCATGCGGTATTCGTCGGCATGTTCGACCTGCATCGAGCGCAGCTTCAGCCCCAAGACCGACACCACCGCCGCCTGGATCACCCCCAGCATCAGCACCCGGCGGGTGATGAGCCGGCTGCTTTCGACGATTTCGCGTTCCGACTTGCGCATGGCTCAGCGATGCCTCGTGTCTCGTTCGGCGCGGCCGCGCGGCAGGCCAAGCGCCCAGCCGGCAAGGCCCGCGACCAGCGGATAGGCGGCGACCGTGGCGATGAATTGCAAGATCACCTGCCCGAACGGAGGAAGGGGCAGGAAGAACACCGCCAGCAATATGCGGTTCGCCACCATCATCAGCGCCAGAAGCGTCGCGACCCGCAGCCATTCAACCATGAAAGGCAGTTCGCGCCAATGCGGCTCGCGCTTTCTTGCGGCCTCGGTCACGATGACGGCCAGGGCGGCGCCCAGGCCGATGGGGCGCATCAGCAGGATGTCCTCGATCAGGAACAGGGCGGCGATGGTCGCGACCGGCACCTGTTCGGGGCGGCGCAGCACCCAGACCAGCACCAGGCACAGCGCCAGGTCCGGCCCCGGCCAGCCGATGCGGCCCGGCGCCAGCGGCAGAAGCCGCCAGAACAGGATCGCCAGGAACAGCGCCACGAACAGCGCCTGCCCCAGGAACCGGCGCCGGCGGGCGGGATCAATCATCCCCGGCCCCGGCTTGGGCCCCTGAATCCTCGCCGGCCGCCTGCATGTCGGCCAGCGGCGGCAGGGGCGGGCCGATGAAATCCGCCGCCGGCGGCGGGATCAGCAGCCCGGTATCGGAAAGCTGCTCGGCCGGGTGGCTGCGCAGCACGCGCAGGAACTCCAGCCGGCCGTAATCCGCGGCCAGCCGCACCCGCAGCCGGCCGTCGCTGGCCAGCGCCACCTGGCCCACCGGCAGGCCCGGCGGGAACACGCCCCCGTCGCCCGAGCTGACCACCCGGTCGCCGGGGCGCAGGTTTTCCGGGCTTTCGATGAAATCCAGCGCCGGCAGGGCGGTATTGTCCCCGGTCAGCAGCGCGTGCTGGCCCGAGGGCAGGATCGTCACCGGGATGCGGCTGGAGGGATCGGTCAGCAGCATGACCCGGCTGGTGGTCTGCCCCACGCCCGAGATGCGCCCCACGAGCCCCAACCCGTCCATCGTCGCCCAGCCGTCCAGGATGCCGTCGCGCGCGCCCACGTTCAGCAGCACCGACTGGCGAAAGGCCGTGCCGCTGTCGGTCAGCACCACGCCCGAGACCGAGGTCAGGGCCGGGTCGATCCTGACGTTGTTCTGCGCCAGCAGCTTGGCGTTTTCCTGTTCCAGCTGCACCGCCGCCTCTTTCCAGGCCGCCATCTTCTGCAATTCGCGGCGCAATTCCTGGTTCTGCTCGTAGAGCCGGGCATAGGACTGGAAGCCCGAGACCATGCGCGACAGCTTCGTCACCGGCGCCATCACCCAGTCGAAGCTGGGCACGAAGCGGTCGATGAAGGCCGCCCGCATCCGCTCGGCGCGCGGGCTGTCGATCTGCCAGAACAGGAACACCGCCAGCAGCACCAGCACCAGCAGCGAAACCAGGATGCGGCGGACCGGAGCCGCGTAATCAGGGCCCTTGCGCGCCATGGGCCGAACCCGCTCAGCTGTCGTAGTCGATCACGTGGCGCAGTTGCTTTTCGAACTCCAGCGCCTTGCCGGTGCCCAGCGCCACGCAGCTCATCGGCTGGTCGGCCAGGCTGATCATCAGCCCGGTCTGCTCGCGCAGCGCCAGGTCCAGCTCGCCCAGCATGGCACCGCCGCCGGTCAGCATGACGCCGCGGTCCACGATGTCGGCGGCCAGGTCCGGCGGCGTCGCCTCCAGCGCCACCATCACCGATTCGCAGATCTGCTGCACCGGCTCGGACAGCGCCTCGGCGACCATGGCCTGGGTGATCTCCATCTCTTTCGGGATGCCGTTCAGCAGGTCGCGGCCGCGCACCATGATCGCGGCGCCGCGCCCGTCGTCGGGCATGCGCGCGGTGCCGATCTGGGTCTTGATGCGCTCGGCCGTCGATTCGCCGATCAGCAGGTTGTGGTTGCGGCGCAGATAGTTGATCAGCGCATCGTCCATCCGGTCGCCGCCGATGCGGACCGAGCGCGCATAGACCACGTCGCCCAGGGACAGAACCGCGACCTCGGTGGTGCCGCCGCCGATGTCGACGACCATGCTGCCGGTCGGCTCGGTGATGGGCATGCCGGCGCCGATGGCGGCCGCGATCGGCTCGGCAATCAGCCCGGCGCGGCGTGCGCCGGCCGAAAGCACCGACTGGCGGATGGCGCGTTTCTCGACCGGGGTGGCGCCATGGGGCACGCAGATGATGACCTTGGGCTTCGAGAAGGTGGTGCGCCGGAACACCTTCTTGATGAAATGCTTGATCATTTCCTCGGCGCTGTCGAAATCGGCGATGACGCCCTCGCGCATCGGCCGGATCGCCTCGATGCTGCCCGGCGTGCGGCCCAGCATCAGCTTGGCGTCCTCGCCCACCGCCAGCACCTGCTTCTTGCCGTCCTTGACGTGATAGGCGACGACCGAAGGCTCGTTCAGGATGATGCCCTTGCCCTTGACGTAGATCAGCGTATTCGCGGTCCCCAGGTCGATCGCGATATCGGTGGAAAACAACCCGCCAAAGGCCATGTGAACTACCCCTTCCGCCGTCCCTGCCAAGACGGCATTCCTGCCGCCCTTTTTCGCGCGGCCATTGCCCGATTGCCCCGGCGAGTCGCCCCGCCGAAGGTGCTGGACATATAGGCCGAGCCTCGGCTCGGGGAAACCGGAAAATGATGCGCCGCCCGGTCGCGCCGATGTTTCGCGGGCAGGCGCCGCGCACGCTTGACCGGGCGGCGCGGGCTGCTAGGCTGCCGCCGGTCGGGTCACGAGGAAAGGGCAGGGTTTGCAGGATGTTATCGTGGGGATCTGCCGCTTTTCCTTCCTGGGCCGGTGCGACTGGGCCGGGACCGCGGGGCAGGGGGCCGGCGCGCCCGAGCTTCTGGCGCAGCGCGGCGCCCTGCTTTATGCGCCCGAGCGCCTGGAGCGTCGCTTCGCCGCCTTCGAGACGCTGTGCCTGCCCTCGGTCAAGGCCCAGACCGAGGGGGATTTCCGCTTCTGGCTGCTGACCTCGCCCGAGATGCCGCGCCCCTGGCTGGAGCGGCTGCGCGACCTGTGCGCCGGCGTGCCGCAGATCCGGCTGATCGTCTCGGACAAGCGCGAGACGGTGAACGCGCTGCGCGAGCCCCTGCGCGAGGCGGCCGAGGCGGCGGGCCGGCCGGTGATCCAGTTCCGCGTCGATGACGACGACGCCTTCAGCCGCCATCACGTCGCCCGCATCCGCCGCCACGCCCGGCGCTTTGCCGACCTGCCGGCCTTTGCCATCAGCTATCCGCAGGGGCTGGTCATGGGCAGCTACCAGGGCGAGCCGATCAGCTACTGGCGGGCGCACCAGCCCTTCCTGGGCGCGGGGGCGGCGGTGCGCATGCGCGGGCCGGGGCGCTGCATCTATGCCTACAACCATTTCCAGCTGCCCAAGCATTTCCCGGCCTTCACCGACGTCGGGGGCCTGGGCTACGTCCAGACCCGCTGGGACGAGGGCGATTCCGTCGCCACCATCGTCGCCAGGTTCCCGAAATGGTTCCAGCAGCTCGATCCGGCCGAGTTCCAGCGCGAACTGGCCGAGGATTTTCCCTTCCTGCAAGGCATCGACCTGGGTTTCGTCGAACGCAAGGGGGCGGCCTGACCGCCCCCCGACTTGCCGCGGCGGTCAGTGCGAATACATGCTGACCTGCTTGGCGTCGGCGCCTTCGCCGACCATGTCGCGACGCACCTTCAGCCGGTTCAGCGCGCCCACATAGGCCTTGACGCTGGCCAGGATGGTGTCGGTGTCCGAGGCCTGGCCGGTGGCGATGCGCCCCTCTTCCTCCATGCGGACGCTGACGGTGGCCTGGGCATCGGTGCCCTCGGTCACGGCATGGACCTGGTAGAGCTGCAGATGCGCCCGGTGCGGCCAGATCGACTTGACGGCGTTGAAACAGGCATCGACCGGGCCGTCGCCGGTGGCATGGACGGCCTTTTCCTCGCCGCCGACCAGCAGGACCAGGTCGGCCGATTGCCCGTCGCTGCCGCAGACCACGCGCAGGTGCTTGACTTGCAGGTGGTCGTCCTCGGTATTGGCCGCCGCATCCTGGACCAGCGCGACCAGGTCGTCGTCGTAGACCTCCTTCTTGCGGTCGGCCAGGGCCTTGAAGCGGACGAAGACGTCCTTCAACTGGTTGTCGCCCAGCTCATAGCCCAGGTCCTTCAGCTTGGCGCGCAGCGCCGCGCGGCCGGAATGCTTGCCCATGGCGATATTGGCCTCGTTCAGGCCGATGTCGGCGGGCTTCATGATCTCGAAGGTCTCGACGTTCTTCAGCACCCCGTCCTGGTGGATGCCGGATTCGTGCAGGAAGGCGTTCTTGCCCACCACCGCCTTGTTCGGCTGCACCAGGAAGCCCGAGGCCTGCGACACCCGACGCGACAAGCCCATGATCCGGGTGGTGTCGATGCCGGTGGTATAGGGCATGATGTCGTGGCGCACCTTCAGCGCCATCACCACCTCTTCCAGCGCGGTGTTGCCGGCGCGCTCGCCCAAACCGTTGATGGTGCATTCGACCTGGCGCGCGCCCGCCTCGACCGCGGCCAGCGAGTTCGCGGTCGCCATGCCCAGGTCGTTGTGGCAATGGGTGGCGAAGACGACGCCGTCCGCGCCCGGCACCCGCTCCAGCAGCATGCGGATCAGCGCGGCGGATTCGCGCGGCGCGGTATAGCCGACGGTATCGGGGATGTTGATGGTGGTGGCGCCGCATCTGATGGCGATCTCGACCACCCGGCACAGGTAGTCGTGCTCGGTCCGGGTCGCGTCCATGGCCGACCATTGCACGTTGTCGCACAGGTTGCGGGCATGGGTCACGGTGTCGTGGATGCGCTCGGCCATCTGGTCCATGTTCAGGTTCGGGATGGCGCGATGCAGGGGCGAGGTGCCGATGAAGGTGTGGATGCGCGGGTGCCTGGCGTGCTTCACCGCCTCCCAGCAGCGGTCGATGTCGGGGATCTGCGCCCGCGCCAGGCCGCAGATCACCGCGTTCTTCGCGCGCTTGGCGATTTCGGAAACGGCAGCGAAATCGCCCTCCGAGGCGATGGGGAAACCGGCCTCGATGATGTCGACGCCCATCTCGTCCAGCATCTCGGCGATGTCCAGCTTTTCGGTATGGCTCATGGTGGCGCCGGGCGATTGCTCGCCGTCGCGCAGGGTGGTGTCAAAGATCAATACGCGGTTCGGATCGGTCATTTCGGGAATCCTTCTTCATGTGCTCACGGGAGACCGGGCACGAACCTGACTGAGCGGCGGCCCGGAAGACCCGCTCAGCGCAGCGTAAGAAGAAGGAGACCGCGGCGGTTCACGGCGATGCGCGCGCGGTCATGCGCGTGCGGGGCCGTGGCAATGATCTGCTGCATCCGAGTCATGGCGCGGACTATAAGACCCGCCCCGCCGGCTTGGAAAGGCAAAAAACACGCCCCCGGCATTTTCCCGACTCGAAACCCTCGGGGGGCGCTGCCGCCCCGCACCGCCCCCGAACTTCTTCGTTCTTCAAATACCCATGCACCCCGTGCCGCTGGCGCGGCGGCTCAAAGCGCGCGCCAGCCGATGTCGCGCCGGCAGAAGCCCTCTGGCCAGTCGATGCCGTCGACAAGCGCATAGGCGCGGGCGTGCGCCTCGGCCAGCGTCGCGCCGCGCCCGGTCGCGGCCAGCACCCGGCCGCCGGTAGCGACGATCTGCCCGTCACTCCGCGCGGTCCCGGCATGGAAGACCATGCGGAAACTGTCCTCGGCCAGCGCATCCAGCCCGCGGATCACGCTGCCCTTCTCATAGCTGCCGGGATAGCCCCTGGCGGCCAGCACCACGGTCAGGGCGTGGTCGTCGGCCCAGCTGACCGCCATGGTGCCCAGCCGGCCCTCGGCGCAGGCCAGGATCAGGTCCAGCGCCTGCGCGCCCAGCCGCATCATCAGCACCTGGCACTCCGGGTCGCCGAAGCGGACATTGTATTCCACCAGCCGCGCCCGGCCGTCCTCGATCATCAGCCCGGCGTAAAGCACGCCCTGGAAGGGCGTGCCGCGCCGCGCCATCTCGGCCACGGTGGGGCGCACGATCTCGGCCATCACCTGGTCCTGGATGTCTTGGGTCAGCACCGGGGCGGGGGAATAGGCGCCCATGCCGCCGGTGTTCGGCCCGGCATCGCCGTCGAAGGCGCGCTTGTGGTCCTGGGCGGTGCCGATGGGCAGGCAGTCCGTCCCGTCGCAGAGGACGAAGAAGCTTGCCTCCTCGCCGGCCATGAACTCCTCGATCACCACCTCGGCCCCGGCCGCGCCGAAGGCGCCGCCGAAGGCGTCGTCGACGGCGGCGACGGCTTCGTCCTCGGTCATGGCCACGGTCACGCCCTTGCCCGCGGCCAGCCCGTCGGCCTTGACGACGATGGGCGCGCCTTTCTCGCGGATATAGGCGCGCGCAGGCTCGGCCGCGTCGAAGCGCGCCCAGGCGGCGGTCGGCGCGCCGCAGGCGTCGCAGACCTCCTTGGTGAAGCTTTTCGAGGCCTCCAGCATCGCCGCCGCCCTGGACGGGCCAAAGACCAGGATGCCGGCCGCGCGCAATTCGTCGGCGACACCGGCCGCCAGCGGCGCCTCGGGGCCGATCACCACCAGGTCGATGGCGTTTTCCTCGCAAAAGCCGATCACGGCGGGGCCGGACAGGATGTCCAGCTCGGCCAGCCGCGCCAGCGGCTCCATCCCGGCATTGCCCGGCGCCACGAACAGCCGGTCGCATTTCGGATTCTGCCGGATCGCCCAGGCCAGCGCATGTTCGCGCCCGCCGCTGCCGAGGATCAGGATGTTCATGCGGAAAGGCCCCTTTGCGAATGGTCCCGCGCCTTCTAGGAACTGGCCCGCGCCGGATCAATACCCCAAGCCCCTTGATCCTGCCCGCGGCCCGCGCCACAACCGGGGACATGGAACTCTTCGAAGACGCAGCCCCCAGCAATATCCACGAATTCACCGTCTCCGAGATCTCGGGCGCGGTGAAGCGCGTGCTCGAGGGCGAGTTCGGCCGCGTCCGCGTGCGCGGCGAGATCGGCCGCGTCTCGCGTCCCTCGTCGGGGCATGTCTATTTCGACCTCAAGGACGACCGCGCGGTGATCGCCGCCGTGACCTGGAAGGGGCAGGCCGCGCGGCTCTCCACCCGCCCCGAGGAGGGGATCGAGGTCATCGCCACCGGCCGGCTGACCACCTTCCCCGGCCAGTCGAAATACCAGCTCATCGTCGAGGAGATCGAGCCTGCCGGCGCCGGCGCGCTGATGATGATGCTGGAGAAGCGCCGCAAGGCGCTGGCGGCCGAGGGGCTGTTCGACGAATCGCGCAAGCGCCCGCTGCCCTATCTGCCGCGGGTGATCGGCGTCGTCACTTCGCCCTCGGGCGCAGTGATCCGCGACATCCTGCACCGGCTCCGCGACCGCTTCCCGACGCGGGTGCTGATCTGGCCGGTAGCCGTCCAGGGCGAGGGCTGCGCGCCGCAGGTCACGGCCGCGATCCAGGGCTTCAACGCGCTGCCCCAGGGCGGGGCGATCCCGCGCCCCGACCTGATCATCGTCGCGCGCGGCGGCGGCAGCCTGGAAGACCTGTGGGGCTTCAACGAGGAGGCGGTGGTCCGTGCCGCCGCCGCCAGCGAGATCCCGCTGATCTCGGCCGTGGGGCACGAGACCGACACCACGCTGATCGACTTCGCCTCGGACCGCCGGGCGCCGACGCCCACCGCCGCGGCCGAGATGGCGGTGCCGGTGCGCGCCGAACTGGCCGCCCGGCTGGCCGAGATCCGGGCCCGGATGATGCGCGCGGCCCAAGCCCGCAACCAGCGCCAGCGCCAGCGGCTGACCGACCTGGGCCGCGCGCTTGGCCGGCCGCAGGCGCTGACCGATCCGGCGCGGCAACGCTTCGACCTGTTCGCCGAGCGGCTGGAGCCGGCGCTGCGCGGTTTCGTGCGTGCCCGCCGCGACCGGCTGAACGCCCTGCCGCTGTCGCTGTCGGCGCTGCGCACCATGCTGCGCAGCCGGCGCGAGGCGTTGCAGGCGCAGGGGCAGCGGCTGCCGCTTTGCCTTGCGCGGCTTGGCCGGAGCCGGGCCGAGCGCCTGGCCGAGCTGGGCAGCCGGCTGGAGCGTGCCCGCGCGCGGATGCTGGCCGATGCCGCGCGCCAGACCCGGCGCGACCGCGACATGCTGGACCGGCTGGCCGCAAGGCTTGCCGCTGCCGCCGCGCGCATGCTGCCGCCCCGCCGCGAGGCGCTGGAGCGGCTGGATCGCCTGCGCCAGACGCTGGGCTATCGCGAGACCCTGCGCCGCGGATTCGCCGTCGTGCATGGCCCCTCGGGCCTGTTGACCCAGGCGGCCGAGGCGGCGCAGACCCCGCGCTTCGAGATCGAGTTCCTGGACGGCCGGCTGGCGGCGCGCCCCGACGCGCCCCCGGCAAAGCCCGCCCGCAAGCCGCCCGAACCCAAGGGGCAGAAATCGCTTTTCTAGGCGGCCCTGTCCGAGGACAGGGGCGGGCGGGTGCGGGGAACCGCCGCGCGGGCGGGGCTTTTCTCTGGCGGCGCGATGACCTATCTGCGGCATGAAGCGCAAGGAAGGCACCCATGGCCAAGATCACTTACATCGAGCACAACGGCACCGTCCACGAAATCGACGTCAAACCCGGCATGACCGTGATGGAGGGCGCGCGCGACAACGGCGTGCCCGGCATCGACGCGGATTGCGGCGGCGCCTGCGCCTGTTCGACCTGCCATGTCTATGTGGCGCCGGAATGGGTGGACCGCCTGCCGCCCAGGGATCCGATGGAAGAGGACATGCTGGACTTCGCCTGGCAGCCCGATCCGGTGCGCTCGCGCCTGACCTGCCAGATCAAGGTGACGCCGGAACTGGACGGTCTGGTGGTGAACCTGCCCGAACGCCAGATCTGAGCGGACCGGCCCGCCGCTCAGGCCTTTTCGCTGGCGGCGGGTGCGGATGCGGGCGCATTGGCCCGGACCAGGTTGCCCATGAACTCGGTGAAGATCCGTTCGGCAAGTTCGCGCGTCGAGCGGCCGTCGCCGTCGAACCAGGGATCGGTGCTGCGGGTCACGAACATCATGTTGCCGCCCTTGACCAGGCAATGCAGCATCATGGTCGAGATCTCGATGTCGGTATCGGGGGACAGGATGCCCAGCCGCTGCGCCTCGGACAGCTTGCGGTGATAGAGGTCGCGCATCGAGCTGGTGTAGCGATGCAAGGCGCTGTCGGGCTTGATCGGACCGCAAAGCCCATCGACCAGAAGCCGGAACAGCGTCGGATTGGCCTCGGCCCAGCCCAGATAGCTGTGGGCGATCGAATGCATCTGTTCGATCGGGTCGCTGGTATTGGCCTGGATCACGCCCTCGCGCAGCGCATCGTTGAGCAGGGTGACGGCGTGATAGATCAGCCCCTCATGCAGTTCCTCGGTCGAACTGAACATGCTGCGGATCTCGTCCTCGCTCGCCTCGGTGCGCGGGGCAAGCTCGGCGAGATCCACGGGAAGCTGACCGGTTTCCTCCAGATGCTGCTGGGCGGCGAAGATCAAGCTTTGATAGATATTGCCCCGGCCTTCCATCAGCCGCTCCTGAAACAATTCGTCTCAAATCTAGCAGAGTTTTTCCGCCGCGAAAGCCTGTAATCCCAAGCGGCGGAAAGAAGCTCAACCCTCGGCGCGGGACTGGCGCTTGCGTTCGTGCGGGTCCAGGTGACGCTTGCGCAGGCGGATGCTTTTCGGCGTGACCTCGACCAGCTCGTCATTGTCGATATAGGCGATGGCCTCTTCCAGCGACATGCGCACCGGGGGCGTCAGCCGCACCGCCTCGTCCGTGCCCGAGGCGCGCACGTTGGTCAGCTTCTTGCCCTTGAGCGGGTTCACTTCCAGGTCGTTGTCGCGCGAATGCTCGCCGATGATCATGCCCTGGTAGACCTGTTCCTGCGCGCCGATGAACATCTTGCCGCGCTCTTCCAGGTTCCACAGCGCATAGGCGACGGAAACCCCGTCCTCCATGGAAATCAGCACGCCCTGGCGGCGGCCCTGGATCGGGCCCTTGTAGGGCGCCCAGCTGTGGAAGATGCGGTTCAGCACGCCGTTGCCGCGGGTGTCGGTCATGAACTCGCCCTGATAGCCGATCAGCCCGCGCGAGGGCACATGCGCGACGATGCGGGTCTTGCCATGGCCTGCGGGCTTCATCTCGACCAGGTCGCCCTTGCGGGCGCCGGTCAGCTTGTCGATGACCGCGCCGGTGTATTCGTCGTCGACGTCGATGATGGCTTCCTCGATCGGCTCCAGCCGGACGCCGTCCTCGTCGCGGAAGATCACGCGCGGGCGCGAGATCGACAGCTCGAACCCCTCGCGGCGCATGTTCTCGATCAGCACGCCCATCTGCAATTCGCCGCGGCCCGAGACGACGAAGGCGTCGCCGCCCGGCGTGTCCTCGACCTTGATGGCGACATTGGTCTCGGCCTCTTTCATCAGCCGTTCGCGAATCACCCGCGACTGCACCTTGTTGCCGTCGCGGCCCGCCAGCGGGCTGTCGTTGATGCCGAAGGTGACGCTGATCGTCGGCGGGTCGATGGGCTGGGCGGGCAGGGGGGTCTCCACCTCGGGCGCGCAGAGCGTATCGGCCACGGTCGCCTTGGACATGCCGGCGATGGTGACGATGTCGCCCGCCACCGCCTCGTCGATGGGCTGCTGGTTCAGGCCGCGGAAGGCCAGCACCTTCGAGATGCGGAACTGCTCGATGCGCTCGCCGTCGCGCGACAGCGCCTTGATCGTGTCGCCGGCCTTGGCGCGGCCGGCCTCGACCCGGCCGGTCAGGATGCGGCCGATGAACGGGTCGGCGCCCAGCGTGGTCGCCAGCATCTGGAAGGGCTCGTCCTGGCGCGCGATCTGCTTGGGCGCCTCGACATGGCGCAGCACCAGGTCGAACAGCGCCGACATGTCATTGCGCGGCCCTTCCAGCGTCTCGTCGGCCCAGCCGCCGATGCCCGAGGCGTAAAGATGGGGGAAATCAAGCTGTTCGTCGCTGGCGCCCAGGTTCGCGAACAGGTCGAACACCTCGTCCAGCGCCTTGTCCGGGTCGGCGGCGGGCTTGTCCACCTTGTTCAGCACCACGATGGGCCGCAGCCCCAGGGCGAGCGCCTTGGAGGTCACGAACTTGGTCTGCGGCATCGGGCCCTCGGCGGCATCGACCAGCAGGCAGACGCCATCGACCATCGACAGGATGCGCTCGACCTCGCCGCCAAAATCGGCGTGGCCGGGCGTGTCCACGATATTGATGCGGGTGCCCTTCCACTCGACCGAGGTCGCCTTGGCCAGGATGGTGATGCCGCGCTCGCGCTCGATGTCGTTGCTGTCCATCACCCGCTCGGCCACGGCCTGGTTTTCGCGGAAACTGCCCGATTGCTTCAGAAGCTGATCGACCAGGGTCGTCTTGCCATGGTCGACATGGGCGATGATCGCGATATTGCGGATGTCCATAGGGGGCCTTTTTCAGAATTTGCGCCCCCGGTAACGCAGAGGGGCGCGAAAGGCCAGCGCCAATCGCAGGCCCGATGTCAGCGCAGGCCCAGGAGCCCGAGGATGAACAGCACCACGACGACAAGGCCGACGAGATAGATGATCGAGTTCATGACGGATTCCTCCCCTGGGCCGGCCGGGCGGGAGATCCGCCCGATCGCTGGCTGTCGCATGGGAAACCCGCCGCGGCGGCCAAGGTTCCAGCCCGACGGCAATCACGCATCCGGCGGGGCCAGTGATTCGATGAGCGGCCGGATACCCGAAAGGTCGTAGCCGGCCCGAGCGGCGGTATCGAGCAGGTCGGCAACCGGCTCCTGCCCGGCGCGGGCCAGCGCCCAGAGCACGGTCGAGCGGTTGCCGGACCGGCAATAGGCCAGCTTGGGTCCGGGCGTGGCCAGGGCCTCGGCCTGGGCCGAGATCATCTGCGGCGTGATCTGGCCGGGGGTGAAGGGGTTGAAGTGATATTCCATCCCCGCCGCCTCGGCCGCCGCGCGCATCGCCTCGTGATCCTCGTCCGGGCCGACCTCTTCGTCGGGGCGGTTGTTGATCAGCACGCGAAAGCCGGCCTCGGCCAGGGCCGGCAGATCCTCGGGGCGGATCTGGGCCGCGACGGCCAGGTCGGGGGTCAGTTGTCGAAGGTCCATGCAGGGTTCCCTTGGCTGCGGTCGGGCCGCGACGGCGGCATGTGGCGACGGTTCCTTGCGTTTTGCCGTTCTGTCAAGCGCCATGGCGCCGGACGGGCCTAGCCGACCGCGCCTAGCCGACCGCGGACGTCTCTTCGACCAGCAGCGGCAGGTGGGCGAAATCGTCGAAGGTGCCGTGATGCGTCATCTGCTCGACCGGGGTCTTGCGATAGCCGCGGGTGAACAGCAGGAAGGGCACGCCGGTGTTGCTGGCGCATTCCTCGTCGAATTCGCTGTCGCCGACATAGACCCCGCGCAGCCTGTCGGGGTCGGCGCCCAGCCCGGCGAAGGCCGCGCGCAAGGGCGCCGGATCGGGCTTGCGCTGGGGCAGGGAATCGCCGCCCACCACGGCGCCGAACAGCTGCGTGATGCCGAAATGGTCCAGGATCGCCCGCGTCGGCCCCAGCGGCTTGTTGGTGCAAAGCCCCAGGGGATAGCCGCGATCGGCCAGGATCCCCAGCGCCTCGGCGACATTGGGATAAAGCCGGGTCAGGCCGGTCGCGTCGTGATAGCGGGTCATGAACGAGGCGACGAGGTCGCGATGCGCCTCGACCGGCAGCGCGGTGGTGCCGATGACGCGCCGCCACAGCAGGTCGACGCCGCCGCCGACGAAGCCGCGCACCTGGTCCAGCGTCAGGGGCGCCACGCCATGCAGGCGCAAGACCGCGTTCACGCAGGCATGGATGTCGGGCACGCTGTCGATCAGCGTGCCGTCAAGGTCGAAAACCACGGGGCAGGGGGCAAAGCAGATGTTCATTCAAGCCTTCCATTTGATCGAGCAACCCATCGAGGCCACCTGTTCGCGCGGGCCCTGCCCGGTTTCGGCGATCTGCGCCATGGCCGCGAACAGTTCGCGCGGGGCGTCCGGCGGTGCCGGATTGCGGCCCGAGGCGTCCAGCCTGCCGCGATACTGCAATTCGCCCGCGGCATTGTAGCCGAAGAAATCCGGCGTGCATTCGGCGCCATAGGCGCGCGCGACATCCTGGCTTTCGTCATAGAGATAAGGAAAGGTGAAGCCGTGTTTCCGGGCCTCGGCCTTCATCTGCTCGGGCCCGTCCTGGGGATATTCGCCGACGTCGTTGGCCGAGATCGCCACGACGCCCACGCCCAGCTGCTGCAATTCGGCGGCGTCGCGCCGGATGCGGTCGATGACGGCCTGCACATAGGGGCAATGGTTGCAGATGAACATGACCAGCGTGCCGCGCGGCCCGGCGATGTCGCCGAACGAGAACATGCGCCCATCGGGATCAGGCAGGGTGAAGTCCGGCGCCCTGGCACCGAAATCGCAAACCGGAGGACGAACGGCCATGGGCTCTCCTTGCTCGTGACCGCCGCTGGGTCTTGCGGGCGGTGGCTGTGGAAATTTGCGGTGGATTCGTCTGGCAGACTATGATGCGGAAAAGCGGAAAGGAAGTGCCTGCGCCGGACCTGGCCAATAGGTCGCAGGTCGCATGGGCTTGTGCGGTTGGGTTCTAGGCTGATTTTACTTACATAAGACGGATTATCCGTGAAGCTCATGTAGAAGGGGTGGATTCTATTTTGAATCGCGACCAGCCATGGTTTTTGAATCGGCGGGCAAAAAGAAGCCATTATGGCCGTTTCGGCGACCATCGGTCGGCCATATGTGTGCCATTGGATCGTCGTCTTGATCGATGTTGAGATATTTCAATCGCTTGCAGTCATGCGCGACTTTCTCGTCTTCCCCTTCCAACCAGAGGCCGAGGCCACCGCGATACTCGTTCGGCCCGATTGACGCAGTGGGAACATTTCAGCAACATCTCAGGCACTGACCAGCGATAGCCTCGGAGCACTGGCTGGCCAGCTACAATGTTGTCGCTGCTGCGTCGGAGAATCTTTGTTCCCTGAACGGCAGGTTATGCTGAAAGGTCCGCTGAAGATGCTGTCCCCTTCTATCAACTCACTCGCTCCGACTGCCGAGCAGTTGCCGCCATCCCCTCACGGCCACTCAAAGCTCACAGCAGCCCGCGCATCGACCGTCGAGACGCATTTCGGGCGCATTCTCGCCTTGCTTGGCGCAGACCCGCCCTGCCCCAACGATCTCGCACAGGCGATCGTCCTTGAGGCCTGGCAGCCCTGCCTTTCCATGCAAGGGTTTCCTGCGCTTTGGGGAGTGCTGATGGATGATCCCCGCCTCGGGCGCCGCCCTGTGTTGACACCGCGACTGCTGGTGATTGACCGATCTGACCGCTGGGCCCGCAGCTTGCAGGGCTTGATCCGTCTGGGTCTTTCCTTCGCCCAGCAACAGGCACTGGCACCCTCGCATTTGAACGGCATCGCGCGCCAGATACGCATGATCGAGGCCGCAGGCCATATGCCCATCGACCCGAGGATGCTGGAAAGCCTGCTTTCGGAATTTGCTCGGACTGTTCGCCTGATGCATGCCTGCCGGCCACCCCCTACCCGCTTGAGGGCCGCGCAATGAGCTCCCCCACCGGCAGCTTTCGCATTTTCCTGGCATCTGAGCCGATCGGTTTCCGCAAGGTCATGGACGTGCTGGTGGCCGCTGCTGGTCTGGGACGGCGCCGGCCTGGTCCTGACCATGAAGCGCCTGAACGGCGGGCAGTTCACCTGGCCGAAGCGAATCTGCGCGGCCTGATCTTCACCGGCGCCTGACCTACACCCCCCAACACGTCTTCCCCGGCCGGGCTTGCCCCGGCCGACAGCCCCCTCATGCCCGGAGTATTCCCATGTCCAGAACCACCCCCTTCATCGAGGCCCGCTTCTTCAGCGCAAGCGAAGGCCGCATCGAGCTCGACACCCGCTTCAAGAAGCATCTACGCAAGCTGCGCTGCAAGCGGCTTCCCCCAGAGTTTCTGGCCCCACCCGACGAGGACGACGCCGCCTGCGACAGGGCAGACGTCGATCCGATGGATATCATCGGGATCAGCGCCGATGATGCGGCGCGCATCCAGCGCCGGGTCAAGCGGATCCTGGAATGCCGCAAGGCGGCCTCCGGTCTCGAACATCTGAAGTCCGATGATCGCGAGCGGCTGGAGGTGTTGAAGGACGGCGCCCGGCTGATCTCCATCCGGAACGAGCATCACGCCGACGAATTGGCCGCAGCCTTGCACAAGGACATGCCCTGGATGGCCCCGGCCACCGAGGTGGTCTGGCACGCTGCGCGCCGCTCGGTGCGCGAGGGTTGTCCCGGGCTCCGCGTGCCGCCCCTTCTGCTTCAAGGCCCGCCCGGGATCAGCAAGAGTTTTTTTGCGCGCCGTCTTGGCGAGTTGCTATCTGCGCCAACCTCCGTGATCGAGGCCACCGGCGAGAATGCCAGCTTCGGCATCGTCGGTTCGCAGCGTGGCTGGGGCGGGTCCTGCCCGGGGCGCCTGATCGAAACCATTCTGCAAAGCCGCATCGCCAACCCGGTCATGATTGTGGACGAGGTGGAAAAGGCAGGCGTGGCGGTGTCCATGAAGGGCCAGGCCTTCGGCCTGGCCGAGGCGCTTTTGCCGCTGCTGGAGCCGCTGACCGCGACGCGCTGGAGCTGCCCCTATTACCAGGTGAAGTTCGACATGAGCTGGGTGATCTGGGTGCTGACCTCGAATGATTACCGGTTGCTGCCGGAGCCGCTTCTCAGCCGCTGCCCGCCGATCCGGCTGCGTCATCTCACCCTTGCGGAACTGGTCGCATTCGTTCGCCGCGAGGGCAAGAAACGCGCACTTTCCGAGACGGCTGTTGAAGCGATCTGCGAGGTCCTCTCCCATCCCTCCCTGCAACAGCATCACCCCAGCCTGCGGATCGCCACCCGGATGCTGCAACGCGCCGCCGATCTGGAGCAGGGACCGACGCTCCACTGAGCCGGCCATTCCCTTTTTCTGACCTCCCTGAATCCAACGCGCCTGCGGCATCGCCCCAGCCGCCCTCCTCATGCCATCGAAACGGAGACATCATCATGAAGCTCTCACCCAGCGACCGTGAATGGTTCGACAAGGTGCTGCGCGCCATTACCGCCGCCGAGGCCGGGCCGACCGAAGAAGATATCGCAACCGCCCCGGTCCTGTCCGACTGGAAAGCGGCGATTTCGCCCGGCGGGCATGTGATGCTGTGGGGCGAGGTGACCGATCACCCGCTCCTCGGCAATGCAAGCATCCATACCTCCCAGCTGATCGCGATCGATCCCGAGGCCGGTTGGGCCCGCACCGCATCGCGCTGGTATCGGCTCGGCCGGTCCATCGACGCCCTCGAGGCGGAACTGGCTGATTCCATGAACGGAAAGGCGAAGCTTGCGGGTTTCTTCCAGTTCGCCCTGCCGGGATTCGCCAATATCAACGACCCGGAGCTGCTTCAGAAGCTTCTGGCCACATATATCGCGCGGGTGCGCGGGATCGACGCGGCGGATCGTGCCGCCTCCGGACGGGAGGGCTGACATGCACTGGTTCACCGCCGATCCGCATTATTCGCACGGCAACATCATCCGCTTCTGCGACCGCCCCTTCACGGATGTGGCCGCGATGAATTCCCACCTGCTGGCCGAGTGCCGGGCACGGGTCGGGCCCGATGATGACCTGTGGATTCTGGGAGATTTCACTGCGGGCAGAGCCAGCGATAGGCAGCGGCGTGAGGTGCGCACGATTTATCATGCCCTGCCGGGCCGCAAGCATCTGATCCGGGGCAATCATGATGAAGACTGGATCTGCGATCTGCCGTGGAATAGCGTGGCGGAAACGGCGGATATTGTCGTGGACAAGCGCCGGCTGTTTCTCTGTCACTATCCCATGATCACCTGGCCCGGCGCGCGGCATCAGGGGCTGCAACTCTTCGGCCATGTGCATCAGAATTGGCGGGGCAGCCGCAATTCCGTGAACGTGGGTGTTGATGTCTGGAATTTCCGGCCGGTCACGCTGCCCGAAATCGAGCGCCGGGCAGCCAAGCTCCCCGTCAATCCTCTTTGGGACCAGGTCGAACCCGGTCGCGCCTGGCCCACGGTGCTTTGCGCGGGCTGTGGCCGGATCCTCGATCCGGCGCTGGTTTCCGGGCAGGCCGTGGTGCGTAACGGGCGGATCGTCGTGGCCGCGACGGGTGAGACGATCGTCACCCTGGGAACGGCCATGCGCAAATGGCTGCCGGAGGGCCGGCATGTCTGCCCGGAATGCATCGGCGGCTATCTTTCCGTCAGCGAGGTCACGCTGCCGGCCGGGCTTGCCTTCGATGAGATGCGGAACCGGGCCGTTCCCAGGGGGAAATAGAATGCCACCGGAACATTTCACCGCCAAACCCGGCGCCGAGGAGCGCCTCCTGGCCAGCCTCAACCTGATCGATGCGGCGCAGGCCTGCGCGCTCTTGCGCATCGAAACGGATGATCCGGAAGGAATCATGCAGGCCATGGTCCGCGATGATGCCATCATTGCACTGGTTCACAACGGCAGGACCATGTTCCCGCGGTTTCAGTTAGACTTGGCGAACTGCCTTGTCTTTGCTGTCGTCCGTGACATCCTGAAGCTCAGGCCGGTTCATATCAGCAACCTGAGGCTCTGCTATTGGCTGACCCGCGCCCACATCGATTTCGGCTGTGCCCCGGCGCAACGGTTCGGGAAAGATGACGCGGCAGTTGTCGCGGCATTCGGGCGATATATCGAGCCTGAGCGTCATGGGTAACTTTGACAAGGCCGAGAAACCCCGCATCCCGATGCCCGAAATGATCGCCAGACAGGCGATCAGGATCAGCTATGCGGCCAGGGCGAGGAGGCTCATTATGCTTGCTCCGGCCGGAAGCGCAGCAGGCGCAGGGCATTCAGCGTCACCAGCACGGTGGCGCCGGTATCGGCCAGGATCGCGATCCACAGCCCGGTGATGCCGAGGACCGAGGTCACCAGGAACACCGCCTTCAGCCCCAGCGCGATCGCAACGTTCTGACGGATATTGCCCATCGTCGCCCGTGCCAGCCGGATCAGCGCCGGAACGTCCGCCACCCGGTCGCGCAGGATCGCCGCATCCGCCGTCTCCAGCGCCACGTCGGTGCCCGAGCCCATCGCCACCCCGACGCTCGCCTGCTTCAGCGCCGGGGCGTCGTTGATGCCGTCGCCGATCATCATCACGCCCCCCTGCGCGGCCATCTCGCGGATCGCGGCCAGCTTGCCTTCGGGCAGCATCCCGGCGCGATGGTCCATGCCAAGGGCGCCCGCGATGGCCTCGGCGGTGCGCGGGTTGTCGCCGGTCAGCATGACCGCGCCGACATCCAGCGCGCGAAGCTGGGCCATCGCCTCGGCGGCATCGGCGCGCGGCTCGTCGCGCATGGCGATCAACCCCAGGGGGCGGCGCGCGCGAAAGACCGCGACCACGGTCTTGCCCTCGCTTTCCAGCGCGGTGGCGCGGCGGATCGCATCGGCTTCGATTCCGCCCTGCTCGGCGGCATGGCGGGGCGAGGAGACCCATGCGGGCTCGTCCGCGACGACCGCCTCGACCCCCCGGCCCACCAGCGCCCGCGCCTCGCGCGCGGGCAGCGGGGCCACGCCCGCCTCGGCGGCACGCGCCAGGATGGCCTGCGCCAGCGGATGGCTGGAGCCGGCCTCGACCCCGCCCGCCACCGCCAGCAGCCCGGCCTCGTCCACGCCGGCGGCCGGCACCAGGTCGGTGACCACCGGCCGGCCATGGGTCAGCGTGCCGGTCTTGTCGAAGGCGACTTGGTTGACCTTGGCCGCGGCCTCGATCACCGCGCCGCCCTTCATCAACAGCCCGCGCTTCGCCCCGGCCGAGAGCGAGGAGGCGATCGAGGCCGGGACCGAGATCACCAGCGCGCAGGGGCAGCCGATCAGCAGCAGCGCCAGGCCGCGATAGATCCAGCTCCCCCAGTCCGCGCCGAATGCCAGCGGCGGCACCAGCACCACCAGCGCCGAGACCGCCACCACGGCGGGCATGTACCAGCGGCTGAAGCGGTCGATGAAGCGCTCGGTGGGGGCGCGGGCTTCCTCGGCCTCCTCGACCAGGCGGATGATGCGGGCGATGGTGTTGTCCGCAGGCTCGCGCATGACGCGCACGCGCAGCGCCGCCTCGGTATTGATCGAGCCGGCGAAAACCCCGTCCCCCGGTCCCTTGGTCACCGGCACGCTCTCGCCGGTCACCGGGCTGTCGTCGATGCCGCTCGTGCCCTCGGCGATCGCGCCATCGGCGGGGATGCGGTCGCCGGGACGGACCAGCACGACCTGGCCGATCTCCAGGCTGTTGGCGGGAACCTCCCGCGTCTTGCCGTTCACCTCCAGCAGCGCCGTTTTCGGCACGAGGTTCGCCAGCGCCCGGATGCCGTCGCGCGCCTTGCCTGCGGCGACGCCCTCCAGCACCTCGCCCACAGCGAAGAGGAAAACCACCAGAGCCGCCTCCTCGGCCGCGCCGATGAACAGCGCGCCCACGGCGGCGATGGTCATCAGACTCTCGATGGTGAAGGGCTGGCCCATGCGCAACGCCTCAAAGGCGCGCTTCGACACCGGGGCGACGCCGATCAGGCAGGCCAGGACGAAGGCCCAAGTGCCCCATTCGGCCGTGGTCAGCAGCTCGAAGGCCCAGGCCGCCGCCAGCAGCACGCCGGTCAGGATCACCAGACGGCCCTTGGCGGTGCGATACCAGCTTTTGTCGCGCTCGGCGGGGTCGTCATGGCCGGCATGGTCGTGGCCTTGCGCTGCCGGGACGGCTGCCTGCCCCGCCGCTGCCCCTGGCTTGGCATCCGGCAGCACGAAGGCTTTCTTGCGGGGCGCCTCCTGCCCGCGTGGCGCGATGCCGAAGCCCAGCTTGCGCACAGCATCCTCGATCTGCTCGCGGCTGGTCCCGCCCGGTTGCAGGGTCAGCGACAGCTTCTCGGCCATCAGCCCGACCGAGACCTCGCCCACCCCCGGCATCCGCTCGACCGCCGCCGAGATCTTGCGGGTGCAGGCGGCGCAATCCATGCCCGTCACCGTCCATTCGAACCGTTCGGCCTGTTCGTCACACATCGCTCATCTCCTGCCCGCACGGTCCGCAGGCCCTTGTCCTCGATGATTCGGAAACCTAATCTCTCTAGCAACTAGAGCTTCAAGGGGTTTCTCATGCTCTCCATCGGAAAACTCGGCGCAGCGACCGGGGTGAAGGTGCCGACCATCCGCTATTACGAGCAGATCGGCCTTCTGCCCGAAGCCGAGCGCAGCGCCGGCAACCAGCGCCTTTACGGGCCGAAGACACAGGAACGGCTGGGGTTCATCCGCCATGCGCGCGAGTTGGGCTTCCCGCTGGAAGCGATCCGCGAATTGCTGAGCCTGTCCGACCGCCCCGACATCCCCTGCGCTGCCGCCGACGAGATCGCCACGCGCCAGCTTGCGGCGGTCAATGCCCGCATCGAGCGGCTGCAGGCCCTGCAAGCTGAGCTTGAGCGCATGATCGTCCAATGCGCCCATGGCAGCATCTCGGACTGCCGCGTCATCGGGGTCCTGGCCAACCACGGGCTTTGCCTGCATGACGATCATGGCGCGGCGGGAGCCGAATAGCCGCGGCTCCTTGCCAATCGATGTATGAACGGAAGTGATCATCCGCGATCCTCCGGGCTCCACAATCCGCCGCAGGACGAACCTGCGGCGAGGTCCTTAAAACACGGCAACCTGCGTGCCGATCTCGGCCAGCCCGTAAAGCTTGGTGACATGCTCGTTATAGAGGCCGTAGCAGCCGTTGGACGACATGCGCCCGATCTTGCGGGTGTCATGGGTGCCGTGAACCAGATAGGCGGGCCAGGCGAGATAGAGGCCGTAAGCGCCCAGGGGATTGTCGGGATCGCCGCCCTCGACGCGCAAGGGCAGGTTCGGATCCTTCCTGCGCATGTCCGGCGTCGGCGTCCATGGCGGGTTCTTCGCCTTGCGAACCACCTCGGTCTTGCCGCGCTTGGTCAGTTCGTCGCTGATCGGGCCCGAACAGGGATAAGGGATAGAGGCGATAGGTCACCTCGTCGGCGGACCAGTAATGCAGCGCCCGCGACGAGACATCGGCCAGGATCACTCCGAAGCCCAGGCTGCCGAAGTGATCGCTCCAATGCCACATTCGAAATGAAGACTGGTTCCGGCGCTGATCGGTGCTCGGGTCTACCTGCCAGGCGCCGATATCGGGCGCCCGCCCCGGAGCTGGAGGGCCGTAAACCATATTCCCCGTGGTCGGGTCGAACTGTTGCGCAACCGCGCCCATGGCGCCGCTACCGGCACATATCAGCCCGCTCGTCTGCGTATCATCCGCATGCTGGTCACTGCGGGAGCCGACGGGCTGCCGTCGGCCTCGCTTTGCAGGGCGCCTTGATGGCGATTCCAGTTTACGTTGCCTATGCGGTTATCGCTCCTATCCTTGGCTGGAATATCGGAAGGGTCGCCAGAATCTATGTTCCTGGCGGTCGCGCCATCGTCTTCAGCGCCGGAACACGCAATCCCTTGTTCGTATTGCCGCTGGCCTTTGCCGTTCTTGGAGCGATGCCGTTGCTACCAGCCATCATCGTCACACAAACCACGGTCGAATTGGTAAGCGAACTGATCTATATACGGCTCATTCCCAGATTGGGTCTGTCAACTGCTGCAGCGATGTAGTCACATCAAATCTTTTCTTAGCAGGCTGCTGCCTGCGCCTCGACGGCGAACCCTGCCGCCTTCCACTCGGGAAAACCGTCCTCTAGCCGAACGGCCTTGAAGCCTCTGGCGCGCAGCGCGGCGACGGCTTCGACTGCGAATACACAATACGGCCCCCGGCAATAGGCCACGATTTCCGTGTCCTCGGGCAATTCGCTAAGCCGTTGGTCCAGTTCCGCATATGGGATATTGCGCGCACCTGGCAGATGGCCTTGGGCGAATTCCTCCTCGGGGCGAACGTCAAGCACTGTGACCAGACCGGCTTCAAGTCGCTCGGCCAGATCCTCGCGCGTCACCGCCTCCATCGAATCCCGCGCATGGAAATAGTCGTCCAGCACGCGATTGACTTCGGCAAGATTGCGTTCCCCCACCCGGCTGAGCGCGCTGATCAGCGTGACCACCTCGGCATCGCCGGCAAGACTGTAGAGCACATGCTTGCCGCGTCGTTCAGTCTCGACCAATCGCGCCCGCCGCAGGATTTGCAGGTGACGGGACGTGTTGGCAAAGGTCATGCCGGAAAGTGTGCTCAACTCTTCGACCGAGCGTTGACCCTGCGCCAGATATTCCAGCAGTTCCAGCCGGTTCGAATGCCCAAGCGCCTGCGCCACCTCGGCAAGACTCTCGAAAATGGCCTGTTTAGGTCCAGGGGTTGACAACGATCCCTCCGTTGATGCTTCATTCAGCAGAACGATTGAATGAATCGTAGCAGTTTAGTCAACGAAGGGCAACAAAATGATACTGAGGCAATTCCTCCATCTCGAACCCGTCGGTATCTCTTATCTGCTCGGCTGCGGCGGCCAGTCCACCGGCATGGTGGTCGATCCGGTCGGTGACATCCGGCCCTATCTCGATGTTTCCGAGGCGACGGGGATGAAGATAGACTATGTGGTCGATACCCATCTTCATGCCGATCATATTTCGGCCGCGCGCGTGCTGGCGGAGGCGACGGGGGCCAGATACGTCCTGTCCGAGCGCGCGGATGTGGCCTTTCCCTTCACGGCGGCGACCGATGGCGATGAAATCGTCATGGGCAATGTCGTGGTCAGGATCCTTGCCACGCCTGGCCACACGCCCGAGCATATCACCCTGTTGGTGACGGATCGCACGCGAGCCGAAGAGCCCTGGTTCCTCGTCACCGGGCACACGCTCATGATCGGAGATGTCGGCCGAACTGAACTGGCGGTCAGTGCCGAGGAAGGCGCGTGCGACCTGTTCCGCAGTATCCAGAAGCTGAAGGCGCTGCCCGACCACCTTCAGGTTTTCCCCGGCGCCTTTGCCGGCTCGGTCTGCGGCCGCAGCCTCAGCGCCAACCCGATTTCGACGCTCGGATTCGAGAAGCGCCACAACAAGGCATTCGCCATCGAAAACGAAGCCGAGTTCATCGACTTCATGCTGGCAGACATTCCGCCCGCGCCGCCGGAAGCGGCCAGGTTGCGGGCCGCCAATTCCGGCCGGGCGGTGCAGGAATGATCTCGGGCGTGGCATCCGGCAGCCCCCCCATCCGCCTCGGCCTGAAGGAGAACTGGCGGCAGTTCTCGCTGCTCGTGCTCGTCAACGCCTTCGTCGGCGGCATGGTGGGGATCGAGCGAACCGTCGTTCCCCTGATCGGCGCCGAGGAGTTCCATATCGAATCCTCGGCCGTCATCCTGTCCTTCATCATCAGCTTCGGCGTGGTGAAAGCCTGTGCGAACCTGGTCTCCGGCCAGCTTGCGGACACCTGGGGAAGAAAGCGCGTTCTGGTGCTGGGCTGGCTGATGGGCCTGCCGGTGCCCTTCATGATCATCTACGCTCCAAGCTGGAACTGGGTGATCGCCGCCAATATCCTTCTCGGCCTCAGCCAGGGTTTTGCCTGGTCCATGACCGTCATCATGAAGATCGACCTGGTTGGACCGAAAGGGCGCGGCCTTGCCGTTGGCCTCAACGAGTTCGCGGGCTATTTCGCGGTCGGCGCGACGGCTTTCATCACCGGCTATCTGGCCAGCCGCTACGGCCTGCGGCCGGTGCCGATCTATGTCGGCGTGTTCTACGCCATTGTCGGGCTTGCCCTGTCGATCCTCGTGGTGCGGGACACCCGGCACCATGTCGCGCTGGAGGCCAGGGGCGTGGCGCCCGAGGAGGCGCCGCTCAGCTTCCGCGAAGTATTCATGCTGACCTCGTTCAGGAACCGCAACCTGTTCGCGGCCTCGCAGGCGGGCCTGTTCAACAACCTCAATGACGGCATGAGCTGGGGCATCATGCCGCTGTTCTTCGCCGGCTTCGGCCTCAGCGTCGAGCGCACCGGGATTCTGCGTGCCGTTCACCCGATGGTCTGGGGCGTGGGGCAGATTTTCACCGGAATGCTGAGCGACCGCTGGGGCCGCAAGGGGCTGATCGTCGCCGGCATGTGGGTCCAGGCCGGCGGGCTGCTGCTGACCGCCATGACCCGGACATTCGAATGGTGGCTTCTGGCCAGCATCCTGCTGGGGCTGGGCACGGCGATGGTCTATCCCAGCCTGATCGCCGCCGTCTCGGATGCCTCGCATCCGACCTGGCGGGCACGCTCGCTCAGCGTCTATCGTTTCTGGCGCGATCTCGGCTACGCCATCGGCGCGTTGGCCGCCGGGCTGATCGCCGACCGTTTCGGCTTCGGCGCCGCCATCATGACCGTTGCCGTGTTCAGCTTCCTGTCGGGAACCATCGTTGCCTTGTTCATGCGCGAGAACCGCTGATCGCGTTCAGCGCATCCTTTCCAACCCCTGTCGAGGATTGTCCCCATGAAACTGCTCTTCATCCTGAACGAACCGCCCTATGGGAATGAGCGCGTCTATAACGGCCTCCGGCTGGCCGGATCGGTCCTGAAGAACGAGAAAGAGGCCGAGGTGACGGTCTTCCTGATGGCGGATGCGGTTCTGGCCGCCAAGGCCGGCCAGAAGACCCCTGACGGCTATTACAATGTCGAGCGCATGCTGAAGCGCGTCCTGGCCGGCAAGGGGAAAATTCTGCTTTGCGGCACCTGCATGGATGCGAGGGGATTGACCGAGGCGGAAATGATGGAGGGCGCGAAGCGCAGCACGATGGACGAATTGTCGGCCACGACCGTCGCCGCCGACAAGGTGCTGGTGTTCTGAATTGACCGCACCGTTCGCAAGCTGGGCCGACCGGCATGACTGATCCCGCACGGGACGCCCCGCTCGCCAGTGCCTATGCGCGCTGGCGGGCAAGCACGCTTGGCCGGATCACGGACGAGTTGCAGCAGCGGTTGCTGCTCGATCTGATCGGCGAGGTCCGGGGGGCGCGGGTTCTGGATGTGGGCTGCGGTGATGGTGCTCTCGCGATCGAACTGGCCGGGCGCGGCGCATCGGTCAGCGGGGTCGACAAGGATGGCGGGGCGCTGGAGGCCGCGAGGGTCCGGGCCGATCGTGCGGGTGTAACGCTGCATCTTCGCAAAGGTGGAGCGGCGGCCTTGCCCTTCGAGGATGCCGCATTCGACCGGGTGATCGCCGTCACGGTGCTGTGTTTCGTGCCCGATCCCGACCAGGCCATCGGTGAGATGGCCCGTGTGCTGAAGCCCGGTGGAAGGCTGGTCATCGGCGAACTGGGGCGCTGGAACCTTTGGGCGACACAACGGCGCATCGCAGGCTGGCTGGGCAATCCGGTCTGGCGTGCGGCGCATTTCAGGACCGGCGCCGGGCTGCGTGATCTGGCCCGGCGGCAAGGGCTGAACGTGCGGGACACGCGGGGCGCCACCTTCTATCCGCCCTTCGGTGCTGCTGCCTCGGCAATGGCGCGTCTCGATCCCTGCCTGGGGCGGCGAACCACCCTTGGCGCGGCCTTCATCGCCGTAGCCGCCGAAAAGCCCGGCCGGTAGCCCTTGCCCGGCACCGTCTGCCACGCGCTTGAAATACCGGTTGAACAAAAAGGAGGCCGGCAACCGGCCTCCCTCCCGTCTTCCGGCACCGAAGGCCCGATCCGTGCCGGATGATCAGGCTTCGCCGTCGATCAGCTTCATGTAAGGTGCCTTGAAGCCGGTGATGTCCTCTTCCCAATGATTGGCGATCTGCTCCCCGGTCGCGGTCATCAGCGAGGATTCCGGCCGGGTAAACGCCAGTGTCGCCTCACGACCCGCAATCTGCGCCAACAGTTGCTCGACCATGACCGGCACCTGCGCCATCACGCTGCCGGCGGTCTTGGCCATCGGAACACCGGCGATATCCCCGATCCCGAAGACCTCGGGATAGTGTTCATGCCGGAAGGTTCCAGCGTTCACCTCAAGCCACCCGCCGGCGGCAAGATCGCCCTCCTGCCAAGCCAGGGCACTGTTTTTCACCACATCGGGCGCGCGCATCGGCGGCACGATGTGCAGGAAGTCGTATTCCTGTTCCTCGGTCCCATCCGGCGTGCGGAATGTCGCGATCCGACGGCCGGGATCGACGGATGCCAGCACCCGGTTGTAATGGACCACGATGCCACGCTGATCGAAGAACGCACCCACCCGTTCCGCAAGCGCAGGCATGCCGATCAGGCTGCCGGTCCCCGAATTGTAGATGATCTCGGCCTTGTCGCGGGTGCCCTGCTGGCGCAGATGCTCCTCGGTGAAGAACGTGTATCGCAACGGTGCGGCCGGGCATTTTATGTCGGTTGCAGGACGCGCGAAGACCGCCCGCCCGCCTTTCCCGGCAAAGTCTGACATGAGCCCCCATGTCGCGACCGCAGCCTCCGGGCCGAGATAGACGCTGCCGATCCCCTCGCGGCCGATCAGGCCGGCTTCGAAGCCTTCGATGGCACCCGCATCCTGTGCAAGACCAGTAGCAACGACGAGGTAGTCATACGGCACCGTCTGGCCGCTGTCGGTTTCAAGCGATTTGCTTTCAGGATCGAAGGCGGAAACATTCGCCTCGATCAGTTCGACACTTGCCGGCACATGGTCGGTGGTCGCCGAGAGGACATATTCGACGGGCTGCCTGCCCGCACCGACGAGCGGCAGGCCCGGCTGGAAGTAATGCGCCTTCCGGGCGTCGATCAGCGTGATCTTCGCGCCATCCAACGCCGCAGCCAGCCGGTTCGCGACGGCAAGGCCGCCTGCACCGGCGCCGACAATGACGATACGCGCGGAGGTGCCGGTCTTCTCCTGCGCCCATGTGGCGCGGGGGCTTGCGACCAGAGCCGCAGCGCCCGCAGCCGTCATCGCCAACACCTTGCGTCTGTTCATGGCCGACAAGGCGCCCGGCCAGGAGGAGAGTGAAGCGAGCCGATCCATTGCATCCTTCCTTTCATCTGCTGTCTCTGGAGATTTGCAGAATCATTCTCGTTAATGATTGAGTAAAGATCAACCATCTTCAGGGATGCGATGCGCTCCTGCGTCATTCTGTCCGTCCAGGACCCCTGGCTTGGCAAGTCTCTCGAAGATCCACCGGTTCGCGGCGGTCATTGACAAATCGGTCTCAACCGCAGAATCAATCAATCTATGAATTGAGTGATGATTCTTACCCTGCCAGTCACGGAGACCTTGTCAATGATCGCCAACCCGATGCACCGGCAGGTGCTGATCCTTGCCTCGGCGCAGGCTTTGTTCCAGACTGTTTCGGTGCTGGTGATGACGGTGGGCGGGCTTGCTGGCGCGCAGATCACGCCGCGCCCGGAACTGGCGACCCTGCCGATCGCGGCGATGTTCCTCGGCACGGCGCTGATGACCTTCCCGGCCTCGCATTTCATGGCGAAGGCAGGCCGTCGCGCGGGGTTTCTGCTCGGTGCGGGCCTCGGCATCGCCGGCGGCGTGATTGCGGCAGCGGGCATCTGGACGGCGCAGCTTTATCTGCTGTCGCTCGGCACCCTTCTGGTCGGGGCCTATCAGGCCTTCGCGCAATTCTACCGCTTTGCCGCCAGTGAGGTGGCCGACGACGCCTTCCGGCCGCGGGCGATTTCTTTCGTCATGGCCGGGGGCGTGGTTGCGGCGCTGCTGGGGCCGTTGCTCGGCCGTCTCGGCGGGCCGCTGATGGAGCCTGCCTATCTGGGCTCCTTCCTGATCCTCGCCCTTGTCTCGCTGATCGCTGCCGGGGCGCTGACCGGGTTGAAGATGCCGGATGCGAAGGCCGATCACGTCGACACTCACAAGGGCCGCCCTTGGGCCGAGATCGTCCTGCAGCCTGCCTATCTGGTGGCGCTGTTCGGCGCGGCGACCGGATATGGCATCATGATCCTTGCCATGACCGCGACGCCGATCGCCATGCAGCATCATCACCACGATCTCGCGACCGCGGCTACGGTGATCCAGTTGCATGTGCTGGGAATGTTCCTTCCCTCATTCTTCACCGGCTCGCTGATCGCGCGCTTCGGGGTGCTGCGGATCATGCTGGCGGGCGTGCTGATCCTCACCACCCATGTTGTGCTGACCTTCACCGGCACCGGCTTCACCTCCTTTGCCTCGGCATTGGTCATGCTGGGGGTGGGCTGGAACTTCCTCTATATCGGCGGCACCACCCTGCTGACCACGACCTACACCCCCGCCGAGAAGAGCCGGGCGCAGGCCACCAACGACATGACGATCTTCGTCGTCGGGCTGGCCTGTTCATTCAGCGCCGGCGGGCTGTTGCAGGCGCTCGGCTGGCAGACGCTGAACGCGGTGCTGCTGCCCTGGCTGGGGCTGGCCGCGCTGGCGCTGATCTGGTTCGCCGCCCGCGGCCGCGCCGCACAGACCATCTGACAAGCGAGGGACAGGATGAGAGGCGCTTTTCCCGCAAACAAAGTTGATGATGCCGCCCGCGCCCGGCTGTTCGACCGCTTCCACGACCTCAACATCGCGGCGCCGACCGTGCCCTACCCGGCCCACCGGACGGTCGAGGAAGGCAAGGCGCTGCGCGGCACTATGGCGGGCACCTTCACCAAGAACCTGCTGGTCAAGGACAAGAAGGCCCGCCATTTCCTGCTGTCCTTCCACGAGGACCGGGCGCTCGCCCTCAAGATCCTGCATCGCCGGATTGGTGGCAGGGGTCAGGTCGGCTTCGCCTCGGCCGAGCGGGTCCAGGAATATCTTGGCGTCCAGCCCGGAGCGCTGACGCCTCTGGGGCTGATCAACGACGCTACCCATGCGGTGACGCCGGTAATCGACGCCAGGCTGATGGACACGGACCAGCTCAATTTTCACCCGCTGATCAACACCGAAAGCACCGGCCTGCACCCCAAGGAGCTGCTGAGCTTCATCCTGTCCTGCGGGCACGAGCCGATGATCGTCGATTTCGATGCGCCGCTGCCGGAATAGGGGCGGCTTTTTCCATCAACGGAGGATAACCGATGGCAGCCGATCCCAGACCCAGCCTCTCCACGCTTTGCGTGCATGGCGGCGAACAGCTTGACGCGCAGGGCGGTATCCATACCCCGCTCTACAACCATTCGACCTTCGGCTTCCCCTCGACGGCGGCGCTGCTCGATGTGGTCGAGGGCCGGGCCGAGGGCAACCTCTATACCCGCTATGGCCTGAACCCGACGATCAAAGCGACCGAGCGCAAGCTGGCGCTGCTGGAAGGAGGCGAGGGCGCGCTGGCCTTCAGTTCGGGGATGGCGGCCGAGGCGGCGACCTTCCTTGCTTTCTGCAAGACCGGCGACAATATCGTCTGCATCGGCGACGTCTATGGCGGCACCTTCGAGCTTCTGGGCGACAACCTGCCCGACGTGGGGATCACCACCACCTTCCTGCTCGGTTCCGAGATCAACCGGCTGGCCGAGGTGATGACCGACCGCACCCGGATCGTGTTCTTCGAGACGCCCACCAACCCGCAGATGGAGATCATCAATATCGCCGAGGCGGTGCAGGTAGCCAAGGCGGCGGGCGCTCTGGTCGTGGTGGACAACACCTTCGCCTCGCCGGTGAACCAGTCGCCGCTGGAGCTTGGCGCCGATCTGGTGATCCATTCGGCCACCAAATACCTCGGCGGGCACAGCGACCTGACCGGCGGCGTGGTGATCGGCCGAGGAGAACTGCTGACCCCGATCTGGACCTGGCGCAAGAACCTCGGCCAGATGATGGCTCCCGAGGTGGCCTTCCTGCTGGCCCGCAGCCTGCGCACCCTTGCCGTGCGGGTGCGGCATCAGAATGCGACGGCGATGGCGGTGGCGAAATTCCTGCAAGCCCACCCCAAGGTGAAGCGCGCCAACTATCCCGGCCTGCCCGATTTCCCCGGCCACAATGTCGCGGCCACGCAGATGAGCGGCTTCGGCGGCATGATCAGCTTCGTCTATGACGGTGATGCGGCCGCCACGGCGGCGGCGGTGGACAAGCTGAAATACTTCACCATCGCCGCCAGCCTCGGCGGGGTCGAAAGCCTTGTGACCCAGCCGATCACCACCACCCATCATGGCGTGACCCCCGAGGAACGTGCCCGGCGCGGCATCGGGGACGGCCTGGTGCGCCTGTCGGTCGGGCTTGAGGATGCCGAAGATCTGATCGCCGACCTGAAGCAGGCGCTGGACTGATCCGATTTTGCCGAGAGGGCCGCGGCTCTCTCGGCGCTCTGTCGAGTTGAGAGGAGGTGAACCATGCCGATCAAGGTTCCCGACGGGCTGCCCGCCGGCCGGCTTCTGGAAGCCGAAGGCGTCCATGTCATGCGCGAGGCCGACGCCATGCGGCAGGATATTCGCCCGCTCAGGATCGGCCTGCTGAACCTCATGCCCGACAAGATCCGCACCGAGACGCAGTTCATCCGGCTGCTTGGGGCGACCCCGCTGCAAATCGAGCTGTCTCTGGTCAGGATCACCGATCATATCGCCCGCAACACCTCGCCTGTCCATCTGGCATCCTTCTACCGGCCCTGGGCCGAAGTGCGGGCCGAGAAGTTCGACGGCTTCATCGTCACCGGCGCCCCGGTCGAACAGATGGACTACGAGGAAGTTCGCTACTGGCGCGAGATGCGCGATGTCTTTGCCTGGACCCAGACCAATGTTCACGCCACGCTGGCGATCTGCTGGGCCGCTCAGGCCGCGCTTTACCACCACCATGGGGTTTCCAAGCGCCCGCTGCCGCGCAAGGCGTTCGGCCTGATCCGGCACGCCAACACCGCTCCGGCCTCGCCCTTCCTTCGCGGCTTTTCCGACGGCTTCCGTGTGCCGGTTTCCCGCTGGACCGAGGTGCGGCGCGACGACCTGCCGGCCGGGCGCGGGATCCAGGTTCTGGCCGAGAGTCTCGAGAGCGGCCTTTGTCTTCTGCACGATCCCCGGCGCAGGTCGCTCTATATGTTCAACCACCTCGAATACGACACCACCACGCTGGCCGAGGAATATGCCCGTGACGGCGGCGGCCAGCTTCCCGTCGGCTACTTTCCCGGCGATGATCCCGCCCGTCCCCCCGAGAATACCTGGCGGAGCCACGCGCATCTATTCTTCGGCAACTGGCTCAACGAGATGTATCAGTCCACGCCCTACGATATGGCGCGGATCGGCGAGCCGGTGGCAGAAGCGGTCGATCTGGCCTGCTGACGGGCTGCGTGATGGGCCAGGCGATCACGCGGGCTTGCGAAACTCGACCGCAATCATTTCGCCTTCGGCGCACAGATCATCGCCGGCGTGCAGCGTCAGGGCGACGATCGCCTTGCGTCCCTCCAGCGAGACGAGCCGCCCCCGGATCACCAGTTCCACACCGATCGGGGTCGGCCGGCGGTAATCGACCTTGAGCGAGGCGGTGACGAAGCGGATCGGCTCGCCGCCGTCTCCCATCGCCCGCCCGCGTGTCCGATACGCAAAACCTGCGGCCGAGGCGGTGCCGTGGCAATCCAGCAGCGAGGCGATCATGCCGCCGTAGAGGTTGCCCGGCACGCCACCGCTGAACATCGGATCGGGGGTGATCCTGGCCACGGTGCCATCGTCATCGAGATAGCTCTTCAGGTGCAATCCATGCGGGTTCGCCGGGCCGCAGCCATAGCAATGCGCGAATTCCGGCGGGTAATGGTCCTGGATCGCCTTCATGATCCCTCCCTCCCGGCGGGGCCGACAGCCTCAACCGGAAAGCCGAGCGCCCGCCATTCCGGAAATCCGTCCTCCAGCCTCCGGGCGTCGAAACCCTGCGAGCGCAGAAATCCAGCGGCCTCGTAGGCCTGGACGCAATAAGGGCCGCGGCAATAAACGGCGATCCGACGATCGCGAGGCAACCTGTCGAGGTTCTGATGCAGATCCAGCATCGGGATGTTGATCGCGTCCGGAATATGGCCCAGTTCGAACTCGTCTTCGGCCCGCACATCGACGACGAAGACGGCGTCTTCCGCGATCAGATCGGCCAGTTCATCGCGCGAGAGCGGCGGCTTGTCGTCATGCACCCGATAATAGGTGCCCAGGCTCTGCCCCACCGCCGCGACATGGACCTCGCCGAGCTGCCCGAGGGCCTTGATCAGCAGAACGACCTCGACCGGGCCGGTCAGGCTATAGACCACCTTCTTGCCCTGCCGTTCGGTCTTGAGAATTCCCGCCCGCCGCAGGATCTGCAGATGGCGCGAGGTGTTCGCGAAGGCCATGCCCGAGCGTGTGCTCAACTCTTCGACCGAGCGCGGTCCCTGCGCCAGATGCTCCAGCAGTTCCAGCCGGTTCACATGCCCGACCGCCTGCGCAAGCTCCGCCAGGCTCAGGAAAATATCCTGCTTCGGGGTCGCGCAGGTCACTTGGGTCATGGCACGCCGTCATTCGTCAAGGTGATCGAAGGACCCTAACAGTGAGGGCAAGAGGTCGCAATGCGGCGGCTTAAACCGGTATGACATCTCTCGCTGGTCACCGCGGTAACAACCGGCCGGTTACCACTAGATCGCCAGCCCCGCGGGCATGCCTTATTTCCACGAGCCGAGCTTTTCGTCGATGCTCTCGAGCGCCGGCTTCTCGATCTGGGGCTTGTTAGCTCGCGTAATCCTGATCCGAGACCTTCTCCATCCATGTGACGGCCGAACCGTCGATCACTTCCTGGATGGCGATATGGCTCATGGCGGTGTCGGGCGCGGCGCCGTGCCAGTGCTTTTCCCCGGCCGGGAACCAGACCACGTCGCCCTGGCGGATCTCCTCGACCGGGCCGCCCTCGCGCTGGACGCGGCCGCGGCCGAAGGTCACGATCAGGGTCTGGCCGGCCGGATGGGTGTGCCATGCCGTGCGCGCGCCCGGCTCGAAGGCCCAGCGGCGCGGCCGGGCGCCTCGGCTGTAAACAGCGGGTCGATGCGGACGGTGCCGGTGAACCAGTCAGCCGGCCCGGTGGTCGAGGGCGTTTGCCCGGAACGGGTGATCTTCATCTGCGGCTCCTTTCAGGCGGCCATCGTGGCGATGTCCATGACGAAGCGGTATTTCACATCGCCCTTCAGCATCCGCTCATACGCGCCCTCGATCTGGTCGGCGCGGATCATCTCGATATCGGCCACGATGCCGTGGGCGGCGCAGAAATCCAGCATCTCCTGGGTTTCCGGGATGCCGCCGATCATCGAACCGGCCAGGCTGCGGCGCTTCATGATCAGGTTGAACACGGCGGGCGAGGGATGCGGCGTGGCCGGCGCCCCGACCAGCGTCATGGTGCCATCGCGCTTCAGCAGCGCCAGGAAAGCGTCCAGGTCATGCGGCGCGGCGACGGTGTTCAGGATGAAGTCGAAGCTTTTCGCCTGCGCCGCCATCTCGTCAGGGTTGCGCGAGACCACCACCTCATCGGCGCCGAGCGCCAGCGCATCGGCGCGCTTGGCGTCCGAAGTGGTGAAGGCGACGACATGTGCCCCCATGGCATGGGCCAGCTTCACCCCCATATGGCCGAGACCGCCGATGCCGACCACGCCGACCTTCTTGCCCGGCCCGGCGCCCCAATGGCGCAGCGGCGAATAGGTGGTGATGCCGGCGCAGAGCAGCGGCGCCACGGCGGCAAGCTGATCCTCGGGATGGGTGATCTTCAGCACGTAGCGCTCATGCACCACGACCTGCTGCGAGTAGCCGCCCAGGGTGTGGCCGGGGGCATCCGGGGTCGCGCCGTTATAGGTGCCGACCATGCCGTCGCAGTAATTCTCCAGCCCCTCGTCGCAATCGGGGCAGGTCTGGCAGCTGTCGACGATGCAGCCGACGCCGACCAGATCGCCGGGCTTATGCGCCGTCACATGGCTGCCGACCGCGGCGACGCGGCCGACGATCTCGTGCCCCGGCACGCAGGGGTAAAGCGTGCCGGCCCATTCGCTGCGCACCTGGTGCAGGTCGGAATGGCAGATGCCGCAATAGAGGATCTCGATCTGCACGTCATGCGGACCGGGCGCGCGGCGGGTGATCTCCATGCGCGAGACCGGCTGGTCGGCGGCGGGGGCGCCATAGGCGAGAATGGTCATGTCGGGTCTCCTTTGTGGGCTTCATTTGCTGGCGGGGCTGCGATTCATGCAAGGGGTTCGACACGCAGCGGATGTTCGCCCCGCACCAGCAAGGGGGCCACGCCGCCCTCGATATGGCCAAGGCGGATCAGGTCGCCACGATAGCGATAGGGGCCGTGGAAGAAGGCGAGATTGCCCCAGCCCCGGAAATAGCACAGATCGCCCGGTGCCTCATTGGTGAAGTCAGCCAGCCCGCCCTCATCCAGCCGGCGCGGCAGATGGGCGAGCTTTTCGTTGGTCGAGAAGTCCTCGATGGTGAGATCCAGCGGCAGCAGCGAGACCAGATCGCGGACGGTCGGGTTGTCCAGCAGCCGGTAGGTGAAATCCTGATCGGCAAAGCGGCAGCGCAGGCGCATGGCGGCTTTCCCCTGAGCGCGAAGAAGAGCGGGACAGGCGAGGCCGGCGGCCGCGGCGGCCAGCAGGTTGCGGCGGGAGATCGTCATATCAGGATCCTTTCAGCATCTGCCTGCCATCCCGGATCAGGGCGAGTGCGGCAATGGCCAGCACCACGCTGCCGACAAAGGTGGCCTGAATGGAGATACCATCCAGCAGCAGCCCGCCCACCACCGCGCCCAGCAGGATCGACGCCTGGATTGCCGCGACCATCAGGCTGCCGCCGGCTTCGGGCGCGTCATCGGCGTTCTGCGACATCCACGTCATCCAGATCACCGAGAACATCGTGTTCATCGCCCCCCAAATCGCCATGAAAAGGCCCGTGGCGATCACGGAATGGCCTAGGGCCAGAAGCCCGACCGTGGCGCCGCCCATCACCAGCGCCGGCAGCTTCAGGAACGGCGCGGCATTGCCCTTGATGAAGCGCCCCGCCGCCCAGGTGCCGATGAAACCGGCGCAGCCGAGCAGAAGCAGCAGCGCCGAAAGTATCGTCACATCGACGCCGGTCACCTGCTCGAGGAAGGGACGCAGATAGGTGAACATGCTGAAGGCAGACCCCCAGGACAGCATGCAGGCGATCAGCCCGCGCTGGAAATACGGCCGCTTCAGCAGGTCGAACAGCGCCCGGAAATCCTGCTTCTGCGCGGCGGGCATCGAAGGCAGGACCACCACATGCCAAATCAGGTTGACCGTGACGATGGGCGTCAGCGCCCAGAACACCGCCCTCCAGCCGAAGAAGCCGCCCAGATAGCTGCCGATCGGTGCGGCGAAGGCGGCGGCGACGGCCTGCCCGCCATACATCAGCGCCAGCGCCTTCGGCACATCCTGCGCCGGCACCAGCCGCATGATCACCGCCGTGGCCAGCGCCCAGAAGCCGCCGATGCAGATGCCCAGAGCCGCCCGCCCGATCATCAGGACGGTAAAGTTCGGCGCCGCCGCGACCAGCACCAGCGACATCAGCATGAACGCCGTCAGGATCACCAGGACCCCTTTGCGGTTCAGCGTCCCGGCGGCGGTGGTGATGAGCAGGCTGGCCAGCACTGCGAACAGCCCGCTGATCGAGATCGCCTGCCCGGTCTGGCCCTCGGTCGCGCCCAGCCCCTCGGCCATCGGGGTCAACAGGCTGACAGGCATGAATTCCGAGGCGATCAGCATCGCCACGCAAAGCGCCATCGACAGCACCGCGCCCCAGGCGGCGGGCCGGCTGCCGGTCTGTTCCACGGTGGAAACCATCCGATGCTCCTGATTGTCGGGTTCGCGCCGGATATAGCTGGTCCGCACCTTGCTGATTACCCGGGTCATTTTGATTGAACCTATCGAACAGGTCGATTAATCTACATTGATGGAAAAGACCGACCTCAACCAGCTCACCTGGTTCCGCATCGTGGCCGAGGAGCGCAACTTCACCAAGGCCGCAGCCCGGATCGGTGTCGCGCAATCGACGCTGAGCCATGCGATCAAGCAGTTGGAGACCCGCATGGGCATCCGCCTGCTGACCCGCACCACCCGCAACGTCACCACCACGCCCGCGGGTGAACGCCTGCTGCACACCATCACCCCGCGCCTGGCCGAGATCGAGGAAGAAATCGCCGCGCTGGCCACGCTACGCGACAAGCCCTCGGGCCGGGTCCGCCTGACGCTCTCGGATCATGCGCTGGAAAGCGTGGTCTGGCCGATGCTGAAGCCGGTGCTGCGTGACTACCCGGATATCAGCGTCGAACTGATCCTCGACAGCAGCTTCCGCAATATCGTCGAGGAAGGCTTCGATGCCGGCGTCCGCCTGGGCGAGAGCGTCGAGAAGGACATGATCGCCGTGCGCATCGGTCCCGACTGGCGGCTGGTCGCGGTGGCCTCGCCCGGCTACCTGGCCGAACATGGCACCCCGCAGCACCCGCGCGACCTGATCCGCCACATCTGCATCAACATGCGGCACGAAACCGCCGGCGGCCTTTATGCCTGGGAATTCGCGAAGGACGGGCAGGAGTTGCGGGTCCGCGTGGACGGGCAACTGACCTTCAACAATTCCTATGCCATGATCGACGCAGCGGTCAGCGGCTACGGCATCGCCTATGTGCCCGAGGATATCGTGACCGTGCAGGTCGCGGATGGCAGGCTGATGCAGGTGCTGGACGACTGGTCGCCCATGTTCGACGGCTATTTCCTTTACTACCCCACACGTCGACAAAACTTGCCAGCATTCAGGGTCATCGTCGACGCGCTCAGGTATCGGAGCGGGGCAAATCGCTGAGTGCCGGTCACGACGGGTCCGACAAGCGGGCCTTGATCTTCCAGCCGAAATCGTCCTGCCGCAGCAACCAAGCCTTGCGCGCGATCAGGGCTCCCGCTGCGGTGCGATGGCTCGCGATCTCCAAGCGGCGGTCATCGGTCGATGGCCATAGGCGGCCCGGCACCTCGATCCCGTCCGCGAAGCTTACGATGACATCGGTTTCAGTGTCTGGCAGGCCATCCGGCAATGTCGCACGACACCCAGGACAGGGATGGCTGTGCTTCAGGATTATCCGCATCGTGCTGACACTCTTGTTGGGCCGGTATTGCGCCGTCATAGGTCGAATACATACCAGCACACATTGCGGTTATAGGCGAACGTTGCCAAAGATATTGCTCACGTCGAATTAAGTTACCTTGGCCCAGATGACTTGTGGGTGATCTTAGGATCTTCAAAGGTAGAATTTGAAGGGCTGCGGCCCTCCTTCTTTTGCAGAACCCATCACGAGAATATCGCCCACCATCTTGGCAAAGCGAACGGTAACCGGCAACCCATCGTTGAAATTGCAAGAATTATAGTTGATTTTCGTCAACCCCATAATGTCATTCAGAACGGAAATAATTTCAGGTCGAGATTTCTTCCAGCGAAGAATTGTGATCAAAAGTGGGTTAGGCGTTTCAGGCCCAATGTAGGTGTCGATCTGAGGAACATATCCGCTGGTCCAGAGGTAGGCGTTTCGATCATTCAAAAGCAGCGCTGTGCCACGAATTACCGGATAGTCACCATTTCGGAAGAGCTTCACATCCCCACTGGTTGAATTGATCCGAACGCCTATGACATTCGTCTCTAATGGTGCTGCACGGCAGAACGCGTCCCATTCCGCATCATTGAAAGAAGCCTGCCCATGGATGAAAAGTTCCTTAGGCGGGGCGCCGTGCATCTCTGTATAAGTCTCTATTACAGTGGTGAGGAGAGCCTCGGCAGCCTCTGGACTAAGGTGATACTCATATTCATCGGTCTTCCATGGACCATTTGCGCCACGGAACACCACCCCATCACCTTCCGTCAGGAACATCTGGGCAGCACAACAGACATGATTATCCCGATTGTTCGGAAGGTTTTTGTAAACCATGCCGATATAGCAGACGCCCGGCCGTATTTCGGACAGTCGCCAAGGTGGCTTCGGTTGTGACTTGTAATACAGACCTGTCGCGAGATTCCACGCGACTGTTGCCGCATCCTGCGTCTTGCGGATTGGATAACCAGCCTTATTTAGGAAAGCATCCGGTGCGAGTGTTGTTTCCCGAAGCATCTGCGTGGGCGCTATGGAGAGGAACTCGGCCTTGATCCGGCGCCGAAAGTCAGGGACATCGTCGAACAAGTCCTCTCGGCTCGTATCAAAATCGGGCAACGCCTCGAACAAGGGCAGTATTGCTCGTGTTTTCTGCCTTCGCGAAGCCTCCTGAGAATGGCGGTGCGAAATTAGTCCACGTTAGCGGCGGCATGGTGCTGCTGCGGGCGGCGTAAAAGTCGTCCACCTTTTCCCTTTCTGCGGCTGCAGGGAGGATGGGAGGATCTACAGCGTGGAACTCTATCTCAAGGTTCGTCAGGCCTGTGCTGCTGGTATGAGCCAGCGTCAGGCGGCGACGACATTCAACATATCGCGCGACACGGTCGCAAAGATGATGACGTTCTCGGTTCCTCCGGGCTACCGGCGGACGGCCGAGGTCAGGCGCCCGAAGCTCGATCCGTTCATCCCGATCATCGAGGGTTGGCTGGAGGCGGACCGGACCATGCCGCGCAAGCAGCGGCATACGGCGAAGCGTGTGTTTGACCGTCTGCGCGAAGAATGCGGTTTCACCGGCGGCTACACGATCATCAAGGATTATATCCGGGAACGTGAGCGGCGGGGCCAGGAGGTGTTCGTGCCGCTGGCGCATCCCCCAGGACACGCGCAGGCCGACTTCGGCGAGGCAATGGTTCGGATCGGAGGTGTCGAACAGAAGGCGCATTTCTTCGTGCTGGACTTGCCGCATAGCGACGCCTGCTACGTCCGTGCCTATCCGGCGGCGGTTGCCGAGGCCTGGGTGGACGGTCATGTCCATGCCTTTGCCTTTTTTGGGGCGGTTCCGCAGTCGATCGTCTACGACAATGACCGCTGCCTGGTGGCGAAGATCCTGCCGGATGGCACCCGCAAGCGGGCGGCGCTGTTCAGCGGGTTTCTGTCGCATTACCTGATCCGGGATCGCTATGGCCGCCCTGGCAAGGGGAACGACAAAGGCAATGTCGAAGGCCTGGTGGGCTATTGCCGCCGCAACTTCATGGTGCCGATGCCTGAGTTCGCCAGTTGGGAAGAATTCAACCTCTGGCTGGAGGAGCGCTGCAAGCGGCGTCAGCACGATGTCCTTCGCGGCGAGAGCGAAACGATCGGCGAGCGACTGCAGCGCGATCTCGCCGCGATGCGCCCGCTCCCGGCGGCGCCCTTTGATGCCTGCGATCAGGCGACCGGCCGCGTGTCGTCGCAATCGCTGGTGCGCTACAAGACCAACGATTACTCGGTGCCCGTCGCCTACGGCCATCAGGATGTCTGGATCCGGGGCTATATCCATGAGGTGGTGATCGGCTGCCGGGGCGAAGTGATCGCCCGCCATCCCCGGTGCTGGGATCGCGACGAGATCGTCTTCGACCCGCTCCATTACCTTCCGCTGATCGAGCAGAAGATCAATGCGTTGGATCAGGCGGCACCATTGCAGGACTGGGACCTGCCAGAGGAGTTCGCCACCCTGCGCCGGCTGATGGAGGCACGGATGAACCGGCACGGCCGACGCGAATATGTCCAGGTCCTGCGGCTTCTGGAAACCTTCGATCTGGCCGATCTGCATGCGGCCGTGAGGCAGGCGCTGCAGATGGGGGCGATCGGCTTCGATGCGGTGAAGCATCTCTTGTTGTGCCGGGTGGAGCGCCGGCCACCCCGGCTGGATCTGGACTGCTATCCCTACCTGCCCAGGGCAACGGTCGAGAAGACCGAGGCCCGCTCCTACATGCGGCTGCTGTCTGTCAATGCGGAGGGCGTGGCATGAGCGACGCCCCGGAAATCCTGCTTGCCCATCACCTCAAGGCGCTGAAACTGCCGACCTTCCTGCGAGAACACCAGAAACTGGCCCGGCAATGTGCGGCGGAAGGCGTGGACCATGTCCGATATCTCGCCCGGCTCGTCGAACTGGAACTGATCGACCGGGAACGGCGGATGGTCGAGCGGCGCATCAAGGCCGCCAGGTTCCCGGCCGTCAAAAGCCTGGACAGCTTCGACTTCACGGCCATCCCGAAGCTCAACAAGATGCAGGTGCTGGAACTGGCCCGGTGCGAATGGATCGAGCGGCGCGAGAACATTATTGCTCTCGGCCCCAGTGGCACGGGCAAGACGCACATCTCGCTCGGCCTTGGTCTGGCCGCCTGCCAGAAGGGCCTGTCCGTCGGCTTCACCACCGCCGCGGCCCTGGTCAGCGAGATGATGGAGGCCCGCGACGAGCGCCGCCTGCTGCGCTTCCAGAAGCAGATGGCAGGATACAAGCTGCTCATCATCGATGAACTCGGCTTCGTGCCGCTGTCGAAGACCGGCGCCGAGCTGCTGTTCGAACTGATCTCGCAACGCTACGAGCGCGGATCGACCCTGATCACCAGCAATCTGCCTTTTGACGAATGGACCGAGACATTCGGCTCCGAACGCCTCACCGGCGCGCTTCTCGACAGGCTGACCCACCACGTCAGCATTCTCGAAATGAATGGCCAGAGCTATCGTCTCGCCCAAAGCCGCGCCCGAAAGGCCGGCTGACCCCTTTCAAAAAATACCAACGGCACAAGCACGGAACTCTGGTCGGGCTACGCCCTCCCGACGTTCCGTGCTTGTGCCGCTAACTGGCAGACTTTTGCGCCGCCGCGTGGCCGGGTTTTACTCCGCCGTTGACACCGCCAGCAGCTGGAATACCAGGTCATCAATCAGGACTGGTCGAAAGAACGCGTCCTCGCGCGCGAGGAGGTGATGATGAGCTTCGAGGTGCGGCCCGATACCCCGCGCACCCATCAGCCCGCTGACAACTATGGACGGACCATTCAGCCTCGTGCGCCCATGAAGGACGTCGGAAGCGAAGCGGCCGCGCTTCCCAAGCCCGATCGCGGCCCGAAATTCGATGGCAAGGCAAAAGGATGACGATGATGAACACCGATACCCAGACCCGTTATATCGCCATTGCCCCCGTCATGGCGCAGCTTCGCGCGCGCCATGTCGTCACCGAACGCGACCGGGAGGTTCAGGCCCAACTTTGCCGCCTTCTGCACGTCGACCAGACCGGGCAGATCACCGCCGAACCTGTCCGCTTCACGGCGGGACTGGAAAGCCGCGGTATCATCCTCATTGAGCCGGCGGGCGGCGGGAAGACCACCGCCATCCGCAATGTCTTGCAGGAATTCCCGGCCTTGGGCACCCATCCTGACACCGGGGCACCCCGTGTCCTCCAGGTGCAGGTCGAAAGCCCCGCGACCCTGCGCAGCATCCTGCGTGCCCTGTTGCGGGAAATGGGCCTGACCAGGGTATCGTCCCGCACCAGCGCCTGGGAACTGCTCGATCTGGTGAAGAACCGGATCGCGGCGACCGGTGCAACAACGATCTGGCTCGATGAGGCGCAGGATTTGTTCCTGTCCCGATCGACCCGGGAAATCGATGATATGCTCAAGATGATCAAGGGCCTGATGAAAGGTCCGAATTCCGTGGTGGTCATCCTGAGCGGCACCGAACGCCTGATCGAGATTGCCGGCTATGACCCCCAGGTCAATCGCCGGTTCACCAAGATCATTCCGGGTGATCTGCAGATCGGGGCAGACAATGGTGGCCTGACCGAGGTGATCTGCGACTACTGCGCAGCGGCGGGGCTGACCTTCGATGGCTCGGGGTCGGTTGTCAGTCGCTTGATCCATGGCAGCCGGCACCGGTTCGGCCGGGCGGTGGAAACCACGATCAATGCCATCGAACGGGCGCTTTTCGAGGGTGATACTGTCCTTGGGCGCCAGCATTTCGCCGAAGCCTGGGGCATGCAGGAGATGTGCGCCTGGGACCGCAACGTCTTCGTTTCGCCGGACTGGCATCGGTTCGAACTGGATGCGCAAGCTGCGGAGTTCGACGCGTCGCGCACGGCACGGCAACGCCGCGCCTTGCGTCAGGGCTGATCCCATGCCGATGTTGCCTCATATCCCGATCATCCCGGGTGAAACCATTCTGTCCTGGGCGGATCGTTCCGCCCAGGTTCAGGCGGGGCATTGTCTGCCGGAGCTGCTGAGGGTCGTCGGCTTCCCTCAGGAGGACGTCGAACCGGTGAAGGACTTGGCGGTGCTTGCCCGTCTCACCGATCTCTTCGGCGGCGAAGCGTCGGCGTTGGAGGCTTCCGCGATCTTCAGGCATGATGGGAATATGCGGCGGTTTCGGCACGAGGTGTTCAAACCGTCCATGCTTTGCCGCCGCGAAACGGTATTCTGCCCGCTTTGTCTGCTGGAGGACGGATTCCGGCACAGCCGTGTTATCTGGCAATTCAACAGCACCATCTGCTGTGATCGCCACGGCATTGCTCTGATCACGACACCGACCGACGTGCATTTCGACGCGCTGGTGCCGTCTGTCTCGTTCCCCGACCCCGCAGCGCTGCGAGCGCTTTGCGATGCGGCCACGCCGATGACACCCGGACCCTTGCAGCGCTATGTCGAGGATCGGTTGGCCGGCTCCACGTGCGAACCGCTGTGGCCGGACGGTTGTCGTCTCGATCAGGTCATGGGCATTTCGAGCTGCCTGGGGAATGCCATGCGGGATCACGCGACCGGCGACCTCGGGGATGCTTGCCGGATCGGCTTCGAAGCGCTGCGGCGGGGCGAGGCGGGCATCCTGAAGGCCCTCGACGATATTCTGTGCCAACGGGGCCAAAAGGCCCGCGTCAACACCCCCGCCCGTGCCTTGGGCAGGCTCTATGACGCGGTAAGGCTGAACGAGGATCTGTCCCCGCTCCGCCCGCTGGTGCGGTCGTTCCTCCTTTACAATGTCCCTCTCGCAGCCGGGGATGAGATCTTCGGGGAGGTGCTGCCTGCGCGGCGTCGACATGACCTGGCCACACTCTCCGCGGTGTCCGGCATGCCCAAGTTGCAGGTGAAAGATGTATTCGCCGGGTTGGGGCTGTTGTCGGCAGATGACGGCCGACCTTTGAATGCGCTTACCTTCGATGCGGTCGAAAGCGAAGCTATCGCGTGCGAGTTGCGGGGATCGGTTCCCGCCAACGCACTCTCCGCCCATCTTGGCTGCGACACGACGACGGCAGCGGCGATCCTCAATGCGGGACTGGTCGAAAGGGTCTTGGGCGACAGGATTATTTTCGATCGCGACGCGGATGCCCTGAAGCGGGTCAGCTTGGACTCAGTCAACGACCTTCTGGCCATTCTCTTCGAAAACGCCACCACCCTTGAGGTTGTCCCCGTGCAGTTCGCCACCCTGAGCGCGGCCGCGCGCCACGCACATTGGCAAATCGACCGGATCATTCGGCTGGTCCTGTCCGGGAGCCTCGACCTCTATGGCCTGGTCGGGCGAACCGATTTCGATGGCCTGCTGATCGATGAACGCCAGTTGCTGCGCATCCTGGAGGCGCCACCGATGACGGCCGCAATCTCGAAGGAAGACGCGGCAAAGGAACTAAGCGTCGAGGTGAAGATCCTCGAGAACATCATGCGCATTCCCGACGAGAGCGGAGCGCCGATCATCCGGCGCGTTGTGCCGCTCATCGGCCCGCTGAAACGTCGCCATCAGGTCGCGAAGCCCGACTTCGAACGGTTCCGGCACGACCATATCTCGATCCGCGAACTGGCCGAAGCTGAAGGCACGACGATCGCGGAAATGCATGCAGCCTTGCAGCAGCGCGGGATCTTGCCGATTCTGTCAGGCATGCCCTTGGCGACTCAAATCTTCCGCCGATCCGACATCTGACCCTTATCCAAGCCTGAAGTCTTGCGAGCCGCCCATCATGGGCGGCTTTTTTTTGTTGCGTATCAGAGGTCACAGGCGAGTTTCGATGGGCGTTATTTGCCCTCGGAATGGAACAGAACCGCCGCCGGATGCGAAAACAGTCATTGATTCCAATGAAGAAATTTTACGGCCATGGCCTCTTATTGGCCGTCATTTCAGTTTTCAGGCAGTTGCAATTCAAGGAGAAGCCCTCTTGGCCTCGCATCTCAGCTTCGATGAACGGGCACGGTCGGCCGGACCCCCGTGGTCAATGTCTCGCTTGGCTATCCAGAGGACATCCGGTGGGGTGTCCATGGAAGCAGACCTACCGTGCACCAGGTTCGCGTCTAGTCGGTTCTTTTCGTCGCATTGGGAAGCACAGGCGCGGTCGTGGTTCTCGCTGGGATCAGTCTCGACGCATCCTGGCGGCTAATATGGCGGCCAGGTGCAGGGCTTCGAGCGGGTTTTCCAGCGTCCGGAGCACATTGTGTAGGCTGACCGACATGTCCTGGGCGGTACCTACGGTCACAACCAGGTCGAGGCCTGTTACAAGCCCTTTGTCGCAAAGACCGGCATCACCATCGCCTCGCTGGACAGCGACGACCCGGCAACCCGACGCCGTCCCCCTGCCTCGTGTTGACGATGCCGGAAGGCCGGATTCCGCCGACCGTCTGCCGATGAATCTTGTGTTGGCGCGGGGGCCTGGGCCTTAATCCCTGCATGACGGAAACGCGGCAGACCTCTCTGTTTCGGCGTCTGAGGCTACGACTGGCCGCCTCGATCGGGGTTGCGGCTGCGGTGCTCGTCGGTCTCTGGCTCCAGGTCGAGGAGGCAAGGGCGCCACGGGATCCGCCCGAGGTCGCGGCCGGCCAGCCGGTCGATCTGGGCCGGGTCGAGATCACGCCGCTGGCCTTGACGCTGGCACCGCCCAGGCGCGAGGGCGAGCCCGAGCAGCTGCTGCTGCGCGCCCGGCTGCTGAACCTGACCGGAGAGAGCCAGGTCGCCGTCTTCGGCTTTCCGCCGCACCCGCCCGCGCTTGCCGCCGGCGGCGTCGCCTGGCCCGAGCCGGAGATCACGCTGGACCGCGATGGCGAGTTGCTGGTGCAGCTGCATCCGCGCGTGGCCGAGCGGGTGACGCTGGCCTGGCAGGTGCCGCCGGACTGGCAGCCCGGCCCGGTCTCGCTGACCTTCCACCGGCAGACCTTCAAGCTCAGGGACAATCTCTATGGCAAGGCGAGTTGGCTGCTGTTCCAGCCTGTCGCCCGCATGTCCATGGTCCCGGAGGGGGCGCCATGATCCGCGCCGGCAGCATCGCCCTCGTGCTGGCCGGGGCCGCGCTGCTGGGCGCGATGATGCAGACCGCGCCCGACTACAACAGCGTCGTGCAGCCGTTCCCCAGTGCCGTCGCGGCGGGCGCGACGGGCGAGGCGCGCAGCTTCCGCGCCCGCTTCACCGGCCTGCGCCTGGCCGATCGCATCGCCTTTCGCCGCTATGGCCGCGACCTGGTCCGCGACAGCGACGGCGTGTTCCTGATCGCCGAAATCGAGGCCGAGGCCATTGGGACCTCGCAGCGCCTCGACGCCGTCTGGCAGGGCGCGAGCGGGCGGCGCTACGCGCTGTCCCGTCGCGCCGAGGACATTCCGCGCGGGCTGGAAAGCCGCTGGTTCCAGCCCGGCCTGGGCAACCACGCCGTTGCGGTCTTCGAGCTGCCCGAGGACGAGGTGGCGGGGGGCGCGCTGGTGTTGACGGGCAGCTTCACCGCGGTTTTCGACAGCGCCCTGCACCTGGCCCCGCCGGCCCTGCCCGAGCGCCAGCCGGTTATCCGGTTCGAGCCATGAGACCTCTCATGAGACATCTGCTGTGGATCCTCCTTGCCGCGGTCCTGCTGCTCGCCAACGTGGTGGTCGGGGGCTGGACCGAGATCACCGACCTGCGCCGCGCCCGCGAATGGCGGGTGGTGCAGGCCGGCGAGGCGGGGGCCGAGCTGCGGGGCGTGCATGTCCGGGTCGATCAGGTCTGGGCGGGAAGCGCGCCCAACCTGTCCGAGCGGGCGCTGGTGCTGGTCCGTCTGGCGCTGCGCGGTCCCGAGGCGGCGCGGCAGGGCTGGGCCGGTTGCGACATCAGCCTGCGCGACGCGGCGGATCAGGTCTGGCTGCCGCTGATCAGCGCCGATTCCGAGGGTGCCGTCCGGGTGCTTTCCCCCGATGGCGAGAGCAAGGGGCGCTGCAACCCCATTCCCTATGACCCGCCGCCGGACGGGCAGGAATTCCTGTCGGACCAGCTTTTCCTGGTGCCCTCCGAATTGCTGAAGGGTGCGCGGCTGCGCGTCTCGGCCTGGGGGACGCGGCCCGAGGCGCTGGAATTCGCGGTCACGCCGGTTCTGCGCGATCTGCAGTAGCTGCCTTTTCCGCTTGGGCGCGCCCGGCCAGCTCCAACCCGGCGGCAAGGATGCAGAACTGCAGGACGCAGACCACCACGCCCTGCTGCGGCTGGCCCGGCGCGCCGAAAAGCAGGCCCAGCGGATATTGCGCCACCTGCCAGACCGACAGGTCCTGCGGCCCGATCAGCTCGGCCAGCCCGACCCAGGCCCAGCGGCCCGCCCAGTCGGCCAGCCGCCACAGCACCAGCACCGAGACGGTCAGTGCGAAGCCCGCCGACCCGGCCAGCAGCACGCCGTTCGCCACCGCATGCCAGCGCTTGACCAGCCCGGCCCAGAAATGCCCGAGGAAGTCGGTCAGCGGCTTTGGCAGCCCCTGCCAGCGGTCCAGCACCTTGCCGGCAGAGCGCCGCGTTTCCTCGGCCATCATGTTCAGGTCGTGGCCATAGACGATGGCGCCGAGGTTGAACCAGATCAGCGGCAGCAGCGCATACCAGAACAGCCGCTCCAGCCAGGGCCACGGCTGGAAGACGGGCGGCCAATCCACCGGGCGGCGCGCGGCATCGACCACCTCGGCCGCGGCCGGGGGAAACAGGTTCTGCCAGAATTCGCCCGGCGAGGGCAGCTGGGCCAGCCATGCGACGAAGCCCTCCTGCCAGCCCGAGATGACGTAAAGGCCCAGCACCGCCCAGCTCGCCTCGCAGGCGACGACCAGCAGCGGCCAGATCCCGGCCTCGCTGCGCTTGTGCATGGCCTTGGCGCCACGCCGGACCGCCCAGATCAGCAGCACGGCCACCACCACCCAGAGCGTGCTCTGCACCTCGAGCGCGGTGGGCGCCCGCTCGGGCGAGACGTCCGAGAAGTCGATGCGCTCCATCGAGGTGGAAAGGAACGCCTTGGAATAGTCGCGCAGCGTGTTCCCGAGCAGGCCCCAGCCGGCATAATAGCCGTAGAACGGGATCAGCACCGCCAGAAGCGCCCCGGCCAGCATGCCGATGCCCGGAGCTTCGGCAGCGCCTTCCCCGGCGGGCGGCGCCTCGCGGCGGCGCCTTGCGCGAAAGCGCAGCACCGGCAGCCCGTCGCGCAGGATGACGAACATGGCGACGAACAGCACCAGCTGCAGCAGGATCACCGGCACCAGCGCGATCAGCCCGGCCAGCCGGTCGGCGAAGCCGATCTCGACCGCCAGCATCATCAGCACGGTGCCCAGCAGCCCGCCCGCCAGCCAGGTGGCGGCCAGCACCGCGCCGTAGTTCCGAAACAGCCGCGCCGCCAGCAGGACATGCTGGCGCAGGATATGCAGGTCCCCGGTCATGGCCGCAGGATTGCAGGATCGCCCGCGCATCGCAAGCCGGGTTCAGGACTGGGCGTCATCGGCGTGGGCGGCCAAGGCCACTCGGCTCCGTCTCCCACATTGATCAGGATCGCGACCAGGATCATTGCAGGCATCCATCACCCAGCCTAAAATAGATGTTCGACCTCTGGCGCGGGGACGAAGCGCCAGTTCCTGCGCGGCCCGGCCATGACGTTGAGGTAGTAGAGCTCGAAGCCGTATGGGGCGCCGCAGGGGTGGTGGCCGCGGGGGACCAGGGTGACGTCGCCGTCGCGCACCGCCATCACCTCGTCGAGGCTGCCGTCGTCGGTATAGACCCGCTGCAACGCCCAGCCGGTGGCCGGGTTCAGGCGGTGGTAATAGGTCTCCTCGAGATAGGTGATACGGGGGAAGTCGTCCTCGTCATGGCGATGGCTTGGGTAGCTCGACCAGTGGCCGGCGGGGGTGAAGACCTCGGTGACCAGCAGGCTGTCGCAATAGTCCTCGGCCTCCATGGCGATGTTGTTGATGAAGCGGGTGTTGGTGCCCTCGCCGCGCTGGGTCAGGGTGATGCCCTCGGGGCCGATGCGGCGCGCCGCGTGCCCGCCTTTCCCCGGCGCCGAGCAAATGGCGATCACGCAATCGGTCTCGGCCTCGGCCGCCCAGTCCTTGCCGTTCGGGACATAGAGGCAATGCGGTGGTGTCCTCTCGAAGACATCCATCCGGTCCCCCAGCACGCCCCAGTCCTGCCCGGCGGCCCGAAACCTGGCCTTGCCCTCGACCATGACCAGGATGACCTCGTTGCCGCCGGTATCCTCGGTCGCGGTCTCGCCGGAACCCAGCCGGTAAAGGCCGAAGCTGACATATTTCCAGCCGGCGGATTGCGGCGTGACGTCGTAGATCTTGCCTTTCGTGGCAGGCGGTCTCAGCAGCAGGTCGCTCATCTGTCTCCCCCGAGTGGGTTGAATGTCACGAAAAAGCGCCAGCCTGCGTAAAGCCCGATGGCGACAAAGATCACGCCGAAGAAGGGCGCGCCCGAGAGGAATTCGAACAGCCCCCAGCCCAGGGCCAGTGCGACCAGCAGCAGCCGGATCCAGAACGGGCGATAGAACATGTCGTCAAGATCGAACATTGTCAGACCTTTGGGTTCAGATCAGGTCAGCGCGCCTTTTCGCGCGCCTCGTCCCAGATCCCGCACAGGTTTTGATAGCGCGCCGCCATCTCCTCGACCGCCGCTGCGTCGTCCATCTCGCCCTTCAGCCATTGCCGCGCGACCTCGCCGAAGATCGTCCGGCCGACGGCGAAGCCCTTGACCAGCGGAAAGCCGGCCGCGACCTGGAAGCTGGCGCGCAGTTCCGCCTCCGGCGCGTCCAGCCCCAGCACCACGATGCCGCGGGTGTGGCGGTCGTGCTCCTCGATCGCGGCGATGGCGTTGGCCCAGGCTGCGCGGGTCTGCATCGGCTCGAGCTTCCACCAGTCGGGATAGACGCCGATGGCGTAGAACTGCCGGATCAGCGTGGCGGTGGTCTGCTCGTCCACCGGCCCGACCTTGGAGGGGATGATCTCCAGCAGGAATTCCAGCCCGTTGCGCCGCGCCGCCGCGAACAGCCGCTTGACCGTGGCCTCCTGCGCGGCGCGGGTTTCCGCGTCATCATCGGGATGGCAGAAGCACAGCACCTTGACCACCTGCTCGCGCGCCCATTCGGACAGGGCACCGCAATCCGGGCCTAGGTCCGGCTCCAGCTGCAGCGGCCGCGAGCCGGGCCATTCGCAGGGCCGCCCGATCCACAGCCCCGTCCCCGAGGCCGCATGCAGCGCCCGCCGCCCGATGCGGTCGTCGCAGAGGATGCCATGGCCCGGGCGCCCGTCGGCGACCTTCAGGGCGGCTTGCAGGCACAGCTCCTTGAACGCGGCGCCTTTTTCCAGCGTGTAGCCCGGCATCTCTTCCAGCTGGACACGATGGTCGAAGGCAAAGACCCGCATGGTCGACCAGTCGCCGCCCATCCGGCCCTGGCGGTTGGTGGCCCAATGGATCTGCTCCAGCTCGGCATCGTTGCGCAGGTCCGGCCGCAGCACCCCGCGCCTGAGGAAGAACTCCAGTTCCGCCAGCGACGGATAGGCCGGCGTGCAGCCGTGGCGCGAGACCGCGAAGGCGCCGCAGGCATTGGCGTATTCCAGCGTGCGCGGCCAATCCTCGCCGTCGAGCCAGCCCTTCATCAGCCCCGAGAAGAAGCCGTCGCCCGCCCCCAGCACGTTGAAGACCTCGATGGGGAAGCCGGGGCCGGCCTGGCCTTCGTCGAGGCTGTCCGGGATCGCGCCCTCGAAGGCCACCGCGCCCGCTGCGCCGCGCTTGCAGACCAGCGTGGCGGTGCTGACGGCGCGGACCGCGCGCAGCGCCGCGATGGTGTCGGTGGTGCCGCCGGCGATGTGGAATTCCTCCTCGGTGCCGACGATCAGGTCGAAGAGATGCAGCGTCGATTGCAGCTTCGCCGTCACCGCGGCGCTTTCCACGAAGCGGCTCTCGCCCGCGCCATGCCCGGCGACGCCCCAGAGGTTCGGGCGATAGTCGATGTCGAGCGCCGTCCGCGCGCCGTGCTTCCTTGCCAGCGCCAGCGCCTTCAGCACCGCCGCCTCGGTGCGCGGATGCGATAGATGCGTCCCGGTCGCGACCAGCGCCCGGGCCTCGGCGATGAAGCCTTCGTCGATGTCGGCCTCGCACAAGGCCATGTCGGCGCAGTTCTCGCGGTAAAAGATCAGCGGGAAGCTGTCCTCGTCGCGGATGCCCAAGAGCACCAGCGCCGTCAGCCGCTCGGGATCGGTGGCGACGCCGCGGGTGTCGACGCCTTCGCGCGAAAGCTGCTCGCGGATGAACCGGCCCATGTGCTCGTCGCCGACCCGCGTGATCACCGCCGCGCGCAGCCCCAGCCGCGCCGTCCCGCAGGCGATGTTCGTCGGAGACCCGCCAACATACTTCGCAAACGACCCCATGTCCTCCAAACGGCCACCAACCTGCTGGCCATACAAATCGACCGACGAACGGCCGAGCGTGATGATGTCGAGAGTCTTCATGGTTCCCCCTCCCCTGACCGCTTTGGCGCGATGTGCGGCCCCCAAACAGGGGCCGCTGCCGTCAGACCGCCACGGGCGTCAGCCAGGGCTGGCCCTCGGCCTCATGGCTGTCCACGACCGCCTCGACGAAGGCCACGCCTTTCAGCCCGTCATAGACCAGCGGCAGGTTCTGCCCCAGCAGGTTGGGCTCGCGCCCTTCTTGCCGGGCGCGGATCGCCTCGGCGAAACCGGCATAAAGGTTGGCAAAGGCCTCCAGATAGCCCTCGGGATGGCCGGGGGGCGTGCGGATGCGCAGCTTGGCGTCCTCGGACAGATCATCGGCGCCGCGCTTGATGATCTGCACCCGGCCGTCCAGCGGCGTGAAGACCAACTCGTTCGGCTGCTCCTGGAACCATTGCAGCGAGCCTTTTTCGCCGAACACCCGCAGCCGCACGCCGTTGGAATTGCCGATGGCCACCTGCGAGGACCACAGCAAGCCCCGCGCCCCGCCCTGATAGCGCATCATCACATGGGCGTTGTCGTCCAGCGCCCGGCCGCCGACGAAGGTCGCCAGGTCGGCGGTCAGGCTTTCCAGCGTCAAGCCGGTGACGAAGCCCGCCAGGTGATAGGCATGGGTGCCGATGTCGCCGATGGAGCCGCCGCGGCCGTTCTTTTTGGGATCGGTGCGCCAGGCGGCCTGGGCATTGCCCGACTGCTCGATGGCGGTCGCCATCCATTCCAGCGGATATTCGACCTGCACCGTGCGGATCGCACCCAACTCGCCGCGGGCGACGCGGACGCGGGCCTCGTGGACCATCGGATAGCCGGAATAGGTATAGGTCACGCCGACGAAGCGGCCACTCTCTCGCGCCAGCTTTTCCAGCGCCACGGCATCCTCCAGCGTCGCGGTCAGGGGCTTTTCGCAGATCACGTCGAAGCCCGCCTCGATCAGCGCCTTGGCGATCGGGTAATGGGTGAAGTTCGGCGTGCAGATCGCCACCGCATCGACGCGATCCTCGCGCCCGGCCTCGCCCGCGATCAGTTCCTGATAGGTGCCATAGCTGCGTGCGGGGTCGAGCCCCTGCGAGATCGCGAAGGCGCGGCCACGCTCGGGATCGACGTCAAAGGCCCCGGCCACCAGCTGCCATTGCCCGTCCAGCCGCGAGGCGAGGCGATGGATATTGCCGATATAGGCGCCCTGCCCGCCGCCCACCATTCCAAGACGCAACATGGTCATTCCTCCAGTCCGAGCATGGCCCGGTTGGCGCTGCGATTGGCGCCGGATTTCACGAAATCGTCGAAGGCGCGGTCCGACACCCGGATGATGTGATCCGCGATGAACTGCGCGCCTTCGCGGGCGCCGTCCTCGGGGTTCTTGACGAAGCATTCCCATTCCAGCACCGCCCAGCCGTCGAAGCCATGGGTCGTCAGCTTGGTGAAGATCGCCCCGAAATCGACCTGCCCGTCGCCGGGCGAGCGGAAGCGGCCTGCGCGCCTGCTCCACGGCTGATAGCCGCCATAGGCGCCGGACTTGCCGTCCGGGCGGAACTCGGCATCCTTGACGTGAAAGGTCTTGATGCGCTCGTGGTAGTGGTCGATGAAGGCCAGGTAATCCAGCGCCTGCAACACGAAATGGCTGGGGTCATACATCAGGTTGGCGCGGGGATGGTTCCCGACCTTCTCCAGGAAATATTCCCAGCTATGGCCGTCATGCAGATCCTCGCAGGGGTGGATCTCGTAGCAGACATCCACGCCATGCGCGTCGAAATCATCGAGGATCGGCGCCCAACGCATTGCTAGTTCGTCGAAACCTTCCTCGACCAACCCCTCGGGCCATTGCGGATAGGGGTAAAGGTAGGGCCACAGCAGCGCGCCCGAGAAGGTGACATGCCGGTCGATCCCCAGCCGCTGCGAGGCGCGGGCGGCGAAACGCAGCTGCTCCTCGGCCCAGGCGCGGCGCGCGGTCGGGTTGCCGCGCACATGTTCAGGCGCGAAGCTGTCCATGATGACGTCATGGGCCGGATGCACCGCCACCAGCTGGCCGGTGATATGCGAGGCGAATTCGGTGATCTGGAGCCCGTTATCGGCCAGCATCCCCTTGATCTCGTCGCAATAGGCATCGCTTTCGGCGGCCTTCGCCATGTCGATCAGGCGCGTGTCCCAGGTCGGGATCTGGACGCCCTTGAAGCCCTTGTCGGCCGCCCATGTCGCCAGGCTGGGCAGCGAGTTGTAGGGCGCGTCATCGGCCGCGAACTGGGCCAGGAAGACGCCCGGCCCCTTGATGGTCTGCATCGTCATGCCTCCAGTTTGGCCGCCGGGACCGGCGCGTCCTCATAGCCGCCATGGACGGACTGGTCGAAGGGGATCACCGCCCCGGTCATCATGCCGCTGTCGTCGGACGCCATCCACAGGACGGCGCGCGCGACTTCCTTCGGGGCGAGGATGCGGCCAAAGGGTTTCTGCGCCGCCGCCCGGTCGATGAAATCGGGATCGCCCGTCTCCGACAGCACCAGCGCGCGTTCGTGGTCCGAGTTCATCCAGCCGATGTCCAGCTGGTTGACGTGGATGCGATGGCGCATCAGCGCAAAGCCGGCATGGCGGGTCAGCGTCGCCAAGGCCCCCTTGGAACCCGCATAGGGTGCGAGAAAGGGTTGCCCGACAAGCGCGGACATCGAACCGATATTGACGATCCGACCCTCGATCCCCTCACGGGTCATCACCTTGGCCGCGTCCTGCATCAGGAAGAACGGCGCGCGGGTGTTGACCGCGAACATGCGGTCGAAGAGTTCGGGCGTGGTGTTCAGCAGGTTGCCGCGGTCGGTCAGGCCGGCGGCGTTGACCAGAATGTCCACACGGCCGAAGCGTCGGTCGGCGGCGGGGATGATGGCCTGCACGTCCTCGATCCTGCCCAGGTCGGCGGCGACCATCTCGACCGGAACGCCGGTGGCCGCCGTGATTTCGGTCGCGACCGCCTGCCCTTTCTCGACGCCTCGGCCGACGATCACGATGCCCGCCGCACCCGCTTCGGCAAAGAGCCGCGCTATGGCCGCGCCAAGCCCCTGCGTGCCGCCGGTGACGACGGCGACCTTTCCATCGATGCGGTTCATTTCACCACCTCATAGCCTGCCGCCGCCATCACGCGCAGCAGTTCCTTGTGCCCCTTTTTCGCCATCTCCAGCGGGGGATTGGCGACGGGATCCTGCTCGGCCTCGACCACGAACCAGCCCTCGTAGCCCTTGGCCGCCAATGCCTTGACGATGGCCTCGAAATCCAGCGAGCCATCGCCCGGAACGGTGAAGGCGCCCTTGATGACGGCATCGAGGAAGCTTTCGCGCGTCCGGTCCAGCCCGTCCACGACCGCGCGGCGGATGTCCTTGGTATGGACATGGGTGATGCGGGCATGGTGGTTCTCGATCACCCGCATTACGTCGCCGCCGGCAAAGGCCATGTGGCCCGCATCGAACAGCAGGGGCACCGAGGAATGCTTCATCAGCAGGTCGAGCTCTGCCTCGGTCTCGACCGCAGCCGCCATGTGGTGGTGGTAGGAAATCGGCATCCCCTGCCCCGCGCACCAATCAGCGAAATCGCTGATCTTGCGACCATAGGCGGCCATCTCGGCCTCGGTCAGCTTCGGCTTGGTAGCCAGCGGCGCGGAACGCACACCCTGGATGGAGCGTGCGGTTTCGCCATAGACGATGCAGGGCGCGCCGGCGGCGATGAAGAACGCCATCTGCTGCGCGATGCGGTCCTTTTCCACCTCGATATCGCCGTCCAGCAGCAGGCCCGAGAACCAGCCGCCGCAGACCGAGATGCCGAAACGGTCGAGGATCGGCCCCAGTTCGGCCATGTCCATCGGAAAGCGCCGGCCGGTCTCCATCCCGGTAAAGCCGGCCTCGGACGCCTGCCGCAGGCATTCCTCCAGGCTGACGTCATCGGACAGTTCGGCCAGGTCGTCGTTCCACCACGCGATCGGCGCGATGCCAAGTTTCGCTTTCATTTACACACCCAGGCGCTGCGCTTCGCGGATCTTTTCCTGCGCCGCACGGGCGGCGCGGACGGTTTCGAAATTCGAGATCTCGGGCACGCCGACGTCCCAATCCGCATCCCCCGGCACCCATTTCCAGGCATCCGAGACGATCAAGACCACCGTCACCCCGTCATGGGCCAGCGCATCCTGCATCGCGCCCTCCAGATCGGCCAGGCTTTCGGCCTTGACGGCGCGGGCGCCCATCGCCTCGGCATGTTTCACGAAATCGACATGCAGCGGGTTGTCGCGGTTCTGGATCCGGCAATCCGCCAGCAGGTTGTTGAAGCCCGGCACGCCCTTGGCCTGCTGCAGCCGGTTGATGACCGCGAAGCCGCCGTTGTCGCAGACCACCACGACCATCTTGTGCCCGGTCAGCGCCGCCGAATAGATGTCCGAGTTCATCATCATGTAGGTGCCATCGCCCAGCATGACGATGGGTGTGCCGCCGGTCGCGCCCGGCCCCTCCTGCGCCATGGCGCAGCCCCAGCCGGCCGCGATCTCGTAGCCCATGCAGGAAAAGCCGAATTCGCAGTCGAAGGTGTTCGGGTTCTTGACCCGCCAGCCCTTGGTCACTTCGCCCGGCGTGCCGCCCGCCGCGGCGATCAGCGTGTCGTTCGGCCCGGCGACCTTGTTCAGCACGCCGACAACCTGCGCATAGGACGGCACCAGCTCGTTGGTCGGCGCCTGATGCTCGTCCAGCAGCTTGTTCCATTCGGCGAACAGGGTCTTGGCGCGCTTCATCAGCCCGGCATCGGCCGCGTAATCGCCAAGCGCCGCGTCCAGCTCGCCGATGGTTTCCAGCGCATCGCCGACCACCGCCAGCGACCGATGCTTGACGGCATCGAAGCGCGCCGCGTTGACCGAGATGAACCGCGCATCCTCGGCAAAGGCCGTCCAGGAGCCGGTGGTGAAATCCTGCAGCCGGGTGCCGATGGCCAGGATCACGTCGGCCTCTTTCGCCAGCGCATTGGCCGAGGTCGAGCCGACGATGCCGATGGGCCCGGCATGGACCGGATGGTCATGGGTCAGCGCTCCCTTGCCGGCGATGGTCTCGACCACCGGGATGCCGCGCTTGGCGGCGAAATCCGCCAAGGCGTCCTCGGCCAGCGAATAGCGCACGCCGCCGCCCGAGATGATCAGCGGCTTCCTGGCCGTTTTCAGCAGTTCGGCCGCCGCCGCGACCGCGTCGCGGTCGGGACGCGGGCGCGGGATCGACCAGACGCGCGGTTCAAAGAAAACCTCGGGGTAATCATAGGCCAGTTCCTGCGTGTCCTGCGCCAGCCCGATGAAGGCCGGGCCGCAATCGGCGGGATCCAGCATGGTCGCCACCGCCTGCGGCAGCGACTGGATCAGCTGTTCGGGCAGCGTGATGCGGTCCCAGTAGCGCACGACCGATTTGAAGGCATCGTTCGCGGTGATGGTCGGGTCGCCGAAATGCTCGACCTGCTGCAGCACAGGATCGGGCAGGCGATTCGCGAAGGTGTCGCCGGCGATCAGCAGCACCGGCAGCCGGTTCGCCATGGCGACACCTGCCGCCGTCACCATGTTTAGCGCCCCCGGCCCGATCGAGGTCGCGGCGACCATCACCTGGCGGCGACGCTTGGCCTTGGCGAAGCCGATGGCGGCCAGCGCCATGGACTGTTCGTTCTGGCCGCGCCAGGTCGGCAGCTGGTCCTGGACCTGCTCCAGCGCCTCGGAAAGGCAGGTCACGTTGCCATGGCCGAAGATGCCGAAGACGCCCGCGAACAGCGGGACACGCGCGCCCTCGATCTCGGTGAACTGGTTGCAAAGGTAACGAACAAGGGCCTGGGCCATGGTCAGGCGCACGGTCTTGCGTGGCATCTCGCCTCCTCCTGCGGATGGTGTTTTCTGGACGATACGGAATGATGATTGACAATGCAATAGTTCTGCAATGATTATTGCGGGAAGAGTTCGAAAGGCATTTCGGGAGGAACCCATGACAGGAATCGCCGTCCTCGGCACCGGCCGCATCGGCCGCATGCATGCCGAAAACATCGCCACCCATCCGCGCGCCCGGCTGGCAGGCGTCTATGACATCCATGCCCCCGCAGCCGCCGAAGTCGCAGCCCAACTGGGCGTGCCGCAATTCGATTCGGTCGAGGCGGCGCTGGCCTCGGCCGAGGTGGATGCGGTGCTGATCGCCAGTTCAACCGCCACCCATGCCGATCTGATCGAGCAGTCGGTCGCGGCGGGCAAGGCGATCCTGTGCGAAAAGCCCATCGACCTGTCGCTGGGCCGGGTAAATGCCTGCGCAACGAAAATTGCCGGCACCAGCCTGCCGATCATGCTGGGCTTCGTGCGCCGCTTCGACAGTGGCCATGCCGGGGTCCGGCACGCCATCGAATCGGGCCGGATCGGCGAGTTGCACCAGGTCACGATCACCTCGCGCGATCCGGGCATGGCGCCCGACGCCTATATCGCGGCCTCGGGCGGCATCTTCCGCGACATGACCATCCATGATTTCGACATGGCCCGCTTCATCCTGGGCGAGGAAGTGACCGAGGTCAGCGCCACCGGCTCGCGCCTGGTCGACCCGGCCCTGATGCAACGCTGCGACGATTACGACACCGTCACCGTTGTCCTGAAGACCGAATCGGGCAAGCAGGCAATCATCACCAACTCGCGCCGTGCCGTCTATGGCTACGACCAGCGCGTCGAGGCCTTCGGCAGCGCCGGCATGGCGATTTCGGAAAACCGGACGCTGGATCAGGTGCGGCTCTATGGCGCGGAATTCACCGACCGGGCCGCACCGCTGAAGAATTTCTTCATCGACCGTTACGCCGATGCCTTCGCGGCCGAGATCGGCGCCTTCGTCGATGCCATCGAACAAGGCAAGCCGGTGCCGGTCGGGTTCGAGGACGGCAGGCAGGCGCTGCTGCTGGCCGAGGCCGCGATCCGTTCCGCCGCCGAGGGCCGCACGGTCGCAACCAGGGAAATCGCATAAGCCATGTATTCGCAATTCGGACTGTTCATCGACGGTCGCTGGACCCCCGGCACCGTCAGCGGAGAGGTCATGTCTCCGGTCACGGAAAAACCGCTGGGTCGGGTGACCCTTGCCACCGCCGAGGACACGCAGGCGGCACTGGATGCTGCCGCACGCGCCCTGCCCAAGCTGCGCGAGATGGGTGGCTTCGGCCGCGCGGGAGCCCTGCACAAGGCCGCGGACGAGATGATCCGCCGCGCGGATGAGGCCGCGCGGATGATCTCGGCCGAGACCGGCAAGCCCATCGCGCAGGCCGGCCGGGAATGGACCCTTGCCTGCGACCAGTTCCGCTGGTTCGCCGAGGAGGCGCGCCGCATCTATGGCCGCATCGTCGACAGCCGCGTCCCCGGCGGTCGTTTCGAGGTGACGCGCGAGCCGGTGGGCGTCGTCGGGGCCTTTACCGCCTGGAACTTCCCCGCCGCCCTGCCCGCTCGCAAGCTGGCCCCGGCGCTGGCCGCCGGCTGCCCGGTGGTGCTGCGCCCGTCCTCGCAGACGCCGGGCGTGGCGATGGTGATGGTGGATTGCCTGCGTGCGGCGGGACTGCCCGACGGCGCGGTGAACCTTGTCACCGGCTCGACCGCCGATACCTACGCGCCGATCATGGCGGACAGCCGGGTGCGCAAGGTCAGCCTGACCGGCTCGACCCGCGTCGGCCAGCAGATGATCCGAGACGCCGCCGATACGGTGAAGAAGGTCTCGATGGAGCTTGGCGGCAACGCGCCGCTGATCATCCATGACGACGCCGATCTGGAAGCCGCGCTGGACCTGACCGTGCCGACCAAGTTCGCCAATTGCGGGCAGGTCTGCGTGACCCCGGACCGGATCTTCGTCCATGACAGCCTGCACGACGCCTTCGTCGAGGGCTTCGTTTCGCGCACGGCGCAGATCAAGCTGGGCGACGGGCTGGACCCCGAAACCGGCATGGGTCCGCTGATCAATGGCGGACGGCTGGCTGAGATTGAATCCATCGTCGCCGACGCCCTTCGCAACGGCGCGACGCTTGCCCATGGCGGCAAGCGCCCGGCGCATCTGAACAGCGGCTTCTTCTTCGAGCCAACCGTGCTGACCGATGTCGGCGACGACATGAAAGTCTTTGCCGAGGAGAACTTCGGCCCCATCGCCGCCATCACCCGCTTCTCGACCGAGGACGAGGTGATCGCCCGCGCCAACGCGTCGGACATGGGCCTGTCCGCCTACGCCTTCACCCGCTCGCCCGACCGGGCGCGGCGCATGGCGGCGGGGCTGAAGGCCGGCATGGTCGGCATCAACAGCTTTGCGCTGGCCGCATCCGAGGCGCCCTTCGGCGGCACCAACCATTCCGGCATGGGCCGCGAAGGCGGCATCGAGGGAATCGAGGACTACCTCGACACCAAGCTGGCGCAGATCGTGTTCTGAGGGGAGGAAACGCGATGTTCACCAACAAGCTGAAACAACACTGGGCCGAGGGCCGCCCCGCGATCAACGGCTGGCTGTCCATCGGCAACCCGCTGACTGCCGAGATCATGGCGGCGCAGGGCTATGACAGCATCACCATCGACGCCCAGCACGGCGCGCTGGACTACAGTGCCGTGCTGCCCATGCTGCAGGCGATGCGGGCATCCGGCGTGACGCCGATGGTCCGCGTGCCCTGGCGCGAGCCGGGCGCGATCATGAAGGCGCTGGACGCCGGCGCGCAGGGCATCATCTGCCCGATGGTCAACTCGGCCCAGGAGGCGGCGGAATTCGTCAGCTACATGCGCTATCCGCCGCATGGCCAGCGCAGCTTCGGCCCGACCCGCGCCACCTTCGCCTATGGCGGCTATGGCGTGGCGGCGAACGAGCAGGTGCTCGCGCTGGCGATGGTCGAAACGCAGCAGGGCATGGACAACCTGGACGCCATCGCGGCGACCCCCGGTCTCGACGGCATCTATGTCGGCCCCGCGGACCTGACGCTGGGCACCCAGGAAGGCCGCCTGCCCCCCGGCTTCGACCGCGAAGAGCCCGAGATGATCGCGCTGCTTCAACGCATCAAGGACGCCTGCAAGGCGAACGGCATCCGTGCCTGCCTGCATTGCGGCACGCCGGAATATGCCGCGAAAGCCATCGGCTGGGGGTTCGACCTGACCACGGTCGGCGGCGACACCCGCCTGCTGGCCGGCGCGGCCAGCGCCTCGGTCGCGACCTGGCGCGACCTGACCGGCTCCGACCCCGCCTCCGCCCCCGCCTCCGCCACGAAAGGAGCCTATTGATGCCGCATCTTCTTGTTGCCGGAAAGCTGCATCCCGCGGGAGAGGCGCTGCTGCGCGAACTCCCCGCCCGCGGCATCACCGTGGATTATGTCGAGGAAATCTCGGAACCCTCCTACGCGCCGCTGATCCACAAGGCCGATGCGCTTGTGATCCGCACCCAGCCGCTGTCCGCCGCCACCGTGGCGCTGGCCGACAGGCTGAAGGTCGTCTCGCGCCACGGCGTCGGCTACGATGCCGTCGATCTCGCCGCGCTGAACGAACGCGGCATCGCCCTGACCATCGTCGGCGACGTGAATTCGATCTCGGTCGCCGAACATGCAATGATGCAATTGCTGGCCGGGGCCAAGCGCGTGCTGCTGGCCGACCGCGCGGTGCGCGAGCCCGGCCAATGGGGCTGGCGCAACCGGCTGGAACAGCAGGAAATCTCGGGCAAGAACCTGCTGATCATCGGCTATGGCCGCACCGGGCAGCGCCTTGCGCGCATGGCCGCCGGGTTCGAGATGACGGTCCGCGCCCACGACCCCTATCTCTCGCGCAAGGGCTGGCCCGAAGGTCCGGTGGCAGAGATCGCCGACCTGGACGAGGGGCTGGCCTGGGCCGATTGCATCTCGATCCATGTGCCCAGGGCCGACAAGCCGGTGCTGGGGGCAAGGGAGATCGCGCTGATGAAGCCGGGTGTCGTCCTTGCCAATACGGCGCGCGGCGGCGTGGTGGACGAGGCGGCGCTGGCCGAGGCGCTGGCCTCGGGCCAGGTCGGCGCTGCCGGGGTCGATGTCTTCGACGACGAGCCGCCCTGCGGTTCGCCCTTGTTCGGCCAGCCGACCGCGGTGCTGTCGCCCCATATCGCCGGGCTGACCGCCGAATGCGGCGAACGCATGGCCATCGCCTCGATCCAGAACGCGATCGACTATCTGGACGGCACGCTCGACCGCGGCCTCATCGTCAATGCGGCTTTCGCCCATGCTTGAGACGATGCACCGCCGACTTGCGGCTTTCGGAGCCGTCGTCGGGCAGGCGACGGTTCTCCGCTACGGCGGTGCCGCATTCATATCGGACCTGCCACGGCGCCTGGAGCAGGATCTTCCAGCACCGCCGCGCAATGGCCCCCGGCCGCACGGCCATGCCGAAACCCCGTCAATCAGCCGTCTCGTCCGCCATCTGGATGGCGGCTGAGTGCAACGTCATTTCAAACCGGATCCTGTCCATGTCTGACAAACCCGTCCTGCGTATCGGCCTGATCGGCACCGGCTTCATGGGCAAGGCCCATGTCTTCGGCTTTGCGAGCGCGCAGAAGGTCTTCGACCTGCCCTATCGGCCGGAACTGCATACGGTCGCCGACGTCACCGAGGACGCCGCCGCCCGTGCCGCCGCCGATTTCGGCTTTGCCCATGCCACCGCCGACTGGCGCAGCATGGTCGAAAACCCCCAGATCGACGTGATCGACATCACCGCGCCGAATGCGCTGCACAAGGAAATGGCCCTGGCCGCCATTTCCGCCGGCAAGCACGTCTATTGCGAAAAACCGCTGGCGCCGATGGCCTCGGATGCGCGCCAGATGGCGGATGCGGCGGCGGCCAAAGGCGTCAAGACCCAGGTCGGCTTCAACTATCTCTGCAACCCGATGCTGCGGCTTGCGCGCGAGATGATCGCGGCGGGCGAACTGGGCGATATCCGCGGCTATCGCGGGCTGCATGCCGAGGATTACATGGCCGATGCCGACGGCCCCTGGACCTTCCGCCACGATCCGGCGGGTGGCGGCGCGCTGGCCGATATCGGCAGCCATGCGCTGGCCACGGCCGAATTCCTGCTGGGTCCGATCACCCAGGTGATGGGCGATTGCATCACGATCATCGGCCAGCGCCCCGACGGCCAGGGCGGCATGCGTGCCGTGACCGTAGACGATGTCGGCCGCGCCTTCCTGCGCTTCGCGAATGGCGCGCAAGGCTCGGTCGAGGGCAACTGGATCGCCACCGGCCGCAAGATGCAGCATGATTTCGAGGTCTACGGCACCAAGGGCGCGCTGGCCTTCAGCCAGGAACGCTTCAACGAGCTGCATTTCTACTCGACCGCCGACGCACCCGGCCGGCGCGGCTTCCGCCGCATCGAGGCGAGCCCCGACCACCCGCCCTATGGCCGCTTCTGCGTCGCCCCCGGCCATCAGATCGGCTTCAACGACCTGAAGGCCATCGAGATCGAGGGCTATCTGCGCGCCATCGCCGGCGAGATCCCCGAGCCTTTCGGCTTCGCGGCCGGTCTGCGTATCCAGCGGCTGGTCGAGACGATCCAGCGCTCCTCCGCAACGCGGCAGTGGATGGCCGTCACGGCCTGAGAATCCGCTGCCGCCTCCCTCCCGCGGCATCGGCTGGGGCGCTCCTCGCCCCTTCCCCCCAGGTGCCCGGCTGCGCGCCGGGCACCCACCTTTCGAAAGGGCTCCGCATGTTCCGAAAGATTCTTATAGCGAACCGTGGTGAGATAGCGATCCGCGTGATGCGGGCTGCGAACGAGCTGGGCAAGAAGACGGTCGCGGTCTATGCCGAGGAAGACAAGCTGAGCCTGCACCGCTTCAAGGCGGACGAGGCCTACCGCATCGGCGGCGGGCTGGGGCCGGTGGCGGCCTATCTCAGCATCGCCGAGATCATCCGCGTCGCCAGGGAATCCGGCGCCGATGCCATCCATCCGGGCTATGGGCTGCTCAGCGAGAACCCCGATTTCGTCGATGCCTGCACCGCGGCGGGGATCGCCTTCATCGGGCCTTCCTCGGACACCATGCGCGCGCTCGGCGACAAGGCCAGCGCCCGGCGCGTGGCCATCGCGGCCGGGGTGCCGGTGATCCCGGCGACCGCAGTGCTGGGCGAGGATTTCGACGCGATCAGGCGCGAGGCGGCCGGGATCGGCTATCCCCTGATGCTGAAAGCCTCCTGGGGCGGCGGCGGGCGCGGCATGCGCCCGATCATGACCCCCGAGGAGCTGCCCGAGAAGGTGCGCGAGGGACGGCGCGAGGCCGAGGCCGCCTTCGGCAACGGCGAGGGCTACCTGGAAAAGATGATCCTGCGCGCCCGCCATGTCGAGGTGCAGCTCCTGGGCGACAGCCATGGCGGGCTCTACCATCTCTATGAGCGCGACTGCACCGTGCAGCGCCGCAACCAGAAGGTGGTGGAACGCGCCCCGGCGCCCTACCTGACCGAGGCACAGCGCCAGGAAGTCTGCGGCCTGGCGCTGAAGATCGGCCGCGCCGTCGGCTACCAGAACGCCGGCACCGTCGAGTTCCTGATGGATATGGACAGCCAGGCCTTCTACTTCATCGAGGTGAACCCGCGGGTCCAGGTCGAGCATACCGTGACCGAGGAGGTCACCGGCATCGACATCGTGCAGTCCCAGATCCTGGTCGCCGAGGGCGCGACGCTGGCGCAGGCCACCGGCGTCGCCCGGCAGGAGGACGTGCACCTGAACGGCCACGCCCTGCAATGCCGGGTCACGACCGAGGATCCGCTGAACAGCTTCATCCCCGACTACGGCCGCATCACCGCCTATCGCTCGGCCACCGGCAACGGCATTCGCCTGGACGGCGGCACCGCCTATTCCGGCGGCGTCATCACCCGCTATTACGACAGCCTGCTGGTCAAGGTCACGGCCCATGCCCAGACCCCGGAAAAGGCCATCGCGCGCATGGACCGGGCCCTGCGCGAGTTCCGGGTGCGCGGCGTGGCGACGAACATCGAATTCGTCATCAACCTCTTGAAGCACCCGACCTTCCTCGACGACACCTATACCACCAAGTTCATCGACACCACGCCGGACCTGTTCGCGTTCCGCAAGCGCCGCGACCGGGCGACGAAGCTCTTGGTCTACCTGGCCGACATCACCGTGAACGGCCATCCCGAGACCGCCGGCCGCCCCCGCCCGCCGGCCGAGGCCCGCATCCCGGTGCCGCCCCGGCCCCAGGCCGATCCGGCGGCCGAGCCCGCCCCCGGCACCCGCCAGCTGCTGGAGCAAAAGGGCGCCAAGGCCGTCGCCGACTGGATGCTGGACCAGAAGCGCCTGCTGATCACCGACACCTCGATGCGCGACGGGCACCAGTCGCTGCTGGCGACGCGCATGCGCTCGATCGACATGATCCGGGTGGCGCCCAGCTATGCCGCGAACCTGCCCGGCCTGTTCTCGGTCGAATGCTGGGGCGGCGCCACCTTCGACGTCGCCTATCGCTTTCTGCAGGAATGCCCCTGGCAGCGGCTGCGCGACATCCGCGCCCGCATGCCCAACCTGATGACGCAGATGCTGCTGCGGGCCAGCAACGGCGTCGGCTACACCAACTATCCCGACAACGTGGTGCAAAGCTTCGTCGCCCAGGCGGCCAGGACCGGGGTCGACGTGTTCCGGGTCTTCGACAGCCTGAACTGGACCCCGAACATGCGCGTCGCCATGGATGCGGTGATCGAAAGCGGCAAGATCTGCGAGGGCACGATCTGCTATACCGGCGACCTGCTCGATCCCGCGCGCGCGAAATACGACCTGCAATATTACCTCAGGATGGCGCGCGAGCTCAGCGATGCCGGCGCGCATATCCTTGGCCTCAAGGACATGGCCGGGCTCTTGAAGCCCGCCTCGGCCGCCATCCTGGTCCGCGCGCTGAAGCAAGAGATCGGCCTGCCGGTGCATTTCCACACCCATGACACCGGCGGGCTCAGCGGCGCCTCGATCCTGGCCGCGGCCGAGGCCGGGGTGGATGCGGTGGATTGCGCCATGGATGCGCTCTCGGGCAATACCTCGCAGCCCTGCCTGGGCTCGGTGGTCGAGGCGCTGCGCCACACCGACCGCGACACCGGGCTGGACATCGAGGCGATCCGCCGGATCTCGAACTACTGGGAGGCGGTGCGCGAGCATTACGCCGCCTTCGAGAGCGGCTTGCAGGCCCCGGCCTCGGAGGTCTGGCTGCACGAGATGCCCGGCGGCCAGTTCACCAATCTCAAGGCGCAGGCGCGCTCGCTCGGGCTCGAGGAGCGCTGGCACGAGGTCGCCCAGGCCTATGCCGAGGTGAACCGGATGTTCGGCGACATCGTCAAGGTCACGCCCAGCTCCAAGGTGGTGGGCGACATGGCGCTGGTGATGGTGGCGCAGGGGCTGAGCCGCGCGCAGGTCGAGGACCCGGCGGTCGAGGTCGCCTTCCCCGATTCGGTCGTGGACATGATGCGCGGCAACCTGGGCCAGCCCCCCGGCGGCTGGCCCGAGGCCTTGCAAGGGAAGGTGCTGAAGGGCGAGGCACCGCTGACCGCCCGCCCCGGCGCGGCGATGCCGCCGGTCGACATCGCGGCCGCCCGCGCCGAGCTGGTCCGCCAGCTGGAAGGCAAGGCGGTCGACGACGAGGACCTGAACGGCTACCTGATGTATCCCAAGGTGTTTTTGGACTACATGGGCCGGCACCGGCAATACGGCCCGGTCCGGGTTCTGCCGACTCGGGCCTTCTTCTACGGCATGGAGCCGGGCGAGGAGATCGAGGCCGAGATCGACCCCGGCAAGACGCTGGAGATCCGGCTGCAGACCGTGGGCGAGACCGACGAGAAGGGCGAGGTCAAGGTCTTCTTCGAGCTGAACGGCCAGCCGCGGGTGATCCGGGTTCCGAACCGGCTGGTGAAGGCGCAGACCGCCGCCCGTCCCAAGGCCGATCCGGGCAACGAGGGCCATCTCGGCGCCCCCATGCCCGGCGTCGTCGCCTCGGTCGCCGTCGCCCAGGGGCAGAAGGTCAACCCCGGCGACCTGCTGCTGACCATCGAGGCGATGAAGATGGAAACCGCCATCCACGCCGACAGAGCCGGCCTGATCAAGACCCTCCACGTCAGGCCAGGTGAACAGATCGACGCAAAAGACCTCATGATAGAGATGGAATAGGAAGAAAGAGGGCTTGGCACCCTGCAATAATTATTGCAGACTTGGCGGCAGAGGAACGCCATGCCAACAAGCCACCCGCCGCAGGATTACGAAGAGCTGATCCGCATCATCCATGATCGCCACGATCAGATGAGCAAGACCTATCAGCGCATCGCCGTCTATCTGACCCAGAACCCCAACGAGGTCGCCGTCCATTCGGTGAATGCCATCGCCGAGCGGTGCGGCATTCACGCCTCGAGCTTCGTGCGCTTCGCGCAATCCCTGGGCTACAAGGGCTTCAAGGAATTGCAGGCGCTGTTCCAGAAGCGCCTGGCCACCGCCGCTCCGGGTTTCGAGGCCCGCGTCAAGGCGCTGGAAACCGAGCTGAAGGGCGCGGGCGACCCGACCGAAATCGGCTTCCTGCGCGACCTGGTGGTGCGCGACATCGCCTCGCTTCAGCAATTGCTGGACGAGGTGAATCCCGAGGACCTGGCGCTGGCGGCCGACCTGCTGGACCGTGCAGACATCATCTACCTGATCGGCCAGCTGCGCTCGTCGCCGGTGGTGGAGCTTCTGCGCTATGTGCTGACCATGCTGGGCAAGCGCTGCGTGCTCTTGGACCCCGGTGGCGGGCTGGCCACGCATATCGGCCGCACCATTCGCAAGACCGACGTTCTGCTGGCGGTCTCGTTCCGCTTTTATGCCAACGAGGTGGTGAACGTGGTCGAGGAAGCGGGCCAGAAGGGGATCGACATCATCGCCATCTCGGACAGCACGCTGTCGCCCCTGGCGCGGTGGGCGCGGGTGCTGTTCCCGGTGCCCGAGCACGATTACACCTTCTCGCGCTCGCTGGCCGCGCCGATGTGCCTGGCGCAGGCGCTGGTGGTGGCCGTCGCTGCCCGCGTGCAGCACAATGACGAGGATCCGCGCATCCCGACCGTGACCGGGACCTAGAGCCCGGCCAGCCCGTCCCAGACCAGCTTGACCCCGACCAGCGCCACCGAGGCATAGGTGAAGGGATAGAAGATGCTGGCGCGCATGTGGCGAACCACCCAGCCCCCGAGCCAGGTCGCCCCTATCGCCAGCGGCAGCATGGCTGCGGCGCGGGCCAGGTTATCGGAACCGAACTCCCCCAGCGCGGCATAGGGGACCAGCTTCAGCGCATTGGTCACGGCAAAGAACATCACCGTGGTGCCGGTGAAGAGCTTCGGATCCAGCCGCAGCGGCATCATGTAGATCTGAAGGGGTGGCGCTCCGGCATGGGCGACGAAGCTGGCATAGCCGGCCAGCCCGCCCCAGAAGCGGGCGGCAGCCGGACGCGCGCCGGCAAGCGCGGTGCCCTGCCCCGTTCCGACAAGCGCACGTGCCACGAAGGCCAGCGAAACCAGTCCCACGACCAGGCGAACCGCCGAGTCCGAGACCAGTTCGGCGCTGGCCCAGCCGATCCCGATGCCTGCGACCGCTCCGGGCATGATCCGACGCATGATCTGCCAATCGACCCAAGCCCGCCAGCTTGCCACGCTGACCACATCCATCACCACCAGCACCGGCAGCAGGATCGCCGCTGCCGTGACCGGGGGCATGACCAGGGCCATGAGCGGCACGCCGAGCAGGCTCATGCCGCCAAGGCCGCCCTTGGAAAGACCGACCAGGACGACGGCCAGCGCGGTCACGGCCAGTTCGGTCGGCGATGCGAAGATGGTCCAATGCATGGCGGTATCCATGAAAAAGGCCCGGAGCGAGATGCTCCGGGCCCAAAGCCTGGGGGAAGGTCAGGCTTTCTTGCTGCGGGCGTTCTGACGGAAGGTATCGGCCACGACGGCGGCGACGATGATCACGCCCTTGACGATTTCCTGGTAGAAGGCATCGACCCGCAGGAAGGTGAAGCCCGACATCATCAGCCCCAGGATCAGCGTGCCGATCACCGTGCCGAAGATCCGCCCGCGCCCGCCGCTGAGCGAGGTGCCCCCGATCACGGCCGCGGCGATGGCGTCAAGCTCATACATCATGCCCATGCCGGCCTGCGCGGTCTCGGCGCGGGCGGCGGTGACGATGCCGGCCAGCCCCGCCAGCAGCCCGGCGATGGCATAGACCTTGATCAGGTGGCGCTGCACGTTGATGCCCGAGACGCGCGCCGCCTGCGGGTTGGCGCCGATGGCATAGGTGAACTTGCCATAGCGCGTATAGCGCAGGGCGATATGGAAGATCAGCGCCACCGCCAGGAAGATGAAGACCGGCCAGGCGCCCGATCCGATCGCGGCGAAGCTGTCGGTGGGGAAGCTGATCGGCTGGCCCTTGGTATACCATTTGGCGATGCCGCGCGCCGTCACCATCATGCCCAGCGTGGCGATGAAGGGCGGAATCCCGGTCAGCGCGATCAGCGCGCCGTTGATCATGCCTGCGATCAGCCCAAGCCCAAGCCCGACGGCCAGCGGCACGATGACCGGCAGGTCCGTCAGCGCCGGATACATGGCCCGCGCGTAATCGCCCGACTGCGCCACGCTCATGGTGATCATCGCCGTCATGGCGACGACCGAGCCGGACGACAGGTCGATGCCGCCGGTGATGATGACCTGCGTGACGCCGATGGCGATGATGCCCACGACCGAAACCTGCAGGATCATGATCGTCAGGCGACGGGTGTTCATCAGGAAGCTCTGGCCCTGGAAGATCCAGCCCAGGATCTCGAAGACCAGCGCGACGGCGACCAGCACCAGCAGGATGTTCAGCTCCTGCGGCAGCCCTCGGCGCTGTCGCTTGACGGGTTCGATCTGCACATTGTCCATGATAATGTTCCTCCTCGGGCGCCGGGCGCCGCGCGGGCCTCAGCGGGCCGCCAGTTCCATGATTTTCACCTGGGTCGCCTCGGCCCGGTCCAGGATGCCGGTCATATGGCCCTCGTGCATGACCATGATCCGGTCGGACATGCCCAGAACCTCGGGCAATTCGGACGAGATCATGATGACCGCGACCCCCTGCTGCGCCAGGCCCGAGATCAGCCGGTGGATTTCCGCCTTGGCACCCACGTCGATGCCGCGGGTCGGCTCGTCCAGGATCAGGATCTGCGGCTTGGTCAGCAGCCAGCGCGCGATCAGGACCTTCTGCTGGTTGCCGCCCGACAGGTTCTCGATCCGCTCATCGAGGTTCGGGGTCTTGATCCGCAGCTTGTCCTTCATCCCGAGGCAGAGATTGGTCATCCCCCGCTCGTCGACGCAGCCCAGCTTGACATGGCCTTCATGCAAGGCTGCGATCTGCATGTTCTCGAGGATCGTCAGCGGCAGGAAGCAGCCCGTCGCCTTGCGGTCCTCGGTCAGCAGCGCCATTCCCTCGCGCATGGCGTCGGCGGGCGATGCGATGGGGACATCGCGGCCGGCGATGCGGATCCTGCCCTCGACGGCCGGCGTCACGCCGAACAGCGCCTCTGCCACGTTCGAGCGGCCCGAGCCCACCAGGCCGGCCAGCCCGAGGATCTCGCCGCGGCGCAGATCGAAGGTGATGCCGTGGAAGGTGCCCGGCAGCGAGAGGTTCTCGACCGACAGGATCACCTCGCCGATTTCAGCCTCTTCCTTGGGGAACATCTCGGTGATCTCGCGGCCGACCATCATGCGGATGATGTCGTCGCGGGTCACGTCGATGCTGGCATGGGTGCCGACATACTTGCCGTCGCGGAAAACCGAGAACTCATCGGCGATCTCGAACAGCTCGTTCATCTTGTGGGTGATGTAGACGATGGCCACGCCGCGCGCCTTCAGGTCGCGGATGATCTCGAACAGGTGGTCGACCTCGGTTTCGGTGATCGCCGAGGTCGGTTCGTCCATGATCAGCACCTGGGAACGATGGCTGACCGCCTTGGCGATCTCGACCATCTGCCGCTGCGCGACGGTGAGCGTGCTGATCTGCGCGGTCGGATCGATCTTGAGCCGAAGCTGCGCGAACAATTCCTGGGTCATCTCGGTCATCTTGCGGTGGTCGATCAGGCCGAGCGCATTTTTCGGCTCGCGCCGGATCCAGATGTTTTCGGCGACCGTCATCCAGTCCATCAGCGCCAGTTCCTGATGGATCATCGCGATGCCCTGTTCCAGCGCATCGAGCGGGCTGGCCAGAACGACCTCCTCGCCGCGCAGGCGGATGGTGCCGCGGTCGGGCGTATAGATGCCGGCGATGATCTTCATCAGCGTGGACTTGCCTGCGCCGTTCTCGCCCATCAGCGCGTGAACCGAGCCCGGCCGCAGCCGGAACTGCACGTCATCCAGCGCCACCACGCCGGGAAACTCCTTCCGAATACCCTCGATTTCAAGGATATAGGGCAGGCTCTTTTCCTTGTAGCGTTCGATCGCCTCCAGTGTGGTCTTCGAAACCATCTTCCCCCCGAAAGACTGTCAGGGGACGCGGCCCCCGGATTGAGGTCCGGGCATCCGGTCCGCGACCGAATGCCCGCCCGGATCAGTTCTGGGTCTTGTATTCCGCGACGTTCTCGGGCGTGACCAGCTCGAAGGGAACGGCCACGCGCGGCTCGAACGCCTCGCCGCGGGCGATCTTCAGGACGGTGTCCAGCGCACCCTCGCCCTGCCCCTTGGCGGATTGATAGACCGTGACGTCCAGATCCCCCGCCTCCAGCGCCGCCAGCGCGTCCTGCGTGGCATCGACGCCGCCGACGATCACATCGTCCATCGAGATCCCCGATGCCTTGAGCGCCTGAACCGCACCAAGCGCCATCTCGTCATTGTTCGAGAACACGGCGTCGGGCTGCATCCCCGAGGTCAGCCAGTTGGTCATCAGGTCCAGCGCCGGGGTTCGCATCCAGTTCGCGGATTGCGAGTCGAGTACGTTGATGCCCTTGCATTCATCCGACTGCAGCACGCGTTCGACCGCCGCGGTGCGCCCGCGCTGCCCGGTGGTGCCAAGCTGGCCCATCAGGATGACGGCATCACCCTCGCCGCCCATCAGCTTGCACATCTCGGTCGCCTGCAACTCGCCCGCCTGCTCTTCGTCCGAGCCGACCCAGGCCTGCTTTTCCGGGAACTCGTCCATGTTGGCCGGCAGCATGTTGACGAAGACCAGCGGCACGCCCGCCCGGTCGGCGATGCGCGACATGGCCTGGCCGGAATCGGCGTCGACCAGCATCACGATGATGCCGTCCACGCCCGAGGCGACGAAATTCTCGATCTGGGACTGCTGGCGGGCGATGTCGCCCTGGGCATCCTCCATCTGCACGGTGACGCCCAGATCGCCGGCGTGGCGCTGGATGTTCTGACGCAGCACGGTCAGGTAGTTGTCGTCGAAGAGCGACATCGCAACGCCGATGGTCTCGGCCTGAACCGTGCCTGCCATCAGCGCACAGAATGCGGTGGCCGTCGCGAGTTTCTTGATCATGTGGGTCTTTCCTCCTCCTGTTACCTCCGTCCGATCTTCTCGCGTCGGACGAAGCCAAAACCTCGATGCGACAAGGCAATATCAAGCCGTTGGCGGAACCGCTGTTCCGCCGCATCCCTTCCGACTTGATGACGACCTCCCGCCATGTCCGAGAACCGTGAGCGATGCGTGTCCCGTATCTTGCCCCCGGCCTCCGCGAGGCAGGGATTCCCTGCCTCGACATTGACCATAGCCCCTCTGCAACGCGATTGCAATAAAAATTGCAGATACTGAATACGGCAACAAACGCTCTCTTGCGCATGTTTACATGCGAGGCGCCAGCGGCCCCCCGCCTGCTGGCAGATGCTCGACCAACTGCTGGCAATAACCGGTCGCCAGAAGACCGTCGCGGGCCGTCGCCATGTTCTTGCAGGTCCGGCCGGAACGGCATGCCCGCACCCAGGCCTGATCCTGCAAGCGATAGCTGTCGGCAAAGCGCCCGATCCAGTCGGGCGAATATCCGGCCTGCATCGCACCCCCGCGCCGCAATCGCACCTGCGCCGGTTCGGCCATGGCCACCGTCCCCTCGCGGCCGACGATCTCGGCATGGACGTGGTAGCCATAGGCGGCGTTCATGAACATCTCGACCGAGACGACCGCCCCGCGATCCGTGTGCAATTCGGCCAGCAGCATGTCGCCGGCATCGCCAACCTGCGTCAGGCTTGCCGAGGTGTATTCGGTGTCCAGCAACCAGCGGCAGATGTTGATCTCATGCACCATGGCATTGGTAACGATCATCGAGCCGTCGAACCAACGCGGCGCCTCGCGATTGCGATGCAGGCAATGTATCAGCAAGGGCGCGCCGATCCGGCCCGCGTCCAAGGCGGCTTTCATTTCGCGATAGGCGGGATCGAAGCGGCGCATGAAGCCGACGCTGACCAGGTTGCGGCCCGCATCGGCCTCGACGATCTCGCGGCATTGCGCGACCGTCGAGGCCAGAGGCTTTTCGCAGAGCACGGGTTTGCCCAGGCGTATCGCCGCCATGACCAGGTCATGGTGGGCGGTATCCGGGGCGGCGACCAGAACCGCCTCGACCGCATCGCTTTCGATCAGCGGCAGTCCTTCGGCAAAGACCTGCGCGCCATATGCAGATGCGCCAGCCCGGCCCGGATCGGGGTCGGAAACCGCAACCAGCCGCGCCCCCGAAATCTCCTCGGCGAAAAGGCGGGCATGAAACCCGCCCATGACACCGGCGCCGATCACGCCAACGGCCAGGCTCATCTGCAATCCCTCCGCATGGCGAGATGGCCGGTTTCAGCGCGCCAGATAGTCATCGACATTCTCGGGAGTCACGAGTTCGAACGGGATATAGACGGCGCGCTCTGCCAGTTCCTCACCCCGCGCCATGGCGGCGGCGACCTCCAGCCCCTTGCGTCCCTGCCCCGCCGCGTCCTGGAATACGGTCAGGTCGATGTCGCCAGCCTTCAGCGCCATCAGCGCGTCCGGCGTCGCGTCGATGCCGGCCACGACGACATCCTCGGGGTCGACCATAGCGGCCTTCAGCGCCTGCGCAGCACCGATGGCCATTTCGTCGTTGTTGGCAAAGATCACATCCGGCGTCAGCCCGGCGGTCAGCCAATTCGAGACCAGATCCGACGCCTTGCTGCGCGACCAGTCTGCGACCTGCATGTCCTCGATCTTCACGAAATCGCAGCCGGGCGTCTTGACGAAGTCCTGCACCGTCTCGGTCCGCACGCGGCCGGCCTGGATGAACAGGTCGCCCGCCAGGATGACGCCGTTTGCCGCGCCGTTACCGATCTTTTCCTTGACGAGGCGGCAAGCCTCGGTCGCCTGGATCGTGCCTGCATCGACCTCGCGCGAGCCGACGAAGGCTTCCAGCGGCCCGAGGCTCTCTACATTCGGCGGCTCGCGATTGATATTGACGATGGGAATGCCGGCATCGTTCGCCATCTTGTCCATCTGGGTGATCGCATCGGAATCCACCGCGACCACGATGATCGCATCGACCCCGGACGAGATGAAGTTCTGGATCTGGCTCAACTGCCGGGGCACGTCGTTTTGCGCATCCTCGAATTGCAAGGTAACGCCCTCGGCGTGGCCCGCTTCTTCGATGCCCTGACGCAGGATGGTCAGGAAATTGTTGTCGAATTGCGCCATCGCGACGCCGATTTCCTGCGCCTGCGCACCGAATGCGGTGATCGCGAAAGCGGTGGTGATCATCAGTCGTTTCATGTGGTTCCTCCTGCTTGTGTTCTTCCGTCAGGCGTCGAAGGCGCAGGATACCCACGCCCCGCCTTCGGCATTCGAGCGGATCGCGGCCTGGATGAAGGCAACGCCCGCAGCGCCCTCCTCCAGCCCCGGATAGGCCAGCAGCCCGTCCGGCAGATCGCACCCTTCGCGACGGGCCTCGATGGCGATGGCGAATTCCTCGTAGAGATTGCCCCAGGCGTCCGAGAGCGCTTCGGGATGGCCGCGCGGCATGTGGACGAAGCGCGCGGCATCCGACAGCATCCCTGCGCCATGCCCGCGCGAAATGCGGATATGCGGTGCATTGAAGGGGCGGTGCTGCAGGTATTCCGGGTTCTCCTGATCCCATTCCAGCGTGCCCTCGGTCCCCGAGATGCGGATGCGCAGCCCGCAACTGGCCCCCGCCGCCGCCTGCGAGACCAGCAGGGTGCCGGGCACGCCGCCCTGGAAGCGGCAGGTCATGAAGGCGGTATCCTCCAGCGGCTGATCGGCCCCCAGCCGGTGAAACTCGGCCCGCAGATCGGTCATGCGCAGGCCGGATACGAACTCGGCCAGATGATGGGCGTGGGTGCCGATGTCCGCCGTAGTCGCGGCACCCCCCACCTTGGCGGGATCCTGCCGCCAGGGCGTGCCGGACCAGGCGGCATCGGCGGGCAGCAGCGCCATTTCCTGGAAATACTCGGCATGGATCTGCGTGACCCTGCCGATGGCACCTTCCTGCACCATCTGCCGGGCCTGCCGCACCATCGCATGGGCCGCGAAGGAATAGGTCACGCCGAAGATCAACCCGGTTTCGCGCTGCCTGCCGATCAGCGCGCGCGCCTCGTCCAGCGTATTGACCAGCGGCTTGTCGCAGATCACGTCGATACCCGCATCCATGAACGCCATGGCAACCGCGAAATGCAGATGGTTCGGGACGGTGATCGCCACCGCGTCGATACCGTCCGGCCGCGCCGCCTCGGCCCGTGCCATCTCGCGCCAGTCAGTATAGCTTCGATCTGGATCGAGCCCCCAGTCGCGGCCCGATGCCAGCGCGACCTCGGGGCGCGAGGACAGCGCCCCGGCGACGATCTGCCAGCGATCCGACAGCCGCGCACCCCGCGCATGGACCTGCCCGATGAACGCACCCGCGCCGCCGCCCACGACCCCAAGGCGCAGCTTCCGGCCCATGGCGGGGAAGGCCCCCGCAAGGTTGGCATTCTTTGACATCGACTTCCTCCTCGAGGTGATTCCCTGCCCTCTGCGGCAATAGAAAGCGCGGATCGACCTTGATCGCAACAATTATTGCAATATTTCATGGATCGGCGTTTCTGTTGCGGTGGAGGATTTCACATGCAGCCGAACCCGCTTCGGCTGGATGGAATTGCACATGCCTATGGCCCGAACAGGGTGCTGAAAGGCATCAACCTGACGCTCGGCGCGGACGAAGGCGTCGAAGACCTTTATGTCGGTGGCAACAACCCGCAATCCGGCGTGGTTGCCGCCGAATATCTCAAGTCGAAACTCGCTGACGGCGGCAAGATCGTGGTGATGCGCGGCATCCCGACCGCCATCGACACTATCCGCATCGAAGCCTTCCAGAAGACGCTGGAGAGTTCGGGGATCGAGATCCTCGACATGCAATATGCCAACTGGAACCCCGACAAGGCCTTCGAGGTCATGCGGGACTACCTGACCCGCTTCCCCAAGATTGACGGCGTCTGGGCCGGCGACGACGATGCAGCACTCGGGGGCCCGTGCAGCGATAGAACAGGCCGGGCGCGAGGAGGGTATGGTGCTGCTGGGCGGTTCGGGCATGAACCGGGTGATCAAGATGATCATGGACGGCGACAAGCTGATCGACGCCAATATCTTCTATCCGCCGACCCTGATCGCCCCGGCCATCGAGATCACCGCGATGCGCTATGCCACGCAGTCGCCGATCCGCGGCCGCCATGTCCTGGACAGCCCGCTGATCACCAAAGCCAATGCCGAGGGGTTCTATTTCCCCGACAGCCCCTGTTGAGCGCAATGGGCGGGCGCGAACGCACCCGCCCCGGGTCTTGCCCGACGCCGGCCAGGCCCAGCAGCCTTGCTCAGAACCGGCAATCCAGGCTCAGCGTGGCATTGCGCGGGGCGCCGTAATTGCCGGTCGCATAGGTCTCGTCGATCGAGGCGAGGTATTTGCGGTCGAAGAGGTTGTCGATGTTCAGGCTGGCGCTCATGCCGTTCTGGAAGTCATAGCGCCCCATCAGTCCGACGACCGCATAGGAGCCCTGCCGCGCGGTGCCGGTGACGGGCCAGACCCAGGTATTCTCGATGGCGCTTTGCCAGCGCAGGCTGACGCCCAGGGTCAGGGGCATCGTCTCGAAGGCATAGACCCCCGACAGCTTGATCGAATGGCGGGGCGTGACGGTCGAGATGCGCAGCCCGTCGCCGTCCTTGGCGGTCGTATAGGCATAGCTGGCGGCCAGCTGGATATTCGGCCGGACCTCGCCCGCCAGTTCCATCTCGAAGCCCTTGCTGCGGGTGCCGTCGATGGACTTGTAGGGGTTCGAGCCGTCAGGCAGCTGATAGGTCACGCTGCGGTCGCGGACCGGCAGGTTGTCCTGCTCCAGCAGATAGATCGCCGCCGCGAAGTTCAACCGGTCGTCCGCGAAGCTGGCCTTGGTGCCCAGCTCGTAGTTCGAGCCGGTGGTCGGCTCCACGATCCGGTTGTCCTTGTCGCGATAGCTGGCCTGCTTGAAGACCCGCGTATAGCTGGCATAGACCGACCAGTCCTCGTTCAGGTCATAGGTCAGCCCGGCATAGGGGATCCATTCGCCGTTGCGGCTGATCTGCTGATGCGTAGTCGTGCCGCTGCTGCGGCTGTCGGTGGTATAGTAGTAGTCGTACCAGACCACGCGCGCGCCGGCGATCAGGTTCAGCCGGTCGGTCAGGCCGAAGCGGCCCGAGCCATAGGCCGCGACCTGGTCGATCTTGGTATTGCTGACATAACTGACATAGCCGGCCTGCTGGACCAGGTTCGGCACATGCCCGTCCCAGTCGAAGATCGAGCCGGTGATCGGCTGATAGTCGATATCGGTCCCGTCGAAGGCCGAATAGGCCTTGTGATTGTCCTTGCCCCAGCTGCCGGTGATGCCGAAGCGCAGGTCATGGCTGCGGCCCCACAGCTCGACCGGGCCCGAGGCGGTCAGCGACAGCGCGGCCTGGTCGGTATCGGTATCGGCATAGCCGCCCACGGTCTGCACGCCATAGCCCTGCGGATCGGGCGAGCCCCAGCTGGCCGAGGCCAGATAGCCCTCGCGCTCGGCCCTGTAGAAGGACAACTCGCCCACCGCCTGCCAGCCGGTGCCGAAGTCTTGGGCATAGCGCAGGAACAGGGTCTGCGTGGTCTGGGTCAGCAGCAGGTTGCCGCCGCCGGCATTCGTGCTGGTATCGTAATCCAGCTGCGAGCCGTCATCGGCGATCAGGGGCAGGCCGCCGAACTGGTGGTTGCGGGTGCGGTTGCGCTGGAAGTCGTAACCGGCGCTCAGCGTGCCGGCATCGCCGACGTCGGCCTCGACCACGCCGTAAAGCACGGTCTTGCGCCGCTCATAGCGGTCCAGCCAGAAATCGCCCTGCTCATGACCGATCAGCCGCCATTACCAAGCCAACAGCCACGCCCTGCAAAGCCAGATCCGCAGACAGGGGCGCTTGCGGGTTCCCATGCGTCCGCTCGGCCGGACCCGGAAACGATCCCGGCCACCATGGTCCGGGCCGGGCTGTCGCCCCAGGCCTTCTGTTCGGGGCCGCAAGGAACGACGGTTCGGAAAAGCCTGGCGGAGGCGGCCGGCAAGGGCCGCATCCGCCGCCGGCCGGATCAGGGGTCAGAAGGTGATCTTCCCCGTCAGCAGCACATGGCGCGGCTCGCCGACGAAATTCCCGCCCGAGAAACTGTCCACCACCTCGCAATAGCGCCGGTCGAAGACGCTGTTCACGTTCAGCTGGATGTCGAAATTCTCGTTCAGGCGATAGCCCGCGACCCGATCGACCAGCCCCAGGCCGCCCTGCCGGACCGGGGTCTCGGCCAGGCGCGGGTCATAGACGGCGCTGGATTCCGAGGTGATCTCGCTTTGCAGCCGGAACGCGCCGCCCAGGCGCCACCTGTCGCCCGGCAGATGATACATGGTGGCGATCTTCAGCAGGTGCTTGGGCAGGAAGGTGTTGTAGGGGCTGCCCGCCACGCCATCGACGGTGGCGCTGATGATCTCGGCCTCGTTCCAGGTATGGCCCGGCATCAGGTTCCAGCGCGGCAGCACCTCGCCCGAGATCTCGAAGTCCAGGCCCTTGCTTTCCACCTCGCCCACGGCGCGATAGCAGTCGTAAAGCCCCGGCATGCAATCCTCGACCGGCAGCGGCGTCGGCCGGTTCTTGCGATCCCCTGGCAAGGCGGATGTCATGGCCAGCCGCTCCGGGCAAGGGCGCCGCGGCCATGGGTCGCCCTGCCCGGCCGGCATATTGACAACGGCCGCCCTGCTGGCGCTATGGGGCATCCGCGGCAGCAGCCGGAAAACGATGTTTCGCTTTTTGACCCATGGGCTATGGCTGGCGCCGCATCGCCCGCTGTTCTTCCTGGCCGGCCTGTGGGCGGTCCTCATCCCCTCGGCCTGGCTGCTCCCCTTGGGGATGGGCGTCGATGCGCTGTCTTGGCACCGGCATGAGCTGCTGTTCGGCATGGGCGGCGCGGCGGTGGGCGGCTATCTGCTGACCGCGCTGCCGGCATGGACCGGGCGGGTCCGGGTCGCGCCGGCCACGACCGGGATCATGGTGGCGCTGTGGCTGGCCGGGCGGCTGGGCTTTGCCCTGGGCCTGCCCGCGCCCTTCGCCCTTCCCGCTGCGACGGCCTATTTCCTCGTGCTGGGCGGCCTGCTGTCGTGGCAGGTCGCCGGCGCCGGGGCCTGGCGCAAGATGCCGCTGGCGCTGGCGCCCCTGGTCCTTGGCGGCATCGAGGCGCTGGCGATCGCCGGGCCGGGGCCCGCCGCCGAAAGCCTTGCGCAGGACATGGCGCCGCTGTTCTTTGCGCTGCTCATCAGCCTGGTCGGAGGCCGCGCCCTTGCCGCATTCACCCGGCATTGGGCCGCGGCATCCGGCCAGCCGCCCTTGACCGAGCCGCACTGGCTGCCGGGCGCCGGCGTGCTGGCATTGCTTCTGGCCATCGCGGCGCTGCTGCTGGATCGCTCGGGGCTAGCCGGGCCGCTCCTGATCGTCTCGGGCATCCTGCACCTGGCCCGCATGGGCCTGTGGCGCAGCTGGCGCGCCGGCCGCTATCCGGCGCTGCTGCTGTTGCACCTGGCCTGGCTCTGGCTGCCGCTGGCCCTGATCCTGGCGGGGCTGGCGCAGGCGCCCTGGGCCGGGCTCGACATGGCGACGGCCCTGCATGCGGTCACGATGGGCGCCATGGGCACGATGATGCTGGCGATCATGGGACGGGCGGCCATGCCGCGCAGGGGCGGCAGGCTGGCCGTGTCGCGCCCGCTGGCCCTTGCCTTCGGCCTGGTCAGCCTCGCCACGCTCCTGCGGCTGCTGATGTGCTGCGTGTCGATGGCCGGGCCGGCGACGCTGCTGCATCTTGCCGCATCAGGCTGGATGGCCGGATGGGCGCTTTTCCTGTGGGACTTTCGCCATGCGCTGCAAGGGCCGGTCCCCCGCCCCGTGCTGAGCGCGTCCAGCCGGGCGTGACGGGCGGGCCGGGGGCCGCTGCGGATCAATGCGTCCAGGGCGCGCGGCGGTCGGGGGCGAAATTCTCGCCATAGCCGCGGGGGCGGATGTTCGGGGCGCGGGTGTGCGGCTCGATCACCTCGTAATCCAGCCCACGCTCGCGCGCGTAATCCTCGGCCTGCTTGCGGGTCTCGAAGCGCAGGCGCACCTGGCTCTGGGTGTCGTCGCTGCTGGTCCAGCCCATCAGCGGGTCGATCTCGCGCGGATCGGCGGGCGGAAAGTCCAGCACCCAGTTCTTGGTGCGGGCGGTGCCGGATTGCATGGCGTTGCGGGCGGGCTTGTAGATGCGGACGCGCATGGCGGGAACCCTCTGTTCTTGCTTCCCGCCTTATCCCCGAAGCCGGCCGGGCGATCAAGATGCACCTCGCGCGATTTCCCGCTATCGCGGCCGGATTGCCGCCCCGGCATGGCGCATATTCCCCCGGCCGGGCTTGTATTGGGGCGCGAATGCGCCAGATTGACCCAGGCAGGAACAAAGGTGAAACCATGGGCCACAACAACACCAACGCCCCCGTCGCGCGCTTTCCCGAGGTCAGCCGGCCCAAGCTGGAAGGCGGCAAGCGTTTCGTCATGCGGTCCGAGTTCCAGCCGGCGGGCGACCAGCCCACCGCCATCGCCGAACTGGCCCAGGGCGTCATGGCGGGCGAACGCGACCAGGTGCTGCTGGGCGCCACCGGCACCGGCAAGACCTTCACCATGGCCAAGGTGATCGAGGCGACGCAGCGCCCGGCGATCATCCTGGCCCCGAACAAGACGCTGGCGGCCCAGCTTTACGGCGAGTTCAAGGGCTTCTTCCCGGAAAACGCCGTGGAATATTTCGTCAGCTATTACGACTACTACCAGCCCGAGGCCTATGTCCCGCGCAGCGATACCTATATCGAGAAGGAATCGCAGATCAACGAGGCCATCGACCGGATGCGCCACTCGGCCACCCGCGCGCTCTTGGAGCGCGACGACGTGATCATCGTCGCCTCGGTTTCCTGCATCTACGGCATCGGTTCGGTCGAGACCTATTCGGCGATGACCCAGGACATGGTGGTCGGCGAAAGCTACGACCAGCGCGAATTCCTGGCCGAGCTGGTGGCGCAGCAATATCGCCGGCTCGACGCCGCCTTCCAGCGCGGCGGCTTTCGCGTGCGCGGCGACGTGATCGAGGTCTGGCCGGCGCACCTCGAGGATCGGGCCTGGCGCTTCGACTTCTTCGGCAACGAGCTTGAATCGATTACCGAATTCGATCCTCTGACCGGGGCCAAGACCGACAGCTTCAAGCAGATCCGCATCTATGCCAACAGCCACTACGTCACCCCGCGCCCGACTTTGCAGCAGGCAATCAAGGGGATACGCGCAGAACTTCAGACGCGGCTGAAGCAACTGGCCGACGAGGGCAAGCTGCTGGAGGCCCAGCGGCTTGAGCAGCGCACGAACTTCGACCTGGAAATGCTTGAAGCGACTGGCGTTTGCAACGGGATCGAGAACTATTCCCGCTACCTGACCGGCCGCGCGCCGGGCGAGCCGCCGCCGACGCTCTTCGAGTTCATCCCGGACAACGCCATCGTCTTCGCCGACGAATCCCACGTCTCGGTGCCGCAGATCGGCGGCATGTATCGCGGCGACTTCCGGCGCAAGTTCACCCTGGCCGAGCATGGCTTCCGCCTGCCCAGCTGCATGGACAACCGGCCGCTGAAATTCGAGGAATGGGACGCGATGCGCCCGCAATCGGTCTTTGTCAGCGCCACCCCGGCGCAATGGGAGCTGGACCAGACCGGCGGCGTCTTTACCGAGCAGGTCATCCGCCCCACCGGCCTTCTGGACCCGCAGGTCGAGATCCGCCCGGTCGAGATGCAGGTGGACGACCTGCTGGACGAGGTGCGCAAGGTCTCGGCCGCCGGGATGCGCACCCTGGTCACGACGCTGACCAAGCGCATGGCCGAAGACCTGACCGAATACCTGCACGAACAGGGCATCCGCGTGCGCTACATGCACAGCGACATCGACACCATCGAGCGGATCGAGATCCTGCGCGACCTGCGGCTGGGGGCCTTCGACGTGCTGGTGGGCATCAACCTGCTGCGCGAGGGGCTGGACATCCCGGAATGCGGGCTGGTGGCGATCCTGGACGCCGACAAGGAAGGCTTCCTGCGCTCGGAAACCTCGCTGATCCAGACCATCGGCCGGGCGGCGCGCAACGCCGACGGCCGGGTCATCATGTATGCCGACCGCATCACCGGCAGCATGGAGCGCGCCATGGCCGAGACCGAGCGCCGGCGCCAGAAGCAGGTCGCCTATAACGAGGAACACGGCATCACGCCCCAGACCGTGCGCAAGAACGTCGAGGACGTGCTGGCCGGGCTGTGGCAGGGCGATACCGACCAGGCGCGCATCACGACCAGGGTGGACAAGCCCCTGGTCGGCGCCAACCTGGCGGCGCATCTGGACGCGCTGCGCGCGCAGATGCGCAAGGCGGCCGAGAACCTGGAGTTCGAGGAGGCCGCGCGGCTGCGCGACGAGGTCAAGCGGCTGGAGGCGGTGGAACTGGCGGTGGCCGACGACCCGCTGGCCCGGCAATCCGCCATCGAAGAGGCGGCCGAGGCGGCGGTCAAGTCCTCGGGGCGCTCGACCGCGGGGCGGGCGGGGCAGCGCGGCGGCAACAAGCGGTCGCGGCGGCGCAGCTGACGCGCGGGAACGGGGCCTGGGAGGGATGCCCCGTTCCCGGCGTTCGGATCAGCTGCAACTGACCGAAAGCAGCTTGCCGCGGCTGTCCACGATGAAGGTCAGGCGCTCCTGGATCATCTCCATCGTCATCGGCCGGTCTTCGCGGGCGATGCGATACATCTGGCCCTCGGGGACCGAGATGGTGGGCGAGGTCTGCCCGATCAGATAGGTATAGCGCGCCGCGCCGCAGGGATCGACGGCGACGGTTTCCGGCTCGGGCGGGGGCGGGGCTTCCGGGGTGCAGGCGGCCAGCGCAAGGGGGGTTGCCAGAACGGCAAGGGAAAGCGGGAGTTTCATCTTGACCTCATGAGTCTGGACTTGCTGCCCACTCAACCCATGGAACGGCGGCCGGTTTCCAAAGCCCCGGCGGATCGGCGGATTTCCGCGGATGCGCCAAGGCGGCGCCGCCGTGCGGGCGGCGCGGTAGCAGGGGTATTTGGGCAACGAAGAAGCGCGGGGGCCATCATTCCCACGGATCGCCACATTGCAGGGCCGGTGCCTGCGAGGCGCCCGTCATGGGCAAAGGTCGGCGCCCGAGCCTAGCGCAGCGCGGCCAGCACCTCTTCGGCCAGGGCATCGACCTCGGCGCGGGCGGTGGCGTGGCGCGCGGTCTCGCCCGCGCCCAGCCCCTGCCCCAGCGCCTCGGCATAGGCGACGCGGTTGGCAAGCTGTGCCGCCGCCACCTCGGCCCCCAGCGCGGCGGCACCCTCGGCCACCTCGCCGGTCAGGCGCGCGTGCGAGCGGGTGCGGTTCAGCACGATCAGCGTGTCGCATTTCTCGCGCCGGGCCAGGTCCAGCACGCCCTCGGTCGCCCACAGGTCGACATGGCTGGTCGCCACCGGCACCAGCACCAGGTCGGCCACGCGCAGCGCCGGGCGCAGGTCGCTGTCGATCTTGGGCGGCGTATCGATGATGACGAAATCGAAGCGCTTCTTCAGCTTGTCGGATTCGTAGCTGGCGCCCCAGGCCGAGGAGGTGGTGAATTCCAGCGCCTCGTCCTCGCCCCGGCGCTCCAGCCGTTCCAGGAACCAGCGCCCCATGCTGCCCTGCGGGTCGGTGTCCAGCAGCGCGACCGAATGGCCGCGTCCGCGCAGGGCCACCGCCAGGTTGACCGCGATGGTGGTCTTGCCCGAGCCGCCCTTCTGCTGGGCAATCGTGATGATGCGTCCTGCCATGAGCCCCTCCGTTCCGGCGATCGCCTGCCTGTTTCCTGCCAGACTAGGGGCTAAGCTTGCGCAATGCACGGCTTTTCGCAGCCGCAGCATCGGCATTCCGCATCAGGTCTTCCAGGTATCGACCACCTCGTACATCACCGGCTCGAAATGGCGGCACATGCCATGGATGGCGCGGTTGCGGGTGCGCATCTCGGGGCTGCGCAGCATGGCCTGGTAGTCGCGCCGGTCGCGCCATTGCGAATAGGTGCAGATGCGGGTCTGCGCATCGTTCAGGTGGATCGCGCCCGAGACATAGCCGGGCTGGTGCCGGATGACCTGGTCATAGGCGTCGTTCAGCGCGTCCAGCACGTCATGCGCGGTTCCGGGCGTCACCTCGAAGGTGCAGATCACGGTCTGGCCGGTGAATTCCTTGTCGATGCGGGTCATGGCTGGGCTCTCCTCCCTCGCTGCTGACCCAAGCTTAGCGCAGCGGCGGCGCGGGGGAAGAGGGTTTTCGATCCCGAGCCGGGCGCAGAAAGCCCAAGGCCGGATAAAGCCGGTCCGTCACCGCCAGGCGCATCTGCCGGGCCAGGGGGTCGTGAAAGACCTCCAGCGCCCCTCCGGCCTCGGCCCCCGACAGCCAGCCGCCGTCGAGCCGCCAGCGCCGGAAAAAGATCCGGTCCAGATCCTGCGCCGCGCGGAACTCCAGGCCGCGGCGCGCCTGTTCGGCGCCTCGCGCGGGCGCGATCCGGGCATCGGGGCCGTATGTCCGCCGCGCTTCGGCGATCCTGGCCTGCTGCGCGGCCATGGCCTGGGCCACATCCTCGTCGGTAATCGTGACCAGCCGGTCCATCTCGGCCCGGACCCCGGCCGGCAGCGTCGCGACCGCCGCCTCGGCCGCCTGGCGGAAACGCGGGTCGGCTTCGATCCTCATGCCCCAGGCACCGGGCTGGACGCGCCACAGCACGGGTTGGGCCGCCGGGGTCCAGGCGCCGTCCGCGACCAGCCCCAGGCGATCCAGCAGCGCCAGCAGCTCGGGCCGGGCCAGCGCCGGGCCCAGCCCATGCGCCACCGCGATGTTCGGCGGCGGCGGGGGCGGCGCGCCGATGCGGCGGATGATGAAATCCCCGGCCCGTTCCGGCGGCGGGCTGCCATCGGGCAGGCGATAGGCCAGCTGCCCCTGCTGGCGCGCCAGCCCCAGCACCGCGACGCAAAGATCGTCCCAGCGCGGCGGCATCGCCGGCCGCCGGGGCGCGGCGCGGCGGCTTGCGCCCCAGCCCGTCGCATCCGCGCGGCCCAGGGCCACCAGGGCCTCGCAGCCGATCTGGCAGGCGGTCACGGCCATGTCCTGCCAGCCGCTTCCGTCGTCCAGCGCCGGCAGGTTCCGTTCCAGGAAATCCGTGACCGCCCCCGGCCAATCCCCCGTCGCATGCATCCCGGATCCCTTTCCCGCTTTGGCCGGCCGCACCCCGCCGGCACGCTTGCGACCTGCGCATAACGGGCGCATGTTGCGCCGCGCAATGCGAAAGGACATGAGCATGATTCCGGTCTTCGACGGTCACAACGATTTCTTGCAGCGCATGGTGGCTGCGGGGCCCGGCCGCGACCGGCTTTGGCTGGAGGGCGACGGCAACGGGCATCTGGACCTGCCGCGGATGAAGGCGGGCGGGTTTGCCGGCGGCTTCTTCGCGATCTGGACGCCCTCGCCGCCCGGCCCCGACGATGCGCTGGCGGCGATGCTCAAGAAGAACCCGCCCTTCGCCCTGCCCCTGCCGCCCGAGGTGGAGCCGGTCCAGGCCCTACCCCATGCGCTGGCCCAGGCCGGGCAGCTGATGGCGATGGAGCGGACCGGCACGCTGGCGATCTGCCGGACCGCGGCCGAGATCCGCGCGGCCATGGCCCAGGGCCGCATCGCCGCCATCCTGCACATCGAGGGCGCCGAGCCGATCCCGGACCTGGATGCGCTGCATGTCTGGCACGCGATGGGGCTGCGCTCGCTGGGGCCGGTCTGGTCGCGGCCGACGCGCTATGCCCATGGCGTGCCCTTCGCCTTTCCCGCCTCGCCCGACACCGGGCCGGGGCTGACGGATGCGGGCAAGGATCTGGTGCGCGCATGCAACCGGCTGCGCATCATGCTGGACCTGTCGCATCTGAACGAAAAGGGCTTCGACGACGTGGCCCGGCTGTCGGATGCGCCGCTGGTCGCCAGCCACAGCTGCGCCCATGCCGTCGCGCCCAGCTCGCGCAACCTGACCGACCGGCAATTGCGGGTGATCGCCGAATCGCGCGGCCTCGTCGGGCTGAACTTTGCCGTGGGCTTCCTGCATCCCGAAGGGCGGCGCGACCCGATGCAGGGGTTCGCGGTCATGCTGCGCCACCTGGACCACCTGCTGGAATTGCTGGGCGAGGACGGCGTGGCGCTGGGTTCGGATTTCGACGGCGCCGACATGCCCGAGGATCTGGCCGATGCCGCCGCCCTGCCGAAGCTGGTGCAGGCGATGCTGGCGCATGGCTATGGCCGCGAGCTGGTCGAAAAGATCGCCTGGCGCAACTGGCTGGACCTGCTGGAGCGGAGCTGGGGCGGCTGAACGCGCGCGCCAGCCTGGCGGGACGCGGGGGCGCCGATCCGAAACCGGACACTCGGCAAAGGCACACAAGGATCGTCGCCCCCATGCGCAGGGAAATGCCACAGCCGCACCGCACGGTAAAGTTGTCCATTCGGACAGGATTCCCGCTATGCGGGAATCCCCCTCAGCCTCCGGTGACGACCGGCGTGACCTCCAGCGCATCGGCAAGCGAGCGGAAGCGGGCCTCGGCCACCTCGCCCATCAGCGCGCGCCCGGTCCGGGTCAGCTTCAGCTCCAGAAGCTTCTTCTTGCGCTGCAGCTTCAGCGTGCCCGCTTCGGCCGGATCCTTGACCGAGAACATGGCGCCGAAGCGCAGCGCCTTGCCCAGAACCTCGGCCTCGCGGATCTCCTTTTCCGAGAGCAGCGCGAACAGCGGCGCCATGGGCGAATTGGCGCGGCTGTTCTTGTAGCGGTGCAGCAGCGACAGGCCCAGGAACACCCGTTCGGGATGCGACAGCGCCGCCATGTTGGCCCGCGTGACATTGTCGAAACAGGCATCGGCGCGATAATCGGGATGGGTGCGCCAGGTGGTGTCGTGCAAAAGGCAGGCCGCCCGGACCAGCCGGTCGCGCTCGGGCGGCAGGTCGCCGAACAGCGGCTCCAGGAACTGGTAGAGCTTCTTGCCGAAACCCGGCATCCGCGCCATCTGCCGCTCGGCAAAGCGCGCCGCCTCGATCAGCGGATCGCGCGAGCGCAGCCCGGCCGGCATCTGTTCGTAAAGCAGCCCCTCGCGGATGCCGTAGGAAGAGACGGCCAGCGATTTCGGCTTGAGGCTTTGCACCAGTTGGCGCAGCACCTGGCTGGCCAGCGGCACCAGCTCCATCCGGCTTTGCGAGATGCCGGTCATCGCCCGCATCTCGGCCACGCTGCGCTCGCCGATCCATTTCACCGTGTCGGCGACGGCCTGCGGCGACATGCGATATTCGTGCAGCACGGTCATCGGGTATTTCGCCCGCTCCATGTCCAGCCGCGCGATGGCCCGCCACGAGCCGCCGACCAGGTAGATCTGTTCGTGCCCGCGGCCCAGCCGCTCGGCCGCCCGCTCGATCGCATCGCGGATATGGTCGCGCAGGCCCGCGGCGCCGCCCTTGACCTGCTGCAGCCGGAACGGGCCCAGGGGCGTCGAGATGCGGCCGCCGACCTTGCCGTTCGCCACCTCGGCCAGTTCCATCGAGTTGCCGCCGATGTCGCAGACCAGCCCCTTGGCATCCGGCCAGCCCAGCAGCACGCCCTGCGCGGAAAGCCGCGCCTCTTCCTCGCCGTCGATGACCCAGAGCTTCAGCCCGGTCTCCTTCTCGACCGCCTTGTGGAAGGCGGGGCCGTCCTCGGCCTCGCGCACGGCGGCGGTCGCGACGCAGGTCAGCGGCTTGATGCCCATGCTGTCGGCCAGCACCGCAAAGCGGCGCAGGGCGGCCATGCCGCGGCGCACGCCTTCGGGGTTCAGCCGGCCGGTGGTGGCCAGGCCCGAGCCCAGCCCGGCCATGACCTTTTCGTTGTAGAAATAGGCCGGCGAGCGCGCCGCCCCGTCGAACACCACCATGCGGATCGAGTTCGAGCCCACGTCGACCACGCCGACCCGGCTGAGCGCGCGTTCCGAGGCGCGTTCGAACAGCGAGCGTCCGAAGGGTTCGATGGTTTCTCCGCTTGCGGTCACGATGCCGTTCATCGGGTTCCTCTCGATTCCGTTACCAAGCCGGTCGCGCGCTTTGGATGGGGCAATTGCCTCCTTGCGTCAATCCGTCGAGTGCATCAGCGCCGGAACGTCACGCGCGCCCGCGCTGCCGCGCCCCGACAATGAGGGGTTTTCCATGAAGAACTTGTGACAGGAAAACAGGTCGTCGCGCCCGGCCGGCAGATAGCGCAGATAGCGCCCGTCGGGTTGCAGAAGCCAGCTTTGCGCCTCGTCGGCCATGTTGGCGGCCATGACCTGGCTGGTGATCTGCGCCTTCACCGTCTCGTTGAAGCATTCCACCAGCGCCTCGACCCGGCGGTTCAGGTTGCGCCCCATCCAGTCGGCCGAGCTGATGAAGACCCGCGCGCGCTTGGAGGGCAGGCCGAAGCCATTGCCGAAGCAGACGATGCGGGAATGTTCCAGGAAGCGGCCGACGATGGATTTCACCCTGATGTTGTCGGACAGGCCCGCGATACCCGGCCGCAGCCCGCAGATGCCGCGGATCACCAGGTTGATCCTGACCCCCGCCTGGCTTGCGGCGTAAAGCGCCTCGATCACGTCCTTGTCGATCAGGCTGTTCATCTTGGCCCAGATCTCGGCCGGGCGGCCGCGGCTGGCGAAATCGGCCTCGCGCGCGATCAGCTCCAGCAGCCGCTCCTTGAGGTCGATGGGCGAGATGGCGATGTTCTCCAGCCCCTCGGGCTGAACGTAGCCGGACAGGAAATTGAACACCTTGGAGGCATCTCGCCCCAGCGCCGGGTCGCAGGTGAACAGCGACAGGTCGGTATAGATGCGCGCGGTGATCGGGTGATAGTTGCCGGTGCCGAAATGGGTATAGGTCACAAGCTGGTCGCCCTCGCGCCGCACCACGGCGCTGATCTTGGCATGGGTCTTGTATTGCATGAAGCCATAGACGACATGCGCGCCCGAGCGTTCCAGCCGCCGCGACTGGCGGATGTTCGCGGCCTCGTCGAAGCGGGCCTTCAGCTCGACCAGCGCCGTCACCGACTTGCCCGATTCGGCCGCCTCGCAGAGCGCGTCCACGATGGGGCTGTCGCGCGAGGTGCGGTAAAGCGTCTGCTTGATCGCCAGCACGTCCGGGTCGCGCGCCGCCTGCGCCAGGAAGCGCACCACCATGTCGAAGGTCTCGTAGGGGTGGTGCAGCAGCATGTCCTTTTGCCGGATCGCGGCGAACATGTCGCCGTCGTGGTCCTGCACCCGTTCCGGCACCCGCGGGGTGAAGCCCGGCCATTGCAGGTCGCGCCGCCCGTCCAGCACCAGTTCGCGCAGGTCGGCCATGCCCAGAAGGCCCTCGACCTCGACCACCTCCTCGGGATCGACCTCCAGCTCCTGCATGATGACCCGGCGCAGCCGGTCGGGCGCGCCGGCGGTGATCTTCAGCCGGATGACCGAGCCGCGGCGGCGGCGCTTCAGCGCCGTCTCGAACTCGCGCACCAGGTCTTCGGCCTCTTCCTCGACCTCCAGGTCGCTGTCGCGCAGCACGCGGAAGGCGCAATGGCCGATGTCGCGATAGCCGGGGAACAGGCTCGGCAGATGCATCAGCAGCAGGTCTTCCAGCCGCAGGAAGCGCTTGCCGCCCGGCAGCGGGATGAAGCGGGCGATCTGCTGGGGGATGGGCACCAGCGCCTGCATCTGCCGCCCGTCGCTTTCCCGCGCCAGTTCCAGCGCCAGCGAAAAGCCGGTGTTGGGGATGAAGGGAAAGGGATGCGCCGGGTCTATGGCCAGGGGCGAGACCACCGGGAACACCTGCTCCATGAAATGCCGGCGCAGGAACTCTTCCTCGGCGCGGGTGACGCGGCCGCGCGACAGGATGGCGATGTCGGCCTGTTCCATCTCGCGGCGCAGGCCGTTCCAGACCGCCTGCTGCGCGCCCATCAGCCGGCGCGCATCGGCATTGACCAGCGCCAGCTGCTCGGCCGCGGTCAGCCCGTCGTCGGACAGGGTGGTGTTGCCTTCGCGGACCAGTTCGCGCAGGCCGGCCACGCGCACGGTGTAGAACTCGTCGAGATTGGTGGCCGAGATCGACAGGAAGCGCAGCCGCTCGAGCAGCGGCACGCGCGGGTTGCGCGCCTCGTCCAGCACACGCCAGTTGAAGGCGAGCCAGCTGATCTCGCGGTTGAAGAAGCGCGCGGCGCCCTCGGGCGGGCCGTCGGGCAGATCGCGCGGGGCGGGAAAGGGGGATTTCAGGAAATCGGCCTGGGTCATGTCACGGGACTTCGGGGAAAATGCGGGGCGATCATGCGTCGGCGGGGGCCAGCTTGTCCAGAAGCTCGGCCGCCAGCCGCCGGGTGATGGCGCGGCGGTCGGCCAGCGATTCGCGGTCGATGGCGGCGACCAGGCGGCGGGCCAGGTCCAGGTCGCGCTCCATGCGCAGCGAAAGCCAGTCCACCACCTCGGGCGCCACCTGGATCTGGCGGTCGGCGAACAGCTTGACCAGCACCGCCGGCAGCAGCGCGTCGTCGGGCGGGCCCAGGATCGCCTGCGCCGCCGTCTCCAGCCGCGAGCGCAGGTCGGGCAGCGCCACGCCCCAGTCGCGCGGCGGCGCCTGCGCGGTGATGAGAAGCAGCGCCCCCCGCGCGCCGGCCAGGTTCCACAGGTGGAACAGGCCCTGTTCGGCGACGGGATTGCCGCCGATCTCATGCGCGTCCTCGATGACCAGCGCGGCGCCGGGGCGGACCAGATCGTCCACGCTTTCGGGGGTCAGCGTCCAGCCGTGGCTGACATGGGCGCCATGCTCGACCGCCCAGAAGCCGACCAGATGCGTCTTGCCCGATCCCGGACCGCCGATCAGCAACAGCCGGCCCTGCGGCCAGCGGCCCGGCGCGTCCAGCATCGCCAGCGCATCGCGATTGGCCGCGGTGATCAGGAAGTCGTCGCGCGACGAGGCCGGCGGCATCGTCAGGTCCAGGGTCAATTGTCTGGCCACCGTTCAGCGGTCCTTGCCGCGCAGGTGGTCGCGCGTCTCGGCCCACAGATCGGAGGGCGAAGGCGGGCCCTCGGCATCGGGAACCTCGCCGGCCTGCTGGCGGTGCTGGTGTTCCTCCAGCAGATGCGCCAGATGCTCGTCGCGCTGGATCTGCGCCACGGCCACGTCGCGCGACATCTGCGCCAGCTGGCGCGCACGCTCGGTCGTGCCGCGCGGCACCAGCTCGACCATGGTCGGCGGCGCGGGGGGCGAGGGCACCTCGCGCCCGGTATAGAGCGCGCTTTCCTTGTAGCGGGCGACGGCAAAGCGGACCAGCACCCCCAGCGCCGCCGCCGCCGGCACGGCGATGAGCAGGCCGACGAAGCCGAAGAGCGTGCCGAAGACGGTCAGGGCCAGCATCAGCCAGACCGGATGCAGCCCGACATGGCCGCCGACGATCTTGGGTTGCAGGTAGTTGCCCTCGACGATCTGGCCCAGGACGAAGACCGCGATCACCGCGCCGATCCAGACCGGCTCGCCCCAGAAGGAGAACAGCGCGACGCCGATGGCGGTAGCGCCGCCGACCAGCACGCCGACATAGGGGATGAAGGACAACGAGGCGGCGATCACCCCGATCGCGATGCCGAAGGGCAGGCCGATCAGCGCCAGGCAGACCGAATAGAAGGTGCCCAGGATCAGGATCACCATGCCCTGCCCGCGCACGAATCCCGACAGCGCCGCGTCGATCTCGTGTCCCAGCCGGCGGATGGTGCCGGCATGCTGGCGCGGCAGAAGCTCGTCCAGCCGGTCGACCATGTTGTCCCAGTCGAGCAGCAGGTAGAAGGCGACGACCGGCACGATCACGATCAGCATGACCATGCTGACCACGCCCATGACCGAGCCCAGCACGGTGCTGACCAGCTGCCCGCCCCGCTCGCTGATCTGCTGGCCCATGTTGGCAAGCGCGCTGTTGACCGGGCTGCCCTCGGTGAAGATCTCGGGGAACCGGGTCATCAGGAACTGCTGGAGGCGCTGGAACATCTCGGGCGCGGTCTCGATCAGCGCGGTGGTCTGGCGCACCAGCACCGGCACCAGCAGCAGAAACAGCGCCACCACCAGCAAGAGCCCGCAAAGCGTGATGATGACCACCGAGGCGGTGCGCGACAGGCCCAGCCGCTCGAGCCGGTCGGCCAGGGGATCGAAGAGATAGGCCACGGCCGCGCCCATGATGAAGGGCGTGACGGCATTGCCCACCCCCCAAAGCGCCAACAGCAGCACGGCCAGCGCGCCGCCCCAATACAGGATCTGTTTCTGCACCGGCAATTGCATGGGTCTCGTCGCTCCCGTCCCCGCGTTCGGCTTCCTATGTGGACGGTCGCGGCGCGGCTTGCAAGGAAGGGCGTTGCCCCGCTATCCGCGATCCGCTAACCCGTGCCGGCCATCATGAGGATTTCGCCATGCGTCTGTCGCGCTATTTCATGCCCGTCCTGAAGGAAGACCCCAAAGAGGCCCAGATCGTCAGCCACCGGCTGATGCTGCGCGCCGGCATGATCAAGCAGCAGGCGGCCGGCATCTATTCCTGGCTGCCGCTGGGCTTCAAGGTGCTGCGCCGCATCGAGCAGATCGTGCATGAGGAACAGGCCCGCGCCGGCCATATCGCCATGCTGATGCCGACGCTGCAGCCCGCCGACCTGTGGCGCGAAAGCGGCCGCTACGACGATTACGGCGAAGAGATGCTGCGCATCCGCGACCGCCACAAGCGCGACCTGCTTTACGGGCCCACGAACGAGGAGATGATCACCGACATCTTCCGCAGCCATGTGAACAGCTACAAGGACCTGCCGCTGACGCTGTATCACATCCAGTGGAAGTTCCGCGACGAGATCCGCCCCCGCTTCGGCGTCATGCGCGGGCGCGAGTTCCTGATGAAGGACGGCTACAATTTCGACCTGACCAAGGAAGACGCGCTGCACGCCTATAACCGGCATCTGGTCAGCTATCTGCGCAGCTACGAGCGCATGGGCCTGCAGGCGATCCCGATGCGCGCCGACGGCGGGCCGATCGGCGGCGATTATACGCATGAGTTCCTGGTGCTGGCCGAGACCGGCGAGTCGGAGGTGTTCTACGACAGCGAGATCACCGACCTGAAATTCGGCGACCGCGCCATCGACTACGACGATGTCGCGCAATGCCAGGCCGTGCTGGAGGAATTCACCAGCCGCTATGCCCGCACCGACGAGACCCATGACGCGGCGCTGTTCGAGCAGGTCCCCGAGGCGCGGCGGCGCCAGGCCCGCGGCATCGAGGTCGGGCAGATCTTCTATTTCGGCACCAAGTATTCCGAGCCGATGGGCGCCACCGTGGTCGGCCCCGACGGCGCACGCGTGCCGGTTCACATGGGCTCGCACGGGATCGGCGTCAGCCGCCTTCTGGGCGCGATCATCGAGGCCAGCCATGACGACAAGGGCATCGTCTGGCCCGAGGGGGTGACGCCCTTCCATGCCGGGATCGTCAACCTCAAACAGGGCGACGCCTCGACCGACGGCGCCTGCGAGGCGCTTTACGCCGAGCTGAAGGCGCAGGGGCTGGACCCGCTCTACGACGACCGCGACGAGCGGGCGGGGGCGAAATTCGCCACCATGGACCTGATCGGCCTGCCCTGGCGCATCACCGTCGGGCCGCGCGGGCTGGCGGCGAACAAGGTCGAGCTGACCTCGCGCCGCAGCGGCGAATCGATCGAGGTCTCGCCGCAGGAGGCGGTGGCGCGGCTGAAGGAGATCTACCAGCCGGTCTTCGACGCCGCGAAATAGGGCCGCGAAATAGGCGCGGCCGCGCGCGGCGGAACGGTTGCCTGGGTATTTGGGCAACGGAGAAACATGGCGGGCGGCGCCCAGGCGGCGCCCTTTGCCCAGGCGGCTTGGCCGCATGTGTGTCTGGTGAACGGAACGCCCCCTGCCCTGCGCGCGGTGTCGGCGGGGCCGGGCGGCGCGGGCCTTGTCGTGGTTGTTGTTGTGGTGGTTCAAGAGTGGGCGGTTCATGGTGAAGAAAGCGCTGATTACCGGGGTCACGGGTCAGGACGGATCCTACCTGGCCGAGTTCCTGCTGGAAAAGGGCTATGAGGTGCATGGCATCAAGCGCCGCGCCTCGAGCTTCAACACCCGGCGCGTCGATCACATCTTCCAGGATCCGCACGAGGTCGCGCCGCGCTTCCTGCTGCATTACGGCGACCTGGGCGATGCCTCGAACCTGACCCGGATCATGGCCGAGGTGCGGCCGGACGAGGTCTATAACCTGGGCGCGCAATCCCATGTCGCGGTCAGCTTCGAGGCGCCGGAATATACCGCCGATGTCGATGCGCTGGGGACGCTGCGGCTGCTGGAGGCGATCCGCTTCCTGGGGCTGGAGCGGGCGACGCGGTTCTACCAGGCGTCGAGTTCCGAGCTTTACGGGCTGGTGCGCGAGACGCCGCAGACCGAACGCACGCCCTTTCACCCGCGCAGCCCCTATGCCGTGGCCAAGCTCTATGCCTATTGGATCACGGTGAACTATCGCGAGGCCTATGGGCTTTTCGCCTGCAACGGCATCCTGTTCAACCACGAGAGCCCGCGCCGCGGCGAGACCTTCGTCACCCGCAAGATCACCCGCGGGCTGGCCAACCTGGCCCAGGGGATCGGCGGCTGCCTTTATCTGGGCAACCTGGACGCGCTGCGCGACTGGGGCCATGCCCGCGACTACGTGCGCATGCAATGGCTGATGCTGCAATCCGACGCGCCCGACGACTACGTCATCGCCACCGGCGAGCAGCATTCCGTGCGCCAGTTCCTGACCTGGGCCGCCGCGGAGCTGGGCATCGCGCTGGAATTTCGCGGCTCGGGCGTGGATGAGTTCGCCCTGGTCGCCTCGGTCGCGGGCGAGCGGGCGCCGGCCTTGCATCCCGGCGACGTGGTGATGCGGGTCGATCCGCGGTATTTCCGCCCGGCCGAGGTGGCCAGCCTGCTGGGCGATGCCGGCAAGGCGCATCGCCGGCTGGGCTGGCGCCCCCGGACCGGGCTGCGCGAGATGATCGCCGAGATGGTCGCCGCCGACCTGCGGGCGGCGCGGCAGCATGCGCTGCTCAGGCGGCATGGGCTGGGTCCGGCCGTCGCGGGAGAGGTGGGATAGATGGCGCGGCTCTTCGTCACCGGCGGCCATGGCATGGTGGGGTCGAACCTGCGCGCCCATCCCGGCATCGCCGCCTGGCAGGTGCTGGCGCCTGCCCGCGCCGAGCTGGACCTGTGCGACGCGGTCGCGCTGCGGGACTGGCTGGCGCGGCATCGTCCCGACGCCGTGGTCCATGCCGCGGGCGTCGTCGGCGGCATCCAGGCCAACATGGCCGAGCCGCTGCGGTATCTGGCCGAGAACGCCCGCATCGGGCTGAACCTGATCACCGCCTGCCGCGAGATCGGCGTTCCGGTGCTGCTGAACCTGAGTTCGAGCTGCGTCTATCCGCGCGACCTGCACCGCGACCTGGCCGAGGAACAGATCCTGACCGGCCCGCTCGAGCCCAGCAACGAGGGCTATGCCCTGGCCAAGATCATGGCGATGCGGCTGGTGGACCATGCCTGCCGCGAGAACCCCGCCTTGCAATGGCGCACGCTGATCCCCTGCAACCTCTACGGCCCCTTTCGACACGTTCGACCCAGGGCGGTCGCATCTGCTGCCGGCGATCATCCACAAGATCCACCGCGCCAGGATCGAGGGCCGCGACAGGGTCGAGATCTGGGGCGACGGCCAGGCCCGGCGCGAGTTCATGCATGCGGGCGACCTGGCGGATGCGATCCTGCGCGCGCTGGCCGATCCCTCGGCCGTGCCGGCGGTGATGAACGTCGGGCCGGGGGTGGATCACGCGATCGAGGATTATTACCGCATCGTGGCCGGGGTGGTGGGCTGGCAGGGCCGCTTTGTCCACGACCTCGGCAAGCCCGTGGGCATGCGGCGCAAGCTTCTGTCCGTGGCGCGGCAGGCGGCCTGGGGCTGGGCGCCGCGGATCGGCCTGGCCGAGGGCATCGCCGCCACCTATGCCTGGTATCTGGAGCAGCAGCCATGAACCGCTTTCCCCTGGCAAGCTCCAGCTGGGACGAAGCCGAGCGGGACGCCCTGCAGCGGGTGATCGCCTCGGGCCGCTTTACCATGGGCCCCGAGGTCGCGGCCTTCGAGGCCGAGTTCGCCCGCTTCGCCGGCAGCCGCCATGCAGTGATGGTCAATTCGGGCTCATCGGCCAATCTCGCCATGGTGGCGGCGCTGCGCTACCGGCAAGACCCGGCCTCGCGGCTGATGCCGGGCGACCAGGTGATCGTGCCGGCGGTGTCCTGGTCCACCAGCTTCTTTCCGCTGCACCAATACGGGCTGCACCTGAAATTCGTGGACATCGACCGCGAGACGCTGAACTACGACCTTGCCGCGCTGGCCGCGGCCATCGACGACCGGACCCGCGCCGTCATGGCGGTGAACCTGCTGGGCAATCCCAACGATTTCGATGCGATCCGTTCGCTGATCGGCACCCGCCGCATCCTGCTGATCGAGGATAATTGCGAATCCATGGGCGCGACCTTCGCCGGGCGCCAGGCCGGCACCTTCGGGGTGATGGGGACGTTCTCGACCTTCTTCTCGCACCACATCTCGACCATGGAGGGCGGGCTGGTCGTCACCGACGACGAAGAGCTTTACCACATCCTGCTGGCGCTGCGGGCGCATGGCTGGACGCGCGACCTGCCCAGATGGAACCGCGTGACCGGCGAGAAGGGCGAGGATCCCTTCGAGGAAAGCTTTCGCTTCGTCCTGCCCGGCTACAACCTGCGCCCGCTGGAGATGTCGGGCGCCCTGGGCCGGGCGCAGCTGGAAAAGCTGCCGCGGCTGGTCGCGGCGCGGCGCGAGAACGGCGCGCGATGGGTCGAGGCGATGGCCGATCACCCGCTGTTTCGCATCCAGCGCGAGATCGGGGAAAGCAGCTGGTTCGGCTTTGCGCTGGTGCTGCGCCCCGAATGCGGGCTTGGCCGGCGCGAGGTCCTGGCGCGGCTCGGCGCGCTGGGATTCGAGACCCGGCCCATCGTCAGCGGCAATTTCACCGGCAATCCCGTGCTGCGGCTGATGGACCACAGCCTGCACGGGCCGATGACCCATGCGGACGAGATCGACCGCAACGGCTTTTTCATCGGCAACCACCCCCATGACATGCGGGACGCGATCCGAATCCTGGCCCGATTCCGCGGCTGAGCGGCTGGCCGCTGGACTTGCCGGCCCGGCTTGGTCAGGATCGGCGCCGAGGTTTTGGGTGGGCGGTCATGGGTGCAGTCTGGACAAGGCGGATCGGCGCGGCGGTCCTGGTCGTCGCCCTGGGCGCGGGGGCCGCTTTCCTGGCCTGGCCCGAACCGCCGCGCCCGGCGACGCCGGTGCCGGCGCTGAGCCTGGCCGGGGACGCGGGATTCCAGGCGGAACTCGGCCCACCGCGGCCCGGATGGACCGCCCTGCCCGCCCAGGCGACGGGGCGCGCGGCCGCTGATCCCTCGGGCCTGGGCTATCGCCATGAATGGCCGGGCTTTCACGCCTCGGCGCGGTTTCAGGGCACCGGGATCGTGCTGCGATTCGACGATGCGCTCAATCGCTGGCGCGTGACGCTGGACGGCAAGGCGGTCGAGGTCTCGCGCCCCGGCCGGCAGGATCTGCATATCCGCGGCCTTGCGCCCGGCCCGCATCAGATCCGCGCCGAGAAGATCAGCGAATCGAGCGGCCCGGCGCTTTTCGGCGGCTTCTTCCTGGACGATTCGGCCCAGGCGCTGCCTCCGCCCCCCCCGGCACCGCGGCTGATCGAGTTCATCGGCGATTCCGACACCGTCGGCTTTGCCAATACCGCCAGCCGCCGCGATTGCGAGGCTGAGGAGATCTATGCCGCGACCGACACCAGCCGCAGCTTCGGCCCGCAGGTCGCGGCGGCGCTGGGTGCGGATTACCGCATCGTCGCGCGCTCGGGCATCGGGCTTTTGCGCAACTACGGCGGCGCCGAGCCCGACCGCACCATGGACCGGCTTTATCCCCTGGCCCTGCCGGGACAGCCGGATGCGCCGGCCCTGCCGGAGCGCAAGGCGGACATCGTCGTCATCGGGCTGGGCTCGAACGTGTTCGGCTCGGAACTCGCCCCCGGCGAACGCTGGAGCGACATGGGCCAGCTGCGCCACGAGTTCGGCCCGGCGCTGGCCGATTTCGCCACCGCCCGCGCGCAGGAAAACCCCGGCGCGACCCTGGTGCTGCTGGCCTTCGGCGAATACGGGCCCGAACTGGTCGAGGCGCATCGGACCGCCTCGGCTCTGCTGGACGGCCGGGGCCTGGCCAACCGCCTGGTCGTCCTGGGCGATCCGCAGCGCAACGCCTGCCTGTGGCACCCCTCGGCCGAGGATCACGCGACGATCGCGCAGGCGCTGGTCGCGGCGCTGAAAGGGCCGGGTCCGAACTGAACGGCGCATTCTGTCTCTTGCGCCCGCCGCCGCGCGACCGCACACTCCACCCGACCCTGCCAGCCGAGCCGCCATGCATTCCCTCAGACCGACCCATAACCGCCTGCGCCGCCTTGCCGGCCTGGGCCCCGCGGATTTCTTTGCCACCGCCGTCGAGCGATGGGAGATCTGCCCGGCCGAGGTGGGCGAGGTCATGCCGGGCATCTGGCTGCCCGACCAGGTCGAGCATATCTCGCGCACCGAGTTCGGTTCCCTGCCCGACATCCTTGAACAGATGCAGGGCAATCCGGCCGAGCAGATTCCGCCCACCCTGGGCTATCGCTTCCGCGACGTGGATTTCGTCGATGGCGTGCTGCATGCGCGCGGGGCCGAACGCCACCTGCGCCAGCACAAGCGCTCGGGCCTGGGCTATGCCCGGCCGCGCGAAAGCCTGACGGGCGCGCTTTACGAAAGCTGGATCGGCAACCGCTGGTTCGGCAACTGGCTGCTGAACGATTGCCTTGCCTATCGCCTGGCCGAAGAGGCGGGGGCGCCGGTGACCTCCGCCCCGCTGCGCGGCGGCCATATCGCGCGCTACGAGAAATTGCTGGGCATGGCGCCCCGGCGCATCGGCGACGTGCATTTCGACGAGTTGGTCCTGTTCGACGACCTGCAAAGCAACAGCCACCGCCGCGGCCGCGCGCAGCGCAACCGCGCGCTGGTCCTTCAGGGCCGGGCGCTGGAGCCCCTGCCCGGCGTCTTCATCTTCCGCGGCGCCAGCGGCGATGCCCGCATCCTGGAGAACGAGGCCGAGATCGCCGAGCGGCTCGAGGTCGAATACGGCTTTCGCACGCTCTACATCGACCGCCACGACGCCGACGAACTGGCCCAGGCTGCCGGCGCGGCGCGGATCGTGGCGGGGGTCGAGGGCAGCCAGCTTGCCCATGGCGTCATCGCCATGGCGCCGGGCGGCACGGTGCTGACCCTGCAGCCGGCGGACCGGGTGACGACCTCGCTCAAGCTGCTGACGGATTGCTGGCAGCAGCATTACGCCATGGTGGTGGGGTCGGGCACCGCCCGCGGCTACCGGGTGGAATGGGACCAGATCCGGCGCACGCTCGACCTGATCGCGGCGCAAACCGCCTGAAACCCGTCCTAACAGTCAGGTTGAGTTTGCCGCGAGACATCGGAATATGGGGGCGGGCGAGCTTTATTTCCCGCCGAAGTGATTAAGCAAGTGCATGGTGATGTTCGAAACTCTCCGGGATGACTACAAAAGACACGGCCGTTCGCTGACCGAGCCCGCCTTCGTCTCGCTAGCTGTCTATCGCTATGGCCGCTGGGCCATCGGGCTGAAGAACCCGCTGCTGCGCTGGCTGGCCGGCAAGCCCTATGCGCTGATGCGGATCCTGATCCTGAACGTGACCAAGGTCTGGATCCCGCCGCAGGTGCGGCTGGGGCGCGACTTCCACATCATCCATGCCGAGGGCTCGCTGTCGATCCATCCCGACGTGGTGATCGGCGACCGCTGCGGGGTGATGCACAACGTCACCATCGGCACCAACATGGGCCCCGGCGCGCCGGTGATCGGCGATGATGTGTTCATCGGGGTGAATTCCTGCGTGCTGGGGCCGATCACCATCGGCGACCGGGTGCGGATCGGCGCCAATACCGCGGTGACGACCAACGTGCCGCCGGATTCGGTGGTGATCGGCTCGCCCGCCAAGATCTATCCCAGCCTGCCGATCTTTGCCGCCAAGAAGAAGGCCCCCGAGAATGAGTGACGATTTCGACTGCAGCATGTGGCGTCTTCTGGCCGACAACCTGCCCGCCCGCGCCGACAAGATCGCCGCGGTGGACCAGGGCCGCTCGGTCAGCTACGCCGAACTCGCGGCCGAGGCGGGGCGCGTGGCCGACTGGCTGGTCGGGCGCGGCATCCGTCCCGGCGACCGGGTGATCGTGCATCTGCGCAAGGGCATCGACGAGGTCGCGGCCATGTTCGGCGCCTGGAAGATGGGCGCCGTGGTCATCAACGTGAACATCCGCTGGACGCCCGCGCAGCTGGCCTATGTCGCCCGCGACAGCCAGGCGCGCGCAGCGATCCTGCCCCGCAACGCGCTGGAGGCGCTGGTGGGCGAACATGCCTTGCCCGAGGGCACGGCCTATCTTGTTCAGGGCAAGGCCGAGGGCCTTGTCCAGGGCGCGGACCCCTGGGGGGCGCTTGGCGCCGACCGGGCTTCCGCGCCCGACGAATCCGACCCGCGCGGGTTGGCGATGATCATCTACACCTCGGGCTCGACCGGCGCGCCCAAGGGGGTGATGCTCAGCCATCGCAATATCCGCGTGGGCGCCATCTCGGTCGCGGACTACCTGGGGCTGGACGAAAGCGACCGGCTGCTTTCGGTGCTGCCCTACAGCTTCGACGCCGGGCTGAACCAGCTGACCACCATGCTGCTGACCGGCGGGACGGTGGTGCATCAGCCGCTGACCATGCCGGCCGAGATCATCCGCATGGCCCAGGCCGAATCGGTGACGGGGATCGCCGGGGTGCCGCCCTTGTGGAACCAGATCGTGCGGCTGCTGGTGGACCGGCCGACCGAACTGCCGGCGCTGCGGCGCATCACCAACACCGGCGGCAAGATCCCCCCGAACATCCTGAAACTGCTGCCGCAGGTGTTTCCGGGCGTCGACATCTACCTGATGTATGGGCTGACCGAGGCGTTCCGCTCGACCTATCTGCCGCCGGCGAAATTCGCGGCCAAGATGGGCTCGATTGGCCGGCAGATCCCGAACGCGCAGGTCTTCGCCATCAAGCATGGCGAGGGCATCGCCGGCCCCGGCGAACAGGGCGAGCTGGTCCATGCCGGGCCGCTGGTCAGCATGGGCTATTGGGAAAAGCCCGAGGTGACGGCGCAGAAGATCCGCCCCTGCCCCGAGCTTGCGCACCTGCTGGGCGACGAGCCGGTGGTCTGGTCGGGCGACCTGGTGCGCGTGGACGAGGACGGCGACCTGTGGTTCGTCAGCCGCATGGACGAGATGATCAAGACCCTGGGCTTCCGCCTGTCGCCGACCGAGGTCGAGGATGCGATCTCGCAAAGCGGGCTTGTCACCGACGTGGTGGCCTTCGGGGTCGAGGATGCCGACCTGGGCCAGGCGGTTCACGCGGTCGTGACCTATCTGCCGCAGGGCGACGAGGCCGCGCTGGCCGCGCATTGCGCCCGCGCCATGCCCCATTACATGCGTCCCCAGCGCTATCATTCCTGGCAAGGCGCCATGCCGCGGACCGCCAGCGGCAAGCTGGACCGCCCCGCCATCATCTCGGCCGCCAGGGCCGCATCGCAGAACTGACCAGAAAGGCATTGAATCCATGAGCCTGAGCAAGGACGAACTGTTCCGCTATATCCGCGCCGAACTGAACATCGACACGCCGCTGGACGGCGATACCGAGCTTTTCTCGACCGGGATGCTGGATTCGGTGGCGATGGTCGGGCTGATCTCCTTCGTCGAGCAGCATGCCGGGGTGCGGGTGCAGCCGGGCGACGTGACGCTGGAGAATTTCGACACGGTGGACGCTATCCTGGCCTATGTGCAGACCCTTGACTGACCTCGACCGCCACCTGTCCGAGGCCGCGGCGCGCTTCGGCACGCCCTGCTATGTCTATGCCACCGACCTGGTCGAGGAACGGCTGGCGCATCTGCGCGCGCATCTGGGGCGCTGGTTCGCCGTCAGCTTCGCGGTCAAGAGCAATCCGAACCCCGCGCTGCTGGGCTGGATGCGGGACCGGCTGGACTGCCTCGACATCTCTTCGGGGGGCGAGCTGGCGCTGGCGCGCGAGGCGGGCTGGGATGCGGGCCGGATCAGCTTCACCGGCCCGGCCAAGCGCGAGGCGGAGCTGCGCGCCGCCACCCAGGCGGGCTTGGGCGAGCTGGTGCTGGAAAGCCTGCGCGAGGCGCGGCTGGCCGATGCCGTCGCGGCCGAGCTGGGCCGCGTGCAGCCGGTGCTGGTCCGCCTGGCGCCCTCGCGCGTGCCCAAGGGTTTCGGCGACCAGATGGCCGGCCGGCCCAGCCCCTTCGGCGTCGATGTCGAGGACGCGGCCGAGATCCTGCCGCAGATCGCCGCCCTGCCGAACCTGCGCATCATCGGGCTGCACATCTATTCCGGCACGCAATGCCTCAAGCCCGAGGCGATCTGCGAGAACTGGCGCATCTTCATGCAGGTCTTTTCCGAGACCTGCGCCGCGTTGGACCTGCGCCCGGAAAAGCTGATCTTCGGCGCCGGGCTCGGCATCCCCTATCACCCCGGCGACGGCGCGCTGGACCTTGCCGCCATCGCCGCCGAGATCGGCCCCGAACTGGACGCCTTCGCCGCGCGCTTTCCCGCGACGCGGCTGGTGCTGGAGCTGGGCCGCTACCTGGTCGGGCCGGCGGGCTGGTTCGTGGCCCGCGTCGTCTCGGTCAAGCAGTCGCGCGGCAGCCGAATCGCCATCTGCGACGGCGGGCTGAACGCCAACCTGGCGGCCTCGGGCAATTTCGGCATGGTGCTGCGGCGCAATTACGTCATGCACCGCGTCGGCGGCGACGAGGGCGGCACCCGCCCCGAGGAAAGGCAGGACATATCCGGCCCGCTCTGCACCTCGATCGACAAGCTGGGCGGCGGCGTCGCCCTGCCCAGGCTGGAGGAAGGCGACCTGATCGCCATCCATGCCTGCGGCGCCTATGGGCCGACCGCCAGCCCGCTGCATTTCATCAGCCACCCCATGCCGGCCGAGGTGCTGCTGACCGGCGGGCAGATGCGCGACGCGACCCGGATCCGCGGCGGCTGAGGCCCGGCCGCCGCCCCATTTCCGGGCAAGCGATAAAATATTTCTGATCTTGGATTTTTGCGTCGTTTTTATCGACCGGGTCGGTTGTGTTTTCCGCGGCTGCGCGTCTATTATCTGCGCACAGCCCGAACCGGAAAAGGAACACGATGGTCGAACAGAACCTGTTGCTCTTGCTTGTTCTGACGCCATTCGTGTCGGCCGCCCTGGCGGCCACACTTCCCATCCGGGCGCGCAACGCCGAAGCCTGGCTCGCCGGGCTGACGATGATCGTCGCGCTGGTGATCCTGGGCGTGCTCTACCCCGCCGTGACCGAGGGGCGAAGCATCACCGGCACCTTCCGCTGGGTCAGCTCCATCGGGCTTGACCTGACCTTCCGCATCGACGGGTTTTCCTGGCTGTTCATGGTGCTGGTGGCGGGAATCGGCTTCCTCGTCATCCTTTATGCGCGCTACTACATGTCGCCCGACGACCCGGTGCCGCGGCTCTATTCCAGTCTGCTGGCCTTTTGCGGCGCCATGTCGGGGCTGCTGCTGTCGGGCAACATCATCATGCTGGTGGTGTTCTGGGAACTGACCAGCATCGTGTCGTTCCTGCTGATCGGCTATTGGTTCCAGAGGCAGGACGCACGCGACGGCGCGCGGATGTCGCTGATCGTGACCGCCTCGGGCGGGCTGTGCCTGATGGTGGCGATGATCATCCTGGGCCAGATCGCCGGCAGCTACGAACTGGACGCCGTGCTCAAGGCCGGGCCGCAGATCACCAGCCACCGGCTTTATCCGGTGGTGCTGATCCTGTTCGTGCTGGGCGCCTTTACCAAATCGGCGCAATTCCCGTTCCATTTCTGGCTGCCCAATGCCATGGCGGCGCCGACGCCGGTCTCGGCCTATCTGCATTCGGCGACCATGGTGAAGGCCGGGGTCTTCGTGCTGCTGCGCTTCCACCCGGCGCTGGGGGGCACGGACGCCTGGTTCCAGATCGTGACCGGCATCGGCATGACCACGCTGCTGCTGGGGGCGGTGGTGGCGCTGTTCCGCCACGACCTCAAGGGGCTCTTGGCCTATTCCACCATCAGCCACCTGGGGCTGATCACGGCGCTGGCCGGGATCGGCAGCCCCTTTGCGCTGATCGCCGCCGTGTTCCACATCGTCAACCATGCCGTCTTCAAGGCCTCGCTGTTCATGGCCGCCGGCATCATCGACCACGAGACCGGCACCCGCGACATGCGCCGCCTGTCGGGCCTGGCGCGGGTCATGCCGGTGACGGCGATGCTGGCGATCATCGCCTCGGGGGCGATGGCGGGGGTGCCGCTGCTGAACGGGTTCCTGTCCAAGGAGATGTTCTTCGAGGCGACCTATGTCTGGAACAACGGCGGCTCGCTGGACAATTTCGCGCCCTATGTCGCGGTGCTGGCCGGGGCGTTCAGCGCCGCCTATTCGCTGCGCTTCATCGTCACCGTGTTCTTCGGCCCGCCCGCCACCGACCTGCCGCAGGAACCGCATGAGCCGCCCTTGCTGATGCGCCTGCCGGTGGCGATCCTGGTGGCGATCTGCCTGGCGGTCGGCATGTTCCCGCAGCAGGTGCTGGGCACCTGGCTGCAGACCGCCAGCATGGCCGTGGTCGGCCCGGAACTGCCGCATTTCAGCCTCAAGATCTGGCACGGCGTCAACCCGCCCCTGATCATGAGCCTGATCGCCATGTCGCTGGGCGCGCTGATCTACCTGCTGCCGCGCCGGCTGATCGATTCGGGCGAGGACGGCACGCGGCTGATGCGGCGGCTGGACTTTGCCCGCGGCTTCGACTGGCTGCTGCAAGTCTTTACCATCCGGCTGCCGCGCTTTGCGCTGCGGGTGCTGTCGGCGAACGGGCTTCAGTCGCAATTGCGCGCCATGGTGCTTTTGTCGCTGGCCGGGGCCTGGTTCGTGCTGCGCCGGCTGGACTGGAACGTGCCCATGCCGGAACTGGGCGCAAGCGAGCTGGTCTTTGCCCTGCTGTGGCTGGTCGGCGGCACCTGCGCCGTCGGCGCCGCCTGGCAGGCCAAATATCACCGTTTCGCGGCGCTGGTGCTGATGGGCGGGGCCGGGCTGGTGACTTGCGCCACCTTCGTCTGGCTGTCGGCGCCCGACCTGGCCGTGACCCAGCTGCTGGTCGAGATCGCCACCACCGCGCTGCTGCTCTTGGGCCTGCGCTGGCTGCCCAAGCGCGACCAGGAGATCCCCGGCGACAACAACCTGACCGCCCGCTCGCGCCGGGCGCGCGACCTGCTGATCGCGCTGGCCTGCGGCACGGGCATGACCGCGCTGGCGCTGGCGGTGCTGCTGACCCCGCCCGGCACCTCGCTGGGCGACTGGTTCCTGCGCAATGCCTATGTCGAGGGCGGCGGCACCAATGTCGTCAACGTCATCCTGGTGGATTTCCGCGCCTTCGACACCTTCGGCGAGATCACCGTCCTCGCCGTCGTCGGGCTGACCGTCTATGCGCTGCTGCGCCGCTTCCGCCCCGCGCCCGAAAGCGTCGAGCGCCCGCGCCCGCAGCTCGATGCCGAGGAGCAGGCGCTGGAGGCCTATCTCTTCGTGCCCTCGGTGCTGATGCAATGGATGTTCGCGCCGATCATCGCGCTGGCGGCCTATCTGTTCTTCCGCGGCCACGACCTGCCGGGCGGGGGCTTCGCCGCCGGCGTCACCCTGGCCGTGGGCCTGCTCTTGCAATATGTCGCCGCCAATGTGCGCTGGGTCGAGGCGCGGATCACCGTGCTGCCGATGCGCTGGATGGCGGCGGGGCTGACCACCTCGGCGGCGGTCGGGGCGGGATCGTGGATCTTCGGCTATCCCTTCCTCAGCGCGCATGCGCAATATCTCGAGTTCCCGGTCATCGGCAAGGTGCCCTTCTCGACCGCGATGCTGTTCGATTTCGGCGTGTTCTCGACCGTGCTGGGCGCCATCGTGCTGATGCTGATCGCCATTGCCCACCAGTCGCTGCGCGTCGCCCCGCGCGCCCGCGCGCCCGAAACCGACGAGGAGACGCGCTGATGGAACTGATCCTTGCCCTGGCCATCGGCATCCTGGTCGGCTCCGGCGTCTGGCTGCTGCTGCGGCCGCGGTCCTACCAGGTCATCATCGGCCTTTGCCTGCTGGCCTATGGCGTCAACCTGTTCATCTTTGCCATGGGCCGGCTTTACGTCGGCGCCGCGCCGATCATGCCCAAGGGCGGCTTCGTCGATCCGACCGCCTATGCCGACCCGGTGCCGCAGGCGCTGGTGCTGACCGCCATCGTCATCAGCTTCGCCACCACGGCGCTGTTCCTGGTGCTGATGATCGCCTCGCGCGGGGCCACCGGCACCGACCACGTGGACGGCAGGGAGCGTCATCCATGATGAACGATGCGGCCATGCCCGACCATTTGATGATCGCGCCGATCCTGATCCCGCTGGTGGCCGGCGCGCTCATGCTGTTTTACAGCGACCGCAACCGGCAGACCAAGCTGATCATGGGGCTGGTGGCGGTGGGGCTGACCTTCCTGGCCTCGGTCGAGCTGATGGCCGACGTCAAATCCGCGACCGAACAGGGCGGCACCGTGGTCGGGCTTTACCGGCTGGGCGACTGGCCGGTGCCGATCGGCATCGTGCTGGTGCTGGACCGGCTTTCGGCGATGATGGTCATGCTGACGGCGCTTCTGGCCGCGCCCTCGCTGATCTATGCCGCCGCCGGCTGGCACGGCAAGGGCCAGCATTACCACAGCATGTTCCAGTTCCTGCTGGCGGGGGTGAACGGCTCGTTCCTGACCGGCGACCTGTTCAACCTGTTCGTGTTCTTCGAGGTGATGCTCGCCGCCTCATACGGGCTGATGCTGCACGGCTCGGGGCCCGAGCGGATCAAGGCCGGGCTGCATTACCTGGCGGTGAACCTGGCGGCCTCGCTGTTCTTCCTGATCGGGGTGGCGCTGGTCTATGGCACCACCGGCACGCTGAACATGGCCGACATCGGCCGCGCGCTCTATTGGCTCGACGATGCCGAGCGGCTGCTGTTCCACGCCGCGGCGACCTTCCTGGGGCTGGCCTTCCTGATCAAGGCGGCGGCCTGGCCCCTGTGCTTCTGGCTGCCGCCGACCTATGGCGCCGCCTCGCCGCCCGCCGCCGCGATCATGGCGATCATGACCAAGGTCGGCATCTATGTCATCCTGCGGCTGTCGCTTCTGGTGCTGGGACCGGATGCCGGGCCCTCGGCGGGCTTCGGCGCCTCGGTGCTGATGATCGGCGGGGTGGTGACGATGGCATTCGGCATGATCGGCATCCTCGGCACGCCGGAACTGGTGCGCAAGGGCGGCTATCTGGCGATCATCTCGTCGGGGACGGTGCTGGCCGCGATCGGCTTTGCCCAGGCGGGGGGCGGCAGCTCCATGCTGGGCGGCGCGCTTTACTACATGGTGGGCTCGACTGCGGCCATCTCGGCCTTCTTCCTGATCGCCGAGCCGGTCAGCCGCAACGACGAGGGCGACGACGACGCCCCGGCCGAGGACGACGGCTTCGACCCGCTGTCGGAACGCTGGGCGCCGATGGGGCTGGGCACGGTCGAGGACACCACCGCCCCCGCCAGCCAGCGCACCGTCAGCTGGCTGACCATGGCGATCTGCTTCGGCCTGGTCGCGGCGATGATCGCCGGCCTGCCGCCGATGCCCGGCTTCATCGGCAAGTTCGCCATCCTGCGCGGCGCGGTGCAGGACAACCTGCCCGCCTCGGGCCATCTGCCGGTCATCCTGTGGGCCTATGCCGCCATGCTGATCCTGTCGGGGCTGGGGGCGCTGATCGCGCTGATGCGCTTCGGCATCCGCCGCTTCTGGGCCGAGGAAGGCCCGACCCCGCGCATCCTGGCGCTTGAGGTGGTGCCGGTGGTCATGCTGCTGGGCATGATCGGCCTGCAGACCGTGCGCTCGGACGCGCTTCTGGGCTATACCAGCGCCACGGCCGACGCGCTGCTGGAGCCGCGCGTCTATCGCAGCGCGGTGCTGGCCGAGGCGCAGGACGTGCGCGCCGCGCCGGTGCAGAGCCTCAGCCCCGATCCGCTGCCCGAACCTGAGGCCGAAGCCGAGCCCGAAAACGGGCCAGAGGAGGGCGCGCAATGAGCCGCTTCGTCCCCCATCCCGTGCTTTCGGCCGTGCTGGTGCTGATGTGGCTGTTCCTGACCGCCTTCACCCCCGGCCATCTGCTGCTCGGCACGCTGATCGCGCTGGGGGCGGGCTGGTCGGTCGAGCACTTGCATCCGCCCAAGCCGATCTTCCGGCGCTGGCTGGCGATCCCCAAGCTGATGGCGGTGGTGGCGCTGGACATCCTGCGCTCCAACATCGCCGTGGCGCGGGTGCTGATCCTGGGCCCCGACCATCCGAAATACCATTCGGGCTTCGTCGAGCTGACGCTGCGCTTGCGCGATCCCAATGCGCTGGCGGTGCTGGCGATCATCCTGACCGGCACCCCCGGCACCGCCTGGATCGAATTCGACCAGGAGGAAGGCCGGCTGCTGCTGCATGTCCTCGACCTGCGCAGCGACGACGACTGGCAAAGCCTGATCCGCGACCGCTACGAGGCGCTGCTCATGGAGATATTCGAATGACGGCCGAGATCCTGCGATTCGCCCTGGGCTATGCCCAGATCGCCCTGATCCTGGCTCTGGGGCTGGCCTGCTGGCGGATGCTGCGCGGGCCGCGGGCGCAGGACCGCGTCCTGGCGCTCGACACGATGTACAGCATCGCCATGCTGCTGTTTCTGGTCATCGGCATGGGCAACGGCAATGTCTTCTTCTTCGAGGGCGCGCTGGTCATCGCCGTGCTGGGCTTTGTCACCACGGTCTGCGCCGCCAAGTTCCTGATGCGGGGCGAGGTGATCGAATGATGCATCTGGAGCAACTGCCGCCCTGGGCCGCCGTCATCATCGCGCTGTTCGTGGTGGTCGGCGCCTCGCTGACGCTGCTGGGCGGGGTCGGCCTGGTGCGGCTGAAAAGCTTCTACCAGCGGCTGCACGCGCCGACGCTGGGCTACAGCTATGGCACGCTGCTGATCATCCTGGCCTCGATGCTGATGTTCTCGCTGGCCGAGGGGCGGGTGGTGGTGCATGAGCTGATGATCGGCATCTTCATCATGGTCACGACGCCGATCACGCTGTTGATGCTGGGCCGGGCGGCGCTGCGCCGCGACCGCGACCGCAAGCTGGGCCATGACGAGGTGGTGCCGCCCCGCATCCGCAGCACCGAGCCCCCCGCCGAGACCGAATCCGAAACCGGCGATCCGCAGCCCTAGCGCGATTGCGCCAGCACCTGCCGCAGCAGGGCGGGGTCGACCGCATCGGTGACGAAGGCCTGGCCGATGCCGCGCGCCAGGACGAAGCGCAGCTTGCCGTCCTGCACCTTCTTGTCCTGCGCCATCAGCCCGATCAGCGCCTCGTCGTCGGGCAGCTCGTCCGGAATGTCGGCGATGCGCGCCGGCATGCCCATGGCGGCGAAATGCGCCGCCACCCGCGACGGCGCCTCCTGGCTGCACAGGCCCAGCTTGGCCGAAAGCTCGAAGGCCAGCGCGCAGCCGATCGCCACCCCCTCGCCATGCAGCAGCCGGTCGGAATAGCCGGTGGCCGCTTCCAGCGCATGGCCGAAGGTATGGCCCAGGTTCAGCAGCGCGCGCTCGCCCTGCTCGGTCTCGTCGCGCTGCACGATGCCGGCCTTCATCGCCACCGAATGGCGCACGGCGTGCAGCCGCCGCGCCGGGTCGGCCGCCAGCCCGCCGGCATTGGCTTCCAGCCATTCGAAGAAGCCCTCGTCGCCCAGCAGCCCGTATTTCGCCACCTCGCCATAGCCGGCGCGGAAATCGCGCGGCGTCAGGGTGGTCAGCACGTCGATGTCGGCCAGCACCAGCGCCGGCTGGTGGAAGGCGCCGATCAGGTTCTTGCCTTGCGGGCTGTTGATCCCGGTCTTGCCGCCGACCGAACTGTCCACCTGCGCCAGAAGCGTCGTCGGGATCTGCACGAAGCGCACGCCGCGGCGCAGGATCGCGGCGGCAAAGCCCGCCAGGTCGCCGATCACCCCGCCGCCAAGCGCGATCACCAGGTCGTTGCGCTCGATCCGCTGGGCCAGCAGCCATTCCACGGCGCGGCCCAGCTCGGCCCAGCATTTCGTCGCCTCGCCGGCGGGCAGGGCCAGCGCCGGCGCTTCGATCCCCTGCCGGGCCAGCGCCTCGCGCAGCGCCGGCAGGTGCAGCGCCGCCACCGTCTCGTCGGTCAGGACGGCGACGCGGCGGCGGCCGGCCAGCGCGACGATCTCTTCGCCCGCGCGGGCCAGCAGGCCCTGGCCGATGCGCACGTCATAGGAACGTGCGCCCAGGTCGACATGGACGGTTTCGATGCTCATTTGCCCTCCAGGATCGCCGGATCATGCGCGCGGATCGCGTCCAGCACGCGGTCCGCCGTCTGTTCGATGCTGTCGCCGCGCTGCGCGGGGACGCGGATGTCGGCCAGCGCATAGACCGGGCTGCGCTCGGCCAGCAGCCGCTCCAGCGTGCCGCGCGGGTCGGGGGTCTGCAGCAGCGGCCGCGTCGGCCGGTGCCGGACCCGGTGCCAGAGCGTCTCCAGGTCGCAGTCGAGCCAGACCGAGACCCCCTCTTCGCCGATGCGGGCGCGGTTCTCGGGGCGCAGCCAGGCGCCGCCGCCGGTCGAGACCACGCCCGGCCCTGAGGCCAGCACCCGGCCCAGCACCTCTGATTCGCGGGCGCGAAAGAAGTCCTCGCCGTCGCGGGCAAAGATTTCCGGGATGGTCATGGCGGCCGCGCGCTCGATCTCGGCATCGGTATCCGAGAACGGCCTGCGCAACCGGCGCGCAAGTTCGCCCCCGATCGCGGTCTTGCCCGCCCCCATCATTCCGATCAGCACGATGTTACGCCGCATCACCACCCGGATCCCGCCTCTTGCAACCGGACAGACTGATGGCGTGATCTTTCGGGAAATGCCATATATATTTCGCAAGAACCGGCGACAGACCGGCAAGCATATCGAGGCGGAAGGGGCAATTCATGCGGCTTTTGAAGGTGGTGGTGGTTCTGGTCATCCTGATTCTGGCGGGCCTGGCCGGCTATGCCTATTTCGGCGACATGAGTTCCGACCCGCGCGAGATGCGGATGCCGGTCGAACTGGACCTGGGCGCGCAAAGGGCCGCCGCCCCGGCATCGACCCCGGCCGCGACCCAAACGCCGGCCCCTTCGACGGCCACGGCCCCCGACGACGGCGATGCCGCCCAGTCCGCCCCGGCGGCCGAGGATGCGGGGGCGGGGCAGAATGACCTCGACTGACGGCCTTGGCCTGGCCTGCGCCCTGGTGGGCGGGCTGGCGCTTGCCCTGCCCGCCGGGGCCAAGCCGCCGCTTTCGGCCAGCGACTGGCTGTCGGGCAGCGTGCGCGAGCCCGACAACATCTCGTCCTGGCGGCCCGGCGACGCGCGCCCGCCCGAGCTGAGGCAGCGCGCCCGGCGCGAGCTTGCCCCCACCGGCGCGGTCGAGCCGGTCGGCGTGACCCGGCTGGGCGAGGGCAATCCCGACGGCAAGGGCACCGTCTCGCCGCGGGCGGCGGGGCTTCCGGCCGATCTTTGGGGCGACAGCGAGGCGGCGGTGCTGGTGCGGCTGATCCGCAGCCCGAACCCGCGCCTGCCGGCGCTGCGGCGGCTGGAGCGGCGGCTGCTGGCCGCGCAACTGCGCCCGGCCCGGACCGAGGCCGGGCAGGAAGGCACCCTCTTCCTGGCCCGCGTCGACAAGCTGCTGGACATGGGTGCCACCGGCGCCGCCAAGGAGCTGCTGAAGGCCGCCGGCCCCGGCGACCCGCAGCGGTTCCGGCGGCTGTTCGACATCGCGCTTCTGTCCGGCGACGAGGCCCAGGCCTGCGAGACCATGGACCGCACCCCCGGCGTCGCCCCCAGCTTTCCGGCGCGCATCTTCTGCCTGGCCTTCGGCGGCGACTGGGCGGCGGCGGCGCTGGTGTTTCACGGCGCCCAGGCCATGGGGCGGATCGACCCGCAGATGGCGACGCTCCTGGCGCATTACCTGGACGACGGCTATTCCGACAGCGCCGAGGAACTGGTGCCGCCCGCCGTGGTCACGCCGCTGGAACTGCGCCTGCACGAAGCCATCGGCCAGCCCCTGCCCTCGTCCAGCCTGCCCCTGGCCTTCGCCCTGGCGGACCTGGACCAGAACGAGGGCTGGAAGGCGCGGCTGGACGCGGCCGAGCGGCTGGCGCGGGCGGGGGCGATCCCGGCCTCGCAGCTGCGCATGATCTATCTGGAGCAGAAGCCCGCCGCCTCGGGCGGGGTCTGGGACCGCGCGGGCGCGGTGCAGGCGCTGGCCGATGCGCTGCTGATGCGCGACGTGGCGGGCGTGGGCCACGCCCTGCCCCGCGCCTTCGACGCCATGGTCGCGGCGGGGCTTGGCCCGGCGCTGGCCGACATGGTCGGGGCCGAGGTCGGCGCGCTGGGGCTGGATGGCCGCGCCGGCCGCATCGCGCTGTGGCTGGCGCTGCAGGCCGCGCAGCCGCAGGTGGTGCAGGCCCCGCCCGCCGATGCCGCGCCTTTCGAGCTGTGGCTTTTGCGCTTTGCCGAGGGCGAGCCGCAATCCGCCCCGCCGCAGGGCGAGGGCGAGCCGCGGGCGGCCGCGCTTTTCCCCGCCTTCCTTGGCCCGTCGGAGCAGAACCTGCCGGACAGCGCCGCGCAGCTGATCCTGGCCAACCGGCGGGGCGAGGCGCTGCTGGCCGCCATCGCCGATGTCGATGCCGGGCTCGACGGCGACCTGCCGCGGGCGGCGCAGGGCCTGCGCGTCCTGCGCGTGCTGGGCCAGCAGGAAATCGCGCGCCAGGCGGCGATCGAGCTGATCCTGGCCCCGGTGATGGCGCCCCCGCCGGGCGCCGGCGCACCGTGAGCGGCGGCGGCCTGAACGACCGGGGCCGGATCTCGGCCTTTCTCGACGCGCAGGCGGCCGAGGCGGGGGCGGCGCGCAACACCCTGCTGGCCTATGGCCGCGACCTGCGGGATTTCGCCGACTGGCTGGCGGCGCGCGACGACACCCTGCTGGCCGTCCCGCGCGAGGGGATCGAGGATTACCTGTCCCATTGCGACGCCCAGGGCCTGTCGCGGGCGACGCGGGCGCGGCGGCTGTCGGCGATCCGCCAGCTCATGCGCTTCGCGCTGGACGAAGGCTGGCGCGAGGACGACCCGGCCTGCCGCATCAGCGGGCCGGGCCGGATGCAGCGCCTGCCCAAGGTGCTGGACCGGGCCGAGGTGCAGGCCCTGCTGGACGCCCTGCCCCGCATCGGCCGCAACGAGGCCGAGCGCGCCCGCAACCTGGCGCTGGTCGAGCTGATCTACGCCACCGGCATGCGGGTGAGCGAGCTGGTCTCGCTGCCGGTGGGCGCCTGCCGCGGCGATCCGGCGCTGCTGCTGATCCGCGGCAAGGGCGGCAAGGAGCGCATGGTGCCGCTGAGCGATCCCGCCCGCCGGGCACTGGCCGCCTGGCTGAAGCGGCGCGACAATGCGCCCGCCGAAAGCCCGCTGGGCCGGCTGGTCGCGGGCAAGGGCGCGCGCTGGCTGTTTCCCGCCGCCAGCCGCGAGGGGCACATGACGCGCCAGGCGATGAACACCCTGCTGGGCCAGCTGGCGCTGGCGGCCGGCATCGACCCGGCCCGCGTCTCGCCGCATGTGATCCGCCACGCCTTCGCCACGCATCTGCTGGAGGGCGGCGCCGACCTGCGCGCGATCCAGACGCTGCTGGGCCATGCCGACCTGGGCACGACCGAGATCTATACCCATGTCCTGGACACGCGGATGCGCGACCTGGTGCTGAACCACCATCCGCTGGCCCATGCCGACGCCAGCGGAAAGAAGCCATGACCGTCCCAGCCCAAGCCGCGGATGCGGCCGCCGCCGCCCTGCCGGTCCCCGATTCGATCCTTGCCGATCCGGTGGTCTGGCTGACCTGCGCCGCCATCCTGCTGCTATTGGCGCTTTCGGCGTTCTTCTCGGGCTCGGAAACGGCGCTGACCGCCTCTAGCCAGGCCAAGCTGCGGTCCAGGGCCGACAAGGGGGATGCAGGCGCCGCGCGGGCGCTTGACGTGACCCGCGACAGCGAAAGGTTGCTCGGCTCGCTGCTGCTGGGCAACAACGTGGTCAACATCCTGTCGGCCAGCCTGGCCACGGCGCTGTTCACCCGCATCCTGGGCGCCGGCGGCGTGGCGGTTGCGACGCTGGTGATGACCGCGCTGGTGTTGATCTTTTCCGAGGTGCTGCCCAAGACCTATGCCATCCTTGCCCCCGAGGAGCTGTCCAGCCGCGTCGCCCGCCCGATCGGCGTCTTCACCCGGATCATGGCCCCGATCGTCGCGGTGGTCCGGCTGATCGTGCGCGGCATCCTGGCGCTGCTGGGCTTTCGACCCGACCGGGCAAGCCATGTCTTTTCCGTCCAGGAGGAAATCGCCGGCGCCCTGGCCATCGCGCAATCCAGCGGCTCGGTCGAAAAAGAGGAACGCGACCGCCTGCTGGGCGCGCTGGACCTGGGCGAACGCGCCGTCGAAGAGGTGATGCTGCACCGCTCGCGCATCGAAATGATCGACGCCGGCCTTCCCGCCGATCAGGTGCTGGACCTGGTGCTGAAGAGCCCGCATACCCGCCTGCCCGTCTATCGGGGCGAGCGCGAGAATGTCGTCGGCGTGATCCATGCCAAGGACCTGCTGCGCGGCGTGCGCCGGGCGCTTCAGGACCAGGGGCCGGACGCCTTGCGCAGCTTTGACGTGCTGGACACCGCCATGCCGCCCTATTTCGTGCCCGAGACCACGCCGCTGGACGAGCAGATGCGCGAATTCCTCAAACGCCACACGCATTTCGCGCTGGTGGTGGACGAATATGGCAGCCTGCGCGGGCTGATCACGCTCGAGGACATCCTGGAGGAAATCGTCGGCGAGATCACCGACGAACACGACATGGACGCCGCGCAAACGCTGCTGCCCGGACCGCAGGGCGACTACATGGTCGACGGCGCGATGACCATCCGCGACCTGAACCGGGCGCTGGACTGGTCCCTGCCCGACGACGAGGCCAATACCGTCGCCGGGCTGGTGATCCACATGGCCCAGTCGATTCCGGCGGCGGGCCAGGTGTTTTCCTTTCACGGCTACCGCTTCGAGGTGCTGGCGCGGCGGGAAAACCGCATCACCCGGCTGCGCATCCGCCCGCTGGAGACGCCGCCGGGCGAGGCCGCCGCCGATCAGTGATCGGCCATGCCGGCGGCGCGCTTGGCCTCCTCGACGCTGCCGCCGGCGCCGTTGAAGAAGGCGTTCAGCGCCACCGCCGCGATGGTCGCCAGCAGGATGCCCGATTCGACCAGCGGGTGGATGGCATGCGGCATCCATTGCTTGAAATCGGGGGCGATCAGCGGGATCATCCCGAAGCCGAGCGCCACCGCCACCACGAACAGGTTGTTGCGGTTGCCGGCGAAATCCACCGTCGAGAGGATGCGGATGCCGGTCGCGGCGACCATGCCGAACATGACGAGGCCCGCGCCGCCCAGCACCGGGGTCGGCAGCGATTCCACTGCCGCGCCCATCTTGGGCACCAGCCCGAACAGGATCAGGATCAGCCCGCCGGCGACGCAAATGAAGCGGCTCTTGATGCCGGTGACGCCGACAAGGCCGACGTTCTGGCTGAAAGAGGTATAGGGGAAGGTATTGAAGATGCCGCCGATCAGCGTGCCCAGGCCATCGGTGCGCAGACCGGCGGTCAGGCGCTGCGGGGTGATCTCGCGCCCGGTCATCTCACCCAGCGCCAGGAACATGCCGGTCGATTCGATCATCACCACGATCATCACCAGCACCATGGTCACGATCAGCACCGGGTCAAAGATCGGCATGCCGAAATGGAAGGGCGCGACGATGCCGAACCAATGCGCCTCGGCCACCTTGTCGAAGGTCATCTGGCCCAGCACGATGGTCAGCCCCGCGCCGATCAGCATGCCCAGCAGCACCGCGATATTGGCGACGAAGCCGCGGCCGAAGCGGGCGATCAGCAGGATCGCCACCAGCACCACGCCGGAAATGGCGATGTTGACCGGCTGGGCGTAAAGCGGGTTCTGCACGCTGGGCGCGGGGGCAAAGCCCTCGGGCAGCGCGGGCACGGCGCCGGTCCCGGCCAGGTCGCGCAGCTGGTTCAGCCAGCCCGCCGCGACCGGGTCCACCACCTTGGGCGCGGTCGGCCCGACCGGGTTGCCGAAGATCCAGTTGATCCCCACCCGCATCAGCGTGACGCCGATCACCAGGATGATGGTGCCGGTCACGAGCGGCGGAAAGAACTTCAGCATCCGCCCGACGAAGGGCGCGATCAGCATGGCGACGATCCCCGCGCCGATGATGGCGCCAAAGATCATCCGCGCGCCCTCGGGGCCCGGATAGGCATTGGCCATGGCCACCATCGGCCCGACCGAGGCGAAGGTCACGCCCATCATCACCGGCAGCTGGATGCCGAACCAGCGCGTCACGCCCAGCGACTGGATGATCGTGGCCACGCCGCAGCAGAACAGGTCGGCCGAGATCAGGAAGGCCACGTCCTCGGGCGAGAGCTTCAGCGCGCGGCCGACGATCAGCGGCACCGCCACCGCGCCGGCATACATGACCAGCACATGCTGCAAGCCCAGGGTCGTCATGCGCAACGGCGGCAGGATCTCGTCGACCGGATCGACTGCGGATGTCGCGGCTCTTGCCATGAGGCCCCCCTTCGTTGCCCGTTATCCTTGCGTTTTCGCAAGACTGCGCTGGCGGCCGGGCTTTGGCAAATGCTTTATGACGATCGCGTGATCAGCCGGCCTGCGCCGCGCAGGATGCGGCATCCGCAAGCGCGCCGGCCTGCATCTGCCGGCGCATTGTGCGGCGCAGGGTCTGGGTCAGGCCCAGTTCCGGCCAAGCCGCCTGGGCGGCGCGCAGATGCGCCTCGGCCCGCGGGGCGTCCTGGGCCTCGGCGGCGCGCAGCGCGGCCGATAGGCGCAGCAGCGGCTGGTCCGGCGCCAGCGCCAGCGCCGCATCCAGCCAGCGCTGCCCGGCCTTGCGATTGCCGGCGGCAAAGCAGACATCGGCCAGCCGCTTGCAGGTCAGCATCCGGCCCGGCCGCGCCGCATCCAGCCAGTGCAGCAGCGCCAGCGCCCGGTTCAGCCGGCCATGCAGCCGCAGCACCGAGGCGCAAAAGCCCAGCCAGGCCGCGTCCCCCTCGGCAAGCGGCGGCTGCTCGCCCCTGGCCAGCGCCGCCTCGACCGGGGCCAGCGCCTCGGCGCCGGGGCCCAGCTTGCGCCACAGGTCGGGCCAGACCAGCAGCTCGCGCTGCGGGCCCGGATCGCGGATGAACTCCGACCAGTCGATTCGCAACAGCCAAAGCGGCAGGATCCGGCCCTTGCCGCGTTCCGGGTCGGGCTGGGCATAGGTCGCCAGCAGTTCGGGGGCGAAGCCGAGCGCCCGGCTGGCCGCGCCGCCCTCGCGCATCAGCCGATGCGCCAGGGCGGGCATGATCGGCCCCTCGGCCGAGCGCCCGGCAAGGATCATGTCCACGAAGGCCGCGTCCGGTGCGGGCGCGGCGCCATCCGCATTCCCGCCCTGCCCGCCCGTGACCAGCAGCACCTGCCGGCATTGCGGCTTGTCGCGGTTGCGTATCAGCGGCGCCTCCAGCCCCTGCAAGGCCAGCCGCCGCGCCTTCTGCGCCCGGCCCGCCGACCAGGCCGCCACCGCAAGCTCGCGATAAAGAAAGGGAAAACGCTCCAGCAGCGCGCGGTTCCCGACCAAGGCATCGACCAGCTCCGCGCCTCGGCCGCGGCGCCGGGCATGGCCGGCGGCATAGCTTATGCTTTGCGCCAGATCGCCGGGCGCAAGGAAACTCTCCGGCCGCGACAGCACCCGCTCCAGCAGCGCATCATGGGCCGAAGCCTGCAGATCGGCGGGAAGCGCCCCCGGCAGGGTCACGATCCGGCATTCCCCCACCATCGCCGCCGCGCGCGAAAAGGCGCTGTGGCTGGGCGCGCCCACCTGGGCGCAACCGGCCATCAGCAGCAGTTCCAGCAGGTCGCGCTCGGCCGGGGTCAGCGCGCCGGGGTCCAGCAACTCCTGCACCGAGAGGATGCGCGGATCGCCCTGCCGCAGATGCTCGACCGCGGCCGGCGTGTCGGAAAAGGCGATCACCGGCCCCTCCACCGCGGCGACGAAGGCGCGGAAGAACTCGTCGGGCACATATTTCGACGCCCAGGAGGAATAGGACCAGGGATCGCCGTCCAGGATGTCGCCGCGCCGGACATGGATCGCTAGCGGCCGGCCGCCGCCCGCGCGCTCGAGGATGCGCCGCGCATCCGCCAGCGCCCGCGCCAGCCGCGGGGACAGGGCCAGATCGGCGGCCACGGCGCGCAGGCCGGCCGCCGCCTCGGCCTCGGGTTCGTCCATGAAGCGCAGGATCTCGGCCATGCTGTCGCACTCATAGCGCCGCCCCTCGGCCAGGGTCCGGGCAAAGCCGGCGCGGCTCATGCCCGGCGCGACTGCGGGCAGGTTGCGCAGGCCCGCGCGGTCGGGCGCGCGCCCGACCACGTCGATATGCGCGGCCACGAAGCCGGGATCCAGGAAATCGCGCGGATCGGCCAGCTCGGGATAGGGGCCGCCGGGCTGGGACAGCCACAGATAGCGCCCCGAGACCCCGAACTTGCGCGCAATCCGCATAACATTGAGCAGGCAGATCAGCCGCGCGCCGATCCGGTCCTGCCGGAAACCGATGATGGCGTGATGCTTTGTCATGCGAAACCGCCCCTCCGTTCCCCTTGCGGCTTGCAACCGCGCGCCCTCCTGCCTATCAGGACGTGCCGCCATACAACAGCACGGAATCCCGATATGGACATCGCCGCCCGCCGCAAGGCCGATCCCGCCCACTGGCGCCTCGCCACCGCGATCCGCGCCCTTTCCATGGACGCCGTCGAGGCGGCGAACTCGGGCCACCCCGGCATGCCGATGGGCATGGCCGACGTCGCCACGGTCCTGTTCCGCGACCACCTGAAATTCGACGCCGCCGCGCCGAACTGGTTCGACCGCGACCGCTTCGTGCTGTCGGCGGGCCATGGCTCGATGCTGATCTATTCGCTGCTCCACCTGACCGGCTACGAGCAGATGTCGATCGACCAGATCCGCAACTTCCGCCAATGGGGCGCGATCACCGCCGGCCATCCCGAATACGGCCATGCCGAGGGGATCGAGACGACGACCGGCCCGCTGGGCCAGGGCATCGCCACCGCCGTCGGCTTCGCCATCGCCGAAGAGGCGATGCGCGCCCAGTTCGGCGAGGGCCTGTGCAACCACAAGACCTGGGTCATCGCCGGCGACGGCTGCCTGATGGAAGGCATCAGCCAGGAGGCGATCGGCCTGGCCGGCCACCAGAAGCTGAAGAACCTGATCGTCCTTTGGGACAACAACGACATCACCATCGATGGCCGCGTGTCGCTGTCGGATTCGACCGACCAGCTGAAGCGCTTCGAGGCCTCGGGCTGGCGCACGCTCAGCTGCGACGGCCACGACCCGGCCGACATCGCCCGCGCCCTGGCCGATGCGGCCAGCGGCAAGGACGACCGCCCGGTCCTGGTCGCCTGCAAGACCATCATCGGCTTCGGTGCGCCCAACAAGCAGGACAGCTCGGGCGTGCATGGCTCGGCGCTCGGCGCGGCCGAGATCGCCGCCGCGCGCGAGGCGCTGGGCTGGGATGCCGCCGCCTTCACCGTGCCCGATGACATCCTGGCCGACTGGCGCGCCATCGGCGCCAAGGGCCGGGCGGAACGCGAAGCCTGGGCCGCCCGCGTCGATGCGGCGGAAAACCGCGACGAATTCGCCCGCCGCATCTCGGGCGGCACCAGCGAGCGGCTTGCCCCCACCATCGCCGCGCTCAAGCAGCAGGCGCTGGCCAGCAAGCCCAAGGTCGCGACCCGCAAGGCCAGCGAGATGGTGCTGGAGGTGGTGAACCCCGAACTGCCCGAGACGCTGGGCGGCTCGGCCGACCTGACCGGCTCGAACAACACCAAGACCAAGGATCTGGGCATCTTCACGCCGGAAAACCGCCAGGGCCGCTATATCCACTACGGCATCCGCGAACATGGCATGGCGGCGGCGATGAACGGCATCTGGCTGCACGGCGGCTTCCGCCCCTATGGCGGCACCTTCATGTGCTTCACCGATTACGCCCGCGGCGCCATGCGGCTTTCGGCGCTGATGGGCCTGCCGGTGACCTATGTCATGACCCATGACAGCATCGGCCTGGGCGAGGACGGCCCGACCCACCAGCCGGTCGAGCACCTGGCGATCTGCCGCGCCACGCCCAACACGCTGACCCTGCGCCCCTGCGACCTGATCGAGACCGCCGAGGCCTGGGAAATCGCGCTGTCGAGCGAATCGACCCCGACCGTCATGGCGCTGTCGCGCCAGAACCTGCCGCTGCTGCGCGAGGATGCGGGGTCCGAGAACCTCTCGGCCAGGGGCGCCTATGTCCTGCGCGAGGCCAGCGCCGAGCCCAGGGTGATCCTGATGGCCTCGGGCTCCGAGGTGGAAATCGCCGTCGCCGCCCGCGATGCGCTCGAGGCCGAGGGCGTGCCGACCCGCGTGGTCTCGGTCCCGTCGATGGAGCTTTTCCGCGACCAGGACGCCGAATACCGCCGGCAGGTCCTGCCCGCCGGCACCGTGCGCATCGCCATCGAGGCCGCCGTGCGCCAGCCCTGGGACTGGCTGCTCTTGGGCGAGCGCGGGCGCGAGGAAACCTCGGGCTTCATCGGCATGACCGGCTTCGGCGCCTCGGCCCCGGCGCCCACGCTCTACAAGGAATTCGGCATCACCGCCGAGGCGACCATCGCCGAGGCCCGCCGCCTGCTCGGCTGACCCATCCGGGCCGCGCTCCCAAGGCGCGGCCTGCCCAATCCCGGCCCCGAAGCCTGGTCCCCTCGAATCCCCGCCCGGCTTCTTCGTTCCCCAAATACCCATGCGACGGCGCGGGCAGGCACCCGCTCCGCCCCCATGGACCCCGCCGCCGCCCACGGGCATAAGCGGGAACAAGAGGGACATGCCATGACACCGCCCGAACCCAGCCCCGGCGCCTTGCCGCCGATCCTCGCGCCCGCGGGCGATCCGGCGCGCTCGGCGCAATTGCGCGGCATCCTGCTCCTGCTGCTGGCGATTTTCCTGTTCACGCTGATGGATGCCACCGGCAAGCATCTCTCGACGCTCTACCACCCGGTGCAGGTGGTCTGGGTGCGCTTCGTCACCAACCTGGCCATCGTCGCGGTCATCTTTGCGCCGCGGCTGCGCCCTGCCCTCGCCACCCGGCGCCCGGCGGTGCAGTTCTTCCGCGGCGTGACGCAATTCGGCTCGGGCCTGCTGTTCTTCAGCGCGCTGCAATTCATCGGCCTGGCCGAGGCGACGGCGATCATGGACCTCAACCCGGTGCTGATCACGCTGGGCGCGGCCGTCTTTTTGGGCGAATCCATCGGCATCCGCCGCATCCTCGGCATCCTCGCCGCCTTCTGCGGCGCCATGCTCATCATCCGCCCCGGCGCCGGCGTCTTCCATCCCGCGGCGCTGCTGGCGCTCACCGCGGCCTTCACCTATGCCGCCGGCGCCATCCTGACCCGCATGGCGAGAAGCGATTCCACCGCGACCTCGATCCTGTGGTCGGCGCTGGTCGGCACGGTCCTCTCCTCGCTCGCCGTGCCCTTCGTCTGGCAGCCCATCGCGGCCGGCGACCTCTGGGCCTTCCTGCTGCTCGGCGGGCTCGGCACGGCGGCGCAGGCGCTGCTGATCCGCGCCTTCTCGCTGGCCGAGGCGGCGGCCATCGCCCCCTTCGGCTATACCGGGCTGGTCTGGGCAGGGCTCTGGGGCTGGCTGTTCTGGGGCACCCTGCCCGACCTCTGGACCCTCATCGGCGCGTTGATCATCGTGGCCGCGGGCCTGTATGTCTGGATGCGCGAGGCCCGCGCGATGAACCGGGCCGCCGGAACGGGGCCGCAATGACCGAGACCGACACCGAGACCCAGGAGCCCGCCCCGCTGCGCGACCGCATCGCCAATGGCGCCTTCCTGGCCGTCATGGGGCTGGCGCGCATCCTGCCCTATCGGCGGCGCGTGCCCGCGATGGGCTGGTTCTTTGCCCATCTGCTTGGCCCGCTGGCGGGCTGGCGCCGGCGCATCCGCGCCAACCTGGCCATGGCGCGTCCCGACCTTTCCGCGGCCGAGGTCCGCCGCCTGACCCGCGCGGTGCCCGACAACGCCGGCCGCTCGCTGGCCGAGATCTATTCCGGCTCCGAGTTCACCGACCGCATCCATGCCGCCGACCCGCTGGCCGGCCCCGGCCTGCCGGCGCTGGAACAGGCCGCGCAGGCGGGCCGGCCGGTGATCCTGGCCGTGGCGCATTTCGGCAATTACGACGCCATGCGCGCGGCGCTTGCCGGGCGCGGCTGGCCGGTCGGCGCGCTTTACCGGCCGATGAACAACGAGGCGTTCAACCGCCATTACATCCCCGCCATGCGCGCCATCGCCGAGCCGATGTTCCCGCGCGGCCGCGCCGGGCTTGCGGCGATGCTGCGCTTTCTCAAGGGTGGGGGCTGGCTGTCGCTGGGCTTCGACCAGTTCGACGTCCACGGCGCCGAGCTGCGCTTTTTCGGCCTGCCGACCAGGACGGTGCTGACCCCGGCGGAACTGGCGCTGCGCTATGATGCGCTGATCCTGCCCATCGCCGGGGTGCGCCAGCCCGACGGGCTGAGCTTTCGCGTCGAGGTCGGCGCGCCCATCCCCCACAGCGACGCCCCGACCATGATGCAGGCGCTGAACGACGATCTGGAGCGGCTGGTCCGCGACCATATGGAGCAGTGGTTCTGGGTCCATCGGCGCTGGAAACGCAGGGGCTAGGCGGCGAATCCCTTTCCCTTGGGTTGCCCGACGGTCTATAAGGACGCCCAAATCCGCCGCGCAATCAGAACGCGGGCCCCGACAACGACATCCAGAGGACGGCATGAGCGACGATTCCAAACACGCTGGTCAAGACAAGCGCCATCACGAGGGCGATGTCGCCTTCATCCAGGCGCTGGCCGAACTGCTCGATCGCAACGAATTGACCGAACTGACCGTCAAGCGCGAATATGACGAAAACGACCGGCTGACCGTCAGCCTGTCCAAGCACCAGAAACAAGCCGCGCCGCAAGCCATGCCGGCCGCCTTCGCCGCCCCCGCGGCGATGGCCCCCGCCGCCGCCCCGGCCGCGGCCGCAGCCCCCGCCAGCGAGGATCCGGCCAGCCTGCCCGGCGTCGTGACCTCGCCCATGGTCGGCACCGCCTACCTGGCGCCCGAGCCCGGCGCCACGCCCTTCGTCGCCATCGGCCAGCAGGTCAAGGAAGGCGAGACGCTGATGATCGTCGAGGCGATGAAGACGATGAACCACATCCCCTCGCCCCGCTCGGGCACGGTCAAGCGCATCCTCGTCGACGACGGCAGCCCGGTCGAGTTCGGCGCGCCCCTGATGGTCGTCGAGTGAGGCGCGGATGTTCGACAAGATCCTGATCGCCAACCGCGGCGAGATCGCGCTGCGCGTGATCCGCGCCTGCCGCGAAATGGGCATCGCCTCGGTCGCCGTGCATTCCACCGCCGATACCGATGCGATGCATGTGCGCATGGCCGACGAATCCGTCTGCATCGGCCCGCCGCCCTCGACCGACAGCTACCTGTCGCAACCCGCCATCATCTCGGCCTGCGAGATCACCGGTGCGCAGGCGGTGCATCCCGGCTATGGCTTCCTGTCGGAAAACGCCGCCTTCGTGCAGATGGTCGAGGATCACGGCATCACCTTCATCGGCCCTTCGGCCGAGCATATCCGCATCATGGGCGACAAGATCACCGCCAAGGAGACGGCGAAGTCGCTGGGCATCCCGGTGGTGCCCGGCTCGGACGGTGGCGTGGCGGACGTGGCCGCGGCCAAGCAGGTGGCGGCGCAGATCGGCTATCCGGTCATCATCAAGGCCACCGCCGGTGGCGGCGGGCGCGGCATGAAGGTCGCCAATGACGAAGCCGGGCTGGAGACCGCCTTCCGCACCGCCCGCGCCGAGGCCAAGGCCGCCTTCGGCAACGACGAGGTCTATATCGAGAAATACCTGCAGCGCCCGCGCCATATCGAGGTGCAGGTCTTTGGCGACGGCCGCGGCCGCGCCGTGCATCTGGGCGAGCGCGACTGTTCGCTGCAGCGCCGCCACCAGAAGGTCTTCGAGGAAGCGCCCGGCCCGGTCATCACCGCCGAGCAGCGCGCCCGCATCGGCGGCATCTGCGCCAATGCCATGGCCAAGATCGGCTATCGCGGCGCAGGCACCATCGAGTTCCTGTTCGAGGACGGCGAGTTCTACTTCATCGAGATGAACACCCGCCTCCAGGTCGAGCATCCTGTGACCGAGGCGATCTTCGGCGTCGACCTGGTGCGCCAGCAGATCCTGGTCGCCGCCGGCGAAGAGATGGAGTTCCGCCAGGAAGACCTTCAGATCCGCGGCCATGCCATCGAGGTGCGGATCAATGCCGAGAAGCTGCCGAACTTCACCCCCTCGCCCGGCACCATCTCGCAATATCACGCGCCGGGGGGGCTGGGCGTGCGGATGGATTCGGCGATCTATGACGGCTACCGCATCCCGCCCTATTACGACAGCCTGATCGGCAAGCTGATCGTGCATGGCCGCGACCGCCCCGAGGCGCTGGCACGGCTGAACCGCGCCCTGGGCGAGCTGATCGTGGACGGGATCGACACCACCGTGCCGCTGTTCCGGGCGCTGATCGAGAATCCCGACATCCAGCGCGGCGATTACTCGATCCACTGGCTGGAACGCTGGCTGGCCGAGATGGCCGTCAGCGCCTGAGCGATGCGGCAGGCGGCACGACCGGCGGTCCCTGCATGAGCAGCAGGGGCCTGACTGCCGAACGGATGCTGGCCGCCTATGCCCAGGGGGTGTTTCCGATGGCGCAATCCGCCTCGGATCCCCAGCTTTACTGGTTCGAGCCGGGGCTGCGCGGCATCCTGCCGGTGGGCGGGGTGCATGTCTCGCGCTCGATGCGGCGCGTGCTGCGCCATTGCGGCTGGCATGCGACCCTCGACTGCGATTTCGTCGGCGTGGTCCAGGGCTGCGCCGATCGCGCGGAAACCTGGATCAATGCCCCGCTGATGGCGCTTTACCGCGATCTGTTCCGCATGGGCCACGCCCATTCGCTGGAGATCCGGGCCGGCGACGCGCTGATCGGCGGCATGTTCGGCCTGACGCTGGGCGGGGCCTTCTTTGCCGAAAGCATGTTCTCGCACCGGCCCAATGCCTCCAAGGCGGCGCTGATCTGGATGTCCTCGCATCTGGCGCGCTGCGGATTCACGCTGTGGGACACGCAATATCCGAACCCGCATCTCGCCTCGATGGGTGGCCAGGCCATCCCGCGCCTTGAATATCGCCGGCGGCTGGCGGTCGCGCTAAAGGTCCGGGCCGACCTGACTACCCATGCCCTGCCCGGCGTTCAGGCCCTGTTGCAGGAAATCACCCAGACGTCATAGCGCGGATCGTCCAGCGCCGAGAGCGCCGGGGACGAGGCGATCATCCAGCCCGCAAACAGCCGGGCATTGGCCTGATGGTCGGTGATCGTCAGCTCGGCATAGGCGTCCGAGGTCGGGTCCGCCGCCGGATAGCGGCATTCCGCCAGGCTCAACTGAAGCCGGCCAAAGGCGATCGACTCGCCCACGGCCAGGGTAAAATCCTGCGTCCGGCCGGTGATCTTGTCGAGGCCGCGCAGCTGCGCGCCGGTGCCGCGCGCCGTCTCGGGGCCGCGGGCGGCTTCGGCGGCGCGCTGCCGCTCGGCCGCCGAGGGCTCGACGGGGACCACCGCATCGGGATCGTCGCTGAAGGCCGGGTCGATCATCAGCTGCTGGTCCTCGGCCGGCTCCTCGTCCTGGGCGAAGACGGGGCTGGCGGCCAGCAGCAGGCACAGGCAGGCGCGGGTCAGAAGATCGGTCATGGGCTGTCGTCCGTGCTTTGCGCATCCACGAATTTCATCATCAGCGAGATCAGGCTGACCGCGCCCTGCACATCCTCGATCTCGTCGCCCGGCGCCAGGTTGTCGGGCGCGCCGCCCGGCTGCAATTCGATATAGGCGCCGCCCAGCAGCCCGTCCGACTGGATCAGCGCCGCGCTGTCGCTGGGCAGGCGGATGCCGTCGGGCAGGCGCAGCCGCGCCTCGGCGAAATAGGTCTGCGGGTTCAGGTCAACCGCCGAGACCCGCCCCACCCTGACGCCGGCGACGCGGACATCGGTGCCGACCTCGATGCCGTCCACGTTGGGAAAGGCCGCGCGCAGCTCATAGCCGCCCGCCAGCTGCGCCCCCAGCCTGCCGCCGGCGGTGGACCAGGCCAGGAAGCCGGCCGCCACGGCCAGGACCGCCGCGCCAACCCAAAGCTCGGCCCGTTCGGCGGCGGTGTTCATGCGCCTACTCGGGCTGCCAGGCGTCGTAGTCGCGCCGCTCGACCGGCTGCGCACGATAGAGCGAGCCCGCCGGGTGATAGGCGCCAGGCGTCCCGGTCAGGTTCGGCTCATGCGGCTTTTCCCAGGTCTTGTGCGGCAGCGGGGCCGCGGTCGGCGGCTCCTTGTAGGTGTGATGCAGCCAGCCGTGCCATTCGGGCGAGATGCGGCTTGCCTCGGCCTCGCCGTTATAGATCACCCAGCGCCGCTTGCCGCCGCCGGACTGGTAATAGACATTGCCCTGATCGTCCTCGCCGACCTTTTCGCCGTAAAGCTTGGTCCAGACCTGGGTGTTCAGGGTCTGGCTGTTCCACCAGGTCAGAAAGCGCAGCAGAAACGACATGGGTGCGAACCTCATCAATCGGGTGTGGCCGAGATATGCCGCAAGTTGCGGCGAAGGTCCAGAGACGCTTGGCCGCAGCCGTGCCCGGACAAGGCAAATCGACGCGGCCGGGGGGCGGATGGTGGGCCGGCTCATCGCGGCGGGATCAGGGCGCTGGAGGAGGCCAATGCCCGGCTTTCCATCGCTCCCCTGCTGAATGCTGGCGAGTTCTCGACCATTTCCGAGAACCTGACCGAGGCCGATGTGGCGATCCGGGAAACCCCCCACGGACAGCGCACCCCAGTTTCCCCAAGATCCAGGTCGGGATGAGATCCCCCTCCCGAGTTGCTCTCGGGAGGGTTTCTCATTGCTCCTGGTCGGGGGGCTTATATGGAGAGTCTCGGCTCTTGACTGGGGCCTGGAGAGCAAGCCCAGAAGCGTCAGTCGGCCCAGATTGACGATCTGCTGCACCAATAGAACTGCCATCCCCAGGATGACTGAAAGCATTCCCAGGAACAGCAGCCCGAAGGCGATCAGGCAGATGATGCGCCGCAGCCGCGCGATAGCGTTGGGCCGGAAATCCGGCGGAGCCCGCGCAGGGGCAAGCCGTAGTCGCAGGCCAGCAGCTGGATGCGGTTCACCCCGGCGGAGCCCGCACGGGGACAAGCCGATCCGAGCGCGGCCGGAAACCTTACGCGCCGACAAACCATTGCGGCCCGCCGGACAGAGACGTTCTCCGTGCGGATGGACGCGCGCGGAGGGGTAAACGAAAAAGGCGGCGCCCATGGCCCCGCCTGCACCACGCCGACCGACCCGCCGCGGCGCGGGATCGGCAGCCGCCAAGGCGGCCGGCCGAGCCCCTATGCGATGCGGGCCTAGCCCGCGGTCGCGGTTTCCTTTTTCGAATCGGTGTGGATCAGCAAAGGCTTGGCTGCGGGATTGTCCACCGCCTCCTCGTTGACCACCACCTCCTCGACGCTGCTCATGCCGGGCAGGTCGAACATGGTGTCCAGCAGGATGTCCTCCATGATCGAGCGCAGGCCCCGCGCGCCGGTCTTGCGCTTGATGGCGCGGCGGGCGATGGCGACCAGCGCGTCCTCGGTGAAGGTCAGCTTCACGCCCTCGAGGTCGAAGAGCCGCTGATACTGCTTGACCAGCGCGTTCTTGGGCTGGGTCAGGATGGTGATCAGCGCCTGTTCGTCAAGGTCGCCCAGCGTGGCGATGACCGGCAGGCGGCCGACGAATTCCGGGATCAGGCCGAATTTCAGCAGGTCCTCGGGCTCGAGCTGCTTGAACAACTCGCCCACGCCCTTGTCGTCGTCCTCCTTGACGTTGGCGCCGAAGCCCATCGCCGTGCCCTTGTTGCGCTGCGCGATGATCCGGTCCAGCCCGGCAAAGGCACCGCCGCAGATGAAGAGGATATTGGTCGTGTCCACCTGCAGGAATTCCTGCTGCGGATGCTTGCGCCCGCCTTGCGGCGGCACCGAGGCGACCGTGCCCTCCATGATCTTCAGCAGCGCCTGCTGCACCCCCTCGCCCGAGACGTCGCGAGTGATCGAGGGATTGTCGGACTTGCGGGTGATCTTGTCGACCTCATCGATATAGACGATGCCGCGCTGCGCCCGCTCGACGTTGTATTCGCTGGCCTGCAGGAGCTTGAGGATGATGTTCTCGACATCCTCGCCGACATAGCCGGCCTCGGTCAGCGTGGTGGCGTCGGCCATGGTGAAGGGCACGTCCAGGATGCGCGCCAGCGTCTGCGCCAGCAGCGTCTTGCCGCAGCCGGTCGGGCCGATCAGCAGGATGTTCGACTTGGCCAGCTCGATGTCGGTCTTGGAGCTGTGGTTCAGCCGCTTGTAGTGGTTGTGGACGGCCACCGACAGCACGCGCTTGGCATGTTCCTGGCCGATCACGTAATCGTCCAGCACGTTGCAGATCTCGCGCGGGGTCGGCACGCCGTCGCCGGATTTCAGCGCCGAGGACTTGGTCTCCTCGCGGATGATGTCCATGCAGAGTTCGACGCATTCATCGCAGATGAACACGGTCGGACCGGCAATCAGCTTGCGCACCTCATGCTGGCTCTTGCCGCAGAAGCTGCAATAGAGCGTGTTCTTGCTGTCGCCGCCGGTCGGATTGGCCATCAGTTCATCCTCGTATAGCACCGGAGGCCCGGCAAAAGCGCCGGACGACCGCCTGTTCCGGACGTGGCCAGGCCACGCCATGCGTTGCCCATCATGTTACGAGCCCCCCCGGCCCGTCACAATCCCCAAAACGCCTGCCCCGCCAGCTTCCCGCAGCCGTGATCACTGGCCCGGCTCGGCCTTGCCGCGCGCCGTCAGGATCTCGTCGATGAGGCCCCAATCCTTCGCCTCCTGCGGCGACATGAAGCGGTCGCGCTCCAGCGCCTCCTCGACCTCTTCCAGCGTGCGGCCGGTGTGCTGGACATAGATCTCGTTCAGGCGCCGCTTGAGCTTTTCGGTCTCGCGCGCATGGATCAGGATGTCGGTCGCCTGGCCCTGGAAGCCGCCCGAGGGCTGGTGGACCATGATGCGGCTGTTCGGCAGCGAGAAGCGCTGCCCCGGCTGGCCTGCGCACAGCAGCAGCGAGCCCATCGAGGCCGCCTGCCCCACCACCAGCGTCGAGACGCGCGGCTTGATGTATTGCATTGTGTCATAGATCGACAGGCCCGCCGTCACCAGCCCGCCGGGGCTGTTGATATACATGCTGATGTCCTTGGTCGGGTTTTCCGCCTCGAGAAACAGCAGCTGCGCCGAGATCAGCGTCGCCATGCCGTCATGCACCGGGCCGGACAGGAAGATGATCCTTTCCTTCAGCAGGCGCGAGAAGATGTCATAGGCACGTTCGCCCCGGCTGGTCTGTTCGACGACCATGGGGACGAGGGTGTTCATGTAGAATTCTGCCGGATCGTGCATGTCTGTCCTTGCTTTTGTCCCTGCCTGGCCTGTCCGTTTCGCGATTCGTCCCAAGGCCCCTGTCCCGTTCGACCGCTCTTAGACGCGAAAGGTTGACAGAGTCTTAGTAACGCCGGGCCCCGAGGACAAGAGAGCGATAAAATTTGCCCCTGACCGGCCGGGCCGGTAATCTGGCGCCCGAGCGACGGAGAAACGCATGAAACTGATCGTCGGCCTGGGCAATCCGGGCGCGAAATACGCCGCGAACCGGCACAATGTGGGCTTCATGGCGGTCGATCGCATCGCCGCCGACCACGGCTTTGCCCCCTGGCGCGCGCGTTTCCAGGGCGAGATCGCCGAGGGGCGGCTGGGGGGCACGCGCGTCACCCTGCTCAAGCCCGGAACCTTCATGAACCTGTCGGGCCAGTCGGTCGGCGAGGCGATGCGCTACCTGAAGCTCGGGCCCGAGGACGTGACCGTGCTGCATGACGAGCTGGACCTCGCCCCCGGCAAGCTGCGGCTTAAGACCGGCGGCGGCCATGCCGGGCACAACGGACTGCGCTCGCTGCACCAGCATATCGGCGAGGGCTATCGCCGGCTGCGCATCGGCATCGGCCATCCCGGCGACAAGAACCGCGTGTCGGGCTATGTGCTGTCGGATTTCGCCAAGGCCGAAGAGGCCGGGCTGGACGACCTCTTGCGCGGCATCTCGGAGGGGGCGGAGGCGCTGGCGGCGGGGGACGATGCGCGGTTCATGAACGCAGTCGCGGCGCGGGTGGCGCCGGCGCGCAACAGCGGCACCCGCGCCGAGAACCCCCGCAAGGGATCGCCGGAAAGGCCCGCGGCGAAACCCGCCAACGACCTCGCCGCCGAGCCGCCCAGCCTCTCCGACCGGCTCAGGGCGCTGACCGAGCGGTTCCGGTGACGGCCTGGCGCGAGGCCTTCGCCTTGCAGGCGGGCGCCTGCCGCACGCTCGGCTCGCCGCTGACGGCCCGGGTCTGCGAGCAGCTGGCGCCGGTCCTGGCCGAGGGCGACGGCGCGCTGGCGCGGCGGGTGCGAACCTGGCCCGGCGATCCCAGCCACCGCGGCGATTCGCTGCCGCTGCGGCTTTGCGGGGCGCTGCATGCGCTGGTGCTGAGCGGGCGCGACCCGGAATTGGCGCGGGCCTATGCCGGGGGCGATGATGCATGGCTTCGCCAGAAGATTTCCGAAGCAATTCATCAGCATCAGCCGCATATGCTGGAATGGCTCGAGCTTGCGCCGCAGACCAATGAGGTCGCCCGCGCCGCGGTGCTGATCGCTGCGGGCCGGCACTTGGCCGGCGAGCTTCCCGGATGCCGCTTTGACTTGCTGGAGCTGGGGGCGAGTGCTGGACTGAACCTGAACTTTCCTCTATATCATCTTGATATAGGCGATGAATACCGGACTATTGGAGACAATGCGACGCTTGTCCGGCTTGCCCCGGAATGGCGCGGCGCGGTCCCGGCCCATGCTCTGCTGGCGACCGGCGCGGCGCGGGGGGTGGACCTGAACCCGCTCGATCCGGTGCGGGACGGGCTGCGGCTTCTGTCCTATATCTGGGCGGACCAGCACGCGCGGCTGGAGCGGATGCAGGCGGCGCTGGCCCTGGCCCGGAGCCATCCGCCGCGGGTGGATCGCGGCGATGCGGGCGACTGGCTGCCGGCCCGGCTGGCCGAACCTTGCAACCATGGCAGGCTTGTCTATCACACCGTTGCGGCGCAATATTTTCCCGCCGCCACGCGCGCGCGGATCGAGGCCGCGCTGCAGGCCGCCGGCGCGCAGGCCAGCCCCGAGCGCCCCCTGGCGCATCTATCGATGGAGGCCGACGGCGGCGAGGGCGCGGCGCTGGCCCTGCGGCTCTGGGCCGGCGGCGGGATGCGGCAATGGAGCCTCGGCCGGGCGGATTTCCATGCCCGCTGGATCGACTGGCAGCCGAAGGAGACCTGACATGGACCCCGCGCTCAACGTCCTTGGCGGCAAGCTTGCGCCCTGCTCGACCGCGCCGCTGACCGGATTTTTCCGCGACGGCTGCTGCAATACCGGCCCCGAGGATCGCGGCCGGCACACGGTCTGCGTCGTGGTGACGGCCGAGTTCCTGGCGCTGTCGAAATACCTGGGCAACGACCTCAGCACGCCGCGGCCCGAGTTCCGCTTTCCGGGGCTGAAGCCGGGCGACCGCTGGTGCCTTTGCGCCGCGCGCTTCCTGCAGGCCGCGCAGGAATTCGCCGCGCCCGAGGTGGTGCTGGAGGCCACCCATGCCCGCACGCTGGAGATCGTGCCGCTGGAACTGCTGCAAGCCCATGCCGTGAAGGGCGAGGACTAGCGCCCCACCTGCGCCAGATAGTGCCGCACCGCATCGACGACATGGCGAAAGCGGTCGCCGCCCAGGTGCTTGCCGCCATACCAGCGCGTCACGATCACCACATGGTCGGTCAGCCCGGCCCGCTCCAGCATCTGCAGGATGATCTGGCCGGCGCCGCTTTCGCCGTCGTCGTCGCGCACCGCCTCGCCCGACAGGATCGCGGCCCAGCTGTTGTGGGTCGCCTTGGCGAAACGCTTGTTGCGGCGCAGCTCGGCCAGCAGCGCCTCGGCCTCGGCGCGCGTCCTGGCCGGCCCGCCCGCCACCGCATAGCGCGAGCCGCGGTCCGAGATGATCTTGTCGAAGACCGCCAGGCTCATCTCCGCCGCCGGACGTAAAGCTCCAGCCGGTGGCGGACGATCTCATAGCCCATCTCGGCGGCGATCTCGGCTTGCAGGCGCTCGATGCGCTCGTTGACGAATTCCATGACCTCGCCGGTCTCGACGTCGATCATGTGGTCGTGGTGGCTGCCGTCGGCGGGCTCGAACCGCGCCGGTTCGCCCTCGAACTCCAGCTTCTGGATCACGCCCTGCGCCTCGAGCGCCGAGAGCGTGCGGTAGACCGTCGCCAGCGACACCCCCGCCCCCGCCGCCATGGCGCGCTGGTGCAGCTGCGTCGCGTCCGGGTGATCCTCGGCCCCGGCCAGCACGCGCAACAGCGCCGCCCGCTGGCGGGTGATGCGCACGCCGGCACGGCGCAGCGCGGCCTCGAAGGCTTCGGCGCGGGTTTCGATCTCCATGCGGTTTTCTGGCCCAGATGCGAAGAAATTGCAACTGGCTTGACAGTTGAGAATCGTTCGCAGATAAACGGCAACAGAACCAGGCCCACGGGAACAAGAATCGGACCATGAAGCGCAGAACATTCCTGACCACGGCCCTTGCCGGGCTGGCCGCTCCCGCCATCCTTTCCGCCCCGGCACTGGCGCAGGGCGGCAAGTTCAAGGTGGCGACCACCTTCACCATCATCGCCGACATGGCGCGCAACGTGGCCGGGGACCGGGCCGAGGTGGTCTCGATCACCAAGCCGGGGGCCGAGATCCACAATTACGAACCCACCCCCAGCGACCTGATCGGCGCCCGCGACGCCAGCCTGGTCCTGCGCAACGGGATGAACCTGGAACTGTGGTTCGAACAGTTCCTGCGCAACCTGGGCGACCTGCCCTCGGCCACGCTGACCGAGGGGATCGAGCCGATGCCGATCTCGGGCGGGCATTACGACGGCAAGCCCAACCCGCATGCCTGGATGGCGCTGGACACGGCGCTGTTCTATGTCGACAACATCGCCGCCGCCCTGTCCCAGGTCGACCCCGAGGGCGAGGGCAGCTATCGCGCCAATGCCGGCCGCTACAAGGGCGAGATCGCCCGCACCATCGGCCCGCTGCGCGACGCCGCCCGCGCCCTGCCCGAGGAGCGGCGCTGGCTGGTGACGTCGGAGGGGGCGTTTTCCTATCTGGCGCGGGATTTCGGCCTGCGCGAGCTGTTCCTGTGGCCGATCAACGCCGATGCGCAGGGCACGCCCCAGCAGGTGCGCCGCGTGGTCGATGCGATCAGGCAGCACAAGATCCCGGTGGTGTTTTCAGAAAGCACCGTCTCGGACCGCCCGGCCAGGCAGATCGCGGCCGAGACCGGGGCGCGCTATGGCGGCGTGCTTTACGTCGACAGCCTGTCCGAGGCCGGCGGGCCGGTGCCGACCTACCTGGACCTGCTGCGCGTGACCTCGGAAACCATCGTCGAGGCGCTGAGCGATGCGTGACACCCTGGGCATCGAGGTATCCGGCCTGACCGTGGCCTATCGCAACGGCTTCACCGCCCTGCGCGACGCGAGTTTCACCGTGCCGCAGGGCTCGGTCACGGCGCTGGTGGGGGTGAACGGCTCGGGCAAGTCCACGCTGTTCAAGGCGCTGATGGGCTTTGTTCCGGCCGCCGCCGGCAAGGTGCGGGTGCTGGGCCTGACCGTGCCGCAGGCGCTGCGCCGCAACCTGATCGCCTATGTGCCCCAGGCCGAGGAGGTGGACTGGTCCTTTCCGGTGCTGGTCGAGGACGTGGTGATGATGGGCCGCTACGGCCATATGGGCTTTCTGCGCCGCGCCCGGCCCGAGGATCGCCGCACCGTGGACGAGGCGCTGGCGCGGGTGAACATGCAGGACTTCCGCCACCGCCAGATCGGCGAGCTTTCGGGCGGCCAGAAGAAGCGCGTCTTCCTGGCCCGCGCCCTGGCGCAGGGTGCCTGGGTGATCCTGCTCGACGAGCCCTTTACCGGCGTGGACGTCAAGACCGAATCCGCCATCATCGCGCTGTTGCAGGAAATGCGGGACGAGGGGCGGGTCATGCTGGTCTCGACCCACGACCTCGGCTCGGTGCCGGAATATTGCGACCGGGTGGTGCTGATGAAGAACACGGTGCTGGCCCATGGCCCCACGGCCGAGGTATTCACCCCCGACAACCTGCGGCTGGCCTTCGGCGGCGTGCTGCGCCATTTCGTGCTGGGGCCGCGGCACCTGCACGACGACGACGACCCGCGCGGCCTGACCGTGCTGTCGGACGACGAGCGCCCGCTGGTCTTTTACGACGACAAGCAGCGCAGCGCCCGCGAAGAGGCGGCGCCGAAATGATCCGCACGCTGCTGGTGCCCTTCGAATACAGCTACATGACCGACGCGATCTGGGTCTCGGCGCTGGTCGGCGGGGTCTGCGCCTTCCTGTCGGCCTATCTGATGCTCAAGGGCTGGTCGCTGATCGGCGACGCGCTGTCCCATTCCATCGTGCCGGGCGTCGCCGGGGCCTACATGCTGGGCCTGCCCTTCGCGCTGGGGGCGTTCCTGTCGGGCGGGCTCGCGGCGCTGACCATGCTGTTTCTGAACAAGCGCACGGGCCTGCGCGAGGATGCGATCATCGGCCTGATCTTCACCGGCTTCTTCGGGCTGGGGCTGTTCATGGTCTCGCTCAACCCGATGGCGGTTTCCGTGCAGACCATCACCATGGGCAACATCCTGGCGATCACGCCCGGCGACACGCTGCAGCTGGCGCTCATCGGCGGCATCTCGGCGCTGGTGCTGGCAGCGAAATGGCGCGACCTGATGGTGGTGTTCTTCGACGAAAGCCATGCCCGCACCATCGGGCTGAACCCGCAGGCGCTGAAGGTGCTGTTCTTCACCCTGCTCTCGGCCTCGACCGTGGCGGCGATGCAGACCGTCGGCGCCTTCCTGGTGGTGGCGCTGGTGGTGACGCCGGGCGCCACCGCCTATCTGCTGACCGACCGCTTTCCGCGGCTGATCCTGCTGTCGGTGGCGATCGGCTCGCTCACCTCGGCCATTGGCGCCTATGTCTCGTTCTTCCTCGACGGCGCGACCGGGGGGGTGATCGTCTGCCTGCAGACGCTGATCTTCCTGGCCGCCTTCCTGCTGGCGCCGAAGCACGGGCTTCTGGCCGCCCGCCGCCGCGCCCGCGACGCGCTGAAGGAGGCCGCGTGATGGACTGGCTGCTGATGCCCTTTTCCTTCCCCTTCATGCGCGATGCGGCGCTGATCGGGCTGATGATCGCGCTGCCGGCGGGGCTTTTGTCCTGCTTTCTGGTGCTCAAGGGCTGGTCGCTGATGGGCGATGCGGTCAGCCATGCCGTGCTGCCCGGCGTAGTGCTGGCCTATGTCGCGGGCCTGCCGCTGATCCTTGGCGCCTTCCTGGCGGGCCTGGGCTGCGCGGCCCTGACCGGCTGGATCCAGGACAACAGCCGCGTCAAGGCCGACACCGTGCTGGGCGTGGTCATGTCGGGCATGTTCGGGCTGGGGGTGGTGCTTTACACCGCGATCCAGACCGACCTGCACCTGGACCATATCCTGTTTGGCAACATGCTGGGCGTCGGCCCCGAGGATCTGCGCCTTGCCGGCGGCATCTCGGCCATGGTCGGGCTGGTGCTGGTGCTGAAATGGCGCGATTTCGCGCTCCTGGCCTTCGACCCGGTGCAGGCGCGGGTGTCGGGGCTGGCGTTCAACCTGCTGAACTACGGGCTGCTCGCCATGATCTCGGCCACGGTGGTCGCCATGCTCAGCTCGGTCGGCATCATCCTGGCCGTCGCGCTGCTGATCGCGCCGGGGGCGGTGGCCTTCCTGCTGACGCGCCGGCTGTCCGCCATGCTGGCCACCTCGGTCGGCGTCGCGGCATTCGGGGCGGCCAGCGGGGTCTGGGCCAGCTTCTGGCTGAACAGCGCGCCGGCACCGACCATCGTGCTGGTGCTGACGGCGCTGTTCGTGCTGGCCTTCCTGTGGCGCAGCGTGGCCACGCGGCGGGCACAGGGCGTGACGGGCTAGACCGTCCGCCCGCCATCGACCTCGAGGATGACGCCGGTGATGAAATCGGCCTCGTCCGAGGCCAGGTAAAGCGCCGCATTGGCGATGTCGCGCGGCTTCGACAGCCGGCCCAGCGGGATGGTCGAAAGGAAGCGGGCGCGGTTCTCGGGCGTGTCCTCGCAGCCCATGAAGCGCTCCAGCATCCCGGTCTCGCCCATGACCGGGGCAATGGCGTTCACGCGGATGCCCTCGGGCGCCAGTTCCGCCGCCAGGCTGCGGGTCAGGGTGTTCACCGCGCCCTTCGAGGAATTGTACCAGCTCAGCCCCGGCCGCGGCCGGATGCCGGCGGTCGAGCTGACGTTGATCATCACCCCCTGCCCGCGCGTCCGCCAATGCGGCAGCACTGCATGGGTCATGTGAAAGATCGACAGCACGTTGATGTCGTAGATCTTGCGGAACGCCGCCTCGTCGGTGTCCAGAAGCGGGCCGTTCGGCGTGGTCCAGCCGGCGTTGTTGACCACGATGTCGAGGGCGCCGAAGGCTTCGCGCGCCTTGTCCACCGCCGCGCGGACCTGGTCGCCCCGGCTCACATCGCAGGCCAGCGCAAGCCCGTCGATCCCTTCGGCCACCGCCGCCGCGCCTTCGCCGTCGATGTCCAGCACCGCCACCCGCGCCCCCTCGCGCGCGAAGGTTTCGGCGATGCCGCGCCCGAAGCCCGAGGCGCCGCCCGTCACCAATGCCGTCTTGCCTTGCAGCCGCATGATCTTTCCCTCCCTTTATGCGAAACGATGAACCACGGTCTTCAGCCGCGAGAATTCGTAAAGCGCGGCGAAGCCCTTTTCGCGCCCGTGGCCGGATCTGCGCAGCCCGCCGAAGGGCAGCTCGATCCCGCCCCCGGCGCCATAGGCATTGATGAAGACCTGCCCGGAGCGCATGGCGCGGGCCATGCGCGCCTGGCGGTCCCCGTCGCGGGTCCAGATGCCGGCGACCAGCCCGTATTCGGTGCCGTTGGCGATGGCCACGGCCTCGGCCTCGGTGTCGAAGGGGATGGCGGCCAGCACCGGGCCGAAGATTTCCTCCTGCGCCAGCGGGCTTGCCGGATCGACCGGGCCGAAGAGCGCCGGCGCGACGTAGAAGCCCGCCGCCGGCGCGTCCCCGGCAATGGCGCCGCGGGCGATCAGCGGCGCCGCGGCCCCGGCGATGTAGCCTTCGACCCGCGCCTTCTGCCGGGCCGAGATCAGCGGGCCCAGCAGCGCGCCCTCGGCCGGGCCCGCCTCGACCGCGCGGAAGCGTTCGGCCAGCATGGCGGTCAGCCGGTCCCAGATGCCGCGCTGGATCAGCACGCGCGATCCGGCCGAGCAGGTCTGGCCGCCGTTCTGCACGATGGCACCCACGATCACCGGCGCGGCCGCCTCGAGGTCGGCGTCGTCGAAGACGATCTGCGGCGACTTGCCACCCAGTTCCAGCGTGCAGGGGATGTGATTGCGCGCCGCAGCGATCCCGATGGCCTGGCCGACCTGGGGCGAGCCGGTGAAGCTGATGAAATCGACGCCGGGATGTTCGGACAGCGCCCGCCCGGCGACCGCGCCGCGCCCGGTGACGATATTGATCGCACCGGGTGGAAAGCCGGTCTCGGCCGCAAGCGCGCCCAGGCGCAGGATGGTCAGGCAGGCATCCTCGGCCGGCTTGGTCACGGTGGCATTGCCCATGGCCAGCGCCGCGCCGACCGAGCGGCCGAAGATCTGCACCGGATAGTTCCAGGGGATGATATGGCCGGTGACGCCATGCGGCTCGCGCAGGCTGATGGCGTCATGGCCGTTCAGGAAGGGGATCACCTCGCCATGCAGCTTGTCGGCCGCGCCGCCGTAATATTCGAAATAGCGCGCCAGCGCCGCCATGTCGGCGCGGGACTGGGCGATGGGCTTGCCGTTGTCGCGGGTTTCCAGCTGCGCCAGCATCTCTGCCTCGGCCTCGATGCGCAGGGCAAGGCGCAGCATCAGCCGGCCGCGCTCGGCGGCGGTCAGGCGGCCCCAGTCGCCCTCGAAGGCGGTGCGGGCGGCGCGGATCGCGGCATCCACGTCCTCGGGGCCGGAATCGGCGATGGCGGCGAAGGGCCGGCCATCGAGGGGCGAGATCATCGGCATCTCGCGCCCCGAGGCGGCCGGCCGCCAGGCGCCGCCGATGAGGTTGCGCGGCGGCGGCAGGATCGGGTCGTGGAGCATGTCGCCTCCGTCCGGCGGGATTCGCCTGGCCGCAGCGTGACGGCGCCGGGCGCGGGACGCAAGGCTGGCAAATCCGGCGGGGCCGGTTAATCTGCCCGCGATGCAGCAGCCGAGGCCAGCCATGAGCAAGCAACCCAGCGCCCATCCCGACGATCCGCATTACGTCAGCCGCCTGGGCTGGCTGCGCGCCTCGGTGCTGGGGGCGAACGACGGCATCGTCTCGACCGGCGCGCTGATCACCGGGGTCGCCGCGGCCGATCCGGGACGCGAGGCGATCCTGATCGCCGGGCTTGCCGGGCTGGTCGCGGGGGCAATGTCCATGGCCATGGGCGAATATGTCTCGGTCAGTTCGCAATCGGATACCGAGCGCGCCGACATCGCCCGCGAACGCACGGCCCTGCGCGAGATGCCCGAGGCGGAGCTGCACGAGCTGGCCGCCATCTACGAAACGCGCGGCATGAGCCCCGGCACCGCCCTGCAGGCCGCGCGCGAAGTGACCGAGCATGATGCGCTGGCCGCCCATGTCCGCGACGAGCTGGGGCTCAGCGAGGCGTCGAACGCGAACCCGCTGCAAGCGGCGCTGGCCTCGGCCGCGACCTTCAGCACCGCGGCGTCGGTGCCGCTCTTGGCGGCGGTGTTCGCGCCCGGCGGCCAGGTCGTCGCCAGCGTGCTGGTCGCGGTGCTGGTCGCACTGGGGACGCTGGGCGCGCTGGGGGCCTGGGCCGGCGGCGCCCCGCCCGGCCGGGCGGTGCTGCGGGTGACGGCGGGCGGAACCCTGGCGCTGGCAGCCACCGCCGGCATCGGCAAGATCTTCGGCGTGGCGGTCTAGCACTACTTTGGCAGAAGTGCATTTTCAGGATTCCCAAGAGTCACTTGCGGTGATTCATAGAGTGCCAGCTTGTGGAGGCTGGCGATGGCGGATGATCGACGGGACGATCTGACGGAGTGGCTTCGTCCCTTTGTGGCAACATTGGGCGACCGGCGCCGGGCGCGGATGTGTCCGGCTTGCGTTGAGGGGCTGATTGGTCCTGGCGATCGCAAGAGCGTGCAGCCCATGGCGATGCGTTCGCCCGGGATTGGTTATGACCAACGTCATCATTTTATTGGTGCCGCGCTGTGGGCCAGCGCGCCGCTGGAGAAGGAACTGTGCCAGCAGGCAGACGCCTTGGTTGGTGGCAGCGATGCTTGGCTGATTATTGATGATACCGCGTTACCCAAGAAGGGGCGTGCCTCAGTTGGGGTAGCACCGCAGTACGCGTCGGCGCTCGGCAAGAACGCCAACTGCCAGACCCTTGTGTCGGTGACGCTGGCATCAGGCGAAGTGCCCGTGATGATCGGGCTTCGGCTGTTTCTGCCCGAGAGCTGGACCAGTGATACGGCGCGCATGGATCGGGCAAAGGTTCCTGACGAGGCGCGCACCTACCGTACCAAGCCGGAGATCGCATTGGCCGAGATCGACCGTGTGCGCAGCGCAGGTGCGTGCTTTGGCGGCATCCTGGCCGACGCCGGCTATGGCCTGTCTGGCCCGTTCCGGCAGGCGCTCACCGAGCGTGGACTGATCTGGGCCGTGGGCATCCCTCACAAGCAGAAGCTCTACTCGGCCAACGTTACCCTGATCTTCCCGGTCGCCGGGCGCGGGCGACCGCGTAAGAACCATGTCCCCGATGTCCCATCTCGTCCGGCGCAGGATACTTGAGAATGCGAAGGGGCAGGCCGTGAGTTGGCGGCGCGGCACGAAAGGCAAGCTCTCAGCCCGGTTCGCTGCCATGCGCGTCCGCGTTGGCCTGCGGACCGCCGCAGCGCATTGGCAATCTTGGCCAGCAGCATCTGCCCGGCGAGGAGGTCTGGCTGGTCGGCGAGCACCGTTCCACCGGCGAGCGCAAATACGACCTCAGCAACCTGCCGGCCGACACACCGCTCAAGAAACTGGCCGGGGCCATCAAGGCCCGTTGGGTCTGTGAGCAAGCCCATCAGCAGCTCAAGGAAGAGTTGGGCCTTGACCACTTCGAGGGCCGATCATGGCAGGGCCTGCACCGACATGCGCTCATGACCATGATCGCGTTCGCCTTCCTGCAAGCCCGACGCCTGAAGGCAGCGGGTCGGAAAAAACAGGGCCCCAGCTGCCCCGCCGCAACCGAGCCTACCAGCTATCAGACAGACGATCTTGATCCAGCTCAGTCAGCCGCCGCCCAACTGTCCCCACTGCCGTAGGAAGTGGCGAAAAATGCTCAACAGACTTCTGCCAAAGTAGTGCTAGGCTTCGCGGACATAGCCGGCGCTGGCGGCGATCAGCGCGCGGGCGTAATCGCCCTGCGCCGCGCCCGCGCGCAGGCTGGCGGCGTCCATTTCCTCGACGATCCGGCCCGCGCGCATCACCGCCAGCCGGTCGCACATATGCGCCACCACCGCCAGGTCGTGGCTGACCAGGACATAGCTCAGCCGCCGCTCGGCCCGGATGTCGGCAAGCAGGTTCAGGATCTCGGCCTGCACGCTGACATCGAGCGCCGAGGTCGGCTCGTCGAGCAAGAGGAGCCTGGGCTCGGCGGCGAGCGCGCGGGCGATGGCGACGCGCTGGCGCTGGCCGCCCGACAGCTGGTGCGGATAGCGGAAGCGGAAGCCCTGCCCCAGCCCGACCTGGTCCAGAAGCCGGGCGATGCGGGCGTCGATCCGGTCCATGCCCTGCAGGCGCAGGGTTTCCGACAGCACCCGGTCCACGGAATGGCGCGGATGCAGGCTGGCATAGGGATCCTGGAACACCATCTGCACGGTCTTGTGGAAGCCGCGCGAGCGGCGGCGGCCGGCGACGGCTTCGCCCGCGACCTCGATGCGGCCCGACCAGCTGTCGACAAGCCCGGCGATGGCGCGCAGGATCGTGGACTTGCCCGAGCCGCTTTCGCCGACGAGGCCGAAGCTTTCGCCCGGCCGGACGGCGAAGCTGGCGGATTTCACCGCATCGACGCGCTCGGGCGGATGGCCGAACCAGACGTCCAGATCCTCGACCGTCAGCATGGGTTGCACCGGGGCGGATGGGTATTTGGGGAACGAAGAAGCCGCATCATGCCGCGCCCTCGGGCGGGGCGTCGCGCCAGCCCGCCTGCCTTTGCAGGACCGCGAGCCGTTCCACCGGGCGGTCGAGGCGCGGCAGGCTGTTCAGCAGGCCCTGGGTATAGGGGTGGCGGGCGGCGTGCAGATCGCGCGCGGGCAGTTCCTCGACCACGCGGCCGGCATACATGATCAGGACGCGGTCGCAGAATTGCGCCACCAGGTTCAGGTCGTGGCTGATGAAGATCAGCCCCATGCCGCGTGTGCGCACCAGCCGGTCCAGGATGCGCAGCACCCCGTTCCTGACCGAGACGTCCAGCGCCGAGGTGGGTTCGTCCGCGATCAGGATCTCGGGGTCGGGGGCCAGCATCATCGCGATCATGATGCGCTGGCCCATGCCGCCCGAGACCTCGTGCGGATAGGCGTGAAACACCCGTTCGGGGTCGCGGATCTGCACGGCGGCGAGCATTTCCAGCGCCTTGTCGCGGGCCTGGGCGCGGCTGACGCCCGTGTGCAGCCGGTAGCCCTCGACGATCTGGCGGCCGACGGTCATCACCGGGTTCAGGCTGAACTTGGGATCCTGCATCACCATGCTGATGCGCGCGCCGCGCAGGCGGCGCATCCGCCGCTCGGGCAGGTTCAGGATCGATTCGCCGCCAAGCGCCATGCGGTCGGCATCGACCCGCCCCGGCGGACGCACCAGGCCGAGGATGGCACGGCCGGTCATGGTCTTGCCCGAGCCGCTTTCGCCGACCACGCCCAGCCGCTCGCGGCCCAGCTCGAAGCTGACGCCGCGCACCGCCTCGAACAGGCCCGAGCGGGTCGGGAAGGCGACGCGCAGGTTCCGGACCGAAAGCAGCGGCGTCATTCCCGGCCTCCCCTGGGGTCCAGCACGTCGCGCAGCCCGTCGCCGAGCAGGTTGAAGGCCAGGGACACGACGAAGATCGCCAGGCCGGGCATGGCCGCGACCCACCAGAAATCCAGGATATAGCTGCGCCCGTCCGAGATCATCGCCCCCCATTCCGGCATCGGCGGCTGCGCGCCGAGGCCCAGGAAGCCCAGGCCCGCGGCCGAGAGGATGATCCCCGCCATGTCGAGCGCCACCCGCACGATCAGCGAGCTGACGCAGAGCGGCCAGACATGGCCGATCAGCAGCCGCAAGGGCCCCGCGCCCTGCAGCCGGGCGGCGGCGATATAGTCGGCGCGGCGGATGGTCAGCGTCTCGGCCCGCGCGAGCCGCGCATAGGGCGGCCATGAGGTGATGGCCAGCGCCAGCACCGCATTGCCGATGCCGGGGCCGAGGGCGGCGACGAAGGCCAGGGCCAGGATCAGCTTGGGGAAGGCCAGGAAGATGTCGGTGACGCGCATCAGCACCTGGTCGACCCAGCCGCCGGCGAAGCCCGCCACCGTGCCGACGAAAAGCCCGATCACCGGCGCGATCAGCGCCACGGTGCCGACGATGAACAGCGTCACCCGCGAACCGAAGATCAGCCGCGACAGGATGTCCCGCCCCAGCGCATCCGTGCCCAGCCAATGCTGCGCGGAGGGCGGCTGCAACCGCTGGGCCAGGTTCTGCGCATAGGGGTTTTGCGGCGCGATCCAGGGCGCGAAACCCGCGACCAGCACCAGCAGGACCAGGATCGCGAGCCCGACCATCGCCAGCCGGTTGGCGCGAAAGGTCAGCCAGCCCTGGTAGAGCGCCCCGAGCCGGGCCTGCCGCCTTGTCTGCGGCGCGTCCGAAAGCAGCCATGCGCGGGTGGTCCGGGTCATGTCGCCCTCGGGTCCAGCAGGCGGTAGAGGATGTCGGAAAGCAGGTTCAGCGCCACGAAGCAGGTGCCGACCACCACGGTCCCGCCCAGCACCGCGTTCATGTCGCCGGCCAGCAGCGCCTTGGTGATATACTGGCCGATGCCGGGCCAGGAGAACACGATCTCGGTCAGCACCGAGCCTTCCAGCAGCGAGCCGAAGCTCAGCGCGATCACCGTGACCAGCGGCACCAGGATGTTGCGGAAGGCATGGCCCCAGATCACCCGGCGCTCGGACAGGCCCTTGACGCGGGCGGTGACGACATATTCCGCCGAAAGCTGCTCCAGCATGAAGCTGCGGGTCATGCGGCTGATATAGGCAAGGCTGAAATAGCCCAGAAGGCCGGCCGGCAGCACGATATGGCTGAAGGCGTCGCGGAAGGCGGCCCAGTCGCCGGCGACCAGGCTGTCGACCAGGATCAGCCCGGTGACGGTGGGCACCATGCCGTCGTAGACGATGCCCTGCCGTCCCGGCCCGCCGACCCAGCCGAGGATGCCGTAGAACAGCAGAAGGCCCATCAGCCCCAGCCAGAAGATCGGCATGGAATAGCCCACCAGCGCCACCACGCGGGCGACCTGGTCGATCCAGCCGCCCCGGCGCGCGGCGGCGACCACGCCCAGCGGCACGCCGACCAGCACGCCGATCAGCGTGCCCAGCGTCGCCAGCTCCAGCGTGGCCGGGAACACCCGCCGCAAGTCCTGCGCCACCGCATGGCCGGTCGAGATCGAGCGGCCGAAATCGCCGCGCAGCACCTCGGCCATGTAGCGCAGGAACTGCTGCCAGATCGGCTTGTCCAGCCCCATGGCCTGGTAGGCCGCGTCATATTGCGCCTGGGTCGCGCGCTCGCCCACCACCTTCAGCACCGGGTCGATCGGCATGATGCGGCCGATGACGAAGGTGACGAGCAAAAGGCCCAGCAGCGTCAGCACCAGCGACAGGGCCACGCCGGCGAAGCGACGGCCCAGCCGCATGGCGCGCCCCGACGGCGCGCCGGCGGCGGGGGGCGGCCCGTCCCGCCCCGGCTGGTCCAGCATGTCGGGCTGGACCACGCCCTATTCCTTCGTCACCTGGCGATAGAGGACCGAGCTGACCGAGCCGCCCGAGGTCCAGTTCTGGACGTTCTGCTGCATCGCCACCTGCTCGATCTTCTGGAACATCGGGATGATCGGCGCGATCTCGCGATACTGGCTCTGGATGTCCAGATACATCTGCACCCGCTTGTCGGTGTCGCCCTCCAGCGTGGCGGCCTCGACGGCGCGGTTCATCTCGTCGGGCACCGCCCAGCTGTTGCGCCATGCCAGCTGCGACAGGCCGGCATCGTCGGCATTGTTCGGGTTATGGGCGAAGGTCGAGGCATTGGTATGCGGATCGGCGTAATCCGGCCCCCATTCGCCGATGAAGATCGGCACCTGGCGCGCGCGATAGGCGTCCAGCACCTGCGCCCCGGTCATCTGCTGGATCTCCAGCGTCAGCCCGACCTGCGCCATGGCGGCCTGCAGGGTCTGGGCGGCGTCGACATATTCGCGGATGTCGCGCACGATGGTCCTGACCGTGCCCGAGGTGATGCCGGCATCGGTCAGGATCTGGCGGGCCTTCTCGATGTCATGGGTCCAGGGGTTCTCGTCCGAGGCGCCCAGGTAGCCCTCGGGCAGGAAGTTCTGATGCACCTTCCACTGGCCCTTGAGGAAGCTCGATTCCATGCCCGCATAGTCGATCAGGTATTTCATCGCCTCGACCATCTCGGGGCGGGACAGCAGGGGATCCTTCTGGCTCAGCCCCATGTAGAGGATGCGGCCGCGCAGCTCGTCCATCACCTTCAGCCTGTCGTTGCCGGCGATGCCCTCGACATCGGTCGGCGTCAGGTTGCGGGCCACGTCCACGTCGCCCTGCTCCAGCAGCAGCCGTTGCGCGCTGCTTTCCTGGACATGGCGCACGATCACCCGCGCCAATGCCGGGGCGCCCTGCCAGTAATCGGGATTGGCGGTCAGCTGCACCGCCTCGTTCGGCCGCCATGTGGCCAGGGTGAAGGGCCCCGAACCCGCATCGTTGGTGGACAGCCAGGCATTGCCGAAATCCTCGCCCTCGGCATGGGCCATCACGGTTTCCTTGTCCACGACCGAGCCGACCTCCGAGGCCAGGCAGTTCAGCACGTAGCTTTGCGCATAGGGCTGGTCGAGTTGCAGCACCAGCCTGTTGCCGTCGAAGGTCACGCGCTCGTCCACGTTCTCGGCGGTGAAGCCGAACTGGTTCAGGATGAAGGCGGGCGACTTGTTCAGCTTGACGGCGCGTTGCAGCGACCAGGCGGCATCCTCGGCCCGGACCGGGTTGCCGGAATGGAACTTCACCCCCTCGCGCATGGTCAGCGTGATGGTCTTGCCGTCCTCGCTGACCTCCCAGCTTTCGGCCAGGCTGGGCTTGATGCCCGCCGCCAGGTCCAGCGGGTCGATATCGACCAGCCGGTCGTAAAGGTTCCTGACCACGTCCTGGCCCGAGAACTCGAAGCTCTGGCCGGGGTCCAGGCTGATGATGTCGTCGATCTGATGAGCGATCACCAGCGTATCGGCGGGGGTCTCGGCCCAGGCGGCACCGGCCGGCGCCAAGGCCACGGCCGAGGCCAGCATGAGCGCGCGAAGCGGGAAACGGTTCTGCATGACGGATCATCCCTGTTGTCGCGCCCCGTCGCTCGCGGGGCTGGAATGGTAGCAGCTTGGCGCGAAGCCGGCCCTGCCGCAAGCCCCGCGTGAAACCCGGCCTGCCGGGGGGCGAAGGGCGGCCGATGCACCGACCCGCCCGGCCAGAAAATCGCGGCGCAGGCTTGCGCCGGGGCGCCGCCCCGTCCTATCTCGGGCGGAAGGAGAGACCATGGAAAAACGCACCCTTCCCGAGCGACCCGGCTGGCGCGACGAGGCCGAGAAGCTGGGCTTCAGCTTCGCCGACATGGGCGGCGAGCCCTATTGGGACGAAACCAGCGCCTATCGCTTCACCCTGCGCCAGGTCGAAGAGGACATCGAGGCCCCCGCGACGGAACTGCACGCGCTCTGCCGCGAGGCGGTGGACCGCGCCGTCCGCGACGAATCCTGGCTGACCCGGCTCGACATCCCGCGCGAGCATTGGGATCTGGTCGCCGCCAGCTGGGCGCGGGGCGAGCCCGAGCTTTACGGCCGCATGGACCTGGCCTATGACGGCCATGGCCCCGCGAAGCTGCTGGAATACAACGCCGACACCCCGACATCGCTCTACGAATCCGCCAGCTTCCAATGGCTCTGGTTCGAACAGCAGCGGGCGGCGGGGGTGCTGGATGCCGATGCCGACCAGTTCAACAGCATCCACGAGGCGATCGTGGCGCGCTGGACGCAGATCTGCACCGACGGCGAAGAGGTGCATTTCACCGCCGATCCCGACAACCCCGAGGATTACGCCACCGTCGAGACCCTGGCCTGGGCCGCGCGCGAGGCGGGCCTGGGCGCGCATTTCACCGCGCTTTCCCAGATCGGCCTGACCGAGGAGGGGCAATTCGCCGACGACCAGTCCCGCGTCATCGGCACGCTCTTCAAGCTCTACCCCTGGGAGGACATGCTGCGCGACGACTTCGCCCGGCACCTGCAAGGCTCCGGCACCCGCTTCATCGAGCCGCCCTGGAAGGCGGTGCTGTCGAACAAGGGCATCCTGCCGCTCCTATGGCAGATGTTCCCCGGCCACCCGAACCTGCTGCCCGCCTTCTTCCTGGCCGACGTCGAGGAGGCGATGGCGGGCGGCAGCCCCGCCCCCGAGCTGGCCCCGGCCTTCGAGGCCGCGCGCGAAACCCTGGCCCAGGGCCATGTGACCAAGCCGATCTTCTCGCGCGAGGGCGCGGGCGTGGTGATCCGCGAAGCGGGCCGCGAGGTGGCGCGCACCGGCGACGACAGCTATTCGCATCACCCGATGATCGTGCAGGGCCTGGCCCGGCTGCCGGATTTCGGCGGCTTCCACCCGGTGCTGGGCGCCTGGATCGTGGGCGAGACCTGCTGCGGGCTCGGCCTGCGCGAGGACCGCTCGCCCATCACCCACAACCTGTCGCGCTTCAAGCCGCATTTCATCGAGGGCTGACCATGACCGACCGCCTCCCCCGCAAACGCTCGCGCCATGTCGCGCTAGTGCTGGCCGGAACCGCGACCCTGGCGCTGGCCGCCTGCGAGGACGACCGCATGGACGCGCAAAGCTTTCCCGACCTGGAAAGCTGCATCGCCGCCAGCAAGCAGGAAACCCTGTGGTTCACCGAAGAGGACTGCCGCCAGAACTTCGCCGCCGCCCAGCAGGAATTCCTGGAAACCGCGCCGCGCTACGAATCCAAGGAGCTGTGCGAACAGGAACATGGCGTGGGCAATTGCGGCGGCGACCCGGCCCAGGAACAGCAGGCGCAGGGCTCGGGCGGCGGGTTTTCCTTCATGCCGCTGCTGGTGGGCTACATGATGGGCTCGATGCTGTCGCGCGGCGGCGGCATCTTCTCGCAGCCGATGGTGAACACGGCCGACGGGCGCTATTCCACGCCCAAGGGCGACCAGAGCTTCGCCAGCAACCGCGGCGCGGGCAAGGTGCCGGCGGCAGCCTTCCAGCGTGCGCCCTCGACCATCGGCAAGCCGCCGATGAGCGCGGCCCAGGTCAGCCAGCGCGGCGGCTTCGGCGCCTCGGCCACCGCCCGCTCGGGCGGGCGCAGCAGTTTCGGCGGCTGAAGCCTTTCTCCGTTGCCGAAATACCCTCGGGGGTGAATTGCGGCCTTGCGCCGCAAGAGGGGGCGGACAGCCCCCTGTCCTGCGCCGGCCCACCCCGCCCGCGGCAAGTTAACGCTAACACGAACCCTTGCGCAGCGGCGCGGAAAAGCGCAACCTGCCGCGAGATTTCCGCAAGAACGAGGCCCGCCATGACCCCCGAACAGCAATCCCGGAACACCCGCGCGCTTTGCGAACTCGCCCCGGTGATCCCTGTCCTGGTCGTCGGCGATGCGACCCGCGCCGAGGGGCTGGCGACGGCGCTGGTCGCCGGCGGCCTGCCGGTGCTCGAGGTGACGCTGCGCACCCCCGCCGCGCTCGATGTGATCCGCGCGATGGCCAAGGTGCCCGGCGGCCATGTCGGCGCCGGCACCGTACTGACCCCGGACGATGCGAAGCGGGCCAGGGACGCCGGCGCCAGCTTCGCCGTCTCGCCCGGCCTGACCGAGCGGCTGGCGCGGGCCTGCGAGGAGATCGGCCTGCCGCTCCTGCCCGGCGCCGTCACCGCCTCCGAGGTGATGCGGGCGATGGAACTGGGCTATTCCATGCTGAAATTCTTCCCGGCCGAGGCGGCGGGCGGGGCGAAATCGCTGAAATCCCTGGCCGGTCCGCTGCCGCAGGTCAGCTTCTGCCCGACCGGCGGCGTGACCTTGCAGAACGCCCCCGACTACCTGGCCCTGCCGAACGTGGTCTGCGTCGGCGGCAGCTGGATCGCGCCCGACGCCGATGTCGCCGCCAGCGACTGGGCGGCGATCGAGACCCGCGCCCGCGACGCGCGCACGCTGCGCTAGACCCGCCATGGCGATGACCCTGGCCGAGGCAGACCCGATGCGCCGCGCCTGGCGCAATGTCATCGTGCTGTTGCTGGCGCAGGCGCTGCTCGGGGCGCAGATGTCGATGATCTTCATCGTCGGCGGGCTGGCCGGCCAGATGCTGACCCCGAACCCCTGCATCGCCACCCTGCCGCTGTCGATGATGATCCTGGGCTCGGCGCTGTCGGCCCGGCCGCTTTCGGGCTTCATGCGCCGGCACGGGCGGCGGGCGGGGTTCCTTCTGTCCTGCGGCTCGGCGGCGCTTGGGGCGGCCATCGCCGCCTATGCCCTGGCCAGCGGCAATTTCTGGCTGTTCACCGCCAGCGCGCTCTTTACCGGGGTCTACATGGCGGCGCAGGGATTCTTCCGCTTCGCCGCCACCGATTGCGCCCCGCCCGAGTTCCAGTCGCGCGCCATCTCCTGGGTGCTGGCGGGCGGGCTGGCCGCCGCCTTCACCGGCCCGCTGCTGGTGCGCTGGACGGCGGAAGTGACCGCCATCCCCTTCCTGGCCACCTATGCCGCGATCATCGGGCTGAACCTGCTGGGCCCGGTGCTTTTCGCCTTTCTCGACATTCCGCGCCCGCCCGCCCCTGCCCAGGGCCATTCCCAGGGCCGGCCGCTGGGCGAGCTTCTGCGCGTGCCGCAGATCGCCGTGGCGATGATCTGCGGCATGGTCTCCTATGCGCTGATGAACCTGGTGATGACCTCGGCGCCGCTGGCGGTGGTGGGCTGCGGCTTTGCCACCGCGGATGCGGCCAACATCGTCTCGGGCCATGTGCTGGCGATGTTCGCGCCCTCGTTCTTCACCGGCCACCTGATCGCCCGCTTCGGCGCCACCCGCATCGTCATGGTCGGCCTGGCGATCCTGGCGGGCGCCGGGGCGGTGGCGCTGTCGGGGGTGGACCTGGCGCATTTCTACATCGCCATGATCCTGCTCGGGCTCGGCTGGAACTTCGGCTATATCGGCGCCACCGCCATGCTGACCCGCGCCTATCGCCCCGAGGAGCGCGAGCGGGTGCAGGGCCTGAACGACGCCATCGTCTTCGGCGGGGTGTTCCTGGCCTCGCTGTCCTCGGGCGGGCTGATGAATTGCATGGGCGGCTCGGCCCAGGCGGGGTGGAGCGCGGTCAACCTGGCCATGCTGCCCTTCCTGGTGCTGGCGGGCGGTGCGCTCCTGTGGCTGATGCTGCGCCCGCGCGAAGTGGCACGCTAGGGCGGCCTGACCCGCCCGCCCCACCTGCGGCGGGCGGCACCCGACCTAGGCCTTGCGCAGCGCGATCACCGCGTTCAGCCCGCCGAAGGCGAAGGCGTTGGACAGCACCGCCTCGACCCTGGCCTCGCGCGCCTCGTTCGGCACCACGTCCAGCGCGCATTCCGGGTCCGGCTCCTCATAGCCGATGGTGGGCGCGATGACGCCGTCGCGCAGCGCCATGATGCAGGCCAGCAGTTCGACCGCGCCGGTGCCGCCGATCAGGTGGCCGTGCATGGACTTGGTGGACGAGATCATCAGCCGGTCGGCGTGATGGCCGAAGGCATGGGCCACAGCGGCGCATTCCGTCTTGTCGTTCGCCGCCGTGCCGGTGCCATGGGCGTTGATATAGCCGACCTCCTCGGGGCGCATATGCGCGTCCAGCATGGCGCCGGTGATGGTGCGCTCGGCGCCGATGGCCGAGGGCATGACGATGTCCTGCGCATCGGCCGACATGGAAAAGCCCACCACCTCGGCCAGGATGTCGGCGCCGCGGGCGACCGCGTGTTCCCAATCCTCGAAGACGAAGACGCCGGCCCCCTCGCCCTGCACCATGCCGTTGCGGGTGGCCGAGAACGGGCGGCAGGCGTCCTTGGACATGACGCGCAGCCCTTCCCAGGCCTTGACGCCGCCGAAGCACAGCATCGCCTCGGACCCGCCGGTCAGCATGACGGTCGCGGCGCCCGAGCGCACCATGTTGAAGGCCAGGCCCATGGCGTGGTTGGAACTGGCGCAGGCGGTGGCCACGGTGAAGCTGGGGCCCAGCAGCCCGTATTCCATGCTCAGATGCGAACAGGCCGCGTTGTTCATCAGCCTGGGCACGACGAAGGGATGGACGCGGTTCTTCCCCTCTTCATAGACGGTGCGGTAATTCTCGTCCCAGGTGTTCATGCCGCCGGCAGCGGTGCCCAGCACCACGCCCGAGCGCAGGCCCAGCTCGCCCTCGAAGACCAGCCCGGATTGCGCCACCGCCTCGCGCGCGGCCAGCAGGGTGAACTGGGTGAACTTGTCGTAGAGGACGATCTGCTGGCGGTTGAAATAGGTCTCGGCCTCCCAGTCGCGGACCTGGCCGCCGATGCGGATCGCCAGCCGCTCGACGTCGCGGAACTCCAGCGGGCCGATGCCGCAGCGCCCCTCGCGCATGGCCTCCAGCGTCGAGGGCACGTCGCGGCCAAGCGCGTTGACCGTGCCCATGCCGGTGATGGCGACGCGGCGCATGCCGTTGGCATGCCGCCCCATGATGACGCGGCCCAGCATGGTGCGGGCGATCTTGGTCGCGTTCTTGACCTTGCCCTTGACCTTGCCGGGCTTGCGTTCGGATTTGGGCGTTTTCTCGCCCTTGGTCCTCTTGGCGTTCATGCCTTTTCAGCGACCAGCTTTTCCACGGCGGCAATGATGGCGCCGAGGGTCGAGATGTCGAAGTCGGATTTCTCGGGCTCGTTGGCGTTGAAGGGCACCGAGATGTCGAAGGCTTCCTCGATGGCAAAGATGGATTCGACCAGGCCCAGGCTGTCGATGCCGATGTCTTGCGGCGACATCTCGAGCTTCAGTTCGGACGGATCCAGCATCGCCTGTTCTGCGACGATCTGGATGATGCGATCGCGGATTTCTGTCATCTCGGCCTCCGTTCTGTCCCGGTCAGGGGCGATTACATGCGGGAATGCTATTCCACGCCGCCCTTGTCGAGCAGTTTCTTAACAGTTTCGCGAAGCTCGGCCACTTGCGCGTAAAGCCGTGGCAGGCGGCGGATGTTCTTCTGCGCCTCGACATGGGCCTCCATCTTGACCGCCGGGCTACCCAGCAGCACCCGGCCGGCGGGGGCGTTGGTGAAGATCTTGGTCGCGCCGCCGGCGATCACGTCGTCGCCGACGAAGATATTGTCCGAGACCCCGACCTGCCCGCCCAGCACCACGCGGTTGCCGATCCGGGCCGAGCCGGCGATGCCGACCAGGCCGCAAAGCAGGCAATCCTCGCCCACCAGGCAATTATGGCCGACCTGCACCAGGTTGTCGATCTTGGTGCCGCGGCCGATGCGGGTGGCGCGGATGGTGCCGCGGTCCACGGTGGAATTGGCGCCGATCTCGACATCGTCGCCGATCTCGACCCCGCCCAGCGAATGGATGCGGGTCCAGTGCTGCTGGCGGATCTCGGCCCGCTCGCCCAGGGACTGCCGGATCTCCTCGACCCCCGATTTCTCGGGGGTGACGAAGGAAAACCCGTCCGCGCCCAGCGAGACGCCGGGGTTCAGGATCACCCGGTGGCCGATGGTCACGCCATGGGCGATGCGCACGCCGGGATGGATCAGCGCGTCGCGGCCGATCACCGTATCCGCGCCGATCGAGACATGCGAGGCGATGCGCGCCCCCGCCCCGATCCGCACCCGCGCCCCGATGACCACGAAGGGGCCGATAGCGGCATCCTCGGGCAGTTCGGCCGTCGGGTCGATCACCGCGCTGGGATGGATGCCGGGGGCGATGCCGGGGCCGGGATCGAAGGCGCGGGTCAGCCCGGCCATGGCCAGCCGCGGCCGGCCGACCAGGATGGCGGCGCGCAGCCCCAGCGCCTCGGGGTCGGCCCCCTCGGCCAGCAGCGCCATGCCGCCCGGCGCCAGCTTCTCGGCATAGGCGGGCGAGGTGGCGAGCGCGATCTGGTCCTCGCGCGCCTGGCCGGCCTCGGCCGCACCGTTGACGAGCAGGCTGCCGTCGCCCCAGAGGCGGGCATCGAGTGCGCGGGCCAGTTCAGCGATGGTCAATGTCATGCGACTCCCCTTTGCTTGGGGTTCATCTATTCATCCGGGCCGGCGGAATCCAGCCCGGCCTTGGCCAGGGCGGCATGGATCAGCGCGTCGCGGCCATAGATGTCGGGAAAGCGGCGGATCTGGCCGGTCTCGTCGGGGAAGGCGGTGAAATAGACCAGATGCACCGGCACCGGCGGGTGCAGGTTCAGATAGGTCTCGCGCCCGGATTTCAGCGCCTTGGCAAAGACCGCCTCGGGGCTTTCGACCTGGCCCTTCAGCAGCTCATGCGCCAGGTCGACGGGGCGGCCGACGCGGATGCAGCCATGCGAATAGGCGCGGCTCGACTGGTTGAACAGGTGCTTGGTCGGGGTATCGTGCAGATAGATGTTCCAGGGGTTGGGGAACATGAACTTGACCTGCCCCAGCGCATTGTCGTCGCTGGGTTTCTGCCGCATGCGATAGGGAAAGGTCTTGGCGCTGTATTTGCGAAAGTCGATGCGGTCGCGCGGGATGACGTTGCCGGCCCCGTCCACCACGTCCAGATGGGAAACCGCGTGGCGGTTGGCCTGCAGCCGCGGCAGGTATTCCTTGACGGTGATCGAGCGCGGCACGTTCCAGCGCGGGTTGACCACCATGTATTTCATCGTCTCGCTGAACTCGGGCGTCTCGAATTCCTGGTTGGCCTTGCCGATGACGACGCGGGTCTCGAAGACCTCGCGGCCGTTCTCGTAGATGCGGGCGTTGAACTCGGGCAGGTTCACCCAGACGTGGCGGGCGTTCAGGTCGTGGCCGGCCATCCAGCGCATCCGCTCCAGCGCGACCAGGATCGCCTCGGCCTCGGGGCCGGTGCCGCGGTTGAGCCGCGCGACCGTGCGCGGCCCGGCCACCCCGTCGGCCGGCAGCCCCGCCGCCTGCTGATAGGCGGCGACCACCTGCGCCAGCGCGCCGTCATAGGTCAGCGGGCTGCCCATGGGCGCCGCGGCAAAGCCGACCGAGGCCAGCCGCACGCGCAAGGCCGCGACGGCGGCGTCGCTGGTCCCCTCGCGCCACAGCCCCTCGGGCACCGGCGGCGCATCGGCGGGCGCCACCAGCTGCGACTGCCGGGCAAGCGCCTGGCGCAGCGCCTCGTAGCGCGGATCCTGCGGCGGCAGGGCGGCCAGCATCGCCGCCGGATCGTCGGCGGCGGCAAAGGCGCGCAGCAGGTCGCCGGTGCGCGGGCGTTGCACCTCGCGCTTGATCCCCGGCTCGACCTTGCGCGGATCGAGGATCCCGCCCGACACGTCCCGGCTCCAGTCGGCAAAGGCGCGGGCAAAGCGGATCTCGTCCTCGACCGTATCGGCGCCGGCGCCGCCCAGCCTGCGCAGCGCGGCCTGGCGATAGCGCGCGGGCGGCAGGCCGTGCGAGGCCGCCTGCCCCAGCGCCTCGATCAGCGCGGCCCGGCGCAGGGCGCCCTCGGCACCGGCGAAGATCGGCTTCAGCCCGTTCGTGCCATAGAAATCCGCAAGGCCCGGATGGTCGGCGACCTGCTCGGCCAGCCGCATTTCCCTTTCGGAAAAGCTCAGCCGCGGCGCCGGAAGCGCGGCCACGGGCGCGGCATCCAGCGCCTGGGCCGCGGCAGCCCCCGGCATGGCCAGAACGGCCGCAACAACCATCACGCGAATCAGCCCAAAAGAGCGCACCTGACATTCCCTTCAACACCTGCGGCAAATCTTCGCATCCGGGCGGATTCCGGTCCAGCGAGGCGGGTTTTTTGTTGCATCACTGATGCAGCGTGAACACGGCCGCGCAGAAACATTGGATTTGGTTCCGAATCGCGCGGATTTCGGCGGATTCTCGCCGAGAATGGCAGAACTTCGCCGCCCCTGGAACGAAAAGCTTCCCACCGCTCGCGCGCTGGTGACATAGTCTTAACCGGTTCCGGCTAAACCGGACCGCGCCGTTTCAACGGACGGCAAGAACAACGAAAGCAGGACAGGCGATCTGACATGACGTTCGAAACTCTCTCGCGTCGGGGCATCCTTGGCGTCTTCGCGGCGACCACGGTGGCAGCAGCGCCGGTTATGGCCAATGCCTTCGGTCTGCTGCGGGGTGCCGGCGACATCCGCCGCATTCGCATGTATTCGGGGCGCACGGGCGAAAGCATCGACACGGTTTACTGGGTCGAAGGCAAGTATATCCGGGATGCCTTGAATGAAATCAACATCTTCATGCGCGACTGGCGGACGGGCCAGGCCATCGGAATCGATCCGCGCACGGTTGACATCGCCGCAGCCTCGCACAGGCTGCTGCAAACCAACGAACCCTACATGATGCTGTCGGGCTATCGCTCGCCCAAGACCAATGCGATGCTGCGCTCGCAATCCTCGGGCGTCGCGCGCAACTCGCTGCACATGGTGGGCAAGGCTGCGGACCTGCGCCTGAAGTCGCGCTCGGTCTCGCAGATGTACAAGGCCGCGGCCGCCTGCAATGCGGGCGGGGTCGGCAAATATTCGCGCTCGAACTTCGTCCATATGGACTGCGGCCCGATCCGCCACTGGGGCGCCTGACTCGCGACCGATCAACTTCCGGTGATCACGCAAAGACCCGCCCGCTTGGGCGGGTTTTCGTTTGCCTGCTAGCGCAGCCGCGGCGGGGCCGAGGGATCGCGCCGCACCGGTTCGGGCGCCGGCGGCGGGGGCGGCGGCTCCAGGATCAGCGCGCCGGCGGGCAGGTCCGGCTCGGCAAAGCCGATGTCCACGCCGCCGGGCAGTTCGGGCAGGAAGGCCAGCAACTCCGCCAGGGCCTTGGCCACCGCGGCCTGATGCGCCGGCTCGACGCCCGACAGGATCAGCGCATGGCCCTGCCGCCCGTCGCGCCATTCGGCGGCGACCAGGGCCAGGCGGCCGACCAGCCCGGCCATGTCGCCCAGCCGCTGCGCCAGGGGCTCGGCCAAGAGCGCCACCGCCTGGGGCGAGGGCGCGCCCAGGCGCCGCGCGGCCTCGTCCGGCGCCATGCTGGGCCGCGCCTCGAGCGCCCGCACCAGCCAGGCCAGCACCCCGGCATCCAGCATCAGCTGCGAGCCATGGCCCGGATTGACCAGCAGGCCCCGCCCCTCCTCGGCCAGGGCGGCGGCAAGCACGCGGCCCGGCAGGGCAAGATAGGCGACGGGACCGCCGACGAAACCGGCCAGCCGCTCCTCGCGGTCGCAGGCCAGGGCAAAGCGGCCCTCGGGCAGGTCGAACAGCCGCAATTCGGCGCGGTCGTCGGCCGGCTCGGCCAACAGCGCGACGAAAAGCTCGGTATCGGCCAGGCGCGACAGGATGCGCGACCGGGCGGGCGCATCGGCCTCGTGAAAGGGAACCTGGCAAAGCTCATCCAGCGGGGTCATCGGCTTCTCTCAACAGGGCGGCAACGGCGGCGCGCAATTCCGGCAGCAGCTCGGCCTGGAACCAGGGATTGCGCCGCAGCCAGCCGGTATTGCGCCAGGACGGATGAGGCAAGGGGAAGATGTGCGGCGCATGATCGCGCCAGCCGGCGACGGTCGCCGTCACCCCGCCGCGCGCCGCGGCCCGCAGGTGCCAGCGCTGCGCATGGCCGCCGACCAGCAGCGTCAGGTCGGGCCGCAGCTCGGCCATGACGCGCGCGCGCCAGGTCTGCGCACAGATCGGCGGCGGCGGCAGGTCAGCACCCTTGGCGTCATAGCCGGGAAAGCAGAAGGCCATCGGCACGATGGCGATGCGCGCGCGGTCATAGAACTCGGCCTCGGACACGCCCATCCAGTCGCGCAGCCGGTCGCCCGAACGGTCGGCAAAGGGCCGCCCGGCCAGATGCACGCGCATGCCCGGCGCCTGGCCGACGACCAGGATGCGCGCGCCGGGCCGGAACCAGGCGACGGGGCGCGGGCTGTGCCGGGTCGCCGTCGCGGCAAAGCGCGGCGCACAGAGACGGCAGTCGGAAATCTCGCGAAGAAGGCTGGGCATGCCTGGCAGATAGGCAGCCCGCCGACGGCAGAAAAGGGCCGGCATTCACGATATATCAAGCATTGATCGCCATGGTGGACAGCGCGACCCGCCCGGCATATGGTCCGGCCTGCCGCGGCCTGGGGTGTTTTCGGTCGGCGGCGGGAACTGTGTATGTCGTAACCATTACCATTCCGCGCCCGCGCGCGGACCAGGACGGCCAGATGATCGAATTCGACAACGTCTCCAAATCGTTCTGGACCGGCACGCAACGCAAGGTGATCCTCGACCGCGCCTCGTTTCGGATCGAGCTGGGGCGGTCGATGGGCATCCTGGCCCCCAACGGCACCGGCAAGACCACGATCATCAACATGATGTGCGGGCTGGAAAAGCCCGACGAGGGCACGATCCGCACCGAATGCCGGGTGTCCTTTCCGCTGGGCTTCATGGGCGGCATCACCTCGTCGCTCAGCGCCAACGAGAATGCGCGCTTCATCGCCCGCATCTACGGGCTGGACCCGGATTACGTCGAGGCGTTCTGCCGCTGGCTGACCGACATCGACGAATATTTCGACATGCCGGTCGGCACCTACAGCGCCGGGATGCGGTCGCGCTTCACCTTTTCGCTGATGCTGGCGCTGGAGTTCGACGTCTACCTGATCGACGAGGGCATGCCCAGCACCACCGACCCGGAATTCAACCGCAAGGCCGGGACGGTGCTTTACGAACGCCTCAGGTCGGCGACGGTGGTCGTCGTGTCGCACCAGGCGCAAACCATTGAAAAATTCTGCAATTCCGCTGCCGTCCTGCGCGACGGCAAGCTATACCAGTTTGAAACCCTCGAAGAGGCGAAGCAATATTATGACTACACCGCCTAAGGCGCGCGCCTATCGCACCCGCCGCGAGGAATCGGTGCTGGCCGTCGGCCAGGAACCCACGGAGACCGCAAAGAAGCCCAAGGTGAAGGTCGAGGTCAGGAAAGGCGCCGAGACCCCGACCCAGGACGCGGAACGGCTTTTCGCCACGGCCGACGACGGTTTCGGCGACATGCGCTTTCCCGGCGCGGCGCCGCGGCCGGCCGATCCGCCCCAGGATGCGGCAGCCCCGGACCAGCCCCCGATGGCCGAGCGTATCGCCGCGGTGCGGGCGGAAAACCTGACCGATCGCCAGCTGCGCATGGCGCGCCGCATCGCCGCCATGCACGAGATCGAAGCCGCCTCGGATCACGAGGCGGTGGTCCTGCTGCGCGACCGCGGCATCGACCCGTTCCACCGCGCCTCCGTCAGCAGGATCCTGTCGGAAGAGGGCGCGCGGGCCCAGGCGGCGGCCGAGGCGGCCGGCACCACCATGCCGGTGCCGATGCGGGGGGATCGCACGCCGCCCCGCCGGCGCGGGACCGAGATCGCGCCGCTGCCCCCCGGCACGACCAACCTGCCCTCGCGCGAGGAACTGACCGAGGACCGCCGCGCCGCCGAGATCATCCGCATCCAGCAGGACATCGCCCGCCGCCGCCGCCGCAAGCTCCTGATGCTGTTCGCGCGCCTGGCGGCCTTTGTCGGGCTGCCGACGCTGGTCGCCGGCTGGTATTACTTCTTCGTCGCGACGCCACTTTACGCCACCGTCTCGCAATTCCAGATCCAGCAGGCCGATCAGTCAAGCTCGAGCGGGCTGGGGGGCCTGTTCGGCGGCACGCAGCTGGCGACCAATACCGATTCGGTGTCGGTGCAAAGCTACCTGACCTCGCGCGATGCGATGCTGCGGCTCGACCGGGATCTGGGCTTCAAGCGCGCCTTCCAGGATCCGGCCATGGACCCGATCCTGCGCCTGGCGCCGGATACGACGAACGAACAGGCCTACAAGCTCTATCGGAACTCGGTCAAGATCGGCTACGATCCGACCGAGGGCGTCATCAACATGGAGGTGATCGCCCCCGATCCCGAGCTCAGCCAGGAATTCTCGCTGGCGCTGATCAAATATGCCGAGGGCCAGGTGGACCAGATGACCGCGCGGCTGCGCGAGGACCAGATGAAGGGCTCGGTCGAGAGCTACCAGGAGGCCGAGGAAAAGGTGCTGCTGGCGCAGCGCCGCGTCCAGGAGCTGCAGCAAAGGCTGGGCGTGCTGGACCCCGCGGCCGAGGGCGGCGTGATCATGAGCCATATCGCCGAACTCGAGCGCCAGCTGGCGGAAAAGAAGCTGGAGCTGGGCCAGTTGCTCTCCAACCAGAGCCCCAATGCCAGCCGCGTCGCCGGGGTCAAGGGCGACATCGGCCGGCTGGAGGAGATGCTGGCCGAGACCCGCAGCCAACTGACCGAGGGCAGCACCGCCCGCGGCTCGCTGGCCACCATCTCGGGCGAGATCCGCATCGCCGAATCCGACCTGCTGACCCGGCAGGAATTGCTGGCCGCCGCCGCCGCGCAGATGGAAACCGCGCGGATCGAGGCCAACAAGCAGGTGCGCTATCTCTCGCTCTCGGTCGCGCCGGTCCCGCCGGACGAGGCGACCTATCCCAAGGCTTTCCAGAACACGATCGTGGCTTTCCTGGTGTTTTCCGGCATCTACCTGATGCTTTCGCTGACCGCCTCGATCCTGCGCGAACAGGTATCCTCATGAATCATGTCCAGATCGGCAACGTCACCTTCGGCAACGACCGCCCCCTTGCGGTGATCGCGGGCCCCTGCCAGCTTGAAACCCTCGATCATGCGCTGATGATCGCCGAGACCGTGGCCGAGGCCTGCGCCAAGGCCGGCGCGGGCTTCGTCTTCAAGGCCAGCTACGACAAGGCCAACCGCACCTCGCTGACGGGCCGGCGCGGCATCGGCATCGACGAGGGGCTGCGCATGCTCGACGAGGTGCGCCGCCGCATCGGCTGCCCGGTGCTGACCGACGTGCATGACATCGAGCAGGCACGCCTGGCCGGTTCGGTGGTGGACGTGATCCAGATCCCCGCCTTCCTGTCGCGCCAGACCGACCTGCTGCTGGCGGCGGGCGAGACACCGGCGGCGGTGAACATCAAGAAGGGCCAGTTCCTTGCCCCCTGGGACATGCCCAATGTCGCCGAAAAGGTCGCCTCGACCGGCAACAAGCGCATCCTGCTGACCGAACGCGGCGTCAGCTTCGGCTACAACACGCTGGTCGCCGACATGCGCAGCCTGCCGATCATGGCGCGGACCGGCTGGCCGGTGATCATGGATGCGACCCATTCCGTGCAGCAGCCGGGCGGACAGGGCGGTTCCTCCGGCGGGCAGCGCGAATTCGCGCCGGTCATGGCGCGGGCGGCGGTGGCGCTGGGCGTGGCCGGCGTCTTCATCGAGACGCATCAGGATCCCGACAACGCCCCCTCCGACGGGCCGAACATGATCCATCTGGAACGGATGCCGGCGCTGATCGCCTCGCTGATGCGCTTCGACGCGCTGGCCAAATCCGACCCGGTGATGGGCTGATCAGCCGGCCGCAATGGCCCTGGCCGCGGCATGGGCCGAGGCCCAGGCCCATTGGAAATTATAGCCGCCGAGCCAGCCGGTGACATCCACCACCTCGCCGATGAAATAGAGGCCGGGAACGGATTTCACCTGCATGCTCCGCGAATCGAGCGCCCGCGTATCGACCCCGCCCACCGTGACCTCGGCCGTGCGCCAGCCTTCGGTGCCGACCGGGCGCAGGGCCCAGCGATTCACCCGCGCCCCCAGCCGGTCGAGCGTCGCGTTGCCCTGATCGGCCAGCCGCGCGCCGACCAGCCCTGCCTCGGCAGCGATGGCCTCGGCCAGCCGCGCGGGCAGCCAGCGCGTCAGGGCCGAGGCCACGGCCATGCGCCCGCCCTGCCCGCGGATCTCGCGCAGCGCCGCGGCGACATCCGCATCGGGGGCCAGGTCGACGGCGATCTCCTCTCCCGGCCGCCAGAAGCTCGAGATCTGCAGGATCGCCGGTCCCGACAGGCCGCGATGGGTAAAGAGCAGCCCGTCGCGAAAGCGGGTGCGCCGCCGCCCGGCGCCATGGCTGACCTCGGCGGCGACCGACAGCCCGGCCAGCGGCCGGCAAAGGTCCAGGTCCTGCTGGGCGAAGGTCAGCGGCACCAGCCCGGCCCTTGGCTCGGCCAGCGCCAGCCCGAAGCGGGCGGCGATGTCATAGCCGATCCCCGTGGCACCCATCTTGGGGATCGACTTGCCGCCCGTCGCCACGACCACGCGCCGCGCCGCCAGCGGCCCTCCTGGGGTGGCGACCACGAAGCCGTCGCCTGCCCGCTCCACCCCCGCGACGGCGGTCCCGAGCCGCAATTCGGCGCCGCGCATTCGGTGCAGCAGCATGTCGATGACCTGCCGGGCGCTGCCGTCGCAGAACAGCTGCCCCAGCGTCTTTTCATGCCAGGCGATGCCCGCCCGATCCACCAGGGCGACGAAATCCCCAGGCGTGAAGCCCGCCAGGGCCGAGGCGGCAAAACGCGGGTTGCCCGAAACGAAGCGATCAAGCCCCGTCGCCAGATTGGTGAAGTTGCAGCGCCCGCCGCCCGAGATGCGGATCTTTTCGCCCGGCGCACGGGCGTGATCCAGCACGACGATCCGCCCCGCCCGCTCGCCTGCCTGCCACAGGATCGAGCCGGCGCAGAAAAGTCCGGCGGCCCCGGCACCAAGAATGACTGTATCGACCTGTTCCATGCCGGGCGCATAGAACTCCGGCGCGGAAGCCACAAGATTTTTCCGTTTTGCCTCTTGCACCCCCCCGTCGGCTTGGCTAGATACGCCTCCACAAGTTGGGGCGTGGCCAAGTGGTAAGGCAACGGTTTTTGGTACCGTGTACCGTAGGTTCGAATCCTACCGCCCCAGCCAAATCATCCAAGTCTTTGAGGAGATGGGATTTTCCTCCCTTAAGGACAGGATCTTTCCGAACCTTTTTGACGGGATAGCCTAGATCGGCTCGTGACCTGCCTCGTGATGCCGATTGGGCAACGAGCGTGGTTATGCCCCAAGAGATGCCCCAAGTTTACGTCTAGGAGGTCAGGTGAGAGTGCCGAGACCTTGTTGCGTGCTTGATCTGTTGATGCCGCCCTATTCAGGAAGCCGCCTCTCTCCTTGATCGTCGCCCTCGGCTTCGGCGATCATCGCGGTAAGATTCGTTTCCAGGGCATCGGCCAGCGCCTTCATCGTGGCAAGGCTGGGCTGGTGCTTCCCGCTCTCAAGCAGCGACACGTAGCGCATGCTCAACCCCGCCCGGAATGCGAGTTCCTCCTGTGAGAGGCCCCGGTCCTTGCGATGCCTGCGCAGCACCCGCGCATAGACCATGAGAAAGGCGTCGGGGTTGGTATCCATCCCCGCGCACAAGCAAGACTTATCCCTCTTGCTCTATGAAGTATTCTGTGAAAAATCGGATTTCAGGAAGTATTTGATGAATCAACCCCATCGCCATAGCTGACACGGTCAGCTAGCGGTCAACTATGGAGATATCAGATGAATCGGCTCTCAAGCTGTGGGACGCTGTTGATTGCCTTTGCTCTGGCTGCCTGTGCTCCTGTGGAAAGCACCCCAAAACAGCCCCCAGGAACTCCGGTTGGGCTTTCCGGGCAAGATGTCAAAACGGTCCAAGCAGGCGTCCGTGCAGGTATGAAAGATCCTGACAGCGCCCGCTTCGGAGCAATGGCAGCGGCCAAAGACAATACGGGAAAAGTGACTGTTTGCGGCTACGTTAATGGGCGCAACAGCTTCGGAGGATACACGGGCGACAAGCCCTTTATAGGAATTTTCGTCAATGAAGGTGGAAGTAAAGCTTTCAGCCTTGCCGACATCGGCAGCACTGAAGGAAATATGATGGCCATCTCCATTGTTTGTAAAGGTCGCGGGGTAATCCTCCCCGAAAGTAAGGGGCTGCATAAGTAGAATTTTCTCGGCAAGATGAACGAGGAGATTCTGAATGAAGACAAGCAGATACACTGAAGCGCAGATCCTTTCGATCCTGCGTCAGGCCGAAGGCGGGATGCCGGTGGCCGAGCTGTGCCGCGAGCATGGCATGAGCAGCGCGTCGTTTTACAAGTGGCGGGCGAAGTATGGGGGCATGGACGCGTCCCTGATCAGCCAGATGAAGGCTATGGAAGAGGAGAACCGGCGGCTGAAGCGGATGTACGCTGATCTCAGCATGCAGGCCGATTTGCTGAAGGAGGCTCTCGGAAAAAAATGACGCGGCCATCTCAACGCCGCGAGATGGCCGAGAAAGCGGTGGCGCGACACGGGGTCAGCATTGCGCTGGCTTGCCGGGCCTTCGGGGTGAGCGAGACCTGTTATCGCTACAGCCCGAAGCTGAAGGACGAGAACGAGGAGATCGCCGATCTGCTGGTCGGGCTGACGGACGCCCGCAAGACCTGGGGGTTTGGCCTGTGTTTCCTGCATTTGCGCAACGTGAAGGGGCATCCATGGAACCACAAACGTGTCTATCGCATCTATTGCGCGCTGGAACTGAACCTGCGGATCAAGCCCCGCAAACGGCTGAAGCGTGAGAAGCCCGAGGCTCTGGCCGTGCCGGATGCGCCGAACCTGACCTGGTCCATGGACTTCATGGCCGATCGTCTGGGGGATGGCCGCCAGTTCCGGCTGTTGAACGTGCTGGACGACTTCAACCGGGAGGGCTTGGGCATCGAGGTCGACTTTTCACTGCCAGCGGAAAGGGTCATCAGAAGCCTCGACAGGATCATTGAATGGCGCGGCAAACCCGGCACCATTCGGGTCGACAATGGCCCGGAATACATCAGCGGCAAGCTGATGGAATGGGCCGAAAAGCGGAAGATCACCATCCAGCACATCCAACCCGGACAGCCCCAGCAGAACGCCTATATCGAGCGCTACAACCGCACCGTACGGCATGAATGGCTCGATCAATACATCATCGAAACCATCGAGGAGGCTCAGGACTTCGCCACGCAATGGCTCTGGACTTACAACAACGACCGCCCGAACATGGGCATCGGCGGCATCACACCCGCACAGAAACTGAAGATGGCCGCGTGAATTCTACGGATGCACCCCGCTAAAAATGGGGGGATTACCGCGGCGTCTCGATATAATTTCAAACCAGAGTTTAGTTCGAAATAATCTGCACATGTCCTTGAGTTCCTCCAAAGGCAGCCATGTGGCCTGTCAGTTCAGGTATAGCATGACGATCTATAGCCCATGGAACATGCACGAAAGACGAGAAAGAGGTCTTCGACAGGCAGGCAACCTTAACCTGACGGGTTGATAGCTCAGCCCTTAACGTTATCCTATCTGGAGTTAGAGTTATGCAGTCGTCTCTCGATAGTTCAGAGCCGCCACGCACCATTGAAGAAGCAATCGAACTCTGCCAATCCAGCCCAACGCTTCGAAAGATCAAGGCATATCTAGACAGCACCAACCTGTCAGCCGACCTCAAGGCGCTGCTCTATGATGTGGCAGGGTTCACCATCAAGATCGGTGAAGCTGTAGTAGCGATTGGCCGCCGAATTTTCGGCATGGCCATGTGGCTGGTCGATAACATGCCGAACACACTTCTTGGGGTGGCGGTTGCGCTAGCCGTCACAACGCTGGTCGGGGCGATCCCGATGGTCGGGGCGGGGCTTGCCTTGCTGCTCAACAAGCTCTTGCTCCTGATCGGGGTCACGGCGGGCGCCATCGAAGATATCCGGCAGCATGCGATGAAGGATGCCATGGATCGCTTCGCAGCACAGTTTGCGGTCTTTAGCACGGTGCAAGTATGACCGATCTGAGCGAAGATGAACAGCGCGCCGGTTTCGATGCCGTCAAGCGTGTGGTGGCGAATGACGTCAAATTCAAGGCACGCTTGGGGATCGGCGATGATGCCTATACCAGTCTGAAAGTGGGCAAGGGCCTCCGCAGCCTTTTCGACGTTTCCGGAGCTGCTGCAAGTGGCGCGGCGGCGGCCAATTCGGGTTGGGTCGTTTCGACATTCTTCGCAAAGGGCTGGATTGCGACCCTGTTCACAGGTGCAGCGGTCACGCCGCCGGGATGGATTGCCGCCGCCGCCATCGCCAGCGGGGGAGCATGCTATGGCGTCGCACGGCTGTTCAGGAGCTACAGCGGTAATCCCCCCATTTTTAGCGGGGTGCATCCGTAGAATTCACGCGGCCATCTTCAGTTTCTGTGCGGGTGTGATGCCGCCGATGCCCATGTTCGGGCGGTCGTTGTTGTAAGTCCAGAGCCATTGCGTGGCGAAGTCCTGAGCCTCCTCGATGGTTTCGATGATGTATTGATCGAGCCATTCATGCCGTACGGTGCGGTTGTAGCGCTCGATATAGGCGTTCTGCTGGGGCTGTCCGGGTTGGATGTGCTGGATGGTGATCTTCCGCTTTTCGGCCCATTCCATCAGCTTGCCGCTGATGTATTCCGGGCCATTGTCGACCCGAATGGTGCCGGGTTTGCCGCGCCATTCAATGATCCTGTCGAGGCTTCTGATGACCCTTTCCGCTGGCAGTGAAAAGTCGACCTCGATGCCCAAGCCCTCCCGGTTGAAGTCGTCCAGCACGTTCAACAGCCGGAACTGGCGGCCATCCCCCAGACGATCGGCCATGAAGTCCATGGACCAGGTCAGGTTCGGCGCATCCGGCACGGCCAGAGCCTCGGGCTTCTCACGCTTCAGCCGTTTGCGGGGCTTGATCCGCAGGTTCAGTTCCAGCGCGCAATAGATGCGATAGACACGTTTGTGGTTCCATGGATGCCCCTTCACGTTGCGCAAATGCAGGAAACACAGGCCAAACCCCCAGGTCTTGCGGGCGTCCGTCAGCCCGACCAGCAGATCGGCGATCTCCTCGTTCTCGTCCTTCAGCTTCGGGCTGTAGCGATAACAGGTCTCGCTCACCCCGAAGGCCCGGCAAGCCAGCGCAATGCTGACCCCGTGTCGCGCCACCGCTTTCTCGGCCATCTCGCGGCGTTGAGATGGCCGCGTCATTTTTTTCCGAGAGCCTCCTTCAGCAAATCGGCCTGCATGCTGAGATCAGCGTACATCCGCTTCAGCCGCCGGTTCTCCTCTTCCATAGCCTTCATCTGGCTGATCAGGGACGCGTCCATGCCCCCATACTTCGCCCGCCACTTGTAAAACGACGCGCTGCTCATGCCATGCTCGCGGCACAGCTCGGCCACCGGCATCCCGCCTTCGGCCTGACGCAGGATCGAAAGGATCTGCGCTTCAGTGTATCTGCTTGTCTTCATTCAGAATCTCCTCGTTCATCTTGCCGAGAAAATTCTACTTATGCAGCCCCTTACTTTCGGGGAGGATTACCCAGCCAATCACGTGTCGATACGGTGCCAAGGTTCCTGAACACGCCTCTGGATGTCCTGGGTGCATCTATACTCGATCTGATGGGTGCCCTTTCGCTAAAGGTCGCCGCGATTGATGGTCATGTCGATACGCGAGAGGTTCAGGTCATCAGGGATTACTTCGTGGAAGACTGGGGCTACGACCCCGACTATGTGGACCATGCCCTAGCCCTTCTCAGCGCGAACGATGACAAGTCGCGCCTGACCGACATGACGCGAGTACTTGCCGAGTTCGTTCATGGAAACCCAGACTGCAAGTTCGGAATCCTTCAACAGGAGATCAAACGCCTGCTGACCGAGGTCGCAGAGGCAGACGGAAGGCTGGACGAGCGCGAGGAGATGGCGATTGACCGGGTTATCCGGTCACTTGATGAACAGAACTCCACGGTTGCCAGCCTGTCACGCGCAGCTAGGGGGGCTGGTGCAGCGGTATCCTCTGCGACCGGATGGATCGGAAGCAAGCTCGGGCGGAACGGCAAGGCCGATCAATAGTGTCCTGCCCCTGCCCCTCAAGCAATGGCTGATACACCCATAACTCACTGATACGTATAAGTATGGGGAAGGAAGGGAAGAAGAAGCATGGTTAATCTCCTCGTGTATTCTCCTCCTTCTTAATTCTCTTCTTTCTTATCTTCTCTTAGAGGATGTTGAAAGGAACCACTTCTCTTCCGGTAGTATTCTCCCACTCCTTGAGTCTCGTCAGGTATCCCTCACAGCGTTCCGTCTCTCGGCATGTCTGGTAATCCAGTCGAACATAAACGGGGTCATCCTTCCAGCTATCATGGTCCAGCCCCAGAGCTTTTGCTTCCAAGGGGATTTCCCGACCGACCACCTCAACAGCAGCCTGCTTCATCGTTTCTTCTAATACTTTGCTGTGGGTATAGGGGATAATGGCACTGTCGTGAATGGTCAGAACAGGCAAACCCAGGAGAGTGGAATGCGTGATAACCCGCTCCATGATTTGGGAATCGGTGAACATCAGCCTGATGCCTACATCTGAGCAAAGGTTATCCGCCAGCGCCGGGATATGCTCGCTAAAGGTGTTGATGGTCTTTTGCAGGGAAGTATTCTTCAAGTGTTTCCCGGGATGTCCAGCCTTAAGCCCTTCCCGAAAGGCTGAGCAGGCAGAACGAGTATCCTTGGCATTCAGAGCCGTCAGCACCAGTTGCTTGACCAGCCTGCGTTGCTCATCAGGATCGGTATCGGGGAACTGTCCAGGGGGAAGCTCATAGGGATCAGGAGGAAGCTCCACCCCTTGCTGCGCTGCCAGAATCTGGATGTGCATGGCCTTGAAGTCGATCTCGACAGTCGGAGTGTCATTGATGAATATCTGTGATCGTAGCTTGCTATTCAGCCCCTGCCACCACGGGCCATAGAACCGCCCGTTCATCTCCCATGAACCCCGGCTGAATATTCGCCTGACAAGCTGATGGCGAGATCCGACAGCGACCCTGATGTCCTTTCCCCTGTTGTCCTGCCGGACGGCCCACGGCTGCTCCAGGGTGGGGATGTCGATGAAGGTCTGTGCCAGCAGATCGTTATAGGCCGTCAACACCTGCCTCATGCAGAGGGTGTTATCGGTGTCCTGGTATTCCACTGCACGACTATAATCCCCTTCACCCTCCTTCAGGATAATGCATTCCGAGGGGACTACCTGGATAGCTCGACCATCAACAACCAACGCCTCGAATCGTTTCTGAAGCTCCGTGCTGGCCTGTATCCTGCCCGTCCGGTTCCCCTTTGCTCCAGGAGCGGCATAGCTACCCGCCGATACTCGCACGAGACCCGCCGCCTGTAGCTGTTTCACCAGCACCACCAGATGCTTGGAAAGCCCCAAGGGGTTATAGCGGGATTGGCTATCCCATGCCCCCTCCGAGAAGGGCATACCCAAGCATAGAAGAGGATCCTCCTGCCACGCCAGATAAAGGTCCGTCACCAAGACCCGTAGCTGCTCGATATAAGGCCGTCTGGGCTTCTTGCCGCCCTTCTGCTTCTCTGCCTCCCCGGTAGCAAAGTGCTCGTCCCAAATCTCCTGTACCAGACCGAGCAAGGCGGGGTCTTCCGTCCAGATGGCGGTGTTCAGGGGCCGGGAATGCTGCGGGTCAAAGATGACCTCCTGGGCCACGGCTTCTAGCGCTGCTTCAAGCCTGACCACCTCCTCCCCCTCGTTCGTGACATCATAGGCAAGGCTGCCACCATCAGGTCCAAGGAACACCACCGAGCAATCGCTGTTGAAGACCCGTGCCAAAGCTTCGGCATCGGCTTCTGGGCCGTAGGGCAGCCACCATCGCCCCTCACGTTGCACCAGCGCATAGACCTCCAGGGGTTCAGTCATTCCAACCTCCCAGACGCCCGGTGTGCAGGTAATAGGCAAGAGCCTCCCTGAACTGGGCCGCGTCCCGGAAACCCTGCTCCTGCGCCGCCCGATCCTCGGCCATGGAACGAGAAAGACCGCCATCATATTCCATGATAGCGGCCCTTTCCTCAAACTCGTCAATGTCAGGTATCAGAGGCATGGCAGCCCCACCTTCTCGACGATCTCGCGCTTCTGCTCATCGCTGATCCCGGCGGAGTAGATGCCGTAAGTCATCCTGTTCTCCGACCGTGCCGACTGGTGCCCGACGATGGATGCTGTGAAATGCTCCGGCACCCCTTCCCGCTCGCACTGCGTCACGAACCATTTCCGGGTGGAATGGAACACGACACCGGGACGATCCAGCCTCAGCGCCTCCCTCATGGTGGCAAACCGCTTGGTGACGATCGAGACCGTCAGGGCAGGAAACAACCGCCCCTGCCTCGGCAGCCTTTCCAACAGCGGCGTCAACGCCGAGTGCAGCGGGATGAAGCGTTCGGCGGCATCGGTTTTCAGCGTCCTGACCGCATTGGGCCTGACCCAGACGAACCAGCCCAGATTCCCCTTCCAGACCAGATCCTCCCTGAGCAGCCCCACCGCTTCACCGGCCCGCATCCCGGTCAACAGGCAGAACAGCAGGACATCACCGATACGGGAATCGTCCAGACCCAGCAGCTTCCCGACTTCGGCATCCGTCAAGGCTGCATAGCTGCGATTCTTGCCCTTGGCTTCCACCCGCACGGTCTTGAAGGGATTGGCCATCAACTCCCCTTCGTACACCGCCCAGTCCAGGAAATGCCCAACCTGACTGACCGTCCGCCTTTGTGTCGGGGCAGAGATGCGATCCCCTTGGCTGACCTGAACAAGCTGGTCCAGCCCATAGCCACGGGTCCGCCACGACTTCCCCGCATGACAGCCCAGCAGCGCCACCTTCCGCACGAAGGCCAGAGCATCGTCACGGGTGATTGCCCCGATCTGCCTCGTCCCATAAGCCGACACGAACAGCCCGACCGAGAACCTGACCGACTTGAAGCCGCCGTGCTGAAGCTCCCGCGACCGTCGATCGAGATAGGTGCGAGCGAGTTCCTTGACCGTCCTGCGCCCCACCAAGACCACCTGAGAGAATACCGGCGGCGTCACCATCACGGGCACCGGCTTGTCCACCACCTGTCCCGCCCTCGCCTTCGCCAACACCTCCTCATACTTGGCATTGACCTCGGCAGCCCGTGCCTTGGCGATCCGGGCATCCCCGGTCTTCAACGACTGCTTCATGGCCTGCCCGAGAACGCCCTGAAGCTCCTTGGGGTAGTTCCTGCGATACAGCCAAGTCTGCTGCTTGAGATATGCGTATTTGATCCGCACAGACATGCGACCTCCATCTGGGGCGTCCGCCCCATTCCTCTAGTGTTTCTGTTTTTTCCGTTTGGTTGCTTTGGCTTAGAGGGACTGCTGAGTTCCCAGCCATCTGGTTTTCGGGTCCAAGACCCTGGGAATCATCGAGAAGTCCGGTTCTCTGTATTCCCCGCCAGAGGACCAATGAGAGTAATCCCTGTCACATGGTCGTCCGGCACCCGCTCGGTCTGGAACAGGTATCCCGGTACGTCATCGAAGGCAGAGATAACCGCCACGTCACCGGGCTGCATCGTACCACCCCGCCTTGAGAGCTTCCGTGTAGATCGCCATGGCAAGTTCACGGCTGATGCGGGATGCCACCCACGCGATCAGCAGCAGGCTTAGCCAACGTCTGATTGCACGAAAGGTGTGCTTGACAATGCGTTGGAAGTTGTTTTTGTTCATCAAGTAAGCTCCTGTATCTACTTCTATTTCAGATACGGACCTGCCCTCGTTTTTCGCGTTTCTGGCGACCATGCAAAGCCCACGCTAGCCGGGCTCTTTGGAAAGCTGTCTAGGCGACCCCATGGGCTCGTCACTGTCGTCAATACAAATTTTGATCACGCGCCATCAAAAGGGCTTGAAATTCAGTTGACTGCTAGAGATAGACTGCCTGCACAGTTCGGTCTTGGAGGTATAGATGAAGCTGTTCCCGAACCATGCCGCCTTCCTAGTCACGATCTCCCTACTGGCCGCATGCTCGCCAGCGGTGACGATCACTAGCCGCTCAACGGGTCAACAGGGAACAGGCACCCTGGAAAACACCGCGTTCGGCAATTCAGGGAAAGCGAACCTTACTATCGGCGACGAACAATACACCGGCACATGGATGGCCGTGAGAGACACCGGCGTTCTGGGATTTTCAGGCGATGCCGGCAACGGAAACGCAATCCTCCGCTCCAACAAGGGGAGCCATATGACCTGTCAGTTCAGGTATAGCATGAAGACGTATAACGCCTTGGGAACGTGCACCAAAGACGAAAAAGAGACTTTCGATCTGCAAGCGACGCTGACCTGATATCTGCAAGACTCCTTAGCGCGGGTTAGCTCGTTTCAAGCCAGGAAAGGGCCATAGCGTCATCGGGCCATGTGCCCCACCTATCGCCCCGCCCTGCCAACGACTGGCAACATTCTGGTACCGGATCTTCCGTCTAGCAGGAATCCTACCGCCCCAGCCAAATCATCACAGTGATTGTTGACAGACCAAGAGAGTTCGCGGACCAGGATTTCTTCTAGCGCGATCATCAGCCTAACGGGTCGCAAGGTCGCTGAAGGCAGTCACCGACCGGTGAGGCTGACCTGCCCCCCCGGAAGTTCCCTCGCCGTGATGTAGCGTCTGCCCAATCTGAAGGAGCAGACGAGATGAGGAAGAGCCGTTTTACCGATGAAGAGGGGACCGTGGCCCCAGTGGGGCCGCGTAAGCCCCGATGAACAGATTATCGGGATGATCAAGGAACAGGCGGCTGGTTTGCCCACGTCCGAGCTTTGTCGGAAGCATGGGCTGAGCCCCGCGACATTCTACAAGCTGAAGGCGAAATATGGCGGCATGGACCTGTCCGACGCCAAGCGGCTGAAGCAGCTTGAGGACGAGAATGCGAAGCTCAAGCGCCTGCTGGCCGATGCCATGCTTGACAACGTGGTGCTGAAGGATCTGCTGGGAAAGCCTTGACGACGCTGGTGCAACGGCGGGACGCGGTGCTGCGGGCGCTGAGGGATCATCCGATCTCTCAACGTCGCGCCTGCGTTCTGATCGGTGTCGATCCGAAGACGGTGCGGCGCAAGCGGCCGCCCGACAACCCGGAGATCCGTGAGGAGATGCACAAGATCGCCGAGCAGCGCCGCCGCTTCGGCTATCGGCGCGTGGGCATCATGCTGGAGCGCAAGGGCATGGTCATGAACGAGATCGGAGCCCGTAAAGCAAACGATCCGGGGGATCGTTTGTAGGGCGAAGGGCTCTACCGGATTTACCGGGAGGAAGGTCTGTCGGTGCGGCGCAGGCGCGGTCGCAAGCGGGCGCGTGGCAGTCGGACCCCCATGCCAGTGCCGTTGCTGCCGAACCAGCGGTGGTCGCTGGACTTCCTGGCCGACACGTTCGGGGCCTGCCGCAGGTTCCGCATTCTGGCCGTGAACGACGATTGCTGCCGCGAAAACCTCGCCCTGATCGCCGACACCAGCATCTCGGGGGCCAGGGTGGCGCGGGAACTGGATGCGCTGGTCAGGATCTACGGCAAGCCGGCCTGTGTCGTCAGTGATCGACGAGGATCAGAAAACGATCCGGGGGATCGTTTTCCCGAGGAGGGGCACCGAGTTCACCAGCAAGGCGATCCTGAAGTGGGCCAACGAGGCCGGCGTCGAATGGCATTATATCGATCCGGGCAAGCCCCGGCAAAATGGCTACATCGAGTCATTCAAAGGCAGCCTGCGCGACGAATGCCTCAACGAGGAGATCTTCGAAAGCCTGGCCGATGCCCGCCGAAAGCTGGCCCTCTGGCGCTACGACTACAACCACGTCAGGCCGCATTCCTCGCTCGGCAACCAGACCCCGGCAGAAGCGCGCAGGGCGCTTGAGCAAACTGGGGGCTCCGCGCCCGACCCGCTTGCCCAACCCGAAACCAACCAATATCAACCCAAAGGACTCTCGTTATGAACGAGGGACGACCGGGGGGCAGGTCAAGGTCGATGAAGGTTCGTGTCAGAAGATCGTTATAGGCCGTGACCTTCCAACCTCATGCGACGAGTGTCATCGGTGTCCTCGTACTCGATAGCCTTGCTGCTTTTCCCGATATCGTTTTCAAGATGATGCATTCTGCTGGGACTGTGCAGATCGCTTTCTGATTGACGATCAGCTCCTCGAATCGCTTTTGCAGTACCGTGCTGGCCTGGATTCTGCTCGTCCTGTTTCCCTTGGCTCCGGGGGCGGCATAGCTTCCAGTCGATACTCGTACCAATCCAGCAGCATTCAACCGCTTCACCAGCACCACCACATCCTTGGTCAACGCCAAAAGATTATACCGGGATTTGCTGCTCCAGGCTCCTTCCGAGAAAGGCATACCCAAACAGAGAAGGGGGTCCTCCCGCCACACCAGATAAAGCGCCGTCACCAGCACCCGGAGCTGTTCGATATAGGGCCGCGCGGGTTTCTTGCCACCTTTCTGCTTTCCTGCCTCATCAGCAGCAAGGTGTTCGTCCCAGATCTCCTGCACCAGACCAATCAAGGCGGGGTCTTCCGTCCAGACGGCGGTGTCCAAAGGCCGGGAATGCTGCGAGTCAAAGATGATCTCCTGCGGTGCTGCTTCTAGTGCTGGTTCGTTCGGTGGCTCTTCCTGCATCCCGTCCCGTCTCCGTCGTGGGCGTCATAGATAAGGTGGCGATAAAAAAAGAAAAGTGGTGCTCCCCGGCGACCAAAGCCGCCGAGGAAATTTTTTACATGCTGTCGATGGCATCCATGACCAGTTGAATTGCCTGCTTCTGCCACGGGGCAAGGACAGCACGGGCAAGGGGTAGCCAGCCCTCATCGTCAAGCCTGACCACCTCCTCCCCCTCGTCCGTCACGTCATAGGCGAGGCTGCCACCACCCGGCCCAAGGAAGACCACCGAGCAATCGCTGCCAAACACGCGCGACAGGGATTCAGCATCAGCCTCGTGGCCATAGGGCAGCCACCACCGCCCCCCGGAAAACACCAGAGGATAGACTTCAAGGGGTTCAGTCATCCCAACCTCCCAGACGTCCGGTGTGCAGGTAATAGGCGAGGGCTTCACGGAACTGGGCGGCATCCCGGAAACCCTGCTCCTGCGCTGCCCGATCCTCGGCCATGGAACGAGAAAGACCGCCATCATATTCCATGATAGCGGCCCGCTCCTCGAACTCGTCAATGTCGGGAACTAGAGGCATGGCAACCCCACCTTCTCGACGATCTCGCGCTTCTGTTCGTCGCTGATCCCGGCGGAATAGATGCCATAGGTCATCCTGTTTTCCGACCGCGCCGATTGGTGGCCAACGATGGATGCCGTGAAATGCTCCGGCACCCCTGCCCACTCGCACTGCGTCACGAACCATTTCCGGGTGGAATGGAACACGATACCGGGACGATCCAGCCCCAGCGCCTCCCTTATCGTGGCAAACCGCTTGGTGACGATCGAGACCGTCAGGGCAGGAAACAACCGCCCCTGCCTTGGCAGCCTTTCCAATAGCGGTGTGCACGTCGCACCGACCCGCAGGCGTGACGCTGAGCAGGCAATATTGCCCCTGATCCCGACCCATCTGGCGCATCAGCCTGCGCAGCGCGCCACACTCTTCGGGATTGGCCGACTGCAATGCCCAGCCATGCAGCCATGCCGCCGACAATCGGATCTGGAACTTGCCAAGCGCCTTGTCGACGGCAGACTGGATGGCGTCGTGGCCCGCCAGGGTAATGGCAAAGCCCTCGTCGATCAGCTGGCCCTGCGTCTCGGTATCCAGTTCGACCGGGGATTGCCCGCCGAGCTGCGTCATCGTCCCGAGACCAAGGCACCAGCGCTCGAGAACGTCGATCTGCAGATCGGGCAGCCACGGGCAGGCGCTCTGCCCATTAAGCTGTCACAGAACGGCCCGCTCGAAACGGGACAGCCGCTGCTCGACGATCATGTCCTCCAACCTGTGAAGCCAGTTCGGATCAGCGCGGCAACGGGCCGGCGGATCGTAGCAGGTCGTGTAGTCGCGATAGGGCAAGGACAGCAGCGCAACGCCATGTCTCGCGCAACTCGACAGCATGCGGGGCAGCCAATTCGCGTGGATTGCCAGTTCTGCAGCATCCATCCGGCTGCCCCGCCCCTGGTCGATCCAGCAGGCGGGACAGATGGCAAGATCGTCCTTTCGGATGGATCTGTCAGAAACCGCTGCCCGAGAAGATCGGTGTATTTCCGGTCGATCTGGCGTGGCGATTGCGCCAGCAGCTCGGCACAGTCGGAGCCGGTCAGAGCGGCAAGCTGCGCAACCTGCCCGGGATCGCCGGCGCAGAGCGGATTCTTCTCCATGCCCACAGCGGTGCAGAATTCGGCTAGGGTGCGGCGGCCATTCGCCTCGGTATTCCGCGCCAGCAACGAAAATGCGGGCTCTCCCGGTTTCGCGGAAAGGGAGATTGGCAGACGGGACAGGAAGGTCATAATCCCCTCCGCCGCTTCTTGGCGGGCGTCTGGCTGGGAACCGAGCGCGGTGCGGACACAGCAAGATAATTATCTGACAGGAACGGGTTCAGGGCCGGAACGCAGTCATAGCGCAAGCGATACGCCTCGGCGAAATGGCTGATCTGCAGGACCGAAGCGCATTCCGTCAGTGCCTGCTTGATGGCCCGCAGGATGATCGCACACATCTCCCCGAAGGCATATTGTGCCGCGCAGAGCGGCTTTGTTGCACTTCCCCTTGGTTGATGGATTTATGTTTTTGAGTCAGCGGGTTAGGTTGTCCATTAGTAAACCCATCCCTGGTTTCCGAACGACGAATTGGTCCGGCTATAGTCGGTCCCTGAAGCGCCGTGGCTCCCTGATGGTTTGGTTTGACCCGGAGATGGCTTGGTTCGCGGTCCCGAGCGGCAAGGCGGGTCATCCTGGGAGGTTTTCGGTGGCGGCCATACAATTCTGCCTCTCAATCAAGGTGCTGTTCGGGTTGCCGCTCCGGAAAACGACGGGGTTCCTGGAGAGCCTTCTGAACCTGTCCGGGCTCGACTGGCCGGTGCCGGATTACACGACGCTCTGCCGCAGGCAGAAGCACCTCAAGGTGCAGACCCCGTATCGCGCGGCGTCCGGGCCGCTGCATTTTCTGGTGGACAGCACTGGCATCAAGTTCTCTGGAGAAGGCGAGTGGCAGGTCCGCAAGCACGGGGCCAGCCGCCGTCGCCAGTGGCGCAAGATCCACATCGGTATTGATGCCGATACGTTGGAAGTGCGGGCTGTCGAGATGACCAGCAACCGCATCGGAGATGCACCGGTTCTGCCCGACCTGCCGGTGCAGATACCGCCGCAGGAGCAGATCGGCAGCGTCACCGCCGATGGGATCTACGACACCAAAGGCTGCCACGCCGCCATCGCGGGCTGAGGCGCTGAAGCCATCATACCGCCGCGCCGAAATGCCCGCACCTGGAAGGGGGATGATCTAGGCCTACAGGCGCGAAACGAAGCGCTACTTGCCTGCAAACGCTTCGGACGGGCCAACTGGAAGAAATGGTCAGGCTATCACCGACGAAGTTGCGTAGAGGTCAAGATGCGTTGTCTCAAGCTCCTGGGTGAGCGCATCATGGCGAGAGACTTCGACCGGCAGGATGCAGAGGTTCAGATCCGAATAGCACTCATGAACCGCTTCGCGTCACTCGGCTCGCCGGAGACCGTTCGCATGCGCTGACGAGAGAAAGGAAAGGGATAAGTTCGACCTAAACCCGAATAACGCAACAAAGCCATGCTAGCCGAATCTTAGGGCAATGAAGCTCGTGTCTGATACTCGGAGACGGGCATTGCTCGTTAGCGTCCGCAAGCATGGTGTAATTTCATCGACGTAACCGGTGTCATCCTGGGCGGCCAGCGAGATGCATGATCCAGAGGGAGTTTCGACGCTTCAACCGCCGGAAAACCCTGATCGCCATCCAACCTATCCAAGCTTCTGGCAAAGCATGACCGGGGCATTTTCCTGCGCGGTCTCGTCGAGGACATCTCGTCCCGCACGCATCAAGACACATGCATCGCCTCTCCACCGCATGTGAGCCCTGTCCCTCGCAGCCGCGCGACGCAGGCACCGCGGTCCTTCATCGGACCATGAGGCCAGCTTGCCGCTGCGATTCGGGTCGGACAGATGCGACGGGAAGCGTTCCTCGGGGGTCGGAAAACCTCATCGACCTTCAATTCGAGCCAAAGGCGTTCTCGATGATCTCGACGCGCCCGAACTGATCGACAAGGGCGGCATCGAAACGCATCGCGGTCAGCAACCCGGAAGGCAAGCGGCCGCAATACTCCAGCGCTGCATTGCAGATCCGCGCGATCTGCCGCGCACCGATCCGTTCCGCCGCCCCGGCGTGAAAGCGCGACTTCTTGACCTCGACGAAGGCATATTCGTCATCCTTGCGCAGGATCAGGTCGATTTCGCCGCCCCGCCCGCGCCAGCGCTCCGCCATGACCTCGTAACCGCGACGGCGATATTCCCGCGCCACCGATTCCTCGGCGAAACGGCCGGCGGAATGGGCAACGGCGCCTTGCCGGGCCTTCATGTCCAGGGCCGGAACCGGCGTCCCGCCGGAAATCCTTTCGAACCTCATTCCTGCTCCTTCTTCATCTCGAGCGCCAGCGCGTAGATTTCACGCCGGGGACGTCCGAACCGGGCCGCCACCTCTGCCGCCGCCTCCTTCACCGGCAGCCTGTCCAGCAGACCCGCCAGGGCCTCGCGCAAGCTGTTCTCGTCGGCGGCGACCGGCTCGGGGTGCCCGAACAGCACCACGATTTCGCCGCGCAACCCTTCGGGCGGGATCCGTTCCAGCAGTTCCGCCGCCGTGCCGCGCATCACCTCTTCGAATTTCTTCGTCAGTTCCCTGCAGATCACCGTAAGCCGATTCGCCTCAGCTTCGCACAAGTTCTCCAACAGTTGCTTAACGCGCCTGGGACTTTCGAAGACGATCACCGTCGCATCGACCTTGCGCCAGCTTTCGATCCAGCTGCGCCGCGCCCCGCCGGCGGCCGGGGGAAAGCCCACGAACAGGAACCGGTCGCTGGGCAGGCCCGAGACCGACAGCGCCGCCAGGGCCGCCGACGGGCCGGGCAGCGCCCGCACCGCAAAGCCCGCCTCGGCGGCATCCCGCGCAAGCCGGTAGCCGGGATCGGCGACCAGCGGCGTGCCCGCGTCCGAGGCATAGGCCACCGACCGCCCCTCGGCCAGGGCGGCCAGGATCGCCGGGCGCTGCCGGTCGGCGTTGTGGTCGTGATAGGCGAGGATGCGGCGGCCGCGCACCGGGATGCCGTGAATATCCATAAGATGCCGCAGGTTGCGGGTATCCTCGGCGGCCAGGACATCGGCGGTGTTGAGCACGTCGAGCGCGCGCAGCGTGATGTCCCTGGCCGAGCCGATCGGGGTCGCGACCAGGTAGAGCCCCGGTTCGGGCGACGCGGCCGAGACGGTCAGGGAAAGCGGCCGCGCGCCCGTCCCGGTTGTGCTGGCGCCATCCTCCATCGCGGTCCCTTTCGTTCTGCCGGGGCAAGTTGCCATGTCCCGAATATGCCAATAACCTGCCCTCATCAAACCCCCAGCCTCGATCCAACAGGGAATCACGCCATGACCGTCCTGAAAACGATCCGCGGCGCCTTCGACCTGCGCCGCCCGCTTGCGCGCGTCGGAGCTGTCCTTTCCGCCCTGGCGCTTGCCGCCTGCCAGCCGATCGAGATGGGGGCCTCGGGCCCGCAGACCGGCCAGAGCATCGACCCCTCGCAGCCGGTGCAGGTGGCGCTGCTGGTGCCGGGCGGCACGGGAAGCGCGGACCTGGACTGGCTGGCGCGTTCGCTCGGCAATTCCGCGAAGATGGCGGCGGCCGATGCGCGCGGCGCCACCATCGACCTGCGCATCTATGATGCGGGCTCCGAGCCGGGCACCGCGGTCGCCATGGCCAACCGCGCGGTGGCCGAGGGCGCCAAGATCATCCTGGGCCCGCTTTTCGCCGACAGCGCCAATGCGGTCGGCAACGCCATGGCGCCCCAGGGCGTGAACGTGCTGTCCTTCTCGAACAATACCGACATCGCCGGCGGCAATGTCTTCGTGCTGGGCAATACCTTCGACAACGTCGCCGACCGGCTGGTGAAATACGGCGTCAGGAACGGCAAGCGCCGCATCCTGATGGTGGCCGAGGACGACACCGCCGGCCAGGTCGGCGCCCGCGCCATCGAGCGGGCGATCCGCAGCAACGGCGCCACCCTGGCCGGGACGGCGGTGCATCCGCTGTCCCAGTCCGGCATCGACGCCATCGTGCCGAACGTCACCCAGGCGGCGCTGTCGGGCAATGTCGATGCGGTCTTCCTGACCGCGAACCAGGGCGCGGTGCTGCCCTATCTGACCGACAGGCTGGCCGATGCCGGCGTCACCTCGGCCACGGTGCAGATGATGGGGCTGACGCGCTGGGACCAGCCCTCGGCCCGGTTGCAGCTGCGCGGCGTGCAGGGCGGCTGGTTCGCCATTCCCGACACCACGATGAAGGCGCAGTTCGACCAGCGCTATCGCGCCGCCTATGGCGAGACGCCGCATGAGCTGGGCTCGCTGGCCTATGACGGCGTGGCCGCGATCGCGGCGCTGGTGCGGGCGGGCAACCGCAATGCGCTGACCACCTCGGGGCTGACGCAGAGCGCGGGCTTCGCCGGGGTCTCGGGCGCCTTCCGACTGAAGCGCGACGGCACCAACGAGCGCGCGCTGTCGGTCGCCACCGTGCGCGGCGGCCAGGTGGTGGTGCTGGATCCCGCACCGCGCAGCTTCGGCGGCTTCGGGTTCTGATCTTGAGCGCCAAGGACACCGACAGCCTGCCGCAAAGCGCCCCGGCCCTGCCTGGGGCGCATTCCCTGTTCAGCCCCGAAAGCTTCCTGCCCGCGCTGACCGAGGCGCTGAGCGGCATCGCCGAGCCGCGCGAGATCCGCGCGCGCACCGTCGCCATCCTCGCCCAGGCCCGCAGCGCCGCCATGGGCGACATCGCGGCGGGCTTCATGTCCCATCCCCGCGCCGCGCGCGAGACGGTGCGCGCCATCGCCAGCCTGACCGACGCCACCGTCGCGGCGATCCACCATGTCGCCACCACGATCCTGCATCCGCTGCTCAACCCGACCGATGCCGAGCGGCTGGCGGTGCTGGCCATCGGCGGCTACGGCCGGGCCGAGATGGCGCCGCAATCCGACGTGGACCTGCTGTTCCTGACGCCGTGGAAGGTCAGCGGCTGGGCCGAGAGCGTGGTGGAATCGATGCTCTACATGCTTTGGGATCTGAAGCTGAAGATCGGCCAGTCCACCCGCTCGATCGACGATTGCCTGCGGCTGGGCGCCGGCGACATCACCATCCGCACCAGCCTGCTGGAGCATCGGCTGATCTGCGGCCATGCCGCCGCCGCCGAAATCCTGCGCGACCGGCTGTGGGCCGAGCTTTTCGACAAGACCGTGCCCGAGTTCATCGAGGCCAAGCTGGCCGAGCGCGCCGAACGCCACCGCCGCCAGGGCGGTCAGCGCTACGTGCTGGAGCCGAACGTCAAGGAGGGCAAGGGCGGGCTGCGCGACCTGCAGACCCTCTACTGGATCGCGAAATACATCCACCGGGTCGACCGCGCCGTCGAACTGGTCGACCTGGGCTTCTTCACCCGCGAGGAGCATCTGACCTTCTGGCAGGCCGAGGACTTCCTCTGGGCCGTGCGCTGCCACCTGCACCTGATCGCCGGGCGGCCGCAGGACCAGCTGACCTTCGACATGCAGGTCGAGGTCGCCCGCCGCATGGGCTATCGCGACCTGGGCGGCCGGCGCGCGGTCGAGATCTTCATGCAGGACTATTTCCTGCACGCCACCCGCGTGGGCGAGCTGACGCGGGTCTTCCTGGTCGCGCTGGAGGCCCGCCACCTCTATCGCGCGCCGATCATGAACATCCTGTTCCAGCGCCGGCGCCGCGTCCGCGCCGGTTTCCGGATGGACCGGGGGCGGCTGACCTATGCCGACGAGCGGCAGTTCCTGTCCGACCCGCTGAACATCCTGCGGCTTTTCGAAGAGGCGCTCAGGACCGGCATCCTGATCCATCCCGACGCCATGCGCGCCGTCGCGGCCAACCTGGACAGCATCGACGACCGCATGCGCTCGGACCCCGAGGCGGTCAGGATCTTCCTCGACCTGCTGCTCAAGCACGGCAACCCCGAACGCTCGCTGCGGCGGATGAACGAACTGGGGGTGCTGGCCGCCTTCATCCCCGAATTCGCGCCGGTGGTGGCGATGATGCAGTTCAACGTCTATCACCACTACACGGTGGACGAGCACCTGATCCAATGCGTCGCCGCCCTGGCCGCCATCGAGCGCGGCGAGGATGCCGAGGATCTGCCCGTGGTCAGCAAGATCATGAAGGGCAAGGTGAACCGGCGGGTGATCTACCTGGCCGTGCTGCTCCATGACATCGGCAAGGGCCGGGCCGAGGATCACTCGATCCTGGGCGCGCGGCTGGCGCGGCGCATCTGCACCCGCTTCGGCCTGCCGGCGGACGAGATCGAGACCATCGAATGGCTGATCCGCAACCACCTGCTGATGTCGGACGTGGCGCAGAAGCGCGACATCGCCGATCCGCGCACGCTGCGCGACTTCGCCAAGGCGGTCAAGACCACCAAGCGGCTGGACATGCTGCTGGTGCTGACCGTCTGCGACATCCGCGGCGTCGGCCCCGGCACCTGGAACAACTGGAAGGCGATGCTGCTGCGCAAGCTGCACCAGGAAACCAAGCTGGCGCTGGAAAACGGCCTCGAGGAGCTGAACCGCGACAAGCGCATCGGCGAGGCCAAGCGGTCGCTGCGCCACCTGCTGACCGCCAAGGGCTGGGAGCCCAGGGCGATCAAGGCCGAACTGGGCCGGCATTACGACAACTATTGGCCGGGCCTGCCGACCGAGACGCAATATGTCTTTGCCGAGATGCTCAAGGATCTGGGCGAGGACGAGATCCGCACCGACCTGCATCCCGACACCGACCGCGACGCAACGCGGGCGGCCTTCGTGCTGGCCGACCATCCCGGCATCTTCTCGCGCATGGCGGGGGCGCTGGCGCTGGTGGGCGCCAATATCGTCGATGCGCGCACCTATACCACCAAGGACGGTTTCGCGACCGCGGTGTTCTGGTTGCAGGATGCGGACGGCCATCCCTATGCCGCCGACCGGCTGCCGCGGCTGCGCACCATGATCCAGCGCACCCTGGGCGGCGAGATCGTCGCGCGCGAGGCCCTGGCCGGCCGCGACAAGCCCAAGAAGCGCGAGGCCGCCTTCCGCTTCCCGACCCATGTCACCTTCGACAACGAAGCCTCCGACGTCTATACGGTGATCGAGGTCGATACCCGCGACCGGCCCGGCCTGCTCTACGACCTGACCCGGACCCTGGCCGACAACCACATCCAGATCGCCAGCGCCGTGATCGCCACCTTCGGCGCGCAGGTGGTCGACACCTTCTATGTCAAGGACATGTTCGGGCTGAAGCTGCACCAGCCGGGCCGCCGCGAGGCGCTGGAAAAGAAGCTGCGCCAGGCGATCAAGGACGGGGCCGAGCGCGCCGAACGCGCCGAGCGCCCGCTGGGCGGATCGTTCTGAGGGACAGGGGATGCAACCGATCAGACTAATCCGGGGCTTTCTCTCGGTGGGGGCATGGACTCTGGCCAGCCGCGTCGTGGGCTTCGTGCGCGACGTGATGATCGCGGCCTACCTGGGCACCGGCCCGGTGGCGCAGGCCTATATCGTCGCCTTCACCCTGCCCAACATGTTCCGCCGCTTCTTTGCCGAGGGCGCCTTCAACACCGCCTTCGTGCCGATGTTCGCCAAGCGGCTGGAAAGCGGCGAGAACCCGCGCGGCTTTGCCGAGGAAGCCTTCGCCGGGCTGGCCACGGTGGTCCTGGCGGTCTCGCTGATCGCGCATATCGCCATGCCCTGGCTGGTGCTGATGCAGGCGGCGGGCTTTCAGGGCGACGAGCGCTTCGACCTGGCGGTGATCTATGGCCGGATCTGCTTTCCCTATATCCTGTTCATCTCGCTGACGGCACTGCTTTCGGGGCTGCTGAACGCGGGCGGGCGTTTCATGGCGGCGGCGGCCGCGCCGGTGCTGATGAACTTCATCCTGATCGCGGCCATGCTGCTGGCGGATCGCCATGGCTGGGACATGGGATTGGCCATGGCTTGGTCCACGCCGGTTTCGGGGCTAGCGCAGCTTTTCACCGTCTGGTGGGCGGCCAAGCGCATGGGCTTTGCGCTGCGCCTGCGCCGGCCGCGGCTGTCGCCGGACATGCGCCGGCTGCTGGCCGTGGCGGCGCCCGCGGTGCTGGCGGGCGGCGTGGTGCAGGTCAACCTGCTGGTCGGCCGCCAGGTCGGCTCGTTCTTCGACCGCGGCATCGCCTGGCTGACCAATGCCGACCGGCTGTATCAGCTGCCGCTGGGCGTCGTCGGCATCGCCATCGGCATCGTGCTGCTGCCCGACATCTCGCGCCGGCTGAAGAACGGCGACACCGGCGGCGGCCGCCACGCCTATAACCGCGCCGCGGAATTTGCGCTGTTCCTGACCGTTCCGGCGGCCGTGGCGCTGGTGATCGCGGCCTATCCGCTGATCTCGGTGCTGTTCCGGCGCGGCGCCTTTCTGACCGCCGATGTCGGCCCGACCGCGATGGCGCTGGCGATCTATGGCCTAGGGCTGCCGGCCTTTGTCCTGCAAAAGGTGCTGCAACCCTTGTATTTCGCGCGCGAGGACACCCGCACCCCGTTCCGCTTCGCGGTCTGGTCCATGGTGATCAATGCGGTGGTGGCGCTGGGGCTTGCGCCCTTCATCGGCTTTTCCGCCGCCGCCTGGGGCACCACCATCGCCGGCTGGACCATGGCGGCGCAGCTGTGGCGCGGCACCCGCGCCTTTGGCGAGGCGGCCGCGCTTGACGACCGCTTCCGCCACCGCCTGCCCCGCATCTGCGCCGCCTCCGCCGTCATGGGCGCGGTGATCTGGGGGCTGATGCTGGCCTTGGGCGATGCGCTGGAGCAGCCCGGCACCCGCTATCTGGCGCTGTCCGCGCTGGTCTTCGGCGGGCTGGCCGCCTATGGCGCGGCGGCGCTGGTCCTTGGCGCCTTCCGCCCCTCGGACCTGCGCGCGGGCCTGCGCCGTCAGCGCTGACGGATCTGGCGCATCACCCGCGCGATCCCGCCCGGCACCAGCACGAAGGACAAAAGGAAGCCGCAGCAGAAACCGGCGATCTCGGCGATCCAGGTCAGGCTGCCGTCCTGGAACAGGATGGCGAAGACCAGCTGGAAGGCCAGCAGCATGCCGATCAGCACGAAGGCCCGCAGCCGGTTCGCGTTCTCCTGCCCCAGCCGGGTCCAGAGCAGGAAGGTAAAGGCGCCGACGAAACCATAGACCGCCGGATAGCCGCCGATCAGCGCCTGGAAGCGGAATTGCGGCAAAAGCCCCGCGGCCAGCGTATAGACCAGCGCGCCGCCGATGGCCGAGCCGAAGAACAGCGCGGCCACCGCCCAGGCGCGGAACTGATGCGCGATCAGGTTCCCCAGGGCCAGGGTAAAGACGATGACGAACAGTGCATGCGTCAGCGACAGATGCACGAAGGAATAGGTCAGGATGCGCCAGCTCTGGTCCAGCACCACCATGCGCATCTGCCACAGCCGCAGCACCAGCTCGGGGATATAGGCGGTGCGCTCGACCGCGATCTGGCGCATGGCAAGGCCGGCGCCCGGCCCGCCGCCGCCAAGAAAGCCCATCTGGGCCAGGCCGAACACCGCCTCGCAGGCGATCATCGGCAGGGCGATCATCCATACCACGGCGGGCACGGGGTTCAGGGGCGATTCGTCGTAACCGGGTCGCATCATGGCTCCTTTCCAGTGGGCTGTTGCGCCCGGACGGGGCAAGGGGTAAGCCAGCCACCGGGATTTTCCAAGCAGGTAGTGCCATGACCACGAGCTTCGCCAAGCGCATCTTTTCCGGCATCCAGCCCTCGGGCGGGCTGACGCTGGGCAATTACCTGGGCGCGCTGAAACGCTTTGCGGACTATCAGGGCAAGGGGGCCGAAACGATCTATTGCGTCGTGGACCTGCATGCGATCACCGTCTGGCAGGATCCCGAAAAGCTGCGCCACAACACCCGCGAGGTCGCGGCCGCCTTCATGGCCTCGGGCGTGGACCCCGAGGTCTCGATCCTGTTCAACCAGAGCCAGGTCAGCCAGCACGCCGAACTTGCCTGGCTTTTCAATACCGTGGCGCGGGTGGGCTGGATGTATCGCATGACCCAGTTCAAGGACAAGGCCGGCAAGAACAGCGAAAATTCCAGCCTGGGCCTGCTGGCCTATCCGTCGCTGATGGCCGCCGACATCCTGGCCTATCACGCCACCGCCGTCCCGGTGGGCGAGGACCAGAAGCAGCACCTTGAACTGACCCGCGACATCGCCGCCAAGTTCAACCACGACTACGGCGTCGATTTCTTCCCGATCACCGAGCCGCTGATCGAGGGCACGGCGACCCGCGTCATGTCCCTGCGCGACGGCAGCAAGAAGATGTCGAAATCCGATCCTTCGGACGCCAGCCGCATCAACCTGACCGACGATGCCGACGCCATCGCGCAGAAGATCCGCAAGGCGCGCACCGATGCCGACCCGCTGCCGGGGTCGATGGAGGGGCTGAAGGACCGGCCCGAGGCGAAGAACCTGGTCAACATCTACGCCGCGCTGACCGGCGAGAGCGGCGACCAGGTGCTGGCGCGGTTCGAGGGCCAGGGCTTCGGCGCCTTCAAGCCGGCCTTGGCCGAGGTCGCGGTCGAGGCGCTGGCGCCGATCACCCGGCGCATGACCGATTTCATGGCCGACCCGGCCGAGATCGACCGCATCCTGGGCCGCGGCGCCGGCCAGGCCGAGGCCATCGCCCACCCGATCGTCGAGCGCACCAAGGACATCATGGGCATGATCCGCTCGCGCTGAGCGCCGGGCAGTCCCACCGAATGTTTCAATGACTTCCCCGCAGGATGGGCTATGATTCCCCATCCTGCCGCAAAACGGGAAAAACCATGCCTGATCAATTGTCGAGGATGCTCGGCGAACGCCCATGGTTGCTGGCCGATGGGGCGACCGGGACCAATCTTTACAACATGGGGCTGGCATCGGGCCAGGCGCCGGACCTGTGGTGCGAGACCCATCCCGACAAGGTGCGCGCGCTGCACCGGCAGATGATCGCCTCGGGCGCGGACATCATCCTGACCAACAGCTTCGGCGCCAATGCCAGCCGGCTGCGGCTGGCCAAGGCGCAGGACCGCGTGGCCGCGCTGAACCGCGCCGCCGCCCGCCTGGCGCGCGAGGCCGCGGCCGAGGTCGGCCGCGCCGTCGTCGTCGCCGGCTCGGTCGGCCCCATCGGCGAGATCATGGCCCCCATGGGCCGGCTGACCGAGGCCGATGCCACCGCCATGTTCACCCAGCAGGCGCAGGCGCTGAAAGAGGGCGGCGCCGACGTGCTGTGGATCGAGACGATCAGCGCCGCCGAGGAAATGCGCGCCGCCGCCAAGGCCGCGCAAAGCGTCGGCATGCCCTGGTGCGGCATGATGAGCTTTGAGCCGGGCGGGCGCAGCATGATGGGGGTGACGCCGCCGCAGCTTGCCTCGCTGATCGACCGGCTGCCGCATCCGCCCCTGGCCTATGGCGCGAATTGCGGCACCGGCCCGGCCGAGCTGCTGCTGGCCGTGGCCGGGTTCGCCGCCTCGGGCAACGAGCGCCCCCTGATCGCCAAACCCAATGCCGGGGTGCCGCGCTATCAGGACGGCGGGCTGATCTATGACGCGACGCCCGAGGTCATGGCCGAATTCGCCGTGCTGGCGCGCGACATGGGCGTGCGCATCATCGGCGGCTGCTGCGGCACCACGCCCGCGCATCTGGCCGCCATGCGCGATGCGCTGGTCGCCGCGCCGCGCGGCCCGCGCCCCTCGCCCGAACGCATCTCGGCCCGCATCGCCCAGGCCATGGGGCCGGGCGAATAGTCAGAACAGCGACAGCTGGTCCCCCGCCCTGGGCGGCGGGCCGAAGCGGCTGCAATCCAGCACTTCGGATTCGCGCTGCAATCCCAGCCGCTTGCGGGCCAGGCGGAAACGCTGCAGCAGCAGGCCGGCCTCGGGCCCCTCGCCGCGCATGCGGCTGCCGAAACGCGGGTCGTTGTCGCGCCCGCCGCGCATCGCCTGCACCCGCGCCATGACATGCGCGGCCTTGCCGGGATGATGGCGCTCCAGCCAGTCGCGGAACAGGGGCGCCACCTCCAGCGGCAGGCGGATCGGGATCATGCTGGCCGCGGTCGCCCCGGCATCGCGGGCGGCCTGCATGATGCGCTCGACCTCATGCTCGGTCAGCACCGGGATCACCGGCGCCACCATGACGCGGACCGGAACCCCTGCCCCGGCCAGCGCTCGGATCATGCGCAGCCGGGTCGCCGGCGCCGGCGCGCGCGGCTCCATCTGCCGCGCCAGTTCCGCGTCCAGCGTGGTGATCGAGACCCCGGCCAGCACCTGCCCCCTGGCCGCCATCGCCCCCAGCAGGTCCACGTCGCGCATGACGGTCGCGCCCCGCGTCACCAGGCTCAGCGGGTGGTTCCAATCGTGCAGAACCTGCAGGCAGCCGCGCATGATGCCCAGCTTGGCCTCGATGGGCTGGTAGGGATCGGTATTGGTGCCGAAGGCGATGGGCGCGACGGCATAGCCGCGCCGGCCGATCTCGGCCTCCAGCAATTCGGGGGCATTGGGCTTGGCGACGATCCGCGTCTCGAAATCCAGCCCCGGCGACAGGCCCAGATAGGCATGGCTCGGCCGGGCGAAGCAATAGATGCAGCCATGCTCGCAGCCGCGATAGGGGTTGATCGAGCGGTCGAAGGAAATGTCGGGCGACGTGTTGCGGGCGATGATCGAGCGCGCCCGCTCCTGCGTGACCTCGGTGCGCAGCAGGTCCTGCTCTTCGGGGATGTCCCAGCCGTCATGCTCGCGCTCGGTCCGGTAGGGCTCGAAGCGCGCGGCGGGGCGCGAGTCGGCGCCGCGGGCGCGCAGGATCTCGTCGGGATTGCGGGGTGGCAGGCTCATGCCGCCAGACTAGAACATTACGTGAACATTTTCCAGATCGCGCCGCGAAAGCGCAGCTGGAATCGGCAGCGGAACGCGCAAAGCCGGATCGGGGCTTTTCGGCGCGCCCCGGCGGGGCCATATTGAAGGCAACGGAGGATGCCATGCCGCTGCCGCATTTCCTGATCCTGATCCTTGCCGTGATCCTGGCCGCCGGGCTGACGATCTGGGCTGCAAGCGCCATCGGCATTCCGCTGTTCGCGCTGGGGTTCCTGGCGCTGCTGGCGGCGGCGATCGCGCATCTGACGACGCGCGATCACCGAAGCTAGTCACCCCGCCACAACAGGCGGGCGGGTTGGAGAAAGGGCGCTGCTGGCGCCGTTTTCCGTTTTTTCTGCGGCGTCACGCCGCGGCATTGCCCGGCTTCTCGGCGCTTTCCTTGACGGCCGAAAGCGCCGCCTCTTCCGTCCAAGCCCGCCCATTCGCATTCGGATCGTTCAGGACCGTCCAGGCCCAGGCGGCGACGCCCGGCTGTTTCGGATCGTGACAGATGCGCCCGACCGGCTCCTCATTGCGGCAAATGGTCCAGTCGCCCGAAACGGGTTTGCCGTCCACCACGGTCTGAATACGTGTCCACATACGAGATCCTTTCTTGTCTTTTCGTTGATCGCCCTGCATGGCCGCAACTTGCGGGCAGCCATGCGCGCGGACGATGGTCGCAGCGCCGGACGAATCCGAATCGGCGCGTCATCAGGCTTGATGTCATCACGCAAACCTGACGGTTTCTTTAACCGGCATTGCGCGGCGCTGCAATAAATCCGCTGCGTCCGGCGCGGCCGTGCCTAGTCCGACAGCAGTTCCGTATCCCAGTAGAGGAAATCCATCCAGCTTTCATGCAGGTGATTCGGCGGGAAGCGCCGGCCTATGGCATGCATCTCGTCGGGGGTGGGCCGGCGCGGCGGGCGGCGCAGCCGCAGCCCCGAATTCTTCAGCGATTTGTTGGCCTTCCTCAGGTTGCAGGGCGAACAGGCGGCGACGACATTCTCCCAGCTGGTCACGCCGCCGCGCGAACGCGGCACCACGTGGTCGAAGGTCAGCTCGCCCTTGGCGCCGCAGTACTGGCAGCAGAACTCGTCCCGCAGAAAAAGATTGAAGCGCGTGAAGGCCACGCGCTTCTGGGGTTTGACGTAATCTTTCAGCACGACGACCGAGGGGATGCGTATCGCGTGATGCTGGCTTCGCACCACCTCGTCATATTCGGCGATGATCTGGACCCGGTCCAGGAACACCGCCTTCACCGCCTCCTGCCAGGGCCAGAGCGACAGCGGATAGTAGCTGAGCGGTCTGAAGTCGGCGTTTAGAACCAGTGCGGGATGGTGGCGCGAGAAGGATGGCTCGCGCACGCATTGGGTTCGAAATTCGCCATGGTCGTCCAGCATCGGCCCTCGCTTCGCCTTGTCCGGGACGGGTCAGAACATGGCACCGACTATATATCGCGGCTCCGGGCTGACAAGTCCCTGAATATATGCCTGGCGCACAAATAGCCGGGGGGCGTGACAGGCGCGTGACAAGGACTGACTGGGGCTTGCCGCGCCTTATTGCGACGAGGCGATCTTCATCAGCACCAGCCCCGCCACGATCAGCACGGCGGCGACAAGGCGCAGCGCGTCGGCCGATTCGCCCAGCAGCAACACGCCCAGGACGAAGGTGCCGACCGCGCCGATGCCGGTCCAGATGACATAGGCGGTCCCCAGCGGCAGCACCTTCATCGACAGCGACAGGAACCAGACGCTGGCCACCATGGCGACCAGGGTGATCGCGGTGGGCCAGGGCCGGGTGAAGCCCTCGGACTGTTTCATGGCAAAGGCCCAGATCACCTCGAGCAATCCCGCCACGCCCAGATAGATCCATGCCATGCCGCGCCTCCGGTCCTTTCGGGCAAGCTGTCGCGCGCGGCGCGGCCAAGGTCAAGCCGGGCTGGCCTGCCCGGCGGATTGCTGGCAAGATCGGGCCATGACCAAGCCCCCGACAACGCCGCCCCGGCTGACCGGCACGCTGGAATCCGCGCTTTACGCCGAGGATCTGGGCGAGGCCGCCCGTTTCTGGACCGAGATCATCGGCCTGCCCGAGATCGCCCGCGTGCCCGGCCGGCACGTGTTCTTTCGCTGCGGGACGCAGGTGCTGCTGGTGTTCCGCGCCAGTGCGACGCGCGTGCCGCCCAAGCCCGATGCCCGCCTGCCCGTGCCGCCGCATGGCAGCGAGGGGCCGGGGCATTTCTGCATGGGCGCCGAGCCGGGCATGTTCGACGCCTGGCGCGCGCATCTGGAAGCGTCGGGGGTAGAGATCGAGGCCGATTTCTTCTGGCCCCAAGGCGGCCGGTCGCTGTATTTCCGCGACCCGGCCGGAAACTCCATCGAGATCGCCGATCCCGCCATCTGGGCGTGACCCGGCGGCTCGGCCGCAGGGATCAGCGGCGGGCGCGCACCGCCACGGGCTGCGGCGCCAGAAGACGCAGGGAAACCATGCCGGCCGGAATCAGGGCGATTGCGGTCATCCAGATCAGGGTCATGTGCGTTCTCCTCGTCTCATCCTCTTATCAGGAAGGTAGGAACTGCTGTTCCTTTCGCAAGTGCGAAATCGCTCAAAGCGTCACGACCTCGCGGCAAACCGCTCTTTCAGGAAGGCCAGCGCCACCGACAGCCCGTCGGGCGAGATGCCGTGGCCGGTGCCCTTCATCACATGGCCGTAGACGGTGAAGCCGGCCTTTTGCAGCGCCTCGCCGGCGATGCCCATGCTTTCGAAGGGCACGACCGGATCCTGGTCGCCATGGATCAGCAGGACCGGCGGCTTGACCCGCGCCTGCCCCGCCCCCTCGGGGTCCAGCAACCGGCCCGAGAAGCCGACCACCCCGGCGATCTCTTCGTCGCGCTGCGGCGCCACGGCCAGGGCCATCATCGTGCCCTGGGAAAAGCCGACCAGCGCCAGCCGGTCCGCCGCCAGCCCCTCATCCGCCAGGATCTTGTCCAGGAAGGCGTTGATGTCCTCGAAGGATTGCGCGGCCGAGGCCTGGGCCTGCGCCTCGGACGAGCCGTCCATCCAGGGGATCGGGAACCACTGATAGCCCATCGGATTGTTGAGGCAGGGCTCGGGCGCGTTCGGGGCATGGAAGGCAGTGCCGGGCAGATGCGGCGCCAGCGGATCGGCCAGGCCCAGCAGGTCGGCCCCGTCGGCGCCATAGCCGTGCAGGAAGACCACCACCGAATCGGCCTTGCGCGGGCCCTTGCGTTCGGATTTCAACTCGCGCGGCATCTCGTCCCCCTTCAGCGGACGCCCTCGCGCCCTTTCGCGACCCGGTCATAGGCCCAGAGCGCCCGGCCCGCAACCGCCCGCCAGGGCCGCCAGGGCTCGGCCAGTTCGGCCAGCGCCGCCGGGCGGGGCCGCTCGGCCAGGCCGTAGAGCAGCCGCGCCGCCTCGGCCAGCGCCAGGTCGCCCGAGGCGAAGGCATCGGCGCGGCCAAGCGCGAATTTCAGATAGATGTCGGCCGTCCAGCGCCCGATGCCGGGCAGCGCGGTCAGCCGGGCGATCACCTCGTCGTCGGGCAAGGCGCGCAGCCCCGCCCAATCAAGCTGCGCCGTGGCGATGCCGCGCAGATAGCGGATCTTCGGCCGCGACAGGCCGGCGGCGCGCAGCGCCTCGTCATCGGCGGCGGCGATCCCCGCCTCGTCGGCCAGGCCGGCCGCGGCCATGCGCGCGCCGATGGCATTCGCCGCCTGGACCGAGATCTGCTGCGAGACGACCGCATCGCGAATCGCCGGAAAGCCCTCGGGCCAGCGCCGCAGCGGCAGGGGCAGCAGCGCCGGCAATTCGCGCGCCCAGACCGGGCAGACCCGCATCAGATGCGCCGCGCCTTCCTCCAGGTCGGCGGCGGCGCGGATCTCGCGCATCAGCCCTCGTCCTCGTCGGCCAGCCGCGCCTCTTCCTTCAGCCGGGTCTCGAAGGCCATCGAGATATGGTGGCGCAGCGCCTGTTCGGCAGCCGGCCCGTCATGGGCGGCGATGGCCTCGACGATGGCCTGGTGCTCGTCCAGCGTGACCACGTCGCGGCCCTGCGCCGCCAGGCTGGTGCGCGCCATCAAGGCCATGCTGCGATGCACCAGGTCCAACTGCTGGACCAGATAGCGGTTGTGCGAGGCCAGGTGGATCTGGTGGTGAAAGCGACGATTGGCCCGCGCCAGCGCCTGCGGGTCGCCCAGGATGGCGCGGTCGTCCTCGACCATGCCGGCCAGGACGCGCACCTCCTCGGGCGTGGCGTGGCGCGCGGCCAGCCGCGCCGCCAGCGCCTCGAGTTCCGCGCGCACGGTGTAAAGCTCGGCCAGCTGGTTGTGGTCCAGCGTGGCAACGATCAGGCTGCGCCCGTCGCGCTTGAGCATGGACTGGGTCTCCAGCCGCTGCAAAGCCTCGCGGACCGGGGTGCGCGAGACGCCGAAGCGTTCGGCCAGCTCGGATTCGACCAGCCGGTCGCCGGGGCGGTAAATGCCATTGTCGATGGCCGAGAGGATCAGGGAATAGGCGTCTTTCATGGGACGCACGATCCGCGCTTGCAACGGCGATTGCAAGCGCCATGCCGCAGGTTTAGGCAGGGATCATGGATTTTCGGCATGTCACCACCTGGATCTTCGATCTGGACAACACCCTTTATGCGCCCGAGGTCAGGCTTTTCGCCCAGATCGAGCGGCGCATGACCGCCTTTGTCATGCGCGAGCTGCGCGTGACCGAGGCCGAGGCCAACCGGCTGCGCAACCATTACTGGCGCCAGCACGGCACCACGCTGGCGGGGCTGATGGCCGAGCATGGCGTCGATCCCCTGCCCTATCTGCGCGAGGTCCATGACATCGACTTCACCGTGCTGACGCCCGACCCGGCGCTGGCCGGGCTGATCTCGGCCCTGCCCGGCCGCAAGATCGTGCATACCAACGGCGACAGCGCCTATGCGGCGCGGGTGCTGGAACATCGCGGGCTGATGGTCTTCGACGCCATCCACGGCGTCGAGGAGGCGGATTTCCACCCCAAGCCCGACCCGCGCGCTTATGCCGCAGTCCAGGCCGCCGAGGGGTTCGACCCCGCCCAGGCCGCCATGTTCGAGGACGACCCCAGGAACCTCGCCATCCCGCATTCGCTTGGAATGCGGACGATTCTGGTCGGTGCGGGCCGCCACGGCCCGGACGAGCTGGCCCAGGATCACGACCACGGCCCGCATGTGCATTACCGCACCGGGGATCTGGGTGCCTTCCTGCACGGGCTTGCCGCAAGCCTAAGCTTGGGTAAGATCTGAAATTCGCCGACAGGAAACCGAAAAAAGAACAGGGAACGCGCATGTCCGAACCGCTTACTCCCGCCGAGGCCCAGGCCGAGGCGCGCACCGCCACCGCCCTTTACATCTTCGCGCTGCTGGTCGTCGTGCTGGCGGTTGTCGGCGTCCTGATCTGGGGCCTGCCGGCGCTCGGCATACTCGGCCTTGCGGCGACGCTGCTGATGTTCCTCATGCTCGGCGCCTATGCGGCCGGGTTCTAGGCCGACCCGCACCGACCCCCTCACCAGACCCGGCGCCAGACCATGCAGATCGACGATACCGAGATCCTCGTTTCCGGCGGCGGCATCGCCGGGCTGATCGCCGCGGCCGCCTTCGGCAGCGCCGGGCATTCCGTGACCTGCGTGGACCCCGCCCCGCCCGTGACCGAGGAAGGCGCCCAGGGCTCGGACCTGCGCAGCACCGCCTTCCTGCACCCCTCGATCGCGGTGCTGCAGGCAGCCGGGCTCTGGGACCGGCTCGCGCCGCATGCCACCGCGCTCCAGGTCATGCGCATCATCGACGCCGGCGGGAAACTGTCGCAGGCGCGGCTGACGCGCGATTTCGACGCATCCGAGATCTCGGACCAGCCCTTCGGCTGGAACCTGCCGAACTGGCTCCTGAAACGGGAAATCTCGGCCCGGCTCGCCAGCCTGCAAAACGTCCGCTTCCTGCCCGGCACCGGCACCGCGGGCCTGCTGGTCCGCGACAGCGAGGCGCTGGCCACCTTGACCGACGGCAGCCGCATCCGGGCCCGGCTGGTGATCGGCGCCGACGGGCGCAACTCGCCCACCCGCGAGGCGCTCGGCATCGGCACCCGCACGCTGCGCTATGGGCAAAAGGCGCTGGCCTTCGCCGTGACCCACGAACGCCCGCACGACAACGTCTCGACCGAGATCCACCGCTCGGGCGGCCCCTTCACCCTGGTCCCCCTGCCCGACCGCGACGGCAAGCCCTCCTCGGCCGTGGTCTGGATGGAGCGCGGCCCGGAAACCGCCCGGCTGCGCGCCCTGCCGCGCGAGGCATTCGAGGCGGAACTGAACCGCCGCTCGGCCGGCGTTCTGGGCCAGCTGACCCAGGCGACGCGGCTGACGGAATGGCCGATCATCAGCCAGATCGCCGACCGCTTCACCGGCCCCCGCACGGCACTGATCGCCGAGGCCGCGCATGTCGTCCCGCCCATCGGCGCGCAGGGGCTGAACATGAGCCTCGCCGATCTCGCCTCGCTCATCGACCTCTCGGCCGGCGATCCCGGCAGCGCCGCATCGCTTGCCGCCTACGAACGCCGCCGCCGCCCCGAGGCGCTGGCCCGGCTGATCGGCATCGACGCGCTGAACCGCGCCAGCATGATCTCGGCCCGCCCGCTGCGCGACCTGCGCGCCGCCGCCCTGGGCGGGCTCTATGCCGTCGCCCCGGTGCGCCGCATCATGATGCGCGCCGGCCTGGGCGTGACCTGAGCCCCTTCCACCGTTTCCCAAATACTCATCCGGCCGGCCCAGCCAGCACCGCCCCGGACTTCTTCGTTCCCCAAATACCCAAGGGACCGCACCGCCGGGCGCGCCCTTCCCGGCTGGCGCGCGCCGGCGCAATCTGCCAGATAACGGCCATGGCCAAACCGATCACCGCCTTCACCTGCACCGCCTGCGGCGCCAGCCATCGCAAATGGGCCGGCCGCTGCGACGCCTGCGGCGCCTGGAACACCATCATCGAGGAAGCGCCGCTTTCCCAAGGCCCGGGCCGCGGCCTGGGCACGCTCAAGGGCAAGCCGATCCCGCTCTCGGGCCTTGCCACGCAGGACGCGCCGCCCCGGCGCGCCACCTCCGGCATCGCCGAGCTCGACCGGGTGCTGGGCGGCGGGCTGGTCCCCGGCTCGGCCATCCTCGTCGGCGGCGATCCGGGCATCGGCAAGTCCACCCTGCTGCTGCAGGCCGCCGCCGCCTTCGCCCGCGCCGGCCAGCAGGCGATCTATGTCTCGGGCGAGGAAGCCAGCGCCCAGGTCCGGCTGCGCGCGCAGCGCCTGGGCCTCGGCGACGCGCCCGTCCGCCTGGGCGCCGAGACCGCGCTGCGCGACATCCTGACCACGCTCGACGCCGAGCGGCCCGATGTCGCGGTGATCGACTCGATCCAGACGCTCTGGTCCGACCGGATCGAGGCCGCGCCCGGCTCGGTGGCGCAGGTCCGCGCCAGCGCCCATGAGCTTGTCACCTTCGCCAAGCGGCGCGGCACCTCGGTCATCCTCGTCGGCCATGTCACCAAGGAGGGCCAGATCGCCGGCCCGCGCGTGGTCGAGCACATGGTCGACACCGTGCTTTATTTCGAGGGCGAGCGCGGACACCAGTTCCGCATCCTGCGCGCCCACAAGAACCGCTTCGGCCCGGCGGACGAGATCGGCGTCTTCGAGATGACCGGCGGCGGGCTGGCCGAGGTCGCCAACCCCTCGGCGCTGTTTTTGTCCGAACGCGGCGAGGCCAGCGCCGGCTCTGCGGTCTTTGCCGGGATCGAGGGCACCCGCCCGGTGCTGACCGAGGTGCAGGCGCTGGTCGCTCCCTCGACATTGGCAAGTCCCCGCCGAACCGTGGTCGGCCTCGACTCCGGCCGGGTCTCGACCATCCTCGCCGTGCTCGAGGCGCGCTGCGCCGTCCCCTTCGCCGGCCTCGACGTTTTCCTCAATGTTGCCGGGGGGATGCGGGTCAGCGAACCCGCCGCCGACCTGGCCATCGCCGCCGCGCTCCTCAGCGCGCGCGAGGACGTGGCGCTGCCGCCCGAGGCGGTGCTTTTCGGCGAAATCAGCCTGTCGGGCGCCCTGCGCCCCGTCGCCCAGGCGGAAAACAGGTTGAAAGAGGCGCAGAAACTTGGTTTTTCACGGGCGATCCTGCCTTCGGCGACCAAGGTCGAGGGCGTGGCCGGGATGCGGATCGACCGCATCGCGGATCTGACAAGTTTCGTGGGCGAGACATTCGGCGCCGGATGAACTCGTCCCAAAGACGCGGGCAATCCCGCGAAAGGGCGTGAAAATGGACGGATTCACCATCATCGACGGCATCGTCGCAGCCGTGATCATCCTCTCGGCGATCCTGGCCTATGCGCGGGGATTCGTGCGCGAATCGCTGGCGATCCTCGGCTGGATCGGCGCGGCCGTGCTGGCCTTCATCTTCGCGCCGACGGTGCGGCCGATGGTGGCGCAGGTGCCGGGGCTCAACAAGTTCCTGGCCGACAGCTGCGAGCTTGCCACCATCGCCGGCTTCGCCGCGGTCTTCGCGCTGGCGCTGGTGCTGTTTTCCATCATCACGCCGCTGTTCTCCTCGGTCGTGCAGCGCTCGGCGCTTGGCGGCGTCGACCAGGGCATGGGGTTCCTCTTCGGCGTGGCGCGCGGCATCCTGCTCGTCGCCATCGCCTTCATCGTCTATGACCGGGTGATGGCCAGCCAGCCCGTGGCGGTGGTGGACAACTCCCGCTCGGCCCAGGTGTTCGAGCGCATGCGCGGCCAGATGGACCAGCAGATCCCGCAGGACGCGCCGGGCTGGGTGGTCAGCCGCTATGAACAGCTGGTGCGCAGCTGCGCCCCCACGGGCCAGCCGGTCGATGCGCAGACGCCGGCCCCCACCCCCGCCGCACCGGCGAATTGAGCCGATATGGCCAATTTGTGACATAAAATGCGCCCCGCGACGGCCGTGGGGCGTGACTTCGCCCGCATGACACCCTAGATTGGCGTCAAGCGTCCCCTTACCCAGCCCCCGGAATAGCCCCAAGAGTCGGTGATGATGCAGCCATTCCTTGCCCATCCCTTCGATTCCGACCGCCTGCACGAAGAATGCGGCGTGTTCGGCGTGATCGGAGTGACGGATGCCGCCAATTTCGTCGCCCTGGGGCTGCACGCCTTGCAGCACCGCGGGCAGGAGGCCGGCGGCATCGTCAGCCACGATGCCGAGCAGGGCTTCAACAGCGCCCATCGCTTCGGCTATGTGCGCGACAACTTCACCAAGCAAAGCCTGATGGAAACGCTGCCCGGCTCGCTCGCCATCGGCCATGTGCGCTATTCCACCGCCGGCACCAAGGCGGCGACGGCGATCCGCGACGTGCAGCCCTTCTTCGGCGAATTCGCCATGGGCGGCTGCGCCGTGGCGCATAACGGCAACATCACCAATGCCATGGCCCTGCGCCGCGAGCTGATCGAGCGCGGCTCGATCTTCCAGTCCTCCTCGGATACCGAATGCATCATCCACCTGATGGCGCGGTCCATCCAGCGCAACATCCCCGAGCGGATGAAGGACGCGCTGCGCCGGGTCGAGGGCGCCTTCGCGGTGATCGCCATGACCCGCACCAAGCTGATCGGCGTGCGCGACCCCCTGGGCGTGCGGCCGCTGGTGCTGGGCCGCATCGGCGACGATGGCTTCGTGCTGGCCTCGGAAACCTGCGCGCTCGACATCATCGGCGCCGAGTTCCTGCGCGAGATCGAGCCGGGCGAGATGGTGGTGATCTCCAAGGGCGAGGTCGAAAGCTCGCGCCCCTTCGGCCCTTCGACGGGGCGCTTCTGCATCTTCGAGCATGTCTATTTCTCGCGCCCCGATTCGATCATAGGCGGCCGTTCCGTCTATGAGACCCGGCGCCAGATCGGCGTGGAACTGGCCCGCGAGGCCCCGGTCGAGGCCGACCTGGTCTGCCCGGTGCCCGACAGCGGCACCCCGGCCGCCATCGGCTATGCCCATGAAAGCGGCATTCCCTTCGGCATGGGCATCATCCGCAACCAGTACATGGGCCGGACCTTCATCGAGCCGACCGAGCAGATCCGCAACATGGGCGTGCGGCTCAAGCTCAACGTCAACCGCGCGCTGGTCAAGGGCAAGCGGGTGGTGCTGGTGGACGATTCGGTGGTGCGCGGCACCACCTCGCGCAAGATCAAGGACATGATCCTGGACGCGGGCGCGGCCGAGGTGCATTTCCGCATCGCCAGCCCGCCCACCGCCTGGCCCTGCTTCTACGGCGTGGACACGCCCGACCGCGAAAAGCTGCTGGCCGCGCAGATGTCCGAGGAAGAGATGCGCGAATGGATCGGCGTCGATTCGCTGGCCTTCGTGTCGCTGGACGGGCTCTATCGCGCCGTGGGCGAGGCCAAGGGCCGCAACAATGCCTGCCCGCAATATTGCGACGCCTGTTTCTCGGGCGAATATCCCGTGGCGCCCTTCGACCAGCTCGAGCGCGGCTTTCGCATGAAATCCTCCGGCGCCCCCAGCCCCGTCACCGGCCACGCCGCGGAATGACGGCCCCGGCGATGCCGGGCTCCTGCCGAGAGCTGAGGGCCGGTATCGCCACGGGCACTCCCTCTTTCTGAGCGATGGTTGCCCGCGCGGGCGGGGCGAATGGTTCCGCCCTCGCAGGCGCCGGCTTTCCGGTTGCCAGACTGGGCGCTTTCGAGCAGATGTGCAGGCCCCGGCCATGTGCCGGTCAGGCCCGACAGCCGCAGGGACAGCAAGGCCCCCACGATACCGGACCATGCCGAGCGGAGGCCGCATCGCGACGGCCCTCCATCCTTCTTGAACGATTGGTTTGCCGGGGCGAGCGAGGCGAATGCTTCCGCCCTCGCAGACGCCGGCTTTCCAGCCGCCGGACTGGACGCTTTTGGACAGATGCGCATAGGCCGGCCATACGCCCGGCCTTCGGCAGGTCAGGCCAGACAACTGCAGGGGTGACAAGGCCCCCGACGATACCGAGCCATGCCGAACTAAGGGCCGATATCGCCACGGGCACTCTTTCATTCTGAACGCTTGTTCGCCCGCGCGGGCGAATGCCTCCTCCTTCGCAGACGCCGGCTTTCCGGTCGCCGGGCTAGGCGCTTTGGGACAGATGCGCAGGGGCTCTGGCCTTCGGCAGTTCGAGCCCGGCAACTGCGCAGGCGGCAAGGCGGCGCATCGCATCTCCTTGCCGGCATCGGAAATGGGCGATGCCGCTTACCCATTCCCGAAAAATGAAAAGAGCCGCATTGCGCGGCTCTTCCCGATATATCGCGGGGGCGGACCAGGGGGGTCGCCTTTCGCGGCCGCTCACTCGATCATGGGGAGGAGCTGGTCGATGGACTTCTTGGCGTCGCCGTAGAACATGCGGGTGTTTTCCTTGTAGAACAGCGGGTTCTCGATGCCGGAATAGCCGGTGCCCTGGCCGCGCTTGGAGACGAACACCTGCTTGGCCTTCCACACCTCCAGCACCGGCATGCCCGCGATCGGCGAGTTCGGGTCCTCCTGCGCCGCCGGGTTCACGATGTCGTTCGAGCCGATCACGATCGCCACGTCGGTCGAGGGGAAATCCTCGTTGATCTCGTCCATCTCCAGCACGATGTCGTAGGGCACCTTGGCCTCGGCCAGAAGCACGTTCATGTGCCCCGGCAGGCGCCCCGCCACCGGGTGGATGGCAAAGCGCACGTTCTTGCCGCGCGCCCGCAGCTTGCGCGTCAGCTCGCTGACCGATTGCTGCGCCTGCGCCACCGCCATGCCGTAGCCCGGCACGATGACGATCTCGTCCGCCTCGTTCAGCGCCGCCGCCACGCCGTCGGCGTCGATGGCCACCTGCTCGCCCTCGATCTCCATCGCCGGGCCCGCCTCGCCGCCGAAGCCGCCCAGGATCACGCTGACGAAGTTGCGGTTCATCGCCTTGCACATGATGTAGCTCAGGATCGCACCGGACGAGCCGACCAGCGCGCCGACCACGATCAGGAGGTCGTTGCCCAGGGTGAAGCCGATCGCCGCCGCCGCCCAGCCGGAATAGCTGTTCAGCATCGACACCACCACCGGCATGTCGGCGCCGCCGATGCCCATGATCAGGTGATAGCCGATGAAGAAGGCCAGAAGCGTGATCAGCACCAGCCACAGCACCGGCGCCCCGGCGGTGCAGTAAAGGATCACCGACAAGAGCGACAGCGCCGCCGCCCCCGCGTTCAGCATGTGCCCGCCCGGCAGCTTCCGGGGCTTGCCGTCGATCTTGCCGGCGAGCTTGCCGAAGGCCACGATCGAGCCGGTGAAGGTCACCGCGCCGATGAAGATCCCCAGCGCCACCTCGACCTTGAGCATGGCGATCTCGGCCGGGGTCTTGTGCGCCAGCACCGCGGCGAAGCCGTGGAACTCGGCCGCCGCGTCGGCGGCGCGGGCGCGCAGCACCCGCGAGAGCTCGAACTGGGCGTTGAAGCCGATCAGCACCGCGGCCAGGCCGACCAGGCTGTGCATGGCCGCGACCAGCTGCGGCATCTCGGTCATCTGCACCCGCTTGGCCACGACCCAGCCGATGGCGCCGCCGATGGCCAGCATGACCAGCGTCAGCCCCCAGTTGCCGTAGCCCGGCCCGATCAGCGTCGCGACCACCGCCAGCGCCATGGCCGCGATGCCGTACCAGACCGCGCGCTTGGCGCTTTCCTGGCCGGAAAGCCCGCCCAGGGACAGGATGAACAGCACGGCCGCGACCACATAGGCGGCGGTGGTGAATCCGTATTCCATGCGCCCTCTCCCCTTACGACTTCTGGAACATGGCGAGCATCCGGCGCGTGACCAGGAAGCCGCCGAAGATGTTGACGCCCGCCATCAGCACCGACAGCGCCGCCAGCAACACCACCAGCCAGCCGCCCGAGCCGATCTGCAGAAGCGCGCCGACGATGATGATCGACGAGATCGCGTTGGTGATCGCCATCAGGGGCGTGTGCAGCGAATGGCTGACGTTCCAGATCACCTGGAAGCCGACGAAGACCGCCAGCACGAAGACGATGAAATGCGACAGGAAGCTCGCGGGCGCGAACAGCCCCACCAGCAGCATCGCCGCCGCGCCCGCGCCGAGCAGCGTGACCTGGCTGCGGGTCTGGGCGCGGAAGGCGGCGATCTCCTGCGCGCGCCGTTCCTCGGGGGTCGGCTCCCTGGGCTTCTCGCGCGGCTTCTGGGCGGCGATGGCCGCGACCCTGGGCGGCGGCGGCGGCCAGGTCACGTCGCCGTCATGGGCGACGGTGGCGCCGCGGATCACGTCGTCCTCCATGTTCTGCACGATGACGCCGTCCTTGCCCGGCGTCAGGTCCGAGAGCATGTGGCGGATGTTGTTGCCATAAAGCTCCGAGGCTTGCGCGCCCATCCTCGACGGGAAGTCGGTATAGCCGATGATGACCACGCCGTTTTCCGTGACGATGCGCTCGTCCGGCACGGTCAGCTCGCAATTGCCGCCGCGCTCGGCCGCCAGGTCGACGATGACCGAGCCGGTCTTCATCGCCGCGACCATGTCGCGGGTCCAGAGCTTGGGCGCATCGCGGCCGGGGATCAGCGCCGTGGTGATGACGATGTCCATCCCGGGCGCCAGTTCGCGGAACTTCTCGAGCTGCTTTTCCCGGAACTCGGGGCTCGAGGGCGCGGCATAGCCGCCGGTCGCGGCCCCGTCCTGCACCTGGTCCTGGAAGTCCAGGTAGACGAATTCCGCGCCCATCGATTCGATCTGCTCGGCCACCTCGGGGCGCACGTCGAAGGCATGGACCTGCGCGCCCAGGCTGACCGCCGCGCCGATGGCGGCAAGCCCGGCGACGCCCGCGCCCACCACCAGCACCTTGGCCGGCGGCACCTTGCCCGCCGCGGTGACCTGGCCGGTGAAGAAGCGGCCGAAGTTGTTCGCCGCCTCGATCACCGCCCGGTAGCCGGCGATATTGGCCATCGAGGACAGCGCGTCCATCTTCTGCGCGCGCGAGATGCGCGGCACCATGTCCATGGCGATGGCGGTGACGCCCTGTTCGCGCGCCAGCTCCAGGAGGTCCGGGTTCTGCGCCGGGTAGAAATGCGAGATCAGGGTCTGCCCGCGCCGCATCTGCCGCAGCTCGGCCTCGCTCGGCGGCCGGACCTTGACCACCACCTCGACCGCCCCGACCAGCGCCGCGGCATCGGGATGCACGGTGACGCCTGCCGCCTCGTAGGCCGCATCCGAAAACCCCGCACGAACCCCCGCGCCCGTCTCGACATGCACGTCATGCCCCAGCTTGCGCAGATGCCCCGCAGAGGACGGAGTGATGGCGACCCGAGCCTCCCCCTCAAAAATCTCCTTCAATCCGCCGATCTTCACCAGGCCACCTCCCCTGTTAGCGACTTTCAGCGTCCCCCATAGCAGAGCGCAACAATCTTTCACAAGAGAGTGAGGCGCCGCACATTCCACGAATGTGACCCTGCGTCAGAAACACCATCGCGGAGTTCAGTAGTCGCTGACCAGCAGGTGAACCGGGGGCTCGTCCTCGTGGACGGTGGCGAAACGCCCGATGGGCGCGGCGAAGATATTGTCGGTCAGGTCGTCGTTCACGGTCGAGACCTCGCCGATCAGCACCGGCCCGCCCTCGGCCCAGAACTCGTGCCAGTCGCCCGGACGCAGCGTCACGGATTCGCCCGGCGCCAGCCGCAGCACGCCGCCCGGCGCGATCTCGCGCGCGATGCCGTCGCAATCGACCCGGCAGGGCGCATTGCGGTCCATGCAGCCCTGCGCGTCCGACCCGCAAAGCCGGATGGCCAGCGTCGCGCCCCAGCGGTTGATGATGTCCTCGGTCTTGATGGCATGGGTATGCATCGGGCTGATCTGGTTTTCCTGCGAGATCAGCAGCTTTTCGGCATAGACCATGCCCCTGCCCGCCTGCAGCTCGGCAAGCCGGCCGTTCCTGAGCGTGAACAGGAACAGGCCCAGCCGATCGAAATCGCCCTGGCCGTAATCGGTGATGTCCCAGCCCAGCCGGCCGTCGCGAATCGCCGGCGTGGCGCGGGCGCGAAACTCCTCGGGGCTCCAATGGGCGAATGGCGGCAGGTGGAAGCCTGCCTTGCCAATCAGCTCGGCCGCCTCGGCCATGATGCGGTTGATGCGCGAGCGTTCCACGATGCCCTCCCTAGATCCAGCGCCTGACCTGCATCCTATAGCGGTCATAGGCGGGACCGAAAGCGGCGGCGATGACGGCTTCCTCGCGCAGGATGAAGCGGCGCTGCAGGAACAGGGCGAAGGCCGGCACCGTGACCAGCCCCGCCGGCGCGGCCAGCGCCAGCATCAGCCCGGCCAGCAGAATCAGGTCGGCCAGATAGATCGGATTGCGCGAAAAGCGGAACGGGCCGCCCGTCACCAGCGCCTCGGGCCGGCGGCCGGGCATGACGGTGGTGCGCGCCCGCCACATGGTCAGCGCCGCCCAGAGCATCAGCCCCAGCCCCGCCGCGACCAGCAACAGGCCCAGCCCGCGCAGCGCCGGCGGCAGGCCCAGCGGCACCAGCCGACCCAGCACCGCCCCGGCCGATGCGAACAGCACCAGCCAGACCGGCGGCAGGCCGGCCAGCCGCGCGATCATGCCGCGCGGCTCGTCTGTTCGGCCTTGGCCTGCAGGCGGCGGGCGTGCAGCACCGGCTCGGTATAGCCCGAGGGCTGCATGCGGCCCAAAAAGACCAGGTCGCAGGCCGCCTGGAAGGCCACGCCGTCAAAGCCCGGCGCCATCGGCGCATAGGCCGGGTCGTCCGCGTTCTGGCGGTCCACCACCGCGGCCATCTTGCGGAAGGCGTCCATGACCTGCCGGTCGGTGACGATGCCGTGATGCAGCCAGTTCGCCAGCGACTGGGCCGAGATGCGCAGCGTGGCGCGGTCCTCCATCAGGCCGACGTCGTTGATGTCGGGCACCTTCGAGCAGCCGACGCCCTGGTCGATCCAGCGCACGACATAGCCCAGGATGCCCTGGCAGTTGTTCTCCAGCTCGCGGGTGATCTCGGCCTCGCTGTAGTTGCGGCCGCCGGCCAGCGGGATGGTCAGCAGGTCGTCGAGCCGCAGGGGCCGGCGCGCCGCGGCGATCTGGGCCTGGCGGGCAAAGACGTCGACCTTGTGGTAATGCGTCGCATGCAGGGTCGCGGCGGTCGGGCTGGGCACCCAGGCGGTGTTGGCGCCGGCCATGGGATGGACGATCTTCTGCTCCAGCATCTCGGCCATGCGGTCGGGGATCGCCCACATGCCCTTGCCGATCTGCGCCTTGCCGGCCAGCCCGCAGGCCAGGCCGATGTCGACGTTGCGATCCTCGTAGGCCGAGATCCAGGGCTGCGCCTTCATCTCGCCCTTGGCCAGCATCGCGCCCGCCTCCATCGAGGTGTGGATCTCGTCCCCGGTGCGGTCGAGGAAGCCGGTATTGATGAAGGCCACGCGATGCTTCGCGGCGCGGATGCATTCCTTGAGGTTGGCCGAGGTGCGGCGCTCCTCGTCCATGATGCCCAGCTTGACGGTATGGCGCGGCAGGCCCAGCACATCCTCGACGAAATCGAAGATCTCGCAGGCGAAGGCGACCTCCTCGGGGCCGTGCATCTTGGGCTTGACCACATAGATCGACTGCGTGACCGAGTTCTTCGGCCCCTCGCGGTCCAGGTCGCGCTTGGCGCAAAGCGTCGTGACCATGGCGTCCAGCAGGCCCTCGAAGACCTCGCCGCCGTCGCGGTCCAGCACGGCGGGGGTGGTCATCAGGTGGCCGACATTCCTGACCAGCATCAGGGCGCGGCCCTTGGCGGTGACTTCCGAGCCGTCGGGCGCGGTGAAGGTCACGTCGGGATTGAGGCGGCGGGTAAAGGTCTTGCCGCCCTTCTCGACCTCTTCGGCCAGGGTGCCATCCATCAGGCCCAGCCAGTTGGCATAGGCCAGCGCCTTGTCCTCGCCATCGACGCAGGCGACGGAATCCTCGCAATCCATGATCGCCGACAGCGCCGATTCGATCACGATGTCCGAGATGCCCGCCTTGTCCTGCGCGCCGACCGGGGTCGAGGCGTCGATGACGATGCGGATCAAGAGCCCGTGGTTCTTCAGGAAGATGTCGGTCGGAGTGGCGCCGTCGCCGCGATGGCCGGCGAACTTGGCCGGCTCGCGCAGCGCCGGGACCAGCGCGCCGTCCGTGACCGACAGCGCCTCGATCCCCGCCCAGGAGCCCTCGGCCAAGGGCGCGGCAGTGTCGAGGAAATCGCGGCCCCAGGCGATGACGCGGGCGCCGCGGGCGGCGTCATAGCCCTTGCCCTGCGGCAGGTCGCCCAGGGCATCGGTGCCGTAAAGCGCATCATAGAGGCTGCCCCAGCGGGCATTGGCGGCGTTCAGCGCATAGCGCGCATTGGTGATCGGCACCACCAGCTGCGGCCCGGCCACGCTGGAGAATTCCGGGTCGGTCTCGGGCGTCTCGATCTGGAAATCCTCGCCCTCGGGGACCAGGTAGCCGATCTCGGCCAGGAAATCGCGATAGGCGCCGGCGTCCTTGGGTTCGGCGCGATGGGCGATATGCCAGGCGTCGATGGCCGATTGCAGCTCCTCGCGCCGCTCCAGCAGCGCCCGGTTGCGCGGCCCGAAATCGTGGAGCAGGGCCGAAAGCCCCTCCCAGAACCGGCGCGGCTCGACGCCGCTGCCGGGCAGCGCACGCTCGTTGATGAAGGCGGCAAGCGTCTCGTCCACCCGCAATCCTGCCTTTTCCACGCGACCCATCGCACTTCCCCTTGCTTCAATTGTCCGGCTGGCTTTGGTGTGCCGTGGTATGCCAAACGGCGCAGGGTTTCAACCGGCCCGACCTTCAATGATCCCGCAATTCTGCCTTGCGTAAAAATTGAAAGCCGCCGTCCGAGTGACCGGACGGCGGCACGCACCCGCATGGGACGATCAGTTCGCCGGCGGCGTGGTAGTGGTTTCGCCGGCCGGCGGCGTCACCGGGGCCGCCGGCTCTTCCACGGTGATGGCGTCGTCCAGCGCCTCGCCGGCATCCTGCATCGCCTCGCCCGCAGCCTCGGCGGCATTGTCGGCGGCTTCCTGCGCGGCGGTCGCGGCCTCGCCCGCGGCTTCCGCGGCGTCCTGGGCGGCGTCGCCGACGGCGGCAGCGGCATCATCGGCCGCCTCGCCCATCGCCTCGCCCGCGGCTTCGGCACCGCTTTCGACGGCGGTGGCAGCGTCGCTCGCGGCCTCGCCGGCGGCATCGGCGGCGTCCTCGGCAGCGGTCGCGGCGTCGTCAGCCGCATCCGAGGCGGCTTCGGCCGGGGTTCCGGTCGTGGTGGCATCCGTCGCGGCCGGCGCGGTCGTGGTTCCCGGCACGTCCGCGGTGGTGTCCGCGGGCTCGGTCGTGGTCACGGCGGCATCCTCGCCGGTGGTCGCGCCTTCGTCGCGGCCCATGAAATACTGCAGCACGAAATAGGCGATGGCCAGGGCCAGCAGGATGCCGATGATCAGCGGCAGCGGCGAGGCGCGCCGCTCGACCGGCTCGACATAGGTCTCGGGCGCCGCGGCCGGGCGCTGGGGATCGGTGCCCTCGGTCCGCTTCGGATCGTTCGGGTCGTAATGGGCCATTCTTGTTCCTCGCTCTTCTGGTTGGCGCTTGCGGCTGGTCGGCCGGGGACGGACCCCGGCTTGCGACCCGGCTATCCTGCGTCTAACACTTGGGTTTCGCACAAGTTCCGCCGTGCCGCCGATTTTTTTCGCCTGCCATGAGGTGCCCCATGACCGTCACGCAATATCTCGCCGATTGGCGCCCCTATCCCTTCGAGATCGCCGAGACGCGGCTGGAATTCGACCTCGCCCCGCGCGCAACGCGGGTGCGCTCGCAGATCGACTTCCGCCGCAAGGGCGCGGGCGACCTGGTGCTGGACGGCGCGGGGCTGAAAACGCTGTCTTTGGCGATCGACGGCAAGCCGCTCGACCCCGCGGGCGCGACGGGCGGGCGGCTGGTGATCCCCGCCGCCGACCTGCCCGACGCCTTCACCTTCGCCGCCGAGGTCGAGATCGACCTCGAGGCCAATACCGCGCTGGAGGGGCTGTATCTGTCCGGCGGCATGTTCTGCACCCAATGCGAGGCCGAGGGCTTTCGCCATATCACCTGGTATCCCGACCGCCCCGACGTGATGGCGCCTTTCCGCGTCACCATCCGCTCGGACAAGCCGGTGCTGCTGTCGAACGGCAACCCGGTCTCGCAGGGGGCGGGTCAGGCGGTCTGGCACGACCCCTGGCCGAAGCCCGCCTATCTCTTCGCGCTGGTCGCGGGCGATCTGGTGGCGGTGCCCGACAGCTTCACCACCATGTCGGGCCGCCAGGTGGCGCTGAACGTCTGGGTGCGGCCGGGCGACCAGGACCGCGCCGGCTATGCCATGGAATCGCTGATCCGCTCGATGAAATGGGACGAGGAGGCTTACGGCCGCGAATACGACCTCGACGTGTTCAACATCGTCGCCGTGGATGATTTCAACATGGGCGCGATGGAGAACAAGGGGTTGAACATCTTCAACTCCAAGCTGGTTCTGGCCAGTGCCGAAACCGCGACGGACGGCGATTACGAGCGCATCGAGGGCGTGATCGGCCATGAATATTTCCACAACTGGACCGGCAACCGCATCACCTGCCGCGACTGGTTCCAGCTGTGCCTGAAAGAGGGGCTGACGGTGTTCCGCGACCAGCAGTTCACCTCGGACATGCGCTCGGCCGCGGTCAAACGCATCCATGACGTCCAGACCCTGCGCGCGCGCCAGTTCCGCGAGGATGCCGGGCCGCTCGCGCATCCGCCGCGCCCGGACCACTATCAGGAGATCAACAATTTCTACACCGCCACGGTCTATGAAAAGGGCGCCGAGGTCATCGGCATGCTCAAGCGGCTGGTCGGCGATCAGGGCTATCGCCGCGCGCTCGACCTCTATTTCGACCGCCACGACGGCCAGGCCTGCACCATCGAGGACTGGATCAAGGTCTTTCAGGACGCCACCGGCCGCGACCTGACCCAGTTCAAGCGCTGGTATACTGATGCCGGCACGCCGCGGCTGACGCTTTCCGAGGATTGGCGCGACGGCACGCTCACGCTGGATTTCCGCCAGGAAACCGCGCCGACCCCCGGCCAGCCGGACAAGCCGCCGCGGGTGATTCCCATCGCGCTCGGCCTGATCGGCCCGAATGGCGACGAGGTGCTGCCGACCACGGTGCTGGAGATGACCGAGGCCCGGCAGAGCTTCCGCTTCGGGGACCTGGGCGCGCGGCCGGTGGTTTCGCTCCTGCGCGGCTTTTCGGCGCCGGTGACGGTCTCGCGCGAGATCGCGGCGGACGAACAGGCGCTGCTGCTGGCGCATGACACCGACCCCTATGCCCGCTGGCAGGCCGGCCACGACCTGGCGCTGGACGCGCTGATCGCGCGGTCCACCGGGGCCGAGGGCGGCGCGGAATTCAGCCGCGCCATCGGCGGGCTTCTGGCCGATGCCGAGGCCGACCCGGCCTTTGCCGCGCTCTGCCTGTCCCTGCCCGGCGAGGAAGAGATCGCGACCACCATCGCCGCCCGCGGCGAGATCCCGGACCCGGACGCGATCCATGCCGCGCGCGAGGCGCTGGCCCGCGACATCGCCGCGGCGCATGAACCGGCGCTGGCCCGGCTCTACGAGGCGATGGCGACCCCCGGCCCCTATCGCCCCGATGCCGAGGGCGCGGGGCGGCGCAGCCTGCGGCTCGCCTGTCTGGGCCTTCTGTCGCGCATCGACGGGGCCGCGCGGGCCGAGGCGCTGTTCGCCGCCGCCTCGAACATGACCGAGCGGCAGGGCGCGCTGGAATGGCTGATCGCGGCCGGCAGGGACGCCGAGGCGCTGGCGGCCTTTGCGCGGGAATTCGCCGGGAACCGCCTGGTCATGGACAAATGGTTCATGGTCCAGCCGCTGCGCGCCGCGCCCGGCCTGGCGGTGGCCCGCGCCCGCGATCTTGCGGCGCGGCCGGATTTCGACTGGAAGAACCCGAACCGCTTCCGCGCCCTGATCGGCGGGCTCGGCGCGAACCACGCCGCCTTCCACGCCGCCGACGGCTCGGGCTACGATTTCACCGTGGACTGGCTGATGCGGCTCGACCCGGTGAACCCGCAGACCACCGCGCGCATGTGTTCGACCTTCGAGACCTGGACCCGCTACGACGCCACCCGCCAGGCCCATGCCCGCGTCGCACTTGGCCGGCTGGCGGCGATGCCGGGCCTGTCGCGCAACACCTCCGAGATGGTTACGCGCATCCTTGCCGGTGGCGCCTGACCATGATCGAACCACTCTTGCGGGCATCTTGCGGGCACGGCAATACTGCCCCCATGGATGCCCGCGAGGACATGAAACGCCGTCTCGATCCGCTGATTGCCGAGCGGGCGCCCTGGCTTTTTTCGGGCCGCCGGCACCATGCGCTGGCGCGGCAGCTGCTGATGCGGCTCCTGCGCTATCCGCGCACCTTGGAGCTGGCGGCGGAATATCGCGACCTGCCCACGGACGAGGTCATGCGCCGCATCGCCGGGCTGATCCTGCGCGACCTGCGGGTCGAGGGGATCGAGCATATCCCGGCCACCGGCCCGGCGCTGATCGTGTCGAACCACCCGACCGGGATCGCCGACGGGATCGTGCTGAACGCGGTGATCGCTGCGGTGCGGGACGATCTTTTCGTCTATGCCAATCACGACATCCTGCGCATCCTGCCGCAATTCGACAGCCTGATCGCCCCGGTGGAATGGCGCGCCGAAAAGCGCAGCCATGCCAAGACCCGCGCCACGATGGACTATACGCGCGAGGCGCTGGGGCGCGGGCGGATCGGTCTGATCTTCCCCTCGGGCCGGCTGGCCAAGCGCCGGGGCCTGAGCCTGCACGAGCGCCCCTGGATGGCCAGCGCAGCGATGATCGCACGCAAGTTCGATGCGCCCATCATCCCGCTGCGGATCCGGGCGCGCAATTCGGCGCTGTTCTACCTGCTTGACGCGATCCACCCGACGCTGCGCGACGTGACGCTGTTCAACGAGGTGCTGAACAAGGCGGGCCAGCCCTTCCGCGTGACCATCGGCGCCCCGATCCCGGCCGCGTCGCTGCCCGGCCGCAGCGAGGACGGCATCGCGCTCTTGCGCGATACGGTGCTGGGACTGCCCGCACCGGGCCAGAACGCGGTGCGCATGTCGCAGATCCGCGGGCTGTTCCAGCGCCGCCACGCGCTCGCCAAGCCGCGCCCGATCGAGTGAACTGCGACGCCGGCCTCATGATCGGTGTCGCAGATGGGTATTTATGGAACGAAGAAGCCCGGTGCCGCTTTCCGAAATTCAGCGCGGCACCGGGCTTCTTCGTTCTTCAAATACCCATGCGACCGCGACGCAGAAGCTACGGCCCAAGAAGATCACACCACCATGTCGTCGCGATGGACCAGCGCGGCCCGGCCGGGATAGCCGAGGATGCCCTCGATCTCGTCGCTGCGATGGCCGGCGATGGCGCGCGCCTCGGTCGAGGAATAGCGCACGAGGCCGCAGGCCAGCCGTGCGCCCTTGCCGTCCTGCACCACCACCGGATCGCCCCGGCCGAAGCGGCCCGAGACGGCGGTGACGCCGGCCGGCAGCAGCGACTTGCCCTGCCCCAGCGCCAGCGCCGCGCCGGCATCGACGGTGATCTCGCCCTTGGGCTTCATCGCCGCGATCCAGCGCTTGCGCGCGGCCTGCGGGTCGGTGTCGGGCAGGAACCATGTCACCCGCGCGCCACTCGCCACGGCGGAAAGCGGGTTCAGCACCGAGCCCTCGGCGATGGCCATGGCGCAGCCGCCCGCCACCGCCGTGCGCGCCGCCATCAGCTTGGTCTTCATGCCGCCCTTGCTGACGCCCGAGATCGGGTCGCCGCCCATGGCCTCGATCTCGGGGGTGATCTGCTGGACCACCGGCAGGTGACGCGCGGCGGGGTCGGTCTTGGGATTGGCGGTATAGAGCCCGTCGACGTCGGACAGCAGCAGGAGTTGGTCGGCCCCGCAGGTCACGGCGATCTGCGCCGCCAGCCGGTCGTTGTCGCCGAAGCGGATCTCGTCGGTCGCCACGGTGTCGTTCTCGTTCACGATCGGCACCACGCCGAGGCCCAGGAGCGTCTGCATGGTCGCCCGGCTGTTGAGATAGCGGCGCCGGTCGGTGGTGTCGTCCAGCGTCACCAGCAGCTGCGCGGTCTTGACGCCATGCGGCGCCAGCGCCTCTTCATAGGCGCGGGCGAGCTTGATCTGGCCCACCGCCGCCGCCGCCTGCGACTGCTCGACCCGCAGGGGACCGGCGGGCAGGCCCAGCACCTGCCGCCCCAGCGCGATGGCGCCCGAGGAAACCAGCACCACGTCCGTCCCCCGCCCCCGCGCCCGCGCCACGTCGTCGCAAAGCGCGCGCAGCCATTCGGCGCGCAGCCCCGCGCCGTTCACCAGCAGCGCCGAGCCGATCTTGACCACCAGCCGCTGCGCGCGGCCCAGTTCCGGCGTCAGGGCTGCCACGGCTTGTCTTCCTTGTCGGCGGCGGGCTTGCGCGAGGGCGCGATCCGCGACCAGAGTGCGCGCAAGACCTCGGTCACGCCTTCGCGCGAGACGCCGGACATCAAGAGCACCGGGCCGCCGATCTCGGCCTCGAGCGCCGCCTTGCGCTCGGCCAGCGTCTCGGGGTCGAGCGCGTCGATCTTGTTCAGCGCCGTCACCCGCGGCTTTTCGGCCAGAGCCGGGGAATAGGCCTGAAGCTCGGTCAGGATGGTGCGGGCGTCCTGCGCCACGTCCTCGGCCGTGCCGTCGACCAGGTGCAGAAGCACGCGCGAGCGCTCGACATGGCCCAGGAACTGGTCGCCCAGGCCCCGGCCCTCGGAAGCGCCCTCGATCAGGCCGGGGATGTCGGCCATGACGAATTCATGCCCGTCCACGCCCACGACGCCCAGGTTCGGGTGCAGCGTGGTAAAGGGATAGTCCGCGATCTTGGGCCGCGCGTTCGACACCGCGGCAAGAAAGGTCGATTTCCCGGCATTCGGCAGGCCCACCAGCCCGGCATCGGCGATCAGCTTCAGCCGCAGCCACAGCGTGCGCTCGACCCCCGGCTGGCCGGGGTTGGCGTGGCGCGGCGCGCGGTTGGTCGAGCTTTTGAAATGCAGGTTGCCGAAGCCGCCGTTGCCGCCCCTGGCCAGCAGCACCCGCTGGCCCGGCTCGGTCAGGTCGGCGACCACGGTTTCCTGGTCTTCTTCCAGGATCTCGGTGCCGACCGGCACGCGCAACAGGATGTCGTCTCCCGAGGCGCCGGTGCGCTGCGCGCCCATGCCATGCCCGCCCGACTTGGCGAAGAAATGCTGCTGGAAGCGAAAGTCGATCAGCGTGTTCAGCCCCTCGACCGCCTCGGCCCAGACATCGCCGCCATTGCCGCCGTCGCCGCCGTCCGGCCCGCCATATTCGATGAACTTCTCGCGGCGGAAGGATACGCAGCCCGCGCCCCCGCCGCCCGAGCGGACATAGACCTTGGCGAGATCGAGGAATTTCACGGGCGCAATCCTGTCAGCTATGGCAAAGCCGTGGGATACGCGCTTGGCCGTTTTCGTGCAAGTGGCGTGACTTTCCCCCGTCCCGCGAATTAGATGGGCCGGCGACGAACGAGTGGAGACGCCATGCCGGTCCTGACCTATGCCACGCTTTTCACCGCCATCACGCTTGAAGTGGTCGGCACCACCTTCCTGCAGCGCAGCGAGCAGTTCACCCGGCTTGTCCCCACCCTGCTGATGGGCCTGTGCTATGCGGGCTCGTTCTATTTCCTGTCGCTGGCCTTGCGGGCCATGCCGCTGGGCATCGCCTATGCGATCTGGAGCGGGCTGGGGATCGTGCTGGTCTCGCTGATCGGGCTTGTCGTCTTTGGCCAGAGTCTGGATTTCGCGGCGGTGGTCGGGCTTTCCATGATCGTCGCGGGTGTCGTCATCGTGAACCTGTTCTCGGGCAGCGTGACGCATTGAATCGCCTCCACCCTTAACATTCCGGCAATCGGGTCTAGATTAATGTCCGAAGGGAGGGCCGCGATGATCCACTTCGACAACAGCTATGCCCGACTGCCGGAAGGTTTCTTCACCCGCACCCCCCCGACCCCGGTGCGCGACCCGCGGCTTGTGGCGCTGAACCGGCCCCTGGCCGAGCGGCTGGGCTTCGACGCCGACTGGCTTGCCAGCCCCGAGGGCGTGGCCATGCTGGCCGGCAACGCCCTGCCCGAGGGGGCCGAGCCCATCGCCCAGGCCTATGCCGGCCACCAGTTCGGCGGCTTCGTGCCGCAGCTGGGCGACGGGCGCGCGGTCCTGCTGGGCGAGGTGGTGGCGCCGGACGGGGCGCGCTTCGACATCCAGCTGAAGGGTGCCGGGCCGACGCCCTTCTCGCGCCGGGGCGACGGGCGGGCCTGGCTGGGCCCGGTGCTGCGCGAATACCTGGTCAGCGAATTCATGGCCGCATTCGGCATCCCGACCACGCGCGCCCTTGCGGCCGTCACCACCGGCGAGACTGTGATCCGCGAGACGCTGCTGCCCGGCGCGGTGCTGACCCGCGTCGCCGCCAGCCATATCCGCGTCGGCACCTTCGAATTCTACGCCGCCCGCGGCGACCGGCAGCGGCTGCAACTGCTGGCCGACCACGTCATCGCCCGGCACTATCCCGATGCCTCGGGCGCGGCCGACCTGCTGCAGCGCGTGGTCGAGCGGCAGGCCGCGACCATCGCCGGCTGGATGGCGCTCGGCTTCATCCACGGGGTGATGAACACCGACAACATGTCGGTCTCGGGCGAGACCATCGACTACGGCCCCTGCGCCTTCATGGACGGCTACCGCCCCGACAAGGTGTTCAGCTCGATCGACGCCCAGGGCCGCTATGCCTGGAACGAACAGCCCAACATCGCGGTCTGGAACCTGGCGCAATTCGCCAGCTGCCTGGTGCCCCTGATGGGCAACGACGACGCGGCGGTGGCCGAGGCGACGCGCATCGTCCACAGCTTCCCTGGGCTCTACCAGGCGGAATGGCTGAAGCGCTTTGCCGCCAAGCTGGGCATCGCCGACCCTCGCCCCGAGGACCGGGCGCTGATCGAGCGGCTCTTGACGCTGATGGCGGCCGAGGAGGCGGATTTCACCCGCACCTTCGCCGGGCTGGCCGACGGCCGCGCCCGCGACGAATTCGCGGCGCCCCAGCAGTTCGACGCCTGGGCCGAGGGCTGGCGGTCGCGCATCCGCGACCTTGCGGACGCAAGCCAGGTCATGGCGCGCGCCAACCCGCGCCGCATCCCGCGCAACCACCGCATCGAGGAGGTCATCGCCGCCGGGCGCGAGGGCGATTACGCGCCCTTCCACGCGCTCGACGCGGCGCTGCGCGCGCCCTTCCAGGACCGGCCGGAATGGGACGGCTTCGCGCAGGCCCCCGCCCCCGATGAGATCGTCCGTCGCACCTTCTGCGGCACCTGAGCAGCAGCGAAAGGCCCAATGCCGAAAAGCCCCGACCATCCGAGCCCCGACCACCTTCGCCTGGCCAGCTACAACCTGCACAAGTGCCGCGGCATGACCGGCCCGCACGCGCCCGAGCGCAACCTGCGCGTCATCGCCGAACTGGATGCCGACGTGATCGCCCTGCAAGAGGTCGATTTCCGCTTCGGCGCCCGCCCCGAGGCGCTGCCGCGCGCGCTGATCGAAAAGACCACCGGCATGGTCCCCGCCCCCTTCCTGGGCACCGGCGAGAATTCGCTGGGCTGGCACGGCCAGACCATCCTGCTGCGCCCCGAACTGCGCGAGAGGGCCGAGATCCGCCGCCTGCCCCTGCCGGGGATCGAGCCCAGGGGCGCGCTGGTGCTGCGCCTGCCGGGGCTGACGGTGGTGGCGGTGCATCTGGGGCTGATGCGCTCGTCGCGCCGCGCCCAGCTGTCGCGCATCATCGCCCAGGCGCGGCGCATCGGCCACGACCGCATGGCGCTGACCGGCGATTTCAACGAATGGCACGATTCGCGCGGGCTTGAGGCGCTTGAGGCGCTGCGCGTCGTCACCCCCGGCCCCAGCTGGCCCGCGCCCTTCCCGCGCCTGCGCTACGACCGCTTCGCCGTCTCGCGCAGCATCGAGGTGCTGGATTGCGGCGTGCTGGACAACGAGATGGCGCGGGCGGCCTCGGACCACCTGCCGATCTGGGCCGACCTCGCCGTCGATGCGCATGAAGAGGTGCCGCGCGGCTACCAGCCGGCGCGCGTCACCTCGCGCATTCCCGGCGAGGATGGGGTGGCCGGGGCGGATTGACGCTTTTCTGCAATTGCGAAGGCGGTTAAACAGCGCCAAAGCTCGTCAGCCAAGGGGGACGCAGACATGACCGCCATCATCGACATATTCGCGCGAGAGATTCTGGACAGCCGGGGCAACCCGACGGTCGAGGTCGATGTGACGCTGGAAGACGGCACCATGGGCCGGGCGGCGGTGCCCTCGGGCGCCTCGACCGGCGCGCATGAGGCGGTCGAGAAGCGCGACGGCGACACGGCCCGCTACATGGGCAAGGGCGTGCTGGAAGCCGTCGCCGCCGTCAACGGCGAGATCGCCGAGAACCTGATCGGCGAGGACGCGACCGAACAGGTCGCCATCGACCGCATGATGATCGAGCTGGACGGCACCCCGAACAAGGGCCGCCTGGGCGCCAATGCCATCCTGGGCGTCTCGCTGGCGGTGGCCAAGGCCGCGGCCGAAGCCTGCACCCAGCCGCTCTACCGCTATGTCGGCGGCGCCGGCGCCCGCGTGCTGCCGGTGCCGATGATGAACATCATCAACGGCGGCGAACATGCCGACAACCCCATCGACATCCAGGAATTCATGATCATGCCGGTTTCGGCGGAGAACATCCGCGAAGCCGTGCGCATGGGCTCGGAAGTCTTCCACACGCTCAAGAAGGAACTCTCGGCGGCGGGCCTCGCCACCGGCGTCGGCGACGAGGGCGGCTTCGCGCCGAACCTCAGCAGCACCCGCGACGCGCTGGACTTCATCCTCAAGGCCATCGAGAAGGCCGGCTACACCCCCGGCGACGACATCATGCTGGCGCTGGACTGCGCCTCGACCGAGTATTTCAAGGGCGGCAAGTATGAAATGGCCGGCGAGGACAAGTCGCTGACCCCGGCCGAGAACGTCGCCTATCTCGAGGCGCTGTGCAACGACTACCCGATCCTGTCGATCGAGGACGGCTGTTCCGAGGACGACTGGGAAGGCTGGAAGCTCCTGACCGACACGCTGGGCGGCCGGGTGCAGCTGGTCGGCGACGACCTCTTCGTGACCAACCCGGCGCGCCTGGCCGAGGGCATCGCGCGGGGCTGCGGCAACTCGCTGCTGGTCAAGGTGAACCAGATCGGCACGCTGACCGAGACGCTCGACGCCGTGCGCATGGCGGATCGCGCGCGCTACACCTCGGTCATGTCGCACCGCTCGGGCGAGACCGAGGACGCGACCATCGCCGACCTGGCGGTGGCGACGAACTGCGGCCAGATCAAGACCGGCAGCCTCGCGCGCTCGGACCGGCTGGCGAAATACAACCAGCTGATCCGCATCGAGGAAATGCTGGGCGCCGCAGCGGAATATGCCGGCAAGTCCATCCTGCGCGGCTGATCCGCAGGGCATCGCAACGAAGCAGGGCGGCCCGGCGAGGCCGCCCTTTTTCATATCCACCAGCGATGCGTCAGCGCAAAGGCGCCAAGCGCAAGGCGGCGGCGGAACTCCGAGGGCGCGGCGCCGGCCAGCGCCTCGATCCCCCGCGGCGCCGCCCGCAACGCGGCCCGCACGCCCGCGCCGGCAAACAGCACCGGCGCCAGCCGGCGCGGCACAAGCCGGCGCTGCGCCCTGGCCTCGGCAAGCTTCGCGCGGGCCCTGTCCGCGATCCCGGCCAGCGCCTCGGGCGAGGCGTCCCAAAGGCCCAGCCCCAGCCCCTGCAAGACCGGCAGCGCGGCCAGCCAATGCGCCAACCCCGCCCCCTCGGCCTGGGCGTCGACGATCTCGGCAACCTCCGGCTTTCTCCGTTTTCCAAATACCCCGCGGGGGTCCGGGGGCGCGAAGCCCCCGGCAGCCTCCCAGCCCAGGGCCTCGGCGGCGAAGCGCGCCAGCGGCACCGCCGTATCCCGCACATAGGCCGCGACGGCTTCAGGCCCGTCCAGCGGCTCGCGCGCCGCATCGCGGCGCCGCGCCTCGGCCAGCACGGCGAAACCGGCGGCGCGCGGCCCCCAGGCCTCGGCCAGCGGCGTCAGCAGCTCATGCGACTGCGCCTTGCCGGCGCCGATGTCCTCCAGCCGCTCGATCCACCATTGCAGCCGCATCTCGGCGATCAGCGGCTCGGTCGAGGCCAAGGGCGCACGCGCCAGTTCCAGGTTCAGCGCATAAAGCGTCAGCAGCCGCGGCCGCGCTTCGGCGGGAACCAGCAGGCAGATGCCGAAGCGATCGGGATCGTGCTCGCGCAGCGCCTCGGCGCAATCGTCCAGGCTCATGCCGGCACCACCCGGTCGCGGACCAGCTTCCAGCGGATCGCATCGACCAGCGCCTCGAAACTGGCATCGACGATATTGGGCGAGACGCCCACGGTGGACCAGCGATGGCCCTGCCCGTCGGCGCTGTCGATGATGACCCGCGTCGCCGCCTCGGTGCCGCCGCCGGTGATGCGGACGCGGAAATCGACCAGGTGCATGTCGTCGATGGCCGCCTGATAGGGGCCCAGGTCCTTGGCCAGCGCCCGCCACAGCGCGTTGACCGGGCCGCGGTCATGCCCCTCGGCATCCATGCTTTCGCTGACCGACAGCATGCGCTCGCCGCCGATCTGCACCACCACCACGGCTTCCGAGACGGAAATCCGTTTCCCCAGCGCATTCTTGCGCCGCTCGACGGTGACGCGGTAGCGCTCGACGGTGAAGTAATGCTGCATCCGGCCCAGTTCGGCGAGCGCCAGCAGCTCGAAGCTGGCCTGCGCGCCGTCATAGGCATAGCCGGCATCCTCTCGCGCCTTGACCAGGTCCAGGATGCGCGCCAGCGCCGGATCGTCGCGGCCGACCTCGATCCCCGCCTCGGCAAGGCGCGCGCGCAGGTTCGACTGCCCGGCCTGGTTCGACATCGGGATGATGCGCTCGTTGCCGACCGTGGCGGGGTCCACATGCTCGTAGGTCGCCGGGTTCTTCAGGATGGCGCTGGCATGCAGCCCGGCCTTGTGGGCAAAGGCCGAAGCGCCGACATAGGGCGCGGGCCGGGCGGGCGGGCGGTTCAGGATCTCGTCCAGCCGGCGCGAGATGCGCGTGAGCCCGGCCAGCCCCTCGGCGGTGACGCCAGTTTCCAGCGCCGAGCGATAGGGCTCCTTCAGCAGCAGGGTCGGGATCAGGCTGGTCAGGCTCGCGTTGCCGCAACGCTCGCCCAGCCCGTTCAGCGTGCCCTGCACCTGCCGCGCCCCGGCATCGACCGCGGCAAGCGTGCAGGCCACGGCATTGCCGGTATCGTCATGGCAATGGATGCCCAGCCGGTCGCCGGGGATGCCGGCCGCGATCACCGCGCGCGTGACCTGCCCCACCCGTTCGGGCAGGGTGCCGCCGTTGGTGTCGCACAGCACGATCCAGCGCGCGCCCGCCTCCAGCGCCGCGCGCAGGCAGGCCAGGGCATAATCCGCGTCCTCGTCATGGCCGTCGAAGAAATGCTCGGCATCGAACAGCGCCTCGCGCCCCTGGGCCACCAGATGCGCGACCGAGGCGCGGATATTGTCGAGGTTCTCCTCGAGCGAGATCCCCAGCGCCTCGCGGACATGGAAGGGATGGGTCTTGCCGACCAGGCAGACGGCCGGGGTGCCGGCATTCATCACCGCCGCCAGCACGTCGTCGTTGTCGGCCGAGCGGCCGGCGCGCTTGGTCATGCCAAAGGCGGTCATGGTGGCGCGGGTCGCCGGGGCCTGGGCGAAGAAATCGCTGTCGGTCGGGTTGGCGCCCGGCCAGCCGCCCTCGATGTAATCGACGCCCAGCCGGTCCAGCATCTGCGCGATCTCGGCCTTTTCGGCGGCAGAGAACTGCACGCCCTGGGTCTGCTGCCCGTCGCGCAGCGTGGTGTCGTAAAGGTAAAGGCGCTGGCGCGTCATCGGGGCGGCCCCTTCGGCTGGCTGGTGTTCGGTTATTCGGGCAGTCCGGCGGCGTCGAAATCCGGACCGGGCAGAAGCTCGACCCCGGCCGGGCCCATGCGCACCTCGACCCCGGCGGCCAGCAGGCGCTGCTTGAAGCCGTCCACCGCCGAGAAATCCTTGCTGGCCTTGGCCTCGGCACGCAGCGCCGCCATGCGCTCGGCCCAGGGCGACAGGTCGGGGCCCTCGGCGATCCAGCCGCCCAGATCCTCGGTCAGCAGGCCAAGCATGCGGGCGCCGGCCAGCAGGCCCGCGCCGTCGCCCTGCCCCGCCATCTCGTGCAAGGCCGCGATCGCACCCGCGGTGTTGAGGTCGTCGGCAAGCGCGGCCAGGACGGCGGGTGCCGGGCTTGGCGCGGGGTCGATCCCCGCGACAAGGCCGCGCCAGCGGCGCAGCACGGCCTCGGCCTCGCGCGCCTTCTCGGCCGTCCAGTCCATCGGCTTGCGGTAATGCGTCGACAGCAGCACGAAACGGATCACCTCGCCCGGAATGCCCTGGTCCAAGAGGTCGCGGACGGTGAAGAAATTGCCCAGGCTCTTGGACATCTTGCGCCCCTCGACCTGCAGCATCTCGTTATGGAGCCAGACGCGGGCGAAATCGCCATGCGGATGGGCGCAGCAGCTTTGCGCAATCTCGTTCTCGTGATGGGGAAATTGCAGGTCGATGCCGCCGGCATGGATGTCGAAGCTTTCGCCCAGCAATTCGTAGGACATGGCCGAGCATTCGATATGCCAGCCCGGACGGCCGCGGCCCCAGGGACTGTCCCAGCCCGGCAGTTCCGCATCCGAGGGCTTCCACAGCACGAAATCCATCGGGTCTTCCTTGAACGGCGCGATCTCGACGCGGGCGCCGGCGATCATGTCGTCGACCGAACGCCCCGAAAGCTTGCCGTAACCGGCAAAGCTGCGCACGCGGAACAGCACATGCCCGTCCTTGGCATAGGCATGGCCGCCCTGGACCAGCGTCTCGATCATGGCGATCATCTCGCCGATGTAATCGGTGGCGCGCGGCTCGTAATCCGGCCGCGCCGCCCCCAGCGCATCCATGTCGGCGTGATACCAGCCGATGGTCTCATGCGTGCGCTCGCGGATCAGCTCCTCGAGGCTGCCTTCGGCACCGGCCTCCTTGCGGGCCAGGGCGGCGGCGTTGATCTTGTCGTCCACGTCGGTGAAGTTGCGCACATAGGTGACATGGTCCGCGCCATGGACGTGGCGCAGCAGCCGCACCAGCACGTCGATCACCACCACCGGGCGGGCATTGCCCAGATGCGCCCGGTCATAGACCGTCGGCCCGCAGAGATAGAGCCGCACGTTCTGCGGGTCGATGGGCCGGAAAACCTCTTTCCGGCGCGTCCTGGTATTCGTCAGCCTGATCTCGACCATGACTTCCCCTTTGCGGGCGTCGTCAGGTCACCATGAACCGCCCGCCTGAATTTTCAGCCGGTAATGATGCAGCGAGTGGTGGCGGTTCCTGCCTTCATGCGCCCGCCTTAACGCATTGTCTTGCCTATGCCAAGAGAGGCTGCAAAACTTGGGCCATGAGCCGCGAACTGGTCAATGAAATCTGCGCCGCGCAGCCTGGGGCCGAGTGGTCGGATCCCTGGGGCGGCGGCCATGATTGCTGGAAGATCGGCGGCAAGACCTTTGCCGTCACCGGCGCCATCGGCACCCATGTCTCGGTCAAGACCGACAGCGCCGAGACGGCCGAATTCCTGATCGAGACCGGCGTGGCCGAGCGCGCGGCCTATCTGCACCGCAGCTGGGTCGCGCTGCCGCTCGATTCGGCGCCCGACGAGCTGGCGCATCGCATCCGCCATTCCTATCGCCTGGTGCGCGGCGCCCTGCCCAGGAAGGTTCAGGCGGCCCTGCCGCCCCTGTAACCCGCCCCTGTAACGAAAATGGCCGGCCCCGAGAGGGAGCCGGCCAGAGGCGAAGGGCCGAGCGACTGGCCCCGCGCCAAGAACGATCGGCAAGGCGTCAGGCCGGAACCTGCGAGGCGAGCTGTTGCAGCAAGCCTTCCATCTGCTTGCAGAGCGCCTCTTCGGTGGTGTTCTGCTCGGTCGCGGCATCGGCCAGCGTCCGCTCGACGCCCATGGCCGAGACGGTGCCTTCCTTGCCCTTGGCCTCGGCGGCATCGCCCTTGGCGCTGTCGCCCGCCGGGATCATCGCCAGCAGCTTGGTCTGGATCTCGACCGCCTTGCCGTCGATATGGCCCTGCTCCTGGCAATAGGCCAGGACGCCCAGCTGGTTGCGCGCGCTTTCATAGGCGGCGGCGCTGTCCTGGGCCGGCACGGCGGCAGGCGCCTCGGTCGTGGCCGGGGCCTCGGGGGCGGCGGGCGCGGCCGGGGCCGTCTCTTGCGCCAGCGTCACGCCTGCGGTCAGGCCAAGGGCCAGGGCGGGCAGGATTGCGAAACGTGCGATCATCTCGATCTCCGTCTGTTGCGTGTGGGCGGACTGTGGCATGGGGTGGCCGGGGCCGCAAACCGGCTCGGCGGAATGCCGCGGCCGCTTACGCGCCGATCAGCGGAAAAGCACCAGCGAGCCCGGCGACCAGCTCACATTCGCGCGGGTGCCGACATCCTGCACCTCGCGGCCGAAGACGTTGCGCATGGCGATGCGCACCGGCCGCGCCTGGCCGTCGAAGCCGGCCGAGCCGTCCAGCCGCACGTCGTAATAGGTCATGTCGCCGTAATAGACGACCTCGTCGATCACCCCCTCGGCCACCCGGTTCGCGCCCTGCGCGCCGGGCGCGACCAGCGACACCGCCTCGGGCCGGAAGCCGATCGAGGGGCCGTCGTCGCCCGGATCGGCCTGGCTGACATTGGCCAGGGGAATGTCGACGCGGCCCAGCCCCGGCGCCTCGATCTGCACCGCATCGGCGGTCTCGCCCAGCACGCGGGCGGGCAGGAAGTTCATCACCCCGATGAAATTCGCCACCCGGCGGCTGGTCGGGCGGGCATAAAGCGCCTCGGGCCCGTCGAGCTGGGCGATCTGGCCCTCGAACATCACCGCGATGCGGTCGGACATGACCAGCGCCTCTTCCTGGTCGTGGGTGACAAGGACGAAGGTGATGCCGACCTGGCGTTGCAGCTTGATCAGCTCGACCTGCATCTGCTCGCGCATCTTGCGGTCCAGCGCCGAAAGCGGCTCGTCCAGCAGCAGCACCTTGGGCTTCAGGATCAGCGCGCGGGCCAGCGCCACCCGCTGCCGCTGCCCGCCCGACAGCGCATGGCTGGCGCGGCTGCCATAGCCTTTCAGCCCCACCATCTCCAGCGCCTGTTCGACCGCCGCCGCCTTTTCGGCGCGCGAGCGCGGGTCGCGGCGCAGGCCGAAGCCCACGTTCTCGGCCACGGTCAGGTGCGGGAAGATGGCATAGGACTGGAACACCATGTTGGTCGGCCGCCGGTTCGCCGGCACGTCCTGCATGTCCTGCCCGTCGATCAGCACCACGCCCGAGGAAATATCCTCGAACCCGGCGATGGTGCGCAGAAGCGTGGTCTTGCCGCAGCCCGAGGGCCCCAGCAGCGAAAAGAACTCGCCCGAGCGGATGGTCAGGTCGATGCCGCGCAGCGCGTGATAATCGCCGTAATGCTTCTGCACCTGCCGGATCTCGATCATCGGGCGCGCGCCGGCCATGGCGGCGCGATGGGCGGCGGTGCTTTTCGGGCCGGGGTTTTGGGTCGTCACAGGAAGCCTCCGGTATCCTTGGCGCCGGTCTTGGCGATGCCGCGGCGGCGGAAATATTCGGCGATAGTCAAAAGGGCGATCGACAGCAGCACCAGCACCGTCCCCAGCGCCATGATCATCGGGATCTGCTTGGGGAAACGCAGCTGGCTGAAGATATAGGTGGGCAGCGTCGGCTCGTTCCCGGCCAGGAAGAAGGCGATGATGAATTCGTCCAGGCTGATGGTGAAGCTCATCAGCAGGGACGAGATGATGCCCGGCATGACCAGCGGCAGGATCACCAGCCGGAAGGCGCTGATCCGCGTCTCGCCCAGGTCATAGGCCGCCTCCTCCAGCGAACGGTCGAGCGAGTTGAAGGCGGTGGACAGGATCACCGTGGCATAGGGCATGCAGATCAGCGTATGGCCCAGGATCACCGTCAGGATGCTCAGCTGCACGCCCAGCGACAAGAGCACCACCAGAAGCGAGATCGAGACGATGATCTCGGGCAGCACCAGCGGCAGCATGATCAGCCCCATGATCGGCCCCTTGCCCGGAAAGGCGAAGCGGGTCGAGGCGCGGGCGGCGAATACGCCAAGGCAGGTCGCCAGGATCGAGGAACTGACGGCGATGGTCAGCGAATTGGTCAGCGCCCGGCGCAGCGAGGCATTGCCCCACATCTGCGCGAACCATTCCGTGGTAAAGCCCTTCAGCGGAAAGGCGATGATCGTGCCCGAATTGAAGGCGAAGATCGGCAGAAGCAGGATCGGCGCGTAAAGGAACAGCAGGTAGATCAGCGCATAGGCGCGCAGGCCCCCGCCCTTCATTGCCGCACCCTGAGGAAGCGGCGGTTCACGGCGATGAAGGCCAGGCTGATGACCGCGACGATCAGCATCGCCGTCACCGCCAGCGCCGAGCCCATCGGCCGGTTGTCGAGGTCCAGCATCTGCGCCTGGATCATGTTGGCGATCATCGGGATCTTGCCGCCGCCGATCAGCGCCGGGGTGACATAGTCGCCGATGGTCGGGATGAAGACGATCAGCGCCGCCGCCACCACCCCTGGCATGGCCAAGGGCAGGGTGACGCGCCAGAAGGTCATGGCGCGGCTCTCGCCCAGGTCGCGCCCGGCCTCCAGAAGCGAGCGGTCGATCTTTTCCAGCGCGATGAAGATCGGCAGGATGGCGAAGGGCGCATAGGCATGGGCCAGCGTGATGACCATGGCGTTGACGTTGTAGAGGATGAAGGTCAGCGGCTGCTCGATCAGCCCCAGCGTCTTCAACCCCGAGTTGATGACGCCGTTATAGCCCAGGATCACCTTCCACAGGAAAACCCGGATCAGGTAGCTGGTCCAGAACGGGATGGTGATCAGGAACAGCCACATGGCCTTTTTCTGCGGCGAGACGGCGAAGGACAGGAAATAGGCCACCGGAAAGGCCAGCACCACGGTGGCCAGCGTCACCAGCGCCGCCACCCCCAGCGAACGCAGCATGATGCGGTGAAAGATCGGGTCGGCCCAGACGGTGCGATAGTTCTCCAGCGTGAATTCGCGGATCACCGTCAGGTAGCCGTCCTTGAAGAAGGAATAGGCCAGGATGGTCAGCAGGGGCGCCGCCAGCACCAGCACGGCATAGCCCAGCGGCGGCGCGATCAGGGTCAGCCCCTGAGCCGTCTGAGATCGGTTTCCTGACGCCATGCCCTGCCCTGTGAATCCCTGTCGCTTGGGGTGGCAGGTTTCCATATCCGTGCCGCGAGGAAAAGGGTTTTCCTGCGCTGCGGCAGGCCGGCTTCACGAGCCCTGGAAATGCGCCGCCACCTCACGCCGATGCGGCTGGGCGCGATGCTCGACCAGGTAGATGCCCTGCCAGGTGCCCAGTTCCATCCGGCCGCGCGCGACGGGGATCTGCAGGCTGACGGGCAGGATCGCGGCCTTGAGATGCGCGGGCATGTCGTCCGGCCCCTCGGCGCGATGCGTCAGGTAGCGCATCGACGGATGATCGGCCGACGGCACGATGCGGTCGAGCCAGGCCAGCAGGTCGCGCTGCACGTCCGGGTCGGCGTTCTCCTGCACCAGGAGCGAGCAGGAGGTATGGCGCACGAACAGCGTCACCACGCCCCCCTGCGCGCCGATGCCGCGCAGCCAGGCCTCCACCTCGGCGGTGAAATCATGACAGGCCGGCCCGCGGGTCGGGATGGTGAAGGTGGTGTTCAAAACAGGCGCTCCAGGGCCGATATGCCCAGAACCACAACCCCGCTGAAGGCCAGCACGACCAAAACCTGCCCGGCAAAGCGGCTCAGCAGGTGCCACCGCCACCAAGCTGCCGAATGCAGGCTGCGATCAGCGCGTTTCAGCCCGTGGTTGAACCCGCTCGCCTCAACGAGCAAAACGAGGCAGGCGGCCAAGAAAACGCTGGTGCCGATCCACATGCAGGCCTCGACCTGCGCGCGATCTGCGCTGCCCGCGGGCATGGCCAGCGACCTTGCATGCAAGGCAATCGCCAGGGTCGCCAAGACCTGCATGACCTTGCCGACAGGCGCCTTGACCAGCAATCGCCAGAACTCGCGATTGTTCAGGTCGACGCGCTCAACCCTGCAGAGCCCCGGCGGTTTGCGCCAAGGCGCCCAATCACTCCCCGCCATGGGTTTCTCCGTTGCACAAATACCCAATGAGCTACTCCGCCGCCTCGCCCGGCGCTTCCAGCGACTCGACGCCGTCATGGTCCAGTACGATCCGCTTTTGCGTGCGCGCGCCCAGGTCGCGCAGCATCTCGGCCTGGCGGATGACGTTGCCCGGCCCGCGGGTCAGCCGGTCCATGGCGGTGGCGTGGCTTTTCTGCGCCCGCTCCAGCGCGCTGCCCACATCTTCGACCGCCGAGACGAAGCCGTGCAGCTTGTCGTAAAGCTGGCCGGCGCGGGCGGCGATGGCCATGGCGTTCGACTCGCGCCGCTCGACCGTCCAGATGTGATCCACCGTGCGCAGGGTCAGCATCAGCGTGGTCGGCGTCGCCAGCCCCACCCGGCTCTCCATCGCGTGCCGCGCCAGGTCGGGATCGACGCGCAGCGCCTCGGAAAAGGCGCCCTCGACGGGGATGAACATCAGCACGTAATCGACCGAGCCCTCGTCCAGCGCCTGGTAGCCCTTGGCGGCAAGCCCGGCGACATGGGCGCGAACCGAGGCGACGTGCCGACGCAGCGCGGCGTCGCGGGTCGGCATGTCCTCGGCATTCACCGCCTCTTCATAGGCGTTCAGCGAGACCTTGCTGTCGATCACCAGCAGCTTCTTCTGCGGCATCTTCACGATCACGTCCGGCCGCCACAGCTTGCCGTCGGTGTCGCGATGGCTCGACTGCGTGTCGTAATGCGTGCCGGCGATCAGGCCGGAATCCTCGAGGATGCGCTCGAGGATCATCTCGCCCCAGGCGCCGCGCTTCTGGCTGTCGCCTTTCAGCGCGCGGGTCAGCGCCACCGCCTCGCGCGAGATGTCCTCGGAGCGCTTGTGCAGGTATTCGATCTGCTCGCGCAGCCTTGCGCGTTCCTCGTCCGTGGCCTTGTTGCGGGCCTGAAGCTCGGTCTGGAAGCGGTGGACCTGGTCGCGAAACGGAGTCAGCAGGGCCGAAAGCTGCTCGCCATGCGCCTTTTGCATCTCGCTGCCCTGGGATTTCAGCGTCTCGTTGGCCAGCAGGCGGAACTGGCCGGTCATCTCCTCGCGCAATTCGCGCAGGGTGGCGATGTCGCGCTCGGCCGCCTCGCGGTCCTTCTGCGCCGCCAGCCGGGTTTCCGCCAGGTCGCGCTCCAGCCGCGAGACCGCCTGCCTTTCGCGATGCAGCGCATCGCTCAGCCCGTCGCGCTCCTCGACCAGCTCCTGCAGGCGCTGGGTCAGCGATTCCGCCCGCGTCTCCAGCCGGCTGACGGCCAGAAGCTGGTCGCGCAGCCCGGCCGATTCGGCATCGCAGCGCGCCTGCAACTCGGCCTCGCGCCGCCGGGCCAGCACGGCATCCGCCGCTGCCGAACGCCGCGTTCGCCACAGCGCAACGAGGCAAAGCGCCAGCGCCGCCAGCGCCGCGACCAACAGCAGCCGCAGATTGCCCGCATCCGCCAGCCATGCCTGCATTTTTTCCGCCTCGCCCATCGGCCCCTGCGCCTTGTCCCAACCGCGGTTTCGCGTCGCTTGCCGGGGACTGTTCACCTTTTTCCCCCAGAATGCAAGCGCAAGGCCCCCTTCCCTCGCGCCGGTTGCATCCCTAGCTTGCCCCTGAAAACCGCAAGAGGAGATCAGGCATGGTCAAGTCCGTCGCCGTCATGGTGGGGTCGCTGCGCAAGGATTCGCTCAACCACAAGCTGATGAAGGCATTGCAGAAACTGGCCGAGGGCCGGTTGCAGTTCCACCTGCTGCATATCGGCGATCTGCCGCATTACAACGACGACCTTTGGGCCGATCCGCCCGAATCGGTTCTGCGGCTCAAGGACCGGATCGAGCATTCCGACGCGGTGCTGGCGATCACGCCGGAATACAACCGCAGCTATCCGGGCGTCATCAAGAACGCGATCGACTGGGCGACGCGCCCCTATGGCCAGAACTCGTGGAAGGGCAAGCCCGCGGCCGTCACCGGCACCTCGCCCGGCGTGATCGGCGCGGCGCTGGCGCAGGCGCGGCTGAAAAACGACCTGGTCCATGTCGGCACGGTGATGATGAGCATGCCCGAGGCCTATATCCAGTGGCACGCCGAGGCCCATGCCGCCGACGGCAGCGTCACCGACGAAAAGACCGCGAAGTTCCTGCAAGCCTATGTCGATGCCTTCGTGGACTGGATCGAAAAGCACGGCTGAGCCCGGAACGACGAAGGCCGCGCCCTGGGGCGCGGCCTTTTTCATTGATCCGGGCGGTTACTGGTCCAGGAAGGACCGCAGCTTGCGCGACCGGCTGGGATGTTTCAGCTTGCGCAGCGCCTTGGCCTCGATCTGGCGGATGCGTTCGCGGGTGACGCTGAACTGCTGGCCGACCTCTTCCAGCGTGTGGTCGGTGTTCATGCCGATGCCGAAGCGCATCCGCAAAACCCGCTCCTCGCGCGGGGTCAGGCTGGCCAGCACCCGCGTCGTCGTCTCCTTCAGGTTTTCCTGAATGGCCGAGTCGAGCGGCAGGACGGCGTTCTTGTCCTCGATGAAATCGCCAAGCTGGCTGTCCTCCTCGTCCCCGATCGGGGTTTCGAGGCTGATCGGCTCCTTGGCTATCTTCATCACCTTGCGGACCTTTTCCAGCGGCATCTGCAGCTTTTCGGCCAGTTCCTCGGGCGTGGGCTCGCGGCCGATCTCGTGCAGCATCTGCCGCCCCGTGCGCACCAGCTTGTTGATCGTCTCGATCATGTGGACCGGGATGCGGATGGTCCGGGCCTGGTCGGCGATGCTTCGCGTGATCGCCTGGCGGATCCACCAGGTCGCATAGGTCGAGAACTTGTAGCCGCGGCGATACTCGAACTTGTCCACGGCCTTCATCAGGCCGATATTGCCTTCCTGAATGAGATCAAGGAATTGCAGGCCCCTGTTCGTGTATTTCTTGGCGATCGAGATCACCAAGCGCAGGTTCGCCTCGACCATTTCCTTCTTGGCCTGGCGCGATTCCTTTTCGCCGCGCTGGACCTGGCTGACGATGCGGCGGAACTCCTCGATGTCCACGCCGACATGCTGGCCGACCATGGCCATCTCGGCGCGCAGGCTTTCCACCTGGGTGCGGGATTTCTCGAACAGCGCCTGCCAGCCGCGGCCCTTGTGCTGCATCATGCGCTCGACCCAGGTCGGGTCCAGCTCGCTGCCGCGATAGGCGTCGATGAATTCGCGCCGGTTGATGCGCGCGGCATCGGCCAGCTTCACCACGTTGGAATCGATGGTGACGATGCGGCGGTTGATGCCATAGATCTGGTCGACCAGCGCCTCGATGCGGTTGTTGTGCAGGTGCAGCTCGTTCACCAGCGCGACGATGCGCGAACGCAGCTCCTGATAGGCGCTTTCCTGCGCGGCCGAGAAGGTGCCGTCCTCGTTCAGCGTCGCCGACATGCGGTTGTCCTGCATGTGCGACAGCTCTTCGTAGCCGCGGGCGATGGCCTCCAGCGTCTCCAGCACCTTGGGCTTCAGCGAGGCTTCCATCGCGGCCAGCGACAGGTTCTGGCCGTCGTCCTCGTCCTCGTCCTCCTCGCGGCCCATGGGGTTGCCGTCGGCGTCGAACTCTTCCTCTTCGCGCGCGGCACCGTTGCCTGCGGCGGGACGGGTCTCGGTCGGCAGAACCTCTTCTTCCTCGCCGTCCTCGTCCATCGAGCGGCCGAAGGTGGTCTCGAGGTCGATCACGTCGCGCAGCAGGATGTCCTCGTCCAGAAGCTCCTGGCGCCACATGGTGATGGCCTTGAAGGTCAGCGGGCTTTCGCAAAGCCCGGCGATCATGGTATTGCGGCCGGCCTCGATGCGCTTGGCGATGGCGATCTCGCCCTCGCGCGACAGCAGCTCGACCGAGCCCATCTCGCGCAGATACATGCGCACCGGGTCGTCGGTGCGGTCCAGCTTTTCCGTCTCGGCGGTGGCGACGGTCAGCTCGCGCGAGCCCGAGCCGGTGGTGGTCAGCTCGCCGCCCGGTTCGGCCTCCTCGGCCTCCTCGTCGTTCTCGACCACGCGGATGTCCATTTCCGACAGCATGGACATGACATCCTCGATCTGGTCGGAACTGACCTGTTCGGGCGGCAGGACGGCATTGAGCTGGTCATAGGTGATGAAGCCGCGCTCGCGCCCTTCGGCGATCATGCGCTTGACCGCGGCCTGCGACATGTCCAGCGAAGGATCGTCGTCCTTGGCCTCGGGCTTCTGGTCTTCGTCGTTGGCTGCCATGCTGGCTCCCTTGAAGCGGTGATTCGCGAATCGGCGAATCGGGATCGGCTATCGGCCGGTTCTAGCGCGAATCGCCGGCGATTCAAAGCCTGCGACCCGGCGCCGGCCGGGGTGATTCGGCGCAGGCGATTCGCGCGCCTTTCAGCGGCGCGGCTTGCGCCAGATCTCGTTCTTCAGCGCCGCATCGAGGATGGCCCGATAGGCGTCGCTGTCCTCGCCCAGGTCCGACAGGTCGGCCAGCGAGGGGTGGTCGGCCTGCTGGCGGGCACGGGCGGATTGCGCCATGCGCCAAGTCAGGCCTTCGTCGGCCAGGCCCTCGATCTCGGCCTCGGCGCGGGCGATTTCCTCGCGCGCGGCGCGGCGGGCCTCGATCCGGTCCAGGGCATTGGCAAGGATGCCGGCGGCGGCATCGCCGTCATGCGGACGCAGGATCGCCGGGGCCGCCCTCACATGGGGGTCGGCCATGATGCTTTCAAGGGCGCGCTGCCCGGCCTGGGATTGCGTGCCCGACAGCAGGTCGTGGATCAGCGCGGCGCGGTCCGCATCTTGCGGCTCCAGCCGCTCCAGCCGCGATTCGACCGGGGCGATCAGGCCCGGATGGGTGGCGCAGATCGCCAGCACCATGGCCTCGACCAGCGCCTCGGCCTGCTGCCCGTCCATGTCGGGCGAGGACAGCCGCGAGGCGCGCGTGGGCGCCGCCGGCGCGACCGGCTGGAAGCGGGCATTGCGCCCCTGCCCCTGCCAGTCGCGGGGCCAGTCGCGGGCCGGGCGCGCGGCCGCGGGCGCATCGGCGCGGCGGCGGTTGCCGAACAGCTCCCATTTCAGGTTGCGCAGCACGGCGTGGTAATGGTCGCGGGTGTCCTTGTCGGGGATCTTGGCCACCGCCTCGGCAAGCGCCTTGTCCAGCGCCGCGCGGCGCTCGGGGCTGTCGAAGACCCGTCCCTCGGTCTCGCGCCGCCACAGCAGGTCGACCAGCGGCCGCGCCTCGTCCAGCACGGCGCCCATCGCCCCTGCCCCGCGGGCGCGGATCAGGTCGTCCGGGTCCAGCCCCTGCGGCAGGAAGGCAAAGCGCAGCGCCTGCCCCGGCCCGGTCATCGGCAGGGCCAGGTCGATCAGCCGCATCGCCGCGCGCAGCCCCGCCTGGTCGCCGTCGAGCGCGATCACCGGCTCGGGCGAGATGCGCCACATCAGCCGCAGCTGGTCCTCGGTGATCGCGGTGCCCAGCGGGGCCACCGCGCCCTCGAAACCCGCCCGGACCAGGGCGATCACGTCCATGTAGCCCTCGGCCACCACCAGCGGCCGGCCCTTGGCCACCGCCGCCCGCGCCGGGCCGATATTGTAGAGGTTGCGCCCCTTGTCGAAGAGCGGCGTCTCGGGACTGTTGAGGTATTTCGCCCGCGCGTTCGGGTCCATCGCCCGGCCGCCGAAGGCGATGCAGCGCCCGCGCCCGTCGCGGATCGGAAAGATGATGCGGCCGCGAAAGCGGTCGAAGGAGGCGCCGCCATCCTCGGGCTTGGCCGCCAGCCCGGCCTCGACGATCAGCGCCTCGGCGATGCCCTTGGCGCGCAGGGCGTTGTAGAGGCCCTGCCGCTGGTCGGGGGCGAAACCGATGCCGAAGGCTTCGCAGGCGGCCTCGTCCAACCCGCGCCGGGCCAGATAGGCCCGCGCCGCCTCGGCCGGGCCCATGCCCAGCTGCATGCGAAACCAGCGCACCGCCTGTTCCATGACCTCGACCAGCTCGGTGCGGCGGTCGGCGCGCTGCACCTGGCGGGGGTCGCGCTCGGGCATCGGCAGGCCGGCCTCGGCGGCCAGCAGCTCGACCGCCTCGATGAAACCCAGCCCCTCGGCCTCGCGCAGGAAGGTCAGCGCATCGCCCTTGGCGTGGCAGCCGAAGCAGTAATAGAAGCCCTTCTGGTCGTCGACATGGAAGGAGGCGGTCTTTTCGCCGTGGAAGGGACAGGGCGCCCACCAATCGCCCTTGGCCTGATTCGAGCGGCGCAGATCCCAGACCACCTTGCGCCCGATCACGCGCGACAAAGGCACGCGGGCGCGGATCTCGTCAAGGAATTGCGGCGGCAGGCTCATGCCGTCTTATATCGGATCACGCCGGCCGGTTGCAAAGGGTCATGCACCCACCGCGCCGCGCACCAATTCGCGATAGACCGCGACCACCCGTTCCTGGTCCAGCCGGCCGCCCTCGCGATACCAGTTGGTGACGCCGGTCAGCATGGCGATCAGCGCCATGGTGGCCAGCCGCGTGTCGGGCACCGCCATCGCGCCCTCGGCTTCGCCGGCGATCAGGATCGCCTCCAGCGCATCCTCGTAGCGGCGGCGCAGGGCGGCGATCTCGGCGCGGTTCTCGGGCGTCAGGTTGCGCAGCTCCATATAGGACAGGAACACCGCCTCGGGGCGCTCCAGGCTGGTCTGGATGTGAAAGCGCAGGAACGCCTCGAGCCGGTCGAGCGCGGGCCGGGCCGGATCGTCGCGCCAGGCGGCCAGCAGCTCTTCCATATGCACCCGCAGCAGGTCGGCCAGCAGCGCCTGCTTGTCGGCGGTATAGCTGTAGAGCGTGCCGACCTGCACGCCGACCTCGGCCGCGATCTGGCGCATCGAGACCGCGGCATAGCCGTGGCGCGCAAACAGCCTGCGCGCGGCGTCGCGGACCAGCGGTCCGGTAATCTCTGCCTTCGAGCCCTGGGTTCTTGCCATGCCGCCTTCTAGGCGGCCAGCCGCGCCAAGAAAAGAGCACATCTTGCCCTCGCCACCCCCGCAGGCCTATGGTCCGGCACATGAATTTTCAGGGGAACGGCATGGGGCGGATCTGGGGCGCGCTGGCGCTGGCAAGCCTTGCCGCATGCGGCGACATGGTAGGCGACTATCCCGAGCTGATGCCGACCGACCGGCTGCTGGCCGAGCCGGCCCTGCCGGGCCATGCCACCGATGCCGGCCGCGACCCCGCGGCGGCGGGCAACGCGCTGGATGCGCGCGGCCGCTCCCTTGCCGCCCGCGCCGGCGCAGCGCCCGCCGCGGGCGACGCCGCATTGCAGCGCCGCGCCGAGGCCCTGCGCGCCCGCGCCAAGGCGCTGTCGCAGCAATCCCCGGCCGAGGACTGCCCCGAGGGCAGCGCCGATTGCCCGCCGAACTGAGGAGAAGCCCATGCCGGTCATCACCTGCATCGACGACCTGAAGGCGATCTATCGCCGACGCGTGCCCCGCATGTTCTACGACTATTGCGAAAGCGGCAGCTATACCGAGGGCACCTTCCGCGACAATTGCAGCGATTTCCAGCGCATCAAGCTGCGCCAGCGCGTCGCCGTGGACATGACCGGGCGCACCACCGAAAGCACGATGATCGGGCAGAAGGTCGCCATGCCGGTGGCGCTGGCCCCGGTCGGCATGACCGGCATGCAATGCGCCGATGGCGAGATCAAGGCGGCGCGGGCGGCGAAAGCCTTTGGCGTGCCCTTCACGCTTTCGACCATGTCGATCTGCTCGATCGAGGACGTGGCCCAGGCGACCCAGGCGCCGTTCTGGTTCCAGCTTTACGTGATGCGCGACCAGGAGTTCCTGGAGGCGATCATCGAGCGGGCCCGGCGTGCCCATTGCTCGGCGCTGGTGCTGACGCTGGACCTGCAGATCCTGGGCCAGCGCCACAAGGATCTGAAGAACGGGCTGTCCGCGCCGCCGCGGCTGACCCTGCCGGTGCTGCTGGACCTGGCGACGAAATGGCGCTGGGGCATCGAGATGCTGCAGACCAGGCGCCGCTTCTTCGGCAATATCGTCGGCCATGCCAAAGGGGTGGGCGATCCCTCGTCGCTGGTCGCCTGGACGGCCGAGCAGTTCGACCCGCAGCTCGACTGGGGCAAGATCGCCCGCATCCGCGACCTCTGGGGCGGCAAGCTGATCCTCAAGGGCATCAACGACCCCGAGGACGCCCGCATCGCCGCGGATTTCGGCGCCGATGCGATCATCGTCAGCAACCACGGCGGCCGGCAACTGGACGGTGCGGTCAGTTCCATCCGCATGCTGCCCGAGATCGTCAAGGCGGTGGGCGACCGGGTCGAGATCCATCTCGACAGCGGCATCCGTTCGGGCCAGGACGTGCTGAAGGCGCTGGCCATGGGGGCACATGCCACCCATATCGGCCGCGCCTTCATCTATGGGCTGGGCGCCATGGGCGAGGCCGGCGTGACCCGCGCGCTGGAGGTGATCCAGAAGGAGCTGGACATCACCATGGCGCTCTGCGGCGAGCGGGACGTCAAGAATCTCGACCGCCACAACCTGCTGGTGCCGCAGGACTTCCTGCAGCCCTGGAGCTAGGGTGCCGGGTTAGAATGTCGGGCTAGAATGTCAGGCTAGGGCGCGGGATCGGGCCGGGGCCGTTCGCCCCGCCCACGCTTCCTGTCCTTGCCGAAGCCGGGGATCGGCAGCCGGCCCAGCAGCAGCGCGGCCAGCGTCGGCAGGCCGAGCGCGAACAGCATCAGCTCGCCCAGATGCTCGAAACCCAGCGAGCGGGCCAGATGCAGCGCCATCACATGCATGAAATAGATCATGGCCGAGATCGGATCCAGCCGGATCGGCGGCTGCGGCATGGCCGTGCCCAGCACCGCCACGAACAGGGCCGGCGCCGCGACGTAAGAGCTGATCGGGATGTCCAGCATCACCTGGTCGCTGCGCCAGGCCTGCACCAGCCAGGCCTCGGCCATCAGCAGCCCGGCCCCGGCGGCGGTGGCGGCCAGCACCAGCCAGCGCGGCGGCAGCCCCGCCATCCCCAGCCGCGCCATGCGCCGGCCGCAGAGATAGCCGATGGCCACGAAGGGAAAGCACATGAAGAGGCCGTTCGAGAATTTCTTGACGCCGATAGGCGCGATCCCCGACAGGGCGACATATTGCAGCACCAGCCCGGTCGCGGCGCAGACCGCCGCGGCCGCCAGCAGGATGCGGTATTCATAGGCCGGCGCCAGCGCGCGGGCGATGCCGCGCAGCAGCAGGATCACCGCCCCGGCGACCAGGATGCCGGCCATGAACCACAGGTGGAAATAGCCCCAGGCCAGGGTCTTGAGCAGCGAGACCAGCCCATGCACCTCGTTCAGCCAGAAGGGCAGATAGACCGCCATCCAGAACAGGTAGAGCGCCGCCACGCGGGCCAGCCATTTGTTGCCCTTGTCGCGCGCCACCGCAGAATAGAGGAAATAGCCCGCCACGATGCAGAAGGCCGGCACCATGACCCGCATCAGCCCGTTGCCGATCATGAACAGCCTGGGCGTCATGTGCGACTGCAGCCAGTAGGTATGGGCAAAGGCAACCAGGACCGCCAATCCCAGCTTGAGATAGTCCAGCGAATGAATACGATGCAACGCGAAAACCCCGGCCCCGTGTGCTGCAATGCTCTGCAACCGCGAGGGCCATCTGACAAGCCTTTTTCCCCTCGCATGCAAGTGTTTTTTCGCTTCACATCCATCTGACGTCGCGCTATAGGCCCGCATTCGGCCATGCACCCTTGGAGGATGGCCGCGAACCGTCAACAAAGGAATACCATCATGGCCAAAGAGATCCCGGATCTGGTGGCCGAGGCACGCGCGGGGACAGGCAAGGGGGCCGCCCGCCAAGCTCGCCGCGAAGGCAAGGTGCCCGGCATCGTTTATGGCGACGGCAAGGAGCCGCAGCCGATCCAAATCGAGTTCAACTCGCTGCTGACCAAGCTGCGCGCCGGTCGCTTCATGTCCACGCTGTGGAACCTGAAGATCGACGGCCAGGACGACGTGCGCGTCGTCTGCCGCGGCGTCCAGCGCGACGTGGTCAAGGACCTGCCGACGCATATCGACTTCATGCGCCTGCACCGCAACACCCGCGTGAACCTGTTCATCCACGTGAACTTCGAAAACCAGGAAGCCGCCCCCGGCCTCAAGCGCGGCGGCACGCTGGTCGTGGTGCGCCCCGAGGTCGAACTGGTCGTGACCGCCTCGGACATCCCCGAGCAGATCACCGTGGACCTGACCGGCAAGCAGATCGGCGACACCATCCACATCAACGACGTGGTGCTGCCCGCCGGCGTGAAGCCGACCATCGACCGCAATTTCGTCATCGCCAATATCGCGGCGCCCTCGGGCCTGCGTTCGGCCGACAACGAGGAAGCCGCCGCTGCCGAAGGCGAGGCCACCGAGGCCTGATCGCAGGCCCAGGCAAGGCGAATCACATCGGGCGGCACCCCTGCGGGCGCCGCCCTTTCTCTTGCCGTCATGGCCCGCGGTTGCTAGGAGATCGCGCCTGACGCGAAGGGGAAAACCATGGAACCGATCCATATCATCGGCGCCGGCCTTGCCGGGTCCGAGGCCGCCTGGCAGATCGCCCGCGCCGGCGTGCCGGTGGTGCTGCACGAGATGCGGCCCCAGGTCGCGACCTTCGCCCACCGCACCGGCGATTGCGCCGAGATGGTCTGCTCGAACAGCTTCCGCTCGGACGACGACCGCATGAACGCCGTGGGCCAGCTGCATTGGGAGATGCGGGCGGCGGGCGGGCTGATCATGGCCATGGCCGACCGCCACCGCCTGCCGGCCGGCGGCGCGCTGGCCGTGGACCGCGACGCCTTCTCGCAGGCGGTGACGCAGGCGCTGCAGGCCGAGCCGCTGGTCAGCTTCCAGCCCGGCGAGATCCGCAGCCTGCCCTCCGAGGGGCGCTGGATCGTCGCCACCGGCCCGCTGACCTCGGACGCGCTCGGCCGGTCGATCCGCGACCTGACCGGCGAGGGCTCACTTGCCTTCTTCGACGCCATCGCCCCCATCGTCCATGCCGAGAGCATCGACATGTCGATCTGCTGGCGCCAAAGCCGCTACGACAAGGGCGAGACCGAGGAAGAGCGCACCGCCTATATCAACTGCCCGATGACGCGCGCGGATTACGAGGGCTTCATCGACGCCCTGCTGGCGGCCGACAAGACCGAGTTCCACGAGGGAGAAACGGCCGGCTATTTCGACGGCTGCCTGCCGATCGAGGTGATGGCCGAGCGCGGCCGCGAGACCCTGCGCCACGGCCCGATGAAGCCGGTCGGCCTGACCAATGCGCATAACCCGGCGGAAAAGCCCCATGCCGTGGTGCAGCTGCGCCGCGACAATGCGCTGGGAACGCTCTACAATATCGTCGGCTTCCAGACCAAGATGAAATATGGCGCGCAAGTGGATGTTTTTCGGCGTATTCCCGGATTGCAGGACGCGAGTTTCGCCCGTCTGGGCGGCATCCATCGCAACAGTTTCCTGAATTCGCCGCGGCTGATCGACGACCGGCTGCGGCTGCGCGCGCGTCCGAACCTGCGCTTTGCCGGCCAGGTGACGGGGGTCGAGGGCTATGTCGAAAGCGCCGCCATGGGCCTGCTCGCCGGGCGCATGGCCGCGGCCGAGGCGCTGGGGCGCGACCTGCCGCCGCCGCCCGCGACCAGTTCCATGGGCGCGCTGGTCAACCACATCACCGGCGGCGCGGATGCCAGAACCTTCCAGCCGATGAACGTGAATTTCGGCCTCTACCCGCCGCTGGACGCCATGCGCGGCGGCCGCAAGGGGCGCAAGGACCGCTACCCGGCCTATACCGACCGGGCAAAAGCCGATTTTAATGAATGGCTTGCGGGGCAGAGTTGAACCGGACGCGGTTCGCCCCCTCGCCGACCGGCCCCCTGCATCTGGGCCATGCCTTCGCGGCGCTGACCGCCGCGCGGCTGGCCGATCCCGGCCAGTTCCTGCTGCGGATCGAGGACATCGACCAATCCCGCTGCCGCCCGGAATACGAGGCGCTGATCGCGCAGGATCTGCACTGGCTGGGCCTCGACTGGCCGCAGCCGGTCATGCGCCAGTCCGAACGCCTGCCCGCCTATCAGGCGGCGCTCGACCGGCTGGCGGCGCTTGGCCTGACCTATCCCTGCCGCTGCCGCCGCGCCGACATCCGCGCGGCGCTTTCCGCCCCGCAAGAAGGTGCGGCGCCGGCCATCGGCCCGGACGGCCCGGTCTATCCCGGCACCTGCCGCCACTGCCCCATGGCGGATGCCGGGCCGGACGACGCCATCCGCCTGGACGCCGCCCGCGCGTTCCGGCACCTCGGCCTCGACGAGATCGCCTTCCTCGACGAGAATGTCGCCCCCGGCCTGCCGCACCGGCTGTCGGCGCAGGATTTCATCGCCGGCATCGGCGATGTGGTTCTGGCGCGGCGCGGCATGGGCACCAGCTATCACCTTTCGGTGGTGGTGGACGATGCCGCCCAAGGCATCACCCTGGTCACGCGCGGAAAAGATCTTCTGGATTCAACATGGATCCATGTGCTTCTTCAGAAACTGCTGGAGCTTTCGACGCCGCGCTATCACCACCACCGGCTGATCCGAGACGACCAGGGCAAGCGGCTGGCCAAGCGCGACGACGCCCGCGCGCTGAAGCTGTTCCGCGACGAAGGCATCAGCGCCGACGAGATCCGCCGCCGGCTAGGCTTCTGACGGCTCCATGATGACGACCTCCGCCCCCTCGCGGATGGCGGTGTAAAAGCAGCTGCGCCGGTTGGTGTGGCAGGCCGGCCCATGCTGGTCCACCAGCAGCAGCAGGCAGTCGCGGTCGCAATCCACCCGCAACTCCACCAGCTTCTGCACATGGCCCGAACTCTCGCCCTTGACCCAGAAGCCCTGGCGCGAGCGCGACCAATAGGTGACGCGTCCCGTCTCCAGCGTCCGCTGCACGGCCTCGGCATTCATCCAGGCCATCATCAGCACCTCGCCGCTCCGATGATCCTGCGCGATGGCGGGAATCAGGCCCTTCGCGTCATATTTCAGGCTGGCGGGGTCGAACATCGGCTTTCCTTTCGGCTGCACCGTCCCTATCTAGACCGGGCGGCAGCAAGGGAAAAGACCATGTCCGACAGCGACCTGATGCAGCTCTATTCCCGGCGCATCCTGGCGCTGGCCTCGGACATCCCGCATCTGGGCAAGCTTGACCATGCGACAGGCAGCGCCCATCGCCGTTCGCCGCAATGCGGCTCGTCGGTGACGGCACATGTGGCGATGCAGGACGGCCGCATCGCCGATTTCGCGCAAGAGGTGCGGGCCTGCGCCCTGGGCCAGGCCTCGGCCGGGGTGCTGGGCCGCACCGCGCTCGGCCGCACACGGGCCGAGATCGCGCAGGCCCGCGACGAATTGCAGGCCATGCTGAAATCCGGCGGCCCCGCCCCCGCCGCCCCCTTCGAGGAACTCGAGGCGCTGCTGCCCGCCCGCGAATTCCCGAACCGCCACGCCTCGATCCTGCTGGCCTGGGAGGCGCTCCTGGGCGCCATCGACGCCTCGGCCTGACCGGCTTCTTCGTTCCCCAAATACCCCCGCCGGAGGCGCGCCCCGCCCGGCTTCTTCGTTCCCCAAATACTCCCGCCGGAGGCGATAAAAAAAGAAAGCCGGCCCGCAGGGGACCGGCAGTTGCGCGCAGGATCGTCCGGGGAAAGGGACCGGCCCCAGGCGAAGGGCCGTCGATTGCGCGGGGCAGTAGGGATCAGGCTGCCAGGATCGAAGGCAGCGAAAACAGGATGATCGCCGTCACCGAGATCGCGACGGTGCCGAGCAGGTCAGAGAGGGATTCGCGGGTCATGAGGTCTCTCCACGGTTCGTTTATGGTTTGTTCTCATGAGTCGGGAACAAAGTAAAGAACTTTTTAAGAACATCCTGCGAACATCTATCCGGCGGTGATCAGGCGGATGGCGCGGTCCTGTTCCATCAGCCACAGAAGCAGCCGCACCGCCTGGCCGCGCTCGCTCTCCATCGCAGGGTCGCGCTCCAGGAAGCTCTGCGCATCCTTGCGCGCCAGGGCCATCAGCCCGGCCTGGCGTTCCAGGTCGGCGATGCGGAATCGCGGCAGGCCGGATTGCGCCGTGCCGATCACGTCGCCGGCGCCGCGCATGGCCAGGTCTTCCTCGGCGATGCGGAAACCGTCCTCGGTCTCGCGCAGGATCGTCAGCCGCCGCCGCCCGGTTTCCGACAGCGGCTCGTGATACATCAGCAGGCAGCTCGACGCGCCCGAACCGCGCCCGACCCGGCCGCGCAGCTGGTGCAATTGCGCCAGGCCGAAGCTTTCGGCGCGCTCGATCACCATGATCGTCGCCTCGGGCACGTCCACGCCGACCTCGATCACCGTGGTCGCGACCAGGATGCGCGCCCGCCCGGCGGCGAAATCGGCCATGGCGGCATCGCGTTCCTCGGCCGGCATCTGGCCATGCACCATCCGCACCTGCGCGCCGAATCGCGCCCGCAGCTCCTGGAAGCGCGCCTCGGCCGCGGTCAGGTCCACCGCCTCGCTTTCCTCGACCAGCGGGCAGACCCAATAGGCCCGCGCCCCACCCTCGAGCGCGCGGGCCAGATGCGCCACCACCTCGGCCATGCGGGCGTCCGAGATCACCGTGGTGCGGATCGGCTGCCGCCCCGCGGGCTTTTCGTCCAGCACCGACAGGTCCATGTCGCCGAATTGCGCCAGCGCCAGCGAACGCGGGATCGGCGTCGCCGTCATCACCAGCATGTCGGGCGGCTGGTGCCCGCCCTTGGCGCCCAGTTCCATGCGCTGGTTGACGCCGAAGCGGTGCTGCTCGTCGACGATGGCCAGCCGCAGGTCGTGGAACTCGACCGATTTCTGGATCACCGCATGGGTGCCGACCAGGATGTCGATGCGGCCCTCGGCCAGGTCGGTCAGGATATTGGCGCGCGCATCGCCCTTGTCGCGGCCGGTCAGCGCCTCGAGCCGGATGCCGGCCAGCCGCGCGAGCGGCTCCAGCGCGCGGAAATGCTGGCGCGCCAGGATCTCGGTCGGGGCCATCAGCACGCCCTGCCCGCCCGCCTCGACCGCGACCAGCAGCGCCAGGAAGGCGACCAGCGTCTTGCCGGCGCCGACATCGCCTTGCAGCAGCCGGTTCATCCGCCGCGGCGCGGCCATATCACCGGCGATCTCCTCGACCGCGCGGGCCTGCGCCCCGGTCGGCGGCCAGGGCAGCCCGGCCAGCACCTTGGCGCGCAGATGGCCGTCGCCCTGCGTGGACAGCCCCGCCTGCCGCCGCCGGTCGCGCCGCAACAGCGCCAGCGTCATCTGATGCGCGAACAGCTCGTCATAGGCCAACCGCGCGCGCACCGGATCGGTCGACGACAGGCCCGCCGGCCCCTGGGGCGCATGGGCGCGGGCCAGCGCCTCGGCCCAGGCCGGCCAGCCCTCGCGCGCCAGGACCGAGGCGTCGATCCACTCGCCCGCCTGCGGCAGCCGCGCCATCGCGGCCCCCACCGCCTTTTGCACCACCCCCTGGGTCAGCCGGCCCGAGAGCGGATAGACCGGCTCGAATTCCGGCGGCGGGGCCACACCCTCGGCGCCGATATGGTCGGGATGCACCATCTGCGCCACGCCGTCGAACAGCTCGACCTTGCCGGACACCAGCCGCCGCGCGCCCAGGGGCAGCTGGCTTTCGATCCAGTCCTTGCGCGGATGGAAGAAGACCAGCAGCAGGTCGGCGCTGCCGTCCGAGCAAAGCACCCGCCAGGGCCGGCCCTTGGCCGTGGGCGGGCTGTGGCGCTGCACGGTGACGGCCACGGTGACGATCTCGGGCGGGCGGGCCTCGACAAGTCGGGCGATCGGGCGGCGGCGGATGCCGGAATGCGGCAGGGTCAGGACCAGGTCGCGCAGCCGCGTCACGCCCATCTGGGCAAAGGATTCGGCCGCGCGCGGGCCGACACCGGGCAGGGTCTCGACGCCCGCGAACAGCGGGAACAGCGCCGGCGGCCGGCCCGTCACCCCTGGGCGATCGCCAGCCATTCGTCCTCGTCGATGACCTTGATGCCAAGCTCGGCCGCCTTCTTCGCCTTCGACCCCGCGCCCGGCCCGGCGATCAGCAGGTCGGTCTTGGCCGAGACCGAGCCCGCGACATGGGCGCCAAGCGCCTCGGCCCGCGCCTTGGCCTCGGCCCGCGTCATCTTTTCCAGCGTGCCGGTAAAGACCAGCGTCTTGCCGGTGATGGCGCTGTCGGTGGCGCGCGCCTCGGGCGGCAGCACGGTCAGATGCGCGACCAGCCGGTCGATCGCCGCCCGCTCGCGCTCATTGGCAAAGGCGTCCGAAAGCGACATGGCCAGCACCGGGCCGATGCCGTCGGCGGCGATCAGCCCGGCCCAGGCATTCGCCGCATCGGCCGGCAGGTCGGCCTGCGCCAAGGCGGCGGCGCGCGCCTCCGCGGGGCGGGCGCGACGGCCCTCGGCCTGCGCGGCCTCGCGTTCGGCCTGGACCGCCTCCTCGGCGGCGCGATGGGCGATGGCGGCCGGGCGCGCGGTGTCGAGCGCCGCCTCCAGCGCCTGCCAGCTGCCGTAATGGCGGGCCAGATCCTGCGCCGCGACCTCGCCGACATGGCGGATCCCGAGCGCGAACAAGAGCCGCGCCAGCGGGATCTCGCGGCGCTTCTGGATGGCCTGGAACAGGCTCGCGGCGCTTTTCTCGCCCCAGCCCTCGCGATTCTTCAGCTGCCGGGGCTGGCCGGGGCCATAGCGGTCCTCCAGGGTAAAGATGTCGGCCGGCTCGGCGATCCAGCCGTCGCGGAACAGCTCCTCGACCAGCTTGGCGCCCAGCCCCTCGATGTCGAAGGCGGCGCGCGAGACGAAATGGCGCAGCTTCTCGACCGCCTGGGCCGGGCAGATCAGCCCGCCGGTGCAGCGGCGGACCGAATCGCCCTCTTCCCGGATCGCGGGCGAGCCGCATTCCGGGCAGGTGGCCGGAAAGGCATAGGGCGCGGCCTCGGGCGGGCGCTTGGCCAGGTCCACGTCCGCGACCTTGGGGATCACGTCGCCGGCGCGATAGACCTCGACCCAGTCGCCGATGCGGATGTCCTTGCCGCCGCGGATCTCGCTGCCGTCGGCGCCGCGGCCGGCGATGTAATCCTCGTTATGCAGGGTGGCGTTCGAGACGACGACCCCGCCCACCGTCACCGGATGCAGCCGCGCCACCGGGCTCAGTGCGCCGGTGCGGCCGACCTGGATGTCGATGGCTTCCAGCCGGGTCCAGGCGCGCTCGGCCGGGAACTTGTGCGCGAGCGCCCATCGCGGCGTGGTCGAGCGCATGCCCAGCCGCGCCTGATAGCCAAGGTCGTTCACCTTGTAGACCACGCCGTCGATGTCATAGCCCAAGGTCGCGCGCATCTGCTCGATCTCGGCCCAGGCGGCCAGCATGTCCTGGACCGAGGCGCAGATCCGGGTCAGCGGATTGGTCTGGAAGCCGAAATCCTGCATCCGCCGCACCGCCTCCATCTGCGTGCGGGCAAAGGGCGCGCTGACCTCGCCCCAGGCATAGGCAAAGAAGCGCAGGGGCCGCGATGCCGTCACCGCAGGGTCGAGCTGGCGCAGCGAGCCCGCCGCCGCATTGCGCGGGTTGGCAAAGACCCGGCCGCTGTCAGACTGGTTCAGCTTTTCGAAATCGACATGCGACATGTAGACCTCGCCGCGGATCTCCAGCACGTCGGGCCAGTCGTCGCCGGCAAGCTGGCCGGGAATGTCGGCGATGGTGCGGGCGTTGGCGGTCACGTTCTCGCCCACCGCCCCGTCGCCGCGGGTCGCGGCCTGGACCAGCCGCCCGCCTTCGTAGCGCAGCGACAGCGACAGCCCGTCGATCTTGGGCTCGGCGGTGATCTCCAGCGCCGCGCCGGGGGCGAGGTTCAGGAATGAGCGCACCCGCTGCACGAAGGCTTCGACATCGCCCTGGGTAAAGCCGTTTTCCAGCGACAGCATCGGCAGGCGATGCGGGATCTTGGCAAAGCGCGTATCGGGCGTGGCGCCGACCTGCTCGGTCGGGCTGCCGGGATGGGCAAGATGGGGAAAGCGCGCCTCGATCTCTTCCAGCCGGCGCTTGCAGGCGTCGTATTCGGCATCGCTGATGAAGGGCGCATCTTCCTGGTAATAGGCCAGGTTCGCCCGCGCCACCTCGTCGCTCAGCCGGGCGTGCTCGGCCTCGGCGGCCTCGGCGTCCAGGCTGGAGACGGGCGGCAGGGCCGCAGCCGGCGCTGCCGGCTCCCCCGCCGGAACCGCCCGATCCTCGTCATCTCCGGCCATCTGCCCTCCGCCTTCTGTCGGCCTTGCGGGCCGTGATCTGCGCAGCAGGTGATACCGGGGCGAAGGCCGGGTTGTCCAGCGCCCGGCCCCACGGTCTTCCGCGACCCCGAAGCCCCGCCGGGCTCAGGCGCGCAGGGCCATGCGTTCGGGGTTCTGCGTCTCGGAGGCCGGGTCGCGCAGGACATAGCCCCTGCCCCAGACCGTCTCGATATGGCTTTCGCCGTTCATCGCCGCCGCCAGCTTCTTGCGCAGCTTGCAGACGAAGACGTCGATGATCTTCAGCTCGGGCTCGTCCATGCCGCCGTAAAGATGGTTCAGGAACGTATGGAAAGACCAACGGAATCAATGCCGATGGCTGAAATATCGGGCAGGACAAACCGGGACCGAATCGGGAATCTTGAAACGCCCCACCACAGAGGAATGACGCCATGAGCCACCCCCGCGACCAGAAGGAGAGGACATGAGCGAGGAACTAAAACCGTGCCCGTTCTGCGGGGCAGAGGCATGGTTGAATGATTACGAGGCCAAGTTCGGTGACATGACCGTTCAGAGCCGGTGCCCGCAATGCAAGTTTTGCGGCTGCAATCTCGGGTATTTCCCGACCAAAGCCAAGGCCATCGCCGCTTGGAACCGGCGCTATCAGCCCCCGGAGGACGCGCGATGAGTGACGTGGAGCAAGCTTTCGCGGAACTGGATGATCTGGTGCGGTGCAGATGCCACCCCGCCTACAAGGACAGAGGGCTGCATGACCCCGATTGCAACTGCGATTACGCTGATACTATCTCGACCATCCGCGCCGCCCTATCCGACGAGCGGGCGCATGCTGACGCGCTGGCGGAGGCGTTGGATCGGGCAGCCGGATACGTTGAGGGGCCAATGGCAGATCGCATCGAGCCCATGGTGAGGCAATGTCGCGCCGCCCTCGACCTCCACCGCGCCCGGTGTCAGGGGTGACAGCCCGCCTTGCGCTTATCCAGCAGCACCAGCCCCGTGCGCTTGCTCAGGGGCCCACCGTCGATTAGCAGCGCATCGGCATGGGCGCGCGCCGCCTCGGACGTCCCAGCACAGACCGCGCTATCGCTTTGCGTGGTCGCGCAGGCGGCGGTCAACATCAGCGTCAGAAGCGCTGTCCACGTCATTGCCCGCATGGTCGATCCTTTCCCTTGTCTCACGATAGGCCGCATCCTCTCGCGCCTGTGCGTCCGCCCTGCCCCGCGACCGGCCCCGCAGGAACGCAGCCACGGCGGCGGCGATGGCCCCGAGGATGGTGAGAAGCCACGCGGTCATTTGCCCAACCGCCGCCACACAGCATCAAGCAGGATGGATGATTGCCAATCGGGGATATAGCTCATGTCCGACCCCCCATGCGCTTCGCCACGCGCGAGGCCGCGAAGGTGCCGACGATACCAAGGCCGCTCACCAGCCATTCGGCCAGCCGGTCAATTTCGATGCTGAACACCTGCCCTGTCGGATCGATGGAGCCGACCCCTGCCCCGGCCAGCCAGCCGAAGAACGCGTAGAGCGCGATGCGGATGTAAAGAAACATGGTCACTTCCCCCCGAACATGGACTTGAAAAGCGCCAGAAGCGCGGCGATGATGCCAGATGACGGCGCCGCAGGCTTGGTGGCGTTCGGCGTCGTCACCTTCGACATGGCGATTGCCGTCTCGCGCACGCTTTCCACGCGGCGCGTCCAGCCCTTGCCGTAGGTCGGCCAGAGCAAGGCCCCGGTCTTGGTATTCTTCGCCACCCGCAGGAACGCCAGCCGCGCGCTGATCGCCCGGTCAATCACGGCCTCGGGGTGCGCCTGCTGCGCCGCTGCGATAGTCTGCGGGCCGATCATCCCGTCAGCCGCCACGCCGAGGGCCGATTGCAGCCACTTCGCCCCGCGCGAGACGCCGCTGTTCACCGCCGCGTCAAAGGCAACCAGATCCAGCCCCGCCGGCAGATCGTCGCCGCGCACGGCATCCCAATAGTTCTGCCGGTAGATGGCGGCCACCTCGGCGTCGGAGATGTTCCGCAACTCGGCCTTGGTGATCGGCCGTCGCTTCCAGGCGCGATAGGTGGCAAAGGTGATGCCCTTCATCGTCGCCCCGCCGGCGTCGCGCGGGTCGTCCGCCCAGCCCCCCTCATGCGCGAGGGTTTCCGCTAAGCAGCGGTCGAAATTGCTTCTCATGTCGTCCTCGCGGGTTGCAGCGCCTTCCAGCGGCGATGGATTTTTTCGCAATGGCTCGGCTCGCCGAAGATCATGTCGAGAGCCACCATGGCCGCCGTTCGCCATGCGGAGGGCCGGGCCTCGTGGATGCGGGCGCAGAGCGGCTTGCCCCGTGGGCCGCAGAGCGCGCGGGACAGGATCACGGACGCGCGCCACCAGCTGGTCATGGCGCGCTCCGTTCAAGCTTGGCCTCGATCTTCCGCACGCTGTCGAGGATCAGCAGCAGCCGCTCATCAGCGCGGCCGGCATTGATTTCCAGGGTTCTGACACGCTCGCTGATCTGCGCGATGTTCGCGGAGTTCTCGCTGATCCGTGTCTCATGGGTGGCGATCTTCTGGTCCTGACCACCGAACCAGAACGCAGCGCCGCCGAACGTGACCATGGGGCTTACGAATGCGAGCGCCGCCGCGATCATGGACCCCTTGGTTATCCTATTGTCGAATTGGGCCATCACACCGGCACCCCCTCAAACCAGGTGTCTGCCGCCGCGCCGGAAATCGTCTTGTCACCCGAGCCGCCAAGGACGACGGCGACGCCGAACGCGTTGGAGCCGTTGGTTCGAACCAGGGCCGTGAGGTCCAGCGTCATGTCCTCAGCCCCGACGGACTGCATGGACGTGCGGCGGTAAACCGATCCGTCACGGAGAAGAAGCAGGCTGTTGTTCGCACCCGCGACGCTGCCGGTGAACCGGACGGAAGCGGTCACGCGATACCGGCCCGGCGGCGGAGTCCACATTCCGGTGGCCACATCGAAGGCCGCCCCGCTGTCAAACTCTTCGCTGGGGAAGCTGATGGCCGTCTGCACCAGTGCGCCGCTGATGGTCTGTGGCGTTCCGCCCTTATGCGCCGAAAACGCCGCCCTCGGTGCCAGGTCCGGGTAATAGAGGCCGCTCGGCCCGCGCCGGAAGGTGACGACCTGGTTGACGTTATCCCCGAAGCCCAGGGCCACCGGCCAGGCGACGACCGGGCTTTGCAAGACGTGGATGCCGGAATCCGTCGCGAAGGTCAGCGCCGCCAGATGGAACACGTTCGCCGCGCCGTCCTTGATGGTCAGCGTGACGGCGCTTCCGGTGCCGCCCACATAGTAAAGCACGCCCTCTTGGGGGTTGATGCTCCGGGCCCCGCTGGCCAGCTGCACGGAATAGGAAAACCCGCGCCCAGGATCGCCGTGCATGAACGCTGCCGCGCGGTAAATCGCAGGGATGGCCGCCGCATCGCTGCGCACCGCGAGGTTTTTCACACCGCCGTGCCGAACGGGATGGGACACATTGATGGCGGTGAAAGCCTCGGGCGAAGACCCCGGCGTCGGCAACTCCCAATAGAATTGCTTTCCAAGCGGAACATTGTCGAGGTCGGCGTGGGCGTCGCAATAGATGCGCCATTTCAGGTCCCTGACGCCTGCGGGGGTCAGGTATGTGTGCGGAACCAGGCTGAACCCCTCAACCATATAGGGCGCGGTCAGGGTCTGGACGTAATCGAAGCCGCCGTCGATTGCGTCGCCGTCGAAGACCAGGCAGGTCTTGGCCTTCTCGTCCTTGGTGACGAACCACCATCCGGGCTCGGTCAGCTTCCATTCCGCCGCCGCGTCCAACTGACCGCCGATCACCGCTTGGTTTTCGAACAGATCCTGCCCAACGGCGTTGCTCTGCCCGGCGATGATGATCGCGCGGCGCTGCGGCACAGGTCCAGAGCCGGTCGAACCGCGCGCCGAGGCGAAGGCGCTGAAATAGCGATGCCCCAGCGTCCGATAGCTGGCTGCATTGAAATGCAGGCTGTCGCCTTTATCAGTCAGGCCGGCCGATGACACGACATGGGCGTTGGGCGTGGCCGCGGCGACCGCAGCAATGACGGCGTTGATGTCGGTCGTCCCCGCCGGGACGAACGTCCCCATCTCGCCGAGAAGCAGCGGAACCCCGGACAGGGCGGGAATATCGCCCCGCGCACGCACGAAGAAGTCGGCCAGCTGGCTCTGATAGTTGGAATTGTTACGGTCGTCCTCGCCCTGCTGCCAGATCATGGCCTCCAGGACCACATCCGGGTTGGCCGCGAGGAACGTGTTAACGCGCGAAACGAAGTTGATATACGTGGACCCGCCCGCGATCCAGTTGCCACCGCTGAAACTGGTCGCGCCAGCAGCGGCGGGGATGATGATCAGATCGTCGGCCGGGAATGCCGCCCGGAAATCCTGCGAGAACGTGATATCCAGCCCCATCATTCCCGACTGCCCGTTGATATGGCGCAGCGGGACCGACGGCGGCGCGGCAATCTCGCCGACCGCCTGATAGGTGCCCTTGGGATGCACATCGCCCAGCGGCACATATTCCAGCGCCGAGAACTCCATGGTGTCGGGGCTGACGAGCCGCGAGCGGAAAATGCGCTTCGACTGGATGGTGCTGCCGTAATCGTCCACCACGTCATTGCCGTAGCGGATCGTCGGGAACGCATAGAGGTCGTCGCCATCGACCACCAGTTCGGGAGCCCAGACGAAGCTGGCCGGGACGATCCCTCCGGGGAACGGAACCGTGGCGCTGATGTTCGGCACCGGGCCGAATTTGACCTCGAACCGACGCCAATTCATCAGGTCGCGCGACCGGAATATTACCGCGTCATGCGACCCTTCGGCATAGTTCGTCACCGACATCCAGAACTCGCCACGGAAGAACACCAGCGACGGATCGCGCGACAGGACGTTCCGGTTCGTGTTGCCGACGCGAACGAAGCTGTCGTTCAGACGAGACCAGGTTTTGCCGTCGGGCGAGGTATAGAAATAGATCGTGTTGTCGCCATCGTCGGCAAACCATGCGGCGACATAGGCGTTGATCGGCTCGTCCAGCACTACACCGTCCACGCCGAGGTCGGCCATAGCGGAACGCCAGCCGATGGCGTTGGAGTCGATGATGTATGGCTGGCCCCCGGCCAGGACGGTCATGCCATCCTGCAGGCTCGGCAGGGCGGAAACCAAGGCGGCCCGAGAAGGATAGGTGCGCAAAGCGACGGCGACGGCCGCCACTGCATCGTTAGCAGCCTGAGACGCATCTTGCGCGGCCTGCGATGCCTCCCCGGCAGCCTGAGACGCATCTTGCGCGGCCTGCTGCGCTTGCTCTGCCGCCTCCTGAACGTCATCGTATTCCTCAAGAACCTCGATGACCCGATGAGTCAGGTAGCGGCTATCGTCATTGACGACGATCACCCTGTTAATGGCGCTCATGCGTGGACCTCATAGACAGCGACCGGGAAAACCCAGGTGACGGTTTGTTCGGGAATGGGGGAGGTGATGACGATCTGCCCGGTGGCGTCGATGCGCCGGGGGCTGCGCAAGGTCTGGCCTATGGATTCAGGAACCGTGACGGTGACATAGCCGTCAGCATCCAGCACAAGGGGAGCCTGCCAGATGACCGATCCGCAGCGCAGGATCATGATTTCGCCGGAATATCCGACGCCCTCAAGGGTCTGCGTGAAGTCAACCGGGGTTTGAGCCTCAAGGTAGCGCCACGACTGCACGGTGTCGCGGTCGGGCCAGATGTTCAGCGGGGGGATTTGGACCGGGGCGCGCATCAGCGAAGCTCCGACCAGGATTCGATATGGGCGGCGTTGCGGCATCGATACCGATGGCCCGGCGGCACGTCGAAACATTGAAACTGCAAGCTGGTCGAGGTAGGCTGTCCGACGCGGACCCAGCCCGTCGATCCATTAACCGAAACCTCGGTAATGCCATCATACGAACAGATTGACACCTGGATCGTGGTGCCGGTGGTGTTCTGGTAAATGGTGCCGATGGACCGCTGGGAGGTGACGCTTCGCCAAGTCCTGCCGTCTGCGTTCAAGGCGGCCGCCAGCGCAGCGGGTGAAATCGCTGCCGGCGTTGTGGACGTGCCGGTGATCCATACCGAGTTTTCCACAGTGTCGGCGCTGGACAGGATGAACGCCCACGCGCCCCAGGTGGTCGATAGCGCCCGAATGTGCTGCTTTCGCGCACCGTTTGGCGTGAGGATCATGATTGCCGATGTCGAGTTGGCCCGCCAGACCCTCACCGTCCCGCCGTTGCTGGCCGTCACACCGCTGGGGAAGGTTCCGGCCGTTTCCCCGCTGAAACGATAGATGCCAGAGGCGATATTGACCGCGTCGATATCGGAAAGCAGCGGCGCATTCCCGGTCACGCCAAGACCGTAGTCAAGAAGCGGCTGGATCATGTTTTCCTGAACGCGCTCGATAGCATCCTGGACATTGGTTTCTGGAATGTTCTCGGTCGGGGAAAACTGGATCGCCGAAGCGCCGGTCAATCCGGTGCTGACCACCCGGACCGGGTCCATGGGGTATCCCGCCAGCATGACGCCCTCGGCGGTCGTGACCTCCACTTTCACGTCGCCGTCGCCTGTGTCGTAGACGGGCGGGAATACCCCTGCCCCGTCAGCGGCCAGGGGCGAGGGATGCGGCAACGTGCATTCCGGGTCGCTGTAGACGATCCGAGGGCGCGAGGTGCCGCTGTCATAGAACAGGGCCAGCGCGCCGGGGAGGGCGAAGCTGTTCAGGTCAACGGCACGGTTGGGGTTGAAGCTGATGAGAGTAGCCATGGGCGCTCCATGCAAAAAGCCCGCTCGAAAGCGGGCCGGATCGTGGTAACGGTGGTGTGAGATTCGCTAGGAGGTTGATATGCGAGCGATTGTTCTGGCTCTGGTGATGGCGGTCGCAGGATGCGCGTCCAGCATCATGCAATCCTATGTCGGCAAGGACATTACAGAGGCAGCGATGGACTACGGGCCGCCGGCCGGCGTGATGGATCTTCCTGACGGTCGCCGCGCGTTCATGTGGCGGATGACGCAGGGCACCGTCATGCCGCAGACGACGAACTACAGCGCCGTTCAGTCCGGGAATTGGGTGACCGGGACCGCGACGACCTACGGCGGCGGTGTGTCAACTTGGCAATGCACCTACACCCTGATCGGGCAGAGGAACCCGAAGGGCAGCTACACTGTGGTGGATTTCCGCAAGCCTAGCCTGTCTTGCGAGTGATTGCGGCATCCCCCGGCCCGGTGTAGGATCGGGGGATGCTAGTCTATGCGTTTTCTGGCGCTATCGCCGCCAACATGATCACCGCCATGTTTTTCTATGGCCTATGGCGGCTTCGGAAAAAAGAGAGTGACGGCCCGGCGATCATCCTGATCCTGTTCTGCTGCTTTATGGTTGGCGCAGCCGGTTTCGCACTTCGGGAACTATCGCAGGAACAGAACCCAGCCCAAACGCATTCAGCGCGTTAGTGACGCCTCGCCCTGCCCCCGGCAGGATCGGAAAGGCCGTGCGCGCCGCTTCCAATGCGTTCAGCGTTGCCAGTGCGTTCGGTCGGGTCAGAACGTCCGCAAGCTCGTTGCGCACACCGCTCTTGGCGCGCTGGATTTGCGCAGGGGTTGACCCGGTAACGCGTTGCCAGATGCCCTTGGCGGTGTTCACCGGCTCGCCGCGCGCGATTGCTCCTGGCTCTAGGCTGTCGTCCAGCATCTGCCCGAACTGCTGACGCCCGAAGGTGCGGCTGTTCGTCGCCACGCGGGCTCGCAGCCCGAGCGCCTGCGCCGTATCGTCCAAAGCCTGCCTGACTGCCGGCCACTCATCGCCCAACAGCATTTCCAGCTTGGCTCGCGCGGAAGGCGACGACATGTCCGTCATGGCTTTGTAAGCCTGCCGTGCGTCAATGTTCGGGTCGGTGGCAATGGCCCGGACATTGGCAATAGTATCGTCAATCTGCTGGCGCACACCTTGCTTGACGGCCGCGCGCTCGGCTCCTGTGGCACCCTTGAGAAAGTCCGCGACTTCCTCGCGCGTCGTGCCGGGCCGCATCATCTGCGCGCCAAACTTGACGCCCTGCACCTGCCCAATCGCGTCCGCTGCCGTGTCCAGCGCCGTCCGGTATTCGGGAACGGCATCTGCAACCGTGTCGCGGATCGTGCGCGCGAGACCCTGATAGGCTCGGCCCATGGGAGTTTGCCCACCGAGCGCGCCTTGCCCTTCGCCCGAGGCCGCAGCCTGATCCAGCGCGCGCTTGATGTAGTCCCATTGGCGAACATCGGGCATCTGGCGGAACGTGACCGATCCGTCATCGGCAATGCTGGCGAGGATCTGGCGCGAAGAATCGCCGTCCAGTTGCATCAGTCGGTTGGCGTCCTGAATGGCTTTGCCCGGCACGCGCCGCAACAGCCCCTCAAGCCGCATCCCTGCCTCACCCGCATAGTCGATGGGCTTGGAATAGGCGGCGTCGTAGGCTGCGCTGCGGGCGCCCGCGGTGCCCTGCCGGATAGCCCCCTGCGCGGCGTTGATACCCTGCGGAGCGCCCATCGTGCGATCCAGTTCCCCGACAAGCCGCTGACCTGCCGCCGTTGCCCGGTCATCAATCCGACCCAGCGCCGTGCGTGCGCCCTCGCCGGGCGACTGAATGACCGCATCCAGCGCGCCTTGCGTGGACGGGCCGGCGTCGGCAAGCATCGCATCGGGGCGTCTCAGAGCATTCCGCATCCGGGCGGCGTCGTCCATTTCCAGCGTGTCGGACAGCAGGCGGCCAGCGCGGCGGCTGATACCGAGGTCGTCGGCAACCTGTCCGATACCGCGATATTCCGCCAGAGCGTTGCGGCCCGTGCGATAGAGCGCGCCAGCGCCTTGGGCGATTGCCGGAATGGCCCCACCAATGGCGCCCCCAAAGAGCATCCCGCCCAAGGCGTTGTTGAGACGGTTGACCGCGCCGCCCTCGCCCTCCATGAAGCCCTGCGCGCCCCCCAGAACCGCTCCGGTTCCAGCCCCTGCGCCGATCTGCGCAACAGGCGAGCCGCCAGCGGGGAAATACCGCATGGCAAGTTGAGCGGCTGGCGACGTGACGGCCCCGGCTACCCCGGCGGCGGTGGTGGCGATGGGATATTCCGCCGCCTGCGCTTCCGAACGCTGCCGCGATGCCTGCCGCGCTTCGCTGAACGACTGATCCGTCATCGCCGCATCAGCAACGCCCTCAATCTCATCCAGAGACCCGAGGGTGAACATGTTCGTAAACGCGCGGTTGAAAGCGTTGAGCGGCTCGCCAATAGTGCGCAATCCACCTGCAACCATGGCGTCGGCTTCCGGCGAAATCCCCAGCGCATTATAATCGCCCCTGACGACCTTTTCCGGCTCTTGACCATCGCGCAGGATGAACTCTCGCGCATTGCCGGAAATCCCCGTTGCCATGCGGTCGAATGCCAGTTGCCCGCCGATAGCCGACACGGGCAGTCCGGCTGCTTTGCGCTCGGACCGGGACATGCGCTGCCAATCCTCGAACGTCACGCGCCGATCCGGCTCAGGCAGGGCTTGGGACCCGCCCGCTTGGGGATACATCATCGATCCCATGCGGGGCTGCGCATCGCGGCCGCCATAGCTGTATTCGACGGGGTCGATGCGCCGCTGCTGGTCTTCCGGGGGCGGCATGATGACACCGCCGACGATCTGGGGCTGATCGGGGGATTGCCGTGATGCAACTTCTTCCTCATCCACCGCCGGCGCGCTCATCCACTTGGGTTGTGCATCCTCAACGATAGGGGCGTCTTGCCATCCCATCAGGGCTTCCTCCGCATCACGCCATTGGGGTCGCGAAACGTCGCGCCTGATGGAAGCGCATCATAATCCGCATCGCTTGAAATCGTCGGAACGCCGCCATCTTGCCCGCCGCCCTTGGCTTGGTCGCGCGACTGTTCAAAGATCGCATCCCCGACCTTAGGGCCGTGGATGATGCGCAGCAACGTCCGCTCGTAATTGTCCAACTGCTTGCCGAACCGTTCCGGGCCGGACTTGGGATCGAGAGCGCCAGCGGCGGCGGCCAGCATTGCGCCCTCCTTCTCGGTCACACTGCCCAGAGCGCCGCCGGTAGGAGATGCTGCCCGCATCGCGCCCAAAGTCTCGATAGTAGCAATGGACTTCATGACGCTGATCTGCCGGTTCACTTCGGCAGCATCGGATTCGGGCAGATATGCCAGCCCCGCCCCCAAGGTGCCGGTTGACGTGCGACCAATCAGGTTTCGCGCTTCGTTGGCTGCGGTCATCACCGTATCGGTGGAAACAGCTTTCGCACCGCCACCTTGCGCAGCCTTGCTGGCGGCCTGCTGCGCCTCAAGGGCGGCTGGCGATCCGGGGATGGCCGATGCGGTCGGAAGCCCGGTTTGCGGATCGATGACAGGTTGCCCGGTGTTGGGGTCCATCACATAGCCGTAGTCGGTGCTGAGCTTACCAAGGCCGGGCGCCCCACCGCCCATGTCCACCTTGACGGTCGCGCCTTCGCCGCGCAGAGGGGTCCCCTCGGGCAGTAGGCCGCGTTGAATATCAGCATAGACCTTTCCGGGATTGGAAAGCGGCGCCGGGTTCTGGCCCTTGAGGATAGCGGCCATGTCCATGTAGCGGTTTGCTAGCGCCTGCCGGTTCTCGAACTGACCGACCAGATCGGGGGCGCCGACCGATTGCACCAGCGCATCCCATTCTTGCGGCGACCGTGCGGCAAGGCCGACCTTCACGGCGTCCTCGATCTGCTTGGCCTGCGCCTCGCGCTCCGCTGCGGAAAGCTGCGCGGCGTGCTGCTGGATCTTCATCTGCCATTCCTGATCGCCGCGGGCGTCCAGCTTGGCGGCACGCTGATCCTGCCGGGCATCGCGACCACGCTGATACTGCCGCTCGTCCTCACGCCATGCGCGATCCTGCTGGCGGCCCATCATGTCGAAGGCGGCGGTCGGGTCCAGCCGTGCATACTGCGCCAGCGCGTTCTGGTCGCCCTGCATCAGCGCCTCGGCATTGTCGCCAAGGAACCCGCGCAGTGCGTTCTGTTGCCGCTGCTGGTTGACCTGCTGCGCAAGGGCGTTGCCTTGTTGCATGGCCCCGAGGATATCGGCCTGCTGGCCGGAAAGGATGATCGAGGGATTCAGGGCCATCAGCGGAACCTCGTGGAAAGCGGAGAGATGGAGAATTGCGGGGCCGCAAGGGCATTGTTCACGGGCGCCTGAAAAGCCGAGGCGTCAAGGAACGTGCCGATCTGCGGAAGGGCCGGCGCATAGCGTTCGGGTTTCGGCGGCTGGCCGAACGCATTGAGCGCATTGCCCTGCGCGTCCCTGCCCTCGCTGGCGGGGATGTAAAGCTGACCGGCATTCTCCGGGTTGAAGGTGACACCAGCGAGATAGTTGCGCTCCCTGCGCGCCCTGTGGCTTTCGGCCGGTCGCAGGAAGTCGTTGACGATGGCCGCCGCCGCTTCCTCGGGGGTCTGAGCGGCGCTGATCCGGCTCCACGCACGGCTTTCCGGCCCCTGCAACTCGGTCAGCAGGTAATCCATCTGCACGTCTGGGTCGGACACGCTGGCCCCGCGATCCGCAGCGAACGCCTCAAGCGCCCGGCGGCGCGGTCCGGTCCACTGCATCAGGCCATAACCGCCGCGCGAGCCAGGAACGATAGGGGCGGCTTCGTTGATACCGGGGTTCAGTCCGCTTTCGTCCCGCGCATTCACCACGAAGGCTTGGGCGATATGCGATGGCACGCCGCGCTCTACCAAGCCGGCATAGAAAACCTCGGGGGAAAGCGCGTTCATCACGTCCACCCGGCCGGTTTCAGCCCGTTGTTCAGGTTGTTCTGGTAGTTCCACAGCCCGATGCCGGTTTGCAGACCGCCTTGCAGGGCATTGCCGATACCGATCGCACCGGCAGACTGAGCATTGCCCTTTTGGGCCAGCGAGTTGCTGCCCATCTGCGCAAGAGCATTGTTGGCCCCGGCCTGCCCGGATGCAGCACTGGCGCCCATGTCCGTCAGCCCGGCGAGGCGGTTCAGATAGTTGCCGTATTCCTCGCTCGCGATGTTCTGGTTGTAATCGGCCAGCGCCTTGAGCGTGGCACCGCTGTTCAGGCCACCGCGGGCACCGGCAAGCGCGTTGATGCTTTCATTGCCGGATTGCAGGCGAAACTCATAGCCGGGCGTTGCCGTAAAGCCTCCATAGGCGCTGCCCCCGGTCGGATTGGCGCGCGCCCATGCCTGTGCATCTTCCAGCGTGTTGAAGGTCTGCCCCCCGACACGGTATTGCGTCCCCCCACTCGTTCCGCCGCCATATGTTTCGCCGCCATAGCCGCGATATAAGGCATTGAGCAATCCAAGTTCGCCGGTATCGCCGCCATATACGGCCTTGAGCAATCCAAGAATGCTGCCACCCCCGTCAGCGGGCGTCGTGACGGTTTCGATCTGCGGCGCGGTCCCGCCCACGGTCGGCGCGGCCCCCAGCCCCATCTCATACATCAACGCTTGCAGGGCCGTGGAGCCAGCATCGCGATATCCGCCCAGATCCTCGCGAGTTTGGTCATACATCTCGCGTTGGAGTTGCATCTGTTGTTCGGCAGCGCGGCTTTGCGCCTTCGCGGCTTTGGACGCGGAAGATGCGCCGATCAAGGCAGAGCCTACACCGGCAATCGCAGCGACGGGCATGTCACAATCTCCATGCTTGGACAACGACGCTCTCTGGCGTCGGTAGCGTTCCGATAACCTCGAACCCGAGGCGCTTGTTCATCGCCAGCACGGCGCGGTTTTTGGCGAGCGATTGCGCGACGATCAGGTCAGGCGCGTAGTAGTGCCAGACGGCTTCCAAAATGGCGCGGGCGTGCGGGACGGTGCTGCCCCAGCCTTCTGGCTTCACGCCGCAATGCACGTCCAGAACGCGAGGCCACGAAAAATCCCGGAACACGCCGCAGACCGGCCCATCGGCCCAATACGCCACGCCATCTTCCGGCAGATCGTCGGGGTTGAAGCCTTTCCGCTGCGACGGATGCACGAAGAATTCGCGCGCCTCGTCCACGGTGATTTGCCGGGTCACGGTTCCAGCGCCGCCACGCGCTCAGCCAGCTTGTTCACCTCGCGAACAAGCTGCTGAATGATCATCACCAGTTCCGCGCTCGGCATGTCGCCTTTCTGCGTCACGGGCTGGCCGATCAGGAGGGGTTTGACCGTCATGTCACGATCCTCGCTTGCGTGGACAGGCAAATGTCGCGCGGCTCGGTCCAGCGCAGCTTGGCATTGATCGCCCGCGCCTGCCCCAGATTGCGCCACAGAACCCGGCGGCCATACTCACCCTGCCCGCCGATGGGTTTCGGCTTCGGCGGGGTCCACGTTGACCCGCCGTCGCGCGAGATGTGCAGGTTCATCGTGCCGGCCGAGAAGCCTTGACGCGGAAACACCTCGAATTCCCGCAGGATCGTCCGCTGGCCGTCCATGCGCAGCGTCCGGGACGTGATTTCACGCACCAGCGGGGTTGAGCCATCGGCATTGGTGCGGCGCAGGATCGAGATTTCACCGTTGTTCCGGCCTACCGCCCATTCCTTGCCGATCTTGCAGGATGCGGCGACGTTCCAAGGCCCGAGATTCACGCCCTCGGCACGCTCGTGCCATTCGTTCATGGAAAGATCGTAGACCCATGCGGGCGAGTCCTTGAAGATGATGGCGCAGAAGGTATGCCCCTCATCCGAATAGGTCAGGCACGCTTGCGGCCGGTCGATCTTGATCGCTGTCTCAACCGGCGGGATCGAAACCGGCTGGAAACCGCCCGACGACACCAAATGCGCCCGGTTGTCCGATCCGACGATGAACGCGCCGCCCTCGAACTGGCAAAGCATGTCGCGGGACAGCAGGCCTATATCCCAGACGCCGCCGGCAACACGGGCCATGGCATCGGCTCCGGCCTCGCCCGTGTTATACCAAAGCTCGGTGCTTTCCTGCTTGAACAGGTAAAGCCGGCCATCCATCGCTAGCCCGCGTAGCAGGTTGTCGTCCTTGCCGTCCGCAGTGGAGAAATTCAGCCCCGGCAGGTCGGTAGGATCAGCCAGCGCCGACCACTGGAACCGCCGCCCCCCTGCCTCGGTGATGACCGTGTAGTTGCCGAAGAACTCCACCGAGCCGATATCGGAGAAGGCCCCGGCTGCCGGCTCGGTGATCGTGTCGGCGTCCGGGTCGTAGACGAAATACCGCGTCCCGGCCTGCACACAGACATAGCCGTTATTGCCGCAGAGGGTGGCGCGTCCGGTATCGACCGCACCCAGATCGTTGGCAGACCCGTGCAGATTGATGCGCCACAGGTGGCCGCCGCAAACGGCATAGGTCACGCCATCGACGCGCCCCATGGCGCGCACGAAAACGCCATCAAGCTGCGTGTGGCGATCCATGCCCAGCACGGATTTCAGCACGCGCTCGCCCTCAGTGGTTCGCTCGGCGTAAACATTGACCAAGCGCGCAGGGTTGGCCGATACGTTATCGAGATCACGGCCAGACTGGCCGACCAGTTCGACAAGCATGCCGCCTCCTGTCAGGGGGTGAGGATGGTGCCGTCGAGGTAATACCAGTCACCCCAAGCGCCGCCCGTGTTGTTGTTGTGGCGCATGATCAGGCGGGGGGCGGAGTTGAACTGGATGCGCCAGCCGACTTGGATGCAGGTGTTGCCCACCTGGCGCTTGGCTTCAATGACATAGCCATCCCCGCCGGGACCAGATGCAATCCGAACTGCTCTCCATCTGCCTACAATCGCGTCCAGGTCAGTCACCGCCTCTGGGTTGACGTCGCCCGTGTTGCCGCCGAAGCCAACCGCCATGGCGCGCGGATATGTCACCTGCGCCGAGCCTGTCGTCTGCCCCTGCGTGACCGCATCCCCGCGCAGGGAGGTTGCAGTTACCTCGCCCAGCCGCGTCGGCGTCAGGATCGGCGCACCAGTCGTCGGGCGCGGCGGAGAGGCGATGCTCACCACCATGTCGGGCGTCCCGTTGGGACCGAAGCGATGCGCAGCCTGGGACGCGCGCGGGAACGTCCCGCTCGGATGCACCATGCCCCAGCGAATCTGCACCTCGGTGGAACCGGGCGGCGGGTCCACATAGGTCATGGCCGAGCGCGACCCGTCGCCATAGGGCGTGAGCTTGCCATAGAAATCGGCCCGCACCCTGTTGCCCGCGACCGTCACCGCGCCATAGCGCGGGCTGTTGCCGCATTGCTCAAGCCAGCCCGAGAAGCTGAAACCGTCAGCCGTGCCCAGGAACAGGCAGGTCGCGGTGCCGCCGTAGTTGTTGTCGCCGTTGCCGGTGCCGTGGAATTTCGCATTGGTGATTTCGATGGCGGAGCAGTTGCCGAACAGCGCCGGGATCACCGCCACGTTGGCATAGCCGGTGCCCTCGCAGCGGAGGTTGGTAAAGCCCACGTTGTCGGTGCGAGACACGCCGGGCGCATGGACCAGCCGATCAACATGCAGCTGCGGCGCGAGGGCCAGCAACGCGTTGGTCACATCGGACGCCGGGGCGTCGGCCACCGTGATGGTATCGCCAGAGTGGGCGATGACGGTGGTGGTCAGCGTCCCCAGATTGGTCATCGCCGCGCCGGGGAAGCGGGCGAAACCCAGCGTCACGAAGCGGCCGACCAGAGACTGCCCAACCGGCGCGGACAGCGTCCATGTCGTCCCGGATGTGGATGCGCGCAGGGCTTCGAAAGAGCCTGTCTGGCCCGTGACGTTGACGCTCGGGGCCTCTGCCAGCGTGATCTGCGTCGGGCTGTCCACGCTGGCGATTTCCGCCCAGAAATTCAGGCGCAGATCGCGGTCAACCTGCCCCGATTGCGACAGGCAGAAGAGCTTGCCAACATGCTGCGCATCGAAAACCGCCTGGGTGGCGGTCACGACCGCGCCGACATTCGAAAACCGGACAGCCGCCGGCATATGCCCAAGCGTGCCGCCGAACTCTGTCGGCTGCCAGCCAGTATTGAACAGGTTAACATCGTCAAAATCGCTGTTGACGACATTCTCCATCATCAGGCTGATGTTGCGCAGGCCGCGCACATGCAGACCGGCGATGCGCAGGTGCTGCATGTTGTAGAGCTTGACCGCGACCGGCTCGGTCCATGACCCAGACCCGACGATGGACCAGCCGCCCTCTATCGAGGATAGATAGGCATTCCCGCCGGATTGCTCCCAGCGGAAAAACACCTCGGGGACGGGATAGGTGATATTGTGGTGCGCCCAATACCCACTGGTTCTAATTGACGCAACGGCCAGCCAATTCTTGATCCGAAACTCGGTGCTGTCGAACCGGAACGAGAAGCGGTTTGCCCCATAGGTCGAGCCGTCCATGTCCCAAAGCGCCTGGCAGGCCGTCTCGCTGAACGCCTCTTTGCACACCGCGAGCCGCAGGCAGGGATAGATCGCGATGGACTGCCGACCGCCGGATTGCGCCGACCAGAACAGCATATCGTCATGCATCTGCCTGATGGCGTCGGTAACCCGGACCTCGTTTTGCCCGGCGATATCGCCCTCTAGCGCGGCCATCATGTCGTCGGGGTGCAGGTAATCCGTGAGATACCACCGTGCAAAATCCCGCCGCGCCTGCACTGCCTGCGCCTCCGTCGCCTTGGCGTCGGCGGCGGTGGCGGTGAGCTGAGCGGTTTCGGCGTCGATGACAGCGCCATCAGCCGTGGCCTTCGCCTCCGTCGCGATGACAACCGCGCTTTCGTCGGACGCGGGAACCCAGACCGCAGCGCCCGTGGTGGCATCCTTGCAAACCCATTCCACGCCGCCCGCTAGGATGCGCGATCCCGGCTCCCAACCGAACCTCTCGTCATAGTCCGGCGTCGGATCTTCCTGCGCGGCATAGTCGTTCTTCCGCAGGCCGGTATCGTTCAGCAGGCCGCGAACGGTAACGAGAGGCGTGCCATTGGCAAAAGTCGGCATTACCAAGTGCCTCCATCATTCCATACGTCGCTGGTGCTGTTCCCGACGATCACGACCCGCGCCCCGGCCCCATAATCGGCGCAGGGGTCCACGTCGCAGCAGTCGCGCGGCTCAGCTTTTCGGATGACCGCCAGGAGCCGCAGTTTGGCGCGGGGACGCGTCATCGGGGCGGGTGTGGCATATTCACCGGCCATTTCCGCCGCCAGCAGGTTCGCCAGCGGCACGAACGCCTCCTGCGGGACGCCGGTAGCAATGTCCCAAGTCGCCTGCGCTTCGTCCCGAACCTCGGCCCAGACGCTGTCCAGCACCATGAGCGCGCCCTGCGCCTGATCTGCGGTTGCCGGCTCATCGCTTGCCACGACGCCAAGCAGCCGCAGCGCGCGCAGGGCAACCTCGTCCCTCGTGCGTTCCATTATTCACCTCATGGCGCTTGGGATGGAGGCCCCGCAGGGCCTCGCACCAAAGCGTCAGCCGTCCAGGGCGGCGGCCACGTAGCCCGTGACCAGCCCATGATCCTTGAAGGCGCCACCGGAGCCGGTTTCGAAGCGCAGCTTGTCGATGCCGCGCACCTCCTTGGTGCCGACACCCTTGCGCTTGCCGTAATCCCAATCGTCGCGAATGGTTTTCGGCTCCATGCCCCACGCCAGACCAAGGGCCTGCGCGCCGCACAGATAGACGGGCTCGATCCGCACCGGGGCGCCCGCAGTGTTGTTGAAGCCCCCGATTTCCGGGATTTCGCGGACGATCACGCCGTCATAGATCAGATCGCCGTCCTGGAAGATGGGGTTGCTCTCCACGTCGCGCGGGCGCGCTTCGCGGTTGGCCTGCTGCATGACCGTATCGTTTTTCAGATCGCGGAATGCCATGGAGCCGGTGAACACCATGAAGTATTCGCGGCCAGCCGAGTTGTTGACCCGCGTCGGGCGAATGTGCGGGTCCGCCGTCTTGGCGATCCGCTTCATCAGCGACAGGATGGACGCCGAAAGCGTCATGCCAGCGGTGATGTTGTTCAGCGCGGTCGAATGCGTGGCGTCGTAGTTCGCCACGGCATTGCCGAACAGCACCCGATCCTCGTTCGCCGCAGTCCACGTGTTTTTCTGTGCCGCGCTGGCGGTGCCATAGGCCACGCCGTTGATCGACCCCAATGCCGTGATCGTGTCGGCGCGCAACTTGTCGGCGGCCCAGGCGGTCAGCGCGTCCTTGGCGGCCTTCATCAGGTCGATTTCGGTCCACTTCTCGTCCACCTCATCGATCACGACCGCATGGCGGAGGAAATCGACGGTGATCTGGTGGTTGAAGTTGCCGAGCGCTTCCTCGTTGCCGGTCAGGACGTTCTTGCCGGTGACACCCGAGCCTTTAAGGCGGGTGATCAGCGGGATGTTGATGGTCTTGCCAACATCGGTCAGCTCACGCTTGACCTGGATGATGGAGTTGGTGCCCGTGCCCATGTAGGGCAGGAAGCCGGATGTGCGCACGTATTCCTGGTAATACTGGCGCAGCCACTTTTGGACGTAAAGGTCCGTATTGAGGACGGTATCAGCCATCGCTCTTTCCTCTTATGGGAGGCTCAGCTTTCCCCGAACAGGGCGTCAAAGCCGGAGCCGACAGGGTTGGAATCCCCGCCCGCCGCTGGCGCAGAGGCCATGGAGCGAGGGGGCGCTTTCGGTTTCGTGGGGGAGAGTTCGGCCATGAGTTCGGCCTTGAGTTCCTCGCGCAGCTTCTCGCGATAGCTGTTCGGATCAGGGCCGATTTCCCGCAACGCCTTTGCCGCGTTGTAGTATTCGACCGCAGCGCCGAACGGATCGGCCGCGCGCATGAACTGATGGCTCATCGGCGCATGTTGTGGATCTTCGAAGAAGTCCACGACCTCCTGAACAAACGCCTCGCCATACTGGCGCTCGGCATATTGCCGGGACAGGTGCATCTTGTGAGCCACGGCCGCAGCAACAATCTGCTGCTGTTCCGCCTGAGCGCGCTCGCCGGGATCTTCGATAGCCTCGATATGCGCGCGCCGCTGCGCCGCCTCCATCTCGGCAATCCGACGCTCAGCCGCCTGACGCTTGGTTCGCTCATCCCTCAACGCCTCATACGGGACATGGCGCTGTTCTTCCTCGGTTTTGGCTGCCGGCGGCTCAGCCTCGTTTTCGCCCGTGGACTCGACCGGCTTTTCAGCCGTTTCGCCTTCCGGTTGCGCGCTCTCCGGTTCAGGGGCTTCCTGTCCCGATGTTTCCGCAACTTCCGGTTGCTCATTGTCCGTTTCGCCAAAGATGTTCAGCACGTCATCCGACATGTTGCGTTCCTCATTGTCGCTGATGGTCACGAAACCGCCCGTTCCCCGGCGGCGGGTATTCGCCCGGTTAGGCCCCGGCGGCGGGCATCGGCAGGCCGAGCGCAGCGGCTATCGCCGTGCTGGTCTGGGCCTGCTGGATCTCGAATGCGGTCTTTTGCGCATCGGTCACGTTCTTGACGGCCTGAGCGCCACGCAACTGCGCCTGCGACTGCGTGTCCATGTCCTGACGCGCCTGTTCCGCCTGCTGGGCGGCCTGCTGAGCCTGTGCGGCTTGCGCGTTGGCCTCTTTCATCTTCTCGATCAGCTTGGCCTTGTCGCGCAGGCTGGACGCCTCAAGCAGCACATCGGGCGGGATCGGCACGCCGGAACCGGCCATCTTGGCAAGCTGGTCGAATTGCTCCTGTTGCAGCGTCACCATGTCGGGCGCGGTGTCGATGATGATATCGACGTCCATTTCCGCGATGCTGTTCGCGATTTGCGGCACGATCTGCCCGGTCTGCGGGTCAACGTCCCAGCCCTGAAACTGGTTGATGCCGACAAATTGCGGGGCCTCGGTTTCCTCTGTGACGCGGATCCAGCGTTCCTCGGTCCAGAACTGCTTCATCCGCGCCCACATCGCGCGGTAGCAGCGGATCGTCCAATCGCGGAGGCTGTCATAGATCGGTGCAAGCTCGGCCATCCCGGCATTCTGCTGGGCCATGATCGCCCTGCCCGACTGCTGGCCGGTCAACTGCCCCAAGAGCGAGGCATTCGGTCCCAGCTTGTCGATTTCTTCCTTGCTCTCGGTCAGCAGAGAGAATTGCGCAGCAATGTCGCCATCGCGGTTCACGACCTCGAACGGCCTCATCCCGCCTTCGCGAGCACCCTCCATAACATCGGGATCGACCTCAACCACCCCGTCAGGCTTGGCAAGCTGGCGCTGGACCTCGCGGGCATCGACCGCGCCCTTGGCAATGACAACCTGCCGGTTGAACAGGTCTTGCAGGATGCGCGAGCGGCGGGCGTTGATTTCGTCCTGCATCGAGATGAGCGAACGAACCACGCCGAAGCGGCAGTTCTTCCTGTCCACATAGCCGGTCATCAGGATGATCGGGCAAGCGGTCTTGCCGTCCTCGTCCAGATACGGCGATTCCTGATGGATGATCGTGCCGCCGCCCGTGAAAACGCAGAGATACCAGACGCCGCGCTGACGGTAATACATCTGAGCCACGCGAACGCGCTTCTGCTTTACGTCCGCCCAGGTAAACGCCTGATCCTCGGGCCGGTCGTCGTAGCTGTTGCCAACGCCCTCCATGGTGGCTTGCAGCAGATCCTCAAGGCTCTCTGCCTCGTTGCCGTCCTGCGGCTGATAATCACCCTCATAAAGCTCAAGCGCCTGATCCAGCGTCATCCAGCGCATCACGCCGAGAAACGTGGCGTCCGAGAAGTCCTTTTCCCGGCTGTAGGGGTCGAAAAAGATATCCTCCCAGCGAAGCCGGTTGATTGCCACTTCCAGCAGGCCGCGCCGTTCTTCCACGACGACCTCAACGCCGCCGTATCCCTCAACCAGCAGGTTCTCGAATGCCTCCGACCGCTTGGCGTCAAAGCGCGTGATATCGTCCACGAACACCAGCGCCTTGGTGGCGATATCAGCCGCCTGTTCATCGCCGGGCGCGCGCGGAAACGCCCGCGGATCGGTGCGGCCGTTCTGCTCGATCCCGATCATCGCATCGATCTTGCGCTGGATACGGTTGTTGACGATCAGCGGGGTCCGGCGCTTGGCGTATTCGGCTTTCTGGGCTGCCGTAAGCTGGTGTCCGCTGTAATAGTCCCGGTCGCGCTCGGACAGATTGCGGTCAGGCTCGGTCAGGTCCGATGCCCGCTGCACCATGGTTTTCAGGGCGGCAAGTTCAAGCATCAAAGCACCTTCCATGCATCTTCGTCATGCTCGACCTCGCGGCGGCGATAGTCTGGCGGCTCGGCCGGCGGCTTGACCGTTGCCTGTTCCCGCCTCGGCCGGCGCACAGGCATTTCCTTGACGGCGAGGTAGCCAATCGCATCGCACGGATGGTCAAAGCCGCCCTCCTTGTCCGGTTCGCCGGTTTTCGGGTTGTAAGCCTGCTGCTCCAACGCCGCCGCCAGCGTCGGGCATGCTCGGCTATTGACGTGCAGCCTTGCGCTTTCAAACGCGTGGTTCACGCTGACGATACGATCCCGAACCGCCGGGTTGCTCGGGTTCACCACAACCTTGAATCCGGCCTCTTTCAGCAGGATCAGATCGGATCGCGATGCATCCACAGTCTTGCGGCTCTTGCCCGAGGCATCGGGGTAGATGCGGATGGGATGGACAGCGAACCGCTCACGCAACACCCGGATCAATTCCGGCGTGTCCAGCACTCCGGCAAGCTCCTGCGCCACGTGGAAGCCATCGACGCGCCGAACGGCAATCGCGCTGAACATCTGGCCCACGTTGAAATCCTGGCCGATGTAAAGCTGTTCGCCATCGCGGATCGTCTCGCCCGTTTCGCAGCGCATCCGGTCATAGCTGCTATAAACCGTGCCGCTGGTCAGGTTGACGAATTGCCCCTCGATATAGGCCTCGATCAATTGCGCCGGATAGCTGGCGCGCAGGCCGTCAATGTAGTCGGACGGCAAGAACGGGTTGGAATAGGTCGGCGCCCGGTAGATCCGGTAATCAGGCGTTGCGTTGACGACCCATCGGTCATGCGTAAAGCGGAAGCCCTCGGGTGTGGTGTAGGCTGCCGCCCTGTTCAGCGCGTCTGGACGGTCTTTCAGCACCTGCCGGTTGCGGGCAATGATCTGGTTCCACGCAGTGCGTGCATGCTCGGTCTTGAGCGTGTCCAACTCGTCAGCATGCGCCCGGAACGTCTCGTAGCCCACGATCCGCTCTGGCGTGTCCATCGTGCGAAAAATGAAGTCACCGAATCCGGGGTGGCTGGTGTAGATCGCCTTGTCCTGCGAGTGCCATTTGTGGCGAATGCCATGCTCGTGCAGTTTGAGTTCGATGCGCGTCACGTTGACCAGCTTGAGCAAGTCGTAGGTCGGCGCGTAGATACCGATCAGCGCCGACCCGGAGTGCGCAGCATCAGCAATTGCCCGCTGCGCCAGCGTCTCGCTCTTGCCGCTCCCGAAACCTCCGACGAAGGCGGGATACTTGGCCTCGCTGACGAAAAAGTCAGCCTGCGGACGCGTCAGTGTCGCTTGCAGGCGCACTTGCGACCCGAATGTCAAAGCCGGTGATCGGCGTCATGCTGCCGTCGCTGGACGAGTGGTCCACCTCCTGACGGGGCTTGCCATAGCCGCGATCCAGCAGGGCATTGCTTGCAGCAACTCGCGCGCTGTGCGGAGCATCGCTGTCTCGCATCACCTCTGCCAGAGTCGCCAGGGCGGCCTCGCCATAGTCCTGCGCAAGCTCGGTGATGCTGGCCTTGCGTTCCGCCGTCGCACGATTGCGGGCGCCAGCAGGACGACCAGCGCCGGGGCGCTTGCCTCCGTGCTTTGCAGCCATCTTGATTTCCTCTTGATTTACCGGGGGTCCACCCACAGCCCCGCCGCCTGCATGGCGATGAGGGACGCGGCGAGGATCAGGGCGAGAAGGATGAGCATGGGATTAGCCTCGGCCTGAACTGATGCCGCGAGCCGCCCTGACGATTGCGTCGGACGCGCCTTGCAGGCCGACGCCGGCAATCTCGGCATCGGCCGAGCCCCTGAGCGCGCGACAGATGGCGTCCAACTCGCTGTCATCCTTGAGGCCCTGCACCCGGATGACGCGATAGCCAACCAGCAGCGCCGGGCCCTCCGGAGTCTCGACGACCTTCGCGAAAGCAAGATCGCCCTTGAATACATCAGCCATTGCGGCCTCCATGAAATGGGGAAACCCCGCGCCGATCTCTCGGGCGGGGCCGTGAACGTGCTCGCCTACGAGCGTAGCGGATTAGTCGTTGAGCATTGCCGGCGAGCGGCGCTCTTGCATCGTCATCTTGCCAAAATGCCTGCGAGGGTTTCCGCAGCAGGGGCCGCTGCACACGACACGGGTGTGCGCCACCTTACCAATGCGCGAGGCGTCAGGCTCTTTCACGCCATGGAACACACGAGAGATAACCGCCGCTTTCGCCTTGGCCTTCTCTTCGTTGTGCCTGCGATACGCAAGACCGCGCATTGTAGCGATCCCCTAGAAACTGACGGTGGCAGCTACCCCACCGGCCACACTTGCGATGTGGACTTTCGAGCATTATCGAATTTCTTGATATTGCTCCAAGTCCGGATGCCTGCGGTGATCAATCCGCGCAGAGCCGGAGACCTGTTGAGCGCGTCCGTGAGATTGTCACCCATCAGGGCTACCCACCTTCGTTCACGCGCGCCGCGCTCAGGAGATGCGATGCCCCACGTCTGGGCCGAACAGCTATATCGCCACAACCTAATGCGCGACCGTGCCTCGTTACATCGCACCGCCAAAGAGCGGAATCGAAAAGGGCGGCCTTCCCCGCCCTCAAGTCGCAACTCCTTGCGATGATGCCAAATTACACGTTTCGGCTATCAGATCAAGCCCTTTGTGGCAGAAACGCCTGAAAGAATGCGCAATGCCTGGACGAATGCGCTGCCCATCGTCGTCAGGACGCCACCGCGCTGCAATTCCCCGCGCAGATACACGCCGTCCCAGATCGCAGACTGTTCATGCGATGCGAGGTGTCCCACGGCGCCATGCCATTGCGTCCACGCCTTCACGGCTGCCGCGTCCTTCTGGTCCTCGGTGCGATAGCTGGGCTTATCGTCGGGGCGAGCCTCGAACCGTTCCGGCATGAATTCCACCTTGCCGCATTTCGCATGCCGGGACCGACCGAGGATGCGGCGGTGATAAACCTCGTCGGCCGCATCCAGCGTCGTGAACGCCTGCCACAGCCGCGCGGCCTCCTTGGGGCCGGTTGCCCCGAGGGCGATGGCTTGGCCTGCCTGATCGCCCATCATCGCCATTCGCATCATGCGGCGGTTCTCCTTGGTGTCGTCCTTGCCCATGTGTGCGCAGCGGGCCTTGAGGACGGTGCGCTGCGGGTCGCGGTCGGCCGTCACCTTGCGCCCGGATTGATACCGCCGTTCGATGGGCGCCAGCTCGGGCAGCCCCTCCGGCGCGGCGGTAAGCAGCGCACGGCGGCGTCGCATGGCAAGCTTTTGGCCTTTTGTGCGAGCCTTGGTCATTTGTCGTCGCCTTCCCATTTCCGCTCAAAGGTCGTGACACGGCTGTTCATTGGCATCCGCAGGACGATCTCCCTCTCAGGCAGCCAGCCACGACGCCGGAAATACCAGCGGGCCAGCGCAGCCAATCCCTCACCGATCAGCACGGCGATGGTGCCGATCCCGATCAGCGTCACCAACGCCCACGCCATCATCACCGCGTCGTCACTCATCCTGCCATTTCTCCTCGTTCACCTGCCTGGTCATCATCCGCTCCTGCTCGTGGTTGTGTCGCCGCTCCGCCTGCCTCGCCTTGCGGGCTGTCTCGCGCTGTGCGGCCTTCTGGCGGCCCGTGAGAGGCTTCCTTCGCTCCGGGCTGTCGTGGGTCGGAAAATCAGCCATTGGCCGCTCCTGACCCGGTTTTTGGCGGTGCCAGCCGTGCTGCGATGGCATCCGCTATCGTCCCGCGCAAATCTGCGGCCTCTCTCGCCAGATCCGAGCGCAGATCGACCGGCAGGGCGTCGAACATCTCCACCATCCTTCCGAGACGCAGGCCGTGCCGACACATCGCTCTGGCGCGGGGCGCGGCGTGCGGCTTGTGGATGCCGGCCTTGGTCATGATCAGGCTGAGGGATGCCTGGCGAATGCCGAGGGCTGCGGCCATGTCGGACTGCCGGTGCCGGGCGTCATTGTGCTGGATGATCCAAGCCAGCCGCTCACCCCAGCGTGGATCGGAGCGGCGGATAGGGCCGCGCAGGTGGGACGGGGCGGTCAGGGTCATGCCGACCTCCTTATCGTCGCGACGACGGTGTTGATGTTCGTGCCGCTCTCGCTGAACGATCCGACCGGCAGGTCATCCCAATGCGGGCGCAGGTCATCCAGCTCGCCATGGTCGTAGCGCGCCGAGGCGGGCAGGATCGCGGTCAGCCGGCCGCCGGGCTTGAGGAATTTCAGCGCGTGCCGCACGTGCTTGGCATAGTGGAGGCCATAGAACGGCGGATTCATCACCACCTGGTCGAAATCGGCGGTCGGCACGGTTTCGAGGAAATTCATCCGCATGACACGGTGCCCCTTGGCCTCGCACAACGCGGCGCGAACCGGGTCCACCTCGCAGCCGATCACATCGGCGCCGGCGGCGCGCAGGGCGTCCATGAAGCGCCCGCAGCCGCAGGACGGCTCCAGAACGCGCTGGCCCGGCATCCGATAGCGCAGGTCGGCCAGCACCCGATCCACCACCGCGGCCGGCGTGGGGTAGTATTGCAGATCCTTGCTGACGGCCGTGCTGGCGCGCTGCCGGGTCGGCCGAGCGTCGTCATCCGGGCAGTCGGGCAGCACCTCGCCATAGTATTCGGCCAGCGCGCGGTTGATGTCGGCCAAGGCCTCGGGGCTGAAATACAGGTGCCCGTTGCCGTTCTGGAACCGCTTGAGCCAGACGCCACGCGCCGGGAAGGTCGCTTCCTCGCGGTGCATGTCCTTCGGTGCAGTCCAGCTGTCAAGTAATCCTTGACCGTTCAGGAGCGCCTCCATCTCGCGATATTCGACCAGCGGCTTGCCCTGATAAGCGGCCAGCGCGTTCAGGATGTCGCGCAGTCGATCCCGGCCCCACGAACCGTAGCCGGCCACGTTATCGAGGATCACGCGCTTGGGCAGGCCCTTCACGCCGATCTTCATCTTCTCGTGCGAGCGGAAAGCAGGATCCAGCCCGCTGAACACCTCGGCCAGCCCGCGCAGTACGCTGCCCCACGGATCGGAAACCAGCTCGCCGAACTGTTCGCGGATGTTTTCGACCGTGAACGGCGGCGGTGCGCTGAACATCTGTTCATAGGCCCGCTTTGCCGAGGCGCTGGCGATCTGCTCCAGGCCATACAGCTCGTAGACATGCCGCCACGCCGATTGGAGCAGCGATTTTTCCAGCAAGCTGGGATAGATGCCCCGGCCGGTGTCCAGCGTGACGTTGCCCCACGTCCCGCCGATGGTGGCGGCTGCCTTGAGGGCGGACCCAGCGTCCTCGAACGCTGCCAGCGCATCGGCCAACGCCGCGCGCTTTGCGTCGTATTCCGCGACGATTTCGGACGGGCGACGACGGCCGGTGCTGATCTCCGTGCCGGTGAAAATGTGAGCTTGTGCGGTCATCCATTCACCTCTGTGCGGTTGGGGGACTTGCGAACCGCGTGCATGACGCTGGTGTGATCCCGGCCCATGACGCGGCCAATCTCGGCCAACGACACGCCGGCATCGTGGGCAACGCGCATCGCCAGATGGCGGGCGGCGACGATCCGGGGGCGGCGGTCATGGCCCATGATGGCGCCGACCGGGACGCCGGATTGCGCAGACACGTCGCGGATGGCGCGAAGGACGGCAGCGCGGCCCGGCTGGGCGGCGATGGCGCGGGCTTCTTCGATCTGCGCCGGGGTCATTCTGCGGCCTCGATACCTGCGATGGTCTTGACCGCCAGCGGGTTGCGAACACCCATCTCGGCCATGATGGCGGCGGCTGCCTCGGCGCTGACGCGCTCCTTCGGAGGCTCGGGAGCCGGTGCCATCGCGGCCTTGACCTGATCGGCGTTCCGGCGGCCCCAGGCGTCGGTCAGGATTGCCAGGATATGACCCGGATTCGGCCGGCGGTTCGGGAAGTCCTTGCGGTGCTTGCGCAGAGCCGCCCGGATGCTCTCGACCGGCCAAGGCTCCAACTCGTCGCACCAGTCGGCCAGCACCGCAGCACGCAGCCCCTGCGCATCGTCGGGCTGCCAGTAGCCGTGCAGGACGACCTCAACCGAAGCCAAAATCTGGGCGCGATGGTGCGCGATTTCGGACGGCTGCATCTGCGATACGTCCAAAGCGGTCATCGGCGGCAGTGTGGCGATTTTGCTGGGGAGATTGGCGGTCATGGTTCGATCCGTTGATGATGGTCAGGCTAGGCTGGATTTCGTCGTTGAAGCGACCGGCGTTGAGGTAGGTGGCTGGGTGAATGGGGCTGGCGTGAGGGTGACTTCGTCGCCATTGCTCGGCCCATGGCCTTGATCGCTCGGTCGCTAACCTCCGGTCCTGCGGAGACAGCTTGCGAAAGGCCTTTTCGGCGTCTTTTTTCGAGATTTTTCCAAGAGGCCAAACGGCCCAGAATTCATCGAATGAAGGGGATGCTGGATCTGGCTCGGCCACATCGGCCCTGGATGCTTTAGCATCCTTCTTATTACCTTCTTCCCTTATTTCATCCTTCTTCTCGTTTGTATCGGCGCTGTATCGCGACTGTATCGCGACTGTATCGGTGGATTTCGCTACGCCCTGATATTCGTCGTAATTACAGATAGTTATTACCGTCACCCCTGTATCGGCCTGGGAACGGATCATCTCCATTTTTTCGAGGCGTTTCAGGTAGCGCTGCACCTTCGGTGCCGTCCATTTCCACGCCCCGGCCAAGAAGCGCACAGACGCAGCGAGCTGACCACGCTCCGTATTCACCACAACGCTGCCGACCCGGCGCGTCCGGGGTTTCCACGACGCTTCCATGATGAGCCATATCCACGCTTCACGCTCGGTCTTTGGCTCATCGGCAAAGACAGCGTGATCGAAGATTGACCGGGCGATGTTTACCGTCCCGCTCATCCGTGAACTACCTTCTCGAAAAGGCGCTCGCGGGCCGTCGCCGCGTCATCGGCGCTTCCAGTCATCGCGACAGACACGAAGGCGGAAATTTCGTCAGCATTGACAAAAAACCATTCGCCTCGGATGGAAAAATCACCGAAGAATTCGTGAAGCCTCACCTCCATTTTCTCTGCCTGAGAACGGGGCATTGGTCCCCACTGGCGGGCGATATAGAGAAAGTATGGATTCCCGGTTTGTATTTGCCTGAGACGCTTCTCTGGCTGGTAGGCGATGCCGATTTTGGTGTGGCAATCGCCCTCTGCCGCGATAACGTAGACATAGGTATCGGCGTTCATGCCTCGGCCTCCATGATGTGAACGATTACGGCGCCATCTCGGCAGGCTTCCCCGCGCTCCAGGGTGATGCGGCGCCACTGGCTGTCATCGACGGCGATAGCCTCGGCCACGGCGTCGAGGCCCTGCTTGCATCGGGACAGCGCGTTATCGAGGTCGAACCGGCGGCGGGACGGCGGGCAGAACGTCACCAGCACGTCAACGGCGATTGCATCGACGGGGCGGATCTTCTCGGCCTCGCACAGCGCCCAGCAGGCCAGCTTGTAGCCCTTGGCTGCGGATGCCTTGCGGCGCCATTGCCCCTGCCCGCTTGCGTTGGGACTGGTGGCGCGGGGCGGCCATGGAAGGATGATACGGGCGAGCGTCAAATCAACTTCTCCTGTCGAGGATCTGATGCACCCGCAGGTAGCGTTCGATCAGCGCCGGATCGCGATTGCAGACCCGGACGGCTCTTGCTGTCAGGTCCGGTGTGATACGTTGCCCGGTGCCACTCTCGCGCGGCATCGACGTGTTCTCGGCAGGCCCAGACGCGGCCCCGGTCAGGATGGCCGAGAGGCGGGCCAAAACCGTAGGGCGCCGGGGCGCCGCATCGGCCGCAGGTGTGTGGGGTGCCTGCCATGTCACAGCCTCACCACCGCGATCAGCAGGGCGACGAAGGCCATAAGGGCGAGGATGGCGAGGGCTTCGATCATCAGACCCTCGCCCACGGGTAGGCCAGACGGACCACGCCGGAAGGCTCGCCGCTCTCGGCAAGGTCAGCGCGAAGGACACGACGCGTCTGGGTGCGGACGCTCTCTTTCGCGAGGCCCATGTCGTCTGCGATCCGGCTGAGGGTTTCGCCGCGATAGGCGCGGTCGAGAATGGTCAGCAGGCGCTCGTCGCTTTGTCGGGCTGACGCCTTCATGCCACACCTCGCCTTCCGGTCCCGGACCGGCGGGGTTGACGGGAGGGGGAGGAATCCCCACGTGCAATTGCATGCACCGAACTGTTTTGCTTCATGTATTCTCGGATGCGGTCAGCGACCTTCATCGTCGGGCTGGCTTCGCCGTCCTTCCACTTCTGCCACTGGCCCCATTGAGCATTGATGGCATCCCGGAGGAGCTTCTGGGGGCTAACCCCCTCGCGCGCGCAGTAGGCTTCAATGTCTGAGATGAGTTGTTCCATGCCGCGCATTATGGGGTATAATTACCCTATAAGGCAAGCGCAGATTTACTCCATTCGCATGGCCAAGGCCATGGGGTATATTTGCCCCATGGAAATGACTTTTATTGAAGCACTTAGGCACGCCATGAAGGTCACTGGACGCGGGAAATCCCTCCGCGACGTGGCCACCAGATCCGGTGTATCATACGACATTCTGAAGAACGTAAATCAGGGCAAGTCAGAGAAGCCGAACGCCGAAGATGCGACGAAGATCGCAGACTTCTTCGAGGTGTCCCTGTCTGACTTTTACGCAGGGAATGTTCGATACCTCGGTGACGAGGTCAATCCTGATGTCGTCCAGGGTGTGGCCAAGATGAACAGCATCATGCGCCGCCTTCGGAATCCGAGCAGCCACGAGCAACTGCGTCTCTTTGCTCAGTCTCTTCTTCGCGCTGAAGAAGAAGCTCTGCAAAACGGAGAAGATCAGAACGACCCTGTGGACTCAACCTCTCAAACACCTTCGTAACCCAATCGTCCCGCATCATCCCCTCCCTCGACTCGCGAACATATCGTGAACTTGATGTTAGGCAAGAATCCGCCTGCCGGTCAATTGTCCGAAAAGACGGTTGCGCAGGGGAAGGCGGTTAGCCTTTGTTAACAAGGGGTAAGCATGTCGGAGACGCCGCGCAGCGAGGAAGTTGAACAGATCGAGGCAGCCGCGCGCGTGGTGCTGGGACTGCTGCGCTTGCAGACCTTGCAGCCGGACACCGTGCCCTTGATGGACCTGCCGTTCGTCCTGCTGGCGGCCGCCGAGGAACGGCACCGACAGGGCGACTATGGCGCCGAGCGGATGCTGTGCGACTGGGCGGATATGCTGAGGGATTGGGAGGGTTAGCGGCCTATTCTTCTGGCAGGTGGATGACTTCGTGGACCTCCATCACCGCATAGGCTACCGGGCGACCGTTCGGAGCCTGGACGCGGACATCAACCACGAATCCCTTCTTGTAGAGGTTGTCGTCAGCATCGCGTATCTCGTGCTTTATGCGCTCTGCTGCAAGATCAGCGCCATACATGAGCGCCAAGGGGCGATCTGATATTTCTGAGATCAGAACGCGCTCACCAGATGGCTTTCCGACGCCGACGTCGGAGATGTCCGACCGTGTGAATACCATCAGCACCCGGTGATGAATCTTGCTGTGATCGTCGTCTTTCTTCTCTTGGGCGCGACGGTCCTCTATCGCGGCTATCGCCTCCCGCGCTTCCTCGGATGTGAACTGAAATCCGATCTTTATTTCCCGCTTTCCGTCCTCGAACACGGCAGCGGACAGGCTTGATGCAGCGTTCGGGTCGTTGGCTATTGCGACTACAGCGTTCAGGTAGTCTTTAACCTCTGCTTTGGTGTCTGGCTGCGCTGCTCGGTCTCGCCGGACGAAGGATTGGATTCGCGATCCCCACCTCCGAACGAAATCCTCGACCAGCATAAGGCTTTCAGCTTGACTCAGAGCGAACATCATCCCGGACCCAAGCAACGGGATGATATCTGCCTCGACACAGCCGGCCCGCACCTCCCTGACGTAGAACTCCGCCTTACCCTTGAAGTCCGGGTAACGCTCCCCGACGAAACGCTCCAATTCGTTTCCGATGCTGGTGAACGCGCCAACGAAGGCCCCCAGTTCAATCGGTTCGTCAGTGTCCAGCTTGAGGACGAGGTGTGCAGGAGCGTCTTTCATCGCGTCAGAGTAGCGAACCGGAAGCATCTGTCATCCCCGAATCGGCGGGCTTTTTCATGCGCCGCAGCCCGGCGCTGGCTACCGGGACTCGACTCCGGCGCGGAAGATGCCAGACTGGCCGCAGCGACAGTCTGCGATCCGAGAGGGCACCCGGAGACTGTCGTCAGGGGGTGGAACCCCTAAGTGGCCCATCCAGGGCTGCGAAGGCGGGATGCCATGAAAGGGCCTCATAAGCCTCATCCCGTCGCCGGCCGAAGGTGAGCGCTCACCCGAAGCCAAGCCGCCTCGCTAGGGCGGGGTATAAATACTGGGTGTGGCTTCAACCATGCCCGACGCGTCGGGCGCTGCTGCGGAACATCCAATGCAGAACCGATTGAAGGTGGCGGAACGGCTGCTGTTCGTCCTCGCGGCGATCATCACCATTCTGGCCGGGCTTCACGATCTGGGCCTCTGGCCCTTCTGACGCCCAGGGGGAGGTGCTTCAACGCCTCCCCTACCACCTTCCCACACCCCGAATCACACCCCTTCTTCCGCGCCAGGAACCGAGTCCCGGCTTGCCCTGTATAGCATGGGCGAATCGGGGGCGGAAGCAATGTGGAGTATTTTTACTCTTTTCTTGTTGACAGAGGGGTAAACTTACCCCATTCTTCATCTCAAGCCAAGCGACGAAGCCGAGCCTTGGCACCACCCCGAGATGGAGACACCCCCTGTCATGCAAGCCCCGCTATCCCCCGTTCCCGCCGGCCTGATCGCAGGCTTGTGCCTCGACAACCCGGACGTTGTTGACGCGATCCGGCACTGCTTCATCAGCATGGGCAGCGTCACGCTTTCCGCCCCGCTTCCTGAGCGCCCCGTGTGCGAGGTGGTGCAATGAAACGCTCCCTGATCATTCTCGCCCTGTCGGCATCTCCGGCCGTGGCGAACCCCGCCCTTGAGACTGTCTGCCGCGACGTTGCTGCTGTCGTCTATCGCGGTGTCGAGGACGGCCGCTCGCTGCACAGCTTCGAGACCGGCGCCGAATGGGCGGTCGGCTACATCCCCACCCAGCCGCATTCCGAAGAACGCAAGATGATGCTGTCCGCCTACATGGCTGGCTATGCGCAGGGTCTGATCGGCGGTGACTCCTTCGCCACTGCGGCAGACTTCTTCAATACCTGCATTTCGGAGGGCGCGTGATGTCCACCTTCCACCGTTACGACGAGCCCACGGACGGAACCGTTGTCGTTGTGCTGATCCTGTCCGCCGTCGCCATGCTGTTCTTCGGGATCGGCGCCTTTGCCGGATACGCATGGAGCGCCAGCGCCTCCCGCCCCGCCGACTGTTTCGCTCTCACGAGCCACGAATGTGCCGCTCTGATGGAGCGGCGCTGATGCTGTCCGCTCTCACCTTCATCGCCACCATCGTCATTTTCCGCCGTCCGCTGTCCCGCTTCGGTGACTGGTTCACCGCTGAGCGCGGGGCGAACGGGAACGGCTGGGTCTAAGGAGTATCGCCATGAAAACCATCGCCATCGCCTTTGGCCTCACGATGCTGGCCGGGTCAGCGCATGCGATCAGCGACGAAGGCTGGTTCTGCCCGCCGGGCACGGAGCTTTATCAGGGCCAATGCTGGGCGCCGACGCAGCCGGAACAGCCGCGCGGCGACGTGACAGGCGGCAATGCCACCAGCAAGTCGCAGGCGTCCAGCGCCGTAACCGTCAACAACCAGACCCGCAGCCGGGCTTCCGCTTCCAGCGCCATCGCGCCGCAGCTGAACGGCTACAGTTTCCCGAATTGCTTCGGGGACACCAATCCGAGCGGATCGTTCACCGCCGGCATGCAGACCTTCGGCTGGGGCGTCTCTGCCGGCAGCAGCAAGGCCAGCAATGTCTGCGCCGTTGCCGCTCTGGCCGGTCCCGAGGCGGCGCTGCGCTACCTCCAGCGCATGGACCGCAACGTCCCGCGCAATATCGTCATCCAGCAGCAGACCACCGTTCGCTGCCCGGCGAGCCACCCGGTTTTCGTCGAGGGGAAGGGGTGCAGGAAATGAGCCGGTTTGACTATCACACAGGAACCCTGACCATGGACGCCGCAGAAGGCTATGTCGAGGCCGAGGCGCTGTTTGAAATCGATGCCTTCTGGTCACGCCACCGCGACCGCTACGGCATGCGGTCCATTCAGTGGGTCAACAACATCTCTCTGGATAGCTGGACCTTCGACGGTCGCAAGCAGACCCGCGAAACTGCGGTTGCGCTGCTGGGCGAAGATGAGGTCGCGCGGCAGGAAGATCTTGCGCTGATCGAATGGCGCCAGACCGCAGAGCAAGACGACGCCGACGAATACGCCGATCAGATGCGCGACCTGCGCCACGATCTGGCAGCGGAATAGGAGCATCCCATGAACGCTATCGCAAAGCATGATGGGTCTGTCGCGCACCTTCCGGCCGACCCCATGATCAACATGATCGAGCGGCTGGTGTTGAACCCCGATGCCGACCTGGACAAGCTGGAACGGATGCTGGCGCTCAAGCGCGACCACGACCGGGACAACGCCCGCGTTGCGTTCGCTGCTGCGCTGGCGGCGGCCCGGTCCAAGATCCCGCCGATTGTCAAAGACGCCACCGTTGATTTCACGTCAAGCAAGGGGCGGACGCACTACAAGCATGAGACGCTGGCCGGCATCGCCAAGGTGATCGACCCGATCCTTTCGGAGTTCGGCCTGTCGTATCGGTTCCGCACCGATCAGGGCAATGGCGGCGTCCGCGTCACCTGCATCATCGCCCACGCGCACGGGCACAGCGAGGAAACGTCGCTGACGTGCGCGCCGGATGGCTCGGGCAGCAAGAACCCTTTCCAGGCCGTCGGAAGTGCGGTCACCTATTTGCAGCGATACACGCTCAAGGCGGCTCTCGGCCTGTCAGCCGAAATTGACGACGATGCGCAGAGCGCCGCGCCGCGCCCTGATGACAGGATCCGGGTCGAGGTGAAAACGATCAGCCAGGAGCAATTCGTCCAGATCCGCGAAAAGGCAGACGAGGCCGGCGTGTCCGAGGACCAGATCACCAAAGCTGCAGGCATCGAGCATTTGCACGACCTTCCCGCAGACAGCTTCGCGCCGCTGATGCGAAAGCTGCAAGCCACTATCAACGCCAGAAAGCCGGACGTGATCGACGCCAGCGAAATCCCCTATTGAGGCTCAAAATGAACGAGATGAATCCGCGCGCCGTCATGGGAGGCAACAACCCTCCTGATCCCATCGACGCTATTTGCGCTCAATACGAAAGTGAGCGCATGGAAGCAGAAAACTGGCTGGACGGAACGCCAGTTGAGAACGAAGGCCAGATGAAGGCCGTTGATGCGCTGCGCAAGGCAATGCGCGAGTTTCGGCTGGGTCTTGAGGCTGGTCAGAAATCGGCCACGGCCCCGCTCTATGACGCTTACAAGGCCGAGGGCGCGCGCTGGAAGCCGAGCATTGACGACGCCAAGCGCATCGAAAGTGGCCTTGTCTCTCTGGTTGACGGTTTCAAAAAGAAGCTGGCCGCCGAGAAGGAAGCCGCCGAGCGCGCGGCAAGGGCCGAGGCGGCGCGCAAGATGCGCGAGGCCGAAGAAGCCGCGCGCGCCGCGAATGCCGCTGACATTGAGGCGCAGCGCGCAGCCGCCGAGGCGCAGCGCGAGGCCGAAGAAGCGCAACGCCGCGCGGCAGCCGCAAGCAGGGACACCGTGAAGGGCCTGCGCACTGTCACGCGCTACCAGATCGAGGACCATCGCGCGGCCCTGCACGACATAGCCACCAATGACCGGGATGCCGTCACGGCATTCATCGAGGACTACGTGCGCCGCAACCACAAGGCCCGGTCGATCAATGGCGTCCGCGTCTGGCAAGAGAAAGAGGCTTTTTGATGGACGCCCTTGCTCCCTTCTACCGCCAAGGCAGCGCCATTCCGCTCACGGCCACCGACTACGCCAACCGCGCCGGCATGACCCTCCCGCAGGCCAAGGGCCTGCTTGCAAGGCTGCATCGTTCCGGTGCTGTCCAGCGCCAGCAGACCCATGAGGCGGTGCTGTTCTCCGTCAAGGAGGCCGGCCAATGACCGCCCTTCGCCCCATCCCCGATCAGGTCTGCCGTGGCGCCATCCAAGCCGTCCAGGAAGGCGGCTGGACACGCGGCGACGACCTTCTGCTTGACGCAGCCGCCATGCATATCATGGGCTTTCAGGCTTCCGACGAGGCCATCGAACACGCCCGCCATTACCTGCGCCGGGCCCTGGTATCCATGCGGCAGGAGGCTGGCTGATGCCGGTGATCTACCTGCTTGGTGACAGTCAGCGCGCCTATGCCGCCGAAGCGATCCGGCAGGCGCCGCAGTTCTCGACCGTCTCGATCCTCGCGCCGACCCGGACCCCGCCGCAGAACAAAAAGTTATGGGCCATGCTGCGCGACGTGTCGCAGGCCAAGCCCGAGGGACGGCTTTGGGTGCCTGACACGTGGAAAGCCGCGTTCATGCACTCGTCTGGGCACCAGTGCCAGTTTGCCGAGGGGCTGGACGGAAGCGGCCCGTTCCCGGTCGGCTACCGGTCGTCGCACCTGAATGTGCAGCAAATGCGCGATCTGATCGAGGTCATCTACGAATACGGTGCGCGCCACGCTGTGCCGTGGACCGAGGCGGAAAGGAGCGGTTTCGCATGATCCACACATCCCGCCTTGTCGAAGAAGCCAACCCAGCCTGTGCGCAATGCCATGGCAAAGAGCGGTTCGAGACGCAGAGTCAGGACAATGTTGTGAAGTCGTATTTCACCAAGGGCGGCCAAGAAATAACACCAGAAATTCTTAGGGAGTTAATTGATTACGATCCGAAAACAGGGGTTATGCTCTGGAAAGCCCGTGATGCGAAATGGTTTCGAAAAGAAAATCATTGTAAAGCGTGGAATACAAGACGCGCCGGCAAGCCCGCAGGAGATGATTCCCCGGTTCACGGATATCGCAGAGTAGTTGTTTTGTGGAAAATACTCCTCCAACACCGCGTGGCTTGGTGCATTCACTATGGATACTGGCCTACTGGTATTATCGATCACATCAACGGAAACAAGCTTGATAACCGCATAAACAACTTGCGGATAACAGACATGGCCGGAAATGCTCACAACTTAGCAATGAGCAAAAAAAACAAAAGCGGCATCAGTGGAGTCTACCAAACTAGAGGGAAGTGGGTAGCCCAAATTGGCATTAACAATAAGAAGATTTCTCTAGGAACGTTCGCCACCCTAGAGGAAGCGGCGGCAGCTAGGGGCGCGGCAGAGAAGGTTCTTGGGTATCATGAGAACCATGGCAGACGCCGAAGTGCAGAGCATATCGGTGAGGTGCGGTCATGACGTTCCTCGCCCGCCTCAAGGGGCCGATGGGCCAGAAGGTCGGCAACGGCAAGACCCGCCGCGACCACAAGACCGCCGACGAAAAGCGCCACATGCAAGCCGTCGCTCACCTGCCCTGCTTGGTGTGCGGCTGCTGGCCGGTCGAGGTCCATCACGAAGGCAAGCCGCGCAGCAATATGCGGCTGCTCCCACTCTGCCCGCGCCATCATCGCCGCGAATTCGGCCCCGGCGCCTATCACTACTCTCCGCGCGCTTTCTATGCCGCACACGGATCTAGCGAGGAATTACTGGCCCGCGTGGACCGGATGATTGCGCAAAACGACGACCAAATCCTGGGCGACTGGTTCTGACCGGCCCGGCAAGGAGGTATATCCATGACCATCATTTTTGACGACACCCCGAAATACCCCGGACTGCGCGGCGATCTGGCGCGGGTCACATCCATTGAAGACCGGGTGCTGATCCGCGCCGTGGATACGATGGCCGAGGAAGGCGTGACCATCGCCATGACCATGCAGCAGGCCTGCGCCTTTGCCGCCGCCATCGTACGCGCGGCTGCGGATATTCAGGAGGCATCGGCATGACCCCCATCGACACGGCAGAACTGGAACGGCTTGACGACATCCTGCGCGACCCGCTTTCCGGGCTGATCTGAGATAACCGCATCATGGCGGCTGACGCGATCCGCGAAGTCCTCGCCCGCCGGAAGGCAGCGGCGGGCATGCGCGCCCTGCTGCTGGCGGGCTGCGATCTGCTGGCCGATGAATACGATAACATCAAAACCAGCATCACGATGCCCGACGGCAGCCTTTCGACCGACCCGCTCGATGCGTGGGCCGTCGAAAAAGTTTCGGCGATGGATGACTGGATCGCCAGCGTCAAGGCCACGCTCTATCCCACCACCCCCGAAGCCGAAGGAGGCAGCGATGACTGATGCGCCTGAATTGATCTGGGCAGATCAGGACAACCTCACTTGGGTTGAAGCTAATCCCTATGAGGTGATGAAGGACTGTGAGGCAGCCTATGTCCGCTCCGACCTCTGCGCCTCGGGCCAGCAGGTGCGGGCGCTGATTAAAGCCGGTCGGGCTATGGCTGATGCCGCCGAGCACGGGGTTGTTGCGTCTACTCTTGTGGTCAACTGGGATAACGCGGAAGCCGCCCTGACGCCAGCCCCACAGGACGAACAGCAGTTGATGACTGACGATGAAATTTCGGAATTCGTCCGGGAAAACGGACGTCCAGAAGATATTTTCCTCTACTTACAACCGGCCGCAACCCCGACCGCGCAAGAGGCGGTGCCTGCCTGCGCTGCCTGTGAGGACAACCCCAAGCACCCGAATATCCCGTGCGCCGTCTGTGGCGCCCACCCGCCCCAGCCCAGCGAGACGGTCGCGGCGGTGATAGAGGCGGCGAATATGGCGCGGAACCGCCTCGAAATGATTGCGGATGCTGCATGGCGGGGAGACGGGCGCGACCTCAAGCGCAGCGTCGCCGGGGTATTTTCCGATTTCGACGCCGCCCTGCGCGCCCTGAAAGGAGAGGAGTGATGGCTAGGTTCACCGACTTCATTCCGATGCAAAAAGAACTGCGCCAGACGAAGGCTGACCTCGCAGCAGCCCGCGCCGAGATCGAGCGGCTGACCAAGGCCCACGATACGGTTTGCGGGGCACTGGCGGAAGCGATCAAACGCGCTGAGAAAGCCGAAACCGCCCTTGAAGCCTATGGCCGCGAGAAGGCGCTGGAGGGAATGCAGCGGGCGGTCGACAAAATAATGGATCGGATCAACAACACGGACTTTGCAATGAATTATCATGCCCCACTGACCTCATTTTGCAAATCCATCCTCGCTGAAATGGAGACGCTGAAATGACACAGACCCCGTGCCTACACCCCCATGGCGATATTATCGACGGATATTGGCTGTGTGGTCGATGTTATGAAAAGCTCCCAGAAAGGCCCGTAAAATACAGCAAGGGCAATCGTGCGATCAGTGTAAACGGCGCTGAATATTTCCATCAAATTCCAATCTATGCTAAAATACGTAAAGCATCCAACGGATGGTCGCTGTCTAAATTCGTAGAGGCGATGGTGAGAAGACTTATAGCTAAAGCAGATTTCGAAAAATCTGACGCGATCAGTTATGCAATTGATCTTCTGAAAATTCAGGGGATTGAGTTTGGGTCTGGCGATTACGCATGGGATACCGTAGCAGCTTGGGATATTATATACGACGATATGCAGTATTGGGATCGTGATGCGGGGGGGAATCAATGACCGACACGCGGGAACTGGTGGAGCTCTTGCTGGCATACGATGCAAGGACTGCCACAGGTCGCCTAACCCATCGCGCAGCCGACCTCATCACCGCTCTGGCCGAGGAAAACCGGAGGCTGCGGGAGGCGCTGGAACCGTTCGCAGCCATTGCCGACCTTTTCGATAGCGAGGTGGAAGGGCACGCGGACACCGACGAATTGTCGCTGTTCTATGGCGACGGGGCCAACTGGCTGGCAGATCGCTTTACCTTCGCGCAATTCAATGCCGCCCGCGCCGCCCTGTCCAGCACGGGGGAGAAGGGGGTGATGGCATGGAAGAGCGAGTTTCTGCCGTGTCCGCTGTGTGGGCAGCCAGTTTTCGTCAATTGCGACGACTACAGCCCCGCGTCCAGTGGACGGTTCTATACCGAGTGCCAAACCGTGGACTGCATCATGCCAAACTGTGAGCATGATAGCTATGAGGCGCTGCGAGATGGGTGGAACCGCCGCACCGGACAGGGAGGCGGGGATGAGTGAAGCGATGGACAAGCTGATTGCGGCGGTGGAGCGTGGTGACCTGACCATTGACGGCGCCCCGGCCCTGTCTCTGGAAATGTCGGGCATCGTCCACGGCGCTTTGGGCGACGACCTATGGGCTACCTGCGTCGATGCGTTCGATGGCTCGCTAGACGCCGCCCTGTCTCTGATGCAATGCCTGCTGCCCACTGGTCAATCGCTCATTGGCACCCACACGCCACGCGCGCATGTCAGCCTAAATGATGGCTTCGCAATAACATGCTTTTCGGACACCCCCGCCCGCGCTTGGCTCATCGCGATCCTGAAAGCGTATCGCACCGCACAGAGGGAGGCGTAGATGGGGAGGCCGGAAACCACGCTCAAGCGCATGCTGATCGCCAGCAAGGAAGCCGGCTATATCGTGGCCGGCGCCAAGGCCGAGGGCGACAAGATCGAACTGATATTCGAGACGCCGAAGGATGCCCTGCCCGCTGACCTGATCAATTGGAGCCGCAAGAGGTGAAGCGGTCTTTGCCAAGCTACGTTTATAAAAAAGGCAAGAAGGGCTATCTCTATTTCTGCCGTTGGGGCAAGACCCAGAGGATGTATGCTGCGCCGGGAACAGCCGAGTTTGCGGCGGAATATGCCCTGCTGATGCGCGGCCGGCCACCTGCCCCGAAGCGCACGATCAAGGGCCTGATCCAGAAATACATGGAATCCGAACGCTGGCCCGCGCTCGCTCAGAACACCAAGAAATCCTATCGTCGGCATTTCGGCTATCTAGAAGAGGTTGCGGGTCACATCGATCCGGCCACGCTGCGCACCGCCCATATCTACGAGATGCGGGACGCGCTGCGAGACACGCCCACCGACGCCAACCGCAAGATCGGCACCCTATCCACGCTGCTGGCGCATGGCGTTCGGATCGGCTGGTTGGACCGCAACCCAGCCGAGGGGGTCGAGAAGCTCAAGGGCTTGCGCCCACCGCGCGAGCCTTGGCCGGATGCCAAGATCAAGGCGTTCAGAGGGGAGGCCGCGCCCCTGCCCTTGCTCATCTTCGAGATGCTGCTGGGGACAGGGCAGCGAATCGGGGACGTGCTGAAAATGCGCTGGGACGATATCGAGGACGGCGGGATCTGGGTTCGGCAACAGAAGACCGGGGCCGGCATCTTCGTGCCGTTCACCGATGGGCTGGCCGCGATCCTCGAACAGACGCCACGACAGGGCGAGACAATCATAGCGCAGCCAAACGGCCGGCCGTGCAGCTACTCGCTAGCCCACAAACTGGTGACGGAAGTGCGGGTCAAGATCGACGCCATGGCTTGGGACATACATGCCCTGCGCCATTCCGCCGCCGCTGAAATTGCCAGCCTGCCGGGCATGAGCATTGAGCATGTGATGGCAATCACGGGCCATTCGAGCGAGCAAATGGCGCGCCACTACAGCCGCAAAGCCGACATGCGCGCGAAGGCCAGAGAGGCGCAGAACGCACGGCGAACGAAAGGGGAATCGGGAAATGCAGGCTGAAACGGCATATTCGGACTATGAAAAATCAACACGTTACGGTAAAATGGATATGGTTCAGGAACATCTCCTTGGTCAGCGTCGTGCCCTTGCGCAGGCTCAGAAGCTCCAGGATCTGGTATTCCTTGCCGGTCAGATTGACCGCGCGCCCGCCCACCTCGACCGAGCGTGCGTCCAGGTTCACCACCATCTCGCCGGTGCGGATCACCGACTGGCTATGGCCCTTGGAACGGCGGATGATGGCCTGGATGCGGGCGACCAGCTCCTCGCGGTTGAAGGGCTTGGTCATGTAGTCGTCGGCACCGAAGCCAAAGCCGCGCAGCTTGCTTTCGGTGTCGTCCGAGCCGGTCAGGATCAGGATCGGCGTGTCGATGCGGGACATGCGGATCTGGCGCAGGACCTCCATGCCGTGCATGTCCGGCAGGTCCAGGTCCAGCAGGATCAGGTCGTAGTCATAGAGCTTGGCAAGGTCGATGCCCTCCTCGCCCATATCGGTGCGATAAACATTATAACTCGCGTTCGTCAGCATCAGCTCGATGCTGCGCGCCGTGGTCGGATCATCCTCGACCAGAAGGATTCGCATGTCATTTCCCCTTGCTAACCAGGCTACTGGCAAAACCTCTCAGCAAAAGGTTAATATCACGTTACCGGCCTATTTATCAAATTTGTCTCAACTTACGGTTGCCGAAATTTCTGCAGATGCGTGATTTTCAGCGCATTGCGGCCATGCTGGCGAAAGGCGCTGGCCCAGGCGTCGAACTCTTCCTCGGTCAGGCCATAGCGGCGAATCGCCTCGTCCCGCGACAAGAGGCCGTAATGCACCGCATCGACCACCGCCGCCTTGCGGCTGGCCACCCAGCGGGTCTGCGGCTGGGGCAGATCGGCCTGGGTCAGGATGCTGCCATCGGGCAGGATCACGGTGCGCAGACCGGGAGTTTTCTTCAAAAACATCGGCAAGTCCCTGTTCTCTCTGCCTCCTTGTGTCGCAAACTTCTTAAGCCCCGGTGAAGTGGCGCAGGGTTTTTCCAGGCCCGGCCCTTGAGAATTGCCGGTTTTTACCTATAAATGTCATGAACTGCGGGCCAGAGCAGCGCGCCCGCGCAAAGGACGATCCATGACAGCGCCAAGCCCCTCTCTGCGCCATGACGCGCCAGATTCGACCGTGAATTCGCTGGGCTTTGCCAAGCCGCCGGCGCAGACGCGCGTGGTCGTGGCCATGTCGGGCGGCGTGGACAGCTCGGTCGTGGCCGCGATGCTGGCCGCGCAGGGCTATGACGTGATCGGCGTGACCCTGCAGCTTTACGACCATGGCGCGGCGCTGGCGAAAAAGGGCGCCTGCTGCGCCGGGCAGGACATCCACGACGCCCGCCGCGTGGCCGAGCGCATCGGTTTTCCGCATTACGTGCTGGATTACGAGAACAGGTTCCGCGAATCGGTGATCGAGGAATTCGCCGATGCCTACCTGGCCGGTGCGACGCCGGTGCCCTGCATCCGCTGCAACGAGCGGGTGAAGTTCCGCGACCTGCTGGAGACGGCGCGCGAGCTTGATGCCGATTGCATGGCGACCGGGCATTACATCCGCCGCTTCGACGGCCCGCGCGGGGCCGAGCTGCACATGGCGGCCGACCCGGCCCGCGACCAGAGCTATTTCCTGTTCTCGACCACGCAGGAGCAGCTGGATTTCCTGCGCTTCCCGCTGGGCGGGCTGGCCAGCAAGGCCGAGACGCGGGCGCTGGCGGCGCAATACGGGCTTTCGGTCGCCGACAAGCCCGACAGCCAGGACATCTGCTTCGTGCCCGATGGCGACTATGCCGGCGTGATCGAAAAGCTGCGCCCCGGCGCCGCCGATCCGGGCGAGATCGTGGACATGGACGGCAACATCCTGGGCACGCATCGCGGCGTGATCCATTACACCATCGGCCAGCGCCGCGGCCTGGGCATCGGCGGCCTGGGCGATCCGCTTTACGTGGTGCGGCTGGAGCCCGAGACGCGGCGCGTCGTCGTCGGCCCCAAGCAGGCGCTGGCGACCCGGATCGTGCCGGTGACCGAGGTGAACTGGCTGGGCGACGAGCCCTTCGCCGGCGAGATCCCGATCACCGCCCGCATCCGCTCGACCCGGCCGCCGCGGCCGGCCATCCTGCGCGCGACCGGCGAGCGGCGCGCCGAGATCGAACTGCTGGCCCCGGAAGAGGGCGTCAGCCCCGGCCAGGCCTGCGTCTTTTACGCGACCGAAGGGACGCGCGTGCTGGGCGGCGGCTGGATCTCGCATCGCCGCGGCGGCTGAGTTCAGGCCGCCGCAGCCAGCAGGCGGATGCGCTCGACCATGGCGCGCAGCCCGTTCGAGCGCTGCGCCGAAAGATGCTCCTCCAGCCCCAGCCGGCCAAGCTCGGCACTGGCGTCGATCGCCGCCACCTCGCCGACCGGCACGCCGGAATAAAGCGCATGCAGGATGGCGATCAGCCCGCGCACGATCAGCGCATCGCTGTCGCCCTGGAAGTCGAAGCGGCCAGCCTCGATCCGGGGCATGATCCAGACCTGGCTGGCGCAACCCTCGACCTTGGTGGCGGGCACCTGCAACGAGGCATCCATCGGCGCCATCGCCTTGCCCAGTTCGATGACATGGCGGTAGCGCTCTTCCCAATCCTCCAGGAAATCGAAGGTCTCGGCGATTTCTTCAAAGGCGGGCGTGGCCATCGGGGCATCCTCTCGCATCGGGCGGCACTGGCATAGCGCGACGGGGCGGCAAGGTCAAAGAGGCTTTCGCGCCCGCCCGACTTGGCCTATCACTGCGCCAAAGACTTGGGAAAACGGGGGCAGCCTTCATGCGGTCGGGAACCTTGGGCATTCTTGCCTGTGCGATGCTGGTGCTGGGCGGTTGCGGCCGCATGGGGGACAGCAGCCTGAACCCGTTCCGCTGGTTCGGCGGCGGCAGCGGCGCGCCCCGCCAGCAGACGCTGGAGCCCGAAGGCGGCTATCCGACCGCGATCGAGGACGGCCGCCTGCCGCTGGCGCAGATCACCAGCGCGAAATGGGAGCCGCTCTACGAAGGGCGGATGCTGGTCGTGACCGGGCTTGCCGCCAGCAAGGGCTGGTGGGATGTGGCGCTGGTCACCGAGGTGCCGATGCCCAGGGGACGCATCCGCCCCGATCAGGACGGCGTGCTGCGCCTGCGGCTGGTGGGCAAGCCGCCCCTGCCCGACACCTTCGCCGCCGCCAACCCGCCGCAGCCTGCCAGCGATACGGTGACGGTGGCGCTGACGCTTCCCAACGCCGCCCTGGCGGACCTGCGCGAGGTGGTGATCACCGGCGCCGGCAACGCCATCACGCTGCGCCGCTGACGCCGGGCCCAGGCTCGGTTCGGCAGCGCGAAAGGCTGCAGGCAAACCGCGACCGGCACGGTTGCGCCATGGGTATTTGAGGAACGGAGAAGACGTGGGCGGCGCCAGGATCTTCTTCGTTCCTCAAATACCCATGGGCGACATTGCCGCATCGCCCTGTCCGTCATCTTGATCGCCAGACCGGAGTAGCGGGGACGAGGCGCAGGCCATGAGCCGAATGCAGGCAGGGCGGCCGCCGTGGCAGGAAAAAGGCCCGCATGACGCATGCGGGCCTTTTCGCGGAATGCCGGCGGGTGCGGCCGGTCAGGCCATCTTGCGCAGATAGGTCCAGGTCGGCACGCGGGCGGCGCGCGCCACGGACCAGCTTTCCGCATCGCCGAGATATTCGAAGCCGCAATTGGTCAGCACCCGCGCCGAGCCGGGATTGTCCTGGAACGCCTCGGCAAACAGCGTGCGCGAGCCGTGCGGATTGGCCTCGACCAGGGCCGAGACCGCCTCGGTCGCGAAGCCGGTGTTCCAGAACCCCGCCCCGATCCAGAAGCCGAGTTCGGACTGTTCCTTGTCGATCCGCGTCAGCGAGACCACGCCCAGCACCTCGGCCAGCTTGTTGGCCGAGCCGTCGATGGCCCAGACATCCTCGTCCCGGTCAGCCGCCATCGCCCGGCGGACATAGGCTTCGGAGGCGCCAGGCGGCAAGGGATGCGGGATCGAACGGGTTCCCTCGGCCACGCGCCGATCGGCGGTGTAATGCGCGATGAGCCCGGCATCCGATGCCCGCAGCGGGCGCAGGACGAAGCGCTCGGTCACGATCTCGATCTGCCGCGCATCCGAGGAAATCAATTCGTTCATGTCACTATTCTCCCCCAATTACTCGCAATCATATGGGTGCGGCCCCTGAAAACGCGAAGGGGACCGGCCCTGCCGATCCCCCTATTTAGCACCCGAGTGTTGAAATCGGCTTACTCGGCGGCCTCGAGATTGGCGGGAAGCACGGAAATATAGGTGCGGCCCTTGAGGCCCTTCTTGAAGGTCACGTGGCCGTCGGTCAGGGCGAACAGGGTGTGGTCGCGGCCCATGCCGACGTTCTGGCCCGGCCACCAGGTGGTGCCGCGCTGACGCACGATGATGTTGCCGGCGACGGCCTGCTGGCCGCCGAAGAGTTTCACGCCGAGACGACGACCGGCCGAGTCGCGGCCGTTGCGGGACGAACCGCCTGCTTTCTTATGTGCCATGGCTCAGTCTCCTTCTGCCTCAGTTGGCGTCTTCGGCCGAGGCTTCGGCTTCCGACTTCTTGGCTTTTGCCGGCTTGGCGGCCGGCTCGAGTTTGGTGCGCGCGCCGACGGCGGCTTTCACATCGGTCTTGTCGCCGCCTTTTTCAAGCAGCTCGGTGATGCGGACCAGCGTCAGCTGCTGGCGGTGGCCGCGGGTGCGCTGCGACGAATGCTTGCGGCGGCGCTTGACATAGGTGATGATCTTGTCGGCCTTGATGGTGTCGATCACCTCGGCCTGCACGGCGGCGCCGGCAACCAGCGGCGCGCCCACGGTCGCGCCGATCATCAGCACGTCGTTGAACTGGACCTTGTCGCCGGCTTCGGCGTTCAGTTTTTCGACGCGCAGCACGTCACCGGCCTGAACCCGGTATTGCTTGCCGCCCGTCTTGAGAACTGCGAACATTCCGTCTTTCCTTGCTCTGCCGCGTCCTTCGGCCCCTGCCTTGCAGGTGTTGCCGGGGCCAGGCCCCGCCTTCGGACAGCGCACCCATTGTTTCGGGTGAGGTTCAAAATATGATGCCGGCAACGGACATGTGCCCGGCCGGTCGCGGGTATATCGCGGATTCGGCCGGGCAAGTCAACCGAAATGGCGGCTCAGCGCCACAGATCGCGCGCCTCCTCCACCGCAAGCCGCCGCCCCTTGCGCAGCGCGCCCAGACCGGCCGACATGAGCGGCGCCGGGCGCGGATCGGTGCCGCTATAGGCGCCGCGGGCGCGGTTGTGCGGATGGCGCGGCGCCTCGTCCAATGACAGCACCGGGGCCGCGCAGGCATCGGTCCCCTCCAGCACGGTCGCCCAGTCGTCGCGGCTGCGGGTGGCGATGCGCGCGGCCAGGATCGCGCGCAGCGCGGCCCAGTTCGCCGGGTCGGCGCGGTCGGGCAGGTCGGCCTCGGACAGGCCCAGTCGCCGGACCAGTTCCGCCCAGAACTGCGGCTCGATGGCGGCGATGGCCAGGAAGCCGCCGCAGGCGCAGGGATAGCAGCTGTAATAGGGCGCGCCCCCGTCCAGCAGATTGGCCTGCCGCTGGTCCCGCCACAACCCGTTGGCGCGCAGCCCCGAGATCATCGCCATCAGATGCGCCACCCCGTCGGTGATCGCGGCATCGACCACCTGGCCCCGGCCGGTCTCGCGCGCAGCAAGGATCGCCGCCAGCATGCCCGAGACCAGATACATCGAGCCGGCGGCGAAATCGCCGACCAGGTTCAGCGGCGGCACCGGATGATCCGCGGGACCGATGGCGGAAAGCGCGCCGGTGATCGCCAGATAGGTCAGGTCGTGGCCGGCGGAATGGGCCAGCGGGCCGGTCTGGCCCCAGCCGGTCATGCGGCCATAGACCAGGCGCGGGTTTTCCGCGAAATCCTCGGGGCCGAGGCCCAGCCGCTCCATCACGCCGGGGCGCATGCCCTCGATCAGCGCATCGGCGCGCAGGATCAGGTCGCGGGCGATCCCGTGGCCCTCGGGCGATTTCAGGTCCAGTTCCAGCCAATCGCGGCCGCGGTCGAGCACGTCGCGGTCGAGCGGAAAGATCTGCGGCGCGCCGGGCCGGGCGATGCGCACCACCTGCGCGCCGTGGTCGGCAAGCCACATGGCGGCGAATGGCGTGGGGCCGATGCCGGCAATCTCGATGATGCGCAGGCTGGACAGGGCGCCGGTCATTCGCGGCCTCCGGGGGACTGGTGGGCGGTGAGGGACTCGAACCCCCGACATTCTCGGTGTAAACGAGACGCAACCGACCCGATCAAGTTGAAATTGTTCCGCTTCATGTTCCCAGCCTATCAGCAGAAAAGATCGATTTCGACCGGAACAAACCGGGGGTTTGGGAACACAGTCTGCGACCCGCTCAATCGCTCGGCCGAGACCGCTGCCACGGGTCCAGCGGTTTGGGATACCGTGTCACATGCGGATGGTGGGCCGCGCAGCCCTTGCACACCGCTCTACCGCAGAACGCCCAGTAATCGATGCCCTCGGGCAAGTCCTGAGGATAGAACGTCTGATCGCGTTTGCACCGCCAGCATGTGACGACGACGTGTGTGGTGCCGGGCTCGAATAGCAGTTCTGTCATGGCGATTCCCTTCCGCCGCCATGAGAACAGAAAGTGAACGACTGAGTCCAGATGGCAGGGAACAAGTCTGCACTGCGCCTACAACACCGCCGTAGCGCCGCGCCAGACACTAGCAAGAAAGAGCGATGTAGATAATTGCATTGCAACGCACGCAAAGTTAACCCGCTACGAGCGAAATTATTGTAATTTGTGATTCGGAGAGGAAGTTGCAGAGCACGACGGAAGCTCATCTCGAGCCTTGCGATGGTGGCTTCTGCGGGGCATCTGGTCTTGTCAGGGAACTCCGCTTATGGGGCGAAAGTTTAGGAATCAGCAGATTCGAAGTCTATTTTGTCGTTGCCGTGATGGCTTGCCTCTTGCTTGCGGTTTGGCGATCCCCAGCTATCATTGGGGCATGGAACGAACGAAGGGCGATCGAACTTGATCATAGGCTAAGCGACAAACGCCTCCAGGAACAGATCGCTCGGGAGAACCACAGGCGAGGCCGAAAGTCAGGAAGAAAGGGGGTTTGAGATGTACATCTGGGACATTTTGGCAATCGCCCTCTGCGGAGGGGCGGTGGCGCTGTTTAGCAGGTATCTTCACCGCAGGCTTGAACGCCGGCGTGTGCTAAACAGGCTTCTGGCGGTTGCCTCAGAAGACTTCCATGATGCAGCAAGCAGTCTGCTAAAGACGCCTCAAGACCTGCCAGATGAGGTTCTGGACTCACTCTCGATGATGAGCCGGACTGGCTTCAGCAGGGGCTCTGAAAGGGCCTTTCTTATAGCGCTTCAGAGAAGCAGGTTGGTAGAAAAATCCAGCAAGGGTCAGCCCTCCAACTCTTTGATTAAAGCAATAAAAAACATGAGACCTGAGCTTCAGAGCATCTTCGGGAAGGCCGTGGTGGCATGGTTCAACATCATGACGCACAAGAGCGGCCCATACCATCAGAAAATCAGAATCGAGGCCCTCAAGGGCGAAGCGGCTCGGATCGCTCCCGACCAGCAGGCCATATCGGCTGCCACAAGCATGGATCTTGCGCACTGCTAAGATCGCGGATCGCTCCAGCGCCAGCCCGGTTGCTTTGAGGGCACCACAGCCAGAGCGAAAATGATGATGACGGCGCAACGTGCAGCGCCGTCACCTGGACGATCCGACCGGCACCCCCATCGCCTGCGCCGTGATCAGCGCGGCCGCCGCGAATATGGCGCCGACCGCAAGGCCGGCGACCAGAGACGCGGCCAGCGCGGCCTCATAGGGCGAGCGCACTACTTCACCCCCCATCTCGCGAAGATCGCACCCGACAGGCCGGCGGCGGCGACAGCAGCGGCGATCACCGCCTCGACGTTGATGGTCAGCATGTGCGTGGCGGCGTCATAGCTGACGCCCCAGCCGCCCAGCAGGCCGGCCAGCATGGTGAGCAGCGGCGACAGGACATAGATCGCCATGCGGACGAAAACGGAATTCATGGATCAGGTCTCCTTGAGAAGGGCGGGCCAGGTCTTGGGCCCGATGATGCCGTCCTGCTTGAGGCCGGCGGATTTCTGGAAAGCGATGGTAGCGGTGCGGGTGTTGGCGCCGAAGATCCCGTCCACCCCGCGAGGATCGAAGCCGAGCGTGGTCAGGCGCTGCTGGGCGTGGCGCACAGCATCGCCGCGGCTGCCCAGGCCGATCTTCGGACAGGCCGGCGCGAGCGTGTCGGAAATGGCCTGCCAGCGCTTGAAGGCCGCCGCGAGCTTGGTGTGATAGCCGTGGGTGGCATAGCCCGGGCCGTTGTAGCCGCGGGCGAAGGCCGACCAGTCATGCCGGCGCAGTTCGTCATCCAGCCCCTCGGAGATGATGAAGCTGATCATCGCCTCCAGCTGCGCGGCCTCGCTGTGGCAGAACGCCTCGACCATGTCGCCGGGCGTGGCAAAGCCTGCGGCCTTGTGATTGCTGCCGAGGATCTGCCCCAGCCCCCAACTGGCCGAGCGCAGCGCGGCATTCGCGTCGATCTTGATGGCCAGCGCCAGGCGCGGGTAGCTGTCCTTGGGATAGGGCTTCGTGCCCCATTTCTGATAGGCCAGGCCCGAGGCCTCAGCCGCGGTGCGCTTCTGCCCCGGCCCCAGCTCGCGCCAGAACACATGCGGCTCGAAGAGCATCTTCGGCCGGCCCTGGCCGTCGAAGCCGCCGCCGGAGGTCTCGACCTCGATCACGGCGCGGATTTCATCCTCGCCAGCGCCGATCAGCCGCGCCGTGCGCGCCACGTCGATATCGGTGAGCCGCGTGGCGCGGCCCTTGAACCCTGCTGGGATCATGCGTTTCTCCATGAAAAAGCCCCGCACGAGGCGGGGCGACGTGGGCGGGATGTTCCGCGTTCATTCGCGGAATGGTCCCGGTTCTGAACTGACCGGTTCGGGAACGATCCGGGTCTGTTCCCGGATGTTCTCGCTGGCAGCTTTCCGCCAGCGCATGTTTTTGTGATGCAACTGCCGCTGGGGCCAAAGCTATATTGCTCTGTGAATTCTACGGAGCACGAACGATGAAACTGGCACCGATGCTGCTGACCGCCTTGACCGTTGCCACCTTTGGTTCGGCCCCGGCCGTCGCCGATCCTGGACGGGGGCATGGCAAAGGCGGGCCCGCGCGTCATCACGACGACCGCGGCCACAGGGACAGCCACCGCGCGCCGGTCCGCTATGTGACCGATTGCCCGCCCGGCCTCGCCAAGAAGAACCCGCCCTGCATTCCGCCCGGTCAGGTCGGCAAACGTTACGGCACCCGCGTCGGCGATACGCTACGCATCGGCGATTACCTGTTGATCCGCGATCTGGACCGGTACGGCCTGGAGCAGCGCCGAGGGTGGAACTACTACCGGGACGATGGCCGGATTTACCGCGTCGACAGCGGCACCCGGAAGATCCTCGCGGTGCTGAACCTGATCGACGCCTTCGCGAACTGAGAGAGGCCGGGCTTCAGGCAGTCTGGCGCCCGCCCGCGCCCCGCCGCAAAACGCCGCCATGAAAGCAACGCATGACGACACCACCTTCACCCTGACCGGCGAGATCTGGTCGGCAACCTATCCCCTGGACGAGCTGCCGAAATGGCTGCGCTGGTATCGCAGCCGCAAGGCGCGGTTCCCCAAGGCCGGGAACAGCTACGACGCGACCATTGCCGCGCTGGAGGGGTTGGCGGCAGAGCTGGGTGTTACGGTGCCCTCCGATTGACCCACCAGGACTCAATCCGGCGATCAGTCTGGAAGCGGCTCCGGTTCGGGCAACGGATCTCCGACCAGCGAGGAGCTGTATTCGACCGCCCCGCCCATGCCGGCGCACTCATGGGCAAGAAGCGTGTCCCAAGCCATCTGATCGACGGCCTCGTCGCCAGCCCGCACGAACGGGCAACGCTCCTGGGTCAGGAAGCTGTAGACCAGATAGGACAAGCCGCGCGGATAGGGGCTGTCCGGCCGCGCCAGGTGCAGCCCGTCCGAATAGATCGCGTCGCCGTATTCGGCACGCATCGCCGCCACGAACGGGAACGCGGGGATGATCCACACCTGCTGCCCAGTGTGCAGCTCCAGCCACTGCCGCAGGCCCTGTGAAAAGCCCGTGGCATTGGCATGGAGATCATCGCGACCCTGCGGCGGCCAGATGTCCTGAATGATCATCTCGGCGCCGCGCGCCGCGGCGTCCAGCGCGTCCCAGTAAGCCTGCTGGAGAGTGTTCCTACCTTCTGTGCTGTCGAAGGCCGGAAAGCCGGGGCCGGTCGGATCGGTGAATTCGGAAACGATCACCGCGTCATAGGCCGAGTTGCGCAGATGGCCGTTCAGCGCCCGGACATCCTGCAGCGAGCCATAGCTGACGTAGTCGGACAGCGCCGTGCCGGGCCAGGCGATATCCAGCACACCGCCAAAGGGCCATGCTTCCTCCCCCGCAGGCGCACCATAGGCGGTCTGCACAAAGCTGTGCCCGGCGAACAGGATGGTGGCGCTGGGGCTGGTGGCGCGTCGAGGATGTCGTGGGCCACCCGCCGACGCGGCAACGCCTTGCGAGAACCCTATGCCGATGCCCAACCCGATCAGCATCAAACCCAACCCGTGATGTCGGCAGCCGTTGTGCCGGTGGCCAGAATGCGATCCGCGCCAAGCGCATAGGTTCCAGGCGGCAGCGTGGCGGTCACATAGCTCGCTCCATCAGTGCCGCGCCAAGCCAATGTGCCGGCCGTGCCGATGGTCACGGCGCGGATGGCCTCGGGGAGATCCGCGTCATCACTGGGGGTCACGACATAGGAGCCGAGCGCTGGCGCATTGCCACCGTGCAAGAAGGTGCTGAACCTGTTTGCCATTTTTTACCTCATGAGGATGTGCCGGTCGACGGCAGAAAGGGAAACGGGACAAAAGTCCTGGGGCTTGGAAGGCCGCGATTGCCGTGCTGGAGAGACGGGCAGCCGAGTGGGGGATTGCGATTTCGGAATAGCGGGATAGGGTCTGCACGCTTCGTATTGGGATGACACGAAGCAAGCCCCGGCTGCAATGCAGCTGGCAGCCGGGGCTTTCTCACAACATCCGCAGCACCAACCAGGCGACAATCAGGGCCACGGCGAAAGCCCATGCCCGCGCTTCCTCGCGCAGCCAGGTCTTGAACCAATCAGGCATCCGGGCGCCCTCCAAGCTTGCGGGCATGCGCCTCGATCACGCCCAACACCAGCTTGGCCAGCGACATGCCGGCCAGTCCCGAGGCAAACCCGGCGGCGCCGGCGGCATCACCCCGGATTTCTCCGATCCACCGCTCCAGCAGCGCAAGCATAACGGGGCTGAAATAGAGCGACATCAGGCTGCCTGCCGCGGCCATCACGGCACCGTCGCGCAGCCGGCACTTTCCCACGGTCATCCACCAGCGGACCAGGCCGCCAGCGGCGCCGGCAAGCGCCGCCCTGCCCGCCTCGCCCGTGATCCAGGCTCCGACCATGGCGGCATAGAATAGCGCCTGCTGAAGCAGGCCGGGTTCAGGCGGGGTATCCATCGTCTCTCCGCTTGCCAAAGAAGAAGCCCCGCCTGGGCGGGGCTGTTGAGATGCCGGGGGAATGCCTTCGGTTTTCAGGTAATGCCGAACAGCGATTCCAGCCGCTGGCAATCTTCGGTCAACTCATCCGCCCCCATCGCCCGGTCGAAGAACCGGGCTTCACGCAGCTGGAAATCGCCCGCGCCTCCGGCGGAAAGGCCGCGACCGAGAATGTCGCAGCCGAAGATGGGATGCCGGATTTCGGTAACCTCCGGGTAAGCGGCGGCGCGGGTGTGCAGCGCATCCCCGGTCTTGTAGGTATAGCTGGGGCCGGTCGAGCTGATCGACGCGCCGATGACTTTCCAGTCGTTCGGGTTGCTGGTCGGGACATAAACGCCGGTCGCCCCCGACGCAAAAACCGCGACACGTGGGTTCGTTACCCCGTCAGCATCGGCAACGGGTCGAATTGCGGGCGATCCGCCTGGCGTATCACCCGGTTCCAAAATCCTAAGGTTGGATGAGGTCGGGCCATAGGCGCGGATGCGGACGGTGAGGATGATCGTGCATTCGCCCGTGTTGATGTTGACGCGGCCTTCCGTTGTCAGCGAACGGTCCCCGCTGAAATCCAAGACGCCCAAGTTATCCGGCCCGCCGTTCCAAACGAATTCGGGGCGCATGCTGTCGTTGATCACCTGGTTGAAGTTCCGGGCCGCGTAGGGCGCCCGGCCTCGGGCCATGACAGCCGGGCGAACCCCAGGCGACGCGCCAGTCAACCGGCCAGGATCGAGGATGATCAGCGCATCCTTGTCGTAGATGTTGGGCCGCGTCAGCGGGATCGGGCCAGTGATCGCCTTCTGGCCGAAAAATGCGACGGTATCGGGCATCGGCTTAGCTCTCCGTGCGATAAAGGTTGTTGTTGATCAGATGGCGGCGGAATTCCTGCGCCGCGAGATAGCGCCCGAGCGCGTTGAAGTGGCCCGCGTCGCGCGACAGCGACGGGCAGCGATTGCCGGCCGCCTGTTGCGCCAGATCCTCCGTGGTCGGGCCAGCGTAGCCGGGGGCAAGGCCGTTTAGAATGTCGGACGGGATTGCCGCGGCATCGGTCCACACCCTCGAACTGAGGAAATAGGCGTTCATGTCCCAGACCAGCGGGCCCCATTTGGCGATCATGGCGGCATTGCCGCTGGCGAACTTTGCTCGGTTCGGGTTTTCAGGGGCCCAATCCATATCGCACATGTCCGTCCAGATCGAAAAGCGGATGTCCCGCGCGTCGAGATAGTTCACGATCGCTTCGCGCCGCTCAAAGATCTGCTCCCAGGTCGATCCGCCCGGTGCATCGTTCCAGCCGGTATGGATGACAAAGAAGCGGTCCCGCAGGGTGGGTCCGAGCGTTGGGAAGAACGAAACCTCCCAGCCTATGGAAATTTCCGCCCCGGCGTTTGCACGGGTAAAGATCAGAGAACTGTCGGCCGCAGACCAAGACAGTGTTCCGGGGATCTGACCGCCAGTCTGCGCGTCATCGGTCCAGCGGTTCAGCCGGCCCTCATAGGCTTTCAACTGGTTGTTGCCGGTCATGTTGACGGCAGTAACCAGCACGGACCCGGACGCGGGAATGACGCCCCCGTTGATGGTCAGGCGCGCCGGGATAGCACCGAGGCGCGCCGCCGTGTGCATCGAGCGCTCTCCGCTTTTGCAGTCGTTCGTCACGTCAACGACCTCGACCCCACCGTAAGCTGGCACAAGACCGTCGAACGCACCGGCGATTTCCGTCCGCATTTCCCAGGGCGTGGAGGATCCGATGACGGCGATTTTCGTCAGATCGGACCTGGCCCGTGCGAAGGTCGTTTCGGCGGCTTTGTCATAGAACGGCGAGTCGATCTCTTGAGAGGCCGAGCCCGGATCGGAAATGCGATCGCTGAGATTGTCCCAGATCTCGTCATAGACCCAAGCCGGCCAGCCGCCATCGCTCTCCTGTGCCCAGCCCGGCATCACATAGTTACCGTCCCGGTCGTGCTGGCTAAAGATCAACCCCGACCCTTGGACTTCCCGGATTACCCCGCTGGGCGGCAGATCAGGCATGCGGCTGCTGGTATCGGCCCAGATCTCGTCATAGATCCAGGCGGGCCAGCCGCCGTCGCTCTCCTGGGCCCAGCCCGGCATGATGAAGTTGCCGTTCGCATCATGCTGGCTGAAAATGTATTCGCCGCTGACTTCCCGGATCACGCCGCTGGGCGGTAGTTCGGGAAGCATGGGTTCGACCTTGGTCCAGATCTCGTCGTAGATCCAGGACGGCCAGCCGCCGTCGCTCTCCTGCGCCCAGCCCGGCATCACGTAGTTGCCGTTGCGATCCACCGAGGCCAGAATATATCCGCTCACGTCGGCCACAGGGCGGATCATGGACGATCGAGCCGAAACCTCATTGTCCAGCAATTCTCGGCGCGGCAATCTCAACGCCACGCCCCAACTAGGTTGCGTCTCGAACAGAGGATCGTCGGCAGCGTTACTGAAACTGCGCACCGCAAGATACTCGCCCTCGATCGTCGTGATGAGACTGAGCGAACCGGGCAGGTTGGCCTGGCCGAAGTTCACGGCGGCAGTGCGCGAAGTGAAGGCTTTCCCGCTGCTTGCGAGAGAAGTTGCCAGGCCGCTGATGTCGGGAATGCGCACGGACTCCGACAGGCGGATTTCCTTCCTGTCGGGCGAATTCCAGTAGATATAGCCGAGCAATCGTTGGCCGCCCGGCAGATCGCCAGCGGCCAACGTGCTCCCATTGCGCGCCTTGATGACGAACTCCATGCCGCCGATGCTGATGATCGGATCGGGCCCGGTGTTCGCAAACGGGCAGCGGAACCGCAGCATCTGGCCTGCCGAGAGCGAGATGTGCGTCTGCGCTGCAGGGATGCTCGCCATGATCAACTGGCCGGTGGACGCTTCCGTGTCGGTTTGGAGCGCGAGGACATCGCCCTGATTGTCGGCGTTGCGGCGAGCGATCATTTCAGCGGAAAGGTCAGCGGCCGAAACGCCCGTGGTAGGAACTGTGCCGCCGACGAACAGCAGCAGCCTGGACTTGTCGAGGATGCTCACGGCGTCACCTCCCTGACGATATGAATGGTGCCGGATTGCGTTCTGCTGATGCGGACGCCGCTGGTTACTTTCACGTCAACCCAATGCGCTCCGAGCGGCAGCTGCGCGCTGAGGCCGGCGGACATCGAGATTTCCAGCATGCCCTTGACCGCATCGCTGACATGGACGGTGAGCGGCCGCGTGATGCCATCCGGGCCGCGCATGGCGGCCGAGACCGTCATGCCGGTCAGGTCCACCGGCCGGCCGAATTCATCGATCCACTGGCCGCCGATGTTGATCGTGTCGCCCCGTTTCCAGGTCGCCTCCGATCTGGCATCCCGCGGGATCTCGACCGCGACCAGGTCCATCAGCGTGAACGGTCCCGCCGCGCCGGTCGGAACCACATCGGGCAGCATGGTGGTCACCAGCCGGTTTTCGGCCTCCGACCAATGCTCGACCGTCACGGTGTAGGGCACGCCGCCGGCGCGCCCGACCAGCTCGACATCGATCATGCCGGCGCCGCTGATCGGCGCCACCACCGGGCCGCCGGAAATCGTGGTCGCGCCGACGATCCCGCCGTTCTTCGGCCGAAAGATCACCCGGCCATGCGCCGGGATCGTCCCGTCCGGCAACCGGACGGGGCCAGCGATCTGTGTCGCCATGTCTGCCCTCTTCAGATGATGGTGATCGTGACCGGGCCGCTGCGCGGGCCGGCAATGCCCGAGCCGTTCAGCGGCTCGATCCAGTAGCTGTGATCGCCGACGCCTGGCGCCGGATCGCTCCATTCGTCGGCCAGGTTCGGCGCGCCGTATTCGGTGCCGACATGCACCGCGTCGTCAAACGACGTGCTGTTCGTCGCGCGCCAGATCCGCGCGGCGGCATAGACCGGGTCGTTCGGCGGGATGAAGGCCAGGCCAACGGATGAGCCCGCCGCCGCCCCGGTGAAATGCTGCATCGCCGCCGGCGGCACGCTGTTGGCCACGGCGCGCAGGACCAGCGGCGCCTCGGGCACCCATGCGCTGACCCGGTTGCCGCCCGTGCGGTTGCGGATCTGCGCCTCGTAATCCTGCCCGTCGACCAGGGCGGACAGCACCTGCGTCGATTGCCCGGCGCCGACATCGATCATCTGCCAGTCGGCGATGCCGGCGCCGGGCGAGCGGAACCGCAGCTGCTGACGCAGATCCTCGGGCTGGGCCGGCCAGACATATTCGATCATGGCCACGCCGCCCGTTCCCTCGATCACCGAGCCGGAGAGCGAGCCCGGCGCCGTCACGATCCGATCCTCGGAAATCGTCGCCCGCAGCGTCCTGGGCGGCTCCAGCGCCAACGCGTCGGGATCGAAATCCCCCGGATCGACCGAGGCGGCTTCGATGGAAAAGGTGTGCGATCCGGCGTTGCGGCTCAGCATCGCCACCTCGACCACGCAGTCAATCCCGGCTTCGGCATGCCGGATGCGCAAGAACCGCTCGCCGATGCAGTCGTAGCCGATCACCTTCAGTGTGCCGCTGAGCTGCCATTCCGGCTGCGCCGCCTTCGCCCAACGCCAGATGATGCGCCAGGCCTGGTTGTGGCTGTCGACGCCGTTGCATTCCTCTTCCGACCGATCCCCGAGCGGGTTCAGGATGATCGCGCCGCTGACCTCGCCGCTCCAGTCGCGGGCGGGCTCGACATAGCGCAGCGCATAGCTGCCGACCTCGTCCGGGCCCGTGGCCTTGTGCCGGATCGAGAGCGACAGGAAATCCTCGTCGGTCAGGGTCAACGTGGGGGCGGAATAGGCCCCGACCTTGAAGCCGAGCTTCCCGTCCGGCCGCTCGTAGAACCAGGCATCGCAGCACATCATCAGATGCGCCCGCACCTGCTCCCAGGTCATGTCGCTGCGCAGCACCGTATTGATGGTCCAGCGCCGCTGGGTGCCGCCGTCCCGGTTTGTCACCAGCTGGTCGGATATATCCGCCTCGGCCGCCACCTCGTCCCAGTCCACCTCCTTGCCGAACCAGGTCGCGACATCGGCGATGACCAGCGCCGCATTGTTCGACCAGCTGCGGCTGTCCGTGCGCGGATCATAGACCGTGTCGCAGCCGTCCCAGACCGGCGCATAGGCCCATTCGCGACCACCGGGATAAATGTTCTGGAACTCCTCCATCGACGGGCGCGCCGCCGAGAGCGCCGCATAGGACAGGCCGGAGAAATCGTCGGATTCCGATACCTCGGGGAAGGTCGCCCGCCAGACCGGATCGGCCCCCTGGCCGGAATGGCCGGTATAGGCGCGGATCGAGCCGTGATAGTCCGTCGACTTCGCCGGTGGGTTGCGCCACAGCACCGGATCGGTCAGCACCCAGCCGTTGGCATCGGTTTCGACCGGCCATTTGTCCAGATAGTGCTGCACCGGCCCCAGCGTCGAATGCGCGGCGATGATCACGCCGTAATGCCGCTTGCGCCGGTTGTCCGCGCCAAGCGGCGTCGTCATCGAGGCACTGGAATAGGCCGCCAGCGCATAAGGGCCGCCCTTGCGCACCCGGCCATAGACGCGGTCCTGCCAGGACACGTCCTGGGCGTAGTTCGCCATGATCTCGGGCGGCGATGGCATCTGCGGCTTGGGCGCGAGGCTCTGGGCCAGCGCCGACATGCCGATGGACACCACGACGCGCGACAGGAACGACCCGCCAACCAGCCATGCGCCGGCATTCATGCCAACCGCGAAAGCGCCGCTGATCCCGGCCCCGGCCGCGGCGCCCGTGGTCAGGCCGACCCAGACGCCCTGGATGAACGGGATCACCGGACCGGCCTCGGCCGGCGTGCTGAAGCATGTGGTGGAAAGCAGCGCGGCCAGCGCCAGGCTACGGAGCCTCATAGCCAACCTCCCATGCGGCGGCGATCTTGAGCGGCACGACCGCGTTGACGGCGCCGGACTGGTCTTTCAGCGCCCATGTGCGGCCGAGGCAGAGCGCCATATGCGGCCGCGCCACGCCGCGTTCGCTCAGCAGCAGGATCACCCCGACATCGCCGGGGCGGGGCTGGCCGGTGCGCGCGAGGCCGGCGCGGTCGAGACAGGGGCCGACGGCGCCGACCGGATCGGTGAAGAACCGGGTCACGCGCTGGCACTCGGCCGCGCTTTCGTAGGTCAGGCGGACATCGGCGGCCGGATCGACGCCGCGCATGCGCAAGATCCAGTCAGCGCAAAGCGTCACGCAATCGTTCTCGCCCCACTGGTAGGTGACCCTCTGCCAGCGGTTCAGTTCTGCATAAAGCGGTGACATCAGCGTCAGGAAACATCGCCAGGCCGCTGCTCGCGCGACGCCAGAATGTAATCGACCAGCCCAAGAACGACCGACCGGGGATCGGCCTTGGCAACAAAATCCAGCATCGCGATCTCAAGCAAGACTCGATTGCCGCCATGACTCTGGATCACCGAGCGAATAGTGTCTGCTGAGACCACCCACGGCCGATTCTCCTGCAAGGTGTTATTCATGCTGACTGCCTCCATTGTATGCCCGCACTGCGGAAAAGCTGATCTTGCTACGTTTGCCGAAATTCATGAATTTGGAGCAAAGGACGATGTTTCGGAGGAAATCGCTGAAAGAATAAAAACAATAGGGACCAGCCTTGGTGACGTCGCCAGAATTGATATCAGCAACACAACTTCGCGAACAAAGTTCGATTCACTCCTGAAAGACATGGCGCCATATGCAGGGCTGTTGTTCTGCCAAAGTTGCTTCAACCCAATATTAGCGATTACTCACTTAAATCGCGTAGAATACGCCAACCATGCTCTGTATTTGAGAAAGAGCAGCACTGGCCGGCAAAACTCCCGGCTGACGATGGATCGTCTGACGCTATACCCTGCACCACCAAAGCTTCCATCACACCCATCTTGGCCGGAACGTGTGCAGCGCCTCGTCCCCGACATAGATCGGATGATCCAACAGCGCTTCGACCCCAGTATCCCAATTGCCACCTCCAGAACCGTGATCGACTTGTGCACCAAAGACTTGGGAGGGAAGGGAAAGAGCATTTATGACCGAATAAACGACCTTTTGTCGAAAGGCGTTATCACCAAGCCGATTGCAGACTGGGCGCACAAGGTCAGGCTACTTGGAGCCGATGCGACCCATGACGCCGATGGAACGGAAGAAGAGGTGATCGAACTGGTGAACTTCATACACTTTTTTCTAAAAGCCGCATATGAGTTAAGTTCAGATATCGCCAAAGGAATTGCTGAAGACGGTCCGCCCAATATCACTCATGATGACAAACAATCAGCCGAATAGCTTCTCTTCCTGGAACGTGTCGGTCGGCATGAAGCGCAGCGAGCTGTTCGGCGCCCCGATGAGCCGCGCGTGATCCGCCACGGTGTATTGCAGCCCCGGCGCGGTATTGCGCCCGGTGAACGGCCCCTCGAAGGTCAGGGTGATCCGGCGCTCCAGCCCGCCCGACAGGTCGAACTCGATGTGACCGCCCCGCCGGGTGAGCCAGCGCACCGGCGCATGGACCGGCGCGTGGAACTCGGCCATCGAGCCGAGGGGTTGGAGCCAGAAGACGATCTCGCGGCCCCTGACGTAGTCGGTCCCGAGCGCCCGCACCTGGGCGACCAGGTCGCCGTCATCGGGATCGGGGATGAAGGTCAGCGACAGCGATCCCGCCGGCGCCTCGCCCTGGATCGAGAGCCGCAATTCCGAACTGTCGATCAGCTGACTACCGATCCACTCGCGGGCCGCGACGTCGACAAACCGGCCATCGGCGCCCAGCAGGAAGCGGAAAACGCCGTCGGCGGTGTCGATGGAGACCATGTCCATCAGCCCCACGGAATCGGCGCGCGGGTTGAAGCCGGCGGGCAGAACGCTCATCGGTTGATCCACTCCATGAGTTCGAGCTGCGGCCGCGCTACGCGGTCCAGGTCGTAAGCCGGAAAGCCCATCGCATCCGAGGCGCCGACAAACAGGCCGCGGGCCATCAGGTCGATGGACGCACCGGGCGGTATCGCCCTGCGCAACATCTTCACCTGCAAGGTCGTCGCCGCGCCGCTGCCGGACCTGCCGACCACGGCGAAAGGCCAGTCGTTATGGCTGAGGTAACAGCCGACCGGGATCGGCCGCGGCGCAGCGCGCTCATCGACCACGACGCTCGAGGCGCCGGCCGCCGCGCCGGCAGGACACACCACCTGCGGCCGGGGCTCGACCCACATGCCCGCCTGGTAAGCCCGCCACTGGCGGCTCCAGTCGTCGCCATCACCAAGATCGAACACGGCAGGATCGACCATGCGCATGCGGTAGGCGTTCACCCGGCCTTCCGCACGCAGGATCAACGCCCGCCAGCCGCCGATCATCTCGGGGGGAAAGACCAAGGACGGCGAGCCGACGAAGCGCGGCAAGCGGTTGTAGACCACCTGTTCCGAGCCGTCCGTGCCCTCGGCCGGGGGCTGGCCCCGCCAGTCCGGGCGCCAATCCACGTTCAGCGCCCGGTTGAAGATCAGCGGCACGTCGATGATATCGCGGTTCACCTGGTGCCCCTCGCCTGCATGTCGCGCAGCTGGCCCGGCATGGCCTGACGCGCCAGCTGTGCGGTGCGCATGTCGCCCGCCGTCGAAATCTGCGCCACCCGCGCATCGAAATACGGGCTGGGGATGATCTCGATAGCCGTGCGTTCGACCTGCGCCGCTCTGTCAGCCATGCGCATGGACACATCATGCGGAATGATCCGCGTGCCCGACGGCAGGTCCACGATCTCGCCGCCCCGCTCGTTGATCCGGGTCAGGCCGCCGCGCCAGCTATTGGTGCCATTGGCATTGGCGCCGATCTTCGGCAGGAGGCCGCCGAACCACTTGCCCAAGCCCGTGCCGCCCCAAAGGCTCATGAAGGCGCTGTCGGCCCACATCTTCGCCAGCTGCTGAAGGACCGAGCGCAGCGCATCCTTGAAGGACGTTGCGCCGGACACGAGATCGCCGAAGGTCGTTTTCAGGCTGTCGCGCCAGCTGTCGGTCGATTCCTTCAGCTGCTTAAGCCCCTCGTTGGTCCGGGTCAGCGCCGCGATTTCCTTGCCGCTCTGGCTGGTAGCCGCCACCTTGGCCTCGCGCAGGTTTTCCCAGACGCTGGCCTCGGTATCCGACATCCAGAGCGTGGCTTTCATCTTTTCGCTTTCCTCGCGCAGGCGCTTCAGCACCTCCTGCAAGGGCGTCAGTTTGGCGGCTGCGCTGGAGCCGGATTTCCCGGCCTTGTCGGCGGCCGCCGCGAGCCCACCACCCGCGCCGCCGGCGCCATCGCCCAGGCTGTTCGCCGCGTCCTCGGCGGATTTGGCGATCAGACCATTGATACGGGCGACCGATTGCAGCGGGGCGCTGACCTGTGACCAGACCTCCTTTAGTTCACCAGAAGCAGCGTCGGCAGCATCCCTTGCATCGGACGATGCCTTACTAAGCCCCGCGATCGCGTCCTGGAATGGCTCCGCCTCGCTGAGAGCCGCTCCGAACAACTTATTGAACCCGGCAGCAATCCGGGACAGGAACCAGGAAAAGTTCGCCAGCATGTCATGCAGACCGGCGAAGAATATCCGCTTCATGGATTCCACCCCTGCCTCGATGGCCGCCGGAACCATGTCGAACGCTACACCGATCCGGTCGAATACCTCGGCGGCGACGTTCTTCAGTTCGGCAAATGCGCCCGACACGCCCCCTGTCGCCTTGATTAGCGCAGCCAGCCCGGTGACGGCCCGATAGATCAGCCCAACCGGCGAATTTGCGATCATCAACCGGAACGCGTCGGAAAGCCCGGTGGCCTCATCGACGGCCCGCGCCGCGGATTTCGTGAGGTTCCACAACCCCGATGCAACCGATGAAACGATGGTCACCAGCGACGACAGGAAGTTGACGAGGATCCTGACGGCACCCGCGATCCCGTCGAACACCACCCGCAGGCCGCTGCCTTGCGTCATCAGCGAAACGAACGCCTTGGCGATGGAATCGACCATGGGGGCGAAGGCGGCGCCGAGGGTATTGCGCACGCCGCGCATGACGATCCCCACCTCGCTCAGGCTCGCCTTCATCGCAGCGAGCGAACGAACGGTTTCGTTGCTCATGACACCGCCAAGCGCCTTCGCCCGCGCGGCATATTCCTGCATCGCCTTGCCGCCGTTCTTCAGCAGCGGCAGCAGCGCGGTGCTGTCGGAAGCGATGGCCTCCATGTAGAAGGTGAAATCCTGCTGGTTGACGTTGGCCTTTTCCAGGCTGTCGACATAGAGCTGGAGGGCCTGCGGACCCGACAGCTTGCGGAACTGATCCGCCGTGACGCCGACCTTGGGAGCGATCACCTCGAAGAAATCCTTCATCGGCCCGCCGCCGGTCGAGATGAAGTCACCGACCCGGTCGTTCATGTCCTTGAGGATGTCGGCCAGCTTGTCCTGCTCGACGCCGACGGTACGCGCCCCGGCCGCCCAGGCCTGAAACTCCTCGGGCGTGGCGTTGGAAAGCCGCGACAGGTTCTGGATCTCCCCGGCGGCATTGATCGCGGAAATCGACAGCCCGGCCAGCGCCGTCGCCGCCAGCGCCGCACCCTTGCCCAGGGCCGCGGCGGCATTGGTGCCGATCGACGCCAGCGCGCCCTGCAAGGACTGGACGCCCGGCACGCTTCCGAGCGCGCCAAGCCTCTTGTTCACATCCGCAGAGAACCGGGCGAGGCCGGCTTTCGCTTGCTTCATCCCTTCCTGAAGGGCAGCTTTATCCAGTGACAGGCCGACACGAAGGCGGCCAACCGTCGCAGAACTGGTCATCTATCGTCTCCAGGCAGGAGGATTTCCATGAAGGCAATTGCAGCCATCGCATTTTCACTGATGGCGTTTCAGGCGGCAGCACAGGACGCGCTGCCGCCTATTGCAGAAGTCACCAATACGATCTCCGGGAAAGAGGTATTGGTTGAGGGGAAAATTGGGAGAATGATGGGTAGCTGGGGGGTAAGGACTGGACACGGCACCTATCGCGCTGAGCTTGCCGTTGATCGGGACACCCTAGCAAAAATCCAAAATTGCAGCCTCGATGGCTTCCGGGAACCGAAGGACTGCAACATCAAAGCCAACGCAGAAATTGTCATTAAGGGATCAGACATCTCCCTTATTCTCTACGAAATTACCCTCCAGCCCGAGCCCGCCACTGATCCATCGTGATGGCGGGCAATCGGGCTTTGGCGCCGTCCAGATACATGCGCAGATCCTGCTTTGGCTTTGGGCCGCGTCGCAGCATTTCCGAGAGCTTCGGAAGCTTTGTCGCGCGCTGCAACGCGGCTGAAGCCCATGCCGCCGTCAGGATCACATCCTCCTGCCGCTCGATCCGTCCCTGGGCGGCTTCCATCTCGATCAGCAGGAGGCGAGGCGTGATCAGCCAGAACCGCTCGGGACACTGTCCAAGCGACAGCCACGCTTCGTAGAGCCTGGCGAGGTTCAGCGCCTCGCCTTGCTCTTTCCCGGCCGGCCCTCGCTCTTCTGGTCGGGAAATGCCGCCGTCAGAAGCTTTCCCGGCAGGCTCATGTCGGCCGCGAGAAGTTGTTCCGCGACATCGCCCGCAACCTCGGGATGGTGCCGTTCCAGCGCCACATCGACGATGCGCAGCAGGACGCTGAAATCCGGCAGATCACCCTCGGCCTGCCCCATGCCCTGGATCGGATCGAGGTTGGCGCCGTATTCTTCCTGCAGCCTCGCGATGCCGCGCAGGCCGAGCGCCAGGCGATATTCCTGGCCGCCGACCTTCGCGATCACCTCGCCCGTGAAATCCGCCATGATCAGCCCCCACTCACGATCTGGGCCGAAAGGCGGAAGGTGGCCTCGGCCGTCATCTTGTCACCGATCGGCGCCGAGCGTCCGTAACCCTTGAGGAAGGCAGAGAACGACTCGGGATCTTCCGCGCCGGCCAGGGTAATCTCCAAAATGACCTCTTCGCCCGAGGCCTTGATAGACCGCAGCAGCACATCGGTCGGCGAATCGGGGATGTAGTTCATCGGGATGGTGATCTCGCCACTGTCGATCAGCCCGGCGATGAACTGCCGGCGCCGGCCGGGCGACTTCATGTGTGTAACCTCGACCTCGTCCACCTGCTCATCCGGCAGCGTGAGATCGCCGATCAATTCGAGTTCGGTGAAGGCCGGGGTCGCGCCCCGCCCGATGCGCACCGTCGCGCCATAACCAAGCATACCGTCAGGCATGGTGTTTCACTCCAGGGCTGGATTTCAGGGAAGGGTCGCGACCGGCCGCCAGGATTGCAGCCGGAAGCTCATGACAAGGGTGCCGACATTGCGTTCCGCCACGGTACTGGAGACCACGCTGGTGTCTTCCAGCGCACAGGGCTGGTCGAGCCTGCGCAGAGTTGCGAGCACGATTGCCTCGATGACCTCGCTGTCATCATCCAGCACGTCCTCGACATCATCACCGCCAAGGCGCCGAACCGCGACCTGCAAGAGCGTCCGTCGGACGGTGGTTTTCTGGGTGTCGCGCTCGCAGCGGTCCTGCGGCGTCAGGACGCCGATCACCGGCAGGCTGTCGGCATCGACCGAACCTGGCCAGACCTTCAGGGCGGTGAACCCAGAAAAACGGGCATTGGCGATGAGCGCGGCAAGAACGCTGGCGCGGTAGGAGGATCGATAATGCGGCATGGTCAGGCGCTCAGCTGCAGTTCGCAGATCAGGAAGGCATCGACCGAGGGGGAGCCGGAATGATGGACCACCATCACCTTGTAGGTGCGGCCGTCCGGAACGACGATCAGATCGTTTCTCCGGGCCTCGGGTGCGAGATCGCGGCGAACGCGCCAGCTGGGCGCGTCGATGCGAACCACTTGGCCATCCGCCCCCTCGACCTCGATCGGCGCCTCGCGAAAGAGCGACTGGATGTCGCGTTCCGCACCGTCCTGCGGGATGAACCGGACCTGATCGCCGAACACGCCGGAAAGCAGACCCGTCATCCCGAGGAACAGGCGGGACATCAGACCTCGGGCTCCGCGGGCGCAGCGCCGTTCAGGCGGACCTTGCCGGTGCCGGACGGGTTTGCCGCAGCCTCGATCGCCACGCCGATGAAGATCGCGCCGGCGGCGGGGCTGACGGTGCAAAGGCCGCTGGCCGGGGTGACATAGACCGCGGCGCCGACCGTCCATGCCTGCGCCGAGATTTTTCTCAGCTCGTAGCAGCCGACCAGATGGACTTCGACAGGATCGCCCAGGGCCGCATCGTGACCAGCCACGCCGGCCAGTACGCCTGCAACCACGATATCCCCGGAATTGACCGCCGCCGGCGCCGGGATGGAAACCGAAGTCCCCTTTTGCAGATAGTTTTTCATGTTCCGCTCCGGAATTTCAGTGTCATGAACGACAAGAGCCGCCCCGCGGGCGGCTCTTTGTCAGGGTGATCTCATCGACGCCGGTCAGCCGGGGTTCTTCCAGCCGCCGCGGAAGTCGGCGGCGCCGAAGCCGAAGTCGTGTTCCACCGTCATCGAGAAGCCTTGAGTTCCGAAGGGCTCTTCGGTGCGAACGCGGGGCGCCTCCTGCCCTTCCAGGAAGCCGTAGACCCAGCACGGCGCGCGCTCGGACAGCAGATACCAGGCGCCGTCCTCGATTTCCGTGGTCACCACCGGCTTCAGCTTGCCCGAGAACGGGTTGACCGCTTCCGTCGCGGTGGGCGTGATCTGCGCCACGAACATCTCGGCCGCCGTTTCGTTTTCCGGCCCGACCAGCAGGATGGACGGCGACAGGTTCAGCTTGAGCCCGTCGATCGATTCCTGCACGCGCATGGCGGCCCGGCCGGCCGAGACCGTATCGGCCTCGATCCCACCGCCCGCCGGGGCGAGGTTGTTCCGGGACGCGTGGAAGAGCGGGTTGCCGTCCGACAGCACCGCCGTCAGCGCCCCCGAATAGAAGGTGCGCTCCTCGAAATGCGCCACCGTCTCGCCGTAGCTCGACAGCAGATCGTTGATCGCCCCCAGATCGTCGTTGATCATCATCTGACGGCTGATGGTCAGACCGCGCGCATAGGGCACGATCACGGCGGTTTCGCCGCTTTCCCCGAAGGTGCCCCATTTGATCTCGCCCGTCTCGCCGACCGGCAGGAGCATCGGGAAATCACCCGCCCGGACCAGCGGCATGGGCCGGAAGTCGCGGAAGTTCTTCTTCTTCGAGATGCTGCGATAGGTCGGCTGGAACTCGCTGTAGCGTTCCAGCAGCACCCTGTTCAGCGCGTTCTGGAAGATCGCCGGGAAATCCGAGGTCGAATGCGATGCATCCATGAACACCGTGACCTTGTCGCCGGCCGAGCGGATCTTGCCCCGGTGCCCGATGGCCGCCGCAGCCATCTCGACCAGCGACATATCCATGTAGGGACGGGCCGCCGGCGTCGAGGGATCGCGGCCGGTAATCTGGGCATGCAGCGCCGACGCCATCGCCGTGCGACGCGTCGAGCGCTCGTCCCGGATGATGGAGCTGCGCGGCGCACCGGGCCGGGCCATGGTGGCGCCCCTGGCATGTTTCATCTTGTACTCCTTGGTGGCCTGCCTGATGGTCAGCCCGCGCTTGATCCAGCCCATGGCGATATCCGCGCCGATCTTCCGCGAAGCCGCAAAGTTGAGGATCGCCGTGGCATGGGCGTTGGGTTCGTCCTCTTCCTCGGCTTCGGGATCGTCATCCTCCTCGGCCTCGGGGTCTTCGTCCTCTTCGGCTTCCGGATCATCCTCCTGTTCGAGTTCGGGATCGTCCTCTTCGTTCAGTTCGGGATCGTCCTCTTCCAGGCGCCCCTCTTCCTGATCGTCCATCTGTGCGCGCCCCTGCGCCTTTTTACCCTTCGGCATCGCTTTCCCTTTCTGCTTGGTTTGAGACGGCGCGGCCATCATCGCCGCGATCATCGATACGTTGGCCTGCCTCGCCAGCCCGTCACCGATCTGCCGCAGGCTTTCGGGAGCCTTCGGATAGAGTCGGTAGTCGAAGAGCGCCACGGCGGCCGCGTCGGTGCCTTCATCGGTTTCCGTGGCGAAACCCGCCTCGACAGCGCCGGGGCCGTCGAAATAGGTTTCCGCCTTCATGATGTCGCGCGCCTCCTCGACCGAGATGCCGGCGCGTGCGGCGTAGATGCCGGCATAGGCATTCGCCAGAACCGAGAGCGATTTCGCCGCGTGCAGGTGATCGTCCTCGGTTCCACGCCCCTGCGTCCACCAGTTGGCCGGATCGTGCACCATCATGATCGAGCCCAGGGGCATGACGATCTTGTCTCCAGCCATGGCGATCAGCGAGGCGGCCGAGGCGGCGATACCCTCGATGATGACCGTGACATCGCCGTCATAGTTCTTCAGCGAGGTATAGATCGCCTGTCCCTCGGTCGCGATGCCGCCGCCGGAGTTGATACGGACGGTCAGCGGCCCCGACATGCCCGCGATCATCTCGCGAACAGTCTTGGCCGTGAAGCAATCCTCTTCCCAGAAGGAATTGCCGACCGTCCCGGTCAGGAAGATTTCATTCATCGTTGTGATCCTTGTCGGTAAAGGTCGGGTTTTTCCTCGACACGTCCGCACGCGGATCGCTGTCGAAGGGCAGGCCCAGTTGGTCGGCTTCCTCCTTGTCCTGCAGCTGCTCCTGCAACAGCCGCTCGGGATCGACGCCAAGCTGGCGAACGACGCCCTGACGCGACTGGAACCCGGAGCGAACCGCCTCGCGCAGCGCCCCGAACTCGCGGGCCGGATCGACCAGGATGCGATGCGGCGGCACCCAACTGAGCCTGACGGTGCGGCGATCCTCCCAGATCAGCCTCTGGAAAACCTCATCCTCCTCGGCCTCGGCCCAGGCCTCGACGAACCAGCGGCCGAAGGGATGAAGGAACATCGGCACCATCATCAGCCATTGCCAGCGGGAGATGTTGCGATCCATTTCCAGGCGGCCGATGCGGGCGGAACTAAAGTTCACCCCACTGAGATCGCCGGTCAGCGCTTCATAGGTTATGCCGACGCCCATCGCCGCCGAACGCAGCACGCTCTTCTGGAAATCGCCGAAATCGCCGACCTCCGGCGGGTCGGAAAATTCCATCTCCTCGTCTTCGGCGATCTCCATGATCACGCCGGGCTGCAGCGTCCCGCCGAGTTCGACCCGCGGCTTCCGATCCGCACCCATGCGGTGAAAGGCGGCAAAGCATGCGGCGATCTTCTGACGCATCAGATGCGCATCTTCCGAATCGTCGATGTTCAGCAGCTTTTCCGCGATAGGCGTGTACCAGCTGACACCCCTGGTCGCCCCCGGCCGGTCGAAGGCCCGGAAGACGTGGATGATGTCCTCCGCCGGCACCCGTTCCGAGATGTAGGGCGATGTTCCGGGGCGCCACTCGCCGCCGGGATGCTGCGCGAAGAGCCAATAGGCGACCCGGTCTCCGGTGTCCTTGTCGTACTCGATGCCCTCGCGGATCTCGTTGCCCTCGATCGAACGGCCGAAACGGCTGTCGTCGATATAGTCCGGCTCCAGCACCTCGATTTGGAGAGGCAGTGCCAGCCCGGCATTCGCCGGGCGGTGCCTGCGGATCAGAACCTCGCCAGCATCGACGATGGTGTTCATCGCCGCTGTTTGCAGCCCGTAGAAATTCAACAGGCCGTTGCGATCGATATCGGTGGTGTCGAGATGATCCTCGATCAGATCGAGGCCGCGCGCGCGAATCCTCTTCTGGACCTCATCGGCCAGCCCCTTCGAGGGCTGGATCTTCGGGATGATGCCGTCTCCGACCACATTGCCCGTGATGACCTGCTGCACGCGCGCCGAGAACGGCGTGTTGCGGATCATGTCCCGCGCATAGAACGCAATCATGCGCCGGTTGCGGCCGGCAAGGTCGGCATCCGACCCGCTGGGACGAATCCCGTCGTTGCGATAGCCGAGCCTCGCGGCACGGTAATGCATGGCGATGGTGCGGGCCTTCTCGCGCTGCGCCGCCCGGCGCGGCGACAGCGCCATGATGACGCGATCGAGAATGTTCATGTCACCCCCGCGAGAAGGTCGGCAGATGCAACCCGCCGCGCCGCGACAGGCCGGCATCCAGTTCCGCCTCGATGACGGCGGCAAGCTTCAGCATCTCATCGAGGCTGCGGAAGGTGACCTTCTCGCCCGCCACCTCAAGCGAGGTGACCCCCTTGGCGATGTTCGCCTTGAGCGCGGCAAGGTCCGCTGCGGTATAGGCCATCAGAGCCACCTTCCTCTTTTCTGGATCCAGCCACCGCGACCAGGCGCCGCGGCGGCCGCATGGACAGGCCGGCGTGCCGGCGGTGTGGCCGGCACCGACGGTGTCGCCGCATCATCGGTTTCGTTTTGCTCGGCAGCGGGCGCTTCGGCCTCGGCTTCCATCGCGACCAGGATCAGGTGCGGGTTCTTTTCGCCCCACGACGCCCAATCGACGGGATCGGACCAATCGATCCGCTCGCCGCCCTTGATGATATGCATCGCGCGCGCCTGGACGAGATGGTCCAGGCTTTCGTTGCGCACCATGCCGGGCCGCTTGGCCCAACCATCATCCTGCCGGCGTTCGGCGGTGAATTCGGTCAGGTGATCATCGCCCATCCATTCCGGGATCAGGCACGCGTTGATATGCCCCGCATCCGCCCGCAGCGATGCCATGACGGCATCCTTCAGCCGATCCGTGGCCATGAACAGGATTCTGATATCCTTGGCCACGCGCCGGCGCTTGGCCTTCTGGCTGGCGCTTTCCGGAGCCTTCAGCCAGACCCGATCCGGCTTTTTCAAGCCCCCCTCGCCGCGGGTGAGATACCACCTCTGCCCCTGCCCCGCGCGGCGTCGACCGCGATAGAACCGATAGGCGTTATCGGTGGTCGCGCCCCCGCCATGCATGTCGATGGCGATGGAAACCGCCGTCATCCGTGCGGTGCTGTTCGCAACCGGCCAGCTACGCTCGGCCAGCGCCTCCAGCACGACCCAATCCTCGGCGATCTCGAAGGGCTTCACCGTCCTTTCGTCGCCTCCCGGCGCCTGGAACAGGTCGAACCGGTCGATCGGCATATGCTGGCCGTTCTCGCCCCAGGCGGTCGCGCCGACGACGAACCGGGTTCCCTGAACGTCGACGGACACCGTGATATAGCGCGCCCAGGCCGGGGCGACGCCCTTCGGCAGGTCCATGCCGCGGGCCTTTTCGCGCAATCCCTGCACGGTCACCTCCAGTTCGGATATTGCCGAGCGCGGGAAATACGGCTGCGCAAGGCCGGTGTTCATCACCGTCTTGAGCTTTTCCTCATCGCCCGTGGCCTCGAATGTCTGGACCGCCTGCCGGTATTGGGTCACCAACTCGCGCCAGGACGCAAAGGCCGCTGCTGCGCCGTCGAGCCAATAGCTCAGCATGTCCGTCTTTCGAACCAGCCCGCTTTCGATCGGCACCAGGGCCGGCAAACCGTCCGGCCCCGGCACGCTGCTTTCGTGCAGCCACCGGCCGGAACAGTTCAGTTCGCGCTTCAACTCGTGGCCGAATCCCTGGCGGCAATGTGGGCAGATCATCTGCGCCGCCTCGCCGGCCTCCATGGGGTCCGCGCTTTCAGGATAGCGCAGGCGCCGGAACGACGGCTCGAACTCCTCGCCGCAGATCGGGCATGGCCAATACCACCGCCCACGCGTTCCATGCGGGTAGAGCGACAGCACGCCGTATTCCACGGGCGGGCAATCATGCGGCGTGACCGGCTTCCACGCTTCGTCCTTCAGCGGCGCGCCGGGGCTGCTTTCGACAACCACCATGCCACGCGAAAGATAGGTTCGCGCCCGCGCCCGCATCAGCGAATAGGCATCGCCCTCGCCGTCGATGCTTTCCGGGAAATGATCGTAGTCGGTTCCCAGGACCAGACGGATGGTCGCCGAACTGAGCTTGGTGATCGTCGGCCAGTCCAGGGTCAGCTGCGTACCGCCCGTGAACAGCTTGTGATAGATGTTGTCGGACCCCCTGCCCTGCGCCTGCCGGGCGCGAAGTTCCGGGCTGTTGCGCACCATCGGCGCGATCTTGTTGCGCTCGAACTCCGCCGCTGCCTCGCGCGTCATCTGGAACAGCGCCACCCGTCCCGGATCGGCGCAGATCGTATAGGTGATGGCGGATTGCAGCATCTGCGTCTTGCCCGACTGGGACGGGCCGCAGAACGCCATGCCGCGATAGGCGCGCGACGCGATCATGTCGGTCGGCTCGACCATATAAGGCGTCACGTCACGCCGGAAGGGCTGCCATTGCCCGGAGACGTTGACCCGCATGTACTTTTCCGCGGCCTCGGTGACCGAGATCTTCTCAGCGGGCCGCCAGGCGGGAATCGCGAATTTCAGGGCAACGCGCGGGTCGGCATAGGGCGGCAACGGTTCGAAGCTGTCGAGCGTCCGCATCCCTGCATACCCTCTCAGATCAGAAGCCGCGCCCCCGGTTCCACATCCGGCAGATCGCGGCCCTGCAATTCTTCTTCATCGATCCTGTCCGCGATGGCGCTCAGGATGTCGGCGCCGATACGACCCACCGCCGCCACCTCCGGCGGCGCCAGGTCCAATTCACGCTCCAGACGGTCGGGCATGGATTCGATTCCGTCGCGAACGATCTTTCCGATGCTTTCCAGCAGCTCGATCACGTCGGTGAGCGGCACCAGCTGGCCGCGCCTGCGCTGCGCCTCGGACCATCGCATGTCAGCTTCGGCCAGTTCACGGCGCTCTTTCGCGCTGAGCTGCGCGGCGGGGTTGTTGACATCGACCCCCAGAAACTCCGCCCGCAACAGGTTGATCTGGTTCTCATTGTGCCGCGATCTGGTCTCAGCCTCAGCCTCGCGGGCATGGCGCCAGGCCCAGCAATGCGACAGGCGCAGCACATAGGCACGGCCGTTGCCGCCCACCTGCGCCACCGGCATTCCGTCGCGGATCCATTTCGAAATCGTGTTCACGGTGGTCGAGAGCGCCTGGGCGATCTCTTCCTGGTTCATGTCCGCGTCCAGCACACCGTCCGGCAGCGGGAAGCGGCGCAGCTTTTCGGCAAGATCGTCGTCGACCTCGACAGCAAGAAGCTTTGGCGCAGCATCCGGCGCCGGCGCGTCAGACCCCAACAACAACCCCATCTCCATGATTTCACTGGCCTAAAAAAATTTTCGAGCATCGGGGCGCGAATGACCCCCGACAGATCGTTTTCGAGGAAGGACCCGACCGGATTTCAGTCGGGGGAGGCCCGCCGCTCGACCATCTTCGCGAAGGTCCGGCGCAGGTGCCCCGGCAGCCGGTCCCGAAAGACCTCCTCGGCCCCGTCGAAGAACCCAAGCCGCTTGTCATAGGTCGGCATGTACCGGGTGAAATGCAGCACCTTGGCAATGGACCCGTCGGGGTTCCGCTTCCAGATACCCGGCGAAAGCTTCGATCCCTCGCGCGGAACGAAGAACCCGGCCCGGCGCTTGTTGCGCTTCCGCGCCACCTTCGTGGTGTTCGAGGTCGTATCGCGCTGCGCCTGCACCGCCGAAAGCGCCTGGTTGCGTTCTCCGGTCGACCAGTTGCCGTGCGCATCGAGCTTGGCGCCGCCGGCAGGAACCGCGGCAGCGATGATCCCCGTATATGCCAACCGCGCATCCAGCAGACCTTCCAGACCAGTCTGGCCGCGCTGACCGCCGAACTCCTGAACCTTCAGGTAATGGCGCTTTCCGACCGTGGGCCGTTCGATCACTTCGGCCTCAAGATTGCTGGGCCGCGCGCCCCTGATCGTGAAGGCGTTCTTCGTGAACCTGGTCGGTCGGTCAAAGACCTCGCCCATCCGGTCCTGCACATGCTTCAGCACATCGGCAGCGGTGTCGTTCAGCGCCCAGGTCGCGGCCACGTTGATATCGCGATCCGCCAACCGGGACATATTGGCCTGCAACTCCCGATCATCGACGCTGATCTTGAGCATGATTGCCTCTGATATCGGCCAGCCGCCCCGCTGCCGCAGCTAGCCATACACTCGCGCCTGTCGGCGGGCGCGCTCGGGTATCCCGGAAATGAGAAGCGCCCGCGAGGATTTCTCCTCCGGGCGCACGTGTGGTAACGGCACAATGTCAAGGAAGCCAGGGGAAAGTCAATAGGCATTCCATGGAGAGAGTTCAGGAAGCCCGTCCACCAGCCTGATAGCGGTGAACGCGCTGCACCACGACAACGTCGACAGCAGGTGCAGCAGCGCGCCATACCATGCCAGATACTCGCGACGCCGATTGGCCAGGACAGCAGCCGTTCCGGTATAGCTGATGGGACAGATCACCGGCCGATAGGTTTTCGTCCTGCTCTTTGCGTCTCGAAAGGTCACGGCATCCAGCTTGCGCGTGCCGGCCAACCATTCGCCATCGTCGGTCATATCCCATCCGCAGGGCAAAACGCCCAGCTTCTCATCCTCCCGCCAGTCCGGCACACGCCGCGCCCGAGCGCATTCGGCAACGAGCAGCGCCATGCGCCGCCCGCCCACACCGATCGGCAGCGCCTCGACCGCAGCCGCGATGATCTGCGCATCGGGATGCGGTTCGCTGGTGCCGCCACCATCGACCCGGCAGCCAAGCTCCCGATGGCGCTGCAAGATCCAGATGGTGTCGACACCGGGCCGGTCGAACTCATGCGCCCCGGTTTCGTCGAAGTCGATCCTGGCATGCTCGACAGCGAAAGCCCATTCCAGCGCCTGCTGGATCGTCATCTCGCGCACCGCGGCGCGACGCGGCCACATCGCGTTCATCACGCCCGCCCTTCCGCGATTTCGCGGCACCGCTGCAGCACCGCGATGCGTTGATCCCGCCATTCCCGGTCCGCCGGTGCGAGTTCGCCTTCCCGCGCCAACCGGGCGTCGAGATCCTGCAGTCGCTGCACAGATCTGGCTGCGGCATCCCGAATAGTCTTGAGCGCCCACCCGCCCGGCCAGCGCCGCGTCTTGCGCAACTCGGCCAGCAGCTCCGGCGCCCAGCCCTCCGCCAGCGCCGCCTGCCCGCAGGCATGAGCAAAGACGGCCCTGATCAACGGCGATGCACCGTCGCCCGGCGGCTGGATGTCCGCCGCCCAGGAGAGGATCAGGTTGGCGATCGGGAAACGGTCGCGATCCTTCCCGCCCGGATTGGCGGCGACCTGCTCTTCCAGAGCCATGAGGCTCGCCTCCGACATATAGGCCAGGCGCGCGCACATATCCCTGACCATCTCCTCGAAACCCGCAACGGTCAGCGTCGTCGGCTTCGCCAGCCCTCGCTTCTTCAGCGGCTCGACCAGAAGCTGCATTACGCGCTTTTCGCCCTGTGCCTGTTCCTCGCTGTTCATCCCATCACCCTTTTTCTCCAGCCTGCTGACTTATCCACAGGCGACCCCCTTGCCGCCTGTAAGGGTTTTCATGTCTGTGTCTTGTCGGTGTGATGTTTTGTCCTTGTCCTGTAGGGCAATTACAGTTGCGGACCTGAAATCATGCTGAAATCTGACTGTCATCAACTGTAATCATTACAGTTCATTTCAGTTGATTTCAGCGCGATTACAGCGTTTTACACCACGGTCACCCGACCGTCAGACACCTCACCCGTTCATCGAAACCACCTTCGGCCCGCCCATGACGGCTTCCATCGCGACCCGGACGTTCTCGGTGGTCACATAGAGATCGTTGTCCCGCAGCCATTGCGCGATCTGCTCGACTGCGAACTCGTTTTCCGCGATGCGCGGATGTTTCGCCTCGCGAAGCTTGGACCGGACGCGCGATTTCATCGTGGCCCAGGCCGCAACCTCGCGGCCCCGCTCGCGCCCGCGCTTGCGGGAGAACTGGTCGCGCGCGATCTCGGCGATCAGCGGATGGCCGAGACGCGGCCGCGCACCTGGCGGCGCGTCGTCGATATGCACCGGCCGCCAGCCATAGAGGGAACCGGCGCGGGCCTCGCGCCAGCCCTCGATATCGGTCCCGAACCGCGCCAGCTGCGCCAGCTCGATATCGTCGTCGGGCAGCGTGCCGGCAGGATCCTGTTTCATGCTGGCGGCCCACAGCAGCAGCGCGGTGCTGATATCCTGCCGCCGGCCGTTGTAGATCGCCGAGGCCACGAAATGCGACGACAACAGGCGATCCACATAGAGCGGCATCCAGTCGTAGCTTTGCAGCCGGTCGCCATGGCGCAGCGGATAGGCCCAGAAATCAGCAATCGGGTCCATGCTCTTCCTCTTGGTGATCGACACTTCCCGCGCCTTGGGCGCGGCGGTCGATGCGTTGAAATTTCGGGCGGGAGATGTTCAGCGCCGTCACCCGCACCACGTCGGCGTGGGTGATCGGCTCAGGCAGCGCCAGGAGGTCGTCGCGAAGATCGCGGATGCCATCGCGCCCGCCCTTGCGGTATGCGTTGCCGAGCCTGTCACGGTGCTTTCTCATGTCAGCACCCCCTTCCGCGCCCGATCCGGCGGAACACGCGACGCAGCACGAATGTGCGGACGGTGGACAGTCCGAAGAACATGCCGGTGATCCCGGCGCTGGCGGCAGGCGAGAACCCCAAAACGGCCCAGGTTACCAGCCAGCTTGCCGCCAGGCCGATCACCGCATTGGTCAGCGCCTCGATGGCGTCCATCGTCATAGCAGCACCCCCTGATGCAGCGCCTGGCCGTCCTCGCGGTTCATGAACCGAAATGCCGGTTCCGTGCCCTGCCAATTGCGGTCCCAGATGAACCAGTCATTACGCTGGGGCGGCGAGCCCTCGCCGGTGAAATCCAGCTTCCAGCGCATCAGATAGCAGTAGGAGAACGGCCGGGCGTCCAGCAGCGCGCCGAGCCCGTTGGCCCGCGCCGCTGGCCAGTCCCAGGACAGCAGCAGCGCGAGGTAATCCCAGCCTGGCATGTCCAGCGTATGGCGCAGCCAGCGGCCATGTCCGTCCCGCGCGTTGATTTCGCAGAACGGCGGATTGGTGATGATCGCCCGCGCCGGGCTGCGGTCGAAGGAATAGAAGTCAGCAACGACCGCGCCATCGCAACCGCGGTCGATCAGGTCGGACGCATGGCAGGCGATTCCGGCGGCGCGGATCTCACGCACCAGCGCCCCGTCGCCGCAGGCCGGCTCCCAGACGCCGCCGCATTCGCGAATCCGGGCGCCATCGCGCGCCAGCAGGCCGCGCACCGCCTCGGGTTGGCCGGTCGGATAGAAATCCTCGGCCCGGCGCACCTCGACACGCGGCCGGACATGGATCGGGGCCTCAGGCATCAGCGTCAGCGGCTCCTTGACCGTCGCACCCTGGCCGCTGATGGCCCGGAAAAGCGGCTTGGCGGAGGGCGCGGTCATTCTACACCTCGTCCGCACCCGTTCAGGCGACGAACACCCCAGAAGCTTGGGGCTGCACATGATCCATCCACTAAATATGGATTGAACTGTTCCCTCTTCGTGCCAGACAATGGGAGATGCAGGACGACTCGCGCCAACGAGTCGCCCTGCGGGTGAAGCCGTCGCCCAGCAGCAAAGGACGGCCCCAGAGCAGCCATGTGAAAGGAAAAACCATGGCCACTTACTATCACCCGGAAACGGGTGTCTTGCTGAACCACATCACGGTTCAGCGGTCCAGCCTTGACGACAAGGAGGCAGCAACCGCTCGCCTGCTCTACCAGCAAGGCCTCAAGCAGCAACACATTGCAGCAATGCTCGGAACCAACCAAGGCCGGGTAAACGAAGCGCTTGGCCATGGCAATGGCAGGAGCGGCGGTGGCCAAGGCCAAGGTTCGCTGTTTTGAGTGCCGGCGGCGGTTCGCTCCGCTGCCATAAAAAAGGATCGGGCGGCAAGCTTGGGGGCAGTTCGCCCGATCCAACACGGAGAGGCAGATTCGCCCCTGATATTGTGTATCATAAAACACAAGCGCCTTGCATTGTCCGGCGCTGTTGTGTATCACTATACACAAGAAAGAGGGGCGGGAATGGAACGCAACAGCCGGAAGCTGATCAAGATGCTTGAGGCGGACGGCTGGGTCCGGGTCGCGGTCAAGGGCGATCACTGGCAGTTCAAGCACCCGGAGAAGCCCGGCCGCGTGACCGTTCCGCACCCGAACAAGGACATCAAGGCCGGCACCGTCATGTCGATCTATCGACAGGCCGGATGGCGCTGAAAGGAGACCACCATGCGTTACGTTGCTTTCCTGCACACCGATGAAGCCGGCGGCTTCGGCATCAGCTTTCCCGATTTCCCCGGCGCCATCTCGGACGGCGACACCGTTGAACAGGCCATCCAGCGCGGCGAGCGGGCACTGGCCTTCCATGTCCAGGGCATGCGCGAGGACGGCCTCGACGTCCCGGCCCCCCGCAGTGTAGACGACATCCTGGCCGATCCCGACCTTGCCGAATGGCGCGAGGGCGCACAGATCGCCCATGTGGCGCTGATTCTGGATCGCGGATCGCCCAAGCGGGTGAACATTTCCCTGGACCCTGGCCTCCTGGACGCCATCGACGCCGAGGCGGCGCGGCGCGGCATGACGCGCAGCGCGTTCCTGTCCTCGGCCGCGCGCGCGGAAATCCATGCGGCGCACTGAGGAGGGCCCCGCCAGGATCATGCCGGCACCCCGCCGACCTGCTTGGCCATCAGGGCACGTATCAGCCCATCAACATTTCCGGCCCTGATATAGCGATGCGCCGCCTTGCTGCTGATGCCGAGATCATGCGCCATCGCCTGGATGGAGTTCCACCGACGCCCGCACAAAGACACCTGCCTGCCGCGACGGCCGGGCTTCTGGTTGTGGCCGCCCGAGCCGATGCCGAGGCGAGAAAGATCACCATGCCGGTCGAGGTGATAAAGCACAGTGCGCGCATTGACACCCGCAGCCTCGGCCACGGCGGCCGCGCCCCGATACTGCTGGCCTTTCCAGATGTAGAGGCCGCCGCCACAGCCTTTGCGCGAACTGCTCATTGCTTCCGCGCCCCCTTGATCTTGCTGAAAAACTTTTCCGACTGCGACTTGAATCGATCCGCCGCTGCCGAGGACTCGCCGGCCAGCCGCAGGGCCCGCCGATGGCGGGCCGCGTAATACCGCTGGGCGATGCGCCACCAGACCCGCATCACTGCACCTCCGGATCGATGACCTGGAACACGGCTTCGGCGCCGACCAACGCGATCACCTTCAGGACATAGCGGAAATGCGGGGCGTTCTCGCGGCGCAGCCAGTTGCGCACCGTGCGAGAGGTCACCGGACGGCTGTCCGAGGTCAGAACCTCGGCCGCAAGCTCGGCCAGTTCGTTCTCGCTCCGCGCCTCGGGAAAGGCCCGCCAGAGCAGCCCGGCGAACCAGGCGCGCTCGGCCTCCTCGCCGCCGCATTTTCGGAAAGACATTTCAGATGGTCCTGTGCTGTTGTGTCCCCGTGCAGAAGAACGATCACCAGAACGGAAAGAGGGCGCGGGATGATGGACAGTCATGCCGCGTCCTCGGAGGTGGGGGAGATAAAATCGGGGAAAAAGTGTCCGGGGGTAAGCGGTATGCCGCGCTTCACAGCCTGCTGGAGCAGCCTTCCTTGCACGTCCGCGGGAATCGCGCCATCGGCACCGCCCCGGTCCTTTGGATATGCCCATCGCCGGACGCGCGAAACGTCGCGGCCGGTCATCTCAGCAACGGCCTGCGGACCGCCGCAGATCTGAATGATTGTGTGCGCAGGTTCCATCATGGCGACAAATGATGCGATTATCGCACCATTTGTCAACCGCCAATCGTGCGAAAATCGCCCGTATCATTCACGTGCGATTTCCGCAACATCTCACACCATGGAGAAGATCGATCGCCACTGGATTAGAGCGCGCCTAGCTGGAATGCCTCGCGGAACACAGAAGAGGCTTGCTGATCATCTCGGCATTGCAAGCAACATGATGTCAAAAATCATGTCGGGGAAGCGCCTCCTTCAGCAAGATGAGGTGCCGAAGGTATTGTCGTTCTTCAACGCCAGAATCATCGCCGATGAGGGCATAGCGCGCGACCGGGAGGTGTTGCTGCGGGGGGTCGATCAACTGAACAGCGATGGATTACGGCTTCTACAAAGGCAGTTGGATGAGATGCTTCAAACTCCATCTCTTGTTGAGCGAGACGAAAGCACTCCGCCAACCAATGGGCCCGGTGAGGGGGTAGACTGAGGATGGCCCTTTCCACCGCTTTCCTAAGCTCTTCTTCGGTCACCCCGCCCTCCGACTCGCAAGAACATATCAAGAACTTTAGGCAATCATCCGCCGATCCATCAACCCTGAAGATACAAGATGGCCCGAAGGCAGCGTGCTTGTCCGCCGCTACTACCGGCATGAAACCGACGCCTTGTTCAGCGATCCCCTCGTCTGGGTCGCAGGCGCACAGATCGTATTGCTGCTTTTGCTCTGGCTCGCTTGGCGCTTCGTTGACCTGGCCAGAGGCGGCGAAGACGATAATCACCGGACCACCCGCTAACAGTGCGGCCGCAATCATGGCGCCCAAAATCTCCTGAACCGCACCGCGCATAGGCACCCCTAGGCCCGCTACCCGGCGGGCTTTTTCATGCGCCGAGGCCCGGCGCTGGCAGGTGCGCATCGTCGCCCACCCTGCTGGCAGGATAGCGAGCGCGAATCGGGCTGTCAGCCCTAATAGTGCGATTATCGCATTTTGATGCTTGACCATATGATGCGATAATCGCACATTCGGTCCATCGGCACCCCGCCGACTGGGAGACCTCTGGTGACGACAGCACCCCTCAAGACCGAGACGCAGGCGGCCGAGGCTTCGGCTGCTGGTGATTTGATGGTTCGTTTTCGCGATGGGCAGGATCTCACGATCCTCAACGTCAGCGCGAAGGACGCTGACACGCTGTTTGGGCACTTGGCCAACATGCCCATGGACGGAATTTCGAACTGCTTTGCGGCCATTCGCCAGCCCGAGCGGTCCGTGGCCATCAACCTGGTTGATGTGTCCGCCGTCCGGTTTAAGCGCCGGGGTGCAGCATGACCCCCGCTCGCAATCACGGCTCGGCTCTGGATGCGCGCCGGCGGCGGGTCGAGGCAGAGGCCGAGGAGATCGCTCTGCGCGGGATGCATTATCGGCGCGGGGCTGGTGTGCCGGTGCATGACCATGCGCCCGACGATCTGGTGCGCATCCGTGGCGTTCCCGAGGCCGGGCTTGGCTGGGGCGAACCCGATCAGCGGCGGCCGGTGTCCTGGGCGGTGGTCTTTGTCTGGCTCGGCGTGGTGCTGCTTGTGATCCTGGGGATCGGGATCGGAGTGTTGCTCGGTCAGATCGACTGGGGCGCGGTGCTGGACCTGCTGTCGCCGACAGCCGTGCAGGCTCGCGAGGCGGGCTGGGTGGCGCTGTCGGAGCGGGCGGGAGTTCGGCCGTGACGATCCTGGACCCGCAGCTGATGGCCGAGCGCGCGCCTGCGCTGATCGAGGAGAACCTGCGCTTGCGGGATCTGGTTCGGCGCATGACCGAGCAGCTGGCGCATCTGGGAAATTCCGAATTGCTGGTCGAAGCCCGCAAGGTGCTTGCCGATCAGGTCTGAGATTGTCGGAGGGCTTCGGTCCTTCGTCGAGTTGGGTGTGCCTGGCTGCTTTCGTCGCACCCTTACTGGCTGGCCGCTCTGGCTTGAGCTTCCTCCCTCCCTCCCGTGTCCAGGGCGGCCAGCACCTTTCCTTTCACACCGTGCCCGGCGGTTCCGGGCTTTGCATAGGAGAAACGCATGAACCGCCTTTTGAAGTGGCTCCGCCACGATCACCTGCCGCCGCATCTGCAGGCGGTGGTGAAGCCCATCGACGCTCTGGCGCAGGAGATGGACGGCACGCTTGCCGAGGGTGCCGAGAAGACCGCCGGGATGCGCAAGCTGGTCGAGGCCAAGGATTGCTTCGTCCGCGCGCGGATCGAGCAGGACGAGGAGGCCTGAGGCATGGCCCGCCACGAGCTCAACTTCCTCGAATTCATCCAGGGCTTTCGCCGCGGCGAGCTGCTGGAGACCGGCGATCAGAAGCTGTCCGAGCTGATTGAGGCGATCCGCGAGACCGGCAACGGCGGCAGCCTGTCGATGAAGGTCAGCATCAAGGTGAACAAGGCCGGCCAGCTCGAAGTGGTGCCCGATATCACCATCAAGAAGCCGACGCGCAGCATGGGCACCGGCATCTATTTCGCGACCGACGATGGCCGGCTGACCCGGCGCGATCCCAACCAGATGGATTTCGAGGACGAGCTGGAGCGCCGCCGTTCCAGCGAATCCTGATCCACGCCTATCGCCAAAGGAGGCACCATGGCACAAGCACCCGGAACCCCGCCCTATGTCGTGTTCGAGGCCGAACCCCAGAAGGCTCTCGACGCGGCGATGGAAGCCGCACGCATCGCATCGCCGGTGATCGACGGCCCGGACGGCCGCACCTGGGCGGCCCTGCCCGAGCGCATCAAGCTGCATGACATCAGCGACCCCAATCGGCTGGCCTCGCGTGTGCGCCAGACGGTCACCGTCGATGATCGCGCGTCGCTCTCGGCCTATGCCAACCGCTACAAGTCCGGGCGGTCCATCATCATCGCGGACTTCGACGCGCTGACGATCTCGGCTCGGCTGGACTGGCATGAGCACAACCAGGGCGAAGCCTTCCCGGAACCGGGCCACAATGCCCATGCCGTGACGCTCGCCCTGCGGCCATCCGAGGAGTTTTCCCGCTGGGACGAGATGGAGGGCAAGATCCATCCGCAGGCGGATTTTGCGCGGTTCCTGGAAGAGAACAGCGTCGATGTCGGCACGCCCGAAGCCGCGACCATGATCGAGATCAGCCGGGATTTCGAGGCGACGGTGGGGCAGGTCTACAAATCCGCCGTGCGCCTGGACAATGGCGACCGCAAGCTTGTGTTCGAAAGCGATACCAAGGTTCAGGAGGGGGTGATCATCCCCGAGAAGTTCACTCTCTCGATCCCGATCTACAACGGCGAGGAGCCCGAGGAACTGACCTGCCTGTTCCGCTGGCGCGCGGCTGGTGGCGGTGGTGTCGGGTTGGGCTTCCAGTGGCATCGCGTCGAATACCAGCGCCGCGCGCACTTCACGCAGATCGCCACCGCGGCCAGCGAGGAGACCGGCCTGCCGGTCTATATGGGCCGGTTTTCCTGACCCTTCCGGTGTGTCGCCCCGCGCGGGCGGCCATCCAGAATGGTCAGCTGTCAGGAGGCACCGATTATGAACACGGCGCATCGCCTTGAGTTCTTTACCGACGCGGATGGCGAACCTTGGGCGTGCTTTGCCTGGGGCGACGTGCGGCCCGAAACGATCACGCGCGAGCGGATCCTCGAAGCGGCAGCATATTATGCCGACTACTCCGAGGACGATCTGCCCCTTGAGGATTTCGAGGTGACGCGCTTCTGGATCCGCAACAGCGGATCTTCGGCCGAATTCGACGAAATGTGGTGCCGCTGCCTGGCCGAGGATGATCGCGCGGTTCTGGTCACGGGGGTGCAATTCCAATGATCGGGACAGAACTTCTTCCCTGCCCGTTCTGCGGCGGGACCGCGAGCTACACCGGCGCGGCCGTCCGGTGCAACAACTTCGCGTGCAACACCATCATGACGCCACGGTGGACGAAGGATGTCGTCGGCTCGGCCAAGGGAGGCCCAGATGTGCGGTTTGCCCTGGCGAAGGCGGATTGCACGAGGCGGTGGAACCAGCGCGCTGAGCTGGCACCGGGGATCGCGGAGGCGGCGAAGGTGCTGCTGGATGCTTGCCCGAATCCGGTCTTCGACCACCTAAAGCCCGTCCTGATGGGCGAGGTGACGGAGACCATCGAATACACCGACGAGGACGGCGAGGAAGCGAGCTACAAGCGGTCGGTGTCCTGGACTGCAATGAAGCAGATCATCACGCTCGCCCTGCGCGCACTGTCGGAGGGCCGGGCATGACCGGCCCCATCGTATCTGTCGAGATCGGCCGCAGTACCTGGCAGGGGCCGGCCGAGGAGGCGCCGGGGCGCGAGGGGGAAAATGCGCGCCTAGCAACTCGCGAGGAACTCCTGGCCGGCGAAATCCTCGCCGAGCTTACCCGCGCCCGCGCGAAATTCCCCGGCAAGAACGTCACCTTCGCCGCTCTGGTCGAGGAGGTCGGCGAACTGGCGACGGCCACGTTTGAGGAAAGCGCGGACCGGGTGCGCAAGGAGGCCGTGCAGGTCGCGGTCATGGCAATGCGCATGGTCCTGGACGGCGATCACTGCTTTGAGCCGTGGCGGGCCGAGAAGGGGCTTGATCCGCTCGATCCGGAGTTGCGCGCGCAGGCGGAGGGCCGGGACCATGTCTGATCGCTGGATCAAGCAGCCCGGACCCGGCCAGATGCGCGGCGAAGGCGAATGGGTCGAATTCCTCGGCACCGACGCGGAATGGGAATGGCTGCGCGGCACGGGGTTTCCGCCGACCGCGGAGGGAGAGAAGCCGGAGGAATGCGAGGTGGGCGATGGCTGACGACGACTATTTCACCGTGCTGCCCACGTCCTGCACGATACCGACTCGCGGCGCCCTTGCGATCTACTGCGGCGACAAGCCGCGCCGCACGGCAGATGGCCGCACGTCCATTCCGCTGCGGGCACCGCTGCTGCTGATGCCGCAGGATATGTGGGCCGATCCCGAAGAGACGATGCTGAAGGTGGCCGACGTGTTGAACCGGCACGCCGCTGTGTTCTTCCCGTCCGCGGAAGAACGTCAGGCGGAACATGACCGGGCCGTTTTGGCGGGAGAGCGGTGATGGCTGACCGTCCCATCCTCTTTTCCGCCCCCATGGTCCGCGCCATCTTGCGCGAGATCGCGGCGCCCGGCACCGGCAAGACGCAGACGCGGCGTCTCCTCAATGTGGACCCTGCTTGGCATCTTGACCAGCGCCGCCGGGCGGCCGCCGAGGCCGGGCACTACTGGTTCACCGAGGATCTGGACATGCCGGGCGGCCTGCATGTCGTTCCGCGCTTCGCCCCCGGCGACCGCCTCTGGGTGCGCGAGGCATGGTGCCTTGATGCCCAGATGGATCATGTTGCACCCTCGAAATGCTCGCCCTATGAGCCGCGTGGGTATCCGGCGAATGACTGGATCATCGAGCCCGCCTGCATGATGATCCGTGCCGGAAAGTTACGCCCCGGCATCCACATGCCTCGCTGGGCCAGCCGCCTGACCCTGCACGTCACCGATGTGCGCGTGCAGCGGCTGCAGGACATCAGCGAGGACGATGCGCGGGCCGAGGGCATCGAGCGGCTGAAAAGTGGCAGGGGCTACTACGACCATACCGTCAGTAAGGGCGCGGTGCGGGCGGGCATTTGGCACCATAAGGCGACTGATGCATTCGAGGTTCTCTGGGACAGCCTGAACGCCGAGCGCGCGCCCTGGGCCAGCAACCCGTGGGTGGTCGCGGTGACCTTCCGGCCGGTGCTCACCAACATCGACAGCGAGGAGGGCCAGGCATAATGCCGATATATCCGCCCCGCCCTGATCCCTTCGAATGCGCCATCTGCGGCAAGCAGCGGCCGCTGCGCTGGCAAGACCCTGCGCAAACGGACTATCCGCCGATCTGCTGGGGATGCGAACAGCACTCCTATCGCACCGGCCCGATCAACCGGAACCCGGACATGCGGATCGTCAAGCAGATCGGCGCGCTAGCCGAGGTCATTGCCGACGAAGCCAATCGGAAAATCTATCAGGAGGCTCGCTATGGCTGAGCGGGACTATGTCAGCACGCCGGTCGCAGACAGCCTGGGACTGCGGGATATCATCCTCGGGCTTGCCGCCGACCTCCAGCAGCTGCGCGACGGCAAGATCAGTCCGAACGAGGCTCTCGCCCGCGCTGCGCTAGCAAAGCAGATGTTCAACGGCGTCCGGCTCTACATGCAGGCGGTGAAGACGATCGAGGCCGCCGCGCGCGATGTCAGCGCGCCGACGGCGATCGAAGGGGGCGGGGAATGACCTGCCAGCATCTGTTGATCGAAGAAGAGAGGAGGATGGCGTGATGGGCAAGCACCAGCACATTCAGCCAGCGACAGTGCCCGAGCGCGTCACCCTGGAGCCGCGCATTATCGCCTATGTCGGCTCCAGGACGCTTTGCGAGATGCTCGATATCAGCGAGAGCACGCTGTGGGAGTGGGTGCGCAAAGGCCACCTGCCCCGGCCTGTGAAGATCGGGGTTTCCTCGCGATGGAAATGGGCGGAAGTTGAGAAGCGGATCGCCCCCGAGGATCAGGGCGATGACGATCCGATCTTGAGGGCGAGCCGTGGCGGCTGAACTGAGGCTTGAAAAATACGTGCAGCGCAAGGTTCGCGCCGGCCGGGAGTTCTTCTATTTCAGGGTGGTGCGTAACGGCAAAGAGGAGCGGGCGCCGCTGCCGCACCCGTTCTCGGCCGAATACCGCGCCGCATATGACGATGCGCACCGCAAGGTGTTTGGTGCGGCACCTGGCGAGGCCGAAAGTCCGACAGGCATCGCCGCCATGATTCGCCAGCACCGGGACAGCGAGCGGTATAAGACGCTGCCCAGACAGTCCAAGGCGATGCGCGATTTGGCGCTGGCGCTGATGGAAGCGCGCTGGGGCAGCTTCGAGGCCGGGGCGATCCGGCCGATCCATGTGCAGGCGCTCTATGACAGCCTCGCGGATCGACCGGCCACGGCCAACCGTCGACTGGACGATATCAGCGCTGTTTTTGCATGGAGCAAGCCGCGCGGCTTTGTCGATGCCAACCCGTGCAGCGGGATCGATCGCGTGCAGAGCGAGGGGGCTTATGAGCCCTGGCCGGAGGATGCGCTGCAAACGCTGATCGGAAAGGGTAAGCGGGAGATCGTCAAGGTCGCCCTGGTCGCCATCTACACCGGCCAGCGGCGCGGCGACGTGGTGCTGCGCCTGAGCGACAGCCGGATTGACGGCGGGACCTGGTATCTCCAGCAGGGCAAGACCCGCAACGCTACGCCGATTCCGCTGCACCCGGTGGTGCTGTCGATCCTGGACATGGAGCGTGCCGGGCGCCGAAAGGCCGGCGTCGTGGATCCGCGCCGCCCGCTGCTGACCAACTCGCGCGGCCGGCCGTGGACGAGCAGCGGCTTCGGAGCTTCATGGCGAACCGAACTGATTCGCCTTAAGCTGAGACCGGATCGAAAGGACAAATATGAGGAGGGGGCGTTCGCACCGACCTTCCACGGCCTGCGGCACACGAACGCGACCCAGATCGCCAATGCCGTGGCCAGGAACCCCGAGGTGTTCGGCGGCATCCAGCGGGTGAAATCGATGCTGGGCCACCTGTCCGAGAAGATGGCGAAGCACTACGCGCGCCGGGCCGAGGTCGAGCATATGAACGCCGAAACCCTGCTGCTGATCCCCGAGATCGGCAGCACGCCGGCATGGATCGGGGAGCAGGATGAGGCGTGAAAATGGTGGGGCGGGAGGGGATCGAACCCCCGACCAACACGGTGTAAACGTGTCGCTCTACCGCTGAGCTACCGCCCCGATTGGGAACACGGCTTGCAGAATTGGGAACAAGCCGTGATTTTGCCTTTAGTTTCCGGGCGCTTCGCGGTCAAGCGTCTCAGTGTAAACGAGACGCTCTACCAACTGAGCTAACCGCCCCCGTGCCGGCTGATAGCGCGATCCCGGCGTCCTTGGCAAGCACGGGCGTCACCGGCGCAGCCGCGCGATCAGCGACGAGGTGTCCCAGCGCCCGCCGCCCATGGCCTGCACCTCCTTGTAGAACTGGTCGACCAGCGCCGTCACCGGCAGGCTTGCCCCGGTCTCGTCGGCGGTGGCCAGGCAGATGCCCAGATCCTTGCGCATCCAGTCCACCGCAAAGCCGAAGTCGAAGCGGTTCTCGGCCATGGTCTGGTGGCGGTTCGCCATCTGCCAGCTGCCGGCGGCGCCCTGGCTGATCACCTCGACGACCTCGGGGATCGACAGCCCCGCCTTTTCGGCGAAATGCAGCGATTCCGACAGGCCCTGCACCAGCCCGGCAATGGCGATCTGGTTGCACATCTTGGTCAGCTGCCCCGCGCCCGAGGGGCCCATGAGCTTGCAGATCTTGGCATAGGCGGCGATCACCGGCTCGGCGCGGTCGTAATCGGCCTGCGCGCCGCCGCACATCACCGAAAGCTGGCCGCCCTCGGCCCCCGCCTGCCCGCCCGAGACCGGCGCATCGACGAAGCCCAGCCCGGCCTCGGCAGCGACCGCGGACAGTTCGCGCGTGACCGCGGCCGAGACCGTGGTGTGATCGACGAAGACCGCGCCCCGGCCCATGCCGGCAAAGGCGCCCGTCTCGCCCAGGCAGACCTGGCGCAGGTCGTCGTCATTGCCGACGCAGGCCATGACGAATTCGACGCCCCCGGCCGCCTCGCGTGCGGTGGCGGCCAGGCGGCCCTTGTGGCGCGCGGCCCAGGCCTCGGCCTTGGCGGGGCTGCGGTTCCAGACCGTCACCTCATGCCCGGCCGCGGCCAGGTGGCCCGCCATCGGAAAGCCCATCACCCCAAGTCCCAGAAATGCCACCCGCGCCATCAGATTCTCCCTTTCGTGTCGAAAAGGCGCGTTGATCCGGCCCGCGCCCTGCCCTATTCACCCCGATGAATTTCATCACCCGGCGCGGGGGTCAACCTCTCGTGCCCAAGCTCGGGACCGTGCCTTTTCATGGTGACACTTTTCCGCTGGCTTGTGCGCCTGACGGTCGGGCTGATCCTGCTGACCCTGGCGCTGGTGACGCTGGCCTGGTATTTCGCCATCCGCTCCTTGCCCGATTACGACGGCAGCTATGCGGTCCAGGGCATCTCGGCCCCGGTCGAGATCGTGCGCACGACCGAGGACGTGCCGCATATCTTCGGCCAAAGCGACCGCGACGTGTTCTTTGCGCTCGGGCTTGCCCATGCCCAGGACCGGCTGTTCCAGATGACCGTGCTGCGCCGTGCGGCCCAAGGCCGGCTGGCCGAGATCTATGGCATGGGCGCGCTGCCCGCCGACGACCTGGCACGCCGGCTGGGGCTTTACCGCAATGCCCGCGCCTCGCTCGAGGCCCAGGACCCCGAGGTGCTGGACGCGCTGCAAGCCTATGCCGCGGGCATCAACGCCTGGATCGAGCAGGTCAACCTGGGCGCGCGCGGGCGCGGGGCGCCGGAGTTCTTCCTTTATCCCGACGACATCGCCTATTGGGAACCGGCGGATTCGCTGGCGATCCTGAAGCTGCTGGCGGCCTCGTCCAGCGTGCAGCTGCGCCGCGAGGTGCTGCGCGCGCGGCTGTCTCTGGCCGCGCCCGAACGCGGGCAGGATCTGGTCGCCATGCCGGGCGAGCCGCCGCTGCCCGGCTATGCCGCGCTTTTTCCGGGCGCCCGCTTTGCCGCCCCGGAACGCGGCGCCGGGCCGCGGGACTGGACGGCGACGCTGGCCGGCTATCTGGCGCCGGCGGCGGGGGCCTCGGCCAACGGCTTTGCCGCCGCGGCCGGCCGCACGGCGGCGGGAGGGGCGCTGCTGGCCAATGACCCGCAATTCGCCCTGACCGCGCCGGGCCTGTGGTATCTGGCACGGATCGAGCTTGGCTCGGGCGGGGTGATCGGCGGCACCATCCCCGGCATTCCCGCGGTGCTGTCGGGTCGCAATACCGGCCTGGCCTGGGGCATCACCCCGGCCTGGATCGACGACCAGGACCTGTATATCGAGGAGGTCCAGCCCGGCGATCCCAACCGCTATCGCGGCGCGCAGGGCTGGACCGAGTTCGCGACCCGGCGCGAGACCCTGCGCATCCGCGGCGCCGAGCCGCAGACCATCACCCTGCGCGAGACCGAGAACGGCCCGGTCATCCCCGCCGCGCATCTGGACCTTGCCAGCATCCTGCCGGCCGGCCATGTCGCGGCGCTGTCCTGGACCGGCGGCCATGGCGAGGACCGCAGCATGTCGGCGCTGATCGGCCTGATGCGGGCGCAGGACCGCCAGGCGGCGACACAGGCGCTGCGCGGCATGGTCGCCCCGGCCCTGACGGTGACGCTGGCCGATGCGCGGGGCGTGGGCCAGGTGCTGGCCGGCGCCCTGCCGCAGCGTCCCGCCGGGCACCAGACGGCGGGACGCATGCCCGCGCCAGGCTGGGTCGTGCAGAACCGCTGGCAGGGGCTCGACCCCGCACCGTCCGAACTGGCCGAGCTGAGCCCCGAAAGCGGCATCGTCGCCGCAACCGGCGCGGCCGAGCCGGGCTGGGCCGGGCTGGGCCACGACCGGGCCGACGGCTACCGACTGGGCCGGCTGCGCCACCTGATCGAATCGCGCGAGGTGCATTCGCGCGACAGCTTCATCGCCGCGCAGACCGACATCGTCAGCCCGGTGGCCCGCGGCCTGCTGCCGCTGGTCGGGGCCGAGCTGTGGTTCACCGGCGAACCCGCGGCCCAGGGCACGCCCGAGCGGCTGCGCCAGGATGCGCTGGCGCTGCTGGCCAATTGGGACGGCGCGATGAGCGAGCATCTGCCCGAGCCGCTGATCTATGCCGCCTGGATGCGGGCCTTGCAGGACCGGCTGGTGCGCGACGACCTCGGCCCGCTGGCGCAGGACCTGACCGAGCTGTTCCCCGTTTTCATCGACCGGGTGTTTCGCGACGCCGGCGGCGCCTCGGAATGGTGCGACATCCGCCAGTCCGCCCCTGTCGAGACCTGCACCCAGATCGCCCGGCAGGCGCTGGACGCGGCGCTGCTGGACCTGGTGGCGCGCTTCGGCCCCGACCTTGCCAGCTGGCGCTGGGGCGACCTGCACCGCGCCCGCCATGTTCACCCGGCGCTGGGGGACATGCGCGGCATCTCCTATATCGTGAACCTGATCCAGCCGACCTCGGGCGGCGAGGCGACGATCGCCCATGCCGGCTTCCTGGGCCGGGGCCGCAATCCCTGGCTGAACGTGACCGGGGCCGCCTATCGCGGCGTCTATGACCTGGCCGACCCCGACAGCTCGGTCTTCGTCATCTCGACCGGGCAATCGGGCCATCCCTTTTCGCGCCATTACGACGACATGGCCGAGCTGTGGCGGCGCGGCGAATACGTGGTCATGTCGCTGGACCCGGCGCTGGCGCGGGCGGCGGCGGCGGGCATCACCCACCTGCAACCGGCCGGCGACTAGGGGGCTTGCATCCCGCGCCCGGCCGGGCTTCCCTGCGGGCCGGGACGCAGCGAAGGACAGCCCATGGCGCGCAAGATCATCATCGACACCGACCCCGGCCAGGACGATGCCGTGGCGATCCTGCTGGCCCTGGCCAGCCCCGAGATCGAGGTGCTGGGCCTCGGCGCGGTCGCCGGCAACGTGCCGCTGCACCATACCCAGCGCAATGCCCGGATGGTCTGCGAACTGGCCGGCCGACCCGACCTGCCGGTCCATGCCGGCTGCGACGCGCCGCTGCACCGCAAGCTGATCACGGCCGAGCATGTGCATGGCAAGACCGGGCTCGACGGCGTCACCCTGCCCGAGCCGACCATGCCGCTCGCCCCCGGCCATGCCGTCGATTTCCTGATCGAGACCCTGCGCCGCGAAAAGCCGGGCAGCGTGACGCTGGTGCCGATCGGCCCCCTGACCAATATCGCCACCGCCTTCCTGCGCGCGCCCGACATCATCCCGCGGGTGCAGGAAATCGTGCTGATGGGCGGCGCCTATTTCGAGGTGGGCAACATCACCCCCACCGCCGAGTTCAACATCCATGTCGATCCCGAGGCGGCGAAGATCGTCTTTGCCAGCGGCGCACCGCTGACGGTGATGCCGCTCGACGTGACGCATCGCGCCCTGACCAGCCGCGCCTGGGTCGAGGGCATGCGCGCCATGGGTCGCGTCGGCCAGGCCGTCGCCAGCTGGACCGATTTCTTCGAACGCTATGACCGCGAGAAATACGGCAGCCAGGGCGCGCCGCTGCACGACCCCTGCACCATCGCCTGGCTGCTGAAGCCCGAGCTGTTCACCGGCCGCTATATCAATGTCGAGATCGAGACCCAGGGCGAATACACCCTGGGCATGACAGTCGCCGACTGGTGGCGGGTCAGCGGCCGGACGCCCAACGCCACCTTCATCCGCGAGGTCGAGGCCGATGCCTTCTTCGCGCTGCTGACGGAACGGATCGGCGATCTGGACCGCAGGGTCGGATAGCAGCCACACCTGCCGCGGGCGGGTGGGGGTTTATTCCTCCGCCCCGCCGGGCCTGGGGTCGGGTGCCGCGGGGGGCTCGGAGGCCGCATCGTCCCGCGCCGCATCGTCTCCCGGCACCGACAGATCCTGTCCCGAGCCATCCTGCGCCGCATCGTTCCCCGTCTGCACCGGCGCATCCGCCTTGGGCGGGTCGGCCAGCGGGCCCGCGCCGTCCCCCGGCTGGGGGTCGGGTTCGGGTGCCGCCGGGGATTCGGGGGCCGCATCATCCCGCGCCGCATCGTCACCCGGCGCCCGCGCGTCCTGCCCGTCCTGTCCCGAGCCATCCTGCGGCGCGCCGTTCCCCCTCTGCACCGGCGCATCGGCCTTGGGCGGATCGGCCAGCGGGCCCGCGCCGATCTCGCGGTCGATGCGCTCGATCAGCACCTCGGTGACGTCGATGGATTGCGAGGCGACGAAGATCGCGCGCTGGTCCAGCACCACCACCGCGCCCCGCTCGCGCATCACCGCCGCCAGGACCGGCAGCACGGCGCGGAAGAAGGCCTGGCGCTCTTCCTCGGCCTCGGCCTGCAAGGCGCGGGGGGCGGCGTCGCGGGCGCGGCGCACCTCGACCACGCGCTTGTCGAACTCGTCGGCCCGCTTGCGGAACTCGTCGGGCGGCAGGGTCTGGCGCAGCGCCGTCAGCTCCTGCTCCTCGGCGGCGAACTGCTCGACCAGCCGCTCGTTCTCGGCCGCGATCTCGCTTCCGCGCCGCTCCAGCTCGGCCTGCACGCGCTGGCCCCAGCGCGAATGCAGATACAGCGCATCCTGGTCCAGCGTCAGGACCGGCAGCACCGCCTGGCCGTTCGGGGGCGGCGTCTCGACCACGATGGGCGCCGCCTCGGGCGTGGGCGTCCCGGCCTGCCCGGAAGGCTGCTCGGGCACGGGCTGGGCGGGCGCGCGCGCCGGCACCGCCAGCAGCGCGGCCAGGGCCAGCGCCGCGATGCCGCGTCCCCCTGCCATCAGAACCGGGTCGAAATCGTCAGGTCGAAGGACTGCTCTTCGTCGTAATCCTCTTTCTTGAGGGCCTTGGCGAAGTTGAAGCGCAGCGGCCCGATCGGCGTGGTCCAGAAGATCGAGGCGCCGACCGCGGCGCGGACCTTCATGCCGTCGTCGACCTCGACCCCGTTGGTGCCGCTGGTCCGGTCCAGCCCCCAGACCGAGCCGGCATCGGCGAAAAGCCCGCCGGTGATGCCGTATTCCTCGGGCAGGCCCAGAGGGAATTGCAGCTCGGTGCGCAGCGCCCAGAAATAATTGCCGCCAAGCGCATCCTCGTTCGGCGCCGCCAGGTCACGCGGACCCAGGCCGTTCGGCTCGAAGCCGCGGATCTTGCCGTTGCCGGTAAAGCGGTTCAGGAAACGGCTGTCCTCGTCGTCCAGCATATGCACGGCCCCGGTCTCGAACTCGGCCAGCATGGTCACGTTCTCGCGCCAGGCGCGGCTTTCGACGCCGGCGTAAAGCGTGCTGGTGACGGATTTCACGTCGCCGCCCAGGCCGGCGAAATCCTGGCCGGCGCGCAGCCGGTAGCTGGTCACCGGGTCCAGCCCGGCGATGCGGCTGTCATAGCTGTAGGTATAGCCAAGCGCCGAGGTGAAATAGCCACCCTGCTCGTCATAAAGGATCTGCGACGAACCGACGAAGTTGCCTTCGGAATCCTCATGAGGCTCTTCGACGTCGAACAGCGTATCCTTGCTGAGCTTGTAGCGCAGTTCCAGCCGGCCGTTCTCGGAAACCGGGAATTCGATTCCGGTCAAGAAACCCACGGTGCGGGTGTTGTAGTCGGAATTCAGCCGGTCGGTTGTGTTGTACCAGGCCTGCACCCGCGCCCGCAGGTCGCGGCCGAGGAAATAGGGCTCGACGAAGGTCAGGCCCGAGCTTTGCGTATCCGTGCCGGTCGAAAAGGCCAGGTCCACCTGTTGCCCGCGGCCCAGGAAGTTCTTTTCCGACAGCGAGATATTGAAGCCGACGCCGGTCGAGACGCCATAGCTGACGCCGAAGTTCAGGCTGCCGGTCGGCTGCTCCTCGACGTTCACGTCGACGATCACCTGCTCGGGCGTCGAGCCCTGGCGGCTTTCGGCCTGCACATCGGCGAAATAACCCAGCGCGCGCAGCCGCTCGGCCGAGTTGCGGATCTCGCGCGGGTTGAAGGGGTCGCCCTCTACGGTGGCGAACTGGCGCCGGATCACCTCGTCCAGGGTGGTGGTGTTGCCCTCGATGTCGATGCGCTCGACGAAGACGCGCGGGCCGCGGGTCAGGGCAAAGGTCAGGTCCAGGGTCTGGCTGCGCTCGTTGCGGGTGACGCGCGGCTCGATACTGACGAAGTCCAACCCCTTGCGCAGCGCCAGCGCCTCCATCCGGCGGATGGTGGTGTCGATGTCGGTCGGGTTGTAGACCGCGCCGCGCTTGACCCGGTTCTGGGCGGCGAATTCCGCCGCATCGACGCCGGGAATTTCGCTGACGGTGTTGATGGTGCCGAAGGTATAGCGCGGGCCTTCGTGGATCTGGAAGGTGATGTAGAAGGCGTCGCGTTCCCGCGCCAGTTCCGGCGCCACCGCCTGCACGCGGAAATCGGCATAGCCGCGCGAGCGGTAGAAATCGGTCAGCAGCTTTTCGTCCAGCGGCACCCGCTCGGGGGCGAAGGTGTCGCGGCGGATGAAGGTGCGCAGGATGCCGGCCTGCTTGGTTTGCAGCACGTTGCGCAGCCGGCGGTCGGAAAAGGCGCGGTTGCCGACGAAGCCGATGCGCTCGATCTCGGTCACGTCGCCTTCGCGGATCTCGAAGACCAGGTCGACCTGGTTGCTGCCGCGGCGGATGATGCGCGGATCGACGCGGGCGGCCAGGCGCCCCTGCGAGGCATAGACCTGGCTGATCGCGGCGGCATCGGCCTCGGCCTGGGCGGGCGAATAGACCCGGCGCGACTGCGATTTGACGATCTCGGCCAGGTTCTCGTCCTTGAGCCGCTTGTTGCCTTCGAAGGCGACGGTGTTGATGGTGGGATATTCCGCCACCCTGACCACCAGCGTCCCGCCCGAGGGCACCAGTTCGACCGTCTCGAACAGCCCGGAATTCTGCAGCCGCTGCATGGCGTCGTTCAGCGCCCCGGCCGAGACGTCCTGGCCGCGCGGCAGGTCCAGGTAGGAGAGGATCGTGGCCGGCTCGATGCGCTGGTTGCCTTCGATCCGCACGTTGCTGAAGACAAGGGCCGAGGCGGGGGTCGCCACCATCGCGACCGGCGCGGCCACCGCCAGCGCCGAGATCAGCGCCAGCGCGCCCTTGCCGAGTTTCCTGTCCGTCATCGCCGCCCCTCGCGAATAATGCATTGCCCGGCGGGTTTGCCCCGCCATATTTGCCCCGATGGATACCGCGAAGCGGGCCATGCTGTCAAAAGCCTAGCGCCGCTCAGGGGCAGAAAAGATCGTTGGTGAGGCCCAGAACCATCAGCGACAGAACCGCCGCCAGCCCCAGCGCCGACAGGATGTCCATCACCCGGTCCGAGGGGCGCCGCCCCGCCACGGCCTCGTAGAGATAGAACATCAGGTGCCCGCCATCCAGCACCGGCACCGGCAAGAGGTTCAGGAAACCGATGGCCGCCGACAGCACCGCGATCCACCAGATGAAGTTGCTGCCCCCCGCCGAAGCCGCCTGCCCCGTGGTCTCGGCGATCGAGATCGCGCCGCCCAGGTTGCAGCTGCCGATCTGGCCGGTGATCATCGCCCAGAGCCCCGAGACGGAGGAGGCGATGATGTCCCAGGTGCGCGCGGCGCCGATCCCCAGCGCCTCGGCGGCGCCGGCGGGCCGGGTCGCCGGCTCGAAATAGGTGCCGCCGCCGGTCACGCCGATCAGCCAGCGCCGGGTATAGCCGTCGTCGGTGGGCAGATCCTGCTCGCGCGCGGCCAGGGTATAGTCGGCCTCGCCCTCGCCCTCGCGCCAGACCTTCAGCAGCACCGGCCGGCCCTCGGCCTTGGCCACATGCTCGCGCAGCTCGTCGAAGCGCGAGACGGGGGCGCCGTCCATGGCCAGGATCACGTCGCCCGGCTTCAGCCCCGCCGTGGCCGCCGGGCTGCGCGGCGCAATGCCGATGACCAGCGGCGGCATCGGATGCGGGCCGGGCACGGTGATCCGCGCGCCGTCGCGCAGCACGGTCCAGTCGTGGCTGGCCCGCGCGGGCAGGTCGGCCGCGGCCGTGCCGAGGTCGCGCCAGCTTTCGACCGGCCGGCCGTCCAGCGCCAGGACGCGGTCGCCGGTCTGCAGCCGCATCTCGATGCCGGGCGGCGTCGGGTGCAGCCGGCCCACCTCGACCTCATCGACCGGCAGCCCTTGCCAGATCGCCATGCCGGCAAAGACCAGGATCGACAGCGCGAAGTTGAAGACCGGACCCGCCGCCACCGTGGCGAAGCGCGCCCAGAGCGGCGCGCCGGTCAGGCTTTGGCGCGCACGGGCCGGCTCGACCGGCACCGAGCCGGCGCTGGCCGCATCCGCATCGCCCAGGAAGCGCACATAGCCGCCCAGCGGCACTGCCGCCACCTGCCACAGCGTGCCATGCCGGTCGCGGCGCGAGACCAGCCGCGGCCCGAAGCCCAGCGAAAAGCACTCGGCCTTGATGCCGCAAAGCCGGCCGACGATGTAATGGCCATATTCATGCACGGTGACGATGACCGACAGCGCGACGACAAAGGCCGCCGCGGTCCAGAGGAATCCGCCCATCGCGTCCAGAACCAGGCTCATGCCGCCCCCTGCCATTGCGCCGCCGCACGCCGGGCGAAGCCGTCCCAATGCAGCACCTCGGCAAGGTCGCGCGGGCTTTGCCCGAAACCCGCCTCGCGCGCGGCCAGCGCCAGCGCATGCTCGACCGCCGGGGCCATGTCGGTAAAGCGGATGCGCCCGGCGATGAAATCGTCCAGCGCCTGTTCCTTGGCGGCGTTCAGCACCGCGCCGGCGGCGCCGCCCGCCTCGATCGCCTCGCGCGCCAGGCGCAGGGCGGGCCAGCGCGCCTCGTCCGGCTGGGCAAAGGTCAGGCTGCCAAGCGCCGCCAGGTCCAGCGCCGGCACCGGCAGCGGCGCGCGCGCCGGCCAGTTCAGCGCATAGCCGATGGCATGGCGCATGTCCGGCGCCCCCAGATGCGCGATGCTGCCGCCGTCGCGATGCGTGACCATGGCGTGGATGATCGACTGCGGATGCACCAGCACCCGCAACCGCTCGACACCAAGGCCAAAGAACTCATGCGCTTCAATGACTTCCAGCGCCTTGTTGAACATGCTGGCGCTGTCGATGGTGATGCGCTGGCCCATGTCCCAGTTCGGATGCCGGCTGGCCTCGGCCACGCTTGCCTGCGCCAGCCGCTCCAGCGGCCAGTCGCGGAAGGCGCCGCCCGAGGCGGTGATGGTCACATGCTCGACGCTTTCGAGGTCTTCTCCCTGAAGCGCCTGGAATATCGCGGAATGTTCGGAATCGACCGGCAGGATGCGGGCGCCGGTCTCGCGGGCGCGGGACATGACCAGCGGCCCGGCGGCGACCAGGGTTTCCTTGTTGGCAAGCGCCAGCGTGCCGCCGCGGTTCAGCACCTCCAGCCCCGGCGGCAAGCCGGCGGCGCCGACGATGGCGGAAAGCGTCCAGTCGGCGGGACGCGCGGCGGCCTCGGCCACGGCCCGCGGCCCCGCGGCGGCCTCGATGCCGCTGCCGGCCAGCGCCGCGCGCAGCTCGGCCAGGCATTGCGGCCAGGCGGTGACGGCGATCTCGGCCCGAAGCGCGCGGGCCATCTGGGCCAGGCGCGCGACATTGGCGCCGCCGGTCAGGGCAATGGTGCGGAACCGCTCGGGCCCGCCGGCCCGCATCACCAGATCGAACGCGCTTTCGCCGACCGACCCGGTCGCGCCCAGCACCGATATGCTGCGCATGCTCTCAGCCTCCGATCACGGGTAAAAGATTGCCGATCAACAACACAAGCGCCACCAGCAGCGCCCCGGCCATGGCGTCGAACCGATCCATCGCCCCGCCGTGGCCGGGGATCAGGTCGGAACTGTCCTTGACCCCGACCCGGCGCTTGAGCCAGCTTTCCGCGATGTCGCCGAACTGCCCGGCCAGCGCCAGCAGCGGGCCCAGCACCAGCACCGGCCAGGGCGCCTGCCCGGCCAGCAGCAGGACCAGCGCCAGCACCAGCGCGCCCACCCAGCCGGCGATGGTGCCGCTCCAGGTCTTCTTGGGGCTGATGGCGGGCCAGAAGCGCGGACCGCCAAAGCGGCGGCCGATGAAATAGCCCAGCACGTCCGACAGCACCACGGTGCCGACGATCCAGGCCAGCGTCGGCAGGCCCATCACCTCGCGGATCACCACCAGCGCATAGCCCGCGCCCAGGATCGCCAGGGTGAACAGCAGATAGGCCGGGCGTTCGTGTTCATGCGTGCCGTGCCAGCCGGCGATCATCGGCACCAGCGCCAGCGCCATCGGCCAGTCGCCCGGCAGCACCAGCATGGCCAGCATCACCAGCCCCGACAGGATGCCGATCAGCACCGGATGGCGCGGGCTGCGGAACTCGGGGTGGCGCCAGCCGGTCAGCCGCGCCAGTTCCCACATCATCGCCCCGATCACGACCGAAACGCCCAGCCGGATCCACAGCCCCGAGGACAGCAGGAGCAGCAGCCCCAGCATCGCCAGCACCACGCCCGACAGCAGGCGCGGCCAGAGATCGGCCCATTTGTCGCGCCCGCGCTGCAAGGCGCCGCGCAGCCGGCCCGGCCGTGGCCCGCCCCCGCTCATGCGCCGCCGAAGCGCCGTTCGCGCAGCCCGTAGCGGTCGAGGATCTCGGCCAGATGCTCGGGCGTGAAATCCGGCCAGAGCGTCTTGGTGAACTCATATTCCGAATAGGCCGCCTGGAAGGGCAGGAAATTCGAGGTCCGCGTCTCGCCCGAGGTGCGGATCACCAGGTCCGGGTCGGGATGGCCGGCAGTGTCCAGGCAATCGGCCAGGTCGGCCTCGGTCGGCTCGGCCACCTCGCCCCGCGCGATGCGGCCGGCCAGCCGCGCCGCGGCACGGGTCAGCTCATCGCGGCCGCCGTAATTGATCGCCACGGTCAGGTTCAGCCGGGTGTTGCCGGCGGTGCGCGCCTCGATCCCGGCCATCAGCCGCTGCAGCTTGGGCTCCAGCCGCTCGCGCCCGCCGATGAAGCGCATGCGAACGCCCTCGGCGGAAAGCCCGTCGGCCTCGCGCTCGATATAGCGGGCGAAGATGCCCATCAGGCCCAGCACCTCCTCGGTCGAGCGCTTCCAGTTCTCGGTCGAGAAGGCATAGACCGTCAGCCAGTTCACCCCCAGGTCGGGGCAGGCGCGCACGATCTGCTTCACGCGCTCGGCGCCGCGCCGATGCCCGACCAGCCGCGGCCAGCCCCGGTTCTTGGCCCAGCGGCCGTTGCCATCCATGATGATGGCGACATGACGGGGCCGCTGGTCCCCTCCGCCGGGCTTGGACAGGCTGGCTGCGATCTCGGCCATGCGTCAGACCTGCATGATTTCGGCTTGCTTGGCCTCGAGCGCCTGGTCCACCGAGGCGATCATCTTGTCGGTCAGTTCCTGCACGGCGCCCTCCCAGAATTTCTGGTCATCCTCGGACATGCCCGAGGACTTGGCCTTCTTGATCTGGTCCATGCCGTCGCGGCGCACGTTGCGGATGGCGACGCGGGCGTGTTCGGCATATTGCGCGGCGACGCGGGTCAGTTCGCGCCGACGCTCCTCGTTCAGCTCGGGGATCGGCAGCATGATGATGGTGCCGTTCAGCTGCGGGTTGATGCCCAGGCCCGATTCGCGGATCGCCTTCTCGGCCTTGCCGACCAGCGCCTTGTCCCAGATGTTGATCGTGACCATGCGCGGCTCGGGCACGTTCACCGTGCCGATCTGGTTGATCGGCGTGGGCGAGCCATAGGCATCGACCATGATCGGCTCGACCATGCTGGCCGAAGCGCGGCCGGTGCGCAGCGAGGCGAATTCATGGCGCAGGGATTCCATCGCGCCCTTCATGCGGCGTTCCAGGTCGTCGGTGTCGATCTCGATCTCGTCGGACATGCTCGGTCATGGCCTCTGTGCTGTGATTTTCGCCGCTTTTAGCCGAGCCACGCCGACATGGCAAAGCCTATACGGGTTTTTCAGCCATGCACGCGCGTATATGTGCCGGTGCCGGCCAGAATTCCACGGAAACCGCCCGGTTCGTCCAGCGAGAAGACGATGATGGGCAGATCGTTGTCGCGCGCCAGCGCGATGGCCGAGGCATCCATGACCCCAAGATGCTTTTGCAGCACCTCGTCATAGGTCACGTCGTCATAGCGCCGCGCGTCGGGGAATTTGTTCGGATCCTTGTCATAGACGCCATCGACCTTGGTGCCCTTGAAGATCGCCTCGCAATTCATCTCGTTGGCGCGCAGCGTGGCGGCGGTGTCGGTGGTGAAATAGGGGTTGCCGGTGCCGGCGGCGAAGATGCAGACGCGCTTCTTCTCCAGATGCCGGACGGCGCGGCGGCGGATATAGGGCTCGGCCACCTCGTCCATGCGGATGGCCGAGATCACGCGGGTATGGATCTTCAGCGCCTCCAGCGCCGCCTGCATGGCCAGCGCGTTCATCACCGTCGCCAGCATGCCCATGTAGTCGGCGGTCGCCCGCTCCATGCCCTGCGCGCTGCCCTGGAGGCCGCGGAAGATATTGCCGCCACCGATGACCATGCAGATCTCGACGCCCATGTCGTGGACGGATTTGACCTCCTGCGCGATGCGGGCGACGGTCGGCGGGTGCAGGCCATAACCCTGGTCCCCCATCAGCGCCTCACCCGAAATCTTCAGCATCACGCGCGAATAGCTTCCGCGGGTCTTGGACGCGCTTTCCGACATGGTTCACCTTTTTTGCGGCAGTTTCATTGCCGGGCAAAATGTCGCAAACAGGCCCCATGTTCAACCACTGCCGACCCGACCCGAAATGACCCTGCGTCACCCGATCCTGGCCGGGCTGGACCCGGCGCGCCATGTCCTGATCGCCGGGCCCACCGCCAGCGGCAAATCCGCCCTGGCGCTGGAGATCGCCGAGCGGCAGGGCGGCACCATCGTCAATGCCGACGCCTTGCAGGTCTGGTCCTGCTGGCGCGTGCTGACCGCCCGGCCCACGGCAGAGGACGAGGCGCGCGCGCCGCATGCGCTTTACGGCCATGTCGCGCCGGGCCGCGACTATTCCGTCGGCGCCTGGCTGGCCGAGGTGGCGGCGCTGCTGGACCGCGGCCGGCTGATCGTGACCGGCGGGACCGGGCTTTACCTGAACGCGCTCAGCCGCGGGCTGGCGGCGATTCCCGCCACCCCGCCGGAAATCCGCGCCTGGGCCGACCAGCTGCTGCGCGAGCCCGGCGGATTGGCGCGCATGGTCGCGGATCTGGACGCCCCGACCCGCGCCCGCATCGACCTGAGAAACCCGGTGCGCGTCCAGCGCGCCTGGGAGGTGCTGACCACCACCGGCCGCGGCATCGCCGCCTGGCAGGCCGAGACGCCGCCGCCGCTGATCGACCCCGCCGCCGCGCATCTCTTGGTGCTGGACCCCGACCGCGACTGGCTGGCCGGACGCATCGACCGCCGCTTCCGGCTGATGCTGGACCAGGGCGCGCTGGACGAGGTGCGCGCCCTGCTGCCGCGCTGGAGCCCCGATGCGCTTTGGGCCAAGGCCATCGGCGCGCCGGAACTGGTCGCGCATCTACGAGGCGAGATCGACCTCGACGAGGCGATCCGCCGTGCGGTCATCGCCACCCGGCAATATGCCAAGGCGCAGCGCAGCTTCTTTCGCGGGCGGCTGGGGGATTGGCCCCGCATCGGCATCGGCCCCTGACCGGCGCGCCCGCGCAAGCAGGAGGGCGCGCGGAGGCTCTATCTCAGCATTGATCCCCTGACCGACGCACCGCGCAAGCAGGGCAAGACATATTAATCTTTTAGCAACCCTGGGATGACTATATCCTTCATCGACTCGCGTCGTGGGGATAGCCTTTGGTCATGGATTCGCTGAAAGCCGCGGCTGATGGATGAAGCCCGCCGCCACATCGTCCCGCCCGATCCCGTCCTGGCGCGGCTGGCCGCGGCGGGCGTCAATATCGGCACGATCCTCGAACCGGCGGATACCGATCCCCGGTTGCCGGCGCCTGCCGCCCCCGCGGGCCGCCCGTCGGTCCTGTCGCCCACCGTGGTCGGGCTGGCCGAGGCGGGCGGGCCCCGGCCCCGTTCCCTGCTGCCGCAGGGCCGGGCGGGCGACGGGCTGCGGCTGATCCCGCTCGCCGGCCTTCACTGGGGCGGGCCGGTGCGAAGCCCGGCTGCGCCGCGCAGCCCGCGGGTCCGCGGCGACCATGTGCTGCTTCGCCCGACCGGCGGCATGGTCGCGATCATGTTCCCGCGCCACCACCATGCGCTGCCGGCCGGCCGCGTCGCCTTCATCCCCGCGGGCACCGCCTTTTCGCTGAAGCCGCCGCCCGAGGTGCGGGGGCTGGCGCTGCTGATCCCGCCCGCCCTGTGCCGCGGCCTGGCGCTGCCCGCGCAGATGCGCCACGGCCTGCCGGCGGGCGCGGATGCAGATGCGGATCTGCTGGATCGGGCCATGGCCGCGCTGGGATCAAGGGCGCCGCACGACAAGGCGCAGGATGCCGCCACCGCGCGCGAACTGGCGCAGATCGCCACGGTGCTGTCACGGCTGGACGAGGGGCCCGGCGGGGGCCGATCCACCCCCTCGCCCGCCAGCCTGGCCGAGGCGCGGGCGCTGTCCGGGCATTTCCTGCAACTGGCGCGGGCCGAGCTGCAATCCGGCCAGACCATCGCCGAACTGGCGCGGCGGCTGGGCTGCTCGCTGGCGCAGCTGGACCGCGCCTGCCGGCTGAGCCGGGGACGCAGCGCGCTGGAGCTGCTCTACGACCTGCGGCTGCAATGCGCGACCGAGGCGCTGCGCGACGGCACCCAGCCGGTGGCCGAGATCGCGGACCGGCTGGGTTACAGCGGGCTTGGCCATTTCATGCGCGCCTTCCTGGCCGCTACCGGCCGCACGCCCCAGGCCTATCGGGCGCTGATGCAAGAAGGCCGCAGCCGCCCCGGCGAGCGCCCGGCCGGCTGAACCCCGCGCATTCGGCTGGCGTGAACGCCCCCGCGCGGTTCCGGCATGGGAACCCGGCATGCCAGACCGGCGACGGGAAACGGCGTCGCGCCCCGTCGGAAATGGCCGAGGGTTAACGTAAAAAAGCCCGCCGGCTCGCGCAGTTGCGCCACCACCGCGGGCTTCGACAAGAGGCCGCTCTGCGGACCGCGGCAATGGGATCGCAGATGAAAGGCCCGATGGCGCAAAGGCTCGCCGGGGCGGGCGTGCCGCCGCCGCGCGGGCTTCGGCAAGCCAAGGCCCCATGCTCGCCGCGACCGAGAGAGGCTGTCAAAGCGCCTCGAAGGCCGCCCTTTGCCGGTCCGTCCAGCGCAGTCGCAGCCGCACGCCCTCTTCGGCCACCTCCTCGGCGACGATCACGCCCTGCTCATGCAGCCAGGCCCGGCGCCGGCCGTCCGAATGCGGCAGCACCAGTTCGGCCTCGCGGCGCGGCTCGTCCAGGGCTTCGGCCAGCCGCGCCTCGATGGCGGCCAGCAAATCGTCCAGCCCCTCGCCCGACAGGGCCGAGATCGCCTGCACGCCCTGGGTCCGCGCATCGGTGCGCCGCAGGGCGGCGCGGGTCTCGGGCGACAGCGCGTCGATCTTGTTCCAGACCTCGATCAGCGGCACGTCCTCCTCGACGCCCAGCGAATCGAGGATCTCGCCCACGTCGCCGGCCTGCTCCTCGGTCTCGGGATGGCTGATGTCGCGGACATGCAGGATCAGGTCGGCGGCCAGCACCTCTTCCAGCGTGGCGCGGAAGGCGGCAACCAGCTCATGCGGCAGGTCGCTGATGAAGCCCACCGTATCCGACAGGATCACCCGCCGGCCGCCGGGCAGCACCATCTGCCGCATGGTCGGGTCCAGCGTGGCGAAAAGCTGGTCCTGGGCCAGGACCTCGGCCCCGGTCAAGCGGTTGAACAGCGTGGATTTTCCCGCGTTCGTGTAGCCGACCAGCGCCACGATGGGATAGGGCACCTTGGCGCGGGCCTTGCGGTGCAGCTCGCGGGTCTTGACCACGCGCTCCAGCTGCCGGCGCAGGCGCACCACCTGCTCGTCGATGGCGCGGCGGTCGGCCTCGATCTGCGTCTCGCCGGGGCCGCCCACGAAGCCCAGGCCGCCGCGCTGGCGTTCCAGGTGGGTCCAGGCCCGGACCAGCCGCGTGCGCTGATAGGCCAGCGCCGCCAGTTCCACCTGCAACACGCCCTCGCGCGTCTGCGCCCGGTCGGCGAAGATCTCGAGGATCAGCCCGGTGCGGTCCAGGATCTTGACGCCCCATTCCTTTTCCAGGTTGCGCTGCTGGACCGGCGTCACCGGCCCGTCGATCAGCACCAGCTCGGCCCCCTCGCCCTCGGCGGCGGCCTTCAGGTGCTGGCCGATCTCTTCGCGCTTGCCCTTGGAGAACAGCATGCCCGGATCGGGGCTGCGCAGCCGCGTCACCTCGGCCCCAGCCACCTCGATGGCGGGCAGCGCATGGGCCAGGGCCACGGCTTCCTCAAGCGCCAGTTCGGGCGAGCGGCGGGTGCGCGAATTGCCCAGATCGGGATGGATCACATAGGCGCGTGTCGGGCGCTCGCGGGTTTCCGTCGGTTCGCCCAATCAGTCCTCGCCCTCATAGAGGCTGATCGGCTGCCCCGGCATGATGGTCGAGATGGCGTGCTTGTAGACCAGTTGCGACTGCCCGTCGCGGCGCAGAAGCACGCAGAAATTGTCGAACCAGGTAATGACGCCCTGCAATTTCACACCATTGATAAGAAAAATCGTCACCGGAACCTTGCCCTTGCGGACATGGTTCAGAAAAGCGTCCTGGAGGTTCTGTTTGTCGCCGGCCATTCGATGCACCTTGTTCTTATCGCTGGTTTTCAAGACTTAGGCGAGCGGGCGGCGGCTTGCAAGCATGTGATCCCGCCTAGCGCCGCCAATATTCGGGCGAAACCAGCGCCAGGATCGCCAGCGTCTCGACCCGGCCGACGACCATGGCGCCGGCCAGAACCGCCTTGGTCAGCGCCGGCAGCCCGGCCCAGCCCGCCCATGGCGCCCCCGCCATGCCGGCCGAGCCCTGGAAGGTCGGGGTCAGCGGAATCGCCCCGGCCAGCGGGCCGGTATTGGTCAGCGCCGCGATGGACAGGATGGTGGCCGAATCGAACTCGATCCGCTGCAGCGAGATCAGCATCACCGTCACCGCGATCGAACTGGCGAACAGCATGAAGAAGATGAAGGCCAGATAGGCCCCCTCGCGCCGCAGCCGCCGCGCCATCAGCCCACCGCCGCCGACCGAGGCGGGATGCACGATCCGCTCCAGCTCGCGCTCGGAATGGCGGGCCAGCGCATAGACCCGGAGCAGCTTGACGCCGCCCGCGGTGGTGGCGACGCCGCCGCCCATCATCGCCAGCCCGGCCAGCATCAGGCCGGGGGAACTCAGCCCCGACCAGTTGCGCGCGCCCTGCCATTCGACCGAGTTCCAGCCGGTCGTGGTCAGATAGCTCAGCCCGTTGAAGATCCCGCCCCAGGCGGCCGAGGCGGCGCTGTCGAGCGTGTCCAGCACCCCCTTGGCCCCGGTCGGGGAAACGCCGATGGCCCCGGCGAAATGCCGCGCGAACAGCAGGGCCGAGACCAGCAGCACCACGCCCGCGGCCATGCGCAGCTCGGGATCCTCGATCCAGCTCTCGCTGGCCTTCAGCTCGCCCCCGCCGGGCCAGAAGCGGCGCGACAGCGCCGGGATCAGGAACAGGAAGATCACCACCTCGCCGGCCATGCCGCTGCCCTGCCCGGCGGGGCCGGCGACGGGGCTGATGCCGCTGGTCGACAGCGTGCCCATGGCGCGGGTCAGCGCCACCAGCCCGGTCTCGCCCAGCATCAGAAGCAGCGTCCACATCAGCAGCGTCAGCCCGGCATAGACCGGCAGCACCACCCTGCCCGCCCGCATCACCCGATGCACCGGGTCGGCCAGTTCGGTCTGGAAGGCGGGATGCGACCGCTGGCCCAGGATCGAGGGCTCGGCCGAACGCGGCAGCCGCTCGAACCTTTCGCTGCGGCCATAGGGCGAGGACATGATCTCGAAGCCCCCCACCCGCAGCGGCGCCAGCAGCGCGATGGCCGCGACCAGCATGAACAGCCCGCCCAGCCAGCCGACGATGGCGCGCCACAGGTGCAGCGGCGCCGGCAGCAGGTCGGCCGAGTAGAGCGAGGCGCCGGTGGTGGTCAGGCAGGAGATCATCTCCCACCAGGCATTGAAGAAGCCGGTGTCGGGCAGGGCCATGGCAAAGGGCACGGCCAGCATGGCGGGCAGCAGGACCATGGTGCCCAGCATGGTCAGAAGCACGCTGCGCGCCCGCGGCCCTTCGGGCCGGTCGGCGGTGGCCAGGCCCAGGATCGCGGCCAGGATCACGAAGATCCCCGCCGCACCCAGGAAGATCGAGCCGGTCTTGTGCTCGTCCAGCGCATGGGCGTAGAGCCCCGGCAGCACCATGGCCAGCGCGCCGATCCCCCCCAGGATCACGATCAGCGGCAGGCGCAGCAGCAGTCTCATCCCGGCACTCAGAAGAAGTCGATCGAGACCTGAAGCAGGCGCTCGACCTCGGGGATGTCGGAGACGAGGGCAAAGATCACCACGATGTCGCCCTCCTCGATGCGCAGGTCGCCCGTGGGCTTGACCACGCGGTCGCCCTTGCGCACCGCGCCCATCAGCGCGCCTTCGGGAAAGTCGATGTCGCGCACGGCCCGCCCGGCGATGGGCGAGGTCGAAAGCACCTGCGCCTCGATCACCTCGGCCTCGGCATCGCCGATGGAATAGATGTCGCGCACCCGCCCGTGCCGGATATGGCGCAGGATGGTCGAGACGGTGCTGGCACGCGGGTTGATGAAGGCGTCGATGTCCAGGGGCTCCATCAGCGACATCAGCGTGGGGTCGTTGACCAGCGAGATCGCGAGCTTCGCCCCTGCCTGCTTGGCGCGCACCGCGGCCAGGATATTGGTCTTGTCGTCGTCGGTGATGGCCAGGACCGCATCGGCGCGCGGCACGGCCGCCTCCTCCAGCAATTCGGCCGACAGTCCGTCGCCGTTCAGCACGATGGTGCGGTTCAGCGCATCGGCGGCATCCTCGGCACGCGCGCGGCTGCGCTCGATCAGCTTGACGCGGATGCGCTCGGGGCGCGCCTCGAGCGATTGGGCGACGGCAAGGCCCACGTTGCCCGCGCCGATGATGACCACGCTTTCCTGCTTGGCCATGGGCTTGCCGAAGATCTCGAGCGTGCGCGGCACGTCCTCGGCCAGGGTGAAGACATAGACCTGGTCGCCCTCGAAAAGCTGGTCGCCCGGCTCGGGCGCGAACAGCTTGCCGCCGCGCCGCACCCCCGCCACGATGGCGCTGAGGCTGATGAACATGTCGTTGAGCTGGCGCAGGGGCGTGTTCAGCACCGGGCTGTCGGGCTCGAGCGAGATCCCCAGCAGATGCAGCCGCCCCTCGAGGAAGGTCTCGGCATCGAAGGTCGAGGGCGCCGAAAGCCGCTGCATCGCCGCCCGCGCCACCTCGCGCTCGGGGCTGATGACGACGTCGATGGGCAGGTGGTCGGTGCGGTAGAGATCGGAATAGATCGCGTCCAGATAGGCCGAGCTGCGCAGCCGCGCGATCTTGCGCGGCACCTGGAAGACGGAATGGGCGACCTGGCAGGTGACCATGTTGACCTCGTCCGAATGGGTCGCGGCGATGATCAGGTCTGCGTCCCGCGCCCCCGCCCGGTCCAGCACGTCGGGGTGGCTGGCAAAGCCGGTCACGCCCTGCACGTCCAGCGCATCGGTGGCGCGCCGGATCAGCTCGGCATTGGTGTCGATGATGGTGACATCGTTGCGCTCGCCCGCAAGATGGCGTGCGATGTGCCAGCCGACCTGCCCCGCCCCGCAGATGATGATCTTCATTCCGGCCCCGGTTCATGCCCTTCGTGAGGCGCGATCCTAGCGCGCGGCGCGGGCGACGGATACAGGGAAAGCGTCAGGACCACCCGTGCGCCTTTGATGCGTGCTGGACGGTCGCATGGGTATTTGCAGAACGAAGAAGTCGTTAAGGGTTTTTCAATCTTTTGCGCCTAGCCTGGTTGCGCGGTACAGGCTGGGGAGCCGATGACCGCGAACGGAGAAGTCGCCCCGGTCATTTGGCCAAAACCTGTCCCGCCTGAACCGTGGGGGTGGCCGGGGCGCAGTTTCCGGCCTTCTCTGTTCCATAAATACCCATGAAACCGCGCCACCGGCATGGCACCGCCATCATTTCCCCATCAGCTCCTCCTCGACGCGCATGCCGCCGACGACGCCGAGCGACTTGAGCTTGCGATGCAGAGCCGAGCGCTCCATGCCGACGAATTGCGCCGTGCGGCTGATATTGCCGCCGAAGCGGTTGATCTGCGCCAGCAGGTATTCCCGCTCGAAGAGTTCGCGCGCCTCGCGCAGCGCCAGGCTGGTGATCTGCGGGCCGAGCGCCAGGGCCTCGCTGGTGCTGGTGCTGCCGTTCTGGCCTTCCAGTTCCGAGGGCTGAATCGGCCCGGTGCCGTCGCCCAGGATCAGCACCCGTTCGATCACGTTGCGCAACTGGCGAATATTGCCCGGCCAGTTCATCGCCTGCAGCGCGGCGCAGGTCTCCTCGGGCAGCGCGCGCGCCGGCAGGCCCTGGGCCGCATGGAACTGCTCGATGAAATGCGTGGCCAGCAGCGGGATGTCGTCGCGCCGCTCGGCCAGCGAGGGCACCGCCACCGGCACAACGTTCAGCCGGTCGTAAAGCTCCTGACGGAAGCGGCCGGCGGCAATCTCGGCCGAAAGGTCGCGGTTGGTCGAGGAGATCACCCGCAGGTCCACCCGCACCTTGTCGGTGCCGCCGGCGCGCTGGAACTGCTGCTCGGTCAGCACGCGCAGGATCTTGGGCTGGGTGCCCAGCGGCATGTCCGCCACCTCGTCGAAATAGATCACGCCGCCATGCGCCTGTTCCAGCAGGCCCGCCTCGATGCCGCGCTCGGGGGTTTCGCGGCCGAAGAGCACCTCTTCCATGTGCTCGGGCTCGATGGTGGCGCAGGGCACGGTGACGAAGGGCTCGCGGGCGCGCGGGCTTTGGGCGTGGACATAGCGCGCGGCGATTTCCTTGCCCGCCCCCGGCTCGCCGGTCAGCATGACCCGGCCGTTCGATTTCGCCACCTTGTCGAGCTGTTCGCGCAGCCTGCGGAAGGGCGCCGAATTGCCCAGCATCTCGGCCGCCCGCGCCTCGCCGCGCTTCAGCGTCGAGTTCTCGCGGCGCAGGCGCGCCGTCTCCATGGCGCGGCGGATCACCACCAGCAGCTGGTCGATGTTGAAGGGCTTCTCGATGAAGTCGTAGGCGCCCTGCTTGATCGCCGCCACCGCGATCTCGATATTGCCATGGCCCGAGATGATGACCACCGGCACCTCGGGATTGTTGCGCTTGACCTGCTTGAGGATGTCGATCCCGTCCATCTTGCTGTCCTTGAGCCAGATGTCGAGGATCATCAGCGCCGGTTCGGCCGCGTTCAGCTCGGCCACCGCCTGGTCGGAATTGGCGGCGAGGCGGGTCGAGAAGCCCTCGTCGCGCAGGATGTCGGAAATCAGTTCCCGGATGTCCCGCTCGTCGTCGACAATCAGAATATCGCTCATTTCATTGCTTCCTGCTCGTTTTTCTGGCGGCGCGCGGAAAGCCGCACCGGCTGGCGTTCGCGCGGCAGGCGGATTTCGGCCATGGCGCCGCGTCCTTCGGGAGTGTCGGTCAGCATCAGGCTGCCGCCGTGTTCCTCGACGATCTTCTTGACGATCGGCAGGCCGAGGCCGGTGCCGCCGGGCTTCATCGTCACATAGGGCTCGAACAGCCGGGTGCGGTCCTGCGGCAGGCCGGGCCCGTTGTCGGCGATGCGGATCGTCACCGCATCGGGGGCCGAGCGCAGCGAGACGCGGACCTGCGGCACCCAGCCCTGGGGCGGGTTCGCGCGCAGCTCGTCCAGCGCCTCGCCCGCGTTCTTCAGCAGGTTGGTGAAGACCTGCCGCATCATGCCGGCATCGGCATCGACGATCACCGGCTCGTCGGGGATGTCCGAGACCAGCGCGCCTTGCAGCGCGTCGCGCTGCATCAGCTCGGCATCGCGCAAGAGCTTGGCGATGTCGGTTTCCTTGCGGTCGGGTTCGGGCATGCGGGCGAAGCGGCTGAATTCGTCCACGATCCGGCGCAGGTCGTTGGTCTGGCGGATGATGACCTCGGTGTATTGCTCCAGCGCCTCGCGTTCCTCGCCGGCGATGGGGCCGAACTTGCGCTTGAGCCGCTCGGCCGAAAGCTGGATCGGGGTCAGCGGGTTCTTGATCTCATGCGCGACGCGGCGCGCCACGTCGCCCCAGGCCGCCATGCGCTGCGCCGAGACCAGGTCGGTCACGTCGTCCAGCGCCACCACATAGCCTTCCAGGCCGCCGGCCGCGCCGCGCCGGATCGCCATGCGCACCAGCAGGCTTTCCACCCGGCCCTCGCGGGTCAGGCGGATCTCGTCCTGCACCGATTCGTTGACCGATTGCGCCAGCCGCTCGAACAGCGGCGCGAATTCCGGCACCGCCTCGGAGAGCAGCCGGTCATGCGCCGTCGCCGGGTCGAGGCCCAGCAGCCGGGTGGCCGAGCGGTTCAGGAAGTCGATCTCGCCCGCCGCATCGAGGCCGATCACCCCGGCCGTGACCGAGGACAGCACCGAATCGAACAGCCGGCGCTGGTCGTCGGCGGCGCGGTAGCTTTCGACCAGCTCCTGGCGCTGCTGCTTCAACTGCCGGGTCATGCGGTTGAAGCTTTCGCCCAGGGTCTGGATCTCGTCGCCGGTATCGGGGGCGGGGATCTGGAAGTCCAGGTTGCCCTCGCCCACCTGCTCGGAGGCCTCGGCCAGCCGGCCGATGGGCCGCGACAGCCGGTCGGCGAACCACAGGCCCAGCCACATCGCCGCCGCCACGAGAAGCAGCGCAAAGCCCAGGTAGAGCAGCGAGAACTCGAACAGCACCCGGCCGCGTTCCTGTTCCAGCCGCTGGTATTCGCCCACCGTCTGCCGGGTGTCGTCCAGCAGGCCCAGCAGGCTGCCGTCCACGTCGCGGGTGACGTAGAGATAGCGGTCCGCCAGCGGCACCAGCGGCACCAGGGCGCGGAATTCGTTGTTCTGCCAATCCTCGATCAGCACCAGGCCCCGCATCGCCGCCTCGTCGAACTGGGCGGGCGAGGGTTCCTCGTACCAGAACTGATAGCTGCGCTCGCCCCGCGCGCGGATGGTGCCGCGGCCATCGACGATATAGGCCTCGCGCAGCCCGCGTTGGATCTGGCTTTGATAGTCCGACAGCAGCAGCCGCAGGTCGCCGTCGTCCAGCATCGGGTTCTGCCGCGCGGCCTGGGTCAGCGCCCCGGCCAGCAGCTTGGCGTCGTTGGTCAGGTCGCGGCGATGCTCGTCCTGATAGGCCTCGGCGGCCGAGAGCGAGGTCGAGACCACCTGCTGCACCCGGTTCGAGAACCAGCCCTCGAGCCCGATGTTCACCGTCAGCCCGGCAAACAGCGCCACCAGCACCGTCGGCACCAGCGCGATGGTGGCAAACACCCCGACCAGCCGCATGTGCAGCCGCGAGCCCGCCGCCGACTTGCGCCGCGCCGCGACGATCCGCGCCATGCGCGCCACCACCAGGCCGGTCAGCACGATCAGGTAGAGCAGGTCCGCCAGCAGCACCAGCCGTAGCACAGACCCGCCCGAGGTGGCGCCGGCGAAAGGCCCCATCACGGCAAAAGTCAGGCCCGCCAGCGCCGGCCCCAGCAGGGCAAGTCCAAGCGTCGCGGTATTGCGATAAAGCCGCAGGCGCCGCAGCCTTGCGACGCGCTCCCATGTGTCCCTGGACAGCGTTCCCGCCACCTTTGCCCGTCCTCACGGTTTCGCCGCTGTGCCGCAGCCTTTCTGTGGCCGTTAAGCGACTCTCGCAAGGCCATCTGTGGCTGTTTTACATCAGTTTGCGGCGCCGTGTCACCTCGATATTCAGGTCGGTCAGTTTCTTGCGCAGGGTATTGCGATTGATGCCCAGAAGATCGGCACAACGCAGCTGATTGCCGCCGGTCGCGTCCAGCGCGATCTCGAGCAGCGGCTTTTCGATCTCGCGCAGGATGCGGTCGTAAAGGCCGGGCGGCGGCAGGTCGTCGCCGTGCAGGTCGAAATAGCGTTGCAGATGCATCTCGACCGATTGCGCCAGGCGCATGTTCGCAGGCTCGCCCAGCGGCGGGACCGGCGCCGCGGCGGGACCGGCCGGTGCCGCGGCGGGGCCGGCGGCCGGGGCGGGCGGCACGATGGGGCTGGATTCCGCCAGGGCGGTGCGGGCCTCGGCCTCGGTGATCTCGGCGGCGGCGGCGGTCAGCGCCAGCCGGCGCATCAGGTTTTCCAGCTCGCGCACGTTGCCGGGAAAGGGATAGGCGCGGATCAGCGCCGCCGCGCCCTCGGACAGCGTGCGCTGCGGCAGGCCCTGCGCGGCGGCCCGCGCCAGCAGGTGGCGCGCCAGCGGCGGGATGTCGTCCAGCCGGGCGCGCAGCGGCGGCACGGTGATCGTCACCCCCGCCAGCCGGTAATACAGGTCCGCCCGCAGCCGCCCGGAACCCACGTCCGCCTGCGGATCGGGCCCGGTGGTGGAAATCAGGCGCGGCATCAGGTTGCGGCCGGGGCCGACCTCCCATGCCTCGATCATGCCGATCAGCCGGGCCTGGGCGGCGGCGTCGAAGCCGGCCGGATCCTCGATCAGCAGCGTGCCGCCCTGGGCACGGTCGGCGGTGCCGTGAATGGTCTCTTCGGAGAGGTCGGCCGAGGTCAGCACGACGAATCCCGCCTCGCGCCGGTCCGACAGGTCGTGGAACGAGCGCGCGACCACGGTCTTGCCCACCCCCGCCTCGCCCGCGATCATCACCGGCAGGTCGGCGTTCAGCACCCGCGCGACCATGCGGAACAGGTTCTGCATCGAGGGCGCATGGCCGATCAGCGGCAGGGCCGGATCGGCGCCGGTCTCGGGCGCCGCCGGGGCCGGGGCCGGGTCGGACTTGCGCAGCCGCCGCGACAGCGCCTGGCCCGCCCGCGCCATCAGGTCCGGCAGGTCGAAGGGCTTGGGCAGGTAGTCGAAGGCGGCGGCCTCGGTGGCGCGGATGGCGGTGACGATGGTGTTCTGGGCCGAGATCACGATCACCGGCAGGTCGGGCCGCGCCTTGCGGATCGCCGGGATCATGTCGATGCCGTTGCCGTCGGGCATCATCACGTCGGTGATGACCAGGTCGCCCCGCCCCTCCTCGACCCAGCGCAGGAGTTGCGCCAGCGAGCCGGTGGCATGGACCCGGCAGCCCGCGCGGGTCAGGGCCTGGGTCAGGACCGTGCGGATGGTGCGGTCGTCGTCAGCGATCAGAACGGTGCCGTCCATGGGAAAACCTCAGGCTTTGGGCAGGGAGATGCGGAAAACGGTGCGACCGGAGCGCGAATCGAGCGCGATCCAGGCGCCATGGTCGGTGATGATCTTGGAAACCAGCGCCAGCCCCAGGCCGGTGCCGTTCTCGCGCCCCGAGACGAAGGGCTCGAAGACCTCGGCGATCAGCGATTCGGGGATGCCGGGGCCGTCGTCCTCGATCTCGATCTGCAGGGGCAGGCTGCGGCCCTGCGGCTCGGCCTCGGTCGGCGCCAGGCGCAGGGTGCCGTCGTAGAAGCTGCGGATGCGGATGGTGCCGCCCCGCCGCGCCCGCCCGATCGCCTCGGCCGCGTTCTTGACCAGGTTCAGGCAGACCTGCACCAGCTGGTCGGGATCGGCCAGCGCCGGCGGCAGCGAGGGGTCATAGTCGGGCACGATGCGCAGCCCCTTGCCGAAACCCACCGCGGCCGAGCGGCGCACCCGCTCCAGCACGTCATGGACGTTCACGGCCGAAAGCCGCGGCGCCGAGGTGTCGCCGAAGCGTTCCACCTGGTCCAGCAACTCGACGATGCGGCGCGATTCCGCGACGATCAGGTCGGCCAGGTCGCGGTCCTCGGCCTTGAGGTTCATGCCGATCAGCTGCGCCGCGCCGCGGATGCCGGCCAGCGGGTTCTTGATCTCATGCGCCAGCATCTCGGCCATGCCGATGGCCGAGCGCGCGGCCGAGCGCGCCGCCTGCCCCTGCCCCAGCCGCCCGGCCCCGTCGAGGGGCGAGATCAGGATCACCGTGCCCCCCGCCGGGCTGGGCGCAGGCCCGGCATGGATGGTGCCGATGCGGTCGGAATGCCCGCCGGAGCGGTCGCCGATCTCGAAACGCACGCCGGCGCGGTTCAGCGCGTCATGGCCCTCGCGCATCCGTTCCAGGATCGAGCCCAGCGTGGGCACGATGCGCAGCCGCTTGAGCATCTCGGCCCCCTCCAGCGCCTGCCCCAGCGAAGAGCGGCAGGAGATATTCAGGAAGGCCTCGGCCAGGTCGTTCATCGCCGCGATGCGGCCCTGCGCGTCCAGGATGATCGCCGGCAGCGGAAGCGCCGACCAGTTCGGCCCCACCTCTGCCGGGACAAAGCCGCCGCCGGCCTCCATCTCGGGATCGGGCAGCATGTCGGACGCGGCACGGCTGGTCATGAAGGCGCCTCAGTGGCCGGGGAGTTCTGTTCGGGGACATCGGCAGCGGGCGCATCGCCGAAGCCCGCGCGGATCGCGGACAGCGCCGCCTCGGGCGTGGGCGCGCGCAGCAGTTCGGCGCGGTTCGGGGCGCCGTTCGCCTCGGCATACCAGCCCAGGTGCTTGCGGGCGACGCGCAGGCCCAGTTCGCGCCCGTAAAGCGACAGGATGTCGTCGTAATGCTCGGCCACCGCCTCGGCCAGCCGGGCGCCCTGCGGCACCTCGGGCCGGGGCGTGCCCCAAAGCGCGTGCGCGATCTGCGCCAGCCGCCAGGGCGCGCCCTGCGCGCCGCGTCCGACCATGACCGCATCGGCGCCCGATTGCCGCAGCGCCGCGCGGGCCGAGGCCGCGTCCACCACGTCGCCGTTGGCGACCAGCGGCGGCCGGCCGGGCAGGTTCGCGACCTGGCGGATGGCGGCCCAATCGGCGCTGCCGGTATAGAACTGCGCCCGCGTGCGGCCATGCACGGTCAGCATCCGCACCCCCGCCCCGGCCGCGCGGCGCGCCAGTTCCGGCGCGTTCAGGCAATCCGCGTCCCAGCCCAGCCGCATCTTCAGCGTCACCGGCAGGTCGGGCACGGCGGCGACCACCGCGTCGATCAGCCCCAGCGCATGGTCGAGGTCGCGCATCAAGGCCGCACCCGACAGCCCCCCCGTCACCTTCTTGGCCGGGCAGCCCATGTTGATGTCGACGATGCGCGCGCCCATGCCGGCAACGATCCGCGCCGTCTCGGCCATGGCGCCCGCCTCGCGCCCGGCGATCTGGACGCTGACCGGCAATGCGCCCTCGGTCAGCGCCTTGGCGCGCACGGCGGCGCGGGTGGACGGCCGCGGCGTCACCATCTCGGTCGAGGCGACCATCTCGCTGACCATCAGCCCCGCCCCGCCATGGCGCGCGACGGCGCGGCGAAAGGCCAGGTCGGTGATCCCGGCCATGGGCGCCAGGAAGACCGGCGGGCCAAGCCGCGTGGTGCCAAGGGTGATGGGTTCGGGCAGTGTCATGGGAAAACTCGTATGCCAGTCGGCGGGAATGCGAAAGAAAACGGCTTGTGCCTGATCGGCAGGCTTTTGCGCCATGCCCGAATTTGCCGCTTTTTCATGCTTGATGCCTAAATAGTCGGCAGGCCCGGTTTCGTCAAATGTCGCGGAGCTTCAAGTCGCCTGTCGCAACCGCGCTGGCTTGGACGGGCCGCGGCGGCTAGGCTTTCCACGCCAGCTAGGAGTGCGCGATGTTTCTTTCCGTCTTCGACATCTTCAAGATCGGAGTCGGCCCTTCCTCGTCCCATACCATGGGGCCGATGGTGGCCGGAGGCCGCTTTCTGGACGCGCTGCGCCAGCAGCCGTTCCGCGCGCATGGATTGCGCGCCAGCCTGCACGGCAGCCTGGCCTTTACCGGCAAGGGCCATGCGACCGACCGCGCCACCATCCTGGGCCTGGCCGGTTTCCTGCCCGAAACCATGGATGCCGAGGCGGCCGAGGCGGCGCTGGCCCGCAACCGCGAGACGAAGATCCTGTCGCCCGAGGGGCTGGGCGAGCTGGCCTTCGATCCGGCGCGCGACCTGATCTTCGACTACGACCGCGCCCTGCCCGGCCATGCCAACGGCATGGTGCTGATGGCGACCGACCAGCAGGGCGACGTGATCTTCCGCGAGGTCTATTATTCCATCGGCGGCGGCTTCGTGATGACCGAGGGCGAGCTGGAGGCGCGCGGCGACGATACCCGCACGGATGCCTCTCCCAGGGTGCCCTTCCCCTTTGCCTCGGCCGCCGAGATGCTGGAGATGGCCGAAAGATCGGGCAAGTCCATCGCCCAGATGAAGCGCGAGAACGAGCGGGTGTATCGCAGCGACGCCGAGATTTCCGCCGGCATCCGCCGCATCTGGCAGGTGATGCGCGATTGCATGGACCGCGGGCTGGCGACGGGCGGCATCCTGCCCGGCGGCTTGTCGATCCGCCGCCGCGCGGCCGCCATCCACGAGGCGCTGAAGGCCGAATCCGGCATGAACCTGACCGCGCCGCATGTCATCAACGACTGGATGTCGATCTATGCCATGGCGGTGAACGAGGAAAACGCCGCCGGCGGCCAGGTCGTGACCGCGCCGACGAACGGCGCGGCGGGCGTGGTGCCGGCGGTGGTGCGCTATTGGCTCGACCATGTGCCCGGCGCCTCGGAGCGCCAGCTCGACGAGTTCCTGCTGACGGCGGCGGCCATCGGCGGGCTGATCAAGCACAACGCCTCGATCTCGGGCGCGGAATGCGGCTGCCAGGCCGAGGTCGGCTCGGCCTCGGCCATGGCGGCGGCGGGGATCTGCGCCGTGATGGGCGGCACGGTCACCCAGGTCGAGAACGCCGCCGAAATCGCGCTGGAGCATCACCTGGGCATGACCTGCGACCCGGTGAAGGGGCTGGTGCAGGTGCCCTGCATCGAAAGGAACGGCCTGGGCGCCATCAAGGCGGTCTCGGCGGCCAGCCTGGCCCTGCGCGGCGACGGCCAGCATTTCGTGCCGCTGGACGCCGCCATCGAGACCATGCGCCAGACCGGCCGCGACATGAGCGACAAATACAAGGAAACCTCGCTCGGCGGCCTAGCCGTCAATGTGCCCAACTGCTGAACCGCGTGCAAAGAATCGCGCAAACCGGGGGTTTGGCGCAAGCCGGGCCCTGTCGGCGCTTGCCCCAGCCCTGCCCTTCCTGTAGCCAATCAGCATAAGCAAAACCCACGGAACCGGGACAGAGCAGATGAAATTCCGTTCGGCATTCGCCGTTCTTTCGATGACTGTAGCCCTTGCCGCCTGCGGCGAACTGCCCTTCCAGTCCTCCGAACCCGAGGCCCCCGCCCATTCCGGCCCGCCCGGCGTCTCGCCGCTGGAAGCGCCGATCGAGACCGGGACCGAGGGCAAGCCCGTCGCCACCGCCGAGGCCAGCACGCTGGGCACGGCCATGTTCCGCGCCGCCGGCCCCGGCTGGACCGCGACCGCCGCCGACAAGACCGCCGTCTACGAACGGCCCGGCGCGAAATCGGTCGGCGTCACCGTGCGGCGCATGGCCTATGGCCGGGGGGTCGAGTTCATCGGCTCGATGAACGGTTCGGTCTTTGCGCTGAACATCCAGGCGGCGGAATGCGAGGCGGGCGGGCAGAAGACGCCCTTCACCGCGCGGCTGCGCGTCGGCAGCCAGCGCCTGAGCGGCTGCGCCGTGCCGACCGACACCATGCCCAAGGCGCAGGTCCGCGCCTCGTCGGCCGCGCCCAAGCCCAAGGCCCAGCCGAAACCGGCAGCGCCCGCGGCCAAGCCCGAAACCACGCCCGCGACCGCAACGCCCGAGACGGAAGCCCCCACGACGGCACCGGCACCGGCACCGGCACCGGCGGAGACCACCACCGGCACGACGCCGACCACCAACACGACGCCCGAAACGCCGGCGACCGGCAGCGCGCCGACAACCGCCCCTTCGGCGGGCAGCACGGCCGAGACGCCGGCGTCCGGCGCCGCGACCGGCGCGCCGGACGCCGAAACGCCCACGACCGACGGTTCGGCGGCGCCGGCGACCCCTCCGGCTTCCGGCGGGTCGGATACGACAAGCGGTGTCCCGGCCCCGGCCCTGATCCTGCCCGAGCCGCCCGCCCCGAGCGAATAAGCCAAGATCCGGGCGCCGTGCGGCAAGGCCCGCGCGGCGCCGGCCCACCCGCCGCCTCGCTGCGGGCCACGACCTGAGAGGAGCCGCGATGCGCGCCCATTCGATGCTTACCCGTCGCCTGCTGGCCTCGACCGTGCCAGTTGCGCTGCTTCTGGGTCTCGGCACCAGCCCGGCCCGCACCGACCCGCTGATCGGCGATGTGCTGAACAGCTACGGCCTGCCGGGCGGGGTCGAAACGCCCACGGCCGAAATGCTGCCCGACGGCACCCTGGGCGGCACCGTGTCCTACAACAAGGCGGCGCGGCGCCATAACGTGATCTTCCAGCTGCATCCGCGTATCACCACCGCGCTGCGCTATTCCCGGGTCGAAGGCATCAACGACCACAACGAGCTGGGCCATATCTGGGACCGCTCGTTCGACATCCGCTTCCAGGTCGTGGACGAACAGGGCTGGCGTCCGGCCGTGGCCATCGGCCTGCAGGACTTCCTGGGCACCGGCATCTATTCCGGCGAATACATCGTCGCCACCAAGACCATCACGCCCCGGCTGCGTGCCAGCGTCGGCATCGGCTGGGGCACGCTGGGGGGCGATCCGCGCCTGATCGAGATCGGCGACACCGGCGGCAAGCCGCAGGTCGACGAATGGTTCCGCGGCAAGGCCCGGCCCTTCGGCTCGATCACCTGGCAGGCCACCGACAAGCTGCGGCTGGTGGCGGAATATTCCAATGACAAGTATCTGGTCCGCAACCTGTTCCCCGACGGCCATGTCGAGGAGATCCCGCAGGGCGACGGCGAGCCGGGCAGCAAGCTGAACCTGGGCGCCTATTACACCTTCAGCCCCAGCTATCAGGTCGGGCTCTATACCATCGGCGGCGACATGTTCGGCGCCCAGTTCAGCTTTGCGCTGAACCCGCGCAACGCGCCCTTCCCCTCGGGGCTGGAAAAGGCGCCGGCGCCGGTCAAGCCGCGCCCCGCGCCCTCGGCCGATCCCGAGGGCTGGTCGGGCGCCTGGTCCGCAGATCCGACCGCGCAGCCGGCGATCCAGACTGCGCTGGCCGGGGCGCTGAAGGACGAGGGCCAGATCCTCGAATCCATGTCCCTGTCCGGCAACCGGGCCGAGGTGCGCATCCGCAACACCCGCTATATCCAGCAGTCCGAGGCCGTGGGCCGCACCGCCCGGCTGATGACCCGCGCGCTGCCGCCCTCGGTCGAAACGCTGGTCATCACCTCGAACACCGACGGCATGGCGACCTCGTCCGTGGTGCTGAAACGCTCGGACGTCGAGCGGCTGGAGAATACCGAGGCCGGCCGCATCGCCGATGCCTCGCAGCTGGTCGATGCCGATCCGCGGCCGGGCGACCTGGTCACGACACCGGGCCTGTTCCCGCGCTTCCGCTGGAACCTGGCGCCCTATCTGGACATCGGGCTCTTCGACCCGCAGGACCCGCTGCGCTATGAGACCGGGGCGCAGTTGAAGGCGAGCTACGAGTTCATGCCGGGGCTGATCGTCTCGGGCACCATCCGCCAGCGCGCCTTCGGCAGCATGGAGCAGCGCGGCCCCGGCATCCCCGGCCAGCGCGGCGAGCATTACACGCCCGAGGAATATGTCTCGGATCCGGCCAACGAATACCTGAACGGCGTGCCGCGCGTGCGTTCGGACACCCGCATGTATACCGGCAACGACAGCCCGACGATCCCCGAGTTGACGCTGGCCTGGTATGCCCAGCCGACCGAGGCGATCTATTCCCGCGTCACCGTCGGCCTGTTGGAGCGCGCCTATGGCGGCGTCTCGACCGAGGTGCTGTGGAAGCCGGCCAATTCGCCCCTGGCCTTCGGCGCCGAGGTGAACCGGGTCAAGAAGCGCGATTTCGAGGATGTCTTCGGCTTCCGCGACTACGAGGTCACGACCGGCCATGTCTCGGCCTATTACGAATTCGCCAATGGCTTCACCGCGCAGCTGGACGTCGGCAAATACCTGGCCGGTGACAAGGGCGCGACCTTCACCCTGACCCGCGAATTCGCCAATGGCTGGCGCATCGGCGCCTTCGCCACCAAGACCAACCTCAGCGACGAGGAATTCGGCGAGGGTTCCTTCGACAAGGGGCTGACGATCTCGATCCCGGTGGCCTGGGCCGCGGGCACGCCGACGCGGGATCGCGCAAGCAGCACGCTGCGGTCGCTGTCGCGCGACGGCGGGGCGCGCGTGAACGTGGACGGGCGGCTCTACGACAAGGTCCGGGACGCGCAATCCGTCAAACTTTACCAAGGCTGGGGGAGGTTCTGGCGATGATCGCGACCCGTATCCACAAGGCCGCCCTTTCGGCGCTGCTGATCGCCGGCCTGGCCGCCTGCGGCAACGACGATACCGGCCGGGAGGCCAACCCGCTGCTGATTGCCGCCAAGACGGCCGGCGGCACGCTGGCCGGAATGCGCGGTGGCGCGGCCCAGGAGGCCCCGGCCCCGCGCACGCCCGAGCAGATGGCCGCCGAGGCGCTGCGGGTCAACCCGGCGCCGCTGATCCTGGTGGGCTTCGAATCGCTGGGCCGCACGCAGGTCATGGCGATGACCGGCCAGAACGGCGCCATGCGCACCTATATGGCGCCCTCGAAAGAGGCGCTGATCCTGCGCGACGGCATGGTGATCGGCACGCGGGGGCTGGGCAACGACCTGTCGGTCGCCGAACCGCAGACCGAGGCGCTGATCCGCGCCGGCCGCTCGGGCTCGGCCCCGCGCGTCATGCGCTATTACAGCGGCGACGGGCTGGAACGGCCGCTGAGCTTCGACTGCACCACCGGGCCGGGACCGGCGGCGGGGGTGATCCTGGAAAGCTGCGAAGGCCACGGCGCGCGCTTCCAGAACAGCTTCATGCCGCAGGGCGGGCATCTGCCGGTGTCGCGGCAATGGCTTGGCCCGAGGCTGGGCTATATCACCATCCAGACGCTGCGCCCCTGACAGGCCGCAAGTGACGATAGGAAAACCGGCCCGCGCGGCCGGTTTTTTTATGCCAGCAGCCGAGCGGGCGACGGATGGCCGGACATGAAAAAAAGGGCTGGCCAAGGGCCAGCCCCTTCAACTTTGCGGAACCGAAGTTCCGTTCGGCGATCAGCTGTCGTCGTCGTCCGAAGCGACGGCGGCGATGACGCCCAGCAGCAGCAGAGCCGGAACGACGAGGCCAGCGTTGGTCGAAGCGGGCTTCTCGTCAACGACAACCGGCTCGACTTCAACGACCGGGGCAACATAGCCACCGGCGAGAGCGGTCGAAGCCGACAGGCCCAGGGCCAGGGCGAAGGTAGCGAATTTGGTCATGATCATGCTCCGTTCAGTACTTTGACGGCTGCCGTTGCCGGCAACATCGCTGAGACAGTCGCATAATCCCAAGGACTTGGAAAGCGGTCTTGATCGGGAAATCACGCGCGCCTCGGGCGACTGTTGCATAATAGCCAACACCCGCCGCGCTCGGCGAGATGCCGCCGCCGGATCGGCGAAAACCCGCGGGTTCCCGCCTGCCGGCCGTGGCCGGTCATCTCCTGCAAACCACTAATGTGGCTGCATAAATCATCGCCGCACAGGCCACGATCGACGGGCCCGCGGGCGTGTCGAACCAAAGGCTGGCCCAAAGTCCGCCAAAGACCGAAACCGCGCCGATCAGGGTGGCGGAACCCGCCATCCGCTCGGGCGTTGCCGAGAATCCCCGCGCCGCCGCCGCCGGCACGATCAGCATGGCCGAGATCAGCAGCGCCCCCACGATCCGAATCGCGATGGCCACCACCAGGGCCAGCGCCAGGGACAGGATCAGCCGCTCGCGCGCCGGATCGATTCCCGCCGCCATGGCCAGTTCCTCGTTGACCGAGGCCGTCACCAGCCGCTGCCAGCGCCAGATGAGCAGCCCCAGGACCGCCGCCGCGCCGGCCCAGATCCAGGCCAGGTCGGTCCGCGTCACCGCCAGGATGTCGCCGAACAGGAACGCGTCCAGCCCCACCCGCAGCGAGGGCACGAAGCTGACCCCCACCAGCCCCAGCGCCAGCGCGCTATGCGCGAGCACGCCCAGCACCGTATCCATGGACTGGCCCCGCGCCGTAAGATGCGCCACGATCAGCGCCATGGCGACGGCCACGGCCAGCGTGCCCAGATAGATCGGCAGCGAGAAGACGAAGCTCAGCGCCACGCCCAGGATCGCCGCATGGGCGGTCGAATCGCCGAAATAGGCCATGCGGCGCCAGACCACGAAGGAACCCAGCGCCCCCGTCGCCAGCACAAGGCCAAGCCCCGCCAGGGCGGCTCGGGTCAGGAAGTCGTCAAGCATGGGGCCTCAATGCGTATGGGCGCAGGCCGGGCCGTGGCGATGGCCCTCTGCGACATGGTCGTGGTCGTGATCATGGTGATGCTGGTAAAGCGCCAGCGTGCCCTGCGATTCGGCGCCGAACATGGCGCGATAGGCGGGCGCGGCGCTGACCGCCTGCGGCGTGCCCTCGCAGCAGACATGGCCGTTCAGGCACACCACCCGGTCCGAGGCGCGCATGACCACCAAGAGATCGTGGCTGACCATCAGCACGGCGACGCCGGTCTCGGCCCTGACCTCCTCGATCAGCTTGTAGAAGGCGACGATGCCGGGCTGGTCCAGGCCCTGCGTCGGCTCGTCCAGCACCAGAAGCTGCGGGTCGCCAAGCAGGGCGCGGGCCAGCAGCACGCGCTGGAACTGCCCGCCCGACAGCGCGGTGATCTGCCGCGCCTCCAGCCCCGGAACGCCGGTCCGCTCCAGCGCCGCGGCGGCCTGCGCGTCGCCCACGCGGCGCGGCAGCGACAGGAAGCGGCGCACGGTCATCGGCATGGCCCGCTCGATATGCACGCGCTGCGGCACATAGCCGATGCGCAGCCCCGGCGCCCGCTCGACCCGGCCCGAGGCCAGCGCGACATGGCCCAGAAGCGCCCGCACCAGCGTCGACTTGCCCGAGCCGTTCGGACCGACCACGGTAACGATCTCGCCGGGGCGGATCAGGAAATCGACATGGTTCAGCACCGGCAGGTCGCCGCCATGGCTGACCGACAGGTCGGTGGCACGGATCAGCGCCGTCACAGCCCGGCCTCGGAGCAGCGCGCGCAAAGGCCCAGCAGCTCGACGGTGCTGCGCTCGACGTGAAAGCCGGTGGCCCCGGCAAGCCGGTCCAGCGCCGCCCGCAGCTCGGGCGCATCGGCCTCGGCCACCTGCTCGCAGCCGCGGCAGATCAGGAAGGCCGGCGAGTGGTCGCGCTCGGTCGAAAGGCAGGCGGCATAGGCGTTCAGCCGCTGGACGCGATGGGCCAGCCCCTGCTCGACCAGGAAATCCAGCGCCCGGTAGGCGACGGGGGGCTGCTTGCCGAAGCCCTCGGCCGACAGCCGCTCCAGCACCTCATAGGCGCCCATGGCGCGATGCGATTCCAGCAGGATCTCCAGCGCGCGGCGGCGCACCGGGGTCAGGCGCACACCCTCGACCCTCGCCTGTTCCTCGGCGCGGCGCAGCACGGCTGCCGCGCAATGGGCATGGTCGTGTTCGTGAAACGGATCGGGGGGGGATTCCGGGGGGGTCATGATGTTATATCGTTACATTTTTGCTTGACGAGTTACGATATAACATAAATAACCTTGGCGTTTCTGCAAGTGAGTCCGCCATGATCCGATATTCTTCCCTTCTTCTTGCCGCCGCGTTGGGCAGCACCGCCCTGCCCGCCTGGGCCGAGGCACCGCGGGTCGTGACCGACATCCCGGTCGTCGGCGCCCTGGTGCAACAGGTCATGGGCGAGCTGGGCCAGCCCGAGATCCTGCTGCAAGCCGGCGGCGATCCGCACGACTACCAGCTGCGCCCCAGCCAGGCGCGCAGCGTGCAGGATGCCGGCCTGCTGATCTGGGTCGGCCCGGAACTGACCCCCTGGCTCGAGCGCGCGGCCACGAGCCTTTCCCCGCAGGCCGAGATGCTGACCCTGCTGCACCTGCCCGCCACGCATCGCCGGGACTATGCCGGCGATGAGCATGAGCATGAGCATGAGCATGAGCATGAGCATCATGACCACGGCCATGCCGGGGAACAGGGGCATGAAGGCCACGACCACAGTGGCACCGACCCCCATGCCTGGCTGGACCCGGCGAACGGACAAGCCTGGCTCACCGCCATCGCCGAGACCCTGTCCCGGCGCGACCCCGAGAACGCCGCCACCTATGCCGCCAATGCCGCCAGGGCCGCCGAGGAAATCGCCGCGCTGGACGCCGAGTTGCAGGCCACGCTGTCCCCCGCCCAGGGCAAGCGCTTCGTCGTCTTCCACGACGCCTATGGCTATTTCACCGAGCATTACCGGCTGGAGCCGGCGATCGCGGTCAGCCTGGGCGATGCCTCGACGCCCTCGGCCGCGCGGCTCCAGGCGATTCGCGCCGAGATCGCCGAGAATGGCGCCATCTGCGCCTTCCCCGAGGCGAATCACGACCCGAAGCTGATCGCCGCGGTGATCGAAGGCAGCGAGATTCGCCAGGGCATCGCACTCGACCCCGAGGGCACCGGCGCCACCCCCGGCGCCGGGCTTTACGCCGAAACCCTGCGCGGCATGGCCTCGGCCCTGGCCGATTGCCTGGGCACGGACTGAAATCTGCCGGAAAATAAGGGACAAGGAACAGGCGGGCCTGGAAAGGGTCCGCCTTTTCCGTTGCAAATCGGCAGGTTATGGGAAACACAATTCCCGACTATTTTCCTTTGACATCCCTTAGGAAATTTGTCAGGTTACGATCACCGCGACAGAAACGAGGAACTGGACATGACCGCGACCCGCCCCGCCGAATTCACGCGTCCCGGCGTGACCGCCCTGCAACGACTTCCCGAATATGACGCCGAATTGCTGACTGCCGGCGGCAATCAGGCGCTGATCGTGCTGGGCGACCAGGTGTACAACCTGCGCATCACCCGCGCCGGCAAGCTGATCCTGACCAAGTAAGCCGCACCCGAGGGACCGGCCCCTGCAGGCGGGCCTTCCCTCCGCATTCCGCGATGCAGCGGGGCCGCGATCGACCCGGCGTTCCGCAACGCTGCATGATGCAAGCCGGCGCGACCAGCCGCACCGGCCATTCCCAAGACGGCGCGATCAGCCGCGCCGCGGGCCTTTTCCCTCTGGTCGCGCTCCCTTTCCGGGGGCGCGACTGGTTTTGGGGGCACCGGGTTTCGCGCCAGGTTTCGCGCCGGGCTTGCCGGTCTGGAACGCGCGGGCGGGCTTGCCCTGGCCCTTGGGCTTGAAGCCCGCCTCGCCGCGCGGCTTGAAGCTGCGCTCGCCCTCGGCGGCTTTCGCGCCGCCCTTGAAGCCGGGCTGACCGCCGCGCGGACCCTTGCCGAAGGGCTTGGCATCGCGCGCGGGCTTGCCTTCGCCCTCCGGGCGGCGGGCAAAGGGCTTGCGCTCGCCATCCTCGCGCTTGGCGAAGGGCTTGCGGCCTCCGTCCTCGCGCTTGGCAAAGGGCCGCGCCCCATCCTCGCGCCGGGCGAAAGGCTTGCGTTCACCATCCTCACGGCGCGCAAAGGGCTTGCGTTCACCATCCTCGCGCGGATTGCGCGGACGGGCGTCGCCCTCGGCGCGCTTGGCGAAAGGCTTGCGCTCACCGTCTTCACGGCGCGCAAAGGGCTTGCGTTCACCATCCTCGCGCGGATTGCGCGGACGGGCGTCGCCCTCGGCCCGCTTGACGAAAGGCTTGCGCTCGCCATCCTCACGACGGGCAAAAGGCTTGCGTTCCCCACCCTCGCGGCGGGCAAAGGGCCTGCGCTCGCCATCCTCGCGCGGCTTGCGCGGGCGGTCATCGCCCTCGGCCGCGCCGCGTTCGCGGAAGCTGCGCGGCTTTTCCTCGGCCTCGCCGGTCAAGAGCCCGCCCAGCTGGTCGCGCAGCACCTTGCGCTTGACCTCGCGCACCTCGTTTTCCTCCAGCCCGGTCAGCTTGAAAGGGCCATAGCCGATGCGGATCAGCCGGTTCACGATCAGCCCGACATGGGCCATGGCACGGCGGATCTCGCGGTTGCGGCCCTCGCGGATGCCTACGGTCAGCCAGGCATTGGCGCCCTGCTGGCTGTCCAGGCTGATCTCCATCGGCGCGAATTCCTCGCCCTCGATGGTGACGCCGCGGCGCAGCGGCGCAAAGGTCAGGTCGTTCGGCTGGCCGTTCACCCGCACGCGATAGCGGCGCAGCCAGCCGGTGGTCGGCAGCTCCAGCCGGCGCTTCAGCTCGCCGTCATTGGTCAGCAGCAGCAGCCCTTCGGAATTCAGGTCCAGCCGCCCCACGGTCATCACCCGCGGCAGGTCGCGCGGCAGGGCGTCGAACACCGTCTGCCGTCCCTTTTCATCCGAGGCCGAGGTCACCAGGCCGATGGGCTTGTAGTAAAGCCACAGCCGCGTCTCCTGCGGCTCTTCCAGCGGCTTGCCGTCGACGCGGATCCTGTCCGAGGGCATCACGTCCAGCGCCGGGCTGTCGATCTTTTGCCCGTTCACCGTCACGCGGCCTTCCAGGATCATCCGCTCGGCCTCGCGGCGAGAGGCGGCGCCGGCGCGCGCCATCACCTTGGCGATGCGCTCTGCCTTGGCGGCGGGTTTCGGGGCGGATTCGGGCGTGTCGGTCATGGCGATCTCCTGCGCATCTCTGCGGTGGCAAAGCGGTGCTTCTACGCTTAATGCCGCAGGATGGAAAGCAGTTCTTGCGCAAGCGGCAGGCGCGGGCGAAAAGCGCGCATGGATTTTGCCTCGCACATGCCCGCAGCCCTGGACCAAGCCCGCGCCGCCGCAAGGCGCGGCGAGGTGCCGGTGGGCGCGGTGCTGACCGGCGCCGACGGCCAGGTGCTGGCCCAGGCCGGCAACCGCACGCGCGAGTTGCGCGACCCCACCGCCCATGCCGAGATCCTGGCGATCCGCGCCGCCTGCGCCGCCCTGGGTTCGGAACGCCTGCCCGGCGCGCGGCTCTGGGTCACGCTCGAGCCCTGCCCGATGTGCGCCGCCGCCATCTCGGCCGCGCGGATCGCGGTGCTCTATTACGGCGCCGAGGATCCGCGCATGGGCGGCGTGCGCCATGGCGCGCGGGTCTTCGACCATCCGCAATGCCATCACCGGCCAGAGATCATCGACGGCATTTCGGCAGAAGAATCGCGGCGGCTGCTGCAAGACTTCTTTCGCGAACGTCGGTGAGATGAGAAAAGCCGCGTCATGAAACCGTCGCGAAGGGTGCTTGCGCTGCACCGCAGCATGGATAGGATGCCCACCGGGCGAACATGGGGGGACTGATGTTCCGAAAGATCTTGGTAGCGAACCGTGGTGAGATAGCGATCCGCGTGATGCGGGCTGCGAACGAGTTGGGCAAGAAGACGGTCGCGGTCTATGCCGAGGAAGACAAGCTGAGCCTGCACCGCTTCAAGGCGGACGAGGCCTACCGCATCGGCGGCGGCCTGGGGCCGGTGGCGGCCTATCTCAGCATCGCCGAGATCATCCGCGTCGCCAGGGAATCGGGCGCCGATGCCATCCATCCGGGCTACGGGCTGCTCTCCGAAAACCCCGATTTCGTCGATGCCTGCCAGGCCGCCGGCATCGCCTTCATCGGGCCTTCCTCGGACACCATGCGCGCGCTCGGCGACAAGGCCAGCGCCCGGCGCGTGGCCATCGCGGCCGGGGTGCCGGTGATCCCGGCGACCGCGGTGCTGGGCGAGGATTTCGACGCGATCAGGCGCGAGGCGGCCGGGATCGGCTATCCCCTGATGCTCAAGGCCAGCTGGGGCGGCGGCGGGCGCGGCATGCGCCCGATCATGACCCCCGAGGAGCTGCCCGAGAAGGTGCGCGAGGGACGGCGCGAGGCCGAGGCCGCCTTCGGCAATGGCGAGGGCTACCTGGAAAAGATGATCCTGCGCGCCCGCCATGTCGAGGTGCAGCTCTTGGGCGACAGCCATGGCGGGCTCTATCATCTCTATGAGCGCGACTGCACCGTGCAGCGCCGCAACCAGAAGGTGGTCGAGCGCGCCCCGGCGCCCTACCTGACCGAGGCACAGCGCCAGGAAGTCTGCGGCCTGGCGCTGAAGATCGGCCGCGCCGTCGGCTACCAGAACGCCGGCACCGTCGAGTTCCTGATGGATATGGACAGCCAGGCCTTCTACTTCATCGAGGTGAACCCGCGCGTCCAAGTCGAGCATACCGTGACCGAGGAGGTCACCGGCATCGACATCGTGCAGTCCCAGATCCTGGTCGCCGAGGGCGCGACGCTGGCCCAGGCCACCGGCGTCGCCCGGCAGGAGGACGTGCACCTGAACGGCCACGCCCTGCAATGCCGGGTCACGACCGAGGATCCGCTGAACAGCTTCATCCCCGACTACGGCCGCATCACCGCCTATCGCTCGGCCACCGGCAACGGCATTCGCCTGGACGGCGGCACCGCCTATTCCGGCGGCGTCATCACCCGCTATTACGACAGCCTGCTGGTCAAGGTCACGGCCCATGCCCAGACCCCGGAAAAGGCCATCGCGCGCATGGACCGGGCCCTGCGCGAGTTCCGGGTGCGCGGGGTGGCGACGAACATCGAATTCGTCATCAACCTCTTGAAGCACCCGACCTTCCTCGACGACACCTATACCACCAAGTTCATCGACACCACGCCGGACCTGTTCGCGTTCCGCAAGCGCCGCGACCGGGCGACGAAGCTCTTGGTCTACCTGGCCGACATCACCGTGAACGGCCATCCCGAGACCGCCGGCCGCCCCCGCCCGCCGGCCGAGGCCCGCATCCCGGTGCCGCCCCGGCCCCAGGCCGAGCCCGCCCCCGGCACCCGCCAGCTGCTGGAGCAAAAGGGCGCCAAGGCCGTCGCCGACTGGATGCTGGACCAGAAGCGCCTGCTGATCACCGACACCTCGATGCGCGACGGGCACCAGTCGCTGCTGGCGACGCGCATGCGCTCGATCGACATGATCCGGGTGGCGCCCAGCTATGCCGCGAACCTGCCCGGCCTGTTCTCGGTCGAATGCTGGGGCGGCGCCACCTTCGACGTCGCCTATCGCTTTCTGCAGGAATGCCCCTGGCAGCGGCTGCGCGACATCCGCGCCCGCATGCCCAACCTGATGACGCAGATGCTGCTGCGGGCCAGCAACGGCGTCGGCTACACCAACTATCCCGACAACGTGGTGCAAAGCTTCGTCGCCCAGGCGGCCAGGACCGGGGTCGACGTGTTCCGGGTCTTCGACAGCCTGAACTGGACCCCGAACATGCGCGTCGCCATGGATGCGGTGATCGAAAGCGGCAAGATCTGCGAGGGCACGATCTGCTATACCGGCGACCTGCTCGATCCCGCGCGCGCGAAATACGACCTGCAATATTACCTCAGGATGGCGCGCGAGCTCAGCGATGCCGGCGCGCATATCCTTGGCCTCAAGGACATGGCCGGGCTCTTGAAGCCCGCCTCGGCCGCCATCCTGGTCCGCGCGCTGAAGCAAGAGATCGGCCTGCCGGTGCATTTCCACACCCATGACACCGGCGGGCTCAGCGGCGCCTCGATCCTGGCCGCGGCCGAGGCCGGGGTGGATGCGGTGGATTGCGCCATGGATGCGCTCTCGGGCAATACCTCGCAGCCCTGCCTGGGCTCGGTGGTCGAGGCGCTGCGCCACACCGACCGCGACACCGGGCTGGACATCGAGGCGATCCGCCGGATCTCGAACTACTGGGAGGCGGTGCGCGAGCATTACGCCGCCTTCGAGAGCGGCTTGCAGGCCCCGGCCTCGGAGGTCTGGCTGCACGAGATGCCCGGCGGCCAGTTCACCAATCTCAAGGCGCAGGCGCGCTCGCTCGGGCTCGAGGAGCGCTGGCACGAGGTCGCCCAGGCCTATGCCGAGGTGAACCGGATGTTCGGCGACATCGTCAAGGTCACGCCCAGCTCCAAGGTGGTGGGCGACATGGCGCTGGTGATGGTGGCGCAGGGGCTGAGCCGCGCGCAGGTCGAGGACCCGGCGGTCGAGGTCGCCTTCCCCGATTCGGTCGTGGACATGATGCGCGGCAACCTGGGCCAGCCCCCCGGCGGCTGGCCCGAGGCCTTGCAAGGGAAGGTGCTGAAGGGCGAGGCACCGCTGACCGCCCGCCCCGGCGCGGCGATGCCGCCGGTCGACATCGCGGCCGCCCGCGCCGAGCTGGTCCGCCAGCTGGAAGGCAAGGCGGTCGACGACGAGGACCTGAACGGCTACCTGATGTATCCCAAGGTGTTTTTGGACTACATGGGCCGGCACCGGCAATACGGCCCGGTCCGGGTTCTGCCGACTCGGGCCTTCTTCTACGGCATGGAGCCGGGCGAGGAGATCGAGGCCGAGATCGACCCCGGCAAGACGCTGGAGATCCGGCTGCAGACCGTGGGCGAGACCGACGAGAAGGGCGAGGTCAAGGTCTTCTTCGAGCTGAACGGCCAGCCGCGGGTGATCCGGGTTCCGAACCGGCTGGTGAAGGCGCAGACCGCCGCCCGTCCCAAGGCCGATCCGGGCAACGAGGGCCATCTCGGCGCCCCCATGCCCGGCGTCGTCGCCTCGGTCGCCGTCGCCCAGGGGCAGAAGGTCAACCCCGGCGACCTGCTGCTGACCATCGAGGCGATGAAGATGGAAACCGCCATCCACGCCGACAGAGCCGGCCTGATCAAGACCCTCCACGTCAGGCCAGGTGAACAGATCGACGCAAAAGACCTCATGATAGAGATGGAGTGACGAAAGGGAACGGCCCGGCGCGCAGAAGCGCAGGGGCCGTTCCGGCGAAGCGATGCAGCGGGGCCGCGGCCGGATCGCGTGCCGTCGCCCTGCCGCGCCTTCGGCCGCGGCCCGGAAAAGGCGATGCCGTCCCCTGCCAAGTACTTGCCGGACCGGGGGGCGGCCTCGCTTTTCCGGTGATTGCTTTCGGGGGTAGCGAGGCCGACCCTTGGCACAGCCGAGACAGGCTGGTGATCCGTGCGACGCAGACGGGGCCGGCCGGCACCAGGCTTCAGTCCACGGCGTTCTGGAAGCCGCCGATCAGGCGGAGCGATCCGAATGCAGCACCGGCCGCGAGGATGATCAGGGCGGTGGGACCGGACCCTGGCGCAGCCACGGCAGGCCAGCGATCCGCGCGACGCAGGCGGGGCAGGCCGGCACCAGGCTTCAGTCCACGGCGTTCTGGAAGCCGCCGATCAGGCGGCGCAGCCCGAATGCGGCACCGGCGGCGATGGCGATCAGGGTGGTGGGACCGACCCCTGGCGCAGCCGCGGCAGGCTGGCGATCCGCGCGACGCAGGCAGGGTCGGCCGGCGCCAGGTTTCAGTCCACGGCGTTCTGGAAGCCGCCGATCAGGCGGCGCAGCCCGAATGCAGCACCGGCGGCGATGGCGATCAGGGTGACGGGGCCGGACCAGGCCAGGGCCGCGAAGGCCGAGACCCCCTGCCCGACCGAACAGCCCATCGCCACCACGCCGCCCGCGCCCATCAGCGCCGCGCCGCCGACCTGCCGGCCCAGTTCGCGGGGATCCTCGCAGGCCTCCCATTTGAACAGGCCGCGGATCATCGAGCCGATCAGCGCCCCGGCCATGACGCCCACGACCGAGCCCACGGAAAAGGTGATCCCGCCCGCGGTCGAGGTCATCAGGTAGATCAGCGTCCGGCCCACCGGCGCGGTGAACGAGGGCCCCTCGATCTGGACCGCGCCCAGGCTGTGGTCGTAAAGCCAGCTGGTGCCGAAGAAGCACCAGCTGACCGCCAGGCCCGCAGCGGCGCCCCAGGCGATCATCTGCGGCCTTGCCCGCAGCGGCGCATATCCCAGCCCCCAGGCCAGTGCCCCGGCACCGAACAGCGCCACCGTCAGCGGCGCCGGCAGGCCGAGCAGGCCCAGGTCGTGGACGATGCCCTGCGGGCCGCTTGCCTCGGGCTGGGGGAACAGCAGCACGCGCAGCGGCGCCAGCGGCCCGGACAGGACGATGAAGCCGATGATTGCCATCACCACCACCACCACCAGCGAGCGCAGGTCGCCGCTGCCGAAGCGCACCAGCGCGCCGAAGCCGCAATTCCCGGCCATGGCCATGCCATAGCCGAACACCAGCCCGCCGACGATCGAGGCCAGCGGGTTCCAGCGGATGGTGTGGTAGAAGCTGTTCTCCAGCTCGATCCAGCCCACCAGGGCCAGCGCCTGCGTCGTCAGGATGGCCACCCCCAGCACCACGCCCCAAAGCCGCAGCCGCCGGGCGTCCTTGCCATAGACCGCCGATTCCAGCGCGCCGAGCGTGCAGAAGTCCCCAAGCCGTGCGGCAAGTCCCAGCACGATCCCGCCTGCCAGCCCTACCAGGGCGGCGAGCAATCCATAGGGCAGCTCATCCATCGCATCTCTCCCATTCCCGCGGAAATCCGGTTCCGCGGCCTCCCGGCACCGCCCCCGCCTCCCCGCGGGATCAGCAATCCGTCCCGAACAGCTTTTTCAGAACGACAAGCAAGTCAACGACCTTGGGATCGAGGATCGAATAAAAGATCGTCTGCCCGTCGCGCCGCGCGCTGACCAGTCCTTCGTGGCGCAGCCGCGCCAGTTGCTGGCTGACCACGGCCTGGCGCGAGGACAGCAGATTCTCCAGCTCGGTCACGCTTTTCGGGCCGCTCATCAGATAGCACAGGATCATCAGGCGGCCGTCATGGCCAAGCGCTTTCAGAAAGGTCGAGGCATCGTTCGCAGCCTTGATCAGCGCGTCGAAATCGGCTTCCTGTTCCGGTTCCTGCCGGATGTTCTCGATACCGCCCAAGGGCTCATCCCCATTCCCTTCGGTCCCTAAATGCCGGGTAAGCCGGCGCGCGGCAACCCAAACCGGAGGGCTGGGCCAATTTATCGCGGATCGGTGGTGGAATCAGGCTCGGCCTGGCCGATCAGCCGGGCGAGCATGGGCCAGAAGAAGTCCTCGCCCGGATAGCCTTCCAGGCGGCCGAACTCGACCTCGCCGGCCATCAGCACGAAGGTAGGGGTGAAGGTCACGGGCCGCGCCAGCTCGACGCCCGAGGGCAGGGGGTCGCGCATCTGCAGCCGCTGCACCGGCGCGGCCCTGCCCTCGTCGGTCAGCGGATATTGCGGCGCGATCTCGGCGTCCCAGCGCGCGCAATAAAGGCAGCCGGGCTGTTCGAACATCAAGAGCCGCAGCTCTGCCGCCCATGCCGTCCCGGCCGGCCATGCCGCAGCAAGCAGCGCCAGCAGCATGGGCTTGGATAGGGGGATTCCAGAACAGGATTGACGCCATAATTTGAACATAGGAATATTCTAATATAACGCCGGCCGCCGGGCAAGCATCGGCAGCACGGCAAGTTGCGGGGGGTAACGATGCTGGATGTCACCTATGGCGGGGCCGCGCTGGCGGGGCTGCTTTCCTTTCTTTCGCCCTGCATCCTGCCGATGGTGCCGTTCTACCTGTCCTATATGGCGGGGGCGTCGGTGCGCGAATTGCGCGACGGCGGCACGGTGGCGCCGGGCGCGCGCCGGCGGATGGTGCTGCGCGCGCTGGCCTTTGCCCTGGGCGTGACGACGATCTTCCTGCTGCTGGGGCTGGGGGCCACGGCATTGGGCAAGGCCTTCGCGCAATGGAAGGAAACCCTGTCCTGGGTCGCCGCCGGGGTGCTGATCCTGTTCGGCCTGCATTTCCTGGGCGTGCTGCGGATCGGCCTGCTTTACCGCGAGGCGCGGGTGCAGACCGAGGCCAAGCCCTCGACCCTGATCGGCGCCTATGTGATGGGGCTGGCCTTCGGCTTCGGCTGGACGCCCTGCGTGGGGCCGGCACTGGCGGCGATCCTGATGGTGGCCTCGGGCATGGGCGAGTTGTGGCGGGGCGGGCTGCTGCTGGTGGTCTACGGCCTGGCGATGACCCTGCCCTTCGTGCTGGCGGCCTTTTTCGCGGCACCGTTCCTGTCCTGGGTCGCGCGGCACCGCGCGATGATGGGGCATGTGGAAAAGGCGATGGGGGTCATGCTGATCGTCTTCGGCATCCTGATCGCCACCAATTCCGTCAACGCCATCGCCGATTGGATGATTCGCAACTTCGACTGGACAGCCACGCTTACCTGAGAGGAGCCCGACCATGACACCGATCCGCGCCCTGGCCGCCTGCCTGCTGCTGGCGGCAGCACCCGCAGCCGCCGCCGAAATCGGCGACGACGGCCTGCACAAGCCCACCTGGCTGCGCGAGACCTTCAAGGATCTGCGCGAGGATCTGGCCGAGGCCAATGCGCAGGACAAGCGCCTGCTGATCCTGGTCGAGCAGCGCGGCTGCATCTATTGCGCCGAGATGCACGAGAAGGTCTTTCCCGACCCCGAGATCGACGCGCTGATCCGCGACGGCTATTTCGTCGTCCAGATGAACCTGTTCGGCGATGTCGAGGTCACGGATTTCGACGGCACCGCCCTTTCGGAAAAGGACATGGCCGTGCGCTGGGGCGTCATGTTCACGCCGACGATGATCTTCCTTCCCGAGGAAGTGCCGGCCGACAAGACCGCCGCCCAGGCCGCCGTGGCGATGATGCCGGGAGCGTTCGGCAAGGGCACGACCAGCGCCCTGCTGACCTGGGTCCGGGCGCATGGCTATGAAAATGGCGAGCATTTCCAGAAGTTTCTGGCCCGCGAACTGGAACGCAAGGACTGATCCGGCCCCTTCGGACCGGCATACATATAAATATTCAAAAATTGCTATATTTATGTTGTAAGGACCGGCGTCCATTCGCTATCATCAACCCAGGGAGAGCACAGGGAGGACAGCATGAGCAGCCATCTATGGTATGCGTCGGTGGTGGCCATGGCCATCGCGACGCCTGCCATCTGTGAAACGGCACCTAAGGAAGTGGTCTATGTCGAAGGCGCGGTCGAGGCTTCCCTGACCGGCGCCCCAGGCAACCCCGAGGAAGGGGTTCGGGTCATGACCACCAACGCGCTTGGCAACTGCGTGGCCTGCCACCAGATCGGGGCGCTGCCGGACGTCGAGTTTCCGGGCACCATCGCCCCGCCGCTGGACGGCGCCGGCGATCGCTGGACCGAGGCCCAGCTGCGCGGCATCGTCGCCAATGCGAAGATGACCTTCGAGGGCACCTTCATGCCGGCCTTCTACAAGGTGGACGGCTTCGTCCGGCCCGGCGACGGCTTCACCGGCAAGGCCGGGGCCGAGCCGCTGGCCCCCATCCTGAACGCACAGCAGATCGAGGATGTCGTGGCCTTCCTCGTGACGCTGAAGGAATGACGCCTGATCTCTACAGGCCCGACAATCAAGGAGAAAGACATGATCCTTTCAAGACGTGAGGCGCTCTGGATCGGCTTTGGCGGGCTTGCCGCCGCCGCCCTGCCGGGCAAGGCCGTGATGGCGAGCACCGTTGACGAGTTGACCGCGGCCTTCACCGGCGGCGCGGCCGCGGGCGAAGGCGGGATTACCCTGACCGCCCCCGAGATCGCCGAGAACGGCAATACCGTGCCGATCGAGGTCAGCGCCCCCGGCGCGGTGTCGGTCATGCTGCTGGCGGCGGGCAACCCCGAGCCGGCGGTCGCCACCTTCAACTTCGGTCCCGCCGCCGCCGACCAGCGCGCCGCGACCCGCATCCGCTTGGCCCAGACCCAGGACGTGATCGCGCTGGCGAAGATGGGCGACGGTTCGATCGTGAAGGCCCAGACCACCGTCAAAGTCACCATCGGCGGCTGCGGCGGCTGAGTCCAGGAACAGGAGAATTACGATGGCAGATGATGCAAAGCCCCGCGTGAAGGTTCCGAGTTCGGCCAAGGCGGGCGAGAGCGTGACGATCAAGGCGCTGATCTCGCACAAGATGGAATCGGGCCAGCGCAAGGATGCCGAGGGCAAGCTGATCCCGCGCTCGATCATCAACCGCTTCACGTGCGACCTGAACGGGGTGAACGTGGTGGACGTGGCGATCGACCCGGCGGTCTCGACCAACCCCTATTTCGAATTCGACGCCAAGGTCGATGCGGCCGGGGAATTCAAGTTCACCTGGTATGACGACGACGGCTCTGTCTACGAAGACGTGAAGCCGATCTCGGTCGCCTGAGCGCCGCAAACATCCAGATCCAGGGAGGAGACGCGATGCTGCGCTTTACCAAGACAAAAGGCACCTTGGCCGCCACGGCCCTTGGCCTCGCCCTTGCGGGCGCGGCTTTCGCGGACCCGGTCGAGGACGAACTGGTCATCGAAGCCGAGGAGGGCCAGGTCGAGATCGTGACCAAGACCGCACCGCCCGCCTTTCTGGCCGACACGTTCGACGCGATCTATTCCGGCTGGCACTTTCGCGACGACACCACGCGGGATCTGGAGCGGGACGATTTCGACAACCCCGCCATGGTCTTCGTGGACCGCGGCCTCGACAAGTGGAACGCGGCCATGGGCACGGGCGGCGAAAGCTGCGCCAGTTGCCACCAGGGACCGGAATCCATGGCCGGGCTGCGCGCCGTCATGCCTCGGGTCGACGAAAAGACCGGCAAGCTGATGATCATGGAGGATTACGTCAACGCCTGCGTGACCGAGCGCATGGGCCTGGAGAAATGGGGCGTGACCTCGGAGAACATGAAGGACATGCTGTCGCTGATCTCGCTTCAGTCACGCGGCATGGCTGTCAACGTCAAGATCGACGGGCCCGCTGCCCCCTATTGGGAGCATGGCAAGGAGATCTACTATACCCGCTATGGCCAGCTGGAAATGTCCTGCGCGAACTGCCACGAGGACAACAACGGCCTGATGATCCGGGCCGACCACCTGAGCCAGGGCCAGGTGAACGGCTTCCCGACCTACCGGCTCAAGGACTCGGGCATGGTCACGGCACAGCAGCGTTTCGTGGGCTGCGTCCGCGACACCCGCGCCGAGACCTTCAAGGCCGGCTCGGACGACTTCAAGGCGCTGGAGCTTTACGTCGCCTCGCGCGGCAACGGCCTTTCGGTCGAAGGCGTGTCGGTCCGGCACTGAAGCCTTGCGACCGCCGGCCCTGCCGGCGGTCCCCTTCCCTACCAATCGAAAGGGCAATGCTTCGGCGCGCCTTGGCGCGGCGGAAGAGTCTTGTCCGAAACGCACAGGAGTAACCGGGGGATGATTACCCGACGTGAGTTCATTCAGGTCGCCATGGCCACCTCGGCCCTGGTCGGGGCCTCGGGTTTCGGGACATGGTCGCGGGTGTCGGCGCAGCAGGCGCTGACCCAGGACCAGCTGCTGCAGTTCGACGATTTCGGCAATGTGACGTTGATCCATGTGACCGACATCCATGCCCAGTTGAAACCAATCTATTTCCGCGAGCCCGAGATCAACATCGGCGTGGGCGACGCCAAGGGCAAGGTGCCTCATGTCACCGGCGCCGAGTTCCAGAAGATGTTCGGCATCGCGCCCGGATCGGCCGATGCCTATGCGCTCAGCTACCCGGATTTCGAGGCCTTGGCGCGCGGCTACGGCCGGATGGGCGGCATGGACCGCGTCGCGACCGTGGTCAAGGCGATCCGCGCCGCCCGGCCCGACTCGATCCTGCTCGATGGCGGCGACACCTGGCACGGCTCGATGACCTCGTTCCTGACCAAGGGCCAGGACATGGTGAACGTGATGAACGCGCTTGGCGTCGATGCCATGACCAGCCATTGGGAATGGACCTATGGCACCGAGCGGGTCAAGGAGATCGTCGAGACCCAGCTGAAGTTCCCCTTCCTCGGCGCGAACATCTTCGACGTGGAATGGGACGAGCCGGCCTTCGAGCCCTACAAGATCTTCGAGCGCGGCGGCCAGCGCATCGGCGTCATCGGCCAGGCCTTCCCCTACATGCCCATCGCCAACCCGAAATGGATGTTCCCCGAATACAGCTTCGGCATCCGCGAGGAACGGATGCAGCAGGTCGTGGACGAGCTGCGTGCCGAGGGCGTCGACCTGGTCGTGGTCCTGTCGCACAACGGCTTCGACGTCGACAAGAAGATGGGGGGCCGGGTCAAGGGCATCGACGTGATCCTGTCGGGCCATACCCATGACGCCGTCCCCGAGCCGGTCCTGATCGGCGAGACGATCCTGATCGCCACCGGCTCGAACGGGAAATTCGTCAGCCGCGTCGACCTGGACGTGCGCGACGGCAAGATGATGGGCTTCCGCCACAAGCTGATCCCGATCTTCTCGGACGTCATCACGCCCGATGCCGACATGGCCGCCCTGATCGACGCCGAGCGCGCGCCCTTCAAGGCGCAGCTCGAGGAAAAGATCGGCACCACCGAAAGCCTGCTTTACCGCCGCGGCAACTTCAACGGCTCTTGGGACGACCTGATCTGCGACGCCATCCGCACGGAACGCGACGTGCAGATCGCGCTGTCGCCGGGCGTGCGCTGGGGCACCACGCTGCTGCCCGGCGATGCGATCACCCGCGAGGACGTCCACAACGTCACCTCGATGACCTATGGCGCGGTCTACCGCACCGAAATGACCGGCGAGACGCTCAGGACCGTCCTGGAGGACGTCGCCGACAACATCTTCAACACGGACCCCTATTACCAGCAAGGCGGGGACATGGTGCGCGTGGGCGGGCTGGCCTATGCGATCGACGTGTCCAAGCCGATGGGGCAACGGATCGGCGCCATGGCGCTGGCCGACACGGGCGAGGCCATCGAGCCCGCCAAATCCTACACAGTCGCCGGCTGGGCATCGGTCAACGAAGGCACCGAGGGCCCGCAAATCTGGGACGTGGTCGAATCGCATATCCGCAAGATCGGCACCGTCCGCCTGCAACCCAACACCTCGGTCACCGTGACCGGGGTCTGACAATCACGAAGGAGCGTTCGCCCATGAAAGACGAACTCACCAAGGACGGCAAGGACGCCGTCGGCACCTCGCGCCGCGCCTTTCTGCGCGGGGGCGCGGTGGCCGGCGCCAGCCTTGTCACCGGCACGGGCCTGGCCCGCGCGGCCGAAACCCCCGACCCGCTGATTACCGAGATCCAGCCCTGGGCCTCGGAATTCGGCGAGGCGGTCGATGCCAATCCCTACGGCCTGCCGATCCATTTCGAATCGCATGTGAAGCGGCAATATGTCGAATGGCTGACCGAAAGCCCGGTCTCTTCGATCAACTTCACGCCGATCCATGCGCTGGAAGGCACGATCACGCCCCAGGGCTGTGCCTTCGAGCGGCACCATTCCGGCTCCATCGAGCTGAGCAAGCAGGACTACCGGCTGATGATCAACGGGCTGGTGGAAAAGCCGCTGGTCTTCACCTTCGAGGATCTGCTGCGCTTTCCCCGCACCACCACCACCGCCTTCTGCGAATGCGCGGCAAACGGCGGCATGGAATGGGGCGGCGCGCAGCTGGAGGGCTGCCAGTATACCCAGGGCATGATCCACAACATGGAATATGTCGGCGTGCCGCTGTCGGTGCTGCTGGCCGAGGCCGGGGTCAAGCCCGAGGGCAAATGGCTTTACGCCGAGGGGGCGGATGCCTCGTCCAACGGTCGCTCCTTCCCGATGGAAAAGGTGATGGACGACATGATGCTGGCCTTCTTCGCCAATGGCGAGGCGCTGCGCAAGGAACACGGCTATCCCGCCCGCCTGGTCGTGCCGGGCTGGGAAGGCAACATGTGGGTGAAATGGGTCCGCCGCCTGGGGATCTATGACAAGGCGGTGGAAAGCCGCGAGGAGACCTCGAAATACACCGACCTGATGCCGGACGGCCGGGCGCGGAAATGGACCTGGGTGATGGATGCGAAATCGGTCATCACCTCGCCCAGCCCGCAGGTGCCGATCCGCCACGGCAAGGGGCCGCTGGTGATCTCCGGCCTGGCCTGGAGCGGCAACGGCCGCGTCACCCGCGTCGATGTCTCGCTGGACGGCGGCAAGAACTGGACCACGGCGCGGATCACCGGCCAGGCCCTGCCCAAGGCGCTGACCCGCTTCCACCTGGACATCGAATGGGACGGGTCGGAAATGCTGCTGCAATCGCGCGCCGTGGACGAGACCGGCTATGTCCAGCCGACCAAGGATGCCCTGCGCGCCATCCGCGGCCGCAACAACGTCTATCACAACAATGGAATCCAGACCTGGTGGGTCAAGGCCGACGGGGAGGTCGAGAATGTCGAAATCGCTTGAGCTGTTTTTGGGCTCGGTGCTGGCGGCCTCGGTGCTTGCCGGTCCGGCCATGGCGGAAAAGCTGGGACTGGGCCGCGTGGCCCTGCCCGAAGAGATCAGCGCCTGGGACACTGCGGTCCTGCCCGACGGCCAGGGGCTGCGCCCCGGCTCGGGCGATGTCGCCACGGGGGATGCGCTTTTCGCCGACAACTGCGCCTCGTGCCACGGCGACTTCGCCGAGGGGCTGGACAGCTGGCCGGTGCTGGCGGGCGGCGACGGCAGCCTGACCGATCCGCGCCCGGTCAAGACCATCGGCAGCTACTGGCCCTATCTGTCGACGGTCTACGACTATGTCCATCGCTCGATGCCCTTCGGCTCGGCGCAAACCCTGTCGGTGGACGACACCTATGCCATCACCGCCTTCCTGCTTTATTCCAACGGGCTGGTTGAGGACGATTTCGTCCTGACCCACGAGAACTTCACCAAGGTCGTGCTGCCCAATGCCGAGGGCTTCTATCCCGACGACCGCGACCAGAGCGAATATCCGCTGTTCTCGAAAGAGCCCTGCATGACGGATTGCGCGGTCGGGGTCGAGATCACCAAGCGCGCGGTCGATCTGAACGTGACGCCCGAGGATCCCGACGGCCGCCCGGCCGGCAGCATGCCCAACCTGGGCGCAGCTGCCGAACCGGCCGAACCCGCCGCGCCGGTCGAGAAGAAGGCCGAGGCCGCGCCGGCCGAGGCACCGGCGCAAGCCGCGCCCGAGGTCGTGGTCAAGACCGCCGCAGCGGCGCCGGAAACCCCGGCCCCGGCGGAAGCCGCGGCCGCTGCGGACCCGGCGCTGCTGGCCCAGGGCGAAAAGGTGTTCAAGAAATGCGCCGCCTGCCACAAGGTCGGCGACGGCGCCAAGAACAGCACCGGCCCGACGCTGAACGGCATCGTCGGCAGCCCGGCGGGCAAGGTCGAGGGCTTCAAATACTCCAAGCCCCTGCTCGCCATGGCCGCGGACGGGCTGGTCTGGGACGATGCTTCCCTGCACACCTATCTGGAAAGCCCCAAGGGGATGATCAAGGGCGGCAAGATGTCCTTTGCCGGGCTGAAGAAGGAGGACGATCGCGCCGCCGTCATCGCCTATCTCGCCACTTTCGCCAAGTAACCCATGAAACAGCGCAAGCTTCTGCCCGCGCTGTTCCTGGCCGCCGCGACCGGCACCACGCCGGCCGCAGCGGCCGAAATCGGAGACGCGGTCCACGGGGCAGAGCTGTTCGGCAAGGAATGCTCGGTCTGCCACCGGATCGGCAAGGGCGCGCGCCATTCCGTCGGCCCGCGGCTGAACGGCGTCTTCGGCCGCCGCGCCGCCAGCCTGGCCGATTTCAGCTATTCCAAGGCCATGAAGCGCAAGGGCAATGACGGGCTGACCTGGACCCTGGAAACGCTCGACGCCTATATCGAGAACCCCAAGGCGCTGGTGACCGGCACGCGCATGTCCTATCGCGGGCTGGCCGAGCCCCAGGCGCGGGCCGATCTGATGGCCTATATGCGCGACTATTCCGACCGGCCCCAGGACATTCCCGAGGCCGAGCCCACCGCCCGCCGCAACGCGCCGGTGCTGTCCGAAGAGGTGCTGGCCCTGCGCGGGGATCCCGAGTTCGGCGCCTATCTGTCGGCGGAATGCACCACCTGCCACCAGCGCGACGGTTCCGACCAGGGCATCCCCTCGATCGCCAGCTGGCCGCAGGAGGATTTCGTGGTCGCCATGCACGCCTACAAGCAGAAATTGCGGCCGCATCCGGTGATGCAGATGATGGCCGGCAGGCTCAGCGAGGAAGAGATCGCGGCGCTGGCCGCCTTCTTCGCCACGCTCGAATGACCGAAAAGCGGCCGGTTGCCACGCACCGGACCGTTCATCAGGGAGGAGAGAAAGATGATCCTGACGAGACGATCGCTGATCGCGGGCGCCACCGCCGCCACCGGGCTGCTTTATGCGCCCGTCGTCCTGGGACAGGGCAAGCCGAAGGTCGTCGTCATCGGCGGCGGCGCCGGCGGCGGCACGGCGGCCCATTACATGGCCAGAGATTCCCGGGGCGCGCTGGACGTGACCCTGGTCGAGGCCAATCCGGTCTATACGACCTGCTTCTTCTCGAACCTCTATATCGGCGGGTTCCGCGATTTCGAAAGCCTTCAGCACGGCTATGACAAGCTGTCCGCCGCCGGGGTCGCCGTCGTCAACGACACGGCCGTCGGGGTGGATCGCGCGGCGCGGACGGTCACGCTGGCGGGCGGGCAGGTGCTGCCCTATGACCGGCTGGTGCTGTCGCCCGGCATCGAGTTCAAGGAGGATTCGGTCCCCGGCTGGTCGCTCGAGGCGGCCGAAATCATGCCCCATGCCTACAAGGCCGGGCCGCAGACCCAGCTGCTCAGGCGCATGATCGAGTCGATGCCCCAGGGCGGCGTCTTCGCCATGGTCGCGCCCCCCAACCCCTATCGCTGCCCGCCCGGCCCCTATGAGCGGATCAGCATGGTCGCGCATCTGCTCAAGCAGGGCAATCCGACCGCCAAGATCATCATCCTGGACCCCAAGGAAAAATTCTCCAAGCAGACGCTGTTCGAGGAGGGCTGGGGGAAATATTACAACGGCATGGTCGAATGGATCAGCCCCGAATTCGGCGGCGCCAGCGTCGAGGTGCGCCCCGACAGCATGGAGGTGCTGGTCGAGGGCACGGCGCAAAAGGTCGATTGCTGCAACGTGATCCCGGCCCAGAGCGCCGGCCGGATCGCCGCCATCGCCGGGCTGACGGACGAGAGCGGCTGGGCCCCGGTGCATCCCGACAGCATGAAGTCGCGGATGGACGAGAATGTCTGGATCCTGGGCGATTCCAGCGCCCAGGGCGACATGCCGAAATCCGCCTTCTCGGCCAACAGCCAGGCCAAGGTCGCCGCCATGGCGATCCGCGGCGAGCTGACCGGCTCGCGGGTGTTCCCGGCCAAGTATTCCAACACCTGCTGGTCGCTGCTGGCCCCCGATGACGGCATAAAGCTGGGCGCGTCCTACCAGCCGAACGGCGACCGGATCGCCAGCGTCGAGAACTTCATCAGCAACACCGGCGAGGATGCCGCGCTGCGCAAGCTGACCTATGAGGAAAGCCTCGGCTGGTATGCGGGCATCACCGCCGACATCTTCGGCTGAACCGGAAGGACGAACCCATGCAACTGAGCCGCCGCCATTTCCTTGCGGCCTCGGCCGCCGCCCTGGCCCTGCCCTACAGGCGGGCCTGGGCCGCCACCACCCTGACCATGGGTCCGGTGCGCATCGACAGCCTGTCGGACGGGCATCTGGAACTGCCGCTGGACTTCACCTTCGCCGGCCTGCCCGAGGCCGAGGTCTCGGCCCTCATGGCCCGGCACGGGCTGGCGGCGGGCGCGCTGACGCCGCCCTGCAACCTGACGCTGCTGCGCGACGGCACCAACACGGTGCTGTTCGACCTGGGATCGGGCCCGGACTTCATGCCGACCGCCGGCAAGGTGATCGAGGCGCTGGAGGCGCTGGGGCTGGCGCCCGAGGACGTGACCCATGTGCTGATCACCCATGGCCATCCCGATCACCTCTGGGGCCTGCTGGACGAATTCGACGAGCCGGTCTTTGCCCAGGCCGAATACATGATCGGCCAGGCCGAGTTCGATTATTGGATGGACCCCGCCACCGTCGACAGCATCGGCGAGGAGCGCGCCAGCTTTGCCATCGGCGCCTCGCGCCGGCTGGAGGTGGTGGCCGACAGCATCCGCAAGCTGGCGGACGGCGAACAGGCCCTGCCCGGCATCACCGCGCGTCTGACCCCCGGCCATACCCCCGGCCACCTGGCCTATGAGATCGCGACGCCCGAGGGCGCGCTGATGGTCGTGGGCGATGCGATCGGCAACCACCACATCGCCTTCGAGCGCCCCGACTGGCCCTCGCCCTCGGACCAGGATCCGCCGCTGGCCGCCGCCACCCGCATTGCGCTGCTGGAACGGCTGGCGGCGGATGCCATGCCCTTCATCGGCTACCACCTGCCGCAAGGCGGGCTCGGCCGGGTCGAGAAGGCGGAAACCGGCTATCGCTTCACGGGAGAGATCTGATGCGCAGACTGATGCTTTGCCTGGTCGCCGCGCCCGCCTTCGCCTCCGAGGACATCCCCGACCAATACCCGCAATCGGTCCTGTATTCGAAGCCGGTCGAGGTGATCCCGAACGTCTTTTCGGCCATCGGCGCCACCGCGCCGCCGACCTATGACAATGCCGGGCACAACAACAACCTCAGCTTCATCGTGACCGACGAGGGCGTGGTAGTGGTGAACTCGGGCGCGTCGTGGCAGCTGGCCGAGGCGCTGCACGCGGAAATCCGCGCCGTCACCGACCAACCGGTCAAGCTGGTCATCAACGAAAACGGCCAGGGCCACGCCATGCTGGGCAACGGCTACTGGGCGGCGCAGGGCGTGCCGATCCTGGCGCATGAAGAGGCCGCCGCCGAATTCGCCGACGGCGCGCCGCAGGATCTGGCCGGCCTGCAGAACTATGCCCGCGAAAGGGCCGAGGGCACGGTCATCGCCCATCCGACCGAGACCTTCACCGACCGCAAGGACATCACCATGGGCGGCGTCGCCATCGAGGTGCTGCACCTGGGGCCCGCGCATTCGCCCGGCGACACCCAGGTCTGGATCCCGCAATGGTCGATGATGATCGCCGGCGACATCGCCTTTCACGAGCGCATGCCGCCGATCTTCGAGGGCACCTGCACCTCGTGCTGGATCGAGACATGGGAGACGAAATTCGCGCCGCTGGCCCCGGCCCATGTCATTCCCGGCCATGGCCATCCGACCAACCTGGCGCAGGTGACGCGCTATACCCGCGACTACCTGGCCGATCTGCGCGAAAAGATCGGCGCGCATATCGAAGAGGGCGGCGACCTGGGCGGCGCCTATTACGTCGACCAGTCGCGCTGGTCGCGGCTCGATACGTTCGAGGAACTGGCGACCAAGAATGCCGGCGTGGTCTTTGCCGAGATGGAGTTCGAATAAGGCTGCGGCCGGGCGGGCGCCTGCCCTGCCCGGCCGCTCCGGCCCGCCGGGTTACATCCCGTGCATCTTGGCCTTGTCCAGCTTGTAGCTCCAGGGCAGGCCCGCGTTCTTCCAGCCGTTGACGCTGCGGGTTCCGGCCAGCGGCCCGTCCTTGGCAAGGTCGCCCTCGAACCCGTCCGTCACCGACCAGACATTGCCGAAGCCCGCCTTGGCCAGTTCGTTGGCCGCCTTGGCGCTACGGTCGCCCGACCGGCAGATCAGGACGATGGCCGCATCCTGGCCAAGGCCCTTGGCCCCCAGGCGGGCCCGGACCTCGTCGATGAAGCCGGGATTGCTTTCCATCTTGAAGGTCGAGCGCTTGTCGTCCCAGGCGGGCGATGCGGGCTGGATCATGTGGGGCACGTTGGCATCCGCGACGGTCGCCATGCCGACAAAGGCCACCTCGCCGGGCGAGCGCACATCCAGAAACAGCACCTCCTGCGGGGACTGCACGACCTTTTCATAGGCCTCGGCCGCGGTCAGATACAGCTTCTGCACCGTCTGCTTGTTTTCGGGCAAGGCCGCCGCATCGCTCGCCCAGGCCGGAGCCAGGGGCGACAGCGCCGACAATGCCAGGCCAAAAAGAATGGCACGCATGTGAAATCCTCTCCTGCTTATATAGCAAGATACGAATATACGACTTGAGCGATATAACGAAGCGATTTCATGCGTCCGTGCCGGCATTTTTCCGGCCCCTGCCTTTTCCCGCCCCCGGCCGGTCAGGCCGTCGCCCGATGCGCGGATTGGTCCACCAGCCAGTCGGTGATGACGGCGCCGATCCACATGCACAACAGCGCAAGCCAGGCCGTCGCCACGAAGATCGAGCCGCCCGAGACGCCGGCGCCGATGGCGCAGCCCCCGGCCAGCATGGCGCCGAAGCCCATCAGCGCCGCCCCCAACATCGAGCGCCGCATCTGCCCCTCGCCCTCGAAGCCCTGGAACTTCAGCCGCCGCTTCAGCGCCGCCGACAGGAAGGCGCCGACAAAGACGCCCGGCACCAGGCCGATGTCGAAATCCAGGATCGGGCTTTCGGTCAGAAAGAACATCAGCGTGCTGGCGGAAGGCCCGGAAAAGGTGGCCGAGGTCACGCTGACCGGATCGAAGGCCTGCTGCGACAGCGAAAAGGTCAGCACCCAGCCAAGCGCCACCGCAAAGCCCACGCCCGAGGCAAAGACCAGCACCGGCAGGCCGATCCGGTTCGCCCGCGCCAGCCAAAGCGCCAGCACGGCACAGCCGATGCCGACCAGGATGGCGCCGGATTCGCGCAGCGGCAGCGCTGTCAGCAGGCTGACATTGCGCCCGCCCGGCGTGGTCCACAGCCCCGCCAGCTCTTGCCGCAAGGGGGCCAGCCAGCCATGCAGCGCCATCTGCGCCACCACCGCGAAGATCAGCCCCGACACGACCGAGCGCAGGTTCCCCGTCGCCGCCAGCACCAGAAGCCGCCCCGAACAGCCGCGCGCCAGCACCATGCCGGCGCCGAACATCAGCCCGCCGATCACCGCGCCCGACCAACTGCCGGTGACGGCCATCATCCGCGCCTCCTCGGCGCGGAACAGGCCCAGAAGCCCTGCCCCCTGGACCCAGATCACCGCGGTCGAAAAGGTCAGCAGCCAGACCGCGACCTTGGGCCCCAGGCTGCCACGAGCGAATTCCACCGTGGCCGCGCGCAGGCAAAAGGACGACCGTTCCGCGGAAAAGCCAAAGACGGCCCCGACCAGCAAACCGAAGATCGCGGCCAGTTGCGGCTCGGGAACATGCTCAAGCAGAAAGTCGAGATCCATGGCAGCCATCCTTTTCGACATATGGCCCCGGCCGCCCCGACCGCGCCTTGACATGGATCATATCCGGGCCAAAGCCCAGGCATCAACGCGGCACGCGGCCGCCCCGCCCGGAATTGCCGGTCGCCTGCGATAAAAACGCCAATGATCCGGCGGATTCCAGGACAACCGGCCGGCAAGGTTTCTGGAAGCCAAGCGATGAAGATCGCATAATCGGTGCGCCCATCGGCGCAAATCGACCAGGCAAAACGCTGGAATGAAAAGGCGATCTCCTGCGGCCCCAGCGACGCAAAACCCGATGATCGCCGGGATTAAGATCGCACGCCGCGCATGGCCATCGGGCGGCTTGAAATGCTGCCGGCGTCGCCAATGGGCGATTGAAAAACCGCGGCGCTGGATCTTGATATTCCGACCGCCCGGCGGTTATTTTCGAGCGATCAGCGCGGCGCCTTCGCCGGCCGCCGGTTTCCGGCGTGAATGCGGCAGCGGCGCCAATCGCCTATCGAAAGGAACTGCAAATGACCGAGATCGATCTGAACGCCATGTCCCTGGCCGAGCTGAAACAGCTGCGCAAGGATGTCGAAAGGGCCATCACCGGTTTCGAGGCCCGCCGCAAGGCCGAAGCCCGCGCCAAGGCCGAGGAAGCCGCGAAACAATTCGGCTTTTCCCTGACGCAATTGATCGAGACGGCGGCGCAGCGTCCCGCGGCCGCGCCGAAATATGTCCACCCCGAGAATCCCGATCTGACCTGGAGCGGGCGCGGCCGCAAACCCCGCTGGATCGCCGAAGGATTGGCCGCCGGCAAGGCGCTGGAAGATTTCGCCATCTGAACGGCATTGCCCCCGGCAGATCGAATGCAGGGGCCTTGTCCCGGCTAGACCTTTTCGCCCGCCCGGTCGAAACGGGCCTGGGCATCATGGATCGCGTCGATATTCGCCATCGCCCATTCCGCCAGCGCGCAGACCGGCTTGCGCAGCGAACGGCCAAGCTCGGTCAATTCGTAATCCACGCGCGGCGGAATGCTGGGCGTCACCGTGCGCGACACCAGCCCGTCGCGCTCCAGCCCGCGCAGGGTCAGCGTCAGCATGCGCTGGGAAATGCTGGGGATCTCGCGGCGCAATTCGCTGAACCGCCGCGGCCCCTCGGCCAGGACCGAAACGATCAGCAGGCTCCATTTGTCGCCGATCCGCTGCAGGACGGCGGCAAAGGCCCGGCAACCGAAACTGTTGGGGTCATGCATCTGGTTTCTCCGGTTTCCTTGCCGTGACCGGGTCACAGCCATGTAACTGCGGCACAGGATTGTGCCTTCTTGCGGGGGTCTTCCCGATGGTTATCTAAGCGGCCTCAGTATAAATTCCATACCTAGGAGACAAAAGTGACCATCCTGCATATCGACAGCAGCATCACCGGCGACAACAGCGTCAGCCGCATCGTCAGCCAGGCGATCATCGACCGGCTGGCCGAGGCCCGGCCCGGCGTCCCCGTCATCCGCCGCGACCTGGCCGGCGCGCCGCTGCCGCATCTGACGCTGGATGCGCTGGCCGACAGCGCGGTTCTGGACGAGTTCCTGGCCGCCGAGACGGTGGTGATCGGCGCGCCGATGTATAACTTCACCCTGCCGAGCCAGCTCAAGGCCTGGATCGACCGCATCGTCGTCGCCGGCAAGACCTTCCGCTATACCGCCGAGGGGCCGGAGGGGCTGGCCGGCGGCAAGCGCGTGATCATCGCCCTGGCGCGCGGCGGCTTTTACAGCGACGACGCGCGGGTGGCGCTGGAGCATCTGGAAAGCTACCTGCGCTCGGTCTTTGCCTTCATCGGCATCGAGGCCGAATTCGTGATGGCCGACGGCGTGAGCATCGGCCCAGAACAGCGCCAGGCCGCCATCGACCAGGCGCTTGGCCAGACCCGGCAGCTTGCCGCATGAACCCCGCGCCGCCCGCCCCCTAGGGCAGGCGGCGTATCGCCGGCCAGTAATCGGCCAGCCACAGCAGGAACGCCGCCGCCCACAGCAGGGCGGCGAGCAGGTGCAGCGGGCCGGGCGGCCACGGCATCAGCCCCATCTCGGGCAGGGCGCGCAGCAGCACCGCCAGTCCAGCCAGCACGAAAGCCGCGCGGGTCGGCCGGTTCAGGCCAAGCCCCTGCCCGGTATGGAACCGCCCGGCGATCGCCAGCACCGCCAGCACGCCCAGGCCCAGGCCGCCCATCAGCGCCAGATGCAGCGGCCCGGCCTCGGCCCAGGGCGCGCCAAGCGCGGCGGCACCCAAGCCCAGCAGCCCCGCGCCGGCAAATCCCGCCGCCGCCATCAGCACCATGATCTCGGCGCGAAACGCCTCGGCACCGACAAAGCCCTCGGCCATGCGGTCCATGAAGGCGGCGCCGGCGGCGATCCACAGAAAGCCCGCGACCGCCGGCGAGAGCCCCGCGACCTGCCCCGCCAGGGCCAGCGCCACCAAGCCGGCCGACAGGTTCAGCCGCCCCGGATGCGGCCGAAAGGGCGAGGTGCTTTCGCTGGGGTCCAGCACGATATTCGTCACCGGCACGCTGATGCGCGCCAGCGCCAGCGACAGCAGCCCCAGAAACACCAGTCCGGCGACGCGCAGCCATTCCGCCGCCGCCTCGGCCTGCCCGGCCAGCATCGCCATGCGCGCCATCAGCCCGGCCAGCGCCAGCGCGAAAAGCCAGCCCGCAAAGCTGAGCAGCCGCGTGGTCCGCTGCTGCAGCGAGACCTTGAGCAGATAGGCCAGCAGCAGCACCAGCCAGGCCAGGTCCGCCAGCATCGCCGGCAGGACCAGCAGGTCCGCGCCCAGAAGCCCCGCGATCCGCGCCAGGCCCCAAAGTGCGGCCAGCACCCAAAGCGGCCGTCCGCGCAGGCGGGGGGTGTCGCTCCATTCCGGCGCGGCGGTGGTCAGAAAGCCCAGCAGCGCCGCGCCCCAGGCGCCGAAGATCATCTCGTTCGCATGCCAGATGCCGGCCGGGATCTGCCGCGCAAGGGGCAGGTCGAAGGACCAGAGCCCGACCCAGACGAGCGGCCACAGCCCGGCATGCAGCGCCGCCAGCGGAAAGAACAGCCGGAAGCCTTCGTCGGACAGCACGCGGTGCAGCGGAGGCGTCATGGGCGCAGCCGTTCGTCGATGTCGTGGATATGCGCAAACAGCGGGTCGGCGGTCAGGTAGTGCTGGCGCAGGGCAAAGATCGCCGCCTCGTCGCGGGTGCCGGGGCTGCCCGGCGGCAGGCGCTCGCCGGCGATGCCGCGCCCGCCCGCGTCCAGGACCAGGATGCGGTGGCTGATGCGGATCGCCTCCAGCAGGTCATGGGTGATGAAGAGCGCGGCGAAGCGCGCCGAGGCGGCGGCCTCGATCACCAGATCCTGCATCCGCCGCTTCAGCGCCACATCCAGCGCGGTGAAGGGTTCGTCGAAATAGATGAAATCCGGGTCCGTCACCAGGGCGCGGGCGATGGCGGCGCGCTGGCGCATGCCGCCCGAAAGCTCGGACGGGTATTTCCCCAGATCCTCGGGCAGCAGGCCGGCGCGCAGGGCGGCATCGGCGATCACCCGGCGCCGCATCCGGCGCGGCGCGCGCGACAGGCGCAGCGGAAAGCCGATATTGCCGGCCGCGGTGGCCCAGGGCATCAGCCGCGGCTCCTGGAAGACCATCGCGTGGCGCAGGTAGTGGCGGGCGATGCGCCCCTCGCGCGGCTCGACCAGCCCGGCGGCGATATGCGCAAGCGTGGACTTGCCCGAACCCGACGGCCCGACCAGCGCCACGATCTCTTGCCGGGCGACGCCCAGCGTGATGCCTTCGAGCACGGTGCGGCCGAAAAAGGCGTGGCCGATGCGGTTCAGTTCCAGCAGGCTCATCGCTTGACGCCCCAGGGCGCTGCGGCCTCGCGCCAGCGCTCCAGCTCGGCCCGGACCGGGCGGATCAGCACGTATTCGACCGCGATCAGCGCGGCGACGGCCAGGCTGACCCAGGCCAGCGCCTCGGCGATGTCCAGCATGGCCCGCGCCCGCGCCAGCGCGCCGCCGATGCCGCCGGCATTGGCCAGCAGCTCGGCCATGATCGCCACCTTGAAGGCCGAGCCGAGCGCCAGGATCAGCGCCGGGAACAGCTGCGCCGAAATCTGCCGGGCCGAGACGAACAGGAAGCGCCGCAGCGGCCCGGCGCCAAAGACCTGCGCCATGTCGTCCAGGCCGCGGTCGCGCGTCACCACCCCCTCGACCGCGCCGACGAAGACGACCGGCGTGGCCGAGATCAGGATCGTCACCGCCACGGTCAGGTCCGAGGGGCCGAACCAGATCATCGCCAGCACGATCCAGGCGATGGGCGGCACGCCCAGAAGCAGGGTCAGGATCGGCCGCGACAGCCGCAGCGTGGCCGGGGAATAGCCCGCCGCCACCCCGAAAAGCGTGCCGATCAGCGCGCAAAGCCCGAAGCCGGCCAGCGCGCGGGCGGTGGTCAGGGCCAGCAGTTCCTGCGCCCTGCCCTCGTGCATAAGCCGCGCCGCCGCGGCCAGCGTGTCCAGCGGCGCGGTCAGGATGAAATCGCCATAGGCCTCGTGCCCGGCCTGCCACAGCGCGCCGATCAGCGCCAGGCCCGCGAGCCCCGCCCAGGCCGACCACAGGAACCGGCCCAGCCGCGCCAGCCGGTCGAGACAGGCCGAAAGCAGGCTCACAGCAGATAGAACCCGTCGTCGGGCAGCTTGCCGCCGATGATCGCGGCATCGGTTTCGGCCATCAGCGACAGGATCGCCTCGATCGCCGGCCGCGCCTCGCCGGCGGGGCGCACGGCCAGCCGGGAATGCGGCACCGAGAGCGCCAGGATCGGGGCAGGCATGTCCAGGGCGCCGGCGGCTTCGGTCGCGGCCTGTACCGGATCGGCCAGCACCTCGCCGTTCGCCTGCGCCAGCGCGGCCTGCAAGGGCGCCAGCACCTCGGCGCCGCCGGCCATGAAGGCGTCGGTCGCGGCCAGCCCGGCCTGCGGCAGCACCGGGCCGACATCACCCTGCCGGCCCCATTCCTCTTGCAGGTCGATCACCCGCGCGAAAGCCTTGCCCACGGTCCGCCCGCGCATGATCGCCACGCTGGAGGCCGGCTCGCTGAGCAGCGCCGCCTCGATCTGGCCGGCCAGCAGCATCTGCGCCGCCTCGATGGGGCTGCCGACGGGCACCAGCTGCACCTTGTCGGCGATGCCCTGCCGCGCCAGCAGCGCGCGCAGCACGAAATCGGGCGTGTCGTTGACGAAGGGCACGGCCAGGCGCCTGCCCTCCAGCCCGGCGAAATCGGCGACCACGCCGGATTCGGCCACGATGAACAGCAGCCCGTCGGTCATGGTATTGACCAGCCGCAGCCCCATGCCGCGGTTATAGAGATTCGCGGCGACCTGCACCGGCACCACCGACAGGTCGATGGTCCCCGAGGTCAGCCCGGCGCGCAACTCGTCCGGGGTGCGCCAGACGGTCAGCGACACCTCGGCCGACAGATCCTTCAGCGCGCCGCTGGCCACGGCATGGGCCAGGGTGATGCTGGGCCCGGCAGGCGGTCCGAACAGCGCAAGCCGCGCCAGGGGTGCTGCGCGCAGGATGCCGGGCGCCGCCAGGGTGGCGGCAAGCGCGCCGGCCCCGGCAAGAAGGGCGCGGCGCGAGGGATGACGAGGGGTTTGGGACATGTCTGCCCTCCTGGCAGTCGCAAGATGAACGGGGGATCGCTGGCGGAGGGCTGGCGCGGGGTTGACGATACCATAGGCCGCCGGGACCGACCGTCCTTGATTTAGGTCAGGCCGGCGCCGCGAAATCCCCCGGCCGGGCGCAGAACTCGATGAAAAACCGCACCGGACCCGCAGCCGCGACCTCGTGCAGCCGCTCGGGGTGGATCAGCGGATGGATGCCCGGTCCCAAGAGCAGTTCGGCCCCGTCGACCAGGTCGCGAAAGACCAGCCCGCCCTCAAGCACATGCAGCCGCGCCCAGGTGCCGGGCCGGGTCGCATGGGCGCGCAAGAGGCCCTTGGGCACGCTGGCCTCGGTGAACTCCGGCGTGCGCCGATAGGGCGCGGCGTCGTCGGGCCAGGCCGGCAGGCTCATGCCGCGGGCCAATCGTAGAGATGGACCAGCTTGGGATCGTCGGCCGCCGCCAGCATCCGTCGCACCCGGTCCTGGAACAGCGCCGCGAAACGGGCCAGCTCGGCCGGCTCGGCCCGCCCCGCGACCGCACGCGGCATCAGCTCGGCCATGGCGGGATCGTGGGGCACATGGCCGGTGTCGATGTCGACGACCACGCCGGCGCCATTGTCGCGCCGGCGCAGCGCCATCACCCCGTCGATCGGCGCCTCGAAGCGCAAGAGCCCGCGGCGCGCGAACAGGTGCCCCGCGCCGATGCCGTGAAAGCCGCCCTCGGCCGCCGCGCCGGTCAGCAGCGTCGCGACCGAGGCGACGACCCCGGTCGTGCCCTGCCCGACGCCGTCGCGCATGTGGACCTCGATGCCGCCGCGTTCGGGCAGGTCGTCGCCGTAAAGCCATTCCAGCCCGGCCAGCGCCATCAGCCAGGCCCCGGCCACCACCGGGCAGGAATGGCCGCAAAGCCGCACGGCGTCAGCATAGCGATAGGTCATCACCCCGTCCTCGGCCGAGCCCAGGAAGCCCGCCAGGGGATCGCGGAGCCGGATCGCCGGCGCATCAGCGAAGAAGGCGGGAAAAACCATGGCTCACTCCTGTTCCTCGGCCAGCAGGTCGGCCAGCGTGCGGTGGTCCATCACTTGCAGGAAGGCGGCCAGCGCGTCGCGGATCGCCGCGTCCAGCGCGCCGGGGCGGTTCGGGTCGCGGATCTCTTCGGGGCCGAAGCATTCGGCGGCGGCCATGTCCGGCTCGGTCACGCGCAGCACCTCGCCCAGGGGCAGCGCGGCGGGGTCGCGCCCCAGCTCCAGCCCGCCCGAGCGGCCGCGGACCGAGTTCAGGAACCCCGCCCGCGTCAGCACGTTCGCCACCTTGGTCAGGTGGCTGCGCGAGATGTCATAGGCAGCGGCCGCCTCTTCGATCGTGACCAGCCGGTCGGGATGCCGCGCCGCATAGATCAGCAGGCGCAGGGCGTAATCCGAAAAGCTGGTCAGTCGCATGCAGGGGGCTTCCTCGATCCGCCCGCACAAAAGCACGGCCCGCGCCAGGCGGTCAATGGCACGCGCCAGGGCCCGGCGCGGCCCGGCCTGGGGCCAGATCCGCGGGGCGGGCGGCGACGGGGCGAAAGCGGCGACCGCCATCATCAGAACCGCAGCCGCGTGCCCAGGTAGAAGGCCCGCCCCTCGCCGGGGATGAAGGCCGCCTGCCCCGCCACCGCCTGGTCCAGCACCAGGGTCGAGGCGGCATAGCGCTCATCGGTCAGGTTCGTGACCTCGACATGGACCGCGGCATTCTCGGTCAGCGCATATTCGGCGCCCAGGTCCACCAGCGCATAGGAATCGTTGAAGACCGTGTTCATGTTGTCCACCGGCGTCCTGCCCGGCACCCAATGCAGCTTGCCGTGCAGCGTCAGCCGCTCGACCGGGCGCCAGTCCAGCGCCAGCGTGACGACGTTGCGCGGCGCGCCGGCGATGCGGTTGTCGCCGCGCAAGGGATCGTCGTCGAAGCGGAAATCCTGCCAGGTCCAGGCCAGCCGCCCCGACAGCGTTTCCGTCAGCTCGCCCGACAGGCCAAGCTCGATCCCGCTGTGCCGCGTCCGCCCGGCATTGACCGAGGCGAGCGTGGCGCCGGTCACGTCGCGCAGCGACAGCAGCTCGTTCTTCAGCCGCGCGTGATAGACGGTCGCATCCCAGGACAGGCGCTGCCATGTCCCGCGCCAGCCCAGCTCCAGCGTGGTCGAGGTCTGCGCCTCCAGATCGGGCGTGGCGAACATGGCCGCAGGCGCGGCGGGATCGGCGGGGTTCGGCCGGCCCGGCCCGCTGTTGGGCGTGCCGCCCACCGTGCCCAGCAGGTCGTCATGGGTCGGCGGCTCGAAGCCGCGCGCCAGCGAGATCCAGGCGAACTGCCCCTCGGCCGGGGCCCAGGACAGGGCCAGCGCCGGGGTGAAGCCGCTATAGCTGCGGTCGTAGCTGGTCGAGGTCGCCGGCACAGCACCATCGGGCAGGCGCATGCCGGGGTTCATCGGGCTGTAGGCCACGGTCGGCCGGGTCGCGGCAGTCCAGCGATCCTCGCTTTCGCGGCTGGCATGGTTGAAGGCGATCGAGGGCGACAGGGTGAAGCCGCCCCATGGCAGGTTCGCCCCGGCAAAGATGGACAGCGTATCGGCCGTCAGGCGGTTGCGGCCGAAGGCCGGGCCGCGCGCGCCGCCCAGGTTGTGGTCATAGTCGCGGTCGGCCTTGCCGAAGGACCAGGTCAGCCCGGTCTCGAACAGCGGCAATTCCCCCTCGCCCAGCCGGCTGTAGCGCGCGGTCAGCGTGGCGTCGCTGCCCTCGGTGTCGCGGAACCCGGCCGAGATCGGAAAGGCGAAGCTGTCGTCGGTCCGCGACAGGCTCAGGCCGAAGTCATAGATGTTCTCGCCGCGCTCCAGCGTCGTGCGCGCGCCTGCCAGGGTCTGGCGGGTGTCGCGCCGCGGCTGGTCGCGCAGCACGTTCGGTCCCGGACCGACCGCATTGCCTCCGACGATCACCGGGCCGGCATGGTTGCTTTCGGGATCGTTCTGGATCGCGTCCCAGGTCAGCGGCCCGGCCACGTCGAATTCCAGGTCGGTATGGCTGAAGAACAGCCGCGTCACCGCCTCGCCGGTCTGCAGGGTGACGTTGCCGCCGATGGCGCTGCGGCGCGAGCCGTTGTAGTCGCGATAGCCGTCCTTCTGCGCATGTTCGAAGCGCAGCAGCACATCGGCCCGCTCGCCGTCGATGCCATAGCTGCCCGCGACCTCGCCCCGCCCGAAGCTACCGCCGCCGAAGCTGAGCCGCACCCCCGGCGCCGTCGCCCCCGAGGGCGAGGCGAAGTTGATCGCGCCGCCCAGCACGTTGGCGCCGATGCGGTTGGCCGCGGCGCCGCGAAACACCTCGATGCTCTCGGCCTGGCCCGGCGCGGCAAGGCCCACGACATAGGAGCCGTCGGCGCGGTTCACCGGCATCCCGTCCTGAAGGATCAGCAAGCCGCGCTCGGCCGGGTTCTGCTGCAGGCCCGAGCCGCGGATCTGGATGCGCGGCTGGTCGTTGCCGCCGAAGAATTCCTGCACGACCACGCCCGGCACCTCGGAAAGCGAGTCGGCCAGCGTCGGCGCCGCCTCGCCCATGGCCTCGCTGCGGTCGATCAGCGTGACCGCGCCGGGCGTCGCCTCGAAGCGCCGCGCGGTGGTGTCGGCGCGGATCTCGATCTCGTCCAGCACGATCACCGCGCCGGGCGCGGCCGATTGCGCCAGGGCGGCCCCGGCCTGCAAGGACAGCCCGGCCGCCGCCAGCCCAGTCAGGGCGGGGATCATTCGCGCAAAGCGTTTCGTCTTGTCGTCAGCGTCCATGTCGGCACGTCCTTGATCTTCCCGCAGGGGACAGCGCCCACGGCAATGCGCGGCGCGAGGGTGGCAATGAGACGGCTGGCACAGGGCTTGCGATGCGGCATAGCGGCGGCGGGCATGGGCTGCGGGCGCGCCGGGATGACCCCGCCTGCATAGGCCGATCAAACATGAATGTGAAGGTCATATTTTATCCGGGGCGCTTTTGCCGCAGCCCCGGCCCGCGCGGGGTGCGCTGGACAGCCGGGCCGCAGGCACGCTACACAGGAACCGCAAAAGCGACCCGAACCAGCGCGAAAGACGGAAAAGCCCCATCCATGTCGAACCAGGGCCGGAAACTGGAACAGGCGGCCAAGGCGGCGTGGCTTTCCTATGTCGCGGGCAAGACCCAGGACGAGATCGCGGGGATCATGGGCATCTCGCGCCAGACCGCGCAGCGCCTGGTGGCGCAGGCCATGGCCGAGGGCATCGTCAAGATCCGCATCGACCATCCCTTTGCGCATTGCATGGATATTGCCGCCGGATTGCAGCGCAAATACGCGCTGGCGTTCTGCCAGATCGCCCCTTCGGACGCCCCCGAGGCCGGGGTGGCGCTGATGCTGGCCGATGCGATCGAGCAATGGCTGCGCCGCCCCGAGCCGATGACCATGGCCATCGGCACCGGCCGCACCCTGCGCAGCGCCATCGCGCAATTGCCGCACATCGACTGCCCGCAGCACCGCATCGTCTCGCTGACCGGCAATATCGCGCCCGACGGCTCGACCGCCTATTACAACGTGCTGTTCACGCTTTCGGACCTGGTGACAGCGCGCAGCTTTCCCCTGCCCTTGCCGGTCATCGCCCCCAGCGTGCGCGAGCGGCAGGCGGTCAACGGCCAGCCCAGCATCGAGCGGCTGATCCGCATGTCGGCCGAGGCCGCGGTGGCCTTTGTCGGCATCGGCACGGTGGGCGCGCGCGCGCCGCTGATGCTGGACGGGTTCCTGTCGCAGCCCGACCTGGACGCGCTGGTCGCGGCCGGCGCGGTGGGCGAGATCACCGGCTGGGCCTATGACGCGCAGGGCGCGCTGGTGCCTGGGCTCAGCAACGACCGCGTGGCCTCGGCCCCGATCCCCCCGCGCGAGACGACGCTGGTCATCGGCGCCGCCCATGGTGTCGAAAAGGTGCCGGCGATCCGCGGCGCGCTGCGCGGCGGGCTGGTCAGCGGGCTGATCACCGATGCCGAGACCGGGGCGGCGCTGCTGGCCGATTGACCCCTACATCGCCGCGATCTCGGCGCGCTGCTGCTGCATGCGCAGGAAGATGCGCCAGTCCCGCTCGCGCCGGGCGCGGGCGGCGGGCTCGGGGCGGGTGATCTCGACCGGGCGGGCGAAGCGTGCCCGCGCCGCGCGGATGCCGCCCAGAAGCGGCGCTGCGGCGGCGATGGCGGTGCCGCGCAGCACCGCATCCTCGGGCTGCCAGTGGATCTCGGCCCCGATGGCATCGGCATAGAGCTGGCGCAGCAGGGCCGAGCGCGCCTGCCCCCCGGCCATGGCCAGCGCGGCGGGCGCCAGCCCCATATGGGCGATGACCTGCCGCGTCCCCAAGGCGATGCCCACCGCCGCGCGCCAATACAGTGCGTCCAGCGCCTGCGGGCTGCGCTCCAGCGTCAGGCCGTGGATCGCGCCGCGCAGCAGCGGATCGGCAAAGGGCGTGCGGCTGCCCTTGATGTCGGGCAGGACATGCAGGTCCGGCTCGGGCTCGGGATCGGCGGCGATCCGGGCCAGGATGTCGTCATGGCCCGCAGGCTGCGGGTAAAGCCCGCGCACCCGCTCCAGCAGCGCGCCGGTGGCGGACTGGCCGCCCTCGCTGACGCTTTCGCCGGGCAGGATCGCGCCCGGATAGGGCCCCCACAGCGCCGCGCGCGGCGCGAGCCCCGTCGCCATGACGCAATTCGAGGTGCCGGCGATCAGCGCCGGCATCTCCGGTGCCGCGCCGAGCGCGCCGGCAAAGGCGTCGATCAGCCCGGCGGCGACCAGCGTCTCGGGCTCCAGCCCCAGCTCGGCCGCGCCTTGCGGCGACAGCGGGCCGATGCGCGTGCCGGGCGGCAGCACCGGGCCGGGGCGCGGGAAATCGGCGATCCCGGCCCGGTCCAGCAAGTCCTGCTGCCAGCCGCCGCGGTCGGGCAGCCAGGGCCATTTTGCCGCCGCGGCGCAAAGCGAACGCGCCTCGATGCCGGTGGCGCGAAAGGCCAGGTGGTCGCAAAGGTCGCGCACGCCCGTCAGCGCCGCCCAGACCTCGGGCCTGTGGCGGCGAAGCCACATCAGCTTCGGCGTCTGCATCTCGGGCGAGACCGAGCCGCCGGCCCGCGCGACGATCTCATGCGGGATGCGGCTCAGTTCGGCCGCCTCGGCCACGGCGCGGTGGTCGTGCCAGGCGATCACGTCGGGGGCAAAGCCCGGCGCCTCGACCACCAGCGAGCAGGTGGCGTCAAAGGCCAGCGCGCCGACCTGCGCCGGGCTGGCGCCGGCCTGCCGCCGCGCCTCGGCAAGGGCCTCGGCCACGGCCCGCCAGATCTCGGCGAAATCGTGCATGGCTTGCCGGTCGGGCCCCGGAAGGGTGGCGAAGCCGCGGCTTGCGCGGGCGACCAGCCGGCCGTTGGGGGTGAAAAGCCCCGCTCGCGCGCGGGCCGAGCCCACATCCACGGCCCCGATCAGCACGCCGATTCCCCTTCCCTAGCCCAGACCGGCCAAAGTCTTGGGCAAATCCCGCGCCTGGTCAATCAGCGCATCGGGGGCCAGCGCCGCCAGCTTTTCGGCCAGGCGCGCGGGGGCGGCATGGCTGCCGCCCAGAAAGCCGATCACCCGCATCCCCGCCGCGCGGGCGGCGCGCAGCCCGGCCGGGCTGTCCTCGATCACCACGCAATCGGCCGGGGCGATGCCCAGGTGCCGGGCGGCGAACAGGAACAGGTCGGGCTCGGGCTTGCCGCGCGCCACCTGCGTCGCGGAATAGACATGCGGCCCGAACAGCGGCGCAAGCCCGGTCAGCGACAGCGACAGCTGCAGCCGCTCGGGCGCGCTGGACGAGGCCACGGCGCGCGGCCCCGAGAGTTGCGCCAGCGCCTCGGCCATGCCGGGCACCGGGCGCAATTCGCGGCGAAAACGCAGCGCCAGGGCCTCGGCATAGCCGGGCAGCGCCGGGCCCAGGTCCACGCCCTGGTCCCGCGCCGCCTCGACGATGGTCGAAAAGGAACGGCCCAGGAACTCGTCATAGATGCGGGCGCGGGTGATCGGCGCGCCCAGCCCTTGCAGCAGCGCCTCGATCTCGGCCGCGGCCAGGGGCTCGGAATCGACCAGCACCCCGTCGCAGTCGAAGATCAGCCCGCGCGCCAAGCCCTCAGCCCTTGAGATAGGCGTCGAGCGTCGCGCGCGTGCCCTTGTCCCACAGCATGGCGAGCCAGCGGGCAAAGGGTTCGGCCAGGCGCGGATCGCGGCCGGTCTCGCCATAGATCTCGGCCATGTCGAGCCAGGCCGAGGGGTCGGTCCGGGCCGCCTGCGCCACCTGCACCAGCCGGTCCCAGTTCGGATCGTTCGGCTCGATCACGGCGCCACTGTCGCTGGTGCCGGCGCAATAGCGGCACCAGAGCGCCGATTCCAGCGCCAGCCCATCCACGGGCAACCCGCGCTCAAGCCGATGCGCGATGGTCGGCACGATGAACTTGGGCTGCCGGTTCGAGCCGTCCAGGCACAGCCGGCGCACCGTGTCGCCGATCTTGGGATTGGCGCAGCGCTCGGCCACCTTGGCGAAATAGGCTTGCAGGTCGGTGCCGGGCACCGGCGGCACGGCGGGGATGATCTCGTCCGCCTCGATCTTTTCCAGGAAGGCGCGGACCTGCGCGTCCTCCATCGCCTCGTGCACGAAATGGATGTCCAGAAGCCCGGCCGGATAGGCGATCACCGCATGGCCGCCGTTCAGGATGCGGATCTTCATCAGTTCCCATGGCGTCACGTCGGCGACGAACTCGACGCCGGCTTTCTCAAGCGGCGGCCGGCCGGCGGGGAAGTTGTCCTCCAGCACCCATTGGATGAAATCCTCGCAAAAGACCGGGGCCTCGTCCTGGATGCCGAAATCCTCGCGCACCATGCGGCGTTCGCGGTCGCTGGTGGCCGGGGTGATGCGGTCCACCATGGCGTTCGGAAAGGCCACGGTCGCGGCGATCCACCCCGCCAGTTCCGGGTCCGACAGCCGCGCGGTTTCCACGACCGCCTCGCAGGTGACGTTGCCGTTATGCGGGATGTTGTCGCAGCACATGACGGTGAAGGGCGCGTGCCCCGCCGCGCGGCGCGCCCTGAGCCCCGCGACGATCAGGCCGAAGACGGTCTGCGGCGCGTCGGGATTGGCCGCATCGGCGGCGATGGCGGGATGCGCCCTGTCGAAATGCCCGGTGGCGGCGTCGATGAAATAGCCGCCCTCGGTAATGGTCAGCGCCACGATGCGGATCGCCGGATCGGCCAGCGCGGCGATCACCCGCCCATGGTCGCCGGGCGCGATATAGTCCACGATCGGCCCCAGCACCCGCGCGTCCGAGCGGGAGGCCGATTGCTCGACCAGCGTATAGAGGTAATCCTGCGCGGCCAGCGTGTCGCGCATCCGCGCATCGCCCGGCATGACGCCGGCGCCGATGATGGCGAAGTCCTGCGCCAGCCCCATGTTCATCAGCCGGTCCAGATAGGCGGCCTGGTGGGCACGGAAGAAATTGCCGACGCCGAAATGCAGGATGCCGGGGCGCAGGGCGGCGCGGTCATAGCCCGGCACCGGCTGGCCGAGGCGGTCAAGGGTCTGGTTGGAAAGCCTGTCCATCCGAATTCATCCCGGTTCTGATCTGTGAGGATGGGGCCGCGGCGGCGACCCCGACGGGGCTGCCGTCAAAGCGCCAGCCCCTGCTGATCGAAGCGATAGACCCGGCCTTCCTGCGGGGTCAGCCAGATGCGGTCGCCGTGGTCCACCGGGAACTCGCCCGCCGCCCGCGCGACGATGGGGGTGCCGCCGTCCAGTTCGACATGCAGGAAGGTGTCCGAGCCCAGATGCTCGGCCACGCCCACCGTGCCGGCAAAGGCGCCGTCGGTGGTGGACATGGCAAAATGCTCGGGGCGCACGCCGATGGCATGGGCGCCCAGGCGCGCCGCGGCCTCGCCCTCGATGAAGTTCATGTTCGGGCTGCCGATGAAGCCCGCGACGAAGCGGTTGGCGGGCTTGCGGTAAAGCTCCAGCGGGCTGCCCACCTGCTCGACCCGGCCGGCGCGCAGGACGACGATCTTGTCGGCCATGGTCATCGCCTCGACCTGGTCGTGGGTGACATAGACCATGGTCGTCGCCAGCTTCTTGTGCAGCTCGGAAATCTCGACCCGCATGTTCACCCGCAGCGCCGCGTCGAGGTTCGACAAGGGCTCGTCGAAGAGGAAGGCCGAGGGCTCGCGCACGATGGCCCGGCCGATGGCGACGCGCTGGCGCTGGCCGCCCGACAGCTGGCCGGGACGGCGGTCCAGGTAATCGGTCAGGTTCAGGATACCGGCCGCGTGCTGGACGCGCCGCTCCTGCTCGGCCGCCGCCATGCCGGCCATCTTCAGCGGAAAGGCGATGTTCTTCCTGACCGACATATGCGGGTAAAGCGCATAGGACTGGAACACCATCGCCAGCTTGCGCTGCGAGGGCGGCGCATGGGTCACGTCCCGCCCGTCGATCATGATCTGGCCCGAGGTCACGTCCTCGAGCCCGGCGATCAGCCGCAGCAGCGTGGACTTGCCGCAGCCCGAGGGGCCGACGAAGACGACGAACTCGCCGTCGTTGATTTCCAGATCGACGCCCGGAATGACCTCGACATCGCCAAAGCTCTTGCGGACCTGTTGAAGCGTGATGCTACCCATGGTTTCCTCCTTATTTCACCGCGCCGAAGGTCAGGCCGCGCACGAGTTGCTTCTGGCTGAACCAGCCGAGGATCAGGATCGGGGCGATGGCCATGGTCGAGGCCGCCGAAAGTTTCGCGTAAAAGAGCCCCTCGGGGCTGGAATAGCTGGCGATGAAGGTCGTCAGCGGCGCCGCCCTGGAGGTGGTCAGGTTCAGCGTCCAGAACGCCTCGTTCCAGGCCAGGATGACGTTCAGCAGCAGGGTCGAGGCGATGCCGGGGACCGCCATCGGCGTCAGCACATGCAGGATCTCCTTCATCAGGCTGGCGCCGTCCATCCGCGCCGCCTCGAGGATCTCGGACGGGATCTCGCGGAAATAGGTATAGAGCATCCAGGTGATGATCGGCAGGTTGATGAGCATCAGCACGACGGTGATGCCCAGCCGCGTATCCAGAAGGCCCCAGGACCGGAACAGCAGATACATCGGGATCAGCACGCCCGCGGCCGGCATCATCTTGGTCGACAGCATCCACATCAGCAGATCCTTGGTCCGCTTGGCCGGCTGGAAGGCCATCGACCAGGCGGCCGGAATGGCGATCAGCAGGCCCAAGAGCGTCGAGCCGACCGAGATGATGACCGAGTTCATGAAATGCCGGAAATAGGGCGAGCGGGACTGCACCTCGGCATAGTTTTCGGTCGTCCAGTCGAAGAACAGGAACTTGGGCGGGCTGGCGATGGCATCGGCCTCGGACTTGAAGCTGGTCAGGATCGTCCACAGGATCGGGAAGAAGATCAGCAGCGCCACGCCCCAGGCCAGGATGGTGAAGGTCCAGCGGCGGCTATTCGTGACTTTGCGGGCCATGGTTCTTACTCCAGCGTCTTGCCGATCATCCGCATCAGGAAGATCGCGACGATATTGGCAAGGATGACGGCAATGATGCCCCCGGCGGATGCGCCGCCCACGTCGAATTGCAGCAGCGCCTGGCTATAGACCAGATAGGTCAGGTTGGTGGACTGGTAGCCGGGGCCGCCGTTGGTCGTGACCAGGATCTCGGCAAAGACCGAAAGCAGGAAGATGGTCTCGATCAGGATCACCACGGTGATGGCGCGCGACAGGTGCGGCAGGATCAGGTGGGTGAACTTGGCCCAGGTGCCGGCGCCGTCCATCTCGGCCGCCTCCATCTGCTCGCTGTCCAAGGATTGCAGCGCGGTCAGCAGGATCAGCGTGGCAAAGGGCAGCCATTGCCAGGCGACGATCAGGATGATCGACAGCAGCGGATACTGTGCCAGAAAGTCGATGGGCTGCGCCCCCACCGCCTTGGCGAGCCAGGCGAAAAGCCCGTTGACCGGGTTCATGAACATGTTCTTCCACACCAGCGCCGAGACGGTCGGCATGATGAAGAAGGGCGCGATCACCAGGATGCGCACCACGCCCTGCCCGAACATCGGCTGGTCCAGCAGCAAGGCCAGCAGGATGCCGCCGCCGACGGTGATGACCAGCACGCCCCCGACCAGCAGCAGCGTGTTCTGCATCGCCGTCCAGAAAGCGGGATCGGACAGGAAATACTTGTAGTTGGTCCAGCCGATGAACTGTTCCATGCCGGGCGAGAGCAGGTTGTAGCTCTGGAAGCTGAACCACAGCGTCATGGCCAGCGGCACGATCATCCAGCCCAGCAGCAGCAGGACCGAGGGCGCGACCATCAGGCGCGCGAGTGTTTTCTGATGTCGGGTAGCCATCGGCGCGCCTCCCACGCGAGCGATGAGGGTTCGGATTGCGGCAGGGGCCGGGCTTGCCGCCCCCTGCGCCGTTTCGCGGCCGTCAGGCCGGGCCGGGCGTCACTTGGGATAGCCGGCCTTGGCCATCTCGCGCTCGGCGATCTGCTGGGCCATCTGCAACGCCTGGTCGACGCTGGCCTGCCCGGCCAGGGCGGCCGAGAATTGCTGGCCGACCGCGGTGCCAAGCGCCTGGAACTCGGGGATGCCCACCCATTGCGTGCCGATATAGGGCACCTCGACGGTGGTCGGGTTCTTCAGGTCGGCCGACATGATGCTGTCCAGCGTCGGCTTGGCAAAGGGCGCGGCCTCAAGATAGGCGGGGTTCTCGTAAAGCGAAGTCCGGGTGCCGGGCGGGACGTTCGCCCAGCCCTCTTCCGCCGCGACCTGCTCGGTGTAAGCCTTGGAGGTTGCCCAGGCGACGAATTTCTTCGCGGCATCCGGCGCGTCGGTCGAGGACGGAACCGCCAGCGTCCAGGCCCAGAGCCACATCTGCGGCTTCTCGCCCTCGGGGGCCAGCGCATAGCCCACCTTGTCGGCAACGGTCGAGTCCTTGGGGTTCGACACGAAGCTGGCGGCCACGGTGGCGTCGATCCACATGCCGCATTTGCCGGTCTGGAACAGCGCCAGGTTCTCGTTGAAGCCGTTCGACGAGGCGCCGGGCGGGCCGGCCTCGTTCATGACGGCGACGTAATCGGTCAGCGCCTTCTTCCAGGCCTCGCCCGAGAATTGCGGCTTCCATTCCATGTCGAACCAGGGCGCGCCGTAGCTGGCGCCCATCGAGGTCAGGAAGGCCATGTTCTCGCCCCAGCCGGCCTTGCCGCGCAGGCAGATGCCATAGACCTCGGCCGATTTGTCGGTCATCTTGCGCGCCGCGTCGAAGACGAAGTCCCAGGTCGGGCGCTCGGGCATTTCCAGCCCGGCCTTTTCCATCAGGTCGGTGCGATACATGATCATCGCGGATTCGCCATAGAAGGGCGCGGCGTAAAGCTTGCCGTCCAGCGACAACCCCTCGGCGATGGGGGGCAGGATGTCGGCGGCGTCGTAATCCTCGCCCATGTCCTCGAGCGCGAGCAGCCAGCCCTGCTTGGCCCAGATCGGCACCTCGTAATTGCCGACGGTCACGATGTCGTATTGCCCGCCCTTGGTGGCGATGTCGGTGGTGACGCGCTGGCGCAGCACGTTCTCTTCCAGCGTCACCCATTCCAGCTGGATGTCCGGGTTCGCATCGGTGAACGGCTTGGTCATCTTCTGCATGCGGATCATGTCGCCATTGTTCACGGTGGCGATGGTCAGCGTCTCGGCCACTGCAGGCACCGCCAGCGCCGTCATGGCGCAGGCCCCCATCAGGCCGCGCAGCATCATGCTCATTCGATTGTCCTCCCCTGCGGATCAGCATTTGCTAATGCGATGGGCAAATGCTCACATACTCGCAGCCGGGCTGTCAAGCGAAATCGGCGCGGCCCGATACTCCGGGACCGCGCCGACCGATAGTTTCTTGCAGGGATGGGTGGGGTTCAGCCGCGGCCGCGATAGGGCGGCACGCCTTGGTCGGGGATCCAGACCGCCTCGGGCATGGGGCCGGTCTGCCAGAACACGTCGATGGGCATGCCGCCGCGCGGATACCAGTAGCCGCCGATGCGCAGCCAGCGCGGCTTGAGGAACCCGGCCAGCCGCCGGCCGATCGAGACGGTGCAATCCTCGTGGAAAGCGCCGTGATTACGGAAGCTTCCAAGGTAAAGCTTCAGCGATTTCGATTCGACCAGCCAGTCGCCCGGCACATAGTCGATAACCAGATGCGCGAAATCCGGCTGCCCCGTCATCGGGCAGAGCGAGGTGAACTCGGGCGCGGTGAAGCGCACGTTATAGGCCACGTCGGCCTGCGGGTTCTGCACCCGCTCCAGCTCGGCCTGGTCGGGGCTTTCGGGCAGCCGGGTGGCGCCGCCCAATTGCTTGAGGCCGCTGTAGATCGTCTCGGTCATGGTTTCCCTCCGGGATGTCAGACGCCGCGCCGGTTGCCCCAGATCAGGACATGCAGCTGCGGCAGGATGCGCGGTTTCAGCCAGCCGCGGCCGACCGTGTTCTCGACCAGCCACAGCAGCCGGTCGGCCAGGGCCTGCGGATCGACCGGCAGGGCGGGGTCGGTCTCGGGGTTGCCGGGTTGCAGGTAAAGCGGCAGGTCGGGATGGCGGGCGGCGGCCTCGTGCGCCCAGTCCAGGTCGGCCTGGTCGAAGATCACGATCTTCAGCACCCGCTGCCCCGCGCCCTCGCCCGCCTGCACACAGCGGTCCAAGGCGTCCCAATCGACCACCTGCCCGCTTGACGGCGGTTTCGGCGACAGCACCAGCATGGCGAGATCCGCGAACCAGGGCTGCGCGACCGAGCCCTGCGTTTCGCAGGCAAAGCGATAGCCGGCCGCCCGCCCCAGCGCGATCAGCGGGGCGAAGTCCTGGATAGCCGGATTGCCGCCGGACAGCGAGACGGTCAGCGGCTGGTCGCCGGACAGGCGCCGCACCTCGGCCCAGACCGCCTCGGCGCTCATCGGCCGCCATTCGTGGCGGTGGCGGCTCTCCACCGCGTGCGGGCTGTCGCACCAGACGCAACGATAATCGCAGCCCCCCGCCCGGACGAAGACCGTGGGCTCGCCGATCAGCGCGCCCTCGCCCTGGATGGTCGGGCCGAAGATTTCCGCGATGCGCAGCGTCATGGCCGATACTCGGCCCAGGTCTTGGGCGTTTCCGAGACCCGGACCGCCACCGTCTCGGGCCAGCGCGCCTTGCACCAGTCATGGAAATGCCGCGCCATGTTCTCGGCGGTCGAGGGGCCGTCCAGCACCTCGTTCAGGTGGCGATGGTCGAAATGCGTGTCGATGTAATGCTTCAGCGGCACAAGCTCGTGATAGTCGCGCACGAAACCGTCGGCGTTCAGTTCCGCGGCGGCCAGCTCGACCACCACGACATAATTGTGCCCGTGCAGCCGGGCGCATTGGTGGTCCGGCGGCAGATGCGCAAGCTGGTGCGAGGCCGAGAAATGGAACTCCTTCGCGATGCGGAACATCAGGCCCGCCCCCGTTCCGCAATGGCCTGCCGCCAGAAATCCGCATCCTCATAGGCGGTCGGGTCGGGGATGCCGGCCAGGTGGAAGGCCTCGCGCCGCTCGACGCAGGTGCCGCAGCGCCCGCAATGGACCGCCCCGCCCTTGTAGCAGGACCAGGTTTCGGCAAAGGGCGTGCCGTGGCGCGCGCCCTCGGCCACGATGTCGGCCTTGGTCCGATGCACGAAGGGGGTCAGCAGCCGCAACTGCGCATAGCCGTCGAGCGCGGCGTCCTGCATGTGCTGGAACGCCTCGGTGAAGGCGGGGCGGCAGTCGGGATAGATGAAATGATCGCCGCCATGCACGGCGGTCGCCACCGCCTCGTCGCCCATCGCCGCCGCCATGCCGAAGGCGATGGTCAGCATGATGGCGTTGCGGTTCGGGACCACGGTGATGCGCATGGTTTCCTCGGCATAATGCCCGTCCGGCACCTCGGCCCCGCCAGTCAGGGCCGAGCCGGTCAGCACCGCCCCCACCCCGCGCATGTCGATGACGTGATGCGGCACGCCCAGCCGCCGGGCGGCGGCGGCGGCAAAATCCAGCTCCTTGCGGTGGCGCTGGCCGTAGTCGAAGGAGATCAGGCGCGTCAGGCTCCCTTGCGCCGCGACCATATGCGCCAGCGACACGGAATCGAGTCCGCCCGAGCAGACAACTGTCGTCTTCATGATGTGACCCTTGTTTTGATGACCGGGTAGGCTGCGACCGGTATGGGCGCCCGACATAGCGGGCTTTGGCGGGCGGCGCAACCGCCCGCCGGGGTCAGTCGGACAGATCCAGCGCCGGGGTCTCGCCGCTGTCCTCCAGGTGCCAGACCGCCTGCCAGCGCCCGTCCTGGCGGGCCAGGGTCAGGTAGTTCCGTTCCGCCACATAGCGGTGGCGCTGGCCGGGGAGCGGGTGGATGCGGATCGGATGGCGGGGCAAGGGCGCCTCGCCCAGCCCCGCGAACAGCCCCAGCGCGCGGGCATAGGCCTGCGGCGGCGCGCGATGCGAGATGCCCGAGGCGACCAGCTGATGCACCCGCTGCGCCTCCGGCCCCATGACGGCGCGGGTCGCCAGATGGATCTCGCCCGACAGCGCGGTGACATGGGCACGGGTGCGCCATTTCAGCACCTCGCCCAGCATCCGCCGCCATTCGGCGCGATGCGCGCGGCTTTGCCACTGGTCGCGCAGGTCGTCCTCGTAATGCTGCATGCGCGGCATGGCCATCATCACCCGCTCCAGCAGCGACAGGCGGGGACCCAGCAGCGGCACGCTGGAGACCAGGAACACCTGCTCGCCCTGCGGCGCCAGCGCCTCGACCGCCTGCCAGCCGGCGGGCCCCATGATGCGATGGCGGTGGCGTTCCGAGCGCAGGTCGGGCGCGGCGATGGTCAGGCCGGGCAGCTCGCGCTTCCAGCTGAGGCTCGCGCCCGAGGCATCCAGGAACAGCTCGGGAATGTCGCTTTCGACCGCGCCGTGCTGGAACAGCAGATAGGTTTCGCGCGCGACGGCGAACAGGGTCTGGCCCACGGCCGAGCGGCTGCGCTTCTCGGGCAGCGAGCCCCAGCCGTCGCAGATGTCATGGTCGTCCCAGACCGACAACGCCGGCACCTGCGCCGCCATCGCGGCATAGCCCGGCGCCTGCAGCACATGCAGATAGCGGGCGACGAAGCGGCGGCGCAGATGCGCGGCCAGATCGGCAAGCTGGGCGGGATCCTCCACCTGCGGCACCTTGTCGGGCCAGTCCTGGCTCAGCGGATGGCCCTGCGTCGCCTCGTCGGCATAGATCTGGTCCCCGCCCTGCAACAGCAACGCAAAGGGCGCCTGGGCATGGTCGTGCGCCAGCCGCGTCCACATCAGGTTGCGCTCGGCGCCGTCGCGGTCCAGATCGCCGTTCTCCTCGCCGTTGCAAGAGACGAAGGCCAGGCGCAGGTCGCCCGACAGATCGGTCGCGACCGCGTGAAAACGGCCCTCGAACTCATAGCCGCGATCCGCCGGGGTCAGGGTGAAATCGTGGCGCCAGGCGGCGATGCCGGCGATCTCGGCGATGCGGCGCGGCGGTATTTCGCTGCCGGACAGGCGGATCGGCGGCGGCGCGGGCTCGTCCTTCGGCCGGATGACGATGGCCGCCAGCCGGATGCCCTGCCCCGCCATGCCGCGGAAATGCAGGATCGGCCCCGCCCGGCCGGGTTGCTGCGCCTCGTCCATCATTCAACCTGTCCCTTTCGCATTGCAGCGAGGGATATAGGTGCGGCGCGGCCAAGCGCAAACCGGACCGGCGGCGAACCGCGGCCCCGGTGCCGGCGTTGGTCCCGAAAGGCAGCGCAGGAGCCGGCGATGACCGAGCGGATCGAAGGCGTGACCATCTCGCATCCCGAGCGGGTGATCTTTGACGATGCCGGGCCGGGCAAGGCCGGGCTGACCAAGGCGGGGCTGGCGCGCTATTACCAGCGGATCGCGCCGCTGATGCTGGAAGAGGCCGCGGACCGCCCGCTGTCGCTTCTGCGCCTGCCCGACGGGATGGCGGGCGAGCGGTTCTTCCAGAAGCACCCCGGCAAGGGCTTTCCCAAGGCGATCCGGCAGATGCAGATCACCGAAAGCGACGGCGAGGATGCGGCCTATGCCTATGTCGCCGACGCGGCCGGGCTGGTCGCCGCGGTGCAGATGGGCACGGTCGAGTTCCACATCTGGCCCGCCCGCCGCGACCGGCTGGAGCGGCCCGACCGGCTGGTCTTCGACCTCGACCCCGACGAGGGGCTGGGCTTCGACGCCGTGCGCAGCGCCGCCCTGTCGCTGCGCGGCCGGCTGCTGGACCTGGGCCTTGACCCTTGGGCGATGCTGACCGGCGGCAAGGGGGTGCATCTGGTGGTGCCCCTGCGCCGCAGCATCGGCTGGGGCGATCTCAAGCGCTTCGCCCGCGGCTTCGCCGCGCTTTGCGCGCAGGACGAACCCGACCGCTATACGGTGGAACTGGCCAAGGCCAGCCGCAAGGGCCGGATCTTCATCGACTGGCTGCGCAACGAGTGCGGCTCGACGGCGGTGGCGCCGTTTTCGGTGCGGGCGCGGCCGGGCGCCCCGGTGGCGGCGCCGGTCGGCTGGGACGAGCTGGCCGGGATCACCACCGCCCGCGCCTTCGACACCCAGGCGGCGCAGGAACGCGGCTGGGCCGGCGTGACGCGCAAGCCGCAAGGCCTGACCCGGCCGATCTTCGCCGCGCTGGACAAGGCGCTGGCCGGGGCCGGCTGAGCCCGGTTCAGCCCGGTTCAGCCCTCGATGCGCCGGCCGTCTTGCGCATCGAAGAAATGCAGGTGCCCCGGATCGGGCGCCACCTCGACCCGGTCGCCGCGCGCCAGCCCGCTGGTGCCGGGCAGGCGCAGCACCAGGGGCACGTCCGAGCCCTCGATCATGCCATAGCCGAAGGCATCGGCGCCCAGCCTTTCGACCGAGCGCAGCACGACCGGGATCGCCGCCTCGCCCGGCGCGGCGGGCCGCAGATGCTCGGGGCGCAGGCCAAGCCGCAGATCGCCGCCGCGCGGCAGGCCCGGCAGCGGCAGCACCGCCCCGCCGGGCAGCGTGGCCCGCCCCTCGGCCGCCGAGACGGTGAAGATGTTCATCGCCGGCGAGCCGATGAAGCCGGCCACGAATTCGCTGGCCGGTCGCTGATAGACCTCGAGCGGCGTCGCGATCTGTTCGGCCACGCCCTTGTTCATCACGATCAGCCGGTCGGCCAGCGTCATCGCCTCGACCTGGTCATGGGTGACGTAAAGCGTGGTCTGGCCGGTGCGCAGGTGCATCTCCTTGATCTGCAGGCGCATCTGCACCCGCAGCTTGGCGTCGAGATTCGACAGCGGCTCGTCCAGAAGCAGCGCGGCGGGCTCGCGCACCAGCGCCCGGCCCATGGCGACGCGCTGGCGCTGGCCACCCGACAGCGCGCGCGGCTTGCGGTCCAGATAGGGCTCCAGCTCCAGCATGGTCGCGGCCTTGGCGACGCGGGCCTCGATCTCGGCTTTCGGGAGCTTCGCGATCTTGAGCCCGTAGGCCATGTTCTCGCGCACCGACATATGCGGATAAAGCGCATAGTTCTGGAACACCATGGCGATGTCGCGCTGGCGCGGCTCAAGGTCGTTGACCACCTTGCCGCCGATCTCGACCGTGCCGGCGCTGATCGCCTCGAGCCCCGCCACCATGCGCAGGAGCGTGGACTTGCCGCAGCCGGACGGCCCGACGATCACCACGAATTCGCCGTCGGCGATCTCCATGGTGATGCCGTGGATGACCTGGTTTCCCGCATAGCTCTTGCGGACGTCGTTGAGCAGGATGCGGGCCATCTATTTCTCCGTCTCGACCAGGCCCTTGACGAACCAGCGCTGCATCAGCACCACCACCAGGATCGGCGGCAGGATGGCCAGCACGCTTGTGACCATCACGAGGTTCCAGGGCGTATCGGCATCGGCAAAGGAGATCATCTTCTTCAGCGCGATGACGATGGTGTTCATTTCGTTGGAATTGGTGACCAGCAGCGGCCACAGGTATTGCGTCCAGCCATAGATGAACTGGATCACGAAGATCGCCGCCACATTGGTCAGCGACAGCGGCCACAGGATGTCCTTGAAGAACCGCCAGGGCCCGGCGCCGTCGACCCGCGCCGCCTCCAGCAGCTCGTCCGGGATGGTCATGAAGAACTGCCGGAACAGAAGCGTCGCGGTGGCCGAGGCGATCAGCGGCAGGATCAGCCCCGGATAGGTGTCGATCAGGCCCAGGTCGACCATGACCTTGTAGGTCGGCTGGATGCGCACCTCGACCGGCAGCATCAGGGTGATGAAGATCAGCCAGAAGCAGGCCATGCGCAGCGGAAAGCGGAAAAAGACGATGGCATAGGCCGAGGCCATCGAGATCGCGATCTTTCCCAGCGCGATGCCCATGGCGACGATGGTGGTATTGGCCAGAAGCCGCCACAGGCTGACCCCGCCGATGCGGCTGATCCCGCCCGAGAAGGCGTCGGAATAGTTCCGCGCCGCCTCGGGTCCGGGCAGCAGGGGCAGCGGCGGGCGCAGGATGGTCTGCACCGAATGGGTCGAGGCGACGAAGACGTAATAGACCGGGAAGGCCACCACGATCACGCCCAGCACCATCCACAGATGCGCCAGCAGCCGCCCGGCGCCGCGCGCGGCCAGGGGGGAGGGTTCAGCCATAATGCACCCTCCTTTCGATGAAGCGGAACTGGAAGGCGGTCAGCGCGATCACGATGATCATCAGGATCACCGATTGCGCGGCGCTGTCGCCCATGATCAGGTTCACGAAGCCGTCGTTATAGACCTTGTAGACCAGCGTCTCGGTCGCCTTGCCGGGGCCGCCGCCGGTCACGGCATGGATGATGCCGAAGGTGTCGAACAGCGCATAGACCGTGTTCACCACCAGCAGGAAGAAGGTCGTCGGCGCCAGCAGCGGGAAGGTGATGGTCCAGAAGGCATGGCGGCGCGAGGCGCCGTCGATGGCCGCCGCCTCCAGCAGCGAGCGGGGGATCGCCTGCAGGCCGGCGACGAAGAACAGGAAGTTGTAGCTGATCTGCTTCCATGTCGCGGCCGCGACCACCAGCGCCATCGCCTGCTCGCCGTCCAGCAGCGGGTTCCAGTAGATGCCCATCTGCCGCAGCGGCCAGGCCAGCGTGCCGAAGCTGGGGTTGAACATGAACAGCCACAGCATGCCGGCGATGGCGGGCGCCACCGCATAGGGCCAGATCATCAGCGTGCGATAGAACCCCTTGCCGCGGATGATCTTTTCCGCCTGCACCGCCAGGAACAGCGCGATCGCCATGGCGCAAAAGGCGACCAGCACCGAAAACACCACCGTCACCCGGACCGAGTTCAGGTAGTTCGGATCGCCCAGCACCTTGCGGAAATTCGCCAGCCCGACGAAGGTCGTCTTCAGGCCAAAGGCATCCTCGCGCAGCACCGACTGGCGAAAGGCCTGCGCCGCCGGCCAGTAGAAGAAGATCAGCGTGATCGCCAGCTGCGGCGCCAGCAACAGCCAGGGCAGCAGCTTGTGCGGAAAGACCGTGCGTCTCATCCGTCCCCCTTGTCGCATCGGGCGGGCGCCGGAACGCCCGCCCCTTGGCCTCAGCCGCCGGCGGCCTCGCGGATGGCGGCATTGCCGCGCTCGGCGGCGTTCTTCAGCGCCGTGGCCGCATCCTGCTGGCCGGCCAGCATCTTTTCATACTCCTCGTTCTGGATGTCGCGCAGCTGCGGCAGGTTCGGCGCGCGCACGCCCTTGGAGTTCTCGGTCGGCTGCTTGCCCATCATCTGCAGGATCGGCGTCTCGCGGCCGGGGTTCTGCTGGTAGAAATCCGAGCCCTTGGTCGCCTCGTAGGCCGCCATCGTCACCGGCAGATAGCCCGATTGCTCGTGCAGGTATTGCTGCACCTCGGTCTGGGACAGATAGTTGAAGAAGGCGGCGACGCCCTTGTAGGTCTCGTCCGACTTGCCGCCCATCACCCAGAGCGAGGCGCCGCCCGGCGTGGTGTTCTGCGGCGCGCCCTCGGCGGTCTCGTCATAGGGCAGCTGGCCGATGCCGTAGTTCATGCCCGACTTGACGATGTCGCCAAGCCCGCCCGAGCTTTCGGTCAGGATGCCGCATTCGCCCGAGGTGAAGTTCTGCTTGGCCTCGCTGGTGCGGCCGCCATAGACGAAGACGCCCTCTTTCGCCAGGTCCGCCAGCTCCTGGAAATGCTTGACGAACAGGGGCCCGTCGATCTTCAGCTCGGGCGTGCCGGCCAGGCCGTTCTCGTTCGTGCCCCAGCTGACATCGTTCCAGGCGGCGAAGTTCTCGGTATGGATCCAGGTCAGCCAGGTCGAGGTATAGCCGCAGGTCGCCGCCCCCGATTCCTTGATCTTGCGCGCGGCGGCCCAGACCTCGGCCCAGGTCTTGGGCGGGTTCTCGACGTCCAGCCCCGCCTTTTCGAAGATGTCCTTGTTGTAATACAGGATCGGCGAGGAGGAGTTGTAGGGGAAGGACAGCATGTCCCCCTCGGGCGTCGAGTAATAGCCGACGATGCCGGGCAGATACTGGCTCTTGTCGAATTCGTAGCCGCCTTCCTGCAGCACCTCGGCCACCGGCTTGATGGCGCCCTGCGCGCCCATCATGACGCCGGTGCCGACGTCGAAGACCTGGATGATGTCGGGGGCCTGGCCCGCGCGGAAGGCGGCGATGCCGGCGTTCAGGGTTTCGGGATAGGTGCCCTTGAAGACGGGCTTGAGTTCGTAATCGGCCTGGCTTGCGTTGAAATCGCCGGCGATCTTGGTCACCACCTCGGCATTGGCGCCGGTCATGGCGTGCCACCACGAGATTTCGGTCTTGGCCTCGGCCGCGACGGGCAGCGCCATCAGCCCTGCAAGCCAGAATGGGGTTTTCTGCATGGTATCCTCCGAGTCGTGCCTTGCGGCGTCATCGTTCCCGGACGGCAGCAGCTGGGCCAGGGCCCGCCATGCGCCATCCGCCTCCCTGTGCGGATTTGTCACCTGCCGGGGGCCGGGGTGTCAATTCGCAACTGGTCGGTTTGGTATGGCAGGCGGCAGGCAAGCACCGCGCCGGAAACTCCGGCTCTGTGGCATGGGTTTGTGAAAATCCAATGACAGCAATGGGTAAAATCCATCTCTTGAGGTGATTTCCGACCGCCCGCCCCTTGTCGGCAGCAAGAGGACGGCGCCGGTTCCGTCGCGTAAACCGCCGGGGGTTGGCAGGGTCGCATGGACGGCCGCAGCCGGTGCGGGGCATGAAATCGGCCGGCCACCAGGGCCGGCCGTTCCGGTGACTGCCCGAAAGCCCCGTCAGAAGCTGCGCGAGACCGACAGCTTGAAGTTCCGCCCCGGCGCCGGGCCGCTGAGCCAGGAGGCGGGCGTATAGTCGCGGTCGGTAAGGTTGTCGACGCCGAGGTGGACCTCGATCCCCGCCGCCGCCCCGGCTTGCGGCGCCCAGGTGGCAAAGACGTCATGCACGCCGTAGCCGGCGCGATGTTCGCCATCCGCCTTGTCGCGGCCCTTGGCCAGGGTGCTGCGCAGGCCCAGCCGCCAGGCGTCGCTGGCCTGCCAGATCGCCTGCAAGGTCACGCGGTCGTTGGGCAGCGTGTCCAGCACCGTGCCGTCCTGGTCCTTGCCATCGACGACCGAGACCGCGGCGCCCAGTTCGAAGGCGTCGATGCTGTAGGTCGCCTCCAGCTCGCCGCCGCGCAGATAGGCGCGGTCGATATTGACATAGGCGGGCGTGGGCGCCGCCGCCCCGGTGCGCACGATCATGTCGTCGATATGGTTGCGGAACAGCGTCAGCTTCATCACTGCCTCGTCGCCCTCGGCAAAGATGCCCGAGCCGCGATAGGAGACGCCGGCCTCCAGGTTCTTGCCCTTTTCGTCCTTCAGGTCGGGCGAGGGCGCGCCGCCCATATAGGTATCGAACAGCTCGTCCGCCGTGGGCATCCGGTTCACGAAGGCGGCCGAGCCGAAGACCGACCAGTTGTCGTCCAGCCGCCAGATCGCGGCCAGCTGCGGCTCGAAGGAATCCGAACTGTAGCGGTCGTCGGTGGCCGTCACCGATGCCTTGGGCTCGATGCGCTGGCGGTCATAGCGCAGGCCGGTGTTCACGGTCAGGTCGCCCCACGTCACCTCGGACAGCGCAAAGGCGGACCAGAACCGGGTGATCCCCTCGGGATGCGAGGACGAGGGCACGCGCGAGGAACGGTCCTGCCGGGACAGTTCCATCCCCGCGGTCAGGTGGTGGTCATAGCCGGCGCCAGACAGGTCGGCGGCGTTCTGTAGCCGGAACTTCCACAGCCGGTAGTCGCGCCGGCCCAGCAAGGACGCCATGATCGGCTCGGCGGGGTCGTCGCCCTGCTGCACCTCCTTCATGGTGTTGGTATAGGACAGCGTCGCCGTCAGATCGACATAGCGGTTGTCCTGCGGGTTCCAGCCCCAGGTCAGCCTGGCCGTCTGGTCGCGCGTGGTGATGTCGCCCACGCCCCAGGAAAAGCCGGGATAGAACAGATCCCTTTGCGCCCCGTTCAGCTGGTCGAAATCCTGGTCCTCGCCCTTGGCCTCCAGGTGCTGATAGGACAGGGCGACATAATGGTCGCCGAAGCTCTTTCTTGCCTTCAGCAGCAGGTTCGGCGTCTTGGAGTTCGAGCGGATCGTGGTGTTGCCGTCCGCATCCTTGGTATCGCCCAGCTTGCGCCAGGCCAGCGCCGCCAGCGCCTCGAAGTCATGGCTCGGCCGCCAGCCAAGCGCGATGCTGCCCAGCACCGTGTCGGGATTGCTGGCATAGCCCAGCTTGGTCCGGCCGCCGAAGGTCTGGCCCTCGGCGATCAGGTCGCCCGGCTCGATGGTCTCCATGGCGATCACGCCGCCAAGCGCGCCGGCGCCGTAAAGCGTGGACGAGCCGGGACCGCGCAGCACCTCGACCTGGCGCAGGAAGTCCGGTTCCACGAACAGCGCGCCCTGGCGATAGGATTCGTAGAACTTCTTTTCGCCGTCGAGCAGCTGCACGATGCCCGCCTCGGACGCCGCCTGCTCGCTGGCGCCGAAGCCGCGGATGTTGAACCCCTGCCCGAAGAAGCTGCCCGAGCCGACGCCGGCGACGCCGGGCACGGTCGCCAGCACCTCGCCGATATGGCCGGGGTCGATGTCCTGAAGCTGCTGGCCGTCGACCACGGAAACCGATTGCGGCACCTCGGAAGCCACCTTGGGCTTGCCGGCGCGCAGCACGATCTGGTCCAGCACATAGGCGGTCTGCGCGGACTGGGCCTCGGCGCGTTCCTGCGCCAGCAGCGGAGCGGAAAAGAGAAGGGTGCAGGCACTTCCGGCCAGAAGCGCGCCGCGAATCGGATGGCGTGGCATGTGATCCCCGTCGTCATGTCGTGAAGTTTACGGCTGGCCACGGGGCTGGCATCTTGCGCCGGTTAAAATATTCTTAGTAAAACTGTCAATGATTCCTTGCATCTTCCCGGTCCGAACCGGGCATGCAACAGCAGCGAAAGGCACCGCGATGACCGACCATTCCCCCGCAGAGCTGCGCCGCATCCTGGCCGAGGACGGCGGCCGTCCCTTTGACCTGGCCGAGCGGCTGGGCGTCCCCGAGGCGGCGCTGGTCGCGGCGCGGGTCGGCCATGGCGCGACCCGCATCGACGCCCTGCCCGGCCGGCTGATCCCGCAGGTGCAGGCCCTGGGCGAGGTCATGGCGCTGACCCGCAACCGCTCTTGCGTGATCGAGAAGGTCGGCACCTACAACGATTTCCACGACGGCGAGCATGCCGCCATGACCGTGGACCCCGAGATCGACCTGCGCATCTTTCCCCGCCATTGGGTCCATGCCTTCGCCGTCGAGCAGCAGGCCGAGAGCGGCACCCGCCGCTCGGTCCAGGTCTTCGACGCGGCGGGCGACGCGGTCCACAAGATCCACCTGCGCGAGGGCTCGGACCTGGCAGCCTGGGGGGCGCTGCGTCGCGACCTGGCGCTGGCGGACCAGTCCGACACCGCCCGCTTCGAGCCGCGTGCGCCGGTCGAGCCGCCCAGGGCCGGCGCCGAGCGCGCCGATGCGCTGCGCCGGGAATGGGCCGACATGACCGACACGCATCAGTTCAATATCCTGATCCGCCGGCTCAAGATGAACCGGCTGGGCGCCTATCGCATCGCCGGCGCGCCGCTGGTGCGGCCGCTGGCGGTCGAGGCGGTGCCGGCGCTGCTGGAGCGCGTCCATGCCGATGGCGCGGGGGTTATGTTCTTCGTCGGCAACATGGGCTGCATCGAGATCCATTCCGGCAAGATCCATTCGCTGAGGCCCATGGGGCCGTGGCTGAACGTCATGGACCCGCGCTTCAACCTGCACCTGCGCGGCGACCACGTCGCCGAGGTCTGGGCGGTGGACAAGCCCACCAAGCGTGGCCCGGCGATCTCGGTCGAGGCCTTCGATGCCGAGGGGGCGCTGATCTTCCAATGCTTCGGGTTGCGCCCGGAAAAGGGCGGTAATGCCGAACAATGGGCGGCGCTGGTCGCCGGCCTGCCGGCGCTGGCCGAGGCGGCGGAATGAAACGGCTGGCGCTTGCCCTGGTCCTGCTGGCCGGCCCGGCCGGCGCGGAAGGCCACCCCGAGGCCCGGCGCGTGCTGTCGCTGGGCGGCTCGGTGACGGAAATCGTCTATGCACTGGGGGAAGAGGCGCGGCTGATCGGCCGCGACACCACCTCGAACTGGCCGCCCCAGGCCAATGCCCTGCCCGATGTCGGCTATGTCCGCGCGCTGTCGCCCGAAGGGGTGCTGTCGGTCTCGCCCGACCTGATCATCGCCGAAGAGGGCGCGGGCCCGCCCGAGGCGGTCTCGGTGCTGCAATCGGCCGGCGTGGCCTTCGTCAGCGTGGACGAGCGCTATGACGCCGAGGGCGTGCTGGACAAGGTCGATGCGGTGGCCGAGGCGCTTGGCGTGCCGGACAAGGGCCGCGCCCTGCACGACAAGCTGGCGGCCGACCTGCAAGCGGCGCTCGGCCGGGCGCAAGCGGTGGCGGGCGAGCCGAAAAAGGTGCTGTTCGTGCTGTCGCTGCAAGGCGGGCGGGTCATGGCCGCCGGCGCGGACACCGCGGCGGACGGCATCATCCGCCTGGCCGGGGCGCAGAACGCCTTGCAGGGCGTCGAGGGCTACAAGCCCGTCACCGACGAGGCGGTGATCGGGGCCGCGCCCGACGTCATCCTGATGATGCGCCGCGGCGACGAACAGGCGGATGCGCAGGCCAATGGCGGCAGCAGCCACACCGCGGCGAAAGAGGCGGTGCTGGCCATGCCGGCGCTGGCCCAGACCCCGGCGGGCCGCGCGGGCGCGGTGGTGATGATGGACGGGCTGAAGCTCCTGGGGTTCGGTCCCCGCACCGGCGAGGCGGCGGTCGAGCTGCACGACCTGATATACGCGGGGTCGTGATGGTGGCCGCGACGCCCGACCTTCGCCCCGGACGGCTGGAAGGCGACCGCAGCCATCGCGCGCGGCGCCTGGGGCTGTTCCTGGCGCTGCTGCTGGCGGCGGTCGCGGTGATCTCGCTGGGCTGGGGCGCCTCGGGGACGTCGCTGGCCCGCGCGCTCTCGGACCTGCTGGCGGGGCGCGAACTCGCGGTGCAGGACCGGGTGGTGCTGCTGGACATCCGGCTGCCGCGGGTGCTGATGGGCATCTTCGTCGGCGCCTCGCTGGCGGTCTCGGGCGCGGTGATGCAGGGGCTGTTCCGCAACCCGCTGGCCGATCCGGGCATCGTCGGCGTCAGTTCCGGCGCCTCGCTGGGGGCGATCCTGGCCATCGTGCTGGGCGGCGCGCTGCCCGGCTGGGTGGCGGCGTTCTTCGGCTGGTATCTGGTCCCGGTCGCCGCCTTTGCCGGCGGCTGGCTGACCACCATGGCGCTTTACCGCATCGCCACCCGGCGCGGGCGCACCTCGGTCGCGACCATGCTGCTGGCCGGCATCGCGCTGGCCGCGATCATGGGGGCGCTGGCCGGGCTGGCGATCCTGCGCGCCAACGACCGCGAGCTGCGCGACCTGACATTCTGGGGCCTCGGCTCGCTGGCCGGGGCGAACTGGCCCAAGCTGCTGGCCGGGGCGCCGATCATGGCGCTGGCCCTGCTCTACGCCCCCTGGCTCGCGCGCGGACTCAATGCGCTGGCGCTGGGAGAGGCGGCGGCCGGCCATGTCGGCATCCGCGTGCAGAAGGTCAAGAACCGCGCCATCCTGACCGTCGCCGCGGCCACCGGCGCCGCGGTCGCGGTCTCGGGCGGGATCGGCTTCGTCGGCATCGTCGTGCCGCATCTGTTGCGGCTGGCCAGCGGGCCGGACCACCGCTGGCTGCTGGTCAACTCGGCGCTTCTGGGCGCGGTGACGCTGCTGCTGGCCGACATGGTCAGCCGCACGGTGATCGCCCCGGCCGAGCTGCCCATCGGCATCGTCACCGCCGTCATGGGCGGGCCGTTCTTCCTGTGGATCCTTCTGCGCAACCGCGGGGTGCTGGACCTGTGAGCCTGATCGCCAGCGACATCCAGGTCAGCCTTGGCCGCAAGCAGATCCTGCACGGCGTCTCGGTCGAGGCGCGGGCGGGCGAGATCACCGCCATCGTCGGGCCGAACGGCTCGGGCAAGACCACGCTGATGCGCAGCCTGACCGGGGAACTCGCCTGCCGCGGGGCCGTCATCCTGAACGGGCACGACATCGCCGCCCTGTCGCCCGAGGAACTGGCCCGGCGCCGTGCCGTGCTGCCGCAGGCCGCCGCCCTGTCATTCCCCTTTACCGTGGCCGAGGTGGTGCGCATCGGCGTCGAGGCCCGCGGCGAGCGCGCCGATGCGCTGGTGCCGGCGGCACTGGCGGCGGTCGATCTGCCGGGCTTTTCCGGCCGTCTCTACCAGGAGCTTTCGGGGGGCGAGCAGCAGCGGGTGCAGCTGGCCCGCGTCCTGGCGCAGGTCTGGCAGCCGCTGGACGCGGACGGCCCGCGCTGGCTGATGCTGGACGAGCCGGTCAGCAGCCTCGACATCGCCCATCAGCTGACGGTGATGCGGCTGGCCGCCGATTACGCCAGGGCCGGCGGCGGCGTGGTCGCGGTCATGCACGACCTGAACCTGACCGCGCTTTTCGCGCAAAAGCTGGTGCTGATGAGCGGCGGCCGCGTCCTGTGCCAGGGCCGCCCCGACGAGGTCTTGACCGACGAGGCGCTGTCCAGCGCCTATGGCTGCCGGCTGCGCGTCAATGCCGTGCCCGACAGCGGCATCTGGGTGCTGCCGCACGCGGCGGCGTGACCGGCCGGGCCGAAAGGCCCGCGACCAAAGGCCGCGCCCATTTACAAGCCCGCCCCGGCATCCGCATATTGGACATGACCCCGCTGTTGAGAGATGCCCGATGCATGCCATGCTGCTGCACAGGATCGGCGCGCCGCTGGTCTGGACCGAACTGCCCGACCGTGACCCCGGTCCGGGCGAGATCCGGGTCCGCGTCCTGGCCTGCGGGGTCTGCCGCACCGACCTGCACGTGGTCGACGGCGAATTGCCCGACCCGGTGCTGCCGATCATCCCCGGACACGAGATCGTCGGCCGGATCGAGGCGCTCGGCCCCGGCGTTGCCGGCCTTGCCCTGGGCCAGCGGGTCGGCATCCCCTGGCTGGGCCACGCCTGCGGTGCCTGCCCCTATTGCCGCGACGGGCGCGAGAACCTGTGCGACGCGCCGGGCTTTACCGGCTACACGCGGGACGGCGGCTATGCGACCGCGGCGATCGCCGACGCGCGTTTCGCCTTTCCCCTGGGCGAGGCCGGCGAGGACGTGGCGCTGGCGCCCCTGCTTTGCGCCGGGCTGATCGGCTGGCGCGCGCTGGTGATCGCGGGCAAGGCGCCGCGGCTGGGGCTTTACGGCTTTGGCGCGGCCGCCCATATCATCGCGCAGGTGGCGGCGTGGCAGGGCCGCGCGGTCCATGCCTTCACCCGCCCCGGCGACCTGCGCTCGCAGAATTTCGCGCGCCGGCTGGGCGCGGTCTGGGCCGGCGGCTCGGACCAGCCCCCGCCCGAGCCGCTGGATGCAGCGATCATCTTCGCCCCGGTGGGCGAGCTGGTGCCGGCGGCGCTGAAGGCGGTGCGCAAGGGCGGCCGCGTGGTCTGCGCCGGCATCCACATGAGCGACATCCCCGCCTTTCCCTATGCGCTGCTCTGGCACGAACGCCAGATCGCCTCGGTCGCCAACCTGACGCGGCAGGACGGGCTGGACTTCCTGTCGCTGGCGCCCCGCATCGGCATCGCCACCGAAACCACGACCTATCCGCTGCGCGAGGCCAATCGCGCGCTGGACGACCTGCGCGCCGGCCGCTTCGACGGCGCGGCCGTGCTGGTGCCCTGAGCCGCCCGCCGGGCGCGGCCGCGCCCGGCCAGCCCCTCTCTTTCCGACCGGGATCTGCTGCCATGAAGGAAACGGCGAATACCCTTGCAACCGGCCCCGTCCCGACCGATGCCGGCCCCTTTCGCGCCATCGACCGGCTGCGCGAGGCGATGGCCGCCGGCTTCGGCACCGGCGTCTCGCCGCTGGCGCTCGGCATGGCGCTGATGGACTGGTCGGCGCACCTGGCCGCCGCGCCGGGCAAGCGGCTGGAGCTGGCCGACAAGGCCGCGCGCGAGACGGCGGCGCTGCTGGCCCATGCCGCGGCGCTCGCCGCCGATCCGGCGGCCGAGCCGGTGATCCGGCCGCCCCCGCAGGACCGCCGCTTTGCCGCCGCGGCCTGGCAGAACCCGCCCTTCAGCCTCTGGGCCCAGGGCTTCCTGCTGGCGCGGCAATGGTGGCAGGAGGCGACGCGCGACGTGCCCGGCGTCGATCCGCATCGCCAGAACCTGCTGTCAGCGATGGTGCAGCAATGGCTCGACATGGCCTCGCCGGCGAACCTGCCCTTCACCAATCCCGAGGTGATCGCCCGCACCCTGCAGACCGGCGGGCTGAACCAATGGGTGGGCATGCGCAACTGGGCCGAGGACATGGCCCGGCTGGCCGCCGGCAAGCCCCCGGTCGGGGCCGAGCAGTTCCGCGTCGGCCACGAGGTCGCGGCAAGCCCCGGCAAGGTGGTCTATCGCAACCATCTGATCGAGCTGATCCAATACGCCCCCGCGACCGACACCGTGCTGGCCGAGCCGGTGCTGCTGGTCCCGGCCTGGATCATGAAATACTACATCCTCGACCTTTCGCCGGAAAACTCGCTGGTCCGGCATCTGGTCGGCGCCGGGCACACGGTCTTCTGCATCTCATGGCGCAATCCCACGGCCGAGGACCGCGACCTGACGCTGGAGGATTACCGCAGCCTGGGGGTGATGGCGGCGGTGGATGCGATCGCGGCCATCCTGCCGGGGCGGGGCATCCATGCGGCGGGCTATTGCCTGGGCGGCACGCTGCTGGCCATCGCGGCGGCGGCCATGGGCGGGGCGCGGGACGACCGGCTGGCCAGCGTCTCGTTGCTGGCGGCGCAGACGGATTTCGCCGAGCCGGGCGAGCTGGGGCTGTTCATCGACCACGACCAGCTCAACAGCCTGGAAAGCGCGATGCGGCAACGCGGCTACCTGACGGCCGAACAGATGCTGGGCGCCTTCCGCTTCCTGCGCTCGAACGACCTGATCTGGTCGCGCATGGTGCGCGCCTATCTGATGGGCGAGCGCGAGCCGATGACCGACATGCTGGCCTGGAGCAGCGATTCGACCCGGATGCCCTATCGCATGCAGGGCGAATACCTGCGCCGCTTCTACCTGGAAAACGCGCTGGCCGGCGACCGGCTGCTGACCGACGGCCGGCCCGTGGCGCTGCGCAACATCCGCGCGCCGGTCTTTGCCGTCGGCACCGAAGAGGATTACGTCGCCCCCTGGCGCTCGGTCTATCGGCTGCACTGCCTCAGCGATGCCGAGCTGACCTTCGTGCTGGGCGACCGGGACCACCTGGCGGGGATCATCCTGGATCCGGCCGGGCCCGGCCATCACCGCATCGCCACCCGCGGGCGGGACGGCACCTGCCTGCCGCCCGACGACTGGCTGCACGCCGCCGCGCTGCGCGAGGGCTGCTGGTGGCCGGCCTGGACCGACTGGCTGGCGCGGCATTCCGCGGCCGAGCGGGTGGCGCCGCCGGGCATGGGCGCGGCCGCCGCGGGCTATCCGGTGCTGGAGGACGCGCCCGGCAGCTATGTCCGCCAGCGCTAGGCCAGCAGGGCGGCCGCCTCCATCGCCATCATCCGCTCTTCGTTGGCGGGAATGATAAGGGTCGCGAAATCGCCCAGGGGCGCCATGCGGCGCAGGATCGCCTCGCGCACCGGGGCGGCGTTCTCGCCGATGCCGCCGGTGAAGACCATGGCGTCGATGCCGCCCAGCGAGACCGCCATGGCCGCCGCCGCCTGCGCGCATCTGAGCGCGAAATAGTCCAGCGCGAAACGCGACTGCGCCGAGCCATCCGCCAGCAGCGCCGCCACATCGTTCGACTTGCCCGACATGCCCAGAAGGCCCGAGCGGTTATAGATCAGATCCTCGATCTCTTCGGGCGTCATGCCGAAGCTGCGCTGCATCAACAGGATCGCGCCGGGGTCGACGGCGCCCGAGCGCGTGCCCATGGGAATGCCGTCCACCGCGGTCATGCCCATGGTGGTATCGACGCTGCGCCCCTGATGCATGGCGCAAAGGCTGGCGCCATTGCCCAGATGCGCGGCGACCACGCGGCCCCGGTGCAGGTCGGGATGGTCGCGCGCCAGCACCTGCGCCAGCCATTGATAGGACAGGCCGTGAAAGCCATAGCGGCGCACGCCCTGTTCGAACAGCGGCTCGGGCAGGGCGAAATGGGTGAAAAGGGCATCCCGCCCGGCATGGAAGGCGGTGTCGAAACAGGCAAGGTTCGGCACCTCGTCGCCCACCAGCCGGCGGGCGGCGGCGATGGCGGCCAGCCCGTGCGGCTGGTGCAGCGGCGCCAGCGGGATCAGCGCCGCCAGATCCTCCAGCACCTGCGGCGTGACCGGGGTCGAGCGGACATAGCGCGTGCCGCCATGGACGATGCGATGCGCCACCGCCTCGATCCGCCAGCCCTCGTCATGGGCGTCGATGAAATCCAGCACGGCCTGCATGGCGGCGGCATGATCGCCGCCCGCGACCGGGCCGCGGAACTCGGGCCCGCCGGCCAGCCGGGCCGCCAGCTCGGCATCCGCGCCGATCCGGCTGACCGCGCCGCGCGCCAGAAGCGCCAGCCCCTCGCGTGCGAAGACCCGGAACTTGAGGCTCGACGAGCCGGCATTCAGCGTCAGGATCGCCGGGGTCATTTCACCTGCCCCAGCCGGCGCGCCTCGGCCATCAGCACGGCCAGCGCGGTGGACAGCATCCGGGCGCGCACGGAATCGGCGCGGCTGGTCAGGACGACCGGCACCCGCGCACCCAGCACGATCCCCGCCGCATCGGCGCCGCCCATGAAAACCAGCTGCTTGGCCAGCATGTTGCCCGATTCGATATCGGGCACCAGCAGGATGTCGGCCTGCCCCGCCACGGGCGAGACGATGCCCTTTTCCCGCGCCGCCGCCGGGCTGATCGCATTGTCGAAGGCCAGCGGCCCGTCCAGATCGGCGTCCTCGATCTGGCCGCGATCGGCCATCTTGCACAGCGCCGCCGCGTCCAGCGTGGCCTGCATCTTGGGATTGACCGTCTCGACCGCGGCAAGGATCGCGGCCTTGGGCCGGGCCGGCCCCCACAGCACGCGCCAGAGCACGATGGCATTGTGCAGGATGTCGGCCTTGACCATCAGGTCGGGGGCGATGTTGACCGCCGCATCGGTGATGATGAAGGGGCGCGGATAATCCTCGGTCAGCATCAGGAAGGCGTGGCTGATCCGCCGCTCGGTGCGCAGCCCGCATTGCGGGTGGATCACCGCGCCCAGCAGCTCGTCGGAATGCAGCGAGCCCTTCATGATCGCGCCGACCTGGCCGGTCGCGGCCATCTGCGCGGCGCGGGCGGCGGCGGCGTGGCTGTGTTCGGTATCCACGATCTCATAGGTGTCGGGGGCCTGCCCCGCCTCGGTCAGCGCGGCGGCGATGCGGGCGGCGGGGCCGACCAGCACCGGCTCGATCAGCCCGGCCGCGCGCGCCTCTTCCACCGCGTCGAAGACGGTATGGCTGACCGGGTGGACCACGGCGGTGCGCAGCGGCGGCAAACCGGCGCAGCGGTCGATGATGGCTTGATAGGCGTCGGTCATCGCTATCCTCCGTGCTGGCGCGGATCCCGCGCCCCCGAGGATCCCGATATGCCGGCGGGAGGCAAGGGAAAAGCGGCGTCCCGCCGCAAGCACCGCGGGAAAGGCCGGCCCGCTGCGACGATCCGGCGCGGGGGCCGGCGTCGGCGGTCAGCCGGCGCGGTCCAGAAGCCGGGCGATCTCGGCCCGCAGTTCCGACAGCTCGAAGGGTTTGGCGATGAAGCCGTCGGCGCCAAGCGCCAGCCCCTTGCGGCGTTCCACCACCGAGCCGCGGGCGGTCATCAGCAGTACCCGCACGTCACGCAGGCCGGGGTCGGCGCGCAGCGCCTCGACGATCTGGTAGCCCGAGATGTCGGGCAGCATGATGTCCAGCAGCACCAGGTCGGGGCGGTTGGTGCGGATCTCGTCCAGCGCGGCGGTGCCGCCGGCGATCCGCCTGTAGCTGTGGCCGGCCCGCGCCAGCAGGAACTCCAGCGCGGCGGCGATATTGTCCTCGTCCTCGACGATCAGGATATGGGCCATCACCCCCTCCGAAGGATCGGACACCGAAGCCGGGCCAGGCGGGTCGGTTCCGGGACGGCGATGGCCCGCCCCCAAGGGGGCGGGCCTGCGTTTTCAGTGCGACGAGGCTTCCGCCGCGCCGATCCCGGTTTCCGAGCGCACCTGCTGGGCCAGGAAGCCGGCCCGGTCGATGCGCGCCCGCGTGCCGTTGTCCATCTTGGACACCAGCCAGATGCCCAGGAAGGCCAGGGTCATCGAGAACAGCGCCGGCGAGGTATAGGGGAAGGGCGCCGAGCCGGCGGGGTTGCCCAGCGTGGCTTCCCAGACCGAGGGCGACAGCACCGTCAGCACCACCGAGGAGATCAGCCCCAGGAAGCCGCCGACCACGGCGCCCTTGGTCGTGCAATCCTTCCACAGCACCGACATGAACAGCACCGGGAAGTTGGCCGAGGCAGCCACCGCGAAGGCCAGCGACACCATGAAGGCGATGTTCTGGTTCTTGAAGGCGATGCCCAGCACCACGGCCACCAGGCCCAGGGCCACCGTGGTGATGCGCGACACGCGCAGCTCGCTGCCCGGCGCGGGGTTGCCGTTCTTGATCACGGTCGCATAGAGGTCGTGGCTGACCGCCGAGGCGCCCGAGAGCGTCAGGCCGGCGACCACCGCCAGGATGGTGGCAAAGGCCACGGCCGAGATGAAGCCCAGGAAGACGTTGCCGCCCACCGCCTTGGCCAGATGCACCGCAGCCATGTTGCTGCCGCCGACCAGAGCGCCGGAGCCGTCCAGGAATTCCGGGTTGGTCAGCACGAAGGTGATGGCGCCGAAGCCGATGATGAAGGTCAGGAGGTAGAAATAGCCGATCCAGCCGGTCGCCCACATCACCGACTTGCGCGCTTCCTTGGCGCTCGGCACGGTGAAGAAGCGCATCAGGATATGCGGCAGGCCGGCGGTGCCGAACATCAGCGCCATGCCGAAGCTGATGGCCGAGATCGGATCCTTGATGAAGGTGCCCGGACCCATGATCGACTGGCCGGCGACGGCGGCTTCCTCGGCGGTCTTGCCGCCGGCGGTGGCCAGATCGGCCTTGACGCGGACCGCATCGGCGAACATCGCCTCGGGGCTGAAGCCATAGTGCCACATGACCATGAAGGACATGAAGGTCGCGCCGCCCAGAAGCAGGCAGGCCTTGATGATCTGCACCCAGGTCGTCGCGGTCATGCCGCCGAACAGCACGTAGATCATCATCAGCGCGCCGACGATCACCACCGCGATCCAGTAGTCCAGGCCGAACAGCAGCTGGATCAGCGAGCCCGCGCCCACCATCTGCGCGATCAGGTAGAAGGCCACCACGACCAGCGTGCCCGAGGCGGCAAAGATGCGCACCGGGGTCTGGGCAAAGCGGAAGGCCGCCACGTCGGCAAAGGTGAAGCGACCCAGGTTGCGCAGCCGCTCTGCCATCAGGAAGGTCAGGATCGGCCAGCCGACCAGGAAGCCGATCGAATAGATCAGCCCGTCATAGCCCGAGATCATCACCGCGGCCGAGATCCCCAGGAACGAGGCGGCCGACATGTAGTCCCCGGCGATGGCAAGCCCGTTCTGGAAGCCGGTGATGCCGCCGCCCGCGGTATAGAAATCCGCCGCCGACTTGGTCCGCGACGCCGCCCATTTGGTGATGTAGAGCGTCGCCAGCACGAAGGCGGCGAACATGGTGATCGCGGTCCAGTTCGTCGCCTGTTTCTCGGCGCCCTGGATCACGTCGGCGGCCATGGCGGCGCCCGGCATGGCCAGGGCCGCGGCCATCAGGCCGTTGCGCAGGATCTTGTGGGTCATTTCAGCGCCTCCCGGCGAACCTTCTCGCTCAGCTCGTCGAACTCGCTGTTCGCGCGGCGCACGTAGACGCCGGTGATGATGATGGTAAAGACGATCACGCCGAAGCCCAGGGGGATGCCCCAGGTCATGACGCCGTCGCCGATCCGCGAGGCGAGCAGTTCCTTGTCGAAGGCGATCAGCAGGATATAGCCGTAATAGACCACGAGCATCGCGATCGTCAGGATCCAGCCATAGCGGGATCGTTTCGCTTTCAGTAATTGATAGTTCGGATCTGCGGCGATCCGTTCGGCCAGGTTGTCTTGCATCGGGGTCGTGCTCCTCCACTGCCACGATATGCTGTCTTTTCAGCCGCGCCGGCGCCATGCCGGCGAGACGATCTTCTTCTGGAAGGCTTTTCGGCGGGCGGCAGGCTCCTCCGGCCATGCCGCGGCCGGTCCATGGGCGCGCATCGCCCATGGCGGTCCGTCTTGCACCATGCCGGGCCGGCGATCCGCCGCCGGCCCGCTGCGGCTGTCAGTGCCGGTTCATCCGGTTCTCGATCAGTTCGTCGACGACGCCGGGGTCGGCCAGCGTCGAGATGTCGCCGAGCGCGCCGAAATCGTCCTCGGCGATCTTGCGCAGGATGCGGCGCATGATCTTGCCCGAGCGCGTCTTGGGCAGGCCCGGCGCCCATTGGATCAGGTCGGGCTTGGCGATGGGGCCGATCTCGGTGCGGACCCATTTCTCCAGCTCGGCGCGCAGCTCGTCGCTGGGCTCGACCCCGTTCATCAGCGTGACATAGGCATAGATGCCCTGCCCCTTCAGCGGGTGCGGATAGCCCACGACCGCGGCCTCGGCCACCTTCTCATGCGCGACCAGGGCCGATTCCACCTCGGCCGTGCCCATGCGGTGCCCCGAGACGTTGATGACGTCGTCGACCCGGCCGGTGATCCAGTAATAGCCGTCCTTGTCCCGCCGGCAGCCGTCGCCGGTGAAGTAATAGCCCGGATATTGCTGGAAATAGGTCTCCATGAAGCGCTGGTGGTCGCCCCAGACGGTGCGCATCTGCCCCGGCCAGCTGTCGGCAATGCACAGCACGCCGTCGATCTCTTCGCCATGGCCGTCCTGCGGCACGCCGCTCTGCGCGTCCAGAACCACCGGCTTGACGCCGAAGAAGGGCAGCGTGGCCGAGCCCGGCTTGGCCTCGATGGCGCCGGGCAGCGAGGTGATCATGTGCCCGCCGGTCTCGGTCTGCCACCAGGTATCGACGATCGGGCAGCGGCCCTTGCCGACATGCTTGTCATACCAGACCCAGGCCTCGGGGTTGATCGGCTCGCCCACCGTGCCCAGCACGCGCAGGCTGGAGAGGTCGTATTTCTCGACCCATTCCGGCCCCTGCCCCATCAGCGAGCGGATGGCGGTCGGCGCGGTATAGAACTGGTTGACCTGGTGCTTGTCGCAGACGGCCCAGAAGCGGCCGGCATCGGGCCAGGTCGGCACGCCCTCGAACATCAGCGTGGTGGCGCCGTTGGCCAGCGGGCCGTAGACGATATAGCTGTGCCCCGTCACCCAGCCCACGTCGGCCGTGCACCAGAACACGTCGCCGTCCTTGTAGTCGAAGACGTATTGATGCGACATCGCGGCGAACAGCAGGTAGCCGCCGGTGGTATGGACCACGCCCTTGGGCTTGCCGGTCGAACCCGAGGTATAGAGGATGAACAGCGGATCCTCGGCATTCATCGGCCGCGGCGGGCAGTCGGGGCTGACCTCGTCCATCAGCTTGAGGACATCGACGTCGCGGCCCTCGATCCAGCTGGTCTGGTCGCCGGTATGCTTGACCACCAGGCAGCGCACCCGGTCCGAGCAATGCAGAAGCGCCGCGTCGGCGTTCGACTTCAGCGCCGTGCGCCGGCCGCCGCGCGGCGCGGTGTCGGCGGTGATGACCAGCTTGGCACCCGAATCGTTGATGCGGTTGGCCAGCGCGTCGGGCGAGAAGCCGGCGAAGACGATGGAATGGATGGCGCCGATCCGCGCGCAGGCCAGCATGGCATAGGCCGCCTCGGGGATCATCGGCATGTAGATCACCACCCGGTCGCCGCGCATCACCCCCTGGCTCAGCAGGACGTTGGCAAAGCGGTTCACCTTTTCCGACAGTTCGGCATAGGTGATGTGGCGCGCCGGCTGGCTGGGGTCGTCCGGCTCGAAGATGATCGCGGTCTGGTTCGCGCGCTTGGGCAGGTGGCGGTCGACGCAGTTGACCGAGGCGTTCAGGATGCCGTCCTCGAACCATTTGACCGAGACCTGGCCCATGGTGAAATCGGTGTTCTTCACCTTGGTATAGGACTGGATCCAGTCCAGCCGCTTGCCCTCGCGCCCCCAGAACCCGTCGGGGTCCGAGATCGATTCGGCATACATGCGGGCGTAATCGGCCGGCTGGACCAGGGCATCCTCGAAGCCGGGCGGAATGGGATGTTTCGCAACATTTTCAACGGACATGACGCGCCTCCTCTACTCGCGACAGGGTAGATCCGGGACGCCCGCACCCTCCTCAAGGTGCCGCAAACGGGCGCCGGAACACCGGTTGCGCTCATGTTAATATGAGTTTGCTTTTCCAGTAAACCATTTTTTTAAAAAGAGAATTTTGTAAATAAATTGACGCGCGCCTGCGGGTTTTTGTAAATTTTTCACAACCCCGTCAGGATGACGCCGCGTCGCGGCCGCCGCCGGACATGCAAAACCCGCCGCGCGGCCCTGGCGCGGCGGCCACCGGGTCCGATGGCGGAACCGCTATGCCCCGCGCGGCGCCGCTTCAAGCCGGGCGCCGTCGAAACGGGCCAGCAGCGCCAGGATCGCCTGCCGGTCGCCGGCCAGGCAGGCGGCGGTGGACAGCGCATCGGCCAAGCCCGCGCCGGGGGCCGAGATGCTGACCGCGCGCCAGGCCGGACGCGCCGGCGCGCCGCTGCGCGGGTCGAGGATATGGCCGTCGCGCCCCGCCTGATCGAAGCTCGTGCCCAGCGGCGCCGATGTCGCCAGCGCCCGGCCGCGCAGGCCCACCGCGCCGCCCTCGGCCAGCCGCACCGGCCAGCCGGTGCCGTCGGGCCGGCTGCCCAGGGCGCGCAATTCGCCGGTGTCGATCAGGATGTCGCCCAGCCCCTCGGCCTCGAGCAGCGCGGCAACGCGGTCGGCGACATAGCCCTGGCCGATGCCGTTCAGCGTCAGGGCCATCCCCGGCTCCAGCGTGATGCGCGCCGCGTCCAGCCGCACCCGCTCCCAGCCGGTGCGCGCCAGCGCCGCGCGACGCTCGTCCGCGGTGGGGCGGCGGCCGGCCAAGGCGGCCTCGGCCCAGAGCGACCAGAGCGGCTGCACGGTCGGGTCGAACAGCCCGCCGCTGGCGCGATGCACCGTGCCGGCCAGCGACAGGCATTCCAGCAGTTCGAAGGGCGGCGCCTCCAGCGCGGCTTCGCGGTTCAGCCGCGACAGGGCGCTGTCGGGGCGATAGAGGCTGAGGATGCCTTCCAGCCGGTCGATCTCGGCCAGGCAGCGGGCGGTGATCGCCTCGGCCTCGGGGTGGTCGATGCGGATCGAGGCGCGGGCGCCAAGCGCCTGCCCGACCCAATGCCGGCCGGGCTGGGCACGCGGGGCCGCGGGCGCAAGCGCCACGGCGGCGGTGATGGTCAGAAAGCGACGGCGGGACAGGCTCATGTCGCGGGCTCCTTGGGTTGGCTCAGCGCGCGCAGGCGGTTGATGAAATCGGCTTCCGTGCTGCCGTCGGGCACGGTCTCCTCGGGCGCCAGCACCATCTCGTCGGGGATCGCGTCCAGCCGCATCACCTGCCCGCCCTGCGCGGCGACGAAGGCATCGGCGGCCTCGCGGCTGGAAAAGGGCACCGCCTCGGGCGCGCCCATGCCGCCGACCTGGACCGAGCCCATGACGAAGAAGGCGTCCTTCGCCTCGATCCAGTTGCCCTGCCCCGGCTCTTCCCAGGTCGCGCCGGGCGCGCCCATGTCGTTCACCTGGATGGCCAGGATCGGGTGGCTTTGCTCGGGCATCCTGGCATAGGCGATGGCGTCGCGGACCTGGCTGAAGAACAGCGGCGTGCCCGGCATCCCCTCCAGATGCACCTGCGCCTTGGGGCCGGGATGCTCCAGCAGGTTCATCTGGCAGAAATGGCCCAGCGTCTGGGCGTTCATCTCGACCGGCGTGGTGTCCTGTGCGACCTCCTCGCGGCAGGCGGCAAGGCCCAGCAGCAGCACCAGCAGCAGCGCATGTCTCATGGCGTGACCTTTCGGAATGCGGCAATGGCAAGGCCAAGCGCGGCCAGCGGCCAGGCCAGGACCGACAGCGCCGATTGCCAAAGCGGGATGGTCGCGGCGGCCCCGCCGACGCCGGCAGCGGCGGCGGTGGCCTGGGCGGCCGAGAGGTTGAACAGGCGGAAGGCGTCGGCCGGGTTCGCAAGCAGCGCGACCGGCAGCACCTCGGTGGTGAAGCCGCCGCCGCCATCGGCGACGATCAGCGCCAGCAGGGCCAGGTCGTAAAGCACCACCAGCCCCAGCCACAGCCCGACCGCCAGCCCGGCCGCGCCCGAGGGCCGGCGCGCGATGCTGGACAGCGCATAGCCGGCGCCCAGGAAGGTCGCGCCCAGCAGGGTCGAGCTCCACATCAGCCGCCACAGCGCCGGAAGCCCCGCGGTCGAGGCCGGATCGCTCCAGACCGCCGCCAGGGCCGCCGCGCCGTAGCCCGCGCCCACCGCCAGCGCCAGAATCGCCATATGCGCGACCAGCTTGCCGGCCAGCACCTCGGCCCGCGCCACGGGATAGGTCAGCAGCAAGGGCAAGGTGCCGCGCTCGACCTCGCCGGCGACGGCATCGAAGCTCATCAGCAGCGCCAGCAGCGGCACCAGGTAGACGGCAAGCGAGGTCAGCGAGGCGACGACGACCGACAGCCGGTCGGCGCCGATGTCGCCGGTGGGCGCGGCACCCGCCGCCGCCAGCACCAGCGCAAAGACCACCATCAGCGCGGTGGCGATGGCGACCCAGCGGTTGCGCCGCGCGATGCGGAACTCCAGCGCCGCGGTGGAAAGGATGCGGCGGATCATTGCCCGTCCCTCCGGCTGAAATAGCTGTAGATGTCCTCGAGGCTGGGCGGGATCACGTCCAGGTCCGCGACCTGGCCGCCAAGCCCGGCGATGCGCGCCAGCAGGCCCAGCTTTTCGTCCTGCGCGCAGGCCAGGTGCAGCGTGCCGTCCCCCGCCAGCCGCGCCTGCGGCAGCGCGGCGGCCAGCGCCTCGGCCGCGCCGGGCGCCGGGACCACGGTCAGCCCCACCGGCAGGGCGGCGCGGCGGCGCAACTCGGCCAGCGTGCCCTCGGCCACCAGCCGGCCCTGCGACAGGATCAGGATGCGGTCGGTGCGGGCCTCGACCTCGGTCAGCACATGCGAGGACAAGAGGATCGCCGCCCCCTCGGCCGCCAGCCCATCGAGCAGCGCATAGAAGTCGCGCCGCGACACCGGGTCGAGCCCCGAGGTCGGCTCGTCCAGAACCAGAAGCCGCGGCCGCCCGATCAGCGTCTGGGCCAGGCCGACGCGCTGGCGCATGCCCTTGGAATAGGTGCCGATGCGGCGGCGCGCGGCCTTGGCCAGCCCCACCCGCTCCAGCAGTTCCATGGCCCGGCGCGGGCTTTCGCCGCGCAGGGACAGGTAGTGGCGGATCTGCTCCTCTCCGGTCAGGGCCGGGTGGAAGGCGGCGTTTTCCGGCAGATAGGCCACCTGCATCCGCGCCTGGGCCGAGCCGGGCGCGGCGCCGCAGACCCGGACCTCGCCCGCGTCAAAGGGGATCAGGCCCAGGATGATCTTCATCATCGTAGACTTGCCCGCGCCGTTATGGCCCAAAAGCGCGACGCGCATCCCCGGCCCCAGGTCCAGCGAGACCTCGGCCAGCGCCTCGACGGTCTGGAAGCGCTTAGTGAGACGTGAGATCGTCAGGGTCGATGTCATCGTAGGTTCCTTTTGCCCAACGCCCCGCGACCTCGGCCTCGTAGGCCGCGATCTCGGGCGGGACGGGGATGGTCAGGGGTCGCATCAGGGGCGCGCTGTCCTGCACGCCGCCCGGCAGGGTGGCGGGAAAGCTCTGCTGGCTCCAGCGGATCAGCTGCACGGCGGGGGCGCCGGTCAGAAGCGCGGCGGCGGGCTGCGACCACAGGATATGGTCCATCAGGTCGTTGGGGCGATAGACGCCGTCGGCGATGCCGTCGCCGTTCAGGTCGAAGCCCGGATGGTCGGACCAGAAATTGCCGCGCCCCTCGTGGCTCCATTCGATATGGCGGGTGCCCACGTATTTCACCTGCTCGCGATTGCCGACAAAGGCGTTTGCGGTCAGCACGTTGCGCTCGGACCCGGCGGTGAAGTGGATGCCGATGCCGCAATCCTGGAAGCGGTTGTCCCAGATCAGGTTCTTGTGGGCGTTATAGATGAACAGGCATTTCTTGGTGCCGCCGCGGATCAGGTTGCCGGTCACGTCGGCATTGTTGGCATAGTTCAGCATCAGCCCATGCTCGCGGTCGCCCAGGCTGCGGTTGTCGCGGATCACCGCCCGGTCCGAGAACATGATGGCGAAGCCCAGGTGGTTGCCGATGCTGACATTGCCCGACACCTCGGTGTTGCGGGTATACATGAAATGCACGGCAAAGCGCAGGTCGCGAAACAGATTGTCGCGATAGGCGCTGTCGCCGCTGGCGTTCGAGAAGATGCCGTCGCGGCCGTAGCGGACGGAATTGCCCTGCACCAGCGTGCCGGGGCTGTTCCAGACATAGATGCCGTTGCCGCGCTCGTTCATGCGTGGGTCGCGGGTGCCGATGATCTCGTTGCCGACGACCTGGGCGTCGCGGCCGCCATGCACGTCAATGCCGTGCATGTTCCCGGTCAGCCGCAACTGCCGCACCTGCGCCCGGTCGGCGCCCTTGAGGATCTTGACCCCGGCGTCCAGATCCTTGTTCGCCATGCCCGAGCCGGTGACGGAAAAGCCCTGCAAGGTGACGTCGGGCGCGGCGATGGTGACGACCGTGCCCCGTCCCTGCCCGTCCACCACCGCGGCACGGCTGCCGGTGACGGTCAGGGGCCGGTCGATGGCGACGGGGCCGGCATGGACCCCGTCCTGCAGTCGCAGCACATCGCCGGGGGCGGCCCCGGCGATGGCTTGGGCAAGGCTGCCCTGGCCCGGCGCCACGACATGCTCGGCCGCAAGCGCGGGACAGGCAAGCAGCAGGGCAAGGGCAAGGGTCAGCAGGCTGCGCATGGGATCAGGCCGCCTTCGGCTCGACCATCATGCGGCCGCGCATTTCCATGTGCAGCGCATGGCAGAACCACTGGCAATAATACCAGTACACCCCCGGATTGGCAGCGACGAAAGTCACCGACGAGGTCTGCTGGGGCGAGATCTCCATGGCGACACCGTGGTTGCCCATGGTGAAACCGTGGGTCAGGTCGTCGATCTCGTCAAGGTTGGTGACGATGACCGTGACCTCGTCGCCCTCGGTGACGGTGAAGCTTTCGACCGAGAAGCTGGGCGCGACGCTGGACATGTAGACCCGCACCTTGTTGCCGTCGCGGATGATCTGGTCGGTCCATTCGTCGATGTTGACGCCGTCGGCCTCGGCCTGCTTGCGGGTTTCGGCCCACATGGGATCGTTGCGGTCCCAGACCGACTTGATGACGCTCGACATGATCGAGGGATGCACGGCGATGGCGTCATGCGGCTCGGCAAAGGTCGGGCCGTCATGGACCAGCACCATCTTGTCGCCCGAGATGTCGATCAGCTGGTCGTTTTCCGGCTTCAGCGGCCCGACGTTCAGGAAGCGGTCCTTCGAGAACTTGGACAGGCAGACCATCCAGTCGTTGCTGGCGTCCAGCGTCTCGCCCATCACCGTCTTGAGGTGGCCGGGCTGGTAATGCACGTCGATCTTGTCCTTGATCGGATCGACCTGCTCGCCGGCATAGGCGCGGATCGCCTCCTCGATGTTCCACTTGACCACCTGGCTGTCGAGAAACAGCGAGGTATAGGCGTTGCCGCGCCCGTCGAAGGCGGTGTGCAGCGGGCCCAGGCCCAGTTCCGGCTCGGCCACCACGGCGCTGCGCGGATCGGCATTCTCGTTGAACACCGCGTCGAACCTGGTCACGTCCAGCACCGTCACCGTGGGCGACAGCTTGCCCGCGACGACCAGGTGCTTCTTGTCCGGAGCCATGTTGCAGCCATGCGGGTTGTTGGCGATCGGGATGTAGCGGGTGAACTGGCTGTTCGCCTCTTTCCGGCCGTCCAGCACCTTGCAGCCGTTGATCTCTTCAAAATTGCCGGCCTCGATGGCCTTTTCGATCTCGGCGATGTTGAAGACCACGACATGGTCCATCTCGGCTTCGGTCATCTCGGGCAGGGTCATGCCCATCTCCGAGTTATACGAGGTCGAGAAGGCCCATTTGCCCTCGTAATCGGCATCGCAGTTGTCGAGGTTGCCCGAGACCAGCACCTGCCAGGCGACTTCCCACTTGTCGGCATCGACGGCGGTGAAGACGTTCACATAGGTCGAGATGTCGTCCATCGTGGTGCCGTCGTTGATCAGCGGCGCCTCGTCCTCGCCGTTGCAGAACACATAGTTGCTGCGCGGCCATTTCTGCGGGCGCAGGCCGTGGATGGCCTTGGCGTTCGGCACCTCCAGGATGGCGTCGCATTTCATCACGTCGCAGCGCACCCGCGCCACGCGGGTATTGGCCTTGTCGTTCATGAACAGGAAGCGGCCGTCATACTTGCCCTCGGTAAAGGACATGTGGACGTGGTGCAGGTCGCCGTTGTCGTGGATGCGCTTGCCGTTGGCGGCAAGGTGCTTCCTGGTCCGCTCGGTCATGGTGCGTTCGTGGATGAGGATCGACTCGTTGGTGATGCCCCAGCCGGTGGCCGAGCAGCGGTTGAAGACCGGCACCCGCATCAGCTCGCGCATCGAGGGAACGCCCAGGATGCGCAGCTCGCCGGTCTGGCCCGAGGACCAGAAGCCGTAATAGTCGTCCAGCTGGCCCGGCGCGACCGCGCCGTCGCCGCTGGCGGCCAGCGCCGCGCCGCTGCCGGCGGCGGTGGCGACGCCCGCGGCGCCCGCACCGATCACGGCCGGTCCCAGCGCCAGGCGCCCCCCGAACGCGCCGGCCATGGCCGCACCGCCGGCGGTCGCGCCCAGAAGCGCGCGGCGGCTCAGGCCGTTTTGCTGTTTGGTTTCCATGGTCGAACTCCTTTTCGTGTGTTCAAGCTTCGATCTTGCGGGTGGCGTTGGGATGGCCGGCCGGGGGCTGGCCCAGCTTGGGCGTGCTGCCGGCGGCCACGGCCTCGCGCCGTTTCAACTTGCGGATCACCACCGGGCAGGTGGTCTTGGACTGGTAAAGCACCTGGCAATGCATGCAGTTGATGCATTCGTTGGGATTGATCTCGCCCGTCGGGTGGATCGACTGCACCGGGCATTGCTGGGCGCAGATCTGGCAGGGATTGCCGCATTCGTGATAGCGCTTGAGCCAGTCGAACATGCGCATCCGCGCCGGGATCGCCAGCGCCGCGCCAAGCGGGCACAGGTAGCGGCAATAGAAGCGCTCGACGAAGAGCCCGGCGATCAGCAGCGCCGCGGCATAGGCCACGAAGGGCCAGGCGCGGATGAATTTCAGGATGATCGCGGTCTTGAAGGGCTCGACCTCGGCCAGATGCTCGGCCTGCTCGACGCTCATCAGCGAGACGCCGAAAAGGCCCAGGAAGATCATGTATTTGACCGGCCACAGCCGCTCGTGCAGACCCCAGGGCAGCGTCCATTGCGGGATGCGCAGCTTGCGCGCGATCTGGTTGGTCAGCTCTTGCAGCGCGCCGAAGGGGCAAAGCCAGCCGCAATAGGCGCCCCGGCCCCAGAACAGCAGCGCGGCGGCGACCGCGAACCACAGGATGAAGGTCAGCGGGTCCAGCAGGAAGGCCTGCCAGCTAAAGCCGTTCACCAGGCTGCCGAACAGCGCCATCAGGTTCACGACCGAAAGCTGCGCATTGGCATACCAGCCCAGGAAGACCAGCGTCACGGTCAGAAAGCCCATGCGGAAGATGTAGAAGGCGCGCTCGTTCCGGGTCGCGAAGCTCTGGAAGAAGAATGCCCCCGTCAGCACCAGCAGCATGGCGGCAAGCCCGGCGATCTTGGGCTTGGAATCCAGCCAGATCCGCTTCCACAGCTGCGCCTGGGCCTGGCTTTCGTCGGACTGGGCCACGGGTGCCGCCGCCTCGGGCGCGGGTGCGGGGGCGGCAACGCTGCGCAGGTATTTCTGCGGCAGCTGATAGCCCAGGTCGAAGGTGTGGAAGACCTTCTCGATCGGCCCGACCTCGCGATGCACCAGCAGCTGGATGCGGAAGGGCTTGGTCGGGTCGAAGCCCGAGGCGGCGGGGATCTTGAACAGGTCCATCTCGGTGAAATCCGGCGCGCCATCGGCGGCGACGGCGTTCAGCCGGCGATGGTCGCGGTCGCGGAAGCGCACCGAGACGTCGTCCTGGATCAGCACGATGCGGTCGAAGATGCCGCCGCGGACATAGCCCGAGCCCTTGAAGCTGTAGAGCCCGCGGCCCATGACCGCGATGGCCTGGTCGCCCGGCGCCAGCCAGGCCTGCAGGTTCGCGGCCTGCGCATCGCCCAGCAGCGCCTTGCCGACGGCCGGGACCGAGACCAGCCCGGCCTGCATCTCGATGAAGGTGGTGTCCGGCGCCTCGGACAGCGCGCGCTCGGCGGCGCGGCGGTCGGGATTGGCGGCGAAGGCCGCGTTCACTTGGCCCACGTCCAGCGACAGCCGGCGCAGGGTGCCGTCGCCCTCCATCTCGTGCCAGTCGGCCGAGGGGGCCGCGTCGGGGTCGATCTCGAATTTCGGGCCGGCGGCCACGGTTTCGGCGGCCAGCCCGCCAAGGCCGAGCGCGCGCGCGACCTTCAGCCCCGAGCGCACGATGGAATCGTCGATCACCATCACCGTGACCGTGGCGCCCGAGATGATCTCGACCTCATGCGCCGTGCCGCCCGATTGCGCCTCGGCCACGAGGTCGAGGCCCCGGTAGCCCTCGACCAGCGCCTTGACCTTGGCCTCGGGGATGCCGATCAGCACGATGGGTTCGGAATGCTTGACCAGCCGGACGCCAGCCACCTTCGCGTCCTTGTCCAGCGCGACGAGCGTATGGATGGGCTTGCCGGAATAGCCGGTGGTGCCGACGAAATCCGAGGTGACGAAGGCATGGGCGACGGTCTCGCCCCCCTTCAGCACCGGCGCCACGGCCAGGTCGGCGCGGATCGGCCCGAAACCGTCGGCGCCGGGCACCAGCTCGCCCGCGTTCTGTTCCGGCAGCAGCTGCGCCAGCACGCTTTCGGCGGCGGCCGGCAGGGCCGGCAGCAACAGCGATGCGATCGTCAGGACAAGGCGGAGGATCTTCATGCTCGGGCATCCATGGCAATTGCCTGGACCCGGCGCATCGGCTGGCGCGGATTGCCCGCATCAGACCAGAGGCTGTCGCCCGCAGGCGACGGGACCGCATGGGTCCAGGCAGAGGGGAAAGACGGGGGGCCGCGCGTCAGCACCAGCACCGGACGAACCGCACCGCGCACCTGCGCCGCGCCCGGCGCCACGGCCGGCCGCACCCAGGGCATCGTCCGGACCGGCAGGACGGAGTCGCCCCCCGAGGCCAGCAGCGGCGGGTGGCAGACCGGGCAGTCGCGGCATTCCTGCGGCGCGGGATGTTCGTTGCCTTGGGCGTCCAGCCAGACGGTGCGGGCATGGCCCTCGGCGCAGATGACGACCTCTTGCAAGGGGCCCGACGCCGCCGCGGCCAGATGGGCGGGCATCGCCGCACCCGTCCCCGCCCATCCCGCAACGAGAAGAAGGAGAATCGCGGCAAAGGCGAAAAGGCGCTGGGCCCGGTTATGGTTCGCGCGGCGGCACATGTCGCCGGTCTATGCCTTTGCCCGATCGCAAGCGTTGATCTAGGTCAAGCCAAATACAATGACGCGAGGTCACAGGGGGCCGGCCGCGGACAGGGACGCCGCCCTGCGACATTCTGTCATGACGGAAATCCGAGTTTTTCCCTCTGCCTTTGACTTATCTCAAGCCATGCGTCGCGCAACGGCCCTAGAACAAGACACGACGGGCGGGTTTGCCGCCCGGACCACCAAGGAGAACACGATGTTCCACAATTCCCTCGCCGCTGCTGCCGCCGCGCTGCTGGCCCTTGCCGCCCCCGCGTTCGCTGCGACCCACGAGGTGCATATGCTCAACAAGGGCGAATCGGGCGCCATGGTGTTCGAGCCGGCCTTTGTCCGCGCCGAGCCCGGCGACGTCATCAACTTCGTCCCCACCGACAAGAGCCACAACGTCGAAGCGATTAAGGAAATCCTGCCCGAAGGCGTGGAAACCTTCAAAAGCAAGATCAACGAATCCTATACGCTGACCGTGACCGAACCGGGGCTCTATGGCGTGAAATGCACGCCGCATTTCGGCATGGGCATGGTCGGGCTGGTGCAGGTGGGCGAGGCGCCCGATAACCTCGACGCCGCCAAGACCGCCAAGATGCCCAAGAAGGCGCGCGAGCGCATGGATGCCGAACTGGCCCAGGTCAACTGACCGGGGCCGGCGGCCACCGCCCAAGGGGGAAACAAGCGCGGCGCGAGACACTCGCCCGCGCCTTTCTTGATGAAAGTCGTGTCTTATCCGCCCCCCGCCATGGCCAAACGCCCGGCGCATCCCCATATGCCGGACAGGACGGCACCCCGGAGGGCAATGGCATGACCAGGATCGACTTGACCGAACAGGGTTTTATCGTCGAGGCGCAGGAACTGGCCGCGGCCTTCGGCGTCGAGCCGGGCCAGGTGCCCGAACTGATGCGCGCCAATCGCATCACCACCCGCTGCGAAACCGGCGAGGGCGAGGATGCCGGGCGCCATCGCCTGACCTTTTTCTTCCGGAACCAGGCGCTGCGCCTGACCGTCGACGCCGAGGGCACGATCCTGAAACGCGCGCGCTTCGACGTCCCGGCCCGCAACGCCGGGGCGCGCTGAACACGCAGGCGGGGCATCCGGCCAGCCGAAAGCCCCGCGCCCGGTCACGACGCAAGGACGCGCGGGAACAGGACTTCCTCTTCCAGATGGATATGGGCGATCACGTCGTCGCACAGCTTGCGCAAGCCGGTGTAAAGCGCCGTCCACGAACCGCAGGCGCCGGCCGGCAGGGTCAGGCCATGGGTCACATGCTCGATCCGGCGCAGCAGCTCGGCAGTATCCTCATGCTCGGCCCGCATGATGCGAATCGGCCCGGCCAGCATGGCGCCGCCGCCTTGCAGGATGGCGGGGAACAGCACGGTTTCCTCCTTGGCCATGTGCGATTCCAGGTCGTCGCGCAGCGCGATCAGCGCCTCGGTCAGGCCCAGGGGGGCCTCGTCATGGTCGCCATGCACCATCTCGACCCGGTCGGCCAGGCCGATCAGCCAGCCCAGCTCCTCGCGGTGGGTGTCGTGATAGCGGCTCAGGATATGGTCGATCAGCGCCGAGGTCTCGGTCGGGGCGTCGCGGCCGGCATTGTCGATCAGCGCCTGCAATTCGGCGGTCAGCGCCGGCAGGGCGATGCCGGCCTTTTCGGCGGCTTCGGCCAGGCCGGCACTGGCACCGCAGCAAAAGCTGATGCCGGCGCGGCGGAACACCTCGGCGGCGCCGGGCAGCCGGGCGGCGATGTCGCCGACGGGGGTATCTGGGGCAAGGGTGATGTCAGTCATGATGGTCTCCTCCATGGGGGGCGGGTCGAGAGGGGGCCCAGGCTTGGGCCCGGGGCGGGCCGAGGCGCAGCAGATCGACCGCGCGGGCGGCGATCTGGGCGGTGACTTCGGCCAGGCTTTGCGGGCGCAGGTAGAAGGCCGGCACCGGCGGCAGGATCACCGCGCCCATCCGGGTCGCGGCCTGCATGTTTTCCAGATGCGCCAGGGTCAGCGGCGCCTCGCGCGCCAGCAGCACCAGCGGCCGGCGTTCCTTCAGCTGCACCCCGGCGGCGCGGGTCAGCAACCCGTCGTCGAAGCCATGCGCGATGGCCGCGAGGCTGCGCATGGAACAGGGCGCGACGATCATGCCCGCGACCGGGCACGACCCCGAGGCGATGGCCGCGCCCAGGTCGCGCTGCGCATGCACCCGCGCGGCCAGCGCCTGCAAGGCGGTCAGCGCGTCCGGCCCGACCTCTTCGGCCAGCGTGCGCCGCGCCATGTCCGAGACGACCAGGTCGATTTCCGCCCCGGCGCGGGCCAGCGCGCGGGCGCAATCCAGCGCCAGAACCGCGCCCGAGGCACCCGAGACGCCCAGCACCACCCTCATGGCAGCACCGCGGCCAGCAGCGCCTCGGCCCGCGCCTCGTGCGCCGGGTCAAGCCGCATGACCCGGCCCCATTCGCGGCTGGTCTCGGCGCCGATCTTGGTGGTGGCGTCCAGCCCCAGCTTGCCCGCCAGCCCCTCGACGGGCGAGGCGAAGTCCAGGTAGTCCATCGGCGTGCGGTCCAGCAGCATCACGTCGCGGCCGGGGTCCATCCGGGTCGAGATCGCCCAGGCGATGTCGTCCCAGCTGCGCACGTCGATGTCGCTGTCCACGACCACCACCAGCTTGGTATAGCTGAATTGCGGCAGCATCCCCCACAGCGCCATCATCACCCGCCGCGCCTGGCCGGGATAGCGCTTGTCGATCGCCACCACCGCCATGCGATAGGAACAGGCGGCGGGCGGCAGCCACAGGTCGGTGATCTCGGGGATCTGGGCGCGGATCACCGGCAGGGCCAGGTCGTTGAACACCTCTCCGATGACCGAGGGCTCGTCGGGCGGCCGGCCGGTGACGGTCGACAGGTAAAGCGGATCGCCCCGGCAGGTGATGCGGCTGACGCGCATGACCGGAAAGGGCTCGACGGCGTTGTAATAGCCGGTGTGGTCGCCGAAGGGGCCCTCGGGTGCGGTCTCGCCGGGATGCACCCAGCCCTCGACGACGATTTCGGCGCGGGCGGGGACCATCAGCGGCACGGTCTGCGCCGCAACCAGTTCGGTCCGCGCGCCGCGCAGCACGCCGGAAAAGCCCAGTTCCGACACTGTCTCGGGCAGCGGCAGCGCGGCGGCCAGCAGCAGCGCCGGATCGGCGCCAAGCGCGATGGCGACCGGCATCGGCTCGTCCGCCTGCGCCCAGCTGCGGTGATGCGCCGCACCGCCGCGATGCGCCAGCCAGCGCAGGATCAGCCGGTCGGGGCCCAGCACCTGCGCGCGATAGACGCCCAGGTTGTAGCGGGTCAGATCCTCGGCCCGGCTGTCCTGCGGCCGGGTCAGCACCACCGGCCAGGTGATCAGCGGCCCGCCGTCCTCGGGCCAGGGCGTCTGCACCGGCAGCGAATCGAGGCCGGGCAGTTCGGCCTCTTGCGCCGGGCCGTGGCGCAAGAGCTTCGGCCGCGTCGCCAGCGCCGCGCGCAGCATGGGCCAGCGCGACATGACGTCGCGCATGCCCTCGACCGGGGCCGGGCTGCGCAGCGCGGCCAGGAATTCGCCAAAGCCCGCGACCTCGTCCGGCTGCAGGCCCAGCCCGGCCGCGACCCGCGCCCTGGTGCCGAAAAGATTGGCGATGACGGGGATGCGCGCGCCCTCGGGCCGGTCGAAGCGCAGCGCCGGCCCGCCGCGGCGCAGGCAGGCCAGCTCGACCGCCGTCATCTCGTGGCGCAGCGACACCGGCTCGGCGATGCGCGCGAACTCGCCCCGCGCCTCCAGCCAGGACAGAAAGGTCCGCAGGTCGGGAAATGAAGGAAGGCTGCGCATCAAGGGCTCCGACAGGCCCGCGGCAAGGCGGGCGGATCATGGCGGAAAGGCTAGGCGGGAATTTCCGCGGCTGATTTGACGAATATCAATCACAGCGCCGATTGGTCGGCCTAGACCCGGAACATGACCCAGCGCCCCACCCTGCCGCCGCTGCTGATGCGGCTTCCGCCCCCGCCGCTTTCCCGCCCGGCCCTTGGCCTGGCGCTGACGGCGTTCCTGCGCCGGATCGCCGCGAACAACCCGGCGATCCTGGCGCGCCTTGGTCCCTATGGCCAGGCGCGCTTCCTGCTCGATGTCAGCGACGGGCCGTTCCTGCTGCTGATGCAGCCCCAGGCGCGGCGGCTGACCGCCCATCCGCGCCATGCCCCCGAGCCCGAGCATGACGCCGCGATCCGGGGCGGGCTGGCGGCGTTCCTGGCCATGCTGCATGGCGCCGAGGACGGGGATGCGCTGTTCTTTTCCGGCGAGTTGCAGATCGGCGGCGATACCTCGGCGGTTCTGGCGCTGCGCAATGCGCTGGACGATGCCGAGCTGGACCTGACCGAGGAACTGGCGGCGCTGACCGGCCGGCCGCTGGGGCGCTGGCTGCGCCGCGGCTCGGCGCTGGTCGCGCGCAGAAGCGGGCTGGTTCTGTCCCGACAAGAGGTGATGCCATGATGGAGCTGGTCTGCCCGGCCGGAACCCCGGCGGCCCTGCGCGCCGCGGTCGATGCGGGGGCGCATACGGTCTATTGCGGCTTTGCCGACGAAACCAATGCCCGCAACTTCCCCGGCCTGAACTTCAGCCGCGAGGAACTGGCCGAGGGCATCGCCTATGCCCATGCCCGCGGCGCGCATGTGCTGGTGGCGATCAACACCTTCCCGCGCGCCGGCGACCAGGCGCTGTGGCACCGCGCCGTCGGCGACGCCGCCCGGCTGGGCGCGGATGCGGTGATCCTGGCCGACCTGGGCCTGATCGCGCATGCCGCCGAGGCTCATCCCGGCCTGCGGCTGCACCTGTCGGTGCAGGCCGCCGCCGCCAATCCCGACGCGATCAACTTCTATGCCGAAACCTTCGGCATCCGCCGGGTCGTCCTGCCCCGCGTGCTGTCGGTCGAGGAGATCACCGCCATCAACCGCGAGATCGAGGTGGAAACCGAGGTCTTCGTCTTTGGCGGGCTCTGCGTCATGGCCGAGGGGCGCTGTTCGCTGTCCTCCTATGCCACCGGGCTGTCGCCGAACATGAACGGCGTCTGCTCGCCCGCCAGCCACGTCGCCTACGCCGATGTCGCCGGCAATCACGAGGCGCGGCTGGGCGATTTCCTGATCCACCGCACGCCCAAGGGGATGCCGGTGCCCTATCCGACGCTGTGCAAGGGCTGCTTCAGCTCGCCCGACGGCAAGGGCGGCGGCCAGACCGGCCATATCTTCGAAGACCCGGTCAGCCTGGACGCGACCCGGCTGATCCCGGCGCTGCAAAAGGCCGGGGTCAGCGCATTGAAGATCGAGGGGCGGCAACGCTCGCGCGCCTATGTGGCGCAGGTGGTGCGCGCCTTCCGCGCCGCCGTCGAGGCCGCCGACCAGGGCGCGCCCATGCCCGAGGGACTGCTTGCGCGGCTGACCGAGGGCCAGGCCGCGACCACCGGCGCCTATGCCAAGACCTGGAGATGACCATGGACCTGACCGTCGGCCCCATCGCCTTTTTCTGGAGCGCGGAGCAGGTCCGCGCCTTTTACCTGACGCTGGCCGATACCCCCGTTCAGCGGGTGGTGATCGGCGAATGGGTCTGCTCGAAGCGCCTGCCCTTCTGGCAGCACGAGATCCCCGCCGCGGTCGAGGTGCTGCAGGCCGCAGGCAAGGAGGTGGCGCTTTCCACGCTGACGCTGATCACGCTCAAGCGCGAGCGGCGGCAGACGGCCGAGCTGTTCGCCTCGGGCCTGCCGGTCGAGATCGCCGACCTGACCGCGCTCCAGCACCTGCCCGAGGGCGCGCCCTTCTGGGTCGGCCCGACGGTCAACGTCTATAACGAGGGCACGCTGGAATGGCTGGCCGCGAAAGGCGCGCAGCGCATCTGCCTGCCGCCCGAGCTGCCGCTGGAATCGGTGGCGCAGCTGGCCCGCGCCGGGCAGGACGCCGGCGTCGCGGTCGAGGTCTGGGGCCATGGCCGGGCGCCGCTGGCGATCTCGGGGCGCTGCTATCACGCGCGGCTGCACGACCGCGCCAAGGACAGCTGCCAGTTCGTCTGCGCCGAGGATCCCGACGGCCGCACGGTCGAGACGCTGGAGGGCCAGCCCTTCCTGACCGTGAACGGCGTGCAGACGCTGAGCTATACGCATATGAGCGTCGCGGGACAGGCCGATGCCCTGCGCGATGCCGGCGTCGCCGCGCTGCGGCTTTCGCCGCAGCCGGGCGATTTCGCCGCTGTGGCCCGGCTTTACGCCCAACTGCTGGAAAGCGGGCTTTCGCCGCAGGACGCCCTGGCCGGCTTGCGCCGCATCCAGCCCGGCGCCATCTTTGCCCAAGGGTTCCTGGAGGCGCGCCCCGGCGCCGCCCCCTGCCCATGACCCCATCTTGACGGAGACGCGCGATGTCCACCTCGGAACGCATGCGCAACTATCGCGGGCCGGTGCTGCTGAGCCACGGCTTCCGCGCCTTCTTCCTGATCTCGGCGCTCTGGGCGGCGCTGGCCATGGCGATCTGGGTGGCCATGCTGGCGGGGGCCGAGATCCTGCCCCTGGCCTTCGACCCGTTCAGCTGGCACGCCCATGAATTCCTTTACGGCTATCTCGGCGGGGTCATCGCCGGCTTCCTGCTGACCGCGGTGCCGAACTGGACCGGGCGGCTGCCGGTGATGGGGGCGCCCCTGGCCGGGCTGGTCGGGCTGTGGCTTCTGGGCCGGGCCGCGGTCGGGGTCTCGGCGCTGCTCGACTGGCGCGTGGTCCTGCTGGCCGATCTGGCCTGCGGGCTCATGCTGCTGGCCTTCCTGGCGCGCGAGATCCTGCACGGCCGGAACTGGCGCAACCTGCCGGTTCTGGCGCTGCTGGGGCTGTTCGCCGCCGGCAACGCGCTGTTCCATGTCGAGGCCGCCCGCGGCGACGCGGCCTTCGAGGGCATGGGGATGCGGCTGGGCCTGGCCGCGGGCCTGATGCTGATCGCGCTGATCGGCGGGCGCATCATCCCCAGCTTTACCCGCAACTGGCTGGCAGCGCGGGGGGTGCAGCAACTGCCGGCGCCCTTCGACCGCGGCGACGGGCTGGTGCTGGGGCTGACCGGGGTGACGCTGGCGGGCTTCGCCCTGCCCGACGGCCGGGCCATGCCCTGGCTGATGCTGGCCTGCGGCGCGGCGCATCTGTGGCGGCTGGCGCGCTGGCAGGGGGCGCGGACCGGGGCCGAGCCGCTGCTTTGGGTGCTGCACCTGGCCTATGGCTTCCTGGCGCTCGGCTTCTGGGCCGAGGCGGCGGCGGGCCTGGGCCTGATGGCGGCGGCACCGGCGCGGCATGTCTGGCTGGCCGGCGCCATAGGGCTGATGACGCTGGCGGTGATGAGCCGGGCGAGCCTGGGCCATAGCGGGCGGGCGCTGCATGCCGGGCGCGGCACCACGGCGCTTTACCTGGCGCTCGCCGCCTCGGTGGTGCTGCGGCTGCTGGCCGGGGTACTGCCGGCGCAGGTCTGGCTGCTGCACCTGTCGGGGACGCTGTGGGTTCTGGCCTTCGGCGGCTTCGCCCTGCTCTACCTGCCGGTGCTGGCGCGGCCGCGCGTGGCGAAAAAGCCGGTCTCGGGCGCAAGGCGGACAGCCTGAAGCGCACCACGAAAAGAAAGGCCCGGTCGCGACGACCGGGCCTTTTTCGTTGCATGAGCCTTGGGGGCCTTGGGGGCCTTGCAGGTCAGGCGGGTTGCAGCCGGCAGGCCCGCTGGCACCAGCCCATGACCGCCGCCTGATCGGCGGGAAGCGGCGTGGCGAGCCCGTCGGCAAAGGCCTGGAACGCCGGCAGGTTCAGCCCGTTCACACCAGCCAGCACCGGGATGCCGCGCGACAGTGCCTCGGCGATCAGGGGCGCAAAGCCGCGGCCCTCGGATTCCTGCTTGCCGAACTTGTTGACCAGCAGCAAGTCGGCGCCGGGCAGCGCGGCGGCGACGCCCAGCACCGCCGCCTCCAGCACGCCGGCGTCCAGCCGGCAGCCGCGGGCGCCGTTGCCGCGATCCTCGCTGATGCGCAGCACCGGGCCGTCGGGCAGCACGCGCAGGTCCATGTCGCATTTGACGCGGCCCTCGCGCTCGGGGTTGGTCTGCACCGTCCCGGCCAGCCGCAGCCCCGCCGCCTGCGCCGCCCCGGCAAGGGCGGCAAGGAAGCGGTCGTTCGCGCCGCGGCCGGGCAGGCTGACATAGGCCAGTTGCATCACGCCCGCCTTTCCTGGTCGAAGGAAACGCCCGAGATCTCGGCCCCGGCGACCAGCCCGTCCAGGTAGTCGCGGCTGGCGCGCAGCCAGGCCGCCTTGTCATGCGCCTGGCGCAATTGCGGCAGCACGGCCTGGAACGGCAGCACCGCGCCCTGCGCGCGCGCATCCAGGCGGACGACATGCAGGCCATAGCGGGTTTCGGCCAGGGCCAGCGCGCCTTCCTCCATCGTGGCCAGCACGGCCTCGAACTCGGGGACGGTATCGCCCGAGGTCAGCTGCCCCAGAACCCCGCCGGCATTCTTCGAGGAACAGGCGCTCAACTCGGCCGCCAGTTCGGCAAAGCGGCGCGGCTGGGCGCGCAACTGGGCCAGCACCGCCTCGGCCCTGGCCCGCGCCTGGGCACGGGCCTCGGCATCGTCGGGGGCGGTGGCGAACAGGATATGCGCCGCCTCGAAAAGCGAGGGGGCGCGGAACTGTTCGGGATGGGCGGCGTAATGCGCGGCCAGCGCCGCCTCGTCGGCAGGCGCGGGCCGGATCTTCTGGTCCAGCAGGGCGCGGATCGCGGCCTCGTCCTCGGTCTCCCATTGGCCGGGGGCAAGCTCGGCCGGTTCGGCCGCGATGCCCTGGGCGCGGGCTTCCTGCAGCAGAAGCTCGCGCACCGCCAGCGCCCGCGCGGCGGCGCGCCAGGCATGGCCGGGCTTGCCCTTGGGCGCGGGGTGGTTCTGCGCCTCGGCCGCGATGCGGCCGGGGTCCAGGGTCACGCCGTTCACGACGACGGGCGGTAGCAGCGGTTTCATCTCCATCGCCGCTTACTCCGCCGGGTGGCGCTTGGCCGGGTAACGCTTGGTCCGCACGATCTGGTAGCCCGGCCGCCACAGGTAGCGCACGGGGGCCGAGATCATGTGGACCAGCCGGGTGAACGGGAACAGCAGGAAAATGGTCAGCCCCAGCAGGATATGCAGCTTGAAGAGCCAATGCACGCCCACGAGGTGATCCGCCGCGCCCGAGCGGAAATAGACGATGCCCTGCGCCCAGGACATCAGCCGCGTCATCTCGTGCCCGTCCAGATGCTGCATCGAGACCAGGATGGTCGCAAGCCCCAGCACCAGCTGGGCGATCAGCAGGGCCAGGATGCCGGTATCGGCCAGCGTCGTATGGGCGCGCACCCGCGGGTCGGTCAGCCGGCGATGCAGCAGCATCCCGCCGCCCACCAGCGCCATGACCCCGGCGATGCCGCCGGCGGTCATCGCCAGCACCTGCTTGGCGCCATGGCTGATGCCGAAGGCGTCAAAGACCGCGATGGGCGTCAGAAGCCCGCCCAGATGGCCGAAGAAGATCACCAGCACGCCGACATGGAACAGGACCGAGCCGATGACGAATTGCCGCCGCCGCAGGATCTGGCTGGACTTGGATTTCCAGCTGAACGGATCCTGGTCATAGCGGATGATCGAGCCGAGGATCATCACCGTGATGGCGATATAGGGATAGATCCCGAAAAGGAAATTGTTCATCTGCTCCTCCTCATTGCGCCGGGTTCGCGACGCGCGGGGCGTCCATGCGGGCAAGGATGTCGCGGCTGACCGGGCAGCCGGCATTGGGGTCGGGACCGAAAGTGACCTGCGCCTCTTCCCAGACGGCATCCAGCGCGGCCAGATCCTCGGGGTCGTCGTCGGGGACGGCGGCCAGCTCCTCGGGCAGTTCGGGTGGCTCGGTCACGACCAGCGTCACCAGCGCGCTCAGCACGCCGGCATAGGCGCTTTCGCGCCGCGTCAGCCGGTCAGCCAGCGCGACCAGGATATGGGCGGCATCGGCCAGCAGCGCCTCGGCCTCGGGCAAGGGCCGGGTGGACAGGTATTCCAGCAGCACCGGCAGGTGGTCGGGCAGTTCCGGCCCGACCAGGTCGAAGCCGCCGGCGCGATAGGTTTCCAAGAGATCGACCATGGCGCCGCCGCGGTCGCGGCTTTCGCCATGCACATGCTCGAACAGGTTCAGCGACAGGCTGCGCGAGCGGTCGAACAGCAGCACATAGCGTTCCTGCAGGTCGTAGAGGTCGCCCTGGCGCAGCTCTTGCAGCAGCCGGGCGATTTCCTCCATGCGCTTGGGGCCAAGCAGCCCCTCGGCATGCAGCACCGCGTCGATTTCGGTCAGCGCCGCGATCAGCTCCTCGCTGGGATAGGAAAGCAGCGCGGAAAGGGCCTTGAAGCTTTTCATGCGATGAACTCCTGCGGGCTGCGGAACTTCTTGCCGCCGAAGAGCGAGGGGGTGTCGCCCGACGAACAGCCGTGCCCGTCGGTAAAGCCGCAGCCGCCGCGCAGGTCATAGGCGTCCTCGACGATCTCGCGATGCGTGGTCGGGATGACGAAGCGGTCCTCGTAATTGGCGATGGCGAGCAGCTGATACATCTCGTCGATCTGCTGCGGGGTCAGGCCGACGCGCTTGGCGACGCCCAGGTTCACCACCCCGTCCAGCGTCTTGGAACGCATGTAGCTGCGCATGGCCAGCATCCGCTCCAGCGCGGCGGCGACCGGGGCCTCGTCCCCCGCGGTCAGCATGTTGGCAAGGTAGCGCAGCGGGATGCGCAGGCTGCGCACGTCGGGCATGTCGTCCTGCGCTGCGATCTTGCCCGCCTCGGCCGCGTTCTGGATCGGCGACAGCGGCGGGACATACCAGACCATCGGCAGGGTGCGATATTCCGGGTGCAGCGGGAAGGCGATCTTCCATTCCATCGCCATCTTCCAGATCGGCGAGCGCTGCGCGCCGCGGATCCAGTCCTCGGGCACGCCCTCGGCGCGGGCGGCGGCGATCACCTCGGGGTCGTTCGGGTCCAGGAACACGCCCAGCTGCGCGTCGTAGAGGTCCATTTCCGATTCCGCCGCCGCGGCCTCGGCGATCCTGTCCGCATCATAGAGCATCACCCCCAGGTAGCGGATGCGGCCGACGCAGGTTTCCGAACAGACCGTGGGCTGGCCCGATTCAAGCCGGGGATAGCACAGGATGCATTTTTCCGACTTCCCGGTGGACCAGTTGTAATAGATCTTCTTGTAGGGGCAGCCGGACACGCACATCCGCCAGCCCCGGCACTTGTCCTGATCGATCAGCACCACCCCGTCCTCTTCGCGCTTGTAGATCGCGCCCGAGGGGCAGGAGGCGACGCAGGCCGGGTTGAGGCAATGCTCGCAAAGCCTCGGCAGATACATCATGAAGGTGTTTTCATATTCGCCGTAGATGTCCTTCTGGATGCCCTCGAAGTTGTAGTCCTTGCTGCGTTTCTCGAACTCGCCGCCCAGGATCTCCTCCCAGTTCGGGCCCCATTCGATCTTTTCCATCCGCTCGCCCGAGATCTTGGATCGCGGCCTTGCGGTCGGGAAGGCCTGCATCTCGGGCGCCGATTTCAGGTGGTCGTAGTCGAAATCGAAGGGCTCGTAGAAATCGTCGATCTCGGGCAGGTCGGGGTTGGCAAAGATATTGGCCAGGATGCGCCACTTGCCGCCCTGCTTGGGCCGCAGATGGCCCGAGCGGGTCCGCACCCAGCCGCCGTTCCAGCGCTTCTGGTTTTCCCAATCCTTGGGATAGCCGATGCCGGGCTTGGTCTCGACGTTGTTGAACCAGGCGTATTCGACGCCTTCGCGCGAGGTCCAGACGTTCTTGCACGTCACCGAGCAGGTATGGCAGCCGATACACTTGTCCAGGTTCAGCACCATGCCGATTTGCGCACGCACTTTCATTCCGCTGCCTCCATCTTTTGGGTTGCGGGCCCCGTTTGCAGGGGCTGGTCGAGCCAGTCGACCTTGTTCATCTTGCGAACGATGACGAATTCGTCGCGGTTGGCCCCCACGGTGCCGTAGTAGTTGAAGCCATAGGCCAGTTGCGCATAGCCGCCGATCATGTGGGTGGGCTTGGGCACGATGCGCGTCACCGAATTGTGGATGCCGCCGCGCAGGTTGGTGATCTGGCTGCCGGGCGTGTTCACGATCTTTTCCTGGGCGTGATACATGAACATGCTGCCTTCCTTCATGCGCTGGCTGACCACCGCGCGCGCGGTGATGACGCCATTGCTGTTGAAGACCTCGACCCAGTCGTTGTCGACCAGCCCGGCTTTCCTGGCGTCGATCTCGGATATCCACACCACCGGGCCGCCGCGGTTCAGCGTCAGCATCAGCAAGTTGTCGGTATAGGTCGAATGGATGCCCCATTTCTGGTGCGGGGTGATGAAGTTCAGCACCACGTGCTTTTCGCCCGCGGCCAGCGACTTCCTCGCATCCGCGCCGACGGTCTTCAGGTCCACCGGCGGGCGCCAGGTCACGAAGCTTTCGCCAAAGGCGCGCATCCATTCGTGGTCCTGGTAAAGCTGCTGGCGGCCCGAGACGGTGCGCCACGGGATCAGCTCATGCACGTTGGTCCAGCCAGCGTTATAGCAGACCTCCTCGCTTTCGATGCCGGACCAGGTGGGGGACGAGATGATCTTGCGCGGCTGGGCGGCGATGTCGCGGAAGCGGATCTTCTCGTCCTCCTTGACCTCGGCCAGATGGGCGTGGTCGCGGCCCGTGGCGCGGCCAAGCGCGGCCCATGCCTTGACCGCCACCTCGCCATTGGTCTCGGGCGCCAGCATCAGCACCACCTCGGCGGCGTCGATAGCCGTCTCGATCCGCGCCATGCCCTTGGTCGCGCCCTCTTCGGTCACGCGGCCGTTCAGCGCCTGCAGGTGATGCACCTCGTCCTTGGTGTCCCAGCTGATGCCCTTGCCGCCGTTGCCCAGCTTTTCCATCAAGGGGCCCAGCGCGGTGAAGCGCTTGTAGAGGTTCGGATAGTCGCGCTCGATCTCGATATAGGCGGGCGCGGTCTTGCCGGGGATCAGCTCGCATTCGCCCAGCTTCCAGTCCTGCACGAAGGGCTGGGCGATCTCGCCGGCGCTGTCGTGCTGCAGGGGCAGCTGCACCACGTCGGTCTCGACCCCCAGCACCTCGGGCGCAATCTCCGAGAACTTGCGGGCGATGGACTTGAAGATCTCCCAGTCGGATTTCGACTCGTAGGCCGGGTCCACCGCCGCTTGCAGCGGGTGGATGAACGGATGCATGTCCGAGGTGTTCATGTCGTCCTTTTCATACCAGCTGGCGGTCGGCAGGACGATGTCGGCATAGACGGCGGTGGTGGACATGCGGAAGTCGATCGTCACCAGCAGGTCCAGCTTGCCCTCCGGCGCCTGCTCGTGCCAGGCGGCCTCGACCGGCTTCTGCCGGCCCTCCTGGCCCAGATCCTTGCCCTGCACGCCATGATCGGTGCCCAAGAGGTGCTTGAGGAAATATTCATGCCCCTTGCCCGAGGAACCGAGCAGGTTCGAGCGCCAGACGAACAGGTTCCTCGGCCAGTTCTCGGGCGCGTCGGGGTCTTCGCAGGACATCTGCAGATCGCCCGACTTCAGCTCGCGCGCGACGTAATCCCTGGCGGGGATGCCTTCGGCCTTGGCGGCACGGCCGACCTCCAGCGGGTTGGTCCTCAGCTGCGGGGCCGAGGGCAGCCAGCCCATCCGCTCGGCGCGGATGTTGTAGTCGATCAGGCTGAGCCGGTTCCAGTCGCCCGCCGGCGCGGTCGGCGACAGGATCTCCTGCGCGCTGACCGTCTCGTAGCGCCATTGGTCGGTATGGGCATACCAGGCCGAGGTCGCGTTCATGTGCCGCGGCGGGCGCGCCCAGTCCAGCGCGAATGCCAGCGCCGTCCAGCCGGTCTGTGGGCGCAGCTTTTCCTGGCCGACGTAATGCGCCCAGCCGCCGCCCGACTGGCCGACGCAGCCGCACATCACCAGCATGTTGATGACGGCGCGATAGTTCATGTCCATGTGGAACCAATGGTTCATCGCCGCGCCGATGATGATCATCGACCGCCCATTGGTCTTTTCGGCATTGGCGGCGAATTCGCGCGCGACCTGGATGATCTTGTCGCGGCGCACGCCGGTGATGCGCTCGGCCCAGGCGGGGGTAAAGGGCACGTCGGCGTCATAGTCGCGCGCGACGTTCTCGCCGCCCAGGCCCCGGTCCAGGCTGTAATTGGCGCAGAACAGGTCGAAGACGGTGGCGACCAGCGCCTGCTGGCCATCGGCCAGGGTCAGCCGCTTGACCGGCACGTTGCGGGTCAGCACCGCGCCGCGGTCGTCGACGGCGAAGCCATTGGTCGCGGCGCCGCCGAAATAGGGGAAGTCGACGCCGACCACGTCGTCGCGATCCTCGTCCAGGATCAGGCTCATCTTCAGCCGGACCTCGTCCTCGCCGGCCTTCTGCTCAAGGTTCCAGCGCCCCTGCTCGCCCCAGCGGAAGCCGACCGAGCCGTTCGGGACCACGATGCGGCCGGTCACGTCGTCGATGGCGACCGTCTTCCATTCCGGGTTGTTCGCCTGGTCCAGCGCGCCGTCGAAATCGCTGGCGCGCAGCTGGCGGCCGGGGATCAGGCGGCCGTCCCGTTCCTCCAGCCGCACCAGCATGGGCATGTCGGAATAGCGCCGGCAGTAATCCTCGAAATATTCGGCCTGCCGGTCCAGGTGGAACTCGCGCAGGATGACATGGCCGAAGGCCATGCCCAGCGCCGCGTCGGTGCCCTGCTTGGCGTTCAGCCAGATGTCGCCGAACTTCGCCGCCTCGGAATAGTCGGGGCAGATCACCGCCGACTTGGTGCCGCGATAGCGCGCCTCGGTATAGAAATGCGCGTCGGGCGTGCGGGTCTGCGGCACGTTCGAACCCCAGAGCAGCAGGTAGCCCGCGTTATACCAATCCGCCGATTCCGGCACGTCGGTCTGTTCGCCCCAGGTCTGCGGGCTGGCCGGCGGCAGGTCGCAATACCAGTCATAGAAGGACATGCAGGTGCCGCCCAAGAGCGACAGGTAGCGCGTGCCCGCCGCATAGGAGATCATCGACATGGCCGGGATCGGCGAGAAGCCGAAGACCCGGTCTGGGCCATAGGTTTTCGCCGTATAGGCATTGGCCGCGGCCACGATCTCGGTCGCCTCGTCCCAGGTCGCGCGCACGAAGCCGCCCTTGCCGCGGATGCGGGTATAGCTTTCGCGCGCCTGCGGGTCGGCCTGGATCGCGCTCCAGGCCTCGATGGGGGTCATGGTCCGGCGCTTTTCGCGCCAGAGCTTCATCAGCCGGCCGCGGATCAGCGGCGTCTTCACCCGGTTCGCGGAATAGAGATACCAGCTGTAGGAGGCGCCGCGCGCGCAGCCGCGCGGCTCGTGGTTGGGCAGGTCCGGCCTGGTGCGGGGATAGTCGGTCTGCTGCGTTTCCCAGGTGACGATGCCGGATTTGACATAGATCTTCCAGGAACAGGAGCCGGTGCAGTTCACCCCATGGGTCGAGCGCACGATCTTGTCGTGCCGCCAGCGCCCGCGATAGGTGTCCTCCCAGTCGCGGTTTTCGGTCGTGGTCTGGCCATGCCCTTCCGAAAACACGTCCTTGCGCGTGGATTTCAGGAAGTTCAGGCGGTCCAGCAGATGGCTCATGGCTGTCTCCTATGTCAGGCAGGGGTGGCGGCGCCGGCAGGGGCGCGGCCGCGTTCGATGTCGTGCAAAAGCCCGCCCGGCCGGGTGTAGAACACCCAGGTCACGGCAAGGCACAGCACGTAGAAGCCCAGGAAGGCCCAGAGCGCGCCCAACGCCGATCCGGTCAGCGCGATCGAGCTGCCGTAGGCCTTGGGGATGAAGAAGCCGCCATAGGCGCCGATCGCGCTGGTGAAGGCGATGATCGCGGCGGATTCGCGGTCGGACTGCCGGCGGCGGTCCTCGGGGGAAAGCTGCGGCTCAAGCCGGGCGACTTCCTTGCGCATGATGACGGGGATCATCTGGAAGGTCGAGGAATTGCCGACCCCGGTAAAGAAGAACAGCGCCATGAAGCCCGCGAAGAAGCCCCAGAAGGACAGCGCCTGGAGCGAGACGATCACCAGCCCCACCGACACGATCATGCCGGCAAAGACCCAGAAGGTCACGCGCCCGCCGCCGACCCGGTCGGAAAGCCAGCCCGTCCCCGCCCGGCTGAGCGCGCCGACCAGCGGCCCCAGGAAGACGAATTGCAGCGCGTTCACATCGGGGAAGGCCAGCTTGATCAGCAGCGGGAAGCCCGCCGAATAGCCGATGAAGCTGCCGAAGGTGCCGATATAGAGCAGGCACATCACCCAGTTGTGCAGCCGGGTAAAGATCACCGCCTGCTCGCGGAAGCTGGCGCGGGCGTCGGTGATGTCGTTCATGCCCAGCCATGCCGCGATGGTCGAGACGATGATGAAGGGCACCCAGATGAAGCCCGCGTTCTGCATCCACAGCCGGCTGCCGTCCGAAAGCTCCTGCGCCGCGCCGCCCATGGCGCCGAAGACGCCCATGGTGATGACGATGGGCACCAGGAACTGCATCAGCGACACGCCCAGGTTGCCCAGGCCCGCGTTCAGCCCCAGGGCGTTGCCCTTTTCCGATTTCGGGAAGAAGAAGCTGATATTGGCCATGGACGAGGCGAAGTTCGCGCCCCCCAGCCCGCAAAGCAGCGCCAGCGCCACGAAGATCACATAGGGCGTCGAGGGATCCTGCACCGCATAGCCGATGCCCATGGCCGGGATCAGCAGCGAGGCGGTGGACAGCGTCGTCCACAGCCGCCCGCCAAAGATCGGCACCATGAAGCTGTAGAAGATGCGCAGCGTGGCCCCCGACAGCGCCGGCAGCGCCGCCAGCCAGAACAGCTGGTCCTGCGTAAAGTCGAAGCCGATCAGCGGCAGCTTGGCCACGACCACCGACCACACCATCCAGACCGCGAAGGCCAGCGTCAGCGCCGGGATCGAGATCCACAGGTTGCGCCGGGCGATCCTGCGGCCCTGCTCGGCCCAGAAGGTCGGGTTCTCGGGGCGCCAGTCGTCCAGCACGCGCGGCATCACCGTGCGCTCGGGGTCATGCACCTCGGCCAGTTCGGGAAAGTTCGGCAGCCGGTCCAGGGCGCGGCCCTGGGCGCGGCGCTCCATGGCGCGGATCGACAGGTGCATCCAGGCCATCGAGACGACGACGATCAGCAAAAGCAGGGCAAAGCACGAGGTCCAGATCCCGGTCAGGTCCAGCGCCGCGCCGAAGACGATGGGCAGAACGAAGCCCCCCAGCCCGCCGATCATGCCGACAAGCCCGCCGACCGCGCCGACGTGGTTCGGGTAATAGACCGGGATGTGCTTGAAGATCGCGGCCTTGCCCAGGCTCATGAAGAAGCCCAGCGCAAACAGCGTCACCACGAAGGGCCAGAGCCCCATCTCGGTCGAGAACGAGATCAGCCCGTCCTTGCCGCGGATGGTATAGTCCGTCGGCGGATAGGACAGCATGAACAGGAACAGCGCGCTGAAGCCGAAGGTCCAATACATCACCGTGCGCGCGCCGAAACGGTCCGACAGGATGCCGCCATAGGCGCGGAAGATGCTGGCCGACAGGCTGAAGGCCGCCGCCGCCATGCCGGCCACCCGCAGGTCGACGCCATAGACCTGCGTCAGGTAATGCGGCAGCCACAGCGCCAGGGCGACGAAGCCGCCGAAGACGAAGAAGTAGTAAAGCGCAAAGCGCCAGACCTGCAGATTCCTGAGCGGCGCGAACTGCTCGGCCAGGGTCGGCGCGGCGATGCCCTGGGCGCGGCGCGCCTCGAAATCGGGATCGTCGCGGGCGACCAGCAGGAAGACCACGCCCATCAGCGCGATGCCCACCGCCCAGATCTGCGCCACCGCCTGCCAGCCCCAGGCCACCAGGATGAAGGGCGCGATGAACTTGGTCACCGCGGCGCCGACATTGCCCATGCCGAAGATGCCAAGCGCGGTCCCCTGGCGCTGGGCCGGGAACCATTTCGAGACATAGGCGACGCCGATGATGAAGGAACCGCCCGCCATGCCCACGCCAAGCGCGGCCAGCAGGAAGGTGGCATAGCTGTCGGCCCAGGTCAGCGCCCAGGTGGCAAGGCCGGTGAACAGCATCTGCAACGAGAACACCAGGCGCCCGCCATAGCGTTCGGTCCAGACGCCCAGGATCAGCCGGATCAGCGACCCGGTCAGGATGGGCGTGGCGATCAGCACCCCATATTCGAACTCGGTCAGGCCGAGTTCCTGCTTGATGGTGATGCCGATGATGGAAAAGATCGTCCAGACGGCGAAGCACAGCGTGAAGGCGGTGGTGCTGAGCCACAGCGCCTTTTGCTGCTGCATCGGGGAATAGGAACTTGGGTCCGGCATGGCGGATGCTCCGATTGGGACGTTCGCGCGCTGTTTGTGGCGCTCACCCAACACGGGCCGCGGCGGCAATGTTTGATCTGGATCAACCTGGCCCAGCCGCACCCCGGAAACCGACCGGATTTCGATTCTGCGCCGTCAGGGTTGAAGGATACTCAATCCGGCACCCATCGTTCGCCCTGTCATTTCATGACAAATATGCCATTATTGATTGACAAATATCAAGATTTTTGCTATGTCAGATGCGATTCCAGACCCATCCGACAGGACAGCTTTATGCGCGAAGAGGACCGCAACGACATCCGCAACCTGCCGCTGTTTCGCAACATGACCAGCCCGTGCTTCGACGCGCTGATCCATGCGGCCTACGACCAGGTGTTCCCCGCCCAGCTGGAGCTGATCCGGCAGGGCGAGGTGGCGAATTTCCTGCATGTCGTGCTGGAGGGCGCGGTCGAGCTTTACGCCAACTGGCAGGACCGCGACACCACCATGGCCGTGGTCCAGCCGGTCGCCACCTTCATCCTGGCCGCCTGCATGCGCGACGCGCCCTATCTGATGTCGGCGCGCACCCTGCAACGCTCGCGCATCGTGCTGATCCCGGCGGTGGACGTGCGCGCGGCCTTTTCGCGCGACCACGGCTTTGCCCTGGCCACGGTGCAGGAACTGTCCGAGGGCTATCGCAACCTGGTGCGCCATGCCAAGAACCTCAAGCTGCGCAATGCCCGCGAAAGGCTGGGCGCCTATCTGTGGCAACGGTCGCAGGACGCGGGCGGCGTGGCGGGCTTCGTGCTGCCGCAGGAAAAGCGGCTGCTGGCCTCTTACCTGGGCATGACGCCGGAAAGCCTGTCGCGCGCCTTCAAGGCGCTGCGCGACCATGGCGTGCATATCGACGGCATGCGCGTCACCATCACCGACCCGGCCGCGCTGAAGGCGCTGGTCCAGCCCAACACCCTGCTGGACACGGCGCTGAACATTCCCTGACGGCGGGGATCCGAGCGCAAGCGGCGGCCTCCGACCGCGCCCGGATATGCCGGCGGATAGGTTCCGCCGATCCCGACCGAAAGGCAGCGGGTGCTGGCGCGACACGGCGCGCCGGCCCAGCGTGCCAGCCCGCCGGCGTGATCCATGATGCGGGTTTCGGCCCGAGCGCGCCCTGCCCGCCCCCAAGGGCGCGGCGCAGGCTGGGGCGGGACCGGGAAGGTCAGGCCAGCAGCCGCAGCCGCGGCAGCGAGGCCGCGGCCGCCGCCCAGGCAAGGCCCGCGCAAAGCGTGATCGCCGGCACCATGGTCGCCGCGGTATTGTCCAGGAGCGGCCCGGTCACGGCGATCATCAGCCCGCCCGTCAGCATCTGCAGCGTGCCGCCCAGCGACGAGGCGAGCCCGGCGATGTCGGGATGCGGGTCCAGCGACATGACCATGGCTGTCGGCATGACCAGCCCCAGGCAGGCATTGGCCACAAACAGCCCGGCGATGACCACCGCCAGCGCGTCGAACCCCGCCAGCACCACCAGGGACAGCGCCAGCGACAGCCCGGCAAAGCCGGTGATGGCCAGCGAGATCACCCGCTCCATCCCGAAGCGCTCGGCCAGCCGGCCGGCGAATTGCGAGGCGGTGAAGAAGCCCACCGCATTCACCGCGAAGGCCAGCGAGAACCCGGTCGGGCTGAGCCCGTATTGCCGGGTATAGACGAAGCTCGCCGAGGCCAGGAACACGAAGAAGCTGGCCATGCCGAAGCCGCCGATCATGGTCAGCCCCAGGAAGCGGCGGTCGGACAGCAGCCGCCGCGCCCCGGCCGTCATGGCCGCCAGCCGCACCGGCCGGCGCCGCTCGGCCGGCAGGGTCTCGGGCAGCACGAACAGGATCAGCCCCAGGCTCAGCAAGGCGGCCGCGGCCAGCACGGCGAAGATCTCGCGCCAGCCGCCCCAGGCCATCACCGCCGATCCGGTCAGCGGCGCCAGCATGGGCGAGACCGAGATCACGATCATGATCGCCGCCATCATCCTGGCCGCCGCGGGGCCGGTCGCCATGTCGCGGATCACCGCGCGCGGCACCGCCATCAGCGTGGCCGCGCCCAGCCCCTGCAAGGCGCGGGCGGCGATCAGCCAGCCGATGGTCGGCGCCAGGCTGGCCGCGACTGTGGCGGCCAGAAAGATCGCCACGCCGATCACCAGCGGCTTCTTGCGCCCGACCGCATCGGCCATGGGCCCATAGATCATCTGCGCAAAGCCGAAGACGATGAAATACGAGGTCAGGGTCAGCGCCGCCCCGGCCTCGGTGGTGCCAAGGTCGCTGGCCACCTGCGGCAGGGCGGGCAGATACATGTCGATCGCAAAGGGACCGACGGCGGAAAGCAGGCCAAGAAGCAGGGCCATGCGGAACAGGGGATCACGCATCGGAAAACCTGTAGCTGTTCGGATATGGGAAATGCGGGCGCAGAATCGCGCCAAGGGTCGTTCGCCGCCGCCGGCCCTGACTGCCATACCGCAGCAGCGGGTGCAACCCCGCACGGGCCGGGCGGGCAGAGTTGATAAATGTTCACCGCGCCCGGAATCCGGCTTCCAAAAATCCGCGACCCCCGGCAGGATGAGAAACGATTTCCCCGGATTCTGGACGCGGAGCGACGCGGATGAGGATCTATCACCTGATTTTCATGGCGCAGATCGCCGGCCTGGCCGGGCTGCTCGGCGCCGCCATTCTGTACTGGTAGACGGTTCCCCGACAGCACGTCTTGACAGGTGCGCCTGACATGCAACATTGGCGCCATGAACAAGGTGGCTGATTGGTTGTCCCATAAGAGCCCGGTCAGTCGGAAAAACGCCGCCGAGACGGTGTTCGAGGATCTGCGAGGCGCGATACTGGCCGGCCGCTTGCCGGTCGGCATCCGGCTGCCCTCCGAGGCCAAGCTGGCCGAGCATTACGGCGTCAGCCGCCCGATCATCCGCGAGGCCATGCGCTCGCTGCAGACGCTGGGCCTGACCCGCAGCCGCAGCGGCAGCGGCAGCTTCGTCATCTCGGACCGGCAGGCGCCGGAGCTTGCCTATGGCAACTATTCGGCGCGCGAGCTGATCGAGGCCCGCCCCTTCATCGAGATCCCCGCCGCCGGCTGGGCCGCCCTGCGCCGCAGCGACGAGGACATGGCCCGGCTCTTGCAGCTTTGCGACAGCATGGAGCGACAGGAGGATGCGCTGAAATGGGTGCGGCTGGATTCCGATTTCCACTGCCTGATCGCCGAGGCCGCCCGCAACCGGCTGTTCGCCCGCATCGTCACCGATTCCCGCGACGCGCTGATGCGGCAATCCGAACTGGTGAACCTGATGGCGGATCGGCGCATCACCTCGAACCTGGAACATCGCCGCATCGCCGAGGCGATCGCCGCCGGCTCCGAGACCGAGGCGCGCACCGCCATGCGCGACCATCTCGACGAGGTCGAACAGGCGATGACCTGGATCATCAGCCAGCGCCCGGCCAATTCCTGATCTTGCGGTGGCAGGCCCGCTGCGGCAATGATCCGCCCGCTTTCGCCCCCGGCCGCGCAAGATTACGCAGGGTGCAGGCGACCGGCCGGGCTTGACCCCGGCGGCGGCTGTGTTTATCGCAAGCTGTCAGACAGATCGCGGCAGGCCGGGCCCGCCCAAGCCGGCCGCAGTTCTGCAAGGGAGGGATTGCGCAACCATGCAGTTCGTGTCGTGACCGGGACCGGACGGATTCCGCTGCTGGCGGTGCTTGCCACCGGCGGCACCATCGCCAGCAGCCGGGACACGAACGGCGCCGCCAGCCCCAGCCTGGGAGCGGCGGATCTTTTGGCGATGCTGCCGCCGATGGCGGTCGACCTGCGCCCGCAAGAGGTGCTGGCCAAGGATTCCGCCAGCCTGACGCTGGCCGACATGCAGCGCATCAGTGACGCGGTGGCGGCCCAGCTGGCCGATCCCGGCATCGCCGGCGTCATCGCCCTGCACGGCACCGACGCGATGGAGGAAACCGCGCTTCTGGTGCAATTGCAGCATGCGCCGCGCAAGCCGGTGGTGTTCACGGGGGCGCAATTCGCCTCGGACCACCCGCGTTCGGACGGGGCGCGCAACCTGGCCGATGCCGTCCGCGCGGCCCTGCAGCCGCCCGGCCAGGGGGGCGTGGTCCTGGCCTTCGGCGGCCGGCTGCTGCCGGTCTGGGGGCTTTACAAATTCGCCTCGGACGCGCCGGACGCCTTTCGCCGCGTGGCCGAGGAAGGCCCCAGCGTCACCCGGCCCCTGCCCGCCCCGGTCGACAGCCTGCGCGTCGACATCGTCGCCACCCATCCCGGCAGCGACGGGCTGCATCTCGAGGCCAGCCTGGCCGCCGGGGCGCGGGGCATCGTGATCTCGGCGCTGGGATCGGGCAATGCCACGCCCGAACTGGTCGCCGCCATTGCGCGGGCACGAGCGCAGGGCGTGGTGGTGGTGGTCTCCAGCCGGGTGCCCGAGGGGCTGCTGTCGCCGATCTATGGCGGCGGCGGCGGCGGCCATGACATGCGTCGTGCGGGTGCCATCCATGCCCGGCTGCTGCGCCCCGGCCAGGCGCGCATCCTGCTGGCGGCGATGCTGGCCAATGGCTGCCCCGAGGCCGAGATCGCCCGCGCCTTCGAAACCGCACCGGAAGCCGCAACGACCTGAGCCCGGCCGCACAGCTCGTGGCGGACGCCACGCCGCTGATCTTGGCGGATGGAAGCCTCTGCCCACCCGCCAACGAATCGCGCCGCGGCGGGCCTTTCCCGCGCAGCCGATGCAGGGGAGCCGTGCTGGTTGGTCCAAGCCCCGCAGGAACATCCCAAGCGGCCGATGTTCCGGTGGTGGTTCGGGGAAATGGCGCACCCGACAGGATTCGAACCTGTGACCTTCGCCTTCGGAGGGCGACACTCTATCCAGCTGAGCTACGGGTGCCTCAGGCCGGTCCATAGCCGATCGGACCGGCCCCCGCAATGGCAAATCGCCGGTCAGGGCTTCAGGCGCCGGGGTTCCTCGGCGGCCAGATAGGCTTCCTGCTCGGGCGTCAGGTCGACGGTCTCGAACCCGGTCAGCATCGGCTTCACATGCTCGCGAAAGCCGTGGCCGACGGTCAGCAGGTAGACATGCGCCACCACGAAGCTGCCGATCGCAAAGGCGGTCAGGATGTGGATGTTGGCCACCGCCCAGATCGCCCATCCCGACGGGTCGAGATCGTCCCACAAGCCATAGCCCAGATAGGCAATGCCGCTGAGAAACACCGCCGGGAACAGCAGCACCTTCAACGCCAGATAGGCCAGCGCCTGCAAGGGGTTGTGCCGGCGCCGCAGCACCTTGCGATAGGGGTGCTCCTCGCCGCGGAACACCCCCCAGGCATAGAAGCGCGCGACCTGCCACAGCCCGGCGCGGCGCGGCGCGAACTGTCGCCACGTCCCGGTCGTCAGCAGCCAGAAGGCGGTGAAGGCCCAGAGCAGCATCAGCGCCACCGCGACGACGGAATGGATCGTCACCGCCAGGCCGAAGGTCAGAACCCCGTGCAGCCCCATGATCCGCAGCCCGGTGAACAGCAGGACCAGGATCGAGGCCGCCTGGCTCCAGTGCCACAGCCGGTTGAAGCGGGTATAGACCAGAACCTTGCGCTCAGCCATGATGCGCCCCCTTTCCCTTCCTGCCAAGCAGGCGCAGAAGCCCGTGCCCGGCCACGCCCGCGACCGCCATCGCCAGCAGGGCCAGCCCGATGATCCCGCCCGGCGGCAGGCCGGTGCCGGGAATATAGACGCCGGTGATTCCGGCCATGCGGCCTTCCGGCCGGTGGCAGGCACCGCATTTCAGCGCATCCTCGGCCGGCGCGACCATATGGGTGATCGGCCAATACATCTGCGTGTCGACGAAATCGAACTTCCCGGAATAATCCGTGCCCATGTAATGCGCCGCCGCCTGCAGCGCCTTGGACCAGTCGAAATTCGTCCAGAAGGCGGTATCGGTCTGCGGGCCATAGACCTGGCTGTGCAGAAGCACGTTGCGCTCGGTGTCGAAGGCCTGGCGGCCGACCATCTGCTTGAAGGGCCAGATCCGCGCATCCGGGTCGACGGCCGAACCCTCGAGCCGGTTGATCTCGACCGGCAGCGACGGATCGAAGACCGTCTCGGCGGTGGTGTACTCGACCGTGCCGTTGAACCAGCCATAGAAGGGCACCACGTTCTCGGCCCATTCGAAATTGCCCTTGGTGGACAGGTAGGTGTGCAGGTGCTGGCCGTCGGACTGGGTGAACTCCTCTTCGGCGAAGGGCTTGCCGTCCTTGAGCTTGCCGGCGGTCGACCAGTCCCACAGCGTCTTGGTCGCGACGCCGCCGCGAGCAAAGGACGGAATGTGGCAGGTCTGGCAGGCGACGCGGTCGGTATGGTCGTTCAGCTTCATCCCCGTCGGCGTCGCGGCATGGGGCCGGTTGCCGTGGCAGCTTTCGCAGGTCGCGGCATCGCGCGGCTGGCCCAGCAGATGGGCATCGACGATGTCCTTGGCCTCGACGGCATAGCGCGAGCCGGCGACGCGGTGGTCCTCGGTGACATGGCAGGTCTGGCAGGTGAAATTGCCGCCTTCGGGCGACATATGCACATCGGTCGCCAGGTCCGGCCGGATCAGCGCCGAGGACAGGTCGCCATGCTTCACGTTGTCGCCGCCGCCGCCGTAGAAATGGCAGTTGCCGCAATTGTCGCGTCCGGGCGCGCCCACCGATTGTGCCGCCCGCGCCAGATCGACCGGCTTGGCATCGGCGCCGGTGATGGTCTTGGCCCCGGCAGGCACCGGCTCCAGCGGCGGATGGCCCGCCATGTTGTCGAGCTTGGTATATTGGCCGGAACGGTCATGGCAGGCCAGGCAATCCACCCGCGCCGGGTCAGAGGGCGGCGGCTGGCGCACGTCGGTCCAGCCATAGCCGGCGTGGCAGGATGTGCAGCGCGCCTCGTTCGAGCCGACATTGCCGCAAAACGAATTGATGACGCTGGATTTTCCCAGCTTCTGCCCAGTTTCGGCATGGGTATAGTCCCATGTCCAGTGCAGCGTGTGCATGACCTGGTCGCCGGCCTCGGTATGGCAGGACAGGCAGGCCTGGGTGACTTCCGGCCCCGATGAGAAGGGCCCCTTCAGCGCCGGAAATTTCGAATGGTCGGCGGTGCTGCCGCTGCCCGGAACGGCAGGCGCCTCCTGCGCCTGCGCCGGCGCGGCCATCGCGGCCGCGACCCAAAAGGCCCATGCGAGCAAACGCATGGCCCGGTTTGTCGGTGGCATTTGCCCTCTTCCTCCCAAGGGTCGGCCGGTTCGCTACGGCCGAAGAGAGCGCGCTTCCTGAATGCAGTCTAGCAATGCCGGCACAACGCCGCCAGAATCGGGCGCCGCCGCAAATTGACGCATGCCTACGAAGGAACGAATATTACGCCGGAGGGGTCAGGCGAACAGTTCCCGGCAGAAGGACAGCCCGTCCACCAGCGCATCGACCTCGGCGCGGGTGTTATACATGGCGAAGCTGGCGCGCGCGGTGGCGCTGAGGCCGAAGAAGTCCAGCAGGGGCATGGCGCAATGCGTTCCCGCCCGCACCGCGATGCCGCGCTTGTCGAGGATGGTCGAGATGTCATGGGCATGCGCGCCCTGCATCGTCATCGAGAAGATCGCGCCCTTCTCGGCCGCGTCGCCCTGCACCGACAGCCAGTTCAGGCTGCGCAGCCGCTCGCGGGCATAGTCGCGCAGGTCACGCTCATGCGCGGCGATGTTCTCCATGCCAAGCGCCATCAGGTATTCCAGCGCCGCGCCCAGGCCGATCTGGTTGGCGATGCCGGGGGTGCCCGCCTCGAAGCGCAGCGGCGGGTCGGCGTAATCCACGCCGTCGCGGGTGACGGTGCGGATCATGTCACCGCCGCCCATGAAGGGGCGCATCTCGGCCTGGCGCTCGGCCCGGATCCAGATCGCGCCCGAGCCCGAGGGGCCATAGAGCTTGTGCCCGGTGATGCAGTAGAAATCGACGCCCAGCGTGGACAGGTCCACCGGCATATGCACCGCGGCCTGCGACCCGTCGGCCAGCACCGGCACGTCGGTCGCCCGCGCGATGGCGCCGACATCGACCACGGTGCCGGTCACGTTCGACATATGGGTGACGGCGATCAGCCGGGTGCGCGGTCCCACCGCCGCCAGCACCTTTTCGGGCGGCAGCGAGCCGTCGGGCTCGGGCTCGACCCATTTCAGCGCCACGCCCTGGCGTTCGCGCAGGAAGTGCCAGGGCACGATATTGGCGTGATGCTCCAGCACCGACAGCACGATCTCGTCGCCCGGCCCCAGCCGCGGCGCGGCCCAGCCATAGGAGACCAGGTTGATCCCCTCGGTCGCGCCCGAGGTGAAGATCACCTCGTCCTCGCGCGGGGCGTTCAGGAAGCGGGCGATGATGGCGCGCACCCGCTCGTAATTCTCGGTCGCGAGGTTGGACAGGAAATGCAAGCCGCGATGGACATTGGCATATTCCGCCTCATAGGCGCGGGTGATGGCGTCGATCACCACGCGCGGCTTTTGCGCCGAGGCGCCATTGTCCAGGTAGACCAGCGGCCGGCCGTTCACCTGCCGCGACAGGATCGGGAAATCGGCACGGATCTTTTCGACGTCGAAGCTCATGGTGTCACCTCGGGGACGATGCCGAATGCCGCCGCGATCAGCGACAGCACGAAGCCAAGCAGGAAAATGCTGCCGATCAGGCCCACGACCACCTTGCCGGTGCTGGTGAACCCGTGCAGCGCCTTGGTCATGGTCACGGCAAGATAGAGGAAAAGGCCAAAGGCCAGCATGGACAGCAGCGTGGCGGTAGCCGGGAACAGCGCCATCATCACCACCTGCACCGCCTGCAGCCCGACCAGCATCAGCTCGACCCAGCCGACGATCAGCAGCGCATCGGCGAACGTGCCATGCCCGCCGAACAGCCGGCCGATCTGGGCCACGAACAGCGCCGACAACGCCATGGCGCCCAGCTGGATGCCGGCCAGCGTCATCGGTTCGGAAAGCATGCGCGAGACAGGGTTGTCCACCTCGATCGGGAACAGCAGCAGCGACAGCGCGGCCAGCAGCGTGGACAGCGTCACCGCCAGCAGCAGCACCATCCAGCGCGTCGCCATCGGCAGGTCCAGCCCGCGCAGCACCGCGACCGCCGCATCGGGGTCGCGCAGGGTCAGGACCATCAGATCGCCAAGATCGCCCAGTTTCATCTGTTCCCCGCCAATGCGCGCAATCCCGCGCCCCATATCACGAGAAAGCCGAGCCCCGCCACCGCCCGCGTCACGCCAAGCGCCGCACCGGGGCCGACCAGCCCGGCGGTCAGCCCCGCCAGCAGCATCGCCGGCGCCACAGCCAGCAAGGCCCAGAACAGCGCCAGCCGCGAATCCTGCGGCGCGACCGGCCAGGGCGTCAGCCGCGACAGCGCCGAAACCAGCGCCGCCAGCCCATAGGCCAGCAGCGGCATCATGAACATCACCGCCAGCAGCGCCCCGCCCATGCGCGCGCCCAGCGGCACCTCGGGCATGAGCTGCGCATCCCGCGCATGGCCCGGCGCCTGCGCGATCAGAAAGATCAGCATCGCCGCCATCAGCACGACGATCAGCGCCCGGTCGGGCATGCCGCGCAGGGACCTAACTACCCTGCCCGGCGCCCACCAGCTTTCCAGGATGCGCGGGACGATGCCGGCCCGGCTCATGCCTTGCCCGGACTGGCCGCCTTGCCCGGATTGCCCGCGCGCGCCGTCAGCCAGTCTTCCAGCCGGCCCAGGATGTCGTCGCGCAGCCGCTGGTCCTCGATCTCGTCCAGCGCATCGGCCAGGAAGGACAGCACCAGCAGCACGATGGCGCGCTCCTTGGGCACCCCGCGCGAGCGCAGGTAGAACAGCGCCGTCTCGTCCAGCGCGCCGGTGGTCGAGCCATGCGAGCATTTCACGTCGTCGGCATAGATCTCGAGTTCCGGCTTGGCGAGGAACTGGCTGCCCTCGTCCAGCAGAAGCCCCTGGCTGATCTGGTAGCCGTCGGTCTTTTGCGCGCCGGGCTTGACCAGGATCTTGCCCTGGAAGATGCCCTCGGCCCCGTTCTTCAGCACCTTCTTGAACACCTGGCGGCTTTCGCAGCGCTCGGCGGCATGGGTGACGAAGACGGTGTCGTCATGGTGGAAGCGGCCGATGTCGCCGTCGCCCAGCACCGCGGCGGCGATATGGGCCACGGCATCGTCGCCGGCGATGTCGATCACCGCCTCGTTGCGCATCATCGAGCCGTTGACCGAAAGCGTGAAGGACTTGAACAGCGCCTCGGCAGCGACGCGGGCAAAGATATGGCCCAGCCCCAGCTTGGGATCGTTGGCGCGCTTGGCGCTGATGTGATGGAAGCGGGCGCCCCGGCCCAGGTCGGCCTCGATCACCACGTTCGAGCGCGCGCCGATCGAGCCGGTTTCCAGCAGCGTCAGCTCGGCCCCCTCCTCCAGCTGGACGAGGTGGTGCAGATGCACGTCGGCATCCGCCGCCGAGCGGCGATAGGTGATATGCACCGGACGCTCGACCTTGCCGGTGACGCGGATCAGCACGCCCTCGGCGGCGACCAGCGTGTTCAGCGCGGCGAAGGGTCGCTTGACCGGCACCTGGCCCGCGGTTTCCAGCCGGCCGTAAAGCCCGGCCGCCCAGTGATCCGCCCCGGCATCGGCGGCGGCCAGACTTTCGACCTGCACCCCCTCGGCCACAAGCGCATCCGAGGCCTCGGCGTCGAAGCGCCCGTCCACGAAGACCAGGTTCAGCCGGTCGATGCCGGTGAACAGGGTGGTTTCATCCGCCGCCAGCTCGACCGGCTGCGGCCGGGCCGCGTTGAAGGGCGCGGGATCGGTATAGCGCCAGTATTCGTCGCGCGCGCCGGGCAGGCCCATGGCCTCCAGCCGCTGCGCCGCATCCTCGCGCGCGGCGCGGGTAAAGCCGCCGCGCGGCAGGTCCAGCGCGTCCAGGCGCGCCGCAAGCGCGGCATCGCCGGGACGGGCCTTGCCCTCGACCGTGGGCACCTGCGCGGCAAGAACAGCCGTGTCCGCCATCATCCGACCTCCGCCAGCAGATCGCCGTAGCCGTTCTGCTCGACCTCCAGCGCCAGTTCGGGGCCGCCGGTGCGCACGATGCGGCCGTCGGCCATGATATGCACCACGTCGGGCCGGATATGGTCCAGAAGCCGCTGGTAATGGGTGATGACCAGGAAGCTGCGGTCGGGCGAGCGCAGGGCGTTCACGCCCTCGGCCACCAGCCGCATCGCGTCCACGTCAAGGCCGGAATCGGTCTCGTCCAGGATGCACATGCGCGGCTCGAGCATCGCCATCTGCAGGATCTCGTTGCGCTTCTTCTCGCCGCCCGAGAAGCCGACGTTGACCGCGCGCTTCAGCATCTCGCTGTCGATCTTCAGCGTCGCCGCCTTCTGGCGGATCAGCTTGAGGAAATCGGCCGAGGACAGCTCTTCCTCGCCGCGCGCCTTGCGCTGCGCGTTCACCGCGGTGCGCAGGAAGGTCATGTTGCCCACGCCGGGGATCTCGACCGGGTATTGGAAAGCCAGGAACAGGCCGGCGGCGGCGCGTTCCTCGGGCTCCATCTCCAGCAGGCTCTCGCCGTCCAGCGTGGCCTCACCGCCGGTGACCTCATAGCCGTCGCGACCCGACAGCACATAGGACAGCGTGGACTTGCCCGAGCCGTTCGGCCCCATGATGGCATGGACCTCGCCAGCCGGGACGGTCAGATCGACGCCCTTGAGGATCTGCTTGTCCTCATCCTCAAGCTTGACGTGCAGGTTCTTGATTTCCAGCATGGTTCGTTCCTATTCGACGCTTACGGCGGTGCCCGAGGCGGACACCATCAGCATGTTGTTGATGACTTCATAGTCCAGGTCGACGCCGACCACGGCATTGCCGCCCAGGGCGGCCGCGCGGTCCTGCATCTCGGACAGGGCGGTTTCGCGGGCCGAGGCCAGCGCGGATTCATAGGCGCCCGAACGGCCGCCCACGATGTCGCGAATCCCGGCGAAGATGTCGCGAAAGATATTGGCGCCGATGATGGTCTCGCCCGTCACCACGCCGTGATAGGCGCTGATGCGGCGGCCCTCGATGCCGGGGGTGGTGGTGACGATCATCCGACCGACCCCTCCAGGCTGATGGCGACCAGCGATTGCGCCTCCATGGCGAATTCCATCGGCAGGGCCTGCAAGACCTCGCGGCAGAAGCCGTTCACCACCAGGGCGACCGCCTCTTCCTCGTCCATGCCGCGCGAGCGGCAATAGAACAGCTGGTCGTCGTCCACCTTGCTGGTGGTCGCCTCATGCTCCACGCGGCTCGAGGTGTTCTTGACCTCGATATAGGGCACGGTATGGGCGCCGCATTTGTCGCCGATCAGCAGGCTGTCGCATTGCGTGTAGTTGCGGCTGTTCTTGGCGCGCGGGTGCATGGTCACGAGACCGCGATAGGTATTCTGCGCCTGCCCGGCGGAAATCCCTTTGGAAACAATGCGCGAGCGGGTGTTCTTGCCAAGATGGATCATCTTGGTGCCGGTATCGGCCTGCTGGTGGTTGTTGGCAATGGCGATCGAATAGAACTCGCCCTGCGACTCGTCGCCGCGCAGGATGCAGGAGGGGTATTTCCAGGTGATCGCGCTGCCGGTCTCGACCTGGGTCCACATCACCTTGGCCCGCGCCTCGCGGCAATCGGCGCGCTTGGTGACGAAGTTGTAGATGCCGCCCTTGCCTTCCTCGTCGCCGGGGAACCAGTTCTGCACGGTCGAATACTTGACCTCGGCATCCTCCAGCACGACGATCTCGACCACCGCGGCGTGCAGCTGGGCCACGTCGCGCTTGGGCGCGGTGCAGCCTTCCAGGTAGCTGACGTAAGAGCCCTTGTCGGCGATGATCAGCGTGCGCTCGAACTGGCCGGTATTCTCGGCATTGATGCGGAAATAGGTGGACAGCTCCATCGGGCAGCGCACCCCCGGCGGCACATAGACGAAGCTGCCGTCCGAAAAGACCGCCGAGTTCAGCGTGGCGAAGAAATTGTCCGACTGCGGCACGACCGAGCCCAGGTATTTCCGCACCAGCTCGGGATGCTCGCGGATCGCCTCGCTGATCGAGCAGAAGATGACGCCGGCCTTGGCCAGTTCGTCCTTGAAGGTGGTGCCGACGCTGACGCTGTCGAAGACCGCATCGACCGCGACCTTGCGCCCTTCGGCGGGCGCGCCCTCGGCACCCTCGATCCCGGCCAGGATCATCTGCTCCTTCAGCGGGATGCCCAGCTTTTCATAGGTGGCCAGCAGCTTGGGATCGACCTCGTCCAGCGACTTGGGCTTTTCAGCCATGCTTTTCGGGCGGGCGTAGTAATACTGGTCCTGATAGTCGATCTCGGGATAGTTGAGCATCGCCCATTTCGGCTCGGTCATGGTCTGCCAGCGGCGGAAGGCCTGCAGCCGCCACTCGGTCATCCATTCCGGTTCCTCGTTCTTCTTCGAGATCAGCCGGACGATGTCCTCGTTGATGCCCTTGGGGGCATATTCCATCTCGATCTCGGTATCCCAGCCGTATTTGTACGACCCCATGTTCTGGACGGTCTCGACGGTCTCGCGGTCTACGCCCTCGCGGATTTCGATTGCCTCGCCGATCTCTACAGTCATCTCAAACCCTTCCCGCGGTCGCCCGCCAATCATTCCTTTGCCGCCAGCGGCCATGCGCCGCAAGCCAGGCATCCGCAAAACGCATCACGTCCCGAGGCTCCGTCACCGGGCCGATCGAGACGCGGATCGCATCGCCCGCCCATTCCGCCGCGATGCCCATGGCCGTCAGAACCGAACTTGGCCGGACCTTGCCCGATGAACAGGCCGAGCCTGCCGAGACGGCAAATCCGGCCAGGTCCATCTGCATCACCTGCGTCTCTCCGCGCCATCCCGGCGTCAGGATCGACAATGTATTGGGCAGGCGGCGGGCCTCGCGCCCCGGAAATGTAACCATTTCCGCCCCGGATTCCAGTGTGGCCATCAGGGAATCGCGCAGTTGCGACACTTTTTCCCCGATTCCTTGATTCAGATCATTCTGCGCCGCTTTTGCGGCCGCTGCAAAGCCCATGATGCCGATCAGATTCTCGGTCCCGGCGCGGCGGCCCTGTTCCTGGCCGCCGCCCTTGATGCGCGCCTCGACCTCGGTGCCGCGGCGGACCACCAGCGCGCCGATGCCGCGCGGCCCGCCCAGCTTGTGGGCGCTGACGATGCCGGCCTCGATCCCCAGCCAGTTGAAGGCAAGGGGGATCTTGCCGAAGGCCTGCGTCAGGTCGCTGACCGCCAGGCCCTGCGGCAGATCCTGGATCACCCCGGTTTCGGAATTGGCCAGTTGCAGCGCGGTGCGGGCGGGATCGGCGACGGCGACCAGCCCCGCGCGGTCCGCGGGCAGCGATGCCTCGCACCAGGCCAGGACAGCCGGATGCTCGACCGCCGCACAGGCCAAGCCCCGGCCCTCCAGCGCCAGCGCAGCCGCCTCGGTCGCGCCCGAGGTAAAGATCACGTCCGCCCCCTCGGCGCCAAGCGCCACGGCGACGTCCTCGCGCGCGCGCTCCAGCGCGGATTTCGCCGCCCGCCCCTCGGCATGGACCGAGGAAGGGTTGCCGACGATTTCCATCGCCGCCAGCATCGCCTCGCGCGCCTCGGGGCGCAGCGGCGCGGTGGCGTTCCAGTCCAGGTAGACCCGGCCGCTGCTCATCCGTGGTCCTCCGGCAGGCCCTGGCCGGCAGGGCTCAGCGCCTCGGCGATGCGGCCGGCCAGGCGGCGCGCCACCTCGTCCTTGGTCAGGCGCGGCCAGCTTTCCGCCCCTTCCTCCGAAATCAGCGTGACCGCATTCTCGGTCCCGCCCATGATCCCGGTCTCGGGGTTCACGTCATTGGCGACGATCCAGTCGCAGCCCTTGCGCTTGCGCTTGCGGGTGGCATTGTCCAGCACGTCGTCGGTCTCGGCGGCAAAGCCCACCACCAGCGCCGGCCGGTCGCGGTCGAGCCGGCTGATCCAGGCCAGGATGTCGGGGTTCTCGGCGAATTTCAGTTCGGGCAGCTTGCCCGAGCCGTCCTTCTTGATCTTGCCCGGACGGGCATTGGCGACATGCCAGTCGGCGACCGCCGCCGCCATGATCGCGGCATCGGCGGGCAAGGCCGCCTCGACCGCCTCGCGCATCTCGCGCGCGGTCTGGACGGCGATCACCTCGACGCCCTGGGGCGGCGGCACCTCGGCCGGGCCGGTGACGAAGCTGACCCGCGCGCCCAGGTCGCGCAGCGCCGCGGCGATGGCCGCGCCCTGCGCCCCGCTGGAGCGGTTGGCGATATAGCGCACCGGGTCGATGGGCTCATGCGTGGGCCCCGAGGTCACGATGACATGCCGCCCCGCCAGCACGCGGGCGGGCAGCGAGACCACCGCCTCGGGCGGCAGGCGCAGCGGCCGGTCGCGCCCCAGCGCCGCGCGGATCGCCGCCAGGATCGTCTGCGGCTCGGCCATGCGGCCGGGGCCGTATTCGCCGCAGGCCATGTCGCCCTCGTCCGGGCCGACGAAGCGGATGCCGTCGTTCTCCAGCGTCTCAAGGTTACGTTGCGTCGCCGGATGCTGCCACATGCGCACGTTCATCGCCGGCGCCGCCAGCACCGGCTTGTCGGTCGCCAGCAGCAGGGTCGAGGCCAGGTCGTCCGCCATCCCCGCCGCCATCCGCGCCAGCAGATTCGCCGTGGCCGGGGCGACCACCACCAGGTCGGCGGCGCGCGACAGCTGGATATGGCCCATCTCCGATTCGCGCGTCAGGTCGAACAGCTCGGTATGGCAGGGCGCCTCGGCCAGGGCCGAGAGGGTCAGGGGCGTCACGAACTCGGCCCCCGCCTGGGTCAGCACCGGCACGACCGAGCCGCCCTCGCGCCGGATCATGCGGACCAACTCGGGTATCTTGAATGCGGCGATGCCCCCGCCGACGATCAGCAATATGCGGCTGCCTTGCATGGTCGTTTCCCTGTGCCCCGTATGTGCCCCGTGTCATCCGCCCTGCACATAGGCGCAAGCGCGGCCCGGAACAAGCAAGCCGAACCCGTTAACCATTCTTTAAACCCTGCGGGTTAAGCCTGCCCCGGTGCAGGGGAGAAGTGCCGATGGCGGCGATTGCCTATACCGTGGCCTTCGACGGGGTCGAGGCGCGACTGGTCGAGGTGCAATGCTCGGTCTCGCCGGGCCTGCCGGGATTCGGCATCGTCGGCCTGCCCGACAAATCCGTCAGCGAGGCGCGGGAACGGGTGAAGGCCGCCTTCGGGGCGCTGTCCATCGCCATGCCCTCGCGCCGGGTGACGGTGAACCTGTCGCCCGCCGACCTGCCCAAGGAGGGCTCGCATTTCGACCTGCCCATCGCGCTTGCGGTGCTGGCCGCGCTGGAGATCGTCCCGGCCGAGGCGCTGGAGCGGGTGGTGGCGCTGGGGGAACTGGCGCTGGATGGGCGGCTGTCGCCGGTCGCAGGCGCCCTGCCCGCCGCCGTGGCCGCGGCCGAGGACGGCCGCGCGCTGCTGGTGCCGCGCGCCTGCGGGGCCGAGGCGGCCTGGGTCGGCACCGTGCCGGTCCTGGCGCCGCAGAGCCTGCGCGAGGTGGTCGATCACCTGACCGACCGCGCGCCCCTGGCCCGCGCCGCACCGGGCGAGCTGGCAGAAGCCGTGTTCGAGGCCGACCTTGCCGAGGTCAAGGGCCAGGAACGCGCCCGCCGGGCGCTGGAGATCGCCGCCGCCGGCCGCCACCACCTGCTGATGATCGGCCCGCCCGGCGCCAGCAAGTCGATGCTGGCAACCCGCCTGCCCGGCATCCTGCCGCCGCTGAGCCCGCAGGAGGCGCTGGAGACCTCGGTGATCCATTCCGTCGCCGGCCTGCTGGCCGAGGGCGGCATCTCGCGCACCGCCCCCTTTCGCCAGCCGCATCACACCGCCTCGATGGCGGCGATGGTGGGCGGCGGGCGCAACGCCCGGCCCGGCCAGGCGAGCCTTGCGCATAACGGCGTGCTGTTCCTGGACGAGCTGCCCGAGTTCGAGCGCCGGGTGATCGACGCCTTGCGCGAGCCGATCGAGACCGGCGAGATCCACGTCTCGCGCGCCAATGCCCATATCCGCTATCCGGCGCGTTTCCTGCTGGTCGCGGCCGCCAACCCCTGCCGCTGCGGCGAGATCGCGGATGCCAGCCGCGCCTGTTCCAAGGCGCCGCGCTGCGGGGCGGATTACCTGGGCCGCATCTCGGGGCCGATGATGGACCGGTTCGACCTGCGCATCGAGGTGCCGCAGGTCGCGATCGAGGATCTGGGGCTGCCCGCCACCGGCGAAAGCTCGGCCAGCGTCGCCCTGCGCGTGGCCGCCGCCCGCGCGCTGCAAGCCGCCCGCTTTGCCGATCACCCGACGGCGCGGGTGAACGCCGACGCCTCGGGCCGGCTGCTGGAGGAGATCGCGCCGCTCGACGGCGAATGCCGGTCGCTGCTGGCGCTGGCGGCCGAGCGGCTGGGGCTGACCCCGCGCGGCTATCACCGCATCCTGCGCAGCGCGCGCACCATCGCCGACCTGGACGCATCCGCCGCGATCCGCCAGCCGCACCTGGCCGAGGCGCTGTCCTATCGCCTGCCCTTCGGCCGCCCGGATTGAGGGGCGGAGCGTCGCCATGGCGGCAGGCGGCAGGCGGCAGGTGGCAGACGGCAGACAGCAGACGGCAGACGGCAGACGGCAGACGGCAGACGGCAGACGGCAGACGGCAGACGGCAGACGGCAGACGGCAGACGGCAGACGGCAGGAAGGATGGTTGCCAGAACAGGCGGCGCCGCAAGGCCGGCGGCCAGGTTCGAGCCATGCGGCTGGGAGAAAGGGCAAGCCGCGGGGCTGGCTCCCTCTTGCCGAAAACCGGCTCGCCCGCCGCCAGGGCATGGCGGCGCGGCACCTTTCCACGCCGGGCCGGTCCACACCGGGCCGGCATCGCGACAGGCCAATCCGCCCCTGCGCCGACCCCGCGGCCGCGGGTCAGCCCCGCTCGGCCAGCCGCCGCTCGATGGCGTCCCAGATCAGCCCTGCGGCATTGATGCCGTCGAAACGCTCAAGCTCCTGGATGCCGGTGGGCGAGGTCACGTTGATCTCGGTCAGCCAGCCGTCGATCACGTCGATGCCGGTGAAGATCAGCCCCTTTTCGCGCAGCACCGGGCCGATGCGGGCGCAGATCTCGTATTCGCGCTCGGTCAGGCCGATCTTTTCCGGCCGGCCGCCGACATGCATGTTGGAGCGCGCCTCGCCCGCAGCCGGGACGCGGTTGATCGCGCCGACCGGCTCGCCATCGACCAGGATGATGCGCTTGTCGCCGCGGACCACGGCGGGCAGGTATTTCTGCGCGATGATCGGCTCGCGGCTGTTCGACAGGAAGGTCTCGACCAGCGAGGACAGGTTCGGATCGTCGGGCCGCATGTGGAAGATGCCCACGCCGCCGTTGCCGTAGAGCGGCTTGAGGATGAAATCGCCGTGCCGCTCGCGGAAGGCGCGGATCTGCGCCAGTTCGCGGGTGATCAGCGTGGGCGGCGTCAGTTCGGGGAAATCCAGCACCAGCAGCTTCTCGGGGCTGTTGCGCACCCAGAAGGGGTCGTTGACGACATAGGTCGAGGGATGCACCCGGTCCAGCAGATGCGTGGTGGTGATATAGCCCATGTCGAAGGGCGGGTCCTGGCGCAGCCAGACCACGTCGAATTCCGACAGGTCCACGTCGGCCCAGTCGCCGAAGGTCACATGGTTGCCCTGTTCGCGGCGCAGGCTGATCGGGCGGCCGCGGGCCATGACCCGCCCCTCGCAATAGCTCAGGCGGTCGGCGGTATACTGGAACAGCCGGTGGCCGCGGGCCTCGGCCTCCAGTCCCAGCCGGAAGGTGCTGTCGCCGTCGATCGAGACATGCTCGACCGGGTCCATCTGAAGGGCCACGTAAAGACTCATGCTATCATTCCCAGCCAGTTTCGCCCGAAGTTCTGGCAAGCATGGGCGGGGTTTGCAAGCGGCAGCGCCGCGGCCCGCCCGCGGCAGGACCGGCGCGCCGGCACCGCCGCCCTGCGCGGTGGCCGGCCTGGGGGACGCCCAGGGGCGGCTCAGCCCTGGTCGGTTTCGTCCGCGTCCTGGCCGCGAAACCCCTGCGCCACCACGAATTTCTCGGAGGAATCCGAGCGGCTGGCCGGCGGCTTCACATTCGCCACCTTGCGGAAATTGCGCTTGAGCATGGCCTGCATCTCGGTCTCGGCCCCGCCGGCCAGAACCTTGGCGACGAAGGTGCCGCCCGGCTCCAGCACGTCGAAGGCCAGCTGCGCCGCCGCCTCGACCAGCGCCACGATGCGCAGGTGGTCGGTGCCCTTGTGCCCCGACGAGGCCGCCGCCATGTCCGACATCACCACATCGGCCCGCCCGCCAAGCCAGGCCTTGACCTGCGCGTCGGCGCCGTCGGACAGGAAGTCGAGCTGGTGGATCTCGGCCCCCGGAATCGGATCGACCTCTTGCAGGTCGACGCCCAGCACCCGGCCGACCTTCTTGCCGGGCTTGTCGCCAAGCGCGTTCACGCGCGCGACCGCCACCTGGCACCAGCCGCCGGGCGCGCAGCCCAGATCGACCACCCGCGCGCCGGGCACCAGGAAGCGATACTTGTCGTCCAGCTCCAGGATCTTGTAGGCGGCGCGGCCGCGATAGCCCTCGCGCTTGGCGCGCGCGACATAGGGGTCGTTCAACTGCCGCTCCAGCCACAGCGTGCTGGAAAGCTTGCGCCCCTTGGCCGATTTCACCCGCACCCGCAGGTCGCGCTGGCCGCGGCCCGAGCTTTTGCGCCCCTCGCCCGGCTTCTTGCCTTCGCTCATCTTCAAGCCACCCCGTTCATTCCATCCGGGGCCAGCACCCCGTCCTTGACCATCTGCACATAAAGCAGCCCCTCGCGCAGGCCGCGGTCGGCGACCGAAAGCCGCGTCGTCGGCCAGACCCGCATCAGCGTCTGCAGGATCGCCGCGCCCGACATGATCAGCGCATGGCGTTCCCGCCCGATGCGCGGATCGGCGCGCCGCCCCTCGGGGCCAAGCGCCAGATAGTCGCGGATCACCCGGTCGATCTGGGCCGTGGTCATGGTCAGCCCGTCCACCTTGGTCCGGTCATAGCGGCGCAGGCCCAGATGGCTGGCCGCCACCGTGGTCACGGTGCCCGAGGTGCCGATGATCTGGAACCCCTCCCGCATGGTCTGGGCCAGCGCATAGGGGGCGAAATCCGCCAGCATCTCCTCGAAATGCCAGGACATCAGGGCAAAGCGGCCTTGGTCGTCCTCGACATCCTCGAACTGGTCGCGCAGCGTGGCCACGCCCAGCGGCACGCTGATCCAGTCCACCACCCGCGCGCCGCCCGGCTGCGGGTCAGTGAAACCATTGCCCAGCCGCATGATCGCGCGCGAGCGTTCCTTGGGCTCGACATCCTCGAGGTCGATCCAGACCAGCTCGGTCGAGCCGCCGCCGATGTCCACCACCAGCAACTGCTCGGTGCGCTGGCTGACCAGCGGCGCGCAAGAGATCACGGCCAGCCGCGCCTCTTCCTCGGCGTCGATGATCTCGACCGGCAGGCCGGTCTCGCGCCGGATCATGCGCAGGAAGTCGCGGCTGTTCCTGGCCCGCCGGCAGGCCTCGGTGGCGACAAGGCGCATGCGCGCGACCTTGTGCGCCTCGAGCTTGCGCCGGCACACCTGCAAGGCATGCACCGTCCGCGCCATCGAGGGACGCGACAGCCTGCCTGATGCCTCGAGGCCGTGCCCAAGCTGGACCGGCTTCGAGAAACTGTCCACCACCTGGAACTGGCTGCCCGCGGGACGGGCAATCAGCATCCGGCAGCTGTTGGTGCCAAGATCCAAGGCCGCATAGAGCGGCCCGTCCTCGGCCGGGCGGGTGACGAAAGGCTCGACCGTTTTTCTCGGGAACGCGTCCGCACCCGCAGGACGCCTGGGCGCCATGGTCACGCCCTCCGATAACAAGTTGGACCGAAAGTAACCTGCGGCCGCCACGCCTTCAAGGGGGCGCGCGTTGGGGCGTGCGTGGGGCGTGCCTCTCGACAGGGGCGCGGGGGCGGGCTATGCCCTGCCCATGATCGTGATCGCCGCCTTCCTGATTGGCGCAGCGATCGGCTGGATGCGCGCCGCGAAAGCCGGCGGCAGCCGCGCCGACAAGCTGCAATATGCCGCCGCCCATGCTCTGGCGCTGACCGTGCTGGGGCTGTTCCTGACCATATTGCTCAGCCGGATGGGCTGATGTTCCGGCCCTTCCTCGACAGTCTGCGCCGCCATGGGGTGCCGGCCAGCCTGCGGGAATACCTGGACCTGCTGGCGGGGCTGCAGGCCGGGCTGTCGGACTGGTCGCCCGAGGGCTTCTATCACCTCGCCCGCGCCACGCTGGTCAAGAACGAGGCGCATATCGACCGATTCGACCGCGCCTTTGCCGAAGCCTTCGCGGGTCTGGACGAGATCCCGGTCGAGGCGCTGGTGAACGAGGTCTCGATCCCGCGCGAATGGCTGGAAAAGCTGGCCGAGAAGCTGCTGACCCCCGAGGAACGCGCCGCCGTCGAGGGCGCCGGTTCCTTCGAGGAGCTGATGAAGCGCCTGCGCGAGCGGCTGGCCGAGCAGCAGGGCCGCCACCAGGGCGGCAACAAGTGGATCGGCACCGCCGGCACCTCGCCCTTCGGCGCCTATGGCTACAACCCCGAGGGCGTGCGGATCGGCCAGCACGAAAGCCGCCACCGCCGCGCCGTCAAGGTCTGGGACAAGCGCGAGTTCCGCGATTTCGACGATTCGGTGGAACTCGGCACCCGCAACATCAAGGTGGCGCTGAAGCGGTTGCGGCAATGGGCCCGCCACGGCGCGCTCGAGGAGCTGGACCTGCCCGGCACCATCCGCGCCAGCGCCGAGCATGGCTATATCGACGTCCAGACCCGGCCCGAGCGCCACAATGCCGTCAAGGTGCTGCTATTCCTGGATGCGGGCGGCAGCATGGACGACCATTCCCGGCTGGTGGACGAGCTGTTCTCGGCCGCCCGCGCCGAGTTCAAGCACCTGGAGCATTTCTATTTCCACAATTGCGTCTACGAGGCGCTGTGGAAGGACAACCGCCGCCGCTGGACCGAAACCACGCCGACGTGGGAGGTCATCAACCGCTTCGGCCGCGACTACAAGGCGATCTTCGTCGGCGACGCCGCGATGTCGCCCTATGAGATCGCCATCCCCGGCGGCGCCAACGAACACTGGAACCCCGAATCGGGCGAGACATGGCTGCGGCGCCTGCGCGAGACCTGGCCCGACCATGTCTGGCTGAACCCGGTGCCCCGCGCGCATTGGCCGCATACCCGCTCGATCGACATGATTCGCGAGATATTCGAGGATCGCATGCAGCCCCTGACGCTGGAGGGGCTGACCCAGGCCATGCGCATCCTTGGCTGAGCGCCGCGCCATGCCCATATTGCGCTTATGCTGAAATTCACGCCGATCCTGCTGATCCTGCTCTATGCCGCCGCGATGTGGTTCTTTTCCGCATGGCGGCTCAAGGCCGAGCTGAACCAGAAGTCCACGCCGCTGCAGCACCCCCGGCTGGTGCCGATGCTGGAACGGCTGGGCCGGGCCATGGACCTGCCGCGGGTGCAGGCGCATGTCTACGAGGTCGGCCATGTGAACGGGCTGGCCGCGCCGGATGGCCGCATCTTCCTGACCCGCGGTTTCCTCGACCGGCTGGACCGCGGCGAAGTGACCGAGGCCGAGCTGGCATCGGTCATCGCGCATGAGCTGGGCCATGTCGCCCATGGCCATACCCGGCGCCGCATGGTGGATTTCGCCGGCCAGAACGTGGTGCGCATGGTGCTGGCGGGCGTCCTGGGCCGTTTCCTGCCCGGCATCGGCGTCTGGATCGCCAATCTCGCCGCCAGCGCCATCGCCGCGCGCCTGTCGCGCCAGGACGAGTTCGAGGCCGACGCCTTCGCCAGCGCGCTGATGGTCAAGGCCGGGCTGGGCACCGAGCCGCAGAAAAGCCTGTTTCGCAAGCTCGACCGGCTGGCGGGCGCGGGACGCGCCGGGGCGCCGGCCTGGCTGATGTCGCATCCGCCCGCCGCGGCACGCATCGCCGCCATCGAAAAGCTCGAGGCGCGCTGGGAATTAGCCTAACTTGTCTGCGCGCGCGGATCGCGTATGCTGCGCGGGCAAGCAGTTGATTTTCCATGACCCGCCCCTTTCGTCGCCGCGTCCTCTACATTCCGGGCTATGATCCGATCCCGCCCCGCCGCTATCGCGAGCTTTACCGGCGCGAGGGGGCGGAACAGGCCCGCATCTCCGGCTACGGCCTGGCCTTCGGCTCGCGCCGCGACCGCACGGGCTTCGGCTGGGGCGTGACCGGCGATTTCGCCGGCACCGCCGCCGAGGCCGAGTTCGAGGTGCTGGTCTGGGCCGACATCGTGCAGGGCTCGATGGGCCAGGGCATCCTTGCGACCTATGGCCAGCTTTTCCGCACCGCCTGGGCCTATGTCGGCTCGGGCGCACTGTTCCGGCTGATGCGGCTGCGCCGTGGGCCCGTGATCGCGGCGCTCTACCCGGTGGCGGTGCTGCTGGCGCAGCTGCTGGCCTCGGCGCTGGCCGGGGCGCTGGTCGGCTGGGCGCTGGGACGGCTGACCGGGTTCGGCTGGTGGCTGGGCGGACCCGTCGCGCTGGCGCTGACCTGGGCCGGGCTGCACCTGTGGCGGCGCATCGACGGCAAGATATTCGCCTGGTATCTGATGCACGACTATGCCTTCACCGCCCAGGACCGCGGCGCCTATCCCCCGGCGCTCAAGGTGCGGCTGGCGCGTTTCGCCGACCGCATCGCCGAGGTGCTGGCGGGCGACTGGGACGAGGTGCTGGTCGTCGGCCACAGTTCCGGCGCCTATCTGGGCGTCTCGGTTCTGGCCGAGCTGATCCGCTCGGGCCGGGTTCCCGCGCAGGGACCGCGGCTTTCCTACCTGTCGCTGGGCCATGTCGTGCCCATGGCGTCCTTCCTGCCGCACGCGAACCGGCTGCGCGCCGACCTGCGCTTTCTCTCGGCGCGCGGGGAACTCGACTGGATCGACGTGACCGCGCCGGGCGACGCCTGCTGCTTCGGCCTGTGCGATCCGGTCGCGGTCTCGGGCGTCGAGCCGCCCGGCCGCCGCCACCCGCTGGTGCTGTCGGCGGCCTTCACCCAGACGCTTTCCCCGCAAAAGCGGCGCGCGCTGCGCAGGCGCTGGTTCCGGCTGCATTTCCAGTATCTCTGCGCCTTCGACCGGCCGGGCGACTACGATTACTTCGCCATCACCGCCGGGCCGCTGACGCTGGGACAGCGCTTCGCTGGGCGCAGCCATTCGCCGGGGCGGATCGCGCGCGCCGTCAACCGCTGGTGCGCGCCATGATCCCGCCCAAACCGCCGGCCCGGCCGGGAAAAGCCTCGGTCTGGCGCTTCATCCGCGATTTCCGCCGCGACATCCTGTCGGCGCAATCCGACCGGCTCTATCGCGCCTGGATGGCCGAGTTCCGCGGCCCCTTCGTCCACAGCTTCACCTGCAACGACCCGGCGCTGGTCGATCTGATCCTGAAGAAGCGGCCGATGGATTTCCCGAAATCGCCGCGCATGGCCGCGGGCTTGCAGCCGCTGCTGGGCAATTCCAGCTTCATCTCGAATGGCGAGACCTGGCTCCACCAGCGCCGCATCATCGACCCCGCCTTCGAGGGCGGCCGCCTGCGCGAGGCTTTCCCGGCGATGTGGGACGCGGCCCAGGCCGGCGTCGCGCGCCTGCAGCCGCTGGCCGACGGCGCCGAGATCGACATCGAGCCGCAGACCAGCCATATCGCCGCCGACGTGATCTTCCGCACGCTGTTCTCGATCCCGATCGAGGATGCGACCGCCGCCCAGGTCTTCCAGGCCTTCCGCGAGCATCAGGAGGCGCAGCCGATGGTGAACCTCGGCGGGCTGATGGCGCTGCCCCGCTGGGCGCGGCTGCACGGCCGCCGGGTGCGCCGGACCGCAAGCCGCATCCGCACCCTGATCCGCCAGCTGGTCGCGGCCCGCACCAACGAGATCGCCACCGGCACCGCGCCGCCGGACCTTGCGACCAAGATCATGACCACCCCCGACCCGCAGACCGGCCGCACCTTCACCGAGGCCGAGATGATCGACGAGGTCGCGACCTTCTTCCTGGCCGGGCACGAGACAGGCGCCTCGGCCCTGGCCTGGGCGCTCTACCTGCTCGCCGAAAGCCCCGACTGGCAGGACCGGCTGGCCGAAGAGGCGCGGCAGAACCTCGCCCCCGATTTCGCCGCCATGCGCCACTTGCCGCTGGCCCGCGCCGTCTTCCGCGAGGCGCTGCGGCTCTACCCGCCCGTGGCGATGACCGTGCGGCAATGCCGCCGGCCCGAGACCCTGCGCGACCGCAAGGCACCGAAAGGGGCGCAACTGGTGCTGTCGCCCTGGCACCTGCACCGGCACCAGCGGCTCTGGGACGACCCCGACCGCTTCGACCCCGCGCGCTGGGAAACCGAAAACGGCAAGACCTGCCAGCGCGAGGCCTTCATCCCCTTCTCGGCCGGCCCCCGCGCCTGCCCCGGCGCCGGCTTCGCCATGATCGAGGGGCCGCTGATCCTCGCGGCGCTGCTGCGCGCCTATCGCCTGGAACCGGCCCGCGAACGCCCGGTGCCGGTGATGCGGCTGACGCTGCGCGGCAAAGACGGCATCCGCCTGCGCCTTTCCCCAAGGCAAGGGGGATGACCCGCGCCCGCAGCACCCCCAAGGCACCGACGCCAGGACATTTCTTCGTTCCACAAATACTCATGCGACGCCGCCAACCGGCGCAAACCGCCGCACCCCGCACCGGCATTTCCACCGCCCGCCCCGGCAATTCGCCCGTCCCGCCGCCCGCCAGCCGTCACTTGGCCGCGGCCCCCATTGAACCGCCCCCGGCGCCCGGCTAGCCTTCCGCCAAAGCAGATGGAGGCTGACGTCATGAACCAACCGCAAAGCTGGGAAGCCAGGGCCGAGACCTATTCGCTCTACGGCTTCACCGACATGCCCTCGGTCCATCAGCGGGGCACGGTCGTCGTGACCCATGGCGAGGGGCCCTATATCGTCGACGTGCATGGCCGCCGCTACCTGGATGCCAATTCCGGCTTGTGGAACATGGTCGCCGGCTTCGACCACAAGGGCCTGATCGAGGCCGCCAAGGCGCAATACGACCGCTTTCCCGGCTATCACGCCTTTTTCGGCCGCATGTCCGACCAGACGGTGATGCTGTCGGAAAAGCTGGTCGAGGTCTCGCCCTTCGACAGCGGCCGGGTCTTCTATACCAACTCCGGCTCCGAGGCGAACGACACCATGGTCAAGATGCTGTGGTTCCTGCATGCCGCCGAGGGCAAGCCGCAAAAGCGCAAGATCCTGACGCGCTGGAACGCCTATCATGGCGTGACCGCGGTTTCCGCCTCGATGACCGGCAAGCCCTACAACTCGGTCTTCGGCCTGCCGCTGCCCGGCTTCATCCACCTGACCTGCCCGCATTACTGGCGCTATGGCGAGGAGGGCGAGACCGAGGAACAGTTCGTCGCCCGCCTGGCCCGCGAACTCGAGGACACCATCGAGCGCGAGGGCGCCGACACCATCGCCGGCTTCTTCGCCGAGCCGGTGATGGGCGCGGGCGGCGTGATCCCGCCGGCAAGCGGCTATTTCCAGGCCATCCTGCCGATCCTGAAAAAGCACGACATCCCGATGATCTCGGACGAGGTGATCTGCGGCTTCGGGCGCACCGGCAATACCTGGGGCTGCCTGACCTATGACTTCATGCCCGATGCGATCATCTCGTCCAAGAACCTGACGGCGGGCTTCTTCCCGATGGGCGCGGTGATCCTCGGCCCCGACCTCGGCAAGCGCTTGGAAGCCGCCGTCGAGGCGATCGAGGAATTCCCGCACGGCTTCACCGCCTCGGGCCACCCGGTCGGCTGCGCCATCGCGCTGAAGGCCATCGACGTGGTGATGAACGAGGGGCTGGCCGAGAACGTGCGCCGCCTCGCCCCCCGCTTCGAGGCCGGGCTGAAGCGCATCGCCGACCGCCCGAACATCGGCGAATACCGCGGCATCGGCTTCATGTGGGCGCTGGAAGCGGTCAGGGACAAGCCGACCAAGACCCCCTTCGACGCCAATCTCTCGGTCAGCGAGCGCATCGCCAACACCTGCACCGACCTGGGTCTGATCTGCCGGCCGCTGGGCCAGTCCATCGTGCTGTGCCCGCCCTTCATCCTGACCGAGCCGCAGATGGACGAGATGTTCGAGAAGCTGGAAAAGGCGCTCGACAAGGTCTTCGCCGAGGTCGCCTGAGCCCTCGGGCGGCCCCTACCAGGGGTCGCCCCCGCCCAGCACGGCGCGCGCCAGCAGCACCCGCTGCGGCGCGATCTGCGCCGCCTGCGCGAAGTCCAGCACGCGCTGGTCATGTTCCAGCAGGAAATCCAGCACGAAGACGGAAAACTCCGGCCGCGCCGCCATCGCGCGCAACCCCGCCACGTCGCTGCCCGATTGCGCCAGCAGCGCCCCCACCAGTTCCGCATCCCCGGCGATATGGGCAAAGCCCGCATCGGCAATGTCGCGCGCCTCGTTTCGTGTCATTCCGCTCTCGCTTTCGTGAAGCCCGGCGCGAATTTCTTCGCGGCCGGAAAGGATTTGTTAACCATTGCCGCGCAAGATGCGGCTCTGGGCTCGGGGTGTAAAGCAGGCGTAACCATGGCAGGGCGCATTCTTGTCGTTGACGGCGTGCCGACGAATCGCATCACCATGAAGGTGCGGTTGTCCTCGGCCTGCTACGAGGTCACGACCGCCACCTCGGGGGCCGAGGCCCTGCGCATCGCGCGGCTGATCCATCCGCAGATCGTGCTGGTCGGCGCCAGCCTGCCCGACATGGACGGGGCCGCGCTGTGCAGCGCGCTGCGCGCCCAGCCCTGGGCCGCCGACCTGCCGGTCCTGGTCCAGGCCAGCGGCACGGATCGGGTGGCGGCGCTGCGGGCGGGCGCGGCGGCGCTGATCGACGCATGCAGCGACGAGTTGACGCTGCTTGCGCGCATTCGCGGGCTGATGCGGCATGAATACGGCGGGCTCGATCATCCCGCCCCCGGCATGGCCGAGGCGGCGGCGGGCTTTGCCGCGGACAACCGCCCGCGCGCGGTCTTCGTCGCCGACCGGACTGCCACGGCGCTGGGCTGGCGGCACGCCCTGCGCGACCGGGTGGACTTCGCCATCGCGGTCCACGAACCCGAACATGCGCTGGCCGAGGCGGCATCCAGCCGGGTCGCCGATCTCTACCTGATCGCCGCCGACATCCAGCAACCCGGCGACGGGCTGCGGCTGCTGTCGGAACTGCGCTCGCGCCCACGCTCGCGCGAGGCGGCGGTGGTGGTGGCGCTGCGCCCCGAACGGGCCGAGATGATGCCGGTGGCGCTGGATCTTGGCGCCGGCGACGTGCTGCCCTGGGATCTGGCCCGCCCCGATGCGGCGCCCGAGACGGCGATGCGCCTGCAGGCCCAGCTGGCCCGCAAGCACGAGGCCGACCGCCGCCGGCACGAGACCCAGCGCAACATGCGCTGGGCGATGACCGATCCGCTGACCGGGCTGCACAACCGCCGCTTTGCCCTGCCTCGCCTGGGCGAACTGGCGGCCGAGATGCAGGAACGCCAGGGCGACCTGGCCGTCATGCTGCTGGACCTGGACCGCTTCAAGCAGGTGAACGACATCCACGGCCATCCAGCCGGCGACGCCGTGCTGGCCGAGATCGCCGCCCGCCTGGCCGCCACCCTGCCCGAGGGCGCGCTGCTCGCCCGTTTCGGCGGCGAGGAGTTCCTGGCCGTCCTGCCCGATTGCCCGGCCCGCGCCGCCCGCCGCGTGGCCGAGGATCTGCGCCGCGCGGTGATGGCCGCGCCGGTCGCCCTGCCGCAGGGTTGCCAGAACGCCGAGCTGGGCGTCACCATCTCGGTCGGCGTGGCCACCGGCCAGGGCGCCCCGCATCTGCTGCCGCTGGACCCCGAGGCGCTGCTGGCCAGCGCCGACCGCGCGCTGCTCAATGCCAAGTCCTCGGGGCGCAATCGAATCGTCATGGCCGCGCCCGGAATTGCGGCCTGATTGCCGCTGCGTCCCTTTGTCGCGGCAATTCCCGACTTACGGCGCGCTTTTCTTTATGGGCCGCATCCCCTAGATAAAGGCGGAACAGGAAAGGAACGCGCCCATGCCTCATGCCTATTCCGACACCGCCCTGCCCGAACGTCCCGTCAAGCCGGCCATGCTGCGCGGCGCGCTTGGGCGCTGCCCCTCTTGCGGGCAGGGCCGGCTGTTTCGGGGCTATCTGTCGGTCAGCCCCACCTGCCCGCATTGCCACGAGGAACTGCACCACCAGCGCGCCGACGACGGCCCGGCCTATCTGACCATCCTGCTGGTCTCGCATCTGGGTGCGCCGCTGCTGCTGGCGATCTTCATGATGTATCGCCCCTCGGCCATGGCCATGCTGATCGGCTTCGGCCTGGGCGCGGTGGTGCTGTCGCTGCTGTTGCTGCCGCGGATCAAGGGCGGGATGATCGGCTTCCAATGGGCGCGCCGGATGCATGGCTTCGGCGCCGAGCCCGCCTCGATCGAGCCTGCCGCGATCGAGGCCGCCGCGTCGTGAGCACCATGGCCGGAACCCCCGCCCCGACGCGCGACGCCGCCGAGCAGCCGATCCGCGATGCCGCCACCGTCATCGTGCTGGACCGCAACGCCCAGGGCGGGCCTTCGGTGCTGATGGGGCAGCGCGGGGCTTCGGCCGTGTTCATGCCTTCGAAATACGTCTTTCCCGGCGGCGCGGTGGATGCGGGCGATGCGCAGGTGCGCCTGGCCGGCGAACTGCCGCCCCGGACCTCGGCGCTGCTGGCGGCCGAGCCGCGCAACGGATCACAGGTCACGCCCCTGGCGCTGGCCGCCGCCGCCCTGCGCGAACTGGCCGAGGAAACCGGCCTGCTGACCGGCCCCCCCGGCCCCGCGCCCGAGGGCTGGGACCATTACGCCGGCGCCGGGCTGGCGCCGGATGCCTCGGCGCTGATCTACATGTTCCGCGCCATCACCCCGCCCGGCCGGCCCCGCCGCTTCGACGCGCGCTTCCTGCTGCTGGACGCCGAGCGGCTGCACGGCGACCGCCACGATTTCAGCGCCGCCTGCGATGAGCTTTCGCATCTGCATTGGGTGCCCCTGCCCGAGGCGCGGGCGCTGGACCTGCCCTTCATCACCGAGGTGGTGCTGGCCGAGGTGGCAAGCCTGCTGGCCGGGGCCGGCGACGGGCCGCTGGCCCCGCCGCCGACGGTGCCCTTCTTCGACAACCGCCTGGGGGTGCCGCGCTTCAAGCGCATCGGCTAGGCGGGCTCAGCCCCCCGATTCAGCGCCCGTTGAAGCGGGGCGCGCGCTTTTCCAGGAAGGCGGCGACGCCCTCGGCGAAATCCGCCGTGCGGGCCATGTCGCCTTGCAGCCTAGCCTCCAGCCGCAACTGCCCGGCCATGTCGTTGCCGCCCGAGGCGCGCAGGGCCTGCCGGATCGCCAGGAAGGCCGCGGTCGGCCCCTGGGCCAGGGCTTGGGCCCGCGCGGCCACCACGGTTTCGAACTCGGCGTCCGGCACCGCCTCCCAGATCAGCCCCCATTCCGCCGCCTTCGCCGCCGGGATGCGGTCGGCGAAGAGCATCATCCCCATGGCGCGCGGCACCCCGACCGAACGCGGCACGATGAACGTCCCGCCCGCATCCGGGATCAGGCCGATCCGGCTGAACGCCTGCACGAAACTGGCGCTTTCCGCGGCGATGACCACATCGGCGGCCAGCGCCAGGTTGGCCCCCGCCCCCGCCGCGATGCCGTTCACCGCGGCGATCACCGGCACCGGCGCGTCCGAGATGGCGGCCAGCATCGGCTCGTATTCCTCGCGCAGAATGGTTTCCACGTCGAACCCGCCGGTGGCATCGGTCAGATCCTGGCCCGAGCAGAAGCCGCGCCCGTTCCCGGTCAGCACCACGCAGCGCGTGCCCGGCGGCAGGTCCGTCAGCGCCGCGACGATCTCGGCCCGCATGGCGCGGTTGAGCGCGTTGACCACGTCGGGCCGGTTCAGCGCCAGCCTTGCGATGCCGTCTCGATGCGTGAATTCGATGGTCTGAAAGCTCATCCTGCCCCTCCCCCGGTTTCGGCCATCCTGCCGGGGCGGGGCGCGGCGGGAAAGCCCCGACCCTGCGTCAGTCGCGCAGGATCCGCTCCAGCCGGGCCTTTTCCTCGTCGCTGAGCTTGGCCGGCCCTTCCTCGGCCAGGCCGCGCGAGCGGATGAAGCGCCAGCCCACCAGCAGCGCCAGCAGCGCCATGACCGGCCCGGCCAGGTAAAGCAGCCAGTTCGCCCCGCGCGCCGGCGGCTCGAACAGGACATATTCGCCGAAACGGTCGGCGATGGCCTGCACCGCCTCGCCGTCGCTGTCGCCGGCGACCAGGCGCTCGCGCAGGTAAAGCCGCAGATCGCGGCTGATGGCGGCATTCGATTCGTCGATGGTCTCGCCCTGGCAGACCGGGCAGCGCAGGGTCTTGGAGATCTCGCGCGCCCGCGCCTCCAGCGCCGGGTCGGACAGCACTTCGTCGGGCTGGACGGCCAGGGCGGGCAGCGCAAGCAGCAGCGACAGGCACAGGATCAGGGCGCGCATGGGCTACTCCGCCGGCTGGGGCGCGACGCGGGCATGGCGGGCACCGGCGGCGACGCGATAGCGCCGGTCCGACAGGCTGATGAAGCCGCCAAGCGCCATCAGCGCCGAACCCAGCCAGATCCAGCTGGCGAAGGGCTTGATATAGACCCGCACCGCCCAGCCGCCGTCCTGCTGCTCGTCGCCGATGACCAGGTAGAGGTCGCGGAACAGCCCGTTCTGGATCGCCGCCTCGGTCGTGGGCATGGATTGCACCGGATAGACCCGCTTTTCGGGATGCAGCAGTGCGACCTGCCGCCCGTCGCGATCGACGCTCATCGCGGCGATGATCGAGTTGTAGTTGGGGCCCGGACGCTCTTCGACGCTGTCCAGGGTGATGTCGTAGCCGGCGACGGTAAAGGTCTCGCCGATCCGGGCCACGCGGATGTCCTCGACCTGCCAGGCCATCAGCAGGCTGATGCCAATGAAGGTGACGCCCAGCCCGGAATGGGCCACGGCCTTGCCCCAATCGGCGCGCGGCAGCCGGCGCAGGCGCGCAAGGCCGGAATTGCCGGTGCGCAGCCACAGGTCGGCGGCCGCGCCCGCGACCAGCCAGGCGCCCAGGCCCGCGCCGATCACCGCCAGCGCCGAATGGCCGGTCGAGACGGCAAAGACCAGCGCCATCACCGCCCCGGCAAAGACCAGCGCGCCGCGCAGCGGGTAAAGCGCGCGCTTCAGCCTGCCGCGCTTCCACGGCAGGATGGCGCCGACCGGCAGGATGATCGCCAGCGCCACCATGAAGGGCGTGAAGGCCTGTTCGAAGAAGGGCGCGCCGACCGACAGCCTGCGGTCCCACAGCATCTCGGCCACCAGCGGCCAGACCGTGCCGATGAAGACCACGAAGGTCGAGACCGCCAGCAGGATGTTGTTCAGGACCAGCGCCCCCTCGCGCGAGACGGGGGCGAAGGCGCCCCGCGCCTGCATCGAGGCGGCGCGGAAGGTGTAAAGCAGCAGCGCGCCGCCGACGAAGAAGGCCAGGATCGCCAGGATGAACACGCCGCGCTGCGGATCGCTGGCGAAGCTGTGGACCGAGGTGATGACGCCCGAGCGCACGATGAAGGTGCCGATCAGCGAAAAGCCGAAGGCCATGATCGCCAGCAGGATGGTCCAGCTTTTCAGCACCTCGCGCTTTTCCACCACGATGGCGGAATGCAGCAGCGCGGCGGCGATCAGCCAGGGCATGAAGCTGGCGTTTTCCACCGGATCCCAGAACCAGAAGCCGCCCCAGCCCAGCTCGTAATAGGCCCACCAGGACCCCAGCGCGATGCCGATGGTCAGGAACACCCAGGCCGCCAGCGTCCAGGGCCGGACCCAGCGCGCCCAAGCGGCATCGACCCGCCCCTCGATCAGCGCGGCGACGGCAAAGCTGAAGGCCATGCTGAGCCCGACATAGCCGAGGTAAAGGAAGGGCGGATGGAAGGCGAGGCCCGGATCCTGCAGCAGCGGGTTCAGGTCGCGCCCGTCGAAGGGCGGGCTTTCCATGCGCAGGAAGGGGTTCGAGGTGAACAGGGTGAAGGCCAGGAAGGCCGCGCCGATCGAGGCCTGCACCGACAGCACCCGCGCCCGCAGCTTGGGCGGCAGGTTGGCGTCGAAGACGGCCGCCATGGCGCCGAACAGCGCCACGATCAGCACCCACAGCAGCATCGAGCCCTCGTGGTTGCCCCAGACGCCGCTGATCTTGTAGATCATCGGCTTGGCGGTGTGCGAGTTCTGGTAGACCAGCGCGACCGAGAAATCCGAGGTCACGAAGGCCATGGTCAGCGCCGCGAAGGAAATGCCGACCAGCCCGAACTGCGCCAGCGCGGCAGGGCGGGCGGAGTCGATCCAGCCGCTCCAGCCCTTGCTGGCACCGATCATCGGCACGACCATCTGGAACAGGGCCACGACAAAGGCCAGGATCAGTGCAAAATGGCCAAGTTCAGCGATCATGGGCTTCCTCCGGGGGTGGCTGCGCCGCAGGATAGCCGCGGTGCGGGCGGCAAACCAGCCCCCCGCACCTGCCAGATTGTCACAGCATCGCTAGCGCGCCGCGCCGGCCGCGGCCCAATCCCGCAGGGCCGGGTTGTCCTCGAAGGGCTCGGCCGTCATCAGCGGCGCCTGGGATGCGGCCGGCGCGTCCTCGGCGCCTGCCTTGCGCGGCGGGACGGGCAGCATGGGCCGGCTGCGAAAGTAATGCGCCTCTCGCGCGCCGAAATAGAAGCTGATGATGGCGCCCAGCAGCCACCAGAGCGGCTCGGGCACCAGGTTCAGGTTCTCCATCCGCAGGCCGAAACCCTCGGGATCGGCCATGGCATAGGTGAACAGCCCCACCGTCCCCAGCGTCATCAGCGGCCGCGGCAGCCGGTTCAGCCCGTTCATCATCGCGTCGAACCAACCACACGGCTGGGCGGCGAACTCGCCGGAAAGCTGGGCGATGGCGCGGGCATAGGCCTCTTCGTCCAGTTCCATGCGCCGCGTCGCGTTCTCGCGGAACACCTCGGCCACGCCGGTCGCGGCATTGGCGACGGTGGTGACGGCGCCGCTGGCGCCCAGGAAACGGTCCATCAGCCCCATTTCGCCACCCTCGCCCGATGCTCGGCCGCCGTCAGGTGATACTTGGCCGAGATGAACTCCTCGGCCCGCAGGATCCAGCCGCCCTTGCCCCCCGTTCTGGTGCGGGCGTATTTGCGGCTGGCCGGGCGCGCATCGCCCAATGCGTAGTAATAGTTGCGCCGCGCGATCCCGTAGGCATCGGCGAAATAGCCCGGCGCCGCCGCATCGGCCTGCTGCGCAGCCTGGATGGTGCGCGGCCCGACCACGCCGTCGTCCGTGGCCGCAAAGCCCATGCGCGTGGCCAGCCGTTGCAGGATCTTCACCGCATTGGCACCGGCATTGACATACATGTCGAAGACCGAGGCCTGCACCGAGACCGGCAGTTCCGCCAGCCGCGGGCGGCGGAAATAATGCTCGACGAAGATGCGCTCGGCATCGGCGCGGGTCAACGCCCTGACATCCGCCACGTCGACCCGCCCGTCGCCGGTCTTGTCGATCCCCAGCCGCTGCAGGGTCGCCAGCGTGACGCCGAATTTCGTCGCCCCGCCCGGATCGTCGGGGTCGTTGACGTAGCCCCCCTCACGCGCGACGATCTCGGCCGCGATCTGCGTTACTGTCTTCATGTCCAGCCCCCAATCCTGAAGCGGACCAAGGCTGGAGAAATCCGGTTAACCGGCCGTTAACCGGGCGCGCGTTGCGTCAGGAGTTCGGCTCCTGGTAGACGCCCTGCTCCTTCAGCGAATCCATGACTTCGCGCGGCATGTAGTTCTCGTCGTGCTTGGCCAGGATTTCCGAGGCGACGAAGGTCTCGCCCTCCATTCGCCCGGTGCCGATCATGCCCTGGCCTTCCGAGAACAGGTCGGGCAGCACGCCGGTAAAGCGCACCGGGATGGTGGCGCCGCCGTCGGTCACGCGGAAGGTCACCGTCTCGCTGGCGCCGCGCACCAGGCTGCCGTCCTCGACCAGGCCGCCCAGGCGGAACACCTCGCCCACCTCGGGCGGGTTCTCGGTCATCTGGCTGGGCGAGCGGTAAAGGTTGATGCCGTCGCGAAACCCGTAGCCGATCAGCCCGACGGCCAGCACAAGGGCCACGGCGGCGGCTATCAGGATCTGGATCCGGCGTCTTTTCTTCAATGACTTCATGTTGCAAGCTTTCCTTGTTCAGGCGCTTTCGAACCTGATCGGATGGCGGAGGAATTGCGTGGCCTTGCCCGAGACGCGCTCGGGATCGCCCGTGGTCAGGAAGCGCGAACGGGTGCCCGCGCCCAGCATTTCAGGATGGCGCTCAAGATAGTCATCAAGGCTTTCGGCGACCAGGTCGGGCTGGGAATAGACCTTGACCCCCGGCCCCAGCGCCTTCTGGAAGGCGGCCTGCACCAGCGGGTAATGCGTGCAGCCCAGGATCGCCGCCTCGGGATGCGGCATCCGGCGCAACAGCGCCTCGACATGGGATGTCACCAGCGCCTCGGCCAGGATCTCGTCGCCCATCTCGATGGCATCGACGACGCCGCCGCAGGGCTGGGCCTCGACATCGACGCCGATGGCGCGAAAGGCCAGCTCGCGCTGGAAGGCGCGGCTTGCCACGGTGGCGGGCGTGGCGAACAGCGCCACATGCTTCACCGCCACCTCGCGCGGGGGCGAATTGTCGCCCCAGCCGCGCTCGGTCAGTGCCTCGATCATCGGCACGAAGACCCCCAGCACGCGCTTATCCGCGGGCAGCCAGGTCTCCTGCATGCGCTTGAGCGCGGCGGCTGAGGCGGTGTTGCAGGCCAGGATCACCAGATCGCAGCCCTCGGCCCAAAGCCGCTCGACCCCGGCGCAGGTCAGGCCGAAGATGTCCTCGGCGTCGCGCACGCCATAGGGGGTATGGGCATTGTCGCCCAGATAGACCAGCGGCAGGTCGGGCATCCGGGCGGCGATGGCGGCCAGAACAGTCAGCCCGCCCAGACCCGAATCGAATACGCCCACCGCCATGACTAGCCTCCTGCTCGCGAATGGCCTTTTTTAGGATGCGCCGCGCCGGAATGCCATGATTTATGTCACCCCGCCGCCGGGCCGGGGAGTGCGGCGAGGCAAGGCCTTTGGGGCCGCCCCAGCACGGGTTTTCCCGGCCGATTCCCCTGCCGGCGGGACGCAGGGGCGGCAGCGGCGGGCCGCCCTTGCGGCAGAAGGTCGCGCGGCCCGGTCCCGCGCCCGGTCGGGGGCACCCGCCCGGACCCTGCCCCAGACCACCCGGCGCAGTTCAAAAGCGCGTGACGTTTCGCCGGTCCGAATCGGCACCCCGGACGGGATTTGCACAGGCCTGGCCTGCCCCTGCTCGCCGGGTGGCCATTCGCTGCGCATTGTGGGTAAGCAACACTGTCCGAGAAAGGGTTTTCTTGGCGTTTTGCAGGCTTGTTCCGCTAACCTTCTGTGATAAGGGTTGCACGGATTGCATGGCTGATGCCGCAAGAAAGCACTGTTATGGACTGGGATAAGTTAAGAATATTTCACGCCGTCGCCGACGCGGGCAGCCTGACCCACGCGGGCGATGTTTTGCACCTGTCCCAGTCCGCCGTCAGCCGCCAGATCCGCGCGCTGGAGGATTCGCTGGGCACCACCCTTTTTCACCGTCATGCCCGCGGGCTGATCCTGACCGAACAGGGGGAACTGCTGTTCGAGGCGACCTCTTCCATGGTCCGCAAGCTCGACACCACCGCCGCCCGCATCCGCGACAGCGAGGAAAGCGTCTTCGGCGAACTCAAGGTCACGACCACCACCGGCTTCGGCACCATGTGGCTGGTGCCGCGGCTGGCCAAGCTTTACGATCGCTATCCCGATCTCAAGATCGACCTGATGCTGGAAGAACGCGTGCTGGACCTGCCCATGCGCGAGGCCGACGTGGCCATCCGCATGAAAGAGCCGAACCAGCAGGATCTGATCCGCCGCCGGCTGCTGAACATTCGCATGCGGCTTTATGCCACGCCGGAATATCTGGCCAAGGCCGGCACCCCCGAGACGCTGGAGGATCTGGGGCCGCACCGGCTGATCTGCCAGAACCCGCAGACGCCGCAGGTCAGCTCGGGCGCGGTGCTGTCGCAGATGCTGCTGGCGCGCAACGTCAGCTCGACCCTGATGGTGAACAATTACTTCGGCGTGCTGCAAGGCGTGCTGAACCATGTCGGCATCGGCGTCCTGCCGGATTACCTGTCGTCGGATTTCCTCAGCCTGACCCGCGTGTTGCCCGACATCCAGTCGGGCGAGGTGCCGGTCTTCCTGGCCTTCCCCGAGGAATTGCGCGCCTCGCGCCGCGTCGCCGCCTTCCGCGATTTCGTGCTGGAGGAGATCCAGTCCCTGCGCCGCCAGCAGACCGAGGAACAGGCCGCCGACCCCTCCGCGGGATGAGCGCGAAACGGGCAGATGCCGCACGGCTTTGCCCGAGGCATTCGCAGAATGCATATCGGGCATGTGCTGCAATGCGGAAATGATCCTTGAACCGTTCGCCGACTGCACATATTTCCGATCTCGAAGGCGATGGTTTGAGGAAACTCTCATCACCTTCAACCTCCCTGTTGGACTTGAGCCGGGCTTCATGCCCGGCTTTTTTTTTGCCCCGCCGGCCGCGGTTTTTCCCGGCCCCGCGCGCGGGCCCCTTTCCTAACCCTTCGCCGCCGCTTAAAAGGCCGCAAAACCGGGGGAAAGGCGCCAGGACATGAACGAACCGCAGATCACCGAGGAACTGATCGCCGCGCACGGGCTCAAGCCCGACGAATACCAGCGCATCCTCGAGATCATCGGTCGCGAGCCGAGCTTCACCGAACTCGGCATCTTCTCGGCCATGTGGAACGAGCATTGCTCCTACAAGTCGTCCAAGAAATGGCTGCGCACCCTGCCGACCACCGGCCCGCAGGTGATCTGCGGTCCGGGCGAGAACGCGGGCGTCGTGGACATCGGCGACGGCCAGGCCGTGGTCTTCAAGATGGAGAGCCACAACCACCCCAGCTATATCGAACCGCACCAGGGCGCCGCGACCGGCGTCGGCGGCATCCTGCGCGACGTCTTCACGATGGGCGCCCGCCCCATCGCCGCCATGGACGCGTTGTCCTTCGGCCGGCCCGAGCATCCCAAGACCGCGCATCTGGTCAAGGGCGTGGTCGAGGGGATCGGCGCCTATGGCAATGCCTTCGGCGTGCCGAACGTGGGCGGCGAGGTGCGCTTTCACCGCAGCTATGACGGCAACTGCCTGGTGAACGCCTTTGCCGCGGGCCTGGCCGACAGCGACAAGATCTTCTATTCGGCCGCCTCGGGCGTGGGCATGCCGGTGGTCTACCTGGGCGCCAAGACCGGGCGCGACGGCGTCGGCGGTGCCACCATGGCCTCGGCCGAGTTCGACGACACCATCGAGGAAAAGCGCCCGACCGTGCAGGTCGGCGACCCCTTTACCGAGAAATGCCTGCTGGAAGCCTGCCTGGAGCTGATGCAGACCGACAGCGTGATCTCGATCCAGGACATGGGCGCGGCCGGGCTGACCTGCTCGGCGGTCGAGATGGGCGACAAGGGGGGCCTGGGCATCAAGCTGGTGCTGGACGCCGTACCGCAGCGCGAAACCGCCATGACCGCCTATGAGATGATGCTGTCCGAGTCGCAGGAACGCATGCTCATGGTGCTGAAGCCCGAGAAGGAGGCCGAGGCGCGGGCGATCTTCGAGAAATGGGACCTGGACTTCGCCATCGTCGGCGAGACCATCGCCGAGGACCGTTTCCTGATCGTCCACGGCAACGAGGTCAAGGCCGACCTGCCGCTGTCCAAGCTTTCCTCCAGCGCGCCGGAATACGACCGCCCCTGGGTGGAAACGCCTGCCGCTCCCGAGATGCCCGCCCTGCCCGCCCTTGCCCCGATCGCGGCGCTGAAGGCGCTGATCGGCAGCCCCAGCTACGCCCACAAGGGCTGGGTCTGGGAACAATACGACACCCAGGTCGGCGCCGATACCATCCGCCGCCCCGGCCTGGGCGCCGGGGTGGTGCGGGTGCATGGCACGAAGAAGGCGCTGGCCTTCACCAGCGACGTGACGCCGCGCTATGTCCGGGCGAACCCCTATGAGGGCGGCAAGCAGGCGGTGGCCGAGGCTTACCGCAACCTGACCGCCTGCGGCGCCCTGCCGCTGGCCACCACCGACAACCTGAACTTCGGCAACCCGGAAAAGCCCGAGATCATGGGCCAGCTGGTCGGCGCCATCAAGGGCATCGGCGAGGCCTGCGCGGCGCTGGATTTCCCCATCGTCTCGGGCAACGTCTCGCTTTACAACGAGACCGACGGCAAGGGCATCCTGCCCACGCCCACCATCGGCGGCGTCGGGCTGATCGCCGACCTGGACGGGCTGATCGCCGGCCTGCCGGCCGAGGGCGACCTGGCGCTGGTCATCGGCGAGACGCGGGGCCACCTGGGCCAGTCGGCGCTGGCCGCCGAGGCCTTCGGCATCGAGGCCGGCGACGCGCCGCCCGTGGACCTGGCCGCCGAGCGCCGCAATGGCGAATTCCTGCGCGCGCATGGCGGGCTGGTCCGGGCCGCGGCCGACCTGTCGGATGGCGGGCTGGCGCTGGCGGCCTTCGAACTGGCCGAGGCGGCAGGCCTGGGCGTGACGCTGGACAGCGCCGGGATCGCCCAGCTTTTCGGCGAGGACCAGGCGCGCTACCTGGTCGCCTGCACCGCCGGGAACGCGGCCAAGCTGGCCGATGCGGCCGCGGCGGCCGGCGTGCCGCTGGCGACGGCCGGCAGCTTCGGCGGCGAGACGGTGGTCCTTGGCGGCGATGCCGCGCCCCTGGCCGAGCTGTCGCAGCTTTATCGCACCGCCTTCGAGAAAAGCCTGAACCTGGAACTCGCCTGAGCCCGGAAAGCGGCCCTTGGCCGCTGCCTCCGGCGGGGAGTATTTGGGGAACAGAGAAAGCGCTAGCCGGCGGTTTCGCCGTGCCGGCGCCGGCCCCTGGCAGGCTGCTGCGTGCGACAGGAGAGCTTGGGCCGGGAACCGGGAAAGTCGCCTCAATCCTGCCGAAAATGCCCGGTTTTCAGGCCGGTCGCCGCCGAATCCAGAACGAATTCCGCCACGGGGCCCCGTCAAAACCCTTTTTTCAGCGGCCTACTAGAAAACGAAGGGCTCGACGATCCGGCGGCTGCCGAGGGTAAAGGCGTCGGCGGTCAGGACCATGGGGGAGAGGTCGACGTCGGAGGCGCCCTTGCGCACCAGCGCCGCCATGCGGGCGTAGAGCGCCGGGTATTCGCCCATGATGCTGGCCTCGCCCGTCGCCGGGTGGCCGTCGATCTCCAGCAGGTTGCCGCCCAGGCGCAGCGCCAGCTGGCCGGCGTCGGTCTGGAACTCCATGTCCCAGGTCTGCGGGCCCTGCTGGCGGAAGTCGAAATCGGCCGCGATCCCATGCGACAGGTTCAGCCGCGCGGCGATGGGGGCCTGGCGGTTCTGCGGGAAGTCCAGCTCGGCCGCGGTGACATGCACCGGCATCGGCAGGATCTCGGTCAGGATCGACAGCGCGTTGATGCCGGGGTCGAAGACGCCCATGCCGCCGGCCTGAAAGATCCAGTCCTGGCCGGGATGCCATTTGCGCACGTCCTCGCGCCAGGTGATCCGGCCCTCGTGGATCACGCGGCCGGCCAGCCAGGCCTTGGCCGCCGCCACCGCATGGGCCATGCGCGAATGCCAGCTGGCATACAGCGTCACGCCCTGCGCCTGCGCCAGGTCACGCAGGATATGGACTTCGGAGAGCGTCGCGCCGGGCGGCTTTTCCAGCATCAGGTGCCGGCCGGCGCGCAAGACCGCCTGCGCCGCCTGAAAGCGCGGCACGGGCGGCAGGCACAGGCTGACCGCGCCGATATCGGGGCGGGCCTCCAGCATGTCCTCGATGCGCGCAAAACCCTCGACCCCCTCGACCCTTCCATGCCGGCTGACGGTCGCTGCCAGTTCCCAGTCGGGGCTGGCCGCCAGCGCCGGGACGTGCTGGTCCAGCGCGATCTTGCCGATGCCGACGAGCGCGATCCGCATCAGTGGCTGTCCTTTCCGACCGGGTTGCCGCGGCAGCCGCGCAGGAAATCCAGGTCCGCGCCGGTATCCGCGCCCATGACATGCTGCTGGTGCAGCCAGGCATAGCCGCTGGCGGGCTGGTCGGGCAGCGGCCGCCATTCGGCCAGCCGCGCCGCCAGTTCCGCGTCCGAAATGTCCAGGTGCAGCCGGCGGTTCGGCACGTCGAGCGCGATCATGTCGCCGTCGCGCACCACGGCCAGCGGCCCGCCCGCCGCCGCCTCGGGCGAGGTGTGCAGGACCACGGTGCCATAGGCGGTGCCCGACATGCGCGCATCGGACACCCGCACCATGTCGGTGATGCCCTTGCGCAGCACCTTGGGCGGCAGGCCCATGTTGCCGACCTCGGCCATGCCGGGATAGCCCCTGGGCCCGCAGTTCTTCAGCACCATGACGCAGGTCTCGTCGATGTCCAGCGCCTCGTCCCCGATCCTGGCCTTGTAGTCGTCGATGTCCTCGAAGACGACCGCCCGGCCGCGATGCACCATCAGGTGCGGGCTGGCGGCCGAGGGCTTCAGCACCGCCCCGTTCGGCGCCAGGTTGCCGCGCAGCACGGCGATGCCGCCCTGGTCGGTCAGCGGCCGGTCGGCGGGCAGGATCACCTCCTCGTTCCAGTTCACCACCTCCTTGACCTCGTCCCAGATCGTGGCGCCGCTGACGGTCAGCGCGTCCTTGTGAAGCTGCCCGGCCTCGCCCAGCCGCTTGATGACCACCGGCAGGCCGCCGGCATGGAAGAACTCCTCCATCAGGTATTTCCCCGAGGGCATCAGGTTCACGATGGTCTTGACGTCGCGCCCCAGCCGGTCCCAGTCCGCCAGCGTCACATCGACCCCGACCCGGCCGGCCAGCGCCAGCAGATGCACCACTGCGTTGGTCGAGCCGCCGATGGCGCCATTGGTGCGGATCGCGTTCTCGAAGGCCTGCTTGGTCAGGATGTCGCTGGGCTTCAGGTCGTCCTTGACCATCTGCACGATGCGCCGGCCCGACAGCTGCGCCATGGTGCGGCGGCGCGAATCCACCGCCGGGATCGCGGCATTGCCCGACAGCGCCATCCCCAGCGCCTCGGCCATGCTGGCCATGGTCGAGGCGGTGCCCATGGTGTTGCAGGTCCCGGATGAGCGCGACATGCTCGCCTCGGCCTCGAGGAACTCGGCCTGGGTCATCTCGCCGGCCTTCACCGCCTCGGAAAACTTCCACAGATGCGTGCCCGAGCCGATGCGCTCGCCCCGGAACCAGCCGTTCAGCATCGGCCCGCCGGTGACGACGATCGAGGGAATGTCGGTCGAGGCCGCCGCCATCAGCAGGCTGGGCGTGGTCTTGTCGCAGCCCACCAGCAGCACCGCCCCGTCGATGGGCTGGCCGCGGATCGTCTCTTCGATGGCCAGCGCCGCGAGGTTGCGAAACATCATCGCGGTCGGGCGGAAGGTGTTCTCGCTGGCCGAGAACACCGGCACCTCGACCGGAAAGCCGCCGGCCTCCCACACGCCCGCCTTCACCTTTTCCGCCAGTTCGCGCAGGTGGCCGTTGCAGGGCGTCAGGTCCGACCAGGTGTTCAGGATGCCGATCACCGGGCGGCCGTCGAACAGGTCATGCGGATAGCCCTGGTTCTTCATCCAGCCGCGGTGATAGATCGTGTCGCGCGAATTGCCGCCATACCAATGCTGCGAGCGCAGCTTGCGCGGCCATGGGGCGGGGGTAAAGGACGGGGTGCTGGACGACATGGGCGACCTCTAGAGAGTGGCGACGGCGACCGGCGCCGCATCGTTGGGCAGCTGGACCAGCGGGTTGCGCAGCGGCAGGCCGAGCGCGGGGGCCTCGATCTGGAACACGTCGCCCGGCCGGGCATGGACGCCGTCGGCAAAGGACAGCGTCGCCGTGCCGAAGAAATGCACATGCACGTCGCCCGGCTGGCGGAACAGCGCATATTTGAAATGATGGTGTTCCAGGTTGGCGATGCTGTGGCTCATGTTCGCCTCGCCCGACAGGAAGGGCCTTTCCCAAAGCACCGCCCCGTCGCGCAGGATGCGGCTGCTGCCCTCGACATGCTGCGGCAGCGCGCCCAGCAGCATCTCGGGGCCGAAGCTGGCCGGGCGCAGCTTGGAATGGGCGAGCCAGAGGTAGTTGCCCCGTTCGGTCACATGGTCCGAGAACTCGTTGCCAAGCGCAAAGCCCAGGCGAAAGGGCGTGCCGTCGGGGCCGATGAGGTAGAGCCCGGCGATCTCGGGCTCTTCGCCCGCGTCGAGCGCGAAGGCGGGCGAGGCAAGCGGCGCGCCCGGCGCCACGGCGGCATGGCCGTTGCCCTTGTAGAACCATTCGGGCTGCACACCCGCCTCGCCCGGACGCGGCTTGCCGCCCTCGAGCCCCATGCGGAACATCTTCATGCTGTCGGTCAGCTCGCCCGCATCGGGTGCGCCATGCATCGCATCCCGCGTCGCGGCCGAGCCCAGATGCGTCAGCCCGGTGCCGGTCAGGTGCAGATGCGCGGGGTCGGGATGGTCGACGGGCGGCAGCACCCGCCCCTCGGCCAGGGCCTGGGCCAGGTCGACCGGCGCGCCGCGGCCGCGGCGCGCAGCCTCCTCGGCCAGCCCGCGGCCGGCAGCGATGGCGGCCTGCGCCAGGTCGCGGGTGCTCTCGGCCCCCGGAACCAGATGCGCGGCATCGCCTTCGCGCAAGGCAACCCCGCGCCCGCCACCCGGCAAAAGCAATTGCGACAGAAACATGGCATGGTCCCCCGCGCAGATCGGCCAGGCGGCGCCGCGCAGCCTGGCGGTTGCGCTTGATCTAGCCATGAAACGACATAATGGTAAAATTACATCGCCTGCAGTCTGCATATCGGAATCGTCATGTCATTACCCCCTGCCCGCCTGATGCTGAAGCCCGCGCAATTGCGGCTGATCCAGCAGATCGCCGAAACCGGCCAGCTGCAGCTGGCGGCCGAGCGGGTCGGCATGACCCAGCCTGCCGCATCGCGCATGCTGGCCGAGATCGAGAACCAGGTCGGCGCGCAGCTGTTCCTGCGCCAGCCCAAGGGCATGGAGCCGACCGAGATCGGCCGCGCCGTGCTGCGCCGCGCCCGCGTCATCCTGCGCGAGATGTTCAGCATGGCCTCGGAGGTGCAGGCGCTGCGCGAGGGCTTCGGCGGCGCGCTGCGGGTGGGGGCGGTGACGGGGCCGGCGGTCAGCTACCTGGTCTCGGCCATCCGCGAGATCAAGCAGGGCGCGCCGGATGCCGACATCACCGTGGACGTCATGCCCTCGCGCGAGTTGCTGCTGCACCTGGCGGCCGGAGAGATGGATTTCGTCCTGGCCCGCATCCTGCCGGAATTCGACAGCCAGGATTTCAACATCCTGCCGATGCGGGACGAGAAGGTGGCCTTCCTCGTGCGGTCGAGCCACCCGCTGGGCCGCGCCGCCCCGGTCACGCTGACCGAACTGGCCGGGCAGGAATGGATCATGCAGCAGCGCGGCGCGCCGATCCGCGAGGCGGCGCTGGCGGCCTTTGCCGATGTCGGCCTGTCCGAGCCGAAGAACATCGTCAACAGCCCCTCGCTGCTGCTGACCATCGCCTATCTGGCGCAAAGCGACGCGGTGGCGCCGATGTCCGAGGAGGTGGCGGAGCTGCTGATCCGGCCGCCGGTCGGGGCGGGCTTCGCCATGCTGCAGGTGCCGCATGAGATCCGCGTCTCGCCCTATTACCTCCTGGACCTGAAGCGCCGGCCGCTGTCGCCCTTGGCGCTGCGGCTGCGCGAGAAGCTGGTGGCGCTGTCGAAAAGCCCGGTGCGGGACGCATTCGGCTGAACCGGCGACAGCGCGCGCCGTCGCATGGGTATTTGGGGAACGAAGAAGTCCGGCGCAGCGTCTGCGGGCGGCGCCGGGATGTCGTCAGGCGTTTTGCAGGCCGCGCTCTTCCCGGCTTTGCAGGACGGCCTTGTCGGTCTGGCCGAGGATCTGCGAGGTGACCGTGCCTGCCGTCATCGAGCCCGAGACGTTGAGCGCCGTGCGCCCCATGTCGATCAGCGGCTCGACCGAGATCAGCAGCGCCACCAGCGTCACCGGCAGGCCCATGGCCGGCAGCACGATCAGCGCCGCCATGGTGGCGCCGCCGCCCACGCCCGCGACCCCGGCCGAGGACAGCGTGACGATGGCCAGCAGCGTCATGATCCAGGCCGGGTCCAGCGGGTTGATGCCGACCGTCGGCGCCACCATCACCGCCAGCATCGCCGGATAGAGCCCGGCGCAGCCGTTCTGGCCGATGGTCGCCCCGAAGGAGGCCGAGAAGGACGCGATGGTCTGCGGCACGCCCAGCCGGCGGGTCTGGATCTCGACATTGAGGGGGATGGTCGCGGCGCTGGAGCGGCTGGAGAAGGCGAAGGTCAGCGCCGGGACGATCTTGCGAAAGAAGGTCAGCGGGTTCACCCCGGTCAGCGTCAGCAGCACGGCATGCACCCCGAACATGATCGCGAGGCCCAGGTAGGAGGCGACGACGAACTTGCCCAGGTTCAGGATGTCGGCCGCGTTCGAGGTCGCCGCCATCTTGGTCATCAGCGCCATGACGCCATAGGGGGTCAGCACCATGATCAGCCGCACCAGCTGGCCGATCCAGGCCTGCAGGATGTCGATCAGGTTCAGCAGGCTGCGGCCCTTTTCGGGATCGCGGCGCAGCAGGCGGATGGCGGCGACGCCGAGGAAGGCGGCAAAGACCACCACCGCGATGATCGAGGTCGGGTTCGCCCCGGTCAGCTCGGCAAAGGGGTTCCTGGGGATGAAGGACAACAGCAGCTGCGGCACCGTCAGGTCGGCGACGCGCGGGGCATAGGTGGTCTCGAGCGCGGTCAGCCGGGCGGTCTCGGCCGCGCCCTGGGCCAGGCCCTCGGCGGTGAGGCCGAAGGCCAGCGACATGACCACGCCGACGAAGGCCGCGATCGCGGTGGTGCCAAGCAGCGTGCCCAGGGTCAGCACCGAGATCCGGCCGAGCGCCGAGGCGTCGTGCAGCCGCGCCACCGCGCTGAGGATCGCCGCGAAGACCAGCGGCATCACCACCATCTGCAACAGCTGCACATAGCCGTTGCCCACCACGTTGATCCAGTCGATCGTAGTTTGCAGCGCCGGCGCGCCGGTGCCATGGACGAGTTGCAGCCCGATCCCGAACAGCGTGCCCAGGACAAGGGCGATGAAGACCCGCACCGACAGCGTCAGCTGCCCGCCCTGCAGGCGGACCAGCACGACGATCAGCGCGGCAAAGATCACAAGGTTGATGAGGACGGATGCCATCGCGCGTCTCCGGCAATTTCAGATTGACCCATCAAGCCACAATGCACGTCCGGCGTATAGCCCATCGGCCGCGCGGCTCCGCGGTCCTTGGCCGATAAAGCCAGGCGGCCGCGCGCCGCAAGGCCCTTTGGCCGCGGTTCGGGCGGTTATTTTCCACGAAATATTGAAACAGCATTCGGATATTCGAGATTATTTTCGCTGCGCCGCCGCGATACCCTTTGCGAAACCGATCCCTGCGGCCGCTTGGGATCGCGCCGCCGGCGCCGGGTCCAATCGCAACAGCAAGGCAGGCCATGCACAAGCTTCTGGCGATCCTGTTCGCATTCGTCCTGGGCGCCTCCAGCCCCTTGCCCGTCCAGGCACAGACCATGCCAGAGACCGCCCTGTTCACCGCCGCGGCCGATGGCGATGCCGCGGCCATCCGCGCGCTTCTGGCCCGCGGCGTGCCCGTGGACCCGCGCGACGCCAAGGGGCGCACGCCCTTGCTGGTGGCGACCCATGCCAACCGGGTCGAGGCGGCGCGGGCTCTGGTCGAGGCCGGCGCCGACGTGAACGCCAGGGATGCCATCGAGGACAGCCCCTATCTTTATGCCGGGGCGCGCGGGCATCTGGAGATCCTGGAGCTGACGCTGGCCCATGGCGCCGACCTGGCCAGCACCAACCGCTTCGGCGGCACGGCGCTGATCCCGGCGGCCGAGCGCGGCCATGTCGAGACCGTCCGCCGGCTGATCCAGGCCGGAGTCGAGGTCGATCACGTCAACCGGCTGGGCTGGACCGCGCTGCTGGAGGCGATCATCCTGGGCGATGGCGGCCCGCGCCAGCAGCAGGTCGTCGACCTGCTGGTCGCGGCCGGGGCCGATGTGAACCTGCCCGATGGCGAGGGGGTCTCGGCGCTGGCCCATGCCCGCCGCATGGGCTTCGACGCGATCGCGGCCCGGCTGGTTGCCGCCGGCGCAAGATGAGGGGAAAGGCGATGACCGACAAGGCGAGGCACTATCTGGAACAGGCGGTGATGCTGGCGCATCGCAACGCGCAGGCGGGCGGGCGGCCCTTTGGCGCGGTGGTGGTGCGGGGCGGCGAGGTGCTGGCCACCGGCGTCAACGAAACCGTCGCCACCCACGACCCGACCGCCCATGCCGAGCTGGTGGCGCTGCGCGCTGCCGCGCTGCGGCTGGGCTCGCCCGATCTTGCCGGCTGCGCGGTCTATGCCAGCGGCCAGCCCTGCCCGATGTGCCTGGCCGCCATGCGGCTGGCGGGCGTCGCCGATGTGCATTACGCCTATTCGAACCAGGACGGCGCGCCCTATGGCCTGTCCACGGCCGCGCTCTACGAAGAGATGGCAAGGCCCCTGGAACAGCAATCCATCGCCATTCGCTACCTGCCCGTGCGGCCCCAGGGCGCGGGCGACCTATATGCAGGCTGGAAGGCACGGCAGGACCAGGCGTGACGAACCGGCAGCCGCTGATGCTGGCCGTGGTGGCCCTGGTCGGGCTGGCGCTGCGGCCCTTCCTGACCGGGGTCGGCCCGTTGGCGGCGCCGATCTCGGCCGAGACCGGCCTGACCATGCAGGGCCTTTCGGCGCTGACGCTGCTGCCGATCCTGCTGATGGGGGCGGGTGCCTTCCTGGGGCCGGAGATCCAGGCGCGGCTGGGGGCGAAACGCGCCGCCGTGCTGGCGCTGCTGGTGCTGGGCCTGGGCTCGGGCCTGCGGCTGTGGGCGCATTCGGCGCTGGACATGCTGGGCTCGGCCGTGCTGCTGGGCGCGGGCGCGGCGGTGGTTCAGGCGGTGTTCCCCACCATCATCAAGCGCGAATTCCCGCGCGGCATCAACCTGGCCATGGGGCTTTACGCCGCGATGATGATGGGCGGCGGCGCCTTTGGCGCGCAGGCCGCACCGCTGATCGCCGCCTGGTCGGGCAGCTGGCGGCTGGCGCTTGGCTGGCTGGCGCTGCCCGCCGCGCTGACCGCGCTGCTGGTGGCGCTGGCCCTGCCGCCCGAGGCGCGCGCGCCGCAGGGCAGCCGGCAGGGGTTGTGGCACTGGCTGCGCCTGCCGCGGGTCTGGCTGCTGATGGCCTGTTTCGGGCTGATCAACGGCGGCTATTCCTCGTCCGTCGCCTGGCTTGCGCCTGCGTTCCAGGATCTGGGCTGGTCGGCGGGTGCCAGCGGCGGGCTGCTGGCGGTGCTGGCGGTGGGACAGGCGGTCTCGGCGCTGGCGACGCCGGTCCTGGCCAGCCGCGGCAGCGACCGGCGGCCCTGGCTGGGGATCTGCCTGGCCATGCAGGCGCTCGGCTTCGCCATGCTGGTCCTGCGCCCCGAGGCCGCGCCCTATCCCATTGCCTTCCTGCTGGGCGCCGGGCTTGGCGGCTGCTTTTCGCTGATGATGATCGTGGCGCTGGACCACCTGCCCGATCCCGCCCAGGCCGGGGCGCTGGCGGCGCTGATGCAGGGCGGAGGCTTCCTGCTGGCCGCGATCCCGCCCTGGATCCTGGCGCTGCTGCACGACCTGACCGGCAGCTTCACCCTCGGCTGGGCGCTGCATCTGGCGGCCGTGCTTGCGGTCTGCGCGCTGGCGCTGCGCCTGTCGCCGGCCAGCTACCGCGGCGCCCTGCACCGGCCCGGCCCGCAGCACAGCGGCGGCGCGCCGGCCGAGTGAACGATTTTCGACAAGGAGGAGGAGAAACCATGCTGACCATCACCCGACTGGACCAGGCCGATGCCCGCCTGCTGATCGCCGGCGCCGAGGCCCATGCCCGCGAGATCGGCGTGCCCATGTGCATCGCCGTCACCGACGAAAGCGGCCAGCTCCTGGCCTTTTGCCGCATGGACGGCGGCAAGGTCACGTCGGCGACCATCGCCATCGACAAGGCCTTCACCGCCGCCGCCGCGCGCAAGGCCACGCATGAATACGGCGCCGCCAGCCAGCCGGGCGCCCCGGCCTGGGGCATCTCCTCGGCCATCGGCGGGCGGCTGATGGTGGTGGGCGGCGGCCTGCCGGTCGATCACGACGGCCAGACCGTCGGCGGCATCGGCGTATCCTCGGGAACGCCCGCGCAGGACCAGGCGGTGGCGCAGGCCGGCATCGACCATTGGCGGGCGCATCGCGCCTGACCGCACCCCTTCCGGCCGGTTGCACTTGCGCCCGGCCCCGCAAAAGGCTAGCAGCGCGGGCTTTGCGGACAGGGGCACGGGGATGCTGGACGACAGGCTTGCCATCGATTTCGGAACCTCGAACTCGGCCGCCGCGATCCTGCACGACGGCCGGCCCCGGCGCATCGCCATCGAGCCGGGGGCCGAGACCCTGCCGACCGCCGTCTTCTTCCCGGCGCAGGGCGGCGCCATGCGCATCGGCGCGGCGGCGGCCGAGGCGCTGGTCCAGGGCGCCGAGGGCCGCTACATGCGGGCGCTGAAAAGCGTGCTCGGGACGGCGCTTTTCCACGAATCGCGGCTGATCGCCGGCAAGCGCCGCACGCTTTGCGACATCGTCGCCGCCTTCCTCGCCGCCCTGCGCGAGCGGGCCGAGGCGGCGGCGGGCCGGCGCTTTCGCCGCGCGCTTTCCGGCCGGCCGGTGCATTTCCATTCGAACGACCCCGCCCGCGACGCCCAGGCCGAGGCGGACCTGCGCGGCTGCTACCTGGCGGCCGGCTTCGACGAGGTCGCCTTCCTGCCCGAGCCCGAGGCGGCGGCGCTGGCCAGCCATGGCTTGGGCCGCGCGGGCGAGATCGGGCTGATCGTCGACATCGGCGGCGGCACCTCGGATTTCTCGGTCTTTCGCAGCAGCGGCGCGGGGGTGCAGATCCTTGCCAATCACGGCATCCGGCTGGGGGGCACGGATTTCGACCAGCAGGTCTCGCTCTGCCATGCCATGCCGGCCCTGGGCCACGGCGGGCAGCTGCGCCGCGCCATGGGGCCGGGGCTGCTGCCGGTGCCGAATGCGATCTATGTCGACCTAGCGACCTGGGCCAGGATCCCCTTTCTCTACGTGCCCGAGACGCGGCGCATGGCCGCCGGGATGGCGCGCATGGCGGTGGACCGCAAGGCGATGGACCGGCTGGTCGCGGTGCTGGACGAGGAGTTGGGCCATGAGCTGGCCTTTGCCGTCGAGCGCGGCAAGATCGCCGCCAATGCCGGCGAGGGCGCGCGCATCGCCATGGGCTTCGTCGAGCCAGGGCTGGCGCCGGAAATCTCGCCCGCCTCGCTGGAGGCGGCGCTGTCGGATTGCCGCGGGGATCTCGCGCAAGCCGCGGCCGAAACGCTGCGGCTGGCCGGCATCGCGCCCGGACAGGTGGGCAGCGTGATCCTGGTCGGCGGCTCCAGCCTGATGGGCTTCGTCGCCGCCGAGGCGCTGCGGCTTTGCCCCGGCGCGCAGCTGCGGCGCGCGGGGGCGTTCACCGCGGTGGTGGACGGGCTGGCGCTGGCGACGGCGGCCTAGCGCTTGCCGGGCTTCGGCCCGGCGCGAAAGGGCCTGTCGCCGCCCTTGCCCGACCCGCCGGCCGCAGGCTTGTGCGACTTGAAGCCGGCGGCGCGCCGGGGACGCGCCTCGGCGCCGTCGCCACGCGCGGGACGGTCGTGGCGCGCCGCGCCGCCATGTGTCTTGAAGCCCGCCGATTTCCCCTCCGCACGCGGAGCGGTTTTCGGCGCGGCCTTGTGCGCCTGCTTCTTCTCGGCGCTCCAGCGGGCCTTGCGCGGGGCTTCAGCCGCCGCTTCCGGCGCGGCGTCGCGGTCGGGCACGGCACGGGGGGCGGGCTTTACCTGCTCCGGGTCCAGCAGCGCCGGACGCCGGGCCGGCTTGGGCTTCGGCTCGGACCTGGGCCCATCTTCCGACCACGCGGGGCGCGCGGGCTGGCCGCGATGCGGCTTCCTGTCCCGCAGGGGCGCGTCGGATGTTTCTCCGTTCTCCAAATACCCATGCCGGCCGGGCCGCCTGTCGCGCACGGGGCCGGTCTCGAAAACCGGCTCGCCCTCGATCCGGCGCATGGTCAGGCCCGGCTCCAGCTCCACCCGCTCGCCGAAATTCGGCGCGGCGGGCGCGGCGATCTGCACGAAGGTCTGGTCGGTCTTGACCCGGATCGCGCCGATCGCGTCGCGGGTGATGCCGCCCGCCTCGCAGATCTTGGGCAAAAGCCAGCGCGCCTCGGCCCGGCCGGAATGGCCGACCGAAAGCAGGAACCAGACTGCCGGCCCGAACTCGCCCCGCTCGCGCGGCGCGGCAGGCGCGGGTGCCACGTTTTCCGACAGTTCCTCGGGCGCCGGGCGCCCCTCGCGCCACAGCCGCACGAAGGCCGAGGCGACACGCTCGGCACCGAAACGGTCGAGCAGCGCCGCGGCCAATCCCGCCTCGTCGCCCGGCGCCTCGGCCAGGGCGGGATGGTCCAGCATCCGCGCGTCGTCGCGGGCCTGCACCTCGTCGGCCGAGGGGGCCTTGCCCCATTCCGCGACCAGCTTGGCGCGCTGGAGCAGGCGCTGCGCCCGCTTGTATTCCGCCGCCGGCACGATCAGCACCGAGGTGCCCTTGGCCCCAGCCCGGCCGGTGCGGCCGGAACGGTGCAGCAGCGTGTCGGGATTGGTCGGCAGGTCGGCATGGATCACCAGCTCCAGCCCCGGCAGGTCGATGCCGCGCGCCGCCACGTCGGTGGCGATGCAGACCCGCGCCCGGCCGTCGCGCAGCGCTTGCAGGGCGTGGCTGCGTTCCTGCTGGGACAGCTCGCCCGACAGCGCCACCACCTTGAAGCCGCGATTGCCCATGCGCGCCAGCAGGTGGTTCACGTTGGCGCGGGTCTTGCAGAAGATGATCGCCCGGCTGGCCTCGTAGAAGCGCAGGGTGTTGAAGATGGCATGCTCGCGGTCGCGGGTCGTCACCGACAGGGCGCGATAGTCGATGTCGCCGTGCTGGCGCGCCTCGCCCATGGCCTGGATGCGCAGCGCGTCGCGCTGGAAGTCGCGGGCCAGCGCCTCGATGGCCGGGGGCACGGTGGCCGAGAACATCAGCGTGCGCCGTTCCTCGGGCGCGCTGCCCAGGATGAACTCCAGATCCTCGCGGAAACCCAGGTCCAACATCTCGTCCGCCTCGTCCAGCACGCAGGCGCGCAGGGCGGTCAGGTCCAGCGAGCCGCGCTCGATATGGTCGCGCAAGCGGCCGGGGGTGCCGACGACGATATGGGCGCCGCGCTCCAGCGCCCGGCGCTCGGTGCGATAGTCCATGCCGCCGACGCAGGTGGCGATGCGCGCGCCCGCCTGTTCGTAAAGCCAGCCCAGCTCGCGCGCCACCTGCAAGGCCAGCTCGCGCGTGGGCGCGATGGCCAGCGCCAGCGGCTGCTCTGCGTCGGGCAGGGTGTCGCCCGCAAGGATGTCGCCGGCCATGGCCAGGCCGAAGGCCACGGTCTTGCCCGAGCCGGTCTGGGCCGAGACCAGCACGTCGCGACCCCGCGCCTCGGGCGCGAGCGCCGCTTCCTGCACCGAGGTCAGGCTGGCATAGCCCTTGGCCGCCAGCGCCGCGGCCAAGGGCGCGGCAATATCATGTTCGTTCATCTTCTTCGCCAGAAAGGGGATGCGGGGGCGCATCCGGTGAAAGGCACCATCCCCTTTGCGGCCGGGCCCTCCCATGGCCCGCCGGCCCGGAATGCGGAGCCAAGCCGCCCGCCTATCCTGTCCCGGCCCGCAAGTCAAAGCGAAACTAGGGCCGCATCAGCTGATCCTCGGTCCAGCCGAGCCGCGCCATGTCCTCGGCCCGCGCCGCCGCATCGTCGCCGACGATGAATTCGTCCAGCTGCGGCGGGACCACGCCGGCCTGCGACAGCAGGCCATGCACCTGCCCGCGATGATGGGTCTGGTGCTGGAACAGATGCGACAGCAGGTCGTCGCAGCGGTCGTGCTGCATGCGCGAGCCGCGATCCACCGGCACGATTTCCGCCAGGGTGTCGGGCGTCAGCGCCGCGACCAGCGCCAGCAGGCGGTCGTCCTCGTGCGCCTGCCATTCGGCCAGCCGCGCAAGGTCCGGGCAGTCCCCCGCCTCGGCCAGCGCGGCCTTGTCCAGCGGCCGGCCCGCCAGCGCATCGATATAGAAGCGGTCGACCAGCAGGACATGGTTCAGCGTGGCGCGGATCGAGCCGAAGAAGGACGGGCGCGGCGCCTCGTATCCGCCGGGCGGCAGGGCGGCGCAGGCGCGATGCAGCCGGGCATTGGCCAGCCGGTTCATCTGCGCCAGCTTGCGCAGCATGCGCAGCATCTCGGTCATCGGGCACCTCCGGTCGCGATGATGCCGCGCGGCCCCCGCCGGGTCGAGCCCTCAGCGCGCCGGCCCGGCCGGATCGTGGCCCAGGCTGCGGCGGATCTCGGCCAGGAACAGCTGCAGCGCCGGCACCGGGTCGCGGTGGTGATAGACGATATAGACCTCGGAAACCGGCGGGTCGGGCCGGATCGGCAGGAAGGTCAGCGGCCCCGCCGTCAGCCTGGCGATGCCCGCCGGCACGATGCTGACCCCGAAGCCCGCCACGATCAGGCTGGGGACCGACTGCGCGTCCACCACCTGCTGCGAGACCCGCGGCCGATAGCCCGAGGCGACGATGCAGGCCATGACATAGGCCGCGAAATCGGAACTGTCGGGGCGCAGCACGACATGCTGGTCCTCGCGCAGGTCGTCGATCGAGACGCAGGTGCGCCCGGCCAGCCGGTGGTCGCTGCGCACCAGCGCCACCATCTCTTCGCGCCAGCCGTATTCATAGGCCAGTTCCTCGTCGCGCGGCACCGAGCGGTTGAAGCTGACGTCGGTGCGCCGGCTCAGCACCTCGGTCAGCTGCGCGGCCGGGGTCTGTTCGTGGACGCGCAGGGTGATTCGCGGGTGCAGCCGGGCGAAATGCGCCAGCAACTCGGCCAGGCCGCCGCGCAGGATCGAGCCGGTTGCCCCGATTTCCAGCAATCCGTCCTGGCCCTGCTGGATTTCACGGATCTCCTGCAGGCTGCGTTCATACTGGTCCAGCATGTTGCGCGCCCTGGGCAGGAACAGCGCGCCCGCCCGCGTCAGCGCCACCTTGCGGCTGGTACGGCTGATGAGTTCGGCGCCGACCTCGCGCTCAAGTGTCTGGATTTGCGTGCTCAGCGGCGGCTGCGACATGTTCAGCCGCCGGGCGGCGCGGGTGAAGTTCAGCTCTTCGGCCAGGACGACGAAGCAGCGAAGCTGGCGCATTCTCATATCGTCACCCTATGGATTAACGGTAAATCGATATTAGACACGGATGTGCCCTTGGCCAACACTCTTCGGCATGAGGGGACCGGCCGCGGCCATGCGCCCGATGCGCGAGGAGATGCATCGGGCGCATCGCGGCCCCCCTTCCGTCACAGGGAGGAACAGAAAACACATGCCGAATTGGTCCAGGTCCTTGTTTGGACAGGTTTGCGTGGCGCTGGTGCTGGGGATCGTCGCCGGCTTCTTCGCGCCCGAATTCGCCGCCAAGATGAAGCCGCTGGGAGACGGGTTCATCAAGCTCATCAAGATGCTGATCCCCGTCATCGTGTTCTGCGTCGTCGTGCATGGCATCGCCGGCGCGGGCGACCTGAAAAAGGTCGGCAAGGTCGGCGTCCGCGCCATCGTCTATTTCGAGATCATCACCACCATCGCCCTGGCCCTGGGCATCGCGGTCGCCTATCTGTTCGGCCCCGGCCACGGCATGAACATCGACGTGAGCCAGCTCGACGCCTCGGCGCTGTCGGCCTATGTGGACCGCGCGCATGAAGTCAGCAGCGGCGGCACCGTCGAGTTCCTGATGAAGCTGATCCCGACCACGATGATCAGCGGCTTCGCCCAGGGCGACATCCTGCAGGTTCTGCTGGTCGCGATCCTGTTCGGCTGCGCCCTGTCGCTGGTGGGCGAGCGCGGCAAGCCGCTTTTGCACATGATCGAGCTGACCGGGGACGTCACCTTCAAGATCATGTATTTCATCGTCCGGCTGGCGCCCCTGGGCGTGTTCGGCGCCATCGCCTTCACCGTCGGGCAATACGGCATCGGCTCGCTGGCGCAGCTGGGCTACCTGGTCGGGCTGTTCTATGTCACCATCGCCATCTTCGTCTTCGTGATCCTGGGCTTCGTGCTGCGGCTGGCGGGCTTCAGCATCTTCAAGCTGCTGCGCTACCTGCGCACCGAGGTCGGCATCGTCGCCGGCACCGCCAGCAGCGACGCCGTGCTGCCGCAGACCATGCGCAAGCTGGAACACCTGGGCATCAAGGACTCGACCGTGGGGCTGGTGGTGCCGACGGGCTATTCCTTCAACCTCGACGCCTTCTCGATCTACCTGACGCTGGCGGCGGTCTTCATCGCCCAGGCCACCAACACGCCGCTGTCCACCACCGACCTTCTGGCCATCCTGGGCGTGGCGCTGGTGACGTCCAAGGGCGCGCATGGGGTGCCGGGCTCGGCCATCGTGATCCTGGCCGCGACACTGGCCGCGATCCCGGCCATCCCCGCCATCGGGCTGGTGCTGGTGCTGTCGGTCGACTGGTTCATGGGCATCGCCCGCGCCTTGGGGAACTACCTGGGCAATTGCGTCGCCACCGTGGTCGTCGCCTCCTGGGTGGGGGACATCGACCGCGACCGCGCCCGCCGCATCCTCGAGGGCGAGGACGTGCCGACGCTGGACGTGCTGGACGAGGACGCGCCGATGTCGCAGCCCCAGCATGGCTGACGAAGTCGCCTCGCGGGGCTGAACGGGGCCCGCGCGACCGGCCCCGCCAGCCTCCGAGAAGACGGCCTGCGCCTTCCCTCCCGATGGCGCAGGCCATTTCGCGTTAGGGGAGGCCGGCGGCGAAGCCCTCATCCGTCAGGATCTCGTCCGTCAGGATCTCGTCCGTCAGGATCCCGATCAGCGCCTGCTGCGCCCGCGTGCGATAGCGCTGCGGATTGGTCAGCAGCGAGAACGGCCGCTCTGCCCCCGGCAGCGGCAGGGTGCGGATCCAGCCGGCGGCGGCGGGCCGCGCCACCGCGCGTTGCGACAGCGCGGCAAGGCATTGGCTGGCGGCCACCGCGTTCAGCACCGCCTCGTTCGAGGGCAGTTCCAGCGCCAGGGGCAGCCCGGCCACGGAAAGCCCCTGCCCGGCCATCCAGGTCTCGAACTCGGACCGGGTGCCCGAGCCCGGCTCGCGCAGGATCCAGTTCTGCGCCGCCAGCCCGGCCAGGGGCACGGCGTCGCGCCCGGCCCAGGGGTGATCGGTCGCCATGACCAGCACCAGCCGGTCGCGCGCCACCACCTGCCGGTGCAGATCGCCATGCGCCACCGCGCCCTCGACCAGCCCCAGGTCGGCGCCGCCCTCCTGCACCGCATCGGCGACCTGGGTGGTGTTGCTGACGGTCAGCCGCAGCTCGATCCCCGGATGCATCTCGCGCAGCGCGACCAGCCGCGGCGGCAGCCAGTAGCTGGCGACGGTCTGGCTGGCATGGACCCGCAGCCGCCCGCGCGGCTCGCGCGCCAGATCCTCCAGCACCATCTCGGCCGTCTCGGCGCGGTCCAGCACCGCGCGCGCCTCGGCCATGAAGGCTTCGCCGGTCTCGGTCAGCACGATGCGCCGCCCCACCCGGTCGAAGAAGCGCACGCCATGCCGCGCCTCCAGCGCCGAGACGGCAGCGCTGACCGCCGATTGCGTCAGGTTCAGCGCCTCGGCCGCGCGGGTGACATGCTGCCGCTCGGCCACGGCAAGGAAGATGCGGAGCTGTTCCAGCGTCATGGCCAACTGATAAGCAAAATCGAACGATATGGCAAATATAATGCGATGGATTGAACGTGTATCCGGGACCATGTTCCGCCTTGCAAGCAAGGAAGCGCCATCATGTCCTCGACCGAGCAGAACCAGCAAACATCTTCCGCGATCACGGCCTGGCTTTCCGCCACGCTGCCGGGGCTGGGGCTGACCTTCGGCATCGCGGTCCTGGCGACGGCGGTGCAGCGCTTCTCGGGCATCCCGGCGCTCAGCCCGCTGGTGGTGGCCATGGTGCTGGGCATGGCGCTGCGCAACCTGGCCGGCACGCCCGAGGCGGCGCGGCCGGGCATCGGCTTTTCGCTGCGCCGCGTCTTGCGTTTCGCCATCGTGCTGCTGGGCTTCCAGCTAACGCTGGAGCAGTTGCGCGCCGTGGGCCTGGCGGGGGTGGCGGTGATCGCGGTGGTGCTGGCCGCGACCTTCGTCTTCACCAAATGGGCCGGGCGGGCGCTGGGGGTCGAGGCGCGGCTGGCCGAGCTGATCGCGGCCGGCACCTCGGTCTGCGGCGCCTCGGCGGTGATCGCGACGAACACGGTCACGCGCGGAACGGACGAGGACGTGGCCTATGCCATCGCCTGCGTGACGGTCTTCGGCTCGCTCTCGATGATCGCCATGCCGCTGCTGGGCGAGATGATGGCGATGGGGCCTTCGCATTACGGCATCTGGGTCGGTGCAACCGTGCATGAGGTGGCGCAGGTCGTCGGCGCCGGCTTCCAGCATGGCGCCGAGGCCGGGCAGGCCGCGACCGTGGCCAAGCTGAGCCGGGTGATGCTGCTGGCGCCGCTGATCCTGGTGCTGGGCGCGCTGGCGCGGCGCGGCGGCAAGGCCGCGCATGGCTCGGCGCCGACGCCCTGGTTCGTGCTGGGCTTCATCGCCGTCGTGCTGCTGAACAGCGCCCTGCCCCTGCCCGAGGCGCTGCATGCCGAGGTGGTCGGCCTGACCGCCTTTCTGCTGACCATGGCGCTGGCGGCGATGGGGCTCGAAACCGACATCCGCAAGCTGCGCGCCAAGGGCGTCCGGCCGCTGGCGCTTGGCGCGCTGGCCTGGCTGTTCATCTCGACCCTGGGCCTGGGGCTGGTCGCGCTGCTGTGACCGCGCGGCATTGAGCCGCCCCGCCGCGATGCCTAGATTGGGCGCGATCCGCCAAAGGACCGCGCCCATGGCCCTAAAGCCCGCCGACCCCCGTCCGATGACCCGGCGCGAGACCGAGGTCCACCGCTTCGTCCGCGCCCGCTATGGCCCGCGCGGCACGCTGGCGCTGCATCGCCACGCGCTCGGCCTCGACCTGCTGCGTGCGCCGGTGAACGTCATGCTGTCGCCGCTGTTCCTGCTGGTGCGGCTGGCCGCGCCGCTTCTGCGCCGGATCGGGCTGCGGCGCGCCGGCGACTGGCTGTCGCGCCGGCAGATCTTCCTGAAATCCGACGTGGCGCAAAGGATCGAGGCCGATCTGGCCCATTTCATCGACGACCTGGCCGAAAAGGGGCTGGCGCCCCAGGCCGCGCCGCAAAGCGTCGCCCGCGCCGTCTCGGACTATGCCGAGACCCGCAATGCGGTCTCCGAGATCACCACCTCGGTCCTGGTGCTGGGCTCGGGGCTCTTGCTGTTCCACCGCGCCACGCCGGGGGTGATCTCGCTGGCCGGGCCGGTCGCGCATCTGCGGGCGCAGGCACAGGCGGTCGAGGATTTCGCGCTGGGAAGCTGGGCCGGCCGCATGTGGTATGGCGCCTTCCCGCGAGAGCTTTCCAGCGTGGATCTGCTGCTGACCGGGGTGGTGCTGGCCATGCTCGCCTCGGTCCTGACGACCTTTGCCGGGCTGGTCGCCGATCCGGTCCAGCTTTGGACCGGCATCCACAAGCGCCGGGTGCTGCGGCTGCTGCGCCGGCTCGACCGGGCCGAGGACGGGCCGGGGCTGGGGCGCGAACATGTGCTGGCCCGACTGGGCGACCTGTCGGATGCGGCGCTGAGCCTGTGGCGCAGCTTCAAGGGCTAGGCCAAAGCACGGTTTCGTCGATCCCGGCCAGGTCGCAGCGTCCGGTCAGGGCCATGGCGACCTCCAGCTCGGCGCGCAGGATGGTCAGCATATGCGCGACTCCCGCCGCGCCGCCCACGGCCAGGGCGTGGATCTGCGGCCGCCCGACCAGCACCGCCGATGCCCCCAGCGCCAGGGCCTTCAGCGCATCGGTGCCGCGACGGATGCCGCCGTCGCACAGCACCGGAATGCGCCCGGCGACCTGGCGGGCGACGACCGCCAGAGCCTCGGCCGTCGCCGGCAGCGTGTCCAGCGCCCGCCCGCCGTGGTTCGAGACGATCACCCCGTCCACCCCAGCCGCGACCGCACGCTCGGCATCATGCGCCGACATGATGCCCTTGAGCAGCAGCGGCAACCGGGTCTGCGACTTCCGCCGCGCTCTTTGATCTGGCGCGCGGTCACGACGGTGACGGTCCGTGGCGTGTCGAGCAGCGGCGCGGTGATCTTGTCCGAGGCGCTTTCGGTGGTCTTGTAGCGGGTCTCGGCCTCGCTGCCCTGCTGGCGGCGGATGACCGCCGTGTCCAGCGTCACGGTGTCCTGCGCCTGGGCGGGGCCGCCGACCCCCGCGGAAATGGCAAGGACCGGAAGCAGGCCCAGGGTCGGCAGCAATTGCGCGGCAGACCCCGAGGCTGGCGGTTTGGGATGGGTTTTGTTCATGGGTTATCCCGGCACAAAGATGCATCCCCTTCCACCGGCAGGCAGAGACGACATGAAGTGTTGACTTATCAATGGCTTGCGCTCTGGCGCGCCGGAACGGGAACGGGAACGGGAACGGGAACGGGAACGGGAACGGGAACGGGAACGGAGCCCCGGTTCACGCGCGCGCGATCCACGCAAGAGGGCGAATTGTCGCGCTTTGTCAAACGACGCGACGTCATTCCATGCCATGTCCCCGCGCCTGTTGCCATAATCCAACAGCCGCGCAGGTGCGGCGGCCCGTGGCCGCAGCCTGCCCACCACCATGGCCCGGCGGCAAATCGAGCCCTTGGCGCGATCCGGGAACCCACCAGATATTCCGGGCACAGCCCGGCCATCCACTAAATATGGATTGACCCGGCCCGTGACCCGTGGCTAACTGCCGGGGTCATGGTTGCCCTGGGGCCGACTCGGGGATGAAAAGGGAAGCCGGTGAAAAGCCGGCACTGCCCCCGCAGCTGTAAGCGGCGAGCGACGCTGGAATGCCACTGGGGCCAAGGCTCCGGGAAGGCCGGCTAAGCCGAGACCCGCAAGTCAGAAGACCTGCCATGGCGCGAAAGGACGAAACCGTGCGGCGGGCGCGGGGCTGGAACAGGGTCCGGTGGCACGCCCATCGGCCCGGCCCCCTCTTGCCGACAGAACAGAAGGAGCCGAGCCATGTCCATCACCGTTTACTCCAAGCCCGCCTGCGTGCAATGCACCGCCACCACGCGGGCGCTCGACGCGCGCGGCCTGGCCTATCAGCTGATCGACCTGACCGAGGACGACGCGGCGATGGAACTGGTCGTCTCGCTGGGCTATCGCCAGGCCCCGGTGGTCGTCGCCGGCGATGCGCATTGGGCGGGCTTCCGGCCCGACATGATCGGCCGGCTGTCCTGACCGGCGCCATGGGCGGGCTGGTCTATTATTCCTCGGCCTCGGGGAACACCGCGCGCTTCGTGGCGCGGCTGGGGCTGGCGGCCGGGCGCATCCCGGTCTCGCCGTGCGATCCGCTGCCCGAGGCGGCAACGCCCTATGTGCTGATCTGCCCGACCTATGCCGACGGGACCGGCCGGGGCGCGGTGCCCAAGCAGGTGATCCGCTTCCTGAACGATCCCGCCCGCCGCGCCGGCCTGCGCGGCGTCATCGCCGCCGGCAACCGCAATTTCGGGGCGACCTATGCCTTGGCCGGCCGGGTGATTTCTGACAAGTGCAACGTCCCCGTGCTGTATCGATTCGAGCTGGCGGGGACTGATCTGGATATTTCCCGCGTCCGTGCGGGGCTTGAGAAATTCTGGGGGACGGAATGCTTGACGATGGCGTAAAGGCCGAGCTGGACTATCACGCGCTGAACGCGATGCTGAACCTTTACGACGGCGAGGGCCGCATCCGCTTCGACGCGGATCGCAAGGCCGCGCGGCAGTATTTCCTGCAGCATGTCAACCAGAACACCGTCTTCTTCCACTCGCTGGACGAGAAGCTGGGCTACCTGGTGGACGAAGGCTATTACGAGGCCGAAGTCCTGGACCAGTATCCGCGCGCCTTCCTGCACCGGATCTGGGACGCGGCCTATGCGCGCAAGTTCCGCTTTCCGACCTTCCTGGGCGCCTTCAAGTATTATACCAGCTACACGCTGAAGACCCGCGACGGGCGGCGCTATCTGGAACGCTACGAGGACCGGGTGGTCATGGTCGCGCTGGCCTTGGCGCGCGGCGACGAGGATCTCGCCATGCGCTTCATGGAGGAAATCCTGTCGGGCCGGTTCCAGCCCGCGACGCCGACCTTCCTGAACGCCGGCAAGAAATCGCGCGGCGAACTGATCTCGTGCTTCCTGCTGCGGCTGGAGGACAACATGGAAAGCATCGGCCGCGGCATCAATTCGGCGCTGCAGCTTTCCAAGCGCGGCGGCGGCGTCGCCCTGATGCTGACCAACCTGCGCGAGGCCGGGGCGCCGATCAAGGGGATCGAGAACCAGTCCTCGGGCGTCATCCCGGTGATGAAACTGCTGGAGGACAGCTTTTCCTATGCCAACCAGCTGGGCGCGCGGCAAGGCGCGGGGGCGGTCTACCTGAACGCGCATCACCCCGACATCCTGCGCTTCCTGGACACCAAGCGCGAGAATGCCGACGAGAAGATCCGCATCAAGACGCTGTCGCTCGGGGTGGTGATCCCGGACGTGACCTTCGAACTGGCCAAGAAGAACGAGGACATGTACCTGTTCTCGCCCCATGACGTGGAAAAGGTCTATGGCATGGCCTTCTCGGAGATTTCCGTCACCGAGAAATACGCCGAGATGGTGGACGACAAGCGCATCCGCAAGAAAAAGATCAACGCCCGCGCCTTCTTCCAGACCCTGGCCGAGATCCAGTTCGAAAGCGGCTATCCCTATATCATGTTCGAGGACACGGTGAACCGCGCCAACCCGGTCGCCGGCCGCATCAGCATGTCGAACCTGTGCAGCGAGATCCTGCAGGTCAACGAGGCCAGCACCTTCGACGAGGATCTGAGCTATCGCCACCTCGGCACGGATATTTCCTGCAACCTCGGCTCGCTCAACATCGCCGCGACCATGGACGGGCCGGATTTCGGCGCCACGGTCGAGGCGGCGATCCGCGCGCTGACCGCGGTGTCGGAAATGTCGGCGATCGAGGCCGTGCCCTCGATCCGGCGCGGCAACGACGAGGCCCATGCCGTGGGGCTGGGCCAGATGAACCTGCACGGGTTCCTGGCGCGCGAGCGCATCCATTACGGCAGCCCCGAGGGGATCGAGTTCACCTCGGTCTATTTCGCCGCCGTCGCCTATCACGCCATCCGCGCCTCGAACCTGTTGGCGCAGGAAAAGGGGCGCAGCTTCAAGGATTTCGAGACGTCGAAATATGCCGACGGCACATTCTTCGACAAATACGTGACGCGCGACTGGCTGCCGACGCTGCCCGATGTCGCGCGGGTGTTCGAGGGTGTCGCGCTGCCCACGCGCGAGGACTGGGCCGCGCTGCGGGACGCGGTGATGCGGCATGGGCTTTACAACCGCAACCTGCAGGCGGTGCCGCCCACCGGCTCGATCAGCTATATCAACAACTCGACCAGCTCGATCCACCCGATCGTCGCCAAGATCGAGATCCGCAAGGAAGGCAAGATCGGCCGGGTCTATTACCCCGCCGCCTTCATGTCGAACGAGAACCTGGACTATTACCGCGACGCCTACGAGATCGGCCCCGAGGCGATCATCGACACCTATGCGGCGGCGACCGAACATGTCGACCAGGGCCTGTCGCTGACGCTGTTCTTCCCGGCCGAGGCCACGACGCGCGACATCAACCGCGCCCAGATCCATGCCTGGAAGAAGGGCATCAAGACGATCTATTACATCCGGCTGCGCCAGACCGCGCTGGAGGGCACCGAGGTGCAGGGCTGCGTTTCCTGCACGCTTTGAGGCGGGGGCTGTCTGCCCCCGCACCCCCGAGGATATTTGGACACGAAAGAAAGGGTCTTCGGATGAAGGACCATGCGCCGCGCACGCCCCTGCGGGCCATCAACTGGAACCGGCTGGAGGACGAGAAGGACCTGGAGGTCTGGAACCGGCTGACGGTGAACTTCTGGCTGCCCGAGAAGGTGCCGCTGTCGAACGACGTGCAGAGCTGGGCCACGCTGCGCCCCGAGGAGCGCGAGCTGACCATCCGCGTCTTTACCGGGCTGACGCTTCTGGACACGATCCAGAACACCCTGGGCGCGCCGGCGATGATGCCCGATGCGATCACCCCGCATGAGGAGGCGGTGCTGTCCAACATCGCCTTCATGGAGGCGGTGCATGCGCGCAGCTATTCCTCGATCTTCTCGACGCTGTGCCTGACGCCCGAGGTGGATGCGGCCTTTCGCTGGGCCGAGGAGAACCCGCACCTGCAGCAGAAGGCGCGGCTGGTGCTGGAGGAATACAAGGCCGGCTCGGACCCGCTGAAGCGCAAGATCGCCAGCGTGTTCCTGGAGAGCTTCCTGTTCTATTCCGGCTTCTACCTGCCGATGTACTGGTCGAGCCGCGCCAAGCTGACCAATACTGCCGACCTGATCCGGCTGATCATCCGCGACGAGGCGGTGCATGGCTATTACATCGGCTACAAGTACCAGCGCGGGCTGGAGCGGCTGGGCGAGGCCGAGCGCGCGGCGCTGAAGGATTTCGCCTTCTCGCTGATCTTCGATCTCTACGACGTCGAGGCGAAATACACCGCCGAGCTTTACGACGGCATCGGCCTGACCGAGGACGTGAAGGCTTTCCTGCATTACAATGCCAACAAGGCGCTGCAGAACCTGGGCTACGAGGCGCTGTTCCCGCCCCAGGCCTGCGAGGTCAACCCGGCGATCCTGGCCGCGCTGTCGCCCGACAGCGAGAACCACGATTTCTTCAGCGGCTCGGGGTCGAGCTATGTCATCGGCAAGGCGGTCGCGACCGAGGACGAGGACTGGGACTTCTAGGCACGCGGGTTGCGCGCCAGCCGCTGCGCGATGGCCGAGCAGACCAGCAGCTGCGTCATGTGATAGACCATCACCGGCAGCACGATCGCCCCCACCGCCGCGGCCGGGAAGATCGCCGTGGCGATGGGCAGCCCGCTGGCGAGGCTCTTGGTCGAGCCGCAGAAGAACAGCACCGCCCGGTCCTGGCGCGGCAGGCGGAACAGCCGCCCGGCACCGAGCATGGCGCCCATGACCAGCGCCAGCAGCAGCGCCGTGACCAGGAAGCACAGCACCAGCCCCGGCAGCGGGATCGCCGACCAGATGCCCGCCACGGTGCCGGCGCCGAAGGCGGAATAGACGATGAGCAGGATCGAGCCGCGGTCCACCGCCATGGTCAGCAGCCGGTGGCGCTGGACGAAGCCGCCGATCCAGCGCCGCAGCAATTGCCCGGCGACGAAGGGCAAGAGGATCTGCACGGCGATCTTCTGGATGGCGTCGAGGCTGGCGCCGCCGCCGTCGTGGTGCAGCAGATGCGTGACCAGCAGCGGCGTCAGCACCACCCCCACCAGGTTCGACAGCGAGGCCGCGCAGATCGCCGCCGGCACGTTGCCGCCCGCGATCGAGGTGAAGGCGATCGAGCTTTGCACCGTCGAGGGCAGCACGGCCAAAAACAGCAGCCCCAGCGTCAGCTCGGGGCCCAGGACGCCGCCGAACAGCGCGGCCAGCGCGATGCCCAGCACGGGAAACAGCGCATAGGTCGCGCCGAAGGTCAGGCCCTGGAGCCTGAGGTTCAAGAGCCCCGCCCGGACCGAAGCCGCATCGAGCTTGGCGCCGTAGAGGAAGAACAGCAGCGTCACCGCCCAGAAGGTCGCGCCGCGCAGGGCCTCGGCCGCCATGCCGCGGGCGGGCAGGAACACCCCCAGCAGCACCATGCCGACCAGCAGCAGCATGTAGGTGTCGATGCCGATCCGTTTCAATGCCTGCATGGTCTTCCCCGTCGCGCGCCAGCCCCCTGTCTGATATACATCGCCGCCGGGCACAAGCCGGGCCCGGCCGGGCGCCATGAGGCTTGCCCTGTTAGCGAAAAACGGTCACAGCAGGATCATGCCCGACCAAACCGTTCCGACCATGCGCCCCGCTTTTGCCCCCTGGCTGTCCCGCAGCAACGACGTGACCTCGGTCTTTCTGGCGGCGGGCCAGGTGCCCGGCCTGGTCAACCTTGCCGGCGGGCTGCCCGAGCCCTCGGTCTGGCCGGTCGCGGAACTGGCCGGACTGGCGGCCGAGGCGATCCGCAGCCACCCCGACGAGACGCTGGGCTATGGCCCGATCCCCGGCCTGCCGGCGCTGCGCGAGTTGATCGCCACGCGCTTCTCGACCGATACGCTGCGGCTTTCGCGCGAAAACGTGCTGATCACCACCGGCGGCATGCAGGCGCTGGAGCTGATGGGCAAGGTGCTGCTGCAGCCCGGCGGGCTGGTCGCGGCACAGAGCCCGGCCTATCTAGGCGCGCTCGACGCCTGGATGCCGCATGCGCCGCGCTATCGCCCGATGCGGATCGAGGGCAACGATTTCGACCCCCATGCCGCGCTGGCGGGGGCTCAATTCGCCTATACGGTGCCGAATTTCTCGAATCCCAGCGGCCGGCTGGTGGCCCTGCCCGAGCGGCAGGCGCTGGTCGCCGCCGCCCATGCCACCGGCACCTGGCTGATCGAGGACGACCCTTACGGCGCGCTTTACTACGAAGGCGAGCCCCTGCCGCGGCTGCTCGAACTGTCGGCGGGGGCGCGGCCCGGCCCCTATGACGGGCCGGTGGTCTACATGGGGTCGCTGTCCAAGGAGCTGGCGCCGGGGCTGCGCGTCGGCTGGGTGATCGCCGCGCCCGAGATGATCGCGGCGCTGGCCACCGCCAAGCAGGGCTCGGACATGTGTTCCAGCGGCTTGTCGCAGATGCTGGCGCTGCGCGCGCTGCAGGCGGGGATCACCGACCGCATCCGCCCCGAGGTGCTGGCGATCTATCGCGCCCGGCGCGACGCGCTTTGCGCCGCCATGCAGGCGCATCTGGCGGGCGACCTGGACTGGCAGGTGCCGGTGGGCGGCATGTTCGTCTGGGCCACGGCGCGCGATCCGCGGCTGAACACCGACCGGCTGCTGCATCATGCGATGGCCGAGGGGGTCTGCATCTCGCCCTCCAGCGTCTTCGACCCCGAGGGGCTGGACCGCCGTTCGCTGCGGCTGAACTTTACCCTGAACCCGCCCGAGCGGCTGGAAGAGGGCTGCCGCCGCCTGGCCCGCGCCATCCGCGCCGCGCTGGCCGAGACGGGCTGAACCGGGACGTCACACTGCCGCGTCTGACCGCCCGTCAGACCGGCCAGACCAGCAGGATCAGCGGCACGCCGGTCAGCACCACCAGCGCCGACAGCGGCGCCCCCAGCCGGGCGTAGTCGCCAAAGCGATAGCCGCCCGGCCCCATCACCAGCGTGTTGCACTGATGCCCGATGGGGGTCAGGAAATCGCAGCCTGCCCCCACCGCCACCGCCATCAGGAAGGCATCGGGCCGATAGCCGAGCTGGTCGGCAAAGGTCGCGGCGATGGGGGCCATGACCAGCACGGTCGCGGCATTGTTCAGGAAGGGCGTGACCGCCATGGCCGTGACCAGGATCAGCGTCACCGCGCCCCAGACCGGCAGGCCCGTCGCCGCCTGCGACAGCCACGCGCCCAGCAGGTCGGTCACGCCGGTCTTTTGCAGCGCCTCGCTGACCGGGATCAGCGCGCCCAGCATGATCAGGATCGGCCATTCGATGGCCTCATAGGCTGCCTCGGCGCTGATCGCGCCGGTCAGGATCATCAGCACGGCGGCGGCGAAGAAGGCGACGGCGACCGGCACCAGCCCCGCCGCCGTCGCCGCCATGGCGACCGCCAGGATCAGCACCGGCAGCAATTGCTTGCGCACCCCGCCCAGCCGGATATGGCGCTCGGCCAGGGGCAGCAGGCCCAGCACGCGCATCCGCTCGGGCAACAGCTCGATCGGCCCCTGCACCAGCAGCACGTCGCCCGCCGCCAGCACCGTCCGGCTGAGCCGCTGCGTCATGCGATGCCCGGCGCGCGAAATCGCGATCAGGTTCACGCCATGCTGGTCGAACAGCGCGATCCGCCCCACCGTCTGGCCGACCAGAAGCGAGGCCGGCGCGATCACCGCCTCGATCACGCCGATCTTGTCGGCCGGCAGCCCCTCTTCGGCCCCCGCATCCTGCCGGGTCAGCTCCATGCCCAGCTTGGTCACGGCGCGTTCCAGCGCATTCGGCTCGCCGCGCAACAGCAGGGTGTCGCCCATCTCGATCACGGTGTCGGGCAGCGTCACCGCGCGGCGCGCGCCGCCGCGGATCAGCCCGGTCACGGCCACCTCGCCATCGACGGCGCTGAGATACTCGCCCACCGTCATGCCGACGATGCCGGCGCCCTCGGGGACGGTGGCCTCGGTGTGATAGTCGCTGATGTTCACCGCCTCGCTCAGCGAGGCCGTCGCACGGCGGTCGCGCGGCAGCAGCCGATGGGCGAAAAGCAGGAAGACCAGCCCCACCAGCGACAGGCCGAGGCCGACCGGCGCATAGTCGAACATGGTGAAGGGCTGGCCCGTCATCTGCTCGCGCACCCGCGAGACGATGATGTTGGGCGAGGTGCCGACCAGCGTGATCAGCCCGCCCAGGAGCGAGCCGAAGGCCATCGGCATCAGATAGGCCGAGGGCGAATGCCCCGAGCGCCGCGCCATCTTCAGCGCCGCCGGCATCAGCATGGCCAGCGCGCCGATGTTCTTGACCAGCGCCGACAGGCCCGTGACCGAGCCGACCAGCACCAGAAGCTGCCAGCGCAGGGTCCGCAACCGCCCGAGCATCCGGCGCATCACCGCCTCGATCACGCCCGAGCGCGAGATGCCGGCGCTGACCACCAGCGCGCTGCCGACGATGATGACGATGTCGTCGCTGAAGCCGCGGAACGCCTCCTCCGGCTTGACCGTGCCGGCCAGCAGCGAGGCCAGCAGCGCGATCATCGCCACCACGTCGTAGCGCAGCCGCCCCCAGACGAACAGCGCCATCATCGCGCAAAGGATCAGCACGGCCAGGATCTGCGGCATGGCCATCGCTTGACCTTCCCTTCCGTCGGATACCTGACCCAATGCCGCGGCCCGGCGGGCGGTTCCGCGGCCGCGTTCCCGGACAGGTTGTCGCGGCGGCCGGGTGCCGGGTGCATTGCCGCTTGACAGCCGGCGCCCGGCTGCGGCAATGCGGGGCCGCTACGGTTCCGGCGGGCTTGCGCGCCGGATGAAAAGGGAACACCGGTGCGCCCGCCGGCCGCGATGCGGCCAGGGCAAGGCCGGGGCTGCCCCCGCAACTGTAAGCGGTGAGCGACGGTCGAACGTGCCACTGGGATCTCCTGGGAAGGCCGGCCTGAGCAGCGATCCGCGAGCCAGGAGACCTGCCGTGGCGATCACCCATTTCCGGCGCGGGGCGCGTCTGGAAAGCGGCCGTTCCGCAGAGGTGACGATCGTCGTCTTGCGGTCGGGCCTGCCAGCCTTTCCGCAGGGCATTTCTGCAAATCGCGGGCCGCGGGCCCGTGCTGGAAAGGCTTTGGAATGTTCAGAACTCCGGTTTCCCTGCTGGCCGCCACCGCCGCCCTGCTGCCGGCGGCCGCCACCGGCCAGGAAGGCTATCGCCTGGACGAGGTGGTGATCTCGGGCGGGCTGACCGCCGTGGCCGAGGGCGGCTATGCCCGCGCCCATACCGTGCTGACCGCCGCCGAGATCGAGGCCAGGGGCATCGCCACCGTGCAGGACGCGCTGCGCGCCGTGCCGGGGGTTTCGGTCTCGGCCACCGGCTCGACCTTCACCCAAGTCCGCATCCGCGGCGGCGAGGGCAACCACACGCTGATCCTGATCGACGGGATCGAGGCGACGGGCGGGGCCGACGAATACATCCTGTCCGGGCTGGAGACCGCCAATATCGAACGCATCGAGGTGCTGCGCGGGCCGCAATCGGTCTATTACGGCTCGAACGCCTCGGCGGGCGTCATCAATATCATCACCCGCAAGGGGGAACCGGGGCTGCATTACGGCGGCTCGGTCGAGCTGGGCAACGGCGCCGCCGCCTCGGCCCATGTCAGCCAGCGCGGCGCGCAGGGCGGGATCGCGCTGACCCTCTCGGCGCGGGACGACCACGGCTATGACCAGTCGGGCGACGGCGGCGAAAAGGACGGGACCAACCGCAAGACCATCGGGCTTTCGGGCGACTGGCAGATCGGCGAGGATCTGCGCCTGGGCACCACCCTGCGCCGCGCGAAGGAGAAATACGATTACGATTCCACCAGCTGGTCCGCGACCAGCGCGCAGGAATATGTGGTGGACGACCCGCACAAATACAGCGAACGCGACGAGTTCCAGGGCGGGATCTGGGCCGAATATTCCATGCTGGGCGGCCGGCTGACGCATCGGCTGGACTATCAGGACACGATCTACAAGCAAAGCTACGAGGGCGGCCCGGTCACGCGCGGCGAGACGCGCAAGCTGAAATACCGCGGCAGCTTCGGCATCGACGGCACGGTGGCCGAGGCGTCGCACCTGCTGAACGTGCTGGCCGAGCGGCAAAGGGACGAAAGCTCCTCGGCCCCGGAAAACCGGCGCGAGATGACCTCGGTCGCGCTGGAGTATCGCGGCTTTCTGGACAACGGGCTGGATGTCCAGGCCGGTGTCCGCCACGACGGCAACAAGGTGTTCGAGGACTTCACCAGCTGGAACCTGGGCCTGTCCTGGCACGTGCCGGACCGGCCCTTCCGCCTGCACGCCTCGGCCGGGACCGGGCTGGTCAACCCGTCCTATTTCGAGCTTTACGCCAATGCGGATTATGGCTCTTCGGTCTACCTGGGCAATCCGAACCTGAAGCCCGAAAGGAACCGCGGATTCGACCTGGGCGTCGAGGCGCAACTTCCCAATGGCATGGGCGTGGTCGACGTCACCTGGTTCAAGGAGGATCTGGAGGACGAGATCAAGGATTACGTGATGCGCGTCGAGAACGGCACGCAGTATATCAGCTATCGCAACCTGCCCGGCGAAAGCCCGCGCGAAGGGGTCGAGGTGACCGCCCGCATCAAGGCGACCGACACGCTGGATGTCGCGCTGAACTACACCTATCTGGACGCCAAGGAACCCAGCGGCGCGGTCGAGGTGCGCCGGCCTCGGCACGAACTGGGCCTGTCGGCGACGCTGGCCGTCCTGGAAGGGCGCGGCACCGTCACGGCCGACATCCGGCATGTCTCGGGCAATTGGGATACCCAATACTGGACCTATGATCCCGCTTCGCAAAGCTACGATGTCGGGGAAATACCCGCCCATACCGTGGTCAACCTGGCGGCGGGCTACGACCTGACCGAGAATCTCCGCGTGACCGGACGCGTGGTGAACCTGTTCGACAAGGAATATTCCGATGTCTGGGGCTATGCCTCGCAGGGCCGCACCCTTTACGCCGGCCTGACGGCGAAATGGTAAGGCGGCTCGGCCTTGTCGCCGGCCTTCTGGCCGGCCTGATCCTGCCCGGTCTTTTCCAACCCGCCGCGGCAGAGCCGCCGCGCCGGGTGCTGTCGATGAACCTCTGCACCGACCAGCTGGCGATGATGCTGGCGGCGCCGGGCCAGCTGGTCTCGGTTTCCTATCTGGCGCAGGATCCCAGCGCCTCGGCCATGGCGGTCGAGGCCGGCCGCCTGCCCGTCAACCATGGCCTGGCCGAGGAAATCTTCCTGATGCGGCCCGACCTGGTGCTGGCCGGGGCCTGGACCACGCCCGAGACCGTCCGGCTGCTGCGCCGCCTGAACATCCCGGTCGAGGTCTTTCCGATCGAAAGCGACCTGGCGGGCATCCGCGCCAATATCCGCCGCATGGGCGCGGTGCTGGGCCGCGAGGCCCAGGCCCGCGCCATGCTCGCGCGCTTCGACGCCGATCTGGCGCGGCTTTCGGATGCGCAGGGCCCGCGGCCGCGCGCCGCGCTCTATGCCGCGAACGGCTACAGCTCGGGCTCGGACAGCCTGGCGGGCGAGATCGTGGCGCTGGCCGGCTTCGACAATGTCGCCGACGAACTCGGCCTGCCCTCGGGCGGGGTGCTGCCGCTGGAAACGCTGCTGCTATCCGACCCCGACCTGCTGGTCGAGGGCCGCCGCTATGCCGGGCATGCCCGCGCGCAGGAGGTGCTGGACCACCCGGCGCTGCAGGCGCTGGCCCGCGGCAGGCCTGCCGAGCTCATGTCCGATCCCGACTGGGTCTGCGGCAATCCGCATATCCTGCGCGCCGTCTCGCAGCTGCGCGACGCGCGCCTTGCCTTGCAGGCCCGGCCATGACCGGGCCGCGCTACCCGCTGCTGATAGCCGCGCTGTCCGCGCTGGTCGTGGCCCTGTTCTTGGCCTCGCTGCTGACCGGCCCGGCGGGGATCGGGCCCGGCGAAAGCCTGGCCGCGCTGTTTCGCGGCGGCGACGACCTGCTGGCGCTGGTCATGCGCGAGCTGCGCCTGCCGCGCGCCATCCTGGGCCTGCTGGTGGGCGCGGCGCTGGGGATGGCGGGGGCGGTGCTGCAGGGCTTCCTGCGCAACCCGCTGGCCGAGCCGGGGCTGATCGGCACCAGCGCCTCGGCCGCGCTGGGGGCGGTGCTGGCGATCCAGACCGGGCTTTCCGCCGCCTTTCCCCTGGGCCTGCCGCTGGCGGCGCTGGCGGGGGCGGCGCTGTCGGTGCTGCTGGTACTGATGCTTGCCGGGCCGCGCGGCGGCACGCTGGCCCTGATCCTGGCCGGCATCGCCATCTCGGCGTTGGCGGGGGCGGCGACCTCGCTGGTGCTGAACCTGTCGCCCAACCCCTTTGCCATCAACGAGATCGTGTTCTGGATGATGGGCTCGCTGGCCGACCGCTCGATGCTGCATGTCTGGATCGCGGCGCCCTTCATGGGCTTGGGCTTCGTGCTGATCTGGCCCATGCGCCGCGCGCTGAATGCGCTGACGCTGGGCGAGGACGCGGCGGCATCCAGCGGCGTGCATCTGGGCCGGCTGCGGCTGATGCTGGTCGCGGGCATCGCCGCGCTGATCGGCGGCGCCACGGCGGTCGCCGGCACCGTGGGCTTCGTCGGGCTGGTGGTGCCGCATGTGCTGCGCCGCGCGGTCGGCGCCAGCCCGGCTCGGCTGGTCCCGGCGGCGGCGCTGGGGGGCGCGGCGGTGGTTCTGGCCGCCGACATCGCGGTGCGGCTGATCGCGCCGGGCCGCGACCTCAAGCTCGGGGTGCTGACGGCGCTGGTCGGCGCGCCCTTCTTCCTGCACCTGATCCTGAAAACCCGGCGCGAGGGGCTGTGACCATGCTCGAGCTTCGCGCCCTTTCGTTCCACCGCGGCGGCCAGGCGGTGCTGGACAGCATCGACCTCAGCATCGGCGCAGGCGAGTTCGTGGGCCTTCTGGGTCCGAACGGCGCCGGCAAGACCACGCTTCTGCGCGCGGCGCTGGGGCTTTTGCCGGCACGGGGGCACAGCTCGCTGGCGCGGCTTTCGGTGCGCGAACGCGCCCGCGCCGCCGCCTACATGCCGCAGGGCCGCGAGATCGCCTGGCCGATGCCGGTCGAGGCGCTGGTGGCGCTTGGCCGCATCGCCCATCCGCATTCCGTCGGCGCAACCGACCGCGCCGCCATCGAGCGCGCCATCGCCGCGCTGCACCTGGATCCCTTGCGCCACCGCCGCGCCACCGAACTGTCGGGGGGCGAACAGGCCCGCACCCTGATCGCCCGCGCCCTGGCCCAGGAAACCCCGCTTCTGATCGCGGACGAGCCCATCGCCGGGCTCGACCCGGCGGCGCAGATCGACGCGATGCGGCTGTTTCGCCGGCTGGCCGGACAGGGCCATGCGGTGCTGGCCTCGCTGCACGACCTGGGGCTGGCGGCGCGGCATTGCACGCGGCTGATCCTGCTGCACCAGGGCCGGATCGCCGCCGACGGCCCGCCTCAGGCGGTGCTGACCGCCGCGAACCTGGCCCGCGTCTTCGGCATCACCGCCCATCTGGCGCAGGGCCCCGGCGGCATCCTGTTCCAGCCGCTCGACACCATTGAGGGAGAAGACCGATGACCGACATGCTGACCGCCCGGCTTGCCGCGGCGCTGACCGATACCGGCGCCGGCTGGTCCATGGGCTCGTTCGGGGCCATTGCCGAGTTCCACCATGTCGCGGGCGATCCGCCGCCCCAGCCCCTGGGCGAATGCGGCATCGTCACCGCCCGCGGCGGGCTGCGGCTGGACGACCTGGCCGAGGTGATCCTGGTGGCGTGGGAGGCGCTGAGCCCACGGCCGCATCGCTGGCAGCAGGGCGTCTCGCTCTGCCTGCCCCAGGGGCGGCTGGGCACGGCGCGGCGCCAGGTGCTGACCGAGCTTGGCCCCGACGCGGGCGCGCTGCGCGACCAGGATCGCGGGGCGGTGCTGTTCGACCTGGGGCTGGACCAGCCGCAGGTCGATTTCTGCATCCGCAGCGACGATCCTGTGCTGGTCGCGCGGCTGCGGGCGGAATGCGGCCGCTCGGTCCTCGACCCCGAAAGCCGCGCCATGGCGGCGATCCTGCCCGCCCATCCGCATCGCGTGGCGCTGAGCCGCATCGGCCGGATCGAGGTCTACCAGAAGATCGGCGGGCCGGATACCGGCGGCGTCTCGCCCGTCGGGCCGCATACGCATATCCTGCCGCCGCTGCTGCGCGCCGGCCGCACCCATTCGGCGAATACGCCGATCCCGCCCGGCCTGGTGCCGGTCGCGGGGCTGCACCCGGCCAGCCCGGTCATGGACAGCCTGGGCCAGGACCGCGATTTCGACGCCGCCGCCTTCGCCGGGTTCCAGGCCATGCTGGCCGATTGGGGCGATGCCGAGCGCCATGCGCTGAAAGCGCGGGTCTGGGCGGCGCTGGCGGCGGGCGAGCCGCCCTCGGCCCTGGCCGAGCCAGCCGACCGCCATGCCCGCGCCGCGCTGCGCATCGCCCTGCGCCAGGCCGAGCGGCGGGACGGGCCCTCGGCCCTGCTGTCGCAATGGCGCGCGGCGTTCGACCGCGAGGCGGCTCCGGCGGATGAGGACGCGCCGGGTCATTGACCGCGGCGCGGGCCGATCAGCCGGCCACCTCCATCGTCGCCTTGACTGCGGTTTTCCACCTTGCGTATCGGGCCTCGCGCTCGGGCGCGGGCCTGGCGGGCGCGAAGCGGCGCTCCAGCGACCAGGCGCGGGCGAATTCCTCGGGCGGCGGGCACAGCCCCGCCTGCAACCCCGCCAGGTAGCCCGCCCCAAGCGCCGTCGTCTCGGTCACCGCCGGACGGTCCACCGGCGCCCCCAGGATGTCCGAGAGAAACTGCATCGTCCAGCCGCTCGACGCCATGCCGCCGTCCACCCGCAACACCCCGCCCGCATCCGGCCAGTCCGCCCGCATCGCCTCCAGAAGGTCGCGGGTCTGGAAACCCACGCTCTCCAGCGCCGCACGCGCCAGCTCCGCCGGGCCCGAATTCCGCGTCAGCCCGAAGACCGCCCCCCGGCACTCCGGCCGCCAATAGGGCGCCCCGAGCCCGGTGAAGGCCGGCACCAGCACCAGGTCCTGGCCGGGATCGGCCGCCTCGGCCAGCGCCTGCGTCTCGGACGCGTGCCGGATCAGCCCCAGGCCGTCGCGCAGCCATTGCACCACCGCCCCGGCGATGAAGATCGAGCCCTCCAGCGCATAGGTCGTCCGGCCCCCCAGCCGATAGGCGATGGTCGTCAGCAGGCGGTTGCTCGAGGCCACCCGGTCCGCGCCGGTGTTCAGCAGCGCAAAGCAGCCGGTGCCATAGGTCGATTTCATCATGCCGGGCGAAAAGCAGGCCTGGCCCACCGTCGCCGCCTGCTGGTCGCCGGCCACGCCCAGGATCGGGATCTCGCGCCCGAACAGGTCGGCCCGCGTGGCGCCGTAATCGGCGGCGCAGTCCCTGACCTCGGGCAGAAGCTGCATCGGGATGTCGAAAAGCGCGCAGATCTCCTCGTCCCAGCGGTTCTCGGCGATGTTGAAAAGCAGCGTGCGCGCGGCGTTGGTGGCGTCGGTGGCATGCACCCGGCCGCCGGTCAGGTTCCAGATCAGCCAGCTGTCGACGGTGCCGAAGGCCAGCTCGCCGCGCCGGGCGCGGGCGCGGGCGCCGTCGACATGGTCGAGCAGCCATTGCAGCTTGGAACCCGAGAAATACGGGTCGAGCAGCAGGCCGGTGCGGGCGGCGACCATCGGCTCGTGCCCCTCGGCCCTGAGCCGGGCGCAGAGGTCGGCGGTGCGGCGGTCCTGCCAGACGATGGCGCGGTGCAGCGGCTGGCCGGTCCTGCGGTCCCAGAGCAGCGTGGTCTCGCGCTGGTTGGTGATGCCGATGCCGGCGATGTCGCGGGCAGGGATCCCGGCCTTCTCGACCGCGGCCCGCGCCACGCCGGCCACGCTGACCCACAGGTCCGAGGGGTCGTGCTCGACCCAGCCCGAGGCCGGGTAGTGCTGCGGGAATTCGTGCTGCGCCGAGGCGAGCGGACGCAAACCAGCGTCGAAGACCATCGCCCGAGACGACGTCGTCCCCTGGTCGATCGAAAGAAGATGGGGCATCGGCGGCCTCCGGCCTGTCCTGGTCGCTGGCGGTTCGGCAGAAAGGGGGCGGGGCCCAAGGGCCCCGCCCCCGCAAGGCATCACTGCCAGGACTTGATCAGCTCGTCATAGGAGATCGTCTCGCCCTGCGGCTTTTCGTTCTCCAGCGGGCCGACGGGCGAGCCCTCGGCGGCCAGCCATTCCTGCGGATCCTTTTCCTCGTTCATCCTGGGCCCCAGGTCGCCCTGCACGCCGGCGCGCTCCAGCCGCTCCAGCACCCGCTCCTGCTCGGCGCAAAGCGCGTCCAGCGCCTCCTGCGGGGTCTTGGCGCCGGAAAGCGCGTCGCCGATGTTCTGCCACCACAGCTGCGCGAGCTTGGGATAATCCGGGATGTTGGTCCCGGTCGGCGACCATTGCACGCGGGCGGGCGAGCGATAGAACTCGACCAGGCCGCCCAGCTGCGGCGCGCGTTCGGTGAAGGACTGGTCCTGGATGGTCGATTCGCGGATGAAGGTCAGCCCGACATGGGATTTCTTCACGTCCACGGTCTTCGAGGTCACGAATTGCGCATAGAGCCAGGCGGCCTGCGCGCGGTCCACCGGCGTCGATTTCATCAGCGTCCAGGAGCCCACGTCCTGATAGCCGATCTTGGTGCCCTCGGACCAATAGGCGCCGTGCGGGCTGGGGGCCATGCGCCATTTCGGCGTGCCGTCCTCGTTCATCACCGGGGTGCCGGGCTTGACCATATCGGCGGTGAAGGCGGTATACCAGAACATCTGCTGGGCGATGTCGCCGCGCGCCGGGACCGGCCCCGCCTCGCCGAAGGTCATGCCCATGGCCTCGGGCGGGGTGTATTTCTGCAGCCAGTCGATGGCCTTGGTCACGGCATAGACCGCCGCGGCATCGTTGGTCGCGCCGCCCCGCGCCACGCAGGAACCGACGGGGCGGCTGTTCTCGTCGACGCGGATGCCCCATTCGTCCACCGGCAGCCCGTTCGGCTCGCCCTTGTCGCCCATGCCGGCCATGGACATCCAGGCATCGGTATAGCGCCAGCCCAGGCTGGGATCCTTCTTGCCATAGTCCATGTTGCCCCAGGCCTTCGCCGGGCCGCCCTCGACGTAGGACATGTCGCGGCCGGTGAAGAATTCGGCGATGTCCTCATAGGCCGACCAGTTCACCGGCACGCCCAGGTCGTAGCCGTATTTCGCCTTGAAATCCTCTTGCGTCTTCTGGTCGTTGAACCAGTCGTAGCGGAACCAGTAGAGGTTGGCGAATTGCTGGTCGGGCAGCTGATACAGCTCGCCGTCCGGGGCGGTGGTGAACTTCAGCCCGATGAAATCGTCGAGGTCCAGCGTCGGGCTGGTGAAGTCCTTGCCCTCCTCGGCCATCCACTTGGTCAGGCTGCGCGCCTGCTGATAGCGCCAATGCGTGCCGATCAGGTCGCTGTCGTTGACATAGGCGTCATAGATGTTCTCGCCGGTCTGCATCTGGGTCTGCAGCTTCTCGACCACGTCGCCCTCGCCGATCAGGTCGTGCGTGACCTTGATCCCGGTGATGGCGGTGAAGGCGGGCGCCAGCACCTTGGCCTCGTATTCATGCGTGGTGATGGTTTCCGAGACCACCTTGATCTCCATCCCCGCCAGCGGCTGCGCGGCGTCGATGAACCATTGCATCTCCTTTTCCTGGTCCTCGCGCGAGAGCGAGGACAGATCGCCGATCTCGGCGTCGAGGAATTTCTTCGCCGCCTCCATGTCCGCCCAGGCGGGCGCGCCCATGACCACAAGCGCAAGCGCCATGGCCGTGGTCCTTTGCATCGGTCTCATGTTTTCCTCCCTGATGAGACACCGTTTCCCGATCCCCGTCAGACCCAGCGAAACACCGCCGCGGCATGGACGAGGCAGAGCGCGAGCCCCCACCACAGCGGGGGGCCTGCGAAGAACAGCCAGCCCAGGCAGATGAAGGCCGAGCCGAGAAGCGAGATGAACAGCCGGTCGCCGCGCGTCGTCTCGATGCGCAGGATGCCGCGGCGCGGGGTTTCCGGGAAGCGGATGGCCAGGATGGTGAACAGCACCAGCAGGCCCGCGATCACCCAGAAGAACAGCGCCACCGGAAAGGTCCAGGCCATCCAGCCGCCGGGAACCATCGGCGCGGTCCAGTCCCTGGCCCCGTCCTTGACCGGCGTGGCCCAGACCAGCAGGGCCAGGACGGCGCCCATCAGCAGGGCGGCCAGGGCATAGATCGCCGGCCAGGCGATGCGCTTGTGCGTCGGGATGGCGGCGTCGGACATCAGACCCTCCCCAGGGCAAAGCCCTTGGCGATGTAGTTGCGCACGAACCAGATCACCAAGGCGCCGGGGATGATGGTCAGCACCCCCGCCGCCGCCAGCACGCCCCAGTCCATGCCGCTGGCGGAAACCGTGCGCGTCATCGTCGCCGCGATGGGCTTGGCGTTCACCGAGGTCAGCGTGCGGGACAAGAGCAGCTCGACCCAGCTGAACATGAAGCAGAAGAAGGCGGCGACCCCGATGCCGCTGGCGATCAGCGGCATGAAGATCCTGACGAAGAAGCGCGGGAAACTGTAGCCGTCGATATAGGCGGTCTCGTCGATCTCCTTGGGGACGCCGCGCATGAAGCCTTCCAGGATCCAGACCGCCAGCGGCACGTTGAACAGGCAATGCGCCAGCGCCACGGCGATATGCGTGTCGAAAAGCCCGACCGAGGAGTAGAGCTGGAAGAAGGGCAGCGCAAAGACCGCCGGCGGCGACATGCGGTTGGTCAGCAGCCAGAAGAACAGGTGCTTGTCGCCCATGAAGCTGTAGCGGCTGAAGGCATAGGCGGCCGGCAGCGCCACGGCGACGGAAATCACCGTGTTCATCACCACGTAGATGATCGAGTTCACATAGCCCATGTACCAGCTGGGATCGGTCAGGATGACCCGATAGTTCCGCAGGGTCAGGTTGTGCGGATAAAGGCTGAAGGTGCCGGTGATCTCGGCATTGGTCTTGAGGCTCATGTTCACCAGCCAGTAGATCGGCACCAGCAGGAACAGCAGGTAGATCAGCATCACCAGGGCCGAGGGCTTCAGGCGCATCACATGCCCTCCGGGATGTCGGCCTGGCTGCGGTCGATATTGGTCATGACGGTGTAGAACACCCAGCTGACCAGCAGGATCACCAGGAAATACATGATCGAGAAGGCGGCGGCGGGGCCGAGGTCGAACTGCCCGACCGCCATCTTCACCAGGTCGATGGAGAGGAAGGTGGTCGAGTTGCCGGGACCGCCGCCGGTGACGACGAAGGGCTCGGTATAGATCATGAAGCTGTCCATGAAGCGCAGAAGCACGGCGATCAGCAGCACGCCCTTCATCTTGGGCAGCTCGATATGGCGGAACACCGCCCAGCGGCTGGCCTGGTCGATCTTGGCGGCCTGGTAATAGGCCTGCGGGATGGATTGCAGCCCGGCATAGCAAAGCAGCGCGACCAGGCTGGTCCAGTGCCAGACATCCATCACGATCACGGTGATCCAGGCGTCCAGCGGGTCGTTGGTATAGTTGTAGTCGAGCCCCAGCGCCTTGAGCCCGCGGCCCAGAAGCCCGATGTCGGTGCGGCCGAAGATCTGCCAGATGGTGCCGACGACGTTGAAGGGGATCAGCAGCGGCAGCGCCATCAGCACCAGCACCAGGCTGGACCAGAAGCCCTTTTTCGGCATGTTCAGCGCCACGAAGATGCCCAGCGGCACCTCGATCGCCAGGATGATGGCGGAAAACAGCGCCTGCCGCCCCAGCGCCCCGTGCAGGCGGCGCGAATGCACCATCTCGTCGAACCATTCGAGACCCGCCCAGAAGAAGGCGTTGTTGCCGAACGTGTCGTTCACCGAATAGTTCACCACCGTCATCAGCGGGATTACCGCCGAGAAGGCGACGACGACCAGCACCGGCAGGACCAGGAACCAGGCCTTGTTGTTCTGGGTCTTTTCCATCAGCCGCCCCCCTGTTCCAACGGCGCGACGCGCCAGTCGTCGGCATAGACGTTGATCTTGCCCGGCGCGAAGGCGACCTGCGGCAGGCCGCCGACCACCATCCCCTCGGGCACGACCACGTTCAGCGGCCGGCCCGCGACCTCGCCGCGCACCAGCCGGTGGCGGCCCAGATCCTCGATCCGGCGGATGGTCAGCGGCAGCCCGCCGCTGGCGACCAGCCTGGCATGTTCGGGGCGGATGCCGATCTGCACCCGGCCGGCGACCGGGGGATAATGCGCCCCCAGCGCCACCACCTCGCCGCCGGGCAGCAGGGCTTGGTCGCCCCGCAGCTCCTCGGCATCGAGGAAGTTCATGCCGGGCGAGCCGATGAAATAGCCCACGAAGCTGTGGGCGGGCTTTTCGAACAGCTCCTCGGGCGTGCCCATCTGCACCACGCGGCCCTCGTGCATGACCACGACCTGCTGGGCAAAGGTCAGCGCCTCGGTCTGGTCGTGGGTGACGTAGATCATGGTATGGCCGAACTGGCGGTGCAGTTCCTTGAGCTGGGTGCGCAGCTCCCATTTCATCTGCGGGTCGATGACGGTCAGCGGCTCGTCGAAGAGGATCGCGTTCACGTCCTCGCGCACCATGCCGCGGCCAAGGCTGATCTTCTGCTTGGCATCGGCGGTCAGCCCCTGCGCCTTGCGGTTCAGCCATGCCTCCATGCCGATCATGCGCGCGATCCGGTCCACCCGCGCCTTGACATAGGCGGCGTCCTTGCCGCGGTTCCTCAGCGGGAAGGCCAGGTTGTCGCGCACGGTCATGGTGTCGTAGACCACCGGGAACTGGAACACCTGGGCGATGTTGCGCTCGGCCGTAGGGGCCGCGGTCACGTCGCGGTCGCCGAACAGCACCCGGCCCTGGCTGGGGGTCAGAAGCCCCGAGATGATGTTCAGAAGCGTGGTCTTGCCGCAGCCCGAGGCGCCCAGCAGCGCATAGGCGCCGCCGTCCTGCCAGACATGGTCCATCCGTTTCAGCGCGAAATCTGCATCGGACCGCGGATGGGGCAGGTAGCTGTGGGCCAGGTTCTGCAGGGTGATCCGCGCCATGTCAGGCCGCCTTCGCATAGGCGGCCGGGGCGGCAAGCCGCCCGGACGCGTCGAACAGGTAGACATGCGCCGGGTCCAGCCAGACCGAAAGCGGCTGGCCGGGGGTCAGCAGATGCACGCCCTCGACCAGCCCGACCCAGCGGTCGGCGCCATGCTCGACATGGACGAAGGTTTCCGAGCCGGTGATCTCGGTCCCGGCCAGCGTGCAGGCGAACGCCACCGCCGCCGGGCCGTGCCGGGCCAGCGACAGGTGGTTGGCGCGGAACCCGGCCAGATAGGCGCCGTCCGGCAGGTCGGCGAAACTGCCTGCGGCCAGCACGCTGTCGCCGAAGGTGACGGCATCGCCCTGCTTGCGGGCGGCAACGAAATTCATCGGCGGATCGCTGAACACCCGCGCCGTGGTCGCATCCACCGGCTGGCGATAGACCTGCGGCGTCGGGCCGAATTGCGTCACCCGGCCCTGCCACAGCGTCGCGGTATGGCCGCCCAGCAGCAGCGCCTCCTCGGGCTCGGTGGTGGCATAGACGAAGATCGCGCCCGACGCCTCGAAGATGCGCGGGATCTCGACCCGCAGCTCTTCGCGCAGCTTGTAGTCGAGGTTCGCCAAGGGCTCGTCCAGCAGCACCAGCCCGGCGCCCTTGACCAGCGCGCGGGCCAGGGCGCAGCGTTGCTGCTGGCCGCCCGAAAGCTCCAGCGGCTTGCGCGCCAGCATCGGCGTCAGGTGCAGCATCTCGGCGGTCTCGCGCACCTTGCGGTCGATCTCGTCCCGCGGCCGGCGCAGGATGCGCAGGGGCGAGGCGATGTTTTCATAGACCGAGAGGCCGGGATAGTTGATGAACTGCTGGTAGACCATGGCAATGCCGCGGTCCTGCACGCGCTGGCCGGTCACGTCCCGCCCGTCCCAGAGGATGCGGCCGGTCGTCGGCTGGTCCAGCCCCGCCATCAGCCGCATCAGGCTGGTCTTGCCGGAAAGCGTCGGGCCCAGCAGCACGTTCATGCTGCCCCTTTGCAGGGTCAGGCTGGTGGGGTGGACATGCACCCTGCCCCCGACCGACCGCGATACGCCCTGCAGTTCCAGCAAAGCCTTACCCTCCCCTATTCCGCCGCCGAATGGGCGGCATGGTGCCTGTCCACGAAGGCCGCCAGCTCGCGGCGTTGCGCCTCGGTCATGTGCAGGCCCAGCTTGGTGCGGCGCCACAGGATGTCCTCGGCAGTGGCGGCGAATTCATGGCGGATCAGCCAGATCACCTCGGCCTCGGTCAGCCCGGCGCCGAAATCGCGCCCCAGCGCCGCCATGCTGCCGGCGCCGTCGAGCAGCAGGAACGCCTCGGTGCCATAGGTGCGCACCAGCCGGCGCGACAGGCGCGGCGACAGGAACGGGTGGCGCGCCTGCAGCTGGGCCAGCAGATCCTCGACCCCGTCCACCGGGAAGTCGCCGCCCGGCAGCGGCACCCGCGCGGTCCAGTCCCCGCCCGCCTGCGGAAAGTAGGGCGCAAGCCTGGCCAGCGCGCCCTCGGCCAGCCGGCGGTAGGTGGTGATCTTGCCGCCGAAGACGTTGAGCAGCGGCGCCCCGCCCGCCTCGCCGTCCTGCAGGCTGAGGACATAGTCCCGCGTCGCCGCCGTGGCCGATTTCGCGCCGTCGTCGTAAAGCGGCCGCACCCCGGAATAGGTCCAGACCACCTGATCGGGCGTCACCGGCCGGGCGAAATAGCGGCTGGCGAAGGCGCAGAGGTAATCGCGCTCTTCCTCGGTGCAGCGCGCCTCGCCGGGGGGGCCGCGATGGTCCATGTCGGTGGTGCCGATCAGGGTGAAATCCTCTTCGAAGGGGATCGCGAAGATGATCCGCCCGTCCGTGCCCTGGAAGAAATAGCAGCGGTCGTGGTCGTAAAGCCGCGGCACGACGATGTGGCTGCCGCGCACCAGCCGCACCCCTTCGGTCGAGGGGATATGCGCGACGTTGCGGATCACGTCCTCGACCCATGGCCCGCCGGCATTGACCAGCGCGCGGGCGTGGTGGATGCGCGTGCCCCCCGCCCCCTCGGTGGTGATGCGCCACAGCCCGTCCGCGCGCTCGGCATGGGTGACGCGGGTGCGGGTCAGGATGGTGGCGCCGCGGGCCTGCGCGTCGCGGGCGTTCAGCACCACCAGCCGCGAATCCTGCACCCAGCAGTCGGAATATTCCCAGCCCCGCCGGAAGCCCGGCTTCAGCGGCTTGCCCAGCGGGTCGCGGGACAGGTCCAGCCGCCTGGTCCCCGGCAGGATCCTGCGGCCGCCCAGATTGTCGTAAAGGAACAGCCCCAGCCGGATCAGCCAGGCCGGGCGGCGGCCGCGCAGCCAGGGCATCGCCAGCGACAGGATGCGCGAGGTCGGCGTGTCGGCCTCGAAGCGCATGTCGGGCGACCAGGGCAGCACGAAACGCATCGGCCAGGAGATATGCGGCATCGCGGCCAGCAGCGTCTCGCGTTCCTCCAGCGCCTCGCGCACCAGCCGGAACTCGAAGAACTCCAGGTAGCGCAGCCCGCCATGGAACAGCTTGGTCGAGGCCGATGAGGTCGCCTGCGCCAGGTCGCCCATCTCGGCCAGCGTGACCGCAAGCCCGCGCCCCGCCGCATCCCGCGCGATGCCGCAGCCGTTGATTCCTCCGCCGATGATGAAAAGGTCGGCCTGGGGCCGCGCTGGTGCCGACACGCCGATCCCTCCCCGTCGCTGCGCGTCCGTCGATAGCCGAAAGGTGTAACGGCTTCGTGACCCCGGTCAAGCGAAAATTTTCGTTTATGATCGCTTTTGGAAAAAACGAATGAACATGCGCGGCATTGCAGCATGATTCGCGGGAAAACAGTGCAGATGCAGCAATGATCGCGAGCCGCGACGCGCGGTTTTTCTTGCGCCGCAAGAACGGCGAGCCGCCGTCAAGGGTAAAATCGAACTGAAACGAACATTCGGAAGCGCCGAGGGCGCGGCAACCGCAGGTAGAAAGGCATTTCCACGCCGCCGCGCAGCCATCCGCGACTGCCCGCCGTTGCCGCAATGCAGCAATTTCGCCGTCCATGCGGCAAAGGGACGCCGTTTCCGCCGCGCCGGGCTTGGTCTCGGCGGGAAAATCTGGCAAGGACGGCGCATCCTAAGAACAAGGGCCATCCAGATGAACAGCCAATCCGTCATACATACCGGGGGTCAGGTGGCCACGCTGACCCATCTTCAAAGGCTTGAAGCCGAAAGCATCCAGATCATGCGCGAGGTCGTGGCGGCGGCCGACAACCCGGTGATGCTCTATTCGGTCGGCAAGGATTCGGCCTGCATGCTGCATCTGGCGAAGAAGGCGTTCTACCCGGCCCCGCCGCCCTTCCCGCTGCTGCATGTCGACACCACCTGGAAATTCCGCGCCATGTACGATCTGCGCGACCGCGCCGCGGCGCAGGCGGGCATGGAGCTGATCGTCCACCACAACCCCGAGGCGATGGAAAAGGGCATCAACCCCTTCGACCACGGCAGCCTGCATACGGACATGTGGAAGACGGACGGGCTGAAGCAGGCGCTGACCAAGTTCAATTTCGACGTGGCCTTCGGCGGCGCGCGCCGCGACGAGGAAAAGTCGCGCGCCAAGGAACGGGTGTTCTCGTTCCGCTCGGCCAACCACCGCTGGGATCCCAAGAACCAGCGCCCCGAGCTGTGGAAGCTCTACAACACCCGCAAGGGCAAGGGGGAATCGATCCGGGTCTTCCCGCTGTCGAACTGGACCGAACTGGACATCTGGCAGTATATCCACCTGGAAAACATCGACATCGTGCCGCTGTATTTCTCGGACCTGCGGCCGGTGGTGGAACGCGACGGCCTGCTCATCATGGTCGACGACGACCGCTTCCGCCTGCGCGAGGGCGAGCAACCGATGATGAAATCCGTGCGCTTCCGCACGCTGGGCTGCTATCCGCTGACCGGCGCGGTGGAATCGAACGCCAAGACCCTGCCCGAGGTCATCCAGGAAATGCTGCTGACCACCACGTCCGAGCGGCAGGGCCGCGCCATCGACCACGACCAGTCGGCCTCGATGGAGAAGAAGAAGCAAGAGGGGTATTTCTGAGATGAACCACGAGATGAAAAGCCCCGTCTATGTCACGGACACGCTGATCTCCCAGGATATCGACGCCTATCTGCTGAAGCACCAGCACAAGACCATGCTGCGCTTCATCACCTGCGGCTCGGTCGACGACGGCAAGTCCACGCTGATCGGCCGGCTGCTCTATGACAGCAAGATGATCTTCGAGGACCAGCTGGCGAGCCTGGAAAGCGATTCCAAGGTCGTGGGCACCCAGGGCGGCGAGATCGACTTCGCCCTGCTGGTCGACGGCCTGGCGGCGGAACGCGAACAAGGCATCACCATCGACGTGGCCTATCGCTTCTTTGCCACCGACAAGCGCAAGTTCATCGTCGCCGACACGCCCGGCCACGAGCAATATACCCGCAACATGGTCACCGGCGCCTCGACCGCCGACCTTGCCGTGATCCTGATCGACGCGCGCCAGGGCGTGCTGACCCAGACCCGGCGGCACAGCTACCTGGTGAACCTGCTGGGCATCCAGAACGTGGTGCTGGCGGTGAACAAGATGGACCTGGTCGATTACTCGGCCGAGCGGTTCTACGACATCGTCGCGGATTATTCGCATTTCGCCAAGCAGATCGGCATGGACAGCTTCCTGCCGATCCCGATCTCGGGGCTCAAGGGCGACAATATCGTCGAGAAAAGCCCGAACATGCATTGGTACCAGGGCCCGACGCTGCTGGGCCACCTGGAAGAGGCGCCGGTCAGCGACACCCGCATGCTGGACCAGCCCTTCCGCATGGCGGTGCAATGGGTGAACCGGCCGAACCTGGACTTCCGCGGCTTTGCCGGCCAGATCGGCGCGGGCATGGTGCGGCCGGGCGACGCCATCCGGGTGCTGCCCTCGGGCAAGACCACCACGGTCAAGTCGATCGTCACCTATGACGGCGACCTGGACCTGGCCGTCGCCGGCCAGTCGGTGACGCTGACCTTCGCCGACGAGATCGACTGCTCGCGCGGCGATATGATCGTGCAATCCGACCAGCCCTGCGAGGTCGCCGACCAGTTCGAGGCGACGGTGGTCTGGATGGCCGAGCAGGAGATGCTGCCGGGCCGCCCCTACCTGCTGAAGATCGGCACCCAGACCGTCACCGCGACCGTGACCGAGCCCAAGTATGAGGTCAACGTCAACACGCTGGAGCATCTGGCCAGCAAGACGCTGGGGCTGAACGCCATCGGGGTGGTCAATATCTCGACCGACCGGCCGATCCCGTTCGAGGCCTATGCCCAGAACCCCGACCTGGGCGGCTTCATCCTGATCGACCGCATGACCAATGCCACGGTGGCGGCGGGCATGATCCATTTCGCGCTGCGCCGGTCGCAGAACATCCACTGGCAGGCGCTGGACGTGAACCGCGATGCCCATGCGGCGCTGAAGAACCAGAAGCCCGCCGTGGTCTGGTTCACCGGCCTGTCGGGCTCGGGCAAATCGACCATCGCCAATATCGTCGAGAAGAAGCTGCATGCCCTGGGCAAGCACACCTTCCTGCTGGACGGCGACAACATCCGCCACGGGCTGAACCGCGACCTGGGCTTTACCGATGCCGACCGGGTGGAAAACATCCGCCGCGTGGGCGAGGTGGCGCGGCTGATGACCGATGCCGGGCTGATCGTGCTGACCGCCTTCATCTCGCCCTTCCGTTCGGAACGGCAGATGGTGCGCGACCTGATGGCGCCGGGCGAGTTCGTCGAGGTCTTCGTCGACACGCCGCTGGAGGTGGCCGAGGCGCGCGACGTCAAGGGCCTGTACAAAAAGGCGCGGTCGGGCCAGCTGAAGAACTTCACCGGCATCGACAGCCCCTATGAGCAGCCGCAGAATGCCGAGCTGACTGTGAACACGGTCGAGCTGACGCCCGAGGACGCGGCCGAGCGCATCGTGCAATACGTGCTGCGCGAGATGAGCTGACGCCCCGCCCCTTCGCGGATGAGACAAAAGAACGGCGGCCGGGTTGCGGCCGCCGTTCGCATGTCGGGGTCGGGCTTTTCCTAGCGGCGGCGCTAGGCCCTGTCCGCCAGCGCCCGCGGCCTTGGCCCGCCGGTGGCCCAGTCGAGCAGTTCGGCCGTATGGACGACCGGCACCCCGGTGCCCGAGCCGATCTGCATCATGCAGCCGATATTGCCGGCGCTGATCACCTGCGGGGTCAGCGCCTCCAGCGTCTCGACCTTGCGGCGCTTCAGCTCGGCCGAGATCACCGGCTGCATCAGGTTGTAGGTGCCGGCCGAGCCGCAGCAGATATGCGCGTCCCTGGGCTCCAGCACGGTAAAGCCGGCAGCGGCCAGCAATTCCTTGGGCGCGCTGCGGATCTGCTGGCCGTGCTGCAACGAACAGGCGGCGTGATAGCCGACGCGCAGCGGCTCGGCATGGCCGGGCTCGCGCAAGCCCAGCTCGGCCATGACCTCGGTGATGTCCTTGGCCAAGCCGGCCACCCGCGCGGCATCCGCGGCCAGCGGATCATGCGCGAACATGTGCCCGTAGTCCTTGACCGTGGTGCCGCAGCCCGAGGTGTTGATGACCACCGCGTCCAGCCCCTCGCCCGCGATCTCGGCCATCAGCGCACGGATATTGGCGGCGGCCATGGCGTGGCTTTCGTCGGTCTTGCCCATGTGATGGGTCAGCGCGCCGCAGCAGCCCAGGCCGCGCGGGATCACCACCTCGCAGCCATGCCGGCGCAGAAGGCGGATGGTCGCGTCGTTGATGTCGGTGTTCAGCGCCCTTTGCGCGCAGCCGACCAGCAGCGCCACCCGCTTGCGGCGCGGCACCTCGGCGGCAAAGACCTGCGGGCGGTCGTTCAGGCTGGGCGGCGGGATGTCGCGCGGCGCCATGTCCAGCATCGCCCGCAGCCGCGCATCCGGCAGCAGCCGGCGAAAGGGCCGCGCGATCTTCGCGCCCATCAGCGCCAGTCGGAAGCGCCCCGGATAGGGCAGGATGCGCGCCAAGAGCCAGCGCAGCGCCCGCTCGCCCAGGGGGCGGCGATAGGTCTTTTCGATATATTCGCGGGCGTGATCGACCAGGTGCATGTAATGCACGCCCGAGGGGCAGGTGGTCATGCAGGAAAGGCAGCTGAGGCAGCGGTCGATGTGGCCGACGGTCTTGGCATCGGGGATCTTGCCGTTCTCCAGCATGTCCTTGATCAGGTAGATGCGGCCGCGCGGGCTGTCCAGCTCGTCGCCCAGCACCTTGTAGGTCGGGCAGGTCGCGGTGCAGAAGCCGCAATGGACGCAGCTGCGCAGGATCTCGTTGGCGCGGGCCGTGCCGGGGTCGGCCAGTTGCTCGGCGGTGAAATTGGTCTGCATGTCAGCTGTCCATCAGGCCGGGATTGAGGATGCCGGCGGGGTCGAACCTGTGGCGCAACCCGGCCGAGAGCCGGGCGACGGCCGGGGCTTCGGGCGGAAAGGCCGGGCCGTCCAGCCCTCCGCGCCGGACCAGCGTGGCATGGGGCGCGACCTGCCGCACCGCCTGGACCGTCCCCGGCCCGCAATACCAGACGAGCCCGCCGCCCCAGTCGAGCGACGCCTCGCCCCCCAGCGCCTGCAAGGCCCGCGCCGCGGCCGGGGCGTCGCTGGGCTTGACCAGCACCCGCCAGAGCGGCGCGTCCGCGCCAGCGAAATGCGCCAGGTCGCGCAGCTCGCACCACAGGGCCAGGGTGGCGGCATCGTCCAGCACCTCGGCCTCGCGCGGTGCCAGCAGCGCCAGCAGCCGGTCGCGGCGATAGGTCATCTGCGGCCCCAGCCCCTCGACCCGCAGCCAGGCCGAGCCGTCGCGGAAGGCGGCGCCCGAGACCTCGAAAGGCGTCGCCAGCGCGGCCGAGAAGATCGCCACCGCCTCTTCGATCGTGACGCCGTGAAAGCCCAGCGTGCAGCGGTCGGGCAGGTGCGGCAGGGTCTTCAGCGCCACCTCGGTCAGCACGCCCAGCGTGCCATGCGCGCCGCAAAAGAGCTTGCCCAGGTCGAGGCCGGTGACGTTCTTCATCACCCGGCCGCCGTTCTTCAGCACCCGGCCCTGGCCGTCGACGAAGCGCACCCCCAGCAGATGGTCGCGGCAGGCCCCGGCCAGCAACCGGCGCGGGCCGCTGGCATTGGCCGCGACCACGCCGCCGATGGTCGGCGTGCCGTTACGACCCAGCACGCCGCGCATGTCGGCGGGCTCGAAGGCCAGCGCCTGGCCCTCGGCGGCCAGCATGGCCCGGATCTGGTCCAGGGGCGTGCCGACGCGGGCGATCAGCGTCATCTCGCCCGGCTCATAGGTCACGACGCCGCTGATCGCGGCAGTGGACATCAGCTCGCCCGGCACGGCGCCGGTCTCGACCCGCGTGCCGCCGCCGGCGATGCGCAGGGGCAGACGGGCGGCGAAACGCTCAGCGATCAGGGCGGCAAGCTCGGCCTCGCTGGCGGGGCTCAGCCCCGCGCCGCTGGGGTTGTCGGGGGTCATCGGGCGGCTGCCTCCTCGCGCCAGGGCTGGCTTGCGTCCAGCGGAAAGACCTTGGCCGGGTTGAGCAGCCAGCGCGGGTCGAAAGCGTCCTTGACCGCCATCTGGATCTCCAGGTCGGGGCCGTCATATTGCTTGCCCATCAGGTCGCGCTTTTCGATGCCCACGCCATGCTCGCCGGTCAGGCAGCCGCCGACATCGACGCAAAGCCGCAGGATGTCGTTGCCGAAAGCCTCGGCCCGCTCCAGGTCGCCGGGCTTGTTGGCGTTGAACAGGATCAGCGGGTGCATGTTGCCGTCGCCGGCATGAAAGACATTCGCGACCTCCAGCCCGTGCTGGCGCGAAAGCTCGCCGATCATCTTCAGCGTATAGGGCAGCTGGCCCACCGGCACGGTGCCGTCCAGGCAGATATAGTCGCCCAGCCGGCCCATGGCGCCAAAGGCCGACTTGCGGCCCTTCCAGATCGCCATGGCTTCGTCGGCATTGCGGCTTTCGCGGAACTCGACCGGGTTCAGGGCACCCGCGATCTCGCGGATGCGGGCGATCTGGTGGTCGATCTCGGCCGGCGAGCCCTCGACCTCGACGATCAGCACCGCGGCGCAATCGGGATAGCCGGCATGGGCAAAGGCCTCGACCGCGCGCAGGCAGACGTCGTCCATGTATTCGATGGCGACCGGCAGCACGCCCGAGCGGATGATCCGCGCCACGCATTCGCCGGCCACCTCGGCGCCGTCGAATCCGATCAGCACCGGGCGCGCACCCTCGGGGCGCGGCAGGATGCGCAAGGTGGCCTCGGTCACGATGCCCAGCTGCCCTTCCGAGCCGCAGATCAGCCCCATCAGGTCCAGGCCCATCGGCCCCATCTCGGGCCCGCCCAGCTCGACCACCTCGCCGGTGGTCAGCACCACGGTGGCGCCCATCAGGTTGTTGGTGGTGACGCCGTATTTCAGGCAATGCGCCCCGCCCGAGTTCATCGCGATATTGCCGGCGATGGTGCAGGCCAGCTGCGAGGACGGGTCGGGCGCATAGAAGAAGCCATGCGGCTCCAGCTCGGCGCTGACCGACAGGTTGGTCACGCCGGTCTGCACGCGAATGATGCGGTTCGCGGTGTCGATCTCCAGCACCTCGCGCAGGCGCAGGGTGGCGATGATGACCGAATCGGCCGTGGGCAGCGCGCCCCCGGCCAGCGAGGTTCCCGCACCGCGCGGCACCACCGGCACCCGCATCTCGTGGCAGATGCGCATGGCGGCCGCGACTTCCTCGGTCGTGCGCGGCAGCACCACGGCCAGCGGCGGGCAGCGATAGGCGGTCAGCGCGTCGCATTCATAGGCCCGCGTCTCCTCGGGGTCCGAGATCACGGCATCCGCGGGCAGGACGTCGCGCAGGGCGGCGACGATCTGCGGCGCGCGCGCAAGAATGGCCGCATCGGGGCTGGGCATGGCGATACCGGACAAGCTCTCCTCCCTTGGTGGCGGGGCCGTCCTCTGCCCCTGCATTCTTGGTATAATTTTCAGACCACATTAGTCAATCGGTATTTTTCTGGACCAACGCGCCGGATTTGTGCTTACATGGCAGCGATCCGACAAAATCGCACGAGCGCCCATGACCAACGCTTCCGTAAAATCCGAACGCGCCGCCGAGGCCGTGGCCCAGCATCTCGAATCGCTGATCCTTGAGGGCTCGCTGCGCCCCGACGAGCGGCTCTTGCCCGAGCGCGAGCTGGCCGAGCGGCTGAACGTCTCGCGCTCGACCCTGCGCGACGGGCTGAAGATCCTTGAGGAGCGCGGGCTACTGACCAGCGCCGGCGGGCGCGGCAGCCGGGTGGCAGCCCTGGGCAGCGCGGCGATCACCGATCCGCTGATCGCCATGCTGGCCCGCCATGCCGAGGCGGCGGACGATTACCTGGAGTTCCGCGGCATCGTCGAAAGCGCGGCAGCCGGGCTGGCCGCGCAGCGCGCCACCGAGATCGAGCTGGCGCGCATCCGCGACTGCCTTGGCCGCATCGACCGCGCCCATGCCCGCGCCGATACCGGCGAGGAGGCCGAGGCGGATGCCGAGTTGCACCTGCTGATCTATGAGGCGAGCCATAACCTGACGCTCTTGCAGATCATGCAGGCGCTGGCGGGGGTGCTGCGCTCAGACGTGATCCAGAACCGCAGCCGGCTGTTCGCGGTGCCGGCCATCCGCGAGTTGCTGCGCCAGCAGCACCGCGCCATCGCCGAGGCGATCCTTGCCCGCGATGCCGAGGCCGCCCGGCAGGCAGCGGGCGAGCATATCGGCTATCTGCGCCAGGCCAGCCGCGAGATCCGCGAGGCCGAGGCGCGGCTGGACCTGTCGCTGCGCCGGCTGAACGGCGGCGGCGCCGGCACGCGCGCGGCCGGCGCCAGATCATCCGCCCCCGCCGCAGGGGGCTAGGGGCGAAAGGGCCGGTTTCCGGCCCTTTTATCCCCGCTCAGTCCAGGCTGACATTGGCGTCGCGGACCACCGGCTCCCATTTCGCCATCTCGGCCTTGACATGCTCGGCCAGTTCCTCGGGGGACGAGGCGACGATGGTGGCCGAGAACTCCTTCATCCGCTCGGCCACCGCCGGGTCGGCCATGGCGGCCAGCGCGGCCTTGTTCAGCGCCTCGACCGCCTCGGGCGGCGTGCCGGCGGGGGCGAAAAGCGCGTTCCAGGTATAGGTTTCGTATCCCGGCAGGGTCTCGGCGATGGCCGGGATGTCGGGGAAGCTGGGCGCGCGTTCGGCGGTGGTCACGCCAAGCGCCCGCAGCTTGCCCGAGGCGATATGCCCCGAGGCCGAGGGCAGGTTGTCGAAGATGATCGGCACTTGGTTGCCCAGAACGTCGGTCAGCGCCGGGCCCGAGCCCTTGTAGGGGATATGGGTGATGTCCACCCCGGCCATGGCCTTGAACAGCTCGCCCGACAGGTGCAGCGGCGTGCCGTTGCCTGACGAGGCATAGGCCAGCGGCTCGGCCTTGGCGAGGTCGATCAGTTCCTGCACCGTGTTCACCGGCAGCTCCGGGTTCACCGCCAGCACGTTCGGCACCAGCACCAACAGCGACACAGGCGCGAAATCCGCGACCGGATCGTAGGGTTTCTGCTTCAGGATCAGCGGGTTCAGCGCATGGGTGGCGACGGTGGCCATCAGGATCGTATAGCCGTCGGGATCGGCCTTGGCGACCTGGGCCGCGCCCAGGCTGCCGCCGGCGCCGCCGACGTTCTGCACGATGACCTGCTGGCCCAGCTCTTGGCTCATCCGTTCGGCGACGATGCGCCCGACCACGTCGGTCGAGCCACCGGCGGCAAAGGGGATGACCAGGGTGATCGGGCGATCCGGGTATTCGGCGGCGGCGGCGCCGGCCAGGCCAAGCGCCATGGTGGCGCCCAGCAGCAGGCGGCGGGTGATGGATGCGGTCATGGTTTCCTCCCAGTTGAATGTTCAGGCGTCGCTTTCGGTAAAGACCTCGTCCCGGCGCTTGCGGATCTGCGGCATGAAGACCAGCACCAGCACGATCAGCGACATCACCAGCAGGGTGGCGCTGATCGGACGGGTCAGGAAGGTCGTGGGATCGCCGCGCGACAGGATCATCGCCCGGCGCAGGTTTTCCTCCAGCAGCGGGCCCAGGACAAAGCCCAGCAGCAGCGGCGCCGGCTCGCAGCGCAGCTTGGACATGACATAGCCAAGCAGACCGAAGAAGGCGACGGCGAACAGGTCGTAGCTGTTCGAGTTCACCGAATAGACCCCGATCGAGCACATGGCCATGATGATCGGGAACAGCACGTAATAGGGCACGCTCAGCAGCTTGACCCACAGCCCGATCAGCGGCAGGTTCAGCACCACCAGCATCAGGTTGCCGATCCACATGCTGGCCACGATGCCCCAGAACAGCGCGGGCTGTTCGCTGACCACGTTCGGCCCCGGCACGATGCCCTGGATGATCATGGCGCCGATCATCAGCGCCATCACCGGGTTCGCCGGAATCCCCAGCGTCAAGAGCGGGATGAAGCTGGTCTGCGCCCCGGCGTTATTGGCGCTCTCCGGCCCGGCGACGCCGGCCAGCGCACCCTTGCCGAACTCCTCGGGGTGGCGGGAGACCTTCTTCTCGATCGTGTAGCTGGCGAAACTGGCCAGAATCGCCCCGCCCCCCGGCAGGATGCCCAGGATCGAGCCGATGCCGGTGCCGCGCAGGACGGGACCGATCATCTGGCGCAACTCCTCGCGCGTCGGGAACAGCCGGTTGATGTTCTTGGTCATGACCTGGCGGTCATGCTCGTCCTCGAGATTGCGCAGGATCTCGGCGATGCCGAAGACCCCCACGGCGACGGCGACGAAGTTCAGCCCGTCGGCGAATTGCGTGATCCCCAGGGTGAAGCGCGGCGCGCCGGTATAGATGTCGGTGCCGACCATGCCCAGAAGCAGGCCCAGCACCACCATGGCCAGCGCCTTGAGAACCGAGCCATGCGCCAGCGCCACCGACATCACCAGGCCCAGCACCATCAGGCTGAAATACTCGGCCGCGCCGAATTTCAGCGCCACCGCGGTCAGCGGCGGGGCGAACAGCGCCACCAGGAAGGTCGAGACCGAGCCGGCGAAGAACGACCCCAGCGCCGCCAGCGCCAGCGCGGTGCCGGCCTTGCCCTTGCGGGCCATCTGGTAGCCGTCGATGGCGGTGACGGCCGACGAGCTTTCGCCCGGCATGTTGATCAGGATCGCCGTGGTCGAGCCGCCGTATTGCGCGCCGTAATAGATGCCGGCCAGCATGATGAGCGAGCTGACGGGCTCCAGCTGGAAGGTGATCGGCAAGAGCATGGCGATGGTCGCCGTGGCACCGATGCCGGGCAGCACGCCGATCAGCGTGCCGAGCAGCACCCCGATCAGGCAGAAGGCCAGGTTCTCCAGCGAGGAGGCGACCGAAAAGCCAAGGGCGAGATTGCTGAAAAGTTCCATCGCGCCCTCACATGCCCAGCCAGGGACCGAAGCGCCGGAAGGGCAGGCCAAGGCCGTAGCTGAAGATCAGCGTGGACAGGATCGTCACCGCCACCGCCAGGATCAGCGCCGCCAGCGGCCGCATGCGCATCGAGGCCTGCGAGGCGATCAGCGTGGTGAAGAACAGCGCCGGCACGAAGCCGAGGCCGCGCACCGTCAGGCCAAAGAAGATCGGCGCCGGCAGGATGAACAGCAGCCCGCGCCAGGCGACCTTGCCGAAGGGCTCGTCATCCTCGCGCCCGAAGGATCTCAGCAGGATGATCAGCCCCAGAACGAACAGAAGGCCGGACAGGACCATCGGGAAATATCCCGGCCCCATCCGCAGCGAAGTGCCGATTTCCAGCCCGGCCGTGTGCCAGCCGAAGAATGCCGCCGCCGCCATCATCGAAAGCCCGGCGACGATGTCGGTGGTATCCTTGGGTTTTGCGGACATGCGTTCCTCCCCCCGAGTGACGGGCCCCGCCGCAAGGGGCGGGGCCGCTTTCCGTTTCAGTCGGCATAGACGCCGGCGGCCTCGATCACCGGCTTCCAGCGGGCGATCTCGGATTCCAGCTTGGCCTTGAGCGCGGCCGGCGTGGCGTTTTCCGCCGGCTCGGGCGCGGTGCCCAGGTCGGCCATCGCCTTGGCGACGCCCTCGTCGGCCAGCGCGACCTGCAGGGCCTGCGACAGCCGCTCGGTCACTTCGGCCGGCGTGCCCTTGGGGGCATAGATGCCGTGCCAGATGCCGAATTCCATCGTCTCGACCCCGCCTTCCTTGGCGGTGGGCAGGTCGGGGAACAGCTCCAGCCGCTCGGGCGAGGTCACGGCATAGGCCTTGATCGTGCCGCCCTTGATCTGCTGGGTGGTGTTGGTGGTCTGGTCGCACATGATGTCGGTCTGCCCGCCCAGCAGGTCGGTCATCGCCGGGCCGGTGCCCTTGTAGGGCACCGTCACCAAGGGCGCCTCCAGCGCCTGCATCAGCAGCATGCCGCACAGGTGGCTGGCCGCGCCGATGCCGGCATTGGCCAGCGTCAGCTGGTCGGCATTGGCCTTGACGTAGTCCTTGAAGGCGGTGAAATCGGCCGGCTCGAAATCCTTGCGCGCCGTCACCACCATCGGCACCTCGGTCACCAGCCCGACATATTCGAAGGCGTTCAGCGTGTCATAGGCCAGGTTGCGGTAAAGCGTGGCCGAGGTCGCCATGCCGATATGGTGCAAAAGCACCGTATAGCCGTCCGGATCGGCCTTGGCGACATTGGCCGCGCCCAGGGTGCCGCCGGCGCCGCCGATATTCTCGACGATGATCTGCTGGCCCAGGTCGGCCGACATGCGCTCGGCCACCATGCGCGCGACCGTATCGGTCGGACCGCCGGCCGAGAACGGCACGACCATGGTGATCTGGCGCTGCGGCCAGTCCTGCGCAAAGGCCGGCGCGGCCAGCAATGTCGCGGCGCAAAGCGCGCCCAGAAGCTTCGGATAAGCCATGTTCCCTCCCCAAGGATATGCCGGCCGGCGCCTTGCCCGGCGCGGCTACCGGGTGAAGCCTGCGGCGGGCCGGACCGCGGCACAAATCAAAAACGCAGACCATGCGGCGCATATTGCCGCAATGCGCCGGAAATGGGTGGAAAGGGGAACATCGCCCTGCAGGAATGGGTGGATTTCCACCCATTTTTCGCTCAGCCCGTCTCGTCCTCGGGCGCATCCAGGATCAGCCGGCGGTCTAGCCCGTATTTCTGCATCTTCTCGTAAAGCGTCTTGCGCGAGATCCCCAGCGTCTCGTAGACCGGGCGCAGCTTGCCGTCATGGGCGGCGATGGCGCCGGCGATCAGGCTGCGCTCGAAGGCGGCCACGCGGTCGGCCAGGCGCGCGCCCTGCACCGGGCCAAGCTCGACCCCTTCCAGCCCCAGCACGAAACGCTCGGCCAGGTTGCGCAATTCGCGCACGTTGCCCGGCCATTCCCGCGCTGCCAGGCCGGACAGGAAGGCGGCGGGGGCCTGGCGCTCGGGCAGGTTGTGGCGGGCGGCGGCCTCGCGCAAGAGCTGCAGGAACAGCAGCGGAATGTCCTCGCGCCGGGCGGAAAGCGGCGGGACGTGCAGCACGGCGACATTCAGCCGCCAGAACAGATCCTCGCGAAAGCGGCCCTGCGCGACCAGCCCCTCCAGATCGGCCTTGCTGACGGCGATGAAGCGCACGTCCAGCGCCACCGGGTCGTTCGAGCCGAGCCGGGTGATCGTGCGTTCCTGCAGCACCCGCAGCAGCTTGGCCTGCAACTCCAAAGGCATCGAGCCGATCTCGTCCAGCAGCACCGTGCCGCCGCGCGCATGTTCGAACTTGCCGTATCGCGGGCGCAGCGCGCCGGGAAAGGCGCCGGCCTCGTGGCCGAACAGCTCGGATTCGATCAGCGCCTCGGGCAGGGCGGCGCAGTTGATGGCGATGAAGGGCCGCCCGGCGCGGGCCGAGATGTCGTGCAGCGTGCGCGCCACCACCTCCTTGCCGGCGCCGGTCGGGCCGATCACCAGAGCATCGGCGTCCGAGGCGCCGATGGCGCGCAGCCGATAGCGCAGGTCGACCATGACCTGGGTGCGGCCGGGCAGCCTCGCCTCGACATCGTCGCGCTTGCCTGCGACGGCGCGCAGGCGGCGGTTTTCCAGCACCAGCCCGCGATGGTCGATGGCGCGGCGGATCACCGTGGCCAGCTCCTGCACCACGAAGGGCTTTTCGATGAAATCATAGGCGCCGCCGCGGATCGCCTCGACCGCCAGCGGCACCTCGGCATGGCCGGTGACCAGGATCACCGGGATCTCGGGATCGACCTCGTGCAGCCGGCCCAGCAGGGTCATGCCGTCCATGCCCGGCATGCGGATGTCGCTGACCACCGCGCCGGCAAAGCCCGGCCCGGCCAGCGCCAGCGCCTCCTCGCCCGAGGCCAGCGGCTCGACGGCGAAACCCGCCAGCTCCAGCGCCTGCGCGGTCGAGCTGCGCATCTGCTCGTCATCCTCGACCAGAAGCACGCGCCGGGTCATGCGGCGGCCTCGGCAGCCGCGGCAGCGGGCAGGGTCACGCAGAACTCGGCGCCGGGGTCCATGTTGCGGCAGGCGATCTCGCCGCCGAAATCGCGCGCGATATTGGCGGTGATCGACAGGCCCAGGCCCAGCCCCGCCCCCATGCCCTTGGTGGTGAAGAACGGGTCGAAGATGCGCGCGGCGATGGCCGCGGGCACGCCGGGGCCGCGGTCGCGCACCCGGATGGCGATGCGGCCCGCCTCGGCCCGCGCCGACAGCGTGATGCGGCGGTCCGCCCCGCCCTCGACCGCATCGGCGGCATTGGTGATCAGGTTCACCAGCACCTGCTGCAGGCGCGTCGGCCCCGCCCGCAGCGGCGGCAGGTCGGGCGGCACGTCCAGCTCCAGCACCGCGCCGCTGCTGGCCAGCCGGGCGGCGACGATGGTGCGGGTCTCGTCCAGCAGCCCGGCCAGCGCCACCGCGCCCAGCCGGTCGTCGGGCTTTCGCGCGGCATGGCGCAGGTGCTTGCCGATGGCGGCCATGCGGTCCACCAGCGCCAGGATCTGGGCGATGTTTTCGCGCGCGCGGGCCAGGTCGCCGCGCTCGATCAGGATGGCGGCGCTGTCGGCATAGTTGCGCGCCGCCGCCAGCGGCTGGTTGATCTCGTGCGAGAGCGAGGCTGACATCTGCCCCAGCGCCGCCAGCTTGCCGACCTGCACCAGGCTGGCCTGGGCGGCGCGCAGCTCGGCCTCGGTGGCGCGGCGCTCGGCGATCTCCTGCTCCAGCTGGCTGTTGACCCGCGCCAGGTCGGCGGTGCGCTCGACCACGCGGCGCTCCAGCTCGGCGGTGGCGGCCAGGCGGTCGGCGATCCGCGCCCGGCGCTGGCGCCACATCATCAGCCCGATGCCGGCGACGGCGATCAGCAGCGCCAGGCTCAGCACCGCCAGCCGCGCCTCGGCCCGCAAGTCGGCGCTGTCCAGCAGCACATGCACGGTCCAGCCCGCCCCCGGCATGTCCTCGGAGGCGGCGATATAGTCGTGGCTGCGCGCCTCCTCGCCCCCAAGCGCGGGCGGCAGGCGGAACACCGGCGCGCCATGCAGCGCCAGCCGCTGCATCGGCAATTCGGCCAGCGGCGTGCCGGCATAGCGGCGCGAGGATTCGGTGCGCGCCAGCCGCTCGGGCGTCAGCGGCCGGATGCTGTGGTAAAGCCAGCTCGGCTCCGAGGACAGGAAGGCCGTGCCCTCGGGGTCGGTCACCAGCACGCGATACTGGTTGCCGCGCCAGGAGGCCTCGATCCGGTCGACGCCGATCTTGACCGCGACGACGGCGCTGATCCGGCCGGCATCGTCCTCGACCGGGGCCGAGAAGAAATAGCCCCGCACCCCCGAGGTGGTGCCGATGCCGTAGAACCGCCCCTGCCCGCCCGCCATGGCGTCGATGACATAGGGCCGGTAGCTGAAGTTCTGCCCGACGAAGCTGGCCGGGCCCAGGTAGCCGGAATGGGCGATGGTCTCGCCATCGGGCAGGATCAGGTAGATGTCCGAGGCCTGCACGGCCTCGTTCTGCTCGGCCAGCCAGCGGTTCGTCTGCCGGCGCAGCGCGGCATTGCCGGGATCGGCGGCAAGCTGGCGGATCAGGTCCAGGTCGGCGACCAGCTGCGGCACCACCTCGTAGCGGGCCAGGTCGGCGTTGAGCGCGTTCACCGTCAGCCGCAGCGCGGTGGTGGCGCGGGCGTGGCCTTCGTGGAAGTAATGCTGATGCGCCAGCTGCGCCCCCAGCCACAGGACGGCCGCCACGCAGGCCAGGCACAGCGCCAGCGGCCAGCAGCCCGCAACCGGCTTGCGCAAGGCCGGCCCTATCCGCATCTGGGCCCGTGCATCCAAGGCATGGCTCCGCCCCCTTCCTTCCTCCGCGGCGGAATCTGACAGCAAGGCCGGCTGCGCGCAACCGGCCTTGTGCCAGGGGTCAGGACAGCGCCCGGCGCGCCGCCGCCCGGCCCGCCAGCGTCGCATCGCCCGCCGCCGCGACCAGGAAGGTCGACGGCGCCGAAAGCGAAGCCGCCGTGCCGCCGACGAAATGCAGCGCCAGCCCCGCGCCCGAGGCCAGAAGCCAGGCCCCCAGCCCCGCCGGGTTGACCGCGCGCGCCTGCGCCAGATCGGCGTCGCCGGCGCCGCGATCCGTCGCGATATGGACCAGCGCGATGCCGACCCAGGCCACGACGAAGATGCCCTGATAGGCCAGCGCCTGCAGGATATAGGCAAAGACATCGGCCAGCATCAGCGCATAGGTGACGGCGCCGACCACGCAGGCCCAGACCCATTTCGGCAGGTGCAGGCGAAAGACGGTCTGGGCAAAGCTCTCCATGTTCACCGCGGCGAGGTAATAGTTCGCGGTATTGATCCGGGTCTGCGAGATCCAGACGAAGGCGAGGCCCCCCACGCCCATCAGCTGCACCAGCGCGAAGACGACCGAGACCTCGGAAACCCCGCCCTCGGTCGGCAGGCTGGCGGCCAGGAAGATGCCGACCAGCCCGTTGAGCAGGAAGGCCACGGCATAGAAGGGCGCGCCGAAGTTGATGGTGGCGTGGAAACGCGCGTCCTCGGGCCGGCCGAAGCGGGCATAGTCATAGGTGAACATCATCAGGATCCAGACGCCCATATAGGCGACGAAGCAATCCCACCAGCCGCCGGCGGGCGCGCCGCCCTGTGGCCCAAGGTTCAGCCAGGCGTCCGAATAGCCGTATTCCGCCACCGCCAGCGCCACCGCCGCGACCAGCCCCAGCAGGTAGAAGGGCAGAAGCACGCCGTTGAACTTGTCCAGCCAGTTCTGGATCGAGCCGAAGATCAGCGCCACCGAATAGACCGCCACCACCAGCGCCGCCAGCGGATAGGAGATGCCGGCATATTCGCGCAGGGCGACGGCGATCACCGAGCCCTCGAACACCGCGTAATAGATCGCGGTGGCAAAGAAGATCAGCGTCGCCACCGCCGCCCCGCTGCGGCCCAGCAGGATGCGCGAGAACAGCGATACGCTGAGCCCGGTGCGGATCGCGTGCCGCACCAGCACCGCGTTCACCGCCGCATAGGCGATGACCGACAGCACCAGCCCGATGATGGCGTTGCGCGCCCCATAGGCCAGCGCCAGCGAGGCGGCGATGACGAGATAGAACATGGCCGAGCAGACCGACCACCAGGCCATGGTCAGGGGCAGCCGGCCCATGCGCTGGTCGCGCGGCACCGGCCGGTCCGAAAATTCCAGTTCTTCCGAATTGTCCAAAGATCCAGCCATGGCTGAAGCTCCCTGCATGATTTTTGTGATTGGATGGGGATGGGCGGGGCCTTGCGCGGCCCCGCCCGGCCTTGGGCCCGGCCTTGGGGTCAGGCCTCGGCCAGCGCCCTGGCCTGCTTGTGCGCCGGCGCCGCGCCGCTGGTCGCGGTCACGACATAGACGCCGTTGCCGTCCAGTTCGGCGACCCAGCCCGGCTCGATGACGATGGTGGTCGTCACCTCCTGGATGACCGCCGGGCCGGTGACGACATCGCCCGCGCCCAGCTTGGCGCCGTCATAGACCGGGGTTTCGTGCTTGCGGCCCGAGGCGTCGAAGATCATCTCGCGCGTGCCCGACAGCGCCGCATGGGCGCCTGCGCCCTGCGCGATGCGCATCCGCGCCGGACGCTCGACCGCGCCCGAGACAGCGCTTTCCACGTTCACCACCTCGACCGGGCTGTGCGGCTCGGCATAGGTGTAAAGCTCCTCGTGGCGGGCGTGGAAGGCGGCCTTGAGCCGGTCCAGCGCCGCCTCGTCGATCGGGAAGGGATCGACGCTGACCGTGCATTCATGCACCTGCCCGACATAGCGCATGTCGAGGCTGCGGCGGATGCCGATCCGCTCGGGGGCGAAATCGTCGGCCATCAGCTCGGCCCGGCCCCTGTCTTCCAGCCGGGCGAAGGTCTGGTCCAGGCGCTTGGCCGCCTCGGCCCCTTCCAGCCGCGCGGCGATGGGGGCCATGTAGTTGTATTTCACGTCCGAGATGATCTGGCCGAAGGCGCAAAGCCCCGAGGCGAGCTTGGAGACCAGCACCTTGCCGATCCCCATCTCGCGGGCGAGCGCGGTGATATGCGCGCCGGTCGCGCCGCCCGCGCAATTCAGCACGAAGTCGCGCGGATCGTAGCCACGCTCGACCGAGACGCGGCGGATCGCGTTCACCATGTTGTTGTTGACGATGGTGAACATGCCGTAGGCGGCCGTCTCGACGCTGATGCCCAGGGGCTCGGCCAGGTGCTTGCGGATCGCCTCGCGCGCCTTTTCGACACCGAGCGGCAGGCGGCCGCCGACCAGCCCCTGCGGGTTCAGGTAGCCCAGCACCAGGTTGGCGTCGGTCGTGGTCGGCATCTCGCCGCCCTTGCCGTAGCAGGCCGGGCCGGGCTCGGACCCCGCAGATTGCGGCCCCATCTGCATCAGCCCCATCGAGTCGATCCAGCCGATCGAGCCGCCGCCCGCGCCCAGGGTCTCGACCTGGATCATCGGGATGCCGATGCGATAGCGCAGGAAGTCGATGTTCTTCGAGACATTGGCCTGGCCGTCGCGGGTCAGGGTGATGTCGAAGCTGGTGCCGCCCATGTCGACGGTGATGATGTCCTTCAGGCCATAGGGCTCGCCCAGGTAAAGCGCCGCCCGCGGCGCCGAGGCCGGGCCCGAGTTGATCGCATAGACCGAACGGTCCGAGACCACCGAGCCCAGCGCCAGCCCGCCGTTCGACTGGAAGTAGCGCACCGGCTGGCGCGCGCCGAGGCTTTGGAAATAGCCGTCCACCGCCTGCACGTAGCACGACAGGATCGGCGCCAGATAGGCGTTCACCACCGCGGTCGAGGTCCGGGTGTATTCGCGCAGCTGCGGATAGAGCTGGCTGCCGACGGTCAGCGGCACGCCCGGCATCATCTCGCGCACGATCTGGGCGGCGCGCAATTCGTGATCGGGATGCAGCACGGACCAGACGAAGCTGATCGCGACCGACTGCACGCCTTCGCGCAGGAAATGCCGGCAGGCCTCGCGCAGCTCGTCTTCGTCCAGCGGGGTGTGGACGGCGCCGGTCGAGATCACCCGCTCGCTGATCCCGCGCCGTAGGTAGCGCGGCACCAGCATGGTCGCGGGCGGATAGTCCGGGTCGTAGCGATAGCCGTCCTCCTTGTGGCCGAGGCGGATCTCGATGCTGTCCTCGTGGCCTTTGGTGGCGATCAGGCCGGTCTTGGCGCCGGTATGGGTGATGAGCGCATTGAGCCCGACCGTGGTGCCGTTGATGCAGAGATCGGCGTTCGAGACCAGTTCGCGCGGGGCGATCCCCGTCTCTTCCTCGATCACGGCGAGGCCGTTGCGGATGGCTTGCGTCGGGTCTTGCGGGGTGGAGAGCGCCTTGAAGATGCGCAGCTCTCCCTTGCGGTCGGCGAGGATGAAATCGGTGAAGGTGCCGCCGGCGTCGATGCCGAGGCGATATTGGTGTTTCATGGCGGGTTCCATCTGTGGCTGCGGTCCGCGGGTCCGGCGCCGGGGGCTTCGCGCCCCCGGACCCCCGCGGGGTATTTGGAAAACGGAGAAAGCCTTACGCGGCGCGCAGGCGCGCGGTGGCGGCGTGATCGACGGCAAGGGTCGCGGCATCGGCGATGACGACGCCGTAGTCGAGCCGCGCCCCCTCCAGGCTGACGAGGCCGTTCCTGACATCCTCGACCACCTTCTCGACCGGGCGCTGGTAGGGGTTGCCGTAGCCGCCGCCGCCGGGGTTGCGGTTCGCGGCGCGTTCGCCCGGCTGGATGGTCTCGATGACGTTTTCGGTGATGACCTGCGTCTGGCCATTGCGGGTCACTTCCAGCCGGCCGACCTTGGGCGGGATCAGCGTCGATTTCGCCCCGGCCGCGCCCATGGCCGGGATGCGGCGGCCCTCGCCGAAGGTGACGAGCGTCATCGGGCTGTCCAGCGGCTCGACCTCCCAGCAGGTGCCCGAGCCGCCGCGGAACTGGCCGGCGCCGCCCGAATCCTGCATCAGGGAATAGCGGTGGATGATGATCGGATAGCTGTGCTCCAGCATCTCGATGTCGCCCGAGGTCAGCGCGCCGAAGCAGCATTCCGGCCCGCAGGCGTGCCAGCCGTCCTGGCTGGCCGTGGCCCCCGCCCCCGAGATGATCGAGGCCAGCACCATGGTCACGTATTCCTCGTCATGGCGCTTGTCCCAGCCGGCGATGTTGCAGCCGTTGGCATGGCCCCAGCTGGCCGATACCTTGGCGGGTGCGGCCTGTTCGAAGGCCAGCCGCACCGCATCGGTCAGCGTCTCCATCGGCGTCGTGGTGCAGTTCATGTGCGGCGCCGGGGATTTCGCGTTGCAGAGCGTGCCCCTGGGCCCCATGTCGGTGGTCACGCAGCGATAGAGCCCCTCGTTATAGGGCGGCGGCAGCTGCGCGAACATCATCAGCCCCAGGTAGACGCCGGAATGGCTGTTGCCTTCGTAGCTGTTGATGAAATAGGGCACCTGCGGCGGCGAGCTGATGGCGATGTGGCAGCCGTCGCCCTGGATCGTCACCGTTGCGGTGATGTCCATGTCGCCGAAGCCGTGGCCCGCATCCTCGAGCACCGCCGTGCCGGTATAGGTGCCGTCGGGCACCTGGGCGATGAGCTTTCTCATATGCGCCTCGGCCATGTCCAGAAGCTCGGCGATGCAGTCCTGCACCACCTGCTTGCCGTATTTGTCCATCAGCCGGACCAGGTTGCGGGCGCCGACCTGGCAGGCGCCGATCAGGGCGTTGAAGTCGCCCTCCTGGTCGCGGCGGGCGCGCATGTTGGTCAGGATCAGGTTCATCACGTCATGGCGCGGCCTGCCGCGGTCCCAGAGCTTGACCGGCGGGATGCGCAGCCCCTCGGCATAGATCTCGGTCGCGTTGGGGTTGTAGCCGGCGGGCACCGGGCCGCCGATATCGGTCAGGTGGCCCTTGCAGACGGTCCAGAACACCAGCTCGCCCTGGTAGAAGACCGGGTAATACATGCAGGTGTCGATGATATGGCTGCCGCCATGGGCCGGGTCGTTGTGCAGGATCAGGTCGCCCTCGTGGATGTCGCCCTGGAAGAACTGCGCCACCGATTTCATCGCCGGGATCAGGCTGCCCAAGTGGATGGGGATGTCCTGGCCTTGCAGGATCATCTCGGGCGTGTGGTTGAAGAGCGCGGTCGAATAGTCATGCGCGAGGTTGAAGACCGAGCTGCGGGCGGTCTGTTCCAGAGTCAGCGTCATCTCGCGCTGCGTGGTCTCCAGCACGCCGCGCACCACCGAAAGCGTGATGGGGTCGGGTTTGGGTCTGGTCATGGCTTTTCCCTGTCTGGGGCCGCATGGGCGCACACGGGCAGGGCAGCCGGGAATCGGCTGGTCACGGTCTTCTCCCTGCGGCGTGCCGCCTGGCGCGGCATCTTTTCGGTCGGACCATGGTGCGGCCTGGGCGGCGGCCGGTCTTGGCGCTGGGTGCGGATAAACTTGTCGCCGGGTGCAGTCCTGCCGATCCAAGCGGCAGGATCGGCCGCCGCGGCGCAGCCTCCTGCCCGCCGCGCCAGTTTTCTTTTGCCCGATTGCTCGCGGCGCGCTACGAATCGCCCAAGCGATGCGGGGAGGCGCATCATGACCCTGGAAAGCTACGGCACGGCCGCCATCGCCCCGCCCGAGCGCGCGGCGCATTGGTCGGCGATCATCGCGGATACCTATTTCCCGCTGCACCTGAGCTATCGCGACCCCGCCACCTTCCAGGGCCGGCTGGAGCGGCGCGGCATGGGGCGGGTGTCGCTGTCGCGGCTGCGCACCGAGCCGGCGCGCTATGAACGGGTGCCCGGCCTGATCCGGCAGGGCGAGGCCGAGGAATACCTGGTCACCATCCCCAGCCTTGCCCCGGTGCTGTTTCGCCAGCTGGGCCGCGACATCACCTGCGCCCCCGGCGGCTTCATCGTCGAGCGCGGCGACGAGCCCTATCGCTTCGCCTATCAGGCGCGCAACGACCTGTTGGTGATGAAGATCGCCCGCGGCGCGCTGGCCGAAAGGCTGCGCCAGCCCGACCGGCTGTGCGCCACGGTCTTCGACGGGCGCGAGGGGCTGGGCGGGCTGTTCGCCGAGACGGTGCGCCGCGCCCATGCCATGCCGGCGGACCCCGCCGCCTCGGAGGTGCTGGGCCGGCAGCTGGTCGAGTTGCTGGCGCTGGCGCTGGACCGGCAGGCGGAGACCGATGCCGGCGCCGCCACGGTGATCCGCGCCGCGCATCTGAAGCGCGCGCAGGACACGATCCTGCGCAACCTGACCGATCCGGCCCTGTCGCCCCAGACGGTGGCGGCGGCCTGCGGCATCTCGAAACGCTATCTGCACGACCTGTTCGGCGATACCGAGACGACGGTCGCGCAATTCATCCGCGAGGCGCGGCTGAAGGCGGCGCGGGACATGTTGCAGATGCCGGGCGACCTGTCGCTGGCCGCCATCGCCTATCGCTTCGGCTTCAGCGATCAGGCGCAGTTCTCGCGGCTGTTCCGGGCCATGTTCGGCCAGACCCCCAGCAGCTATCGCGCCGCCTGCCGCGCCGGGCGGCAGGGCTAGCCGTTCGGTTTCTGCATCTGGCGGATCGGATCACCGATGAATCGGTGTGGTCCTTGCCGAAGCATTCCCATGGCATGAGGCCGTTCAGCGTCTTGCCCCTGCGGGCAAGGCTGCAGGCTGCGACGAACCGCTCCATTCATTGGCGGGAATCGCCCCATCAAATCATCGGAACAAACACCCAGGGCTCACCCTTGGAAGCACCATTCGCCATCGCCAAGCGCCGGGGCGGCGCGTTCCGTCACCAGCGGGCTGCGCGAAAAGCGCAGCGGGCTGCGCAGGCCGGCAATGCCCTCGGGGGCGATGCGCAGGTCGCGGGCCTGCACCTGCGGTTCGGCCAGGGCCTCGGCCACGTCGTTGACCGGGCCGGCGGGCACCCCCGCCCCCTCCAGCGCGGCGATCAGCGCGCTCCGGGTGAAGCGGCGCGTGGCATCGGCCAAGAGCGGCGCCAACCGCGCGCGGTTCGCCACCCGCGCGGGGTTGGTGGCAAAGTCCGGGTCATCCGCCAGTGTGGGCAGTTCCAGCACTCGACACAGCGCTGCAAACTGACGGTCATTCCCGCAGGCGACGATCAGATGCCCGTCCGAGGCCGGGAACAGCTGATAGGGCACGATATTCGGGTGCGCATTGCCCAGCCGGTGCGGCACCGTGCCGCCCAGCAGGTAATTCGTCGCCTGATTGGCCAGCACGGCGACGCCGCAATCCAGCAGCGACAGGTCCAGATGCTGGCCCAGGCCCGAGCGCGCCCGCTCGGCCAGCGCCGCCTGCACGGCGATCACCCCGTAAAGCCCGGTGAAGATGTCGATCCAGGCCACGCCGACCTTCTGCGGCTCGCCCGCCGGATCGCCGGTCAGGTCCATGATGCCCGACATGCCCTGGATCAGGAAATCATAGCCCGGCTGCGCCGCGCGCGGCCCGTCCTGCCCGAAGCCGGTGATCGAGGCATAGACCAGCCGCGGATTGCGCGCCGAAAGCGTCTCGTAGTCCAGCCCGAACTTGCGCAGGCCCCCCAGCTTGAAATTCTCGATCACCACGTCGGCCTGGTCGATCAGCGCCCGCAGCCGCTCCAGATCGGCGGGGTCGTTGAAGTCGCAGGTGACGGAGCGCTTGCCGCGATTGGCGGCGTGGAAATAGGCCGCGACCCGTTCGGTCATCCCGTCCGCGCGCGGCCGCTCGATGAAGGGTGGACCCCAGCGGCGGGTGTCGTCGCCCTCGGGCGCCTCGACCTTGATCACCTCGGCGCCCAGGTCGGCCAGCGTCTGGCCGATCCACGGGCCGGCCAGGATGCGCGCCAGCTCGACGACGCGCAGCCCCTTCAGCGCCGGCTGATCCATCACGCAAACGCCTGGATGCCGGTCTGCGCCCGGCCCAGGATCAGCGCATGAACGTCATGCGTGCCCTCATAGGTGTTCACCGTTTCCAGGTTCTGCGCGTGGCGCATGACGTGATAGCCGATCTGGATGCCGTTGCCGCCATGCATATCGCGGGCCTGCCGCGCGATCTCCAGCGCCTTGCCGCAATTGTTGCGCTTGACGATGGAAATCATCTCGGGCGCGAACTTGCCCTCGTCGAAAAGCCGCCCGACCCGCAGGCTGGCTTGCAGGCCCAAGGCGATCTCGGTCTGCATGTCGGCGAGCTTCTTCTGGTAAAGCTGCGTCGCGGCCAGCGGGCGGTTGAACTGGTGGCGATCCAGCCCGTATTGCCGGGCGCGGAACCAGCAATCCTCGGCCGCGCCCATGGCGCCCCAGCTGATGCCGTAGCGCGCGCGGTTCAGGCAGCCGAAGGGACCGCCCATGCCCTCGATATTCGGAAGCAGCGCATCCTCGCCGACCTCGACATTCTCCATCACGATCTCGCCGGTGATCGAGGCGCGCAGGCTCAGCTTGCCCTCGATCTTGGGCGCCGAAAGGCCGGACGTGCCCTTGTCCAGCACGAAGCCGCGCACCTTGCCGCCATGCGCCTCGGACTTGGCCCAGACCACGAAGACATCGGCGATGGGCGCGTTCGATATCCACATCTTGGACCCGTTCAGCACATAGCCGTCCCCGGTCTTGCGGGCCACCGTGCGCATCCCGGCGGGGTCCGAGCCCGCGTCCGGCTCGGTCAGGCCAAAGCAGCCGATGAACTCGCCCGAGGCCAGTTTCGGCAGGTATTTCTGCTTCTGCTCTTCGCTGCCATAGGCCTCGATCGGGAACATGACCAGCGAGCTTTGCACCGAAGCCATCGAGCGATAGCCCGAATCGATGCGCTCGATCTCGCGCGCGACCAGCCCATAGGCGACGTAAGAGGCACCGACGCCGCCATAGGCTTCGTCCACGGTGACGCCCAGCAGGCCCGAGGCACCCATTTCGCGGAATATCTCGGGATCGGTCTCTTCGTTCAGATAGGCGGCCTCGACGCGCGGTGCCAGCCGGTCGGCGGCGAAGGCCGCGGCACTGTCGCGGATCATCCGCTCTTCCTCGGTCAGTTGGTCGTCGAACAGGAACGGGTCGGACCACGAGAAAGGGCCGCCCTTGTGCGATTTCATCGTCACGGTGATGCCTCATGCGCTGATGCTTGTCGGTTCATTCATTACCGCTTTCAAACCGGGCCGGAAAATGGATAATCCTCATTACTTCATGCATGGGATGAATGTTCTTGCGGCAAAGGCGCTTTCTTCCGAACCTCAGCCTGCTGCTGGCCTTCGACGCGGTGATGCGCACCGGCTCGGTCACGGGCGCGGCGCAGGACCTGGGGCTGACGCAAAGCACGGTCAGCCGGCTGCTGCAAAGCCTTGAGGCGCAACTGGGGCAGGAACTGTTCATCCGCCACAAGAAGCGCCTGACCCCGACCGAAGCGGCCGAGCGCTATTTCCGCGACGTTTCCGCGGCGCTGGACCTGGTCCAGCGCGCCAGCATGTCGCTGATCGCCAACCCCGACGGCGGCAGCCTGGACCTGGCCGTGCTGCCGACCTTTGCCACGCGCTGGCTGGCGCCACGGCTGCCGGATTTCCTGTCGGCGCATCCGGGCGTGTCGATCAACCTGACGACGCGCTTTCGCCGCTTCAGCTTCGACGAAGAGCCGTTCGACGCGATGATCTTCTACGGCCGGGACGACTGGCCAGGGGCCAAGCACCTGAAGCTGTTCGACGAAAGGCTGACCGCCTGCGCCGCGCCCGATCTGCTGGCGCGGCGGCCGGTGACGGCGCCCGCCGACCTGGCCGGGATGGTGCTGCTGCAATTGCCGACCCGCCCCGATGCCTGGCAGGCCTGGTTCCGGGGCCAGGGGGCCGAGCCGCCGGCGCCGCTGGAGGGCATGATGATGGACCAGTTCTCGATGATGATCCAGGCGGCGATCTCGGGGCTGGGGATCGCGCTGCTGCCCGACTACCTGGCCCAGGTCGAGATCGCCGAGGGCCGGCTGGCGCCGGTGCTGCGGCAGGGGGTGCCGGGTAGCGGCGCCTATTGGCTGGCCTGGCCCGCGCGCAAGGCCGGGCTGAAGCCGCTGGCGGCCTTTCGCGACTGGATCGCCGCCCGCATGGCGCGGGACGGCATGGGTTAAGGGGCTGCTGAAAAAGTCCTTGGGACAGGACAGCGTGGGCAGGGAACCGGGAAATCCGCCTCAAATTTGTCGAAAACACCCCATTTTCTGGCCAATATTAGCTGGATCCAGAACGATTTCCGCTGCGTCGCTCTCTCAAAATCCTTTTTCAGCAGCCTGTTAAGGGGCCGCCCGCTTTCAGGCCGGGACCAGCGCCGCCTCGATGGCCGCTTCCAGGATCACCAGCGCCTCGGACAGCTGCGCGTCGGGGATGGTCAGCGGCGGCAGCAGGCGGATGACGTTATAGCGCGTGCCGCAGGACAGCAGGACCAGCCCCCGCGCCTCGGCCTCGGCCACGATGGCGGCGGTCAGCTGCGGGTCGGGCTGGCTGCGGTCGCCGGCCTGCACCAGCTCGAAGGCGTTCATCGCCCCCAACCCGCGCACGTCGCCGATGGCCGGGAAGCGTCCCGCCAGCTTCTGCAGGCGCGCGCGGATGGCCAGGCCGATTTCCTCGGCGCGGGCGCAAAGGTCTTCGTCCTCGACCACCTCCAGCACGGCAAGCGCGGCGGCGATAGCCAGCGGGTTGCCGGCATAGGTCCCGCCCAGCCCGCCGGGCGCCGGCGCGTCCACGATTTCGGCCCGCCCCGTCACCGCCGACAGCGGAAAGCCCCCGGCGAGCCCCTTGGCCATGGTCACCAGGTCGGGCGCGACGCCGGAATGCTGGAAGCCGAACATGCGGCCGGTGCGGGCCATGCCGGCCTGGATCTCGTCGCCGATCAGCACGATGCCGTGGCTGTCGCAGATCCGGCGCAGCGCGGCCAGGAACTCGGGCGGGGCGACGTTGAAGCCGCCCTCGCCCTGCACCGGCTCGACGATGATCGCCGCCACGCGCCGCGGGTCGATGGACGAGGCCAGCAGCGTCTCGAGATGCGCAATCGCCTGCGCCGTGGTCACGCCCGCCATGGCGTTCGGGAAGATCGCGTGATGGATCTCGGGCGGCATGGCGCCGAAACCGGCCTTGTAGGGCGCGACCTTGCCGGTCAGCGCCATGCCCAGAAGCGTGCGGCCATGGAAGGCGCCGTTGAAGGCGATCACGCCCGAGCGCCCGGTAAAGGCCCGCGCCATCTTCACCGCATTCTCGACCGCCTCGGCGCCGGTGGTGGCGAACATGGTCTTTTTCGCGAAATCGCCGGGGGTCAGCGCGTTCAGCCGCTCGGCCAGGGCGACATAGGTTTCATAGGGCGCGACATGGAAGCAGGTATGGGTGAAGTCCTGCATCTGGCGCTGGACCGCCTCGATCACCCTGGGATGGCGATGGCCGGTGTTGTTCACCGCGATGCCGGCGGCGAAATCCAGCATCCGCCGGCCGTCCGCGGTCCAAAGCTCGGCATTCTCGGCCCGGACGGCATAGATGTCCCGCGTGCCGACGCCGCGCGCCACCGCCGCCTTGCGCCGGTCGATCAACTGTCTCGATTCCATGTGCACACCTCCATGCTGACGCAATCGCAATACACGATGCTCAATATCTTGAGCAACAGGTTTCTTGGAATCCTCGCATGCCCGCAATGCTGGTGCGCAGTCGCCAGCCCTGATAACCTGCGCAAAACGGCATCGGGGCAAGGATGAGCGATTTCGACGTAGGCGCACGGCTGAAGGAATTGCGCAGCGGCGCGGGCCTGTCGCAGCGGCAGCTGGCCGAGGCTTCCGGCGTGCCGCATGGCCAGGTCTCGATGATCGAGACCGGGCGCTCCAGCCCCTCGGTCGCCTCGCTGCGCAAGATCCTTGGCGGGCTGGGCGTCACCATGTCCGAGTTCTTCGAGCCGGACCTGCCGCAAAGCCCGCAGCCCTTCTTTACCCCGGCCGAGCTGCGCGACCTGACCTCGCGGCTTTACTCGGCGACGCAGGGGCCGGTCGGGCGCATGACCCTGCGCCAGGTCGGCGACGCGCGGCTGCACAACCTGCAGGTCCTGCACGAACGCTATGAGCCGGGTGCCGACACCGGCGAGACCATGCTGGCCCATCACGGCAGCGAGGGCGGCATCGTCATCGCCGGCGAGATCGAGCTGACCGTGGGCGACCAGAGCCGGGTGCTGAAGGCCGGCGACAGCTATCTCTTTGCTTCGAACCAGCCGCATCGCTTCCGCAATGTCTCGGATCGCGAGGCGGTGGTGGTCAGCGCCTGCACGCCGCCCTATCTCTAGCCCTTGCGAGTGACCAGGCGGGTTTGCAGATAGGCGCCGATCGCCTCGGAACCGCCCTCGGTGCCCATGCCGGAATCGCCGATCCCGCCAAAGGGCAGTTCCGGCAGCGACAGGCCGACGTGGTTGATGGTCAGCATCCCGGCCTGGATTTCGTCCTGCAACCGCTGCGCGCGGGCCGAACTGCCCGTCCAGGCATAGCTGGCCAGGCCATAGGGCAGCCGGTTCGCCTCGGCAAAGGCCTCGTCATCGCTGCGGAACCTGTTGACCACGGCGATGGGACCGAAGGGTTCCTCGTTCATCACCGCCGCATCCGCAGGCACGTCGGCCAGCACGGTCGGAGCAAAGAACCAGCCCTCGTTGCCGATGCGCGCGCCGCCGGTCGCCAGCCGCGCGCCGCGGTCCAGCGCATCGCGGATCAGCCGCTCGATGGCGGGGATGCGGCGGGCGTTGGCCAGCGGTCCCATGGCGCTGTCCGGGTCCGTGCCCGGCCCGACCTTGGCGGCGGCCAGCGCGGCGGTGAAGCCTTCGGTAAAGCGATCCGCCACGCCTTCCTGCACCAGGAAGCGGGTGGGCGAGATGCAGACCTGCCCGGCATTGCGCAGCTTCGCGGCCGCCATGGCCGAGACCGCCGCATCCACATCGGCATCGTCGAAGACCAGCACCGGCGCGTGCCCGCCCAGCTCCATGGTGGCGGGCTTCATGTGCAGCCCGGCCATCGAGGCCAGCTGCTTGCCCACCGCCGTCGAGCCGGTGAAGGACACCTTGCGGATCACCGGATGCGGGATCAGGTAGCCCGAGATCTCGGCCGGGTCGCCATAGACCAGGTTCACCACCCCCGCCGGCACCCCGGCATCGGCAAAGCAGCGGATCAGCTCGGCGGGCGAGGCCGGGGTTTCCTCGGGCGCCTTGACGATGATGGTGCAGCCCGCCGCCAGCGCAGCCGAGACCTTGCGAACCGCCTGGTTGATCGGGAAATTCCACGGCGTGAAGGCGGCGACCGGGCCCAGCGGCTCCCGGATCGTCAGCTGGGTGACGCCGGGCACGCGGGGCGGGATGACCTGGCCATAGGTGCGCCGGGCCTCTTCGGCGAACCATTCGATGATCTCGGCGCCGGCCATGGTCTCGACCCGCGCCTGGGCCAAGGGCTTGCCCTGCTCGGCCACCATCAGCGCGGCGATGGCCTCGGCGCGCTCGCGCAAAAGCGCCGCCGCCTTGCGCATCAGGTCCGAGCGCTGCAGCGGCGAGCTGCGCTTCCATTCGGCAAAGGTGCGGTCGGCGGCGGCCAGCGCCTCGTCCAGGTCGGCGATGCCGGCATGGGCGACGCGGCCGATCTCGGCGCCGGTGGCCGGGTTCAGCACCGGCAGGCTGCGCCCGTCCCGCGCGGGGCGCCAGGTTCCGTCGATGAAAAGCTGCGTGTTCGGATAGCTCATCCTGTCCCCCTGCTGGAATCGGCCGTCGGCCGCTTCGGTCATAGGGCAAGGCGGGGCGGTTTTCAATCCGCTTGCTCAATATCCTGAACGGTAGCTTGCAGCATGATTGCGCATCGGCAGGGGCCCTGCCCTAGCCTCCGCCACCGCCGCCGAACAGCAGGTTGAAGAATCGCGAGCCGATGACGAACGAGCCGACGGTGACAATCCCCGCCGCCAGCGTCATCTTGGTTCCCAGCGGCACCTCTGCCCCGGTCCTGGTCCGGCCGAACAGCTGAAAGAAGAATGCCAGGATCACCACAAAGGACGGCAGCAGGTTTTCCAGCAAGGTATCCTTGCTCAGATAGGTCAGATAGGCGACCAGCAGCCCGATAAAGGAAAAGAATGTCAGCTCGAATGGGGCGAGAACCTTTTCCCCTTCATCGAAGCGGATGAAAAGCAGCAGCACCAGCGGAAAGGCGATCGCGAAGAATATGGCGGGCAGCAGGTCCGAAAGCGCCAAAAGGAAATTGAAAAGCGAAAGTTCGGCCCGTTCGGCGATGTTGCCCCAGTTCAACGCCATCTATTCCTGCCCCAGCCGGCAAGGATCGCTGGCATAGCAACTGTTCAGGCGATCCCTGGAACTGGCGGCCTCGTCCCGATAGATGCCCATGAACTGGTCATAAAGCCTGTAATACCGGCTGGAGGACTTGTTCGACACCGAGCATTGCCCGCGTTCCTCGGCGATCCGGTAGTCGTAATTGCTTTTCTCGTTCGGGGAAAGGTCGCCCCTGCCGGCGGCGGCATTCACCCTGGCCTCGACAATAAGCAGATCCCGGCAGATCTGGTCTATCGACTCGTTGAACGCCTCGAGATAGGTGACCCGGTAAAGCTCCAGATCCCGGCGATACTTGATCAGGCTGTCCAGCTTTTTCAGGCTGTTATCGACTTGCGGAAAGGCTTCGCTCAGCAGCTGCCGCTGGGTCTGCACATTGATCGGGACCGGGAAGCCGAAATCGTCGCCCTCTTGGGCGAAAGCTCCCGTGCCCAGGGAAAAACCCGCCAGTAAAACGAATGCAACACGCATACCATTCCCCGATGTGGCGCGAATCCATGCTGCCACAATCCGGGGAATGTGTCATCCATCCATCTTCAACGCCTGGATGAATGCCGTCTGCGGGATCTCGACCTTGCCGAACTGGCGCATCTTCTTCTTGCCGGCCTTTTGCTTTTCCAGCAGCTTCTTCTTGCGCGTCGCGTCGCCGCCATAGCATTTCGCCGTCACGTCCTTGCGCATCGCCGACAGCGTCTCGCGCGCGATCACCCGGCTGCCGATGGCGGCCTGGATCGGGATCTTGAACATGTGGCGCGGGATAAGCTCTTTCAGCTTTTCCACCATCGCCCGGCCGCGGCTTTCGGCGCGGTCGCGGTGGACCATGATCGACAGCGCATCCACCGGCTCGTCATTCACCAGGATCGACATCTTGACCAGATAATCCTCGCGATATTCCGAGAGCTGGTAATCGAAGCTGGCATAGCCCTTGGTCACGGATTTCAGCCGGTCGTAGAAATCGAACACCACCTCGGCCAGCGGCAGGTCATAGACCACCATCGCCCGGTTGCCGGCATAGGTCAGGTCCATCTGGATGCCGCGGCGGTCCTGGCAGAGCTTGAGCACGTCGCCCAGGTATTCGTCCGGCACCATGATCGTGGCCTTGATGCGCGGCTCTTCGATATGGTCGACATGGGTCAGGTCGGGCATGTCGGCGGGGTTGTGCAGCTCGCGCACCTCGCCGTCGCGCATGTGCAGGCGGAACACCACCGAGGGCGCGGTGGTGATCAGGTCAAGGTCGTATTCGCGCTCCAGCCGGTCGCGGATCACCTCGAGGTGCAGAAGGCCCAGGAAGCCGCAGCGGAAGCCGAACCCCAGCGCGGCCGAGGTCTCCATCTCGTAGGAAAAGCTCGCGTCGTTCAGCGCCAGCTTCTCGATGGCATCGCGCAGCGCCTCGAAGTCGTTGGCATCGACCGGGAAGAGGCCGCAGAAGACCACCGGCTGCGCCGGCTTGAAGCCCGGCAGCGGCTTGTCGGTGCCCTTGCGCTCATGCGTGATGGTGTCGCCGACACGGGTGTCGCGCACCTGCTTGATCGAGGCGGTCAAGACGCCGATCTCGCCCGGCCCCAGCTCGGCGATGTCCTGCATCTGCGGGCGCAGCACCGCCAGCTTGTCGATGCCGTAGACGGCGTTGGTCTGCATCATGCGGATGCGGTCGCCCTTGCGGATCACCCCGTCCATGACCCGGATCATCACCACGACGCCCAGATAGGGGTCATACCACGAATCGACCAGCATCGCCTTCAGCGGTGCGTCGCGGTCGCCCTTGGGGGCCGGCAGGCGGGTGACGATGGCCTCCAGCACGTCGGGGATGCCAAGCCCGGTCTTGGCCGAGATCTCGATGGCGTCCTGGGCGTCGATGCCGATCACGTCCTCGATCTGTTCCTTGACGCGGTCGGGCTCGGCCGCGGGCAGGTCGATCTTGTTCAGCACCGGCACGATCTCGTGCCCGGCGTCGATGGCCTGGTAGACATTGGCCAGCGTCTGCGCCTCGACCCCCTGGGTCGCGTCCACGACCAGAAGCGAGCCCTCGACCGCGCGCATCGACCGGCTGACCTCATAGGCGAAGTCCACGTGGCCGGGCGTGTCGATCAGGTTCAGCACATAGGTGCGCCCGTCCTTCGCCGGGTATTCGATGCGCACGGTGTTGGCCTTGATGGTGATGCCCCGCTCGCGCTCGATATCCATGCTGTCGAGCAGCTGGGCCTTCATGTCGCGTTCGGCGACCGTGCCCGTCAACTGGATCAGGCGGTCGGCCAGGGTGGATTTGCCGTGGTCGATATGGGCCACGATCGAGAAATTGCGGATGAGGTCAAGGTCGGTCATGGCCGGGCTATACAAGGGCTTTGGCGTTGCGGAAAGGGGGTTCATGCGGCCGTGACAAAGCCGGCCTCGCGCAGCCGGCGCCGGCGCAGCGCGGCCTCGCGCCACATGGTATAGCAGCCCGAGACGACGATCAGCCCGGCGCCCAGAAGCGTGGGCAGGTCGGGACGTTCGTCGAAGACCAGGAAGGCCAGGATCAGCGCAAAGACCAGCCGGGAATAGCGATAGGGCGCGATGGCCGAAGCCTCGCCGATGCGGGTGGCGGCGACCAGCAGGGCATAGCCGCCGACGCCGACGACCATGCAGCCCGCCAGCTGGCCCAGCTGCACCGCGCCGGGCCGCGCAAGCGGCTGGCCCAGGGCGGCCCACATGGCCAGCCCGCCCAGCATGATCGCCAGAAAGGCCGAGCCGGCGATCTGGTCCGAGGGGATGCTGTCGGGGATGCGGCGCGTCGCCAGGTCGCGCACCACCAGCGCCACCACGGCAAGCAGGGCCATCAGCGAGACCGGCTGGAAGCCCGCAAATCCCGGCCGCACGATCAGCAGCACGCCCGCGAAGCCCACGGCGATCGCGCTGCAGCGGCGCCAGCCCACCGGCTCGCCCAGAAACAGCGCCGCGCCCAGGACGATGAAAAGCGGCAGCGCCTGCAGGATCGCCGAGGTCGAGGAAAGCTCGCTCAGCGCCAGCGCCACGGTAAAGCCGATGGCGCCCACCACCTCGCCCAGGTTGCGCAAGAGCAGCAGCGGATGCAGCAGCTGGCGCGTCCAGAAGCGTCGCCGCCGACGCAGGAGCGAGGCCCAGAAGGCCAGGAAACCCATGCCGCCCACCATGGCCAGAACCTGCGCATAGGGCAGGCCCATGGTCATCAGCTTGACGAACATGTCCTCGAAGGCGAACAGCGCCATGGACAGGACCATCAGGATCGCGCCACGGAAGTTTTCAGTGACCATCGGTCGCAGCCTCATGTGGGGGAGTTGCGCCCGCGGCGCCTTGGCGCGATCATAGCCGCGTTGCCGGGCAGGCGAAAGGTCCGGGCAGGCGAAAGGATGCACCGATGAAATTCCGCGTCGAGGACATGAGCTGCGGCCATTGCACCGCCGCCATCGAAAAGGCGGTGGCCGAGGCGGGCGGCAGGGCCGCGACCGACCTCGCCGGCCGCAGCGTCACGGTCGAGGGGCTGGATGCCGCCCGCGCGGCCGAGGTGATTCGCGAAGCCGGCTATACGCCGGAACCGGCCTGAGCGCATATCTTGGGGCGCGCGCGCCCGCAGCCGCCATCCTTGGATCCCCTGCGCCGCCCCGCCGCAATTGAGGCGAGGGGCGGCTTCTGCTAAGCTGCGCCGGACAAGAACGCGGCCGAAAGAGGGTGCCCAGCCCCGCTGCCGTGGCAGGAGCCGAGGAGACAGAGATGTTCAACCGATTGATGATCGCCGCCGCCGCGGTGGTGCTGACCACGCCGCTCGCCGTGGCGGGCCCGATCGATTCCGCCTGCGTCCGTTCGGAACGCGGCGCCCGCAACGGCCAGGCCTGCCGCTGCATCCAGCAGGTCGCCGACCAGACGCTGTCGCGCTCGGACCAGCGGCGCGCGGCGCGCTTCTTCCGCGACGCCGATGCGGCGCAAGAAGTGCGCATGTCGAAAAGCGATGCCGACAACGCCTTCTGGGCGCGCTACAAGAGTTTCGCCGCCGCGGCCGAGGCCTATTGCACGCGCTGAGGCGGGGATGCGCATCACCGTGCTGACGGGGGCCGGCATCTCGGCCGAAAGCGGGATCAGGACGTTCCGCGCCACCGACGGGCTGTGGGAAGAGCATCGCATCGAGGATGTCGCGACGCCCGAGGGCTTCCGCCGCGACCCGGCGCTGGTGCATCGCTTCTACAACCAGCGCCGCGCCGATGCCGCCCGCGCCCGGCCCAATGCGGCGCATCGGGCGCTGGCGCGGCTGGCGCAGCGCCACGAGCTGACCCTGGTCACGCAGAACGTGGACGACCTGCACGAACGCGGCGGCTCGCCCGAGGTGATCCACATGCACGGCAGCCTGCTCGGCGCGCTCTGCGCCGGCTGCGGGCACCGCTGGCCGGCGGCGCTGGTGATGCGCCCGCCCGATCCCTGCGCGGCCTGCGGCCAGGCGCTGGCCCGGCCCGACATCGTCTGGTTCGGCGAGATCCCCTATCACATGGAGCGGATCTGGCAGGCGGTCGAAAGCGCCGAACTCTTCGCCGCCATCGGCACCTCGGGCCTGGTCTATCCGGCCGCGGGCCTTGCCCAGCACGCCCGCCGCAACGGCGCCGAGACGATCGAACTGAACCTGGCGACCTCGGCCGTCAGCCGCGACTTCTCCGACCGCCGCACCGGCCCCGCCACCCTGGTGGTGCCGGAATGGGTCGATGCGCTCTGCGGCTGACCCCTCCCGCGTTTTTCTCCGTTGCGAAAATACCCCGGGGGAACGCCGGGCCGACCCCATCGAGGGGTCGGCCCGGCGTGGGGGCAGCGCCCCCAGGCGCCCCCTGCAACCCGCACCGCGCTTGACCAGGGCGGCGCAATCGGCCACCCCTGGCCTGCGCCCCGCAACCCCAAGGCCCGCCATGACCCGCACCATCCTTGCCAATGCCCGCCTGATCCTGCCCGAGACCGTGACCCCCGGCGCGCTGGTGCTGGAAGACGGCGCCATCGTCGCGATCCAGCCGGGCAACGCCGTGCCGGCCGGCGCGCTGGACATGCAGGGCGACTTCATCGCGCCCGGCATGGTCGAGCTGCATACCGACAACCTGGAGCGCCACATCCGCCCCCGCCCCGGCGTAGACTGGCCCCATGCCGGCGCCATCCTCGCCCATGACGCCGAACTGGCGGGCTGCGGCATCACCACGGTCTTCGACGCCATGCGCGTGGGCTCGATCCCGAACGAGGGGCCGGACCAGGATTACGACAAATATGCCCGCGAGCTGGCGCATGAACTCGCCGCGCTACGGGCGCGGGGCGCCTTGCGCATCAGCCATTTCCTGCACCTGCGCGCCGAGATCTGCTCGCAAACCCTGCTGGCCGAGCTGGACGAATTCGGCCCCGAGGACCGGGTCGGCATCATCAGCCTGATGGACCACACCCCCGGCCAGCGCCAGTTCCGCGACATCTCGAAGCTCGCGCAATACGTGCAGGGCAAGTACAAGCTCTCGGACGCGGCCTTCGCCGAGCATGTCGCCCGGCTGCAAGACCTGCGCGCCCGCTTCGGCGACCGGCACGAGGCGGCGGCAGTCGAGATCGCACATCGGCTGGGCGCGGTGCTGGCCAGCCATGACGACACCACGGCCGCCCATGTCGCGCTTTCGGCCGGCCATGGCGTGCGGCTGGCCGAGTTCCCGACCACGCCCGAGGCGGCGGCCGCCTGCCACGACCACGGCATCATGGTGATGATGGGCGCGCCCAACCTGATCCGCGGCGGCAGCCATTCCGGCAATGTCTCGGCGGCGGAGCTGGCGCGGGCCGGGCACCTGGACATCCTGTCCTCGGATTACGTGCCCTCGGGGCTCCTGGCCGGGGCGCTGATCCTGGCGCGGATCTGGGACGACCTGCCGCGCGCCATGGCGACGGTGACGGCCAATCCGGCGCAGGCGGCCGGGCTGAACGATCGCGGCCGCCTGGCGCCGGGGCTGCGCGCCGACCTGATCCGCTTTGCCATGCTGGACGAGGTGACGCCGGTCATGCGCGAGACCTGGGTGCGCGGGCGCCGGGTCTGATGCCGCGAACCTGCGAAAATTCGCAATTTCCTTGACCTGGATCAAGCCGTTCCGGCCGGCACCGGGCTAGCCATGCCCGGCCCAGAAGGAGTGCGAACCATGAGCTACAAGGCAAAGATCGACGAGATGCGCGGCGAATTGCGGGTGATGAACAAGGCCATCCCCGACACCACAAAGGGCTTCGGCGCGCTGACCAGGACGGTGCATGACGGCGGCGTGCTGGACGCCAAGACCAAGGAGTTCATCGCCGTCGGCATGGCCATCGTCCAGCGCTGCGAGCCCTGCATCCTGTTCCATGTCGAGGCGCTGATGAAGGCCGGCGCCACCCGCGAGGAACTGGGCGACGTGCTGTCCATGGCGATCCAGATGAGCGGCGGGCCCGGCCTGATGTATGCCGGCCGGGCGCTGGCCTGCTGGGACGAGCTGGCGGCGGGCTGATCCCGCCGCCGCAAGGCGCGCTCAGGTGATGACGTCGGGCGCGGCGCGGCCGGTGCGGGCGCGGATGCCGGCGATCTCCTCGGCGGCGGCGATGACCGCGGCCAGCGCCTGTTGCGGGTCGTCCTGCATCCGGGCCGAGTCGGTCTCGACCCGCTCCAGGTAGACGCGCAGCGTCGCCCCCTCGGTCCCGGTGCCCGACAGGCGCAGCACGATGCGGCCGCCGCCCTCGGTCATGATGCGCAGGCCCTGCCCCTCGCTGCGCGAGCCGTCCACCGGGTCGTCATAGGCGAACTCGTCCGCCGCCTCGATCCGCAGCCCGGCGGCACTCTGGCCCGGCAATTCGGCCAGCCGGTCGCGCAGGGCCGCCATCAGCTCGGCCGCGGCCGCCGCATCCACCGCCTCGTAATCGTGGCGCGAGTAATAGTTGCGGCCGTATCGGGCCCAATGGTCGGCCATGATCTCGGCCACGGACTGCCGGCGCTCGGCCAGCAGGTTCAGCCAGAACAGAACCGCCCAGAGCCCGTCCTTTTCCCGCACATGGTCCGAGCCGGTGCCGGCGCTTTCCTCGCCGCAGAGCGTGGCGCGGCCGGCATCGAGCAGGTTGCCGAAGAACTTCCAGCCGGTCGGCGTCTCGTAGCAGGCGATCCCAAGGCTCTCGGCCACCCGGTCCAGCGCGCGCGAGGTCGGCATCGACCGCGCCACCCCCTTCAGCCCGCCGGCATAGGCCGGGACCAGCGTGGCATTGGCCGCCAGCACCGCAAGGCTGTCCGAGGGCGTGACGTAGCAGCCCCGCCCGACGATCATGTTGCGGTCGCCGTCGCCATCCGAGGCGGCGCCGAAATCCGGCGCGCCCTCGCCGAACATCGCCTGCATCAGATCCTTGGCCCAGATCGGGTTCGGGTCCGGGTGGCCGCCGCCGAAATCGGGTTTCGGCTCGGCATTCACCACCGAGCCCGCGGGCGCCCCCAGCGCCCCTTCCAGGATCGCCCTGGCATAGGGGCCGGTCACGGCATGCATGGCATCGAAGCGGATGCGAAAGCCGTCCGCGAACAGCGCGCGGATCTTGGCGAAATCGAAGATCTGCGCCATCAGCGCCTGGTAGTCGGCGACGGGATCGACGACCTCGACCTCCATGCCGCCCAGGGTGGTGGTGCCCGGCCTGGACAGGTCCACGTCCTGCGCGTCGAGGATGCGGTATTCCGTCAGCGCCTTGGTCGCCTCGAAGATCGCCTCGGTCACGGGCTCGGGCGCGGGGCCGCCGTTGGCGGTGTTGTACTTGACGCCGAAATCCTCGGTCGGGCCGCCGGGGTTGTGGCTGGCGGACATGATGATGCCGCCGTCCGCGCCGCGCAGCCGGATCAGGTGCGAGGCGGCGGGGGTGGACAGCAGCGCGTTCTGCCCGACGATCACCTTCTTCGCCCCGCTGGCCGCCGCCATGCGCAGGATGACCTGTGCGGCGCGGTCGCCGAAATAGCGCCCGTCCCCACCCAGCACATAGGTCTTGCCCGCGGCGCCGCCGGTGCCGTTCCAGATCGCCTGGACGAAGTTTTCCAGGTAATGCGGCTCGATGAAGACCGGGGTCTTCTTGCGCAGGCCCGAGGTGCCGGGCTTCTGGCCCGCGATGGGCTGGGTCGGGACGGTGTGAACGGTCATGGACCTCTCCTTAGCGTTCGTGGTCGCGCATGATGCTGGCAGTCCGCGCGACCGAGGGCAATGCCGGGAAATCCCCGGCCGCCGCCGGCAGGCGCAGCTGCCAGTTCGGATATTCGCCGACCGTGCCGGGCAGGTTCGGCTGGTCGGCCATATCGAGCAGCAATTCCGCCTGCACCGCCACCAGAAGCGACGGCGTGCGGGCCAGGAAATCGTGCAGCGCATCGACGCCGGGATCGGGCAGCAGCCGGTCGAAGGCGGCGACTTCCTCGGCGCGTTCCTGCTGCCCGGCGGCGGTTTCCTGCCCGGCAATGCGGGCGCGGGCGGTGATGTCGGCGCCCTGCCGCCAGCCGCGCCAGGTCGGCAGGTCGTGGGTCGAGAAGCTGGCGATGGCGCCGCGGTCATAGGATTCGGCCGCGCGAAAGGCGGGCGGATGCCAGCCGTCGCGCTCGAACATCGCCACGCGGCAACCAAGGATGCCCGAGGCCGCCAGCGCCTCGCGCAGCCCCTCGGGGATATTGCCCAGATCCTCGCCGACGATGACCGCATTGCCGGCGCGCGCCGCCTCGATCCGGGCCACGGCCAGCATGGCGTCGCGCGGCATGGCGACATAGGCGCCGGGGGCCGCGTCGGGCACCCAATAGGCGCGCTCGAAGCCCAGGATGTGGTCGATGCGCAGCACGCCCGCGAATTGCAGCTGGCAGCGCAGGGTTTCCGCCAGCGGCGCATAGGCCCGCGCGCGCAGGCCCAAGGGGCTGAAGGGTGCGAGCGACCAGTTCTGCCCCTCGGGCGCAAAGGCGTCGGCCGGAGCGCCCAGCGAGGCGCCGAAGGCGAAGCTCGCGCGATCCTCCCATGTCTCGGCGCCGAAGGGATGGGTGCCGACGGCGAGGTCCAGGTAAAGCCCATGCGCCATGCCGCCGTCGCGCGCCGCCTGCCCGGCCGCCGCCAAGGCCCGCTCGGCCCGCCATTGCAGCCAGGCGTGAAAGCGCATCTCTGCGGCCAGTTCCGCCCGCGCGGCGATGGCAGCGGGCGTGTCGGGCGAGGCGAGCGTCGCCGGCCAATCGCCCCAGAAGGCACCCAGCCGCGCCGACAGCGCCTGATGCAGGGCAAAGCGTTGCAGGCCCTCGCCCTCGGCCGCCTGCCAGGCGTCGAAACCGGGATCGCCGGGGAAGGCGTCGTATTCCGCCCGCAGCGCCGCCATGCGGGCCGGAATGTCGCGGGCGTAATCGACGCGCGGGCCGGGCGTGCCCGCGCCGCCGGACAGGTGAATCACGTTCAGCCGCCGGCGGTGCGAGGGGGTATAGGGGCTGAAAAGCTGCGGCACGGTCGGGAAGCCGACATGGACCGGGTTGATGCCCAGAAACGCCGCCCCCTTCCCGCCCATGCCCCGCGCCAGGGCCGCAAGGTCGGCATAGCTGCCGATCCCCGTTTCCGAGATGCCGTAAAGCGGCGCGACCAGCCCCCAGCAGCGCGCCGGCTCGGGCAGGCGCGGCGGCGCGGCGAGCAGCGTCAGCTCGCGCCCCTCAGCCCGCAGGCGATGGATGCCCAGCGGCAGCTCGGGCAAGGGGCCGTTGCCCTCGGCCTCGGCGCCATTCTCGAAGGTCAGCTGCCAGTCGCCGAAGGACAGGTCGGGGCGGGCGCCAGCGGCGCAGATCACGTCCTGCGGCAGGCGGTCGGCATGGTCGTCCAGCGCCGCCTGCGCCTCGGCCGCGGTCGGCACGGCCAGGCCCATGGCGGCAAGCAGCGCCACCGCCGTCTCGACCGAGGTCGCGCGCCATTGCCCGGCAAGGTCGTGAAAACCCGGCAGCACCCCCATCCGCTCCGCCAGGGCCAGGCGCGGGTCAGTCATCCTCGCGCTCCAGATCGAAGGCCAGGACGGATTGGCCATCCACCGCCAGCCGCTCGGCCTCGACCACATGCGGGGCCAGGTCGGGGCGGCTGGTGTCCAGGTGCAGCCGCCAGCGCCAGCCCGCGGGGCGTTCGGGCAGCACCACCTCCAGCGGGTCGCCGTTGTTGAAGACCAGGAACAGCGCCTCTTCGCGCTGCGCATATTCGGGGGTGCCGGCGGCCATGCGCAGCTCGGCGCAAAGCACGCGCAGCTCGGGGTTGCCCCAGTCGGCCGGCGTCATCTCGGCCCCGTCCGGGCGCAGCCAGAACAGGTCGGGCAGCCCGTCGGTCAGGCGCGGGCGCGAATGCAGGAAGCGTTTCTGCCGCAGGATCGGATGGGCGCGGCGAAAGGCGATGAGCTTGCGGGTGAAGTCCAGGAAGGCCGGGTCGGCGCCGTCCCATTGCACCCAGCCGATCTCGTTGTCCTGGCAATAGGCGTTGTTGTTGCCGGCCTGCGAATTGCCCAGCTCGTCCCCGGCCAGCAGCATGGGCGTGCCCTGCGACAAAAGCAGCGTCGCCAGCAGGTTGCGGCGCCGCCGCGCGCGGGCATCGAGGATCGCGGGATCGTCGCTGGGCCCCTCGGCGCCCATGTTGTCCGAGAAATTCTCGGAATGGCCGTCGCGGTTCTCCTCGCCATTGGCGGCGTTGTGCTTTTCGCAATAGCTGACCACGTCCATCAGCGTGAAGCCGTCATGCGCGGTCAGGAAGTTCACCGAGGCCGTGGCGGGCCGGCCGGAATGGTCGAACTGCCGGGCGGAACCCGCCATGCGGTCGGCAAGCTCGGGCACCTGCCGGGCGTCGCCGCGCCAGAAGCGGCGGATGCCGTCGCGATACTTGTCGTTCCATTCCAGGAAGGGCGGGGGGAAGCCGCCCAGCTGATAGCCGCCGGGGCCGATGTCCCAGGGCTCGGCGATCAGCTTGACCCGCGTCAGCACAGGATCCTGCCGGATCGCGTCGAAGAACGAGGCGCTGCGGTCGAAGCCGCCGCGCGCCCGCCGCCCCAGCGTCGCGCAGAGGTCGAAGCGGAATCCGTCCACATGCATGACCTCGACCCAATAGCGCAAGGAGTCCATGACCATGCGCAGCACCATCGGATGGTTCACGTTCAGCGTGTTGCCGGTGCCGGTGTCGTTGATGTAATAGCGCGGATCCTCCTGCAGCCGGTAATAGCTGCGGTTGTCGAGGCCGCGGAAGCTCAGCGTCGGGCCAAGCTCGTTGCCCTCGCCGGTGTGGTTGTAGACCACGTCCATGATGACCTCGATGCCGGCGGCATGCATGCGGGCGACCATGTGCTGGAACTCGGCGATCTGATCCTTGGCCAGGTAGCGCGGATCGGGGGCGAAGAAGCCGAGCGTCTGGTAGCCCCAATAGTTCACCAGCCCCTTTTCCAGCAGGAAGCGGTCGTTGAGGAAGGCCTGCGCCGGCAGCAGCTCCAGCGCGGTGATGCCCAAGGATTGCAGATGCTCCAGCACCGGGTCCGAGGCGAGGCCCAGGAAGCTGCCGCGATACGGGACATCGGGGTGCGCTTCGGTGAGGCCCTTGACATGGGCCTCGTAGATCACCGTCTCGGCGATGTCGCGGCGCGGCGGCTGGTCGGGGCCCCAGGCGAAGGAGGGATCCTCGACCACGCAGCGCGGCATGAAGCGGGCGCTGTCGCGGCGGTCAAAGCTCAGGTCGGATTCGGGCGCGCCGACGGTATAGCCCATCAGCGCGTCGTGCCAGACCGGGTGCCGGGTCAGCCGCTTGGCATAGGGATCGAGAAGCAGCTTGTGATAGTTGAAGCGGTGCCCCTCGGCGGGCGCATAGGGGCCGTCGGCGCGCAGCCCGTAAAGCTGGCCGGGGCGCAGGCCGGGGACATAGCCGTGCCAGACGTCGCCGTCGCGTTCCGGCAGGTCCAGCCGGTGCGTCTCGGTCCGGCCGTCGGGGGAAAACAGGCACAGCGTCACCCGCCGCGCATGTTCGGAAAACACGGCGAAGTTCACCCCCTCGCCGTCGAAGGTCGCGCCCAGCGGTTCCGCCCGGCCCTCGAGGATGCGCAGCAGGGTCATCAGGCGGCCATCGCCCCGAACAGCTGGGCATAGGCGCGGGCCGAGGCGTCCCAGCCAACCGGATGCGCCATGGCGTTTTCCATCATGCGACTCCAGACCGCCGGCTGGCGCCAGAGCGCGCAAAGCCGGGACAGCGCGCGCGACAGCGCCTGGGCATCGACCGGGTGGAACTGCACCCCGGTCGCCACCCCCGCGGCCAGCCCGGCGGCCGAGGCGTTGATGACGGTATCGGCCAGCCCGCCGGTCAGCGCCACCAGCGGCAGGGTGCCGAAGCGCAGCCCGTAAAGCTGGGTCAGCCCGCAGGGTTCGAAGCGCGAGGGCACCAGGATGGCGTCGCCGCCGGCGATCATGCGGCGCGACAGCGGCTCGTCATAGCCCAGCCGCAAGGCCACGCCGGGATGGCGGGCGGCAGCCTGGGAAAAGGCGGCCTCGAGCCCAGGGTCGCCCGAGCCCAGCACCGCCAGCTGGCCGCCGTTGTCGAGCAGCGTGGGCAGCGCCTCGATCAGCAGGTCCAGCCCCTTCTGCCCGGTCAGGCGCGAGACGACGACGCAAAGCGGCCCATCCGCATCCGGCAGGCCGAACTCGTCGCGCAGCGCGGCGCGGTGGGGCGCCTTGCCCTCGGGCGTGGCATAGGGCGGCTTCCAGGCGTCCAGGTCGATGCCGTTCAGGATGCCGGTGAAGTCGGCGGCGCGGTCGGCCAGCACCCCCTCCATCCCCATGCCGTATTCGGGGGTCATCAGCTCCTCGGCATAGGTGGGGCTGACGGTCGAGACCTTGTCGGCAAAGACGATCCCCGCCTTCAGCGCCGAGATCCGGCCCCAATATTCGAAGCCGCGCGGGTTGAAGAGATGCGCCGGCAGTTGCAGCGCCGACAGCATATGCGCCGGCGCAAGGCCCTGGAAGGCGATGTTGTGGATGGTCAGCAGCGTCCGCACGTCCCGCACGCCCGCCTGGCGCAGATAGACCGGGGTCAGCCCCGCCTGCCAGTCGTGCAGGTGCAGCACCTGCGGCCGCCAGCCCTCGACCCCATCGGCGGCGATCAGGGCGGCGGCCTTGCACAGCGCGGCGAAACGCTGCGGATTGTCGGGCCAGTCGCGGCCGTCCGGGCCCAGGTAGATGCCGCCCTGCCGGTCGAAAAGATGCGGCGCGTCCAGGATGTAGAGCACCGCCTTTCCCAGCGCGCCGCGCCGGATGCGGGCCGGGCCGCCGAACAGCTCCGGGATCTCGCGCACCACCGGGGCCTTGGCCGCGGCCCCCAGCACCGCCGGATAGCCGGGCAGCAGCACCCGCATCCCGACCCCCTGCCCGGCCAGCGCCGCCGGCAGCGCGCCCGCCACGTCGGCAAGGCCGCCGGTCTTGACCAGCGGCACGCATTCCGAGGCGACGGACAGAACCCTTGTCATAAAGACGCTTCCCTTCGATCCAGCATGTCCTGCGTGATCAGCGTGACACCTCCTTCCGAGACGCGGAACCATTTCGCGTCCTCTTCCGGGTCTTCGCCGACGACCAGCCCTTCGGGGATTCGAACGGCGCGGTCAATGACCACATTGGTCAAACGCGCGTGTCGGGCGACATTGGCGTAAGGCAGCACCACCGCGCGCTCCAGGCTGGAATAGGAATTGGTGTGGACCTGGGTGAACAGCAGCGACTCGCGGATCTCGCTGCCCGAGATGATGCAGCCGCCCGAGATCAGCGAACTGACGGCGCTGCCGCGGCGGTCGGGCTCGTCATGGATGAACTTGGCCGGCGGCACCAGTTCGGAATAGGTCCAGATCGGCCAGTCGCGGTCCCACAGGTTCAGGTCCGGGTTGAAGTCGGTCAGGTCGATATTCGCCCGCCAGAAGGCATCGACCGTGCCCACGTCGCGCCAATAGACCGGCTCGCCGTCCGAGCGCACGCAGCTGTCGGCAAAGCGATGCGCCTGCGCCTTGCCGTCCCTGACGATCTGGGGGATCAGGTCGTTGCCGAAATCATGGCTGGAATTGTCGTCCTGCATGTCGCGGATCAGCAGGTCGCGCAGGAAGTCCCAGCGAAAGACATAGATCCCCATCGAGGCCAGCGTCACCTCGGGGTCGTCCGGCGTTCCCGGCGGATCGGCGGGCTTTTCCAGGAAGCTGGTGATGACGTCGTTGCCGTCCACCGCCATGACGCCAAAGGCCGATGCCTCGGCCCGCGGCACGGTCAGGCAGCCGATGGTCACGTCCGCGCCCGCCTCGACATGATGGCGGATCATCAGTTCGTAATCCATCTTGTAGATATGGTCGCCGGCCAGGATCAGCACGTAGTCGACGCCGTAGCTGTCGATGATGTCGATGTTCTGCGCCACCGCATCGGCCGTGCCTCGATACCACATCGATTCGTCGTAACGCTGCGAGGCGGGCAGAATGTCCAGGAACTCGTTGCGCTCGGCGCGAAAGAAGTTCCAGCCGCGCTGGACGTGGCGGATCAGGCTGTGGGCCTTGTATTGCGTGGCCAGCGCCATCTTGCGGATGCCCGAGTTCAGCGCATTCGACAGCGCGAAGTCGATGATCCGCGACTTGCCGCCGAAATAGACCGCCGGCTTCACGCGCTTGTCGGTCAGCTCGCGCAGGCGCGAGCCGCGGCCGCCGGCCAGAATGAAGGCCATGGATCTTCTGGAAAGCCTTTCCTCACGCGGTGCCATCTCTCTGCCCTCCCCCTTTTTGCCCGGCGCGCGGGTGTGGTTGCTATGATGTCGTCCTGTCGTCCTTGATGAAGATCAGCGTCGAAAGCGGCGGCAGCACCAGGTCCGCATGGGCGGGCTGGCCGTGGCTTTCGCCCGGCAGGGCGGTGACGCGGCCCAGGTTGCCGCGCCCGGCGCCGCCATAGACCTCGGCATCGCTGTTCAGCACCTCGCGCCACAGGCCCGGCTGCGGAAAGCCCATGCGCCAGCCGCTGCGCTCGACCGGGGTGAAGTTGCAGACCACCACCACCTCGGCATCGCCCGGACCCCCGCGCCGCACCCAGGCATAGATGGAATGGGCGGCATCATCGGCCTCGATCCACTGGAAGCCCGCGCCGTCGCAATCATGCGCGTAAAGTGCGGGCGTGGTGCGATAGATCGCGTTCAGGTCGCGCACCAGCAATTGCATGCCGTAATGCAGCGGGTTGCCGATGCAGGCCCAGTCGATCTCGGCATCGTGGTTCCATTCCGACCCTTGGGCGAATTCCTGGCCCATGAACAGCAGCTTCTTGCCCGGATGGCCCCACATGAAGCCGTAATAGGCGCGCAGGTTGGCGAATTTCTCCCATTCGCTGCCGGGCATCTTGGCCAGCATCGAGCCCTTGCCGTGGACCACCTCGTCATGGCTGATCGGCAGGATGAAATTCTCGCTGAAGGCGTAATGCAGGCCGAAGGTCATCTGGTGGTGATGGTGCTTGCGATGGATCGGCTCGCGCTTGATGTAATCCAGCGTGTCGTTCATCCAGCCCATGTTCCACTTGAAGCCGAAGCCCAGCCCGCCTTCATGCACCGGTCGCGAGACCCTGGGATAGCTGGTCGATTCCTCGGCCACGGTCATGATCCCCGGTTCCTCGCCATAGGTCAGGCGGTTCATCGCCTGCAGCATGGCGATGGCCTCGTAATTCTCGCGCCCGCCGTCCTTGTTGGGCACCCATTGGCCCTCGGCGCGGGAATAGTCGCGGTAGAGCATCGAGGCCACCGCATCCACCCGCAGCCCGTCCAGGTGATATTCCCTGAGCCAATACAAGGCATTGGCGGTCAGGTAATTCATCACCTCGGCCCGGCCGTAATTGTAGATCAGCGTGTTCCAGTCCTGGTGGAAGCCCTCGCGCGGGTCGGCATGTTCGTAAAGCGCGGTGCCGTCGAACTGCACCAGCCCGTGCGGGTCGGTGGGGAAATGGCCGGGCACCCAGTCGAGGATCACCCCCAGCCCGGCCTTGTGCGCGGCGTTCACCAGGTCGCGGAACTCGTGCGGCGGGCCGAAGCGGATCGTCGGCGCGAACAGCCCGACCGGCTGGTAGCCCCAGGAGCCGTCAAAGGGATATTCGCTGATCGGCAGCAGCTCGATATGGGTGAAGCCCATGTCCTTGGCGTAATCGACCAGCTCGACCGCCGCCTCGCGGTATGAGATCGGGCGGCCGCCGTCCTTCCTGCGCCAGCTGCCCAGATGCACCTCGTAGATCGAGATCGGGCGGTCGATGCGCTGCGCCTCGGCCCGCGTGCCCATCCAGCCACGGTCCGACCAGCCATAGCCCGCAATGTCGCGCACGACCGAGGCCGTGGCCGGCGGGTGCTGGGCGCCGAAGCCGACCGGATCGGCCTTTTGCGCCAGCCCGCCATAGGCGCCGAGGATCTCGTATTTATAGGCGGTGCCCTCGCCCAGGCCGGGCATGAAGATCTCCCAAACGCCGGTCGCGCCGCGGCGGCGCATGACATGGCGCCGCCCGTCCCAGGCGTTGAAATCCCCGATCAGCGAGACGCGGCGGGCATTGGGCGCCCAGACCGCGAAATGCGTGCCGGCCGTGCCCTGGTGTTCGATCACATGCGCCCCGAGCGCCTGCCACAGCCCATGGTGCCGCCCCTCGCCCAGCAGGTATTCGTCAAGCTCGCCCAAGACCGGGCCGAAGCGATAGGCGTCCTCGACCAGCCATTCCTCGCCGTCGCGCCGCCCGCGCAAGAGATAGGGTTCCGCGCCCGGCACCATGCCATGGAACAGGCCGGGATAGCCCTCGACCGGGTCCAGCGGATGCGCCTTGCCGCCCGCCATGGCCGCCATCTCCTGCGCGCCGGGATCGAAGGCGGTGACATGGCGCGTGCTGCCCCGCGGATGCGGGCCAAGGACCGCGAAAGGATCGTCGAAGCGTCCCTCGGCGATGCGGCTCAGCACCGCGGGGTCGGCGATATCATCCGGGTCGATCTGCGCCATGGTTCCCCCTCCGCGACGGCGTCACTCCTGCCCGAGCAGGCTTTTCGCGTTCCAGATGTCCTGCATGTAGCCGCGGATGGTGCGATCCGACGAGAACCAGCCCGAGCGCGCCACGTTCAGCGCCGCCATGCGCGTCCATTCGGTCCGGTTGGCATAGGCGAAGTCGACCTCGCGCTGCGCCCGCCAGTAATCGGCGAAATCCGAGGCGACGAGGAAATAGTCCGCCCGCGTCAGGTTCTCGACGATATTCGCATAGCGGTCCGGCTCGCCTGGGCTGAAGGTGCCGCTGCGGATCGCCTCGACGGCGCGGGTCAGGCGCGGATCGGCGGCGACCGCGCGGGCGGCATGGTCGGGGACGGCGCGGCGGGCCTCGGCCTCCTCGGCGGTCAGGCCGAACAGGAAGAAGTTCTCGGCCCCGACCAGTTCCCGGATCTCGACATTGGCCCCGTCCAGCGTGCCGATGGTCGGCGCGCCGTTCAGCGCGAATTTCATGTTGCCGGTGCCCGATGCCTCCTTGCCCGCCGTCGAGATCTGCTCGGACAGGTCCGCGGCCGGGATCAGCCGCTCGGCCAGCGTCACGTTGTAGTTGGGCAGGTAGAGGATCTGCAGCTTCTCGTTCGTCGCCGCATCGGCGTTGATGACGGCGGCCACGTCGTTGATCAGCCGGATGATGTCCTTGGCGAAGAAATAGCCCGGCGCCGCCTTGCCGCCAAAGATCTTGACCCGCGCCGTCCAGTCCGCGGACGGGTTCTCGCGCATCTCCTGCCACAGGGCGATGGCTTCCAGGATGTTCAGGTGCTGGCGCTTGTATTCGTGGATGCGCTTGATCTGCACGTCGAACAGCGCCTGCGGGTTCAGCGCCACGCCATGTTCGCGGGCGATCCAGTCGCACAGGTCCGTCTTGTTCGCGGCCTTCACGGCGGCGAACGCATCCAGCCAGCCGGCGTCGGCGACATGGGGCTCCAGCGCGTGCAACTGCTCCAGATCGCCCACCCAGCCGTCGCCGATGGTCTGGGTGATCAGCCGCGACAGCCGCGGGTTGCAACCCAGAAGCCAGCGCCGCGGGGTCACGCCGTTGGTCTGGTTGACGATGCGGTCGGGCCAGATGCGATGCTGGTCGGCAAAGACCGTGGTCTTCATCAGCCCGGTATGCAGGGCCGAGACGCCGTTCACCCGGTTCGACAGGATGAAGGACAGCTCGCCCATCCGCACCTTGCCATCGCCGCGCGCGGTATTGCGGCGGTCGGGATGGGCCTTGGCATCGGCCTCGTCGATGCGGTCGATGATCTGCAGGTGCCGCGGCAGCAGATCGGCAAACAGCCCCTCGCCCCAGCTTTCCAGCGCCTCGGGCAGAAGCGTGTGGTTGGTGTAGTTGACGCAGCCGCGGGTGATCCCGACCGCCTCGTCAAAGGGCAGGCCGCGTTCATCATGCAGGATGCGCACCAGTTCCGGCCCGGCGATGGCGGGATGGGTGTCGTTCAGCTGGATCGCCACCTTCTGCGGCAACAGGCGCAGGTCGGCATGGTCGGCCTCGAAGCGGCGCAGGATGTCGCGGATCGAGGCGGCCGAGAAGAAATATTCCTGCGTCAGCCGCAGCCGCTTGCCCTTTTCGGTCGAATCCTCGGGATAAAGCACGCGCGAGATGGTGCGGGCCAGCGCCTCGGCCTCGGCCGCGGCGGCAAAATCGCCGGCGTTGAAGCGGTCGAGGTCGAAGGGATCGACCGCCCGCCCGGCCCAGAGCCGCAGCGTATTGGCCCAGGCCCCGCGCCAGCCGATGACCGGCGTGTCGAAGGCCTCGGCCTGCACGAAGCTTTCGGGTTCCCAGACCGCCCGGCCGTCGCGGGTCGCGACCCGGCCGCCGAAGCCCAGGGTAAAGCGCGCCTCGGGGCGCTCGAACTGCCAGACGAAGGGCCGTTCCAGCCAGTCCTCGGGCGCCTCGACCTGCCGGCCCTCGGCAAAGCTCTGGCGAAACAGCCCGTGTTCGTAGCGGATGCCATAGCCATAGGCCGGGCAGCCCAGCGTGGCCAGCGATTCCATGAAGCAGGCCGCCAGCCGCCCCAGCCCCCCGTTGCCAAGCGCCGCGTCGGGTTCGTCCAGCAGCAGCCCGGCATAGTCGAGGCCGAAGCTTTCCACCGCCGCCTGCGCCTCGTCGGCCAGTTGCAGGTTGACGATATTGTCCTGCAGCAGCCGTCCGATCAGGAACTCCATCGACAGGTAATAGACCCGCTTGGCGTCGGCGCGATAGGTGGCGCGGGTCGCGGCCATCCAGCGGTCCACGATGCGGTCGCGCACCGCGTGGCTCAGCGCCAGCCGCCAGTCGAAGACCTGCGCGTGGTCGGGATCCTTGCCCAGCGTATAGGCCAGGTGCCACAGGATCGCGTCGCGGAAATCGCTTTGGGGCATGTCGTCCCTGGCCATGGATCACCCTTCTTTCGGCACACCCGTATCCTTTCGGGTCATCCCCTTGGCTTAAGCCATCCGTTATCGAAAGCAAGCGGTTGGGAGAAAATTCTGTTAGCGTTAACCGACGCGGGCAATATCGTGCCGAAACCCGGCTCGGATCGTCGGAATCGCCCGCGTTCCCGGCCCCACACGCCAAAGGATTGCGCCAAACCGGGCAAGGGCCGCATGTTCTGCGGCTCTTTGGGCGGTCAGAAATCCAGGCCCAGGTCCAGCGTGCGCGCCGAATGCGTCAGCGCGCCCACCGAGATGTAATCGACCCCCGTCGCCGCCACCTCGGCCACGCGCGCCAGGCGCATGTTGCCCGAAGCCTCCAGCACCACACGGCCCTGGGCCATGGCGACGGCCTCGCGCAGCTCTGCCGTCTCCATGTTGTCCAAGAGCACGACATCGGCGCCGCCCTCCTCCAGCACCTCGGAGAGCTGGTCGAGCCGGTCCACCTCGATCTCGACCCGCATCATATGCGAGGCGCGGGCCTTGACCGCTTGCAGGACCGGCCGGATGCCGCCCGCCGCGGCGATGTGGTTGTCCTTGATCAGGATCGCGTCGGACAGGCTGAAACGATGGTTGAAGCCGCCGCCGTGCAGCACCGCCTGTTTCTCGACCAGCCGCAGCCCCGGCGTGGTCTTGCGGGTGCAGGTGATGCGCGCGCGCGTTCCCGCCGTCTCGGCCACGAAGGCCGCCGTCTGCGTGGCGATGCCCGCCAGCCGGCCGGCGAAGTTCAGCGCCACCCGCTCGGCCGAGAGGATCGAGGCCGCCTCGCCCTCGATCTCGGCCAGCGTGTCGCCGGGCTGGAAGCGGCTGCCGTCGGCATGCTGCAGCCGCCAGTCCAAGCCTGGGTCGATCAGGCGAAAGGCGATGGCCGCCAGCTGCATCCCCGAGGCCACGCCCCCCTCGCGCGCCACGATCCGCGCCCGGTAGCGGGTGCCGGCCGGGATCACCGTGCGGGTGGTGATGTCGCCATAGGTGCCCAGATCCTCGGTCAGCGCGGCCCGGACCAGCGGTTCCAGGATCATCTCGGGCAGCGGGGGCATCTCGGTCATGTCGTCTCCGGTTCAAGCGAGGCGCGCAGGGCCAGCGCCTGCGCCAGCCGCAGGCGCGAGCGGCGCCCTTCGGGCAGGGTCTGCGGGAAATCGGTGCGGCAATGCGCGCCGCGGCTTTCCTGCCGCATCAGCGCCGCAGCGGCGATCAGCGTGGCGGTGGCGGTCATGTTCGAGAGCGCCGGGCAATCGGGCTGCGCGGCCTCGATGGCGGCGATCTCGCGCAGGCAGCGGGTCAGGCCCCCGGCGTCGCGCAGGACGCCCGCGCCCTCGGTCATGGCACGGCGCAGGCGGGCGACCAGCACCGGGTCGGGCACCGGGCCGGGTGGCAGGTCGGGCAGCACGACTTCCGGCGCGTCCTGCGCTGCCGGGCCCAGCCGCGCCTCGATCGACAGCGCGCAGCGGCGGGCAAAGACCAGCGCCTCCAAAAGCCCGTTCGAGGCCAGCCGGTTCGCGCCATGCAGCCCGGTCGAACTCGCCTCGCCGCAGACCCACAGCCGGTCGAGGCTGGCCCGCCCCTCGTCATCCACCGCCACCCCGCCCATGTGGTAATGCGCCGCGGCCGCCACCGGGATCTGCTCGCGGGTGGGGTCGATCCCCGCCCGCGAGCAGGCCCCCGCGACGGCCGGGAATTCGCTCAGGATGCGGGCGCCCAGGCAGGCGCGGGTGTCCAGCACCGGCCGCAGCCCCGCCTGGCTTTGCGCATAGATCGCGCGCGCCACCACGTCGCGCGGCGCCAGCTCGGCATCGGGATGCACCGCCAGCATGAAGCGCTCGCCCAGCCGGTTCAGCAGCTGCGCCCCCTCGCCGCGCAGCGCCTCGGTCGCCAGGGGCGCCGGGTCTTCGCCGCAGTCGATGGCGGTGGGATGGAACTGCACGAATTCCGCATCCGCGATCTCGGCCCCCGCCCGCGCCGCCATGCCGATCACCTGGCCGCGGATGCGCGGCGGGTTCGTCGTCAGCGCGTAAAGCCCGCCCGAGCCACCGCCCGCCAGCAGCACGCCCGGCGCCCGGATCAGGACCGGCGCCGAGCCCTGCGGGCCCGAAAGCGTGACCTCGACCCCCGCGACCGCGCCGCCCTCGACCCGCAAGCCGGTGGCCATGACACCCTCCAGCACCTGCACCGAGGGCGCCTCGCGCAGGCAGGCGACCAGCGCGCGCATGATCTCGGCCCCGGCCTGGTCGCCGCGCACCCGCACGACGCGGGCAAAGCTGTGCGCCGCCTCGCGCGACAGCACATAGCCGCCGTCCGGCTTGCGGTCGAAGGGGGTGCCGAGCCGGGTCAGGTCCAGGATATGCACCCGCGCCTCGTCCGTGACCAGCTGGGCGATGGCGGGATCGACGGTGCCGGCGCCGGCGCGCAGCGTGTCGCGGGCATGGGCCTCGGCGCTGTCGGCCGGGTCCATGGCCGCCGCCACTCCGCCCTGCGCCCAGGCCGAGCTTGCGCCCTGCCCCAGAACCTCGGGCGAGATCATCAGCACCGGGCGCGGCGCCAGTTTCAGCGCCGCGTAAAGCGCGCCCAGACCTGCGCCGACGATGATGACGCGGCCGGTCGAGACCTCGCGCACCTCAGGCCGCCAGGCGCTGCGACAGGTCGATCATGCGCTGCACCGCCAGGCGGGCGCGGTCCGCGACCTTGGGATCGACCTCGACCACGCCGGTCATGGTGTGCAGCGACCACAGCACCTTTTCCAGCGTGATCTTCTGCATGTAGGGGCACATGTTGCAGGGGCCCAGGAACTCGACCTCGGGATTGGCGTCCGAGATGTTCGAGGCCATCGAGCATTCCGTGACCAGCATCACCTGCTTCGGCCGCTCGGTCTCGACCCAGCCCTGGATATTGGCGGTCGAGCCGGCATAGTCGGCTTCGGCCACCACATCGGGCGGGCATTCGGGATGGGCGATGATCTTCAGCCCCGGATTCCAGTCGCGAAAGTCGCGCAGGTCCTGCGCGGTGAACTGCTCATGCACGATGCAGGCGCCGTCCCACCAGACGATGCGCTTTTGCGGCACCTTGTTGGCGACGTTCTGCGCCAGCCACTTGTCGGGCGTCATGATGACGGTGTCGCTGTCCATGGCCGCGACGATCTGCGCCGCATTGGCCGAGGTGCAGCAGATGTCGGACGCCGCCTTCACCTCGGCGGTGGTGTTGACGTAGCTGACCACCGGCGCGCCGGGATAGCGGGCGCGCATCTCGGCGATGCCCTCGGCGGTGATGCTTTCGGCAAGCGAGCAGCCGGCCGCCATGTCGGGCATCAGCACGGTCTTTTGCGGGTTCAGGATCTTCGAGGTCTCGGCCATGAAATGCACGCCGCATTGCACGATCACCTCGGCCTCGACCCTGGTCGCGGCGATGGCCAGCGCCAGGCTGTCGCCCACCACGTCCGAGATGCCGTGATAGATCTGCGGCGTCATGTAGTTATGCGCCAGCACCACGGCGCCGCGTTCCTTCTTGAGCTTGTTGATCGCGGCGACATAGGGGGCATGGATCGCCCAGTCGGGCCAGGGCATGACGCGACCCATCCGGGCATGGATATCGGCCATGCGCTCGGCCAGCTCGAGCGAGGGCTCGAGATCGTAATGCGAGCCCAGCTCGCTGCGGATGGTCGTCAGATCGAGCATTCGGTCCCCCCACTCTGCCCGCGTCGCAGTCACCCCGGATATAATGCGCCCGGCCCCCGATACCAGAGCGCCGGGCCCGTGAGTCGCGGTTCCTAACCCATGGATGACGCTCGGGCAACGCAAATGCTACGCCGCGGCAAGGGGACAAGCGGCCTTGCCCGGCCTTGGCGTCTGGACCTCGGGCCGTCCTGCGGTAAAAAGGACGGTGAAGTGATCGGGTTCCAGGCCATGCAAGAGTTCCAAGACAATTCCCCTGTGCCGCCCAGCCTGCGAAACCTCCAGATCCTGGAAGTGCTGGCGCGCGAGGCCCGCCCGATGACCGCGACCGAGATCAATGCCGCCCTGGGCCTGCCCAAGCCCACCATCCACCGCCTGGTCGCCCATCTGGAGCAAGAGGGCTACCTGTCGCGCCAGCTCGACGGGCGCAGCTACCTGCCCGGCCTCAAGCTGCGGCAGATGATGCTGGGCGTCATGCATGCCGGCCAATACGACCTGCCGCGCCACGACGTGCTGGTGCGACTGTTCGCCGCCGTGGGCGAGACCTGCTCGATCTCGATCCCCGAAGGGGACACGCTGGTCTATGTGGACCGGGTCGAGACCACCTGGCCCTTGCGGCTGGTGATCCGGCTGGGCACCCGCATCCCGCTGCATGCCACCGCGGCCGGCAAGGTCTGCCTGGCCTTCATGAACCCGCAGAGCGTCGAGCATTTCCTGCGCCATGCCCGGCTGCAGCCGCATACGCCGAACACCTTCGCCTCGGCCAAAAGCCTGCGCGAGGAGCTGGCGCGGGTGCGCGAACAGGGCCATGCCGTCGACGACCAGGAGTTCATTCCCGGCATGGTCGGCATCTCGGTCCCGGCGCTGGATGCGCGCGGCCGGGTTCTGGCCGCCGTGACCTTCCACGCGCCGGTGCAGCGCATGTCGCTGGAAACGGCAATGACGCATCTGCCGGCGCTGCAGCGCGCCGCACGCGAGCTGGCGGCGCTGGCCTGACCGGCTCAGCCCGCCCAGGCGGCGGGGATCAGGCCGCGCAGCGCATTGCCGACCCACAGCCGGACGCGCGGCAGATCCTCGGCCCTCAGCAGTTCCTCGCGGCAGGTGCCCTCGGCCAGCATCCCGGCGCGCAGCACGCCCGGCAAAAGCCCGCAGGACAGGGGCGGCGTGCGCATCCCCTGCCCGCGGTCGAAGAAGACCGTGGTGATGGTGCCGTCGCAGACCTCGCCGCGCTCGTTCAGGAAGACCGCCTCCTCGATCCCCTCGGGCAGGGCGGCGCGGGCGGCGTCGTACTGCGCCCGCCGCGTGGTCTTGAGCCGCAGCCACGGATCGTCCGAGCGCAGCCGCGTCCCGGCCAGCGCCAGCCGCCACTCCGGCCGCGACTGCGGCAATGGGCCGCGCGTCACCTCGATCCGCCCAGCCCGGTCCAGCGTCAGCCGCAGCCGCGCGGGCTGGCCCGCAGGCGCGACCAGCGCCGCGCGGGCGGCCTGCAGGTCGCAGGGCCAGCCAAGCGCCCGCGCCCCCGCCGCCAGCCGCGCCAGGTGCCCCTGGATCCGGGGGCAGCCGGCGCCGTCCCACAGCACCGTCTCGATCAGCCTCAGATCGGGGTCGTCAGATCCTGCGCGTAGCGGGCTTTCCATAGCGCCTCCTCCCATTCGCCTTCGGCGGTCGAATCCTGCACCACGCCGCCGCCGACGTTCAGCGTGACCTCGCCATCCGGCCAGACCGACAGCGTGCGGATCGCGACCGAGAAACAGGCCGCCCCGTCCGGCGCCATCCAGCCGATGGCGCCGCAATAGACGCCGCGCGGGAACGGCTCGACCTCGCGGATGATCTGCATGGCGCGGATCTTGGGCGCGCCGGTGATCGAGCCGCAGGGAAACAGCGCACGCAACAGCGCGCCCAGGTCCGCCGGGCGTTCCAGCTGGCCCACCACGCGCGAACTCATCTGGTGGACGGTGGCAAAGCTGTCCACGGCGAAAAGCTCGGGCACCCGCACCGAACCCACGCGCGAGAGGCGGGCGATGTCGTTGCGCAGCAGGTCGACGATCATCAGGTTCTCGGCCCGGTTCTTTTCCGACGCCGCCAGCCCCGCCGCCAAGGCCGCGTCGCGCGCCGGATCGGGGTCGCGGGGTGCGGTGCCCTTCATCGGCCGCGCCTCGATCCGGCCCTGCGCATCCAGGCGAAAGAACAGCTCGGGCGAGCGCGAGACCACCACCGGCCCCTGCCCCAGATCGGCATAGGCGCCGAAGCCGACCGGCTGGCGCGCGGCCAGCGCGGCGTAAAGCTCCAACGCCGAGCCGGAGATCAGGCGCGAGCGGATGGGAAAGGTCAGGTTGATCTGGTAGCAATCCCCCGCCGCGATATAGTCGCGGGTGCGGGCAAAGGCCGCGGCATAATCCTGCGGCGAGATCATCGGCTCCAGCGGCGCCAGCCGGGCCGCGTCGCCCGCGGGCAGCGCCGGCGCGGGCTCGGGCGCGTCATGGACGGCGAAGGCCATGAGCGGCGTGCGCCGGTCGGCCGGCATGTCGCGCGCCAGCACCGGCTCCAGCGCATAGCCCAGCTCATAGGACAGGTAGCCCGCGATCCAGGCCCCCTGCCGGCGCCGCGCCTCGAGATGGTCGAGCGCGGCAAGGGCGTCCTCGGGGCGCGTGACCACCAGCACTTCCCGCGGATCCCGGAACAGGACCGGCTTGCCGTCAGGACCGAATTCGCAAAGGATCACGCGCGCCTCCATTCTCGCGGCGCGAGGTAGCATGGCCGGGGCGGCATGAACAATGGCCGGCGCTGGACCGGCGCGACAATCGCGCGGAATGCCGGGCTCTGCCGGGGCCTAGCAGGCTGCTGAAAAAGTCCTTGCGACAGGACAGTGCGGGCGGGGAACCGGGAAATCCACCTCAAATTTGCCGAAAACACCCCGTTTCCGGGCCGATATTAGCTGGATCCAGAACGATTTCTGCTGCGTGCCCTCTTAAAATCCTTTTTCAGCAGCCTGCTAGAGCGCCAACGCGACCCAGGCGCCGTTGCGCTTGCTGGAACGCAGGCAGGCATCGACGAAGGCCACGCCCTCCAGCCCCTCGCGGATGCCGGGAAAGACCACCGCCGGGTCGGGCGCGGCCTCGTCGCGGCGGACCAGGATGGCGCGCGCCGCCTCGGCATAGATGTTCGCGAAGCCCTCCAGATAGCCCTCGGGGTGGCCGGCGGGGATGCGGGTCAGGCGCGCGGCCTCGGCCCCGGTGCCGGCACCGCCGCGCGACAGCCGATAGCGCGGCCGGCCCAGCGGCGTGACCCACAGGGCATTGGGTTCCTCCTGCGCCCATTCGAGCCCGGCGCGGCTGCCATAGACCCGCAGCCGCAGCGCGTTCTCGCAGCCCGAGGCGACCTGCGAACACCACAGCATCCCGCGCGCCCCGCCGCGATAGCGCAGCAGCACATGGCCGTTGTCGTCGACCGGACGGCCGGGCACGAAGCTTTGCAGGTCGGCGGCCAGCGCCTCCAGCTCCAGCCCGGTGACGAAGCCGGCCAGGTTGAAGGCATGGGTGCCGATGTCGCCGATGGCCCCGCCCGCGCCGGATTGCGCCGGATCGGTGCGCCAGCCGGCCTGCTTGTTGCCCGCCTGCTCGATGGGCTCGGCCAGCCAGTCCTGGGCATATTCGACCTGCACCAGCCGGATCTCGCCCAGCTCGCCCGATGCGATCATGGCGCGGGCCTGCCGCACCATCGGATAGCCGGTGTAGTTGTGGGTCAGCACGAACAGCGCATCCGAATCCGCGGCGGCATTGGCCAGCTTGCGCGCCTCGGGCAGGGTCGCGGTCAAGGGCTTGTCGCAGATCACATGGATGCCACGTTTCAGGAACGCGCGGGCGACGGGGGCGTGCAGGTGGTTCGGGGTGACGATGGCCACCGCCTCGATCCCGTCCTTGCGCCGCGCCTCGCGCATGGCCATCTGCGCGAAATCGCCATAGGCGCGGCCCACGCCCAGTTCCGCCGCCGAGGCCGCGCTTTTTTCGGGCGTCGAGGAAAAGCAGCCCGCGACCAGCTCATACTGGTCGTCGATGCGGGCGGCGATGCGATGCACGCCGCCGATGAAGGCGCCCTGCCCGCCGCCGACCATGCCAAGGCGGATGCGGGGCGCGCGATGAACGGTCCGGGTCATGCCATGCTCCTTGCGGGATGTCCGGCGGCGGCAGGGAGGAGAAGGCCGCCGCCGGATCGGTTGCGCCTAGACAGCGAGGCTAAGGCCGGACTCGACCGAGGATTCCTCGGCCCGGTCCAGCAGGCGTTGCAGCGCCGCGCCGCGGGCGAAATCGGGATCGGCCGCCCCCTCGCCCCGGATCGCGGCGATGAAGCGCTGGTAGATCGTCGGCACCGGCGGGCATTCGACCTCGTGCCAGGCGGCGGTCTCCAGGTCCGGCGACAGGCAGGCGCGCAGCCGGCTCACGCGGTTCTCGAAGCCGACCTCCAGCCCGCCGCGGTCGCCGTAGATCCGCAGCCGCAGGTCGTTCAGGTGCCCGCTGGCAAAGCGCGTCGCCGCCACCGTCCCCAGCGCGCCGTTCTCCAGCACGATCTGCATGGTGGCGCTGTCGTTGGCGTCCAGCACATAGTCCCCGATCCGCCCGCCCGGCGCCTTGTCGAAGGTCTTGAGCAGACAGGAAACCTGCGCTGCATCCTGGCCGGCGATACAGGTGGCGAAGTCGAGGATATGGATGCCCACGTCGCCCAGCACGCCCTTGGAGCCATGCGCGGTCGACACCCGCCACAGCCATTTCGGGTCGGTGCGCCAGTCGCCCCAGCCGGGCTGGGTCAGCCAGCTTTGCAGGTAGCTCGCCTCGAAATGCCGCACCTCGCCGATCTCGCCCGCGCGCACCATGGCCGCGGCCTTTTGCAGCGCCGGCACGTCGCGATAGCTGAGATTGACCATGTTCACCACGCCCGCCCGCGCCGCCGCCTCGGCCATCGCCTCCGCATCGGCGGCATTGGTGGCCAGCGGCTTTTCGCAAAGCACATGCTTGCCCGCCGCCAGCAGCGGCATGGTGGTCGGGTAATGCGCGGCATCCGGCGTCACGTTGGTCGCGGCGTCGAATGCGCCCCAGGCCAGCGCCTCGTCCAGGCTGGCAAAGCCGCGGGCGATGCCGTGCTCGGCGTTGAAGGCGGCCAGCGGCTCGGGCCGCGGATCGACGCCGCCGACCAGCTCGACGCCGGGCATGGCGGCGAAGGCGCGGGCATGGTTCGCCGCCATGCCGCCGGTGCCGATGACGAGAAGCCGGACCATCAGCGATAGCCCTCTTCGCCGGCGGCGTGCAGCTTGGGACCGCGCTCCTCGATCGGCTCCAGCGCCTGTTCGACCGGGACATTGGGCGCGACGGTCGGCTCGGCCAGGCGCGCGGCCGGGTTATGCGCCCATTTCACCGCGTTCAGGATCACCCGCTGCACATTGGCGTCGTGATAGGTCGGATAGGTCTCGTGGCCGGGGCGGAAATAGAACACGTTGCCGGCCCCGCGCTTGTAGGTCAGGCCCGAGCGGAACACCTCGCCGCCCGCGAACCAGCTGACGAAGACGGTCTCCAGCGGCTCGGGCACGCCGAAGGGCTCGCCATACATCTCTTCGTGCTCCAGCTCGAAATGATCGGGCAGGCCGGCGGCGATGGGATGGTTGCGCGAGGTCAGCCACAGCCGCTCGCGCTCGCCCGCCTCGCGCCAGGTCAGGTTGCAGGGCGTGCCCATCAGCCGCTTGAAGGGCTTCGAGAAATGCGCCGAATGCAGGAAGATCATGCCCATGCCGGACCAGACCGCCTCGGCCACGCGCTCGACCACCGCGTCCTGCACCTCGCCATGGGCGCAATGGCCCCACCAGATCAGCACGTCGGTCTGGGCCAGCCTTTCGGCGGTCAGCCCATGCTCGGGGTCTTGCAGGGTCACGCTGCCGGCCGCGATGCCGCTATCGCGGTTCAGCGCCGCGGCGATGGTGTTGTGCATCCCGTCCGGGTAGATCCCGGCGACGGTCTTGTTCTTCTGCTCGTGGACGTTCTCGCCCCAGACAGTGACTCGGATGGTCATTCATCGCTCCTTGTTGTTCCCTGCGGGAACGGGTGGTGGGTTCAGCGGATCGGCGCGTCGTTGGCGTCGAAACGGTGCAGGTGGCCTTCGCGCGGCCCAAGGCTCAGCCGCGTGCCCAGCGGCAAGGCCAGCTTGCCCGGCTGGCGCACGACCATGGGCTCGGCCGCGCCGATCTCGACGAAAAGGTAATGGTCGGCGCCCAGATCCTCGGCATGGACGACCTCCCCCGACCAGGGACCGCCCTCGATGATGTCGATATGCTCGGGCCGGATGCCCAGGGTCGCGCAGTCATGCGCATGGGCGAAGCCGTCGGTCAGGAAGTTCATCTTGGGACTGCCGATGAAGCCCGCGACGAAGGTCGAGTTCGGCCGTTCGTAAAGCTCGGCCGGGGTGCCGACCTGCTCCAGCTTGCCGTCGCGCAGCACGGCGATGCGGTCGGCCAGCGTCATCGCCTCGACCTGGTCATGGGTGACGTAGATCATCGTCACGTCCTCCATGCCGTGGTGCAGCCTGGCGATCTCCAGCCGCGTCTGCACCCGCAGCGCCGCGTCGAGGTTCGACAGCGGCTCGTCGAACAGAAAGACGCGCGGGTCGCGCACGATGGCGCGGCCGATGGCGACGCGCTGGCGCTGGCCGCCCGACAGCTGCTTGGGCAGGCGGTCCAGCAGATGCTCGATCTGCAAGAGCCGCGCCGCCTCGCGCACGCGGCGGTCGATCTCGGCCTTGCCGGCCTTGGCCAGCTTCATGCCGAAGGCCATGTTGTCATAGACCTTCATATGCGGGTAAAGCGCATAGCTCTGGAACACCATGGCGATGCCGCGGTCCGAGGGCACCAGGTCGTTCACCCGCTGCCCGTCGAACAGCATGTCGCCGGTGGTGATCTCCTCGAGCCCCGAGATCAGCCGCAACAGCGTGGACTTGCCGCAGCCCGAGGGGCCGACGAAGACCATGAACTCGCCCTTGCGGATCTCCAGGTCGATGCCCTTGATGACCTGCAAGCCGCCATAGGACTTGGTGACGTTCTTCAACTCGATCTTGGCCATGGTTCAACCTTTCACGCCGCCGGCGGTCAGGCCCGCCACGATCTTGCGCTGGAAAATGAGGACGAGGACGATCAGCGGCACCGTCACGATGACCGAGGCGGCCATGATCGGGCCCCAGGGGATCTCTTGCTCGGACGCGCCCGAAAGCAGGCCGATGGCCACCGGCACGGTGCGCATGCTTTCGGTGCTGGTGAAGGTCAGCGCGAACAGGAACTCGTTCCAGGCGCCGATGAAGGCCAGAAGCCCGGTCGTCACCATCGCCGGCCACAGCAGCGGCAGGAAGACGCGGGTGATGATGATCCAGGGGCTGGCGCCGTCGACGATCGCCGCCTCCTCGATCTCGACCGGCAGGTCGCGCATGAAGGTGGTCAGCACCCAGACGGTAAAGGGCAGCGTGAAGATCGTATAGGACAGGATCATCGCCCAATGGGTGTTGAAGATGCCCAGGAAGCGCACCAGCTCGAACAGCCCGGCCAGCACCGCGATCTGCGGAAACATCGACACGGCCAGGATGGTCATCAGCAAGAGCCCCCGCCCCCGGAACCGCACCCGCGCCAGCGCGTATGAGGCGGTGACGCCCAGGAACAGCGACAGCCCGACCGTGGCCGTGGCGATCACCAGCGAGTTGCCGATGGAGTAAAGGAAGTTCTTCGACCCCAGCACCGCCTGGTAGTTGCGCAGGTCGAACCCCGCGGGCAGGTAGTTCACCCGAAACAGCGCCGTCCCCGAGGCGAAGCTGGTCACGACGGCATAGTAGAAGGGAAAGACCGAAAAGACGACGATCACCACGACCAGCGCATAAAAGCCGATCTGTTTCAGCAGCTTGTGACGGGTCATTTCGAGCCCTCCCCGCCCAGGTCCACGCGGCCGAGCCAGATATAGGCGCTGACGAAGACGGCGATGATCGCGAACAGCAGCGTCGATTGCGCCGCGCCATAGGCGAACTTGTCGAAGTCGATCATGTTCTCGCGGCTGATGACCGACATGGTCTTGGTAGCCGAACTGTTCGGCGTCAGCACATAGATCAGGTCGAAGATGCGCAGCGCGTCGAGCATGCGAAAGATCACCGCCACCATCAGCGCCGGCTTGATCAGCGGCAGGGTGACGCGGAAGAACACCTTGACCGGGTGGATGCCGTCGATCCGCGCCGCCTCGTAGATGTCGCGCGGCACCATCTGCAACCCGGCCAGGATCAGCAGCGCCATGAAGGGCGTGGTCTTCCAGATGTCCACGATCAGCACGGCGGTCATCGCCGTCTCGGTGCTGGCGGTCCAGGCGATCTTCTCGCCGATCAGCCCCAGCCGCAGCAGGATGTCGTTCAGGATCCCGAACTGGTCGTTCAGCATCCAGGCCCACATCTTGGCCGAGACGATGGTCGGGATCGCCCAGGGGATCAGGATGGCGGCGCGCACCAGGGCGCGGCCCTTGAACTCGGCGTTCAGCACCAGGGCGACGATCAGGCCCAGCACCGTCTCGAACCCGACCGAGATCAGCGAGAAGCGGACGGTGTTCCAGACCGCGTTCCACCAGGCCGGATCGACCAGCGTGCCGCGCCAGACCACCCGGCCCGAGGACAGCGTGCGCATCGACAGGTAGTTGTCGAAGCCGATCCATTCGCCGCCATAGAGGTTCGACAGCGTGGTGTTGGTGAACGAGAACCAGATGGTGCGCGCCAGCGGCCAGGCCGCGACGCAGAGCAGCGCGAAAAGCATGGGGGCCAGGAACCAGAAGGCCGCCCTTTGCCGACGCTGCCGCAGGCTGGGACCGCCGGGGCGGCCCGCGATGGGGTCAGTCATGGGGGAAACTCCTCATCGGCCGCAAGGGCCGCTCGGGGCCGGCGGGCTTGCGCGCCGGCCCCCGCCAAGCGCCTTACCAGCCCGAACCCTGCATGTCGCTCAGGTCCAGCTCCAGCAGTTCCAGGTTCTCGGCCGCGGTGCCGTTGCCCGACAGCGTGTCATGCACGGCCGACCAGAATTTCGACGAGACCTCGTTATACTTGCTCTTGGTCGGCCCCGACGGGCGCGGCACCGCATCGGCGAAGACCTCTTTCCAGCGCGGGATCAGCGGCACCGCCTCGGCGATCTCGGGGTCGTCGTAAAGCGCGACCACGGTCGGCAGGTTGCCGTCCAGCAGCGCGCGGCGCTTCTGCGCCTCGGCCGAGGCGAGATAAAGCGCCAGGTCGACCGCCGCCTCCTGCTTGGTCGAGAATTTCGACACCGCGACGTTCCAGCCGCCCAGGGTCGCGGCCGAGCCGGCCTCTTCGGTGCCGGCGGGCAGCGGCGCCACGTCGAACTTGCCCTTGACCGCGCTGTCCGCGCCCGCGCTCAGCGCGAAGGCATAGGGCCAGTTGCGCATGAAGACGGCATTGCCGGTCTGCCAGACGCCGCGCGCCTCTTCTTCCTTGTGCGCCAGCACGCCGCGCGGGCTGATGGTGCCGATCCAGCCGGCCGCCAGTTCCAGCGCCGCCACCGCCTGCGGATTGTTGATCGAGATGGTGCCGTCCGCCTCGACGATCTGGCCGCCGCCAAAGGACTTCACCCATTCCAGCGCGTTGCAGGTCAGCCCCTCATAGGCATTGCCCTGCCAGACGAAGCCCCACAGGTCGCCCTGGCCTTCGGCGCGCTCGCCGTCCTGGACCAGCTTGGCGGTCTCGGTCAGCTCGGCCCAGGTCTTGGGCACCGGCTTGCCGTATTTCTCCAGCAGGTCGGTGCGGTAGTAAAGCGCCGGGGCATCGGTATAAAGCGGCAGCGCCACCAGCTTGCCGTCCGAGGTCTGGCTTTCGATGACCGAGGGGAAATGCTCGCCCAGGATGTCCTTGGCCGCCTCGGACAGGTCGACGAAATATTCGGACAGCTGCGGCGCCCAGATCACGTCGGTCTGATAGAGGTCCACATCCGCCGTCCCCGCCGCCAGCCACAGCCGGTATTGCGCGAACTGGTCCGAGCTGGACTGCGGCATCGGCACCAGCGTCACCGTGTGGCCGGTGCGTTCCTCCCAAGGCTTGACCAGATCCTTGAAATGCTCGGCCTGCTTGCCCACGCCGCCGGCGACATAGAACAGCTCGTCCGCCACGGCAGGCAGCGCGATGCTGCCCAGCAGCGCGGCCAATGCGACCGGGCGCAGCGCGCCCCGGCTGATTTTTCCCATCCTCATCCTCCCCTTGGTAAAGGTGCCTCCCAGCACCGTTCGCAGCATCGGGCGCCCCTGCCTGCGCCCCGTTCCGAAACCTTTCGGGAATTTCCTACCGCATCCGGCCGATCCGGTCAATAATTCCGGCAGACCCCGCCGGAAACCTCCGACAGGTGGCAAAAAACCATGCATTTCCTGGGGAAAACCGTATCGGCGCTGCGGGTGTCGCGGCGACCGGGCGGGGCGGCGGATGTCATACGCTAACATCGCAGGGCGCATTTCGCCGCCAAGGGCGCTTTCGCGGCCGAATCACCGGCGCTAGGCCAAGAATCGGCCGCCGTGCGGGTTTCCAAAACATTTCGGAGACGAAAACCGGCCAGACCCGCCGGATTGGGGAAAGCGGCGCCGGAAACCGGCGCCGCGGGGGCTCTAGCCGTTCAGCAGGCGGCGCAGGCTCGCCAGGGCGCGCTCGCGGTCCTCCTGATAGCCGATCAGCCCGGCATAATCGCCATTGCCGTCAAAGAGCAGCATGGTCGAGGAATGGTCCATGGTGTAGTCGCCCCCTTCCAGCGGCGACTTGCGGGCATAGATGCGGAAGGCCTTGACCGCCTTGGCGACCTCCTCGGGCGCGCCCGAGACGCCGACCACCCCCGGCACCCAGGACACGTATTCGCGCAGCGCCTCGACCGTGTCGCGCTCGGGGTCGACGGTGACGAAGAACACCCGCAGCTTCTTGCCGTCCTCGCCCAGTTCCTCCTGCCAGCTGGCGACGTCGCCCAGCGTGGTCGGGCAGACGTCCGGGCAATGGGTGAAGCCGAAGAACACCGCCGAGGGCTGGCCCTTCAGCGCGGCCTGGCTGAACTCGGTGCCGTCGGTCGCCACCAGCCGGTAGTCGCCCCGCCCCAGCGCCGCCGTCCCGGCATCGGCGATCGAGCCCGTGCCCGAACCCGAGCGGGGCGAGACGAACTGGAACCAGCCCAAGCCGGCCAGCGCCAGCACGACCAGCGCCCAAAGCGCATAGCGCAGCGGTTTCAACCCGGACTTGCCCTTAGTGCCCGCCATGGCCACCCCCTTGATGCGCCGCCCCGGCATTGCGCGGCCCGACCGCCAGCGGCAGGCTGACCTCGCCCGCCTTCTCGAAGCTCAGCGTGACGTTCACCGTCTCGCCCTCGACCAGCGGCTGTTTCAATTCCATGAACATCAGGTGATAGCCGCCGGGTTTCAATTCAACCGTGGCGCCGGCCGGGATCGCCAGACCCTCGGGCAATTGGCGCATCCGCATCACCTCGCCCTCCATCGCCATCTCATGGATCTCGGTGCGGCCGGCGAAATCGGCATGGGCCGCGACCAGCCGGTCCTCGGCCCCGCCGTTGGCGATGGTCAGGAAGCCGCCCGCCACCGGCGCGCCGGGGGGCGTCGCGCGGCTGAAGGCGCCGCTGAGCGACAGGTCGCCCAGGACCACCGGCCCGGCATCCGCCGCCTGATCGGCCTGGCCCTGCCCGTGTCCATGACCGTGACCCGCCTTGCCCGCCATGACCGTCAGCCCCGGCGCGGGGTTCGGCACGTCCTTGCTGCCCGAGACGTCGGTCCAGTCGGCCTTGCCATCCGCGCATTCCTGCACGGTCGGGAAATACAGCACCGTGCCCGGCGCCACATCCGCGCCAAGGGTGCCGCGGATGACGAATTCGTCATACCAGTCGTCCTGCAACGCGCCGCCGGACCAGATCACTTCGCGCGTGCCCTCGGTCATCTGCGTGCCGTGGTTGTCGAAGGGCTTGGCATAGGCGCCCTTGACCGTCTCCAGCGCCCAGCCCGGCTTGGGCATGGGCTTGGCGTTGTAGAAGCCATCGGGCAGTTGCACCCGCAGGGTTTGGGTGGCCTGGCCGTCGCAGCCGTGGCCGATGCGGATCACCGCGCGATAGGCGGCGCCGGCCGGGGCCTCGGATTTCTCCAGCGTGGCATGGGACAGGGCCGGACCGGCCGCAAGGCCAAGAAGCGTGGCGCAAAGCGCGGCGAAAACAGGTTTTTGCATGATCGTTCTCATCTGATGGGAAAGGCACCGCCGGGCCCTGGCCCGCCGGCTGCCGAAGCAGGATTCCGTCAGATGAGGCGCGGCGGCCCCCGCGCCGAGGGCTCGGGCAGGGCCGAGGCATGCGGCGGGGCCGGCGGTGCGGGCCAAAGCGCCAGCCGCGCCGCGGCCGCCATGGGCCGGGGCGCATCGGCGACGACCCCTTGCAGCGCCGGCTGGCCATGCGGCGCCCAATCGCAGGCATGGGGATCGCCATGCGGCATCTCGTCCGCCGGGACCAGGCTGCCATCGGCCGCCACGGCCATCTGGACCGGCCCCTCGCCCGAACACAGCACGACGGCGACGCTGCCCTGCGCGTCGCGGACGAACATGGTGCCGGGCTGGATCAGCGAGAACAGCAGGAAAGGCAGCACCGCCAGCCAGCAGCACAGGCGCCGCAGCGCCGTGCCGCGTCCAAGCCTCGTCGTCCGATGTCCGCTTCGACCCCGCATGGGCGCAGCCCTGTCAGAAATCGGGGCCGGAGAAAAGGGACAATCTGCCGCAATCACCGGCGAATCGTCCGCGCCAGCACCATCACCGGCAGGATGCCGATGACGACGATGATCAGCGCGGCGATGGCGGCGTCCTCATAGGTGCCGCGCGCCGCCTCGCCGTAAAGATGGGTCGAGAGCGTCTCGAAGTTCAGCGGCCGCAGCAGCAGCGTGGCGGGCAGTTCCTTGACGCAATCGACGAAGATCAACAGCCCCGAGGCCGCCAGCGCCGGGCGCGAGATCGGCACATGCACCTGCCGGAACACCTGGCCGGGGCTGCGGCCCAGCGTCCGCGCCGCATGGTCGAGCGAGGCGGGCACCCGGCTCAGCCCGGCCTCGATCCCGCCGGTGGCGATGGCGAGGAAGCGCGCGACATAGGCATAGACCAGCGCCGCGCCCGACCCCAGCAGCAAAAGCCCCGGCCCCGCGCCCAGCAGCGCCTGCGAGACGGCGGCGATCTGCCGGTCGGCCAGCGCGATCACCGGCAAAAGCCCGATGGCCAGGATGGTGCCCGGCACCGCATAGCCCAGCGTCGAAAGCCGCGCCATGCTGCGGGTCAGGCGCCCCGGCCGCATCCGCGCCGCCCCGGTCACGACCAGGCCCAGCACCAGCGCGACCAGCGTCGCCAGCGCGGCGAAAAGGGCGGTGTTGCCGGCCTCTTCGATGATGCGCGGCGAAAGCCCGGCAAAGCGATAGCGCGCCCAGGCCGCACCGACCAGATACCAGGCCGGCGCCGCGAAACCCAGGGCCACCGGCAGCGCGCAGACCAGCGTGGCCCCCCAGGCGCGCCAGCCGCGCAGGCGCGTGCGCCGCAGGGGCTGTGCGCCCGCGGCATAGCGCTGGCGCCGGCGGCCGCGGCGCTCCAGCATCACCAGCGCCATGGTGATGGCCAGCATCGCCAGCGCGATCTGCGCCGCCCCCGGCAGGTCCGAGCGGTTGATCCAGGTCGAATAGACCGAGACGGTCAGCGTGCGCACGCCCAGGAACTCGGCCGCGCCGATGTCGTTCATCGCCTCCATCAGCGCCAGCGCCGTGCCGATGGCGACGGCGGGCCGGGCCAGCGGCAAGGCCACGCGCAGGAAGCCGGCGACCGGCCCCGCCCCCAGGCTCCGCCCCGCATCCAGCAGGTTGCCGGCCTGCATGGCGAACAGCGCCCGCACCGGCAGGTAGACATAGGGGTAAAGCACCAGCCCCAAGAGCAGGATGCAGCCCGGCATCGAGCGGATGTCGGGCAGGCGGAACTCGCGCGGGCTGGAATAGCCCAGCCAGCCGCGGATCGCGCCCTGCACCGGCCCGACCGGGTGCAAGAGGTCCAGATAGGCATAGGCGACGATATAGGTCGGCACCGCCAGCGGCAGCAGCAGCGCCCAGCCGAAGAAGCGCCGGCCCGGAAAGTCGCAGGCCGCGACCAGCCAGGCCGTGACCGTGCCCAGCGTGGCGACGATGGCGCCGACGCCGACCAGCAGGATCACCGTCTGCCGCGCCGCCACCGGCAGCACGTTGCTGACCAGATGCGCCCAGAGCCCCGGACTGCCCCGCAGCGCGAACAGCCCCAGCGCCAGAACCGGCAGCAGGACAAGCGCGGCGACGGCCAGTGCCGCCGCCTGCCAGCCCATCCCCGCGCGGACGCGGGGGGCTCGTGTCAGTTCCGGGGTCATGCGGCCTGCGCCCGCGGCGGGCTCAGTTGTCGAAGCCGACCGCCTCGGCCAGTTCGCTCGCCGCCTTGCGCTGGCGGGCGATCTCGGTCAGGTCGGTGCCGTCGACCTGAAGCCCCGCCATGTCCTCGATCACCGGGCTGACCGCGACGCCGGGCTTGACCGGATATTCGAAATTCGCCTCGGCATAGATCCTTTGCGCCTCGTCCGAGACCAGGTATTCCAGCAGCTGCACCGCCTGGTCGCGGTTCGGCGCGTGCTTGGCCACCGCCGCGCCCGAGACGTTGACCTGCGTGCCGCCGCCCTCGAAGGTGGGCAGGATGACCTTGATCGCCTTGACCCATTCCTCCTGCTCGGGGCCGCCGGCACCGCTGCGCATCAGCCCGACGTAATAGGAATTGGCGATGCCGATCTCGCAGATGCCGCCCATGATGTCGCGCGCCACGTCGCGGTCGCCGCCGCCGGCGGTGCGGGCCAGGTTCGCCTTGACGCCTTCCAGCCATGCCTTGGCGGCCTCTTCGCCGTGATGCACGATGTAGGAGGCGGTCAGCGCCACGTTATAGGGATGCTGCCCCGAACGAATGCAGACCTTGCCCTTCCATTCCGGCTTGGCCAGATCCTCGTAGGTAAAGCTCGCCAGGTCCAGATCCTTGTCGGCGTAAAGCACCCGCGCCCGCTGCGACAGCGCGAACCAGTTGCCGTCCTTGTCGCGCAGGTTCTCGGGGATGGCGGCGGCCAGCACCTCGGATTCGACCGGCTGGGTCAGGCCGCGGTCGACCAGGTCGACCAGGTTGCCGATGTCCACGGTCATCAGCACGTCGGCGGGCGAGGCGTCGCCTTCCTGCTCGACCCGCTCGGGCAGGCCGTCCTTGAGGAAGATCGTATTGACCTTCACCCCGGTGGTTTCGCTGAACGATGCCAGCAGCGGCTCGATCAGATTCGGCTCGCGCGTGGTGTAAAGGTTCAATTCCTGGGCACTTGCGGCGACGGCCTGTGCCGCCAACAGGACACCGATCACTCCAGATAGTCCGACACGCATTCCCTGTCCTCCTTGCGATTTCTCGACATGTTTACTAAACTAATTAGTAATGTAAACTATTCTCATGCGGTTGCGGTCACGAAGGGATGCCGATGAACCAATTCGCCAGCCCTCCCGACTGGGCCAGCCAGGTGGATGCGCCAGATGCCACCCCGTCCCTGCCCATGCTGGAGGTCGAGGCGCTGTGCCGCCGCTTCGCCGGCGTGGCGGCGGTCGAGGATGTCGGCTTTCGCGTGGCGCCGGGCCAGGTGACATGCCTGCTGGGCCCTTCGGGCTGCGGCAAGTCCACCACGCTGCGCATGATCGCGGGCATCGAGCGGCCCGATTCCGGCGCCGTCCGCATCGCCGGCCGGCCGATGTCGGGCGCCGGCGCCTTCCTTCCGCCCGAACGCCGGCCGGTCGGCATGGTGTTCCAGGATTTCGCGCTGTTCCCGCATCTGGACGTGGCGGCGAATGTCGGCTTCGGCCTGCGCGGCCCGGCGCGGCAGGACCGCGACCGGATCGCCGCGCTGCTGGAGCGCGTGGGCCTGTCCGGCCATGCCGCGAAATACCCGCACGAGCTTTCGGGCGGCGAGCAGCAGCGCGTGGCGCTGATCCGGGCCCTGGCGCCGCGCCCTTGCCTGATGCTGATGGACGAGCCCTTCTCCAGCCTCGACCACCGGCTGCGCGACGGGGTGCGCGACGCGGCGCTGGACCTGCTGCGCGAAACCGAAACCGCAGTGGTGATGGTCACGCACGACCCCGAAGAGGCGATGCTGATGGGCCATCGCATCGCCGTCATGCGCCGGGGCCGGCTGATCCAGGAAGGCCGCCCGGACGAGCTTTACAACCGCCCGGCCGACCGCGGCGTGGCGGCCTTCTTCTCGGACCTGAACATCGTCGCGGGACGGGTGGCGGGCGGGCGGGTGCAGACCGTGCTGGGCGCCTTTCCCGCCCCCGGCCTTGCCGAGGGCAGCCGGGCCGAGGTCGCCGTCCGCCCGCAGCACCTGGTCCCGGCCGAGGCCGGCGGCACCCCGGCGCGGGTCGAGCGCGCGCGCTATCTGGGCCGCGAAAGCCTGATCGAGATCCGGCTGGAACCCGGCGGCGCGGCGATGAAATCCCGCATCCCCGGCCTGGTCCTGCCCGCGCCGGGCAGCCTGATCCGCGTCGCAGTCCAGCCCGGCAGCGCCATGGTCTTTGCCGGCGACGGCGCATAGGCGCGGCCCATTCCCTATTCGGCGGCGGTGCGGCGGGCGGTGCCGGCCTCCAGCAGCGCGCGGATCTCGGGCCGGCACGAGCCGCAATTGGTGCCCGCCCGCAGCGCCTGCCCCACCGCCTCGACCGAGGTCAGGGCCTGGGTGGCGATGGCCCGCACGATGCTGTTCACCCCGATGCCGAAGCAGGCGCAGACCAGCGCGCCTTCGTCCGGGCGGTCGGCGCCGGGGCGGCCGGCCAGCGCCTCGGCCCCGCTTTCGCCCAGCAGCGCCGCGACATGGCTGCGCGACAGGCCCACCGGCTCGGGCGCGACGAACAGCGCCGCCTGCAAGCGGCCCTCGCGCAGGAAGGCCAGCCGCACCTGCCCGCGGGCGCGGTCATGCAGCACCAGCGGCTCGTCCGGCAGGCCGAACAGCGCGCGGGCATGGGCGGTCCAGTCCTGCACCGGCTCCAGCCCGGCCAGTTCGGCCTGCTCGCCCCGCGGCAGCGTGGCCCGCGCCCAATAGGCGCAATCCGGGCGGATCGGACCCGCCGAGACGGCAAAGCCGAACCAGCGCGCGGCAAGGGGCCGGATCGCCACCGCCGCCGATTTCAGCGCCGGCTGGCCCGAGACCGGATCGACCGTCCCCGGCACCAGCGCATCGACCCGGCCCGAGGGCGCGGTCTCGCCCGTCCAATGCATCGGCGCAAAGGGATGGCCCGGCGCCACGCGGTCGCTGACCAGCACCCGCAGCACGGCGCGGCCATGCGGGCTTACGACCTCGGCCAGGCTGGCGGGCGCCAGGCCCAGCCGGGCGGCATCGCCGGGATGCAGCTCCAGGAAGGGCTCGGCCAGGTGGCGCGACAGGCGCGGCGACAGGCCGGTGCGGGTCATCGTGTGCCAATGATCGCGCACCCGGCCGGTATTCAGCTGGAACGGACGATCCGCGCCAGCCGGCTGCGGCACGCGCGGCGTGACCGCGACCAGCCGCCCGCGACCCGAGGGCGTATGGAACCGCCCGTCGCCAAAGAAGCGCCCGCCCTGCCGGCGCGCCGATTGCGGCCACAGGAAGGGCTCCAGCGCGTCATACTCCGCCTGGGCGATGCCGGCATGGGCCGAGATGTCGAAATCGCTGCCCAACCCGCCCGCGATGCCCGACAGCGCGGCATGTTCGGCAAAGACCTGCGCCGGGCTGGTCCAGCCGAAGGCCCCCGGCCAGCCCATGCGGCGCCCGACCTCGGCCAGGATGCGCCAGTCGTCGCGCGCCTGGCCCGCGGGGGCAAGCGTCCGGCGCTGGCGGCTGATGCGGCGTTCCGAATTCGTCACCGTGCCGTCCTTTTCGCCCCAGCCGGTCGCCGGCAGCAGGACATGCGCCAGCCGCGTGGTGTCGGTCCGCGCCATGATGTCCGAGACCACGACGAAATCGCAGCCGGCGATGGCGCGGGCGACGCGGTCGGCCTCGGGCATGGTCACGGCGGGGTTGGTGCAGATGATCCACAGCGCCTTGATCCGGCCGTCCTCGACCGCGCGGAACATGTCCACGGCCTTCAGCCCCGGCCGCTCGGCCATGCGGGGCGCGTTCCAGAAACCGCGCACCGCCGCGCGATGCGCGGGGTTCTCGATCTCCAGGTGGCAGGCCAGCATGTTGGCGAGCCCGCCGACCTCGCGCCCGCCCATGGCGTTGGGCTGGCCGGTGACGCTGAACGGGCCCATGCCCGGCCGGCCGATGCGGCCGCTGGCCAGGTGGCAGTTCAGGATCGCGTTCACCTTGTCGGTGCCGCTGTCGGACTGGTTCACGCCCTGCGACCAGACCGTCACCACCTTGTCGCTGTGCAGCCACAGGTCGAGGAACTGCCTGATCTGGCTGTGCGCCAGCCCGGTGGCCGAGGGCAGCGTCTCGCGCGCCGCAGTCATGGCATCCTCGATTCCTTCCAGGTTGTCGGCGCAGATCTCTGATCTTCTGCCGATTTCCGCCAGCAGCAAGTTGAACAGCGCCGCATCCGAACCCGGCGCCAGCGGCAGATGCAGGTCGGCGATGTCGCAACTCGCGGTGCGGCGCGGATCGACCACCACGACCCGCGTGCCCCGCGCCTCGCGCGCCGCGGCCAGCCGCTGGTAAAGCACCGGATGGCACCAGGCCAGGTTCGAGCCGACCAGCACCACCGTATCGGCCAGCTCCAGATCCTCGTAGAGCCCCGGCACCGTGTCCGAGCCGAAGGCCCGCCGGTGCCCCGCCACCGCCGAGGCCATGCAAAGCCGCGAATTGGTGTCGATGTTGCCCGAGCCGATGAAGCCCTTCATCAGCTTGTTGGCGACATAGTAATCCTCGGTCAGGAGCTGCCCCGAGACGTAGAAGCCGACCGAATCCGGCCCGTGTTCGGCGATGGTTTCGGTGAATCGGCGCGCGACCAGGTCCAGCGCCTCGTCCCAGCCGGCCTCGCGCCCGTGGATGCGCGGGGCGAGCAGCCGGCCGGCATGGCCGACCGTCTCGCCGAGCGCCGAGCCCTTGACGCAGAGCCGGCCCTTGTTCGCCGGATGCGCGGGGTCGCCGGCGATGCCCAGCCCGCCGCGGCCGTCCGGCGCGGCCAGCACGCCGCAGCCCACGCCGCAATAGGGACAGGTGGTGCGGATGGTCTGCATCGGGGCCCTCACTCGGCGGGAACGGCGGGGGCTTCGGGGCGGGCACCGGCATCCGCATCCGCCGCGCGGCGGGGCGAGGTCTTGTGATGCGTGGCATAGATCATCGCGCCGACAAAGGTCAGCCCGCCGACCAGGTTGCCCAGCACGGTCGGGATCTCGTTCCAGATCATGTAGTCCATGATGGTGAACTGCCCGCCCAGAAGCAGCCCGGCCGGGAACAGGAACATGTTCACGATGGAATGCTCGAACCCCATGTAGAAGAAGACCAGGATCGGCATCCACATGGCGATGACCTTGCCCGAGACGGTGGTGGACATCATCGCCGCGACCACGCCGGTCGAGACCATCCAGTTGCACATGACCGCGCGGATGAACAGCGTCAGCATCCCCGCCGCGCCATGGGCGGCATAGCCGAGCGTCCGCCCCTCGCCGATATGGCCGATCTTTTCGCCGACCGCGTTCGGCGCCTCGGAAAAGCCGAAGGTGACGATGACCGCCATGAAGACCGCGACGGTGAAGGCGCCGGCGAAATTGCCGGCGAACACCAGCCCCCAGTTGCGCAGCATGCCGCGCGGCGTCACCCCCGGCCGGCGGTCGATCAGCGCCAGCGGCACCAGCGTGAACACCCCGGTGAGCAGGTCGAAGCCCAGCAGGTAGAGCATGCAGAAGCCGACCGGGAACAACAGCGCGCCGATCAGCGGCTCGCCCGTGTTCACGGTGACGGTCACGGCAAAGGCCGCCGCCAGCGCCAGGATCGCCCCGGCCATATAGGCGCGGATCAGGGTGTCCTTGGTGGACATGAAGACCTTGGCCTCGCCGGCATCGATCATTTTCTTCGCGAAATCAGCAGGATTGACGTAGGACATGATGCAACTCCTCAGGCGGCATTCGAGCGGGAGACGAGTTCGGCGCTGATCAGGACGCGGCCCCGCTCGACGCGAACGGGCCAGGTGCGGACCGCGCCCTCGTCGGCGCCCTGCGCGGCGCCCGAGTTCATGTCGAACACCCAGTTGTGCAGCGGGCAGGTCACGCGATCGCCATGAACCATGCCCTCGGACAGCGGGCCGCCCTTGTGCGGGCAGCGGTCGTCCAGGGCAAAGACCCGGTCGTCCAGCGTGCGGAACACCGCGACGCAGCCCTGCGCGGTGCGGATCACCCGCGCGCCCTGGCGGGGGATGTCGTCCAGGGCTCCGATGTCGACAAAGATGGTCATTCCGCGGCCTCCAGGGTCAGATCGGCAAGGGGCGCCCATTTGGGCGTCTCGGTGGTGGTGGAATGCTCGGCCCAGGGGTCGCGGCGATAGACCGACTGGCTGACCTCGAAGCGCTCGACCAGCGCGCGGCGGGTCGGCAGGTCCGCGACCTGCGCCTTCACCCAGTCGAGCCCGACCTTCGCCACCCATTTATAGGGCCGGTCCAGATAGCGCGCATGTTCGCGGTAAAGCTGGACGAAGGCGGTGATGATCTCGACCGCCTCGTCCTCGGAGGGGGTCGAGGCCAGGGGCTCGGTCTCCTTCACCTCCATCCCGGCGGCGCCGGCGACGCTGATCTGGTAGCCCGAGTCGACGCAGATCACGCCCACGTCCTTGCAGGTCGCCTCGGCGCAGTTGCGCGGGCAGCCCGAGACGCCCAGCTTGACCTTGTGCGGCGTCCAGGACCCCCAGAGCAGCTTTTCCAGCCTGATCCCCAGCCCGGTCGAATCCTGGGTGCCGAAGCGGCAGAACTCGCTGCCGACGCAGGTCTTCACCGTGCGCAGCCCCTTGGAATAGGCGTGGCCCGAGACCAGCCCGGCCGCGTTCAGGTCGGCCCAGATATGCGGCAGATCCTCTTTGCGCACACCCAGCAGGTCGATGCGCTGCCCGCCCGTGACCTTGACCATGGGCACGGCATATTTCTCGGCCGCGTCGGCGATGGCGCGCAGCTCGCCCGGCGTGGTGACACCGCCCCACATGCGCGGCACCACCGAATAGGTGCCGTCCTTCTGGATATTGGCGTGGTTCCGCTCGTTGACAAAGCGGGACTGGCGGTCGTCGCGATAGTCCAGCGGGTATTCGGCCAGCAGGTAATAGTTCAGCGCCGGGCGGCAGGAATGGCAGCCGCCCACGGTCTTCCAGCCCAGCTCCTGCATGACGGCCGGGATCGACTTCAGCCCCATCGAGCGGATCAGCCGCCGCACGTCCTCGTGGCTGTGGTCGGTGCATTTGCACATGCCGGCGGGGACGGGCGCGACGAAGCCGTCGCCCAGGGTCAGCTTCATCACCTGCTCGACCAGCCCGGTGCAGGTGCCGCACGATCCCGACGCCTTGGTGCAGGCGCGCACGGCGTCCAGCGTGTGGGCGCCGCCCAGAACGGCATCGACGATGGTGCCCTTGCAAACGCCGTTGCAGCCGCAGATCTCCGCCTCAGGCGGCAAGGCTGCAACGGCCGCCATAGGGTCCAGCGTGGTCCCCCCCTGGAAGGCCGGGCCGAAGATCAGCGTGTCGCGCACCTCGCTGATGTCGGTTTCGTCCTTCATCAGCCCATAGAACCAGTTGCCGTCGGCGGTGTCGCCATACATGACGACGCCGATGATGCGGTCGTTCTCCAGCACCAGCCGCTTGTAGATGCCGCGGCCGGGGTCGCGAAAGACGATGTCCTCGCGCCCCTCGCCTTCGGCGAAATCGCCGGCGCTGTAGAGGTCGCAGCCCGTCACCTTCAGCTTGGTCGCGGTCTGCACCGGGCGGAACGCGGCTTCCTCGCCCAGCAGGGTCCGGGCCAGCACCTTGGCCTGGTCGTAAAGCGGCGCGACAAGGCCAAAGACCTGGCTGCGATGCTCGACGCATTCGCCGAGCGCGAAGATATGCGGGTCGCTGGTGCGCAGGGCGTCGTCGACGACGATGCCGCGCTCGACCTCCAGATGCGCGTCATTGGCCAGCCGCACCTCGGGGCGGATGCCGACGGCCATGCAGACCAGGTCGGCGGCATGGACGGTGCCGTCCTCCAGCAGCACGGCCTCGGCCCGGTCGTGGCCCAGGATGGCCTTGGTCGCGCCCTTGCAATGCACCTTGATGCCGCGCCGCTCCAGGTCGCGCTGCAGCAGGTAGCCGGCGGCGGGGTCCAGCTGCCGCTCCATCAGGTGGCCCATCAGGTGGACGACGGTGACGCTGGCCCCCCGCGCCGCCATGCCGGCCGCGGCCTCAAGGCCCAGCAGCCCGCCGCCGATCACCACCGCGTCCTTGCCGGCGACGCCGGCCTCGATCATCGCATTGGTGTCCTCGAGGTCGCGATAGGTCACGACGCCCGGCAGGTCGCTGCCCGGCACCGGGATGATGAAGGGCGCCGAGCCGGTGGCGATGACCAGCGCGTCATAGGGCGCGCCGCCCGTGTTGGAATAGACGGCGCGATTGGCCCGGTCGATCCTGACCACCGGCTCGCCAAAGCGGCAGTCGACGCCATGCGCGGCATACCAGTCCGCGTCATGGGTGACGATCTGCTCATAGGTCTTTTCGCCCGACAGGACCGGCGACAGCATCAGCCGGTTGTAGTTGCCGCGCGGCTCGGCGTTGAACAGGGTGACATGCCATTCGCCGGGCGCGGCCTCGAACAGCTGCTCCAGCAGGCGGCCCGAGGCCATGCCGGCGCCGATGACGACGAGTTTCTTCATCGCGTGACTCCTTTCTCAGGCGGCTTGCAGGGGCGCGCGGCCCATCTGGCGGATCGAGGCATGCATCCAGAGCGCGCAGGCCCCGACCAGCAGGAACAGCGCCATGAAGCAGCTGGACCACAGCCCGGTCTGGTCGCGCAGCCAGCCGAAAAGCAGCGGCAGCAGGAACCCGCCCAGGCCGCCGATCATGCCGACGAGCCCGCCCACCGCGCCGACATGGCCGGGGTAATAGCTGGGGATGTGCTTGTAGACGGCGGCCTTGCCCAGGCTCATGAAGAAGCCCAGGACGAAGATCACCGCCAGGAAGACCGGCACCGGCACGCCCGAGGGGATCGAAAGGATCCCGGTCGCGGCCAGCGAGACGGCGAAGGTCGCATACATCACCGTCCGCGCGCCGATCCGGTCCGACAGCACCCCGCCATAAGCGCGAAAGATCGAGCCGGGGATGGAATAGGCCGCGCCGATCATGCCGGCGGTGGCGATGTCGAAGCCGTAGACCTGCGTCAGGTAATGCGGCAGCCACAGCGCCAGCGCCACGAAGCCGCCAAAGCTGAAGAAGTAATAGGCCGAGAAGCGCCAGACCCGGACCTGGCGCAGCGGCGCGAACTCGGCGCGCAGCGGCGCCTTGCGGCCGGCCCCTGCGGCGGTGACGGGATCGTCCTTGCTGAAAAGCCAGAACAGCATCGCGGTCAGCGCCAGCGCGCCGGCCCAGATCTGCGCGGTCGCCTGCCAGCCCAGCGCCAGCATGACGAAGGGCGCGGCGAACTTGGTCACGGCGGCGCCGACATTGCCGACCCCGAAGATGCCCAGCGCCGTGCCCTGCCGCCCCTCGGCATAGAAGCGCGAGACATAGGCGACGCCCACGGCGAAGGAGCCGCCGGCCAGCCCGACGCCCAGCGCCGCCAGCAGCATCTGCGGCCAGGTCGAGGCATGGGACAGAAGGAAGGTCGCGCCGGCGGCGGCCAGCATGGTCAGCGTATAGACGCGCCGCCCGCCCAGCCGGTCGGTCAGCACGCCCAGCGCGATGCGCACCAGCGAGCCGGTCAGGATCGGCAGGCCGATCAGCAGGCCGAACTGGGTCTCGGTCAGGGAAAGCTGCTCGCGGATCTGCAGGCCGATGATCGAGAAGATCGTCCAGACCGCGAAGCAGATGGTGAAGGCGAAGGTCGAGAGGCCCAGCGCGCGGCTGGCCTCGGAGGGCGGAACGGGGGAAACGGCGGGCATGGTGGCTCCGATGCGTTGCTGATGGCGAAGGCTGTCGGAAAGCGCGCGGCCAGGGCGGCGGGACGCCGCAGCGGGACTGCGCTTTCGGAGGGGAGGGATTTCCGCGCCCTTGCGGGAATCCGTGCCGCATCATTGCGAGCGGGCCGGTGGCACGCCATTGCGCCGGGCCATGGGACCAGATTGGGTCAGGATGCCGGCCGGATCAAGCCTTGATGCGGCATCGCAGCATCCGCCGCCCGTTCCGCCCGAAAGCCGGGCAGCATCGCGCCCGGCCTGCCCGCGAAACGCTCAGCCGGCGAAAGGGGGCTCGAAGATGGTGCCGTCGAAGAAGGCATCGGCGCGCAGAATCATCTGGCCCTTTTCGGCCGCGACCTCGCGGTCCTCGGCCAGCGCGCCTTCCAGCCGCGCCGAGGCGCCGGGCAGCGCCGCCCCCGCCTCGCGCAGGTGCTGGCGATAAAGATCGGTGCGGAAATGCGCCATCGCCTTTTCCATCGCCGGCGCCGGGTCCAGCCCATGCCGCGCGGCGATGCGCTGCGCAAAGAAGGCGGCCAGGCTTTTCCAGGGGAAGTTCGCCGCCCCGGCATGGAAGGCGATGAAGCCCGGCACATGGCGGATTTCGCCCGAGGGCGTGACCTGCAGCCGCCCGGTCAGCCCGCGCTCGGCCAGTTCGGTCGGCAGGTCCAGGTATTCGCGCCGCGACAGGATCTCGGCGGCGGTATCGCGGTTCTCGGGCTCGTCGAGCCAGCGCCCGGCGCGCCAGACCGCCCGCATCAGCGCGCCGGTCAGCTGCGGCTGGCCTTCGGTGAAGTCGCGGCGCAGCACCAGCCCCTTTTCCGGCGGCGAGGCCCAGATCGCGGTGCCCGGCAAGAGCAGCGAGGCAAGGCCGCGGTCCACCGCGCTCGACGCCCAGGGCTCGCCGACGCAGAAGGCATCGACCTCGCCCGCGGCCATGGATTCGGCCATCAGCGGCGGCGGCACGGTCACGACCTCCAGGGCCGGGCTGAAGCCGCTGGCGCCCAGCCAGTGCCGGATCAGTTCCAGCTGGGTCGAGAAATGGAAGGGCACGCCCACCCGCAGCCGGCCGGGCGCGGCCTCATGCAGCGCATGGGCGGCCTTGCGGGCATCGCGGAAGTCGAAGTCGTGGCCCTGCTCGCGCATCCTGGCGGCCAGGGCGGCGCTGACCGCGACCGCCTGCCCGCCCTGCGACAGGAACATCGCCAGGTCCAGCTCCGGCAGCGCCGGGCCCAGACCCAGCGCCTGCGCGACCGGCATCGGCACCAGCATATGCGCCGCCTCGATCAGCCCGGCGCCCAGCATGTCGCGGGCCTGCGCCCAGGCGCCCAGGCGCAGCAGCTGGAATTCCAGCCCCTCTTCGGCGGCAAAGCCCAGCTCGCGCGCCACGATCAGGGGCGCGGCGTCGATCAGCGGCACATAGCCAAGGCGCAGGGACGTCAGCGGCATGAGAGCAACCCCGCGGCAAGGACCAGCTGCTGCGCGATCTCGGCCACGCGCTTGCCCTGGTCCATCGCCGTCTTGCGCAACAGCGCATAGGCGGCCTCTTCGTCGATGCCGCGCGCCTTCATCAGCACCGCCTTGGCGCGGTCGATCACCTTGCGCTCCTCCAGCGCGGCGCGGGTCGCGGCCAGTTCGGCGCGCATGCGCTGGAACATGTGAAAGCGCGCGATGGCCGCGTCCAGCACCGGCTTGATCCGGTCCGGCCGCAACCCATCCACGACATAGGCCGAGATGCCGGCCTCGACCGCCGCCCGCGTCAGATGCTCGTCCGAGCGGTCCACGAACATCGCCACCGGCCGCTCGGTCGGGCCCGAGGCCAGCGCCAGCTCCTCGAGCACGTCGCGCGAGGGGTTGGCCAGGTCGATCAGCACGATGTCGGGCCGGCATTCGGCGATATGGCGCGCCAGCCCGGTTTCCTCGGAGATGATGCGGATGTCGTGGTCGCCGATCTCGCGCAGCCCGTCCACGATCGGGGCGGCGCGCTCGGGGTCGGGCTCGATGACGACGATGGAAAGGCGCTTGTCCATCTGCTTCCTGATCTGTGCCGCCCTTGCAGGTGCCATCGCAGCCGCACGCCCGCAACGCATCACCCCGTCGCCGTGCCGCCCCGCGCGGGATCTGCCCGCCCGGCGGGCAGTTTTCGGGCGGCTCTGCCCAAGGGGCGGGCAGGAAGGTTGCCGCGCCCGCTCCCTTGAGCCTGGCGGGGGTTTGGCTAATCTGGCGGCGACGCGCGAGCAGAGGGACACCATGCCAGAGATCATCCTGCTGACGGGCAAGGCCGCCCCCCTGCCCGGAAGCGACCAGAAAAGCGGCATCGACAAGCGCCCGGTGGACCGGCCGCTGGCGCTTGGCCCGGAGGGGCTCGAAGGCGACGAACAGGCCGACCGCCGCGTGCATGGCGGGCCGGAAAAGGCCGTGCATCACTATCCTTTCGATCATTATGCGGCCTGGCGCGAGGAACTTGGGCGGCTGCGCCCGGCCGAAGCACCGGGGGTTTCACACCCCCGGACCCCCGTGGGGTATTTGGAAAACGGAGAAATCATGGGGTTGCTGGGGGCGCCCGGCGCCTTTGGCGAGAATATCTCGACCGAGGGGCCGACCGAGGCGGAGGTCGCGGTGGGCGACATCTTCCGGCTGGGCACGGCGCTGGTGCAGGTCTCGCAGGGGCGGCAGCCCTGCTGGAAGCTGAATCGCCGCTTCGGGGTCGCGGACATGGCGCGGCGCGTGCAGGAAAGCGGCCGCACCGGCTGGTATTACCGCATCCTGCAGCCCGGCGTGGTCGCCCCCGGCGACCGGCTGGAGCTGGTCGACCGGGTGGCGCCGGAATGGACGCTCGGCCGGCTGTGGCATGCGCTTTACGTGGACCGGCTGAACCTGGGCGAGCTGCAGGGCATCGCCGGGCTCGACGTGCTGGCCGAGGGCTGGCGGCGCTACGCCATCCGCCGGCTGGAGAGCGGGCGGGTCGAGGACTGGTCCAGGCGGCTGGAGGGCAGCGCATGAGCCGGCCGCTGGTGATCTCGATCCAGAGCCAGGTGGTCATGGGCCATGTCGGCAATTCCGCCGCGGTCTTTCCGATGCTGGCCGCCGGGCTGGAGGTGGCGCCGATCCCGACGGTGATCTTTTCCAACACGCCGGATTACCCGACCCTGCGCGGCCGGGCCCTGCCGGGCGATTTCTTCGCCGACCTCTTGCAGGGCGCCTGGGACCGCGGCCTGCCCGAGCGCGCGGATTTCCTGCTGACCGGCTATATCGGCTCGGTCGAGGTGGCGCGGCTGACCGCCGATTTCGTCGCCCGCGCCAAGGCGGCGAACCCGCGGCTGCGCTATTACTGCGATCCGGTGCTGGGCGACGAGCAGCCGGGGCTTTATGTGCCCAGGGAGATCGCCGACACCTTCCGCGACCGGCTGCTGCCCATGGCCGACATCGCCTCGCCCAACCCGTTCGAGGTCGCCTGGCTGACCGGCCAGCCCATCGCGGAACTGGCCGACATCCCCCGCGCCGCCCGCGCCCTGCGCATGGCCCCCGAGGCGCGGCTGATCGTCACCGGCTGCAAGCTGCGCGAGACGGCGCCGGACATGCTGGAAAGCGTGATCCACGGTCCCGAGGGCCTGTCGCGCCACCCGACGCCGCACCTGCCGCTGGCCATGGCGGGAACCGGAGACCTGTTCGCCGGCCTTGTCGCCGCGGCGCTGGGAAGCGGGCGCAGCCTGGCGCAGGCGGTCGAATATGCGCAGGTCCAGACCTCGCGGGCGCTGATGCGCGCGGCGGCGCTGGGAACGAAGGAGGTCGTCCTGTGCGACCGCGATTTCCGCATGGCGCTGCTGGGGGCCTGAAGCCGCGCCCTGGCGGCGGAATTGCCGGCCGGCGCGCCCTTGCCGGATTGCGCCTTCATCGGCCGTCCTCGTATTCCCGCAACCGGCACGTGACCTCGAAGAGCGCCCGCGCCAGGTGCTTTTGCACCGAGCTTTCCGACAGCGCCATATGCTGTGCCACCTCGCGATAGCTAAGGCCCCGGATGCGGTGCAGAACGAAGATCCGCCGCGTCTTGTCCGGCTCGCCTCGAAATATCGAACAGCAAGGCGGAGGCCTGGCGCCGAGCGTCGTCATCGGATCACCGCCACGTCACCAGGATGACGGAGGCAGAGTTCGACGCATTCACGCGCGGGCTAGTCGATTGGGCGCGTGAGGCATATCGTGACCCCAATATCTGACCCCCGCCCCTTCGCCGAGGTGCTGCGCGACTGGATCGGTCGGCACGGCGGCAGCGCCTATGCTGCCGCGCCGCGGCTGCACACCACAGAGCAGACGCTGGGCCGCTGGCTGCGCGGCTCGACCTGCGCCACTGAGACGGCACAGCGGGCGCTGATGACTCTGGTGGATGAGGGGCGGGCCTAGGCTGTCAGCGGACGGACCAAGCCGGAGACCGTGCTGCAACGCCCCCCGCCGGAGGGCTCCCTGCGAGCGGTACGGGGGCCGATCTTGGTGACGCGTCATGCGTCTGGCGCATAGCTGGCCGAGGATCGAGGCTTGAAGGCGCCTTCAACCTCCCTTCATCCGCGCCGGTTTTTTTTGACGCAAAGCGCCGGTTTTTTGACGCGCTACACCTGCAAAGCCGGATCCGCAGGCAGGGGCCCGGCCCGGCAGGCCGGCCTGCGCCGGACCCTCCGGCAAGGCGATTGGCGGAAGGGAGTGGGAGTCGAACCCACCAAAGACTGACGCAGCCTCAACCGGATTTGAAATCCGGCCGCCCCACCAGGAACGCTTCCCTTCCATCGCCGCCCCTCAGGCGGCCTGCAGCCGGGCGCAGATCGCCGCCACGGCCCGGTTCGCATCTTCCAGCGCATGGCCGACCTCGCCGCCAAACCCCGCGCGCACCGCACCTATGGCATACATACCCGGCAACGATGTCTCGAGATGGTCGTCGACGGCCAGCGGTTCCTGGCCCTGCACCGCGCCCGGCGGCAGGAAGCCCGTATTCGGCACCAGCCCGACCATGGCGAAGAAGCCCTGCACCTCGACCCGGTCCTGGGCGCCGCTGCGCAGGTCGCGCAGCCGGGCATGGGAAAGCCCGCCCGCGCCCTCCAGCGCCTCGACCACGGTGCCGAAGCGGACCGAGATCGGCGCAGCGGCCCCGACCGCCTCGACGAAATCCGGCCGCGCGGTAAAGCGGTCGCTGCGATGGACCAGATGCACGACCGGGCAGTATTCGGCCAGGATCAGCGCCTCCTGCAGGGCGGAATCGCCGCCGCCCACCACCATGCCGGGCTTGCCGCGCACCATCGGGCCGTCGCAATCGGCGCAATGCGAGACGCCGCGATGCTCGAACTCGGCCTCGCCGGGGATGCCGAGCGCGCGGTGGCTGGCGCCGCTGGCGACGATCACGCTGCGCGCGGCGTGGCGTGCGGCGCCGGTGACGACGGTCCAGCCGCCGCCTTCGCCCGCCTCGATGGCGGTCACATGTTCGGGGATGTTTTCCACCCCCAGCTCGGTGGCGCGCATCATCAGCTCGGCCGACAGGTCGACGCCGGATTCCGGCATGCCCTCGGGGCCGGGCCAGAGCCTGTTGATGTTCAGCACCAGCCCGCCGAACATGCCGCCTTCGGCCAGCGCGACCCTGAGCCCCCGTTGCGCGGCCTGCCCGGCCGCCGCCATGCCGGCGACGCCGGAGCCGATGATGAAGATGTCGTAGGGATTGCTCATCTCGTTCTCCTGTTCTGGATGCGGGGTGGATGCGCCGGCCCGGCCGCGGCCGCGGCCGTCGCGTCATGCCCGGCCCGCAGCAAGCGGACATTGCCCTGGCGAAGCGTGACCCCCTGCCGGTCCAGGCATTCCAGGATCTCGATGGCAAGGGCGCGCCCGGTCCCGATCACGTCGCGGTAGTCCGCAGCGCTGAACAGCCCGTCCGCGGACCGCCGCGCCGTCTCGGCCGCCTTGCGGGCAAGCGTCTCGACGGTTTCGGGCAGGGCAAAGCGCTCGGGCGTGATCTTTACCGCCTCGCCCAGGGCGGCCTTGCGGTGAAGCAGGTCGCGGACCTTCTGCAAGGGGATGCTGGTCTGGACCGACAGTTCGCGGGCGCTGGGGATCTGGAAGCCGGCATCTTCCAGGATCGGCCAGATCAGCGACCAGCTTTGCTTGTCCTGCGGGTTTGCCGTGGAATCGAAGCCGGCCAGCCGCAATTGCGAGCCGACCAGTTCCAGCCCCCAACCCGCGGCGCATTGCCGGACCAGGTCGGCAAAGACCTCGGCCTCCTGTCCGGGCGCGATTTCCTTGTGCAGCCGGCTCAACTCGATCCCCTTGGCATCCTGCCGGGCGGCGTGAAAGCGCGCCACCGCCTCGGCAGCGCGCAGGCCCAGCCGCTCGGCGCGCAGGAAGGAAAAGGCGGTGGGGATGCGCGTCCTGGTCAGCGGCGCCCCCTGGGGCAGCAGCTCCAGCGCCTGCGGCAGCGGCATGGTGTGGATGCGGGCGAACCAGTCCATCGGCACCCCGTCCGGCAGGCCGTCCAGAAGCGCCAGCAAGCCCGCCCGCCGGTCGCGGCCGTCCAGCGCCTGCAAAACCGCGATCCGCCGGCTGCGGCGAGAGGGCGGAAAGGGATTGACCACGAAGCCGCCGCCGATGGTCCGGCTGGCCGATTGGTCGCGGATGATCAGCCGGTCGCCATGCGCGGCATGGACCGGGCGATCCAGCCGCAGCTGCGCCAGCGCCTCCTGCCCGGCCTCGATGGCGCCGCCGCGGCGCAGCGCCAGCCGGGCCGGGATGTCGGCGGCGCCGATATGCAGATGCAGCGGCGTCCAATGCGCCAGGGCCCGCGCCTCGCCCCGCAGAACCCGGATGCGCACGTCGATGCGGTCGGTCACGTGATCGGCCTCGGGGTGAACCAGCCAATCGCCACGCGCCACCGAGGCATGGTCGAGATTGGCCAGGTTGATCGCGCAACGCTCGCCCGCGCGGACCAGCTCGACCGGCTGGCCGTGGCGCTGCAGCTTGCGCACCCGGCCGCGGATGCCGGCGGGGCTGACCTGCAGGCTGTCGCCGATCCGCACCTCTCCCGCCAGCAGGGTGCCGCGCAGGACCGTGCCGCTGCCGGCGGCGACGAAGACGCGGTCCACGACAAAGCGCGGCCAGGCACCATCCTGCCGTTCCGGCGGGCTTTCCAGGGCGGCGACCTCGGCCAGCCGATGCCGCAGCGCCCCGATCCCCGCGCCGGTCGGTGCCGAGACGGCGATCTGCGGAATGGGCGGGAAGCCCGCGCTTTCCAGCAGCTCGTCGACCTCGGCGCGGACCTGCGCGATCCTGTCGGGGCCGGCCCGGTCGCATTTGGTGATGACCACCGTGCCGTCGCGCAGCCGGAGCAGGCCGAGGATATGCAGATGCTCGCGGGTCTGCGGCATCACCCCGTCGTCGGCCGCCACCACCAGCAGGGCATGGCCCACGGCATAGACCCCGCCCAGCATGTTGCGGATGAAGCGCTCGTGCCCCGGCACGTCGATGAAGCTCAGCATGCGGCCGTCGTCCAGCGGCAGATGGGCAAAGCCGACCTCGATCGAGATGCCGCGGGCCTTTTCCTCTTTCAGCCTGTCGGTCTCCATCCCGGTCAAGGCACGGACCAGCGTGGTCTTGCCGTGGTCGATATGGCCGGCCGTGGCGACGATCATGGCCGCCCCGCCACGGGCCGGGCCCGATGCGGCAGGCCGTTGCGCAGAAAGATGGCGCTGCGGGAAACCATGGCACGCTCCATTGTTGTCGATGATCCGGCTTGCGTCCGGCCCCGGCGGGCCGCGCGGGCCACGGGGGCATCGCGGCCACCCCTGGCCCATCCCGCACGGGGACCGCGCCCCCAGGGCTATTGCTTCAGCGCATCCAGCACGGATTGCGCGTCCAGCCCGGCCTTGGTCATGTCCTGCGCCCAGGCGGCGACCACGCCCTCGAATTTCTCCTCGAACTGGACGATCTGCTCGGGGGTCAGCTCGACGACGCTATGGCCGTTCTCGGCCACGATCCGGTCGCGGATCACCAGGGTTTCGCGATCCTCGTAGCTGCAAAGCTGGTCCTGCGCCTTCAGCCCGGCCTCGGCCACGATCTGCCGCACGTCCTCGGGCAGCTTGTTCCAGCTGGCCTCGCTGATGGCGAAGCCGACCAGGTTGCCGCCGAAGCGCGGGCCGTGGACCGAGTATTTCAGCAGGTTCTCCAGGTCGAAGTCGGGCAGGCTGACATAGGGATAGAACGTCCCGTCGATGGTCCCGCGGCTGAGCGAATCGTAAAGCTCGCCCACCGGGGCCTGGATCGGCACGGCGCCCAGCTGGCTGGCGGTCTTGCCGACGGCATTGCCGTTCGCGCGGATCTTCAGCCCCTTGATCGCCTCGATCCCCTCGGGCCGGACCCTGGTGGTCATCAGCACGTTGGGCGGGATCACGTTGGCGAAAAGCACGCGCATGCCCTGCGCCTTGTATTCGCTGTCGCCCAGAAGGCCGCCGGGCTTCACGATGTCCCAGACCATATGCGTGCCTTCGCAGGACGAATCGTAAAGCCCCGGCAGCTCGCCCGCGGTCGAAAGCGGCAGCTTGTCGGGGGAATATTGCGGGACGAAGAAGGCGATGTCGGCGATGCCCGAGGACAGCACCGACAGCATGTCCTTGCCCAGCTGGCCCGCCGGATAGACCTCGAAGCGGACGCGGCCGCCGGTCCTGGCGGTGATCTCGTCCGTCATGACCTGGCCGCCCTGCTTCCAGATATAGACATCCGCCGGCAGCAGATGCGCGACCTTCAGCGTGATCGTGTCCTCCGCCATCGCGGGCCCGGCCAGCAGCGCCAGCGCCGCGGCGGGACCGGCGAGGCGGCTGCCCTGTCGGAACACGGCTTTCCATGAAATCATGATGTCCTCCCTGATCTGTCTTCGCCGGCCGGGGCCTGGCGATCGGGCGTCTCCTCCACCCGGACGCAGGGATGATGCGGCAATTTCCAGCGCGCACCTACGACGAAAGCACCTGCATAGGCACCGCCTATGATCGACATCGGGCCGCGCCGGTATTCCCCGCCACGGCCAGGCCGCTAGGCTTGCGGGGGACCGGGCCATGACGAGGGGAGGGGCGGCAATGGATCTGGACATCAAGGGGTTGCGCGTCGTCGTCACCGGGGGCGCCCTGGGGCTGGGCGCGGAAATCGTGCGCCGTTTCCTGGCAGAGGGCGCGCGCGTCCATGCCTGCGACATCGACGAGGCGGCGCTTGGCCGGCTTGGCCGGCAGGACGGGCTGTCGCTGGGCGCCTGCGACGTGGCCGACCCGCAATCGGTCGAGCGGATGCTGGCCGCGGCGGTGCAGGCCATGGGCGGGCTCGACTGTCTCGCCAACAATGCCGCCGTCTCGGGGCCGCTGGCCCCGGTCGAGGAAACCGAGATCGCGGCCTGGGAACATTGCCTGCGGGTCTGCCTGTTCGGGCAGTATTACTGCTGCCGCTTTGCCGTGCCGCATCTTCGGCGCTCGGCGAACGGCTCGATCGTCAACCTGTCCTCGGCGGCGGGGAAGTTCGGCTTTACCAACCGCTCGGCCTATGCCGCGGCGAAATCGGGCATCCTGGGCCTGACCCGCACGCTCTCGCGCGAGCTGGGACCGGCTGGGGTCCGCTGCAACGCGGTGCTGCCCGGCATCATCGACGGCGACCGGCTGCAGCGCGTGCTGGCGGCGAATGCCCAGGCGCAGGGCCGCAGCCCCGAGGCGGTGGCGCAGGATTGGCTGGCCCATGCCTCGATCAAAAGGATGTTGAAGGCCGGGGAGGTGGCTGACATGATCGCTTATCTGGCCTCGCCGCGGGGGCGCTCGATCTCGGGGCAGGCGATCAGCATCGACGGCGACCTGCAAATGCTCGCCTGACCGTTGCGGGCGGAGGAGGCGCGGCATGTCCCGACCAGCCATACCGGCGCTTGCCGGACATGCCCGGCCATGACGGCCGTGGACAACAAGCCGCCGCGGCTGGAGCTGCGGCAGCTGCGCTACGTGGCCATGGTGGCGGAATGCGGCAGCATCACCCGCGCCGCCGCCCGGCTGGGCATCGCCCAGCCCTCGCTGTCCGAGGCGCTGTCCCGGCTTGAACAGGATCTCGACACCGCGCTGCTGGTGCGCGGCAAGCATGGCGTGATCCTGACCGAGGCCGGCGCCACCCTGGCCGAGACCGGGCGGCAGGTGCTGGACACCATCGACACCGCGCTGGAGCAGGTCCAGAAGCTGGGCCACCAGAGCCGGCGCGAGATCGCGGTCGGCCTGCCGATGACGCTGACCGGGCTGATGGCGGTGCCGCTGGCCGACAGCATCGCCCACGAGCATCCCGACATCCGCGTGCAGATCACCGAGGCGACCACCACGGTCCTGCTGGAGCAGCTGGCCAGCGGCGCGCTGGACCTTGCGGTCTGCTATGGCGGGGCGGATTTCGACGCCTTCGCCGCGCAGCCGATCTTCGAGGAAGAGCTGTTCCTGGTCGCCGCCTCGGACAACTGGAGCGAAAGCCCGGTCATCGACGGCCTGGCTCAGAAGGCCATCGCCTTCGATCGCCTGGCGGATCTGCCGCTGGTCCTGCCGGCAAAGCAGAACCCGATGCGACTGATGCTGGATCGCCTGGCCAAGGCGCATAAATGCGAACTGAAACCGCTGCTGGAGCTGGATTCGCTGCTGAGCCTGGTGACATTCGCCAGCCGGGCCAGCGCGCATATCGTCCTGTCCCATGCCGCGGTGGTCAAGGAGGTGGCGAACGGGACGCTGGTGCTGGTCCCCTTCCGCGAGCCGGCGCCAACCCATACCGCCTATCTGCTGCGCCGGCGCGATCGGCCGGTTTCCTCGGCCAGCCTGCTGGTCGAGCGGATGATCCTGTCGGTGCTGGCCGAGATGATCGCCCGCTATCGCCTGAAGGCGCGGCTGCTGAAACCGGCCGGCGACTGAGGCGCGTCAGGGTGCGCCGGGACGCGCCCAGTAGGGACACGTTTTCATAACCTTGTTCGGGGACGTGTCAGGGTGCGCCGGGGCGCACCCCGCGCCTGGTTCAGGGCAGCCGGATCTTCTTCGTCACCGCCATGTTGCCGAAGGTCGCGCAATACGAGTTGTGATAGGCCTCGGGGCCCCCCGCCACCGCGATCAGGATGTCCTCGGCCCTGGCCGTGACCATGTTCCTGCCGTCGATGATGTTGCGCGAGTTCTGCTCGACCGCGCTGACCTCCTGGGGCAGTTCGCTGGCCGGAAAGGTGGCGCGGCGGAACAGCTCCTCGCGGATGCGCGGCTTGTCGTAGCCCTGCTTGGCCAGCAGGTCGGCATGGCCGGGATTGAGGAACAGGATCGGGTTGCCTTCGCCCAGCAGCATGTTGTTGGCGGCAAAGGACACCATGCCGCTGGCCAGCGTGCGCAGGATGCTCTCGGCCTGCTGGAAGCACACGAACATGTTGCCGATGTCCTGCACGCCGACCACGGTGACGGTGCTGTCCTCCGGCTCGAAGCCGCGCTCGACATGCAAGGGCACCCAGGGGCTTTCCTCCTCGGCCTCGCCCAGGCACATGGTGTATTTGCCCGGCTGGCCCAGGGTGGCCTTGTCCACCTCTTCGGGGATGGCGCCGCCGATGTTGAGCATGATCAGCCGGATCGCCCGGCCGATGGTGGCATTCGCCCGCCGCCCCGGACCCAGCGCATTGCGCCCGCAGTTCAGGTTCAGCTGCTGCCGGACCGGGCCGTTGACCAGGATCAGCGGCCCGACCGGGTTGGTGGTGGTGGCGACGCCGAACAGGTTGAACTGCGGCTCGACCAGCGCCTCGACCGCCGCGATCAGCACCGGCATGTATTCCGGCAGGCAGCCGGCCATGACGGCGTTGACCGCGATCCCGGTCACGGTGGCCAGATGGTTGGCCGGCGGGATCACGGCGATCTCGTCCGAGCCGGGCCGGCCCGATGCGGCGATGAACCGCTGCACCAGGTCGTCGGTGGGCGGGATGACCGGCATGCCGTCGGTCAGTCCCATGCGATAGAGCGTGTCGAACAGCTCGGCCGGATCGGCCGGCGCCTCGATCATGGCGGCGTTCTGCTGGTTCATTCCGTATCTCCCCCGCCTTGCCGCCCCGCCCCGACAGCGCCCGGTGCGATCAGGCCGACATAGGTCTCGACGATGGTTTCGGTGACGCGCGCCACCTCTCCCTCCGCATAGAATTGCGGGTTGAGCGGAAAGACGATGGTGGGCAGATCCGGCATTCCCCGTCCCGTGCGCGCCATCCTGGCAAGCGCGGTGAAGCGTTCGGTGACAAAGACGACCGAGGGGATTCCGCGTTTGGTCAATTCGATGCAGTCATGGACACTCCACGACGTGCATGAGCCTCAGTTGGCCAGGCCGACGACGGCAAAATCGCCCAGCCGAGCGGCCTCGGCGATCACGGCCTCGTCGACGGCGGTGCTGACCGGGACGTCGAACTGGATCACGTCCTTGACGCCATAGCGCGACTTCAGCGCGGCGCCCAGATGGTCGATCATCTCGTCCATGCAGGTCCAGTGGTTGTTCAGCACCACCATTGTCTTGCCCTGCAAGCCGTTGATCTTGGGATAAAGCTGCGCCGCGGCATCGCGGGCCTTGGCGCGCGGATCATGGATAAACAGTCGTTCCGTCATGGTTCCCTCCTGAAAACGCGGGGGGCGCGATGGCCCTGGTGCCCTGGATGATCCGGCAGAACGGCCCGTGAGGCAATCGCCGACCCGGCCGCATAGGCGCCCCCTATGCCAAAGCCGCGGCGCGCCTAGGCATGGCGGGGGGACAGGCCCGGCCCTGGGTCGGCGCGGCGCGGGCGCTCGCATGGGGCAAGGCCGGCGACGTGCCGGAACGGCCTCCCCTGGCTCCTATGGCATTCATAGGCCCGCTTCAGATTCGTTGACGGTGCCGGCCGCCGCCGACTAGGCTGCATGTGTCGTGGCTGTCCAGCCGAACGCGACCCCGTGCAACGTCGGAGGTTCCGATGGCAGTTGCGGCAGCACCCCGCATCATCCCGGCATCCTCCCGCAACCAGAGGACCAGACCATGCCCAGCACCAGCCGACGCAACATGTTGAAACTCGCCTTGGCCGCCGCCGCGATCCCCGCGGTGCCGGGCCTGCTGCGGGCGGCGCCCGAACCCCGCGGCTTCGCCCCCGCGCCCGGCGACTGGCGCAGCTTCGAGCTGCGCACGCGGGTCAGGCTTGCGCCGCAGGGCCCCGCGCAGATCTGGCTGCCGGTGCCCTCGGCCCAGTCGGACTACCAGCGCTCGCTGGACGACAGCGTGACCGGCAATGCCAGCGAAGCCGCCTTCGTCACCGATCCGGCCAGCGGGGCGCGGATGCTGCACGCGCGCTTCGACGCCTCGGTCGCCGAGCCCACGGTCGAGCTGGTCAGCCGCATCCAGACCCGCAACCGCACCGTGGACTGGAGCCGCACCTCGGAGGTGCAGGAAGACCCGGCGGTGCTGGAAGCCGCGCTGAAGGGCTCCAGCCTCAAGCCGCTGGACGGCGTGGTGCTGGACCGCGCGCGCGAGATCACCCAGGGCGCCACCACCGACCGCGAGAAAATCGCCGCGATCTATGCCTGGATCGTCAACCATTGCTATCGCAACCTGGACACGCCCGGCTGCGGACCGGGCGACATCCAGGCCACGCTGACCTCGGCCGGGCTCGGCGGCAAATGCGCCGACCTGAACGGGCTTTTCGTGGGGCTGGCCCGCGCCTCGGACATGCCGGCGCGCGACATCTACGGCGTGCGGGTGGCGCCCTCGGCCTTCGGCTACAAGCAGCTGGGCGCAAACAGCCCCGACGTGACCGGCGCGCAGCATTGCCGGGCCGAGGTCTGGCTGGCGGGCCACGGCTGGGTGGCGATGGACCCGGCGGACGTGCTGAAGGTGATGCGGGCCGAGACGGACCGCTGGATCAAGGATCCGGCCGACCCGCTGGTCGCACCCGTCAACGCGGCGCTTTTCGGCAATTGGGAAGGCAACTGGGTCGCCTATAACACCGCCAGCGACGTGACCCTGCCCGGCGCGAACGGCGCCCCGGCCCTGCCCTTCCTGATGTATCCGCAGGGCCTGAACGCCCAGGGACGGCTGGACGAGCTGGACGCCAAGGCATTCTCCTACGAGATGACCGCGCAAGAGGTCTGAGCAAGCCCCTCGGGCAGGCGTTCCGGTCCCGGATGCCTGCCCGAGGGGCCGCGACAGGGGCGGCGCAGCGACTTTCGGCTTTGCTGCGCCGCCGCCTGTCGCCACAGCGGCATGTCGGGCCAATGGCTACAGGGCGCAGAGCGCGGCGCAAAGCCGGTCGATGTCCTCGCGCGTGGTATAAAGGCCCAGGCTGGCGCGGCACAGCGCCGTGACCCCCAGCGCCGCCATCAGCGGCTGCGAGCAGAAGGAGCCGGCGCGCACGGCGATGCCCTCCTGGTCCAGCAGCGCCGCCAGGCACTGCGGCGATCCCACCCGCTCCAGCCGGAACGAGAACAGCGGCCCCTTGCCCGGCGCCATGCCGAACAGCTCGATCCCCGGCACCTTGGCCAGTTCCGCCTGCGCATGGGCGACCAGGGCCTGCTCATGCGCGCGGATGCGCGCCATGCCGATGCCGCCGAGATAGCGCAGCGCGGCGCCCAGGCCGATCTGGGCGACGATCGCCGGCGTGCCGGCCTCGAACCGCAGGGGCGGCGCGGCATAGGTCACGGCCTCGCGCGTGACCTCGCGGATCATGTCGCCTCCGCCGCGATAGGGCTGCATCTCGGCCGCCCGCTCGCGCCGGACCCAGAGCGCGCCCGAGCCCGAGGGGCCATAGAGCTTGTGCCCCGCCAGCGCATAGAAATCGCAGCCGATGGCCTTTACGTCCACCGGCGCATGCACCGCGCCCTGCGCGCCATCGACCAGCACCGGCACGCCCCGCGCCCGCGCGCCGGCGCAGATGGCGGCCAGGTCGACCTCGACCCCCAGCACGTTCGACATCTGCGTGACCGCGACCAGCCGCGTCCGCGGTCCGATGGCGTCGATCACCGCCTGCGGGTCGAGCCAGCCGCCGGCATCGAAATCGACCCATTTCAGCACGACGCCCTGGCGTTCGCGCAGGAAATGCCAGGGCACGACATTGGCGTGATGCTCGGCCGCGGTCAGCACGATCTCGTCGCCCGGCCCCAGCCGCGGCGCGGCCCAGGCGGCAGAGACCAGGTTGATCCCCTCGGTCGCGCCCGAGGTGAAGATCACCTCGTCCTCGTCGGCGTTCAGGAAATCGGCGACGATGCCGCGCACGGATTCGTAGCGCTCGGTCATCACGGCGGACAGGTGGTGCAGCCCGCGATGCACGTTGGAATAATCCTCGGCATAGGCGGACATCACCGCATCCAGCACCGCCCGCGGCTTCTGCGCCGAAGAGGCGCTGTCCAGATAGCACAGCGGCTTGCCGTTCACCCTGCGCGCAAGGATCGGGAAGTCACCGCGCAGCTCCAGCGTCTCGATCATGGGTCTCTCCGTTCCTGGTCGCGCCCGCCGATGCGGGCGGGCATGCATGAACCCAACCACGGCGCAAGGCCGGGGCGCAACAAACAGCCGCCCCTATGCCATTCATAGGCGGGGCTGTGCCCTTGGTTGACAGCCTTGCCCGGCCCGACCAAGCTGCAGGCGACAATGCGAGGGAGGAGCCTTGCAGATGGATTAGCTGGACACGCCCTGACCGCGCGCGGTGCCGCAAAGGCCGGCCTGCGCCGTTCCATCATCCCCATCCCGCCCCGAACCCCGGATCGCCCCGATCCGGCAGCCGGGCCTTGGCCGAGGACCAGCCGGAATGACCGACGAAACCGTCTTCGATGCCGGCGCGCTCGGCTGCGGCGAGCTGGTGGTGCTGTTGCGCATCCGCTTGCGCAAGATGCCGGGGCGGGTGCTGCGCGTCGTCGCCACCGATCCCGGCGCGCCCGAGGACATTCCCGCCTGGTGCCGCATGACGCGTTGCGACCTGCTGCGCCACGACCCGGCCACCCATTCGTTCTGGATCCGGTCGCGCGACGACTGGAGCTGAACCCGACCCGCATCAATCAGGAGAAACCCATGCCCGGAAAATTCGTCGTCTCGATCAGCTGCGCCCGCGACAATACCGACAAGGCCACCGTCGGCTTCGTGGTGGCCAATGCCGCCGTCGCCTCGGACAAGGAGGCCGTCGTCTTCCTGTCCATCGAGGGCACCCGGCTGTCGCAGAAAGGCTATGCCGACGGCATCCACGAGGAAGGCTTCGCGCCGCTTGCCGAGTTGATGGCCAGCTTTGCCGAGGCCGGGGGCGAGATCTACGTCTGCTCGCCCTGCTTCAAGAAGCGCGGGCTGGACGAGGACAGCCTGATCGCGGGGGCCAAGGTGGTGGGCGGTGCCAAGCTGGTCGAGTTCATGTCCGACGGCGCCCCCTCGATCTGCTACTGACATGACCCGCTGGAAACCCATGCTCGCGGCCTTCGTGCTGGCCTGCGCCGCCTATGTCGGCCTGTCGTTCCTGCTGTTCGAGATGCCCAGGTCGGTCGCCGACGCGCTCGACTGCGGCTTCCTGCCGGAAGAGTTCGTCGCCTCCGGCACCCTGACCTTCGACCGCAACCGCGCCTTCGCCGTCAGTTTCCTGCGCAAGCAGGAATATCTGACGGCGGCCACGGTGGGCGTGGCGGTGGCCTTCGCCGTCTTTGCGCTGCGGACCGGGCGCAAGGGCGGCGGCGCCATCGCGGCGGGCGGCGGGCTGATGGCGCTTGGCGCGGTCTGCGTGTCCTGCCTTGCCCCGGTGCTGTCGGTGGTGGGCCTCGGCGTCATCGGATCGGCGTTGGCGGGCGTGCCGAAATGGTTGTTGCTGGTGAACACGCTGGCCCTGACCGGCTGGGGGATGCTGTTCCTCTCGCGCCGGGCCGGATCCTGCGCGCTGCCCGCGCGGCGCGTGAATCCATAGGGGATGGCCATGAAACGCATCTTCCTTTCCCTCGCCTGCGCGGCCGCCCTTGCCACCCCCGTCCATGCCGAGGATTCCGCCCTGCTGATCCCACCCAGGGACGGCTGGCCCCTGGCCAACCCCATGGCCGCGGCCGAGATCGCCCCGCCACCGTTCTCATTGCCGACCGAGCGCGGGGTGAACCCGGCCTATGTCGCGGGCCTGCCGGGGTTGCATCAGGGGCTCGAGACCTTCGACGACTTCGACCGCCGCTCGCTGAAGCACGACAGCGTGCTGATCCGCCAGAGCCGGGTCGAGAACGGCGAGGTCGTCATCCCGCCGGGCGGGCTGGCCTATCTGGAGGACAGCTGGGGCGGCGAGGTCGCCCTGCGCGGCGAGAAGGTGCCGATCCTGGGCCGGACCGCGACCTATATCGACTACGACATGACCGTGGTGATGCAGAAGGACGTGACCATCCCCGCCGGCCAGGCGGTGGCGGTGGGCGGCACCGTCTATCACTACTACGCCAGCATCGGGCACGAGCAGATGGTGAACCACACCCTGCATGTGCGCACCATTTCCGGCCTCGACTGGGAATGGGCCTTCGGCTCGCCCGCCTTTTCCACCACGGAACCGAACTGGTGGGGCAATTCCTTCGCCCAGCTCTACAACCAGGGCAAGCTGCGCGAGATGAGCCGCGAGGCGCTGGTGTTCGACTGGCTGGCCGGGGTGCGGATGGACCGCATGACCTATGCCGAGACCGAGGTGTTCAAGGGCCTCGCCGCGCCGGGCGACGCCTGGACCATGGGCGGGCAGACCCTGCGCGTCGCCGCGGTGGATGAGGCCGCCGGCACCGCGACGGTGGAACTGGTCGAGGGCGGCGCGGTCGTCGCCGCCAAGACCCTCGGCCCGGTGCTGTCCGACCGGCTGATCGAGGACCACGACGCCCGCAAGGCGCTGGTGTTCGAGCATGGCGACGTGGTGGCGTTCCTGTCGCCCTGGCCCGCGGCGTTCGAGGGCGGCAAGGTCAGTCTCAAGGTCTACGGCGATGCCTTCGCCTTCGACTACGGCGCCGATTTCGCCCGCGACCCGCGTTTCGCGGTCTGGCCCGTGACCTGCCCGACCGGCCACGCCTTCGGCTTCATGCTGACCAACAAGCAGGAAATCCGCCTGAAACCCGGCCAGTCCGTCGACGGGCCCGAGGGCTATTTCAAGGTCGTGGTCAACAGCGTCGAGGGCGATCACGTCACCTCCTGGCATGTCGAGGACAGGCAGGGCAACCGCTCGGCCGATCTGGGCGGGCCGCAGATCGCCAATGTGGACCTGGTGCTGGGACAGGGCCGCGTCACCGGCCAGTCGATCTTCAAGGATCTGGGCCGGGTGCTGCTGGCGCGCAGCTACGGCACCCAGGTCGCGCTGGAAACGCTGGCCAGGCCCGAGGGCGGCGTGGCCCCGGCCCCGGCGGCTGCGCCGATGACCGCCTCGGTGGTGCCGGTCCCGGCCGGGGCGCCGCTGTCGCCCGCGCTGTTGCTGACGCTTGCCGTGGCGGTGATCGCCTCGGGCGCGATCGGCTATGAACTGGCCCGCCGCCGCCGCGGCTGACCCATGGCCCGCCGGGCAGCCGGCGGCCCCCTTTCGCCGGAGGAACCGCCCATGACCACCCCCCATCCGCTGCCGCCCGACGTGTCCTTCGACGGCGGCGACCTGGATTGCGGCAACGGCCTTTTGCTGCTGATCCGCAAGCATATCGACCCGCTGCCGCGCGGCGGCCTGCTGGAGATCCTCTCGACCGAGATCTCGGTCGACGAGGATCTGCCGGCCTGGTGCCGGATGACCGGCAACGCGTTCCTGTCGGTCCATCGCGAGGGAAGGCAGCGATCCTTCCTGATCTGCAAGGGCGCGCTGTCGGAACGCCGGGCCGAGCCGCCGCCCGCCGTTCCCGCCGAACCGGCCCCCCTGCCGCCGCGGGTAGCGCGCCCCGTCCCGCCGGTGCCGCCGCTGGCGGTGATGGGCATGGGCTCGTGGCCGCGGCCGCGCTGGATGGTCGAGGCCATGCACGCCCATGTCGAGGGCCGCCTGTCCGAGGCCGCCTTTCACCAGACCGCAGACGACGCGGTGCGGCTGGCCGTCGCCGCGCAGGAACGCGCCGGCGCCGATGTCGTCACCGACGGCGAACAGCGCCGCGACAGCTATGCCAGTTTCGTCGCCACCCGGCTGGAAAACTGCCAGCTGATCCCGCTGACCGACCTGCTGCCCCTGGTCGACCACCCCGAGGAGTTCGAGGCCGAGCTGCGCGCGCTCGACATCCCCGCCGGCGATGTGCGCCACCCGGCGGTCTTCGGCCGGCTGCGCCGCACCCGCCCCATCGTCGCGCATGAGGTCGATTTCGCCCGCGCGCTGACCGACAGGCCGGTCAAGGTCGCCCTGCCCGGCCCCTATCTGCTGACCCGGACCATGTGGATGGAATGCATCTCGGACCGCGCCTATGCCAGCCGCGAAGAGATCGCCGCCGACATCGTGCGCGTCCTGCGCGAGGAACTGGCCGAGCTGGTCGAGGCCGGCGCCGCGCTGATCCAGTTCGACGAGCCGGTGCTGTCGGACGTGGTCTTTTCCGGCGCCAAGAACAAGCGCAGCTTCATGTGCGGCGCGCTGTCGGAAACGCTGGCGCCCGAGCATGAGCTGGGCTTTGCCCGCGACCTGCTGAACGCGGTCTTCGACGGCTTCGACCGCGACCGCATCGCGCTGCATGTCTGCCGCGGCAACTGGACCCCCGACGAGTCGGTGGCGCTGAGCGGCAGCTATGCGCCGTTGATCGACACCCTGGCCCAGGTCCGCGCGGGCGCCTATCTGCTGGAAGCCGCGACGCCGCGCGCGGGCGACATGTCGATCCTGACGGCCCTGCCCGAGGACGCGCGCATCGGCGTGGGCGTGTTGAACCAGAAGCTGCAGGCGGCCGAGGCGGTGGACGATATCGCCGCCCGCATCGCGCGCGCCATCGCGCTCTTCGGGCGCGAACGGGTGCTGCTGCATCCAGATTGCGGCTTCGCCACCTTCGCCGACAACCCGATCTGCTGCGGCGACCTCGCCTGCGACAAGATCGCCGCCATCGCCCAGGCCGCGGCGAGGTTCCGGTGACCTCGCCAAGACCCTGTCGCATCGCCGCCGGGCCGCGCATCATGGCCGCAGCAACCCGGCACCCAAAGGACTGACAGATGCAATCCAAGCTTTCCACCCTGCCGCCCCTGCACGAGATCGTGCAAACGCCCGCCGGCCGCGCCTGCGTCGAGGCGCATGGCCATGCCGCCAGCCTGGCCTGCATCCGCGAATTGCTGGACGAATACCGCCAGCAGCTTCTGGCCGGCACCGCAGAGGCCGAGGACCGGGAAAGCGCCGCCCGGAGGGTGGCCGGGGCCGCGCTGGAAAGGCTCGACAGCCGCAACGCGCCGGCGATGAGGCGCGTGCTCAACATGACCGGCACGGTGCTGCACACCAATCTCGGCCGCGCGATCTACGCCCCGCGAGCGGTCGAGGCCGCCAACCGCGCCATGACCGGGCCGCTGGCGCTGGAATACGACCTCGACGCCGGCCGGCGCGGCCAGCGCGACGATGCCGTGCAGGCGCTGGTCGCCGAGATCACCGGCGCCGAGGCCGCCTGCATCGTCAACAACAACGCCGCCGCCATCCTGCTGGTGCTGGCGGCGCTGGCCCAGGGGCGCGAGACCATCGTCTCGCGCGGCGAGCTGATCGAGATCGGCGGCTCGTTCCGCATGCCGCAGATCATGGAAAGCGCCGGCACCCGCCTGCGCGAGGTCGGCACCACCAACCGCACCCATCTGCGCGACTACGAAGGCGCCATCGGCCCCGACACCGCGCTGCTGCTGAAGGTGCATCCCTCGAACTACCAGGTGCTAGGCTTCACGCATGAGACGCGCTGCCCGGACCTGCTGCCGGTGGCGCGCAGGCACGGCTTGCCGCTGGTCGACGACCTGGGCTCGGGCACGCTGGTCGACCTGTCGCGCTGGGGCCTGCCGCATGAACGCAGCGTGCAGGACGCGCTGGCCGAGGGCGTGGACCTGGTGACGTTTTCCGGCGACAAGCTGCTCGGCGGGCCGCAGGCGGGCTTCATCGCCGGGCGCCGCGACCTGGTGGAACGGTGCGCGAAACATCCGCTGAAACGCGCCCTGCGGCTCGACAAGGTGCGGCTGGCGGCGCTGGAGGCGACGCTGGCGCTTTACCGCGACCCCGACCGGCTGGCGGACCGGCTGCCGACCCTGCGCCACCTGGCCCGGCGGCCCGACGAGATGCAGGCCATGGCCCAGGCGATCCTGCCCGCGCTGGCCGCCGCCCTGCCGGCCGGCCATGCGCCCGAGATCGCGGCCTCGCAGGCGCAGATCGGCTCGGGCGCGCTGCCGCTGGAAAAGCTGCCGAGCCTGGCCTTGCGCATCCCCGCGCCGGGCGCCAGCGCCGAGCGGATCGCGCGGGCGCTGCGCCGCCTGCCGCTGCCGGTGATCGGGCGGATCGCCGAGGGCGCGGTCTGGCTGGACCTGCGCTGCCTCGACGATCCGCAGCCGCTGGTCGAGCAACTGCCCGGCCTTGCCGCGCTGCTGGCCGAACCAACCCCAACCAAGGAACTGCCATGACGGAACGCCATTCGAAACTGATCATCCTGGGCTCGGGCCCGGCCGGCAATACCGCCGCGATCTATGCCGCCCGCGCCAATCTCAGGCCCATGCTCATCGCCGGGATGGCGCATGGCGGGCAGCTGATGACCACCACCGACGTAGACAATTGGCCCGCCGATGCCGAGGGCGTGCAGGGCCCCGACCTGATGGTCCGCTTCCAGCAACATGCCGAGCGCTTCGAGACGGACTATGTCCACGACCACATCAACGCAGCCGACCTGGCCGCCCGGCCGATCCGGCTGCAGGGCGACAATGGCAGCTACACCTGCGACGCGCTGATCATCGCCACCGGCGCCTCGGCGAAATACCTGGGACTGGCGTCCGAACAGGCGATGATGGGCCGCGGCGTCTCGGCCTGCGCGACCTGCGACGGCTTCTTCTACAAGGGCAGGCCGGTCGCCGTGGTCGGCGGCGGCAATACCGCCGTCGAAGAGGCGCTGTATCTGGCCAATATCGCCAGCCATGTCACGCTGGTCCACCGCCGCGACAAGCTGCGCTGCGAAAAGATCATGCAGGACAAGCTGATGGAGAAGGTCGCCGCCGGCAAGATCACCCTGCGCTGGAACAGCCAGATCGACGAGGTTCTGGGCGACGACCGCGGCGTGACCCATGTCCGGCTGCGCAGCACCGCGGACGGGACCGTCGACGAGATCGCGGTGGACGGCGTCTTCATCGCCATCGGCCATCATCCCAACACCGACCTCTTCGCCGGGCAGATCGAGATGGACGGCGGCTATATCGTCACCCAGGGCGGGCGGCACGGCATGGCGACCCAGACCTCGATCCCCGGCGTCTTCGCCGCGGGCGACGTGCAGGACCAGATCTATCGCCAGGCCGTCACCAGCGCCGCAAGCGGCTGCCAGGCCGCCCTGGACGCGGAACGCTACCTCGACGGGATGTGACGCGGACGGGGCCGCGGCGGGGCGCGCAACGGGAAGCTTTCTTCGCCGATGCCGTCGCCGGCGGCCGGCGGCCGGACAGCAAGAACGCCGCCCCCGCGCGGGAGGCGGCGTCCGTCATGCCATCCGCCGGGCCCTGGGCGCAGGGGCCGATCCTACAGCGCCTGGGCGGTGTTCTTCAGCGCGCCGGGAATGGCCGTATCCTCGCCGCGCTGGCGCCAGGTCGCCAGGTCGCGGGCGCGCGAGGCGACGGCGCCTTCCCACAGCTGGTATGCGTCCTCGCCCAGCATCAGCCGCACCGGGGCCGTGTCGCCGTCCACCATGTCGATGATGACCTGCGCGGCCTTGACCGGATCGCCCATCTGCTGGCCGTCCTGGGTGGCGTAATAGTCCTCCATCCCCGCATTCAGCGCCGCGTAATCCTGGATCCGGCCCTCGGCCTTCATCGCCGCGCTGCCGGCGAAGCCGGTGCGGAAGGCACCCGGCTCGATCAGCGTCACCCGGATGCCCAGCGGCTTGACCTCGTGATGCAGCGCCTCGGTAAAGCCTTCCAGCGCGAACTTGGACGCGTTGTAGAGGCCGCTGCCGGGGAAAGCCACGAGGCCCGCGATGCTGGTCAGGTTCAGGATATGGCCCGACTTCCGCGCACGCATCTGCGGCAGCACCGCGCGCGACAGTTCCGCGGCGGCAAAGAAGTTCAGCTCCATCTGGGCGCGGATCTGCTCGGGGGTGAATTCCTCGAGCGCGCCATAGGAGCCTGCGCCGGCGATATTGGCCAGCACATCGATGCGGCCGAATTGCCCGGTCGCCTGCGCCAGCGCCCGGCCGCGGGCGGCGGCGTCGGTCACGTCCAGTTGCAGCGCAAGGGCGCGGTCGCCGTGGCCGGCCGCGATCTCTTGCAGCGGGGCGGCGCGGCGGGCGGTCAGCACGGCGCTGTCGCCGCGCGCCAGAACCGCCTCGGCCAGCGCCTTGCCGAAGCCCGAGGAGGCGCCGGTGATGAACCAGATCTTGCTCATGTCATTGTCCTTTACGAAAAGATTGTCAGTGCCGCGATGGGCGGCGGGTTGCGCAGTTGCCTAAAGCGCGATCTCGACGACGTCGGCACCGTCGAAAGCCGTGTCCTCGCCGCGCACGCGCCAGGCGTTCATGTCTTCCAGGCGCCCGGCGATGGTGGCGTCCCAGATCGACCAGGCGTCGCGGCCCAGCATCAGGCGCGTGGGCGGGGCGTCGCTGGCCACCACCTCCAGCATCCGCTGCGCGGCCTTCGCCGGGTCGCCCATCTGCTTGCCGGCCGAGCTTTCCAGATAGCCCTCGAAGGTCTCGACCATCGGGCGCCAGGCGTCGATGCGATGGACCGGGCGCATGTTCGCGTCGCCGGCGAATTCGGTGCGGAAGGCGCCGGGCTCGACCAGGGTGACGTGGATGCCCAGGGGCTTGGCCTCGATGGCCAGCGATTCCGTCCAGCCCTCGATGGCGAATTTCGCCGCGCAATAGGGGCCGGCCGCGTTCATCGCCACCAGCCCGGCGATGGAGCTGACGGTCAGGATGTTGCCCGCGCCCTGCGCCCGCATCTGCGGCAGCACGGCGCGGGTCATCTCGGCCGCGGCGAAGAAGTTCAGCTCCATCTGCTCGCGCAGCTGGTCAAGGCTGAACTCCTCGCAAGCGCCCGCCACGCCGCGCCCGGCGACATTGGCCAGAACGTCGATGCGGCCAAAGCGCGCCAGCGTCTTGGCCACCGCCCTGTCGCGCGCAGCCGCATCGGTCACGTCCAGGGCCAGCGGCAGCACGCGATCCTCGTGGCCGCGCGCGATCTCTTGCAGCCGGTCGAGGCGGCGGGCGGTGATCACCGCATTGTCGCCATGGGCGACGACCGCCTCGGCCAGCGCCTTGCCGAAGCCGGACGAGGCGCCGGTGATCAGCCAGGTTTTCGGTTGGTAGCTCATGTTCTTTCTTTCGCTCAGATGATGGTCAGGCCGCCATCGACCACCAGCTCGGCGCCGATGACGTAGGAGGCTTCGTCGCTGGCCAGGAACAGCGCCGCCCTGGCGATTTCCTCGGAGGTGCCGACGCGGCCGATGGGAATGCCCCTCAGCAGGCCCTCCAGCATCTCGGGGTCTTCGGTGAAATGGGTGGCCATGGGCGTGTCGATCAGGCCGGGATAGATGCCGTTGACGCGGATGCCGCGGCGGGCGAAATCCACCGCCGCGGCCTTGGTCAGGTGGCGGCTTGCCCCTTTCGAGGCGCTGTAGCCCGGTGGCACGTCCGGGAACACGATGATGCCCGCGGCCGAGGAGATGTTGACGATGGCGCCGCCGCCCTGCCGCTCCATCTGCGGCGCGACGGCCTTGATGCCGTAGAACTGGCTGTTCAGGTTCACGTCGATGACATGGTGGAAATCCTCGGCCGTGGCCTTGTCCCAGCTGCCGTCGCGCGGCCCCGGCGTGCCGGCGTTGTTGATCAGGATGTCGATGCGGCCATGGCGGTCGATGGTATCGGCCACGACCGCGGCCCATTGGTCCTGCCGCGTCACGTCCAGCACCGCCGCAGAGGCGCGCTGCCCCTTGGCCGTGATCTCGGCGACCAGCCGGTCCATGTTCTCCTGCCGGTTGGCATTGGCGGTCACGACGACGGTCGCGCCTTCCTCGGCGAAGACGCGGGCGATCACCGCGCCCATGCCGGTGCCGCTGCCCGCGCCGGTGACGATGGCGACCTTGTCCTGCAAGCGTTTCATGTCGGTTTTCCTTTGAATGACGGGACCGGACCGCCCATCCACGGGCGGCTGAACGCGCAAGGCGTTCGGTCGAGGGCATAGATAGGGATTGATCTGCGAACGACCCATGCTAGAAAGTCCGCTATTCTTATTCGATCGTACGGATTTCAGGATGGACCCGCTTTCGGACGTGCTGTCGCTGCTGCGGCCGCAAGGTCAGTTCTATGCCGGCTTCGATGCCGCAGGGGACTGGTCCTTCGCCTTCCCCCCGCACGCGGGGATCAAGTTCACCGCCGTCATGCGCGGCGGCTGCTGGGGCGTGGTCGAGGGGCAGCAACAGCCGATCCGCCTGAACGAGGGCGATTGCTTCCTGCTGAACAGCGGCCACGGCTTCGTGCTGTCCTCCGACCTCGCCCTGCCGGCGGCAAGCGGCAAGGCCATCCTCGAGGCGGCCGCCCGCGACGGGATCGCCGTCCATGACGGCGGTGGCGAGGTGTTCCTGATCAGCGGCCGCTTTTCCTTTTCCGGCAGCCATGCCGCCGTGCTGTTCGACGCGCTGCCGCCCATCGTCAACATTCCCAGGGCCTCGGCCCAGGCCGAGGTGCTGCGCTGGCTGCTGGATCAATGGGCCGCCGAGCTGCGCGGCCGGCAGCCGGGCAGCGCGCTGATGTCCACCCACCTGGCGCATCTGATGCTGGTCCAGGTGCTGCGGCTGTTCCTGGACAGCGCCACCGAACTGCCGCCGGGATGGTTGCTGGCGCTGACCGATCCGCAGATCAGCCCCGCCATCGCCGCCATCCATGCCCAGCCCGCCCGCCGCTGGACGCTGGAGGACCTGGCGCGCGTCGCCGGGATCTCGCGCACCGTCTTTGCGCAGCGCTTCAAGGCGCTGGTGGGCAGCACGGCCATGGACTACCTGGCGCGCTGGCGGATGCTGATGGCGGCGGACCGGCTGCGCAGCGGCAACGAGAACGTCGCCGCCATCGCCTTTTCGCTGGGCTACGAATCCGAAAGCTCGTTCAGCACGGCGTTCAAGCGGATCATGGCCTGCTCGCCCACGCAGTATCGGCGGCAGGCGGCAGCCCCGGCCGCCGCCGGGATGCCGCGCTGAGGCGGCCGCCCCCGCCTCGCCATCCGGCGCAAGACATGCTTCTATGCCCGCCAGCCGCCAACCGATGAGGCCGACGTGGATCTGCGACAAATGCGCTATTTCGTTGCCATCGTGGACGAGGGCGCGTTTTCGCGCGCCGCGGCCAGCCTGGGCGTCGCCCAGCCGGCCCTGTCGCTGCATGTGCGCAAGATGGAAGAGGAACTGGGCACCACGCTTCTGCTGCGCAGCGCAGGCGGCGTGACCCCGACCGAGGCGGGGCTGCATCTGGCCGCGCGGGCCAGGGGCCTGCTGGCCGAGATGCACAGCCTGGAGGAAGAGTTGCGGGGCCTGGGCGACCAGCCTTCGGGGGTGGTGCGCATCGGCCTGCCGGGCACGATCAGCGTGATCCTGTCGGTGCCGCTGATCGCCAGGGCGCGCGCGCAATATCCGCGCATCAAGATCGTCGTCGCCGAGGCGATGAGCGGCTTTGTCCGCGACTGGCTGCGCGAGGGCAGGATCGAACTGGGCGTGCTTTACGGCGAGATCGGGGAAGCCGGCCTGCGCTCGTCCCCCCTGCTCGAGGAAGAACTGGTCCTGCTTGCCCCGCCGGGCGCGCCGGCGGACGAGGCGGGGCTGGCGATCCTGGCGGACAGCCCGCTGATCCTGCCCAGCGAGGCCCACGGCCTGCGCCGCATGGTCGAGCACAGCCTGCGCGCCGAGAGCCTGCAGGTCGATCCCGCCATCGAGATCGACTCCTATCCCTGCATCAAGCGGCTGGTGGCGGATGGCTATGGCTGTTCGGTCCTGCCCTGGCATGCGGTGGCCGAAGAGGCGGCGAAGGGCCTGGTGTCCGTGCGCCGCTTTGCGCGACCCCGGCTGTGGCGGCGCGCCAACCTGGCCTGGAACGCCGCCCGGCCGCTGGGCCGGGCCGCGCAATCGGTGCAGGATCTGCTGCGCGCCGAGGTCGAGCAGCTGATCGCGACCGGCGTGTGGGTCGGCGCGCGCGGCGTGGATGCCCAGCGGCGACCCGACCCCGCCGCAAGAAGCCGCCAGGGATGAGCTGATCGGGGCAGGCGGCCGGGTTGGGCCCGCGACGGCGGCGCGATCCGCCGCGGCCATAGGATACGCCTATGCCAAGGCGCAACGACCGCGGTTGACAAACCCGTTTCCGCGCGGCTGATCAATAGGGCCGAACAGGACAAGCAAAGCCAGGACCATGCCGGAAACGCCCCCCGAACCAAAGCGCCGTCCGAAGCCCCGCAAGGCCGAGACCACTCGGGGCGAGATCCTGGCCGCCGCCGCCCGGCTTTTCGCCGAAAAGGGCTATGGCGAATGCAACCTGCGGGAACTGGCCGACCGCGTGGGCATGAAGGCGGGAAGCTTCTACTACCACTTCAAGTCCAAGGAACAGATCCTCGACGAATTGCTCAGCGCCAGCATCGCCATGGTCTCGGATGCGGTGACGCAGGCGGTGGCGGAACTGGGCGCCTCGGCGCCGGTGCGGGACCGGATCGCAGCAGCGATGCGGGCGCATATCACCGCCTTCCTGTCCGGCGACAACAACTCGGCCTCGTTCATGCGCGTGTGGGAGCATCTGCCGCCGACGCTCAAGCGCCGCAAGCGCGAGGAGCGCCGCGCCTATGCCCGGATCTGGCACGACCTTGTCGCCGAAGGCATGCGCGAGGGCGAGATTCGCAACGACATGGACATTCGCCTGGTGGTGCCCTTCCTGATCGGCACGATGAGCCGCAGCATCGAATGGTATCGCCCCAGCCGCATGAGCATCGACGATGTCTGCCATCTCATCATAACGACCTGCCTGGACGGCGGGCTGGGGCGGCAGGGGCAGGGCGGCGCCAGGGCGGAACACCCCGGCGCGCTGGTCAGCCGCTAAAGCGCGGCGCGCGCTTTTCCAGGAAGGCCGCGATCCCCTCTTGCGGGTCCGGGCCCTGCATGACGGCGACCACCCTGGCCTGTTCGGAGCGCAAGCCCTGCTCCAGCGGCAGGCTTTCCGAGGCCCGCGCCAGCTCCTTCATGGCGCGCAGTCCGGGCCGGCTTTTCCCCGCCAGATCCGCGCAATAGTCCAGCGCCGCCTGGCGCAGCCCCTCTGCCGCGACGACATGGTTCACCACGCCCCAGCCTTCGGCGGTCGCCGCGTCGATCCAGCGGCCGGAATACATCAGGTCCAGCGCCCGCTTCATGCCGACCAGCCGCGGCAGGCGCTGGGTCGCGCCCCAGGCCGGCACCAGCCCGTATTGCGCATGCTGGTCGCCGAAACGGGCATCGCCGGCGGCAAAGACCACGTCGCAGCAAAGCGCCAGCTCCAGCCCGCCCGCCAGCGCCAGCCCCTGACAGGCCACCACGACCGGCAGCAGGCTGGCCTCGAGCCGGCACAGCCCCCGGTTCATGTCCTCCAGGTAGCGCGCGAGCGCCGCCGGGTCGCCCTCCATCGACTGCGCTTCGGCCAGGTCGCCGCCGGTGCAGAAATGCCGGCCCTGCGCGCAGACCAGCACCGCGCGGATGCCCGAGCCTTCCGCCTCGAAGGCGTCCAGCGCCTCGGCCATCAGGCGAAACACCTCGTGGGTGATGGCGTTGAACTTGTCCGGGCGGGCCAGTTCAAGGACGCCCACGGCGCCGGCGCGGCCGACGGAAAGCACGGGCGGCGCCACGGCCTACTCGGTCCCCTTGGCGTTGCGGAACGCCTCGAGGATGGCGTCGCCGGGCTTGCCGGTGGATTCCATCTCGGCCGCCCAGTCCTTGGCGACCTCGGTGATCCGCGCCTCCCATTGCGCCTTTTCCTCGGGGGAAAGCGTGGCGATCTGCCAGTCGCGCTCTTCGGCCAGCTCCTTGCTGAAGCTCGCCTCCTGCTCGTCCTGCCAGCTGCAGCTTTCGATCTCGGTGATCGGGCCGGCCTCGTTCATCGCGGCCTTCACATCCTCGGGCAGCGCTTCCCAGGCCCGGTCCGACATGGCCAGCACGACGCTGCCGCCGCCCAGCGACATGCCGCCGACCGAATACTTGAACAGCTGATCGAGCTTCAGCGAGGGCAGCGCCATGTGCGAATAAAGCGCGCCATCGACCGTGCCGCGGGTCAGGGCGTCGAACATCTCGGGGCCGGGGATCTGCACCGGCACGCCGCCAAGCGCGCCGACGGTCTTGGTCATGGCGTTGCCCGCCACCCGGATCTTGAGCCCCGACATGTCGGCAAGCGAGGCGACCGGCTTTTTCGTGGTGATGACCGTATAGGGCGGGACGGTCAGCACATAGAGCACATGCAGCTTGAGCGGCTTGTATTCGGCTTCGTTGAGCGGCCCGCCCTCCTTGGCGATTTCCGAGAACTTCCGGGTCGCCTCGCAAGAGGTGCCGAACAGGCCGGGAAGCTCGGTCACCGAGGTCAGGGGCAGCTTTCCGCCCGCGATCGCCGGGGTCAGCAGCGCGACATCGGCCAGCCCGCTGGACAGCAGCGCAAGCTGGTCCTTGCCCAGCTGACTGTTGGGAAAGACCTCGAACGTCACCTTGCCGCCGGTCTGCTCGGCCACGCGGTCCACGAAGCGCGCCACCCCGTGTTCCCACAGGAAATGCGTCGCCGGATAACCATGGGCGAGCTTCAGATGCACGGCATCCTGCGCCGCGCCGGGTTGCGCCATCGTGGCTAGGCCGAAAGCGGCGGCCAGCGCCAGGCTGATCGGTTTCATGTCGTTTCCTCCCATTTCGCGGATCATCGCGATTTTCACGCGCAGGGGCCGATCCCGTCCCTGCGTCTGGTATCGCCACCGATTTTCATGCAAATGCCGGGCGGCAGGCCAGAACAATCTCGGCAGGCCGAAGCGATGCAGGCTATCGGAAAAACCTGTGGCCCCGACCAGGCCGCGATCAGGCCGAGGCGGGCGGGCGATCCAGAAGCTGCGCCATCAGCACCGAGGCCGCGCGCCCCGGCACCCTGCCCTGGGCGGTGGCGATCAGGATCTGGCGCTTGGCCCAGGGCTCGTCCAGCCGCACGACCGCGACCTGGTCGAGCATGTCGCGATAGATCAGGCATTCGGGCTGGATGGTCACGCCCAGCCCGGCCTGCACCAGGCTGGTCGCCACCCCGCCGCTGCGCACCATGTATTTCGGCGCGAACTCGACATGGTTGCGGGCCGCCGCCGCCTCCAGCGCCTCGCGCAGGCCGGCCACCGGGATGAAGCGTTCCGCGATCAGGTCCTTGAACCGCACCGACTCGCGCCCGGCCAGCGCATGGTCGCGCGGCACCACGGCGACGATGCGGTCCTCGCGATAGGGCACCACGTCGGCGCCCGAAAGATCCAGCCCGGCCGCGGCGGCAAAGACGCCGATCTCGGCCTCGCCCCCCAGCACGGCCTGCACGATGCGGGCGTTCTCGACCTCCTGCACGACCAGGTCGACCATGGGAAACTCGCGGCTGAAATCGCCCAGTTCCTTGGCGAGGAAGGGCGCGATGATCGAACGCGCCGAGGCGACCACCAGATCGCCCCGCACGCCTTCCGAGAAAGCCGAGATCTCGTTGCGCAGATCGTCCAGCTGGCCGAAGATCGCGCGCAGGTAGCGTTCCAGCACGCGCCCCGCCGGGGTCGGCACCACCCCCGAGGGAGTCCGCTCGAACAGCTTGACGTCGGCGATCTCCTCGAGATCCTGGATCCGTTTCGTCGCGGTCGAGGCCGAGATGTTCTCGCGCATGGCCGCGCGGCCGATCTGTCGCTCCTCGACCGCCGACAGAAACAGCTTCAGCGAGAACAGATCGACCTGTCGGATCAGGTGCAGGCGATTGAAGGCCATGGAATACCGCGCGGAACCGGGGATTTTCTGCGTCCGGGTATCGCGCCGCACCCGCCGGCTGTCAACACGCGCGGCCCGCCCTAGCGCCCGCGCGCGGCCAGCACCGCGCATGCCGCCATGCCCGCGGCCATGGCCCAGACCATGCCCGCCACGCCCAGATGCTCGCCCGTGGTGCCCAGCAGCAGCGGCAACAGCGTCTGGATGAAATTGGTCAGGGTCATGGACAGGCCCATGGTCTCGTTGGCCCGCCCTTCGGGCGTGGTGCCCATCAGCAGGCTCAGCGCGATGGGCACTCCCATGCCCAGCGACAGCCCCAGCACCGCGCTGCCCGCCAGGAACAGGCCAAGGCCCGTCATGGCGGGCAGCAGCGCATAGACCAGCGCGCCCAGCATCAGCGCCGCCGCCAGCGCCAGCGGCAACCGGACCAGCCGCACGACGGGCGCCACGCAAAGCCGCGCGACGATGGTGCCCGCCGAACAGGCGCCCAGCACCAGGCTGGCCTGCGTCGTGGACAGGCCGATCATGGCGGCATGGACCGAGACGACGAAGGGATAGACGGTCAGCACCGCCCCGAACATGCTGCCGGTCACAAGCCAGCGCCGCAAGTCCGGCAGCATCACCAGGTCGCCCCGCCGCCGCGGCATGGCGCGCGTCGCCCCCGCCGGGCCGCGAAAGACATGCCGCCCCCGGCCAAGCAGCAGCAGCGCCAGCGCGCCGGGCAGGCAGGTGACGGCCAGGGCCGGCCTTGCGCCGCCCTGCTCAAGGGCGACGGCCCCGGCGATGGGGCCCAGGAACTGGAACAGCGCATAGAACAGCAGCATGGTGCCCAGGTTGCGCGCCCTGGCCGCCTCGGTCGGGCTGGACTGGGCCACGGCGCGGGTGGCGACCGCATGGGCGAACATGGTGCCCGCCCCGATCAGCCCCGCCGCCAGCAGCAGCTGCGCCAGTCCGGGCCGAAGCAGTCCGGGAATGCTTGCCCCCGCGATCAGCCCCGCCGAGACCATGGCCGGCCGCAGGGTGCCGACGCGATCGGCCCAGCGGCCGAAGCGCAGGTTCAGCAGCATCGGCGCCAGCGTGAACAGCGCCGCCAGCAATCCCGTCAGCGCAGCCCCCGCGCCCTGCTCCAGCGCCATGCTGGGCAATACCAGCCGGGCCGTCATCAGCGTCGAACAGCACAATCCGGCAATCAGGAAGGTCGCGTGAAGATGCGCGGCAGGCGGCGGATCCGCTGCCGGGCGCATCGGCGCGCCGGCAGCGACAGGGTTCGTGCTGGAGGTGCTGCCGTCCATCTTTCGCCCGCATATCCAAGGTTCGTCGCCCCAGTCTTTTCCGCCCCGCCCCAAGGTTACAGCGGGTTTTTTCATGCATCGGAAAGCGCGGCGGGCGCATAGGCATTGGCTATTCCCGAATCCGCCGGCTTGCGGATAGCCGCGCCCTATGGGTCGAATAGGGGACGGCTTTGACCCGCCCGGTAAAAGGCAGGTTTGGTTTGACGCCAATTCCCCCGCCCGCCTATCAGGAAAGAACGCGTCCGTCAGATTCGCGAAGAATAACAACGGCGACAGCCGCCAACGGGGGAAACATGGCCACGCATCAACATTATAATCCTTGAATGCGATGACCGCCGGCATCGCCGGATAAATCACCACGCTGCAAAAAGACAATGGCGCCGCCGGCAATTGGCGCGCGGGTTTTCCATGCCTGCGTCCTCGATGCCGCCGCACCTGCGGTGCGGCGCGATGCATCACCAGGCTCAGGGAGGAGCACCATGAAGAAGACCCATATCGGCGGGCTTGGCCTCGCCGCGCTGGCGGCCGGGCTTGCCGCCCTGCCCGCCGCCGCGCAGACGCTGGAGGACCGCGTCGCCGCGCTCGAGGCGCGCCAGGCCCAGCCGGCCGGCCTGACCACGCCCACCGGCTTCACGCTGAACTTCTACGGCTACGTCAAGGGCGACCTGATCTACGACAACAGCCACGACCTCGGCATCCATTCGGGCGGCATCGCCGGCATCACCGCCGCCAGCACCGAGGATTCCGCCAGCCGCGCCCATGCCTACCAAAGCCGCATCGGCATCCGCGGCGCCCAATCCACCGACATGGGCGAGCTGAAGTTCAACCTCGAGGGCGACTTCCTGGGCGGCGGCGGCGGCACCTTCCGCCTGCGCCACGCCTTCGGCGAGCTGAACGGCCTGCTCGCCGGCCAGACCTGGAGCCTGTTCACCCCGGTGGGCGAGCTGCCGGCCTTCATCGACGCCAACGGCCAGACCGGCGCCCCGGCCTATCGCGTCGGCCAGGTCCGCTATACCGCCGAGTTCGGCGACACCTCGGCCGCGCTCTCGCTCGAAGAGGACAACTCGGCGCTCAAGGACCGCGTCGCCATCGCCGCCGCGGTGACGCAGAAATTCGCGCAGGGCAGCGTGAAGCTGGCCGCGATCTCGCGCAGCCTGGAGCATCCGGTCAACGGCGTCGAATCCAGCTGGGGCGCGACGATCAGCGCCAATGCCAAGCTGTGGCAGGGCGGGCTGATCCAGGCCTCCTACACCCAGGGCGACGGCATTTCCTCGCTGCTGCCGGCCTGGAGCGCGACCTATGCCCCCGAGCTGGACGCGAATGGCCAGGCCATCGGCGCCAAGGGCTACGGCATCGCGCTGAGCCATGCGATCACCCCGCAATTCGAGATCGGCGCGGGCTATGGCGTCAACGACTACGACGATCATGCCGGCGCGGCCGCGGACGGCACCGACAAGCTGAGCGCGGTGCATCTGAACGTCAAGTACAAGCCGGTCAAGCCGGTGACGCTGGGCCTGGAATACATCAGGGCCGAGCGCCGCCAGTTCGACGGCGCCAGGTTCGACAACGACAGGATCCAGTTCGCCGCGCAATACAGCTTCTGAAAATAGGCCCGATCAATCTCTCTCTCTCGTGGAAAAAGGCCGCTGGCGTCCGAAAGGATACCAGCGGCCAACCCGTCCAGGCGGGCCGGGAAAGCCGGGGATCGCGGCTTGCGACCGGAAAAGAAAAAGGCCCCGGCGCATAGGTTCATGCGCCGGGGCCATCGTTTTCCCCTATGGACGGAAGCATGAAATCGAACGGTGGTTTGGTATATTCTGCGCCTATCCGAATTGGAGGAGAACCACGGAAATGTTCGACAAGCTGGCAACCACCGCCCTGGCGCTGATATTGGCCGCGGGCGGCGCAACCGCCCAAGAGCAGATCACATTGCGCTTTGCCCATCTTTTCCCGCAATCCCATTATTTCTGGGAACATGGCGGCAAGGTCTTCGTCGAAGCCCTGGAGGCCAAGACCGACGGCAAGGTCGAGACCAGCGTCTTCCCGGCGGCGCAGCTCGGCAAGGACTCGCTGGCGGTGCTGCAATCGGGCCTGGCCGACATCGTGACGCTGGTGCCGTCCTACAGCCCCGACAAGCTGCCGCTGACCTCGGTTTCCGAATTGCCCGGCTTTCACGACACCACCTGCGAGGGGGTGGCGAAGCTGTGGCACATCATCCAGGACGGCGCGCCGCTGGACCAGGCGGAATATGCGCCGCAGGGCCTGCATCCGCTGTTCGTCGCGCATCAGCCGACCTACAAGGTGCTGACCTCGAAAAAGCAGGTCCGCGCGATCGGCGACCTTGCCGGGCTGAAGCTGCGCGCCAACGGCGCGGCGATCGGCAGCCTGGTGCGCGGCGCCGGCGCCGTGCCGGTCAGCATGAGTTCGGGCGAGGTCTTCGACGCCATGATGCGCGGCACCGTCGACGGCACGCTCCTGCCCTATTACACCCTGCCGATCTATGGGCTCGAGGACGTGGTGGACTATGCCTATGAAGGCGCGGAGCTGGGCGGCGGCTCGGTCGTCTTCGCCATGAGCGACAAGGCCTGGCAGGCGCTGCCCGACGACATGAAGACCCACTTCACCGAGGCCGCGGCCGAGGCGCAGGACAAGCTTTGCTCCTACCAGGACGAGCTGGAAAAATCCGTCCGCGACGAATTCGCCGCCGGGGACAAGGTGACGATCTCGTCCGCGTCCGAGGCGGACCTGGCCGAGTGGCAGCAGCATTTCGACAAGAACGCGGCCGATTGGGCGCAGGGGATGGAAAAGCAGGGCCGGCCCGGCCAGGCGATCCTGGATGCCTTCAAGTCCGGGGCGCAATGAAAAATGGCCCCGGAAGGGGCCATTTCCTCATGCGATCCGCGGTCAGTTGCCGGCGCCCGCGGCCTCGAACGCCTTCAGCACCTCGGTGCCGGGGCGGCCGCTCTGGTCCAGCCGCGCCGCCCAATCCGCCGCCACGCCCGCGGTCAGCGCGTTCCAGCGCGCCGCCTCCTCGGGGGTCAGCGCATTGACCGCAAGCGTGCCCGCCTGGACATAGCCGTCGCGGATCTTGTCCTCCTCGCGGTCCTGATAGGCGCAAAGGTTCTGCTGCGCCTTCTGGCCGGCCTCGGTCATTGCCGCCTTCACCTCGTCGGGCAACCCGTCCCAGGTCTGCTGCCGGATCGCGTAAAGCACCGCGGCCGAGCCGGCATGGAAGCCCTCGGTGGTCTGGTGCAGCACCTCTTGCAGGCTGAAGGGCGGCACGCCGACCCAGATATAGATCGCGCCGTCCACCGTGCCGCGCGACACGGAATCGTAGAACTCGCCCGCCTGCACCTGCACCGGCGCGGCCCCCAGCGCCCGCACCGAATCCGCCTGCGCGCCGCCGACCGAGCGGATCTTGAGTCCGCGCAGATCCTCGAGGCTGCGCACCGGCTTCCTGGCGGTCATCAGCTTGTAGGGCGGCGGCACCGCCACGAAAAGCACATGCAGGCCAAGCGCCTCGTATTCCTTCTGGTCCAGCAGGCCACCCTCTTGCGCCAGGGGCCAGAGCTTGCCGACCGCCTCGCAGGAGCTGCCGAAATAGCCCGGCAGTTCGGTGACGCCGGTCAGACCCAGCTTGTCGGGCGCATAGGGCGCGGCCACCGTCGCCATCTGCGCAAGGTTGCTGTTCAGCAGGCTGAGCTGGTCCTTGCCCAGCTGGCTGGCGTGGAAATCGGCGAAGGCGACCTTGCCGCCGGTCGCCTCGTTCACCGCATCGGCAAAGACCTTGCCGCCTTCCTGCCAAAGGTAATGGTTCTCGGGCCAGAGGTTCGAGAACTTGATGGTGGTGTCCTGCGCGGCCGCCCCTCCGGCCAGCGCCAGCGCGAAAAGCCCGGCCCAGGCCGGGCCGCGATAATTCGGCATGTCTTACCTCCCGTTGTCTTGTGCTTGATGGCGCCAGATTAGCAAGCAGGGAGCAGAAAAACGGTTTTATTTCCGTGCTATAGCAGGAAGCTATGGCACGGAAAGGCAGGCCCTGCGGGCCTCAGCCCCCCTGCGCCACGCCCCAGTCGCGCAGCACTTCGGCGGTATGGGCGCCGCGCGCGGGGGCCAGGCGTGCGATCCCGCCCGGCGTGCGCGAAAAGCGCGGGGCGGGCTGCGGCTGCTCGACGCCCTCGACCTCGACCAGCAGGGACCGGGCGCGGTTCTGCGGATGGCCCCCCGCCTCGTCCAGCGTCAGCACCGGCGAGAAGCAGGCGTCCGTGCCCCCGAACGCCGCCGCCCATTCGTCGCGGGTCCGGGTGGCGAAGATCGCCTCGAAGCGCGCGCGCAGGCCGGGCCAATGGGCGCGGTCGTTGCGATCGGGCAGCGTGGCGGGGTCGAGGTCAAGCACCGACAGCATCTGGTCGTAGAACCGCGCCTCGATGGCGCCCACGGCGACATATTTGCCGTCGCGGGTGGCGTAGCAGCCATAATAGGGCGCACCGCCGTCCAGCACGTTCGCGCCGCGCCGCGGGTCGAGCTGGCCCAGCTGGCGGAAGGCGTGGAACACGGTCAGCAGGCTGGAGACCCCGTCGACCATGGCGCAATCGACCACCTGCCCCTGGCCCGAGCCTCTGGCTTCATGCACCGCCGCCAGCAGGCCGAAGGCCAGGTAGACCCCGCCGCCGCCGTAATCGCCCAGCAGGTTCAGCGGCGGCACCGGCGGCCCGCCCGCCGGGCCGATGCGGTCCAGCGCCCCGGTCAGTGCGATATAGTTGATGTCATGGCCCGCCATCTGCGCCATCGGGCCTTCCTGACCCCAGCCGGTGGCGCGGCCATAGACCAGCCTGGGATTGACCTTCCGGCAATCCTCGGGACCGATGCCCAGCCGCTCGGCCACGCCGGGGCGATAGCCCTCGATCAGGATGTCGGCCTTGCCGACAAGTTCCATCAGCGTGGCGTGGCCCTCGGGGCTTTTCAGGTCCAGCGCGACCGAGCGCTTGTTGCGGTTGCGCAGGTCGTATTTGTCGGGCAGGTCCAGCCCCAGGTCGACCTCGGCCAGCCGGTCGATGCGCAGCACGTCGGCGCCCAGATCGCCCAGCAGCATGCCGCAGAACGGCGTCGGGCCCAGCCCGGCCAGTTCGATGACCTTCAGTCCGGCAAGCGGTCCCATGGCGCGTCCTCAGCCCGGATTTTTCTTCAGCATCATGCCGGTGCGGCGGAAGGTCAGCACCATCTTGTCGTCCTGGTTGAAGCTGCGGGTCTCGAACTCGACGATGCCGGCATGGGGGCGCGACTTCGACTCGCGCTTGGAGACGATCTCGGTCTCGCTGCGCAGCGTGTCGCCGATATAGACCGGGTTGGTGAACTTGACGTCATAGAAGCCCAGGTTGCCCTGGGTGGTGCCCAGCGTGGTGTCGGCCACGGTGACGCCGCAGGCCAGCGACAGGGTGAACAGGCTGTTCACCAGCCGGCCGGGATGGCCCTGTTCCTTGGAATAGACCTCGTCCATGTGCAGCCAGGCCGAGTTGTAGGTCAGTGCCGAGAACAGCAGGTTGTCCGCCTCGCAGACGGTGCGGGTGATGGCGTGGCGATAGATGTTGCCCACCTCAAGCTCTTCGTAATACTTGCCGGTCGCCAGTTCGGTATAGTTCACGCTCATGGGTTTTCTCCGCTTGGCCGGGGGTCAGATAACGCCCTGGGATTTCAGGTTTTCGATCTCGTCGGCGCCCAGGCCCAAAAGGCCCAGCACCTCGGCATTGTTCGCGCCCAGCGTCGGCGCAGGCCTGTCCAGCCCCACCGTCGAGCCGGACATGCGGATCGGGATGCCGCTGCCCACCGCGTCGATCTCGCCCGCTTCCGGGTGGACCAGCGGCACGATGGCGCCGCTTTCGCGCAAGGCGGGGTCGGCCATCGCCTCGCGCGCGGTGCGGACCTTGACGCAGGGCACGCCGCGGCTGGTGGCCAGGGCATGGATCACCTGTTCGGTGGTCAGGTTGCGGGTCCAGGCCTCGATCATCCCGTTCAGCGCATCGGCATTCACCGCCCGCGGCCCACGCGTGGCATAGCGCGGATCCTCGATCAGCTGCGGCTGGCCCATGGCCTCAAAGATCAGCCCGGCCCATTTGTCGTTCGCCGCCGCGATCGAGACATGGCCGTCGCTGGTCCTGAAGATGCCAAAGGGCGCCAACCGGGTCTGGTGGTTGCCGCTGCGCGCCGGAAAGCCCATGCGCTGGAACACGTCGAAATGCTCGAACGGCAAGAGCGAGGACAGGCAGTCCAGCATCGAGGTCATGACATGCTGGCCCTGGCCCGTGGCCTCGCGCTGGCGCAGCGCCGCCTGGATGCCGATCACCCCGTAAAGCGGCGCCAGCAGGTCGGCGATGGGTAGGCCGAAGCGGGTCGGCGGGCCGTCCTTGTCGCCGGTGGTGTCCATCACCCCCGACAGCGCCTGCACCACGATGTCCATGACCTTCAGCCCCGGATAGGGGCTGGGCCGCCCCATGCCGGTGATCGAGCAATAGATCAGCCGCGGATTGACCCCCTTGAGGCTGTCGTAATCCACGCCCAGCCGCTCGACCGTGCCGTCGCTGAGGTTCTCGACCACGATGTCGGACTGCTTGGCCAGTTCCTTGAAGAGCCGCAAGCCTTCGGCGGATTTCAGGTCCAGCGACAGGCTTTTCTTGGCCCGCGCCCGCGCCAGGATCGACAGCGACACGTCGCCTTCCTCCAGCGCGCCCAGGTGGATGCCGTCCTTGCCATAGAAGGGCGGGTTGAAGCGGGCGATGTCGCCGCCCTGAGGCGCCTCGATCTTGATGACCTCGGCCCCCAGCCCGGCCAGAAGCAAGGTGCAATAGGGCCCGGCCAGCGCCACGGTCAGGTCGAGGACGCGGATGCCCTCCAGCGGTCGGTTCGTCATCTTCTCCCCCTCCCCTTCCTGGCGTTCAGGCCGCGTATTCGCGGGCCAGCGCGATGATGTCGCGCGCGGTCTTCGCATGGGCGATGTCGATATGCTCGCCATCATACATGACCGAGGCCCGGCCTTGCGCCTGCGCCGCCTCCAGCGCGTCGATCATGCCCTGGTAGAAAGCCACCTCATCGGCCGTCGGCGTATAGGTGCGGTTGATGGTCTCGACCTGCATCGGGTGCAGCGCCAGCTCGCCCGACATGCCCAGCTGCCGGTCGAAGGCCGAGGCCTTGGCCAGCCCCTCCAGATCCTTGATCTGCTGCCAGATGCCGCCGATGGGCATCTTGCCGGCGGCGCGGGCGGCCATGACGACGCGGGACTTCATGTATTCCGACTCGCGCCCCTCGGGCGTCCAGACATATTTCAGCGCCCGGCCGACATCGGCGTTCTTGGCCGTCGCGCCGACGATCCCGGTCACGCGCGGGATCTGCGCGATCTCGTAGCAGAGCTGCATCGAGCGCGCCGTCTCCAACAGCGGGATCAGCCCGACCGAGCCGATGGGCAGGTTCGCCCGCGCCTCGGCTTCGGCGATCATGCAGGACGCCATATGCACGTCCTCGGGACCCCAGGGCTTCGAGATATAGATGCCCTCGACGCCCGGCTGCACCACGGCAAGGATGTCGTCCAGATCATAGATATGCGCGGTCCGGTTCACCCGCACCCAGATGCGCTGGCCTGCGGCGATCAGCGCGGGGATCTTGCGGGCGACCAGCTCGCGCGCGGCCAGCTTTTCGGCCGGGGGCACGCTGTCCTCCAGGTCCAGGATCAGCGCATCGGCGCCGGCATTGGCGCCCTTGTCCAGCATGGATTCCTTGTTGCCGGGCACGAACAGGAAGGAACGGATCGGTTTCATCGCGGCACCTCAATAGGATTTCGGCAGGCCCAGCTTGCGCTCGGCGATATTGGACAGGATCAGCTGCGGCGTGACCGGGGCGATATAGCCGATCCAGGCCTCGCGCATGAACCGCTCGACATGGTATTCCTTGGCATAGCCGAAGCCGCCATGGGTCAGGATCGCGGTGTTGCAGGCCTTCATGCAGGCCTCGGAGGCCACCAGCTTGGCCGCGTTCGCTTCCGAGCCGCAGGACAGGCCCTTGTCGTAAAGCTCGGCCGCGGCCAGCAGCATCAGGTTCGCCGCCTCGAGTTCCGCCCAGTTGCGGGCCAGCGGATGCTGCACGCCCTGATTCTGGCCGATGGGGCGGCCGAAGACCACGCGGTCCTTGGCATATTGCGTCGCCAGCTTCAGCACCGCCCGGCCGATGCCGACCTGCTCGGCGGCGACGAAGACGCGCTCGGCGTTCATGCCGTGGAAGATGTATTTCAGCCCCTTGCCTTCCTCGCCGATCAGGCTGTCCCTGGACACCGGCAGGTTGTCGATGAACAGTTCGTTCGTATCGACGGCGGCGCGGCCCAGCTTGTCGATCTCGCGGATGTCGACATAGTCGCGATCGAGCTTGGTATAGAACAGGCTCAACCCCTCGGAATGCTTCCTGACCTCCTCGATCGGCGTGGTGCGGGCCAGGATCAGCATGTGATCGGCCTGCTGCGCGGTCGAGATGAAGACCTTCTTGCCCGAGATCAGGTAATCGCCATTCGCCTGCTTCCGGGCCGCCACCTTCAGCTTGGTGGTGTCGAGGCCGGTGTCGGGTTCCGTCACAGTGAAACAGGCCTTGACCTCGCCCCGTGCAAAGGGCGGCAGCCAGCGCTGCTTCTGCTCCTCGGTGCCGAAATGCACCACCGGCTGCAGGCCGAAGATGTTCATGTGGATGGTCGAGGCCGCCGCCTGCCCGCCGCATTCCGCGACGGTGCGCAGGAACAGCGCCGCCTCGGTCACGCCCAGGTTGGCGCCGCCGAATTCCTCGGGCATGCAGATGCCCAGCCAGCCGCCATCGGCCACCGCCTGGAAGAACTCGTGCGGGAAGGCGTGGTCGCGTTCCTTCTTCAGCCAGTATTCCAGCGGGAAGTTCTCGCAGATCTTCTCTGCGGCATCGACGATCGCCTGCTGGTCGTCGGTCAGTAGATAGCCCATTGCCCTCTCTCCTCGGCGTGGCTCGATCAGGGTCCGATCAATTTTCTAACACTCATTAGGCACCTTGCCGTCCATGGGTCAACGAATCTCGGCGCCCTCGCCCGGCGCGAAAGGCTGCCCCGAGCCGTTCCATAGGTTCATGCTATGGCCAGACCCGCACCGATGCGGCGCAGCGGGATGATATTGCCTTGTAATTGCCTCCACCCCGGCACATCGGGCGCTTGCCATATGGAAATGTTATATCAGCAATCCACAACATATATTTGCATTATGCGGCGCCGCGATGCCATGACTGCTGGCGACAGTTCGCCCGATGCGGACACAGCTGGCACGGATCATCACCATGTTTGACCAACGCACCGACGAATATCAGGACATCCGCGATGCGGTCCGCGCGCTTTGCGCCGAGTTTCCCGACGAATACCACCGCAAGATCGACGAGGCCCGCGCCTATCCTGCGGAATTCGTCGATGCGCTGACCCGCGCCGGCTGGATGGCCGCGCTGATCCCCGAAGCCTATGGCGGCTCGGGCCTGGGCCTGACCGAAGCCTCGGTGATCATGGAGGAAATCAACCGCTCGGGCGGCAATTCCGGCGCCTGTCACGGCCAGATGTATGTCATCAACACGCTGATCAAGCACGGCTCCGAGGCGCAGAAGCAGCATTACCTGCCCCGCATCGCCACCGGCGAATGGCGGCTGCAATCCATGGCCGTGACCGAGCCGACCACCGGCTCGGACACCACCAAGATCAAGACAGTCGCGGTGAAGAAGGGCGACCGCTGGGTCATCAACGGCCAGAAGGTCTGGATCAGCCGGGTGCTGCATTCCGACCTGATCATCGTGCTGGCCCGCACCACGCCGGTCGAGCAATGCAGGAAGCCCTCGGAAGGCATGTCGATCTTCATCGTCGATGCGAAAGCGGCACAGGCGAACGGCCAGTTGGTCGTCAAGCCGATCCCGAACATGGTCAACCACGAAACCAACGAGCTGTTCTTCGACAACCTGGAAGTGCCCGAGGAAAACCTGATCGGCACCGAAGGCCAGGGCTTCAAGCACCTGCTCTCGGGCCTGAATGCCGAGCGGGTGCTGATCGCCGCCGAATGCATCGGCGACGGCTACTGGTTCACCGACCGGGTGGTGAAATACGTCAACGAGCGCGTGGTCTTCGGCCGCCCCATCGGCCAGAACCAGGGCGTGCAATTCCCCATCGCCGAGGCCTTCATCGAGGTCGAGGCGGCGAACCTGATGCGCTTCAAGGCCGCCGCGCTCTACGACGCCGACCAGCCCTGCGGCGCCGAGGCGAACATGGCGAAATACCTGGCCGCGAAATCCAGCTGGGAGGCGGCGAACGCCTGCATCCAGTTCCACGGCGGCTTCGGCTTCGCCAACGAATACGACGTGGAACGCAAGTTCCGCGAGACCCGGCTCTACCAGGTGGCACCGATCTCGACCAACATGATCCTGGGCTATGTCGGCCAGCATGTCCTCGGCATGCCCAAGAGCTACTGATGGGCGCGCTTCCCCTTTCGGGGCTCACGGTCGTCGCCATCGAGCAGGCCGTCGCCGCCCCCTTCACCAGCTCGCGCCTGGCCGATGCGGGCGCGCGGGTGATCAAGATCGAACGGCCCGAGGGCGATTTCGCCCGCGGCTATGACGACGTGGCGCAGGGCCAGTCCAGCTATTTCGTCTGGCTGAACCGCGGCAAGGAATCGGTCACGCTGGACCTTGGCTCGTACGCCGGCAAGGCGGAACTGGCGCGGCTGCTGGAGGGCGCCGACGTGCTGGTCCAGAACCTCAAGCGCGGCGCGCTGGCCAAGCTGGGCTTTTCCTTCGAGCGGCTGGCGCGCGACTGGCCCCGCCTGATCACCTGCTCGATCACCGGCTATGGCGAGGACGGCCCGATGGCCGACCGCAAGGCCTACGACCTGCTGATCCAGGCGGAATCGGGCCTCTGCTCGATCACCGGCGGTCCCGACGAGCCGGCCCGCGTCGGCATCTCCATCGTCGACATCGCCACCGGCGCCACCGCCCATGCCGCCATCCTCGAGGCGCTGATCGCCCGCGGCGTGACCGGCAAGGGGGCGAATATCTCGGTCTCGATGTTCGACGTGATGGCCGACTGGCTGACCGTGCCGCTTCTGAACCACGAGGGCGGCAAGTCGCCGAAGCGGCTCGGCATGGCGCATCCTTCGATCGCGCCCTACGGCGTCTTCACGGCGCGGGACGGCGGGCAGGTGCTGATCTCGGTGCAAAGCGACCGGGAATGGCGCAAGCTGGCCGAGCTGTTCCTGGGCCGGCCGGAACTGGCGGGCGACCCGCGCTTTGCCACCAATGTCGCCCGCGTGGCGAACCGCGCCCAGACCGATGCCGTGGTGGCCGAGGGCTTTGCCCGCATGACGGCCGAGGGTGCCATCGCGGCGCTGCTTCAGGCCGAGGTGGCGCTGGCCTCGGTCAGCGACATGGAAAGGCTGTCGAACCACCCGCATCTGCGCCGCATTACCGTGGACACGCCGAACGGCCCGGTCCGCTATCCCGCCCCGGCCGCGATCTTCGCGGGCGAGGCCCGCCCCTACGGCGCGGTGCCGGCGCTGAACCCCCTCGATGCGGCCGCCCCGCGGCTGGCCGAAGAAGCAACAGGAGCAATTGCATGAGAATCCTCGTCCCCGTGAAGCGGGTGATCGACTACAACGTGAAGGCCCGTGTGAAGGCTGACGGGTCTGGCGTCGATCTTGCGAATGTGAAGATGTCGATGAACCCGTTCGACGAGATCGCGGTCGAGGAGGCGATCCGGCTGAAGGAAAAGGGCGTGGCCTCCGAGGTCATCGCCGTCTCGATCGGCGTCAAGCAGGCGGCCGAGACGCTGCGCACGGCCTTGGCGATGGGCGCCGACCGGGCCATTCTCGTCACCGCTACGGACGACGTGCAGCAGGACATCGAGCCCTTGGCGGTGGCGAAGATCCTCGCCGCGGTGGCCAAGGCGGAAGGCACCGAGCTGGTCATCGCCGGCAAGCAGGCGATCGACAACGACATGAACGCGACCGGGCAGATGCTGGCGGCGCTGCTGGGCTGGGCGCAGGCGACCTTCGCCTCGAAGCTCGAGATCGACGGGGGCAAAGCGAAAGTCACCCGCGAGGTCGACGGCGGGCTGCAGACCATCGCGGTCGCGCTGCCGGCGGTGGTCACCGCCGACCTGCGGCTGAACGAGCCGCGCTACGCCAGCCTTCCGAACATCATGAAGGCGAAGAAGAAGCCGCTCGAGGAAAAGACCGCAGCCGATTACGGCGTCGACGTCTCGCCGCGGCTGGAGGTGGTCTCGGTGCGCGAGCCCGAGGGCCGCAAGGCCGGCATCAAGGTCGGCTCGGTGGACGAGCTGGTCGGCAAGCTGAAGGAAGCGGGGGTGATCTGATGGCTGTTCTGCTGCTTGGGGAAGTGACGAACGGGGTGCTGAACCGCGACGCGACGGCGAAGGCGGTGGGCGCGGTCAAGGGCCTGGGTGATGTCACGGTGCTCTGCGCCGGCGCCTCGGCGAAAGCGGCCGCCGAGGAGGCGGCGAAGATCGCCGGCGTCGCCAAGGTACTGGTCGCGGAAGACGCGCTCTACGGCCACCGGCTGGCCGAGCCGACCGCGGCGCTGATCGTGTCGCTCGCGGGCGATTACGACCACATCGCGGCGCCTGCGACGACGGACGCCAAGAACGTGATGCCGCGCGTCGCGGCGCTTCTGGACGTGATGGTGCTGTCGGACGTCTCGGCGGTGATCGACGCGGATACGTTCGAGCGGCCGATCTACGCCGGCAACGCCATCCAGACCGTGAAGTCGAAGGACGCCAGGAAGGTCTTCACCATCCGCACCGCGAGCTTCGAGGCGGCGGGGATCGGCGGTTCGGCCAGCGTGGCGGAGACCGCCGCCGCCGCCGATCCCGGCCTGTCGGCCTGGGTTGCCGACGAGGTTGCCGAGAGCGACCGCCCCGAGCTGACCTCGGCCAAGCGGGTGGTCTCGGGCGGCCGCGGCCTGGGCTCGAAGGAGAGCTTCGCGATCATCGAGGCGCTTGCCGACAAGCTCGGCGCCGCGGTGGGCGCCTCGCGCGCGGCGGTGGACTCGGGCTATGCGCCGAACGACTGGCAGGTGGGCCAGACCGGCAAGGTCGTCGCCCCTGAGCTCTACGTGGCGGTGGGCATCTCGGGGGCGATCCAGCACCTTGCGGGGATGAAGGATTCGAAGGTGATCGTTGCGATCAACAAGGACGAGGAGGCGCCGATCTTCCAGGTCGCCGACTACGGGTTGGTGGGCGACCTGTTCAGCGTCGTCCCGGAATTGACCGGGAAGCTCTGAACTTCTCTGTTCCGCAAATACTCCGGGGGGAGCGCCCCAGCGGCCCCATCGAGGGGCCGCAGGGGCGCGGGGGGCAGAGCCCCCCGCCCCACCCCGCAACCGCCACCAGCCAGCCAAGGGGGCCGAGCCATGTCCGAAATTGAACGCGAGTCGATGGAATACGACGTTGTGATCGTCGGCGGCGGCCCGGCGGGGCTGTCGGCGGCGATCCGGCTCAAGCAGGTGAACCCCGACCTCAGCGTCGTGCTGCTGGAGAAGGGCTCGGAGATCGGCGCGCATATCCTCTCGGGCGCCGTGCTCGACACCGCCGGCCTCGACAAGCTGATCCCGGACTGGAAGGACAAGGGCGCCCCGGTCAGCACCGAAGTCACCCAGGACAATTTCTACATCCTCGGCCCGCAGGGTCAGGTCCGCGTCCCGAACTGGCCGATGCCGCCCCTGATGTCGAACCACGGCAAATACATCGTCTCGATGGGCAATGTCTGCCGCTGGCTCGCCGAGCAGGCCGAGGCGCTGGAGGTCGAGATCTTCCCCGGCATGGCCTGCTCGCAGCTGGTCTACGAGGGCCAACGCGTCGCGGGCGTCGTCGCCGGCGAGATGGGGCTGAATGCCGACGGCACCCCCGGCCCGGCCTACGAGCCCGGCATGGAACTGCGCGGCAAATACGTGCTGATCGCCGAGGGCGTGAGGGGCTCGCTGGCGAAGGAACTCATCCAGAAATACGACCTCTCCGCCGGCCATGAGCCGCAGAAATTCGGCCTCGGCATGAAGGAGATCTGGGAGATCGACCCCTCCAAGGCCCGCCCCGGCACCGTCACCCACACCATGGGCTGGCCCTTGGGCAAGAACGCCGGCGGCGGCAGCTTCATCTATCACCTCGAGGGCAACCAGGTCCTGGTCGGCTTCGTCGTGCACCTGAACTATGCCAACCCCTATCTCTATCCCTACATGGAGTTCCAGCGCTTCAAGCACCACCCGATGGTGGCGGAGCTGCTGGAGGGCGGCAAGCGCGTGGCTTACGGCGCCCGCGCCATCTCCGAGGGCGGCTGGCAGTCGATCCCGAAGCTGGCGGTGCCCGGCGCGGCGCTCTTGGGCTGCTCGGCCGGGCTGGTGAACGTGCCGCGGATCAAGGGCAACCACAACGCCATGCTCTCGGGCATCGCCGCGGCCGAGGCGGCGGCGGCCGCCATCGCCGCCGGCCGCGCGGGCGACGAGCTCACGGACTACGAGGCCGACCTGCGCTCCGGCCCCATCGCCCGCGACCTCAAGCCGGTCCGCAACGTCAAGCCGCTGTGGTCGAAGCTGGGGCTGTGGCCGTCGCTGGCGCTTGGCGGCTTCGACATGTGGGTGGCGAACCTGACCGGCTGGAACCCCTTGGGCACCTGGAAGCACGGCAAGACGGATGCCGAGGCCACCGGCAAGGCCGCCGATTTCCAGCCCATCGACTATCCCAGGCCGGACGGCAAGCTGTCGTTCGACCGCCTCACCAACGTGGCGTTTTCCTTCACCAACCACGAGGAAAGCCAGCCCTGCCACCTGAAGCTGAAGGACCCCGCGATCCCGATCGCGGTGAACCTGCCGCTCTATGCCGAGCCGGCGCAGCGCTATTGCCCGGCCGGGGTCTACGAGGTGCTGGAGGGCGAGGGCGGCCCGCGCTTCCAGATCAACTTCCAGAACTGCGTCCACTGCAAGACCTGCGACATCAAGGACCCCGCCCAGAACATCGACTGGACAACGCCTCAAGGCGGAGACGGGCCGAACTACCCGAATATGTGACAAGGCGAGCTATCGGTTTTTCCTTTGGCCGGGACAGAAGCACACGATGAACGAAATTCTAGCGCCTGTTAGATGATCGGGCGATAGTCGCCGGCAGGAGAACCGGCCGCCAGGGAGGACGCTGCAAGATGACCACGATGATCCAGAAATTCGCCGACCTGGCGTCCGGCACCCGGATCGAGGATCTGCCGGCCGAGGCCATCGGGGAAACGGCGCGCATCCTGCTCGATTCCATCGGCGTCGCCGTCGCCGGCATCGGCGAGCTGAAGGGCCGCGCCGGGATCGCCTACGGCAAGCTGATCGGCGGCGGCCAGGGCGATGCGACGATCATGGGCACCGGCGACAAGGTCTCGGCCTTCGGCGCCGCCTTCGCCAATGGCGAGCTGATCAACACGCTGGACATGGACGCGATCATGCCGCCCGGCCATGTCACCCCCTATGTGCTGCCCGGCATCATGGCGCTTGGCGAAACCATGGCCAGGGACGGCAAGGCGGTCGCTCTGGCCATCGCCGTCGGCCACGAGATCTCCTGCCGCATCGGCATGGGCATGGACTACCTGCGCGACACCAGGGACGGCAAGGTCGACCCGCCGCCGGTCTTCGGCTATGCCGAGACCATCTTCGGCGCCGCGGCCGCCATCTCGATGCTGCGCGGCCATTCGGCCGAGGTGACGGCGAACGGGCTGGGGATCGCGGGCTCGGTCTCTCCGGTCAATGCGCAGACGGCCTGGTTCCAGCACGCGCCCAGCTCGACCATCAAATACCTGCATGCCGGCGTCCTGACGCAATCGGCCTTTACCGCCGCCTATGCCGCCGAGCTGGGCCATCGCGGCGACATCCAGATCCTCGACGACGAGGAATTCGGCTATCGCCGCTTCATCGGCACGCGGCGCTGGTTTGCCGACCGGATGGTGGCGGACCTGGGCCGGGAATGGCGGTTCGTGGACCTGTCGGCCTTCAAGCCCTATCCGCATTGCCGCATCCTGCACGCGCTGATCGACGAGATGCAGGATCTGCTGGACCGGCACCAGATCGCCGTCGAGGAGATCGAGGGCATCAAGGTCTATGTCGAGGGCATGGTCGAGCAGCCGGTCTGGCTGAACCGCGAGATCCTGCTGCCGCATGACGCGCAGTTTTCCATCGCCCATGGCATCGCCGTCGGCGCCCATCGCGTGCCGCCGGGCCGGGCCTGGATGGACCCGGAGCTGGTCTTCGGCGACTCGGTCATGGGGCTGATGGACAAGGTGACGCATGAGGTGCATCCCGATTACGTCAAGCTCTTGACCGGCAATGCCGCGAGCCGCCCCGCCAAGCTGGAGATCCGGGCGCGCGGCCGGACCTATGCCGGCGAGCGGCGCTATCCCAAGGGCACGAAATCGCCCGACCCGGCCAGCCACATGACCAATGACGAGCTGATCGCCAAGTTCCTGAGCAACGTGGACGGCATCCTGCCGCGCGGCAATGCCGAGGCCATCGTGGAACTGGTCATGGACCTGCCCCGGCTGGACGACCTTGGCCGGGTCATGCGGCTGACCGCGCCCGACGCGCAGGGCCCGGCCCCTCGCAACTGAACCACAGCCGGCGCCCGGATCGCCGCGAACCCGGAGGAAATCAAGATGACAGCCCCAGAAGCCTGGACTCCGCAGCAGAAGCATCTCGACAGCGCCCATGTGCTGAAGCTGGCCGAAAGGCTGGGCGTCCGGGATTACGATGCGCTGCTGGCCCTGTCCGTCGAAAAGCCCGAGGCCTACTGGCAGGCGGCCGCGGATTTCCTGGGCATCGAATGGGACAGGGCGCCCGAGGGCTATGTGGACCTCTCGCGCGGCAAGGAGTTCCCGCAATGGTGGCCGGGGGCGCGGCTGAACTGGGTCAATACCGTGCTGGCCCATGCCGGGACCGCGCCCGACCGCATCGCCGTCATCGACGAGGCCGAGGACGGGACGGTGCGCCGGATCACCTTTGCCGAACTGGCCGTCATGGTGCGCCGCTTTGCCCATGGCCTGCGCCGGCTGGGCATCGGGCGCGGCGACCGGGTCGGGCTGCTGCTGGACAACGGCATCGAGGCGACGGTTTCCGCGCTGGCCATCCCCTATATCGGCGCGATCATGGTGCCGCTGTTCTCCGGTTTCGGGCATGAGGCGGTGATCTCGCGGCTGGAACCCAGCGCGGCCAGGGCGGTGATCGCCACCACCGGCTTTGCGCGCCGGGGCAGATATGTCGACATGCAGGCGGTGATGCAGGAGGCGCGCAAGCACCTGCCCTCGGTCGAGACGATCATCTGGAAGGACGCGCCTGGCGTGGCGATTCCCCTAGGCGACCTGACCTGGAACCAGGTGGCGGAAGCCGACGACGACCACCGCCCCGCCGAAAGCATGGGGCCGATGGACCCGTTCATGGTGATCTATACCTCGGGCACCACCGGCAAGCCCAAGGGGCCGGTGCATACCCATGGCGGCTTTCCGCTGCGCATCGCGCATGACTCGGCGGTGCATTTCAACGTCGGGCCGGGCGACGTGTTCTGCTGGCCGGCCGACATGGGCTGGATCGCCGGCACGCTGGTGCTGTCCACGGCGCTTCTGCGCGGGGCGACGCTGGTGCTTTACGCCGGCGCGCCGGACTTTCCCGACTGGTCGCGCATGGGCAAGCTGATCGAGGATCACAAGATCACCCATTACGGCTCGGCCCCCACGCTGATCCGCGGCTTTGCCGCCAACGAGGCGCTGGCGCTGAAGCACGACCGCTCCAGCCTGCAACTGCTGATCACCGCGGGCGAGGTCATCGACGCCGAACATTTCGCCTGGTACCAGAACCGCTTCGGGGCGAACGGCAGCCCGGTCATCAACTATACCGGCGGCACCGAGGTTTCGGGCGCGCTGCTGTCCTCGGTGCAGGTCAAGCCCATCGCGGCGGGCGGCTTCAACACCGCGTCGCCGGGCATCGACGTGACCGTGACCGACCCGCAGGGCAACCCTGTCCTGGGCGAGGTCGGCGAGGTGGTGATCCGCGCCCCCTTCATCGGCATGACGGCCAGCTTCTGGCAGGACGACGCGCGCTATATCGACAGCTACTGGTCCACGATCCCCGGATCATGGGTGCATGGCGACCTGGCGGTGAAATCGCCCGACGGCAGCTTCGTGGTCATGGGCCGCTCGGACGACACGCTGAAGGTCGCGGGCAAGCGCCTGGGCCCGGCCGAGGTCGAGGAGGTCGTGCTGGAGATGGAGGAGATCAGCGAGGCGGCGGCGGTCGGCGTCAGCGACCCGGTCAAGGGCCAGAAGCTGGTGGTCTTCGTCCTGCCGATGCCGGGCTTTGCCGGGGATCGCGACGACCTGGCCAAGCGCGTGGCGAATGCGGTGGGCGACCGGCTTGGCAAACCCTTCAAGCCGGGCAAGGTTCACCTGGTGACGCAACTGCCCAAGACGCGCTCGGGCAAGATCATGCGCCGGCTGATCCGGCAGGCCTATGCGGGGGAAAAGCTGGGCGACCTGTCCTCGCTCGACAACCCGGCGGCGCTGGACGAGATCGCGGCACTTGGCAAGTGAGGAAATGATGGACGCCTATTCGCATTACACCGCCTTTCGCGCCGACATGCCGCATCCCGGCGTGCTGCGGCTGACGCTGAACCGGCCCGACAGCCTGAACACGCTGGACAAGGCCGGCCACCAGGAGATCGCCGATGTCTGGAAGCAGATCCACAAGGACGATGCCGTCCGCTCGGTCCTGCTTTGCGCCGAGGGGCGGGCGTTTTCCGCCGGCGGCGACTTCAGCCTGGTGCAGGAGTTGATCGACGATTTCGGCGCCCGCGTGCGCATGTGGCACGAGGCGCGGGAGCTGGTCCACAATATCCTGGATTGCGAAAAGCCCATCGTCTCGGCCATCCAGGGCCCGGCGGTGGGCGCCGGGCTGGTGGCGGCGCTGCTGGCCGACATTTCCATCGCCTCGAAAAAGGCCAAGATCGTCGACGGCCACACCCGGCTGGGCGTGGCGGCGGGCGATCATGCCGCGATCATCTGGCCGCTGCTTTGCGGCATCGCCAAGGCGAAATACTACCTGATGCTGTGCGAGCCGATGACGGGCGAAGAGGCCGAGCGCATCGGCCTCGTCTCGCTGGCCGTCGAGCCCGAGGAACTGGCCGAGCGGGCGATGAATGCCGCGATCCGGCTGGCCGAGGGCGCGCCGACCGCAATCCGCTGGACCAAGCATTCGCTCAACAACTGGATGCGCGCCGCCGGCCCCGCCTTCGACGCCTCGCTGGCGCTGGAACTGCTGGGCTTCGGCGGGCCGGAGGCCAGGGAAGGGCTGGCCTCGCATCTGGAAAAACGCATGCCGGATTTCGGCAACAAGTGAGGAAGCCATGACCCTGCCCCCGCTGGAAGAAGCCGTCGCCCGCCTTGTCACCGACCTGCGCCACGATGCGCTGCCGCCCGAGGCGCTGGAAGGCGCGCGCCGGCTGATGCAGGACCAGCTGGCCCTGCAGGTCGGCAGCGCCAGCCTGCCATGGAGCCAGGCGCTGCTGGCGCTGGCCAAGCGCAGCCACGTGCCCGGCAAGGCCCGCGTCGCCGCCTCGGGCGAGCGGATGAGCGCGGGCGACGCCGCCTTCGTCAATGGCAGCTATGGCCACGGCTTCGAATATGACGACGCGCATCGCGCCAGCTCCAGCCATCCCGGCAGCTGCGTGGTCCCCGCCGCGCTGGCGGTGGGCGAGGAAATCGGCGCGACCATGGCGCAGGTGATCGAGGGCATCGTCGCCGGCTACGAGGTCTATACCCGCATCGGCAACCTTGCCGCGCCGCAGCTGCTGGAACGGGGCTGGCACCCGCATGCGATCCTGTCGAATTTCGGCGCCGCCGCCGTGGTCGCCCGGATGCGCGGATTCGACCTGGAGCGCACCGCCCATGCGCTGTCAATCGCGCTGTCGCATGCCTCGGGGACGACGGAATACACCTCCTCGGGCGGGTCGATCAAGCGCGTCCATGCCGGCATCGGCACCCGCAACGGCATCCGCGCCGCGGAAATGGCCGAGGCCGGGCTGACCGGGCCGACCACCTTCCTGTCGGGCGCCAAGGGGTTCTTCCGCACCTTCGTGCAAAAGGACATCCCCGCCGACCAGGCCGCCCTCTTCGGCAAGGACCAGGGCTTCGAGATCGCGAAAGTCTGGATCAAGCCCTATTGCTGCTGCGGCATCAACCACGCCTATATCGACGGCGCCCGCCAGCTGGCCAACCGCGCCGACCGGATCGAGGCGATCGAGCTGGGCATCCAGACCGGCGGCAACATCATCGTCGGCAACGCCAACGCCAATGCCTATGCGCCCAAGACCATCGAGCATCTGCAATACTCCCTGCCCTTCCAGTTCGCCCTGTCGCTTCTGGGCCAGGGCAACGGCTACGAGACGCATTCCGCCTATATGCAGGGCGCGCTGGACCTTTCCGAAGGCAGCGAGGTCGCCCGGATGGCGCAGCGGGTGAAGATCACCGTCAAGCCGGAACTCGACCGCGCCCATCCCGGCAAATGGGTCGGCGACATCACCGCGCGCATGGCCGACGGGGCCGAGGAAAGGCTGTTCATCCTCGACCCGCTGGGCACGACGGAAAACCCGGTCTCGCAGGCCGACCTGGATGCCAAGTTCGACGACCTGACCCGCTTGGCCCTGGGTGCCGAGCAGTCGGCGCGGCTGCTGGCGACGATCAAGGCCGGCGATCCGGCGCTGCCGGCGGCCAAGCTGGTCGCGCTGCTGATCCGCTGAACGGAGGCTGCGATGTTCCCCGTCGACCTGACCACCGGCTGGCAACCTGTCCCCGAAACCGCGGGCATCGCAGTGAAACCGCTCAGCGGCGCGCTGGACGAGGCCGCAGGCCAGGGCTTTCGCACCCGCTATGTCCGCATCCTGCCCGGCGGCGAAACCTTCGCCGCCTTCACCCACCCCTATTGGGAGGAAGCGCTGCTGGTCGAGGGCGAGGTGACGCAAAAGGAAACCGGCGTGACGCTGAAGGCGCCCGCCTATGTCATCCGCCCGCCGGGCACGCCGCACGGGCCGATCCGCTCGGCCACCGGCTGCCTGATGATCGAGACGCAATATTTCGCAGAACGCGCCCTGGGACTGGCGGATTACCTCGACCCCAAGGCGCCGGAGGGCCTGGCATGAGACAGATCGAAGACATCCCCGCGGGCGAGGAAAGCGATGCCGATGTGCTGCGACGCCTGATGCGGGCGCGATACAGCTGCCGCGCCTTTCGCCCCGATCCGGTGCCCGAGGAAACCATCCGGCGCATCGTCGATACCGCCCGCTGGGCGGCCTCGTGGTCGAACGTGCAGCCTTGGGACGAGCTGATCGTCACCCGGCCCGAGACGACGGCGCGGCTTTCCGCGGCGCTGCTGGCCGAGGCCGAGGCGCATCCCGAGATCGCCTCGGACATCCCCTATCCCGAAAGCTATCCCGCGCCGAACATGGCCCGCCGCCGCGAGGTCGGCTTCGGGCTTTACGCCGCGCTCGGCATCGCGCGCGAGGATCGCGCCGCCCGCCACGCGCATCACCTGAAGAATTTCCGCTTCTTCGGCGCGCCGCATGTGGCGCTGCTTTCGGTGCCCCGCGCGCTTGGCCCCTATGGCGTGCTGGACATCGGCGCCTTCGTCTCGTCCTTCCTGCTTGCCGCGCAGGCCGAAGGGGTGGCGACCGTGGCGCAGGCGGCGCTGGCCCAGCACGCGCGGGTGATCCGCGCGGTCGTCGACCTGCCCGAGGACCGCGATTTCGTCTGCGGCATCTCGTTCGGATACGCGCTGCCCGAAGATGCGGCGAACCGCTTCCGCTCGACCCGGATCGAGCCCGAGGCGCTGTTCCGCTTCGCCTGAGCGGTCGCGGATGGCCTGCCCCGCCACGGGGAAAGGGCAGGTTCACCACCCGCGCAGATATAGGCTTTGCCTATATATACCAACAGGTTTTGCCTTGTTTGATTCTATGGAATTTCCCCGCTCTCCATGAGAACACATGGGAAAAGCCCGGCCTGGCGGTTGCTCTCCGTCCCGCCGGCGCCAACGGAAACAACCTGCTTGCCGACCAGCGACCCAACGGAAAATCTTATGGCTGACATTCATACCCTGCCGCTTCGCAGCCTGCTGTTCTGCCCCGGCTCGAACGCCGACCGGATGGGCAAGGCGATGGCTTCGGGCGCGGATGCGGTGATCCTGGACCTCGAGGATTCGGTCGATCCCGCGGCCAAGGCCGAGGCGCGGGCGCTGGTGGCCGAGGCGCTGGCGGCGCCGCGCGCTCTGCCGGTCGCGGTGCGGGTGAACGCGGCCGACACCGCCTGGCACCTGGCCGATCTGGCCATGGCGGTGCGCGGCGGCGCCGATGCGATCATGCTGCCCAAATGCGGCGGCCGGCCGGATCTGGCGCAGCTTTCCGACCGCATCGACGCGCTGGAGGCCGGTTTCGACCGCCCCGCCGGCCGCATCACCATCCTGCCGCTGGTCACGGAATCGGCGCTGGCGCTGCTCGACATGGATTACCGCGCGGCGACGCCGCGGCTGGCCGCGCTGTGCTTTGCGGGCGAGGATCTGGCCTCGGACCTGGGGGTGATGGCGCGGGCGAGCGGGCAGATGAACCCGCTGCTGGCCCATGCCCGCCGGCAGGTCGCCATCGCGGCGGCGGCCGCGGGCGTACGCGCCATCGACACGCCCTTTCCCGATCCGCGCGCGGCCTCGGGGTTGGAGCTGGAGACGCGCGAGGCGCTGGCGCTGGGTTTCGCCGGCAAGCTCTGCATCCATCCGGCGCAGATCGCCACCGTCCACGCCACGCTGCGCCCGGCGCCCGAGCGGGTGGAATGGGGCCGCGCGGTGATCGCGGCGCTGGAAGGCGCCGCGAACGGCGTCGCCGTGGTGGACGGCAAGATGGTGGACATCGCCCATCTGCGGCTGGCGCATCGCTATGTGCAGATGGCCGCGCTTTCGGAGGGCACGGCATGACCGGCATCGACATCGCCCATCTGCAAACCTGGATCGGCCGGACCGAGGAAAGCCGCGACGTGATCGCGCCCGCCCATGTCCGGCGCATGGCGGCGCTGCTGGACCGCCCCGCCCCGGCCAGGGGCGAGGCGCTGCCGCCGCTCTGGCACTGGACGTTCTTCACCCCCGAGGCGCCGCAATCGCAGATCGGCCCGGACGGGCACCCCCGGCGCGGCGGCTTCCTGCCGCCGGTGCCGCTGCCGCGGCGGATGTGGGCGGGGGGCCGGCTGACCTTTCACGCACCGCTTCATGTCGGCGAGGAGGTGAGCCGCACCAGCGAGATCCTGTCCGTGACCGAGAAATCCGGCCGCCAGGGCGCGCTGGTCTTCCTGACGGTCAGGCACAGCCTGGCCACCGGCGCCGGCCTTGCCATCGAGGAGGAACAGGACATCGTCTATCGCGAACCCTCGACCAGCGCCCAGCCGGCGGCGGTGGCGGAGGTCGCGCCCGCCGACTGGCGCGACCCGCTGGACCCCGACCCGGTGCTGCTGTTTCGCTATTCGGCGCTGACCTTCAACGCGCATCGCATCCATTACGACCTGCCCTATGCCACGGGCGAGGAAGGCTATCCCGGCCTGGTGGTCCACGGCCCCCTGACCGCCACCCTGCTGATGGAGGGCTTTGTCCGCCACATCGGCAAGCCACCCCGCAGCTTCAGCTTTCGCGGCCAGGCGCCGCTGTTCGCCGGCGGCCGGATGCAGGTCTGCGGCCGCGTCACGGCCGAGGGCCACGATCTCTGGGCCGAGGGCCCCGGCGGCTATACCGGCATGAGCGCCAGGGTGACGGCATGAGCATCGACCTGGACAAGCTGATGCGGCTGGAGATCCCCGTGGTGCGGCAGGAGCTGACGCCGCGCGACATCGCGCTTTATGCGCTGTCGATCGGCATGGGGCGCGATGCGCTGGACGCGCGGCAGCTGCCTTACGTCGATCCGCTGCAAGGGCCGCAGGTGATGCCGGCCATGGTGCTGGTGATGGCGCATCCCGGCTTCTATCTCGGCCACCCGGATTCGGGCGTCGACCCCAAGGGCGTGCTGCATGCCGACCAAGCCATCGAGATCCTCGGCCCGATCCCAGGCAAGGGCACGGTGGAAAGCCGCACCCGCATCACCGAGGTCATCGACAAGGGCGCGGGCAAGCCGGCGCTGATCCTGGCCGAGACCGAGCTTTCCGACGGCGAGGGCCGCCGCTTCGCCCGGCTGAACCGCACCACCTTCATCCGTGGCGGCGGCGGCTTCGGCGGGCCCTCTGAGCCGCGAAACCCCGTGCCGCGCCTGCCCGAGCCCCAGACCGCGCCGGATCATGTCGTCGACCTGGAAACCGCCGACGCGCAGGCGCTGATCTATCGGCTGAACGGCGACCTGAACCCGCTGCACAGCGACCCAGAACTGGCCCGCAAGCTGGGGTTCGAGCGGCCGATCCTGCATGGGCTTTGCACCATGGGCGTGGTCTGCCACGCGCTGCTGCGGGCGCTTGGCGGCTATCGCGCCGAGACCATGCGCGCGGTGCGGCTGCGCTTTGCCAAGCCGGTCTATCCGGGCGAGACGATCCGCAGCGAGATCTGGGCCGACGGCCGCTTCCGCGCCCTGGTCCCCGCCCGCGACGCCGTGGTGATCGACGGCGGCCTTGCCCGCTTCGATCCCGCCCCCGAACCATGAACCCGGAGCCGAACATGATCCCCGAGGACGTTCTTTCGTCGATGGAAATGATCCGCGACAGCGCGCGCGGCATCACCGGCCAGGACCTGACCCGCATCCGCAAGCTGCGCTACAGTTCTCCCGGCTTCGACCGCGCGGTCTGGTCGGAAATCTGCGCCCTCGGCTGGCCCACCCTGCGCCTGCCCGAGGACAGGGGCGGCGTCGGCCTGGGCCTGCTGCCCTATGCCGCGCTGGCCGAAGAGACCGGCCGCGCCCTGCTGCCCGAGCCGCTGATCCCGGCGGTGCTGGCCTCGGCCCTGCTCGACGGCGCGGCGTTGGAGGCGCATCTGGACGGCGCACGGCTGGTGATCCCGGCCTGGACCGAGGCGCGCGGCACGCTGGAGCCCGCGGGCGATCCCGCGATCCGCGACGGCAAGGTCACGGCGAGCCGGATCCATGTGCCGATGGCGGCGGGGGCGGATGCCTTCCTGGTCGTCGGCGCCACGCAATCGGCGCTGGTCGCCGCCGATGCGCCCGGCGTGACCGTCACCACCGACGAGACGCAGGACGGCGGCCATGTCGCCGCCATCCGCCTCGAGGATGCGCCCTGCGCCGTGATCGCCGCCGACCCCCGCCCGGCGCTGGCCGAGGCGGCGCTGGCGACCGCCGCCTATCTGCTGGGGCTGATGGAGGGCGCGCTGGACATGACCGTGGCCTATCTCAAGCAGCGGGTGCAGTTCGGCAAGACCATCGGCCAGTTCCAGATCCTGCAGCACATGGCCGTGGACGCCCGGCTGGAGATCGAGGTCAGCCGCGCCAGCATCGAGCAGGCGGCGCTGCAATGGGACCGCGAAGGGCCGACGCCCGCCACCCAGGCGGCGATCTCGCGCGCCAAGGCGCGGGCCTCGGCCTCGGCGATGAAGGTGACGCGCGACTGCATCCAGCTGCATGGCGGCATCGGCTTTACCGACGAACACGACATCGGCCTGTATCTGCGCAAGGCCATGGTCGAGGCGGCGCGCTTTGGCGGGCCGTCCCAGCACCGCGCCCGCTTCGCCCGTCTGAAACCCGTCACGCAGGAGGCATGAGCCATGGCCCATGATGCGTTCAAGCTGGACGACTACAACGCACTCCCGGACGAGGATTTCCGCGCCCTGGTCCGCCGCTTCCTGGCCCAGAACCACCCGCCCCATCTGCGCCACCCGGCCAAGCGGCTGCATTGGGACGATGCCGAGCCCTGGTACATGATCCTGTCCGCCGCCGGCTGGCTGGCGCCGAACTGGCCGCGCGACCATGGCGGCATGGGGCTGAACCCCGGCAAGCAGCTGATCTATGTCGAGGAATTCGAGAAATTCGGCGCCGCCCGCACCCCCGACCACGGCATGATGCTGCTGGGGCCCCTGCTGATCAACTACGGCTCGGAAGAGCAGAAGGCGCATTTCCTGCCCAGGATCCTGTCGGGCGAGCATATCTGGTGCCAGGGCTATTCCGAACCCAACGCCGGCTCTGACCTGGCCAACCTGCGCACCGAGGCGGTGCTGGACGGCGACGAATGGGTGGTGAACGGGCAGAAGATCTGGACCACGCTGGCCGGCGATGCCGACTGGATCTTTTGCCTGGTCAGGACCGACAAGACCGGCAAGAAGCAGGAGGGCATCAGCTTCCTGCTGATCCCGCTGGACACGCCCGGCATCACCATCCGGCCGATCATCAACCTGGAGCTGGACGACGAATTCTCGGAAGTGTTCTTCGACAACGTCCGCGTGCCCAAGGGCAATATCGTGGGCGAGGTCAACCAGGGCTGGACCATGGCCAAGAACCTGCTGGGCTTCGAGCGGATCTTCCTGGGCGGCCCGCGGCAGTCGGCCAGCGCGCTGGCCAAGCTGCGCCGGCTGGGCCAGCATTACGGCCTTCTGGACGATCCGGCCTTCGTCGACCGCTACGCCGGCTTCCAGATGGAGCTGGAGGACCACCAGGCCATCTTCAGCCGCGTCGCCGACAAGCTGCGCCGGGGCGAGAGGCTGGGGCCCGAGGTCAGCTTCCTCAAGCTGAACCAGACGGCGCTTTACCAGCGCATCACCGAATACGGGCTGGAACTGATGGCCGAGGATGGCGGGCTGCTGGCGCCGCTCATGGGGTCGAACGACCTGGCCATGCCGACGCAGTTCCTGAACGCCCGCGCGGCCACGATCTATGGCGGCACGACCCAGGTGCAGAAGAACATCCTGGCCAAGGCCGTGCTCGACCTGCCCTGACACGAAAGGACAACGGAAATGACCCAGATACTGGACGGCAAGGTTGCGCTGGTCACAGGCGCCGGCGGCGGCATCGGCCGCGCCATCGTCATCGCCATGGCCCGCGCCGGCGCCTCGGTGGTGATCAACGACATCGGCGTGTCGCTGTCGGGCGAAGGCGGCTCGGCCAGCCCGGCCGAAGAGGTCAAGGCAGAGATCGAGGCCTTCGGCGGCAAGGCCGTCATCAACACCGACAGCGTCTCGGAATGGGACGCGGCGCAGCGCATGGTGGCGCAGGCCAGGGACAGTTTCGGCCGGCTCGACATCGTGGTGAACAACGCCGGCATCCTGCGCGACGCCATGTTCCACAAGATGACGCCCGAGCAATGGCTGGCGGTGATCGGCGTGCATCTGAACGGCAGCTTCTTCGTCAGCCGCGCCGCGGCCGAGATCTTTCGCGAACAGGAAAGCGGCAGCTTCATCCACATGGTCTCGACCTCCGGCCTGATCGGCAACCTGGGCCAGGCGAACTATTCCGCCGCCAAGCTGGGCATGGTCGGGCTGTCGAAGACCATCGCGCTGGACATGAAGCGCTACAACGTGCGCTCGAACTGCATCGCGCCCTTCGCCTGGGGCCGGATGACCAGCAATATCCCGACCGAGACCCCGGACCAGATCGCGCGGGTCGAGAACCTCAAGAAGATGACGCCGGAAAAGAACGCGCCGCTCGCGGTGTTCCTGGGCTCGGATGATGCCGGGGACGTGACCGGGCAGATCTTCTCGGTGCGCCGGAACGAGATCTTCCTGCTCAGCCAGAACCGCCCGATCCGCTCGGTCCACCGCGACGGGGACTGGACGGCCGAGACCGTCCGCGACCACGCCATCCCCGCCCTGCGTTCCTCGTTCTACCCGCTGGAGCGCAGCCAGGACGTCTTTACCTGGGATCCCTGCTAGGGCCCTGCCGGGACGGGCCGCGGCCCGTCCGCCGAAACCCCGACCACCAAGGAGAAACCCCATGCGCCGCGCCGCCATCGTCAGCCCGCTTCGCACCGCCGTCGGCGGTTTCGGAGGCGCGCTGCGCCCCGTTCCCGTCGAGGTTCTGGGCGGCACCGTCACCAAGGCGGTGCTGGAAAAGACCGGCCTCGATCCCGCGCTGATCGAGGACGTGGTCTTTGCCCAGTCCTATGCCAATTCGGAAACCCCTTGCGTCGGGCGCTGGATCGCGCTGGACGCCGGCCTGCCGATCGAGGTGCCGGGCCTTCAGACCGACCGGCGCTGCGGCGGCGGCTTGCAGGCGCTGGTGACGGCGGCGATGATGGTGCAGACTGGCGCCTGCGACGTGGTGCTGGCCGGCGGCGTCGAGTCGATGTCGAACATCGAGTTCTACACGACCGACATGCGCTGGGGCCGGCGCTCGGGCACGACGCAGTTCTACGACCGGCTGGACCGGGGCCGCGAACGCTCGCAGCCCGTGCATCGCTTCGGCTATATCTCGGGCATGATCGAGACGGCCGAGAACCTGGCCCGCGACTACGGCATCACCCGAGAAGAGGCCGACGCCTTTGCCGCCGAAAGCCACCGCCGCGCCGCCGCCGCCTGGGCGGACGGGCGCTTTGCCCAGGAGGTCGTGCCGGTCGCGGTGCCGCAGCGCAAGGGCGATCCGCTGGTCTTCGACCGCGACGAGGGCATCCGGCCGGACACCACCCCGCAATCGCTGGCCAGGCTGCGGGTGATCCAGAAGGACGGCACCGTCACCGCCGGCAATGCCGCGCAGCAGAACGATGCCGCCGCCGCCTGCCTGGTCGTGGCCGAGGACAAGCTGGAGGAACTGGGCCTGACCCCCATCGCCTTTCTCAACGGCTGGTCGGCCGTGGGCTGCGACCCGTCGCGCATGGGCATCGGCCCGGTGCCGGCAACCGCCAAGGTGCTGCAAAAGACCGGGCTGAAGATGTCCGACATGGGCCTGGTCGAGATCAACGAAGCCTTCGCCGCGCAAGTCCTGGCCTGCCTGAAGGACATGGACTGGGACGAGCGCGACAAGCTGAACGTGAACGGCTCGGGCATCTCGCTGGGCCATCCCATCGGCGCGACCGGGGTGCGGATCATGACCACGCTGGTCCATGAAATGGCCCGCCGCGGCACCCGCTATGGGCTGGAGACCATGTGCATCGGCGGCGGCCAGGGCATGGCGGCCGTGTTCGAACGCGCCTGATCGAAGGGCAGGAAATGAAAAGGGGCGAGGCTCGCAGCCTCGCCCCTTTCGCATGGCCCTGTCCCTCGCGGTCAGTCCAGGTTGATGTAGGTGGCTTTCGGGTAAAGGAAGCTCTCGACATGCTCGCGGGCGCCCTTCCAGCCATAGCCGCTCATCTTGGTGCCGCCAAAGCCGATGGCCGGGTCCAGCACGCCGTAGCAATTGACCCAGACCGTGCCGGCGCGGATGCCCTGAGCGACCTTGTGCGCCGTGCCCAGGTTCTGCGTCCAGACCCCGCCGGCAAGCCCGTAGGGCGTGTCGTTGGCCAGCCGCAAGGCCTCGTCCATGTCGTCGAAGGGAATGACCGAGGCCACGGGGCCGAAGATCTCTTCGCGCGCGATGGTCATGTCGTTGCGGACATTGGCAAAGACCGTCGGCTCGACATAGAAGCCCGCCGCCAGCTCGCCGCCCGGACGACGGCCGCCGGCGACCAGCTCGGCCTCGCTGCCGCCGATGCCGATGTAATGCTGCACCCGCTCGAGCTGGCGTTGCGAGACCAGCGGCCCCACCTGCGTCTGCGGATCGCAACCGTCGCCGACGCGGATCGTCGCGGTGAACTCCTTCAGCCGCGCCACGAATTCGTCATGAACCCTGCGCTGCACGAAGATCCGCGTGCCGGCCACGCAGACCTGCCCGGTATTGGTGAACACGCCCATCGCCGCGCCCGGCACCGCCTTGTCCAGGTCGGCATCGGCAAAGACGATGTCGGGCGACTTGCCGCCCAGCTCCATCTGCAGCCGCTTGAGATTGCCGGCCGAGGCGCGGGTGATCGCCTGCGCGGTGCCGACCGAGCCGGTGAAGGCCAGCCGGTCGACGCCCATATGCTCGGCCAGGGCCTGCCCGGCCTCGTGACCATAGCCGGTGACGACGTTGATGACGCCCTCGGGCACGCCGGCCTCGAGCATCAGCTCGGACACGCGCAGCACGGAAAGCGAGGCGTCCTCGGCCGGCTTCAGCACCGCCGTGCAGCCGGTGGCCAGCGCCGGGCCAAAGATCCACCACAGCCCGATCAGCGGCCCGTTCCAGGGGATGATGCCGCCGACGACCCCCACCGGCATCATCTGCTTCAGCGTCAGGAAATGCCCCGGCAGCGAGTTCCTGGGCGCAGCCACCGTGCCGGCATCGCATTGCGAGGCATAGAATTGCAGCACCTGCGAGGTCCATTCCCGCAGGTTGCGGGTCCGCGACAGCGGCGCGCCCATGTCCAGCGTCTCGATCAGCGCCAGTTCCTCGAAATGATCAAGGACCAGGTCATGCACCTTGAGCAGCAGCTTGCGGCGCTGGTGCGGGGTCCAACGGCTCCAGTCACCCTCGAAGGCGCGGCGGGCGGCGGCGACGGCCAGGTCGACGTCGCGCGCGTCGCCGCGGGCGATCCGGCAGATCTCCTGCCCGGTCGCGGGGTTGATGGCGGCGATCTGCTCTCCGCCCGCCGGATCGACCCAGCGGCCGCCGATCAGCAGCTTCTTGGCACCCTGCACAAAGGCCGGCCGTTCGGGCCGGTCGTGGTTTTGGCTTGTCATCTTGATCCCTCCATCGCCAAAGGATCGGCCAGCACGGCACGGCTGTCGATGCCCGGCGCCGAGCCATTCCCGCAGCCTGCAACCTCCATAGGGAAAACCTTTGTGGTTTCGTGCTGATGCAGACGCAGGCCCGCGCTAGATGCATAGTCGTATGGCAGCGCTGCCGGCGACAGCGCCGGGCTTTCCCAGGGCGGCCGCGACCGCCAAGGCACCGCCGATCCACCGAAACAACCCCCGCGACGAGAGCAAGGTGACAGCACAGACCCCCGAACAGGACGGCAAGGCAAGGCACGGCGACGGCCTGCTGCTGGTCGATACCATCCTGATCTCGGGGCTGAACAACGCGACCCTGGCCTCGGCCCGGCTGGTGCTGCCGATGATCGCGCTGGGGCTGCATGTCGGCACCGCCCAGGTGGGCATCATGGCGGCGCTGTTCACGCTGGTGCCGATGATCTTCAGCGTCGGCTTCGGCCGCTGGGTGGACCGGACGGGGACGCTGGTGCCGATACTCAGCGCATCGGGGCTGATCCTGCTGGCCAGCCTGCTTTTCGAGGTCTTTCCGGCCGCCCCCGTGCTTTACGCGGTGGCCGGGCTGATCGGGGCGGGCGCGGTCTTCAGCCATGTCGCCGCCGCCCGCGCCGTGGGCGAGATCGGCGCCATCGCCGACCGGCCGCGCAACCTGGGCTATCTGGTCGTCGCCTATTCCGTCTTCCAGTTCCTCGGCCCCATGGTCGCCGGGCTGGCCTATCAGTTCTGGGGCGCGGCCGCCGCGCTGTTCAGCATCGGCGCCTCGGCGCTGCTGGCGGCGCTGCTGGTCTTTGTCCTGCCCCACAACTTCGACCGCAGCCCCAGCGCCGGCCGCACGGACCGGCCCGGCCCCACGACCGAGCTGCTGCGCATTCCCGCCCTGCGGCAATGGCTGATCATCAGCGCCGTGTTCAGCTCGGCCCAGACCATCTATCCCTTCATCATCTCGCTGCACGCGCTGGAGGTCGGGCTGTCGCCGGCGGCGGCGGGGCTGATGCTGGGCGCCTTTGCCATCGGCACCGCGATTTCGCGCCTCAGCGTCGGCATGATCACCCGCCGCTTCAGCGGCAATGCCATCTCGCGGCTGGCGCTGATCGGGGGTGCCCTGGGCTATGCGCTGCTGCCGCTGGCACGGGACTTCGCCGCGCTTTCCGTGCTGAGCCTGGTGCTGGGCGTCATCATCGGCATCGGCGTGCCCATCGCGCTGGCGCTGATCTATGGCGCCGCCCCCGAACGCCGGGTGAACGAGGCCATCGGCCTGTGCATGGCCATCACCAATTTCCTGCAAACCGCCACACCGTTGCTGCTGGGCTTTCTGGCCTCGGGGCTGGGATCGGGCGCGATGACCTGGGCGCTTGCGCTTGGCATGGCGGCATCCTCGGCCCTGACGCTGGCCCGGCGCTGAAAGGAGAAACCCGTGACCCAGACCCGCCAGCCCGCGCTTGCCGGCATCCGCGTCCTCGACCTTGGCCGCTATATCGCCGCACCCTTCTGCGCCCAGCTTCTGTCGAACGAGGGCGCCGAGGTCATCCGCATCGAGCCGCCCGAGGGCGCCACCGACCGCGAGGTCATGCCCATCGGCATCCCCGGTGCCGGCGGGCTTTACATGCAGGTCAACGCCAACAAGAAGTCGCTGACGCTGGACTATGCCAGGCCCGCGGGCCGCGCCGTGCTGGAGCGGCTGGTCGCGACGGCCGATGTCGTGATCGTCAACCTGCCGCAAAAGGCGCTGCTGAAACTGCGGCTGGACCATGCCACGCTGAGCGCGATCAAGCCCGACCTGATCCTGACCACGATCTCGGCCTTCGCGCCCGATGGCGAGGACCGCGACCGCGTGGGCTTCGACGGCACCGGCCAGGCGCTGAGCGGGGCAATGTATCTGACCGGCTTCGGCGACACCCCCACGCGCGAGGCGGTGTCCTATGTCGATTACGCCACCGCCATGGCGGCCGCCTTCGCCACCACCTCGGCCCTGCTGGAGCGGGCGCGGACGGGCAAGGGCCAGCATGTGCAATGCTCGCTGATGGGCACGGCGCTGACCATGATGAACCCGATGCTGATGGAAGAGGCCTCGGGCTATCGCTCGCGCCGCCCGATCGGCAACCGCAGCCCGATCGCCGGGCCTTCCGACCTGTTCCGCGCCCAGGACGGCTGGGTGATGATCCAGGTCATCGGCGACCCGATGTTCGCCCGCTGGGCGCGGATGATGGGGCGCGAAGACCTGCTTTCCGACCCGCGCTTCGCCTCGGATTCGCTGCGGGGCGAGAATGGCGAGGCGCTGAGCGCCATCCAGCAGGAATGGTGCGCCGGCCGCACCGTCGCCGAGTGCCAGGCGGAGCTCACGGCGCATTCCCTGCCCTCCTGCCCCTGCCTGACCCCGGCCGAGACGCTGCGCCTGCCCGGCCTGGCCGATTATACCGACCCGATCCGCGCGGGCGAGGCGCCGGAGCTGCCGCTGGTCACGCGCGCGATCCTGACCGAGGCCGGCCGCGCGCCGCGCAGCCTCGCACCCGCCCTTGGGGCCGATACACAGGCGCTGCTGGAGGGGCTGGGGCTGGGCGCCGCGGAAATCGACGCCCTACGCGCCGAAGGCATCGCCTGAAATCAAGCGAGGGAGGAGGAACATGGCAAGGATCAGGATGACGGCGCTGGACGTGGCGCCCCTGTCGCTGGAAAAGGCAAAGATCGCGACATTCCAGCCCGGACATGTCGATCTGGTGACAACGGTAGCCGTGATCGAGCATGAACGCCACGGCATCCTGCTGTGGGACACCGGCATCAACGGCGCGGTGCTGGACCCCGAGGCGGGCTATTGGGCGCCGGGACTGGCCGAGGCTTTCGGCACCCAGGGCATCAGCCGCGACCATATCGTCGACCGCCAGCTAGAACGGCTGGGCATCGGCCGGGGCGACGTGCGCCATGTCGTCTATTCGCACCTGCACCTGGACCACTCGGGCGGCGCGGAATATTTCCCCGATGCCGTCCATGTCGCGCAGCGGGCCGAGCTGAACTATGCCTTCTGCCCCGATCCCTGGACGCGGCCGGTCTATTGCGACAAGGACATCGACCGCCTGCGCCGGGTCGAGCTGCTGCCGCTGGAGGGCGATGCCGACCTTTTCGGCGACGGCTCGGTCAGGCTGCTGCGCACGCCGGGCCACGCGCCGGGGCACCAGAGCCTGCTGCTGGACCTGCCGCACCGGGGCCGCATCCTGCTGGGCGGCGACGTGGCGCATCAGCGCGACCAATACCGGAACCACATCCCGATGCCCTGGGACCATTGCCTGTCCGACACCACCGCCTCGCGCCGCCGCGTCGCCGCCATCGAGCGGGGCGGGGTGCCGCTGTTCCTGTGCCACGAGCAGGCCGATTTCGCGCAGCTGCCGACGCAGGGCACCTTCTGGGACTGACCGGCCCGCCAAGCGCGAACGGAAAAACCCCGGCCCATCGGCCGGGGTTTTCATGTGCGGGGCGGCAGGCCGGGCGCGGTCAGTCCACGCCCAGGGGCTGCGCGTCGTGGAATGCCTGAAGGATGGCGGTGCCGGACAGGCCCTGGCCGTCCATGCGCTGCGCCCAGGCGTCGATGACCGGCGCCAGCTTTTCCTGCCAGCGCGGCTCTTCCTCGGCCGTGACCGTGACCGGGACATAGCCGTGCTGGTCGATCATTTCCTGCCGGACGCGGGCCTCGTCCTGGTCCAGCCATTTGCAGAAGCGCGGCTGCATCTGGGCGGCGGCCTCCTCGAAGGCGGCCTTGGCCTTGTCGGACAGCCCTTCCCATTTCTTCTCGCTGATGGCGAAGATCACCGAGGTCGAGCCGAGGCTCGGCCCTTCCAGCCCGTATTTGAACAGCGTGTCCAGTTCATAGGGCGGGGCCGAGTGATAGGGCCAGAACGCCCCGTCCATGGTGCCGCGCCGCAGCGAATCATTGACCTCGGGCGCCTGGATCTGCACCGGCACCGCGCCAAGCGCACGCGCCGTCTGCTCCATCGCCGCGCCCGAGGCGCGCAGCTTCAGCCCCTTGAGGTCGTCAAGCGTCCTGAGTTCCCTGGAGGTGGTCATGGCCTTGTAGGTGGGCAGAACCGCCACGAACAGCGGGCGCAGGCCCTGGGGCTTGTATTCCGCCTCGTAGAGCGGGCCGCCGGGCTGCGCGATCGCCCAGAGCTTGCCGGTCGCCTCGCAGGCGCTGCCGTATTTGACCGGCAGTTCCGAAACCGAGGTCAGCGGCAGCTTGTCGGGCATGTAGGAGCCGACCAGCACCGCCATATCCGCCAATCCGCTGCCGAGCAGGCCGATATAGTCCTTGCCCAGCTGGCCGGCGGGAAAGTTCTGGAACTGCACCTCGCCGCCCGTCGCCTCGGTGATCATCTCGGTAAAGGGCTGGCCGCCCTCTTTCCAGCCGAAATGCGTCGGCGGGAACATATGGGTGAATTTCAGCGTCACCTGGTCCTGCGCCAGGGCCGGCTGCACCGCCCCCGAGGCAAGGATCGCGGCCGCAAGCGCGGCCTTTCTGGCAAGGTCCAACATCAACTCCTCCGATCTGTTGGTATGGCGGCGGTTTCCCTTCCCGCCGCGCGTTCGGGCTGATTGCCATTTCTAGGGCGAAACCGGCCGCGGATGGCCCGAATCCGTCTTTTGCACAGCAGAATACGATGCCATCCATCGGAAACACCTCTGACCCGCGGGCGGGCTCATTCCTTGCCGGCCTTGTCCGCATGTTCGGGCCACAGGCTGGCCACCAGGTCGCGGTTGCGGCCATAGGCATAGCAGCTGTCGATCTTGACAGGATTGCCGTCCCGGTCCCGCGCATCCAGCAGATGCAGCCGCTCGACCGTCATGGTCTGATAGGCGGCACTGGCCAGCGGCGTCAGGATTTCCTTGAGATGCGTGCAGGTGTCGCAATTGGGCAGGCGCTCGCGGATCGCCCGGTTCCAGCCGCGCCCGATGCTGACCCCGACCATGGCCTGCAGCGTATCGCCGCCGCCGGGACATTGGCGATAGGGATGCGAGGCGATGAAGGTGCCGATTTCGGTGATCACCATGTCCTTGTCGAAAACCACGGTGACGCCCAGGTCATGCACCGGCGCGCCGGCCGGCACCGGCCGGGAATCGCCCGGCGGGGTAAAGTCCACCGGCTTGCGGTCGGTCAGATGCGCCCGCAGCTCGAACCGGCCGTCGCTGCGCCGGTAGCCGCGAAAATCCAGGCGGCGGTGGTGCATCTCTTCGCGGGTGATGCCGTCGTCTTCCGGCAGGTCCGGCATGGGTCTCCTCCTGTGGCTCAGGCCGGCTTTCCGGCCAGCAACCGCTTCAGGGCATCGTCGTCGTCGCCGATCTCGGGCGCGGCATGCAGCGGCGGCGGGCGCCGGCCGTCGAAGGACAGCGGCAGCTGGACGGTCTCGATCTCGTCCTCCTGCGGCTTGGCGATCATGCCAAGCGCGCGGGTCTGCTGGTGGTGGAACAGCTCGGCGGTGGTCTGCACCGGGGCGGTGGCGATGCCGAAGCGGCCCAGGTGGTCGTCCCAATGGGCACGGTTCTGCGTCGCCAGCCGCTCGCCGATCAGGCGGTCGATCTCGTCGCGATGGGCCAGCCGGCCGGCATTGGTGGCGAATTTCGGATCGCTGGCCCATTCCGGCCGGTCCAGCGCCTCGCAAAGCCGGGCGAACAGCCGGTCGTTGGCACAGCTGACGATCTGATAGCCATCCGCCGCCCGATAGGCGCGATGCGGCACGATGAACGCCACGCCCGAGCCGAAGCGGCCGCCCGGCTCGCCATCCGCGGCGTAATTGGCGATGCCCACGGTCATCCAGGCGATGGCGGTTTCCAGAAGCGAGCTGTTCACCGTCGCGCCCTGCCTGGTCCGCGCCCGGCGGAACAGCGCCGCCAGAATGCCGATCACCGCCCACATGCCGGTGCCGAAATCCACGATCGAGACGCCGGCGCGGACCGGGGCCTGCCCCTCCTCGCCGGTCAGGCTCATGATGCCGGCGAAGGCCTGCATCAGCGGGTCATAGCCCGGCAGGCGGTTCATCGGCCCGACATGGCCGAAGGCGCCGACCTCGCAGCAGACCAGATCGGGCTTCAGCGCGCGCAGGCTTTCCGGGTCCAGCCGGTATTGCCCGGCCGAGCCGGGCCGAAGGTTGTGCAGGAACACGTCGGCATGGTCGCGGATCAGCACATGCAGCGTATCGAGCTGCGCCGCATCCTTCAGGTCCAGGCAGATCGAGCGCTTGCCGCGGTTCAGCGAATGATAGGCGGCCCCGCTGCCCTTCCATTGGCTCGGCCCCCAGCTGCGCGAGGAATCGCCGGGGCCGGGACGCTCGATCTTCCAGACCTCGGCGCCAAGCGCCGCCAGCACCTGCCCGCCGAAGGGCGCCGAGGCGCTGTCGCCCAGTTCCACCACCACGATGCCTTTCAGGGGTAGCTCGTCGCTCATTTCCGTCTCCTCCGTCTCGCTCAATCGGCCGTCCGGGCGCCGCCGCTGGCAACGAGGCCGGCGGCCTCATCCTCCGAGAACCCGTATTCGCCGAGCAGTTCCAGGGTGTTTTCGCCCAGCCGCGGGCTGTGGTGGCGCAGCTCGGGCTTGCTCTCGCTCCAGCTTTGCGGCAGGCCGATGGTGCGCAGGCGCCCCTCGCTCGGATGGTCCTGCATTCCGAAAAAGCCCACCGCCTGCATATGCGGATCGCTGAGCAGGGTTTCGGGCGTGTTCATCCTGATGACCGGGATATCGGCCTCGGTCAGCAGCCTTTCCCATTCGTCGCTGGTCCTGGTCTCGAAAACCTTGCCGAGGAAGCGGTAAAGCTCGTCGATATGCTGGGTGCGGCCGTAGATCGTGGCATAGCGCGGATCCTCGGCCATCTCGGGATGGCCCGACAGATGGAAGAAGCGGTGCCAGTGCTTGTCGTTGTAGACGTTGACGCCCAGATAGCCGTCCTTGGTCCTGTAGGGCCGGCGGTCGGGGCTGGTCATGCGCACATAGCCCCAGTCGCCGATGGGCGGATCGAAGGTCAGCCCATACATGTGGTCGCCCATGACGAAATGGCTGAAGGTCTCGAACATCGGCACCTCGACGCATTGGCCGTGCCCGCTGCGCTCGCGATAGTAAAGCGCCGCCGTGACCGCATTGGCCGTGGCCATGCCGACGATGCGGTCCGCGATGGCCGAGGCGACATAGACCGGCTCGCCATTGTTGCGCCGCCCCTGCACCACCGGCATGCCGACGCCGGCCTGGATCAGGTCGTCATAGGCCGGACGGTCGGCATAGGGACCGTCCTGGCCGAAACCGAAGCAGCCGCAATAGACCAGCCGCGGGTTGAGCTTGTGAACCTCGTCGAAGGACAGGCCCAGCCTGGCCAGCGTCCTGGGCCGGAAACTGTGCAGCAGCACGTCCGCCGATTGCAGCATCTTCTTCAGCGCCGCAAGCCCCGCCGGGTTCTTGAGGTCCAGCACGATGCTGCGCTTGTTGCGGTTCAGGTGCAGAAAGATGACGCTCATGCCCGGATTGCGGGCGGGGCCGACGCCGCGGGTGGTGTCGCCGCCGGGCGCCTCGACCTTGCAGATGTCGGCGCCCAGGTCGGCCAGCAGCAGCGAGCCGTAAGGCCCCATGAAATTCGAGGTCAGGTCGATGACCTTCACATCCGCAAGCGGTCCCGGCATCTTCTTCCTCCTCCCATTCCTGCGTCCCCGGCCAACCTGCCGGAAACGCTCATTTTCATTCTGCGCATCGGAAGACGGGCAGGGTGTGTCTGCCGCGCTTGATGAAGGCGACCTCGACGGGGCGGCCGATGCGCATGTCCTCGGGCTTGCCCTCGATCTGGGTGAAGAGGTGATAGCCCTCCTCCAGCACCACGAAGCCGACGGTGTAGGGCGCGATCGCCTGCCAGGCCGGGGTCGGGCCGCGGCCCACCGTGCTGTGGGAATAGATCCGCCCCTTGCCCGAGGAGCGCCGCCATTCCAGGGCCTCGCCGTCGCATTCCGGGCAGAAGGACCGCGCCGGCCACACCACCGCGCCGCAGCCGGTGCAATGCTGGTAGGTCAGCTCGCCCCGCGCGCAGGCCTGCCAGTAGGGCGCGGCGTCCATCTGCGCATAAGGCTGCGGAAAGCCGTCGACATATTCGATTTCCATGGCGTCTCCCCTTAGGTCCGGTTGCCGAGGATGGCGACGGCGCCGGCCGCCAGCATGCCGCCCGAGCCCTGCACCAGCACCGTCTGCGGCCGCTTCGACGGCGCCGCCCCCAGCGCGGTGCCGCGCAGCTGGCGGATGGCCTCGACATAGCTGTCCATGTTGCACGAAATCCCCGGCTGGCCAAAGGACAGCCAGCCGCCGTTGGTGTCCAGCGGCAGGTCGCCGTCGATGCCGGTGCGCCCCTCGCGGTAGAGCCGCGCGCCCTTGCCCTTTTCGGCAAAGCCCAGGTCCTCGAGGAGGATCGGCCCCATATGCGCGAAATTGACCGAGATCTGCGCCATGTCGATGTCGTCGCGGCCGATGCCGGCCTGGGCGAAGGCCTGGCGCGCCGCCTCGGCCGTCGCGGTATGGGTGATGTTGGGCAGCGGGCCCAGCGTGTCGAAGCGCGCCCGGCGCATGTTCATCCGGTCGCCCAGGTATTCATGGGTCGAGGCCGAGCCGTAGCCCAGCAGGTAGACCGGCGCCGCGAAGTTGCGGGCGTTCCCGGCCGAGGTCACCACCAGCGCCCCGCCGGTGCCGCCGCCCCAGGTCGAGCACATCCAGCGCCGCAGCGGGCTCGAGACATAGGGCGAGGCCAGCACCTTCTGCGCGTCGATCTCGCCGAAGCGGGCCTTGGCGGCATGGGGGTGCTTCACGCCCCATGCCTGGTTGGCGATGGCGACCTGGGCGAAATCCTCCTCGGTCACGCCGAACTCGTGCATGTAGCGGCAGGCCGCCTGGGCATAGAGCGAGGGGATGGTGGGGCCGTAGGGGATCTCGAACTGCGGGTCGGCATCGGCCTCGGCGCCCATGGCCACCGCGTCGACGAAAAGCTCGGTGGCGTCGCTTTGCAGGCAGAGCACGTATTCGGCCTTGCCGGCGGCGATCATCTGCGCGGCCATGCCCAGGCTGGCGGTCAGGCCCGCGCCGTGCATCGTCAGCTCGCTGTTGATCGTCACCGGCATCTGCATGTGCGAGATGAAGATGTTGGACCATTGCGAGCGCTTGTCGGCCCAGGGCGAGCGGCCGGTGAAGACCGCATCGACCTGCTGCCGGCCGATGCCGGCGTCCTTCAGCGCGGCGCGGGCGGCCTCGACCGCCAGCCGCATCGGATCCTTGCGGTTGTCGCGGCTGGCATAGGCATCGCCCATGCCGACGATGGCGGCGACAGGGCCGGTGGCGGGGCTGGGGCTCATGGCGTCAGTCCTTGAAGATCGGCGTGGCCTGGGCCATCAGCTCTTCCAGGTCGGCACGCTTGCGCAGCATCAGGATCGACCATTCGCTGCGCTGAAGCACGTCGCCGTTCTGATTATAGGCCTTGATCAGGAAGGTGCCGACACCGAACTTGTCGTCCTTGTCCTTCTTGGCGATGACCTCGCCGGTGGCATAGACCGTGTCGCCGATCTTGACCGGGTGCAGGAAACGCAGCTTGTCGACGCCGTAATTGGCCTGGATCGCCGGGCCGAACTGCAGGAGCCCCGAGATCAGCGAGAAGGTCAGCTGGCCCTGCACGATGCGTTCGCCCCAGCGGGTCTTGGACGAATATTCGGTGTTCGAGTGGATCTCGATCCAGTTGCCGGTCAGCATGCAGAAATTGACCACATCCGTTTCGGTCACGGTGCGGCCAGGCGAGCGGAAGACATGGCCGATTTCCAGCTCGTCCAGCGGGGTGTTGACGCGATTGTCCGCAATCATGGCTTCATCCTTTCAATGGGTTGCATCCTCCTTGGGGGAGGCGGCGCCGCGGCGGGGAGGCGACCGGCGGCGCCGCGCGACGCGGGTCAGAGCCGCATCGACTTCGAGATGATCGTCTTCTGGATCTGCGAGGTGCCGCCGCCGATCGTGGACTGCACGCTTTCGCGCAGGTAGCGCTCCATGTCGGCCTCGGGCAGGTTGGCGTGGCCGCCCAGCACCTGCATCCCGGTCAGCGCGCATTGCTTCAGCGTCTCGGAGCCATAAAGCTTGGCCATCGACACCTCGCGCGAGCAGGGGATCTTGGCGGCCGCCATGCGGGCGGCGCGATAGCACAGCAGGCGGGCGGCATCGACTTCGGTCTGGCGCTCGGCCAGCATGTGGCGCAGCACCTGGAAGTCCCAGATCGGGCGGCCGAACTGGATGCGTTCATGGGCGTATTGCGTGGCCTTGTTGACCGCGGTCTGGGCGTTGCCGACATAGGCGGCGGCGACCGAGCAGCGTTCCAGCTCCAGATGCGCCAGGATGATTTCCCAGCCCTGGCCTTCCTTGCCCAGGAGGGCGTTGCCGGGCACCTTGACCTCGTCGAGGAAGATCTCGGTGGTGCCGGTGGCGTGGCGCGACAGCGTCGGCAGCTTGTTGATGACCATGCCCGGCGTGTCGTTCGGGATCAGCAGGATCGACAGCCCGCCATGCTTGTCGTCGGCATCGGTGCGCACCAGCATGGCGATGACGGTGTTGTTCGCCGCCGCGCCCGAGCACCACAGCTTCGAGCCGGTGACGATCCAGTCGCCGTTCTCGTCGCGCCGCGCCCGCGTGGCGGTGTTCGAGGCGTCCGACCCCGCGCCCGGTTCCGAGATCGAGACCGAGAAGCGGATCTTGCCGTCGATGAAGGGCTTGATGTATTGCGCCTTCTGTTCTTCGCTGCCGTATTTCTGGATGTTCATCGCGGTGAAGGTCGGCACCAGGATGGCGGCGGCGAAGTCGAAGCCGTATTTGCCCAGGCCCTCGGCCATCAGCGTGTAGTCGAAGATGTCGCCGCCGGCGCCGCCGTCCTCTTCCTTGAACAGCAGCCCCAGCCAGCCCTGCCTGGCGATCTTGTCATAGGCTTCATAGGGATAGTCGCGGTTCATGTCGCATTTGCGGATATATTCGACAGTCACCTCGTCATCCATGAAACGGTTCACCGTCTCAAGCCAAAGCGCCTGCCCCTCGTCCAGAAAATTCTTGTCCATTCCGTCCTCCTGAAATCCATAGTAAGGCGACCGGGCGATCCGCCAGGCCGCGTTGAGGGCAAGCTAGGCAGACGCGGCCCAGGAACCAACTTGCGTTTCCTGAAACGGCAATTCGAGAAAATCGAATTGGCTGGCCGGCGGAACATCGAAAATCCAACCAGCTGTTATTCATGGGAAATTTTCTGAGGCTCCTTTCCCAGCGCTGCCTGGTTATTGGGTTTTTCTATATCTCGTCATGAATATCCCTATGACTTCCGCAGCCTTTCGGCAGGATGCTTGCCTAGGGCAAAACCCCGTCCCTAAAATCCCGCGCAGATTCACCTGCGGTTCGTCCGGCAGGATTCGCGCCCGGCATCGGGGAGGAAAGACATGGCCAAGGCGACGGAACCAGAGCGTTTCGAGCATCTCTATATAAACGGCGAATGGGTGAAGCCGATCGACGGCGCGCTGGTGGACAGCATCGACCCCGCCACCGGCAGGCCCTGGGCGCTGGTCGCCTTTGCCGGCAAGCAGGAAGTCGACCGCGCCGTCGAGGCCGCCCGCGCCGCCTTTCGCGGCCCCTGGCGGCGGATGCCGGCGCATGAGCGCGCGGCCATGCTGCGCCGCTTTGCCGAGGCCTTCCGCGAGGCGATCCCCGAGATCATCGAGCATGAGGTCCGCGACAGCGGCCGGCTGATCGTCGATGCCCGCGCCGACCTGGGCGCCGAGGTGGCCTGGTATCACTGGTTCGCCTCGCTGGCCGACAAGACGCTGGGCACCACGGTGCCGATGGACGACAGCGTGCATTGCTTCACCACCCGCGTCCCGGTCGGCGTGGTCGCCGCGATCACGCCCTGGAACGCGCCCCTGATGACCATCTGCCTGAAGCTGGGCGCGGCGCTGGCCGCCGGCTGCACCCTGGTGGTGAAGCCGGCCGAAACCACGCCGGTCTCGACCCTGCTCTTGGGCCGCATCGCCGAGCGTGCGGGCCTGCCGCCGGGCGTCCTGAACATCGTCCCCGGCCACGGGCACGAGATCGGCGACCACCTGGTCGGCCATCCGGGCGTGGACAAGGTGTCCTTCACCGGTTCGGGGGCGACCGCAAAGCGCATGCTGAAGACCGGCGCCGACAGCCTGAAGCGCTTTACCTTCGAGCTGGGCGGCAAGGCACCGCATATCATCTTTGCCGATGCCGACCTGGAGCAGGCGCTGAACTCGGCCACCTCCTCGGCCTGGACGAATTGCGGGCAAAGCTGCGCGCTGGGGTCGCGCGTTCTGGTCGAGCGCCCGGTCTACGACCGCGTGGCCGAGATGTTCCGCCAGCGTGCCGCCACCGTGCGCGTCGGCATGCCGATGGACGAGGCGACCCGGATGGGGCCGCAGAACAGCCAGCAGCAGCTGGACAAGACCCTGTCCTATTTCGAGATCGGCCGCGCGGAGGGCGCCGAACTCCTGGCCGGGGGCCGCCGGATCGACCGGCCGGACCTGGCCGGCGGCTATTTCGTGGAGCCCACGGTCTATGCCGGCGTGACCAACCAGATGCGCATCGCCCGCGAGGAAATCTTCGGCCCGGTCGCCGCGCTGATCCCCTTCGACGGCGAGGAAGAGGCGATCGAGATCGCCAACGACACGCCCTTCGGCCTGACCGCGGGGCTCTGGACCAACGACCTGGGCCGGGCGCATCGGGTCTCGAACCGGATCGAGGCCGGCAGCGTCTGGGTCAATACCTATCGCTACGTGCGCTGGTCGCTGCCCTATGGCGGCTTCAAGCAAAGCGGCTGGGGGCGCGAGAACGGCATCGACGCGCTCGACCCCTACCTGGAAACCCGCACCACCGTCATCAGCACCACCGGACAGGCAGCGAACCCCTATGCCTGAGGGGCCGGCCATGGGATTGGCTATGCGTCTGCCAAAACCATAGCCTTTCCCTATGGGACGTCCCGCTTCGGCGATGATGCCTTTGGGAAGGTTTGCGGGAAACGCGGCTGCGGATGTAAAATCGGCCGCATCTACCCCGGATCCGATGCCCGCCGATCGCGGGCAACCCTATCGGACACAAGCCGGAAATCATCGGACCAGGAGAAAAGGGGCCGATCGGGCTTCGCTTGCGCGCGCGGGCCGCAAGGCCGGGTCATCTGAAAAATCGGCGCCGTCCCGGCTGGCGGCACATGGGAGGAGAAATGGGAAAGGTTATCATATCACTGGAACGGCTGGGGCTTGCGCTTGCCGTCATATGCGTCACGCTGATCATGTTCATCGTGTCCTATGACGCGTTCTCGCGCTATGCCTTTCACGCGCCGCTGCCCTGGGCCTTCGAACTGATCAGCTATTACCTGATGATCGCCGCGACCTATTTCGCGATCTCGGCCACGTTCCAACAGGGCGACCACATCAATATCGACCTGTTCCGCAGCATCATGGCACCGCGGCTTCGCCGCCTGCTGGACATCCTGTGGTCGCTGCTGGGCGCTGCGATCTTCGCCGTCGTCGCCCATGGCGCCTGGGGCGAGATGGCCCATGCCTATACCCGCAACGAATTCCTGCCCGGCTACATCACCTGGCCGGCCTGGGTGTCGCAGCTGCCCATCGTGCTGGGCTTCGCCCTGCTGGTGGTGCGCCTTTGCGCCCATGCCCTGACCCTGCTGCTGCGCGGATCCGATCCCGATGTCGTCGATCACACCACCGGCGTCGAAATCAAGGAACATCACGAATGATCGCCACCATCATCGTCCTTCTCATGTTCGTGCTGCTGGCGGCGGGCATGCCGGTGGGCTTTACCCTGATCGCCTCGGGCGCGCTTGGCATCTACTGGATCGGCGGCGGATCGGCGCTGCTCGGCATCCTCTCCAGCATGCCCAAGGACAGCGCCTCGTCCTATGAATTCCTCGCCATCCCGATGTTCCTCTTGATGGCCGAATTCGTGCTGCGCTCGGGCGTCGCCGACGACCTGTTCCAGGCCGCGGCCGCGTGGTTCGGCCGCGTCCGCGGCGGGCTCGGCATCGCAACCGCGCTCGCCGGCGCAGGCTTCGGCGCCATCTGCGGATCCTCGACCGCATCCGCCGCCACGCTCGCCTCGACCTCGCTGCCGGCCATGCTGAAATACGGCTACGACAAGCGCATGGCATCGGGCGTCGTCGCCATCTCGGGCACGCTCGCCATGCTGATCCCGCCCTCGATCGCCATGGTGGTCTATGCGCTGCTGGCCGATGTCAGCGTCGCCAAGATGCTCATCGCCGGCGTCGTGCCCGGCATCCTCGTCACCCTCACCATCGCGCTGACCGTCTATGTCCTGGCCGCGCGCAACCCCGAGCACGCGCCGCTGAGCCAGGCCTTCCCGCTGCGCGAAAAGCTGGCGCTGCTGCGGCTGATCCTGCCCATGGTGCTGCTGATGCTGGTCGTCACCGGCGCCATCTACACCGGCATCACCACGCCGACCGAGGCCTCGGCCGTCGGCGCCTTCGCCGCGGGCCTGCTCTATCTCAGCCGCCGCCACAAGGACACCTCGCTCGCCGAGATCTACGCCATCATCGCCCGCGCCACCCGCACCTCCTGCATGCTGGCGATCATCATCCTGGGCGCGCATGTCTTCACCACCTTCTTCGCGCTGACCCAGACCACCGCCATGATCATCGACTGGGTCGGCGCGCTCGAGGTCAACCGCTGGGTCATCATGGTGCTGCTGATCGTGGTCATCCTGATCCTGGGCTGCTTCATGGACCAGATGGCGATCCTGGTGCTGACCGTGCCGGTGCTGGCGCCGCTGCTGACCTCGATGGGCTTCGACCTGGTGTGGTTCGGCGTGGTGCTGATCGTCACCGCCGAGGTCGGGCTGGTCACGCCGCCCTTGGGGCTCAACTGCTTCGTGGTGTCGAAATACGCCCGCATCCCGACCGGCGACGTGTTCTGGGGCGTGCTGCCGCATGTCTGGGCCCATCTCATCGCCATCGCCATCATGCTGGCCTTCCCCGCCATGGTCATGTGGCTGCCGAACCACATGTGACGAGGGCCCGAAACCGAAACCGCGGGCGCCCCGGCATGCCGGGGCGCCGTCATGGAGAAAGCCATGCCCACCGATCCCGACCTGTCCCGCATCATCCGTCCGGGCGATTGCCTGATCTGGGGCCAGTCCCATGCCGAGCCGCGCCGCCTGATCCGCATGCTGGCCGAGCAGCGCGGCCGGCTGGGCGGGGTGCGGGTCTTTCTGGGCATCGGCCTGTCCGGCCTGCTCGGGCCCGAACATGCCGACCATATCGACTTCCTGGCCTATTGCGCCAGCGGCACCAACCGCGCGCTGATGCAGGCCGGGGTGCTGGACATCCTGCCGGTGCATTACTCGCGCCTGCCGCAGCTGCTGCGGGCCGACGTGGCGATGCTGCAGGTCTCGCCCCCCGACGCGCGCGGCCGCTACAGCCTGGGCATGGCGCGGGAATACCTGACCGCGCCCCTGTCCCGCGCCCGCGCCATCATCGCCGAGGTCAACCCGGACGTGCCCTGGACCTTCGGCGGCCCCTACCTGACCCGCGACGATTTCGCGCTGCTGGTGGACAGCGACGCGCCCCTGCCCGACGCCCCCGCCCGCATCGGCCCGGTCGAGACCGCCATCGGCCGCCATGTCGCCACGCTGGTCGAGGACGGCGCCACCCTGCAAACCGGCATCGGCGCGATCCCCGACGCGGCGCTGGCGCAACTGGGCGACCGCCGCGACCTGGGCATCCACAGCGGCAGCCTGGGCGACGGCGTGGCCGCCCTGCAGCAGGCGGGCGTGATCACCAACAGCCGCAAGCCGATAGACCCCGGCGTCACCGTGGGCGGCGTGCTGATGGGCGGCCCCGCCCTGCGCCGGCTGGCGCACCTGAACCCGCAGATCGAGCTGCGCGGCACCGAATACACCCATGATCCAAAGGTGCTGGGCCGGCTCGACCGCTTCGTGGCGCTGAACTCGGCGGTCGAGGTGGACCTGACCGGCCAGGTCAACAGCGAGGTCGCGGGCGGGCGCTATGTCGGCGCGGTGGGCGGCATCATCGACTTCCTGCGCGCCGCCGGCGCCAGTCCGGGCGGCGTGCCGATCATCGCCCTGCCCTCGACGGCGGGCGCGCACAGCCGCATCGTCGCCCGGCTTTCAGGCCCGGCCTCGGTGCCGCGGGCGGAATCCTGCGTGATCGTCACCGAACACGGCGTGGCCGACCTGCGCGGCCTGTCCTTGCGCCAGCGGGTTGACCGCATGATCGCCATCGCCCATCCCGATCACCGCGAGGCGCTGGCCCGCGAGGCGCATGAGAAAGGACCATGGGGATGAGCGAGTTCGGCATCCCGACGCTGCACAGCCGCGTCGAAAGCTGGGAATGCGACTTCAACGACCATTGGAACGCGCGTTTCTATGGCCGCAGCTTCCAGCTGGCGCTGGAGACGATCCCGACCCTGCCCGGCGTCACCGACCTGGGCGAGGCCCCGCCGCTGACCCGCTATATCCGCTTTCACCGCGAGCTTTTCGTCGGCGCCGGGGTCGAGGTCCGCTCGGCCCGGCTGGCGGACGGCGCCCATGCCGGCGCGATCCTGCACCGGCTGTCCAGCCTGGGCCAGCTGGCGGCGACGGCGCTGGACATCGGCGGCATCGCCGTGCGGGGCCTCTTGCCGGACGTCCCGGCCAGCGCCGCGCGCCTGGCCCTGCCCCGCGGCCTGGCCGGTCGCGACGACGCCCGCTGGGACAGCGAGCGCGGCGCCACCCTGGCCGAGACCGGGCCGATCCGCCCCTGGGAACTGGACCATCGCGGCCGGCTGCTGTTCGAGGAGCTGGTGCGCCGCGTCGCGCTGGCCTCGCATTTCCATGTCGGCCAGCTGGGCTTTACCGACGAATTGCGGCGCGAGACCGGCATCAGCCGCATGGCGGTCGAGACCCGCGTGACGCAGATCTCCGATGCGGCCGCCGGCACGCCCGTCCGCATCCGCTCGCGCGTGTCGCAGGTGGGGGCGAAATTCTTCACCGTCACCCATTCGGTCGAAACCCATGCCGGCCAGAAGCTCGCCTTCGTCGAGCACAGCATGGTCACGGTGGACCTGAACGCCCGCCGCGCCATCCCGGTGCCGGAGTTCCTGCGCCGGCTGGAGCTGTAGCGCGCCGGCCCGGCCTAGGCGGGCTCGTCCAGCACGATGGTCTTGCTTTCCAGGAAGGCGGCCAGCCCCTCGGGCCCGCCCTCGCGGCCGATGCCCGACTGCCGGAAGCCGCCGAAGCCGATCGAGAAATCCGTGCGCGGCCCGTTGTGGCCCACCGTGCCCGAGCGGATCTGCCGCGCCACCCGCAGCGCCCGGTCGCGGTCGTTGGTGAAGACCGCGCCGTTCAGGCCGAAGATGGTGTCATTGGCGGTGCGGATCGCCTCGGCCTCGTCCTCGACCGCGATCACGCCCAGAACCGGGCCGAAGATCTCTTCGCGCGCGATGGTCATGTCGTTCGAGACATTGCCGAAGACCGTCGGCTCGAAGAAGAACCCCCGGTTCAGATGCGACGGCCGCCGGCCGCCGGTGGCAAGCCGCGCGCCCTCGGCCAGGCCCTGCGCCACATAGCGCTCCACCGTGTCGCGCTGGCGCGCAAGCGCAAGCGGCCCCGAGGTGGTCGCCGCGTCGAAGGGATCGCCCAGCACGATCCCTTGCGCCACCGCCGACAGCGCCTCGACCATCGCGTCATGTTTCGCGCGCGGCACGATGATCCGCGTCAGGCTGTGGCAGACCTGCCCGGTCAGGTAGCCGAAGAAGAACCCACCCAGCGTATTCGCCGCCGTCTCGATGTCGTAATCGTCCAGCACCACGGCGGGCGACTTGCCGCCCAGTTCCAGCGTGACCCGCGCGATGCGTTCGCCCGCGGCCGAGGCGATGCGCCGGCCGGCCGCCGTCGAGCCGGTGAAGGTGATCTTGTCCACGCCGGGGTCGCGCACCAGTTCCTCGGATTCGGCGCGGTCGGCGGTCAGGATGTTCACCACGCCCGGCGGCAGCCCGATCTCGTCGCAGATCTCGGCGAAAAGATAGGCCGAGCAGGGCGCCTCGGGCGCCGATTTGACGATGACCGTGCAGCCGGCCAGCAGCGCCGGCGCGACCTTGTAGGCCAGAAGGCCCGCCGGTCCGTTCCAGGGGATGATGACGGCGGTGACGCCCACCGGCTCTTGCACGCGCAGGCCCCTGTGGCCGGTCTGCGCGCGCTGCTCGACCTCGAAGGGATAGGTCGCGGCCATGGCGGCGTATTGGCGGAACGCGCCGCTGATGAACAGGCCGATGCGCGGCTGCGCGACCCTGTAGACGACGCCGGACTCGATGCTCCAGATCCGGGCGAAATCGTCGTTCATCGCCTCCAGCCGCTCGGCCAGCCTTTCCAGGAAGGGCGCGCGCTCGGCCGGGGTCATGCGCGGCCAGGGACCTTGGTCGAAGGCCGCGCGCGCCGCCTGCACGGCACGGCGCATATCCGCGGATTCGGCACGGGCGACGGTGGCCGCGACCTCTTCCGTCGCGCAATCCAGCACGTCGAACGTGCCGGTCCCGGCCGGTTCGACCCATTCGCCGCCGATATAGAACCTGCCGGGATGCTTCAGTTCGATGCGCCGCGCCGTCATGGCCGTTTCCCCCCTTTGCTTCAGAACAGGAAGACGCCCTTGCCGCCGGCCTGCTTGTTGAAATCCTCATAGGCCTGGGCGGCCTGGTCCAGCTTCCATTCGTCGGTGAAAAGCCTGTCCACCTCGACGCCGTGGTCGGCGATGAACCAGGCGCAATCCTTCATGCCTACCTCGGAGAAGGTGTAGGAGCCGATCACCGTGCGCTGCTTGCCGATCAGGTCCTTCATCCCGTCCACGTTCAGGTTGCCGCCCACCGCGACCAGCGCGATCTTGCCCCAGACCCTGGTCGAGCGCACGGCCTGCTGCTTGGGCACCTCGCCCCCGGCGCAATCCATGGCACAGGAGACGCCCTTGCCGCGGGTCAGCTTGCGGATTTCCTCGACCGGATCCAGCTTGCTGGCGTCGATCACATGCGCCGCGCCGAAGTTCCGCGCATTGGCCACCCGCTGGGCGTTGATGTCGACGCCGATCACCTCGACCCCCATGGCGGCGGCAAGCTGCACCGCCGACAGCCCGACCGGGCCCAGGCCAAAGACCGCCAGCGTGTCGCGCGCGCTGATGTCCAGCCGCAGCAGCGCGCCATAGGCGGTGCCGGTGCCGCATGTCACCGCCGCGCCGCCCTTGAAGGATAGGTCGGACGGCAGATGCACCAGCGAACTGGCCGGCACCTTGATGTAATCGGCATGGCCGCCGTGCTTGATGACGCCATGCGGCGCCGCCCCCTGGTCGCAAAGCTGGGTCCAGCCGCTGCGGCAATGGTCGCAATGCGTGCAGCCCTCGTAATGGAACACCATCACCCGGTCGCCGGGCTTGAAGGTCTTGGCATCCACCCCCGCGCCGACCTCGGCGATCACGCCGCAGGGCTCGTGCCCGCCGATGATCGGGGCATCGGGGTCGATGCCGCGCGACGCCAGATCCTTGAAGCCCAGCATCTTGATGACCTCGGCCATGCCGTGGCGATAGAAATGCAGGTCGCTGCCGCACATGCCCGAGGCCTTCATCTGGACCACCACCTCGCCGGGGCCGGGCGTCGGGTCGTCGAAATTCAGCAACTCGACCTTGTTGTCACCTTGAAAGACCATGCCGCGCATAGGATTCCCCCTCCGATCCGGCGGCAAGATCGCCGCGCCTCGTGCCGTCTCCGGCCGCCGCGGCCGGATGCGCCTTGTTGATAACCCCCTATCCGTCCGAGCGAGAAGCCTTATCGAAAACGGCAGGCCCTAGACATGGCATCGCTTTTTCCTATGGCCGCCCCCGTCCCAGGCCGGTCGCGGAAAACCCTTTGACAATAATGCGGCCATGCCGCGAAAATGGCGGGCAGGGAGCAGGATCGACGATCAGGCGGGCCGACTTGCCGAATGTTCAAGGGAAAGCCTATGGCCCCGATCCGCCGTCCAAGGGGGAGTATTCGTGAGCAGAGCCACCCGCGCGCAGGCGCCGGACATCGACATCAAGCATGTCTATTATTTCCTGATGCTGGCCAAGCACGGCTCCATCTCCAAGGCGGCCAATGCGCTGGGGTTGGCGCAGCCGTCGCTGTCGGAACATGTCGCGCGGCTGGAGGCGCGGCTGAACACCAAGCTCGCCATCCGCGGCCCGCGCGGCGTCACCCTGACCGAGGCCGGCCGCTTCCTGGCGCGCGAGGGGCACAAGCTGGTCGACGTGGCGCGCGCCCTGACCGACAGCCTGCGCGAGATGAGCGACGAATTGCAGGGCACGGTCTCGATCGGGCTGCCGCCTTCGCTGAGCCTGCTGGTCAGCATCCCGCTGGCCGAGACCATGCGGCTCGAGGCGCCCGGCATCCGGCTGCACCTGACCGAGGGGCTGTCGGGCCATATCCTCGACTGGATCGAGCAGGAGCAGCTGGACATGGGCTTCGTCTACACCATGCCGCCCAGCACCGGCTTTCAGACCGATGCGATCCTGGAGGAAGAGATCTTCGTCGTGGCGGCCGAGGACAATGTCCCGGTCGAGCCGGACGAGGACGGCGGCTATTCCATCCCCGCCTCGCAGCTGGGCGAGCTGCCGCTGGTCATGCCCGGCCTGCCCCACAGCGCCCGCCACGCCATCGAGCGCTTTGCCCGCGCCCATGGGCTGAACCTCAACGTCATCGTCGAGATCGACTCGCTGTCGCAGATCATCGAGATGGTCAGCCGCGCCAGCGCCTTCAGCATCCTGCCCCATGCCCCGGTCGCCAAGCTGGTCGAGGAAGGCAAGCTGGTGCTGATCCGCATCAAGGATCCCGGCTTCAACCGCACCGTCTACCTGACGCGCAAGCGCAGCCGGGCGGTGTCGATGGTCAGCCTGACGGTGGAAAAGACCGTGCTGAAGATCATCGAGGAGATGGTCGAACGCTACGGCCTGCGCGCCCGCTTCATCGCCAACGAGAAACCCGGCCGGAAGTGACCGGCCGGATCGATCGCGGCCCGCGCCTCAGGCGACGGCGCCGCTGTCGCGCAGCGCCACGATTTCCGGGCCCGAAAAGCCCCAGTCCGCCAGGATCGCGTCGCTGTGTTCGCCCGGACGCGCAGGCGGGCACTGGATGGCGCCGGGGGTGCGGCTGAAGCGCGGCGCCGGGGCGGGCTGGATCACCCCGTCCACCTCGACGAAGGTGTGGCGGGCACGCAGATGCGGATGCGCCGGCGCCTCGTGCAGCGACAGGACCGGGGCAATGCAGACCTCGCGCCCCTCGGCCAGCGCCACCCATTCGTCGCGGGTGCGGCTGCGGAAGGCCTCGGCGAATTTCTCGCGGATCAGCGGCCAGCCTTCCTTGTCGTGCTGGTCGGGCAGGCCGGCATCCTCAAGGCCCAGCAGCTTGACCGCGTTGCGATAAAACCGCGTCTCGTTGGCGCCGATACCGATATGCTTGCCGTCCGCCGTCTCATAGACGTTGTAGAAGGGCGCGCCGGAATCCAGCCGGTTCGCCCCGCGCTCATCCGTCCAGTAGCCCATGGCGAGCGCGCCGTAGATCAGCGTCATCAGCGAGGCCGAGCCGTCCACCATCGCCGCATCGACCACCTGCCCCCGCCCCGAGCCCCTGGCCTCGAGCAGCGCGCCAAGCACGCCCATCACCAGGTAAAGCGAGCCGCCGCCGAAATCGCCGGCCAGGTTCAGCGGGATGACCGGCGGGCCGCCGGCCTGCCCCACCGAATGCAGCACGCCGGTCAGGGCGATATAGTTGATGTCGTGGCCCGGCTCGCGCGCCAGCGGGCCGTCCTGCCCCCAGCCGGTCATGCGGCCATAGACCAGGCGCGGATTGGCGGCCTGGCATTCCTCGGGGCCCAGCCCCAGCCGCTCGGCGACACCGGGCCGGAACCCCTCGATCAGCGCATCGGCACCGCGCACCAGCCGCAGCACGGTCTCGACCGCCTTGGGGTTCTTCAGGTCCAGGGCCAGGCTGCGGCGGCCGCGGTTGAGCAGATGCAGCCGCGGATCGCCCGGCAGGCCGCCGTCGCCGGCCTCGGCGCGGTCGATGCGGATGACCTCGGCCCCCATGTCGGCCAGCAGCAGCGCGGCGAAGGGCACCGGGCCGACCCCGCCCAGCTCGATGATCCTGATGCCCGCCAGCGGGCCTTTTGCCTTGCTCATGCCTTCCTCCTCGTGATGGGCGCCGGACGGGGCGCAAGCGAAAGCGGCGGACGATCCCGTCGCCGCCGCTTCCGAACCAGCCTTGCCGTGGCTCTTTTCCGTTCTGCCGGACGCGCCGCCTTGGGGCGGAAATTAGGCCCGCCGCGCCCGCCATCCAACTCGTGGATTTCGAAGCCGCATTTCGGTCTTGCCGAAGCGGCCCCTGCTAGAGGTTCTCGGCGAAGAAGGTCTTGAGCTGCGCCATGGCCTTCCCGACCGGCTCGGGCTGGTCATAGAGGTCGTAATGAGTGGCGCCGGGCACGACCAGGATGTTCTTCCTGGCCGAGCGCGCCTTGTCGAACAGCTCGAACCCGTCGCGATAGGAACCGAAGGCACCGGCCTGGCCGCCGCCGACGATGATCTGCAAGGGCTGGGTCAGCAGCTGGTCCGCCAGATGGAACGCATCGAAGCCGAAGCCGGCCTGCGTGCTGACCACGTTGAGCCTGTTCGGCGAGCCGGGCTGCCGGCCGCGCTGGGTGGTGTAGTAGTCCACCGCCTCGACCACATCGACATCCTTGATGCCCGTGGCTTCCAGCTCCTCCTGCGAGCGCGGGATATAGCTGGTGATCGCCGGCTCGGCCCCGCGCGCCTCGGCGGTGCGCTGCGCGCAGATGCCCTCCAGCGCCTTGATGGCCGCGTCGGGGCTGAGATCGCCCTCGCGCGAGATCCGGCCGTAATTGGCGCCGACGACGGTGGCGACGGCCTTGAAGCGGCGTTCGGTCATCGCGGCATTGACCGCATAGCCGCCGCCGCCGCAGATGCCCAGGACGCCGATGCGGTCGGCATCGACGAAATCCTGCGCCACCAGGTAGTCGACCGCGCAGCGGAAATCCTCGACGCGGGTGGCCGGGTCTTCCAGGTATCGCCCAGGCCCACCGCTTGCGCCCTGGGTCGAGGCGTCGAAGGCCAGGCAGACATAGCCCAGCTCGGCCAGTTTCGCGGCATAGATCGCCGCGGTCTGTTCCTTGCACGAGCTGATCGGATGGGCGACGATAATGGCCGGGTATTTCCCGCCCTCGTCGAACCCTTCGGGAAGATGCAGGTCGGCGGCCACGTCCCAGGTCTTGTTCCTGAAGCTCACGGATTTCATGGTTCGGTTCTCCTCTTTGCCGCTTTCGGGCGGGGTGGGATCAAGGATAGGTCTTGAAGATGGGGCGGACCGGCTGGGCCGCCGCGATGACCGGAATATAGCCAAGCCGGCTTCTTGCGATTAGATGGGGCAATCGGAATACGGCCATTAGCGGGTCTTATGAATGAACACCGAGGATCTTCGCGACCTGAACGCCTTCGTCGCCGCCGCCGAAGAGGGCAACTTCACCCGCGCCGCCGCGCGGCTGGGGGTGTCGCAATCGGCGCTGAGCCAGACGATCCGCAATCTCGAGGAACGCACCGGCGTGCGCCTGTTCAACCGCACCACCCGCAACGTCTCGCTGACCGAGGCGGGCGAGCGGCTGCTGAAAAGCGTCCACCCCGCCCTGGCCGAGATCGAGCAGGGTTTCGCCCAGCTTGGCAGCCTGCGGGACAAGCCCGCCGGCACGATCCGCATCTCGGCCGACGAATATGCCATCGACAGCGTGCTATGGCCGCTGTTGCAGCCCTTCCTGCGCAAATATCCCGACATCGCGCTGGAGCTGACCACGGATTACGGGCGCGGCGACATCATCGGCCAGCGCCAGGACGCCGGCGTCCGCCGCGGCCGGCTGGTGTCGCAGGACATGATCGCGCTGCGCATCGGGCCGGACGTGCCCATGGCGGTGGTGGCGACGCCCGAACGGGTGGCCGCGGGCAAGGCGCCCGCCCGGCCGCAGGATCTGGCGGGGCAGGATTGCATCAACCTGCGGCTGCCGACGCATGGCGAGATCTTCCCGTGGCATTTCACCGTGGATGGCAAGGACATGCATGTCACCATTTCCGGGCGGCAGGTCTTTACCTCGATCGCGCTGGTGCGCGCGGCCTGCCTGGCGGGGTTCGGCTATGCCTACCTGCCCCTGGGCTATGTGGACGCGCATCTGCGCGACGGGCGGCTGGTCGAGGTGCTGGCCGATTGCCGAAAGACCTTCGAGGGCTATCACCTCTATTATCCCAGCCGCCGCCAGCAGCCCCCGGCGCTGGCGGCGCTGATCGAGGAATTGCGCGGCCGCGCCTGAAGCGGCCGCGCAGGGCGCTCAGCGGGCGACGTAGCCGCCATCGACCGGCAGCGCCACGCCCGTCACATAAGAGGCATCGTCCGACAGAAGCCACAGCGCGGCATGGGCGATCTCTTCGGGCTGGGCCAGGCGACCCAGCGGGACGGCGGCCATGATGCGGGCCAGGTTGGCCTCCTTGCCGGCCTCGTCCACGTTGCGGTTCATGAAGAAGGGCAGCATCGGCGTCTCGACCGGGCCGGGGCAGACCGCGTTCACCCGGATGCGGTCGGCGGCAAAGCGCTGCGCCAGCGACTGGGTAAAGCCGACGATGCCGAACTTCACCGCCGAATAGACCGGGCTCATCATCGAGCCGACCAGCCCGCCGACCGACGAGGTGAAGAGGATCGCACCCCCGCCCGCGGCGCGCATATGCGGCGCGACCTCGCCTGCGCAGACCAGGGCCGAGGTCAGGTTCAGCGCCACGGAAAAGTCGTATTGCTCCAGGTCGATGCCCTCGACCTCGGTCGGGCCGGGCGTCCCGGCATGGGACCACAGCGTGTCTATGCCGCCCAGGGCTTCGGCCGCCTCGGCGATGATGCGGCTGCATTCCTCGGGGCGGGACAGGTCGGCGACGATGCCTGTCGCCTTGCCGCCCTCTGCCTCGATCCCGGCCACGACCTCGGCCGTGGCCTCGGCGTTCACGTCCACCACCGCGACGCTGGCGCCGTTCTGCGCGAAAAGCCGGGCGCCGGCCCGGCCCATGCCCGAGGCGCCCGCCGTCACCACGGCGCGTTTTCCCTGCATTCTCATGATCGCTTCCATCCCTTGCCGCGGGGATCAGCCCCGGATGTTTTCCTTGAAGACCGGGCTGGCCGAGACGAAGCTTTCGAACTTCAGCGACCGGACCTTCCAACCCGCGCCGGTGCGGGCAAAGCTGAAGGCGTAGCCCCCCGACAGAAGCTGGTGGATGCCGTCCGCGGTCAGCCGGAAATAGGTCACGTCGGTCTTGGCCGCGGCCTTGTCGCCGTCCACCTCGATCACCGGGTTGGTGATGTGGTGGTGGCATTGCGGCACCTCGCGCCAGACCTTCTGCACCAGTTGCCGGATGCCCTCGATGCCATGCCCCTCGCCGCGGGGCAGCAGATAGTCGCCGTCCTCGGCCCAGATGCTCATGAAGGTCGGTTCGTCCTTCCTGTCGATGCCGTGGCAGTATTTCGCCATCAGGGTCTTGATGTCCTCGATGTCGAGCAGGCGTTGCAGCTTGTCCTCGGCCGTCATTCCTTCCTCCTCCTGGATGTGGCAGCCGCGGCTCAGGCAGCGGGCGTGCCGTTCAGAACCTGCGCAAGCCTGCGGGCGTCGCTTGCGTCGTCCCAGAGCGCGGCGGCCAGCGCGCCGCCGCTGGGGAAGCGGCCCAGATGCGCCAGCCCGTCGCCCTTGGCGATGATCTGCGCGACGCTCAGCGGCTTGCGGGCCGTTCCCACGCTGTCCACCACCAGGGCCGAGCGCGTGCCGCCATCGGCAAGGCGCATCGTCACGCGCGAGGCGAACTGGCGCGGGTAATATTCCCGCTCGATCTCGGCATCGACCTGGAAGCGGACCTTGGCGACCAGCGACAGGATGCGCGGATCGTCCAGGAATTCCTCGCCATAGGCGTCGTAGCGGGTCGGGCCGTAGGCCAGGGTCGCCGCGACGATATAGGGGCAGCTGTATTGCGCGGTCATGGTCGATTCGGCCCGCGTCATGTGCTGTTCGGCGACCAGGCGCGGGCCCTGGATCAGGATCTCGGCGATGCTCTCGGTGGGGACGGTGAAATCATCCGTCACCTCGCGCAGGGCGTCGATGGTCGAATGGAACAGCCGGCAGCAGGAATAGGGCTTGAGGCTGATGACATGGATCTGCTTCTCGCCCGGCTCGACCGCTTGCAGCGGGCCGCCGAACAGGCCGGCCACGCCATAGGCGCCCTCGGCCGCCTGCAGGGGCGCGGTCACGGCCGAAAGTTCGGCGAAATCCGCGGCCAGCACGCCGTTGCGCGCGCCCAGCCCGGCATGGACGCGCTTGACCTCGCCCCCCGTCGGCTCGGCCGAGAACTGCATCGAGCCGCAGGCCTGCGACAGCGCATGGCCCCATGCCTGCAGCAGCATGTCAGGCGTGACCTCCTGCCCGCGCGCATAGGCCCGCAGGGCGACCGCCGCGGTCGCCGCCCCGAACGAGCCGAAGACCGAGGTCGGGTGAAAGCCGCGATGCACCGTCTCGAGCCCGCCGGCGCAGCCGCCGATCAGCGCCATCGCCTCGTAGCCGGCGATGGCGGCGCGGAACAGGTCGGCCTGCGAGGCGCCGGTCTCCGCCCCCACCGCCAGCGCCGCGGGAATGATGACGCAGCCGGGATGGCTGGTGGTGACGTCATGGGTGTCGTCCAGCTCATAGGCGTGGCCGGCCGTGCCATGCACCAGCGCCGCGACCGAGGGATCGGCGGTCCAGTCGGCGCCCAGCACCATGCTGGGCCCGGTCCCGGCAAAACGCCGCGACCATTCCGAGACCTGCCGCACCGCCGGCCGGGTGATCCCCCACAGCGAGACGATGAACCCGTCCAGGAACAGCCGGCGCATCGCCTCGGTATCCTCGGCACTCGGCATGGCATTGGCCAGGGCCGCGACATGCGTGGCCAGCCGCAGCGTCAGGCCAGCCGCGTTCGGCGCATCCTGCTTCATCTCGGGTCTCCTCCGTCCAGCGAACCGGCGGCGCGACCGGGCGCCGCCTTGCCCGCCCATGGTCGTGCTTCCCCGGCTTTCGGGCCACCGCAAAAACGCGCGCCCCTCTCTATGGCCCATGCAGGCTCGCCCTATGGCCGGGGCGAAAAGCGTTGCCCGGAGGGGATCAGGGGAGGACATTCCCCAGCCATGAAGTCGCCGATCCGACAACGGCGACAGGGAGGAAACCTCATGACAAAGGCATCATCAGCGCGGCGGGCCGACAGGCACAAGAGCCAAGGCAGACCGCCCGTCCTGCGCCGTCTGCTGTCCGGCGCGCTGCTGGCGGCGGCCGCGGCGACGCCCGCGCTGGCCCAGGACAAGATCGAGCTGAAGGTCGCGCATCTGTTCTCGAACGAGCTTTACCTCTGGGCCGAGGGCGGCAAGAAGATGGTCGACGCGGTCGAGAAGGCCACGGACGGCCAGGTCAGCTTCACCGTCTATCCCTCGGGCCAGCTGGGCAAGGATACGCTGGCCGCGCTGCAATCCGGGCTGGCGGACATCGCCATCGTCATTCCCGCCTATAACGCGCAGAAGCTGCCGCTTTCGTCGGTGGCCGAGCTGCCCGGCCTTTACGCCGATTCCTGCGAGGCCAGCGCCAGCATGTCGGCCATCGCCGCGCCGGACGGGGTGCTGGGCCAGGCCGAATACGACCCCCAGGGCGTGCGGCTGCTGTTTGCCAATGTCCAGCCGGGCTACAACCTGTTCATGGGCAAGACCGATCCGCAGAACCTCGAGGCGATCAAGGGCAAGAAGATCCGCGCCGTCGGCAATTCCGGGGTCAGGACCATCTCGGCCCTGGGGGCGGTGCCGGTGCAGATCACCGTATCGGAAGTCTACGATTCGCTCAGCCGCGGGACGATCGACGGCGCGCTCTACAACTATATCGGGCTTCCCGACTACGATCTGCCGGACCTGCTGAAATATTCCGTCCAGGGCCCGCGTTTCGGCGGCACCGCCATCATCTATGCCATGCGGAACGAGACCTGGGACAAGCTGCCCCCCGAGGTGCAGCAGCATTTCACCGAAGCCGCGGCCAAGGCGCGCGAGAACCTCTGCACCTGGCAGCAGGAAAACACGCTTTCCATCCGCGAGGACATCGTGGCCGGCAAGGGCCATACCGTCGTCACCCTGTCGCCCGAGGAAAACGCCCGCTGGGAAGCCCCCTTCCCCGGCGTGATCGACGCCTGGCTGGGCGACATGTCCTCGGCCGGCAAGGACGGGCAGGCCATCCTGGACGCCTATCGCGGCAAGGCGGCCGAATAGGCGCGATCCGCGGCAGGACACCGGCCCGGTTCCTGGGCCGGCGACGGATCATCCCGTTGCCGGCCCTTTGCCCTGTCCTTGCCGCCCTGCCGCCCGGTGCGCTGCAGGGGTCGCGCCGCAAACGGACGATCCCGCCGCAAAGGATGCGGCGGGATCGTTTCCTTGCCGGCGGTCAGAAGCGGACCTGGACCGACTTGCTTTCCGTATAGGCCAGCACCGATTCCGCGCCGAATTCGCGGCCGAGGCCGGATTGCTTGAAGCCGCCGAAGGGCATCACCGGGTCGGTCTCGCCGAAGGTGTTGACCCAGATGCGCCCGGCCTTCATCGCCCGCGCGACCTTGTGCGCGCGCGAGATGTCGCGGCTCCAGACCGCCGCCGCCAGGCCATAGCTGGTGTCGTTGGCCTTGAAGATCGCGTCGTCCTCGTCCTTGAAGGGGATCAGCGAGACGACGGGGCCGAAGATCTCCTCGCGCGCGATCTTCATGCCGTTGGTGACGCCGGCGAAAACCGTGGGCCTGACGAAGAAGCCGGGGCCTTCGACGCGGTCGCCGCCGGTGCGCAGCTCGGCCCCTTCGGCGTTGCCGGCATCGACATAGGACATCACCCGGTCGAGCTGCCTGGCCGAGATCACCGGGCCAAGCTTGGTTTCCGGGTCGAAGGGGTCGCCGACCTTCTGGCCCGAGGCGATCTCGACGATGCGCCCGGCCACCTCGTCATGGATGCCTTCCTGCACGAAGACCCGCGTCCCGGCCGAACAGACCTGCCCCGAATTGCGGGTAAAGCCGTTGACCGCCGCGACCACCGCCTTGTCCAGGTCGGCATCGGCGAAGATGATGTTCGGCGACTTGCCGCCCAGCTCCAGCGTCACCCGCTTCATCGTCTCGATCGAGGCTTGCAGGATCTGCTTGCCGACCACGGTCGAGCCGGTGAAGGCGACCTTGTCCACCTCCGGGTGCCCCGAGATCGCCGCGCCCACGGTCGAGCCATAGCCCGTCACCACGTTCAGCACCCCCGGCGGCAGGTCGGTGTCCTGGATCAGCTCGGCCATGCGCAGGGTGCTGAGCGAGGCCAGCTCGGACGGCTTCAGCACCACGGTATTGCCGCAGGCCAGCGCGGTGGCGATCTTCAGCGCCGCCATCAGGCTGGGCACGTTCCAGGGGATGATCTGGCCGCAGACCCCGACCGGGTCGCGCAGGGTGAAGATGAACATCGAGGCATCGGTGGGCGTGGTGGTGCCGAAGATCTTGGAACACCAGCCGGCGTAATAGCGGAAGGTGTCGCCCACCATGGCGATCACCGCATTGCTGAACCAGGTCGGCATGCCGTTGTCCAGCGTCTCCAGCGCCGCAAGCTCGGCGGCGTGCCGGTCGATGGCCTCGGCCATCTTCAGCAGCATCCGCGTGCGCAGATGCGGCGAGATGCCCGACCAGGTCGGCGCCTCGAAGGCGCGGCGGGCGGCGCGCACGGCGACATCCACGTCGCCCGCATCCGCCTCGGAGATCCTGGCCAGCAGCTTGCCGGTGGTCGGGTTCAGGCTTTCCAGCGTCCTGCCGGATTGCGCCTCGACCCATTGGCCGTCGATCAGGTTGCGTTTCGGCCCCGCGGCCGCCCAGTCCCGCGCGGTTTCCCGTCCCGGATGGGTGAAATCTGCCGTCATCTTGCTCCCTCCCGATGTTCAGCTTGCGTCGCGGCGCGGCAGGGCGTCCTGCCGGATCATGTCCGCCGCCTTTTCCCCGATCATGATGCAGGGCGCGTTGGTATTGCCCGAGGTGATCGTGGGCATGACCGACCCGTCCGCCACACGCAGCCGCCCGATGCCATGCACCCGCAGCCGCGGATCCACCACCGACAGCGCGTCGCGCCCCATCCGGCAGGTGCCGACCTGGTGCCAGCCGCAATTGCCGTGGGCCCTGATGTGCTCGAGCAGCGCCCCGTCCTCCTGCACCGCCGGCCCCGGCAGCCGCTCGGCCACCACGCGGGCCGCCACCGGGTCGCGGGACATGATCTCGCGCATCCGCCGCAAGCCCAGGACCGTGCGCCGCCCGTCGTCGGGGTCGGAAAGGTAGTTCGGCTGGAAGGCCGGCGCCGCCAGAGGGTCGGGCGATCTCAGCGACACATGCCCGCGCGAGCCGGGGTTGAGCAGCACCACCCCGGCGCTGACGCCGGGAAAGCCGTCCACCATCACCGCCCCCTTGGGATGGAAGGTGTAGGACACCGGCCGCAGCACCATCTGCAGGTCCGGCTGCGCCAGCGCGTCCGAGCTGCGCGCGAACACCGCCGAGGCCGAGACCGACAGGGCCAGCAGCCCGCGCCGCGCCAGCAGGTATTTGACCCCCTCGACGTATTTCCCCAGCCCGCGCAGGGCGTCGTTGTAGGAACTGCCCCGCGTCACCTCCCAGATCATCGGGCCGAACCAGTGGTCCTGCAGGTTCCGGCCCACGCCCGGCAGGTCGCGCGCGACCGCGATGCCCTGCGCCGCCAGCATCCGCCCCTCGCCGATCCCCGACAGCATCAGCAGATGCGGCGAATTCAGCGACCCGGCCGAGACCACGATCTCGCGCCGGGCGCGGATCACATGGCGCCGGTCGCCCTGCAGGATCTCGACGCCGGTCGCCTCGCCCCGCTCGACCAGGATGCGCAGCACGCGGGTCTTGCGCATCACGGTCAGGTTGCGCCGGTGCAGGACCGGCTTGACGAAGGCGGTGTAGCTGGTCTCGCGCCGGCCGTCGCGGATGGTGTGCTGGTGGAAATCCGCACCCTCATGGGGCGGGGCGTTCAGGTCGCCGACGCGCGGGACGCCGGCATTCTCGGCGGCACGCAGGTAGTCCTCGATCGTGGGGTGCTTCTGGCGCGGGTCGCTGACCCGCAGCGGGCCGTCGCCGCCGTGGAACGCGCTGGCGCCGCGGCTGTTCGATTCGGACTTGATGAAATAGGGCAGCACCTCGTCCCAGCCCCAGCCCTCGGCGCCCAGCGCGGCCCAGCGATCGAAGTCCAGCGGGTGGCCGCGCATGTAGACCATGCCGTTGACGGCGCCGGTGCCGCCTTCGGTCTTGCCGCGCGGCCAGTAGATGCTGCGGCCGTTGATCTCGGCCCCGGGCTCGGTGAAATAGGCCCAGTTGATCGCCTTTTCCAGGAACAGCCGCCCCATCCCGGCCGGCGCATGCACCCAGAAGCGGTCGGCATGGCCCCCAGCCTCCAGCAGCAGAACCTGGTTGCGACCATCCTCCGACAGACGGCTCGCAACCACGCTCCCAGACGAACCAGAGCCAATCACAATGTAGTCATAGCTGCTCATCCGGCCTCCCCTTCTCCCTCGAAGGGCAGTCTAGGGCCTGGGCGCGGCCGGGCTAGCGGTGCCCGGCCTATGGCGCGCAAAGGGCCGTCCTGTAGCACGGAAACCGCCTATGCCATCCATAGGCTTTCCCTATCCATTGGCATGCCGTGTTGAGCGGCCGCCCTTGCGGCGCTTTGCTGGCGCAACAGCAGCCGACACGGAAAGGATGAGGGGAATGGACAGGGTAAAGGGCAAGACGGTCCTGATCACCGGCGCCGGCAGCGGCATGGGCGCGGCCTCGGCCCGGCTTCTGGCCGACGAGGGGGCGAATGTCCTTGTCACCGACATTCGCGGCGATGCCGCCGAAACGGTGGCCGCCGGCATCCGCGACCGGGGCGGCGAGGCGCAGGGCCAGGTGCTGGACGTGACCCGGCCCGATCAATGGCAGGCGGCGGTCGAAAGGGCGCTGGCGCTGTGGGGCGGCATCGACGTCCTGGTGAACAATGCCGGCCTGCCGGGCGAGCCGATCAGCTGGGAAGAGGCCACGCTGGAGGGGCTGAACCGGATGATGGCGCTGAACATGGACAGCCAGTTCCTGGGCATCAAGGCGGTAACGCCGCATATGAAGCCGGGCAGTTCAATCGTCAATTTCTCATCCATCGCCGGGCTGGTCTGCTTTCCGAACCTGCATCCCGGCTATGGCGCCTCGAAGGGCGCCAACCGGCTGCTGTCGAAATGTGCCGCGGTGGATTTCGCGGCGCGCGGCATCCGGGTGAACTCGGTCCATCCCGGCCTGATCCGCACGCCGCAATCCGAGTATCTTTTCGACGATCCCGCCGTGGTCGAGGCGGTCCTGGCCAGGATTCCCCTTGGCCGCCCCGGCGCGCCCGAGGACGTGGCCAAGGTCGTCCTGTTCCTGGCCAGCGACGATTCCGCCTATATGACCGGCGCGGAACTGGTGGTCGATGGCGGCTATACCGCCATCTGACCGCCATCTGACCCCAGCGGCGGCGGCGGGCCGGCCGCATTCAGCCCTCGGCCGAGAAACGGGAATTGCGGTGCAGCATCAGCCCGCCATCGACCGGCCGCACCACGCCGCGGACGAAGTCCGACAGGCCGGAGGCCAGGACCAGAGCCGCGTCGGCGATGCAGCGCGGATGGCCGGTCATCGGCAGCGGCTGCATCCTGGCAAATTGCCGGCCTGCAGCACGCCCTGCCCCAGCTGGTGCTTTTCCCGCAGCGCCGACTTGACGGCACCCGGCACGATCACGTTGACCCGCGTGCCCTGGCCTCCCGGCCATCCGCGCCGCATGGCGGCCGATCTGGCAGACCGAGGCCTTGGCGATGGTATAGGCGCACCCCCACAGCCGCCGAGGTCAGGATGATCGCGCCCTTGCGCGCCTTCAGCGCCGGGGCGGCCACCTTGATCGCCAGCATGATCGCGGTTTGCAGCATCTCCATCGCCGCGTTCCATGCCTCGACGGAGGTCTCGTCCACGCCCTTGGCGCTGCCGATGGTGCCGGGGTTGTGATACATCACGTCGGGCCCGCCGAGCTCCGGCACCGCCAGATCGACGGCGGCCTGCATGCCGGCCTCGCGGCGCATGCCGCAGCGGATGAAGCGGACCTTGCCGCGCAGTTCAGCCTTGATGGCGCGGCCGGCCTCGTCCTGGATGTCGGCTACGACCACGCGGACGCCGTTCCCGACGAATTTCCGTGTCGCTTCCAGCCCGAAGCCCGCCGCGCCGCTGCCCGCGGAGATCGCAGCGTGCCGGCGTTCAGCCACAGCGAATTGTCCAGCGTGTAAAGCACATGGGTCAGCCCGGCCATGACCAGCGGATGCCGTTCCCGCCCGCCGGTCGGCATGTTCAGCAACGAGCCCAGCTGCGGGTCCGAGCCGGTATAGTCCAGCTCGACCCCATCCCCGCGGATGCGCAGGGTCAGGGCGATGCGGGCCGGCAGGCCGTCGGGCGCGTCCTCGTCGGCTCAATCGGCAAAGAAATAGTCGCCATCGGGGATAGTCGCCAGGATGCGGCGGACCTGCGCCTCGCGCCTGGTCCAGGATCTGCCCGACCCCGTCCAGGAAGGTCTTGGACCGAAGCGGCGGATGATCTCGGCCTTCATGTCCAGCTCGCGCGCGAGATAGCAGGCCAGCATTCCCCCCGCGCCGCCAAGGGCGAACAGGTAGAGCGCGGGCGGGTCGATGCCGAAGCGCGAGACCTCGGCATACATGGACAACGCGGAAATATCGACGATATGGCCGGCGACCTCCTCGACCGGGACACCCAGCCGCTCGGCCAGCGGCTGGATCGCCGCGCGGGCGGCCGCGTGATCCGCCGTCACCGCGCCATAGCCCAGGTCGCCATGGCCGATCAGGTTCTGCGCCGCCATCGCGTCGGTGATGGTGGGCCGCGTCCCGCCGCGCCCATAGCAGGCCGGGCCGGGGGTCGAGCCGGCGCTTTCCAGCCCGCCACACGCCAAGCGCATCCACCGAGGCGACCGAGTTGACCGCGACCGAGGGGATATGGATCTGGAAGTCGCCGATCAGCTCGCCCGTGCCATATTGCGGCTGGCCGTCCCAGATCACCGCCACATCCGCCGAGGTGTCTGCGATGTCGAGGCTGGGGACGCGCGGAAGGCCGCATTCCCCAGCCAGCCCGCGCCGATCACCCCCGAGGCGGTGCCCGACAGGATCATCTGCACGGGCTCGACCCGCGCCTGGCCGATGCCCCTGACGCCGCCGTTCGACTTGGTGATATGGGCGGGAACGGCAACGCTCTTGCCGGCCAGCGCCGCCTCGAAGCGGTCATGGCAATGCGCCACGCGCGGCTGCACATAGTCCGAGATCACCGCCGTTATCGTGCGCTCATACCCGCGGACCGGCCAGGTGCCCGATGAGGGGGCAACGGGCCTCTCGGGCGCCGTCTCGGCAAGCATGCGGCGACGGCGCGCTCGTTTTCCGGGTTGCGGCAGGCATGCAGGAAGGCCAGGACGATGCCCGCCGCCCGCGCCGCCGCCGACATCCACCCCGATGCGATAGCCCATTGCCCACTTCCTTTTGCCGTTTCGCGGCAGCCTGCCACGGCAAAGGCAGGCCGGGTCAATTCGATCTGGCATGGCATGCATGGCCATGGGTTATGGTTTCGGCACCGACATGTAGCATTCGGGATGCGGCACCGGGCGGAATCCGGCCCTTTCATGGACCGCATGGGCGTCGCGCGTGGCCAGCATCCAGGTCTGGACCCCGGCAAGCCCGGGGTGGGTGCGGATCGCCCGCGCCAGCCAGCCGGCCCGCCCGCGGCCGCGGTGGTCGGGCAGCACGAAGACGTCGCGCAGATAGGAGAAGACGGTGTAATCCGTCACCAGCCGCGCAAAGCCCGTCATCGTCCCCTCCGGCGCGATCACCGCCATCGGCAGCGACCCGGCCAGGGCGCGTTCAAGCCGGTGCCGCTCTGCCGAGCTTTCCAGCTATCCCGCCCTGCCGCCGCCCCAAGGCGACGACCCGTCCCGCCTGCTGGCGCGGCTGACCGGGCAGGAGCCGCTGGGCTCGGTCAGCTACGGGACCGAGGCGGGGCTGTTCCACGCGGCCGGCATCCCTGCGATCATCTGCGGGCCCGGCAGCATCGCCCGCGCGCACCGCGCGGACGCGTTCATCCCGGTCGCAGAGCTTGACGCCTGCCGCCGAATGCTGCGGGGCCTGGCAGAGGAAATGTCCCGCCCAGCCCAGCCGTCGCCATGGCCGGGATCCGCGCGAGCCGCGGCGCGGGGGCTGGACCGGCAACGCCCTTGCCGGGCCCGGATATTGACAAAGCCGCGGACAGCAGGCAACGCAGGACGGCGCCGGGTGCAACGCCTGCAGCCGGCGGCACGATCCAGACGCGGACGGGCGGTCGTCCGGCGGATGCCCTGGCGGCCCTTGCAAGGTCGCAGCCCGGATCCAAGACGGGCCGGCCGGCACATGGCCCGATGCGGGCGATGCCGGGGGCGCCCCTCCCCCCAAAGCCCGAGGCCCCATGCCCTTCACCATCGCCATCGACGGACCCGCTGCATCGGGCAAGGGCACCATCGCGCGGGCGCTTGCCCGGCATTTCGGCTTTGCCCATCTCGACACCGGCCTGCTTTATCGCGCCGTCGGCGCCAAGGGCGGCGATCCGATCGCCGCGGCCCGCGGGCTGGCCCCCGAGGATCTGGCCCGCCCCGACCTGCGCAGCGCCGAGGCCGGGCAGGCCGCCAGCCGCGTCGCCGCGATCCCCGAGGTGCGCGCCGCGCTGGTCGAGTTCCAGCGCCGCTTCGCCCGCAGCCAGCCCGGCGCGGTGCTGGACGGGCGCGACATCGGCACGGTGATCTGCCCCGAGGCCGAGCTGAAGCTCTACGTCACCGCCAGCGACGAGATCCGCGCCCGCCGCCGTGCGCTGGAACTGGGCGCCGACGAGGCCCGGATCCTGGCCGAGCTGCGCGAGCGCGACGCCCGCGACGCCGCCCGCGCCGTGGCGCCGATGCGGCCGGCCGATGACGCGCTGCTGCTGGATACCAGCGAAATGACCATCGACGAGGCCGTGGCCCGGGCCATCGCCTGCGCCAGGGAGGCCGGCGCATGAGCCCGCGTTTCCAGCTGACCGACCTGCGCGTGCCGGTGATCCAGGCGCCGATGGCCGGCACCGCCACGCCGCATCTTGCCGCCGAGGTCAGCCTGGCCGGGGGGCTCGGCTCGCTGGGGCTGGGCGCCGCCAATGCCGCGCAGGCCGCCGCGATGATGGCCGAGACGCGGGCGCGGCTGGGCTCGGACCGCTATGGCGTCAACCTGTTCTGCCACCGTCCCGCCCAGGCCGATGCCGCGCGCGAAAAGGTCTGGCTCGACTATCTGGCGCCCGAGTTCCGCCGCGCCGGGGTCGAGCCTCCGGCCCGCATCACAGAGGTCTATCGCAGCTTCGTCGCCGATGACGACATGCTGCGCGCGGTGCTGGCGGCGCGGCCGGCGCTGGTCAGCTTTCACTTCGGCCTGCCGCCCGCCGGACACATCGCCGCGCTGCGCGACATGGGCGCGGCCCTGGCCGCGACCGCGACCTCGCGGGCCGAGGCGCGGGCGATCCGCGACGCGGGGCTGGACCTGATCGTGGCCCAGGGCCACGAGGCCGGCGGCCATCGCGGCATCTTCGACCCCGACGGCCCCGACGAATGCCTGCCGACCGCGGCGCTGCTGGCCGAGCTGCTGGACCTGGGCCTGCCGGTGATCGCGGCCGGGGGCATCATGGACGGCGCCGATGCGGCGCGCCACCTTGCCGCCGGGGCGGCGGCGGTGCAGATGGGCACCGCCTTCGTCGCCTGCCCGGAATCGGCGGCCAATGAGGCCTATCGCAGCCGGCTGGCCGCGGCGCAGCCGGGCGATGCGGTGATGACCCGCGCCATTTCGGGCCGTCCGGCGCGCGGGCTTGCCAACCGGCTGACCGCGCTTGGCGAGGCACCCGAGGCCCCGCCGCTGCCGGATTACCCCATCACCTACGACGCGGCCAAGCGGCTTCATGCGGCGGCGGGGGGTTCGGACTACGCGGCGCAATGGGCGGGAACCCAGGCGCCGCGCGCCCGGCCGATGCCCGCCGCGGACCTGCTGGCGCTGCTGGGGCGCGAGATTTGCGCGCATCTGCCGGGCCTCGGCGCTTGCCAGGACGGCCGATGAGCGCTATATCCCGCCCGTCAAGGTAAGCGATGGGGCCAGAACAGGCCGCTTCAACAGGGTCGGGCGCATGCCGCGACCCTTTGCGCTTATCCCGGCATCTACAAAGAGACCGGCGGAGCCAACCGCATGGCCAGCAATGATCGAAAAGGAAACTGGATCTATATGTGCGCTAAAGCGACCATGGAGGAATTCGAGGCCCTCCTGAACGAAAGCCTCGCCATCGACACGCCCGAAGAGGGCTCGGTCGTCAAGGGCAAGGTCATCGCCATCGAGGCGGGCCAGGCCATCATCGACGTCGGCTACAAGATGGAAGGCCGCGTCGATCTGAAAGAATTCGCCAACCCCGGCGAAGCCCCCGCCATCGCGGTCGGCGATGAGGTCGAGGTCTATCTCGACCGCGTCGAGAACGCCCGCGGCGAAGCCTCGATCTCGCGCGAGAAAGCCCGCCGCGAAGAGGCCTGGGACCGCCTGGAGAAAGCCTATGCCGCGGAAGAGCGCGTCGAAGGCGCCATCTTCGGCCGCGTCAAGGGCGGCTTCACCGTCGACCTGGGCGGCGCCGTGGCCTTCCTGCCCGGTTCGCAGGTCGATGTGCGCCCCGTGCGCGACGCCGGCCCGCTGATGGGCCTGAAGCAGCCCTTCCAGATCCTCAAGATGGATCGCCGCCGCGGCAATATCGTCGTGTCGCGCCGCGCCATCCTGGAAGAGAGCCGCGCCGAGCAGCGCGCCGAGGTCATCGCCAACCTGTCGGAAGGCCAGACCGTCGAGGGCGTGGTCAAGAACATCACCGAATACGGCGCCTTCGTCGATCTGGGCGGTGTTGACGGCCTGCTGCACGTCACCGACATGGCCTGGCGCCGCGTCAACCACCCGTCCGAGATCCTGTCGATCGGCGAGACCGTCAAGGTCCAGGTCGTCAAGATCAACAAGGACACCCACCGCATCAGCCTGGGCATGAAGCAGCTTCAGGCCGACCCGTGGGATACCGTGGCCGACAAGTTCCCGATCGGCTCGGTCCATACCGGCCGCGTGACCAACATCACCGACTACGGCGCCTTCGTGGAGCTGGAAGCCGGCGTCGAGGGCCTGGTCCACGTCTCGGAAATGAGCTGGACCAAGAAGAACGTCCACCCCGGCAAGATCGTCTCGACCTCGCAGGAAGTCGACGTCATGGTGCTGGAGATCGACGAGGCCAAGCGCCGCGTGTCGCTGGGTCTGAAACAGACCATGCGCAACCCGTGGGAAGTCTTTGCCGAGACCCATCCCGTCGGCACCGTCATCGAGGGCGAAGTCAAGAACATCACCGAATTCGGTCTGTTCGTCGGCCTGGAAGGCGACATCGACGGCATGGTCCACCTGTCGGACATCAGCTGGGATACCCGCGGCGAGGAAGCCATCCAGGACTTCCGCAAGGGCGATGTGGTGAAAGCCGTCGTCCAGGAAGTCGACATCGACAAGGAGCGCATCTCGCTGTCGATCAAGGCGCTTGAAAACGACGCGATGGCCGAGGCCGTCGAGGGCGTCAAGCGCGGCTCGGTCATCACCGTCACCGTGACGGCGATCGAGGATGGCGGCATCGAGGTCGAATACAACGGCATGAAGAGCTTCATCCGCCGTTCCGACCTGGCCCGCGACCGCCAGGACCAGCGCCCCGAGCGCTTCCAGGTCGGCGACCATGTCGACGTCCGCGTGACCAACATCGACACCAAGACCCGCCGCCTGGGCCTGTCGATCAAGGCGCGCGAGATCGCCGAGGAAAAGGAAGCCGTGGAACAGTATGGCAGCTCGGATTCGGGCGCCTCGCTGGGCGACATCCTGGGCGCCGCGCTCAAGGGCCGCGGCTGAGCCAGCGATCGGCTGAACTTCGCGCCCCCGGTTCCGGCCGGGGGCGCTTTTCGTTGCGCAGTTCCGCCGATTGAACCATAAAGGCTTGAAAAGCGCGGCAACCAAACCGCCGGCCATGCGTTCTGTCGTTGAATGCCGCGCCGCCAGCCCTATGATCGCGCGACAGGAATTGTTGGAACACCAGATTCAGGAACCGCAATGATCCGATCCGAACTGATCCAGAAAATCTCCGAGGAAAACCCGCATCTGTTCCAGCGCGATGTCGAGCGGATCGTGAACACCGTTTTCGAAGAGATCATCGACGCCATGGCGCGCGGCGACCGGGTGGAACTGCGCGGCTTCGGCGCCTTCTCGGTGAAAAAGCGCGACGCGCGCCAGGGCCGCAACCCCCGCACCGGCGAGACCGTCAGCGTGGACGAAAAGCATGTGCCCTTCTTCAAGACCGGCAAGCTGTTGCGCGAACGGTTGAACGGCCTCGACGAATAGGCCAGATTGCCGGCGTCAATCTTTGCGGGGTTCAGGCGATGCGCACGATCCGGGTCTTCTTCCTTGTCATTCTGGCCATCGTGCTGATGCTGCTGGCGGCGGCGAATCGCCAGCTCGTCACCGTCAGCCTGGTGCCCGAGGCGCTGGCGCAATTCGCCGGCGGGCGCTGGTCGCTGACCATGCCGGCCTTCGTGGCGCTGTTCCTGGCCATGGTCTTCGGCGTGCTGGTCGGCCTGGTCTGGGAATGGCTGCGCGAATCGCATCTGCGCGCCGAATCCAGCCGCCGCGCGCATGACCTGGCGCAGCTGCAGCGCGAGGTCGGCGACCTGCGCCGCACCCATGCCGCGCCGCGCGACGACGTGCTGGCGATCCTGGACGAATCGGGGCGCAAGCCGGCCGTCCCGGCGGGCTCCGGCTCGACCCTGCCGGCACCGCGCTGATCCCATGGCCGTCTCCGTCAAGATCTGCGGCCTGACCGAGGCCGCCGGCCTTGCCGCGGCCGTCGAGGCCGGCGCGCGCTATGTCGGCTTCGTCTTCTTCCCGAAATCCCCCCGCCATGTGACGCCCGAGACGGCGGCCGAGCTTGCCGCGCAGGTGCCGCTGGGCGTGGCCAAGGTCGGGCTCTTCGTCGATCCCGACGACGCGGCGCTGGAGGCGGTCCTCGCCCGCGTGCCCCTGGACCTGATCCAGCTGCACGGCGCCGAGACGCCCGCCCGCGTGGCCGAGGTCAAGGCACGCAGCGGCCTGCCGGTGATGAAGGCGGTGGGCATTGCCGATCCGCAGGATCTCGATCAGCTCTGGGACTACGGCCTGGTGGCCGATATGCTGCTGATCGACGCAAAACCGCCCAAGGACGCGCCCCTGCCCGGCGGCAACGGCCTGGCCTTCGACTGGCGGCTGCTGGCCGGGCGGCAGATCCTCAAGCCCTGGCTGCTGGCCGGCGGCCTGACGCCCGAAAACGTGGCCGAGGCGATCCGCCTGACCCGCGCCCCCGGCATCGACGTCTCCTCCGGGGTCGAAAGCGCGCCGGGCATCAAGGATCCGCAGCGCATCCGCAGCTTCATCGCCCGCGCCACGGCCCCGATCCTGTGACCGCCGTCGCCTTCCGCGAGGCCCGGCGCGACGAGGTCGCCGCCGTCCTGGCCCTCCTGCGCGACGACATGCTGGGCCAGGCGCGGGAGGCAGGCGACCTCGCCCCCTATCTCGCCGCCTGGGACGCCATGCAGGCCGAGGCCGCAAACCACCTGGTCGTCGGCCTGCTGGGCGGCGAGGTGATCGCCTGCTACCAGATCACCGTCATCTCCGGCCTGTCGCTCCGCGCCGCCCGCCGCGCCCAGATCGAGGGCGTGCGCGTCCGCCCCGACCTGCGCGGCCGGGGCATCGGCGCGGCGCTGATCCGCGACGCCGAATCCCGCGCCCGCGCGGCCGGCTGCACGCTCCTGCAATTCACCACCAACCGCAGCCGCACAGAGGCGCATCGCTTCTACGACAGGCTCGGCTTTACCCCTTCCCATATCGGATATAAGAAATCCCTCTGACGGGGCTTCTCTGTTGCCCAAATACCCACCCGACCGCGCGCGAGGAAAGCCATGGCCGAAGACCTCATCAACAGCTTCATGACCGGCCCGGACGAACAGGGCCGCTTCGGCATCTTCGGCGGCCGCTTCGTCAGCGAGACGCTGATGCCGCTGATCCTCGACCTCCAGGCGGAATACGACCGCGCCAAGGACGACCCCGCCTTCTGGGCCGAGATGGACGATCTCTGGAAACATTACGTGGGCCGCCCCAGCCCGCTCTATTTCGCCCCACGCCTGACCGAGGAGCTGGGCGGCGCGAAGATCTACCTCAAGCGCGAAGAGCTGAACCATACCGGCAGCCACAAGATCAACAACGTGCTGGGCCAGATCCTGCTGGCGCGCCGCATGGGCAAGACCCGCATCATCGCCGAGACCGGCGCCGGCCAGCATGGCGTGGCGACGGCCACGGTCTGCGCCCGCTTCGGGCTGAAATGCATCGTCTACATGGGGGCGCATGACGTCGAGCGCCAGGCGCCGAACGTCTTCCGCATGCGGCTGCTGGGCGCCGAGGTGGTGCCCGTCACCTCGGGCCGCGGCACGCTCAAGGACGCGATGAACGACGCGCTGCGCGACTGGGTGACGAACGTCCGCGACACCTTCTACTGCATCGGCACGGTGGCCGGCCCGCATCCCTATCCCGCGATGGTGCGCGACTTCCAATGCATCATCGGCCGCGAGACCCGCCGCCAACTGGCCGAGCAGGAGGGCGAGGGGCGGCTGCCCGACAGCGTGGTCGCGGCCATCGGCGGCGGCTCGAACGCCATGGGGCTGTTCCACCCCTTCCTCGACGATCCTTCGGTCCGCATCATCGGCGTCGAGGCCGGCGGCAAGGGCGTGGACGAGCGCATGCAGCATTGCGCCAGCCTGACCGGCGGCCGCCCCGGCGTGCTGCACGGCAACCGCACCTATCTGCTGCAGGACGACGAGGGCCAGATCCTGGAAGGGCATTCGATCAGCGCCGGGCTCGACTATCCCGGCATCGGCCCGGAACATGCCTGGCTCAAGGAACAGGGCCGGGCCGAATATGTCAGCGTGACCGATGACGAGGCGCTGGCGGCCTTCCAGACCCTCTGCCGGCTCGAAGGCATCATCCCGGCGCTGGAACCCAGCCACGCGCTGGCCCATGTCGTCAAGATCGCGCCGGACTTGCCGCGCGACCACATCATGGTGGTGAACCTGTCGGGCCGCGGCGACAAGGACATCTTCACCGTCGCCAAGCACCTGGGCGTCGACATCCGCACCTGAGCGCGAAAGGCGCGCGCTATTTCGCGGCGCGCGCCTCGGCCACCAGCTCGGCCAGGTCGTCCTTGGCCAGATAGCCGAAGATCGCCCGCTCGCCGGCGACGAAGCTGGGCGTGCCGACCAGCCCGATCTCGTCGGCCAGCGCCAGCGATTCCTCGATCCGCCGGGTGATCTCGGGCGCCTGCATGTCGCGCTGCAGCCGCGCCACGTCCAGCCCGACCTCGCGGGCGACGCGCAGCAACGACGCCTTCTCGGCCTTGCCGCGCATCGCCATCAGCGCGCGGTGGAACTCGGGATACTTGCCCTGCGGCTGGGCGGCCAGCGCCGCCTCGGCGGCAAAGCGCGAGCCCTCGCCGAAGATCGGGATCTCATGCACCACCAGCCTCACGCCGGGATCCGATTGCAGCAGCGCCGCCACCTCCGGCGCGCTCTTGCGGCAAAAGCCGCAATTGTAGTCCGAGAACTCGACCAGCACCGCATCGCCCCCGGCATTGCCCATCACCGGCAGGCCGGGACCGTCGAACACCGCCCGCTTGATCGCCGCGACCTCGGCCGGGCTGCGGTCCTGCGCCGCGACCGGCGCCAGGGGCAGGACGCAAAGCAGCGTCAGGGCGATTGCGGCAAGGGGGCGGCGCATGGCAAGAATCCTTTCCTGTGGCCCGACCTGAAAGCCATCGCCATGGCCACAGGTCAAGCCGCAGCACATGACAATCCCGTGGGAGGGCTGCATGGAACCAGACCTGTTCGGAACCCGCCGCGACGAACCCCTCGGCCCCGGCGCCATGATCCTGCGCGGTTTCGCGCCCGGCCCAGCCATGGTCGAAGAGGTCGCGCGCATCGCCGGCCTCTCGCCCTTCCGGCAGATGCAGACGCCCGGCGGGCGCATGATCGGCGTCGAGATGACGAATTGCGGCGCGCTCGGCTGGGTCAGCGACCGGCGCGGCTATCGCTACGAGCCGCTGGACCCGCTGACCGGCCGGCCCTGGCCCGAGATGCCGCAGCGCTTCCGGCAGTTGGCACAAGAGGCCGCGGCGCGCGCGGGCTTCCCCGATTTCCGGCCCGATGCCTGCCTGGTCAACCGCTACGTGCCGGGGGTCAAGATGGGCCTGCACCAGGACCGCGACGAGGCCGACATGGCCGCGCCCATCGTCTCGGTCTCGCTGGGCCTGCCCACGACCTTCCAGTTCGGCGGTCCCCGGCGCGGCGACCCGGTCGCGAAACACGCGCTGACCCACGGCGACGTGGTGGTCTGGGGCGGTCCGGCGCGGCTGAACTGGCACGGCATCCTGACGCTCAAGCCGGGCGAGCATCCGCTGACCGGCGCCGCCCGCATCAACCTGACCTTCCGCCGCGCCCGCTGACCGGCTTTCTCCGTTTTCCAAATACCCCGGGGGAAGCCGCGCAGCGGCTGGGGGCAGAGCCCCCCTCCTACTTCCAGATCGGCGCGTGCCGGTTCACGTCCTTGTAGAGCAGATAGCGGAAATTCCCCGGCCCGCCGGCATAGCAGCATTGCGGGCAAAAGGCGCGCAGCCACATGAAATCGCCGGGGCCCACCTCGACCCAGTCGCGGTTCAGCCGATAGACCGCCTTGCCCTCGATGACGAACAGCCCATGCTCCATCACATGCGTCTCGGCAAAGGGGATCGAGCCGCCCGGCTTGAAGGTCACGATGGTGATATGCATGTCGTGGCGCATGTCCGCCGGGTCCATGAAGCGGGTGGTGGCCCAGCTGTCATTGGTCTCGGGCATCGGGATCGGGGCGATGTCGCGCTCGTTGGCGACGATCACCTCGGGCTTTTCCAGCCCCTCGACCGCCTGCCAGCGCTTGCGCCACCAGTGGAAGCGCGAGGTCTCGGCACCATTGCGCACCGACCAGGCCATGCCGGCGGGGATATAGGCAAAGCCGCCGGGCACCAGTTCATGCGCCTTACCGTCGATGGTCAGCGTGACCGCGCCCTCGGTGACGAAGATCGCGGCCTGCACGCCCGCGTCGTCCTCGGGCCGGTCCGAGCCGCCCTGCGGCGCCAGCTCGACGATATACTGGCTGAAGGTCTCGGCAAAGCCCGAGAGCGGCCGGGCGATCATCCACATCCGCATCCCCGTCCAGCCCGGCAGGAAGCTGGTGACGATGTCGCGCATCGTGCTGGCGGGGATGACGGCATAGGCCTCGGTGAAGGTGGCCGTGTCGGTGGACAGGTCGGTCTGCGGCGGCAGGCCGGCGAAAGGCCCGGCATAGGTCGGGGTCTTGGCGGTCATGTCAGGTCTCCGTTGCGCCGGGGTCTCTCTGGCCCGGATCGTGGCTGGCAAACCCCGCCCGCGACCAACGGCGGGCGGGGCCGGGGCTCAGGCATCGCCCAGCATCTGCTGCAGGCGCAGTGCGCCGATGCGGCTGACCTGGCGCTCGGCCTCGGCGCGCTCGGTCGCGCTGTCGTTGTCGAGGCGCCGGCGCATGGCGGCCATGATCCCCGGCTTGTCGTGGTCACGCACGGCGATGATGAAGGGGAAGCCGTGCTTTTCCACATAGGCCGTGTTCAGGCGGTCGAACTCGGCGCGCTCGGCATCGGTCAGGCTGTCGAGCCCGGCGCTGGCCTGTTCGGCGGTGCTGTCGGCGGTCAGGCGCTTGGCCGCGGCCAGCTTGCCGGCCAGGTCCGGGTGCGCCAGCAGCACGCCCAGCCGCTCGTCGTCGCTGGCCGCGCGGAAGACCTGCGCCATGCGCGCGGCAAGCCCGGCGGCGGTGTCGTGGATCGCGCCCATCTCACCCTCCCAGACGCGCTCGGCGATCCAGGGTGAATGCTCGTAGATGCCGCCGAATTTCTCGACGAACGCCTCGCGGTCCATCTGCGAGGGGCGCTGCCTGGGCTGCCAGGGATGCGTCCGCGCCCAGTGCCGCGCGATGTCGAGCCGGGTGGCGAACCAGACCCCCTCGTGGCTGCGGGCATGGTCGAGGAAGCGCTTGATCGCCATGGCCCGGCCCGGCCGGCCCGCGAGGCGGCAGTGCAGGCCGATAGACATCATCTTGGGCGCGCCGGCCTCTCCCTCGGCATAAAGCACGTCGAAGCTGTCGCGCAGGTAGTCGAAGAACTCGACCCCGGTGCCGAAGCCCTGGCCCGAGGAAAAGCGCATGTCGTTGGCGTCCATCGTATAGGGCACCATCAGCTGCGGCTTGCCGTCGTGGACATGCCAATAGGGCAGGTCGTCGGCGATGGTGTCGGCCAGGTATTCGAATCCGCCCTCCTCGCAGCCCAGAGCCACCGTGTTCATCGAGGTGCGGCCCTGGTAGAAGCCGCGCGGCCGCTCGCCGGTGACGCGGGTGTGCAGCTCGACCGCGCGGGCGATATGCTCGGCCTCGACCTCGCGCGGGATGTCGCGGTAGTCGATCCATTTCAGGCCGTGGGTGGCGATCTCCCAGCCGGCGGCCTGCATGGCGGCGACCTGTTCGGGCGCGCGCTCCAGCGCGGTCGCGACGCCGTAGACGGTCACGGGCACGTCGCTGAGCAGCCGGTGGAGCCGCCAGAACCCCGCCCGCGCGCCATAGTCATAGATCGATTCCATGTTCCAGTGGCGCTGGCCGGGCCAGGGCTGGCAGCCGATGATCTCGGACAGGAAGGCTTCCGAGGCGGCGTCGCCATGCTCGATGCTGTTTTCGCCGCCTTCCTCGTAGTTGATGACGATCTGCACCGCGATCCGGGCATCGCCGGGCCATTTGGGATCGGGCGTATGCTCGCCATAACCGATCATGTCGCGGCTGTATCGCATCGCTTGCTTCCTTTCCTGATTTCTGGCTGACTAGCACTCATCACCCTGCCGGCCCCGCAGGCAACCCGAGAATTTCTATAAACAGAGCCAAGTTTTTCTTGAAAATGGCTGTTTATTAACGTCCCGTTGAAACTCTGTCGCCAGACCCTGCATTCTCGTTGAAGATGCCTGGGCATAATCTGGCCAGCATGGCGGGCAAACCGCCAATGGGAGGAATCATGCCAGACAAGCAATCCGGCCTGACGGCCAGCGGCGCCAGCATCAGTCCAGGGGAAGGAACCGTGCTCGACAAGCGCTTCGGCCTGACGGCCCATGGCACCAGCGCCAGAACCGAGGTGATCGCGGGGATAACCACCTTCCTGACGATGGCCTACATCATCTTCGTGAACCCCGAGATCCTGTCCTCGACCGGCATGGATCGCAACGCGGTCTTCGTCGCGACCTGCCTGGCCGCGGCGCTGGGATCGGCGATCATGGCGCTTTGGGCCAACTGGCCCATCGGCATGGCGCCCGGCATGGGGCTGAACGCCTTTTTCGCCTTCACCGTGGTCGGCGCGCTGGGGTTCACCTGGCAACAGGCGCTGGGAGCGGTGTTCATCTCGGGCCTGGTGTTCCTGTTCCTGTCGGTGACGGGCATCCGGCGCTGGCTGATCGCGGGCATCCCCACATCCATGCGCAGCGCCATCGCGGCCGGCATCGGCATGTTCCTGGGGCTGATCGCGCTGAAGAACTCGGGCATCGTGGTGGACAACCCGGCGACGCTGGTCGGCCTGGGCGACCTGACCCAGACCGGCACGCTGCTGGCCATCGCCGGCTTCTTCATCATCGCGGCGCTGGATGCGCTGAAGGTGCGCGGCTCGATCCTGATCGGCATCCTGGTCATCACCGTCGTCTCGATCGCCATCGGCGCCAGCCCCTTTGCCGGGGTGATCTCGATGCCGCCCTCGATCATGCCGACCTTCATGCAACTCGACATCGCCGGGGCGCTGACCGTCGGCATCTTCCACGTGATCCTGGTCATGGTGCTGGTCGAGGTCTTCGACGCCACCGGCACGCTGATCGGCGTGGCCAAGCGCGCCGGCCTGCTGACCGAGGGGCCGACCCATACCAACAAGAACCTGGGCCGGGCGCTGATGGCGGATTCGACGGCGATCCTGGCCGGCTCGATGCTGGGCACCAGCTCGACCACCGCCTATGTCGAAAGCGCCTCGGGCGTGCAGGCGGGCGGGCGCACCGGGCTGACCGCGCTGGTCGTGGCGGGTCTGTTCCTGCTGGCGGTGTTCTTTGCGCCGCTGGCAGGCTCGGTCCCGGCCTATGCCACCGGACCGGCGCTGCTTTACGTCGCCTGCCTGATGGTGCGCGAGTTCGAGGAGATCCAGTGGAGCGACGTCACCGAAAGCGCGCCCGCCGTGCTGACGGCGCTGATGATGCCCTTCACCTATTCCATCGCCAATGGCCTGGCCTTCGGTTTCGTGAGCTATGCCGCGATCAAGCTGGCGACCGGCCGCGCGCGCGAGGTGCATGCCGCGACCTGGATCGTCGCCGCGCTGTTCGTGATCCGGTTTGCCTTCTTCATGGAGTGATCTGCGCCAAGGCCGGGGGTCTGTCTGCCCCCCGGACCCCCCGAGGATATTTGGACAAGGAAGAATGGAACTTGCCGGGTCGGCCGGGATTCCGGCCGGAGGCCATTGCCTGGGCCGCGTGATCGCGCATCGCAAGCCGGGCCATCGCAAGCCGGGGCGCGGGATGCGCATCCGGCCGTTGCGTTTCTGGCCGGGTTTCCGCGGGATCCCCGGCAGGCCGGCTGCCGCGGCCCGGCATGGCTTGGCTTGGTCGCGTCGGGTGAACGGGGCGAGGAAAGCGGCCAGGGAATTTTCCCGTCCGGCGCGGCTTGGCTTGGCTTGGTTTTCGTCGCCGTCGGCTGCGCGTGCCCCCTGTCCGATTCGAACGGACGACCTACCGCTTACAAGGCGGTTGCTCTGGCCAGCTGAGCTAAGAGGGCGACGCCCGGACTGTTTAAACGACCAGCGCCTTTCGGGCAAGTGAGTCCGCCGCGCCGGGAAGATGATAGGCCGCAGCACAGCCAGGAGTGCAGATGCAGCCGACCGTCTGTCGCCCGGTGCCTGCCCGCCGATTCGACGAAGGCCAGGCGGCGCGGAGGGAGGCCAATGCCTGGGACGCAGGCGCGCGATGCCGCAGGGCACAGGGCACAGGGCACAGGGCACAGGGCACAGGGCACAGGGCACAGGGCACAGGGCACAGGGCACAGGGCACAGGGCACAGCCTGCGATAGGCAGCTACTGAACGCAAGGCGACCCTCGCCTGGCCGGGACAGCATCCATTCTACCGCGGGACAGGTCTTGGGAAGGATGGCCCCGAGGCGTCGCTGACTTGCCATTCGCCCTTGGGGAATCACCACCATCGTAGCCGAGGGCGGGGCAGTTCGCGCTGCCGCATGGCGAGGGCCGATGCTGCCCCGCTTGCCCGCGCGCCCTTGCCACGGTCACGGGGGACGGCCATCGGGGGTGGCGACCATGCGCACCGTCTCGACCAGCCGCACCGGGTCGAGCGGATAGGGCAGCCAACCCGCCGCCCCGGCATTGCGGGCGCGGGCCTTCAGCTGCGGCGTGGCCGAAACGGCCATGACCAGGATCGGGATATCGCGCAGGCGGGCCTGGCGCCGCACCGCCTCGATGAAGCCGAAACCGCAGATCCGCCGCATGTTGATCCCCGTCAGGATCACGTCGACGGAAGCGGTCCTGAGCAGCGCCAGCCCCTCGGCGCCGTCGCAGGATCGCTGCACCGCCATCCCCGCCGCCTCCAACGCAGCGACGGCGGCTTCGCGCAATTCGCCGCGGGGATGCTGGACCAGCACCGTCAGCGCCATCGCCGCCCCCAGGCGACCGGGCCAGGCCGTCCTTTTCCTTCCGCAGCGATCATCCGCCCCCTCCGATTCAGCCGGTTTCGCGCAGGATCGCGCAGAAAGATTGAATTTCGGTTGACGCGGCCGGGGCGGAAGGCCATCTGTCCCGAATTGCCGCGAAACCGGCCCATTTCCTGTCGCCGGGGCTTGCATTCCGGGCGGAAAAGGACTATTTCGCGCGCACTTCACAGGCGGGGTCGGGCCCCGGAGGGAGACATCCTTCGACGGTCCACCGGTTGGGGCAAGCCCCTGAAAGCCCCGCCAAGGCGCAAACCGGAAAGGACATGGACATGGCGCTTCCCGAATTCTCCATGCGTCAGCTGCTTGAAGCTGGCGTTCATTACGGCCACCAGACCCAGCGCTGGAACCCCCGCATGGCCGAGTTCATCTATGGTGAACGCAACGGCATCCACATCGTCGACCTGACCCAGACCGTGCCGATGCTGGACGCGGCGCTGCAGGTGGTGCGCGACACCGTCGCCAAGGGCGGCCGCGTGCTGTTCGTCGGCACCAAGCGCCAGGCGCAGAAAGCCGTCGCCGACGCGGCCGAGCGTTCGGCACAGTTCTACATGAACCACCGCTGGCTGGGCGGCACGCTGACCAACTGGAAGACCGTCTCGCAGTCGATCCAGCGCCTGAAGGCGCTTGACGAGACGCTGGGTTCGGGCGCCGAGGGCCTGACCAAGAAGGAACGGCTGCAGATGGAGCGCGAGCAGGCCAAGCTGCAAGCCTCGCTGGGCGGCATCCGCGAGATGGGCGGCCTGCCCGACCTGCTGTTCGTCATCGACGTGAACAAGGAAGACCTGGCCATCGCCGAGGCGAAGAAGCTGGGCATCCCGGTGGTCGCCGTGGTCGACACCAACTGCTCGCCCAAGGGCGTGGACTATGTCATCCCCGGCAACGACGACGCCGCCCGCGCCATCGCGCTTTACTGCGACCTGATCAGCCGCGCCGCGCTGGACGGCATGACCGCGCAGATGGGCGCTGCCGGCGTGGACCTGGGCGCGCTGGAAGCCAGCGTCGAGGAAGAGCTGGCCGGCGAGACCGCTGAGGAAGCCGCCGAAGCCTGATCGGCGCCGGTCCCAAGCGGGCCGCGACAGGTTTACGGAACATTCATCAGGCGGGGATAAACCCCGCCTGACGCATTGAAAAGCAAGGAGACTCTCGATGGCTATCACCGCTGCTATGGTGAAAGACCTGCGCGAAACCACCGGCGCGGGCATGATGGACGCCAAGAAGGCGCTGACCGAAACCAATGGCGACATGGAAGCCGCCGTCGACTGGCTGCGCACCAAGGGTCTGGCCAAGGCCGCCAAGAAATCGGGCCGCGTCGCCGCCGAGGGCCTGGTGGGCGTCGCCGTCCGCGCCGGCCGCGGGGTCGCCGTCGAACTGAACTCGGAAACCGATTTCGTCGCCAAGAACGCCGATTTCCAGCAGCTCGTGCGCGAGATCACCAATGTCGCGCTGGACGCTGCCACCGATGTCGAGGTGCTGAAGGCCACGCATCTGAACGGCCGCCCGGTCGAGGACGTGCTGACCGACGCCATCGCCCGCATCGGCGAGAACATGACCCTGCGCCGGATGCACGCGCTGGAAGGCGACACCATCGTCTCTTACGTGCATAACGCCGCTGCCGAGGGCATGGGCAAGATCGGCGTGCTGGTCGCGCTGAAGGGCGATGCCGCCAAGGCGCAGGAGATCGGCAAGCAGATCGCCATGCATATCGCGGCGACCAACCCGGCCTCGCTGTCGGAAGCCGACCTGGACCCCTCGCTGGTCGAGCGCGAGAAGTCGGTGCTGACCGAGCAGGCCCGCGAATCGGGCAAGCCCGAGGCGGTGATCGAGAAGATGATCGAAGGCCGGATGAAGAAGTTCTTCGAGGAAGTGACCCTGCTGGGCCAGAAATTCGTCATCAACCCCGACGTGACCGTGGCCCAGGCCGCGCAAGAGGCCGGCGTCGAAGTGACCGGCTATGCCCGCGTCGTGGTCGGCGAAGGCATCGAGAAGAAGGAAGAGGATTTCGCCGCCGAGGTCGCCAAGACCCGCGCCGGCGCCTGATTCTCGCCAGACCCGGATTACGGACGCCGGCCCCCTTTTGGGCCGGCGTTTCGCATTCCGCGACGGCATCGGGCCGAGGCTGTGTGAAAACTCCAATTCTGAAAATTTACGAAGAACAGTTTCCTTAGAAATACATTCACGGCGGCCCGCTTTAGAACAAAGTCTCTCTGCAAGGCCAGCAGGCGAACATTGTTCCGTGCCCGACCATGCTCGACTGAGTTTCCACACAGCCTCGGCCGCAATGCGTCAGCCGGCGCAGATCTGGTCGCGCGCCGACAGCCCCGGCGCGCCGTCTCGGGCGGGCGAGGGATGCCCGCCCTGTCCGGGGCCATGCGGCTCGGCGGTGGAGTTGAAGATCTGCCTGCGGCTGGCGGCCAGCAGGATCGCCTGCGCCGTGGTCTTGGCCCCCAGCGCCTTGCGCGCCAGCCGCAGATGCTTTTCCACCGTGGCCGGCGTGACGTCCAGGATCTCGGCGATTTCCTGGGTGGTGCGGCCGACCGAGATGCATTCCAGCACCTCGCGCTGGCGCAGGGTCAGCACGCATTCCTGCTCGGCATGGGGCAGGGTCGAGATGCGCAGATGCGCCAGCCGGCTCAGCGCCTCGACAAGCCGGCCGTGCTGCGCCCAAAGCGCGTCCAGCCGGTCCTGCCGCATGCCGATCGCGCCGCCGAGGATCACGCCAGCGCGCACCCGCTCCACATCGTCGCCCATGCCGACCGCATAGCCCGCGACATGGCCGTAGCGGGCGAAAGCATCGGCCGCGCGCTCTTCCTGCGGCGTCAGCCGCCCGGCCAGGCGGAGCCGCCGCATCCAGTCCCAGCTTTCGCTGCCCCTGTTATGGGTCAGCCAGCGGTGCATCGGCAGGCTTTCAAGCAGGTCCAGCGCGGCAAGCTCCTGCATCAGGCGCGGCGGGTAACTGGACAGCAGGACGCGGTCCTCCAGCATCCGGTCGCACGAGGCCTCCAGGATCCGCACCGCATGATAGGAAATGTTGGGAAAACCCAGTTCGGTCAGGCGCGCAACGTAATGCTGCCAGACCTCTTGCGCCGAACGGGCCCCCAGGATGACTTCGATGTCATTCAGCATTTCCATATTATACCAAGCTCTTTCGAAAATATTTAAGAATAAATTTGCACCATAACGGATAGCTTTGAAACATTATTGCCAAGAACCGCAAAGGATCAATGCATCACGCGCAAACCGAACGGTTACGTAAGGTCAACATGATTAACCCTGGCCGTGAAACCCGTTGTTCGTCATGGAAAATCTTCCGTCCGCCGATGAAATGGCCACGCCATCACCACGATTTTTGCCGCAGGATTCGCCATATCGCGCCATTTTCGCGACACGTCATGATTGCATGATTGAATAAATTTCCACCTTTGCATGAAAATCGCGCGGCTCGGTGCCAGGGCGGGGGGAATCCGGGCCACTCGTCGACGCGGTGTCGTTGGAAGCCCGCGCCGGGACATTCATGAAAACCCGCCGCTGCCGCAGAATCAGCCATGCCGCGGTGCCGGTTCCCCGGCCGGCAATTGCAGCCGATCTTGCGCTTTCGCACCGGCCCGCCGCATTCCGCAAGCCGGGAAACCGCCCGGTCAGGGGGTAAGGAATTCGATTCCGGGCAGGGCGGCGATCTCGGCCATGTCGGCGTCATAGGCGGCGGTGATGCGATCGACCATCTGCTGGGTCCAGCCGGGCAGGTTCAGCTCGACCTCGATCTGCTCGGGCTGGCCATATGCCTCCAGGGCGGCGGCAAAGATGCGGCGGCGGCTTGCGACGGTCAGCCGTTCTTCCTGCGCCAGCGCGTCGCGGATCATGCGGATGCCGTCCGGGTGCAGGATGTCGCCCAGGATCTGCAATCCGGCCTTGAGCGGCACGTCGGCGGGCATGGTCGCGATGCGGCGCACCACCTCGGGCCAGATCAGCGAGGTGTCCTCGTGGCACCAGACCACCAGGCGCCGGCCCGGCAGCGCGGCCTGGATGCGCCGCAGCGCCGGCCCCCAGCGCAGCGCCTCGGGATCGACGCCGTCCATCAGCTCGGCATAGCTGCCGCTGCCCTCCTGCGACAGGACGAACGGGACCAGCGTGGCCGGGTTCTTCAGCGCGATGAAGAACTCGACCTCGGCGCTGGGAAACAGGTTGGCCAGCGCCGCCATCTTCTCGCCGGCGGTGACGTAAAGCCCCTCGGGCGAGATGGCCCGCGTCGCCCGGCCAAGAAAGCTGGGCGTGCTGCAAATGATACGGCGCGGATCGTCCGAATCCAGGATCGCATCCAGCATCACCTGCTCCATCGCCTTGGTGGCGGGGCCACCGCGCAGCGCGCTCAGCGCCTCGTTGAAGATCTCGCCATGCCGGTTCGGGGTGACGGGCTCGATCCCGTTGCGCAGCAGCCAGTCGCGGTTCTGCAACAGCGTCTTGACCATGCGATAGAGGTCCGTTCCGTGAACCCCGCAATGAAAGACCACCTGCATACCCGCAACCCCCGACTCGTTTGGGCGCACAGTAACCAGCAATGCGCGCGCAGAAAACCTCATGGTTGAGCGACGCCTGTGCCGATCCCGCGCCCCGCGCCCACCGTCCATGCCCGGCCATCTTGCGACGCGCCGCCGCGGCGCGGAACAGCAGGACCGGATCGCAGCTGAGGCGCGGCATGCGGCATGGCCGGAGCGCGATCATCCGCCCCGATCATCCAGGCGCGGATCAGCCGCCGGGATCGGTCCACAGTACCACCCTGCCCTTGCCGGCCAACTTCGCCTGGTAAAGCGCCGCATCCGCCATCTCGAACAGCTGGTGCTGGTGGGTGATGCGCCTGTTGCCGGACACCGCGACGCCCATGCTGGCCGTGATCCGGCACGGATAGGTTTTCGCGGCCATGATCTGGTGGATCATCCGGGTGCAGACGTTCATCGCATCCTCCTCCGGCCTGTCGGAGAAGATCAGGATCAGGAACTCGTCCCCGCCGATGCGGCAGACCCGGTCGCCGGAACGCACCCCCGAGGCCAGGACCGATGCCACCGTGACCAGGACGCGGTCGCCGGCGGCATGGCCGAATCGGTCGTTGACCTCCTTGAAATGGTCGAGATCCAGGTGGACCAGCGCAAAGGGATTGCGGTTGCGCGCCTCGAATGCCTTGGAAAACACGACGTCGAAGCCACGCCTGTTCAGCAGCCCGGTCAGCGGATCGGTGATCGACAGGATCTGCGCGCTTTCGCGGGCGCCCTCCAGGCTGGTGTTGACGCGCGACAGTTCCAGCAGCGCCGCGCGGTTCGCCTCGTGCAGGAACAGGAATTCCATGGCCAGGTCGGACGGCGGAAAATCGGAATCGTTCAATTCGAATTTCTGCACTGCCGAGGAAAGATATATGCCGAAGCCCAGGTTGAGCATGGCCATGTCCGGCGACAGATGCACGCCATGCCCGCGCAGGGAAACGCCGCCATGGTCGCGCAGCTGCAAAAAGACCCGCCTGCCGCAGCCAAGCTGGGGAAACAGCTCCTCGAAACGGATGCGGTGGCCCAGGTTGTTGGCGGGAATGAAGGCGTCCTCCAGGCGGGACGCGCTGCCCAATACCTTGGCAAGCGTCTTGCCGCGCGACACCATCACGCCGGCGCGATCCACCATGAGATGCATCGGCATCAGCTCCGACAGGGTGCGAATGTCTATCACGGCGTCTTTCAAATCTGCGCTCGCTTGGGGGAAAGCTCGAAGCCCCGCTTGCTGGAGTAATCAGGCAGGACGACATCTATGTCGATGCGGTCCCGGACGACCGAAATGACGGCAAGCGAGCCATAGTCGTCCGCCATCACCCGCAGCATGCCGGCCAGGACGCGCATCAGGCCCGGCTGGTGCGGCTCGGCGATGATCCGGTAGCGTCCCGGCGCGTCGGACAGGACCGTGAATCCGGGAAACTCCAGGTCGGGGATCACCAGGTGGATGCGGCCCGGCAATTCACGCAGCGATTCGACGAATTCCTGGAAATTCGCGCCGCCGAACCGCAACAGCCGGCGGATCTGCTCCTGCCGGCTCAGCCATGCCCCGACATCCTCGAGCAGCTCGCCCACCGATTTGTCGAGCCGCCGGGCCGAGGCGAGGACGATGGCATGGGTGATGCTGTCCGGGCTGCTTTCCCAGGTCAGGAACCCGTCGGGGTGGACATCGGCTTCGGCGGCGACCTGCTGCCAGGTCGCGCTGCCATAGGTGTTGCGCAGGAACGCCTCGATACAGCGATTGACCAGACCATGCATTTGCTTCGACCCCATGCGGATTGCGTCAGTGCCAGAGTCGGCGGATGCCCGGCCGGTCGACGGAAACGTATCTGGGGCCGGAAGGCTCCAGGAATATCGCCACCGCGCCGTGTTTCCGCAGATAGGGCGGATCGAGAACCAGGCATTCGCCCAGGGCGGCGGGGCTGGGGGAAAGGGCGGCGTTCGCGACCAGGATGCCGCCTTCGCGGCATTGGCCGCGGGCATCCTCGCGCGTGGCCCTGCCGGTCAGGTGGCGGATGCGAAGCCGGATCCCGCCTCGGTCGAGTTCCGCCCAGCGATTCGCGGGCGGGCCCTGCCACAGCGGGCGCGCCGCGGCACCGGCCTGATCGGCGGCGTCGCCATCGGCCTTGAGCCAGCTCTCTACCGCGAAGCTGCCGCCGCCGGGCTTCGAAGGCACCCTGCCCGCGGGGGTCAGCACCGCCACCGCGTCGCCCTGGGCCGAAACCAGGATGTCAGGGCGTGTCGCACCCAGCCACAGCACCCCCGCCGCCGCCAACAGGGCGATGCCCGTGCCCCGGCGCAAAAGCGGCAGGGGACCGCGCGCGCCCGCGGGCTGCGCACCGGGCAAAAGCAGCATGGCGCCCACGGCCATCAGCGGCAGGACGGCGCGCGGCGCGACGGGAAACAGCGTGACCGCCCCGCCCAGGTCCGAGATCCATTGCGCGACCGCCAGCATCCAGCCGGTTCCCAGCCCCATCAGCCACAGGGCCGGTTGCGCCAAGCCCAGCGGAGCCAGCAGCGCGGCGAAGACCCCGCCCGGCATCACCAGCGCGCCGACGACGGGCACGACCAGCATGTTGGCCAGCAGGCCGTATTGCGTCATCCGCCCGAAATGCGCCGCGGCGATGGGGGCCGTCACCATGCCGGCCACGAAGGAGGACAGAAACAGCATCAGGACCGGCCGGGCCCACCAGGGCAGCCGCGGTGACAGCCTTGCCCATGGCTCCTGCATCAGGATCAGCGCGACCGTGGCGGCAAAGCTCATCTGGAAGCCGGCCTCGGTCAGCGCTTCGGGGTTCAGCACCAGCACGATGCCGGCGGCGACGGCGACGGTGCGCAGCGACACCGCGCGCCGGTCGGCGATGATCGCAAGCAGCATCACCGCCACCATGATGAAGGCGCGCTCGGTCGCGACGCCGCCGCCCGAAAGCCACAGATACAGCGCCGAGGCGCCAAGCGCCCCCGCCGCCGCCAGCTTGTGGACCGGCACCGCCCGCACCCCGCCCAGCCCCTGCGCCGCCACGCCGCCCAGCCGCAACGCGGCATAGACGAAGCCGGCCAGCATGCTCATGTGCAGCCCCGAGATCGACACGATGTGGTAAAGATTCGAATCGCGCATGATCTGGTTGGTCTGCTCGGCGATGCCGGAACGGTCGCCGGTCATCAGCGCGGCCGAGACCGCCCCCGCCTGGCCGCCGATCCGCTCCTGCATGGCCTGGGACAGCGACATGCGGATACGGTGCAGCGCCAGCATTCCGCCATCGGCCGGCGGCTCGACCGTCATCACCGGCGCGCGGGCATAGCCCACCGCGCCCAGGCGTTCGAACCAGGCCAGGCGGCGGAAGTCGAAGCCGCCCGGCTCGGACGGGCCGGCGGGCGGACCCAGATGCGCGGTCAGCATCACGCGCTGGCCGGGCACCGGCAGTTCCTGCGGCTCCATCAGCGAGATCCGCACCCGCGCCGGCGTGCGGCCGGGCGCGACCTCGTGCAGCCCGACCTGGTCGAGCAGCAGCCGCATCCGGTCGCGCGACGAGCGGTCGATGCCCACGACCCGCCCCTCGACCGGGCCGTAATAGCGGAAATCCAGCACCGGGGCGGCGACCAGATGCGCCCGGACCCCGGCGAGCCCCGCCCCCAGCACCACCAGCAAGGCTGCGAAGGCGGCCAGCCGCAGCCGGTCCGCCCAGGCCCAGCCCAGCCTGCCGGACCCGGCCAGCCGCATCGCCCCGGTCGGCAGCAGCAGGCAGGCGACCCCGGCCAGGACCAGCCCGGCATGGAAGCCCGGCCCCGGTTCCCGCGGCAGCAGGAACCAGCCGCCGATGCCCAGCGCAAGCCAGAAGGGCATCCAGGGCAGCAGCCCCGCGCGAATGCCGACCGACGGCCGCAGCCCGGCCGCCGCCTGCCGCCCGCCGCGCGGCGCCAGGGCCGGCAGCCGCGTTTGCAAAGCATTCACCGATTCCGTCACCAAAACTTGTCCTTGCCGTGGCACTTGCTTATCTGTGGCGCCAAGATTGGCATGCCGACCTTTCGAAAGGATTAACGGGCATGGCCGATGGCCCCGTTTTCTGAAACTGACCGGACCGCTGATGACTGATTCCCGCCCCGTCGTGACCCGCTTCGCGCCCTCGCCCACCGGCTACCTGCATATCGGGGGCGCGCGGACGGCCCTGTTCAACTGGCTCTATGCCCGCGGGCGGGGCGGAAAGTTCCTGCTGCGGATCGAGGATACCGATCGCGCCCGCTCGACCCCCGAGGCGACCGAGGCGATCCTGCAGGGCCTGCGCTGGCTGGGCCTGGACTGGGATGGCGAGCCGGTCAGCCAGTTCGCCGGCGTCGCCCGCCATGCCGAGGTCGCCCGCGCCATGCTGGAAAACGGCACCGCCTACAAATGCTTCTCGACCGCCGAGGAGATCGAGGCCTTTCGCGAAAAGGCCAAGGCCGAGGGGCGCTCGACCCTGTTCCTGTCGCCCTGGCGCGACGCCGATCCGGCCAGCCTGCCCGACGGCCCCCATGCGATCCGGCTGAAGGCGCCGCGCGACGGCGAAACCGTGGTGCGCGATGCGGTGCAGGGCGACGTGACCTTCGGCAATGCGCAGCTGGACGACATGGTGCTGCTGCGCTCGGACGGGACGCCCACCTATATGCTGGCGGTGGTGGTGGACGACCACGACATGGGCGTGACCCATGTGATCCGGGGCGACGACCACCTGACCAATGCCGCGCGGCAGATCCAGATCTATCAGGCGATGGGCTGGGACATCCCGGTCTTTGCCCATATCCCGCTGATCCACGGGCCGGACGGCAAGAAGCTGTCCAAGCGCCATGGCGCCGTGGGCCTGCACGAATATGCCGCCATGGGCTATCCGGCGGCAGCGATGCGCAACTACCTGGCGCGGCTGGGCTGGAGCCATGGCGACGACGAGCTGTTCGACGACGCCCAGGCCAGGGCCTGGTTCGACCTGGACGGCATCGGCAAGGCCCCGGCCCGGCTGGACTTCAAGAAGCTGGAACATGTCAGCGGCTGGCATATCGCCCGGATGGGAGATGCCGAATTGCTGGAGGAAATCGCGCGTTTCCGCGCCGCGACCGGCGCACCGCCGCTGTCCGAACGCCAGATCGCCCGGCTGCTTCCCGCGCTGGAGGCGCTGAAGGCCAAGGCCAGGACCCTGCCCGCGCTGCTCGACCAGGCGCATTTCGCGCTGATCGACCGGCCGGTCGCGGTCGAGGAAAAGGCGGCGGCGGCGCTGGATACTGTATCCCGTGGTATACTGACTGAATTGACTGCCGCGGTGCAGAATGCTAGCTGGGACCGCAACGAACTCGAAGCGGCAGCCAAGCGGATTGGCGAGTCGCACGGGCTGGGGCTGGGCAAGGTCGCGGCGCCGCTTCGCGCGGCACTGGCCGGGCGCAGTTCCACCCCCAGCGTGTTCGACATGATGTTGGCGCTTGGCCGCGACGAAACGGTGGCCCGGCTGCAGGATCAAGCGGGCTGAGACCCGCCCCCATCACCCGGCCTGCGGGCCGGAGACAGGTGAAAGGAACTGGGAATGGCAGAAGAAAAAGCCGCAAGACTGCATCTGGCGGGCAAGGACTACGACCTCGCGGTCCTGTCCCCGACCGCGGGGCCGGATGTGGTCGACATCCGCAAGCTCTATGGCGAGGCGGGCGTTTTCACCTATGACCCCGGCTTTACCTCGACCGCGTCCTGCGATTCGACGATCACCTATATCGACGGGGACAAGGGCGAGCTGTGGTATCGCGGCTATCCGATCGAGCAATTGGCCGCGCAGTCGCATTACCTGGAAGTCTGCTACCTGCTGCTTTACGGCGAATTGCCGACCCCCGACCAACTGGTCGATTTCGAGACCCGGATCACCCGCCACACCATGGTGCACGAGCAGATGCACTATTTCTTCCGCGGCTTCCGCCGCGACAGCCACCCGATGGCGACCATGGTGGGCGTCGTGGGGGCGATGTCGGCCTTCTATCACGATTCGATCGACATCAACGACCCGGTGCAGCGCGAGATCGCCTCGATCCGGCTGATCGCCAAGGTGCCGACCATCGCCGCCATGGCCTACAAGTATTCTCTGGGCCAGCCCTTCGTCTATCCCCGGAACGAGCTGGATTATGCCAGCAACTTCCTGCACATGTGCTTCTCGGTCCCGGCCGAGCCCTATAACGTCGATCCGGCCCTGGCCCGCGCCATGGACCGCATCTTCACGCTGCATGCCGATCACGAGCAGAACGCCTCGACCTCGACCGTGCGCCTGGCCGGCTCCTCGGGGGCGAACCCCTTTGCCTGCATCGCGGCCGGCATCGCCTGCCTCTGGGGCCCGGCGCATGGCGGCGCCAACCAGGCCTGCCTGGAAATGCTGCGCGAGATCGGCTCGGTCGAGCGCATCCCCGAATTCATCGCCCGCGCCAAGGACAAGAACGACCCGTTCCGGCTGATGGGCTTTGGCCACCGCGTCTACAAGAACTTCGACCCGCGCGCCAAGGTGATGAAGGAATCGGCCGACGAGGTGCTGGACCTGCTGGGCGTCCACAACAACCCGACGCTGCAAGTTGCCAAGGAGCTTGAGAAGATCGCGCTGGAGGACGAGTATTTCGTCTCGAAGAAGCTTTATCCGAACGTCGATTTCTACTCGGGCATCATCCTGGAAGCGATGGGCTTCCCGACCTCGATGTTCACCCCGATCTTCGCGCTGTCGCGGACCGTCGGCTGGATCTCGCAGTGGAAGGAGATGATCGCCGACCCGCAGAACAAGATCGGCCGCCCGCGCCAGCTTTACGTCGGCTCGCCGCGGCGCGATTACAAGCCGCTGGACGCCCGCTGAGCGCGACCGTCCAGGACCAGGATCGGCCCCGGACCAGTTCCGGGGCCGTTCTGCTGCGCCCCCATCACGTGCTTTGCTCGATCGGCTGGCAGGGGCGCGGCTATTCGCCCGAGTTCACCCGGAACATGAACGCCGTCGTCCTGGGCCGGCTGCGCGCCGATCCGCAGGTGCCGGTGGTCTTTACCGTCATGGCCGATTCGATCTGCGCCCCTTGCCCGTCGCGGCGCGGCATGGGCTGCGCCGCGGACGACCGGATCAGCCGGCTGGATCGGCGCCATGCCGCGGCGCTGGACATCCGCCCAGGCCAGCGCATGACCTGGGCCGAGGCCCAGGCCCGCGCCGCGGCGCGGCTGCAGCCCAGGGATCTGGAGCGGATCTGCAACGGCTGCCGCTGGCTGGGCCTGGGCATGTGCCAGTCCGCGCTGGCCAAGCTGCAGCAGCCCGACTGAAAGCCCCCGATCAGCGCTGCGGGCGGCGGCAAGGTCAATGTGACGCAGTTGCCGGCAGCCCCGCTGCAAGGGGCTTGCGCGCCGCCGCGGCCGGTGCGAAATCGGCACTATGACCGAGCATGACAAAATCGCGCTGATCACCGGCGCCTCGCGCGGCCTTGGCGCCGCTTTGGCCGAAACCCTTGCCGCGCGCGGCTGGCATATCCTGGCCGTCGCCCGCACCACCGGCGCGCTCGAGGAACTGGACGACCGCATCCGCAAGGCCGGCGGCTCGGCCACGCTGGCGCCGATGGACGTGGGCGAGCCGCAGGCCATGGTGCAGATGGTCCGGGCGGCGATGGAGCGCTGGGGCGGGCTCGACCTCTGGGCGCATACGGCGATCCATGCCGCGCCGCTGTCGCCGGCCGGGCATATCGACGCCAAGGATTTCCAGAAATCGGTCGACCTGAACATCGTCGCCACGCGCGGGCTGCTCAACCTGATCGAGCCGCTGTTGCGCGCCCGCCAGGGCACGGCGCTGTTCTTCGACGACAAGCGCGCCGGGCAGAAGTTCTTCGGCAGCTATGGCGCGACCAAGGCCGGGCAGATCGCCCTGGCCCAAAGCTGGCAGGCCGAGAACGCATCCCTGGGCCCGCGCGTCGTCATCGCCGAGCCGGCGCCCATGCCCACCGCGGTGCGCGCCCGCTTCTTCCCCGGCGAGGACCGCGCCCGCCTGACCCCCTGCCTGGCCGAAGCCGAGCGCATCCTGGCGGAAACCCTCTAGCCGCGCCGGCGCAAAGGGCCGGCCCCTCGCGCGCCAGTGCGAAAATCCGGTCCCTAGCGCGCCAGCGCGAAAATCTGGTCGATGTCCAGATGCGCCTCGAGATGCGCGGCCAGCCGGTCCAGCACCGTCTCGACCCCCGCGCCGTAATCCAGCGCCGAAGCTGCGCCGAACTGCCCAAGCCAGGCGGCGCGGAAAGCGTCGCCCGAGAACAGCCCGTGCAGATAGGTGCCGGCGACGCGCCCGTCGGGGCTGGTGGCGCCGTCCGGGCCGGGGATATGGGCGAAGGGGCGGGCGCAGTCCGGCCCCTCGGTCCGGCCCATGTGGATCTCGTAGCCCTCGACCGGCTGGCCGAGCGCGGTGCCTTGGGCCCGCGTCAGGCGCTTGTCGGGCGCCATGCGGGTCTCGACGTCCAGCAGGCCCAGGCCGGGGGTGCTGCCGGGGTCGCCGTCATGCCCCTCGGGGTCGTGGACCCAGCGGCCCAGCATCTGGTAGCCGCCGCAGATGCCCAGGCACCGCCCGCCGCGCCGCAGATGCGCGGCCAGGTCGACGTCCCAGCCCTGCTGGCGCAGAAAGGCCAGGTCGCCTCGCGTCGATTTCGTGCCCGGCAGGACCACCAGGTCGGCATCGCCCGGCAGCGCCTGTCCGGGCGGCACCATGGTCAGCCGCACCCCCGGCTCGGCCGCCAAGGGGTCGAGATCGTCGAAATTCGCGATCCGCGACAGCATCGGGCAGGCGATGTGCAGCCCGCCCGTGCCGCGGGTGCGGCGCAGGTCCACCGCATCCTCGGCCGGCAAAAGCGCGGCATCGGCGAACCACGGCACGAGGCCCAGGTCCGGCCAGCCGGTGCGCTGCGCGATAAAGACCCGGCCGGCATCGAAAAGCGAGGGATCGCCGCGAAAGCGGTTGATGACGAAGCCGCGGATCATCGCCGCATCCACCGGGTCGATCACCGCCTGGGTGCCGACGATCTGCGCGATCACCCCGCCGCGGTCGATGTCGCCGGCCAGCACTACCGGAACATCGGCGGCGCGGGCGAATCCCATGTTGGCGATGTCGCGGGCGCGCAGGTTGACCTCGGCCGGGCTGCCCGCGCCCTCGACCAGCACCAGGTCATGCGCGGCGCGCAACCGGGCAAAACTGTCCAGCACCGCGCCCATCAGCTGCGCCTTGAGCGCGCCGTAATCCGCCGCCGCGGCCCGCGCCACGGCGCGGCCCTGCACCACCACCTGCGCGGCGCGGTCGGTTTCGGGCTTCAGCAGCACCGGGTTCATGTGGACCGAGGGCGCCAGCCCCGCCGCCCGCGCCTGCAGCGCCTGCGCCCGGCCGATCTCGCCCCCGTCCGGGGTCACGGCGGCATTGTTCGACATGTTCTGCGGCTTGAAGGGCGCCACGCTGATCCCGCGCAGCCTGGCAGCCCGGCACAGCCCCGCCACCAGCAGCGATTTCCCGACATTCGACCCGGTTCCCTGGATCATCAACGCGCCCATGCCAGCCCCCGCTTGCCAATCCGCGCCTTGGTGACTAGATAGGCGCGTCGCTGAATGAAAGGCCCCGTGGTGGAAAACGTCGTTCTTACCGTGCATCTGATCCTCGCCGTGCTGCTGATCGGGGTGGTGCTGCTGCAGCGGTCCGAAGGCGGCGGCCTTGGCATGGGCGGTGGCGGAGGCGGCGTCATGACCGGCCGCCAGGCAGCCAATGCGCTGTCGCGCCTGACCTGGATCTTTGCCATCGGCTTCATCATCACCTCGATGACGCTGACGCTGATCGCCGCGCAGAACGCCTCCAGCGGCTCGATCGTGGACCAGCTGAACCTGGGCGGCACCCAACAGGCCCCGGCGACCGGCCTGCCCGGCATCGGCGACTACGTCCCGCCGCCCGGCGCGGGCCAGCCCGTGGTTCCGGGCGCCGGCCAGCCGGTCGCACCGCCTGCGACCGCACCTGCACCCGCCGCCGAGACCCCGACCGAAACCCCGGCCCCGACGCCCGCCGCGCCGACCGAGGGCAATGCCCCCGCGACCGCGCCGGTGACACCGCCGGCCGCTGCACCGGCGCAGGAAAGCCCGGCACCGGCCAACAACTGACACCACAACTTGGGGGCGCGACCGGCGCCCCTTACAACAACTTGCGGTCCGTTGCGGCCACGGGGCAAATCGGATATGAGTCGAGTCCCGTGATGCCGCCCAGATTCGGGCCGCGATCTTTTATTGGATTACTCACGGGGGCCCCTCGATGGCGCGTTACATCTTCATCACCGGCGGCGTGGTTTCCTCGCTCGGCAAGGGGCTGGCATCGGCGGCGCTGGGGGCGCTGTTGCAGGCGCGCGGCTTTACCGTCCGGCTGCGCAAGCTCGACCCCTATCTGAACGTCGATCCCGGCACGATGAGCCCCTTCGAGCATGGCGAGGTCTTCGTCACCGACGACGGCGCCGAGACCGACCTGGACCTGGGCCATTACGAACGCTTCACCGGCGTCTCGGCGCGCAAGACCGACTCGGTCTCGTCGGGGCGGATCTATTCCAACGTGCTGGAAAAGGAACGCCGCGGCGCCTATCTGGGCAAGACCATCCAGGTCATCCCCCACGTCACCAACGAGATCAAGGACTTCCTGGCCGTGGGCGAGGACGAGGTCGATTTCATGCTCTGCGAGATCGGCGGCACCGTAGGCGACATCGAGGGCCTGCCCTTCTTCGAGGCGATCCGGCAATTCGCCCAGGAACGCGCGCGCGGGCAATGCATCTTCGTGCATCTGACGCTGCTGCCCTGGCTGGCGGCAAGCGGCGAGCTGAAGACCAAACCGACCCAGCATTCCGTCAAGGAGCTGCGCTCGATCGGCATCGCCCCCGACGTGCTGGTCTGCCGCAGCGAGCAGCCGATCCCGGAAAAGGAACGCGCCAAGATCGCGCTGTTCTGCAATGTCCGCCCCGATGCGGTGATCCCGGCCTATGACCTGAAGTCGATCTACGAGGCGCCGCTGGCCTATCACCGCGCGGGCCTGGACCAGGCGGTGCTGGACGCCTTCCAGATCAGCCCGGCGCCGCGCCCCGACCTGACCCGGTGGGAGGACGTGATGGACCGGCTGACCAATGCCGAGGGCCAGGTCCGCATCGCCATCGTCGGCAAATACACCCAGCTCGAGGATGCCTATAAATCCATCGCCGAGGCGCTGACCCATGGCGGCATGGCCAATCGCGTCCGCGTCAAGGCCGATTGGGTGGACAGCGAAAAGCTGGAGGGCGAGGGCGCGCATCTCTTGGACGGCTATAACGGCATCATCGTGCCCGGCGGCTTCGGCGAGCGCGGCACCGAGGGCATGATCGCCGCGGCGAAATATGCGCGCGAGAAGAAGGTGCCCTACTTGGGCATCTGCCTGGGCATGCAGATGGCGGTGATCGAGGCGGCGCGGAACCTGGCCGACATGCCCGACGCGGGTTCCGAGGAGTTCGACCACGAGGCCGGCAAGACCCGCTTCACCCCCGTCGTCTATCACCTCAAGGAATGGGTGCAGGGCAATTACACCGTGCAGCGCAAGCTGAGCGACGACAAGGGCGGCACCATGCGGCTGGGCGCCTATACCGCCGTGTTGGCGCCGGGCTCGAAGATCTCGGAAGTCTATGACGGCGCGCTGGAGATCGAGGACCGCCACCGCCACCGCTACGAGGTAGACGCCAAATACCGCGACCAGCTGGAGGCGGCGGGGCTCAGCTTCTCGGGCATGTCGCCGGACGGGCGGCTGCCGGAGGTGGTGGAATACCGCGACCATCCCTGGTTCATCGGCGTGCAGTCGCACCCCGAGCTGAAATCCAAGCCGTTCCAGCCCGCGCCGCTGTTCGCCGGCTTCGTCCGCGCCGCGATGGAGAACGAGCGGCTGGTCTGAACCGCCGCGCCGCGCCATAGTGTCGGGATCCAATGGACGGTCCCGACATGCGCCTTGCCCCGATTCCGGTCCTGATGCTTTGCGCCTTGCCCGCGCTGGCGGATGCGCCGCTGTTCGTGCTGGACCAGACGCGCCTGCCCTTCGACCTTGGGCCGGGCGCGCCGCAGAACCAGCCCTCGCGGCAGGCGAACTCGCCGCATGCGGCCGCCAATTCGGCGGCAAGCCCGGCCAACAGCGCCTCGCGCTATGCCAATTCGCCGCGCAACCCGGCCAATGAGAAGCGGGTGATCTTCACCGCGGACGGCTCGGTCGTCGGCTATTACGCCCCGAACGGCGCGGGCACGCTGAACCTGTTCGACCTGGGCGGCAAGCGCGTCGCCTATCGCCCCAAGGGCAGCAAGAGCCTGTTTTCCAGCGACGGGCGCTGGTGCGGCACGGTGGCCGATGCCAGCGGCGGCGGCTTCGCCTTTGGCGTCACCCGCGACTGCGCCGGGCTGTTCTGAGGGGCGACACAGGATTGTCACATTGCAAGGCTAGATCGCAGGCAAGCGCAGCAGGAGATCCCCATGCAGGACCAGACACCCAAGGACTGGCTTGAAGCCGAACTTCAGGACACGCTCGACGAGGATTTCGAGATCGAGATGGAGGATGCGATCCTGTCCCAGGAAATCGCCCGCATCTATCGCGACACCCATCCCGACCAGATGCCGCGCGCCGACTATTTCCGCGAGCTGCTGCGGCTTCAGGCGGAGCTCATCAAGCTGCAGGACTGGGTGGCCCATCACAAGGAAAAGGTGGTGGTGATCTTCGAAGGCCGCGACAGCGCCGGCAAGGGCGGCGCCATCAAGCGCATCACCCAGCGCCTGAACCCGCGCGTCGCCCGCGTGGTGGCCCTGCCCGCCCCTTCGGACCGTGAAAAGACGCAATGGTATTTCCAGCGCTACGTCCCGCACCTGCCGGCCGGGGGCGAGATCGTGCTGTTCGACCGCAGCTGGTACAACCGCGCCGGGGTCGAGCGGGTCATGGGCTTCGCCTCCGAGGACGAGGTGCAGCAATTCTTCGACGACGTCCCGGAATTCGAGCGGATGCTGGTGCGTTCCGGCATCCGTCTGGTGAAATACTGGTTCTCGATCACCGACGAGGAACAGCAGATGCGCTTCCTGATGCGCATCCACGACCCGCTGAAACAGTGGAAGCTGTCGCCGATGGACCTGCAATCCCGCATCCGCTGGGAGGATTACACCAAGGCCAAGGAGGACATGTTCGAGCGCACCAATATCCCCGAGGCGCCCTGGTATATCGTGCCCGGCAACGACAAGAAGCGGGCGCGGCTGAACTGCATGGCGCATCTTTTGACCATGGTGCCCTACGGCCCGGTCCCGCACGAGGAGATCACCCTGCCCGACCGGGTCTTCAACCCCGATTACGAGCGCGAGGTGCTGCCGCCCGAGCTTTACGTGCCGCAACGTTACTAGGGCGGGATCGGGCTTGCGGCGGCGGCCCCGCGCGGCATGATCGGCACGGATCAGCCGCAAGGAGCCCGCCATGCCCAAAGCCTATTGGATCGGCCATGTCACGGTCGACGACCCCGCCGCATACGAAGCCTATCGCCAGGCCAATGCCGCCGCCTTTGACCGCTATGGCGCGCGTTTCCTGGTGCGCGGCGGCGCGCTCGAGGTGGTCGAGGGCCAGATGCGCCCGCGCACGGTGGTGATCGAGTTTCCCGACCTGGAAACCGCCCGCGCCTGCTATCGCAGCCCGGAATACCAGGCGGCGCTCGCCTTGCGGCAGCCCTGCTCGATCGCCGACCTGGCCATCGTCGAGGGCTGGGAATCTGCCTGACAAATTTCGCGCGGGATATTGTTGCGCCGCCAAAATACCCTAATATCCGGTCATGTTTCGCAATCTTCTGAGCCGGCTTTTCGCCGACCGCCCCGATTCCGCCCACCTGAGCGGCCAGGATGCCGAGGTCGCCATCGCCTCGCTGCTGGTGCGGCTGGCGCGCGCCGACGACCATTACGGCGCGGCCGAGCAGCAGCGCATCGACCAGGTGCTGGCCCGGCGCCGCGGCCTTGGCGCCGCCGAGGCGGCCGAACGGCGCGCCGCGGCCGAGATGATCGAGGCCGAGGCGCCCGATACCGTCCGCTTCACCCGCACCATCAAGGAGCGCGTCGACCTGCATGACCGCCAGGAGATCGTCGCCGCCCTGTGGGAGATCGCCTATGCCGACGGCGCCCGCAGCGCCCACGAGGAATCGCTGGTGCGGCTGGTGGCCGGCCTTCTGGGCGTGAACGACCGCGATTCGGCCTTGGCGCGGCAAAGGGCGCTGGACGATCTGGGGCTGTCGGGCAAGTGAACGCGCAACCCCGCCCCAACCCGCCGTCTCAGCCCCTTGCCGGGGCGATCCACGCCCCTGCCCTGCCGGCAAGGCCCGCGACGAAAGCGTTGCAATCGCGCGGCAAATATCGCCTCATATTCCCATGAGCCAGACAGAACCGACCATGGCCGCCCCCGTCACGGCCGCCGATCCCGCCGCCGATCCTGCGCGGGTGCCGGTGATAGAAATCAGGGATCTGCACAAGGCCTATGGCCCGCTTCAGGTCATCCGCGGCGTCAGCCTGGCGGCGCCGCGCGGCCATGTCATCAGCCTGATCGGCTCGTCCGGCTCGGGCAAGTCCACGCTGCTGCGCTGCTGCAACCTGCTCGAGGACAGCCAGCAGGGCGAGATCCTGTTCGAGGGCGAGGCGGTGAAATGGCGCGGCACCGGGTTGGCCCGCGTGCCCGCCGACCGGGCGCAGGTGACGCGGCTGCGCACCAACCTGTCCATGGTGTTCCAGCAGTTCAACCTGTGGTCGCACATGACCATCCTGCAAAACGTCATGGAGGCGCCGGTGCATGTGCTGAAGCGCGATGCGCGGCAGGTCGAGGCACGGGCGCGCGAATTGCTGGCCAAGGTCGGCATCGGCGACAAGGCCGACGCCTGGCCGGCGCAGCTGTCGGGCGGCCAGCAGCAGCGCGCCGCCATCGCCCGCGCGCTGTGCATGGAGCCCAGGGCGCTACTTCTGGACGAACCGACCAGCGCGCTCGACCCCGAATTGCAGCAGGAGGTGGTGCGGGTCATCAAGGATCTGGCGGCCGAGCATCGCACCATGCTGCTTGTCACCCATGACATGCGGCTGGCGGCCGATGTCAGCGATCACGTCGTCTTCCTGCATCAGGGCCGGATCGAGGAAGAGGGACCGCCGGCGCAGCTTTTCGGCGCGCCGCGGTCCGAGCGGCTGCGCCAGTTCCTGAGCGCCACCATGGCCGAATGAAAGAACCGACAGGAGAGCAAGGACATGAAGAAACTGACGCTTGCCGCCGCAGCCTTCGCGCTGACCGCGGGCATGGGCATGGCCCAGACGGTGCGCATCGCCACCGAGGGCGCCTATCCTCCCTACAACCTCATCAACGACCAGGGCCAGGTCGCCGGTTTCGAGGTCGATCTGGGCAACGAGCTGTGCAAGCGGGCCGAACTGCAATGCACCTGGGTCAAGAACGACTGGGATTCGATCATCCCCAACCTGGTATCCTCGAACTATGACGCCATCATGGCGGCGATGAGCATCAACGAGGAACGCAAGCAGGTCATCGCCTTCACCGAGGATTACCTGCCGCCGGCGCCCTCCTCCTATGTAGCGCTGGACGAGGGGGCGAACCTGGAAACCGGCATCGTCGCGGTGCAGACCGGCACGGTCCAGGCGTCCCATATCGCCGACACCCAGGCCACGATGCTGGAATACCCCAACATCGACCAGGTCTTCGCCGCCGTCCGCAATGGCGAGGCCGATGCGGCCTTCGGCGACCATGAGGTCATGCGCCCCTTCGTCGAGGACAGCGACGACCTGATCTTCGTGGGCGAGCAGGTCCGGCTGGACGAGGGCATCGGCATCGGCGTGCGCCAGTCCGACAACGAGCTGCGCGAAAAGCTGAACGGGGCGATCGCCGCGATGAAGCAGGACGGCAGCCTGAACGCGCTGATCAAGACGCATTTCGGCGAGGATGCGCAGACCTACGAATGACATCACTGATGCCGCCGCGGTCCCTGCCGCGGCGGCCAAACCGGCGGCATGATGCTTTCCCATTGCACCGACCCCTCTGCCCTGCAAGGGCTTGCCTGGTTGTCATGCTATCTGACGACCGGCAACCACATGCTGTTCTATGCCAGCTTCGGCACGGTGCTGTTGCTGCTGGCGATCACCGCGCCGGTGGCGCTGCTTTTCGGCTTCGGCGGCGCCATGGCCTCGCGCTCGCGCATCGCCGGTGTGCGCTGGTTCGGCCGCATCTATACCTCGATGGTGCGCGGCGTGCCCGACATCATCTTCTTTCTCTTCGTGCCCATCGCGCTGGACCAGGGCTTCGAATGGCTGCGCTCGCGCGTCTATTGCGACCCCTCGGTGCCGGTGCGGCAGGGCAATGAGTTCATCGTCTGCGCCGCGGCCAAGCTGCCGCTTTCGACCAGCCCGGAATGGGTGCATCAGGCCTATGGCATTTTCCTGGCGGTGATCGCCTTTGCCGTGGTCTTCGGCGCCTTCGCGGCCAATGTGCTGCATGGCGCGATGAACGCGGTGCCGCGCGCGCAGCTGGAAACCGCCGAGGCCTACGGCATGACCCCGCGCCAGGTGAACCGGCGCATCCTGGTGCCGCAGATGTGGACCTATGCCCTGCCGGGCCTGGCGAACCTGTGGATGATCCTGATCAAGGCCACGCCGCTGCTGTTCGTGCTGGGGGTCGAGGACATCGTCTATTGGGCGCGCGAACTGGGCGGCGCCAAGACCCGCGCCTATGCCTATCCGCATCCCGACTGGCGGCTTTACTATTTCCTGGCCATCCTGGTCTTCTACCTGCTGATGACCTGGGGATCGGAGCGGATCTTCGACCGCATCCGGGCCAGGCTGTCGCGGGGCCAGGCCACCGCCGCCGGCGAGGCGATGCGAAAGGCCGCGACATGAACCAATGCCTGCAAACCATCCAGGACTATGGGCTGCGGTCGCTTGGCCTGGGCGAAAGGCTGCTGCCGCGCAGCGGATTTACGCTGTGCGAGCAGGTCACGCTGATCGGCTCGGGCCTGATCTGGAACGTCTATTTCGCTGCGCTGGCGCTGCTTTTCGGCTTTTTCCTGGCCAATGCGCTGGCCGTGGCCAAGGCCAGCCGCAACCCCTGGGCCAGGAAGCCGGCCGAGTGGTTCATCTTCCTGTTCCGCGGCAGCCCGCTCTTCATCCAGTTCTTCCTGGCCTATGAGCTGCTGGTGCAGCTGCCGCGCGCCGGCATCGACGTGCTGGGCATCACCGTGCAGACCAGCTGGATGACCCGCGCCTGGGCCGGGGCGCTGCTGGTGCTGATGCTGAACACCGCCGCCTATTCGGCCGAGATCTTCTACGGCGCGCTGCGCAACCTGCCCAAGGGCGAGCTTGAGGCCGCCGACGCCTATGGCATGGCCGGCTGGACCCGCTGGCGCCGCGTGGTCTGGCCCACGGCGATGCGGCTCGCCTGGCCCGCCTATACCAACGAGGCGATCTTCCTGTTCCACGCCACGACGCTGGTGTTCTTTTCCGGCTTCCCGGCCTTCCAGCAACGGGGCGACGCGCTTTATTACGCCAATTATTTCGCCGACAAGACCTTCAACCCCTTCATCGCCTATCCGATCGTGGCGGGCTATTTCGTGCTGCTGACCCTGGGACTGATCGCGCTGTTCGGCCTGGTGAACCGGCGGCTGAACCGCCACCTTCCCGGCGCGGCGAAGAAGATCCGTTACAGGCCCAATCTCATCAGGTGACCCATGGACTGGCTGCGCGAGCATCCCGACGTCAAGACCATCCGCATCGCCGCCGCCGACCTCAACGGCGTGGCGCGCGGCAAGCGCGTCCCGGCACGCTTTGCCGACAAGATCCTGACCGAGGGCACCAAATTCCCCTTCTCGGTCCTGAACATGGACATCTGGGGCGAGGATATCGAGGACAGCCCGCTGGTCTTCCAGGCCGGCGACCCCGACGGGCTACTGCTGCCGACCGAGCGCGGCTTCATGCCCATGCCCTGGCTCGAGGCGCCGACCGGCCTGCTGCCGATCTGGATGTTCCATCTGGACGGCCGCCCCTATGAGGGCGATCCCCGCCAGGCGCTGGCCCGCGTGGTCGAACGCTACAAGGCCGCCGGCCTGACCCCGATGGTCGCGACCGAGCTGGAGTTCTTCCTGATCGACGATTCGGGCGGCCAGCTGCGGGTGCCGCCCAGCCCGCGCTCGGGCAAGCGCCGCACCGGGGCGGAAACGCTGTCCCTGCGCGCGCTCGACGCCTTCGACCGTTTCTTTACCGCGCTCTACGACGCCTGCGAGGCGATGGACATCCCCGCGGATACCGCGATCTCGGAAGCCGCGCCGGGCCAGTTCGAAATCAACCTGATGCACCAGCCCGACCCGCTGAAGGCCGCCGACGACGCCTGGCTCTTCAAGCTGCTGGTCAAGGGGCTGGCCCGGCGCTACGGCTTTGCCGGCTCCTTCATGGCCAAGCCCTACGAGGCATGGAACGGCTCGGGCATGCACATGCATTTCTCGGTGCTGGACGCACAGGGCCGCAACGTCTTCGACAATGGCGGCGACGAGGGCTCGGACGTGCTGCGCCATGCCGTCGCCGGCTGCCTTGCCGCCATGCCCGGCTCGACGCTGCTGTTTGCCCCGCACGAGAACAGCTACGACCGGCTGGTGCCGAACGCCCATGCGCCGACCGGCATCGGCTGGGCCTATGAAAACCGCACCTCGGCCATCCGCATCCCCTCCTCCGGCCCCAAGGCGCGGCGGATCGAGCATCGGGTGGCGGGCGGCGACGTGAACCCCTACCTGACCGTCGCGGCGGTGCTGGGCGCGGCGCTGAACGGCATCGAGGACAGGGCCGAGCCGCCGCCGCCGATCCAGGGCAATGCCTATGAGCAGGGGCTGGAGCAGCTTCCCGGCAGCTGGGGCGCGGCCATCGACGCCTTCGAAACCTCGCCCGAGATCCGGCGCATCTTCCCCGCGCATCTGATCGAGAATTTCGTCATGACCAAGCGGCAGGAACTGCACTACATGGCCGAGCTTTCCGACGACGAAACCGTCGAGCTTTACCTCGACACGGTCTGACCCGGCGGCTTCCGCACCTCACCGGCCGCCCGGCCTTCAGGCCGCCAGCACCCCGGCCAGCGAGTTCGGCGCGCTATGGGTGATGCGCACCCGCACCAGGTCGCCGACCTTCGCCGCCGGCGCCTCGACAAAGACCGCGTGCAGATAGTCCGACTTGCCGACCATCTGGCCGGGATTGCGGCCGGGCTTTTCGAACAGCACGCCCAGCTCGCGCCCGACCATGCCTTCCTGCGCCGCCTTCTGCTGGCTCGACAGCAGCGCCTGCAATTCCTGCAGGCGCGCATCGGCCACGGCGCCCTCGACCTCGGGCCGCTCATAGGCCGGGGTGCCGGGACGCGGAGAATACTTGAAGCTGAAAGCGGTGCCGAAATTCACCGCCCGCACCAGATCCAGCGTGTCCTGGTGGTCCCGGTCGGTCTCGCCGGGGAAGCCGACGATGAAATCGCTGGTCAGCATGATGTCGGGCCGCGCCTCGCGGATACGCTCGATCAGCCGCAGATATTGATCGACGGTGTGGCGGCGGTTCATCGCCTTCAGGATGCGATCCGAACCCGACTGCACCGGCAGGTGCAGATAGGGCATCAGCTTCGGCTCGTCGCGATGCGCCGCGATCAGGTCGTCGGCCATGTCGTTCGGGTGGCTGGTGGTATAGCGGATGCGGTCGAGCCCGTCGATCTCCGCGATCGCCCGGATCAGCCGGCCAAAGCCCCATTCGGCCCCCTCCGGCCCCTCGCCATGCCAGCCGTTGACGTTCTGGCCCAGAAGCGTGATCTCGCGCACGCCGCGCCCGACCAGGTCGCGCGCCTCCGAAAGGATGCGCGAGACCGGGCGCGACACCTCGGCCCCGCGGGTATAGGGCACCACGCAAAAGGCGCAGAACTTGTCGCAGCCCTCCTGCACGGTCAGGAAGGCGGCGGGCGCGCGCCGGGTGGCGGCGGGCTTCGGCAGATGCTCGAACTTGTCCTCGGCCGGGAACTCGGTATCGACCCCGCCGCCCGCCCGCACCATGGCCGGCAGCCGGTGATAGGCCTGCGGCCCCACCACCAGGTCGACGATGGGCATGCGGCGCTGGATCTCGCCGCCCTCGGCCTGGGCGACGCAGCCGGCGACGCCGATCTTCAGGTCGGGCTTCTCCGCCTTCAGCGGCTTCAGCCGGCCCAGGTCGGAATACAGCTTCTCGGCCGCCTTTTCCCGGATATGGCAGGTGTTCAGCAGCACCATGTCGGCGTCCGCCTGGTTCTCGGTCAGGACATACCCTTCGGCGCCCATGGCTTCGGCCATGCGCTGGCTGTCATAGACGTTCATCTGGCAGCCATAGGTCTTGATGAAAAGCTTCTTCACCGCCGGGGCGGGCTTGCTGGCTGGGTCACTCATGCCGTGCTGTCCTTGGGATCGACGCCTGATACAGGAAAACGCCCGGCTTGGAAAGACCGGCCGCCCCATGCCCGGCGCCCGGCTTCTTCGTTGCCCAAATACCCGAATCCGGCCTCAAAGCCGGTAGATGGCCGAGAATTTCTCCTCCAGGTAGTCGAGCAGCGGCCCTTCGCCGACATCGGCCCCGGTCGCCTGCCCGATCAGCGCGCGCACCGGGTAAAGCCCGCCATGGCGCTGGACGTTCTCGCGCAGCCATTCGACGGCCGGGTCGGCCTCGCCGCGCGCCAGCGCCTCGTCCAGGTCCGGCACCGCAGCACGCAGCGCGGCATGCAGGCAGCCGGCATAGACGTTCCCCAGCGCATAGGTCGGGAAATAGCCGAACAGCCCCACCGCCCAATGCACGTCCTGCAAGACGCCATTGGCCGGCCGGTCCACCGCCACGCCGAAATCCCGCAGGAAGCGGGCGTTCCAGGCCTCGACCAGATCCTCGACATCCAGCCGCCCGGCGATCAGGTCGCGCTCCAGGTCAAAGCGCAGCATGATGTGCAGGTTGTATTGCACCTCGTCGGCCTCGGTGCGGATGAAGCCGGGGGTGACGCGGTTCACGGTGGCATAGAAGGCATCGGCATCGGGCACCGAAAGCCCGCCGAAGGCGTCCGACATGCGCTGGTAAAGCCAGCCGGTAAAGGCGCGGCTGCGGCCCAGCTGGTTCTCGTAGATCCGGCTCTGGCTTTCATGCGCCCCCATCGAGACGCCGCGGCCGAGCGGCGTAAAGGCATAGTCGCTGTCGATGCCCAGCTCATAGCTGGAATGCCCGACCTCGTGGATGGTCGAATAGAGGCAGTTGAAGGGATCGGCCTCGACCACCCGCGTGGTGATGCGGCTGTCCTGCCAGCGCCCCGAGCTGAACGGGTGGACGGCGATGTCCATCCGCCCGCGCGTCCAGTCATAGCCGAAGGCGGTGGCGCAGGTGCGCGCCAGGCGCAGCTGGGTCTCCTGCGGGAAATGCCCGGCCAGCGGCTCGGGCTGGAAGGCGGCGCCCAGCACGTCCTCGCGCAGCGCCACCAGCCGCGGCCGCATGGCGTCGAACAGCTGCGCGATCTCGGCCTGGGTGGTGCCCGGCTCGTAATCGTCCAGCAGCGCATCGTAAAGATCGCCGCCATCCGCCAGGGCCGAGGCCTCCTCGCGCTTCAGCATCAGGATGTCGTTCAGCGCCGGCAGGAAATCCTCGGGCGCGTCCTTGGCACGGGCATCGGCCCAGATGCCCTGCGCCAGCGAGGTCTGCCGCGCCAGCTCCGTCGCCAGCCGCGACGGGATGCGCGAGGCGCGGCGATGGTCGCGCGCGATCAGCTCGATGACGCGGGCATCCTCGTCGTCCTCGGGCTCGGCCTGGTCCAGCCATTCGCCGATGCGCGGATCGGTGCGCCGCTCGTGCAGCACCGCTTCCATCGCCGCCATCTCCTCGGCGCGCTGCTCGACGGCGCCCCGCGGCATCACGGTTTCCTGGTCCCAGGCCAGCCGCTCGGCGACCGAGGACAGCGCCTCGGTCTGGCGCTGGAAGGCGAGAAGATCGTCGAAAGCGCTCATCGGACAGTCCCCCGGACCGAAGTTTCGATTGGATAGCGCGCATGGTGGCGCGCGCGCAGGATCAGCGTAAACAGTGCCACGGCTCCGATCTGATGCGCCAGTGCCAAAGCCAGCGGCGAGGCATGCAGCACGTTCATGATGCCCAGCGCCACCTGCACCGCGACCGCCGCGATCATCGCGGCATAGGCGCCGCGCGTCACCGGATGCGGCGAGCGGCGGGCGCGCAGGAACACCACCACGGCAAAGATTGCCAGCAGATAGGCCACCATGCGGTGGATGAACTGCACCAGCGCCGGGTTCTCGAAGAAGTTGCGCCAGCCCAGAGCCGCGTCCCAGATCTCGGCCGGGATCCATTCGCCGCCCATGGTGGGCCAGCCGGTATACATGCGCCCGGCGTCGATCCCCGCCACCAGCGCGCCCAGCAGGATCTGGACGAAGGCCAGGTGCATCAGCCCGGTGGTCATCGAGAAAAGCTTGCCCTCGCCCGCCCGCCGCGCGCGCAGCAGCGCCGCCTCGGACCGCGACAGCGCCAGCACCTGCCAGGCGATCATGCCCAGGATGGCGAAGGCCAGCCCCAGATGCGTGGCCAGCCTATAGGAGGCCACGCGCACCATCTCGCCCGACAGGCCCGAATGGACCATCCACCAGCCGATGGCGCCCTGCGCGCCGCCCAGCACGCCCAGGCCCAGCAGCCGCGGCACCCAGCCCGCGGGGATGCGCCTGGTCGCCAGGAAAAAGACGAAGCCCGCCGCCCAGACCAGTCCCACCAGCCGCCCCAGCAGCCGGTGCGACCATTCCCACCAATAGATCCGCTTGAAACTCGCCAGGTCCATGTCGGAATTGACCAGCTGGAACTGCGGGATCTGCCGGTACTTGTCGAACTCGGCCTGCCAGGTCGCGGCATCCATCGGCGGGATCGCCCCGGTCACCGGCTTCCATTCGGTGATCGACAGGCCCGAGCCGGTCAGCCGCGTCGCGCCGCCCAGCGCGATCATCGCCGCGACCATGACGAACAGCACGATCAGCCAGATGCGGATCGCGCCGCGCGCGCCCTTGGGTCCGGCGTCGATCATGCCGCCGGCGGGCGGCGTGCTGCGGGGGGTCGTCTCGGTGACTTCCTGAAAGACGGGACGTCTTGCCATGTCAGCTTCCTTCTCGATCGGGCGCGACCTTGGCCCGCCCGCGCCCGGAAATCAATCAGCCGCGGCGGATCAACTGCCGCAGCATGCCGTGGAAGATGCGCGTGTCGGCGCGGGTCAGGGGCAGCCGCGACCAGAGGTTGCGCAATGTCAGCTTCATCGCCGGCGCCTTCTCGGGCGGGAAAAAGAAGCCGGCCTCGTCCAGCCGCTCTTCCCAGTGATCGGCCAGCCGCTCGATCTCCAGCCGCGTCGCCTGGGCTTCGCCGTCGGGGCGGCGGCCATGCGGGGCGGGCTCGGGCGGCAGGCTGTCCTGCGCCCATTCATACCCGGCCAGCAGCACCGCCTGCGCCAGGTTCAGCGAGGGGAAGTCGGGATTGACCGGCACGGTGATGATGGCATTGGCGCGCGCCACGTCCTCGTTCTCCAGCCCCGCGCGCTCGGGGCCGAAGATCACCGCGACCCGGCCGCCCTGCGCGACCCGGCCGCGGGCATCCGCCATGGCCGTGGCCGGGGTCAGCACCGGCTTGGTCAACTCGCGCCCGCGGGCGGTGGTGGCATAGGCGTAATCGACATCGGCCATCGCCTCGGCCAGGGTCGCGAAAACCCGCGCCCGGTCCAGCACCCGGCCGGCCGCGCCCGAGGCCATGGCCACGGCGCGCGGGTTCGGCCAGCCATCGCGCGGCGCCACCAGGCGCATGTCGCTCAGGCCGAAATTCAGCATGGCGCGCGCGGCCGCGCCGATGTTTTCGCCCATCTGCGGGCGGACAAGGATGATCGCCGGTTCCATGGCCGCGGCCATATCCTTCCGCAGACCCACTGGCAAGGCGCGCGGCGCTGCGCTATCTGCTGGCGGAACTCCAGGGGATGACAGCGCCATGACAGACCAGCCCAATTCGCCGCAACTCTACCTGATCGCCCCGGTCGGCGCGGCCGCCTCGACGCTGGGCCCGATGCTGGCCGAGGTCATGGACCGCTTTCCCGTCGCCTGCCTGCGCATCCCCGGCGCCGGCACCGAGGAGGAGCTGGGCCGCATCGCCGATCTGGCGCGCGAGATCGCCCATGCCCGCGACGTGGCGGTGGTGATCGAGGACCATGTCCAGCTGGCGCAGCGCCACGGGCTGGACGGCGTGCATCTGACCAATGGCGCGCGCGGCGTGCGCCATGCCCGCAAGGAACTGGGCCAGGACGCCATCGTCGGCACCTTCTGCGGCGCCTCGCGCCACGACGGCATGAACGCGGCCGAGGCGGGGGCGGATTACGTCAGCTTCGGCCCCTGCGGCGCCACCGCGCTCGGCCATGGCGAGACCGCGCCGCTGGACCTGTTCCAATGGTGGTCCGAGATGATCGAGATCCCTGTGGTCGCCGAGGGCGCCCTGACCCCCGCGCTGATCGGCCAGCTGGCCCCCGTCGCCGATTTCATCGCGCTGGGGGCAGAGATCTGGTCCGAACCGGACCCGGCCGAAGCCCTGGGGATTCTCTGGCGCTGACGGCCCTTGCCGCGGCGTTGCATGGGTATTTGAACAACAGAGAAGGCGACGGACCCCGATCGAGCCGCGCTGCCGGCAGAGGCGCGACGGCTGGCCTTCTCTGTTGTTCAAATACCCATGCGGCGGTGCAGCCGGCGATGCGTCAGCCCCCTTGCGAAGCGCCATGCCGCGGCCTAAAGCCTTGCCATGACCCAGCATCAGCGCCTTCTCATCATCGATTTCGGCTCCCAGGTCACGCAGCTGATTGCGCGCCGCCTGCGCGAGCTGAACGTCTATTGCGAAATCCACCCGTTCAACGCGGTGGACGACGCCTTCCTGAAAGCCTTTGCCCCGCAGGCCGTGATCCTGTCGGGCGGGCCAGCCTCGGTCACGCAGGCGGATTCGCCGCGCGCGCCGCAGGGGCTTTTCGATCTGGGGGTGCCGGTCTTCGGCATCTGCTATGGCCAGCAGGTGATGATGGAGCAGCTGGGCGGCCGCGTCGAATCGGGCCATCACGCCGAATACGGCCGCGCCTTCATCGCGCCGGCCGAGGATCACAAGGGCGACGGCATCTTCTCGGGCCTGTTCGAGACCGGCCGCGAGGAGGTCTGGATGAGCCATGGCGACCGGGTGACGCAGCTCGCGCCCGGCTTCGAGGTCATCGGCACCTCGCCCAATGCCCCCTTCGCCATGATCGCGGACGAGGCGCGCCGCTTCTTCGCCGTGCAGTTCCACCCCGAGGTGCATCACACTCCGAACGGCCGGATCATGCTGGAGAACTTCGTCCGCATGGCCGGCTTCACCGGCGACTGGACCATGGCCTCCTATCGCCAGGAGGCGATCCGCAAGATCCGCGAGCAGGTCGGGGACAAGCGGGTGATCTGCGGGCTTTCGGGCGGCGTCGACAGTTCGGTCGCCGCGGTGCTGATCCACGAGGCGATTGGCGACCAGCTGACCTGCGTCTTCGTCGATCACGGGCTTTTGCGGCTGAACGAGGCCGAGGAAGTCGTGACCATGTTCCGCGACAACTACAACATCCCGCTGATCCATGCCGACGAGAGCGAGCTGTTCCTGTCGGCGCTGGAAGGCGTCAGCGACCCCGAGGTCAAGCGCAAGACCATCGGCAAGCTGTTCATCGACGTGTTCCAGAAATACGCGAGCGGGATCGAAGGCGCGGAATTCCTGGCCCAGGGCACGCTTTACCCCGACGTGATCGAATCGGTCAGCTTCTCGGGCGGGCCCTCGGTCACGATCAAGAGCCACCACAATGTCGGCGGCTTGCCCGAGAAGATGGGGCTGAAGCTGGTCGAGCCGCTGCGCGAACTCTTCAAGGACGAGGTCCGCGCGCTTGGCCGCGAACTCGGCCTGCCCGAGAAATTCATCGGCCGCCATCCCTTTCCCGGTCCCGGCCTTGCCATCCGCTGTCCGGGCGAGATCACCCGCGACAAGCTGGAGATCCTGCGCAAGGCGGATGCTGTCTTCATCGACCAGATCCGCAAGCACGGGCTTTACGACGAGATCTGGCAGGCCTTCGTCGCCATCCTTCCCGTCCGCACCGTCGGCGTCATGGGCGACGGGCGCACCTACGACTATGCCTGCGCCTTGCGCGCGGTGACCTCGGTCGATGGCATGACGGCGGATTACTATCCCTTCAGCCACCAGTTCCTGGGCGAGACCGCGACGCGGATCATCAACGAGGTCAAGGGCATCAACCGCTGCACCTATGACATCACCTCGAAGCCGCCGGGCACGATCGAGTGGGAATGACCCCGAGGGGCGGCCGCTGCGCCGCCCTTTTCGTTTCAGGGGCTGCATTCGGGGCAAGGCGCGGCTTTGCAAATTGACAAGGACGGCGCAATGCCGCCCGATAAGGTTATCGCTGCTAACGGTTCCGGCCGCGGGAAGCCGCCGTCGTCCATTGTTGCGGCCCGTTCACGACGAGGATCTTGCCATGAGTTGCGCCTGCGGACAGAACCACAACCACGCCCCCCCGCCCATCCTGGGCGGCGAGGAGATCCCCCTGGAAAAACCGCTGGTCTCGCTGACCGGCCGGCTGATCTGCAAGGATGCGGCCCAGATGATGCTGGCCATGGACCTGCTGACCGAGCATGTCGCGCTGAGCCGGGCCGAACCCGGCAACCTGCGCTTCGACCTGTGGCAGTCCGAGGATCCGCTGGTCTGGGAACTAAACGAGCTTTACGCCGACGACGAGGCTTTCGAAGCGCATCGTGCCCGGCTGGAACATAGCCGCTGGGGCCGCGAGAGCCATGGCATCGGGCGCGATTTCACCCGCAGCGATCCCCTGCCGCGCATCCGGGCCGAACTGGCGCATGACCGCGCCGCGGTGGCCGACCTGCTGGCGCGCGCCTTCGACGGCCCGGCCGAGGCGCGGCTGGTCGAGGCCCTACGCGGGGCCGGCGACCTTGCGCTGTCGCTGGTGGCCGAGGCCGAGGGCACGGTGATCGGCCATATCGCCCTGTCGCCGCTGGCGGCCGAGGGGCCGGCCCTGGCGCTGGCGCCGCTGGCGGTGCATCCCGCCGTGCAGTCGCGCGGCATCGGCACGGCGCTGGTCCGCGCCGCCCTGGCGGCATTCGACGACCATACCATCGTGGTGCTGGGCGATCCGGCCTATTACCGCCGCTTCGGCTTTGTCCCGGCCGACCTGGAATCGCCCTATGCCGGGCCGCATCTGATGGCGCTGGGGCCGCGGCTGCCCGCAGGCAGCCGCATCGTCCATGCGCCGGCCTTCGCCGGGCTCTGAGCCGGCTCAGCCTTCGGCCGGGGGTGGCGGCTCGGGTTGCGGCAACCGCAGCCGCACCCGCTTGACCCGGCGCGGATCGGCGTCGATGATCTCGAACTCGGCGCCGCTTTCATGCGGGATCACCTCGCCGCGCACCGGCACGCGGCCGGTCAGCATGAAGATCAGCCCGCCCAGCGTGTCGATCTCTTCCTCTTCCTCGTCGGTGGCCAGGCGCAGGCCGGTCTGGGCCTCGACATCCTCCAGCGCGGCGCGGGCCTGGATCAGCCATTGGCCGGGCTGTTCCTGGATCACCAGGCCGCCTTCGATCTCGTCATGCTCGTCCTCGATCTCGCCGATGACCTGTTCGATCAGGTCCTCGATGGTGACGAGCCCGTCCACCCCGCCATATTCGTCGATCACCAGCGCCATGTGGATCCGCTTCTGCTGCATCTGCTGCAGCAGAACGCCGATCGGCATCGAGGGCGGCACGTAAAGCAGCGGCCGCAGCATCGGGCGCAGCGCGAACTTGACCGGAGCCTTGGCGCCGAAGCCGTATTTCAGCGCCAGATCCTTCAGGTGGATCAGCCCCAGCGGACTGTCCAGCGTGCCGCGAAACACCGGGATGCGGGAAAAGCCGTGTTCGCGGAACATCTCGACCAGTTCGGGCAGGGTGGCCGTGACCGGCGCGGCGACGATCTCGGCCTTGGGCACGGCCACGTCGTCGACGCGCATCCGCCGCAGGTTGACCATCCCCGGAACGCCCGCCGGCGGGGCGGCAGGGCCCCTGTCGCGGGCCTCGGCGCCGGCCGGCTCGGCCTCGCCGCCGCCGAATGCGCCCAGGATGCGCCCCAGAAAGCCGCGCGATTGCGGCAGGTCACGCCCGTCCCCGCCTGTGCCATCCGCCCATGAGGCGGGTTCGGCGGAAACGGGCGTGTCGGGACTTCGGTCGTTGGTCATGTCTCATGTTCCAGGTAAGGGTCGGGGATGCCCAGCTTGCCCAGGATCGAGCGTTCGGCATCCTCCATGGTTTCGGCATCCTCGTCGTCGATATGGTCATAGCCTGCAAGATGCAGCATGGCATGGACCAGCAGATGCATGGCGTGATCGGCGAAGGGCTTGCCCTGCGCCTCGGCCTCGCGCAGGCAGGTGTCGTAGGCGATGGCGATGTCGCCCAGTTCCTCGACTTCGGGCGGTTCGGGATGGGCGCCGGGCAGGCGCGCATCGAACTCGACCGCGGGCCAGCTCAGCACGTTGGTCGGCTTGGGCTTGCCGCGGAACTCGGCGTTCAGCGCGGCGATGCGGGCATCGTCGCAGCCCATGACGACGATCTGGAACGCGCCCAGATCCAGCCATTCGCCGACCGCGCGCGCCGCGCGCTCGGCCATGGCGGGCAGGCCGGCGTCCTCCCAGCGGTCGTCCTCCAGCACGATGTCGACGATCTCCAGCGCCTCGTCGGGCGCATCGGCGCTGTCAGGCATCGCCCTGCCCCCCCGAGGCCAGCCGCGGCTCGCGCCGCGGTATGCGCTGGCCGCGCTCGTCGAAGATCTCGCCGCGGGCCAGCGCCGCCTCGGCCTCGGCGTCATAGGCCTCGATGATGCGGGCGACCAGCGTATGGCGCACCACGTCCTTGGCGGTGAAATAGCTGAAGCTGATGCCCTTGATGTCCTTGAGGATCTTTTCGGCCTCGACCAGGCCGGAATGCACGCCGCGCGGCAGGTCGATCTGGGTGCGGTCGCCGGTGACGACCATGCGCGAGCCCTCGCCCAGCCGGGTCAGGAACATCTTCATCTGCATGGTGGTGGCGTTCTGCGCCTCGTCCAGCACCACGAAGCTGTTCGACAGCGTGCGGCCGCGCATGAAGGCCAGGGGCGCGATCTCGATGCGCTTTTCCTCCATCAGCTTCTGCACCTGCTTGGCCGGCAGGAAGTCGTTCAGCGCGTCATAGAGCGGCTGCATGTAGGGATCGACCTTTTCCTTCATGTCGCCGGGCAGGAAGCCCAGCCGCTCGCCCGCCTCGACGGCGGGGCGCGACAGGATGATGCGATCCACATGGCCGCCGATCAGCATGGTCACGCCCACGGCCACCGCCAGATAGGTCTTGCCGGTGCCGGCCGGGCCGATGCCGAAGGCCAGCTCGTTGGCGAACAGCGCGCGGACATAGTCCTTTTGCGCATCGGTGCGCGGCTCGACGGTCTTCTTGCGGGTGCGCAGCTCGATCGGGCCGGTCTGGAACATCTCCAGCTGCTCGGCCGGGCTGGGGCCGTCGACCACCGTCTCGGCCCCCATGCGCAGCGCCGCCTCGACCTCGGCCATCTCGACCGGGCGGCCCTGCTCCAGCCGGGCGTAAAGCGCGCGCAGCACCTGCGCCGCCTCGGCCTGGGCCTCGACCGGACCCACGACGGACAGAAGGTTGCCGCGTCGCAGGATATGCACCTTCAGCGCCTCCTCGATCCGCGCGAGATAGCGGTCATGCGGGCCGCAGAGGTCGATCAGCAGCCGGTTGTCGTGAAATTCCAGCAGGGTTTCGCCGGGGGTCGCGGTCGCGGGATGCGTAGGGGTCAGACCCAAATTCGTCTCCGAGGTGGGGTTCTCAGTAACTCATGGTTGCAACTGAGCGGGATTCGCACAAGGGGGGCGGGCCCGCAGTTTCGGATTTGCCGTCGATTCGGCGAAAAAACGGACATCACGCCTGCGGCCCGCGCGCCATGGGCCGGGCGCGCCCTGCGACGAAATCACGCAGGTAATCGTCCTCGGCCGCGTCCATTTCCGCCACCCCTCCCTGCCAGCGGACCCGTCCGCGATCCAACAGCGCCACCCGGTCGGCGATGGCGCGCACCGAGCTCATGTCATGGGTGATTGTGATGGCGGTGGCGCCGGTCTCGTCGACGATGCCGCGGATCAGCGCATTGATCGCCGCGGCCCGGATCGGGTCCAGCCCGGTCGTCGGCTCGTCGAAGAAGATCACCTTCGGGTCGGCGGCGATGGCGCGGGCCAGCCCGGCGCGCTTGCGCATCCCGCCCGAGAGTTCCGCCGGGTAAAGATCCGCCACCTCGGGGCCCAGGCCGACGCGGGCCAGCTTTTCGATGGCAATGGCGCGGGCGCGCGCCTTGGGCATGGTCCGCAGCAGGCGAAAGGCGACATTGCGCCAGACCGGCAGGCTGTCGAACAGCGCCGCGTTCTGGAACAGCATGCCGAAGCCCTCCATGAAGGCGGCGCGCCGGCCGGCCAGCGGCTGGCCCTGCCACAAGACCGTGCCGGCATCGGGCGTCTCCAGCCCCAGGATGCAGCGCAAAAGCACCGATTTCCCGGTGCCCGAGCCGCCGATCACCACCAGGCTTTCGCCCTGGGCCAGATCCAGCTCGACCCCGTCCAGCACCCGCTTGGCGCCATAGGCTTTGCAAATCCCCCGCACCGCCAGCATCAGAAGAACAGCCCCGTCAGCGCGAAATTCGCAGCCAGGATGCCGACCGAGGCGGCGACCACGGCATTGGTCGTAGCCCGTCCGACGCCCGCGGCACCGCCCGCCGCCGTCATGCCGAACCAGCAGCCCGACAGCGCCACGATCAGCCCGAACACGGCGCCCTTCAGCAGGCCCGAGACCACGTCCCAGCTTTCCAGATAGGCCCAGGAATTGGACAGGTAGATCGCCGAGTTGAACCCCAGCGCATTCACCCCGATCAGCCAGCCGCCCATGATGCCGATCACGTCGCCCACGCCGACCAGCACCGGCACGCACAGCAGCGCCGCCCACAGCCGGGGCGAGACCAGCCAGCCCATGGGATCGGTGGACAGCGTCACCAGCGCATCGATCTGTTCGGTCACGCGCATGGTGCCCAGTTCGGCGGCGATGGCGCTGGCGACGCGGGCCGCGACCATCAGCCCGCCCAGGACCGGGCCAAGCTCGCGCGCCATGCCGATGGCGACGATGGCCGGCACCACGTCGCCGGCCTGGAAGCGCTCGCCCCCGGAATGGATCTGCAAGGCCAGCGCCGCGCCGGTGAACAGCGCCGTCAGCCCGACCACCGGCAGCGACAGCCAGCCGATCTGCATGACCTGCCGCGCCAGTTCCGCCGGATGCTGCCCGATGCCGGCCAGGCCGCGCAGGGCAAAGATCGTCACCCGCCCGGTCAGCCGGGTCAGACCGATCACCGCCCTGCCGGTCGGCCGGGCCGGGTTCACAGCCAACGACGCTCGTAGCGCCGGCCCAGCGAGGTCAGGATCTCGTATCCGATGGTGCCCGACAGCGCCGCCAGGGCGTCCACGCCCTGCCGCGCGTTCAGGATCTCCAGCGCCGGGGGCACGTCGGGCAGGTCGGTCACGTCGACGGTGATCAGGTCCATCGAGATGCGGCCGATCACCGGGCAGGCGCGCTCGCCCGACCAGAGCGTCAGCTTGCCGTCCCGCGCCAGGGCCCGCGCCAGCCCGTCGGCATAGCCCGCCGCCACCGTCGCCACCCGCGACGGCCGCGCGGCCGTCCAGGCATAGCCGTAGCCCACGGATTCGCCGGGGCGCACCTCGCGCGTCTGGATCACCGGCAAGGCCAGCGTGACCACGGGCTGCGCATCGCCGAACGGCTCGCCGCCGTAAAGCCCGATGCCCGGCCGCACCAGGTCGAAATGATAGTCCGGCCCCAGCAGGATGCCCCCCGTCGCGGCCAGCGAGCGCGGCACGGCCACGCCCTCGGTCATGGCGCGGAAGGCGGCGAGTTGCTGGGCATTGGCCGCATGGTCCGGCTCGTCGGCGCAGGCCAGGTGCGACATGATCAGCGCCGGGCCGGCCGCCAGGGCCTCGGTGCGGATGGCGGCCCATTCGCCGGGCTCGATCCCCAGCCGGTTCATGCCGCTGTCCAGCTGGATGCCGAAAGGCCCGCGCGGCCGCAGCGCCCGGTCGCGGAAGAACTGCTCGGGACTGTTCAGCAGCGGGATCAGCCCGGCCAGGTCCGCGCCCTCCATATGGCCCGACAGCACGAAGATGCGCGCATCCTCGGGCAAAAGCGGCCGGATCGCCCGCCCCTCGCCGGCCAGCGCCACGAAGAAATCCCGCGCCCCCGCCGCGTAAAGCGCCGGGGCCACGCGATCCGCGCCCAGACCATAGGCGTCGGCCTTGACCACCGCCGCCGCCCGCGCGCCCTGGGCCTTGGCCGCGAGCGCTTTCCAATTGGCCACGACGGCCGCAAGATCAATGACGAGTCCCATGGCAGCGGCATGGCTCTTGCCCTTGCCCGCGTCAAGGGTTTTAGCAATTTTGCTGTTTGCAGAGAAATTATCTAGCATATTTTGCAAATATTCGCCTTTCCGCTTCCCGCACCCGCGCCAAGCCGGTAGTTTGCGCCAAACCGGAAAGGGAGACGGCTCATGAAGGACATCCTGGGCGAACTGGAATCGCGCCGCCGCGATGCGCGGCTGGGCGGCGGGCAGCGGCGCATCGACGCCCAGCACGCCCGCGGCAAGCTGACCGCGCGCGAGCGGCTCGAGCTGTTGCTGGACGAGGGGTCGTTCGAGGAATTCGACATGTTCGTCCGCCACCGCTCGACCGATTTCGGCATGGAGGAGGATCGTCCCTATGGCGACGGCGTCGTCACCGGCTGGGGCACGATCAACGGCCGCATGGTCTATGTGTTCTCGCAGGACTTCACCGTCTTCGGCGGCTCGCTGTCGGAAACCCATGCGCAGAAGATCTGCAAGATCATGGACATGGCGGTGCAGAACGGCGCGCCGGTGATTGGGCTGAACGATTCCGGCGGCGCGCGGATCCAGGAGGGCGTGGCCAGCCTTGCCGGCTATGCCGACGTGTTCCAGCGCAACATCATGGCCTCGGGCGTGGTGCCGCAGATCAGCGTCATCATGGGCCCCTGCGCCGGCGGCGCGGTCTATTCGCCGGCGATGACCGACTTCATCTTCATGGTCAAGGACACCAGCTACATGTTCGTGACCGGCCCGGACGTGGTCAAGACGGTGACGAACGAGGTGGTGACGGCCGAACAGTTGGGCGGCGCCTCGACCCATACCAAGAAAAGCTCGGTCGCCGACGGCGCCTTCGAAAACGACGTCGAGGCCATGTCGGAAATCCGCCGTCTGGTCGACTTCCTGCCGCTCAACAACCGCGAAAAGGCGCCGAGCCGGCCGTTCTTCGACGACCCGGCCCGCGTCGAATCCAGCCTCGACACGCTGATCCCCGACAACCCGAACCAGCCCTACGACATGAAGGAGCTGATCCTGAAGGTCGCGGACGAGGGCGATTTCTACGAGATCCAAAAGGATTTCGCCGCCAATATCATCACCGGCTTCATCCGCATCGAGGGCCAGACCGTCGGCGTCGTCGCCAACCAGCCGATGGTGCTGGCCGGCTGCCTCGACATCGATTCCAGCCGCAAGGCGGCGCGCTTCGTGCGCTTCTGCGACGCCTTCGAGATCCCGATCCTGACCTTCGTGGACGTGCCGGGCTTCCTGCCGGGCACCGGGCAGGAATATGGCGGCGTCATCAAGCATGGCGCCAAGCTGCTCTTTGCCTATGGCGAGGCGACGGTGCCGAAAGTGACCGTCATCACCCGCAAGGCCTATGGCGGGGCCTATGACGTCATGGCCTCCAAGCACCTGCGCGGCGATTTCAACTATGCCTGGCCCACGGCGGAAATCGCGGTGATGGGCGCCAAGGGCGCGGTCGAGATCCTGTATCGCAGCGAGCTGGGCGATACCGACAAGATCGCCAACCGCACCAAGGATTACGAAGACCGCTTTGCCAATCCCTTCGTCGCCGCCGAGAAAGGCTTCATCGACGAGGTGATCCAGCCGCATTCGACCCGCCGCCGCGTCGCGCGCGCCTTTGCCAGCCTGCGCGGCAAGAAGCTGTCGAACCCCTGGAAGAAGCACGACAACATCCCGCTGTAACGGCGGGAGACCGAGGGAGGAAACATGTCGGGAGTTGCGGTGATCGGCCTTGCGCTGGTGCCCTCGGCCGTTCTGGCCGGGTTGGCCGGCGCCGCCCTCGCGCAAGAGCCGGGGGCGGATATCACCCTGCCCTCGGGCGCGGTGGTGCGCTGGCTGGAGACCCGCCACGACAATTCCGGCGGCATGGGCCTGACCTATCGCTTTCGCTTCGTCATGCCCGACCTGGCGCAGCGCGTGCCCGCGACCGTCGGTCCCGCCTCGGACTTTGCGCCGGACGAGGCGCGCGCGCCGATCGAGATCGACACCGAAAGCGACGAGGCCTGGGAGGACGAGGCCGATGACGGGCTGATCGACCCGGCCACGCTGGAGGATCTGGCCCAGGCGGACCTTCCCGACCCGGCCGACGAAGAGGCCGCCGACGCCCTGGTCGGCGCCCCGGTCCTGCCCGCCGCGCCCGATGTGCTGGCCCAGGATCCGGTGCATGAGGACATCGTCTGGCTGTGCGAGAACTGGGCCCTGCCCCGCATCGCCGCCCCCGCGCCGCGGCCCAGCCAGATCGTCATCAGCCTGGCCGACCGCGAGATCCCCTTTGGCGCCTTCGACCCCGAGGCGGTGCAGGTCTTCGAGGCGTTCGGCCTGCCGCCCGACCGCAACGCCTGCGAATGGGAGCCGTGGTGATGTCTGCGGTGATGCCTGCCCTTTGCCACCCTGATGCAAGCCTGCCACAGCGCCAGGCACCCGCACGACTGCGGCCTCAACGCGCCTGTCGGCGCTTCGCGGCGCTGGCTATCATGCCGCCGCGGTCGCATGAGGCGGCCGAATCTCAACCGAGCAGTCGGGACTTGTCGGTCCCGCATCACAGGAGCACGACGACATGTCGAAAAAGCTTGCACTCGCCCTCGTCCTGGTCGGCCTCGCCGCAGCCTGCGCCAAGAAAGAGCCGGAAGTCGCCCCGATTCCGGTCCAGCCCGAGCCTGTTTTCCAGGGCAAATACGGCGCCAACTAAGCCATTGGCCGCGCGCGGGCTGCCTGGCGGCCCGCGCCATCTGCGTTCCGCCCGGCCCCCGCGCGACAACGCAATCCTGCAAGGGGGCAAGACATGCTGAAGCATCGCGGCTTTCCGGGCCGCCTTCCCGGCACCGATTTCCAGTTCATCATCCGCCGCGCCAACAAGAAAGGCGCGACACCCCTGGTCCGGCGCGAGCGCTATCGCGACCGCAAGCCGGCCGACCGCCGCGCCGATACCGCCTTCCTGGCGGCCTTGATCCAGCATTTCGGCGAGGAACCCTTTGCCCGCGGCAACCTGGATGCCGGGCGGCTGTCCTGGCTGATCGGCCGCGAGGTGATCGCGGTCGGCAAGCTTGATCCCACCGATTACGACCAGCTGCTGCGCGTCGACATGAAGCGCGCCGAGGCAAGCTTTCCCGAGCTTTTCGCCCAGGACGCCCCCGAGTTCGACTGGGACGATGCCGGCTGGGACGAGGACGACTGGGACGACGAGGACGAAGACTGATGGCCGGCCGAAGGATGGGCGGATTGCCGCGTAGTCTTGTCTTTTCACACCGTTGTCAGTTTCTTCCGGGGTTGGCGCGTGCAATATTGTGCGCACCTCTATCACCAACGGCCCGGAAGCGGGTCCATAATACAGGCAAAACGCTATGCAAAAATCCGTCATCCTTCGTCTTTCCGGCGCGGTCCTGCTGGTCGCCGGCCTTGCCGCCTGCGAACAGGGCTATGGCGGCGGCTCGACCCTTTCGCCCGACGCGCAGCGCGCGGCCGGCGGCGCGCTGGCCGGTGCGGCCGTGGCAAAGATCATCGACGGTGACGTGGCCACCGGCGCGCTCATCGGCGCCGCGGGCGGTGCGCTTTGCGACGACGCCGGCGTCTGCCAGCGCCGCTACTGATTTCAACAGGGCGGCAGGCGCTGCACCGACGGCTCGCGCCACCGCCCGCATCCCGGAGCAAACGAGATGTCCAAGAAACTCGTCCTCGTGCTTGGGCTGGGCCTGTTCGGCCTGGCCGGCTGCACCCAAGGCATCAATCCGACCGACATGGACCGCGGCATCATCGGTGCCGGTGTCGGCGCAACCGCTGCCCATGTGGGCGGCCATGATGTCGCCAAGGGCGCGGCGATCGGCGCCGTCGCCGGTGCGCTTTGCGACGACGTGCGGCTTTGCCAATAACGCCTTCGCCACGCTGACGGCGCGCCCGCGCGCGCCGGCCCAGCCTTTTTCCAGCCGTCCCGGCAGCCTGCCGGGGCGGCTTTTTCACGTTCGGGATCTGCCCCAAGGGAAAGAAGCATGTTCAAGAAAATCCTGATCGCCAACCGGGGCGAGATCGCCTGCCGGGTCATCAAGACCGCCAAGAAGATGGGCATCCAGACCGTCGCCGTCTATTCCGACGCCGACCGCAATGCGCTGCATGTCAAGATGGCCGACGAGGCGATCCACATCGGCCCGCCGCCCGCGAACCAGTCCTATATCGTGATCGACAAGATCATGGAGGCGATCCGCCGGACCGGCGCCGAGGCGGTGCATCCCGGCTATGGCTTCCTGTCCGAGAACATGAAATTCGCCGAGGCGCTGGAGAAGGAAGGCGTCACCTTCATCGGCCCGCCCTCACCCGCCATCGAGGCGATGGGCGACAAGATCACCTCGAAGAAACTGGCGCAGGAGGCCGGGGTCAGCACGGTTCCGGGCTACATGGGCCTGATCGCCGATGCCGACGAGGCGGTGAAGATCTCGGGCCAGATCGGCTATCCGGTGATGATCAAGGCCAGCGCCGGCGGCGGCGGCAAGGGCATGCGCATCGCCTGGAACGACCAGGAGGCGCGCGAGGGCTTCGAATCCTCGAAGAACGAGGCGGCGAACAGCTTTGGCGACGACCGCATCTTCATCGAGAAATTCGTCACCCAGCCCCGGCATATCGAGATCCAGGTGCTGGCCGACAAGCACGGCAATTGCGTCTATCTGCACGAGCGCGAATGCTCGATCCAGCGCCGCAACCAGAAGGTGATCGAGGAGGCGCCCTCGCCCTTCCTGGACGAGGCGACGCGCAAGGCCATGGGCGAGCAGGCCTGCGCGCTGGCCAAGGCGGTGGGCTACACCTCGGCCGGCACGGTCGAGTTCATCGTCGATGCGCAGAAGAACTTCTACTTCCTGGAAATGAACACCCGCCTGCAGGTCGAGCATCCGGTGACGGAACTGATCACCGGCATCGACCTGGTCGAGCAGATGATCCGCATCGCCGCGGGCGAGCCGCTGCCCTTTGCGCAGGCGGACCTGAAGATCAACGGCTGGGCCATCGAAAGCCGGCTTTACGCCGAGGATCCCTATCGCAACTTCCTGCCCTCGATCGGGCGGCTGACCCGCTATCGCCCGCCGGCCGAGACCGCGGCCGGCCCGATGCAGGCCGCCGACACCTGGGTGCCCGCCCATCCCGGCGACCACCCGCCGGCGGCCGCGACCGGGGTGCGCAACGATACCGGCGTCTACGAGGGCGGCGAGATCAGCATGTATTACGACCCGATGATCGCCAAGCTCTGCACCTGGGCGCCCAGCCGGGCCGAGGCCATCGAGCAGATGCGCCTGGCGCTGGACGAGTTCGAGGTCGAGGGCATCGGCCACAACCTGCCCTTCCTGTCGGCGGTGATGGACCACCCGAAATTCGTCTCGGGCGACATTTCCACGGCCTTCATCGCCGAGGAATATCCCGACGGCTTCCTGGGCGCGACCCTGCCCGAGGCCGAGATCACCCGCGTCGCCGCCTCGGCCGCGGCCATGCATCGCGTGGCGGAGATCCGCCGCACCCGCATCTCGGGGCGGCTCGACAACCATGAACGCCATGTGGGCGAGCATTGGGTCGTCTTCGTCGCCGGCAAGGAGATCCCGGTGCGCATCACCGCCGACCGCCAGGGCTCGACGGTCGAGATCGACGGGCGCAAGCTGCGGGTCGAAAGCGACTGGCTGCCCGGCCAGTCGCTGGCGCGGCTGTCGGTCGACGGTGCCCCCCTGGTGATGAAGGTGGATCGCCTGCCCTCGGGCTTCCGGCTGCGGGTGCGCGGCGCCGACCTCAAGACCTATGTCCGCCGTCCGCGCGCCGCCGAGCTGGCGCGGCTGATGCCCGAGAAGCTGCCGCCCGACACCTCGAAATTCCTGCTTTGCCCGATGCCGGGCCTAGTGGTCAGGATCAATGTCGAGGCCGGGGACGAGGTGCAGGAAGGCCAGGCGCTGGCCACGGTCGAGGCGATGAAGATGGAAAACATCCTGCGCGCCGAAAAGAAGGCCGTGGTGAAATCCGTGAACGCCAAGCCGGGCGAAAGCCTCAAGGTCGATGACGTGATCATCGAGTTCGAGTGACGGAAAACCGCCGGGCGCCCGCCAGCGCCCGGCACGAGGATCGGGAACCATGCCGCTTCTGGACGACTATCTCAGCCCCCATGCGCAGCAGGCGTTGATCGCCGGGCTGTTCATCGCCGCGGGCTGGTGGGTCGTCGCCTTCCAGAACCGCCGGCGCGACGCCAAGCTGCGCGCCGAGCGGGTCGGCGACGTGCAGCGCGCGCTGCTGGCCGAGATCCGCGCCCATGTCGTGGCGCTGGAAGCGCAGCGGCTGGACGAGGACGAGGCGCAGCGGCTGCTGGACAGCCTGCGCGACAGCGGCCGGGTGCCGGTGATCCCGACCCAGGCCAACGACCGGATCTTTGCCGCCATCCTCGACGAGGTGCATGTCCTTCCGGCCTCGGTCATCGACCCGGTCGTGACCTATTACCGGCAGCTTTCCGTCATGGCCGCCTTTGCCGAGGCGATCCGCAGCCAAGCCAGGAAGGACGCGGCCCGCGCGGTCGAGATGTTCGGGGATTACCTGGGACTGACCGAAGCGGCGCGCGAGACCGGGCACGAGGCGATGCGGCTGCTCATGGCCAGCATCTTCGGCGGCGAGCGGGCGGTTCAGGAATTGCTGCAACAGGAGGAACGGACGAGCGCCGGGCGCATCGCCGCCGCCCTGCCCGGCGAATTGGCGGAACTGCGCGACCGCCTCAGTAGGCGATCTTCGGACCGGAGCGGCCTTTGATGGGTTTCAGACCGACGATGATGGCCATCTCATTGGCGGTGCGGGCACGGGCCAGCCGCTCGGCCAGCGAGGCCGCGACCGGGCCCGGCTTGGGCTGGCCGGACACCGTCGCCGGGGCGGGTTCTTCCGTCGCGCGCAGCAAGGGCGTTTTGGCCATCGAGCTTCTCCTTGTCACCGGGCATCCGTGCGGCCCTGCCCCCAAGATAATGCCTGGGCGGCCGTCCCGCAACGGAATCGCTGCGATTTTCGCCATGCCGCGTTACGGCAGGCCGGCGCGGCCGATTTCCTGCAGGCGCAGCGGGAACTTGTCGATGGCCCGCGTGATCTCGCGCACCGACCAGGGCACGGGCTTGCGCTGCTTGACCTGGCCGTCCTTGTCCATCAGCACCAGCGAAAACCCCTCGGGGCGCAATTGCCGGCGCCAGATGCTTGCCGCCGCCGGCTCGGTATCGGTGACGACCACCACGTCGCGGGCGATCAGCGGCGCCGGGTCGCGCTGCAAGGCGGCCAGCTGCTCGATGAAGGCCGGATCGGCGGCGGTATCGGCAAAGATCACCACCGGCCGGGCCTGCCACCTGAACTCGGCCGGATCGGCCTCGGCGGCGGGCAGCACCGTCAATTCGCCCGCAGGCGTTTCGGGACGCGCGGGCGTCCCCGTCTCGCTGCGCGCGGCGGGCACTTCGCCGCGGACATATGGGCGATGGCCGTCGGCCTCGCCTTCGGGCCTTGGACCCATCGCCGCCACCAGCGGCACCACGACCAGCAAAATCAACCGTTTCAGTTTCATCGCCCCCTCTTCTCCTCATTCATATAAGAGCCGAGGGGCCATGGGAAAGGATGCAAGATGACCGAAAGCACGAAAGCCGCCCTCGATGAATGGCGCCGGCTCGCCAGCAAGGAGCTGAAAGGCGCCGATCCCGACAGCCTGACCTGGCACACGCTGGAGGGGATCGAGGTCAAGCCGCTTTACACCGAGGCGGACGTGAAGAGCCTGGATCACCTGGGCAGCCTGCCCGGCATCGAGCCCTTCACCCGCGGCCCGCGCGCCACCATGTATGCCGGCCGGCCCTGGACCATCCGGCAATATGCCGGCTTCTCGACGGCCGAGGAATCGAACGCCTTCTATCGCAAGGCGCTGGCCGCCGGGCAGCAGGGCGTCTCGGTCGCCTTCGACCTGGCGACGCACCGCGGCTATGACAGCGACCACCCCCGCGTCGAGGGCGACGTGGGCAAGGCCGGCGTCGCCATCGACAGCGTCGAGGACATGAAGATCCTGTTCGACGGCATCCCGCTGGACAAGGTGTCGGTCTCGATGACCATGAACGGCGCGGTGATCCCAATCCTGGCGAATTTCATCGTCACCGGCGAGGAACAGGGCCATTCCCGCGCCGTGCTGTCGGGCACGATCCAGAACGACATCCTCAAGGAGTTCATGGTCCGCAACACCTATATCTATCCGCCCGAGCCCTCGATGCGGATCATCGCGGACATCATCGAATACACCTCGAACGAGATGCCCAAGTTCAACTCGATCTCGATCTCGGGCTATCACATGCAGGAGGCGGGGGCGAACCTGGTGCAGGAGCTGGCCTATACGCTGGCCGACGGGCGCGAATACGTGCGCGCCGCGCTGAAGGCCGGCATGGACGTGGACCAGTTCGCCGGGCGGCTGTCCTTCTTCTTCGCCATCGGCATGAACTTCTTCATGGAGGCGGCCAAGCTGCGCGCCGCCCGCCTGCTGTGGACGCGGATCATGAAGGAATTCGACCCCAAGAAGCCGGGCAGCCTGATGCTGCGCACGCATTGCCAGACCTCGGGCGTCAGCCTGCAAGAGCAGGATCCCTACAACAACGTGGTCCGCACCGCCTATGAGGCGATGGCAGCGGCGCTGGGGGGCACGCAGTCGCTGCACACCAACGCGCTGGACGAGGCCATCGCGCTGCCGACCGAGTTCAGCGCCCGCATCGCCCGCAACACCCAGCTGATCCTGCAGGAGGAAACCGGCATCACCCATGTCGTCGATCCGCTGGCGGGCAGCTATTACGTCGAGAGCCTGACCGCGCAGCTGGCCGAGAAGGCCTGGGCGCTGATCGAGGAGGTCGAGGCCATGGGCGGCATGACCAAGGCCGTCGCCTCGGGGATGCCCAAGCTGCGCATCGAGGAGACGGCGGCCCGCCGCCAGGCCCAGATCGACCGCGGCGAGGAGGTGATCGTCGGCGTGAACAAGTATCGCCTGGCCAAGGAGGATCCGATCGACATCCTCGACATCGACAACATGAAGGTGCGCGACGCCCAGATCGCGCGGCTGCACAAGATGCGCGAGACGCGGGACGAGGCGAAATGCCAGGCGGCGCTGGCCGAACTGTCGCGCCGGGCGAAGGAAGGCGGCAACCTGCTGGAAGCCGCGGTCGAAGCCGCGCGAGCGCGCGCTTCTGTGGGAGAGATCAGCATGGCGATGGAAAAGGAATTCGGCCGCCACCGCGCCGAGGTCAAGACCCTGGCCGGCGTCTATGGCGCCGCCTATGAGGGCGACGACGGTTTCGCGCAGATCCAGCGCGACGTCGAGGCCTTCGCCGAGGAGGAAGGTCGCCGCCCGCGCATGCTGGTGGTCAAGATGGGCCAGGACGGCCACGACCGCGGCGCCAAGGTGATCGCCACCGCCTTCGCCGACATCGGCTTCGACGTCGACGTGGGGCCGCTGTTCCAGACCCCCGAGGAAGCGGCGCAGGACGCCATCGACAACGACGTGCATGTGGTGGGGATTTCCTCGCAGGCGGCGGGCCACAAGACCCTGGCGCCCAAGCTGATCGCGGCGCTGAAGGAGCAGGGCGCGGGCGACATCATCGTGATCTGCGGCGGCGTGATCCCGCAGCAGGACTACGATTTCCTGAAGAAAGCCGGCGTGAAGGCGATCTTCGGGCCGGGGACCAACATCCCCGCGGCGGCGCGCGACATCCTGGGCCTGATCCGCGCGGCGCGGGCGGCATGACAAGCCTGCGGCCGGGGCGCCCGGCGTCGCGGCCGCATGGGTATTTGGGGAACGAAGAAGCGCGCGGCCCTTGCCCGATGGGCGGCGCGGGGAGGGAGGCCCGGCAATGATGCTGCGTCCTGTTGCCGAGGGGGACATTCCGGCGATCCTGGCGTTCTGGAACCCGCTGATCCGCGAGACCACGATCACCTTTTCCAGCGAGGAGAGGACGGCAGAGGGGCTGGCGCGGATGATCGCCGGCCGCCGGGCCGCCGGGCGGGCGTTCCTGGTCGCCGAAGAGGCGGGCGCGGTCCTGGGGCTGGCGAGCTATGACCAGTTTCGCGCCGGCAACGGCTATGCCCATTGCATGGAGCATACCGTGATCCTGTCCCCCGCCGCGCGCGGGCGCGGGGTCGGCCGGGCGCTGATGGCGGCGCTGGAGGATCACGCCCGCGCCGGGGGCGCGCATGGCATGATCGCCGCCGTCTCGGCCGAGAACGGCGCCGGCCTCGCCTTTCACCGCGCCATCGGCTATCGCCAGGTCGGGCTGGTGCCGCAGGCGGGGCGCAAGTTCGGCCGCTGGCTGGACCTGGTGCTGCTGCAAAAGATCCTCTGACCCGGCTTGCCTGCGGCCGGGCGCTATGGAAAACTCGTGCCCGGCAGCGCGGGGACAGGATGGACGACGGCAGGGGCAGGCAGATCACCGGCATCGCAGGCAACGGAAAATTCGGCCGGAGAGACGTTTTCTTGAGACGCAGGAGGCAGGCGCCCCGAGGGGCCGCGGCCTGCTTGCCGCCCGATGCGGTCCCGCTGCGCGCTCGCACACCGCTTGATCCCCGGCGGGCGGCATTCGGCGGGCCGCGGCCTGTAGGCCTGGGTCATGGCCTGCTTCCCCTCGCCCCTATCGGTGCATCATGGCCAGGATAGGCGCGCCGCCCGAGACGCATTACACCCTGCCGCCGGATTTCGCCGCAGCCCTGGGGCAATGCGTGGCGAATTTCGGCTGGCTCGAGGAGATCATCAAGCGCACCATCTATGCGCTGGACCGCGCGCGGCTGGCCGACGACCTGACCGAGGAAGAGCTGCAAAGCTGGCTGACCCGCATGGTCTCGATCGCCGACGATTCCATGGGCACGCTGATCGAGCAGCTCGACGCCGCCATGCGCCGCTATCCCGGCCTGCGCGACCGCAACCGCATCACCGACCGGCTGGCCGAGATCCGCCTGCAGCGCAACCTGCTGTGCCATGCCTCGTGGCGGCCAACCGAGGACAAGGCGTGCTGGCACCCCGCCTTCGTCAACACCAAGGGCGAGGTGCAGCGCCAGCCCCTGGGCATCGCCGACCTGGAGGTCATCCGCGCCGACACGGTCGAGATCGGCACCCGCGTGCTGCGGGTGATGCGGGCGACCGGCGTGCGGGGCTATTGGGCGGGCGACGACGAGGCCTGAGCCGCGGCCGGCAGCCATGCGCGTTGCAACGTGCCGCGCCATCCGCTAACACCGCATCGTCCATAGATAAGAGTTTCATATGTCCGCCCAGAACCAGGGGCAAAACGCCTCTCCGCTTCGTCTCGGCATCGCTGGCCTCGGGACGGTCGGCACCGGCACCGTCAAGATCATCCAGAAACACGCCGCCCTGCTGGCCCTGCGCGCCGGCCGGCCGATCACCGTCACCGCCGTCTGCGCCCGCGACCGGCGCAAGAACCGCGACCTGGACCTGTCCGGCTATGGCTGGGAAGAGGACGCCCGTGCGCTCGCGCTGCGCGAGGACGTGGATGTCTTCGTCGAGCTGATCGGCGGCGACGAGGGCATCGCCCGCGAGGCGGTGACAGCGGCGCTGCGCGCCGGCAAGGACGTGGTGACGGCCAACAAGGCGCTGCTGGCGATCCACGGCCAGGAGCTGGCGGAACTGGCCGAGGCCAATGGCCGGGTGATCCGTTTCGAGGCCGCGGTGGCGGGCGGCATCCCGGTGATCAAGGCGATGACCGAATCGCTTTCCGGCAACGAGATCCGCCGCGTCATGGGCGTCATGAACGGCACCTGCAACTATATCCTGACCCGGATGGAAAGCGCCGGCCTGCCCTATGAGGAGGTCTTCGAGGAGGCGCGGCAGCTGGGCTATCTGGAGGCCGATCCGACGCTGGACGTCGGCGGCATCGACGCCAGCCACAAGCTGGCGATCCTGTCGGCCATCGCCTTCGGCACCCGGCCCAGCTTCGACGCGGTCGAGATCGAGGGCATCGAGCGGGTCAGCATCGACGACATCCGCCGCGCCGCCGACATGGGCTATCGCATCAAGCTTCTGGGCGTGGCGCAGATGACCGGGCGCGGGCTGGAACAGCGCATGTCGCCCTGCCTGGTGCCCGCCGACAGCCCGCTGGGGCAGTTGCAGGGCGGCACCAACATGGTGGTGATCGAGGGCGATGCAGTCGGCCAGATCGTGCTGCGCGGCGCCGGGGCCGGCGAGGGCCCGACCGCCAGCGCGGTGATGTCCGACGTGGTCGAGATCGCGCGCGGCGTGCGGATGCCAAGCTTCGGCCAGCCGGCGGCGACGCTGGCCCGCCCGCAGCCGGCGCGCACGGCGGTGCCGGCCGCCTATTACATCCGCCTGCAACTGACCGACAAGCCGGGGGCGCTGGCCAAGGTGGCGACGGTCCTGGGCGATGCGGGCATCTCGATCGACCGCATGCGGCAATACGGCCATTCCCGCACCGAAGGGGTGGCGCCGGTGCTGATCGTCACCCACAAGACCACGCCCGAGGCCATCGACCATGCCATCGAGGCCCTGCCCCGCACCGGCGTCATCGCCGGCGAGCCGGTCGAGCTGCGGATCGAAGAGGTCTAAGGCCGCCGCCGGCCGGCTGCATGGCGACAGGAGCGGTGGAGGCATCGAAGCCGGAGCGCGGTGGCCTTTGCGGCCGGGATTTCTCCTGCCGCCCGCAACGGGCCGGTGATCGCAGGACCACCGCCCCGACGCGCAAAAGGTGAAGACGGCGGAAGGTTCGCCCCGGCGGCCGTCCCCTGGCGATCAATCCCCTCGGAGGCGGGGCTTGCCCTGCGCGTGGCTGCGAAATGCAGTCAGTCGTCGGAACCCCGCCAAGGACGCATGAAGCATCGCCCCCGCCGGGATCGAAAACCTCGGCCAGGGCGGCGCCGGATCGGATCGCCGGTCCATCCGGGCCCATTGGATCGGCCGAGCCGGGGCGGGATCAGGCCCGCCCCGCCACGATAAATCCGGGCCGGCCGCTTCGCCGGGAGGACCGGTGGTCGGAACCATCCCAAGCCCTGGCGAAGCGGCCAGCGGGCCGAGGCTTATTCGCCCCCTTCGCCCAGCCTTTCCAGGTCGATGCGCAGCAGCGAATCCAGCGCGCCCTCGCGATAGTCCGGGTGGTCCTTGTCATGCGGGGCCTTCACCGTCACGAACAGGGTCCGGCCGTCCTCGCTGACCTCCAGGCTGTTGGGATGGCTGGGCAGCGGGATGCGCTGCTTGACCGCATAGTCCTGCGCGTCGATCACTGCCAGGCCGCCGGTGCCGGCCTTGTTCTCGCGCTCGACCCCGCGCCAGGTGGCGTAGATCTCGGACCGCGCCGGGTTATAGGCCACGTCCAGCATGCCGGAGCCGACCGGAACCTGCTTGGCCACCTTGGCCCCGGCGATGTCGAAGACGTAAAGCGCGCCCTGGTTGGCATCGGCCGCAAACAGGCGCTGGCCCTCGGCGTCGATCGCCAGGTTCACGAGGAAATGCTGCGAGGCCTCGGCCCCTTCCTCGGTGGTGTCGCCGGTCGAGATCGCGCCGACCCGCGCGCCGGCCGCGTCGATCACCGCGATCTCCTCGATGCCGCCGCCGCTGGCGTAGAAGCGCCCGGCAGCCGCGTCATAGGCGGCGCCGGCGGTCCAGAGCCCGCCCTCGATCCGGTGCAAGAGTTCCCCCGCCTTGGTGTCCACGATCCAGGTCACGCCCTTCTGGCCGGGGCTGGTGACGAAGGCGAGGCCCTTTTCCTCGTCCAGCGCGATCATGCGGGTATGCTCGAAGCCCTCGCCCTCGGGCTGGCCGAGCTGGATGGTGTCGAGGATCTGCCCGCCCTTCGCGTCGATCACGGTCAGCGAGCCGTCCAGCGTATTGCCGGCGTAAAGCCGCCCCGCGCTGCGGTCCAGCGCCAGCGCGAAGGGCCGGCGCGGCAGCTGGATCTGCCGGATCGGGTGCAGGTCATTGGCGTCCAGCACATGGATGAAGCCCGGCGTGCCCTTGTCGAAGCTGGGCACCGAGGCGACGAAGACCAGCCCGGCCTCGGCCCAATGCACGGCCTCGTAGGCGCCGGGGATGGAATCGGTGCGGATCACGGCGGGGGCGAACTGGGCCATGCTCATGGCTTCGGGCTCGGCGGGCGCGTCCTGCGCGGCGGCGGGCATGGCCAGCGCCAGCGCCATCAGCGCAGGCAGCGCCATGCGCCATGCGGTCCGGGTCTTCGGTTTCATCGTCATTCTCCTGTTCGGGGCCGCAAGGGCGGCGGTTCGGGGAAAGGCTGGCGGTCCGGCAGGACGGCTGGCGGGAAGCTCATTGGCTTGCCAGCGCCTCGACGGGGCTTAGCCTGGCGGCGCGGATGGCGGGAACGAGGCCGAAGGCGGCGCCCATGGCGGTGGCGCCGGCCAGCGCGCCAAGCGCCACGGTGACGGAAAACACCACCGGCATGCCGAAGCCCGAGGCGGCGACCGCGCCGATCCCGCCCGCCAGCGCCAGCCCGGCCAGGCCGCCAAGCGCCGACAGCACCGTGGCCTCGGTCAGGAACTGCACCAGGATGTCGCGCATCGAGGCGCCGGTGGCGGCGCGGATGCCGATCTCGCGCGTGCGTTCGCGCACGGTGATGAACATGATGTTCATCACCCCGATGCCGCCGACGAAGATCGAGATCGCCGCGATGGCGCCCAGCAGCAGGTTCTGCGAGGCGCGCTCGGCCTCGGCCGCGGCAAAGGCCCCGGCCGCATCGGCCAGCCAGAAATCCTCGGCCCCGTGGCGCTGGGTCATCACCCGGCGCAGCAGCGCGTTGGTTTCCTCAAGCCGCGCCATGTCCTGCAATGCGACCACGATCACCGACAGCTCGCCCGGCCCGTAGACCCGGCTTTCCAGGCTGGCAAGCGGCATGGCCACCACCTTGTCGCGGTCGCTGCCGTTCTGGCTCAGCCCCTTGGCCTCCAGCACGCCGCCGACCAGAAAGGGCGACATGTTGACCATGACGAACTCGCCCGTCGGATCGCGGGTGTCGGGAAACAGCGTCCGCGCCACGGTCGCGCCCAGAAGCAGCACCGGGCTGCCGCCGCGCTCGTCCGTTTCGGAAAAGAAGCTGCCGCGCACCACGTCCCAGCCATGCACGCCGCGGAAATCGCGGTCCGTGCCCAGGATGTCACTGTCGATGGACAGCCCGCCCGCGGCGACCCTCGCCTGTTCCCACCGCCCCGGCATCACGCCCGCGACATTGGGCAGGCCCTTCAGCGCCATCGCATCCTGAAGCGTCAGCGGCCGGCGCGGCATGCGCGTGTCCTGGTCCGAGCTGACCACGACCCAGTTGGTGCCGATGGCCGAGGCGCGGCGGATGAATTCCTCCTGCGCGCCGCGACCGATGGCCAGCATGGCGACGACCGAGGCCACGCCGATGACGATACCCGACAGCGTCAGCGCGGTGCGCACCGGGCTGGCGGCGATGGCGGCAAAGGCCGCGCGGGCGGCCTCGCGCAGGGTAGAGAGAAGCGCCGGGCGGCGGTGGACCGGCGGCGGCAACGCCGGGGCGGGCTCGGCCGGCGGGGCAAAGCCGCTGTCGCCGGCGATCCGCCCCTCGGCCACGCGGATCACCCGATCGGCGCGGGCGGCGATGTCGGCGTCATGGGTGATCAGGATCACCGTATGGCCCTTGGCGGCAAGATCCGAGAGCAGCCGCATGACCTGCCGGCCGCTTTCGGCGTCGAGCGCGCCGGTCGGCTCGTCCGCCAGGATCACCGCGCCGCCGTTCATCAGCGCCCGCGCGATGGACACGCGCTGCTGCTGGCCGCCCGACATCTGCGCGGGACGCGCGCCCATCCGGTGCCCCAGCCCGAGGCTTTCCAGCAGCGCCGCCGCCCGCGCCCGCCGCGCCTCGCGCGCGGCCCCGGCATGGCTGGCGGGCAGCGCGACATTCTCCAGCGCCGTCAGCGTCGGGATCAGGTTGTATTGCTGGAAGACGAAGCCGAAGAGGCGATTGCGCAGCCCCGCCTGCGCGTCGCGCGACAGCCGCGCCACGTCCTGCCCGGCCAGGTGATAGCTGCCCGCCGTCGGCCGGTCCAGGAGGCCGAGGATGTTCATCAGCGTCGACTTGCCGGACCCCGAGGTGCCGACGATGGCCACGAACTCGCCCGCGCGGATGTCGAGGTCGATGCCGCGCAGCACATGGGCGCGCGCCGCACCCTCGCCGAAGACCCGGTGCAACCCGCGGATGCGGATCAGCGGGGGGTCATCCGCCGGGGCGGTCACGGTGCGATCCTCAGCAAAGGCTCGCCCTCGGTGGGGCGTTCTCCGGTGATCACCAGCTCGCCTTCCTCCAGCCCCGAGGTGATCTCGACATGGGAGCGGGTGCGCATCCCGGTCCGGGGGTGGCGGGTTTCCGGCGTGCCGGCCGCACTGAGAACGCGCACGGCCCCGTCCTCGTCCAGCGCCGAGACCGGGATGGCCAGCACATCCGCCGCGCTTTCGGTGACGAAGAAGACCTGCGCGGTCATGCCCGAAAGCAGCGCGCCGCCCGGATTGGCGATGTCGAACAGCGCCACATAGGTGACGACGGAATTGGCCTCCTCGCCCTCCTTGACCGGCGGCGCGGGCAGCACCTGGCGCAGGGTGGCGCGATGCTTGCGGTCGGGAAAGCCGAGCGTGGTGAACCAGACCGGCATGCCGGGGCGCAGATGCACCACATCCGCCTCGGAGACGTCGCTGCGCACCGTCATGGTGGCCAGGTCGGCGATGCGCAGGATCAGCGGCGTGTCGTAATTGGCGTTCAGCGTCTGCCCCTCGCGTGCCAGCGCCGCGACCACGGTGCCGGCCATGGGCGAGGTGATGCGCGAGCGGGCCAGCGTCGCCTCCTCGGCCCGCAACCCGGCGCGGCTGCGGCGGATGGTGGCGTCCAGCGCCTCGATCCGGGCGCGCAGCACGTCGCGGTCACGCTCGGCCTCTTCCAGCGTCACCCGGCTGCTGCTGCGCCCGGCCAGCGAGGAATGCCGCCCGGCCTGGCGCTCGGCAAAGCCCAGCTGCGCCTGCAATTCGCTGCGCTCGGCGGCCAGGCGGGCCAGTTCGGCCTGCAAGCCCTCGACCTGCGCCGCCTGCACCTCGGCGTCGATCTCGGCCAAGAGCTGCCCGGCCTCGACCCGGTCGCCGGCGGCGACATGCAGCCGGCGCAACTGCCCCGAGACCTGCGCGCCGACATCGACATGGGCATGGGGCTCGATCCGGCCCGAGGCGGTCACGGCGTTTTCCAGGTCGCGGCGCATGACCGGCGCGGTGTCATAGGCGACGGCGGGCGGCCCGCCGCGCAGATGCCACAGCCCCGCGCCGGCTAGGGCGGCCAGCGCCAGCACGGCCAGCAGGGCGCGGCGGCCGCGGCGGGCGGGTGCTTGCGCGGGCAGCGGCAGGTCAGTCTCGGACTGTAGAAGCGCGTTCATGCACAGGGTCCATTGGGTGCCCGAAAACAGGAAGATCCGACCTGGCCGGATCGCGTCGGAAGTGATGAGGAACGCCTGCAACCTTCGCCGCAGGCGGCGCGGCGATCTGGCTTTGCGAGGGTCCGATGGCGACGGTCGGGGGACCGGCGGCCCTGCACATGGCGTCCCTGCTGTTTAGGACCGCCCCGGCCCAAGCGCAACAGGCCAAGCCGGGTGCGCATCGGCCGGGGAAAGCCCGGCCGACGGCTTGCGGCACGCCTCAGAACCGGCCGCGCAGGGTCAGCGTGGCATTCCGGGGCTCGCCATACCAATTGCCGCCGCCAGGGGTGCCGATGGTGGCGTAATAGGTCTTGTCGAAGACGTTGTTGACGTTCAGCGCCAGCGCCCATTGCTCGTCGATCTGGTATTGCACATGCGCATCCCAGACCGAATAGCCGCCCTGCCTGATCTCGAACTCGGGCTGGGTCCAGTTGCCGTCGGGGCCGCGCAACCAATAGGTGCCGCTGTTCGCGTGCCGGCTTTTCACCGTCACCCCGCCGCCGAAGGTCCATTTCGACCAGTCGCCCGGCAGGTTGTAGTCGGTCCACAGCTTAAACATGTGGCGGGGGGTCAGCGAGTGATAGGCGGCGCCATCGCTCTTGTCCTCGTTGTGGTTGTAGGTGTAGCCGGCAAAGACCTGCCAGCCCGGCGCAACCTCGCCCGAGACCTCCAGGTCGATGCCCTGGCTGACGATCTTGCCCTTCGCCAGGTAGCAGCAGGAATTGCCGTCCTCGGAAAAGCCCGGATAGCTTGGATCCCGCACCGCCTCGCCCTTGCGCTCGATGCGGTAAAGCGCAGCGGAAAGGTTCATCGCCCCGTCCAGCAACTCGCCCTTGGCGCCGATCTCGTAGTTGCGGCCGGTGATCGGGTCCAGCGGCTTGGCGTTATCGGTCGGACCCGAGAAATAGCTCGCCTGCGGTTTGTAGACCTCGGTCAGGCTGGCATAGGCGGTCCAATGCGGCGTCAGATCATAGACCAGCCCCGCATAAGGGGTGAAGATGCCCGTATCGTTATAGCCGATCACGTCGCGCTCGGTGATATTGCCGTCCGCGTCGTAAAGCTCATAGGTCGAGGAATAGCGGTATGAGGCATAGCGTCCGCCGAGGATGACGTGCAGCCTGTCCGTGGCCTCCATCTCGAGCCGGGCATAGACGCCCTGCTGCTTGGCACCCCAGGCCGGCCAGCCGTGATTCAACCCGCCGACGCTGGGTCTGGGCAGGTCGAGATCGGGGAAACTATCAAGGGTCAGCATGCCGGGCAGCAGGTTCGGCACCACATTGCGCCGCATCTGAAGGCCGTGGCTCTTGCGCCAGTCGGCGCCGGCGATCAGCTTGTGTTCGCGACCCCATGCCGAGAACCGGCCCGAGATGCTGACATCCACGCCCGTGGAGCGGTTGCCGTCATCCTCGGCCGATGCCGACGGTTGCCCGAAGACGCCCGTCGCCGGGTCGACCGGACCACCCACGTAAAGGTTCAGGTAATTCAGGTCGAATTTTTGCCGCTGGGCGCTGAATTTCAGCGTCCAGTCCGGGTTGAATTGATGCTCGACGGTGGCAAACACCTCATGGATGGTCCGCTCGCGTTCGGCCCAGTCCACGGTCAATGCGACGTCGCGCGGCAAGCCAAGCTGCGTGCCGTCGGTATAGGTCGGCAAGCCGCCCATCCAGTTGGCGCCCACGCTGCGTTGATAGCTGATCCCCGCGCTGACCACGGTCGAAGGCGTCAAGTCATATTCCAGGATGCCGTAAAGCACCCGCTTCTTCTCGTCCGAGGGCGAATAGAAGAAATCGCGATCCTGCCAGGCACCGACCAGCCGGCCGCGCAGCTTGCCGCCCAGGCCCAGCGGGCCGCTGACGTCGGCCTCGATGCGGCGGTTGTTCCAGCTGCCGACCGAGGCGCTGGCCGAGGATTGGAACTGACCGGTCGGCCGCTTGCGCGCCAGGTTGACGGTGCCGCCCGGTTCACCCGCGCCGGAAAACAGGCCCTCGGCCCCGCGCAGGATCTCGACCCGGTCATAGGTAACAAGGTCGAAATCCGGCCGATAGATCGAGATATAAGAGGTGCCCAGCGAGTCGATCTGGTAGTTGTCGACCTTGAAGCCGCGGGAATAGATGATGGGGTTGCCGGATTCCCTGGTCACGACAATGCCCGGCGCCTTGGTCAAGGCATCGCTCAGGTTGGTCAGGCCCTGGTCCTCGATCGCCTGGCTGGTCAGGACCGTGACCGATTGCGGCACCTCCTTCAGCGACTCGGCACCGCGGGCGATGCTGGCGGACGGCGTGGCATAGGAGCCGCTGCCCTCGGTCGTGGCGCTGCCGCCGCGCAGGGTGACGGTATCCAGGACCACCGCGCCATCGCCCGCCCCCGCTGGCGCCGCGGCGCCGGGCCGGACCAGGACATAGCTTCGCGGGCCCGCCTGCTGCAGCTGGTAGCCGCTGCCGGACAGCAGGACGGAAAAGCCCTGCTCGACCGTGTAGCTGCCGCGGATGCCGGCGCTTTGCAGCCCCGCCAGCGCCGAGGGTTCATAGACCAGCTGCACCCCCGAGGCGGCCGCATAGCGCGCCAGCACGTCGCTGAGCCGGCCGGGGCCGATGGCATAGTCGCGCGCCTGCGCAAGGGCCGGGGCGGTGATCGTGGCACCCAGGGCGGTGCCGACCAGAAGCGCCCGCACCGCGCCGCGCGGGGCCGATAGCCCGGTCGAAAGCGCGAGGGCGCGGGCAACCGCCACCGGCGCGCAGGTAAGATAAGTCATGCTGCTTCGTCCTGTCTTGAATGGATGAAGGGCAGCGGGCTGATACCTGCTTGGCTGGCTCCCTTTCCCCATTCACCGGACGAGATCCGAAAAGTGATCACCCTGGCGGCAAAAAATTTCCCGCGCCGGGCCTTTCAGGCGCGCGGCGCGACCACCACCCACCAGGGCGTGCGGCGCTGGATGCGCACCGGCAGGGTCTGCGCCAGCAGGTCGAGGCCGCGATCCGTATCGGCCAGCGAGATCGCCCCCGAGACCCGTATCCCCGCCACGGCGGGATCGCAGCGCAGCACGCCATGGCGATAGCGCGCCATCTCGGCGATCACCTCGCCCAGCCGCATGTCCTGCGCCAGCAGCATGCCCTGTTCCCAGATCGCCGCGCTGTCATCCACCGCCTCCGGCCGCCTGACGCCGCCGCGGCCGAAATCCGCCTGCTCGCCCTGGCGCAGGACATGGGGCGGGGCATCCAGCGGCCGGATCTCGACCGCATGGCGAAAGACCGAGACCCGCGCCAGGTCGTTTTCCAGGTGCCGCACGCTGAAACGGGTTCCCAGCGCCCGGATCTCGCCAAAGGCCGTGGCGACCAGCAGCGGACGCAGGGCCGGCGCGGGATCGGCATGGGTCGTGACCAGGATCTCGCCGCTGTGCAGGTGGATGCGCCGCTCGGCGGCGGTAAAGGTGATGTCCGCCGCGCTGTCGGTGTTCAGCACCAGTTCCGAGGCGTCGGGCAGGTCCAGCGCCTTGCGCTCGCCCACCGCCGTGGCCACGTCGGCGCGCCATTTCCGCCAGGGCTGCTGCCAGACCAAGGCCCCGGCCGGCGGGACGAGCAGCAGGCCGCCCAGCAGGCCAAGCGCCCGGCGCCGGTCGGGCTGCGGTTCGATGGTGCGCAGGACATCCTGGCCCAGCCCGCGCGGCAGCCGGTCGAAGGTCTGGAACACCGCCTGCGCCCGCGCCCAGGCCGCGGCATGCTGCGGGCCCTGGGCCAGCCAGCGGTCGAAGGCGGCGCGGTCGAGCTCACCGGGGGCGCCGTAGCGCATGGCCATGGCCCAGTCGGCGGCTTCCTCCAGCAAGGCGTCCCCGCAAGGCTGCGCCATGTCAGGCCGCCTCCATGCAGGCCAGCAGCGCCTTGCGGACATGCCGCCGGACGGTGATGACCGGCGCCTGCACCCGCTGGGCGATCTGCTGCAGGGTCAGCCCGTCCAGCTGGGCCAGCAAAAAGACCTCGCGGGTAAAGGCCGGCAGCCGCGCCAGCATGGCGTCGATCCGCATCAGGGCCTCGATGACCAGCATCTGCTCTTCGGCGGGCGGAACCGCAGGGGCGGGCAGATGGGCGATGGCCTGCTGATAGGCCCTTTCGACGCGCCGGCGCCGCCAGTGATCGGCCAGCAGGCCCTTGGCGATATGGGTCAGAAGCGCGCGGGGCCGGTCGCCGAGCTGCAAGCGCCGCGAGGCCAGCAGCCGCAGGAATGTGTCATGGGCCAGATCCGCCGCATCGCCGCTGTCGCCCAGCTTGCCGCGCAGCCAGCCATGCAGCCAGCCGTGATGAGCGGCGTAAAGCGCATGGAACTCGCATCTGGGATTTTCGCCGATCGACACCCTGCCCCGCTGATCTGCCCGGAAAGCGTCCGGGTCCGAAATCCTTACTAGATTGCAAAGGTATTTCCATCCTGGGCTTGCCGGCGGCACCGAAAATTTGCCCGCCGCGGCCCGGTTGTCGATTTCATGTCACAACCGGCCGGCATGCGCGGCATGGCAGCGCCGGGCGGGCCCGCGCGATCCACCGCGCATCGCCGCGGCGGCGGGGCGCGATTCGGCCGCGTCCAGGGCCGGGCCTAGGGTTCGAGCAGCGCGCGCGCGGCCGCCTTGGCGGCGGGGGTGATCTCTTCGCCGGCGAGCATGCGGGCGATTTCCTCGATGCGCTGGCTGGCGGTCAGCGCGGCGACGTTCGAGGTGGTCATGCCGCCCTCGACCGATTTCGCAACCCGGAAGTGATGCCCGCCAAGCGCCGCGACCTGCGGGCTGTGGGTGACGACCAGCACCTGCGCGCCCTCGGCCAGCCGCGCCAGGCGCCGGCCGACCGCATCGGCGGTGGCGCCGCCGACGCCGCGGTCGATTTCGTCGAAGATCAGCACCAGCGCGTCGTTGCCGCGCGCCAGGCAGACCTTGAGCGCCAGCAGGAAGCGCGACAGCTCGCCGCCCGAGGCGATGCGGTCCAGCGGCCCGGCCGGGGCGCCCGGATTGGTGGCGACGGTGAAGGCCACGGCGTCGCGGCCCTCGGGGCCCGGCTCGGCCTCGGCAAGCCGGGTTTCGAAGACCGCGCGCTCCATCTTCAGCGGCGCGAGTTCGGCCGCCATCGCGGCATCGAGCCGCTTGGCGGCCGTGGCGCGCCGGTCGCTCAGCCCCGCCGCCGCCGCGCCATAGGCGGCGTCGGCCGCCGCCACGGCCTCGCGCAGGCGCGCCAGATCCCCCTCGCCCGCGTCGATCCGGCCCAGCCGTTCCCGCAGCGTGTCGGCCAGCCCCGCCAGGTCGTCGGCCAGCACCTCATGCTTGCGCGCAAGCGCGCGCAGCGCGAACAGCCGTTCCTCGGTCGTCTCGAGGTCGCGCGGGTCGAAATCCATCGCCTCCAGCGCCGCCTCGACGCCCGAGGCCGCCTCGCCCAGTTCGATCAGCGCCCGCTGCAGCGCGGCGGCGGGCGCCTCCAGCCGGCCCTCGGCCCGCTCGGCGGCACCGTCGAGCCAGCGCGCGGCATCCAGCATCGCGCCCTCGGCCCCTTGCGGCCCCAGCGCCTGCAAGGCCCGCGCCACGTCCTCGCGGATGCGTTCGGCACCCTGCATGGCGCGGCGGCGGGTGTCCAGTTCCGCCTCCTCGCCCGGCTGCGGGTCGAGCTTGTCGAGTTCGGCCACGGCATGACGCAGGAAATCCTCTTCGCCCTTCGCCGCGGCCAGCGCCGCCTCGGCCCGTTCCAGCGCCGCGCGCGCCTCGCGCCGGGCGGCCCAGGCAGCACGGACCGGCCCCAGGTCCACCCCGGCAAAGGCATCCAGCAGCAGCCGGTGGCCGCGCGGGTTCAAGAGGCCGCGGTCGTCATGCTGGCCATGCAGCTCGACCAGCAGTTCCGAAAGCGTGCGCAGCACCTCGCCCGAGGCGCGGCGGTCGTTGATCCAGCCGGTCTTGCGCCCGTCCAGCGCATTCACCCGGCGGATGATCAGCTCGTCCGAGACCGGAAAGCCCGCCTCGTCCAGCAGGGTGCGGGCGGGATGGCCGGGCGGCAGGTCGAAGACCGCCGTTACCTCGCCCTGGCTGGCGCCGGCGCGCACCAGGTCGGCGCGGCCGCGCCAGCCCAGCACGAAGCCCAGGCAGTCGAGCAGGATCGACTTGCCCGCCCCGGTCTCGCCGGTCAGCACGTTGAGGCCCGGCCGGAACTCCAGTTCCAGCCGGTCGATCAGCAACATGTCGCGGATGTCGAGATGCCGCAGCATCGCCCGCTTACAGCCACTTGCCCTGGATGACCTGGCGATAGACCCGCGTCAGCCAGCTGTCGCCGCGCGCTTCGGCCTGCAGGCCGCGGCCGCGCAGTTGCGCATGGGCATCCTGATAGAAGGGCGAGGACTGGAAGTTGTGGCCCAGGATCGCGCCCGCCGTCTGCGCCTCGTCGTTCAGGCCAAGCGCCAGATAGGCCTCGACCAGGCGCATCAGCGCCTCGGGGGTATGGGAGGTGGTCTGGAACTCCTCGACCACGACGCGGAAGCGGTTGATCGCCGCGGTGTAATGGCCGCGCTTGAGGTAGTAGCGGCCGATCTCCATCTCCTTGGCGGCGAGATGGTCGAAGGCCAGGTCGAATTTCAGGATGGCCGAGCGGGCGTATTCGGTGTCGGGATATTGCTCGATCACCTCGCGCAGCGCCTGGAGCGCCTGGAAGGTCAGGCCCTGGTCGCGCCCGACCTCGTCGATCTGGTCGTAATAGCTGAGCGCCAGCAGGTATTTCGCATAGGCCGCGTCCGCATCGCCCGGATAGGTGTCGATGAAGCGCTGCGCGGCGCCCCGCGCCTCTTCGTAGTCGCGGGCGCGGTGATAGGCATAGGCCTGCATGATCAGCGCGCGCTTGGCCCATTCGGAATAGGGGTAAAGCCGCTCGACCTCGGAGAAATACTGCACCGCGTCCTTGGGCCTGCGCGAGTTCTCAAGCTCGTATTCGCCGCGCTTATAGATCTGTTCGGCGGTAAAATTCTCGAATGATTCGGGCTTGTTCCCCGCACCGCCCGAACAGCCCGCCAGCAGGCCCAACGACAGCACAGCCGCGACCAAGGAACCCGATCTGATGCCTGTCATTCCATACCGCCCGTCAGAAATTCACGCCGCCGCATGGGCGGAAGGCCCGCGCGGCCCGGCCGTCCTAGCACAGAAAATCGGGCTGCGCAAAATGCCAAAACGGCAAAAACGGCGCAGGGCCGCCACCTTCAGGCGACGGCCAGCTGACGGGTGCGGGAAGCGAGGCGCGCAGCCGAGGCGATCACCCCGGCGCCGGGCTGGCGGCTTTCCATCGCCGGGGTCAGCGTGACCCATTCCCAGGCATCGGGCTGGGCGAAAAGCGCGCGCAGCAGCTTGTTGGTCATGGCGTGGCCGGCGCGGTGGCCGGTATAGCGCGCCAGCAGCGGTGCCCCGGCCAGCGCAAGGTCGCCCACCGCGTCCAGCATCTTGTGGCGCACGGCCTCGTCGCGGTGGCGCAGGCCGCCCGGCGACAGCACCCGGTCGCCGTCCACGACCACCGCGTTCAGGTAGGTGCCGCCAAGCGCCAGGCCGTTCTTCTGCATCTGCACCACGTCGGCCTGGCGGCAGAAGGTGCGGCTGTCCATCAGCTCATGCACGAAGCTGCCGTTGGCCATGTCGAGGCGCTTTTCCTGACGGCCGATCGCCGCGTCCACGAAGTCGATGTCGAAATGGATCTCCAGGTGGTCGGCGGGCGAGAGGCGGGCGAAAGCCTCGCCCTGCCGCACCTCGACCTCGCGCAGGATGCGGATCGCGCGCAGGGGCGCCGCCTGCTGGCGCAGCCCGGCTTCCAGGATGCCCTGCACGAAGGGAGCGGCGGAGCCGTCGAGAATCGGCACTTCCGGCCCGTTCACCTCGACCACGGCATTGTTGATGCCGGTGCCCGACAGCGCAGCCATCACATGCTCGACCGTCGAGACGGTGGCGCCGCGGCCGTTGTCCAGCAGGGTGCAAAGCTGCGAGGGCGTGACATGGTCCCAGCGCGCCGGAATCCGGGCGCGGTCCAGGTCGGTGCGCACGAAGACGATGCCATGATCCGCCGGCGCCGGCAGGATCGCCAGCCGCACGGCCGCACCCGAATGCAGTCCGACGCCGCGGAACTGGGCTTTCTGAGCGATGGTGGTCTGCATGGTCTTGCCTGCCGATTCTTGTGAACTGAGCGTGCCACGGCAAGAAATCCGCGGCGCAAGGATCAGTTAGGCATCCCCCGCCGATTGCTCAAATAACCTTTTGTAACGGGGTGAAACAATCGGCCCCGGCTTGCGCACCGCCCCCGGCCGGAACCGCCAATACCTTGATCCAGCAAAGAAAAAGGACCGCCGAAGCGGTCCTTCACGAAATCGTCGCCGGAATTTTGTGATCGGCTCAATTCGCCTGGCGGCGCAGGAAAGCGGGGATCTCGACATTGTCGCCGGCCCGGTCGGGGCTGGCCAGATCGTCGAAACCGGCGTCGAAACCGCCGCGGTTGCGGGCCGCGACACGCTCGTTCACGCGCTCGGCGATGGTCGAGGGCGCGGGCTTGTCGGCCTGCTCGCCATGGCCCGAGATGCGCTCCAGCATCCGGCTCAGCCCGCCCATGCGGCCCTGGGCGCGGCCCTGCTCGGCCGGCTGCGGCTGCTGCTGGGCGGCGCGGTTCTGGGCCGCGGCCTGGCGCTCGGGCGCCTTCTGGACGGCGGCGGCCAAGCGCTGCATCACCGCGTCCGAGGGCGTGCCGGCCGGGGCCTGCGGCCGGGTCGGCGCGACGAAGCCGCCCGCATCGCCGTTCAGCGCGTCGCTGGGCGCGGCGGGCTGGCGCAGCTCGGGCTGGTAGGCCGGGCGCGGCATGTCTTCCTCGTCATAGCGCGCAGCCGGGGCCGAGGGCTGGACGCGCGCCGCCGGGGCGGGCTCGGCCAGGGGCGCGGTGCGGCGCGGCGGAACCGGCAGCTCTTCCTCGGCCGGCTTCTGCGCCACGACGGGGTTCTGGGTCAGCGGCTCCTTCATGCCGCGGCGCGGCACCGGAACCTCGGCCGCCGAAGCGTCGATGCCGGTCGCGACGACCGAGACGCGGATCGAGCCCTCCATCGACGGGTCCAGCGTCGAGCCGACGATGATGTTCGCATCCGCATCGACCTTCTCGCGGATCTTCTCGGCCGCCTCGTCCATCTCGAAGAGCGTCAGGTCGTAGCCCCCGGTGATGTTGATCAGCACGCCCTTGGCGCCGTTCAGGCTGATTTCGTCCAGGAGCGGGTTGGCGATGGCCTTTTCGGCCGCCTGCACGGCGCGGTTCTCGCCCGAGGCCTCGCCGGTGCCCATCATCGCCTTGCCCATCTCGTCCATCACCGCACGCACGTCGGCGAAGTCCAGGTTGATCAGGCCCGGCCGCACCATCAGGTCGGTCACGCCCTTGACGCCCTGGTAAAGCACGTCGTCGGCCATGGCGAAGGCTTCGGTGAAGGTGGTCTTTTCGTTGGCCAGCCGGAACAGGTTCTGGTTGGGGATGATGATCAGCGTGTCGACGACCTTCTGCAGCGCCTCGACGCCTTCCTCGGCCTGGCGCATGCGCTTGGTGCCCTCGAACTGGAAGGGCTTGGTCACGACGCCGACGGTCAGGATGCCCATCTCGCGCGCGGCCTGGGCGATGATCGGGGCGGCGCCGGTGCCGGTGCCGCCGCCCATGCCGGCGGTGATGAAGCACATATGCGCGCCCATCAGATGATCGACGATGTCCTCGATCGTCTCTTCGGCGGCCTTGGCGCCGATCGAGGGCTTGGCGCCGGCGCCCAGCCCCTCGGTCACTTTCGGGCCGATCTGGATGCGGCTTTCCGCCTTGGAGGATTGCAGCGCCTGGGCGTCGGTGTTCGCCACGACGAACTCGACCCCCTCCAGCTGCTTGTCGATCATGTTGTTGACCGCATTGCCACCCGCACCACCGACGCCGAAGACGGTAATGCGCGGCTTCAGTTCCTGGTCATCATTCAGCATCAGGTGAATCTGCCGTTCCATGTCTCGCCTGCCTTCATCTGTTGCGCCGGACATGTGCGCAGTCCGGTCGAATCCCCGTATACCGGCCAGCCTAGCCAGATTCGCGCCGAGCGTCACCCGAAAAACACACCCCGCACACCAAATATCGCGGTGGATGCTGGGGTTTTCGGCGGCATCTTGCCCATTCTGCTGCATGTGGTGGAGGCGCCGGCCCACACCACCGCATCCGGGTTCCGCGCCCCTACCAGTTGTTGCGGAACCAGCGATAGGCCCGGCGCAGACTGCGCGCCGGATAGTGTTCGGCGGGCATGTCGAAGTCCCACCATTCGTCCTGCGGATGCGCCGTCAGCAGCGCCAATCCGATGGCCGAGGAAAAGCCCGGCGCGGTCGCATTATGCGGCAGGCCCTGGATGCGCAGCGGCCGGCCGATGCGCACGTTCTGCCCCAGCATGCGCGAGGCCAGCGCATCGAGCCCCGGAATCTGGCTGCCGCCGCCGGTCAGAACGATCTGGCGCGAGGGCATATAGTCGAAGCCCGCCGCATCCAGGATCTCGCCCACCTTTTCCAGGATCTCCTCGACCCGCGGGCGCATGATGCCGATCAGGTCGGCGCGGCTGACGCTGCGGCGGTCGGTGTCCCAGTCGCCGGTCTCGCCGCCCAGCTCAATCATCTCGCGGTCGTCGCGGCCGGTGGCCTCGAGCCCGCCGTGCAGGGTCTTGAGCCGCTCGGCCACGGCATGGCTGACGCGCAGCCCCTTGGCGATGTCCTGGGTGATCAGCTCGCCGCCGAAGCGGACGGCATCGGCAAAGATCATGTGCTTCTTGATGAAGACCGAAACGCCCGTCGTGCCGCCGCCCAGGTCGATGCAGGCGGCGCCCAGCTCCTGCTCGTCCTCGACCAGCGCCGCAAGCCCCGAGGCGTATGAGGCCGAGGCCACGCCTGCCAGTTCCATGTCGCAGCGCCGGATGCAATGCACCAGGTTGCTGGCCGCATCGCCGTCGATGGTCAGCACATGCATGTCGCAGGCCAGCCGGCCGCCCGACTGGTCGCGCGGGTCCGACAGCCCCGAGCGGCCATCGAGGGCAAAGTTCACCGGCTGGGCGTGCAGCACCTCGCGGCCGCGGCCGAAATCGGGCACCTCGCAGGCGGCCAGCACGCGGGCCACGTCGCCCTCGCCCACCTTGCCGGCGGGCAGCACGATCTCGCCCGCCAGGCCATAGCTGGCCGGGCGCGCGCCCGAGATGCAGGCGATGACGTGGTCGACGCGCACGCCCGCCACCTTCTGCGCCGACTGGATCACGGTGCGGATGGCGCGCTCGGTCTCGGCCATGGTCTCGATCTCGCCATAGCGCATCCCGCGCGAGCGGGTGGTGGCGGTGCCGATGACGCGGAAATTCGACTGGCCGGCCATGGGGCCGACGCCGTCCGTCTCGCGGAACTGGCTCGGGCCGTCGAATTGCAGCACCAGGCAGGCGATCTTCGAGGTTCCGATGTCCAGAACCGCGATGACGCCGCGCTGCATGGCCTGGCGGCGCATGTTCCGCATGGCCCGCTGGCCCTGATACAGATCCTTCATCTCACCTGCCTCCTTGCGCTGTCAGCCGCTTTTCTTCGCGGTCTTCGCCGCCTTGCCGGCCGTTGCCTCGGGCGGCAGCGGCAACCCGTCGGGGCCCAGTTCCGGCTGGCCGCGGGCACGGCGGATGGCGTTCTGCGCCTCCATCCCCAGCCGCACCACCGGGCGCGCCTCCTGCCGCAGGTCGACGACCAAAAGGTCGCGGTCCAGCATGTGCAGCGCGCGGTCCAGCGCGATGGCGCGCTCCAGCGCCTGAAGCGCCTTTTCCTCGGGCAGCTTGATGCGCTGGCCGCGGTCCAGCACCACGTCCCAGCGCCGCTCGCCCATGCGCTCCAGCCCGCGCAGCCGCGGCAGGATCGGCCCGGCGGCGTCGATCAGCGCCAGCGCCTCGGCCGCGGCGCGGTCGGCGCCCTCGCCGGCGATGATCGGCAGGTCGCCGCGCACCTCGCGCCCCGTGACCGAGGCGACGCGGTGCCCGGTCTTGTCCAGCAGCTCGATGCCGCGGGCATGGCGCCACAGCAGCGCCGGCACCCGTTCCGTGACCACGGCCGACAGCACCCCGCCCGGCTTGATGCGCAGGTCCACCGCCTCGACCGCATCGAGCTTCAGCACCCGCTCGCGCAGCTTTTCCAGGTCGATGTCGAAGCTCGAGGCCGGCAGGTCCACCGGCAGCATGGCGCGCAGCCCCTTGTCCACCGCGGGCGAGGCGCCCTCGATGGTCATCATCCTGACCATGAATTCGTCGCGGTGCTGGATGCGGTCCACGATGGCGTCGATGCCGCCGGTCAGGTTGGCCCGGCGGGTGTCGTCCGACAGCCAGATCCCCGCCACCAGCGCCGCCAGAAAGGCGGGCAGGCCGACATGCACCAGCCGCCGCACCAGCGGCCGCAGCATCATCCGGTTCAGCCGGTAGGCCAGGCGCGAGGGCGCCGGATCCTTGCGCGGCGTGCGCGGCGCCGCCGGGGCGGGGCGCGCGGGCGCAGGGCGCACCGGCGCCGGCCGCCCGCCCGGCCCCTGGCCGCGGTGGAAGGGGTTCAGGCCCTGCATAGCGCCTCCTCGACGATCCAGCGGCAGAGCGCGGGAAAGTCCATGCCGGCATGGGCCGCCTGCTCGGGGGCAAGCGAAGTGGGGGTCATGCCGGGCTGGGTGTTCACCTCGAGGATGATGAGCCCGCCCAGCCCGCGGCTTTCGTCCCAGCGGAAATCGGTGCGGGTCAGCCCGCGGCAGCCCAGGGCCTGGTGCGCGCGCACGGCCTGGTCGCGGCAGGCGGCGGCGATTTCCGGCGGGATCTCGGCGGGGATGACATGGCGCGAGCCGCCGGGCTTGTATTTGGCATCGTAGTCATACCAGCCCTCGGTCACGATCTCGGTCACGCCAAGCGCGCGGTCGCCCAGCACGGCCACGGTCAGCTCGCGCCCCGGCGCATAGGTTTCCACCATGACCCGCGCGGGCATCCGGTCGGAAAGCTGCGGCGGGCCGTTCGCGGCCTCATGCACGATATAGACCCCGACCGAAGAGCCCTCGTCGTTCGGCTTGACCACATAGGGCGGCGCCATGACGTGGCGGGCGCGCACCTCGGCGGCATCGGCGATCAGGCTGTCCAGCACCGGCAGGCCGGCAAGGCGCAGCACGTCCTTGGCGCGGGTCTTGTCCATGGCCAGGGCCGAGGCCAGCACGCCGGAATGGGTATAGCGCCAGCCCAGCCATTCCAGCAGGCCCTGCACGCAGCCGTCCTCGCCCCAGCGGCCATGCAGCGCGTTGAAGACCACGTCCGGCGCGTGTTCGGCCAGACGCGCGGGCAGATCCCTGCCCGCGTCCAATTCGACGACTTCATAGCCCGCCTGCCGCAGCGCAACCGCGCATTCACGCCCCGACGAGAGCGAAACCTCGCGCTCGGCCGAGGGTCCGCCCATCAGGACTACGACTTTCGGGGCCGACCTGCTCGACCTGCCCGCCAATGTTCTGCCTCATGCTCCCCGGTTGATCCGGGTATTTGTCGGGTCAGGATAGCCGCTTGGGCGGAATCGCAAAAGTCCCTTTTCGCGTCTCGCGCGATATTTCCGGCAATGACGGCGGGTTACGGCCGGTTCCTAGGGCTGGCCTACGCGGATGACTTCCCATTGCAGCTCGTGCCCGCTGGTCTCCCGCACCTTCTGCCGGACCAGTTCGCCCAGGGCCTCCAGCTCGGCGGCGGTGGCGCCGTCGGCGTTCAGCAGGAAGTTCGGGTGCTTTTCCGACATCTGCGCCCCGCCCAGGCGGTGGCCGCGCAGGCCGGCGGCATCGATCAGCGACCAGGCCTTCAGCTCGTGGCTGTCATCCGCCCGCCCGGTCGAGGAAAACCCGGCCGGGTTGCGAAAGGTCGAACCGGCGCTGCGTTCGCGCGTGGGCTGGCTCGCATCGCGGCGCGCCAGCTGTTCCTCCATCCGCGCGGCCAGTCCCGCGGGATCGCCCGGCTCGGCGCGAAAGCGGGCCTCGGTCACGACCCAGCCCTCGGGGATCTCGGAATGGCGATAGCCGAGGCGCAGGTCGGCGGCCGCGATCTCGTGCAGGCTGCCGTCGCGGGCCACGGCGCGGACCGAGACCAGGTGGTCGGCGACATAGCTGCCATAGCAGCCCGCGTTCATCCGCACCGCGCCGCCGATGCTGCCGGGGATGGTGCGCAGGAAGGTCAGGTCCAGCCCCGCCTCGGCCGCGCGGCGCGCGACATGGGCGTCCAGCGCCGCCGCACCCGCGGTGACGATGCCGCCCTCGCAGGAAATGCCGTTGAAGCCGCGCCCCAGCCGGATCACCACGCCGCGGATGCCGCCGTCGCGCACGATCAGGTTCGAGCCGACGCCCATGGCAAAGACCGGCAGCGAAGGGTCGAGGCCGCGCAGGAATTCGGCCAGATCCGCTTCGTCCGCGGGCTGGAACAGCCAGTCGGCCGGCCCGCCGACGCGCAGCCAGGTCAGGTCGGCAAGGGCCCGGTTCGGGGTCAGGGCGCCGCGGGGCGCGGGAGGCGTCTGGGTCATGGCGCGGTGGTTAATCAGCGTTGCGGGCGCCGTCAATCCGGCCCGCATGCCGCAGCCGCTTTCCGGCGCATCTCGCCAGGGTTCCGGCTGCGGCCTGCCGAGACGCGCCGCGCATCTAGCGCAGCCCGTCCACCGGGGCCGGAGGCACGGGCTGGGTCACAAGATGGCTCTTGCGCTTTTCGTAGAAGGCATTGCCACCGGCCACCAGGACATAGTGCATGTTGTCATAGGAAAAGCGGTGATCCTTCTGGTGGAAGAACATGGCGTTGCCAATCCCCGGCTGCCTTTCGCCGCGCAGGACCGCGATCGCGGCCTCGCGCACCGCCGGCAGGGATTTCGAATCCATTCGCCGGGTCAGGACGCCCGGCGCGAACTGGCCCTTTTGCCCGACCACGCCGCAAACCGTGTTGGGATAGCCCTGCGCCCTGACGCGGTTCATGACCACGTTGCCGACGGCGATCATGCCGTCGCGGCTGGAACGGTTCGCTTCGAAATAGATCGCCCGCTCCATGCATTCCAGCTCGCTCATGCCGCCGCGGCCGCAGCCGGCAAGCCCGGCCAGGGCAAGCGCCAGCAGCGCGCCCAGCCCTGCCCGGACCCGCATCCTGCTTTCCGTCATCTCGTCCCCCTTTTTCATCCCGTTTCCTGTCATTCCAGTGCGCTGAGGACCACCGCCAGCGCGGCGAAGCAGCCCAGGCCGACGATGTCCCAGGGCTGCGAGAACGGCGCGCGAAGGACCGGCGGCGGCCGCAGGCGGTCGTGAACCCAGCGCAGCAGCGCGCCTGCGGCCAGGCCCCCCGCCGCGATCAGCAGCAAGAGCGACAGCAGCGCGCCGATGATCCCGGCCAGATAGCCGCCGGTCTTGCCGTCGCCGATCAGATAGCAAAGCCAGGCCGCGCCGAGCAGCAGGGCCAGTTCGCCCCCCAGCACCCGGAACGAGCGGGCGCCGGCACGCAGGATGCCGATGGCGGCGGCCAGCGCCACCGTGACGGCGACGATCAGCCATGCCACCATCATCGCCGGCGGTCCCTAGCGCAGGCCGCGCTGCGCAAGCGCGCGCCGGCGGCGGCGCGCATCGAAGGGCGGCCAGACCAGCAGCGACAGGCCGAGCGCCAGGAAGAGCACGCCGAAGCCGGGGCCGCACAGATAGGTCAGCCAGCCCAGCACCGGCACGCCGCACAGCACCAGCGCCCAAAGCGCCGAATGGCGCCAGCGCAGCCGCACGAAGGGCAGAAGGCAGGCCATCACGCCCCAAAGCAGGGCGCAAAGCGCCGCGGTGGCGGGATGGCTGGCCAGCGCGATCACGCGGCCTTCTCCGTCAGCCGCTCGGGCAGGTTGTTGGCCCAGGTCGAGATGGTGCCGGCGCCCAGGCAGACCACCATGTCGCCCGGCCGCGCCTGTTCGCGCACCAGCCGTTCCAGGTCGCCCTCGTCCATCACCGCGCGGGCGTGGCGGTGGCCGTGGGCGATCAGCCCGGCGACCAGGTCGTCGCGCGAGGCGCCGGGGATCGGTTCCTCGCCCGCCGAATAGACCTCGGCGATGGCGACGACATCGGCTTCGTTGAAGCAGGTGCAGAAATCGTCGAAGAGGTTGGAAAGCCGCGAATAGCGATGCGGCTGATGCACGGCGATGACCCGGCCCTTCGTCGCCTGGCGCGCGGCCTTCAGCACCGCCGCGATCTCGACCGGGTGGTGGCCATAGTCGTCGATGATGGTGACCCCCCCCACCTCGCCCACGCGGGTAAAGCGGCGGCTGACCCCGCCGAAGCGCGCCAGCGCCTCGCGGATCTGGGCGCGCTTCATGCCCAGGTGGCGGGCGACGGCCACCGCGGCCAGCGCATTGCTGACATTGTGGTCGCCCGGCATCGGCAGGGTGCAGCCCTCGATCACCGGGGGCTCGCCGTCGTTCAGCTCGACCTCACCCTGCAGGGCAATGTCGAAATGCGCCACGCCGTTCTCGTAGCGCAGGTTCACGGCGCGCACGTCGGCCTGGGCGTTGAAGCCGAAGGTCGCGACGCGGCGGTCGGTCAGCCGGCCCACCAGCGACTGCACCTCGGGGTGGTCGGTGCAGCAGACGGCCAGCCCGTAGAAGGGGATGTTCGAGACGAAGTCCTGGAAACCCTTGCGCAGCGCGTCGAAGCTGCCCCAATGCTCCATGTGCTCGGGGTCGATATTGGTCACGATGGCGATGGTCGCGGGCAGGCGGTTGAAGCTGCCGTCCGATTCGTCGGCCTCGACCACCATCCATTCGCCGGCGCCGGCGCGGGCATTGCTGCCATAGGCATGGATCACGCCGCCGTTGATGACGGTCGGATCGAAGCCGCCCGCGTCCAGCAGCGTCGCGACCATGGTGGTGGTCGTGGTCTTGCCATGGGTGCCGGCGATGGCGACGTTGGATTTCAGCCGCATCAGCTCGGCCAGCATCTCGGCCCGGCGCACGACGGGCAGGCCGCGGCGGCGCGCCTCTTCCAGTTCGGGGTTGCCCTTCTTGATCGCGGTCGAGATGACGACCACGCCCGCTTCGCCAATGTTTTCAGCGCGCTGACCCTCGAATACGGTGGCGCCCAGCGCCTCCAGCCGGTCGGTGATCTTCGAGCGTTTCGCGTCCGAGCCCTGCACCTGGTAGCCCAGCGTCATCAGCACCTCGGCGATGCCGGACATGCCGATGCCGCCGATGCCGACGAAATGGATGGGGCCAAGCTCGCCCGGAAGTTTGGTCGCTGCGTTCATCGGGTCGGTTCCGTCACTAGATCTGCAAGGCGCTGCGCCGCGTCGGGGCGGGCAAGCGTTAGCGCGGCAGCTGCCATGGCGGTGGCGCGGGCGCTGTCGGAAAGGATGTCCCGGATGTCGCGCCTGAGGCTCTCGGCGTCAAGCACGGATTCGGGCAAAAGGATCGCCGCGCCGGATTCCGCAAGGGCACGGGCGTTGGCGGTCTGGTGGTCGCCGGTCGCCGCGGCATAGGGGATCAGGATCGCCGGACGGCCGACCACGGTGATGTCGGCAATGGACGAGGCCCCGGCCCGGCTGACGACCAACTGGGATTCGGCAAGGCGGCGGGGCACGTCGTCGAAAAAGGGCCGGACCTCGGCATTGACGCCGGCCGCGGCATAGGCGGCGGTGACGCGCTCGGCATCCTCGGCGCGGGCCTGGTGGCTGACCGACAGGCGGGCGCGCAGGTCGTCCGGCAGGCCGGCGATGGCCTCGGGCACGATGTTCGACAGCACCCGCGCGCCCTGGCTGCCGCCGATGACCAGCAGGTGCAGCTCGCCTTCGCCCGGCGGGGCATAGGTGGCGGCGGCGCGGTCCAGCACCGCCTGGCGCACCGGGTTGCCGGTATGGATGCCCTGGACGCCGGGCGGCAGCCGGGTCGGCCAGGTGCCGCAGGCCACGCGGTCCACCCGGCGGGCAAAGGCGGCGTTCACCCGGCCCATGATGCCGTTCTGTTCGTGGATCATGCGCGGGATGCGCAGGGCCAGCGCCGCCGACATGGCGGGGATGGTCGGGTAGCCGCCAAAGCCAACCACCACGGCGGGACGGTCGCCGCGCATCGCCCGGATCGCCCCCAGGATGCCGGCGCCGATGCGGAAGGGCACGGCCAGCCTGGCCAGCGCGCCCCCGCGCGCGGTGGTGGCCGAACTGACCACCTCGCGCACCACCTCGGCCGGGAAGGCGCCGGCATAGCGCGCGCCGCGCTCGTCGGTGGAAAGCTTCACCCGCCAGCCCTGGGCCAGCAGCACCTCGGCCAGCGATTGCGCCGGGAACATGTGGCCGCCGGTGCCGCCGGCAGCGATCAGGCACAGCGGCCGGCCTTGGGACTGCGGGTCGCTCATCCCCGGCCCCGGCCCAGCACGTCGCCGATGCGGCCCTGCGGGCGCGAGCGGGTCAGCGCCAGCAGCATCCCCATGGCGATGCCCGAGGCGATCACCGACGAGCCGCCGTAGCTGACGAAGGGCAGCGTCATGCCCTTGGCCGGCAGAAGCCGCACCGCCACGCCCATGTTGATCAGCGCCTGCACGCCGAAGGCGCAGGCAAGGCCGGTGCCGGCGATGCGGACGAAGGGATCGCGCTCGCCCTGGAGCCGCAGCAGCGAGCGGATGACGATGGCGGCATAAAGCGCGATGATGATCAGGACCAGGATCAGCCCGTATTCCTCGGCCGCGACCGCGATGATGAAATCGGTATGCGCGTCCGGCAGCGACCACTTGACCGAGCCTTCGCCCACGCCGACGCCGAAGAAGCCGCCCTCCTGGATGGCGTTGGTGGCATAGCCCAGCTGGGTGCGCGGATCGACCTCGGCCGCAAGGAAGCCGTTGATGCGGCGGGCGAAATGCTCGGATGCGCCATAGGCGAAGACGCCGCCGACGCAGGCCAGCCCCATCACGCCGCCCAGAAGGTAAAGCGGCGCCCCGGCGATGAAATACATCACGCACCAGGAAAACAGCACCAGCGAGGCCTGGCCGAAATCGGGCTGCATGGCCAGAAGCAGCACCACGACCACGGCGAGGCCGAAGGAAAAGGACTTGCCGGGCGGGCCGCCGACCTCCTGGCTGGCGGCCATGAACCAGGCGCAGATGGCGACGAAGCAGGGCTTGAGGAACTCGGACGGCTGCACCGACATGCCGCCGGGCAGGCGCAGCCAGCGCACCGCGCCCTTGCCGAAATCGGTGCCGATGAAGGGCAGCGCCATCAGCACCACCAGCGCGACCAGAAAGCCCAGCACGCCGATCCGCCGCACCATCCGCGGCGAGAAGGTCGAGATCACCAGCATCGCCGCCAGCGCCATGGCACCGAACACCGCCTGGCGGGTGACGTAATAGAACTGCGGCAGGCCGTTCTTTTCGGCCAGCGGCACCGAGGCCGCCAGGCCCAGAAGCAGCCCCACCGCGAACAATCCCAGCACGCAGGCCAGGGACCATCGGTCCAGCGTGCGCCACCAGCGTGGAAGAATCGGGTCACCTGCCCGCAAGGGGGTGGTGCCAAAGACCATTTCGGTCATGGGTTACCGCCGTCACTGCCTCGTTTGCATCGCCCGTTTGCCGGGTCTGGGCGGAAGCATAGCGCGATTGCACCCGGCGCGCTACTGCGGATTGAGCGACGTGGTGGCAGCCCGGATCACATCGCGCGGAAGACGGCCGGGTTTCGCGCCCCGCCGCCCCGCCTTCTCCGTTCTTCAAATACCCGACGGCAACCGCGCGGCCGGGCGCGGCGGCGGAAATCTGGCGCTCAGGCGCGCGTCACGTCCTTGCGGGTGCGCCACAGCGACCAGCCGACGCCGGCGCCGAGGATGGCGAAGGTGATGCCCAGTGACACGGCGGGCGGGAATTTCGCCAGCCCCATCAGGTCGGCGATGAACACCTTGGAGCCGATGAAGATCAGCAGCACCGCCAGCGCCTGCTTGAGGTATTCGAAGCGGTGGATGATCGCCGCCAGCGCGAAAAACAGCGCGCGCAGGCCCAGGATGGCGAAGATGTTCGAGGTATAGACGATATAGGGATCGGTGGTGATGGCAAAGACCGCCGGCACCGAATCGACGGCGAAGATCACGTCGGCGATCTCGATCATCACCAGCGCCAGCAGCAGCGGCGTGGCAAAGCGGCGGATGCGGCCGGTCTTGGGGTCGGACTGGCGCACCACGAAGGCATGGCCGTGCAGCTCCTGCGTCAGCGGCATGCGGCGGCGCAGGAACCTCAGGACCGGGTTCGCGCCCATGTCATGCTCCTTGTCGCCGATGAACAGCATCTTGATGCCGGTCAGGATCAGGAAGCCGGCGAAGACATAGAGGATCCAGCCGTATTGCGCGACCAGCGTGGCGCCGACGCCGATCATGATGCCGCGCAGCACGATCACCCCCAGGATGCCCCAGAACAGCACGCGATGCTGGTAGCGGCGGGGGATCGACAGCGTGGCGAAGATCAGCGCGATGACGAAGACGTTGTCCATCGCCAGCGTCTTTTCGACCACGAAGGCGGTCATGTATTCCGCGGCGGCATTGCTGCCCAGCTGATACCAGACGAAGCCGCCGAACAGCACGCCCAGCGTGATGTAGAAGGACGATAGCTTCAGGCTCTCGGCGACGCCGATCTCCTTGTCGCCGCGATTGAGTACACCGAGATCGAAGGCCAAGAGCAGGCCGACCAGGCCGACGAAGACCAGCCACAGCCAGATCGGCGTGCCGAGAAACAGGGTCAGGTAGAAAGGTTCCATGTCAGGCTCCACGTTGAACGAAAGCCGGTGCGAAGCCTTGGGCGGGAATGGTTCCGGGCTGGCACCGAGCAGGGCTCGATGCGGTCCGACATCACGACATGCGTCGTCAGAGGGGCCCGGTCCGCCCGTCCCAGATAGGGGCTCGATGGCGCGATGCAAGGCCGTCCCGCCGGCTTTTCGACAGGCAGTCCCACCGGCGGCCCGCGTCCCCCTTCCCCTCGGCCCTGCGCGGGACTAACTATCGCCAAGCCCCGCAAAAGGATCGCCCATGCTTTACCAGACCAAGGCCGAATGGCTGGCCGCCCCGAAAAAGCGCGTGCTGTTCTTTGGCATGTCGGGCCTGGGCAAGACCTTCCTGGCCTCGATGCTGCGCGGCTCGGGCGAATGGTTCCACTATTCCGTCGATTACCGCATCGGCACCCGCTACATGGGCGAGCTGATCGCCGACAACTTCAAGCGCGAGGCGATGAAGGTGCCCTTCCTGCGCGAGCTCTTGCTGTCGGATTCGGTCTATATCGCCAGCAACATCACCTTCGAGAACCTGGCGCCGCTGTCCACCTATCTGGGCAAGCCCGGCAGCGTCACCCGCGGCGGGCTGGAATTCGACGAATACATGCGCCGCCAGGACCAGCACCGCATGGCCGAGATCGCGGCGCTGCTGGATACCGGCCATTTCATCCGCCGCGCGCAGGAGATCTACAACCTGGGCAATTTCGTCTGCGATTCCGGCGGCTCGGTCTGCGAGGTGGTGGACCCCTTTGCCGAAAGCGACCCGGTGCTGGACGCGCTGGGGCGCGAGCTGCTGCTGGTCTGGATCAAGGGCTCGGACGCGCATACCGAGGAACTGGTGCGCCGCTTCGACCGCGCGCCGAAGCCGATGTATTACCAGCCGGATTTCCTGGACCGGGCCTGGACCGACTATCGCGTCGAAAAGGGCCTGCGCGAGGACCAGGTGAACCCCGACGACTTCATCCGCTGGACCTATGCCCGCGCCCTGGCCCACCGCCAGCCCCGCTACGAGGCGATGGCCCGGCGCGGCGTGACGCTTTTGGCCGAGGAGGTGGCGCAGGTGACGACCCCGCAAGACCTGATCGCGCTGATCGGCCATGCCATAGACCGACGGCCCGCCGGCGCCGCCATTGCCGGAAAGTTCGACAGAAAGGACGCATGATGCCCATCACCCTGCCCAATGACCTGCCCGCCTATGACATCCTGTCGAACGAAGGCGTCATGGTCATGTCGCCGGGCCGGGCGGCGACGCAGGACATCCGGCCCTTGCGCATCGGCCTGCTGAACCTGATGCCCAAGAAGATCCAGACCGAGAACCAGTTCGCCCGGCTGATCGGCGCGACCCCCTTGCAGATCGAGTTCCAGCTGATCCGCATGTCGGACCACGAAAGCCGCAACACGGCCGCCGACCACCTGCAATCCTTCTATCGCCGCTTCTGCGAGGTCGAGGAGACGGGCGAGAAGTTCGACGGGCTCATCATCACCGGCGCGCCCATCGAACACCTGCCCTTCGAGGCCGTGACCTATTGGGACGAGTTGACCCGCGTCTTCGACTGGACGCAAAGCCACGTGCATTCGACCTTCGGCGTCTGCTGGGGCGGCATGGCGATGGCCTGGTATTTCCACCGCCTGGAAAAGCACATGCTGGACCGCAAGGCCTTCGGCTGCTTCCGCCACCGCAACCTGGCGCCCTCCAGCCCCTATCTGCGCGGCTTTTCCGACGACGTGCTGGTCCCGGTCAGCCGCTGGACCGAGGTGCGCCAGGACGAGGTGGACGCCATCCCGGCGCTGAAGACGCTGATCGCCTCGGACCAGGTCGGGCCCTGCCTGCTGCAAGACCCCGGCCATCGCGCGCTCTACGTCTTCAACCATTTCGAATATGACAGCACGACGCTGAAGGACGAATACGACCGCGACGCCGCCTCGGGCAAGCCGATCGACGTGCCGGTGAACTACTACCCGGACGACGACCCCTCGCGCACGCCCACGAACCGCTGGCGCAGCCATGCGCATCTGCTCTATGGTAACTGGATCAACGAGATCTACCAGACCACCCCCTTCGACCTGAACCGCATCGGCGAGGCGTGAGCATGGCCAGCAACGGCGACAAGGCCGGGTCCGGCAAGCAGGGATCGCTGCCCGACCTGCCCTTTGTCGGCGCGATCACCCGCTATCTGGAAAAGGACGCGCCCGATGGGCTGCGCAAGGCGGTGGCGGCGGCCGAGGGCAAGCGCATCCCCGATCCCACCTATCCCTATCCCGAGGAGATGAAGGGCAAGGATTACGACGACCGCATGGCCGGGCTGCAATTGCAGCTGGTGCGGCTGATGCGCGACGTGATCCACCAGCGCAAGCGCCTGGTGGTGCTGTTCGAGGGCCGCGACGCCGCCGGCAAGGGCGGCACCATCGAGCGGGTGCGCGAGAACCTGAACCCGCGCTCGGCCTATATCGCCGCCCTGCCCAAGCCCAGCGAACGCGAGGCCGAGGAATGGTATTTCCAGCGCTACGTGGACTGGCTGCCCGCCAGGGGCGAGATCGCGCTCTTCGACCGCAGCTGGTACAATCGCGGCGTGGTCGAAAAGGTTTTCGGCTTCTGCACGGATGCGCAGCGCGAGACCTTCTTTCGCCAATTGCCGCTGTTCGAGACCATGCTGGTCGATGACGGGGTGATCCTGGTCAAGCTGTGGCTGGAGGTGGGCCGGGCCGAGCAGCTCAAGCGGTTTCTCGACCGCGAGCGCGACCCGCTGAAGCAATGGAAGCTCAGCTCCATCGACGTCGAGGGGCTGGCGAAATGGGACGATTACAGCGCGGCGATCCGGGATACGCTGCTGCGCAGCCATTCCGGCATCGCGCCCTGGACGGTGATCCGCGCCGACGACAAGCGCCGCGCCCGGATCGCGGCGATCCAGGCGATCCTGCGCGCGGTGGATTTCGCCGGGCGCGACGACGCGGTGATCGGCCAGCCCGACCCGCGGATCACCGGCGGCCCCGAGATCCTGCCGGGGTGACGGGCAAGACGATGGACAAGGCGGCAGACAAAGCGGCGGGCGAGGCAAGGAGCGACGATGGATAGGCCGTCCGGGACCGCCCCGGCCAGCGCAATCGCCCGGATGGCGGCATGGCTGGTCGCGCTGCTCTGGCTGGCGGCCCTGGCCCCGGCCCATGCACAGGGCCTGCCCGACTGGCAGAGCCTGCATGTCAACGATTTCGCCGGGTTGCTCGCGCCCGAGGATGCCCAGGCCCTCGACAGGGCGCTGGCTGCGCTCAGGAAACAGACCGGCATCGAGGGCACGGTCGTCACCCTGCCCGACCGGACGCGCCATGGCGGGACCGACGGGCTGGAGCCCTTTGCCACCCGGCTTTTCAACCATTGGGGCGTGGGCGACGCCGCGCGCAACGACGGCTTCATGGTGCTGGTGCTGGCCCAGGACCGCGAGGCGCGCATTGAACTGGGCCGCGGCTACGAAAACGACGCCGACATCCTGGCCCAGGACATCATGCGCAACACCATGCTGCCCGCCTTCCGCGACGGCCGGATGTCGCAGGGCATCCGCGAGGGCACGCTGGCGGTGATCGACCTGATCGCCCGCCCCGTCGCGGCGGGCCAGCCGCTCGCCATGCCCCGGCGCAGCCTGATGGACCGCATCCTGCCCTTCCTGTTCGGCGCCGCCGGGCTGGCGATCCTGGGCGCCGCCGCGCGGCAGGCCTGGCGGCGCAACCGCTGCCCGCAATGCGGCCGTCGCGGCCTGGAAACGCAGGTGGCGCCGCTGGAAACCCCGCTGCCCGAGGGTGGCCATATGATCTCGCAGGACAGTGTCACGCGGCGCTGCCCGGCCTGCGGCTGGTCCGAAACCCGCCAGCGCCTGCGGCCGCAGACGGTGTGGTATGGACCGACCGGCACGGTGCTGCGCAGCGAGCCGACGCCGGGCTATCGCAGCGCCGCGCGCGGCTCCTCGGGCTTCGGCGGCGGCTCGTCGCGGGGCGGCGGCGCCTCGGGGCGCTGGTAGGGCACGGCCGCGCTTGCGAGGGCGCGGCGGGACCGCTAGCGTCGTGCCAGACTGCCTTCAAGGAAAGCTCCGACATGAAACCTCTCCGCTTCCCCGCCCTGGCGCTCGCGCTCGCCAGCACCAGCCTCACGGCCGCCTGGGCCGCCGACCCCGAACTGACGGTCTTCGACTGGGCCGGGTTCGAGGAGCCGGTGATCTTCCAGGGCTATATCGACCAGCATGGCGCCAGCCCCACCTTCGTCTTCTACGGCGACGACGACGAGGCCTATCAAAAGCTCGCCTCGGGCTTCAAGGCGGATGTCGCGCATCCCTGCTCGCAGATGGTGTCCAAATACCGCGACGCCGGGCTGATCGAGCCCTGGGACGTGTCGAAGATCCCGGCCTTCGAAAGCCTCGATGCGAAATTCCTCGATTCGGAAATCTTCAAGGACGACGAGGGCGTCTGGTATATCCCGACCGATTGGGGCGCGACCGCGGTGGCCTACAATACCGAGACCGTGCCGGCCGAGGACGTGGCCAGCCTGAACATCTTCATCGACCCGAAATACCAGGGCCGCACCTCGCTGCCCGATTCGGCCGACGACGTCTGGGCGCTGGCCTACCTGGCCACCGGCACCACCGACTGGACCGAAGTCACCGACGAGCAGTTCGCGGCCGCCGCGGACTGGTTGCGCCAGGCGCACCAGAACGTCGCCGCCTATTGGGCCGACCCGGCCGAACAGGCGCAGCTGATGGCCTCGGGCGCGGTGGACGTGGCCTGGTCCTGGAACGACGGCGTGGTGTTGCTGGAAAACGACGGCTTCCCGGTCGGCTTCCAGCGCGCGGCCAAGGAGGGCAGCTCGACCTTCTTCTGCGGCTTCATCAATCTCAAGAACGGACCGGGCAAGGAAGACAAGGCCTACGATTTCATCAACGCCTGGCTCGCGCCGGAAGCGGCCAAGGGCCTGCTGGACACGATCGGCTACGGCCATACCTCGACCGTCGCCATGGAGACGATCAAGGACGAGCCCGCGGTGCAGGAGGGTCTCTCGCCCGTGGACGCCCCGATCCTGGCCCAGACCCCGAACGACCCGCAGCAGCGCGAAAAGCAGTTGCAGGAGTTCGAAAAGATCAAGGCGGGCTTCTGATCGGCCCTTGCAGCGCCCCGCCCGAAGGCGGGGCGGTCCGCCGGCGGCACGGCCGCATGAGTATTTTGGGAACGAAGAAGGCGGGACGCCGCGCCCGCTTCTTCTCCGTTTTCCAAATACCCCAAGGGGTGAATTGGCCCGCGCAGCGGGACAAGAGGGGAACAGCGTTCCCCTCTCTTGCGCGACGGGATGGTGGCGCCTATATTCCGCTTGTCCGGGCTCGCCCGGACTATGGACATAAACGCGCAGGTAATAAGCGGATCGGACCCGGGGGCGGTACCCGGCGGCTCCACCAAGATCCCTCGTTGGGGGCACAGGGGGCCGAAACAGGATCGACGAACGTCTAAAGCTGTTTGCTTTGTCTCGGTGAGCTACCACCGTTATCGGTGCAAAATGTACAGTTGCCAACGACAACCGTGCTCCGGTGGCCCTGGCTGCGTAAGCAGCTCGGGTAACCGAAACTTAAGCCCTTCCGCCTAGCAGCGTAAGGCGGGGCCCGCAGGAGCCTGGCAACAGAATCCTGCACCTTCCCCTTTCCATCTGGCCCCTTTCCATCTGCCCGCTTTGCATCTGGCTTTTCAGCGCGCCGGCCCCTATTTCAGGCGTCATGCAAGGGAATGCCGCCATGAAAGACCTGACCTCTTCCGATGCCGATGCGCTGATCGCGGATCTGGGCGCAAAGGCGCGCGCCGCCGCCGCCGTCCTGGCCGAGGCCAGCGCCGAGCGCAAGCACGCCGCCCTGGTCGGCGCCGCCGATGCGATCCTGAAGGCCGAGGACGCCATCCTCGACGCCAATGCCGAGGACATGCATTACGCCGAGGCAAAGGGCCTCTCCCCCGCCATGCTCGACCGGCTGAAGCTCGATCCCGCGCGCATCCGCGCCATGGCCGAGGGCCTGCGCTCGGTCGCGGCGCAGGCGGACCCGGTCGGCAAGGTGCTGGCCGAATGGGACCGGCCGAACGGGCTGCATATCCAGCGCGTCGCCACCCCCCTGGGCGTCATCGGCGTGATCTATGAAAGCCGCCCCAATGTCACCGCCGATGCCGCGGCGCTGGCGCTGAAGGCCGGCAATGCGGTGATCCTGCGCGGCGGCTCGGAAAGCCTGAACAGCTCGGCCGCGATCCACCGGGCGCTGGTGACGGGCCTGGGGCAGGCCGGGCTGCCCGAGGCATCGGTGCAGATGGTGCCGACCCGCGACCGCGAGGCCGTCGCCGCCATGCTGCGCGCGCAGGAATTCATCGACGTGATCGTGCCCCGCGGCGGCAAGGGGCTGGTCGGGCTGGTGCAGAAGGAAGCCCGCGTGCCGGTCTTTGCCCATCTGGAGGGCATCTGCCACGTCTATGCCGACCGCGACGCCGACCTGGACAAGGCGCGGCGCGTGGTGCTGAACGCCAAGACCCGGCGCACCGGCATCTGCGGCGCCGCCGAATGCCTGCTGATCGACTGGCAGTTCTATACGAAACACGGCGCCGTGCTGGTGCAGGATCTGCTGGACGCGGGCGTCGAGGTGCGCGCCGAGAGCGAGCTTGCCAAGGTGCCGGGCACCACCCGCGCCGAGCCCTCGGATTTCGGGCAGGAGTTCCTGGACAGGATCATCGCGGTGAAACTGGTCGATGGCGTCGAGGAGGCGATCGCCCATATCCGCCGCTATGGCTCGGGCCATACCGAATCGATCCTGACCGAGAATGACGCCACCGCCGAGCGCTTCTTCAAGGGGCTCGACAGCGCGATCCTGATGCGCAACGCCTCGACGCAATTCGCCGATGGCGGCGAGTTCGGCATGGGCGCCGAGATCGGCATCGCCACCGGCAAGATGCATGCGCGCGGCCCGGTCGGCGCCGAGCAGCTGACCAGCTTCAAGTATCTGGTCACCGGCGACGGCACCATCCGCCCCTGATCCTCGCCCGAAAAGCTGCGCCGGGGCCGCCGCATCGCCCCGTTTGACGGCAGCGACCACGGATGCGCCGTGGTCGGTGTCGCGCAAGGCCCCGTGCCTTGCCGAAAGGCTTGGATTGGCGCGCAGATGATGCAGGCCGCACGGCGCGACCGTTCGTCCAGGGCCGCAGCATGACGCCGGCCGAAGCGCCGCTGCCGCCGCCGATCCAGATCGCGGCGACCGGCTCTCGGCGAAGGCCGGTTTGCCGCGCCGGGCGGGGTAGCGACGGCAGCGCGCCCCTTGCATGAATTGCGGGCGGCCGATCTCGGCGCGAGGAGGCTTTCCAAGGACAGGCCGCATCCATGGTCGGCAGAGCCCCACCCAAACCACGGCGGGTCCGGCCCCAAAAGCCCGGCAGAGAGCCTCAGAACGAGATCTCGCCGCCGGTCTCGTCCAGTTCCCAGGCCAGCGGCCGGTTGGCGGCGCAGGCAAAACCGGCCAGCAGCGGGAAATGCACCTCGGAGGCGCCCGGTTCTGGCCGCGCCCGGTCCCTGTCGAGGCCGAGCCAGGACCACAGCGCCGGATCGGACCGGATGCGGCTGCATTCGGCGACCAGCCGCCAGCCCTGGGCGCCGCGGCAGACCAGCACGCTGCCGCCCCAGGGCATCGCCGTCTCAAGGCACATCAGCGCCAGCAGGATCAGGCGGGCCTCGACGCGCGGCAGGTCGCCCTCGGCCTCCAGCCGCAGGCGGATGCGGCCGCCCTTCTCGACTTCGGCCAGCAGCGCGGCCAGTTCGGCCAGGCCAAGGCGCTGGTCCGGCACGGCATGGCCGAAGGCCACGCGAAACCAGCGTATCCGCGCCCGCGCCGCCTCGACGCTTTCGGCGATCAGCTGCATCTCGGGGCTGTCGTCGATGCCCGGCCAGTCACCCGAAAGCTGCAGCAGCTCCAGCCCGTTGCCGATGGCGCCCAAAGGCGAGACGATGTCGTGGCACAGCCGCGAGCCGACCAGCGCGGCCAGCCGCTCGGGCGACACCGCGCCGGGGGTGTCGGGCGGGCAATGGATTGTCAGATCGTCCATGGAAGGCTAGCCTGCATGCTGTCTCGGGAAAGGGCGTGAGATGAATGAAATCCTGGAACCCGGCATGATCGTGCGCCATCCCGGCGCGCCGGAATGGGGCACCGGGCAGGTCCAGTCGCGCATCGGTGACCGCATCACCATCAATTTCACCAATGCCGGCAAGCAGGTGGTGAACGGCAGACATATCAATCTTGAACTGGTCACAACCGACCCTTTTTAGGCGACCATTGCAGAGTAATTCAACTTTTGCGCGAGTCAACCGCTGTTGAAACGCCGGGCCTGCTGGCGGTTGCAATGTCGCGTTCCCCCGCCTAGACACGGGCGCAAGATGCCATAAGCCGGGGATAGCAGGCCGTAAGATGACGCCGGAAACCTCCTATTTCGCGACCCGTCTCGCCACCGAGGAAGCCGATCTTCTGGCCGCGCAGCGCCTGCGCTATCGCGTCTTCGTCGAGGAACTGGGCGGCGACGGCCCTCTGGTCGACCACGTGAACCGGTTCGAGCGCGACGAGTTCGACCCGGTGGTGGATCATCTGGTGCTGGTGGACGACCGCCGCTCGCGCGAGGCGCTGGACCATGTGGTCGGCGTCTATCGCCTGTTGCCGGGCGACCGGGCCGAGGCCTTTGGCCGCTTCTATTGCGACAGCGAATACGACCTCGCGCCGCTGCGCGCCTCGGGGCGGTCGCTGCTGGAGCTGGGCCGGTCCTGCGTCGATCCGGCTTATCGCGGCGGCTCGGGCATGTTCCTGATGTGGAATGCGCTGGCCGATTACGTGCTGGCGCGCGGGATCGAGATCCTGTTCGGCGTCGCCTCGTTCCATGGCACGGACGTGCAGGCGCTGGCCCAGCCGCTGTCCTGGCTTTACCACCACCACCTGGCGCCCGAGGCGATCCGGCCCCGCGCCCGGCCCGACGGCTATCGCCGCATGGACCTGGTTGCGCCCGAACAGCTGGATCGCCGCGCCGCCATGACCGGGATGCCGGCACTGATCAAGGCCTATCTGCGGCTGGGCGGCATGGTCGGCGAAGGCGCCTGGCTCGACCGCGCCTTCAACACCACCGATGTGTTCCTGATGGTCGATACCCAGGCGATGTCGGCCAAGCACCGCAGGTTCTACGAAGCCCGGCAGGGACAATGAGCGAGGGCAACCGCGCCACCTGGCGGGACGCGGTCGCGCCGCCGGCCATTCCACGGCCCGGCGCGCTCGGCTGGCTGCTGGTGCTGCTGCGCGGCAGCGGCATCGTCCTGGTGCTGGCGCTCGGCGTGCTGCTGATCCTGCCGCTGCGCCTGGCCGAGCGGCTGTTCACCGGCCCGCGCCGCCCGCTGACCGGCCCCTGGGTGCAGGGCGTCTGCCGCATCTGCCTGGGGATCATGGGCCTGCGCTGGCGCTGCATCGGCCGGCCGATGCGCGGCCCCGGCGCGGTGGTGGCAAACCATTCCAGCTGGCTCGACATCTTCGTGCTGAACGCAGCGATGCCGGTGTTCTTCGTCTCGAAATCCGAGGTGGCGGGCTGGCCAGGGATCAATATCCTGACCCGCGTCACCGACACGCATTTCGTCGCCCGCGACCCCAGGCTCGCCCGCGCCCAGGCCGAGGAATTTGCCGCCCGCACCCGCGCCGGCCACCGGCTGCTGTTCTTCCCCGAAGGGACCAGCAGCGACGGGCGCCGCGTGCTGCCCTTCAAGCCGACGCTGTTCCAGGGCTTCCTGGATCCCGCCCTGCCCGAGGGGCTGGCGATCCAGCCGATGAGCGCGACCTATCATGCGCCCGAGGGCCGCGATCCCCGCTTCTACGGCTGGTGGGGCGACATGGACCTGGGGCCGCATCTGCTCGCGGTGCTGGCAGAGCCGCGCCAGGGCTCGGTCGCGGTGCGGCTGCTGTCGCCGATCCCGGTCGCGGCAGAGACCCGCAAGACGCTTTCCGCCAAGGCGGAAACGGCGGTGCGTCAGGGCTTCGACCAGGGCTGACGCGCCGCGCCGACGGCGCTGTCGCATGGGTATTTGTGCAACAGAGAAAGCCGCAAGGCACGCCCAAGCAGGCCGGGGAGCTCCAGAGGTTCGCCTTCTCTGTTGTTAAAATACCCCGGCAGCCGTGACGCCGAGACCGCGCCGCCGCCTAGAGCGGCCAGAACAGCGGGATGGTCAGGCAGGCGACGATGCCGCAGATGATGTCCAGCGGCACGCCGACCTTGACGAAATCGCTGAATCTGTAGCCGCCGGGGCCATAGACCATCAGATGGGTCTGGTAGCCGATGGGCGTGGCGAAGGCGACCGTGGCCGAGAACATCACCGCCACCACATAGGCGCGCGGGTCATGGCCCAGCGATTTCGCCAGCGCGATGGCGACCGGCGTCAGCAGCACCGCGACGGCATTGTTCGACAGCACCTCGGTCATCACCAGGCCCAGGAAATAGACCGCGATCAGCGTGGCAAAGGGCGGCAGGCCGGAAAGATAGGGCGCGACCACATCCACCACCAGGTTGACAGTGCCGGTATGTTCCAGCGCCTCGCCCACCGCCAGCATGGCAAAGATCATCGCCAGCAGCCGGGCATCGACAAAGGAGAACGCCTCTTCGGCATCGACGCAGCGGGTGATCAGGATGATCGCCGAGGCCATGAAGGCCAGCGCCATGATCGGCGCCACGTCCAGCGCCGCCAGCGTGACCACCGACAGCAGGCATACGATAGCGATCGGCGCCTTGGCGCGGCGATAGGGCCGGGCCGAGGGGCGCGAGACATCGACCAGTTCCATGTCCGCGGCCAGCCGGGCGATGTCCTCGGGCGCGCCTTCCAGCAGCAGCGTGTCGCCGACCTGCACCACCAGGTCGTCGAGCTGGCGGCCGATGTTCTGGCTGCGGCGATGCGCGGCCAGAACATAGACGCCATAGCGCCGCCGCAGGCGCATGTCGCCCAGCCGCCGCCCGACCAGCCGCGCGCCGGGCGAGATCAGCACCTCGACCGTGTTGGTCGCGACCGAGCTGAGCTTGTCCACCATCTGGAAATTCTTGTTGGCCTGCATCTCCAGCAGGTCGGCCATTTCCGAGCGCAGCACCACGCGGTCGCCCGGTTCCAGCACCACCTCGGCCAGGTTGCGGCGCAGCGAGGCGTCGCCGCGCAGCACGTCGATCACCCGCACCGCCTCGCGCTTGAAGATCGGCGCGGCCAGCACCGGCTGGCCGACCAGGCTGGAATCCTCGGGGATGGCGACCTCGGTGAAATATTTCATCTCGCGTCGGGTGCCGAGGAAGCCGGCCAGCGAGGTGCGGTCGGGCAGAAGCCGCCAGCCGATGGCGGCGAAATAGGCGATGCCCGCAAGCGTGATGGCGATGCCGACCGGGGCGATCTCGAAGATGGTGAAGGGCACCATGCCCTGTTCGCGGGCCACGCCGTCGACCAGCAGGTTGGTCGAGGTGCCGATCAGCGTCATCATCCCGCCCAGGATGGTGAAATAGCTCAGCGGCATCAGCAGCTTCGAGGGCGAGAAACCCAGTCGCAGCGCCAGCTGGATGAAGATCGGGATCATGACCGCCACCACTGGCGTGTTGTTCATGATCGCCGAGGCCAGGATCACGAACAGGAACAGCGCGCCGATGGTGAAGCGCGGATGGCTGGTCGCCCGTGCGGTCACGAGGCGGGACATGATTTCCAAAGCTCCGGTTCGCAGAAGTCCGCCCATGATCAGGAACATGAAGGCGATGGTCCAGGGCGCCGAGTTCGACAGCACCCCGGCCGCGTCCTTGATCGGCAGAAGGCCCAGCAGCAGCATCACCGCGGCAGTGCCGATGGCCACGACTTCGGGCGGGTGCTTTTCGCGAATGAACTCGATGAACATGATGGTCACGACGATCAGCATCGCCACCGCCGCATTGGTTCCGGTCAGTTCAAAGCCCAGCATGCAATCCTGTCCCGTGCGCCGTTAAATCACGGCCCTTTCGATGGGTAATAGAATTATTTTCTCCGCCGCCGCAAGCAAAAGCACGAGGCACCGTCGCCTTCAGGCAGGAAGCTGCGTGGCATCCAGCCTGCCGCCCTGGCGCACCGCCTGGACCGCGACCGCCTTGCCGGTGCGGTCATCGGTTGTGACCAGCACGCCCGAAAGCGTCGCCTCGCCCTCGGCCGGGGTGAAGCGTTCCGAGGCCATGCCGGTCAGGAAGCGGCGCAGCGGCTCGGCCTTTTCCATGCCGATCACGCTGTCGTAGTCGCCGCACATGCCGGCGTCGGTCTGGTATGCGGTGCCGCGGTTCAGGATCATCGTATCGGCGGTCGGCACATGGGTATGGGTGCCGACGACCAGGCTGGCGCGGCCGTCGCACCAATGGCCCATGGCCATCTTTTCGCTGGTGGCCTCGGCATGGATGTCCACGACCGATGCCTGCACCAGCCCGCCCAGCGGATGCGTGCGCAGGACCGCGTCGATAGCCGAGAAGGGATCGTCGAAGGGCCGCTTCATGAAGACCTGGCCCAGCACCTGCGCCACCAGCACCTTGCGGCCGCGCGTCGCCTCGAAGACCCGCGCGCCATGGCCGGGCGCCACCTTGGAATAGTTCAGCGGCCGGATGACGCGCGGCTCGGTCTCGATATAGGACAGCATCTCCTTCTGGTCGAAGGCATGGTCGCCCAGGGTGATGCAATCGGCGCCGGCCTCGAGGATCAGCTTGGAATGGCCGCCGGTCAGCCCCATGCCGCCCGAGGCGTTTTCGCCGTTCACCACGGTGAAATCGACGCCCAGCCGTTCCTTGAGCGGGCCGAGCCCTTCCGCAATCGCGCGCCGGCCGGCGCGGCCCATCACATCGCCAAGATAGAGAATCCGCATGCGACAGCGTTAGGCGAAAGCCGGGGCACGCTCAAGCCCCGGCGGAGGCCGGGCGGCATCTTACCCCAGCCATGCGCCGAAGGCCGCGCCCGCCAGGGCAACGACGGCGCCCAGCGCCATGCCGGCGACAAGGCCCGGACGCCGGCGCGGCTCGGGCGGGGGCGGCGGTTCGCGCAGCAACTCGGGCATGCGGCGCTCCAGGTATTCCGGCAGAAGCGGCGCGAAGCGCCCCAGAACCTGCGCCGCCCGCGTCAAGTCGCGCACTGCCGCATGGGGGCCCAGGTTGTCGCGGATGTAGCTTTCCACCACCGGCTTGGCGACTTCCCACATGTTGATCTGCGGATCGAGCGAGCGCGCCACACCCTCGACCACGACCATGGTGCGTTGCAGCAGGATCAGTTCGGTCCGCGTGGCCATGCCGAAGCGCTCGGTCACTTCGAACAGATAGGCCAGCAGGTTGGCCATCGAGATGCGGCTGGCATCGGCGCCGAAGATCGGCTCGCCCACGGCGCGCAGGGCACGGGCGAATTCCTTGATGTCGCGGTCGCGCGGCACGTAGCCCGCCTCGAAATGCACCCGCGCGACGCGTTCGTAGTCGCGGCGGATGAAGCCCATCAGGATCTCGGCATAGACGCGGCGGGTGTATTCGTCGATCTCGCCCATGATGCCGAAGTCATAGATGACGATGTCGCCGTTCCTGGCCACCTTCAGGTTGCCCTGGTGCATGTCGGCGTGGAAATAGCCGTCGCGCAGCGCGTGGCGCAGGAAAAGCTGCAGCACCCGCGCGCCGATCGTCGGCAGGTCGTGCCCGGCCGCCCGCAGCGCCGCGACATCGCCCATCGGCACGCCCTCGGCCCAGTCGGTGGTCAGCACGCGCCGCGCGCTGAGGTGCCAATAGGGGGCGGGCACCGCCATCCCCTCGTCCCCCGACGTGTTCTCGGCAAATTCCGAGGCCGAGGCAGCCTCGAGCCGCAGGTCCAGCTCTCCGGTCACCACCGATTCGAAATGGGCGACCACGTCGCGCGGCCGCAGCCGGCGGGTCGAGGGCGACAGCCGCTCCATCATGCCGGCGGCGAAATGGAAGGCGTCGATGTCGCGGCGAAAGGCCGATTCGATGCCGGGCCGCAGCACCTTGACCGCCACCTCGCGGCCATTGTCCAGCCGCCGCGCGCGATGGACCTGCGCGATCGAGGCGGCGGCCACCGGCTCGGAGAACTCGCTGAACAGCGCCTCGACCGGGCGGCCCAGCTCGGCGGCGACGGTGCGGCGCGCCTGTTCCTGCGCAAAGGGCGCCAGCCGGTCCTGGAGCATGGAAAGCTGGTTGGCCAGCTCCACGCCCACCACGTCCGGCCGGGTCGACAGGATCTGGCCGAATTTCACATAGGCCGGCCCCAGCGCGGTGATGGCGCGGGTGACGGGCGGCAGCGCCGGGTCGCCCTTGTAGCCGAGCCAGGCGAAGGGCCAGCCCAGGATGCGGGCGGCGAAGCGGATGCCGGCGGGCGCGTTCGCCGCGTCCAGCGCGACCTTCATCGCGCCCGTGCGCTCGAAGGTGGCGCCGGTGCGGATCAGGCGCCAGATGTTGTGCGGGCCGCGCATCGTTACAGCTTCCAGCCCGAATGCAGCGCGGCGATGCCCATGGACAGGTTGCGCCATTGCACGCGGCCGAAGCCCGCCTCGCGGATCATCGCGGCAAAGGTTTCCTGGTCGGGGAAGTTGCGGATGGATTCGACCAGATACTGGTAGCTGTCGCGGTCGTTGGCGACGATCTGGCCCATGACCGGGATCACGTTGAAGCTGTAGCGGTCATAGAGCCATTGCAGCATCGGCACCGGCATCTGGCTGAACTCCAGCACCATCAGCCGCCCGCCGGGGCGCAGCACGCGGCGCGCCTCGGCCAGGGCGTCGGGGATGCGGGTGACGTTGCGGATGCCGAAGCTGATCGTGTAGCGGTCGAAGCTGTCGTCGGCGAAGGGCAGCTGCATCGCGTCGCCCGTCACCCAGGCGAGGCGCGAGGCGAGCTGGCCGGCCTCGGCACGCTTGCGGCCCTCGACCAGCATCGACTCGGTCATGTCGCAGACGGTGACGCGGGCGCCCGGCGCGCGCTCCAGGAAGCGGAAGGCGATGTCGCCGGTGCCGCCGGCCACGTCCAGGAGGTGCTGGCCGTCGCGCGGCGCCAGCCAGTCCATCATCGCGGTCTTCCAGATGCGATGGATGCCCCCGCTCATCAGGTCGTTCATCACGTCATAGCGCGAGGCCACGCGCGAGAAGACGCCATGGACCAGCCCGGCCTTGTCCGTCTCGGCCACGGTGCGGAAGCCGAAATGGGTCTGCTTTGGCTCGTCAGGGGTCATGTCGCTTGTCCATCCGTCGTTTCGCGCCCAGATAGTCCGAAAGCGCGCCGCGCGCCATAGCAAGGCCGCGGCCGCACCATGCGACGAACGGGAAGAAAATGCCAGAACTGCCAGAGGTCGAAACCGTCCGGCGCGGCCTTGAGCCGCATCTTGAAGGCCGCGTGATCGCCCGCGCCGAGGCCCGCCGCCCCGACCTGCGCTGGCCGCTGCCGCCGGACCTGGTGCAGGTGCTGACCGGGGCGCGGGTGACGCGGCTGCGGCGGCGCTCGAAATACATCCTGGCCGAGCTGGAGGATCGCGGCAGCCTGCTTTTGCACCTGGGCATGTCGGGGCGGATGCTGATCGAGGGGGAAAGCCAGGGCGAGTTCCACCGCGACCCGGCGATCCTGCCGCGCCACGACCATGTGGTGATCTGGACCGACCAGGGCACGCGCATCACCTTCAACGACGCGCGGCGATTCGGCATGGTGGACCTGGTGGCGCCGGGCGCGACCCATCCGCTGCTGGCGCATCTGGGGCCCGAGCCCCTGTCCGACGCCTTCACCCCCGAGGCACTGGGGCGGGCCCTGGCCGGGCGGCGCACGCCGGTCAAGGCGGCGCTGCTCGACCAGCGAATCGTGGCGGGGCTGGGCAATATCTATGTCTCGGAGGCGCTGCATCGCGCCGGCATCGACCCGCGCCGGCTGGCCGGAGCGGTCGCCGCCCCCGAACTGGCGGCGCTGGTCGGCCATGTCCGCGCCGTGCTGGAAGAGGCGATCGCCGCCGGGGGATCGTCCCTGCGCGACCACCGGCAGGCCACGGGCGAGCTGGGCTATTTCCAGCACTCCTTCCGCGTCTATGGCCGCGAGGGCGCGCCCTGCCCGACGCCGGGCTGCGCGGGCGCGGTGCAGCGCATCGTCCAATCCGGCCGGTCCAGCTTTTTCTGCCCGCTCTGCCAGAGGTGAAGCGGCCGCCGGCCGCTGCCTCCGGCGGGGGTATTTGGACAACAGAGAAGCGCGCTGGCCTTGGCCTCGCGCATTTGTTACGAGTCGCGGTCAACTTGCTTGCGAAAGGCGAAGAGTCGATGGCTTACCAGACCCTCACCGTCGAGATCGACGATTATGTGGCGCTGATCCGGCTGAACCGGCCCGAGGCGCTGAATGCACTGAACGCGCAGCTTCTGGGCGAGTTGGGCGATGCGCTGGCCGAGGCCGACCGGAACGAGAAGGTGCGCTGCGTCGTCCTGACCGGCAGCGAAAAGGCCTTTGCCGCCGGCGCCGACATCAAGGAAATGTCCAGCAAGAGCTTTGTCGACGTCTATGCCGAAGAGCTGTTCGGCCCCGAGATCGACCGCATCACCGCGACGCGCAAGCCGATCATCGCCGCGGTCTCGGGCTATGCGCTGGGGGGCGGGTGCGAGCTGGCCATGGCCTGCGACTTCATCATCTGCGCCGACAACGCCAAGTTCGGCCAGCCCGAGATCAACCTGGGCGTGATCGCCGGCATCGGCGGCACCCAGCGGCTGACCCGTTTCGTCGGCAAGTCGAAATCGATGGAGATGCACCTGACCGGCCGCTTCATGGATGCGGCCGAGGCCGAGCGCTCGGGGCTGGTGAGCCGCGTCGTGCCGGCCGCGAAGCTGATCCCCGAGGCGCTGGCCGCGGCCCGCAAGATCGCCGAGAAGGGCCAGATCGCCGTCATGGCCGCCAAGGAGGCGGTGAACCGCGCCTATGAGACCACCCTGCGCGAGGGCATCCTGTTCGAGCGCCGCAGCTTCCAGGCGCTGTTTGCCACCGAGGACCAGAAGGAGGGCATGGCCGCCTTTCTGGAAAAGCGCGAGCCGCAGTTCCGCGACCGTTGATTTGGCGCTTGGCATCGGGGCCGGTCCACTGTATAGGGCCGGGCTACATGCGCGTGGGCCCGCTTAAGGCAAGAATCATGACCGTCCGTTTCTGCGGACGGCGCCATGGGCTTTGCGCAACCGAGACATGAAGAACAGATAGGACCGCACCCATGGCCAATACGCCCCAGTCGAAAAAGCGCGCCCGCCAGATCGAGCGCCGCACCGCCGTCAACAAGGCCCGCCGCTCGCGCATCCGCACCTTCCTGCGCAAGGTCGAGGAAGCCATCGCCGGCGGCAATGCCGAAATCGCCCGCGAAGCGCTGAAGAATGCCCAGCCCGAACTGATGCGCGGCGTGACCAAGGGCGTCATCCACAAGAACACCGCCTCGCGCAAGATGTCGCGCCTCGCGGCCCGTGTTAAGGCCCTGGGCACCGCCTGAGCCGCTGCGGCATTTTCGCAACTATCGGTGGAATCCACCAGGGGCGCGCTCTATCCAGGCGCGCCCTTTCGCATAAGGAAGCCATGGTTTTTCCTTGGCTTTTCAGCATTTTCGTCCCTGCCCCCCCCTTACGGCCGGGCCGCGAGATTCGATCAGGCAAAGTGACTGTCAAGCGCGAAGATCGGTTGCTGGCCGGGCGCGGTTCTTGCTAGCTTGTTCCCTGCGATTCACCGTCGCGCCTGGGGGACATGCCCTGAACCGTCGGCCGTGCCGCCGACAGGCAGGGTGGCAGCAGGATCGGACAAGATCCGCTACCGATGAAGCGTAAGCCGGCTGCCACCGGACTGCGCTGCGTGTCTGCAAGTTTCGGCCGCAAGATGGCCCATGCGTCGCCTTGGCGGCGGGGTCTTCTTGTTGCCGAAACGTATTGCGTTCAGGCCGCGGCACCGAATCGCCTCACGCCGGAAAATGCCGGCGGCATGTGGGGACAAGAGACGGAACTGGGCGAGATGGACAGACTTTGGGGGCAGGCGCGTGAAGAACTTCAGAAGATCGTCGGAGCCGACAGTTTCTCGACCTGGATCGAGCCCCTGCGCCTGACCGGCGTCGAGGACGGCACCGCCACCATCGCCTGCCCGACCCGTTTCCTGTCCGACTGGGTCTCGCGCCATTACAGCGACGACATCCTGAAGGTGCTGGACCGCATGGGCGGCCCCGTGCAACGCCTGAGCTTCCAGACCCGCAGCCAGACCGCGCGCCAGGCCGCGGCGCCCGCCGTCAAGCGCCCCGCCCCGCGCCCCGCGGGCGAGGAGGAGCTGGCCGCGCCGCTGGACAGTCGCTTCACCTTCGAGAATTTCGTGGTCGGCAAGCCCAACGAGCTGGCCCATGCCGCCGCCCGCCGGGTGGCCGAGGGCGGCCCCGTCACCTTCAACCCGCTGTTCCTTTACGGCGGCGTCGGCCTGGGCAAGACCCACCTGATGCATGCCATCGCCCGCGAGATCCAGATCCGCCAGCCCGAGGCGCGGGTGCTTTACCTGTCGGCCGAGCAGTTCATGTATCGCTTTGTCCAGGCGCTGCGCGACCGCACGGTGATGGATTTCAAGGAACTGTTCCGCACCGTTTCCGTGCTGATGGTCGATGACGTGCAATTCATCGCCGGCAAGGATTCCACGCAGGAGGAATTCTTCCACACCTTCAACACCCTGGTCGACCAGGGCAAGCAGATCGTCATCTCGGCCGACCGCGCGCCGGGCGAGATCAAGGACATGGAAGAGCGCATCAAGTCGCGCCTGCAATGCGGCCTGGTCGTGGACCTGCACCCGACCGATTACGAGCTGCGCCTGGGCATCCTGCAAAGCAAGACCGACAGTTTCCGCGCGCAATATCCCGGCTTGCAGATCGCGCCGGGGGTGCTGGAGTTCCTGGCCCATCGCATCACCTCGAATGTCCGGGTGCTGGAGGGCGCGCTGCAACGGCTGTTCGCCTTTGCCAGCCTGATGGGACGCGAGATCACGCTGGACATGACCCAGGAATGCCTGGCCGACATCCTGCGCGCCAACGACCGCAAGGTTTCCATCGAGGAGATCCAGCGCAAGGTAGCCGAGCATTACAACATCCGCCTGGCCGACATGATCGGCCCCAAGCGGGTGCGCACCGTCGCCCGGCCGCGGCAGATCGCCATGTATCTGTCCAAGCAGATGACCTCGCGCAGCCTGCCCGAGATCGGGCGCCGCTTCGGCGGGCGCGACCACACCACCATCATGCATGGCGTGAGGAAGATCGAGGAGCTGCGCGGCTCGGACCGCAGCCTGGCCGAGGACATCGACCTGCTGCGTCGCCTGCTGGAGGCGTGAACGCATCTGCTTGACCTTGCGCGGGATTGTGCCACATTGGCGCCCCGCGTCGCCGGGTGCGGGACGAGGCCAGAACGACATAAGGGTTGACCATGAAATTTTCGATCGAACGTGCCGATCTGGTGAAAGCCGTTTCCCAGGCCCAGTCCGTGGTCGAACGCCGCAACACCATCCCGATCCTTGCCAACGTGCTGATCGAGGCCGCGCCGGACGGCGTCAGCTTCCGCGCAACCGACCTGGATACCGAGATCGTGGACCGCGCCACGGCGCAGGTCGAACGGCCCGGCGCCACCACCGTCTCGGCCGGGATGCTGAACGACATCGCCCGCAAGCTGCCCGACGGCGCGCTGGTGCAGCTTAGCCTGGATGCCGCCTCGGGGCGGCTTTCGGTGCAGGCGGGGCGGTCGAACTTCAGCCTGGCGACCCTGCCGCGCGAGGATTTCCCGGTCATGTCCTCGTCGGAATACAGCGCGAATTTCTCGGCCCCCGCGGCGGTGCTGCGGCGGCTGTTCGACAAGTCGAAATTCGCCATCTCGAACGAAGAGACCCGCTATTACCTGAACGGCGTCTACATGCATGTCGCGCAGGCCGAGGACGGGCCCAGCCTGCGCTGCGTCGCGACCGACGGCCACAGGCTGGCGCGGATCGACGCGCCGCTGCCCGCCGGGGCCGAGGACATGCCCGGCGTGATCGTGCCGCGCAAGACCGTGGCCGAGCTGCGCAAGCTTCTGGACGATGACGAGGCCGAGATCGCCGTCTCGGTCAGCGAGACCAAGGTGCGTTTCGCGACGCCGACGATCACCCTGACCTCGAAGGTGATCGACGGCACCTTCCCGGATTATTCCCGCGTGATCCCCTCGGGCAATACCCGCAAGCTGGAAGTCGATGCCGGCGATTTCGCCAAGGCGGTGGACCGGGTCGCAACGGTCAGCAGCGAGCGTTCGCGCGCCGTCAAGCTGTCGCTCGACGAGGACCGGCTGGTGCTGTCGGTGAACGCACCCGACGCCGGCGCGGCGGACGAAGAGCTGCCGGTCGCCTATGCCGACGAGCCGCTGGAGATCGGCTTCAACGCCAAATACCTGCACGAGATCGCCAGCCAGATCGAGCGCGAGAACGCGGTCTTCCTGTTCAACGGCTCGGGCGACGCGGCGCTGATCCGCGAGGGCGGCGACACCAGCGCGGTCTATGTCGTCATGCCGATGCGCGTGTGACGCTGAGCCGCCTGCACCTGACCCAGTTCCGCAGCTGGGCCAGGCTGGAGATCGAGGCCGACCACCGCCCCATCGCCATCCATGGCCCGAACGGGGCGGGCAAGACCAATATCCTGGAAGCCGTCTCGATGCTGTCGCCCGGCCGCGGCATGCGCGGCGCGGCGCCCGGCGACCAGGCCCGCAAGGGGCCTGATGTCGGCTGGCAGATCCGGGCCGAGATCGGCCAGCATCAGGTGCTGACCCGCGCCCTGCCCGGCCAGCCGCGCGAGGTGGTGATCGACGACAAGCCCTCGACCCAGCTGGCGCTTGGCCGGCTGATGCGGGTGATCTGGCTGACCCCCGCCATGGACCGGCTGTGGACGGATGCGCCCGAACAGCGGCGGCGCTTCCTCGACCGGGTGACGCTGAGCTTCACGCCGGGCCATGCCGAGGATACGCTGGCTTACGACAAGGCCATGCGCGAGCGCAACCGGCTGCTGCGCGACGAGGTGCGCGACGCCGGCTGGTATCGCGCGCTGGAGGCGCAGATGGCCGAGGCGGGCGCGGCCCTGACGCGCAACCGGCTGGACGCCATCGCCCGGATCATGGCGGCGCAGCAGGGGGCCGAGACCGCGTTTCCCTGGGCCAGCCTGGTGCTGCTGCCCGGCGAGGGCGCGGCCGACGATCCCGACCCGGACAGCATCGCCGCCCGGCTGGCCGAGGGGCGCGGCCGCGACATGGCCGCCGGGCGCACGCTGACCGGCCCGCACCGCGCCGATCTGGGCGCGCATTGGGGGCCGCAGGCGATGCCCGCCGCCCTGTCCTCGACCGGCGAGCAAAAGGCGCTGCTTCTGTCGCTGATCCTGGCCAATGCCCGTGCGCTGGCCGACGAAAGCCCGGTGCTGCTGCTGGACGAGGTGGCGGCGCATCTGGATGCCGATCGCCGCGCCGCGCTTTACGACGAGATCTGCGCACTCAGGGCGCAGGCCTGGCTGACCGGCACCGGCCCGGAGCTGTTCGCGGCGCTGAGCGGCCGGGCGCAATCCCTGGCGGTCGCACGCGAAGGCGACAGCTCGCGGCTGGTCGGGGACGGCTCGTGATCGGCCCCTGACGGGTTTCCTTGTCCGTCGGGACCACCCTTCGGACGCCGGAACGCTCGGCCGTTTCCTGGGTATTTGTCCAACGGAGAAGCGCATCAGGCGTCGAGGTCGATCCAGACCGGGACGTGGTCGCTGGGCTTGTCCTTGGCGCGTTCGTCGCGGTCGATGCCGACGTCGATCAGCAGGTCGGCGGCCTGCGGCGACAGCAGCACGTGGTCGATGCGGATGCCGTTGTCCCTTTGCCAGGCGCCCGCCTGGTAGTCCCAGAAGGTGAAGGGGCCGCGCGTGCTGCCCGGATGGCGCAGGCGCACCGCATCGGCCCAGCCGTCGAACAGGATGCGGCGCAGCGCGGCGCGGCTTTCGGGCTGGAACAGCGCATCGTCCAGCCATTTTTCCGGGAAGGCGGCGTCGCGGGGCTCGGGGATGACGTTGTAGTCGCCCAGCATCGCCACCGGCGTCTCGGTCGCCAGCAGCGCCCTGGCCCGCGCGTGCAGCCGCTCCATCCAGGCCAGCTTGTAGTCGAATTTCGGCCCCGGCTGCGGATTGCCGTTCGGCAGGTAAAGCCCGCAGATGCGCACCGCGCGATGGCCGACCACCGTCGCCTCGATATAGCGGGCCTGTTCGTCGCCGTCGTCGCCCGGCAGGCCGCGGCTGACATCCTCGAGCGGCAGCTTCGACAGGATGGCCACGCCATTGAAGCCCTTTTGCCCGTGGGTTTCGATATTGTAGCCCAGATCGGCGATCGGCTCGCGCGGGAAGCCCTCGTCCTGGGTCTTGATCTCTTGCAGGACCACGACATCGGGCCGGGCTTCGGCAAGCCAGCCGGTCAGGGTCTCGATACGGGCACGGATGCCGTTGATGTTGAATGTCGCGATCTTCATGCGCGCGAGACTAGCCGGCCCGGCGCGCCCGCGCCAGACCGGATCGAAAACCCGCGGTCAGATCGAAAACGAGGTGCCGCAGCCGCAGGAGGCGCTGGCATTGGGGTTGTCGATGGTGAAGCGGGCCCCGATCAATTCGTCGGCAAAGTCGATGGTGGCGCCGGCCAGGAAGGGCAGCGAGACCGGGTCGACCACGACGGTTTGCCCGGCGCCGCTGAGGACCAGGTCGTCCTCGGCCGCCTCGTCCAGGCGGATGTCATACTGGAACCCCGAGCAGCCGCCACCCGCGACCGCGACCCGCAGGGGCCGGGCGGGGCCGCCTTCGTTGATCTCGGCCAGGCGCGCAAAGGCGCGTTCGGTGACCTTGGGGGGCAGGTTCAGACCTGTGTTCATGGGGCGTTCCCGTTTCCGACTTCCGGTCTGGAATATAGGCTCTGGCCCGAACCCTCGCAAGGAACGCAGGACCAGATGACGGCACCCTATGCCTGCCAGCCCCAAGACAGCCGCGGCCGCCGCTGGCCCGAGCGCATGTCCACCTTTCGCAGCCCCTGGCAGCGCGACCGCGACCGCATCATCCATTCCAGCGCCTTCCGCCGGCTGAAGCACAAGACCCAGGTCTTTGTCGAGCACGAGGGGGATTACTACCGCACCCGCCTGACCCATACGATCGAGGTGGCGCAGGTCGCCCGCACCATCGCCGGCGCGCTGGGGCTGAACACCGACCTGGCCGAGACGGTGGCGCTGGCGCATGACCTGGGCCACCCGCCCTTCGGCCATACCGGCGAGGATGCGCTGGCCGCGCTGATGGCGCCCTATGGCGGCTTCGACCACAATGCCCAGGCGCTGCGCATCGTGACCCGGCTGGAACGGCATTACGCCGATTTCGACGGGCTGAACCTGACCTGGGAAAGCCTGGAGGGCATCGCCAAGCATAATGGTCCCGTGACCGGCGAATTGCCCTATGCCCTGGCCGAGGTGAATGCGGAATGGGATCTGGAGCTGCACAGCAATGCCAGCGCCGAGGCGCAGGTGGCGGCGGTGGCCGACGACGTGGCCTATAACCACCACGACCTGCATGACGGGCTGCGCGCGGGGCTGTTCACCGAGGCCGATCTGGCACAATTGCCCGTCGTCGGCGAGGCCTTTGCCGAGGTCGATGCCCTGCATCCCGGCCTGGCGCCGATGCGGCGCCGGCACGAGGCGCTGCGCCGCGTCTTCGGCGTGATGGTCGAGGATGTGATCGCGGTGGCGCAGAACCGCCTGACCGGCCTGCAGCCGCAAAGCGCGCAGGACATCCGCGACATGGAGGGGCCGATCATCCGCTTTTCCAAGCCGCTTTACCAGAATCTCAAGGCGATCAAGCTGTTCCTGTTCCAGCGCATGTATCGCGCCCCCTCGGTGGTGGTCGAAAGGCAGCGCGTGACCGAGATGCTGAACGGGCTGTTCCCGCTGTTCCTGGCCGACCCCTCGAAGATGCCCCCGACCTGGTTCGAGGCCGCCGAGGCCACCGGGGACGAGACCGGGCGCGCGCGGGTGGTGCTGGACTACGTCGCCGGCATGACCGACCGCTTCGCCATCCAGGAGGCGCAGCGCCTGCTGGGCTGAGGACGGGCGCCGCTGGCGACGGGATGGCCGGCATGCGCTTTCCCTACGCGCCGGGGGACGGGGCTTTTTGCCGTGGCGGGCACGCCGGCTGTGCTACGCTTTCCCTGTGCGCGCCGAGGACGGGGCGTTCCCGACGATCTGGTTGCGCAGGTGGAAGCCCTTCCCCTGCGCGCCGGGGACGGGCGATTGAACTCGCGCAAGGGATCGCGCGTTCGCCCCCCAGGTCACGGCAGAAAAGGAGAACGGCGATGATCGTGAATTCCGGTTCGGCGAAATGGGAGGGCGGGCTCAAGGACGGCAAGGGGTCGCTTTCGACCAAGTCCGGGGCGCTGAGCAGCCAGCCCTATGGCTTCAACACCCGCTTCGAGGGGCTGCCCGGCACCAACCCCGAGGAGCTGATCGGCGCGGCCCATGCCGCCTGTTTCAGCATGGCGCTGTCGATGATCCTGCAAGAGGTGGGGATCGGCAATGTGCGGATCGAGACGACGTCCGAGATCGGGCTGGCCAAGGAAGGCGACGGCTTCGCCATCAAGACCGCGCATCTGAACACCAAGATCTGGGGCGACGGCGACAAGGCGGTGATCGAGGATTGCGCGCGCAAGGCCGAAAAGGGCTGCCCGGTCAGCAAGGTGCTGAACGCCGAGGTGACGATGGACGTGACGGTGGCATGAGATCGGCCATGCGGTGCGGCCTTGCGCCGTGCCGCATGCGGTCGAGGTGGCGGTTATGCGGGACGGAGCGGACATTCGGTAATCCCGCTTAGCGGCAACTATCCTCGCTGGCGGAATGCATCGCCTCACACTGCCGTCACGCCGGTAGCCTCAACAGCCCGATCATGGCCGACATCGCGAAACTATTTGCGCAATTTCCATTCTGTCCCAGCCCTTGGCTCTGCTGACGAGATGCGGGATCAGGAGACACCTAGTTGGTCGGCCCATCCATTTGGCATCCCCAAATTGGTGAAACGGCCCGGAAGAGAGATTGGCGGGGCCACATTCCAAGATGCGACGACCCAGTACGGCCTGCTTTGCTTCATCGCCATGAACGATAACCATCAGCGGCCGTAGAGAGGACAAATAGTCCGTTGCGATCTGTGCGCCGATGGACCGAACTGGAGACCGCTGCAACTCCGACGAGTCCTTCGTGGGGAGCGCATTCGAATTAGTTTCTGCTACTCGGAACTGAGAATAGGCCTCTACGAGCTGAGACAGCCGCTTGCGTGTAGGTGAAGTACTGGACTTACCTCTCGCGACCCTGAGCCGCTGATAAACTTCTTCGAAAGCAGATCTGTCGGTTAAAAGCTCACTATAAGTCTCTATAGGGCATTCGGCCGGCGTTATGGGCGTAGCAGGATTGAGTCCGACAATCGCTATCTCGACAGCAAATGGGTCCCCCTCGGTCACAAAAGGTCGGCTCCATCGCCCGCCTATTTCACGAACTAATTGGTCGTACACTGCTACCCCCCCGGTGTGTTGCGTAAAACCGCGATATCAGCAAAGATGAAGGTCAGCCTACGATAACTCCTTTGGCGAAGGTCGGCTTTGTGGTCTCCTCCACGCCGTTCAGGAACCGCGGGGCGACATGCGCGCACCATAGCCCGTCAGACAAGCCGGGCTTTTGCCGAGATCGGCGCGCTTACACCATCATCTCCTTGGTCGCCGTCAGCTTCAGATCGGGATGGTCGCGCTCTACGCGGTCGATGTCCCATTGCAGCCGCGTCAGGTAAACCAGGTCGCCGTCATGGTCCTGCGCCATATGGCCCTTGTTCGTATTGGCGAAAGCCTCGACCTTGTCCTTGGACCCGGACACCCAGCGCGCGCTGGTGAATTGCGAGGATTCGAAGCGCACCGGCAGGCCGTATTCCAGCTCGATGCGGCTGGCCAGCACCTCGAATTGCAGCGCCCCCACCACGCCGACGATGAAGCCCGAGCCGATCATCGGCTTGAACACCTTGGCCGCGCCCTCCTCGGCGAATTGCATCAGCGCCTTTTCCAGGTGCTTGGCCTTCATCGGATCGCCCGCGCGCACGGTCTGCAAAAGCTCGGGCGCAAAGGAGGGGATGCCGGTGAAGCGCAGCGCCTCGCCCTCGGTCAGCGCGTCGCCGATGCGCAGCTGGCCGTGGTTCGGGATGCCGATGATGTCGCCGGCCCAGGCCTCCTCGGCCAGCTCGCGGTCGGCGGCCAGGAACAGGACCGGGTTGCTGACTGCCATCGGCTTCTTGGACCGGACGTGCAACAGCTTCATCCCGCGCTCGAAATGCCCCGAGGCCAGGCGGACGAAGGCCACCCGGTCGCGATGCTTGGGGTCCATGTTGGCCTGCACCTTGAAGACGAAGCCCGTCACCGGCTTTTCCTCGGGGGCGATCTGGCGCTCGGCGGCGTTCTGCGGCTGCGGCTGGGGGCCGAACTCGCCGATGCCGGTCATCAGCTCCTTGACGCCGAAGCTGTTGATGGCGGAACCGAACCAGATCGGCGTCATGTGCCCTTCCAGGAAGGACTTGCGGTCGAAGGCGGGCAGCAGTTCGCGCGCCATCTCCAGTTCTTCGCGCAGCTTTTCCAGCAGGTCGGCAGGGACATGCTCGGCCAGCCTCGGATCGTCGAGCCCGCTGATCTGGATCGACTCGGCCACCTTGTTGCGGTCGGCGCGGTCCATGATCTCCAGCCGGTCGTTGAGCAGGTCGTAGGCGCCGATGAAGTCGCGGCCCATGCCGATGGGCCAGCTGACCGGCGCCACGTCGATGGCCAGGTTTTCCTGGATCTCGTCGATGATCTCGAAGGTGTCGCGGCTTTCGCGGTCCATCTTGTTGCAGAAGGTCAGGATCGGCAGGTCGCGCAGCCGGCAGACCTCGAAGAGCTTGCGGGTCTGGCTTTCGACGCCCTTGGCGCCGTCGATCACCATGATCGCCGCATCCACCGCGGTCAGCGTGCGATAGGTGTCCTCGGAGAAATCGCTGTGGCCGGGCGTGTCCACCAGGTTGAAGCGATAGGGCCCGAAATCGAAGCTCATGGCCGAGGCGGAGACCGAAATCCCCCGGTCCTGCTCCATCTTCATGAAGTCCGAGCGCGTGCGCCGCGCCTCGCCCTTGGCGCGGACCTGGCCGGCCATCTGGATCGCGCCGCCGAACAGCAGGAACTTTTCGGTCAGCGTGGTCTTGCCCGCGTCCGGGTGCGAGATGATCGCAAAGGTGCGGCGGCGGGCGATTTCGGGCGGAAGTTCGGGACGGTTCATCATGCCCGGCCGTTTAGCGCGCGCCGCGCACAGTCTCAAATGGAATCGCGGCTCAAAGGGAATCGGGCTCGAACGGAATCGCGGCTCAGACGAATTGTTCGCGGATCAGCCGTTCCTCCAGCCCGTGGCCGGGGTCGAAAAGCAGGTGATGGCGGATGGTGTTTTCCGAACGGATCTCGACCCACAGCACCGAATCGACGCCGCGCGAATCGGCATCGGCCATCACCGGGCGCTTGTCGGGGTCCAGCACGTCGATGCGCACCGTCGCCGACTTGGGCAGGATCGCACCGCGCCAGCGCCGCGGCCGGAAGGGCGCGATCGCGGTCAGCGCCAGCACGTCCGAGCCCAAGGGCAGGATCGGCCCGTTCGCCGAATAGTTGTATGCGGTCGAGCCCGCCGGGGTCGACAGCAACATACCGTCGCAGATCAGTTCCTCCAGCCGCACCCGGCCGTTCACGCTGATGCGCAGCCGCGCCGCCTGCGGTCCGGCGCGCAGCATGCTGACCTCGTTGATCGCCAGCGCGCAATGCTCGTGCCCGTCGGTGGTGCCGGCGGTCATGGCCAGGGGATTGACCACGGTTTCCTCGGCGGCGCGGATGCGGCCGGGCAGGTCGTCCTCGGAATAGGCGTTCATCAGAAAGCCCACGGTGCCCCTGTTCATGCCATAGACCGGCAGGCCGCGATTCTGGTGCATGACCGACAGCATCAGCCCGTCGCCGCCCAGCGCCACGATCACCTCGGCCTCGCGGATCGGCACATGGCCGTAGCGCGCGGACAGCGTCTCGGCGGCGGTCACGGCGGTTTCGGTGCTGGAGGCGATGAAATGCATCTTCATGCGGCCATCATGGCCAGCCGCCGGGCGGAAGCAAGTCCCGGCGACGCATGGAATATCTACCACCAAGGCGTCGCATCCGTCCTAGCGGGGCGCGGCGAAAGGCGCTAGAAGGCCGGCAAGCCGCTTTTTGCATGAGGACCAGATGACCGACACCGGATTCTTCACCGAGACGCTGGACAGCCGCGACCCCGACATCTTCGGCGCCATCCGCAAGGAACTTGGCCGCCAGCGCGACGAGATCGAGCTGATCGCCTCGGAAAACATCGTCTCCAAGGCCGTGCTGGAAGCGCAGGGCTCGGTGCTGACGAACAAATATGCCGAGGGCTATCCGGGCAAGCGCTATTACGGCGGCTGCCAGTATGTCGACATCGTCGAGGAACTGGCGATCGAGCGCGCCAAGGAACTGTTCGGCTGCGCATATGCCAACGTCCAGCCGAACTCGGGCAGCCAGATGAACCAGGCGGTGTTCCTGGCGCTTCTGCAGCCGGGCGACACCTTCATGGGCCTCGACCTGAACTCGGGCGGGCACCTGACGCATGGCTCGCCGGTCAACATGTCCGGCAAGTGGTTCAACGTCGTCAGCTACGGCGTGCGCCAGCAGGACCAGCTGCTCGACATGGAAGAGATCCGCAGGAAGGCGCATGAGAGCAAGCCCAAGCTGATCCTGGCCGGCGGCACCGCCTATTCGCGCGTCTGGGACTGGGCCGAATTCCGCAAGATCGCGGACGAGGTCGGCGCCTGGCTGATGGTGGACATGGCCCATATCGCGGGCCTGGTGGCCGGCGGCCAGCATCCCTCGCCGCTGCCGCACGCCCATGTCGTGACCACCACCACCCACAAGTCGCTGCGCGGCCCCCGCGGGGGCATGGTGCTGACCAACGACGCCGACATCGCGAAAAAGATCAACTCGGCCGTCTTCCCCGGCCTTCAGGGCGGCCCGCTGATGCATGTCATCGCCGCCAAGGCCGTGGCCTTCGGCGAGGCGCTGCGCCCCGAATTCAAGGACTATGCCGCGCAGGTCGTGGCCAATGCGCGCGCCATGGCGGACGAGCTGATGAAGGGCGGCATCGACATCGTCTCGGGCGGCACCGACAACCACCTGTGCCTGGCCGACCTGCGTCCGAAAGGCGTGACCGGCAAGGCGACCGAGGCGGCGCTGGGTCGCGCCCACATCACCTGCAACAAGAACGGCGTGCCCTTCGACCCCGAAAAACCCTTCGTGACCTCGGGCATCCGCCTGGGCGCCCCCGCCGGCACCACTCGCGGCTTCAAGGAAGAAGAGTTCCGCCAGATCGCCCGCTGGATCGTCGAGGTCGTCGATGGCCTTGCCGCGAACGGCGAGGAAGGCAATGCCGAGGTGGAAGCCCGCGTCAAGGCCGAGGTCGAGGCGCTTTGCGCCCGCTTCCCGCTTTATAACGGCATGTAATCCCGGCGCGGCGCGGGTTCGTTCGGACCCGCGCCGCCCCTTGCCGCCCCTTATTGCCCCGCCAGCCGTTGCCCCGGCCGGACAGCAGGGCGCCCCCGGCACTTGGGCCGGTATCCGGGCCTCTCCCTCCTTTGCCGTCCCGCCCAGCCGGCACAGTTCCTCGCTTCGCCCGGCAGCGCCGAACCTACCACAAGGCGCGCAACCCGGAGCCGACCGCGCGGCTGTCCTGTCGCCAGCGGCGACGGTGCTGCAAGAATCAGGTCCACCAGAGCCAGTCGAGCCGGCTTCAAAGCGGGCGATGCGGACAAGGCGTGCGGCGGAACCCCTTCACGAATCGGAACACCTTCGCCGGCAGGGAGCAAGCGACGCTCAGTCAGCTCACGGCGACTGCGGCTAGCGTGCTGGCTTGGCACAGATACTGCGGCGACGGCCCTGACAATCTTTGGAAAAAGCGGTAATCCATCGCAAACAATTGATCTATATCAAAAACAAGTATGCGACTGCTCTTCCAGCAAGGCGCACGGCAAGTCTCTTCACGAATCGAGGCATCTTCATCGGCGGGGAGCAAGCGCCGTTCCGATCAGCCCGCGGCGGCCTTTCCGGCGCAAGACGCCCAGTTCGGCGCAGATGACTGAACCGCGCGGCCACTCCGTCCCCGGCGACGGCCTGGTCTTGCAAGAAGCGCGATCCAACGTAACCCGTGGATCCGGCTGAAAAGCAGGCCTTCCGAGAGGACGTGGAAGGGCCTCTCCACGAATCGCGACACCCTTGCCGGCGCCCGGCAAGCGACCCTCAGATCAGCCCGCGGCGGGTCATGATCCAGAGGGCGACGGCCCCCAGCAGCAGCAGGCCGAACAGCACGCTGGCCGCGATGCTGGCCGCGCCGCCCCGCAGCCGCATCCCCTGCCCCAGCGGCCGCAGATAGGCCGTCAGCGCCTTGTGCGCATGTTCCAGTCGCGTGAAATCCACTTGGCGCGCCAGCTTGGGCTGGCCGGCCTTGCGGTCGGCCTCGGCCAGGATGCGCGCCTCGCGCCGCAGCCGCCGCGGCAGCGCGCCGCCGCGCTTGCGCAGCATGCTTTCCAGATCGGCCTGCTGGCCGCGCCTGAGGCCGCCGAACCGCGCCGCCATCAGGCTGGCGACCTCGTCCGCCATCGGCCGGATGCTTTCGATGCCCATCGCCCCCATCCCGTTTTCGCCAAGGCTAGCGCCTCTGGCGCCGCTTCGCCAGTGCCGCTAGGCTGCGCGCATGATGCTGAACATGACGATGACAGGAATGGATTCGGATCGCCCGCCGGTGCTGCTGGCACATGGGCTGTTCGGATCGGGGCGCAACCTGGGCGGCCTTGCGCGGCGGCTGGGGGAAAGCCGGCGGGTGATCTCGGTCGACATGCGCAACCATGGCGACAGTTTCCACGATCCCGACCATGGCTATGCCGCGCTGGCCGGCGACCTGGCCCAGGTGATCGCGGCGCAGGGCGGCCGGGCGGATGTTCTGGGGCATTCGATGGGCGGCAAGGCCGCGATGATGCTGGCGCTGACGCAGCCCGACCTGGTGCGCCGGCTGGTCGTCATGGACATCGCCCCCTTCGCCTATGGCCACAGCCAGAGCGGCCTGATCGACGCGATGGAGGCGGTGGACCTTGCCGGGCTTCGCCTGCGCTCCGAGGCGGATGCGCGGCTGGCCGAACACGTCGCCGATCCGGGCGTGCGGGCGTTTCTGCTGCAATCGCTGGACCTCAAGGCCGATCCGCCGCGCTGGAAGTTCAACCTGCCGGCGTTGCGGGACCAGATGCCCCGGCTGGTCGGCTGGCCTGAAGCGCCCAAGGGCGGTTTCACCGGCCCCGCGCTGTTCCTGGCCGGAGAGGATTCGGATTACTGCCGCGCGCCGCAAGCCGAGGCGATCCGCGAATATTTCCCCCAGGCCGAGATCCGCGTCATCCCCGGCGCGGGACATTGGCTGCATGCCGACCGCCCGGCCGAGGTCGCCGAAGCGGTGGCAGCCTTCCTGGACTGATCCCGCCGGCGGCACGGGCCCTTCAGCCGTCGGGACAGCGCAGCGACAGCCGCGCCTCGCCGGTATCGCCGGGGATGCGGCTGCGCAGGCTGTTCGGAATCGCCTGGCATCCGGTCGTCCGCTCGGCGGCGATCACCATCAGCTCCGGCACCACTGCCCGCGCATCCCGGCCAAGGTAGCCCAGGCGGATCACCTCTGCCTGGCTGCCGTCGTGAAAGACGGCGAAGCGGATGCCCTCCAGCGTGATGTCATGCCGCTGGGCGCCGAAAAACTGCGGCGCAGGCGAGGCGCAGGCGGAAAGGAACAGCACAAGAAACAGAATCACACGCATGACGCCTGTCTAGCGACCAACGGTTAAGAAAGCCTTAACAGGCGGGGAACCCCGGCCGGGGGCAGGCGTTGATCCCAAAGGAAAATCCACGCAGGAGACTGAATATGCGTAAAATTATTCACGTTTCGCCCCTGCTTGCACTGCTGGTCCTGGCCGCCTGCCAGACGGTGCAGGGCGCCGGGCGCGACCTGCAAAGCGCCGGACAGGCGATCAGCCGGGAAAGCCAGGAAGCCCAAGCCGGCATGTGATCTGCCTCAGGCGGCCCGGTTGCAGTCCTCGCAAACGGGGGTGTCCGGCAGCAGTTCCAGCCGTGCCGGCAGGATGCTGGTCCCGCAACCCGTGCAAACCCCGTATTGGCCGCTTTCCATGCGGCGCAGGGCTGCCTCTATACGCTCCACCTCGATCTGCTGGACCCTGCCGAGCGCGTGAAAGACCCTCTCTTGCGCGGCTTTCGCATCCTGCAGGCCGGCAGGGCGCAATGCCTTTCCGATAGAGGCCAGGTCGGCAAGAAGCGCCCTGCGCCGCATGATCAGCATGGTCTTGCGCGCATTCAGGTCCATGGAACTTCCTCTCTTGGTCCCGGCGTTCTGGCACAGCTGCGCGGCGGCCCGCTTGACTTGCGTCAAGTTGTCACGGGGCCGCGCGGCGGGCCCCGCCCAGCCGGATCGGCCGGGATCCGCCTGCGGGAGCGTCCCTTTCAAGACAATCCTTGCCGATCGGGCGCCCACTGCCACGGCTGTGACTTGAGCGGCTTGCCAAGGAGATTAGGCTTTGCCGACAACGAGCAGAAAAAAAAGAAAGGAACGAGCATGCGTCGGATGGTTACGGTCGGCCTTTGCCTGGCCGGCATGGCGGTCGCGGGCTGCGAGACGATGCAGGGCGCGGGGCGGGACATGCAGACCGCGGGACAGTTGCTGAGCGAACAGGCGGCAAACAGCCAGGTGCAGATGGGACAGCCGGCCCCCTATGGAGCCGCACCGGCCCCTTATACGCCGCCGGAAGTGGCGCCCGCGCCCTACTGATCCAGGCGGCCGGCCGGCTGTCCAGGCCGTCGCGGGCTAGGCCGCGCCCGTCTCCTTGCCGGCCAGCCGCGACAGGAGACGGTCCAGCGCGGCGGCATCCGGCCCCAGTTCGGCCAGCAGATCGGCCTGGAACGCCTCGGCGATGCGGCCCAGCCGCAGCATCAGCGCCTGCCCCCGGGGCGTCAGTTCCAGCACGATCAGCCGCCGGTCGGCGTCGTTGCCCGATTTCCGAACCAACCCCGCCCCCTGCAGGCGCGAGGCGGCACGGCTGACCACGGATTTGTCCAGGTTCACGCGGGCATGGATGTCGCGGATGCTGACCGCGCCGGAATGGTCCAGATGCGCCAGCACCCGCCATTCGGGGATGGTCAGCCCCGCCTCGGCCTCGTAGAGCGCGGCGAATCGGCGGCTGACCTGCGCCGCCGCCACGGACAGGCGATAGGGCAGGAAAGCGTCCAGCCGAAAGGTCATGGGGCACCCCTTTTTTTCCGGCCAGAACAGCAAGGATTCGTCGCCTTGGCAACAGGAATGGGCGGCGCTTGACAGGCCTGCGGCCCAGGCGGCATAATCGTTGCAACTGCAATGATCTTGCAGGGAGGAGCCCGATGACCAGCCCTGCTCTGCCCGGCGGCATGATCCGCGCGACCGTCACCACCGGCACGCATCCGGGCTACATGCCCGGCTTTGGCAACGATTTCGAAACCGAGGCCCTGCCCGGCGCCCTGCCGCAGGGCCAGAACAGCCCGCAGAAATGCGCCTATGGGCTTTATGCCGAGCAGCTTTCCGGCACCGCCTTCACCGCGCCGCGCGGCCGGAACGAGCGGACCTGGTGCTATCGCATCCGGCCCTCGGTCCGGCATACCGGCGATTTCGCCGCGATCGACCTGCCCTATTGGAAGACAGCGCCGAATGTGCGCGACGACATCGTCAGCCTGGGGCAGTATCGCTGGGATCCGATCCCGGTCCCGGAAGAGGCGCTGACCTGGATCACCGGCCTGCGCACCATGACCACCGCCGGCGACGTGAACATCCAGGTCGGCATGGCCAGCCATGTCTACCTGGTCACGCGTTCGATGCAGGACGAATATTTCTTCTCGGCCGACAGCGAATTGCTGGTGGTCCCGCAGGAGGGCCGGCTGCGCTTTTGCACAGAGCTGGGGGTGATCGACCTGGAGCCGCGGGAAATCGCCATCATCCCGCGCGGCCTGGTCCATCGCGTCGAAGTGCTGGAAGGCCCGTGCCGCGGCTTCGTCTGCGAGAATTACGGGCAGAAGTTCGACCTGCCGAACCGCGGCCCCATCGGTGCCAATTGCCTGGCCAATCCGCGCGACTTCAAATGCCCGGTCGCGGCCTTCGAGAACCGCGAGGCGCGTTCCCGCGTGGTGATCAAGTGGTGCGGCCGGTTCCACGAGACCTGGATCGACCACAGCCCGCTGGACGTGGTGGCCTGGCATGGCAATTACTGCGCCTATAAATACGACCTGCGCACCTATTCGCCCGTCGGCGCGGTGCTGTTCGACCATCCCGACCCGTCGATCTTTACCGTGCTGACCGCGCCCTCGGGGCAGGAGGGGACGGCGAATATCGATTTCGTGCTGTTCCGCGAGCGCTGGCAGGTGGCCGAACACAGCTTCCGTCCGCCCTGGTATCACAAGAACATCATGTCCGAGCTGATGGGCAATATCTATGGCATCTACGATGCCAAGCCGCAGGGCTTCGCGCCGGGCGGGATCAGCCTGCACAATTGCATGCTGCCGCATGGGCCGGACCGCGGCGCCTTCGAGGGTGCCTCGAACGCCGAGCTGAAGCCCGAGAAGCTGGACAACACCATGTCCTTCATGTTCGAAACCCGCTTTCCCCAGCACCTGACCGAATTCGCCGCCCGCGAGGCACCGATGCAGCGCGATTATGTCCAGGTCTGGCAGCAGCTGGAGAAGAAGTTCGACGGAACACCCGGCAGCCAATAGGCGGGTAGCGGTGCGGTGCATCAATCCGCCCGCTCGCTCGCTCGCCGCCGAACGGCTTGAGCGTCGGGGGCGAAGAAGGACGCGGGCAGCATTCCCCGCCTTTCCCGGCGCGGCGCCGGGATCAAGGCGGGCAGCCGCCAGCCAGAACCGGCGTGCCGTGCCGAAGGCGACGGCGCGCCGCCTGCCGCGCTCAGACCGCGGGCAGGCCCACCCCGCCGGCCGAGGCCGCGCTCAGCGCGACGAAGTTCAGCGCCTGCTGGCGGATGGCCGCCGCCAGTTCCTGGCGGGCCGAGAGCAGGCTGCGCTCGGCGTCCAGGACCGGGAAGAAATCCGCCTCGCCCAGCTCATAGGAGCTGCGAGTCAGGTTCACCGTCTCGCGCGCATTCTCGACCAGCCGCGATTGCGCGGCGACAGCGCGGGCGTCGCGGTTATAGCCGGCCAGCGCGTTCTCGACCTCCTCGACCGCACCCAGCACCGCGGCCTGCCAAGCCAGCCGCGCCTGTTCCGCCCGCGCCTGCGCCGCGGAAAGCCGGGCCTGGTTGGCGCCGCCCGAGAACAGCGGCAGCGAGATCTGCGGCCCGAAGCCCCAGGTCTTGCCATTCGTCGGCGTGATCGAGCCCGAAAGCGTCAGCCGCGGATAGAAGGCCGCCTGCGCCTCGCCGACATCGGCGGCGGCGGCGGCGAGGTTGCGCTCGGCCATGCGCACGTCGGGGCGGACGCGGACCACATCCGCCGGCACGCCGACGCTGGCACTGTAGCGTGCGCGCGGCTGGCCGCCACCCTGGCGCAGTTGCGCCGCAAGCTCGGCGCTGCGCCCGGCGGTCAGCGTGGCCAGCCGGTTCACCGACTGGTCGAAACCGACCTCGAGGCCCGGCAGCGCCGCCTCGGCCTGCGCCACCAGCTGTTCGGCCTGCAGGACTTCCAGCCGCGAGACGCTGCCGAAGGCGTCCTGGGTGCGGGTCATCTCCAGCGTGCGGCGGCGGCTTTCCAGGCTCTGCCGGGTCAGCGCCAGCGCCTCCTGGTAATAACGCGCGTCGACATAGGCCGAGGCGATGGCGCTGGCCACGGTCAGCCGCGCCACCTCGGCCGACAGATAGGCCGCGTCCAGCCGGGCCGAGGCGCCCTGCCGCGCCGCGCGGGTCGAGCCGAACAGGTCGACCAGCCAGGACACGCCCAGCGTGGCGGAGTTGGTCTCGACGATCCCGGTCTCGCTGCGGCTGCGCGCGGCCGAGCCCTGCACATCCACCTGCGGCAGGTCGCTGGCGCCGATCAGCTGGGCGTTGGCCTGGGCCTCGCGGATGGTGGCGACGGCGGTCTGCACGTCCAGGTTGCGCCGCAGCCCGGTGGCGATCAGCGCGTCCAGCCGCTTGTCGCGGAACGCGGCCCACCAGGCATTCGCCCCGGCGCGGCGGGCGGGCGAATCGGCGGCGAACTCGGCCGCCAGCTCGGCGCGGGGCGCGGCATAGCGGACCGGGTTGCAGGCCGCCAGCGCCAGGCTGGAGACGAGCCCGCCCAAGATGCCGCGGCGGGAGAAAGGCAAGGTCTGGGTCATCCGAAACTCTCTGTTGGGTGGCCCGGATTGCGGGCGCGAAAGGAACAGGCAGGGACGGTCGTCAACCGCCCCTGCCATGGGCTGCGGCGCGACTCAAGCGGCCGTATCGCCGCGGATGGGCGCGGACTCGCGGCGGCCGGTCGCCCGGCTGAACAGGCCCAGCACGAAGACGAAGAACACCGGCACGAAGAACACCGCCAGCACCGTGGCCGCGACCATGCCGCCGATGACCCCGGTGCCGATGGCGTTCTGGCTGGCCGCCGACGGTCCGGTGGCGATGGCCAAGGGCACCACGCCCAGCGTGAAGGCCAGCGAGGTCATCAGGATCGGCCGGAAGCGCAGCTTCGCCGCCGTCACCGCCGCCTCGATCAGGCTTTGGCCCTCGTCGCGCAGATCCTTGGCGAATTCGACGATCAGGATGGCGTTCTTGGCCGAAAGCCCGATGATCGCGATCAGCCCGACCTTGAAATAGATGTCGTTGGGCATGTCGCGCAGCATGACCGCGACGACGCAGCCCAGGACACCCAGGGGCACGACCAGCATCACCGACAGCGGGATCGACCAGCTTTCGTAAAGCCCGGACAGCAGCAGGAAGACGAACAGGATGCTCATGGCGTAAAGCAGCGTCGCCTGGCTGCCGGCCTGGATCTCCTCCAGCGACTGCCCGGTCCATTCGTAGCCGAAGCCCTGCGGCAGTTCGGCCGCCAGCCGCTCCATCTCGGCCATGGCGGCGCCGGAACTGTAGCCCGGCCCGGCGGCGCCGGCGATGCGGACCGCCGGATAGCCGTTATAGCCCACGACCTGCGACGGCCCCTGTTCCCACGCCACGCTGGCGAAGGACGAAAACGGCACCATCCCGCCATTGGCGTTGCGCACGGTCAGCGCCAGGATGTCCTCGGCCTGCATGCGCGAGTCCTCCTCGGCCTGCATGACCACGCGCTGCATCTTCCCGGCATTGGGGAAGTCGTTGATATAGGCCGAGCCGAGGTATTGCGAGATCGTCGCCGAGATGTCGGCAAAGGTCACGCCGAAGGCATTGGCCTTTTCGCGGTCGATGGTGACGAAGACCTGCGCGGCCGAGGGCAGCCCCTCGATCCGCAGCCCGGTGGCGATGCCGTTTTCCTGGGCCTGGGCAATGATCTGCTGGGCGGCGGCCAGCAGCGCCTCCTGCCCCTGCCCGCCGCGGTCCTGCAGGCGGAAGCTGAAGCCGCCGGTGGCGCCGAAGCCGGGGATCGGCGGCGGTGACAGTGCGAAGGCCTGCGCGTCCTGATAGCCGAACATCTGCATGTTCGCGGCATTGGCGATGTCCTGCGCCGATTGCTCGCGCTCGGCCCAGTCCTTGAAGGTGACGAACATCAGCCCCGCATTCGGCCCCTGCCCCGAAAAGCTGAAGCCGCGGATCGCCACGGTATTCTCGACCGCCTCGTTCTGCTGGAACATCTGCGTGGCCTGGGCCAGCACCTCGTCGGTGCGGTTGGAACTGGCCGTGGCCGGGGTCTGGATGTCGGCGATGATGAAGCCCTGGTCCTCGTTCGGCAGGAAGCTGGAGGGCAGGCGCAGGAAGCCCATGGCCGTCGCCCCGACCAGCACCAGGTAGAAAGCCATCATCACCAGCCGCCGCCGCGTGACCAGCCCGACCGCGCCGGTATAGCGGTCGGTCAGCCGGTCGAAATTGCGGTTGAACCAGCCGAAGAAGCCCTTCCTTTCGTGATGGCCGCTGATCGGCTTGAGGAAGGTCGCGCAAAGCGCCGGGGTCAGCGTCAGCGCCAGGAAGGCCGAGAACAGGATCGACACCACCATGGTCAGCGCGAACTGGCGATAGATGATGCCCGAAGAGCCGGGAAAGAAGGCCATCGGCACGAAGACCGCCGCCAGCACCAGCGTGATGCCGACGATGGCGCCCGAGATCTGGCCCATGGCCTTTTCGGTGGCCTCGCGCGGCGGCAGGCCCTCGGTCGCCATGATGCGTTCCACGTTCTCGATCACCACGATGGCGTCGTCGACCAGGATGCCGATGGCCAGCACCATGGCGAACATGGTCAGCACGTTGATCGAGAACCCCGCCGCCAGCATGACCGCCACCGTCCCCATCAGCGCGATGGGCACGACGATGGTCGGGATGATGGTATAGCGGAAATTCTGCAGGAACAGGAACATCACCACGAAGACCAGCGCCATGGCCTCGACCAGCGTATGCAGCACCTTCTCGATCGAAGCCTCGACGAAGGGGGTGGTGTCGTAGGGGATGGTATAGCTCACCCCCTCGGGGAAGAACTGCGACAGCTCCTCCATCTTCTGGTGCACCGCTTCCGAGGTGTTCAGCGCATTGCCGGTGGCCGACAGCTGGACACCCAGCGCCGCCGCCGGCTTGCCGTTGATGCGCGAGGCGAAGCTGTAGCTTTCCGCCCCCACTTCCAGCCGCGCCACGTCGCGAAGCAGCACGGTCGAGCCGTCGGGATTGGCGCGCAGCACGATCTTGCCGAACTCGTCCACGTCGTCGAGCTGGCCCTTGATCAGCACGGTCGCAGTCAGCTGCTGGCCGATGGGGTTCGGGTCGGCGCCGACCTTGCCGGCCGCCACCTGCGCGTTCTGCGCCCGCACCGCCGCCACGATCTCGGCCGAGCTGAGGTTCAGCCCGGTCATCTTGGCCGGATCGACCCAGATGCGCAGCGCGCGTTCCGGGGCAAAGACCTGCGCCCGGCCCACGCCCTCGATGCGGCGAATCTCGCCCACCACGTTGCGGTTCAGGTAATCGCCCAGCGCGATGTCGTCCAGCGAGCCGTCGTCCGAGGTCAGCGCCACCATCATCAGGAAGCCTGTGCCCGCCTCTTCGATCAGCACGCCCTGGTCGACCACGCTTTGCGGCAAAAGCGGCTCGACCCGCGCCACGGCGTTCTGCACGTCGACCTGGGCGCGGGCGATGTCGGTGCCCGGCTCGAAGGTGGCGGTGATCGACATGGCCCCGGAACTGTCCGAGACCGATTCGTAATAGGCCAGCCCCTCGACGCCGTTCAGCTCGTCCTCGATGGGCTGGGCGACCGCCTGGTTGATCTCGCCCGGCGCGGCGCCGGTATAGGCGGTCGAGATGGTGATCTGCGGCCAGGCCACCTGCGGATATTGCGCGACCGGCATCATCGGCAGCGCCAGCACGCCGGCGATGACGATGAAGATGGAAATCACCCAGGCCAGCACCGGCCGGTGAATGAAGAACCGTGCCATCGCCCTACTCCTGCGCGGGCGCTTCGGCGGCCGCGGCGGCGCCGGCCGGCACCCTGGGGGCCTCGACCGGCTGCGCCACCACCTTGGCGTCGGGGTAAAGCTTCTGCGCCCCCAGCACCACGACGCGGTCGCCCGGCTCCAGCCCGCTTTCCACCAGCCAGCGGTTGTCGGTGGTCTGGCCCAGGGTCACGTCGCGGCGCTCGACCGTCTCGTCATCCTTCAGCGCATAGACATAGGCCTGGCCCGACTGGTCGCGCTGCACCGCCATCTGCGGCACGGTCAGGGCGTTGTCGCGCATGGCCTGCTCGATCCGCACCCGGACGTAAAGGCCGGGCAGCAGCTCGCCCTCGGGGTTCGGGAACTCGGCGCGCAGGGTGATCTGCCCGGTCGAGCTGTCCACGCTCGCCTCGGAAAACAGCAGCTTGCCGGGATGGGCATATTCGCTGCCGTCGTCGAAGATCAGCCGCACCGCCGCCTCGTCGGCCGACATCATCGCCAGCTGCCCCGCCGCCAGGGCCCGGCGCAGCGCAAAAAGCTCCGAGGAGGACTGGGTGAAATCCACATAGACCGGGTCGAGCTGCTGGATCGTCGCCATGATGTCGGTCTGGGCGTTGACCAGCGCCCCCTCGGTCACCAGCGCGCGGCCGACCACGCCGGCGATGGGCGCAGTCACCTCGGTATAGGAACGGTTCAGCTGCGCCTCTTGCAGCGAGGCGCGGGCAATGGCGACATCCGCCTGGGCCTGGGCCAGCGCGGTGGCGGCATTGTCCAGGTCGACCCCCGCCGTCACCTTGCGCTCGCGCAGGGCACGGGCGCGCTTTTCCTGGTCGGCGGCGTTCAGCGCGGTGGCCTCGGCGCGGGCCAGCGCACCCTGGGCGCTGGCGACGCGCACGTCATAGGGCGCCGGGTCGATGCGGTAAAGCACATCGCCCGCCTCGACCTTGCCGCCCTGTTCGAAGACGCGCTCGATCACGATGCCGCCGACGCGGGGCCGCACCTCGGCGATGCGGGTCGCGGCGACTCGGCCGGGCAGTTCGTTCACCACCGGCAACGCCTCGGGCGTCATCACCTGCACGCTGACCTGGGGCGGCGGCAGTTGCTGCGCCGCCACCGGGGCGGCCGCCGTCAGGCAGCAAAGCACAAGCCCGGCGCAAAGGCCGGGAGACAGTCTCATGGTCATGGTTCTTTCCTGGGAGGGCTGAATGGTTGGGGGGAGGGGTCAGTCTCCGGCTGTGCCGGGGTCGCTTTCCGCGACCGCCATCAATTCATCAAGGATCTCATCGCGGGTTTCCTGGTCGAAGCGGTGGAAGCCGAAATATTCCAGGAAGGCCATGCCGTGCAGCGTCAGCAGCGCCATCAGCATCCGGCGCCGGTCGGCCGCCTCGGCCGCGACCGCCTCGGCATCGCCGGCCAGCACCTCGCGCATGATCTCGCGGCATTCGGCATGCTCGCCCATGCTGGCGCTGATCAGCAGCGCCATGTCCAGTTCCTCGTCGGTCGGAACCCGGCGATATTCGTCGATCAGCGCGCGCAGCCGGGCATTGGGCTCGCCCTCGTGCCGGGCGCGCACCTCGGCGAATCGCGCCCGGTGCTGGGCCATCTTGTGGCGGATGAAGGCGGCCAGCAGCCCGGCCTTGCTTTCGCAGTCATAGACCACGCTGGACTTGCTGATCCCGGCCTCCCTGGCCACCGCGTCGATGCTGAGCCCGGCAATGCCCGAGCGCCGCGCCACCCGTTCGATGGCGCCCATCAACTCGTCGCGGTCAATCGTGCGCTTGCGTCCCATATCCACCACCAAGATTTCAATACGGTCGTTCGTTTATAATTCTGACCCTCTCCTGTCAACCGCTTCTCCGCGTCGGATGCCGCAAGCCCTGCTTGACTCGCCGGGCCAGCCATAGGTATACCGACCTACCTACTTCGTGGAGGCGATGATGGAAGCTCCCCAGCCCCCAGCGCCGGAAAGCGCGCGCGAGCGGCTGCTCAAGGCGGCTGCCGTGCTGTTCTACAACAACGGCATCGGCGGGACCGGCATCGACGCCATCGTCGAGCGCGCCGGGGTGGCGAAGAAAAGCCTCTACAACAACTTCTCCTCCAAGGCCGACCTGGTGAACCAGTATCTGCAGGCGCGGCACGAGGAATGGCTGGGCCTCCATGAAGCTCGGGCGCGGGATGCCGAAACGCCCCGCGCGCGTGTGCTGGCAGTGTTCGACGCCTATCAGGACCATGCCGAGCATGAATACGAGCGCGGCTTTCGCGGCTGCGGGTTGCTGAACGCCGCCGCCGAACTGACCGCCGGCGACATCGGCCGCCAGGCCGTCCGCCGCCACAAGGAAGAGGTCGAAGCCCTGCTGGCCGCGCCCCTGGCCAAACTGCTGCCTGATGATCCCGACCGCGCGGCCCGGCTGGCGCAGCAGCTCTCCTTCCTGCTGGAAGGGGCCATCGCCCGCGCCGGGCTGGAAGGCACCAGCGCCCTGGTGCACGAGGCCCGCGCCATGGCCTCGGACATGCTGGAGGCGCTGTGAGCAGCCCGTCCAGGGATCACGGCATCGGCGTCGCCGCGGTCCTGTTCTCCTCGGTCGTCTGGGGCACCACCGGCACCGCCGCCACCTTCGCGCCCGAGGTCGGCCCGGCCGCCATCGGCGCGGCGGCGATGGGCGTCGGCGGGCTGCTGCAGGCGCTGCTGGCCGGCGGGCGCATCGCCCGCGCCCTGCCGGAACTGGCACGGCATTGGCGCAACCTGCTGCCTGGCGGGCTGGCGGTGGCGATCTATCCGCTGGCCTTCTACGCCTCGATGCGCCTGGCCGGGGTGACCATCGGCACGGTGGTGACCATCGGCTCGGCACCGCTGCTGTCGGCCCTGATCGAATGGCTTTTCGACGGCGCGCGGCTGTCGCGGCGTTGGCTGGCCGGGGCCTCGATCGGGCTTCTGGGCATGGTGCTGCTGTGCCTGGCCGAGGATGCGGGACACCAGGCCGGCGAGGGCGCGACCCTGCTCGGCATCGCGCTCGGCCTGGTCGGCGGGCTGACCTATGCGCTTTACTCCTGGACGGCGCGGCGGCTGATGCTGCGCGGCATCCACTCGCGCGTGGCGATGGGCGCGACCTTCGGCATCGGCGGGCTGCTGCTGATGCCGGTGCTGGTCGCGAGCGGCGGGCCGTTCCTGGCCTCGTGGGGGAATGCCGCGGTGGGCATCTACATGGCGCTGGTGCCGATGTTCCTGGGCTATGTCTGCTTCGGCATCGGCCTGGCGCGGATTTCCGCCAGCATGGCGACGACGATCACCCTGATCGAGCCGGTGGTGGCGGCGATGCTGGCCATCCTGGTGGTGGGCGAGCGCCTGCCGGCGCTTGGCTGGATCGGCGTGGTGCTGGTCGTCTCCTGCCTGGTGGTGATCACCGTGCCGGTCAGGTTGAAGATACGCCCGGTCCGCACCGCGCAGAAGGCATGAAAACCCGCCATGGCCGGGCTTGTAACCGGCACCGGACCCCCTGATGCCTCGCGGCTGTCCCATCGGCCGGGATCGCCCCCGCCCATCGCATCGGCCCCCGGCAGCGCCGTTCCGACACCGCCCGCCTGTCAAGCCGAGGCAGGAGCGCGCCCTGGTCGCACCTCCGTTGCCCCTGGAAAAGAGCAATCGCCAAGGTGATGCTGACCAAGCGCGGCGCCGGTTGACTTCGCATAGGTGCCGAACGCGATGCGCGACCTGGCTCGAACCCGTGCCACCGCAATGCCGGTGCTGCACAAGGCGCGGAGGCACCTGCCGGGTTTTCCGCTGCGCCACGGTCGCAGCCATCCCGAAAGAAAATGCTGGCTGAATACCTGATCGGCGCACCTAATGTCGCCGCGCTCCCCACAGCAGGCAGAACAGATCCTGCTCCAAGACTGCCAAGACCGAAATGCGGGTCGAGCATTTGCCAGGACGAATCAAGGAACTCCTCCCGAAGCCTGGCGCCGTTTATCCCAGGGGTACACCACGTCGCGACCATTGGCGTTGTCGCCGAGGGCAGCGGGTTTCGACACTCCGATAATCCTCGGCGGCCGATTGCTTCTCTCGCACCGACACCGCCGAGCATTCGAACGGTACCGCCGGAGCGGGATCGGCAAGACCGGCAGAGGGCGTGCGCAACCATTCTTTCCAACCTGCAAGCGACCAGCCCCTTCCGCTTGTAAGGTTCTGGTGCGGTCATCTCCCCCCGCAAGAACACCCGCGGATTCGCCTTCCAGTTCGACCCGCATCTCCGTCCGCGCACATGTGGATCCAACGAAATCAAGCTGCGCAGCGCGGCCATGGCTTCCACCTTAATGCCCAAGGGGAACAGAACGGTAACGAAGTTAGTGATCTGGACCCGGTAAGCTCCCTGAGGCCGAGATGGCGTCGCAGGACAGGTGGCTCTGTCGCAATGGCGATGGCCACCCGCAGCTGCGCCCTCTGGGCTTCAAGCTTGCGCTCTCGGGTATCAGTCGAGATCAAGCAAGGACAACTCCCACAGGCACGTCTTCCCATTTCTTAACGTAAAATATTACAGAATAGCTGCCTATGCTCTCAACAAGGCAAGGGCATTGGCATAACGAGAGCTCCCTGATGACACACTCATCTGGCTACGCAAAAGAAAATGCCTGAGAACAAGATCAAGACCATCGCCTGATTCGAACTGGCTCACGCTATTGCTTCCGGTAAGTCTCTCGGTTCTCACCTTCAGCTCCGAAAGCTGCCTATCAATGGAAAGAGAGGAAAATCCGGCTCCAATACCATAAGCCCCTTCAAACACCTGGCGCAGAGGCTTAGACGCGAGAATTTGATACCATTTCGTATTTTCACTTGCATCTGAAGTCGCAATATTTAGCAATTCTCGCTGCGCGTTCAACGCCAGCTCAATTTCTGCATGCCTTTCCCCGATATTCCTCTCGAATGATCTCGACTCATATTTTTCAATAATTGCACCGACATCAACCCTAGCACCTTGCCCCTCCGACGAAAAATGGAGCGCCAAACCCTGATTCAGGGCAAGGTAACGCTTATCTGCAAGCCTATTTACCAAACTACCCTTATCGGCAGGATCGGATTCAATAACCTTTCTTAAAAAGAACTTGTTGTTAACGTCAGAATCCAACCCAAAGGCACGCAGCACGACCACCAACAGTTTTCTGTCATTGACCAGCTCTTCGGCAGTCTTAATGTTTTGGATGTTCTGCTGAAAATAATCCTTGGAAACCCTTATGTCATGACTCTTGAGAAAAGCGCTACGCTGCTTCACCATCGTACGCTCAAGAATCTTCCAGCCCACATACCCTCCCGATCCCACCTGAACATTATAACTCATGGCTTACCTATGGCCATTAACCTTGACTCCCTTGGAATAAGCAGTCTGAGCTTCCTAAAGGCCCCGTAGTAATCCCCTTCAATTACTGCATTGGAGGCGAAATCAAGCAAACTGCCACTGTCCAGATCACGAAAAACTTGAGACAACTGCTCTATACCGTAGAGAACCTGCCTTCGCCCCTCATCCTCAAGAGCATCTCCGGTGAGAACGAGTTGGCAGATATAGCATATCCTCGAAACCGGAGAGTTGACAGAATCTGGATGTATGGCATCTCTTAATCTAAGGATACTGGTATTCGGCGTAAGAATTGATACCTTGGAACGCTTATCGCCGTTTTCTATTACGGCACCGTTCACCAGAATTCTTTCGCGAGGAGCCAGCTTGAGAACAAGGCCTGTCATGAATTCATGTCCCCTCGCAAACCCTTCATTATTCTGATGTTTATTTCTATGAGCGGCTCAGCAGAGGCGCGTTCCAACAGGATACGACGGCCTTGCTTGAGAGAGAAAAAAGCAAGCGATAGCAGGCCCGCCTTTACCTCTGGAGGTAGACTGTTTTCCTCATGGGCAAGATCGGCAGCTATGACAGTCCAAAGCTGGCTACTGGCGTTTACCGCCTCTATCATCGCATAACGATCATCGATTTTAGTTGCGTTCTTGAGCTTTTGCGTTACCTGGGAAAACGCAAAATACTCATTATCCCTGTCTGTTCGAACATGCCGCGAACCAAAATTCGTGTCAGTGCTTTGAAAATTTGCAAGCTTCACGTCAGGAGACCCATTCTAGACCTATATTGGAACGAAGGGCGCCCCACAGGGCGCCCTTGCTAGATTATCGGAATAGCGACAGAATCGTTTGCGGCGCCTGGTTGGCGATCGACAACGCCTGCACCCCAAGCTGCTGCTGGGTCTGCAGCGCCTGCAGACGGGCTGACGCTTCCTCCATATCGGCATCCACCAGCGCACCGATGCCGGCAGTCAGCGAATCGGCCAGCTTCGATACGAAATTCGATTGATCGTTGATCCGCTTGGCGGCCGTACCAAGTTCTGCTGCCCCTGTCTTCGCGATGTCGAGCAACGCCTCGATTTCACCAACCGCGGTTCGTGCCGTGGTGCTGTCCGTAATGGTCGTGATCGTAGCGCCTTCAATATCCGCCTCGAAGTCCACAGAATTGACCGTAATCGTCTGCGCAGTGGTTACAGCTGTACCCGCTGTCCGGTCCAAGGACGCCAAGACGCTGAAGGATGTCGCAGTACCGATCGGGTTGGTCTTGAGCAGATTGACCCCATTCATCTGGGTTCCGTCAATCGTCGAAATAATCTGGTTCCTTTTCTCCACGATCTGCTCGTTCACAGTCGCAAAATCGTTCGCATCACTGCCGGCACTGCTTGCCAGCCTTCTCATTTCATCAAGCAAATCACGGATATCTTCAGCACCGTCCCGCGCAGTCGTCACCACCGCCGCAGCAAGATTCAGGTTGCTCTGAAGCGTCTTGAAGACTGCTTGGTCGGATTCCATGACCTTCGAAATGGCCCAAACCGCAGCATTGTCCTGTGCGTTGGCGACCTTTTTTCCGGTCGAAATCTCATTCTGGGCTTTCGTCAGATTCGCATTGATCCCTTTCAGGGTTTGCAGCGCGACCATCGCGCCATTATTGGTCAGAATGCTGGACATCTTCAATCTCCATTCCTGGGTGGTTTACCCGTTTCTAGTGCAAGAGGCCTTCTGACCTACGGGACGGACCCGATGACTATGTCACGTCATTCGATCTATCCGCCCTTCCTGAATAAACTCCTGACCAGGCGACCCAGGCAATCAAAGACTACAGAAAAGTTTACTCAAAATCTTCTATCATGCGGTGAAGAAATAGGATTGCCGATCCTGCGGCCCTGGCGATCATAGGTGTTCAGGTGGCGCGACAAGGCTGCGATCTCGGCAAGCTGCCGCTGCGCGGCCGCCACACCGTCGCAGGCAGCACTGGCGAGGGACAGAATGTCGCGCAGCAGTTCGGCAGTTTCTGCAACCCTGTCCCTTGGCATCGCGCCAGAGTGAACAAGCACTTCAAATTCCTGCATTTTCACAAGGGCCGAATCGGCCTGGAATGCCAGAAGATCTTCTCTCGCCTGTTGGAGAAAATATAGAGCTTTTGTCATTTGATCCCCTCTCTACGGCGTTGAAATCCAAGATCAATTCGTTCCGCGATGGCTTCCGCATAGGTATCGTTCAACAGGCTTGCAAATTGCGATTCGCCGATGCCGCCGCCGAACTCACCGGTCGGCTGTCCGGGTCCGGCGTGCTTCAGCATTTCCGCAAGAAATGCCTGCTCGAGTCCATCGACGACGCTCGGTTTCGGTCGGGTTGTCGTGCGGGCGGTTCCTGCTGCCAGAACTCTCTCCATGTCAGGCTCTTTTCTGAATAAAAGTTTCAACAACGGGTGACTTTATCTGGCATAAGTAAATATTTGGTAATCTTGCTATGCCAATCTGGCAGCAACTTGATCGGCACAGAGGGGATCCAAGTGGATGTGGGTTTTACATGTCACCAAGCAGCAGCTGCGCCGCTTGGCGTGCAGTGCAACAATGTGGTTCGGCTAAGCGCTTGCAAAACAATTGATTTTTCAGGATTTTTCAGCGTCCAGCTGCAAGACGACCCCACGGCGGAGCCGATCGAATCGCCCGTCCATTCCACCGCATCCGACGATGAAGATATCCTTGCCGATGCAGATGATACGGCCGACAGTTCGGTTCTTGATCTGGCCGCCGATCCGACCGTTGCAGCCGATCAGCTATCTCTCGGCAGTTCGGACCATATCGGTGCCGCCGGAGAGAGACAAATCACAGCAGAGCCGTTGGTGGAGGAAAGCGAATGGGTGGAAATGGTATCGGATTTCTTCGAATACGCCGATCAGAAACCGGGGAGAGCAGAGATCCTGCATCATGAGCTCTCGGAACGAGGCCTCAGCACCTACGCAGGCATGTCGAGCAATGGTCATACTCTCAAAAATATATTTGGCGGTATTTTTTTTGAAGATTCTGCCGATGAAGGCTCTCTACACGGCCACAAGGAACACGATCTCATAAAGGTTACACCTCTACCGAATGTTGCGGCATTTTCAAAATCCGACCCGATCGTAAGGGAGAGCTTATCCGAACCCTTCGCCGGCACAACCATGAGGGATTTTCATATGAGTAACGAGGGTCAAGATGCAATCCCTTTAAAGGATTATGAGATAAAGGCTCCAACCTCTCATGAAGGTGGCCATGCTGAAAGAGCCTTCAAGACCTCGAGCTTTGACCCACGCCAAGTTATACGCCAAATAGGGCGAGAAGTTACACCTACGCAGGTTGCTGCGCGGGTCGAGGTTATTCTTGATCCGGCAGAATTGGGGAAAGTTCGGATGCTGATATCACCGGGCGACAATCCGGCTGTAACGATCCTTGCCGAACGGCCAGAGACGTTCGATTTGCTGAGGAGAAACATAGATCTACTCTCAAAGGAGCTTCGTGACGCGGGGGTTTCGGGCGCAGATATCTCATTCTCCGATGGCGAGGAGGAATGGAGTTCGCAAAACAATTTTCCGGCAAGAGAGCCTGATTCTCTGCTAGGCCGTGTTGACAAAAGGGGTTCTCTTGAGCTGCGCCCTGTGATTCAAACTCATCTCCACGTGGGAGGTGAGCTTGGCGCGCAATTTGATATCCGACGACGAGTGGGCCTTCTTCGAGGGCTTCATTCGCGCCGTCAGACGCCCGAATGGGCGGAAGCCTGCGGATCATCGTATTGTTCTGGATGGTATTTTCTGGATCGCAAGGACTGGTGCGCCATGGCGTGACCTGCCCGAAGAGTTCGGAAAGTGGTCGTCTGTCTACCGCCAGTTCCGCCGCTGGACCCTTGCGGGGCTGTGGGAGGATATCCTGGATGCGTTGAACCACGCGGGTATTGCGCCGGACAAGCTGCAGATGGTCGACAGTACTGTGATCCGCGCCCATCATCATGCGGCGGGCGCAAAAGGGGGACTCCAAAAGAGGCTCTTGGCCGTTCGAGAGGTGGGTTCTCGACCAAGATCCACCTCCGCGTTAACGGCGCAGGTCTCCCGATGAGGACCGAGATCACGCCGGGGCAGGATTCCGACTACACCGGCTATGATCTGGTGATGGCCGACAATCTGCCGCAGCCAGCCGTTCTGGTCGCGGACAGGGGCTATGACTCTGACAAAATTCGAGAAGACATCGAGAGCCGCAATGCTCTGCCGATGATACCGATGCGAAAGAACCGCAAGGTGCGCAAGGCTGTAGACCTGACGATCTACACGCTGCGCAACATGGTCGAGCGTTGCTTCAACAAGCTGAAGAACAGCCGTCGGCTTGCAACCCGCTACGACAAAACCGCCGAAAGCTTTCTCGGCTTCATCGACGTCGCCTGCATCAGGCTATGGATCCGCCATTTGTCAACATGACCTAGAATCAGTGCCGCAACAATATCTGGAAAATGCAGACCCAGTTAAAACCGCTGCAACTTTGATGAACACCGGAATTGATATCAGGATCTAGGGGAAAGAGATGGTGACTATCAATACAACTTCTGCGGTTGACGGAATTGATGCAAGAAGCCTCCAATCTTCAAAAGGATCCAGCGAAACCAGCTCCACGAACCAGTTCGAAATGTTCCTGAAGATGCTGACGACGCAGATCAAGAACCAGGATCCGCTTAATCCAATGGAGAACACGGAATTTGCCGTGCAGCTTGCGACATTTTCCGGGGTTGAACAGCAGGTTCAGACCAACCTGCTTCTGACGCAACTCCTGGGCAATATCGATGGAGGGGAGATCGGTCAGCTTTCGACCTGGATAGGCCGGGAGGTGAGAACGAATGCTCCTGTATGGTTCGACGGATCCTCCTTGATACTGGCGGCGGACAGAAGCGCGAATGGCGAAAGTGCTACGCTCGTTACGCTGAATGAACAGGGCAAAGAGGTGCTACGACAAACCATAGGATCAATGTCTGGGGAGACTGAATGGCATGGTCGATATGCGGATGGCACTTCACTCCCTGCGGGATTTTACACCTTCCGCATCGAGGAAGAGAGCAGCAACGGCAGCGTGACCCTGCGCGATGTCGAATCCTATAGTCGCGTGACCGGGATCGAATTGACCCAAAACGGCGCCGAACTGGTCCTGAAAGGCGGCGGATCTGCAAGAGTCGATCAGGTCAGCGGCCTGCGGGAATGATTTGCTTCGATCAGCTATCCGGTTTACAGAACAGCGTTTCATCGCAGGGAGTCGCCCTGTCTCGCAGCAAAGGTCGGCGAAGTATCTGGACCACCCACTTTTCCCGGAGACATGTTGCGCGATCGATATTCAGCAACTGCTAGGCGGTGAAACCCATGTCATGCGACTTGAGCAAAAAATGCCACGGATACGAGGAAAATGACCTTTTACTCGCAATTCCGGCCGCCGGATTTGCAGTGCAAAACGGCACGCCGGGTGGCGTGGGGACCAATTCGACCCGCATGGATTCTTCCGCTTCTTGTAACGTGAACCGGCAGTTTCACGGCGGCAAAGCCAGACCGGAGGCTGCTTTAAACTTACACGTTCTGACAGTTCGCCTTGGTATTGGAGGAGATTCCACGGAGGTAACGAAATTCTATAGCCGTCGGGGGAACGCAGTATTTCCATATTTGCCGTCGGACACGACAAAAGGCTTGCTTCACGATCGCCTTGATGGCGCCCGGTAAAGCAAACCGAAGTGCGGGCCATCATCCGCACACAAGCCACGGCACGGTTCCGCCATATCGGCTATAGGACGACGGGCGCGCCGGCATCAAGGCATAGCAGCATCAGGTCTTGTCGCCGCCCCTGCCACGACAACGACCGCCTGACCGCCCGGCTACCTCGTCAGGACGGAGGGCGCGAACCCCGCTGGCAGGCTTGAGCCAGGCTCATCAGGCCGGCCGGGGCCCGCGTTCCAGGCAACTGCACGTCCGGGTCGCCTCGAAACGCCGGGGGGCGTGAGCCCGCGGAAGCGGCGGCAGGTCATGACACGCCCGGCCGCCAGCAACACCGCTAGCAGACTGCGGAGAAAGGGCCCTGACAGGGCGTCGTGGCGGAATTCGTTCTGGATTCGGCGAAGATCAGCCTGAAAACCGGGCATTTCCGGCAGAATTGAGGCGGATTTCCCGGTTCCCGGCCCAAGCTCTCCTGTCGCACGGATTTTTTCAGCAGCCTGCTAGACAGCTGCTAATGTAAACTGCCGCTATTGGGGTGGGGCCCGCGTGCAAATGATGACAGATGCCTGGGCAGGAGCCGGGGCCGGCAGCCGCGCGGATGGCGCGCCGGGCCACCAGGGAAATGCCAAGGAAACCCGGCTCTATCCCCGCCTTACCAGCAAAACGGGCGGTCCGAGCGGCGGGCGACCGCGCGGGTCATGAATGCCGATACGCAGGTCACGGATGCAAAAATACCGGCAGGACCAGCAGCAGGATTGCCGCGGTCCCCGCCCCGGCCAGGGTCGTTCGCCACCAGCCGGAGGCATAGGTCAGCATCATCGCGACCGCGAAGGCCGCCACGGACAGGATGCCCAGCCAGGACGAAACCGCGACAGCGGGGTTTCCCCACCAGATCAGCGCGGGCCAGGCCGACAGGCCCAACAGCACCGCGCCGGTGATCCGTAGCAGCCAGACCAACCCTCGGCCGGGCTTGCGGCCGCGCAGCTGCTCGTGGTGCCGCGGCATGGCTAGGGCCAGCGCAAGGAACGCCAGGTAGCAAAGGACAAGGGACAGCCAGACCAGCATCCTACTCTCCCGGAACCTGGCTGGCCTGGACGCGGGCGCGTGGCTTCGGTGCCTTCACCCGTCCGGGCCGGGCCCTCCAGGCGGCATGAGCGCAGGCAAGGCCGCACAGGATCGCCATCAGATCGACCGAGGCCAGCACCCAGTTCCCTTGCCCCATCGCCTGCAACAGGCTGGACGGGCCGGTCGCCGCGTTCAGCAGCGGCAGGGCCAGAAGCAGCAAGGCGGCAAGGCCAAGCTGCTCGCTCCAGGCTTTCGCGGGCGGGCGCAGGAATGGCCAGATCGCCGCGGCGAGCCAGATCAGGAAGAAGGCGCGGATCTCCAGCAGCGCGCGTTCCGGCGCATCGGCCGGGATCAGCCGGTTGGCCCAGAAATAGCCCGCCGTGGCCAGCGTGAGCCCGGCGATGCCGCCGATGTTCAGCCGCTCGACCAGCCACAGCCCGCGGGGCTGGCGCTCGGTACGGGAATGCCTGGCGGCGCGTTTCGACACCCACAGCACCAGCCCGCTGCCCACCATGACGGTCCCGGCCAGGCCGGCGACGAAGAACAGCCAGCGCAGCGCGGTATCGGCAAAGCGGGCGCGATGCAGCGCGCCGAGCGCGTGGTTCACCTTTGCCGTGGCCGAGGCCTCCGGCCGGCCGGTCTGTTCGATCAGCGCCCCGCTCAGCCCGTCGAAGCGCATCCGCTCGACCCCGTTCGCGCCCGAGCCGCTCTGCACCGTCAGCACCGAGTTGCGTTGCGGGACCAGGACGATCTCGGGCCGGGGGCCGTCGAGCTTTTCGATGCCGATCCGGCCGACCGGCATGGCCCAGGCCGCCTCGGCCCGCGCCAGCAGCGGCGCCAGCGGGACCAGTTGCGGCAGCACCCGCTGCGGGGGTGGCGCGGCAACGGCGGATGCCTGCGGGGCCGGGCCGCGCGGCGCGGGGCGGTCCACCACCAAGGGCATCAGCGTCGCCGCGAACAGCACCAGCCCCGAAAAGGTGATCATGACATGATAGGGCAGCGCCAGCACCGCGGTCATGTTGTGGATGTCCAGCCAGGAGCGCTGGCCCTTGCCGGGGCGGAAGGTGAAGAACTCCTTGAAGATCTTCTTATGGGTGATGACGCCGCTGATGATGGCGACGAACATCGCCATGGTCGCGATGCCGACGATCCAGCGCGCGAAGCTGCGCGGCAGGCCGTAAAGCTCGAAATGAAAGCGATAGAGGAACTCGCCCCCCGCCGTCGGGCGCGGCGAAAGCGTCGCGCCCGTGGCGGCGTCGATCACCATGGTCTCGCCGCCGCGCCGTCCCGCCTGCTCGCCCGGCTTGGCCCAGGACAGCGCCAGCACCGGGCTGCGCTCGTCTGGCAGGGTGATGTTCCAGCTTGCCGCCTGCGGCGCGACCTCGGCCAGGCGGGCCAGGGCAAGCCCGGCCGGGTCGGCGCCCTGGACCGAGCCGTGCAGTTCGGGGCGCATCCAATAGGTCACCTCGCTGCGGAAATAGGCGATGGTGCCGGTCAGGAAGATCGCAAAGAGCAGCCAGCCCAGCAGCAGCCCGGTCCAGGTATGCAGCCAGGCCATCGACTGGCGAAAACCGTTCTTCATGCGCCACCCCCCGGCAGGGTCGCGACGACCAGCGCAAACAGCGCCGCGGCGCCCAGGATCCCCGCCCAGGCCCGTGCGGCGCTGCGGCAGGCGAAGGCCCAGACCGAGGCCGCGGCGAAGACGACGAAGGACAGCATCAACGCCAGCTGCGCGGCGTCGCGCGGCGGCATCGGCACCAGCCTGGCAAAGGCCGGCACGAAGAGATTGGCGGCCAGGTAGCCGCCCAGGATGGCGGCAAGGCTGCGCGAGGCGACCGAGAGCCGCTGCCGGGAAACGGGCTCAGGCATGGCACCCCTGCCGGGACGGGGGCTGGCAACGGGCGAAGGGCTGGGCGTTGGCGGGCATGGATGGGGTCCGGGATACTGGGTGACGGGACGGGGCGGTCTCTGCCCCCAGAGGGACGGGGCAGAGACCGGGGACCGCGCGCGGCAGGGATACCGCGCCTTGCGGTCACGCCTTGGGCGCGATGCGGGTCAGGCGGTCGCCTTCGGGATCGTCCTTGCCGCGCGCCTTGTTGACCGAGAACACCGTGCCTTCCGGCGCGACGACCAGGTGGTTGGGGAAGGAGCCGCCATCCAGGTTGGCCTTGATCTCGCCCGTGGCGGCATCGAGGACCGTGATCGTGTCCGAGGCGCGGTTGGCCACGAACAGCCGCCCGCTTGCGGCGTCGAAGGCGACGTTCAGCGTGCCCGCGCCGACCGGCGTGTCGAACAGCACCGCGCCGCTTTCGCCGTCGATCGCGATCACGTTGTCGCTGCCCTGCGAGGCCACGAAGACCCGCCCGGTCGCCGGATCGAAATCCACGCCCGAGGGGGTCTTGGCGCCCGGCAGCGCCAGGATCTTCACCTCGCCCGAGACCAGGTCGATGCGCGCCAGTTCCGGCGTGCGCAGCGAAACGGTGTAAAGCCGGCCGGCCTTTTCATCCAGCGCCAGGCTCATGGTGGCGAACTGCCCGCCGCGCTCTGCGGATTGCAGCTCGAACCCGTCGAGCTTTTCCAGCGTCTTGGTGTCGAAGGCCTCGATCCGGCTGCGATGGGTGCTGACATAGGCGCGGCCGCGCGCGGCGTCGATCACCACGTCGCGCGGCTTTTCGACCGAGCCCGCCTCGAACTGCCTGACCAGCGACAGGTCGTCCTGGGCATAGACCGCGACCGCGTCCTGGCGGGTGTTCGTGACCCAGAGGGTGCCGTTCGCATCGTCCACGGCGATGCCGAAGGCGCCGAAATCGCCGGGATTGACCTCGGCCAGAACCTCCAGCGTGCCGGCGTCCAGCTTGGCGATGCTTGACGTGCCCTCGGGCGGCCGGCCCACGGCGGAGGCCACGAAAACCGTGCCGTTCTGCGCGCTATGGGCGACCTGGTAGACGCCGGGCCCCACCTTGGCCGAGCGGATATCATAGCCCTCGGCCCCGGCAAGCGGCACCTGGGGCGAGACCTTCAGCTCGGCCACGCCGGCGGTGTCCGGGCCTTCGGTCTGGACCACGACCGGATGCAGGCCGACCGCCGCGTCCTGGGGCAGGTCGAAGGCAAACCTGAAGCCGCCCTCGGCATCGGCCTGCATGTCCTGCGGCGACAGCAGCGTCTTGCCGCGTTGCAGGCTGACCTGCTGCTGCGGGGCAAAGCCCGAGCCGCTGACCTCGACCTTGCCGCCGGCATGGATCGCGCCGCGCTCGGGGCCCGAGAACATGACGCGGCCGGCGAAATCCGCGGGCGTGTCGAAAGCGGTTTCCGCGCTCAGCCCCGAGGCCGAGGCGAAAAACGCGGCCAGGGTCAGCGCCCGGCCTGCATTGCGAAGGGGAAAAGCCATGTCGGCTCCTGAAGTTGCGATTGGCATGATCCGGCCGCCGCTGCGGCGGCCGGAGGGGGTTCCGGTGGTTCAGAAGGTGCTGGTCAGGCCCATGTAGAACCGGCGGCCGTCGTTGTAGCCGGTATTGTCGAAGGTCTTGTCATCGACGTTGTAGATGGCCAGGCTGCCCATCACGTGGTCGTTGAAGTGATAGTCGGCGCCCAGGTCGACGATCGCATGCTCGCGGATATAACCGCTGCCGGTATCGGTGGTGGCGCTGCGATACTGGACGTTGCTCCACAAGGACAGCGCATCCGTGGCCTGCCAGTCGAGGCCAAGGTTCGCCACATGCAGCGGGCTGTTGTTGAAGGCGGTGCCGACGGCGTCGCCCTTGGTGATCTTGCTGTCGGCATAGGTATAGTTGAACGAGACATCGACGTTGCGCAGGGTGAAGTCCACCGTGGCCTCGACCCCGTTCAGCTCGGCGGCATCGCGGTTGACGTATTGGTTGATCCACTTGATCGGATCGGTCGGGCTGTTCATGCCGCAATCCGTCGGCAGGCCCGGAACCGGCGTGTCATGGGCGCAGATTTGCTCGGTGGTGATCTTGTTCTTGAACCGGGTGTGATAGGCGGTCAGCCCCAGTTGCACGCCGCCCGCCGTCTCCCAGATCGCGCCGATTTCATAGTTGGTGCTTTCCTCGGGCTTCAGGGCGGTGTTGCCCTGGTCGCGCGCCCGGCCGTCGCCGCCCGAGGGCTCGAAGATGTTGCTGTCGGCCTGTTTCAGCGTCGGCGTCTTGTAGCCGCCGCTGACCCCGCCCTTCAGCGTCAGCGAGGGGTTGGCGTGCCAGACCGCATAGACCCGCGGCGTGACCTGCGAGCCGTAGCGTTCGTTATGGTCGTAGCGCAGGCCCAGCGTCAGGGTCAGGTCGTCGCGCAGGTGGAAGTTGTCCTCGGCGAACAGCGCCCATTGCCAGCGGGTCATCTCGGGATCGACGCTGACCCGGTCGGGGTCGTGCCGGGTGGTCTCGTCCCGCCAGTCGGCGCCAAAGGTCAGGTCGTGGCGGCCCAGGCTCATGCTGGTCCGGGTGTTCAGGTTCAGCATCTCGTAGCCCGAGACGTTCGAGCCGTTCTCGAAATCGACATCCTCCAGCGTCAGGAAGCTGTCGGTGCGATAGTCGTCGCCCCAGGTGATCTCGTGCGACAGGCCGTAGTTCATGCGCTTGACGCTGACGCCGCCGGGCGTTCCGCCGCCCTGCGGGGTCGAGATGGTGTCCTGCGCGCTATAGACCGTCTCGAAATCCAGGTTCTGCGTCTCGTCGATCTTCCAGGTCAGGCGGGTGCCCAGCGACTTGCGCTCGATGTCCTGGGACTGGTAGCTGACGCTGCCGCCGCGGCCCGCGACGGCCATCTCGTCCTTGCTGCGGTCATGGCGCGAGCCGAACAGCGCCAGCCCCAGCCGGTCCTGGACCAGCGGCCCGCTGAGATAGAACCGCCCCTCGTTGGCATCGCCGGCGCCGCCGTGCTTGTAATGGCTGCTGCCCAGCGTCAGCGAGCCCGACCAGACATCCGAGATCGGCTTGGTGATGATGTTGATCACCCCGCCCGAGGCGGCCGAGCCGTAAAGCGAGGACATCGGGCCGCGGATCACCTCGATGCGCTCGATGGCCGAAGGCGGCGGCAGATAGGACATCGCCAGCCCCGAGCCGAAACCGTTGTAGGTCGCCTCCTGCGAGTTGCCGATGGGCTTGCCGTCGACCAGGGTCAGCACATAGCTCTCGCCCAGGCCGCGGATCGAGATGGTCTCGGCCCCGGACCGCCCCGAGGGCGCGCTGACGATCACGCCCGGCACGTTCTTCAGCACATCGGCCACGGTGGCATAGGGTTTCGAGTTGATTTCCTCGCCGTCGATCACCGTCACCGTCGCGGGGGCGTCCGGCAGGGCCTGGGCCTGGCCGGTCGCGGTCACGACCACGGTATCGAGCTGCACCACCGCCTGCTCGTCCTCGGCCGTCGCCTGTGCCAGCGCCGGCGCGGCGGGCAGGGCCGCCGCCCCCGTCACCGCCAGCCACAACGGCAGCCGGCCCAGCATATCGGCCGTGGTGTTCTTCAATCCTCTCATCGGTTCGGTCCCTCTTTCCTGTTCGGCGTTCGGCCTTGTTACGAGGGCTTCACGCACCAGGGCGGCGGACACTGAACCCGATCGCAGAGTTTTTTTGTCGGCTTTCTCGGCGCGACTGTATCGGATCTGCAACAACGGCCCGCCGGGCGCCGGCCAGAGGGGTGGACAGCCCGTCCCGCCACGGCCTAATCTCGCCCCGGTCAGCCGATGCGCCGCGCGCATTTCGCCAGAACGCTCTTCCTGCCCCGATGCGGACCCCGATGCGGATGTTTGGCTGCTGCGATGTCTTCCTGCGACAGTGACAAGGTTGGCCGGCTTTACCGCGACGAGGGCGCGCGGCTGGAACGCCAGATCGCGCGGCGCATCGGCAACCGCAGCATCGCGCGGGATCTGGTGCATGACGTCTTCCTGCGCTTCTGGGAACGGGCGGGCGAGCTGCGCGGCAATCCCGCCGCCTTCGTGACCCGCTCGGCCCGCAATGTCGCCATCGACCACCTGCGCCGCGAAAAGGTGCGCTGCACCCATGCGGCCGGGGCCGAGGCCCCCTTGCCGGCGCAGGATCCGGCCTTCGACGCGCTTTCGGCGCAGCAATCGGGCGATGCGGTGCGCAGGGCCATCGCCGACCTGCCCGAGACCACCCGCCGGCTTTTCCTGATGAACCGCGCCCAGGGGCTGAGCTTCCAGGAAATCGCCGCGATCTGTGGCATGTCCGAACGGAACGTGGCAAAACACATGGCCAAGGCCGTGGCCCGCTGCGCGCAGGCCCTGGAAGATCTTCGCAACGAATGAGGGCCACCCCCTTGCTGCCACGACCCGATCCGCAGGAACGACTCCGGGCAGAGGCTGCGGATTGGGTGGTGCGGATCGTGGCCGATCCCGCGCTGGAACACGACCCGGCCTTTCGCCGCTGGCTCGGGGGCGGCAAGGACCGGGCACGCGCCTTTGCCGACGCGCGCCTGGCCTGGCAAATCGCCGGCGAGGTCGGCGGCACGGTCATGGCCGGGACGCAGCCCATCCGGCCGGCGGGCCAGCGTCCGGCAGGGACGGGCCGGGGCTGGTTTCGCCCCCTTGCCGCCGGGCTGGCGCTTGGCGCCTGCGCCATGGCCGCGCTGTGGCTGGACCTGGCGCGGCCCGACCTGCGGCTGCGGCTGCTGGCCGATCACGTCGCCCGGCCCGGTGCGGCGCAGGATCTGGCGTTGCCGGACGGCAGCCGGACCCTGCTCGACGGCGGCTCGGCGCTGGACTATGCCGAGGACGCCGCCACCCGCCGCGTGACCCTGCGCTCCGGCGCCGCCTTCTTCGATGTCCAGCGGGACGGGCGCCCCTTCTCGGTCCGGCTGGGCGGGAACGAGGTGCGCGTGCATGGCACCCGCTTCGAGGTGCGCGATTGCGGCGGCTGCATGCTGGTCACGCTGGAAGAGGGCCGCGTCGAGATCCTGGACCCGCAGGGGCAAAGCCTGGCGATGCTGGAACCGGGGCAGCAGGCCCGCATCCCCGCGCAGCCCGGCGCCCGCCCGCTGGTGCAGCGGGTCGACGTGCCCGACGCGCTGTCCTGGCGCGAGGGCCGCTTCACCTTCTACGACGCCAGCCTGCGCGAGGTCGCCGGTGTCCTGCAACGCCACGGCGCGGGCGCGATCCTTTTCGCCAGCGAGACGCTGGCCCGGCGGCCGATCACCGGCAGCATCAGCCTGGCCGACCCCAGGGGCGAACTCGAGGCGCTTGCCGAGGCCGTGGGTTTCCGCATCCTGCCCCTGCCCGGCGGCAGCCTGCTGATGTAGCCCTGCATTCCGGGCCGGGGCGCGCCGCCCTTGCCCGTTTCCGCCAGCCCTTCCGCCAGCGCCTGAAAAACGAAACCGCGGGTTCAGCGTGCCGCCGGCTCATGCGTCGAGCATGTGTCGGGCGGCATTCGGCCGGCCCCTCGCACGGAAGGAACGATGTCGCCGCTCTTGTCTCGATACGGGGTCTCGCTGCTCGGGCTGGCCGTCCTGCTGTCGCTGGGCTGCGCCGCCGCGCCCGCGCCGGCCGTCGCGGCGGCCGGGCAAGCCGCGGCGGCGGAATACGACTTCGACATTCCCGCGCAGCCGCTGGCGCGGACGCTCAACCGCATCGGGCAGGTCGCGGGCCTCTCCGTCCTGGTCGAGGGGGATGGCGCGGCCCTGGTGGCCCCGCCGCTTTCCGGGCGCATGACGCTGGACGCGGCCCTGCGCAGCGTGCTGCCCGCGGGGCGGGGCCGGCATCGCTTTACCGCACAGGGCAGCCTGGTCGTCGAATTGCCGGCGCCGGCGGATGAGGCCGCGCCCACGGTCACGCTGAAGACCGTCGTGGTCACGGCGACCGGCTATCCCCAGCAGCTGGCCGATGCGCCCGCGACGATGACCGTGGTCGGGGCCGGGGATCTGGCCCGCCGCCCCGGCCCGACCCTGGCCGAGGCGCTGCGCGACGTGCCAGGCCTGTTCGTCGGTGCGCCGGGCCGCGACGGCGGCACCCCGATCACCCTGCGCGGCATGGGGCAGCCCTATGTGCTGTTCATGATCGACGGCAAGCCGCTCAGCGCCTCCGAGGAGGCCGCCTATAACGGGCGCGGCGTGGGCGCCAAGGCCGGTTTCCTGCCCCCCGTCCCCGCCATCGACCGGATCGAGGTGATCCGCGGCCCGATGTCGGCGCTTTACGGATCGGCGGCCTCGGGCGGCGTCGTCAACGTCATCACCCGGCCGGTGCCCGACGCCTGGACGGGCAGGCTGGACCTTGGCCTGACGCATGACCTTGGCCCCGGCGGGGCGAACGAGGCGCGCTTCATGCTGGGCGGGCCGCTGGTCCGCGACCGGCTGGGGCTGATGCTCTACGGCTCGCGCCATCGCCAGGACGGGGCCGTCGCGCCTTCGTCCTCCGGGCGGCGGGCCAACCTGGGCGGCAGGCTGGGCTGGACCCCGGCGCCGGACCAGTCGCTGGAACTGGACCTGTGGGGCAGCAGCCTGCGGCTGGACGAGGGCGGGCCCGCAGCCCCGGCCCCGACCGTGATCCGCGACCGGGGCACCAGCCTGACCCACCGCCTGCGCCGCGGCGACGAGGCCGAGACGGTTTCCTTCCTGTTCCGCGAGACCACGGATTTCGATGCCGGCAATCGCAGCGGGCACGAGGCGCTGACCTTCGGCACCCGCTCGACCCAGCCCTGGGGGCGGCATCACCTGACCTTCGGGTTCGAGCATCGCCACGAGCGCACCCGGCACGACCCCGGCCGCCTGCCCGATTCCGCCGTCACCGATCCCGGCCGCTGGCACCAGGCGCTTTACGCCGAGGGCAGGCTGGCGCTGTCGCCCGACCTGACCCTGACGCTGGGCCTGCGCCACGACCGCAACCAGAGATACGGCGCGCAGCTGACGCCCAGGGCCTATGCGGTCTGGCGCCCCCTGCTCGGCCTGACCATCAAGGGCGGGTTCGGCAGCGGCTACCGGGTGCCGGCGCTGAAACAGGCCGACGACGGGGTGTGGGAGCCGTCGGGCGGCGACGGCCGCTCGCGCGACCGCGGCAACAGCGCCCTGAAGCCCGAGCGGAGCAGCAATTACGAACTGGGCCTGGTGTGGGAGGGGCAAACCGGCCTCCAGTTCGGGGCGACCGCCTTCTACACGCGGTTTCGCGACCGCATCGGCCGGGTGGACCTGTGCCGCACGCCCGCGGGTCAGGCCCCGGCCTGCGTGCTGAACGGCGCGCATTACGTGGCGGTCACGCAATACCGCAACCAGGACGAAGCCCGGCTGCGCGGCGTCGAGCTGACGCTGGACATCCCGCTGGGGGATGCGACGGTGTCGGCGAATTACACCTGGTCGGATTCCCGCATCGCCAGCGGCCGCAACGCCGGGCAGCCGTTTCACAACCTGCCCCGGCACATGCTGAACCTGGCGCTGGACTGGCAGCCGGACGAGGCGCTGAACCTCTGGGCCCGCGCCCGCTATCGCAGCACCTCGCAGGCGCTTGGCCGCACCGCCGGGCTGCGGGCGCATCTGGTCGTCGATCTGGGACTGGACTACCGCCTGCGCGAAGGCGTGACCGGCGCCATCGGCCTTTACAACGTCGCCAACGTGGTGCCGGACGAAAGCATGGTGGAGGGGCGGCGGCTCTACCTGGGCCTCAGCAACTCCTTCTAGGGGGCATCGGCCCGGCCCGCCGCCGGGCCCGGCGCAAGGCCAGCCGTCACGATAGCGGCCGCACCTGCCCTCGCCGATGCGGTCGTCCGCACAGCGACAGCCGCGGCGGCACTCGTCATGGTCGCGCTACGCGTCCTGGCGGCGGTGGCGTTCGGCCTCCTCCGGGCCAAAGCAGGACGCCGCGTCGTCCCCGGCGCGGTCCATCCAGTCCCAATCCCGGCCGTCGCGCCAGCCGTCATCGTCCGGTAGCCGCGGCGATAATCACCGGGGCCGCCACGGACATGGTCGTCATCCCGCCGGAAATCCCCCCATAGGCCCCGCGCCCATAATCGCCATAGCCGGGTCGTGGTCGTCGTCGCGGCCATGGGCGCCGCGCCAATCCTCGCGATCGGAATGGTCCCGTCGCGGCGGTTGCGCTCTTTGTCGCTCCAACGATCTGCCTTGTCATCCTCCTGTCTCGCGGATCGACCGGCGCCGTCCTCGACGGGGGGCACATAACCAGACCCATGGCGGTTTCGGAGGAACGCGGCCCCTCCGGGCCAGCAACCCCAGCCTGCCGCAACGCCTGGGCATCGCCGCAGGCAGGCGCCCCGCTAGAATCGGGGCGGTCCGACCCACAGCCCCATGGACTGCATGGTCAGCACCGACGCGGCCGCGATGCTGGCGCTGGCGATGACGCCGAACACCAGGGCAGAGGCGAAAACGGTTTCATGTGGCATGCTCAACTCCTCATGTCCTGAGCGGTGCCCTCGGGCGTGCTTGCAGAGTCAACGCGCAAGCGCAAACCCCTGGGCGGAAAATGGCCGTCCTGCCCAATCCGGCGGCGCTTGCGGCGGCGGCCCGCCCGGCCTGGAACGCCCGGCCTGGAACATTGTCCGGGCTTGGCGGTTGTCCGCCTTCTTTCCCGGAAATCCTTCAGCAAGGAACACCGACATGACCGACAAGCAACCCAAGCCCAGCCAGCCCTCGGACGCGGACCTGCGGCACGATCCGGGCATCGGCCGCTCCAAGGGCGCCGGTCGCAAGGACCCCGAGATCGGCGGCGAGAACACCTTCGAAGGCGACGTGCTGAACGACACCACCCCGCAGGGCGGCATAGACCCCCGCCAGCGCGGCCGCGAGAACAAATAGCCAGCCGGAGGAAAAGGAGACCGGACATGATCGGCAAGAAGACCCGCCAGCAACAGCGGCAGATCATCGAAAAGCGCGTGGATACCAGCAACGCCGGCAAGGATTTCGACCCCCGCCCCTATCTGGACGCGGCCAAGCACCCGCACCAGGAGATCGCCGAGTCCCCCAAGCCGCGGGCCGAGGCCAAGGAGGACGGCGATCCCACGCCCAGGGGCGAAAACCAGGAAAGCCGGCATCGCAAGCACAGCGGCAAGCCAGAGGACCAGGCCGAGGGCTGAAAGCCCCCTGCCCTGCAAGACCCATCCGCCGGCATCGGTGGCGGGAACAACCGCCGCCCGCTTGGGGTTCGGCCTGAAGGCGGCATCTGACGAAAGGGACAGCACATGGCCGACGAGCCCGAATTCTCGCTGGGCGTCGAAGAGGAATACCTGCTGGTCGATGCCGAGACCGGCGACGTGCGCGAGGCGCCCGATGCGCTGATGGCCGCCTGCAAGGCCGAGCTGGCCGACCAGGTCGGCCCCGAGTTCCTGCGCTGCCAGATCGAGATCGGCACCCCCGTCGCCGCCGATGTGCGCGAGGCGCGCGATCATCTGGCCCGGCTGCGCGGCAGCATCGCCCGCCATGCCGCCGAATTCGGCCTGGCGCCGATTTCCGTCGCCTGCCATCCGGTCGCGGACTGGCGCAGCCAGGACCATACCGACAAGGACCGCTACAACCAGCTTTCGCAAGAGATGGGCGGGGTGTCCCGGCGCATGCTGATCTGCGGCATGCATGTCCATGTCGGCATCCCCGACCAGGACATGCGCATCGACCTGATGAACCAGTTCTCGTGGTTCCTGCCGCATCTGCTGGCGCTTTCGGCCTCGAGCCCGTTCTGGCTGGGCGAGGATACGCTGCTCGCCTCGTATCGCACCACGGTCTTTGCCGGCTATCCCCGCACCGGCCTGCCGCCGCGGCTGGGCAGCTGGGCCGAATACGACCGCTCGGTCGCGGCGCTGACCGAGACCGGGATCATCGGCGATGCCAGCAAGATCTGGTGGGATCTGCGCCCCTCGGCGCGCTTTCCCACGCTCGAAACCCGGATCTGCGACGCCTGCCCCCGGCTGGATGACACGATCACCCTGGTCGCGCTGGTGCAGGCGACGCTGCGCATGTTGTGGCGGCTGTCGCGGCAGAACCTGCGCTGGCGGCAATACGACAACTTCCTGCTGGGCGAGAACCGCTGGCGCGCGACCCGCTATGGGCTGACCGAGGGGCTGATCGACTTCGGCACCCGCCGCATCCTTCCCTTCGACGAGATCGCCGAGGGCTGGCTTGCCGCCATCGCCGAGGATGCCGATGCGCTGGACAGCCAGCCCGCGGTGGCCGGGCTGCGCGACATGATCGCCCGCGGCAGCGCGGCCGAGCGGCAGCGGGCGCTGTTCGCCTCGGCCATGGCCGCCGGGGCCACACCGCAGGAAGCCTTTCGCAGCATCGTCGCCTGGCTGGTCGAAGAGTTCCGCCGCGGCCTGTGATCCGGCCTGGCGGCGGATTTCCCCGGCTCGCGGGAACAAAGCCCGCGGGCCGGGGGTTCCCCCGCCGACATGCAGCACTGGGAGAAACAGCAATGCCCAAATATCTTCTGGCCCTCGGCCTCGCCCTGATGCCGCTTTCGGCCCATGCCCAGGATGCCAAGGCGGTTTTCCTTGACACCGAGGGGCAAGAGGCCGGAACCGCGGCGCTGACGGCGACGCCGACCGGCGTGCTGATCGAGGTCGAGGCGACCGGGCTGCCGGCCAGCCAATGGGTCGCCTTCCACGTCCACGAAACCGGCAGCTGCGACCACGCCACCGGCCATGAATCGGCGGGCGGCCACTTCAACCCCTCGCAGGCCCCGCATGGCGTGCTGGCCGAGGGCGGCCCCCATGCCGGCGACATGCCCAACATCTGGGTCGATGCCGAGGGCACCGCGCGGGCGCAGGTCTTCAACCCGCTGGTGACGCTGGCCGAGGGCGACAATGCGATCAGGGGTCGGGCGCTGATGATCCATGCCGGTCCCGACGACTACCAGACCCAGCCCACCGGCGGCGCCGGCGACCGGCTGGCCTGCGCGGTGATCGAATAGGCCAGCGGCGCCGGGATCAGCCCGGCGCACCCTCGCCCTCGCCCGCGCCCAGGTGGCTCATGCGGCTGTGCAATTCGCAGCGCAGGCCCTCGGGCTCGTGGCGGATCACGCTTTCGCCCATGAAGTCCTGGGCCAGCGCCTCCTCGATGATGAGCGAGCCGAAGCCCTTGCCGGCATGGGAGGCGACGGGCGGGCCGCCCGATTCCGCCCAGAGCAGCCGGAAAGGGTCGTCGCTGCCCGGCCGCCCGCCGGTCCAGCCCAGGTCCACCGCGCCCTGCGGGACCGACAGCGCGCCGTATTTCAGCGCGTTGGTCGCCAGTTCGTTGATGGCCAGCGCCAGGGTCAGCGCCTGCCTGGCCGACAGCCGCACCGGCGGGCCGGCGATGCGGAAGCGCCGCTGCCCGGTGCGAAACGGCGTCAGCGCCTGCCGGACCACCTGGCCGATTTCGGCATCCAGCGCGCTGGAATCGGTCAGCAGCGTCTGCGCCTGGGCCAGGGCGCCGATGCGCTGGCGCAGGATCTCGCGCGCCTCGGGGCCGTCATGGCTCAGCAGCGTCTGGTTGACGATGGCCGAGACCACGGTCAGCGTGTTCTTGATCCGGTGGCCCAGCTCGCCGTTCACCAGCCGCAGCTGGCGGGTGGCCTCGACCTTGCCGGTGGTCTCGATCACCGTGTCGATCATGCCGCGCACCACCCCGTTCTCGTCGCGGATCGGGCTGTAGCAAAAGGTGAAATGGCATTGCTCGGGATAGCCGTAGCGGTCGATGACCAGCGGAAAATCCTCGATGAAGGTCGCCTCGCCGGCATAGGCGCGCTCGGCAATGGGGCCGATCTCCTCCCAGGCCTCGCTCCAGACCTCGGCGAAGGACCGGCCCAGCACATTGCCCTTGTTGCCCAGGATCGGGCGAAAGGCGTCGTTGTGCAGGGTGATCAGCCCCGGACCCCAGACGATGCATTTCGGGAATTTCGAGTTCAGCGCCATCCCCAGCGCGATCTTGAGCGCCGAGGGCCAGCCGTCGGGCGGGCCAAGCGCGTTGCCGGACCAGTCATGGTCGCGGATCGCCTTGCCCATCTCGCCGCCGCCATCCAGAAAATGCACCGATCCGTCCATCGCCCCTCCGTCGCGCTGCTGCCGCCCCATCCGGTATGCCCGTCCCCGTCCGACGCAAAATAGCGCAACGCGGGACATTGTCCGGCGGTTTCCCATCCTGGCACGCGGCGCCGGGGGAAAATGACCGGCGCCGGCTCGTGCCGGCCGCGATCGCGGCCCGGCGCACGAAATCATGCGCCACCCAACCGGCCGGGCGCGGGAATGTTCCCGGAAAAATTCGCCCGCCCCAGGCCCTGGCACGGAACGATTCGCGGAACGATTCCGGCGCTGCCCGGTTCTGCATGAAACGTCCCGATCATCAAGAACCCCGGCGCCATGGCAGAAACCCTTCGCTTCGGCCGCCTTCCGGCGGCGACGGTCCATCTTTGCGTCGACATGCAGCGGCTGTTCGGGCCCGGCTCTGCCTGGGCGGTGCCGTGGATCGAGCAGGTTCGGCCGGCGGTTGCGACGCTGGTCGAGGCGCGGCCGCAGCACACCGTCTTCACCCGCTTCATCCCGCCCGAGCGGCTCGGGGCGGCGCCCGGCGCCTGGGCGCGCTATTACGCGCAATGGCCCGAGATGCTGCGCGAGCGGCTGGACCGCACATGGCTCGAGTTGCTGCCCGAGCTGGCGCGGCATGTGCCGCCGGCCCGGGTGGTCGACAAGCCGGTCTATTCGCCCTGGCACGACGGGCGGCTGCACCGCTGGCTGCGCCGCGCCGGGATCACCACGCTGGTGATCACCGGCGGCGAGACCGACGTCTGCGTGCTGGGCACGGTGATGGGCGCGGTCGACCTGGGCTACCGGGTGGTGCTGGTGGGCGATGCGGTCTGTTCCTCGACCGACCAGGGCCATGACGCGGCGATGACGCTCTACCGCACGCGGTTCTCGCAGCAGGTCGAGACCGCACCGCTGGGCGAGGTTCTGGACGCCTGGGCCGCGGCCTAGGGGAACAAGCCGGGGGCGGCGGGTGTTTCCTTTCCATGGCCGTCCCCAAGCACGCCCGAGGGGGACCCCGCGGAAGGCCGCCCGACGGGGCGGCCGCGCCAATGGGGCCCGTCTAGGGCCTGTCCGACACCAGCACAGGAGCTTTGCAATGTCCGCACCCCGCACCGACCTGGAAAGGCAAAGACGCCGCCACCTCGTCCCGATCATCGGCATCCTCGCGGCCGTGCTGATCGCGCTGGCGGGGTTTCTCTGGTGGTTCAACGACGAGACCAGCGATCCCGAGATCCCCGGCCAGGTGCCGGGTCCGGTGGACGAGATCGCCGACCCCCCCGCCTCGGGCGCCCCCGCCACCGGGGTCGAGACCGCACCCGCCACCACACCCGCCGACGCGGCGCCTGCTGCCGACGAGACCGCGCCCACCAGCAGCACGCCCGAGGCCGCGCCTGCCGACGCGGGGTCTCCTGACGTCGCGCCCGACGAGACCGCGCCGAGCGATACCGCCCCGGCCGGGACTGCCCCCGCCGACGCCGCATCCCCGGACAGCGCCCCCGCCGGAACGGCACCGGCCGATCCCGGCCAGCCGTCGCAATGAGCGCCTCGGGCGGCACCGCCCGGCCGCCCGAGCCCCCAAGCAGCATGGGAAGCCCCGCGATGCCCGACCGCAACACCCTCGCCAGCCTCCCGCCCACCGGGACCGCGCGTTTCCCTCGCAAGGCCGACCTACCCCCAAGCAGCACGAGAAGCCCCGCGATGCCCAACCGCAAGACCCCCGCCAGCCTCCCGCCCACCGGGACCGGGCGTTTCCCTCGCAAGACCGACATGCCCCCGGCATCGCGGGAAGGGGAAAGCGCCGTCTTCCGGTTCTGGCGGCTGGCGTTTAGGCGCCTTTCGTCGCCTGCCGGGGCCTGAGGATCCGGGTCATGCCGAACCGGAAAACCCTTTCCTGCATCTCGCCCGCGGGGGTGCGGCATTTCTACCGCAGCGCCGACCTGCACGGGCTGCGGCTGGCGCTGTGGGAGGATGGCGCGGCCGGGGCGGGATCGGTGGCGGATTACCTGCGCCAGGCCGGCGCCTCGGTCGAGGTGCTGGTGGACGCTGCGCCCCGGACCCATACGCAATCCTGCGCGCCAACCCATGCTTCGGCCCATGCTTCGGCCCACCCGCCAACCCATGCGTCGGTTCACGCGCCGGTCCTGCCGCCGATGCTGGCGCGCCACCGGCTGGCCGCGCCTTGGGCCGGAGACGGGGCTGGAGACGGGGCTGGGGACGGAGAGGGTGACGGGCCGGCGGAGATCCGCTTCAGCGGCAGCCTTGTGGCCGCGCTGGTCCGGCCCGGACCGATGCAGGTCGACGCGGCGGTGCTGAACCTGCGCGACCCGGCGCCGCTGGCGCAGAGCCTGCAGGCCGCCGGCATCCCCTTCGTCATCTTCGCCCAGGCGCCTGGGCCCGGCCTGGGCCTCTACCCGCATGGCCATTGCGTGCCAAGCCACGAGGGCCCCGAGGCGCTCGCCTCGGCCATCCTGCTGCACAGCGCAATCTACAGGGCCGGGCTGTGCTGCACGCCCGAGATGACGGTGACGGATATGCTGCCGCGGCTGCGGGCGCTGGCGCGCTATCTGGTGCAGGACGCGGCGCTGGCGGATGCGCTGGTCGAGGATGCGCTGGAACAGGCGCTGGCGCTTCTGCCGCATCTCGGCCGCGAGCGCGAGCTGGGCGCGCTGCTGGTCACGCTGGTCGAACGGATCTGGCAGCGGCAGAAGATGTCGCGCCCGACCTGAAGGGTCGGAGGCGCAGGCCCGGCAGCACCAGCAAAAGCGCGACCGGCTGCAGGGCCAGGAACGCGGCGCTTGCGGACGCGCTGGTAAGGGAGGCGCTAGGATAGGCGGCTTTTGCCGGATCTGGGCCGGGAGCGCGGCGAGGCCCAGCCGCTGCAGCAGCGGCCTCGACTCCGGATCGTGGGGCAGCCGGGACGCGGCCTTCAGCTCGGCGAAGCGGCCCCTCCGCCGCTGCACGCGGCCACCTCACCGATGCCGAACGGGGCCGGAGCGGGATCGGGGAAGGCGACCTTGTCGCCGGTCCGGCCGCGGCCAGTCGCCTGGCGCGGATGCAGCGGTTACCCTGCGTTTTTCGGTGTTGTGCGGCCATGATCCTCTCCGGGAGGACGAAAAGGGGGGCCGGCGCGGCCTCCTTTTCCGTCGCGCCTCAGCGCCGCCCGCGCGCGGCATGGCGGCGGTCGTCGTCCTCGTCGTGGTGCGAGGAATAACGGCGATCATCGTCGTCCCGGCGGTGGTCCCAGCCCCGGCGGGTGGCCTCGGCATGGCCCTCGGGGTGGCCGAACCAGCCGCCCTGGCGCGCAGTCGCGCGCATGGTCGTCATCGCGGCCGCGCGAATAGCTGCACCGGTCGTCGTCATGACAGCGCGAGAATGCACCGGCCGTCATCGTCGCGGCGCGAACCGTAGCGCCGGTCGTCGTCCCGGTGATGGTCCCAGCTGTGGTAGGCGGCCTCGGCATGACCCTCGGGGCGACCGAACCAGCCTCCTAGCGCGGCGCGCGCATGGTCGTCATGACGGCGCGAGAATGCACCGGCCGTCCTCGTCGCGGCGCGGGGAGGCATGGTGGTCGTCGTCGTGGCCCGCACCGCGAATCGGCCCCGGCCTATCCCTTCCGAAAACGGGGAAAGGCTTGCGGGCCACGACGGGGCACCGAGGCACGCCTTCAGGCCCCGAAAAGCCCCGACAGTCCCCCGGCTCACGGGGGCAAGCCGGGAACCCGCGCTCAGGCCGGTTCGGCCGCCTCGCGGTTGGCCTCGCTTTCGGCGATCTCGGTCAGCAGCTCGTCGGTCGCCGATTCCTCTTCCAGCGTCTGGCCCAGAAGCGCCGCGGCCTCCTTCAGGCCCAGCTGCTTGGCCCATTGCCGCAGGGTGCCGTAGCGGGCGATCTCGTAATGCTCGACCGCCTGCGCAGCCGCCACAAGCCCGGCATCCAGCGCCGGGGCGCCCTTGAAGGTGGCCATCACCTCCTCGCCCTCCTCGATGATGCCGTCGATGGCCGGGCAGGTCTTGCCGCGCGCCGCCTTCCCCAGGATCTCGAACACCTGCTGGAGGCGCTCGACATGGATCTCGGTCTCCTCGCGATGCTTCTCGAAGGCCTTGCGCAGCCGGTCGGACTGCGCGCCCCGCGCCATCTTGGGCAGCGCCTTCAGGATCTGGCGCTCGGCATAATAGATGTCCTTCAGCGTGTCGTGGAACAGGTCGTCAAGAACCTTGTGGGCCATCTCTCAGGTCTCCTGCGTTGAAAAAATCCAATCGGGACGCCCTGAACCAGAACCGGCGGAAAATGTTCCAAGGAACAAACGCCCCGGCCGCTGGTTGCCCGTCAAAGAAGGAGGAAACCCATGGCCCGTCCCATCCCCATGGCCCGATTCACCCTGGCATGGCCCCTGGCCGGCGCAGGCGCGGCACTGCTGTCGATCCCGGTCCTGGCGGCGCTTTCGGCCGGGCGCGGCCTGCCGCCCTGGATGCCGCTGAACGCCACCACCCATGCGCTGCACGGGGCCGAGGCCGCCCGGACCACCGCCCTGGACCTGGCCCATACCGGCCTGGGCACCGCCATCCATGTCGCCTCGTGCTTCTTTTGGGCGGGGGTGGCGGTGCTGCTGGTCCGCCGGGCGGCACGGGGCGGGCCATGGCTGGCCTGGCTGGCGGGGCTGGCCACCGCCGCCATGGCCGGGCTGATCGACTATGGCCTGCTGCCCGCCCGGCTGCGTCCGGGATGGGGGCTGGTGCTGCCGCCCTGGGCCGTCCTGGCCGGGCTTGCCGCCCTGGGCGTCGGGCTGTCGCTGGGATTGCTGGCCGCATGGGCCATCGGCCGGCGCGCGCCGGGAACATCGCCGGCGCCGGATCGTTATCCCCCCGTCCCCGGCGCGGCCGAGCCGCCGCAGGCGCCGGTCTCGGCCGTCGAGCGGCTGCGCCATCCCGCGCCGCATGTGCTGGACCAGCGCCAGCAGCGCATGGACCCGGCCGGCGCCGTCACCGAGGATCCGAACCGTCAGGGCGACGGCAACAAGCAGCCCGGCGTCCCCCATCCCGATGAAAGGCCCGACAGATGAGCGATTATCCCAAGCCGCCCTTTCCGAAACAGCAGCAATCCCTGCCCGGCAGCTTTCGAAACATGGATCCGCGCCCCGACCATGGCGAGGAAAGCTGGAAGGGCGCCGGCCGGCTGGAGGGCAAGGTGGCGCTGATCACCGGCGGCGACAGCGGCATCGGCCGCGCCGTCGCCATCGCCTATGCCCGCGAGGGCGCCGACCTGGCGCTGTCCTGGCTGAACGAGAGCGGGGACGCCGCCAGCACCGCCGATCTGGTGCGCGAGGCCGGGCGCGACTGCCTGTCCATCCCCGGCGACATCGCCGACCCGGACCATTGCCGCAAGATCGTCGCCGACGTGGTCGAGCGCTTCGGCCGCATCGACATCCTGGTCAACAACGCCGCGCACCAGGCGCTGTTCGACGGCATCGAGGAGATCGCGGACGAGGAATGGCGCCGCACCTTCGCGGTCAACATCGACGCGATCTTCTACCTGACCAAGGCGGCGGTGCCGCATATGCCCAGGGGCTCGGCGATCATCAACACCGCCTCGATCAACGCCGACAAGCCCAATCCCAAGCTACTGGCCTATGCCACGACCAAGGGCGCGATCCAGAACTTCACCACCGGGCTGGCGCAGATGCTGGCCGAACGCGGCATCCGGGTGAATGCCGTGGCGCCCGGCCCGGTCTGGACGCCGCTGATCCCGGCCAGCATGCCGCCCGAGGAGGTGGCCGAGTTCGGCGCCAACTACCCGATGAAGCGTCCCGCCCAGCCGGTCGAGCTGGCCTCGGCCTATGTCATGCTGGCCGAGCCGATGTCGAGCTATGTCTCGGGTGCGACCATCGCCGTCACCGGCGGCAAACCGATGATCTGAGAAGGGAGTCGACCATGAACAACCGCCATCTTGCGTTCCTCTGCGGCCTGGCCGCCGGTTTCGCGCTCAAGGGCGCCTGCGATGCGCTGGCCCGGCCCGCTACCGGGCCCCGCCACCGCAGCCGCCGGCGCCAGGACGAGATCCGCCCCGCCGGCCGGCGGCAGATGGAAAACCCGCCGCGCAACTGGGACATCGTGGACGAGCAAAGCGACGAATCCTTCCCGGCCAGCGACCCGCCGGGAAACTACTGAACGAAAAGGGGCGGAGACCGCGGTCCCTGCCCCCTTTCCGGCGCCTGTCGGCCCCGGTTCAACCCTTGTGTTCGGGGTCAGCCCTTGTGTTCGGGCTTGTGTTCGGGCTTGCCCTTGCGCTTGGTGGCGGCCAGTTCCTCAAGCTCGCTTTCGCTCATCGAATCGTGCATCTGCTTCGAGGGGCCGCGCAATTCGTCCTTGCTCGTCTCGCCGCGCTTGGCGGCCAGCGCCGCGCCGGCCGCCTTCTGCTGCGCCTTGGATTTGGCTGGCATGGTCTCGATCCTCCTGCTTAGGCCTCCTGGTTAGGCGCCCGGTTCCGGCCAGGGCGCGGCGTCATTCGCCGCCATTGGTGGCGCGGTCGTTCTGCCGGGCCTTGCGGTCGCCCGCCTCGCGGTTCTCCCCGCCGGCATTGGGTTCGTTCGAACGCTGCATCTGCTTGGGGTTCAGCACCGGATCGGCATTGCCCATCTTCAGCTGCTGCGCCCTTTGCTGGACGTTGAACTTTTCGTTTTCGGCTTTGGGATCGAATTTCTCGCCCATGGCGAAGTCCTCCTTGTCAGGGGCTGGTCAGGGCTGGCCGGAGCGGATCGCGGCCGGCCGCGGGGGTCAGTCCCGATGCTCGGGCATCTGCTTCAGCTCGTCCTTGGTCCAGCGCGAGACGGCGTGGACGCTGTTGCTGCCGTCGCGCATGAAGTCCAGCTCGCGGGCGGGAACGGCGACGGGCTTCGAGCCGATGCCCAGGAAGCCGCCGACGTCGATCACCACCACCGCCTCGCTACCGACGCCATGGACATGCGAGACATGGCCGATCCTTTCGTCGCCGGGGCCATAGATGGTGGCGCCGGTCAGCGCGGCCTCGGTCAGCTCGCTTTCGTTCAGTCGGATATGGGTGCTGTGGTCCATTGGGCCCTCCTCTGCTTTGTCCGGTTGAGGCACCCCCAACTGCCGGAAGGCCGGTCTGTTCCATAACGGTGCCGTGAAGGCTGCGGCGGGAACATTTGCCGCCGGCCACGGTTCAACCGCCCTGCGCAAACCCCGCATCCAGAGGAGGAATGAGATGAAACAGTTGTTCGTCACCACCGCCCTTGCCGCCGCGCTGAGCGTGACCGCCGCCCAGGCCCAGGAGACCGAAAGCCAGCCCGTCCCGATGGGTCAGGAAACCGCGCCCGCCGCCGACGAGCCCCTGCCCACCATCACCCCGCCCGACGGCTATGTCGAAGGCGAGGTGGTGTTGACCACCGAGAACCTGCAGGGCGCCACCGTCTACGACGCCAGCGGCGACGAGATCGGCGAGGTGCATGGGCTGGTCTTCGCCAACGGCTCCACCTCGCTGCAAGGCGGCGACGCCGGCGCGGCGATGCAAGGCAGCGATGCCGCCACGACCATGCCTGCGCCGGGTGCCGATACCGAGGTGCCGGATGCCGCCACCGAAACCACGCCCGCCGCCCCGCCGCCCGCCGCGGCCGAGACGGGCACCGACACCGGCGACACGACCGGCATGGCCGCCACCGGCGACACCGAGACGACCACCACCGACACCGCCCCCGCCACCGAGGATGCGAACACCTCGGTCGAAAGCGGCACGGCCAGCCCCGAGGCCACCGCACCGGGCCTCGACACCGATTCCTCGAACGTGGCCAGCGGCACCGACCGCGGCGACAGCGACCGGATCGAGGGGATCGGCTCGGATGCCGGCACCATCACCCCCACCGATGCCACCACGCCCCCGGTGCAGACCGCGCCCGAGGGGGAAGCCCAGCCGATGGGATCGGCCGAGATCAGCCATGCCATCATCGACGTGGGCGGCTTCCTGGGCATGGGCGAGCATCGCGTCGCCATCCCGGTCGGCGACCTGGTGGTCTATCGCAAGGATACCGACATCCGCATCTATCTGCCCTGGACCCGCCAGCAGCTCGAAGCCCTGCCCGAGTTCGACGAGGACGGCCCCGCCCCCGTGACCCAGTAAGCGCCGGCAGCCACGGCCCCGCAGCCGGCCCCGGCTGCGGGCGCCAGCATATCGCCTTGCCAGGACCGCCATGCCGAACCCCCGATCCAACAGCCCCACCCTGCGCGTCCCCTCCCTGCGCGACGACGGCCTGCAACTGGACGAGGACCGCCGCTTCCAGCGCCGGTTCTGGCGCATCCAGCGCATCGCCTGGCTGCTCTTCGGCGCGGTCTGCCTGCTGGCGCTGCTGGGCCTGACGGGAAGCGGCGGCGCGCTGCACAAGGGCGAATTGCGCCTGGACGGCGCGCGGGTCGAATTTCCCCGCATCAGCCGCTGGGAGGGCACCGACGAGGTCTCGATCACCTTCGAACGCCCGGCCGCAATGCATTCCTTTCGCATCGGGCAGGATTTCTTCGACCGCTTCTCGGTCGAGCGCATCCAGCCCGAACCGGCGCAAGCCACGCTTTCGGGCCGCGGCCAAGGCTTTGCCGTGCCGGCGCAGGGGCCGCACAAGGTGGTCCTGGAGGTGCGGGCGCTGCATTTCGGCTGGACGCGGCTTGACATCGCCATCGGCGCGCAACGCCGCGCCGCCCATATCCTGATCCTGCCCTGAAGGCCAAGCCATGGATTCCGTCATCCGAGGCGTCGCGATCTATCTGGCGCTGCTGGTCATGACCCGGCTGTCGGGACGCCGGACGCTGGCGCAGACCACGCCCTTCGACCTCGTGCTGCTGCTCATCATCGCCGAGACCACGCAGCAGGCGCTGCTGGGCGACGATTTCTCGATCGTGAACGCGGTGGTGCTGATGATCACCCTGGTCACCGTCGACGTGATCCTGTCCTTTGCCAAGATGCGCTCGACCCGGCTGGCGACCTGGCTGGACGGCACCCCCACGGTGCTGATGAGCCGGGGCGAGGTCGACCGCGCCGCGCTGGAACGCTCGCGCATGGGCATCACCGACATCCTGGAGGCGGCACGCGTCCAGCATGGCCTGGCCAACCTGCAACAGATCGACGCCGCCGTGCTGGAGATCAGCGGCGCGATCAGCATCATCCCCCGCAAGGACCAGGGATAGGCCGCCCGCGCCGCCGGAACCGCCGCCAGGCTGGGGACGTTGGGCCGACGTCGTATTTCACCGGGAAGGCAGGCCATGGCACCGCGGGCGATCTGGAAGGGGATGCTGAAGATCGCCGAGGTCAGCTGCCCGGTCGCGCTTCACGCCGCGGCCTCGACCTCGGAACGCATCGCCTTTCACACGCTGAACCGGGCGACCGGGAACCGGGTGCGCCGGCAGTTCATCGACAGCGACACCGGCAAGCCGGTGGAAAAGGACGACCAGGTCAAGGGCTACGAGGTCGGCGAGGGCGACTACGTCGTCCTGGACCCCGACGAGATCGCCGCGGCCATGCCGGAAAGCGACAAGACCCTGGCCGTCGCGGGTTTCATCGCCTGCAAGGACATCGACGACGTCTATTTCGACCGCCCCTATTACCTGACGCCGGCGGACCGGACGGCCGAGGAAGCCTTTGCCCTGATCCGCGAAGGCATGCGCCGCAAGCAGGCGGCGGCGCTGGCGCGGGCGGTGCTGTTTCGCCGCGTGCGCACGGTGCTGGTCCGCGCGCATGGGCCGGGCATGATCGCCTCGACGCTGAATTTCGACTACGAGGTGCGCTCGGCCAGCGAGGCGTTCCGCGACATCTCGGCCGTGAAGATCAAGGGCGAGATGCTGGAGCTGGCCAAGCATATCATCGCCACCAAGATGGGCGCGTTCGACATCGCCGCCTTCGACGACCGTTACGAGGCGGCGCTGGCGGACCTGGTCCGCGCCAAGCTGGAGGGCCGCAAGATCAAGCCCCGCCCGGCGCCCAAGCGCGAGAATGTCGTGGACCTGATGGCGGCGCTGCGCGAAAGCGCGGGCTTGGCCCGGAAAAAGCCGCCCGCCCGCAGGAAGGCGGCGGGCGCGGGCTCGCGGCGCAAGTCCGGCTGAGCCCCCGCGCCCTAACCCTTCAGGACCAGCGCCGCGCCGCTGACGATGGAGAAGACCAGCACCGCCAGCCGCAGCGCCGGCCCGTTGACATGGGCATGGACATGCCGCGACAGCAGGCTGCCGACCAGCACCGCCGGGATCAGCGCCAGCGCCGCCAGGATCTGCTGCCCGCCGATCCGCCCGGCGACCAGCAGGATGACCAGCGAGATCGCCTCTCCGACCAGAAAGCAGGTCGCCACGGTCGAGCGCAGCACCGGGCCGGGGGCGTGCTGGTATAGCAGCGCCAGCGGCGGGCCGCCGATGCCCGTCGCCGTCTCGGTCACGCCGGTGAACAGCCCCACCCCCAGCGAGGCCGAGCGGCTGGGGGCGAAGGGCGGCGCCAGCAGGGCCGCGACGGCGGCCAGCACCGTCAGCAGGCCGACGGCGATCTCAAGCTGGCGCACCGACAGCGCGACCAGCACCGCCATGCCCAGGAACGTCCCGAAGAAGCGGCCGAAGGTGATCCACCCGGTGCCCTGCCGGTCGATCATCTGCCGCTCGCGCCATGCGACCAGGAAGTTCAGCGGCAGCATCAGGATAAGCAGGGTGACGGGCAGGTGGCTGGCATCGACGAAGCCGAAGACCGGCGCCATGATCAGGGCAAAGCCGATGCCCACCGCACCCTGGACGAATGCGGATGCGGCGACCAGCAGCGACAGGCCCAGAAAGATGGAAAGGGTCACGCCAGCCTCATGTCGATCAGGCTGTCCGCCGTCGGATGGATGCGCTGGATCGGCGCGGCGGCGATGGCCGGCGCGGCCAGATCCCTGATCTCTTCCATCAGGGCGCGCGCGTCCCAGTCCACCGGCCAGCCCTGCACCATCCTCAGCCGGCCATTGGTAAAGACCGCGTCGATCTGGTCGCGGTTGCCATAGCGCACCAGCTCCCAGCTCAGGTCGTGCGAGGGGGTGAATTCGGGCCGGTCCAGGTCGACCAGCAGGAAGTCGGCCGCCAGCCCCTTGGCGATGCGGCCGGTCACGCCGGCCAGACCGCCGGCATCGGCGGCCATCCGCGTCGCCGCATCCAGCCACAGCCAGCCGCCGCCGCAGGAACTGTCGCCCGAGGCCAGCCCATAGGCCACGCGCTGCATGCTTTCGGCCGCGTCCATCAGCCGGAACCCGTCGGCCCGCGTGCCGTCCGTGCCCAGCCCGAAGCGGATGCCAAGCGCCTGCATCTGCAACGCCGGCGCGACCGCGTTCCCCTTCCAGACCGAGGCGACGGGGTTGTAGGCGACGGCGGTGCCGGTATCGCGCAGCAGGTTCAGCTCCGACGGCGTGACCAGCGTCGAATGCGCGATCAGGGTCTGCGGCCCCAGCGCGCCGACATGGGCCAGATGCTCCAGCGGCCGGCGGCCATGCGCGACCAGCGAGCGTTCGACCGCCACCAGATGCTCGTTCACATGGGTCTGGAAGGTCACGCCCGCCTCGGCCGCCATGGCCGAGACCTCGCGCAGCATCTCGTCGCTGGCCACCTCGGGGATCGAGATGGCCAGCGAGGCATGGATCAGCGGATCGCCCTGGCAGGCGGCCAGGTGCGCCTGGGCGTTGCGCAGGATCTGGCCGCGATCCGGCACCACCGCCGCGCCGCCCAGGTCGTTGCAGATCTGCGCCACCACCAGCCGCAACCCCACCTCGCGCGAGGCAAGGGCAAGCTTGCCGATATGGCCGGCCGAGCGCGTGCCGGCGTCGATCGCCGTGGTAAAGCCGCCCCGCAGGCATTCCAGCGCCGCCAGCTTCGAGGACAGGTAGACCATGTGTTCGTCCAGGCTGCCCTCCAGCGGCACCCAGATGCGGCGAAAGATCTCGGAGGGTTCGCCGAAGACCAGCGACTTGCCCAGCGATTGCGTCAGGTGGGTGTGGGTGTCGATGAAGCCCGGCATCATCAGGTGATCGGGCAGTTCGACCAGCCGCGCCTGGGGATGGCGGGCGCAAAGCGCGGCGGCTTGGCCGACATCGGCAAAGCGGCCGGCACGCAGCAGCACGGCCATGTCGCGCTGCGGCCCTCCGTCAAGAAGCAGGCGCCCCGGCGCGACGATCGTCTCGTCGGTTCGGGCAAAGGTCTGGCGCAGGTCGGTCATCAGGCATGCTCCGTGGCATCGACAGGTTTGGGGGCGCTGAACTGGAAGAAGGCGTTGACCACGGCCGCGGTGATCGTGCCCATCGCCAGCCCATTGCCCAGGATCATCTGCGACCATTGCGGGAACTGGCTGTAGACGCCGGGCACCAGGATCGGCATCAGCCCCATGGCCAGCCCCGAGGCCAGCGTGAACATCGCGCCATGTTCGCGCAGGTCGACGCGGCTCAGCACATGGATGCCGATCACGCCGATGATGGAAAAGACGATGACGGCCGTGCCGCCGACGACCGGGCCGGGCAGGACGCTGGCCAGCCGCGACACCGGCGCCAGCAGCGCGATCAGCACCAGGATCACCCCCGCCATGGCGGTGACATGGCGCGAGCGCACCCCGGTCGCGCGGACGATGCCGATGTTCTCGCCCGAGGTGATGATCAGCGAGGTGCCGAACAGCCCGCCCAGGATCGAGGCCACCGCATCGCCGCGGATGGTGCGCGGCACGATGGCATGGGCGTCGCCCTTGCGGTCCACGATCTCGGCGGTGGCGATGGTCTGGCCGGTCGCCTCGGCCATCGAGATGATCGAGAAGATGATCAGCGGCAGCGAGGCGATCAGGTCGAACTTCGGCATCCCGAACGGAAACAGCTGCGGCACCGCGACCAGCGGTCCCTGCATCACGCCCGACAGGTCGAGCCGGCCCAGCGCCGCCGCCAGCAGCGTTCCCGCGATCAGCCCCAGCATCACCGAGATGCGCTGGAGCGTGCCGGTGAACACGCGCGAGAAGATCACCGTCAGCGCGATGGTCGCCAGCGCCAGCCCGACATTGACCGGATCGGCAAAGCCCTCGCTGCCGGGCTTGCCGGTGATGGTGCCGCCATAGATCTTGACCAGGTTGACCGCCACCAGCAGCAGCATGGTGCCCACCACGATGGGCGGGAAAAAGCGCAGCAACCGGCGAAAGACCGGCAGCGCCAGGAAATAGAACACTCCGGTCATCAGCACCGCGCCCACCGCCGTCTGCACGTCGGTCTGGCTGGCGATGGCCAGGAAGATCGCGATGGGGGCGCCGCCCGGAACCATGATGAAGGGCAGCCGCGCCCCGAAACCGGCCGGCCCGAAGCTTTGCAGGATCGAGCCCAGCCCGCAGACCAGGAAGGTGGCGCTGATGATCGACACGGTCAGCGCCGGGTCGAAGCCCAGCGTCTGCGCCACCAGAAACACCGCCGTTATCGGCGATGCGGCCATCACCAGCACGTGCTGGAAGCCGTAAAGGATCAGATCCCTCGGCGGCAGAACCCGGTCCACCGGATCGGGCGGCGTAAGCGTCTTTGCATTGGCCATCGTGGCGTTTCCCTGTTGTTGAAGCGGCGTTTACATTTATGCAAATCGTTTTGCTTACCCCCGAAATACCACGCGGCGCGATTCGTGCAAATCGTTTTGTTGCCTCCGGTGCGGCGATGCTGCTAGCCTTGCCGCGAAAAGCGGCGAATGAGGACGCATTGCGCAAGCCCACCATATCGGATCTGGCCAGGGCCGCGGGGGTGTCGGTCACGACCGTTTCCCATGCCTTCAGCGGCCGCCGCCACGTCGACCCCGAGACCCGCAAGCGCATCCACGCCATCGCCGAGGAGATCGGCTATCACCCCAGCAGCATGGCGCGGGCGCTGCGCAGCGGCCGCAGCGGCACCATCGCGCTGGCCTCCTCGATGCCCTTCGCCATTGCCGCCGGGCCGTCGCGGCTGGGCTTCCTGATGGAGATCGCAGCCTCGGCCGCGATGTCGGCATTGACCCGCCAGCTGGCGCTGTGCCTGATCCCGCCGCATCCGGCGATCCGCAGCCAGGGCTCGGTCGCCTTCGACGGGGTGATCCTGGTCGAGCCCATGCGCGACGACCCGCTGGTCGCCCTGTTCGAGCAGCGCAAGATCCCCGTCGTCTCCATCGGCACCGTGCCGGGCCGGCCCGACATACCCGCCGTCAACATCCGCTCGCGGGAAACCGCGCTGCTGCTGCTGGACCATCTGGCGCAGCAGGGTTGCCGCCATGTCGCCGCGCTGGTCGGCGCGACCCCGCGCACCAGCCAGATCGAGGCCGCTGAGGCCTATCGCGCCTTCGTCGCCCGGCGCGGCCAGCAAGCCACCCTGGTCGCCCTGGACGAGGAAGAGGGCGAGGAGATCGCCTATCGCGAAACCCTGCGCCTGCTGCGCGCGGACCCCTCGATCGACGGGATATTCGCCGCCATCGACGCCTTTGCCAGCGGCGCGGTGCGCGCGGCGCATGAGCTGGGGCTGGCGATGCCCCGGCAATTGCGCATCGCCACCCGCTATGACGGGCTGCGGGCGAAGCTGTCCGATCCGCCGCTGACCGCCCTGGACCTGCATCTTCCGGCGATCGCCGAGCAGGCGGTCCACCTGCTGCTGGACCGGATCGAGGGGACCGGCCGCACGGTCGATGCGGACCTGCCGGAACTGGTCCCCCGGCGATCCTCGGTCTCGGACTGAGGACGGCCGGCCCGCTCAGTTCTTGCGCAGCGCGTTCAGCAGCGCCGCGCCCAGGGCGCCCGGCTGTTCCTTGCCGGCGGGGGCGGCGGATTTCGGACCGCGCGCCGGCTGGGCCTTGGGGCCGCGCTCCTTCTGCGCATCCCTGGCGCTGGCGCCGCCGTCCTTGCGCATGGTCAGGCCGATGCGCTTGCGGGCCACGTCCACCTCGGTCACGCGCACCTTGACCACGTCGCCGACCTTCACCACCTCGTTCGGATCCTTCACGAAACGGTCGGCCAGCTGGCTGATATGCACCAGCCCGTCCTGATGCACGCCGATGTCGACGAAGGCGCCGAAGGCCGCCACATTCGTCACCGTGCCCTCCAGGGCCATGCCGGGGCGCAGATCCTTGATATCCTCGACCCCTTCGGCAAAGCTTGCCGTGACGAAGCTCGGGCGCGGGTCGCGGCCGGGCTTTTCCAGTTCCGACAGGATGTCGCGGATGGTGGGCAGGCCGAAATGCTCATCGACAAAGGCTTCCGCCCGGATGTCCTTCAGCGCCGCGCCATTGCCCATGATCTGGCGGATGTCGCGGCCGCAGGCGGCGACGATCCGGCGGGCGACGCCGTAAGCCTCGGGATGGACGGCCGAGGCGTCCAGCGGCTCGTCGCCCTCGCGGATGCGCAGGAAGCCCGCGCATTGCTCGAAGGCGCGCGGGCCAAGCCCCGTCACCTTCTTCAAGGCCGCGCGCGAGCGGAAGGCGCCCGAGGCATCGCGATGCGCGACGATGTTCTGCGCCAGCGACGGCCCCAGCCCGGCGACATGCGCCAAGAGCGGCGCCGAGGCGGTGTTCAGGTCCACCCCCACCGCGTTCACCGCATCCTCGACCACCGCCTCCAGCGTTTTCGCCAGCTGCCGCTGGTCCACGTCATGCTGATACTGGCCGACGCCGATGGATTCGGGCGGCACCTTGACCAGCTCGGCCAACGGATCCTGCAAGCGCCGGGCGATGGACACCGCACCGCGCAGCGACACGTCGAGGCCGGGGAACTCCTTGGCCGCCAGTTCCGAGGCCGAATAGACCGAGGCGCCGGCCTCGGACACGATCACCTTCACCGGCTGCTTCACCCCCTCGGGCAGGCGTTTCAGCACCTCGGCCACGAAACGCTCGGTCTCGCGGCTGGCGGTGCCATTGCCGATGGCGATCAGCTCGATCTTGTGGCGGGTGATGGCGGCGGCCAGCGCGGCTTCCGCCCCGCGCAGGTCGGATTTCGGCGGGAAGGGATAGAGCGTCGCCGTCTCGACCAGCTTGCCGGTGCCGTCCACCGCGGCCAGCTTGACCCCGGTGCGGATGCCGGGGTCCAGGCCGATGGTCGCGCGCGGCCCGGCGGGCGAGGCCAGCAGCAGGTCGCGCAGGTTGCGGGCAAAGACCCGGATCGCCTCGGCATGGGCGCGGGTGCGCAATTCGGTCAGCAGGTCGATATACATCGTGTTCGACAGCCGCACCCGCCAGCACCAGCCCGCCACCTTGCGCAGCCACCTGTCGCCCGGCTGGTCGCCCAGCCGACCCAGCGCCGAGGCGACAATGCCCTCGGCCCGCGCCGCGCCGGTTTCCGGCTCGGGCGCGATCTCGATGGTCAGCACCTCTTCCTTGGCGCCGCGCAGGATCGCCAGCGCCCGATGCGCCGGGATCGCGGCCCATTTCTCGGACTGGTCGAAATAATCGCTGAACTTGGCGCCGACCTGCTCCTTGCCCGGCACCACCTTGGCGGAAATGATCGCCTCGGCCTGCATGAATTCGCGCAGCCGGCCCAGCAGCGCCGCATTCTCGGACAGTTCCTCGACCAGGATGTCGCGCGCCCCGTCCAGCGCCGATTTCACATCCGGCACCGCCTCGGTCAGATAGCCCGCCGCCAGCGCCTCGGGCTCGGGGCTGCGGTTCTCCTGGATGGCGCGCAGCAGCGGCTCCAGCCCGTTTTCGCGCGCGATCATCGCCTTGGTGCGGCGCTTGGGCTTGAAGGGCAGATAGATGTCTTCCAGCGTGGCCTTGGTCTCGGCCCCGGCGATGGCGCGGGCCAGATCCTCGGTCAGCTTGCCCTGGCCGCGGATCGTATCCAGGATCGCCGCCCGTCGCGCCTCGAGTTCGCGCAGATAGGCCAGCCGTTCGGCCAGCGTGCGCAGCTGCGTGTCGTCCAGCCCGCCCGTGACCTCCTTGCGATAGCGCGCGACGAAGGGAACCGTCGCCCCCCCGTCCAAGAGGCCGGTCGCCGCCGCCACCTGGGCGGGGCTGGCGCTGATCTCGGCGGCGATGGTGCGGGCAATGCGGTCGGTCGCGTCCACGGGCGGCATCCTCTGCTGACTGGAACGCCGTCTTAGACAAAACCGGCCGCCGATCCAAGCGTCCCGGCGCCGCCGTCCCGTTCAGGACAGGCGCATCGCCGCGCGCATCCGCTTTTCGAACTGCGGCTCAAGGCGCGGCAGGCGCATGTCGCCCTTGGTCGTCTCCATCGCGCACCACAGGTTCGCGATGGCGGTCCAGTTTAGGCCCAGGGGCTCGTCGCCGGTTTCGACCAGTTGCAGCCGCCCGCCCAGCCGGCGGAAGGCCATGCCCCTCAGCAGGGCATTGGCGTGCAGCAGCACCTCGTCGGCCAGCTCGTCGTCGAACTGCGCCTCGGCCATGGCGACGAACCCCGAGGGATCGCCTTCGATGGAAAGGGTCTGCGCCTCGATCAGGTAGCTTTCGCAGATCGAGAACCCCTGCTCGCACCAGTCCGCCACCGAGCCCGAGAAGCTTCGGCTGCCGACCCCGATTCCCGGAACCTGAAGAAAGCTCAGGCAACCGTTGTCGCCAGGGGTATAATGCATGCCAGCGGCATGCGTGGCCTTGCCATTCACCAACATCACTCACCAACCAACAATAGAGATCACGCAATGACTTACAATTAAAACGATCTGTTCGGTTTAGGCCAGTTGCCCTTTAAGACAGGTTAACAATTTCTTAACAGCGGCACGTCAATATGTTGTTTTTGCTTGATTTTAATGAGCGCCCTGCGCGGCGGCGGCGAACACCCCCAGGTTGCGATGGATTCGCGGGGCCCTGTCTTTCCTTGCCGCCGGGTCATCCGGGGCCGGCGGCTTCGGCCGACCCGCGCTTGCGGCCGGCCCGCCGGGGCAGCCCCCGCGCGGGAATCAACAAAGCAGGAAAGCCCCGCCGCAAATGGGCAGGACCGTTCCTTTCGGCTTTTGGGCCTTGGATATGCCGGAAAAAAGCACGGCTGCCGCCTGCGCGGATGCGCTGGCGGCTTGACGGGCAGACCAGCCCCGCGGCTGATTGCCTGCCCTGCGGGCTGGCGCCCGGCGCTTGCTAGCCCATGCTGTCCTTCAGCTTCCCGGCGACATACCAGGTGATGGGCAAGGCGATGATCGCACCCCCGGCGGCAGCCAGAAGGATGGCGCGCAGATCGTAAAATCCCATCGCCAGGACGATGATCACGCCGATCCCGGCGAGCGTCGTCAGGCTGATGGACAACAGAAGCATGAAAAGACGGGTCATTTCCACCCCCAGACCAGTTACCATGCCCTGTAGGGCACATCCGGCCACGACGCGCTTTGACGGGGATCAAACTGGCCAAGGAAGAATCCGGCCCGGCTGCGCGCCCATCGCAAGGAACGCCCCCGGATCAGCCGCCACATGGGCCCGCTTGGGAAGCGGGCTGTAGAGGACATGCGCGAGAAGATCGGCGCCCTGGATGACGCCGGCCGGCTGGTGATCCACGGCGGGCGATATGCCGAAGCTAGGGTGTATTCAGCCCCTCACCGGGCACAAGACGCCCGCCCTGGTCTGGAAGTTCCGGTCCCAGGCCGACCGAAAGCGCAAGCCAAAGGCGGCGCAACGCCGCCGGGAACCGAACATGACCGCGCCGAAAATGTGCCGAAACGCCTTGAGCCAAGGGCCGGCACCATTGCGATCGCAGGCGGATTATCGTCTGCTTTCAAAATGGTGCGGGTGGAGGGACTTGAACCCCCACGCCTTGCGGCGCCAGAACCTAAATCTGGTGCGTCTGCCAATTTCGCCACACCCGCAATGGCGCGCTGTCTAGCAAAGCCACCGCCCACATGCGAGGGGTAATTTCAGACTCCCATCCCACGCAGCACGGCGGGCAGCGCCTCGGGCAGATCGTCGGCGATCAGACCGGGACCGAAGCGACGCGCCGCCTCGGCATGAAGCCGGGCGCCGGTTGCCGCCGCCTCCAGCCCCGGCAGGCCGCGGGCCAGAAGGCCGGCGATGATCCCCGCCAGCACGTCGCCCGCGCCCGCCGTCGCCAGCCAGGGCACGTCGAAGGCGGAATGGATGCAAGCCCGCCCGTCGGGGGCGGCGATCACCGTGTCGGGGCCCTTCAGCAGCACGACGGCGCCGCAGCGCGCGGCCGCGTCGCGGGCGCCGTCGAGCCGCGAATAAAGCGGGCCGCGCATTTTTGCCAATTCCTCGCGATAGGCCGCATGTTCCGCCAGGAACCGCGCCATCCGCGCCGGATCGGACGCCTGGGCATCGCCGATGCCGGCAGGCGCAGGCGGATGGTCAAGGCGCGCGGCAAGATCGGGAAAGACGCGCCCGAACTCGCCCGCATGGGGGGTAAGCACGCAGTTCTCGTGCAGCACCGCCATCAGGCCGGGGTCGCGGGACAGGACGGTCAGCGCATCGGCATCCAGCACCGCCGCCCGCCCCGCGCCCAGGATCGCGGGCAGCAGCGCCGCCGCGCGCTCGACCCCGCAGCCGGGACCGATGCAGAGCGCGTTGATCCGGCGGTCCGCCAGCATGTCCTGCAGCCCGGCCGGATCGTCGATTCCCCGGCGCATCAGCGCATCGGGCGGGCCGGCATGGGCCGGCAGGGCCTCGGCCGGCGGCGCAAGCGTCACCAGGCCCGCGCCGATGCGCAGGGCGGCGCGGGCCGACAGGCGCCCCGCCCCACCCCTGCCCGGCCCGCCGGCAACGACCAGCGCATGGCCGTGGCTGAACTTGTGGGGATGCGAGGACGACCGCTTGGCAAGCCGGTCGGCCAGCACCGTGCCAGACCGCGCGTCGGGAATATCGAACGGGGGCCAGATGCCGGTCAGCCGGGCGGGCCGGAACCCGCGGCCGTCGATGTTGCGCTCTCTCCAATGCCGCAGGCCGATGTCGGCGACGACCAGCTCGCCGCAGCATTCCGGCCCGCGTTCCAGCAGATGCCCAGGCTTGGGGCTGTCGAAGGCGACGGTCAGCCGGGCGCGCAGGTCGAAATCGCCGGGCTCGCGCGGCCGGCCGGGAAAGGCGCCGCTGTCGAGGCACAATCCGCTGGGGCAGTCCACCGCCACCAGCCGTTCGCGGAAGAACGCCCAATCGCCGCCCGAGCCGCCCAGATGATCCAGGATCGCGGCGATCTCGCCCTCGGGCGCGCGGGTCAGGCCGGTGCCGAAGATCGCGTCCACATAGACATCCGCATCGGGGCCCTCGCGCAGGGCATCCTCGGTCAGGGGCAGGATCGGGCCCGACGCCCGCCATTCGGCCTTCATCCGGGCCGCATCCGCGCCGGCGGCATTGTCCATGCCCAGCACCCGCAGCTGCCAGCCCGCCCGGTGCAGGTGCCGCGCGACCACATAGCCGTCGCCGCCGTTGTTGCCCGGCCCGCACAGCACCACCGCCAGGCCCGCCTTGGGCCAGCGCAGCCGGATCTGCCCGGCGACGGCGCAGCCGGCACGCTCCATCAACTCTGCGCCCGTGACCCGGCCGCTGGCCATCGCGGCAGATTCGATGGCGCGCATTTGAGCGGTCGTCAGGATTTCGGTGCCATGAAACATGGTGACTGCCTAAATTATCATCGTTCTGCACGAAATATACGCATATCGGCCGGGCAAATGCGATCGGCCGCATGATCCTGGCCCTGCCCCATTTACCCGCATCATCAAACCCGCCAATCAGGTCGCAGGCAAGTCGCGAGAGAAGGATCAGGCGATGAAGAAAGTCGAAGCCATCATCAAGCCCTTCAAACTGGACGATGTGAAAGAGGCACTTCAGGAAGTCGGCGTCCAGGGCCTCTCGGTCACCGAGGTCAAGGGCTTTGGCCGGCAGAAGGGCCATACCGAGCTTTATCGCGGCGCGGAATATGTCGTGGACTTCCTGCCCAAGGTGAAGATCGAGATGGTGCTGCCCGACGACCTGGTCGAGGCCGCCGTCGACGCCATCATCTCGGCCGCGCGCACCGAGAAGATCGGCGACGGCAAGATCTTCATCATCCCGGTCGAACAGGCCATCCGCATCCGCACCGGCGAGACCGGCGACGACGCGGTCTGATCCCGCCCGACCCGCAACAAGAAACCGATGACCCCAGCCCCGCGGCGGCGCCGGGCAGACTGATGGAGGAAGGATCCCAATGACAGTCAAGGACGTTCTGGATCTGATGAAGACGGAAGAGGTCGAATATGTCGACGTCCGCTTCACCGATCCCAAGGGCAAGTTGCAGCACGTGACGCTGGTCGCCGACCTGGTGGACGAGGACTTCTTCGAGGAAGGCTTCATGTTCGACGGCTCCTCGATCGCCGGCTGGAAGTCCATCGACCAGTCCGACATGAAGCTGATGCCGGACGCCTCCTCGGCCTATATCGACCCGTTCTATGCCGAAAAGACCCTCTGCGTGCATTGCAACGTGGTCGAGCCCGACACGGGCGAGCCCTATGCCCGCGACCCGCGCGGCACCGCGCTGAAGGCCGAGGCCTATCTGAAATCCAGCGGAATCGGCGATGCGGCCTATTTCGGCCCCGAGGCCGAGTTCTTCCTGTTCGACGACGTGCGCTATTCGGTCACGCCGCAGAAGGTCTCGTTCGAACTCGACTCGGTCGATGCCGCCTGGAACACCGACACCGTCTACGAGGACGGCAACCTCGCCCATCGCGCGGCCCACAAGGGCGGCTATTTCCCGGTGAACCCGATCGACGCCGCCCAGGACATCCGCGGCGAGATGCTGTCGACCATGAAGCGCATGGGCATCAAGGTCGACAAGCACCACCACGAGGTCGCCACCGCCCAGCACGAGCTGGGGATGATCTTCGGCGGGCTGGTCGAGCAGGCCGACAACATCCAGAAATACAAATACGTCATCCACAACGTCGCCGCCGCCTATGGCAAGACCGCGACCTTCATGCCCAAGCCGATGAAGGGCGACAATGGCTCCGGGATGCACGTGAACATGTCGATCTGGAAGGACGGCAAGCCGCTGTTTGCCGGCGACAAATATGCCGACCTGTCGCAAGAGGCGCTGTGGTTCATCGGCGGGGTGCTCAAGCACGCCAAGGCGCTGAATGCGCTGACCAACCCCGCGACCAACAGCTACAAGCGGCTGATCCCCGGCTTCGAGGCCCCGGTGCTGCGCGCCTATTCCGCCCGCAACCGCTCGGGCTGCGTGCGCATTCCGTGGACCGAGTCGCCCAAGGCCAAGCGCGTCGAGGCCCGCTTCCCCGACCCGGCGGCCAACCCCTACCTGGCCTTTGCGGCGCTGCTGATGGCCGGCCTTGACGGCATCAAGAACAAGATCGACCCCGGCCCGGCCTCGGACAAGGATCTCTACGACCTGCCGCCGGAAGAGCTGGCCGAGATCCCGACCGTCTGCGGCAGCCTGCGCGAGGCGCTGGAGGAGCTGGAGAAGGACATGGACTTCCTGCTGGCCGGCGACGTCTTCACCCGCGACCAATTGGAAGGCTACATCAAGCTGAAATGGGAAGAGGTCTATGCCTATGAGCATACCCCCCATCCCATCGAATATGCGATGTATTACAGCTGCTGAGCCGCAGCCCGGAACGAACCGGAAAGCCGCCCTTCGGGGCGGCTTTTTCATTTCCCGATCCAGGAAACCGGCAATCCGGCGCCGCGGGTCGGCAGGCTCTGGAACCCCGCAGATTCCAAAGGCGGGGGCGGGCCAGAGCCACGATCGCCTCCGCACGGCAACGTCTTGCTGGAGCCCAGGGCCGCGACCGCGCGGCGCGCCGTTGCTTCCGAAAGGATTGCGCGGCAGATCCGCATCACGGCGAAGCCAAGCCACCCAAGGGCCGGACTTATCGCCCGATTTCCGCGCGCCAGCCCGTCCCTGCAGCGCTTGTCGATAAGGGCGGGCCGGGGGCTGGCCCGGCTGATCGACCGCAGATGCCGGAACATTCGGCGCCCTGCACCGGGGGCAATCCGTAATTAGTTCAATTTGTCTGCAAAATGGATGGAAACCCGAACGCGAAACCGGCTACAGTGATCCTGTGCCAGACGCATGGCGTTTTGGTTGCAAGACGTGCGGTCATCCGTCCTCTGGGGTCGGCGGATGGCTGGTTTCCAGCCTACGGCATGGGCGCAGCCCTGCCTGCTACAGGATCTTAGAATGCCTTATTTCACCAAAATACCCGACGCGACCATCGACCTGGAGGCCGAGACCCCGGTCCTGGTTCTGGGGAACAATCTTCTGCTGAACGAACTCAGCGGCTCCACCCAGTTCACCCAGTACGACGTGGACGAACCCCACGGCACCACGCTGTCCCGCGGCGACGACGTCTCGCTGGTGGATGGCGAGGGCGATCCGCAGCTGTCGGGCGGCACCTTCGCCGGCACCGGCACGCTGTCCACGGCGGCCGTGGGACTGACCGTCAAGCTCCTCGGCATCGAGCTGGCCTCGCTGACGGTCCAGGTCAACCCGATCGGCGGCTCTTTCGTCGTGAAGGGCGAAGACACCTATTTCGTCACCGACCAGCCCCTGACCGAGGACCATATCAGCGTCAAGATCACCGGCACCGTCGCTGGACTACCGCTCACCCTGGCGGATGTGAACATCTCGGACCTTGGCGGTTCGTTGACCGGCGACGTTCTTGCGGCGGTGCAGAATCTTCTCGACACCATCGTCGTCAACGTCGCCTACAATCCCGCCGGCACGCTGGTCCTTGACGACGACGACGTCTTTCCCTGCTTCACCGCCGGTACGCTGATCGACACGCCCCAGGGCCCGGTTCCGGTCGAAAGCCTGTCGGTCGGCGACCTGGTGCTGACGGCCGACCACGGCCCCCAGCCGGTCCGCTGGATCGGGCGCCGCCGCTTTGCCGCGCATCGGCTTGCCACCCATGGCGCCCGGCTGACGCCCGTCCGCATCAGGGCCGGGGCGCTGGGGCCGGACATGCCCTCGGCGGACCTGGTCGTCTCGCCGCAGCACCGGATCCTGCTGCGCTCGCGCGTCGCCCTGCGGATGTTCGGCACCGACGAGATCCTGGTCGCCGCCAAGCAGCTTTTGCAGATCGAGGGCGTCGATCTGGCCACGGACCTGGCCGAGGTGGAATATGTCCATATCCTCTTCGACCAGCACGAGGTGGTCCGGGCCAACGGCACCGCGACCGAGTCGCTGTATCTGGGCCCGCAGGCCCTTGCCGCCCTGCCCGCCACGGCGGTCGAGGAAATCCTCGCCATCTTCCCCGAACTGACCCAGCGCACCCATGCCCCCGCGGGGGCGCGGATGCTGGCCTCGGGGCGCAAGGCGCGCAAGCTGGCGCATCGCCACTCGAAGAACGGCCAGCCGCTCGTCGTCCTGGCCTGAATCGGCAACAGCCGCGCAGGGGCCGCCGCGGCCCCTGCCGCCGCGGTTGCGGGTCCGGGGCCTTGCCGCTAAAACCCCGGCAAACCCAAGGAGCCCTGCATGATCCCGCGCTATGCCCGTCCCGAAATGGTCGCCATCTGGTCGCCCGAGACCAAGTTCCGCATCTGGTACGAGATCGAGGCGCATGCCTGCGACGCCCAGGCCGACCTTGGCGTGATCCCGCGCGAGAATGCCGAGGCCGTCTGGAAGGCCAGGAACGTGGAGTTCGACGTCGCCCGCATCGACGAGATCGAGGCCGTGACCAAGCATGACGTCATCGCCTTCCTGACCCACCTGGCCGAGCATATCGGCGCCGAGGAGGCGCGCTTCGTCCACCAGGGCATGACCAGCTCGGACGTGCTGGACACCACGCTGAACGTGCAGCTGGTGCGCGCCGCCGACATCCTGCTGGCCGACATGGACAAGGTGCTGGCCGCGCTGAAGAAACGCGCCTACGAGCACAAGGACACCGTCCGCATCGGCCGCAGCCACGGCATCCATGCCGAGCCGACGACCATGGGCCTGACCTTCGCCCGCTTCTACGCCGAGATGGCGCGGGGCCGCGAACGCCTGCTGCGCGCCCGCGAGGAAGTGGCGACCGGCGCCATTTCCGGCGCGGTCGGCACCTTCGCCAACATCGACCCCGCGGTCGAAGAGCATGTCTGCGCCAAGATGGGCCTCTCGCCCGAACCGATCAGCACCCAGGTCATCCCGCGCGACCGCCACGCGATGTTCTTCGCCACGCTGGGCGTCATCGCCAGCTCGATCGAGAACATCGCCATCGAGATCCGCCACATGCAGCGCACCGAGGTGCTGGAGGCCGAGGAATATTTCAGCCCCGGCCAGAAGGGCAGCTCGGCCATGCCGCATAAGCGGAACCCGGTGCTGACCGAGAACCTGACCGGCCTTGCCCGCCTTGTGCGCATGGCCGTGGTGCCGGCGATGGAGAATGTGGCGCTGTGGCACGAACGCGACATCAGCCATTCCTCGGTCGAGCGCGGCATCGCTCCGGATGCGACCATCACCCTGGACTTCGCCCTGAACCGCCTGGCCGGCGTGATCGAAAAGCTGGTGGTCTACCCCGAGAACATGCTCAGGAACATGAACAAGTTCAAGGGGCTGGTCATGTCGCAGCGCGTGCTGCTGGCCCTGACCCAGGCCGGCGTCAGCCGCGAGGACGCCTATCGCCTGGTCCAGCGCAACGCCATGAAGGTCTGGGAACAGGGCGCCGATTTCAAGACCGAGCTGCTGGCCGACGCCGAGGTGACGGCCGCGCTGTCCCCCGCCGAGATCGAGGAAAAGTTCGACCTGGGCTATCACACCAAGCACGTGGACACGATTTTCGCCCGCGTGTTCGGCGAAAACGGCGCGCATTAACCCGGCGTTCGCTTTTTCCTGCCAGATTGCCCCCGACAGGTTTGGAATCGGGGGCAATCCATGGGTGTTCCGGCGCTCGGGGCGACGGCGGGGCTCAGTCCGCGGCAAAAGGCTGCGGTGATCGTGCGGCTGGTGCTGGCCGAGGGCGGGGACATCGACCTCGCCCGGCTGCCGCCGGAACTGCAGACCGACCTGGCGCAGGAAATGGCGCTGATGGGGATGATCGACCGCGAGACGCGCAATGCCATCGTGGCCGAGTTCTGCGACAGGCTGGAAGCGGTCGGCCTGTCCTTTCCGGGCGACATCGACGGCACGCTGGACCTGCTCGACGGGCATCTTTCGCCCGACACGACCGACCAGCTGCGGCGCATGGCGGCGCTCAACGGCGCCGGCAACCCCTGGGACAGCATCGCCGCCCTGCCCCCCGCGCTCTTGGTCGAACTGGCCCGCACCGAAGCGGTCGAGATCGGGGCGGTGATGTTTTCGAAACTGCCGGTGCCGCGCGCGGCCGAGGTGTTCGGCCTGCTCGAACAGGAACGCGCGCGCCAGATCGCCTATGCCATGTCGCTGACCGGCGGCATCACTCCCGAGGCGCTGCAACGCATCGGCCGGGCGCTGCTCCATGCCGCCGACGCCGTGCCGCAGCCGGCACTGGAGGGCAAGGCGGGCGAAAAGGTCGGCGCGATCCTGAACTTCTCGCCCTCCAGCATGCGCGACGGCGTCCTGGCCGGGCTCGAGGACGACGATGCCGCCTTTGCCGGCGAGGTGCGCAAGACCATCTTCACCTGGGCGCATATCCCGCGCCGCATCGACCGGCGCGACATCGCCCGCATCCTGCGCGAGGTGGACAATCCCGTGCTGCTCAAGGCGCTGGCCGGCGCCCGCGGTCCGGCGCGCGAAACCGTGGATTTCCTGCTGGGCGGCATTTCCTCGCGCCTGGCCGAGTCGATGCGCGAAGAGATCGAGGCGCTCGGCAAGGTCTCGGCCCGCGACGCCGAGGAGGCGATGGACCAGGTCGTGGTCACGATCCGCCGCATGGAGGCGGCGGGCGACCTGTTCCTGATCGCCCAGGAAGCCGAGGAGGAGGCGGATGAGGAACCGCAAGCCCCGCCCGGCTGACGGATCCCGCCCGCCGCAATCCGAAAACCCGTCGCAGGCTGCCCAAGGCCCCCCAAGGCCCGCCGCAATGACGGCACGGACAGACGGCAGGCCGCATGGCGCAAGGCGCGGTGCGGCGGCAGGCCGCAAAGGCTTGCCCGGCCCCGGCCTCTGCCCTAGCAGGGGGCGGGACGGCGCATCGCGCCGGGGGACGGCATGGACGGGACGGATGGCATGACAAATCAGATCGCGCTCGTGCTGGGGCTCCTGGTCCTGGGCCTCTTCGCGGCGGATGCGCTGGTGCTGCATTGGAACCTGCCGCTGTTCCTGGGCAAGGCGTTCGCCAGCCTCATCGAATATCTCAGCTTCTGGCGCTGACCTCGGCGCCGCGATTCGCCGCCCTGCAGCATTCGGCACCGCGGCAAGCGGCTTGCGCCGCCCGCGCCGGCCATCCCCGCCGCCGGCCGGGCGCAGCGGCAGCGACCATACGTCGCAACCATGCCCCCGGCACCCCCCTTTCCGCCGAGTTTCCGCCCCTTCCGCTTGCAGGCATTTGCATTCCCCCGGCGATGCGGGCTATTTGCAGCGCGAACATCATCAGCGGCGGAGGAAACCTATGGCTGTCAAGGTAGCGATCAACGGCTTTGGCCGGATCGGTCGGAACGTGCTGCGCGCGATCATCGAATCGGGGCGCAATGATATCGAGGTCGTGGCGATCAACGACCTGGGCCCGGTCGAAACCAATGCGCATCTGCTGCGCTACGACTCGGTCCACGGCCGCTTCCCCGCCCAGGTCACGGTTTCGGGCGATTCGATCGACGTCGGCCGCGGTCCGATCAAGGTCACGGCGATCCGCAACCCGGCCGACCTGCCCTGGGGCGACATCGACGTCATCATGGAATGCACCGGCATCTTCGCCTCCAAGGAAAAGGTGCAGCCGCACCTGTCGACCGGCGCCAAGCGGGTGCTGATCTCGGCCCCCGGCGACAATGCCGACAAGACCATCGTCTTCGGCGTGAACCACGACACGCTGACAAAGGACGACATCGTCGTCTCGAACGCCAGCTGCACGACGAACTGCCTGTCGCCGGTGGCCAAGGTGCTGAACGATTCGATCGGCATCGCCCGCGGCTTCATGACCACGATCCACAGCTATACCGGCGACCAGCCGACGCTCGACACCATGCACAAGGATCTGTATCGCGCCCGCGCCGCGGCGCTGTCGATGATCCCGACCTCGACCGGCGCGGCCAAGGCCGTGGGCCTGGTGCTGCCCGAACTCAAGGGCCGCCTGGACGGCGTGGCGATCCGCGTGCCGACGCCCAACGTCTCGGTCGTGGACCTGGTCTTCGAAGCCGCCCGCGACACCTCGGTCGAGGAAATCAACCAGGCCATCCGCGCCGCCGCCGACGGCCCGCTGAAGGGCATCCTGGGCTATACCGACGAGCCGCTGGTTTCCTCGGACTTCAACCACGACAGCCACAGCTCGGTCTTCCACATGGACCAGACCAAGGTGATGGAGGGCAAGCTTTGCCGCATCCTGACCTGGTATGACAACGAATGGGGCTTCTCGAACCGCATGTCCGACACCGCGGTCGCCATGGGCAAGCTGATCTGAGCCCACATCTGAACCCGCAAGGGCTCGATCCGAAAACCGAAAGAAACGCGCCCTCGCCGGGCGCGTTTTCATTTCCGGCGGACCGGCGCCGCCGGTCGCCCGTCAGTTCTTGCCCGAAAGGCGCCGCACATTGGCGCGGGTGCGCTTGCGATAGGGCCGCAGCGCCGCCGCCATCACCCGGTCGGCCCGCTCGCCCCGCCCGGCGGCACGCAGCGCGGCCTGCAGCGCCTCGGAGGCGGCATCGGCCTTTTCCACCACCATGCGCTGCGGCTCGGCCGCGTCCTGGCGCACAAGCCCCATCATCCCCGCCGTCCGCAAGGCAATGACCATCTGCGATTCCCAGGCCATGCGCGCCATCTGCTGCCACAACAGCAGCGGCGCCTGCATCGCCGCATAATTCATCTTCCCGAAACCCATCACGAATTCCCTATGAACGAACAACAGGCGGGCAAGGCTGCGCCCATGGCGGGGAAATGCCAAGAGCCCCCGTGGACGGGATCTTTGCCCTATGGCCTTGCTGCCGCACCCGGTATAGAGGGAAAATCATGACCAAATCCGTGACGCTCCGACGCCCCGACGACTGGCACCTGCACCTGCGCGACGGCGCCATGTTGCAGGCAGTGGCTTCATTTTCCGGCCATTTCGGCCGGGCGATCATCATGCCGAACCTGGTGCCGCCGGTGGTGACAGGGGCGCAGGCCGCGGCCTATCGCGACCGCATCCGCGCCGCCCTGGCCCCGGAAATGACGTTGCGTCCCTTGATGACGCTCTACCTGACCGAAACCACCGATCCGGCCGATGTGCTGGCTGCCCATGCGCAGGGAATCATCTCGGCGGTCAAGCTCTACCCGGCCGGGGCGACCACCAATTCGGCCTCGGGCGTGCGCGATTTCGACAAGGTGCGCGGCGTGCTGGAGGCCATGGCCCAGGCCGGCATCCCGCTTTGCTTCCACGGCGAGGTCACGGACCCGGCGGTGGACATCTTCGACCGCGAGGCGGCGTTCATCGACCGCGTCCTGGACCCGATCCGCCGCGCCACGCCCGGCCTGCGGGTGGTGATGGAACATATCACCACCTCGGACGGGGTGGATTACGTCGCGGGCAACGACGACATCGGCGCCACCATCACCACGCATCACCTGGTCATCAACCGCAACCACATCCTGGCGGGCGGCATCCGGCCGCATTACTACTGCCTGCCGGTCGCCAAGCGCGAGACGCACCGGCTGGCGCTGCGCCGCGCGGCGACCTCGGGCGACGCGCGCTTCTTCCTGGGCACCGATTCGGCGCCGCACCCGGACCGCGCCAAGGAATCGGCCTGCGGCTGCGCCGGCTGCTTCACCGCGCCCAACACCATGTCGATCCTGGCCCAGGTCTTCGAGGAGGAGGAGGCGCTCGACCGGCTGGAAGGCTTCACCTCGCTCCACGGCGCCGCTTTCTACCGCATGGAGCCCAACGAGGACCGCATCCGGCTGGTCAGGCGCGAGACGCCCGCCGCATATCCGACCCATATCCCCGCCGGCGACGAAACCGTCACCGTCTTCGACCCCGGCTTCCCGCTCTACTGGCACCTCGAGGATCCCGCATGACCCTGCCCTTCCCCCCGCATGAGGAAATCGCCCGGCTGACCGCCCGCATGCTGCTGGAGATCAAGGCGGTGCATTTCAATGCGGCCGAGCCCTTCACCTATGCCTCGGGGCTGAAGGGGCCGACCTATATCGACTGCCGCAAGCTGATCAGCTTCCCGCGCATCCGCGCGACGCTGATGGACTTCCTGGCGGCGACCGTGCTGCGCGAGGCGGGCTTCGCCGCCTTCGACAACGTGGCCGGCGGCGAGACGGCGGGCATTCCCTTCGCCGCCTGGGTAGCCGAGCGGCTGGAGCTGCCGATGACCTATGTGCGCAAGAAGCCCAAGGGCTACGGCCGCAACGCCCGCATCGAGGGCGCCATGACCGAGGGCCAGCGCGTGCTGCTGGTCGAGGACCTGACCACCGACGGCGGCTCGAAGCTGAGCTTCGTCGACGCGATCCGCGAGACCGGCGCGACCTGCGGCCATACGGCGGTGATCTTCTACTACGGCATCTTCCCGGAAACCACGCAGCGCCTGGCGGACCACGGCGTCAGGCTGCACCATCTCTGCACCTGGTGGGACGTGCTGGCCGAGGCCAAGGCGCAGGGCTTCTACGACGAGGCGACGCTCTCCGAGGTCGAAAGCTTCCTGACCGATCCCCGCGCCTGGCAGGCCGCGCATCCCTGATCCGGCCGGCCCGGCTGCACGGTGGCAAGGGGGTATTTGAGCAACGAAGAAGACCGGGGCACCGCCCTGTCCTTCTCTGTTGGCCAAATACCCATGCCGCCCTTGCCACCCGTGCAGGCGCGGCATTCCGCCCACAGCTTATCCACAGCATATCCCGATGGACCGCGGGGCGCATAAGGTGGATAACGGCCCCCAGCCGAGTCGAAGGTCGGAGACCATGGGATGAGCGAGTTGCGCGCCGTCGAAATCAGGAAGCCCGGCGAGATCGCCGAGGCCGCCGCCGCGCAGGCGGTGCCCTTCTCGATCGAGGCCGAGCAGCAATTGCTGGGCGCGCTCCTGACCAATAACGAGGTCTACGACCACGTCTCGCGCATCATCCAGGCCGGGCATTTCTACGACCCGGTCCATCGCCGCATCTACGAGATCTGCGCCGAGCGCATCGCCAGGAACGCCCTGGCGAGCCCGGTCACGATCAAGGCCTTCATGGAGCATGACGCGGGCCTGAAGGAACTGGGCGGCCCGGCCTATCTGGCGCGGCTGGCGGGGGCGGCGATCTCGTCCCATGCCGCGCGCGACTATGCGCAGATGATCCGCGAATTCGCCCTGCGCCGCGAGTTGATCGGGCTGGGGCAGGACATCGCCGCGCGCGCCGCCACCGTCACGGTCAGCGATTCCGCCGAGGAGCAGATCAAGGAGGCCGAGCAGATCCTCTACAAGCTCGGCGAGCAGGGCGTGGCCGAGCGCGGCTTCCAGAGCTTCCTGGCCGCCGTCACCGGGGCGCTGAACGCCGCCAATGCCGCCTTCAGCCGCGGCGGCGGGCTGTCGGGGATCTCGACCGGGCTCGTGGACCTGGACGGCAAGATGGGCGGGCTGAACCGTTCGGACCTGGTCATCCTGGCCGGGCGGCCGTCGATGGGCAAGACCTCGCTGGCCACGAACATCGCCTTCAACGTCGCCCGCGCGCATCGCCTGGGCGAATTGCCTGACGGCAGCCACGGCACGGTGGCGGGCGGCGTCGTGGGCTTTTTCAGCCTGGAGATGTCGGCCGAGCAATTGGCCGCGCGCATCCTGTCCGAGGCGGCCGAAGTGCCCAGCGAGGCGATCCGCCGCGGCGACATGACCGAGGACGAGTTCCGCCGCTTCGTCAAGGCCGCGCATGACTTGCAGAACTGCCCGCTTTACATCGACGACACCCCCGCCCTGCCGATCAACCAGTTGGCCGCCCGCGCCCGCAAGCTCAAGCGCACCATGGGGCTGGACCTGCTGATCGTGGACTATCTCCAGCTTTTGCGCGCCGCCTCGGCCAAGGACAGCCGCGTCAACGAGGTGAGCGAGATCACCCAAGGGCTGAAGGCCGTCGCCAAGGAACTGGACATCCCCGTCGTCGCGCTGTCGCAGCTGTCGCGCCAGGTCGAGAGCCGCGAGGACAAGCGCCCGCAGCTGTCCGACCTGCGCGAATCCGGCAGCATCGAGCAGGATGCCGACATCGTGATGTTCGTCTTCCGCGAGGAATATTACCGCGAGCGCGAAAAGCCCGCCGACCACGACCTCGACAAGATGGCCACCTGGCAGCAGGTCATGGAATCCTGCCACGGCAAGGCCGAGGTCATCATCGGCAAGCAGCGCCACGGCCCGATCGGCACGGTCGAGCTATCCTTCGAGGGCCGCTTCACCCGCTTCGGCAATCTTGAAAAGCATCGCAGCTGGGATCGCGGTGAATGAACCTGCCGGTGCCGTTCGTCACCATCGGCCTGCTGATCCTGTCGAACCTGTTCATGACCGTCGCCTGGTACGGGCACCTGAAGTTCAAGACCGCGCCGCTCATGCTGGTCATCCTGGTCAGCTGGGGCATCGCCTTCTTCGAATATGTGCTGCAGGTGCCCGCGAACCGCAGCGGCTACGGCCATTTCAACGCCGCGCAGCTCAAGACCATCCAGGAGGTCATCAGCCTGTCGGTCTTCGTGCTGTTCTCCTGGGCGTGGCTGGGCGAGAAGCTGACCTGGAACGTGGCGGCCGGCTTTGCCTGCATCTGCCTGGGCGCCTTCCTGATCTTCCACGATTTCGGCGGCTCGGCGCATTGACGCGAAACTGTGCCCTGTAAACAGGCGATTGCCTTTGCCCGCCGGCCGGGCAAAGGTGCGGGCATGAGCAGCGCGACCCCTTCCCTTCCCCGCCGGCCAAGCATCCTGACCCTGGTTTCCATCTCGGCCGCCGGGGCGCTTTCGATGAACATCTTCCTGCCCTCGCTGCCGGCCATGGCGCGGGATTTCGGCGTGGAATACGGCTTCATGCAGCTGTCCGTCTCGGCCTTCCTGGGGGTCAGCGCAGTGCTGCAACTGCTTTGCGGCCCGATCAGCGACCGCTATGGCCGCCGGCCGGTGGTGCTGGGCTCCTTCGCGATCTTCCTGCTGGCGACCGTGGGGGCGCTGCTGGCCAGGGATGCGGCCTGGTTCATGCTGTTCCGCCTGATCCAGGCGGTCGCCACCACCGGCTTCGTCATCAGCCGCGCCGTGGTGCGCGACATCGTGCCGGCCGAGCAGGCGGCCAGCATGATCGGCTATGTCACCATGGGCATGTCGCTGGTGCCGATGGTCGCGCCCACGCTGGGGGGCGTGCTGGACGAGACCCTGGGCTGGCGCGCCAGCTTCGTCGCCATGGGGCTGACCGGGCTGGCGGTCATGGCGCTTTGCGCCTTCGACCTGCCCGAGACGGCGCGCGGCGGCGGCGTGCCGCTGCGCCGGCAGGTCGCCACCTATCCGGTGCTTGCCCGCTCGCAGCGCTTCTGGGGCTATGCGCTGGCGGCGACGCTCAGCGCGGGGTCGTTCTATGCCTATCTGGGCGGCGCGCCCTTTGTCGGCCAGGTGGTGCTGCACCTGTCGCCGGCCGAGGTCGGCTATTGGTTCGCCGGCCCCTCGATCGGCTATGCGCTGGGGAACTACCTTTCGGCGCGGTTCTCGACCCGCATCGGCATGAACCGGATGATCCTGTCGGGGGCGCTGATCTGCTCGGTCTTCCTGGTGCTGGCGCTGGCGGTGGACCTGATGGGCGGGCTGACGCCGCTGGTCTTCTTCGGCTCGGTCGGGCTGATGGGGCTGGGCAACGGCATGGTGCTGCCCAATGCCAATGCCGGGATGATGAGCGTGCGCCCCGAACTGGCCGGCACCGCCAGCGGGCTGGGCGGCGCCATGGCGGTGGCGGGCGGCGCCGGGCTGGCGGCGCTGGCCGGCGCGCTCTTGCACGACGAATCGGGGGCGGCGCCGCTTCTGGTCATCATGGCCGGGTCGGCCATCGCCTCGATCGGCTTCATCCTCTGGGTCATGATCCGCGAAAGGCAGGTCATCGCCGGCCGCTGATCCCCCTTGCGGCAACGCCTTTGCAAAGCGTATGGCTGCTTTGCAAAGAGGACTCGCATGGCCACACAAAAGATCTATGCCGGCGTCGCCCTGCGCGAGACGCGGGCCCGCGCCGGCCTGACCCAGCGCGCCTTTGCCGACCGGCTGGGCGTGTCGCTGCCCTATCTGTCGCAGATGGAGAACAACCACCGCCCGGTCTCGGCCGGGGTGCTGCTGAAGCTGGCCTCCGAGTTTTCGGTCGATCTGGGCGCCATGGCGGTCGGCGATGCCGAGCGCATGGTGATGGACATGGCCGAGGCGCTGGCCGATCCGCTGTTCGACGCCACGCCGCCCCGCGCCGACCTGCGGCTGGCCGCGACCAACGCCCCGGCGCTGGCGCGCGCCTTCCTGGACCTCTATCGCGCCCATCGCGAGGGGCAGGAGCGGCTGGCGGCGCTGGACGAGGCGCTGGGGGCGGGGGCGCAGAACGCCACCCCCTCGCCCTGGGAAGAGGTGCGCGACTTCTTCCACTACTGCGACAACTATATCGACGCGGTGGACCACGCCGCCGAGCATTTCGCCCGCATCCGCCCCGAGCAGCGCCCGCTGGACCGCGCCATCGCCGCCCTGGCCGAGCGCGGCATCGAGGTGGTAACGGCCGAGCTGGGCAGCGGCCCGGTCTATCTGCGCGACGGCAAGCGCATCACCCTGAACGCGGCGGCCGAGCCCGCCACGCAAGCCTTCCAGCTGCTGCACCTGCTGGCGCTGGAATCGCGCGGCGACCTGCTGGAGGCGACGCTGGAACTGGCGCGCTTTCGCAGCGGCTCGGCCCGCGACATCGCCCGGCTGGGGCTGGCGAACTATTTCGCCGGCGCGGCGATGATGCCCTATTCGCGCTTCCTGGCCACCGCGCGGGCCGAGCGGCACGACCTCGAGCGGCTGGCGCATCTGTTCCACGCCTCGCTGGAACAGGTGGCGCATCGGCTCTCGACCCTGCAACGCGGCGGCGACCGGGGGGTGCCGTTCTTTTTCGTCCGCGTCGACCAGGCGGGCACCATCACCAAGCGCCATTCCGCCACGCGGATGCAATTCGCCCGCTTCGGCGGCGCCTGTCCGCTGTGGAACGTGCATCAGGCCTTCGAGACGCCCGGCCGCTTCCTGCGCCAGCTGGCCGAGACGCCGGACGGCAAGCGCTACCTGCTGCTGGCGCGGGACGTGTCCAAGCCCGCGGGCGCCTTTGGCGCGCCGGTGCGCCGCTTCGCCATCGGCCTGGGCTGCGAGATCAGCCATGCCCGCGACGTGGTCTATGCCGACGGGCTGGACATCGGCAATCCGCAGCTGTTCGAGCCGATCGGCGTCTCCTGCCGGATCTGCCCGCGGCCGAACTGCCACCAGCGCTCGGTGCCGCCGGTGGACCGCCATATCCGCATCCCGGCGGATCGCCCCGGCCCGCTGCCCTACGAGATCGCCTGAAACCGCCGCAAACGCCGCGACCCGCGGCGCGGTTCCCGGCGCGCAGGCGGAACAGCCGCGGGGAATCACTGAACCGGCCAGTCTGAACCCGTTCGTTTGCCCATTTTGCGGGCAGCGTCATCCGGCCGCCTGCTGCGCCGAACCGAACCGGACGGTCAAGACGCGCCATCCGATTCCGCGGGGAAAAATGCCTTCAATCTTTCATAGATTCATGGAAAGGCCCGTTCCCATCAACCCATGGTTGCAGTTTTGGCCCCTTTGCGCCCGGCGGATAACCACCCGCGCCGCCAGCCCCGATCGGCGTCAATCCGCCCAAGCTTCGGGCAGGCCCCCCGCCCCTGTTGCGCTTTGACCACAGGTCGGATTTATCCGTGCGCAGCCATGACCGCCTTTGCCCGGCAGGTCGGCCGAAACAACATGGACCTGGGACATTGCGGATCACCCACAGCCTGAATTCGGTGCTTGAGCGCTGGCTGCCAGAACAGCGCCTTTTCCTGAAGTCGGACAAGACCACCCGCTTCCTGCGGCTGCGTCCGGCCACGCAGCTTCTTGCCCTGGGGGGCATCGCGCTGGTCTTCGGCTGGTCGATCATCGCCAGCTCGATCCTGGTCATCGACGCGATCAGCGCCGGCTCGTCGCGCCACCAGGCCCGGCTGGCGCAAAGCGCCCTGGAAGCGCGGCTGACCGACCTTTCCGCCGAACGCGACCGCCGCGCCGCCGAGGCGGTGGCGGCGCAGAACCGCTTTGCCGTGGCGCTGGACCAGGTCTCGCACATGCAATCGCTGCTGCTGGAGACCGAGGCGCAGCGGCGCGAACTGGAAACCGGGCTGGGCGCGGTGCAGGCCGACCTGCAGGACGCGGTGAAGGCCCGCCAGCAGGCCGAGGCGCTGGCCGGCCCCGAGGGCGAGGCCGCCCCCGTCCGCACCGCCGAACTGCAGGCCGCGCTGGACATCCTGGCGGGCGAGCTGAAACAGGCCGCCGGCCAGCGCATTGAGGCGGTGCAGCAGGCCGAGGACGCCCGCCGCCTGGCCGAGGCCGTCACGCTGGAGCGCGACCAGATCGTCGCCCGCAACGACGAGATCCTGTCGCAGCTGGAAGACGCCGTGTCCGTCTCGGTCAAGCCGCTGGACGACATGTTCCGCAGCGTCGGCATGAACCCGGACGAGATCCTGCGCACCGTGCGCCGCGGCTATGCCGGGCAGGGCGGCCCGCTGAACCCGGTCAGCTATTCCTCCAGCGGAAATGCCGAGATCAGCCAGGGCGAGGCCAAGGCGCAAGAGATCCTGATCACCCTGGACCAGATGAACAGCTACCGCATCGCGGTCGAGAAGATGCCGCTGGCCATGCCGGTGAAATCGGCCTTCCGCTATACCTCGCCCTTCGGCCGCCGCTGGGGCCGCGCGCATGAGGGCATCGACATGGCCGCCCCGGTCGGCACCCCGGTCTATGCCACGGGCGAGGGCACGGTGATCTTTGCCGGCTGGCAGCGCGGCTACGGCAACCTGATCAAGATCCGGCACGAGCTGGGCACCGAGACCCGCTATGGCCACCTGTCCAAGATTCGCGTGAAGGCCGGTCAAAAGGTGTCGCGCGGCAGCCAGATCGGTGATATGGGCAATACCGGCAGATCGACCGGGCCGCATCTTCACTATGAAGTCCGCGTGAACGGCCGTGCCGTGAATCCCATGAGCTTCATCAAGGCAGCCCAAAATGTTTTCTAAGACCCGTGTTACCGAACCCGGCCCCCGTACCCAGCCGACCCCCGAGCCCGAACCGGCGCGCGGCCTTGACACGAGTTACGACATTCCGGCAGCCGCGGCCCCGCGTGCGCGCACCGCGCCTTCGGTGCTGTCCGCGGACCTGACCGTCACCGGCAACATCCAGACCCAGGGCGACGTCCAGGTCGAAGGCACCGTCGAGGGCGACATCCGCGCCCATCAGCTGATCGTCGGCGAAAGCGCCACCATCCGCGGCGAGATCGTCGCCGAGGAGGTCGTGGTGAACGGCCGTGTCGTTGGCCGCGTCCGCGGCCTCAAGGTCCGCCTGACCGCCACCGCGCGGGTCGAGGGCGACATCATCCACAAGACCATCGCCATCGAATCCGGCGCCCATTTCGAGGGCTCGGTCCAGCGCCAGGAAGATCCGCTGGCCAATGGCGTGACCCCCAAGCTGGCACCGCCCGCCCGCGCGGCCAATGCCGAAGCCGAGTGATCCCGGCATCGGCGCAAGATCGGTGCAAGATAGATGATCGGGCGGCCGCGGGGCCGCCCTTTTTCATGGCTCGGGGTCCGGCATCAGCAGCCGGTACATGTGCCAGCTGGCATGGCCCAGCACCGGCAGCACGACGAAAAGCCCCAGGAACAGCGGCGCGATGCCCGCGAACAGCAGCGTGGCGATGACCACGGCCCAGGACAGCATCACCGGCAGGTTCGCCCCCACCGCCTGGAAGCTGGCGATGATGGCCGAGACCAGGTCCACCTCGCGGTCCAGGATCAGCGGCAGCCCGACCACGGTGATCGAGAACAGCACCGCGGCAAAGCCCGCCCCGATCGCCGTGCCCGCCCCCAGCATCACCAGCCCGCGGCCCTGCAGCAGCACCTCGGGCGAGGAGGTGATGTTGGTCAGCGCCGAAACGCCCATGAACAGCGCGAAGGTGGTATGGGCGACAAAGACCCAGAACATGAACATCAGCAGGATGACCATGGCCATCGACGGCACCTGCCGGTCCTTTTGCGCGATGACCACGGCCAGCACCTCGCGCCAGATCAGCGGCCGGTCCGATTCGATGCGCCGGCTGACCTCGTAGAGGCCGACGGCGGCAAAGGGCGCGATCAGCGGAAAGCCGACGATGAAGGGCATCAGCCACCATTCCTGCCCCGCCGCCGTGGCCACCGCGGTCAGCACCAGCCCGCCCGCGACATAGAAGGCCGCGAACAGCAGGCCAAAGGCCGGGGCGCGGCGGAAATCCCGCCATCCCGCCGCCAGCACCGCCGGGATGGCGTCCAGCCCGATCACCGCCGGCAGCGGGATCTCGTCCGGGCCCGGATCGGGCAAGGGGTCGGGCAGCGGCTGCCGCTCGGGCTCGGGGATGGGGGTGGGAATGGGCTTGGGGTCCGAATCGGTAAATACCATCTGCTCCTCCGTCAATGCGACGAAGGTTAGCAGGCCCGCGGCAAAGAAAAAGCCTTAGCGCGCGAAGCGCTCGACCAGCGCGTCCCGGACGGCGGGGGGAACGAATTTCGACACGTCCCCGCCCAGCCGCGCGATCTCCTTGACCAGTTTCGAGGCGATGGCCTGCCGGCGGGCGTCGGCCATCAGGAAGACCGTCTCGATGCTGTCGTCCATGGCGCGGTTCATGCCGACCATCTGGAATTCGTATTCGAAATCCGCCACCGCCCGCAGGCCGCGCACGATCACCGTGGCGCCGACGTCGCGGGCGCAGTCGATCAGCAGGTTCTCGAACGGGTGGACCACGATCTCGCCGCCGCGCTTGGCGACGATGCGGTCGCATTCCTCGCGCACCATGGCGACGCGGTCCTCCAGCGCGAACAGCGGGCTCTTGTCGCGGTTGATGGCGACGCCGATCACCAGCCGGTCCACCAGCTCCAGCGCGCGCTGGATGATGTCCAGGTGGCCCAGGGTGATGGGATCGAAGGTGCCTGGGTAAAGCCCGATGCGCATGGGGTGCCGTCTCCTCGCCGAATGCCGGCAGTCAAACAGGGTTTCGCCAAGGAATGCAAGACCATGCGCCCGTCCCGCATGTCGCGGGGCGGGCCAGCGGGCCGGGTCAGTTGCCCATGATCATCCCGGTCAGCGCCTCTTTTTCCGCCGCGAGTTCCTTGAGCCGGGCCGAAACCGCATCGCCGATCGAGACGATGCCGACCATCTCGCCCCGCTCGTCCACCACCGGCAGGTGGCGGAAGCGGCCCTGGGTCATGCGGTCCAGAATCACCAGCGCATCCTCGCCCGTGGTGCAGGTCGCCAGCTTGCGGGTCATCAGCTCGGTGATCGGCTGCTCCAGGACGGCGGCGCCGCGCTTGCCCAGTTCGCGCACCACGTCGCGTTCCGACAGGATGCCCAGCGGGATCTTGCCGTCCTCGGATACCACGATCGCACCGATGCGCTTTTCCGAAAGCAGCTTCGTGGCCTCGGCCACGCTGGTTTCCGGGCCGACGGTGAAAATCTCGCCGCTGGCCTTCATCGACAGGATCTGGTTGACGAGCATTGCTGTTCCTCCTCCGGGTTGGCGCAAGCGTCCTGACGCCCAGCGTCACCTCAACCCCGGCTTGCGTCAAGCCCGATGTTGCAGTGCAGCGATCAAGGGATGACAAGCGCCTGGAGCCGCGCCACCTCGGCCCGGATGCCCTGCGCCAGCGCATCCGCCAGCCGGTTCATCCGCTGCGAGCGGCGGTCGTCGGCATGCCGGATCAGCCAGAAGCTGCGCGTCAGCGAAACCTGCTCGGTCAGCACCCGCCGCACGCCGGGACAAAAGGGAATCGCGAAGTCATGCACGATGCCCAGGCCCGCGCCGACCCGGATCGCCTGCATCTGCACCGAGACCGAGTTCGAGGTCAGCGCCGCCCATTCCGCCCCCGTCTCGGTCAGGTAATCCAGTTCGCGGTCGAAGATCATGTCGGCGATATAGCCGATCATGCGATGGCCGCGCAGATCCTCGCGCGAGCGGATCGGCGGATGGGCGCGCAGGTAGTCCTCATGCGCCGCCAGGTGCAGCTGGTAGTCGGTCAGCCGCTGCACCACCAGCCGCCCGGCCTGCGGCTGCGAGACGGCGATGGCCATGTCCGCCTCGCGCTTGGACAGGTTGAAGACCCGCGGCAGGGCGACGATCTGGATCTCCAGCCGCGGATGCGCCTCGGACAGGCGCGCGCAGACCTGCGGCAGCAGGTAGTTGGCACAGCCGTCCGGCGCGCCGATGCGCAATTGCCCGGCCAGGTCGCCGGGGCCGGTCAGCGCCTCCTCGGCGCCGCTCAGCGCCGCCTCGACTGCCTCGGCATGGGGCAGCAGCCGCTCGCCCTCGGGCGCCAGGCCGTAGCCCTGCGGCGTCTTGATGAAAAGCTTGGCCCCCAGCGCGCCTTCCAGCCGCGCCACCCGCCGGCCCACGGTCGAGGCGTCGATGCCCAGCCGCCGCCCGGCCCCCGACAGGCTGTCGGCCCGCGCCACGGCCAGGAAAATGCGCAGGTCGTCCCAGTCCATGCCCGCCGCCTTTGCAGAAATGCAAAACCCTTTTGCCAGACTTCCTCTTTTTCCGGCAATGCTGCAAGTCTATGATCCCCCCGAAACCTGAACCCCTCGGGAGGCACCCATGGAAGAACTGAGCCACTGGATCGACGGCAAAGAGGTCAAGGGCACCTCGGGCCGCTTCAGCGATGTCATGAACCCCGCGACCGGCGAGGTGATCGCCAGGCTGCCGCTGGCCACCCCGGCCGAGCTGGACGCCGCCGTGAAGAGCGCCGAAAAGGCACAGGTCGCCTGGGCCGCCACCAACCCGCAGCGCCGCGCGCGGGTGATGATGAAATTCGGCCAGCTGATCCAGGACAACATGGATGCCCTGGCCGAGCTGGTCTCGCGCGAGCATGGCAAGACCCTGCCCGACGCGCGCGGCGACGTGCAGCGCGGGCTCGAGGTGATCGAGGTCTGCATGGGCGTGCCCGCGATGCTCAAGGGCGAGTTCACCGACAATGCCGGCCCCGGCATCGACCTTTACTCGATGCGCCAGCCGCTGGGCGTGGTCGCGGCCATCACCCCCTTCAACTTCCCGGCGATGATTCCGCTGTGGAAGATGGGCCCGGCGCTTTCGGCCGGCAACGCGATGATCCTGAAGCCGTCCGAGCGCGTGCCCTCGACCTCGATCATGCTGGCCAAGCTCGCGCAAGAGGCCGGGCTGCCCGACGGCGTGCTGCAGGTCGTCAACGGCGACAAGGAGATCGTGGACGCGATCCTCGACCATCCGACCGTGCAGGCGGTGGGCTTCGTCGGCTCGACCCCGATCGCGCAATACATCTATGGCCGCGCCGCGACCAACGGCAAGCGCGCGCAATGCTTCGGCGGCGCCAAGAACCACATGCTGATCATGCCCGATGCCGACCTGGACAAGGCGGCGGACGCGCTGGTCGGCGCCGGCTTCGGCGCGGCGGGCGAACGCTGCATGGCGATCTCGGTCGCGGTGCCGGTGGGCGACAAGACCGCCGACGCGCTGATCGAGCGGCTGATCCCCAAGATCGAGAAGCTGAAGGTCGCCCCCTATACCGCCGGCGAGGACGTGGATTTCGGCCCGGTCATCACCAAGGCCGCGCAGGAACGCATCAACCGGCTGATCGATTCCGGCGTGGAACAGGGCGCCAAGCTGGTGGTGGACGGCCGCGGGCTGAAGATCCAGGGCTATGAGAACGGCTTCTTCTGCGGCCCGTCGCTTTTCGACAACGTGACCCGCGACATGGACATCTACAAGGAAGAGATCTTCGGCCCGGTGCTGTCCACCGTGCGCGCGCAAAGCTACGAGGACGCGCTGAACCTGGTCATGGACAACGACTACGGCAACGGCACGGCGATCTATACCGCCGACGGCGACACGGCGCGCGACTTCGCCAGCCGGGTGAACGTGGGCATGGTCGGCATCAACTTCCCGATCCCGGTGCCGCTGAGCTACTACACCTTCGGCGGCTGGAAGAAGTCGGCCTTCGGCGACCTGAACCAGTATGGCCCGGACGCCTTCCGCTTCTACACCAAGACCAAGACCGTGACCGCCCGCTGGTTCTCGGGCATCAAGGACGGCGTGGCGCTGAACTTCAAGGCCATGGACTGACGGCAGGGGCGGGCGGGGGCTCTGCCCCCGCGTGCCCTGCACCCCTCGACGGGGTGCAGGGCACGCTCCCCCGGGATATTTCGACACGAAAGAAGCCGGGACGGCGACCTCCGCAGTTTCGCGCAAGGCTGCAAAACTGGCGCAACATTTCCCGGCCATGACCGGGCAAGGCAATTCATCACGAAAGACATGAGGGGGAGAGCATGGATTTCGGTCTGAGCGAGGAACAGGCGGCGATCTTCGATCTGGCTCGGGATTTCGGGGCCGATCATATCGCGCCGCAGGCCCGCGCCTGGGAAGAGGCGGGGACCATCCCGCGCGCCTTGTGGGCGCAGGCGGCCGAACTGGGCCTGGGCGGGGTCTATGTCGGCGAGGAGCATGGCGGCACCGGGCTTTCGCGGCTGGACGCCACGCTGGTCTTCGAGGCGCTGGCCATGGCCTGCCCCTCGGTCGGCTCGTTCCTGTCGATCCACAACATGTGCGGCGGCATGATCGACAAGTTCGGCACCCCCGCGAACAAGGCGCGCTGGCTGCCCGGCCTGTGCAGCATGGAGACGGTGTTCTCCTATTGCCTGACCGAGCCCGGCGCCGGTTCCGACGCCGCCGCCCTGCGCACGCGCGCCGAGCGGGTCGAGGGCGGCTGGAAGCTGAACGGCACCAAGGCCTTCATCTCGGGCGGCAGCTATTCGGATTGCTACCTGGTCATGGCCCGCACCGGCCAGGACGGGCCGCGCGGCATCTCGACCATGGTGGTCGAGGCCGGCACGCCCGGCCTCAGCTTCGGCGCGCTCGAGCACAAGATGGGCTGGAAGGCGCAGCCGACCGCCCAGGTGCAGTTCGACGATTGCGTCATCCCCGAAGAGAACCTGATCGGCGAGGAGGGCCGCGGCTTTGCCTATGCCATGGCCGGCCTGGACGGCGGGCGGCTGAACATCTCGGCCGGCGCGCTGGGGGGCGCGCAGGCGGCGCTGGAGGCGACCCTGCGCTACATGGGCGAGCGCCGCGCCTTCGGCCAGACGCTGGACCAGTTCCAGGCGCTGCAGTTCCGCCTGGCCGAGATGGAGACGGCGCTGCAATCGGCGCGCATCTTCCTGCGCCAGGCCGCCTGGAAGCTGGACCGCGGCGCGCCCGACGCGACCAAGTTCTGCGCCATGGCCAAGCTGCATGTCACCGACCGCGCCTTCGAGGTCGCCAACCAATGCCTGCAGCTGCATGGCGGCTATGGCTACCTGGCCGATTACGGCATCGAGAAGATCGTGCGCGACCTGCGCGTGCACCAGATCCTGGAAGGCACCAACGAGATCATGCGGCTGATCGTCGGCCGCGCCCTGCTGGCGGAGCGTGACTGATGGCCGAGATGCCCAAATCCGAGATGCCCAAATCCGAGATGCCCCAATCCGAGATGCCCCAATCCGACATGATCGCCCGCAAGGACCGCCGCGCCGGCCGGCTGACCTTCAACCGCCCGCAGGCGCTGAACGCGCTGAGCCACGAGATGGCGCTGGCCATCGACGCCGCCTTGCGCGAATGGCAGCACGACCCCGAGGTGGCGCTGGTCGTCATCGACGCCGCGGGCGAGCGCGCCTTCTGCTCGGGCGGCGACATCGCCGCGGTCTATCGCGCGGGGCTCGAGGGCGACCACCGGGTCGGGCGCGCGTTCTTTCGCGACGAATACCGCATGAACGCCCGGATCGCCGAATATCCCAAGCCCGTGGTCGCGCTGATGCAGGGTTTCGTCATGGGCGGCGGCGTCGGCGTCGGCGGCCATGCCAGCCACCGCATCGTCGGCGACACCACCCAGATCGCCATGCCCGAGACCGGCATCGGCCTGATCCCGGACGTGGGCGGCAGCTGGCTTCTGGGCCATGCGCCCGGCCGCTGCGGCGAATACCTGGGCTTGACCGGGGCGCGCATCGGTGCCGGCGACGCGATCTTCACCGGCTTCGCCGACGCCTATATCCCCGAGGCGGAATGGCCGGCGCTGATCGACCGGCTGGCCGAGACCGGCGACGCGACGGTGATCGCGCCCCACCCCCGCCCCACGGCGCCGCTGGAGGGCCGCGACCTTTCGGCCTTCGGCGGTCCGAGCGTGGCCGAGATCGTGGCCGCGCTGGAGGCGGCGGGCGACGAGGCGGCGCTCAAGCCCCTGCGCCGCAACTCGCCCCTGTCGATGGCGGCGACGCTGGCGCTGGTGCGCGCGGCGCGCGGCGACGCCAGCCTGCGCGAGAGCCTCGCGCGCGAGCTGCGCTTTACCGCCCGCGCCACGGCGGAAAGCGACTTCCTGGAAGGCGTGCGGGCGCAGATCATCGACAAGGACCGCAACCCGCGATGGTCGGCCGATGCCGGCCCCGCGCATGTCGCGGCCATGCTGGCGCCGCTGGGCGAGGACGAAATCGAATGGGAGGACCGGACATGAAGATCGGATTCATCGGCCTGGGCAACATGGGCGGCCCGATGGCGGCCAACCTGGCCAGGGCGGGGCACGCGGTCGCAGGCTTCGACCTGGCCGCGCCGATGCCCGAGGGCGTCGCCAAGGCGGCGACGGCGGCCGAGGCGGCCGCGGGCGCCGAGGTGGTGATCACCATGCTGCCGAACGGCGCCATCCTGCGCGCGGTCGCGGCAGAGGTGATCCCGGCCATGGCCGCGGGCGCGGTGTTCTGCGACTGCTCGACGGTGGACGTGGACAGCGCCCGCGCGGCGGCGGCGCAGGCACAGGCGGCGGGCCTGGGCGCGCTGGACGCGCCGGTCTCGGGCGGGGTCGGCGGCGCCACCGCCGGCACGCTGACCTTCATGGTCGGCGGCTCGGCCGATGCCTTCGCCAAGGTGAAGCCGCTTTTCGACGTCATGGGCCAGAAGGCCGTGCATTGCGGCAAGGCGGGCGCCGGCCAGGCGGCCAAGATCTGCAACAACATGATCCTGGGCGTGACCATGATCGCCACCTGCGAGGCCTTTGCCCTGGCCGACAAGCTGGGGCTGGACCGGCAAAAGATGTTCGACGTGGTCTCGACCTCCTCGGGCTACAGCTGGTCGATGAACGCCTATTGCCCGGCGCCCGGCGTCGGCCCGCAATCGCCCGCCGACAACGGCTACAAGCCGGGCTTCGCCGCGGAACTGATGCTCAAGGACCTGCGCCTGTCCCAGCAGGCCGCCGAGGCCGCCGATGCCGACACCCCCATGGGCCAGCTCGCCGCAGCCCTCTACGCCCGCTTCGTCGAGGACGAGGACGGAAAGGGCCAGGACTTCTCAGCAATGCTCCCGAGATTCGTCGGACGACACCGGGAAGGCTGATTTCTCGGATTCGTGAGGGAGCCGATCGGGGGCTTGCGGCGTTTAACCTTTGATAAAGGATTTTCGTGCCAGGCTGGAAGCCATGTTACGCAATCGCCAGAGCCTGATTCTCGCCGCGGCCCTGATTGGCCTCCTCGCGCCGGCCACCCTTGCGCAAGGGGTGGGCCAGGCGGCCAAGGCCAACGCCCAGGCCACCTTCGGCCAATCCGCCATGCTGCGGGTCGGGGACCGGCTGGACAGCGCGCGCCTGCACCAGGTGACGCGCCCCGGACTTTACGGGATGAGCGAGGCGCCCTCGGGCAGCCGCTACGGCATCGTGGACGGCAAGCTGATCCGCTACGACCCGGAAAGCGCCCAGGTGCTGTCGATCATCCGCCAGGTGGACCGCATCGTGGACTAGGCCCGCAGCCGCGGGTTGTCGCGGCAGCCGCCCCGCCTGCCACGCCATGACCACAGAGGCCGCCGCCGCGACCGCGGGGGCTTTCGCCCCCCGCCCCCACGTCTTTCCCGGCGTCTTTCCCGGCGTCTTTCCCCAGGCAAAGCCCGCCGCGCGGCGAAGTCCGGCGCGGCGATGCGGCCCCGTCACAGCTTCTCGCCCGGCAACCGGCTGGCCTGCTTGACCCAGCGGGCGAACTGCGCCTCGTCGAACCCGCCCTCGCGGATGTCGAGATAGCGCACCTCGGGATATTTGGACTTGCCCGGCGGCGGCGGCTCCAGCGCGGCGCCGCGAAAGAACGTGACCTTCACGTATTTCGTGAAGCAATGAAAGCTGAGGAACCAGAGGTCGTCCTCCATCCCGTAGAAGGGCGAGTTCCATTTGACCGCCTTGCGCACGCCGGGGACGACGCGCGTGATGATGTCGTCCATCCGCCGGCCGAGGTCGCTTTTCCATTCCGGCATGGCGGCGATATAGGCCTGGACCGGGCCGTCGCCATAACCCTTGGCGATCTGGGGATTGCCGCCCGACAACAGCACCGGGCCCGCCGCGCCCTGCCCCTTCGTTCCCTCGGCGCTCGGGGTCTTTCTGCTGGTCATCTTCGCCTCCGCTTTCGGGTTCCGGCCGGGCCGCCCCCTGTCGCGACCGCCGCCTTGCCGGCGGGCCGGGCGCGCTCCGGCCGATGCCTGTCCAGCGTTGCAGCAAACCGGCCGCAGGGAAAGCCCCCCGCGACCGGGATCACAAGAGCGGCAACCCCTGCCCGCCCTGCCCGGCGCCGGCGCGATGCAGGCCCGGCCTGCCGGACCGCTTCCTTACTGAAATACAAGGTCATTTCCGCGGCGGCAGGGTACAATCGGCCGCATTTACAACCCGGCCCGGATGGCAAAACCATGGTCGCGTCGCGGCGGGAACCACGCTAAAAGCGTCGCGAAACGGGGGCGAAGCCGCGCCCGTGTGATACCTTGTCGCCCGGCCGGGTCCGGCCGAATGTTACGGAGTGCCCCGATGCGCCAGCCCTTAGCCCTTGCCCTGACCGCCGTGGCGCTGGTCGCCGTTCTGGCCGGCGTGGCCGGGCTTACCGAGGGCAAGTCCGCGACCCCCGGCTACATGAGCGCGCCGGTCGCGCGCGGCGACATCGAGATGGCGGTTCTGGCGGAGGGGCGGCTGAAGCCCTCGAGCCTGGTGGCGGTGGGGGCGCAGGTCTCGGGGCGGATCACCGAACTGGCGGTCCGGCTGGGCCAGCGGGTGGAACAGGGCGACCTGATCGCCCGGATCGACTCGGTCCAGCAGGCGAACGAATTGCGCACCGCCCAGGCGGCGCTGGCCAATCTCAGCGCGCAGATGGCCGAGCGGCAGGCGGTGCTGGCGCTGGCGGAAAAGACGCTGGAGCGGTCGGAAAACCTGATCCGCTCGGCCGCGGCCGCGCGCAGCACCATCGACAGCGCCCAGCAGGACGTCGCGGTGGCCCGCGCCCAGATCACCGCGCTCCAGGCGCAGATCGCCCAGGCCGAGGTCGCGATCGAGATCGCCCGGACCGACCTCGACTATACCCGCATCACCGCGCCCACTGCCGGCACGGTGCTGGCCATCGTCAGCCAGGCCGGGCAGACGGTGAACGCGGTGCAGTCCTCGCCCACCATCGTCGTGCTGGGGCAGCTGGACCGCATGGAGGTGCATGCCGAGATCTCGGAAGCCGACATCGGCAAGGTCCGGCCCGGCCAGCAGGTGCGCTTCACCCTGCTCGACGACAGCGGCCGCAGCTATCGCGGCGTGCTGGCCTCCATCGCCCCGGCGCCGCAAAGCATCGTCAACGACAGCGCCATCCAGGGCGGCGCCAGCACCGACAGCAGCAGCGGCGCCATCTATTACACCGGCATCGTCCCGGTCGAAAACCCCGACGGGCACCTGCGCAGCTACATGACGGCGCAGGTCAGCATCGTCCTGGGCGCGGCGCAGGACGTGCTGACCATCCCGTCGAGCGCGCTTGGCCGGCGCAACCCCGACGGCAGCCACCAGGTCCGGGTGCTGGCCGCGGGCGGCGGCATCCAGACCCGCGACGTGGTGATCGGGCTCAACGACAAGGTGGTGGCCGAGGTGGTCTCGGGCCTCGACGAGGGCGAGCAGGTGGTGACCGGCGAACAGGGCGGCGCCCCGGCGGCCGGCGCGGCCCCCCGCAGCAGCCGGCGCATGATGGGCCCGCTGGGTGGCTGAGATGGGATCCCCGCTGATCCGGCTGCGCGGCATCGCGCGCGAATACCCCTCGGGCGAGGGGGTGCTGCGCGTGCTCAAGGACATCGACCTCGACATCGCCCAGGGCGAATTCGTCGCCGTCATGGGCGCCTCGGGCTCGGGCAAGTCGACGCTGATGAACATCCTGGGCTGCCTCGACCGGCCCAGCTCGGGCAGCTACCTCCTGGACGGGCGCGAGGTGGCGCAGCGCGATCCGGGCGAGCTGGCGGCGCTGCGCCGCGAAACCTTCGGCTTCATCTTCCAGCGCTACCACCTGCTTTCCGAGATGACGGCGCTGGGGAATGTCGAGGTGCCGGCGATCTATCGCGGCCTGCCGCGCGAGGCGCGCCGCGCCCGCGCCCGCGACCTGCTGGACCGGCTGGGCCTGGGCGACCGGCTGGGCCACCGGCCGGGCCAGCTTTCGGGCGGCCAGCAGCAGCGGGTCTCGATCGCCCGCGCGCTGGTCAACGACGCCCGCGTGATCCTGGCGGACGAGCCGACGGGCGCGCTCGACAGCCGCAGCGGCGACGAGGTGCTGGGCATCCTGGAACGGCTGAACGCCGAGGGCCGCACCGTCATCATCGTCACCCACGACCCCAAGGTCGCCGCCCGCGCCCGCCGCGTGGTCGAGATCGCCGACGGCCGCATCATCGCCGACCGCCGCAGCGATGCGCCCGCCGAGCCCGCGCGGCTGGCCGCCTTGCCGCCCGCCCGCGCCGCCGCCCCGGTGCTGGGCCGGCTGGCCGAGGCGCTGCGCATGGCGGTGCTGGCCATGCGCGCCCACAAGCTGCGCAGCTTCCTGACCATGCTGGGCATCATCATCGGCATCGCCTCGGTCGTCTCGGTGGTGGCGCTTGGCGAGGGCTCGCGCCAGCGCGTGCTGCAGAATATCGCCGGGCTGGGCACGAACACGCTGCAGATCTATCCCGGCCGGGATTTCGGCGACATGCGCTCGGGGCGGGTGACGACGCTGGTCACGGCCGACGGCGCGGCGCTGGCGCGCCAGCCCCATGTCGCCTCGGTCAGCCCGACGGTCAGCAGCGCGCAGACCCTGCGCCACGGCGCGACCGAGGCCAGCGCCCAGATCAGCGGCGTGGGCGAGCAGTATTTCGACGTGGCCGGCGTCGCGCTGACCCAGGGCCGCGGCTTCGACGCAAGCGACGTGGCGGAGATGGGCCAGAACGTCGTCATCGACGAGAGCACCCGCCAGAGCCTGTTCGGCGAGGGCGCGGCGCTGGGGCAGGTCTTCATGGCCGGCAAGGTGCCCTTGCGGGTGATCGGCGTGGCCGAGGCGCAGAACCGCGGCCCCGGCGGCTCCACCAGCCTGACGGTCTATGCGCCCTATACCACGGTGCAGGCGCGCTACCTGGGCTCGACCAGCGTCAGCGGGCTGACGCTGCGCGTCGCCGACGAGGTGGACATGGCGCTGGCCGAGCAGATGGTCTCGGACCTGCTGGTCCGGCGCCATGGCAGCAAGGATTTCTTCATCGTCAACAACGACCAGATCCGCCAGACCATCACCTCGACCACGCAGACGCTGACGCTGCTGGTCGCGGCCATCGCGGTGATCTCGCTGCTGGTCGGCGGCATCGGGGTGATGAACATCATGCTGGTTTCCGTGACCGAGCGCATCGGCGAGATCGGGCTGCGCATGGCGGTGGGTGCGCGGCGCGGCGACATCCGCGCGCAATTCCTGATCGAGGCGGTGCTGGTCTGCGTCATCGGCGGCGCGGCGGGCATCCTGGCGGCGCTTGGCTTCGGCCTGGCCTTCGAGCGGCTGAGCAGCAATTTCACCCTGGTCTATTCGCCCCTCTCCATGGTCGCCGCCCTGGCCAGCGCCTGCGGCATCGGCCTGGTCTTCGGCTACCTCCCAGCCGTCAACGCCGCAAAGCTCGAACCCGTAACAGCACTCGAAAAAGGGTGAGATTCCCCCGTTTTGCGCCTTTGCCGCGACTGTTGCAGCAGGCACACAGTCGCGGCACCTGTCCCAAAGGCGAACTTCCCAGACTCGGCTTCCGCGCCCAAACTGCTGGTATGGAAGGAGGAAAGGAACAGGGACAATGAAAGGCACAGTCACTCTTACCGGGCGCAAGGGGGCGCTCGTCTCCGGCGAATACGAGGTCACGGGCGACACCATCCGGGTGTCCTATGCGGGCCACGAGCGATGCGTGCGGCTCGACGGCGGCTCGGTGGATCATCTGGCGCAATCGCTCCTGCGCGACCTGTGGCTGGAATGACGCGGCCCGCCCTGCGGCGGCACCGGCTGCGCGCCATCCCAGGCGCCTGAGGAAAGATGCGCCTTCCGCCCGATGGCGGCTTCATGCCGGAACCCGGCCGGAACCGCCCCAGGACGGGGCGCAGCGAAGGCAGGCGATGACGGCGACGATTCCGGCAAGGCGGACCCGCGCGGGGCTGGTTGCGGCGATGCGCAGCCCCCTCGGCCCCGGCCACCGTCCCGCCGCCGCGCCATGTCGGGACGCTTCTGCCCATGGGCCGGCTGGCCGGGCGGCTGATGCCCCGGGTCGCCCCGCGAAATCGGGGGTATCGCCCGGCGCAAAGCGTGATAAGGGATAACCTCGCCAATTTCTTCGTGATACTGGCCGCTCAGCACGGACAATCAGACGACAGAGAACCCAGCCATGCCCGCATATCGTTCCCGCACCACCACCCACGGCCGCAACATGGCGGGGGCCCGCGGCCTCTGGCGCGCGACCGGGGTGAAGAACAGCGATTTCGGCAAGCCGATCATCGCCATCGTGAACAGCTTCACCCAGTTCGTGCCGGGCCATGTGCATCTGAAGGACCTGGGCCAGATGGTCGCCCGCGAGGTCGAGGCGGCCGGCGGCATCGCCAAGGAATTCAACACCATCGCGGTCGACGACGGCATCGCCATGGGCCATGACGGCATGCTTTATTCCCTGCCCTCGCGCGAACTCATCGCCGATTCGGTGGAATACATGGTCAACGCCCATTGCGCCGACGCCATGGTCTGCATCTCGAACTGCGACAAGATCACCCCCGGCATGCTGATGGCGGCAATGCGGCTGAACATCCCGGCGATCTTCGTCTCCGGCGGGCCGATGGAGGCGGGCAAGGTCACGCTGGGCGACGGGCGCAAGGTCTCGCTGGACCTGGTGGACGCCATGGTCGCCGCCGCCGACGACAAGGTCTCGGACGCCGACCTCGCCGCCATCGAGGAAGCCGCCTGCCCGACCTGCGGCTCCTGCTCGGGCATGTTCACCGCCAATTCCATGAACTGCCTCAGCGAGGCGCTCGGCCTGTCGCTGCCCGGCAACGGCTCGACCCTGGCCACGCATGCCTTGCGCAAGACCCTGTTCCTGGAGGCCGGCCGCCGCATCGTCGAGGTGACGCGCCGCCATTACGAACAGGACGACGCCAGCGTCCTGCCCCGCGCCATCGCCAGCAAGGCCGCGTTCCTGAACGCCATGTCGCTCGACATCGCCATGGGCGGCTCGACCAATACCGTGCTGCACCTGCTGGCCATCGCCCAGGAAGGCGGGGTGGATTTCACCATGGACGACATCGACGCGCTGTCGCGCAAGGTGCCGTGCCTGTGCAAGGTCGCGCCGAACACCGCCAATGTCCATATGGAGGACGTGCATCGCGCCGGCGGCATCATGGCGATCCTTGGGGAACTCGACCGCGCCGGGCTGATCGACCGCGACTGCCCGACCGTCCACGCCCCCACGATCGGCGCCGCCATCGACCAATGGGACATCGCCCGCAGCAACGACCCGCAGGCGCGCGAGCTGTTCCTGGCCGCGCCGGGCGGCGTGCCGACGCAGATGGCCTTCAGCCAGGCGACGCTCTGGCCGGACCTGGACCTCGACCGCGAAAAGGGCGTGATCCGCTCGGCCAAGGCGCCGTTCTCCAAGGACGGCGGGCTGGCGGTGCTCAAGGGCAATATCGCGCTGGACGGCTGCATCGTGAAGACCGCCGGCGTGGACGAATCCATCCTGGTGTTTTCCGGCCGGGCCAAGGTCTATGAAAGCCAGGACGCCGCCGTCTCCGGCATCCTGACCGGCAAGGTCGAGGCCGGCGACGTGGTCGTCATCCGCTACGAAGGCCCCAAGGGCGGGCCGGGCATGCAGGAAATGCTGTATCCGACCAGCTACCTGAAATCGAAAGGGCTGGGCAAGGCCTGCGCGCTGATCACCGACGGCCGCTTCTCGGGCGGCACCTCGGGGCTTTCCATCGGCCATGTCAGCCCCGAGGCGGCGGCCGGCGGCACCATCGGCCTGGTCCGCGACGGCGACCGGATCGAGATCGACATCCCCAACCGCTCGATCCGCCTGGCCGTGCCCGAGGACGAGCTGGCCGCCCGCCGCGCCGAACAGGACGCCAGGGGCTGGAAACCGGCGCAGCCGCGCCAGCGCCAGGTCTCGGCCGCGCTCAGGGTCTATGCGCAATTCGCCGCCTCGGCCGACAAGGGCGCGGTGCGCATCCTGCCGGAATAGTCCCGCCAAGCCCCCGGTCCTGCCGCAAGGCGGCGGGGCGGGGGCGGCCTTGCCCCGCCGAACCGGCCCCACCGACCGGTCTCGCCGGCGGGGCTTGCGCCGGCCTGCGAAACCCTGATGACTGGCCGGCGAGCATCCAGCCGGACCCCGCCCATGCCGCCCAGCATCCTGTGGCTTTGCCGCGACTTCCGTTTCCGGGACAATGCCGCCCTGGCCGCCGCCGCGGGCGCGGGGCCGGTGCTGCCGGTCTTCCTGATCGACGGCGCCTTGCGGGCGCAGGGCGCGGCCAGCCGCTGGCGGCTGCAGCGCGCCCTGCTGGCCTTCGATGCCGAACTGCGCCGCCGCCACGGCGCGACCGTGCTGGTGCTGGAAGGCGAGCCCTGGGACATCCTGCCCGCCCTGGCCGCCCGCATCGGCGCGGGGTCGCTGCACAGGAACGACTGGCCCGAACCCGCGACCATCGCCGCGCAGCAGCGGCTGGGCCGGGCGCTGGCCGGCACGCCCGTGCGGCTGGTGCTGCATCCGGGCCATCTGCTTGTGCATCCCCGCGCCCTGCGCACCGGCTCGGGCGGCGCCTATCGCGTCTTTACCCCCTTCGCCCGCGCCCTGCGCGCCATCGGCCCCGACCGGCCCGGCGGCGAAGCGGCGAGCCTTTCACCGCTGGCCGACCCGCCGCGGGGGCTGGCGCTCGACCGGCTGGACCTGGCCCCGGACCTGCATCGCGGCCGCGCGGTGCTGGAGCGCCACGCCCTGCCCGCGGGCGAGGCCGCGGCGCAGGCCCGGCTCGGCGATTTCCTGGACCGCGCCGCGGGTTACGCCGCGCAGCGCGACCGCCCCGACCTGCAGGCGACCTCGGGCCTGTCCGAGCATCTGGCCATGGGCGAGATCGGCCCGCGCGACCTCTGGGCCATCGCCTCGGCCCGCGCCAAGGCCGATCCCGCCGCCAGCCCCGGCATCGCGGCCTTCCTGACCGAGCTGATCTGGCGCGAATTCGCCTGGCACCTGCTGATCGAGTGTCCCCGGCTGGCACGCCAGCCCTGGCGGCCGGAATGGGCGGATTTCCCCTGGCGCGGCGACAGCGCCGCGCTGACCCGCTGGCGCCGGGCCGAAACCGGCATCGCGCTGGTCGATGCCGGGCTGCGCGAGATGCGCGTGACCGGGCGGATGCACAACCGGGTGCGCATGGTGGCGGCCAGCTGGCTGACCAAGCACCTGCTGACCGACTGGCGGCTGGGGCTGGCGCATTTCGCCGACAGCCTGACCGACTGGGATCCGGCCGCGAATGCGATGAACTGGCAATGGGTGGCGGGCTGCGGCCCGGATGCGGCGCCCTTCTTCCGCATCTTCAACCCCGAACGGCAGGCCGCGCAATTCGACCCGCAGGGCCGCTATCGCCGGCGCTGGCTGCTGGGCTGGCAGGGCGCCGAGGGCGAAAAGGCGCGGGCCTATTTCGACAGCCTGCCGCCCGGCTGGGACGTGCCCTGCACCTGGCAGGACCGCGCCACGCCCGAGAGGCTGGCCCAAGGCCGGGCCCGCGCGCTGGAGGCCCATGCCGCCTTCCGCCGCCAGGCCCCAGTCGATGACCGCTGACCGCCGCGCCAGCCCGGCGCGGCCCTGGCAGGCTGCTGAAAAAGGATTTCGAGAGGGCGGCGCAGCGGAAATCGTTCTGGATCCAGTTGATATCGGCCCGAAATGGGGTGTTTTCGGCAAGTTTGAGGCGGATTTCCCGGTTCCCGCCCGCGCTGTCCTGTCGCAAGGACTTTTTCAGCAGCCTGCTAGCCCTCCAGCCCCATTTGGCGCAGCGCCTGCCGGACCTGGTCCTCGACCGACAGGGCCATGTCGACCACCACGCCGTCCTCGTCCGCCGCCAGCGGCTCCAGCGTGGCCAGCTGCGAATCCAGCAGCTTGGCCGGGAAGAAATGCCCCTCGCGATGCGACAGCCGGCTTTCCAGAAGCGCGCGCGAGCCATGCACGTGCAGAAAGCGCACCCGCGGCGCGCCCTCGCGCAGGATGTCGCGATAGGCCCGCTTCAACGAGGAACAGCCGATGACCGAGGACTGCCCCAGCGCCTCGTTGCGGCCGATCTCGGCGGCCAGCGCCCGCAGCCAGGGCGCGCGGTCGTCGTCGTCCAGCGGGATGCCCGCGCGCATCTTGGCCACATTGGCCTCGGGGTGGAAGCTGTCGCCCTCGACGAAGGGCCAGCCCAGATGCGCGGCCAGCGCCTCGCCCGTGGTGCTCTTGCCGCAGCCCGAGACGCCCATGACCACGATATGCTGCACCGCGCCGCTCACAGCAGCCACCAGCCGATCAGGGCGAAGCCGAAGGCGATGGTGCCCAGCAGCGTCTCCATCACCGTCCAGGTCTTCAGCGTGGTCTTTTCGTCCATGTCGAGGAACCGCCCGACCAGCCAGAAGCCGGAATCGTTGAAATGGCTCAGCACGGTCGCGCCGCCGGCGATGGCCACCACCAGGAAGCAGCGGTCGAACTCGCTCAGCCCCGTGGTCGCCGCCACCGTCGGCGCGATCAGCCCGGCGGTGGTGGTCAGGGCCACCGTGGCCGAGCCCTGCGCCACCCGCAGCGCCATCGAGATGACGAAGGCCGCCACGATCAGCGGCATGCCCACCGCGTCGAGGCTGGAAGCCAGCGCCTCGCCGATGCCGCTGGCGCGCAGCACGCCGCCGAACATGCCGCCGGCGCCCGTGACCAGGATGATGGCGCAGATCGGCGCCAGCGCGCCGTCCATGATGCGCTCGATCTCGGTCGCGCTGCGGCCGCGGCCCAGCAGCGCCATGGCCACCAGCACGGTGATCAGCAGCGCGATGGGCGTCTGGCCGATCAGCCGCAGCACCGTGACCCAACCCGCGCCGGCATCGACGACGCCCATGGTCGCCAGCGTGCCCAGCCCGGTGTTCAGGAAGATCAGCGCCAGCGGCAGCAGCAGCACCAGCATCACCGTGCCGAAGCTGGGCGGGATGCGGTCATGGCCCTCGGCCTCGACCGCGCCCAGGATCTCGGGGATCGGCAGCACGAAGCGCCGCCCGGCCCAGAGCCCGAACAGGTAGCTGCCGAAGAACCAGGTCGGCAGCGCCACGACCAGCCCGACCACCACCAAAAGCCCGATGTCCGCGCCCAGCAGGTCGCCCGCCGCCACCGGCCCCGGATGCGGCGGCAGCAGCGCATGCATGGCCGCAAAGGCCCCGGCCGCCGGCAGCGCGTAAAGCAGCACCGAACCGCCAAAGCGGTAAGCCACGCTGAAGATGATCGGCAGCATCACCACCAGCCCGGCGTCGAAGAAGATCGGAAAGCCGAACAGCAGCGAGGCCACGCCCAGCGCAAAGGGCGCGCGCTCGGCGCCGAACTGGCCGATCAGCCGGTCCGCCAGCACCTGCGCGCCGCCGGTGATCTCCAGCAGGCGCCCGATCATGGCGCCGAAACCCACCAGCAGCGCCACCGTGGCCAGGGTCGAGCCGAAGCCCTGCATCAGCACCGCGATGACATCGGCCATGGGAACGCCCGCGACCATCGCGGTCATCAGGCTGACCAGGACCAGCGAGACAAAGGCATGCAGCCGGAACCGCATGATCAGGACCAGCAGCACTAGAACCGCCGCCAGGGCGATCAGCAACAGCACGACCGTGCTGTGAACGGGCTCGACAGGATTCATGAAAGGGGCTCCTCCAGCGAAAGGGTCGTGGGACGGCTAGGGCCTGGTCCTGCCGCCCGCAGATTCGGGGCGCGGCCAGGCATCCGTCGGTTTTCGTGGCCGTTAGCGATAACAGATGCCGGGTGAAAAGTTAAGACGTTTCGCGCCGGTGCCGCGCCGCGGTGGCAAGATCGTGCAGCAGCCGCATTTCGTCCGACAGTGCCAGCTCCAGCGCCGCCTCGGGGCCGGACACGACGCCGGGGTCTTCCTGGCCGTCCAGCATCACCTCGCGATCCTCCAGCCATTGCAGCATCTCGGCCTGCACGCTCTCGGGCGAAAGCTCCAGCAGCTTCTGAAAGGTGCGGCGATGCGCGATCACCCGGCCTTCGAGGCCGTCGATCCGCGCGGCCAGCCTGTCCATCCTGTCCATGCGCGATTTCCCTGAGTTTTCCGGGAATCATGATGGCACAGATGCCGGAACCGGCAAAGCCGTTCAGTTCCGCGAGGTCAGGCTGCCGCCCTCGATCCGCCGCAGCGAGATTTCCAGCCGCGCCTCGGCGGCGATGATCTCGGCGCGCACGCGCTTGGTATAGATCATGTGGTCCTGCGCCGCCCGCGCCGCCGCCGGCGCGTCGCGGGCCATGATCGCGTCATAGATGGCGCGGTGCTGGGCGCGCAGCACGTCGCGCACCTCGGGCCGGGCATACAGCTTTTCGCGGTTGTGGAACACGCCCTTGCGCAGCATCCCCGACAGCGCCCGCATGATCTGCAACAGCACGATGTTGTGGCTGGCCTCGTAGACGGCGACATGCAGGTCCACGTCCGCCTCGGCCTCCTCGCGGAAATCGGCCTCGGCATGGGCCTGGTGGATGCGCTCCATGCAGCGGGTCAGGGTCGCGCGGTCCACGTCGTTGGCCCGCGTGGCCGCCAGGCTGGCCGCCATGCCCTCCAGCGTGGCGCGCAGCTCCAGGTAATCGTCCACCACCTCGGGACGCGAGGCCATCAGCTCGACCAGCGGATCGGTGATCGAGGTGGCCAGCGGCGCCACCCGCCGCCCGCCGCCCGGATCGGCGACGATCAGCCCCTTGTCCTCCAGCATGCGGATGCCCTGGCGCAGCGTCGGGCGCGACACGTTCAGCCGCAGCGCCATCTCGCGCTCGGCCAGCAGCGGATCACCGGGGCGCAGCGAACCTTCGAGAATCAGATCCTCGATATGGCGCGCGGTGGTCTCCGCAGCGGGGGCGCCCTTGTTCACTTCGCTGGCCATCTCCGACTCCTCTGGGCAACCGCCGGAAATTCAGTGGGTTAGGCGGCGACATCCGGTCCTGCAGATTAGCCGCAGCGCCGGGTCGGGCGCAATGGATTTCCCACTTGACCCAAGCGGTAAAATTATTTTACCAAGAAAGGAGGGAAGGTAAAGCAATCTGATCAGCCGGTGCCGTGCAGCGCCGGGTCGATTGCATCAAGGGAGGGGGGAAAGCCATGACGGCAGACCGTGCGGACCTGCTGGACCGCCTGCGCGCCATCGTCGGGCGAGGGCATGTGCTGACCGCGCCCCGCACGACGCGCCGCTACACCCGCGGCTTCCGCTATGGCGAGGGGCCGGTGGCCGCGGTGGTCCGCCCCGGCTCTCTGGTGCAGATGTGGCGGGTGCTGAACGCCGCCGTCGCCTCGGGGCGCGCGGTGATCCTGCAGGCCGCGAATACCGGGCTGACCGGCGGCTCGACTCCCTGGGGCGATGACTACGACCGCGAGATCGTGCTGGTCTCGGTCATGCGCCTGCGCGGCATCCACCTGCTCGGCGCGGGCGAACAGGCGGTCTGCCTGCCCGGCGCGACGCTCGACAGCCTGGAAAAGCGCCTGCGCCCGCTGGGACGCGAGCCGCATTCCGTGATCGGCTCATCCTGCATCGGGGCCTCGGTCCTGGGCGGCATCTGCAACAATTCCGGCGGCGCGCTGATCCAGCGCGGCCCCGCCTATACCGAGATGAGCCTTTACGCCGAGATCCGCGCCGACGGCTCGGTCGCGCTGGTCAACCACCTGGGCCTCGACCTCGGCGACGACCCCGAGGAAATCCTCGCCCGCGTCGAGGCGGGCAAGCTGCCCGCGCCCGCGCCCACCGACGCCTGGGCCTCGGACCGCGAATATGCCGACCACGTCCGGGACATCGAGGCCCAGACCCCCGCCCGCTTCAACGCCGATCCGCGCCGGCTGCACGAGGCGTCGGGCTGCGCCGGCAAGCTCGCCGTCTTTGCCGTGCGGCTGGACACGTTCCAGGCCGAAAAGGACACGGCGGTCTTCTATGTCGGCAGCAACGATCCCGACGAGCTGACCGGGATCCGCCGCCATATCCTGGCGCATTTCCAGAGCCTGCCCATCGCCGGCGAATACATCCACCGCGAAGCCTATGACGTGGCGGCGAAATACGGCAAGGACACCTTCCTGTTCATCCGCCATGCCGGCACCGACCGCATGCCCGCCTTCTTCGCCGCCAAGGCGCGCATGGACGCGCTGACCGAGCGGCTGGGCCTGGGCGCGACGCTTTCGGACCGGCTGGCGCAGGGGGTGGCATCCCTCGCCCCCCAGCACCTGCCCAAGCGGATGAACGACTTCCGCGACCGCTACGAACACCACCTGCTTCTGCGCATGGGCGGGGCGGGCATCGCCGAGGCGCGCGACTACCTGACCGGCATCTTCCCCTCGGCCCAGGGCGACATGTTCGAATGCACCCCGGACGAGGGCAAGGCCGCCTTCCTGCACCGCTTCGCCGTGGCCGGCGCCGCCGTGCGCTACCGCGCCATCCACGCGCGCGAGGTGCAGGACATCGTGGCGCTGGACATCGCGCTGCGCCGCAACGACCGCGACTGGGTCGAGCGCCTGCCGCCCGACCTGGACGCGAAGATCGAGAAGAAGCTCTATTACGGCCATTTCTTCTGCCACGTCTTCCACCAGGACTATGTGGTGAAAAAGGGCCAGGACTGCCTGGCCGTGGAACATGAGATGTGGCGCCTGCTGGACCGGCGCGGCGCCGAATACCCGGCCGAGCATAACGTCGGCCATCTTTACCACGCCAAGCCGGAGCTGGCCGGCTTCTACCGGCAGCTGGACCCGACCAACAGCCTGAACCCCGGCATCGGCCAGACCTCGAAATGCGCGCATTGGCATTGACGCCGGCGCCATCCAAGACGACCGCGCAGGATTGCGCACCCGCAACGGCGGAACCGCCCGCCCCATCTGAGGAGGAAAGATGGCTGGACTAATCACATTCATCCTGGCCCTGCTGCCCATCGCCACGGTCTTCGTGCTGCTGGTGGTGCTGGCGAAATCGGCCAAGTTCTCGATGCTGGTGGCCTATCTCGTCACCGCCGCCACCGCCCTACTGATCTGGGGCACCGAGCTTAACAAGGTCCTGGGCGCCACCGTCAACGGCGCCGTGACCGCGGTCAGCCTGCTCTATATCGTCTTCGGCGCCATCCTGATGCTCTACACGCTCGAGGAAAGCGGCGGCATCCGCTCGATCCGGGCCGGCTTCACCTCGATCTCGCCCGACCGGAGGGTGCAGGCGATCATCATCGCCTGGCTCTTCGGCTCGCTGATCGAGGGCGCCTCGGGCTTCGGCACGCCGGCGGCCATCGCCGCGCCGCTGCTGGTCGCCATCGGCTTTCCCGCCATGGCCGCCGTCATGGTGACGCTGATCATCCAGAGCACGCCGGTCTCCTTCGGCGCGGTCGGGACGCCGATCCTGGTCGGCGTGCGCACCGGCCTTGCCGACCAGCAGATCGTCGAGGCGACCATCGCGCCCATGGCCTTCGGCGACTACCTGCTGGAGATCGCGGTCAAGGTCGCCACCATCCACGGGCTGATCGGCTTCCTGATCCCGCTGATCCTGGTCGGGATGCTCACGCGCTTCTTCGGCGCCAACCGCTCCTTTGCCGAAGGCTTCCGCATCTGGAAGTTCGCACTGTTCGCGGGCCTCGCCTTCACCGTGCCCTACTACCTCATCGCCGCGACGCTGGGACCGGAATTCCCCTCGCTCCTGGGCGGCATCGTCGGGCTCATGATCGTGGTGCCGGCGGCGAAACGCGGCTTCCTGATCCCCAGGGAAAGCTTCGACTTCCCGCCGCGCCGCGACTGGAACGACAACTGGGTCGGCAAGCTCGACGATCTCGAGGACCACAATGCCCACAAGCCGGTGATGCCGCTGGTCAAGGCCTGGGCGCCCTATGTCTTCGTCGTGGCCCTGCTGGTCATCACCCGCTCGATCGCGCCGATCAAGGCATGGCTCACCTCGCCCGAGATGACGATCGCCTTCCGCGACCTGTTCGGCTCGGGCATCAACGCCTCGGTGCAGGTGCTGTTCCTGCCCGGCACGATCCTGATCCTGGCCTCGCTCTTTACCTTCGTGCTGCACGGCATGTCGGGGCGCGACTACGGCCGGGCGCTCAAGGCTTCGGGCACGACCATGATCGCCGCCGCCCCGGCGCTGCTGCTGGCGGTGCCGATGGTGCAGGTGTTCCTGAACTCGGCCTCGGACAGCTATGCCAGCATGCCCATCGTCCTGGCGCAGGGCGTCTCGTCGGTGGTGGGGGATGCCTGGCCGATGTTCGCGCCGCTGATCGGGGCCATGGGCGCCTTCGTCGCCGGCTCGAACACGGTCAGCAACATGATGTTCTCGCTCTTCCAGTTCTCGACCGCCGAACAGATCGGCCTGGGGGCTGCGGGCGCGGGCACCGTGGTGGCGCTGCAAGCCATCGGCGGGGCCGCCGGCAACATGATCTGCGTCCATAACGTCGTCGCCGCCTCGGCCACCGTCGGGCTGACCGACCGCGAGGGCGCGATCATCCGCCAGACCCTGATCCCAATGGCCTATTACGTCGTGCAGGGCGGGCTGATCGGCTTTGCGCTGCTGACCGGCAACCCCATGTGGTGGGTCGCCGCCGCGATCTGGGCGGGTGCGGTGCTGTTCTTCATGTCGCGCAACCGCGGCCCCCGTCCCGACACCGTCGCCAACTAGGGGGAAACCATGACCGGAGAGCCAAAACCGACAGTCGGTCTGTTCGTGACCTGCCTTGTCGACGCCATCCGCCCGCAGATCGGCTTCGCGGCCCTCCAGCTTCTTGAGGAAGCGGGCTGCGTGGTCGAGGTGCCGCAGGCCCAGACCTGCTGCGGCCAGCCGGCGCTGAACAGCGGCGACGACCGCGACGCGGCGCATCTGGCCCGCCAGACCATCGCCGCCTTCGAGGGCTACGACCATGTCGTCCTGCCCTCGGGCTCCTGCGCGGCGACCATGGTGCATGGCTACCCGGAACTTCTGGCGGGCGACCCGGACTGGGCCGCCCGCGCCCGCGCCATGGCGGCGAAGACCCATGAGATCACCAGTTTCCTCCACGATGTCATGGGCTTCATGCCACGGGGGCGGAGGTGCGATGCCTCCGCCACCTATCACGACAGCTGCTCGGGCCTGCGCGAGCTGGGCGTCGCCGCGCAGCCGCGCGCACTGCTGGCCCAGGTCGAGGGGCTGGAGATGCGCGGCCTGCCCGGCAACGACGCCTGCTGCGGCTTCGGCGGCACCTTCTGCGTGAAATATTCCGCCATCTCGAACGCCATCGTCACCGAAAAGGCCGAGGCGGTCGAATCCACCGGCGCCGACCTCCTGCTGGCCGGCGACCTGGGCTGCCTGATGAACATGGCCGGCAAGCTGCATCGCCGCGGCGCCAAGACCCGCTGCTTCCACACCGTCGAGGTGCTGGCCGGCCGCGCCCAGGGCCCCGCCATCGGCGAGGACGCGCCATGAACGCGCCCTTCAAGGCCCCGTTCAAGGCCCCGTTCAAGGCTCGCGCCGCGGCGGCCCTGGCCGACCCGGTGCTGAAGACCGCCATCGACCGCACCACCGGCAATGCCGAGCGAAAGCGCGCCGCGGCCCTGGCCGCATTCCCCGAATTCGAGGCCGCCCGCGCCCGCGGCCAGGCGATCAAGGATCATGTCATCGCCCATCTGGGCCATTACCTGGAGATGTTCGAGCGGAACGCCACCGCCCGCGGCGCGCAGGTCCACTGGGCCGGCGACGATGCCGAGGCCCGCGCCATCGTCACCCGCATCTGCCTGGCCGCCGACGCCAGGCTGGTGACGCGCGCCAAATCCATGCTGGGCGAGGAGATCGGCCTGCCCCATGCCCTGGCCGATGCCGGCATCGAGCGGGTCGAGACCGACCTGGCCGAGCATATCATCCAGCTGGCGGGCGAGGCCCCCTCGCATATCATCTGGCCCGCCATGCACCGCACCCGCGAGCAGGTGGCGGAACTCTTCAAGACCGGCCACCAGCCGCCGCCCGCCGCCGAAGACCCGGCGACCATGGTGCAAAGCGCCCGCCGCGTCCTGCGCGAGAAATTCCTGTCGGCCGACATCGGCATATCCGGCGCGAATTTCCTGGTCGCCGACACCGGCGCCACCTGCACCGTCACCAACGAGGGCAATGCCGAGCTGACCACCACGCCCCCGCGCATCCATATCGTCACCGCGGGGATCGAGAAGCTGGTGCCCTCGACCGCGCACGCCCTTGCGCTGCTGCGCCTGCTGGTGCGGTCGGCGACGGGCGGCGAGATGACGCAATACACCACCTTCCACGCCGGCCCGAAGCGCCCCGGCGATGCCGACGGGCCCGAGGAGATGCATATCGTCCTGGTCGACAACGGCCGCACGAAGATGCTGGCCGACGAGTTCCGCGAGATGCTGCGCTGCATCCGCTGCGGCGCCTGCATGAACCATTGCGTGGTCTATCGCCAGATCGGCGGGCATGCCTATGGCGGCACCTATCCCGGCCCGATGGGCTCGGTGCTGACGCCGGTGCTGGACGGGCTGGCGGCGTCCCGCGACCTGCCCAATGCCTGCACCATGAACGGCCGCTGCGCCGAGGTCTGCCCGGTCGGCATCCCGATCCCCACGCTCTTGCGCGCCTGGCGCCGCCGCAGCTGGCGCGAGGGGCTGGAGCCCGGCCCGGTCCGCGCCGGCATCGGGCTTTGGGCGCAATTTGCCCGCCGGCCGCGGCTTTATCGCCTGGCGACCCGCATCGGGCTGCCCGCGCTGCGGCTGTTCGGCAAGGGCGGCTGGATTTCGCGCCTGCCGCTGGCCGGGGGCTGGACCGACCACCGCGACCTGCCGCGCCCGGCGGCCCGCAGCTTCATGGACCAATACCGCGCCCAGCAGAAGGCCCGCAAATGACCGCCCGCGACCGCATCCTTTCGGCCATCCGCGCCACCCTCGGCCCCGGCAAGCCGCCCGAGCGGATCGCGGCCGAGGCCGCCGCCCTGCTTGAGGATCCCTACGCCGCCCGCCCGCGCCTTGCCGCGCCGGAACTGCCCGAGGCCTTCGCGCTGAAGGCCGCCGCGCTCGGCACCACCATCGACCGCATCGCCACGCTGGCCGAGGTGCCGCGGGCCATGGCCCGCTATCTGGACGCGCATGGCCTGCCGCCCCGCTTCGCCATGCAGCCGGCGCCGGAACTGGCGGGGCTGGACTGGCAGGGCCTCGCCCCGCATCCGGGCGTCGCCGCGGACGAGCCCGCGGCGCTTGGCCTGGCGCTTTACGGCATCGCCGAAAGCGGCTCTCTGGTCATCCATTCGGGACCGCAGAACCCGATCCTGCTGTCCTTCCTGCCGCTGCACCATGTCGTGCTGCTGCGCGAGGCGACGCTCTTGCCCTACCTTGAGGACTATGCCGCCCGCCTTGCCGCCCAGGCGATCCCGCGCAACGCCATCCTGATCACCGGCCCCAGCGGCACCACCGACATCGAGGGCAGCTATGTCCGCGGCGCCCATGGCCCCGGCTTCCTGCATGTCATCCTGATCGCGGGCTGACCGCCGCGCCGATTTGTCCTAGCATTGCGGCACCGATGGGAGGCCGCGATGCCCGACGCCCCGCAAGCGCAGGAAATGCCGCAGGAAACGCCGCGCGAGCATTTCCTGCTTTTCGTCGCCATCCCGCCGCCCGAGGTGGTGGCGCGGATCGAGGCCGCCTGGCAGCTCGCCCAGCGCCGCGACCGCTTTCGCCGCGCGACGCTGCACATGACCATCCTGCCGGTGATCCGTACCCCGCAGCTCCAGCCATGGATGGCCGAGGCGCTCGGCCGCCCGCTGGAGGGGCTGGATTTTCCCGCCTTCGACCTGGTGCTGGACCAGCTGACCACCTTCGGGCCGCCGCGCCGCCGCGACCGGCCGCTGGTGCTGGTCGGCCGGCAGGAAAACCCCGCCCCCGACGCGCTGTGCCAGACGCTGTGGCAGCGGCTGGCCGGCGCCGGGCTGGGCGTCGCCCGCCACCGCGTCACCCCGCATGTGACGCTGGCCTATGGCAAGCCCCTGCCGCCGCAGGGCATCGCGGTCCCGCCGGTGCATTGGCGGGTGGACCAGCTTACGCTGATCGACAGCCTGCAGGGCCTGGGCCGGCACGTGCCGCTGGCGCGCTGGCCGCTGCGCTGAACCGCGGGGCGCCGAAGCCTTATCGACAATCCCCGCCGCCCGCCTTATCCATGGCGCCATGAGCGCGGGATCAGAAGAAACCCTGGCGGTCCGCATCAGCCGCGTGCTGGCCGACCGCATCGTGGCGGGCGAGATCGGCCCCGGCGAGCGCCTGCGCCAGGACCGCATCGCCGAGGAATTCGGCGCCAGCCACGTCCCCGTCCGCGAAGCCTTCCGCCGCCTCGAAGCCCAGGGCCTGGCGATCAGCGAGCCGCGCCGCGGCGTCCGCGTCGCCGCCTTCGACCTGCCCGAGGTCAAGGAGGTGGCCGAGATGCGCGCCGCGCTCGAGGAACTGGCGCTGCGCCATGCCGCGCCGCACCTGACCCCGGCCATCCTGCATGCGGCGGAAGAGGCGACCAAGGCCGGCGACGCCTCGCGCGACGTGCGCTCGTGGGAGGCGGCGAACCGCCGCTTCCACAAGCTGATCCTGACCCCCTGCGCCATGCCGCGGCTGCTGGCCGCCATCGACGACCTGCACGCCGCCAGCGCGCGCTTCCTCTTCGCCGCCTGGCAGTCGAACTGGGAGACGCGGACCGACCACGACCACCGCGCCATCCTGGCCGCGCTGCGCAAGGGCGACGTGGACGCCGCCTGCGCCACGCTGGCGCGCCATGTGCGCTGGATCGGCCGCCGCCCGGCGCCCCCGGCCAGCGACAAGCGCGACGCCTTCGCCATCCACGGCTAGCCGCGCCGCTCGGCCACCAGCCAGCTGGCGACATAGGTCAGCGCGACGCCCCGCGGGCCCCCGTGCAATGCCTCGTAGCGCGCCATGAAGTCGCGCAGCGCGCCCGGCGACCGGATATGCCCGGCGCAGCCGTTGACCCCGGTGGCGCGCAGGTGGCGCAAGACCTCCAGCGCGCCGGGGAAATGCAGCACGATCCGCCATTCCCCCGCACCCCGGACCCGCCAGCCCGCCGGCAGCAGCGCCGCCATCTGCGCCCCGCTCAGGTATGACGGCGCCGCCGCCCGGCTGCCCAGCGCCCGCAGCTCGGGAAAATGCCCCGGCGCGAACCCCGAAAGCGCCAGCCAGCCCCCCGGCGCCACCGTATCGCACAGCCGGCCCACGACCCGCGCCGGATCGGCGACCCATTGGATCATCGAGGCCGAGGCGGCCAGGTCCACCGCCCCCGGCAGCGCCACCTCGGCGATGTCGCCCGGCCGGTATTCCGCCGCCACCCCCGGCAGTTCCGGCGCGGCCAGGTCATTGAGCCACAGCCGCGCGGGCCGCAGCCCCAGCAGGTGCCGCGTCAGGTGGCCCGAGCCATGGCCCGCCTCCAGCACCCGCGCCGGCCGGTGCCCCGGCGCGGCCCGGCGATAGGCCGCGAACAGCCGCGCCGCGATCCGCCGCTGCGCCAGCGCCGCGCCGTCATAGGTCGCCATGCCGCGCGCGAATGACCGCGCCACCCGCCCGGCCAGCGCGGTCATGCCCCGACCCCCGGCGTGGGGCGACAGGGCAAGGGTTTCCCCCGGCCCGCGCCTTCCGGGCCGCACCCATGCCCCCCGGCCAGCGCGGATGCCAATGCGCCGCTCATGCCAGCACCTCGGCCCAGTCGCGCCATTGCGCAAAGGGATTGTGCCCGCACTCCAGCACCCGCGTCTCGACCGGCCAGCCCTGCCAGGCGCGGATCAGGTTCTTCAGCGGAAAGATGCGGTCGGCCGCGCCCAGCCAGATGCGGTCGAAACCCGGCACCTGCCCGGCGTCCCAGCCCATCACCGCCTGCAACTCGTCGCGCAGCGCGGCGGGATCGGCGCCCGCGGCGACGGCGCAGCCCGCCCGCCGGCCGAATTGCCGCAGCGAGACCTCGGACAGGTTCGCCGCCGTGGCCCGCACCGTCTCGCGCGGGATGCCCAGGTCGTCGTCGCAGGGCGCCCAGGAACCGCAGGCCGCGACTTTGCGGCGAAAGCCGGCCAGGCCCGGCAGCCGGCAGGCCGCCGCCACGCCAAAGGACCAGGCGACCAGGTCCATCGCCGCGTATCCCCGCGGCCAGTCCGGCAGGGCCAGGTCGCGGTAATCCGACAGCACCAGCACATCCGCCGCCCCGGCCAGGTGCCGGAACGGCGCCGCCCCGGCCGCCCAGCCGGTCAGCACCACGATCAGCTCGGACGCGCCCTCGCGGCGCAGCCATTCCGCCCTCATGGCCGGTCCGCGGGCCAGCCCGCGATCTCGACCATGGCGGCGCAGATGCGCGCCACCTCCTCGGGCCGGGCGACAAAGGGCGGCATGCAGTAAAGCAGCCGCCCGAAGGGCCGCAGCCAGACCCCGCTTTCGCGGCAAAAGCCATGCACGCGCGCCATGTCCAGGGCCTCGCGCAGCTCGATCACGCCGATGGCGCCCAGCACCCGCACGTCGCGCACGCCGGGCAGGCCGCGCGCCGGGGCAAGGCCCTGCGCCAACCCCGCCTCGATCCCCGCGACCTGCCCCTGCCAGGCGCCCTCGGCCAGCAGGTCCAGGCTTGCGCAGGCCACGGCGCAGGCCAGCGGATTGCCCATGAAGGTCGGCCCGTGCATCAGGACCGGCGCCGGCCCGTCCGAGATCGCCTCGGCCACCCGGCCGGAGGCGACGGTGGCGGCAAAGCTCATCATGCCGCCGGTCAGCGCCTTGCCCAGGCACAGGATGTCCGGCACCACCCCGGCGCGCTCCATGGCGAAAAGCGTGCCGGTGCGGCCGAAGCCGGTGGCGATCTCGTCCAGGATCAGCAGCACGCCATGCCGGTCGCACAGCGCCCGAACCCCGGCCAGCCAGCGCGGGTGATAGAACCACATGCCCCCCGCGCCCTGCACCACCGGCTCGATGATGAACCCCGCGATTTCACGCGCTTTTTCCGCAAGCAGCGCCTCGACCGCCCCCAGCCCGTTCCGCGCCGGATCGTCCGTCCATTCCGCGCCGAAGGGGATGGGCGGGCGCGGCACGAAATGCTGCACCTGCAAGGCGGCGCCGAAATGGCTGTGCATCCCGGTCTCGGGATCGCACAGGCTCATCGCCTTCCAGGTATCGCCGTAATAGCCGCCGCGGGCCGAGGCGAAAGCCACCCGCCCCGCCTGCCCCAGCCCAAGCTGCGCCTGCACCGCCATCTTCAGCGCCACCTCGACCGCGACCGAGCCGCTGTCGGAATAGAAGATGCGGTCCAGCCCCGCGGGCAGCATCCCGACCAGCCGCCGCGCCAGCCCGACGGCCGGCCCATGCGTCAGCCCGCCGAACATGACATGCGGCAGCCGGGCCAGCTGCGCCTGCATCGCCGCGACCAGCCGCGGATGGCGATGCCCATGCGCCGCCGCCCACCAGGAGGACATGGCGTCGATCATCCGCGCCCCGTCCGCCAGCGTGAGCCACACCCCCTCGGCCGCCGCGACCTCATGCACCGGCCCCGGCTCGCGCATCGAGCCATAGGGATGCCACAGGTGCCGCCGGTCGAAATCCCGCATCACAGCACCTCGCGGATCGCATCGACGTCGATGCCGGCGAAACCCGCCTCCAGCGTCCCGGCCGTCACCGTCTCCAGCAGCGGCAGCCGGCCCAGGTCGCGCACCGCGCCGATCTCGCGGATCACCCGGCGGCTGTCCTCGGCCTCCTCGCCGATGAAGGCCACGCCCGCCACCCGGCAGCCCGCGGCCCGCAGCGCCACCAGCGACAGCAGCGCATGGTTGATCGTGCCCAAGGCGGTGCGGCAGCACAGCACCACCGGCGCGCCCCAGCCGGCGATGACCTGCAGGTAAAGCAGCCGCCGGGTCAGCGGCACCATCAGCCCGCCCGCGCCCTCGACCACCAGCGGGCCGGCCACCTGCGGCAGCGCCAGCCGCGCCGGATCGATCTCGACCCCCTCGCGCTCGGCCGCCAGATGCGGCGAGGCCGGCAGCCGCAGCCGATAGACCTCGGCCAGCACCGGCCGGCCGGACAGCCGCGCGACGGTCTCGCTGTCGGTCTCCTCCTCCAGCCCGGCCTGCACCGGCTTCCAATAGCTCGCCCCCAGCGCACGGGTCAGCCCGGCGCTGAAGACCGTCTTGCCGATGCCGGTATCGGTGCCCGCCACGATCACCGCACCCATGCCGCCTCCAGCGCCGCAAACAGCGCCGCGATCTCGGCCGCCCCGACATTGCCGGTGACGGACAGGCGCAGCCGCGCCGTCCCCCTGGGCACCGTCGGCGGCCGCACCGCGCGGACGTCGAAGCCCTGCGCCTGCAAGGCCGCGGCCAGCGCCAGGGCCCGATGGTCGTCGCCGACGATCACCGGAACGATCTGGCTCTGCGCCGCGATGCCGCAGCCCCGCGCCGCATCGCGCGCCTGCGCCATGCGCGCCCGCGCGCCCGCGACCAGCGCCGGATCATCCGCCAGCGCCCGCAAAGCCGCGCGCAGCACCGCCGCCGACAAGGGCGAGGGCGCGGTGGCATAGACGAAGGGCCGCGCCCGGTTCACCAGCACCTCGACCAGCACCCGGTCGGCGCAGACCAGCGCGCCCGAGGCGCCCAGCCCCTTGCCCCCGGTATGCAGCGTCACCAGCGCGCAGCCCAACCCATGCGCCAGCCCCCTGCCCTGCGGGCCAAAGACGCCGGTCGCATGTGCCTCGTCCACCACCAGCACCGCATCCTCGCGCGCGGCCAGCGCCGCCAGCGCCGGCAAGGGCGCCAGGTCGCCCTCCATCGAATAGACGCTCTCGACCGCGATCCAGACCCGGCCGCGCCCGCCAGCCGCGCGCCATTCCGCGACGACCCGCGCCGCATCCGCGGCATCGTTATGGGCAAAGCCGCGGCATTCCGCCCGGCCCAGCCGCATCCCCTCATGCGCGCTGGCATGGACCAGCGCATCGTGCAGCACCAGGTCGCCCTGCATCGGCAGCGCCGAAAAGATCGCCTGGTTGGCCTGGAAGCCGCCGCCCATGTAAAGGCACGCCTCGGCGCCAAAGAAAGCCGCCGCCTCGGCCTCCAGCGCCTCATGCTCGCCGTGGTTGCCGCGCAAAAGCCGCGACCCCCCTGCCCCCAGCGCCACGCCGCGCGCCAGCGCATCCCGCGCCGCCCCGGCCAGCAGTTCCGACCCTGCCAGCCCCAGGTAGTCGTTCGAGGCGAAATCCAGCCCCGCGGCCGGCGCCACCCGCCGCAGCCGCCCGCGCCGCGCCAGCGCGTCCAGCGCCGCCCGATGCCGCACAAAGCTCATGCCGCGCAGCCCTCCTGCGACGCGTCCAGCACCTCGGCCCGCAGCCCGAGCCTGGCGAACAGCCGCGCATCCTTGTCCTCGCCGGGATTGCCGGCGGTCAGCAGCGTGTCGCCGACGAAGATCGAATTGGCCCCGGCAAAGAAGCACATCGCCTGCATCTCGTCGCTCATCTCGGACCGCCCGGCCGACAGCCGCACATGGGATGTCGGCATCAGGATGCGCGCCGTGGCGATGGTGCGCACCATCTCGATCGGGTCGAGCTTGGGCACATCCGCCAGCGGCGTGCCCGCCATCGGCATCAGCATGTTGATCGGCACCGATTGCGGCGGCACCTCCAGCCCGGCCAGCGTCTCCAGCATGGAGATGCGGTCCTCCTCGGTCTCGCCCATGCCGACGATGCCGCCGGCGCAGACGTTGATGCCGGCCGCCTGCACCCGCTCCAGCGTCTCGATCCGGTCCTGGAAGGTCCGCGTGGTGATGATCTCGGAATAATAGCGCTCCGAGGTGTCGATATTGTGGTTGTAATAGTCCAGCCCCGCGTCCTTCAGCCACAGCGCCTGGTCCGCGTCCAGCATGCCCAGCGTCATGCAGGTCTCCATCCCCAGCGCCTTGACGCCGCGGATCATCGCCAGCACCGCCGGCATGTCGCGTTCCTTGGGCGAACGCCAGGCCGCGCCCATGCAATAGCGCGTGGCCCCGGCCTCCTTGGCGCGCCGGGCCTCGGCCAGCACCCGCTGCACCTCCATCAGCTTCGAGGCCGGCAGGTCCGAGCCGTTGCGCGCCGATTGCGAGCAATAGGCGCAATCCTCGGGGCAGCCGCCGGTCTTGATCGACAAGAGCTTGGAGCATTGCACGACATTCGGGTCGAAATGCGCCCGATGCACGGTCTGGGCCTGGAACAGCAGTTCCATCAGCGGCAGGCGATAGATCTCGGCGGCGCGGCGCGATTGCTGGGGCATGGATACCTCCCTGAGCCTCATGTGGAGATATCTATAAAACCGGCAAGGCCGCTTTGTTAATCCGTATATATTATCTATTATTTCAGGAACAATCGCCGACTGGCTGGGCGGGCACCCTTTCGCCAGGCAAAAGGGCGCCCTGCCCGCTCAATCGTCCCGTCCCCTTTCCTGGAAACTGGCCGGATCGAACAGGACTTCGACCGACAGGCCGCTGCGGTCCTGGCCGTGGACCTCGTAGCAGCCGTCCTCCATCTCGATCTTGCGGACGGTCCAGCCCTTGGCGGCCAGGTCGGCCCGCAATTCGTTGGCCGGACGCCGCTGATCGTGCGGCACATGGCAGCGGTCATGGGCGACGGCCGGGGTCGCCAAGGCCAGAATGGCCGGGATCAAGGCAACAAGACGCATGATTCTTTCTCCTGCATTTGCGTTTCGTGCCACCGCAATAGCAGGACCGGGCTGACAGCCCGCTTACAGCGCCCGCGGCGCTCAGGGGCCCAGGATGCGCAGCTTGCCGACGCGCCCGTCGCAGCGCTGCACGGCGATGCGCAGCCGCTCCAGCAGATGGGTCTGGACGTAATTGGCATGAAAGCGGCTGGGCGCGAACAGCGTCAGGCAGGTCTCGTTGCGCTCGGCCTCCATCAGCCCGGCGAACCAGGCGTCGAACAGCGCCGGATCCTCCTCGGCCAGCCGGGCGCGCGCCTCGGCCCACAGCCCCTCGGCCGGCATCGGCTCGGGCCGGTGCAGCGGCACGACATTATTGGCCGGCTCGGCCCGGCGGCCGCCGACACGCTCGACGAAATCCGGGCCGATGTTCGGCCATTCCGCCTTTGTATCCAACAGGATACGCTCCAGGTTCAGGCCCAGGACCGACACCCGGCCGCGCGCGCCCTGCTGCTTGATCTCGATCCAGCCAAGGGCGCGCAGCTTGGCCATCTCGCGCTTGACGGTGCGCTCGTCCACGCACCACAGCCGCGCGATCTCGCGCTGGCCGATGGTCAGTTCGTCGCGCTGCCAGTTATAGCGGGTGGTGATCAGCGCCATCAGCCGCAGCACCAGGCGCTGGCGATGCTTGTCGCCGGCCAGCCCATGCGCCATCATGGCCGAGAGCAAGTCGTATTTCTTCGCCGCCGCCTCTCGGCCGACGGCACGGATCACCTGCATGTCTGCTCCTGCGCCCCGGTATTCCCGGCTGCCTTCCATCTGCCCGCCTTGTCCTGCCCGCCGGGCAAGACCGGGATGACGGCGTCGGTTTGCCACCGTTTGAAACGCTTTTCGTCATCCCTTCCGTATTTGCGTCCTGAAATCCGATTCTGTCAAGCGATTCCCCGCCGGCCCGGTTTCCCGGTCCAAATCATCAAAGAAAATCGGTATCAAATGGTATAGGGGGTCATCCAGGCCGTCCCCCAATAGCGACGTTTTGTCCCCCAATCCGGGATGCAACGCGCCAACCCGTCCCCCATTTCCGCGTTAGCGTTCCGGGTTTTGCGGCCCAGGGATTCGCCGGCCGATTCGCCGGGCGATGCAGGAAAACCCCGCAATCTCCGCATCCTGGCCATTCCATTAAAACGCCTTTTGCCAAATGTGCAAATCCGGCGTAAAAGCGAAACGGAAGAAAATCTGCGTCCTAGAAATACAGGCATCCTATGTATACGCACGAAGACCTCGCCAAGCTGCAGGCGCAATCCTTGAAGATGCAGGGCTGGATCCGGCGCCAGACCTTCAGCCCGGCCAATGAAAAGACGCTGCGCCGCTTCTCCAGCTGGGAGGTGGCCGAGCTGATCTTCCGCATCAACCAGTCCACCTTCCGCGGCAAGCTCGCCGCCGAGCCGAACCTTCCCCTCGGGGAAGTCGAGGAGGACGGCCGCCAGCGCTGGTTCTCGCTCGACGAGATCAACGAGCTGCGCCGCCGCATCCGCATCAACCGCAAGACGCTGATGCCCTGGCGGGCCGAGGGCAAGCGCGCCTTCCGCGCCGCCATCGCCAACTTCAAGGGCGGCGCCGGCAAGTCGACCGTGGCGCTGCACTTCGCCCATGCCGCGGCGCTGGACGGCTACCGGGTGCTGGTCGTCGACTTCGACCCGCAGGCCACGCTGTCGCATTCCATGGGCCTGACCGACGTGGGCGAGGACCATACCGTCTGGGGCATCATGGCCCGCGACCTGGAGCGCGAGACCGACCGCATGAACGCCGCCGCCCGCGGCGCCGAGAGCGGCACTGCCCTGCCCCAGCGCAAGCTGCCGGCCTCGATCCGCGACATGGGTCTGGGCATGCTGCGCCCGGCGGACTTCATCAAGCCGACCGCCTGGCCGACCATCGACATCATCCCGAGCTGCGCCAACGCCGCCTTCGTCGAGTTCGCCAGCGCCCAATACCGGCACCTGAACCCGGAATGGACCTTCTTCGGTGCGGTGTCGCGCTTTCTCGACAGCCTGGCGGACGATGCCTATGACCTGATCCTCTTCGACTGCCCGCCGGCCATCGGCTATCAGTCGATGAACGCGGTCTTTGCCGCCGACATGCTCTATATCCCCTCGGGCCCCGGCTATTGGGAATACGACTCGACCACCAGCTTTATCGGCCAGCTGTCCGAGGCGCTGGAAGACCTGTCGCATGGCTTCGAAAACTTCCCCACGGGGAAGATCAAGCTGCCCAAGGCCTTTGCCGACATCCGCTTCCTGATGACGCGCTACGAGCCGTCGAACGAGCTGCACCAGGCGATGTACGGCGCCTTCCAGCAGGTCTTCGGCCAGCACATGGCCCAGCATCCGATCGAGCTGACCCGCGCGGTCGAGCAATCCGGCCGGTTCCTGTCCTCGATCTACGAGATCGACTATCGCGAGATGACGCGCGGCACCTGGCGGCGGGCGCGGGCGACCTTCGACCAGGCCTATGAGGAGTTCAAGTCCCATGTCGTCGCCGCCTGGGACAAGCTGGAGGGCGAGGCATGAGCCGCAAGCGCCGCATGTTCGAGATCGAGATGCCGGACGAGCCCGCCGCGGCCGTGCCGGAAACCTTCCCCGCGGGGAAGGAGGAAAAGGAGCATCGCCGCGGCCCGATGGCCACCGCCATCACCGAGACCGCCGAATCCACCCGCGACCGCGCGCGGCTGGAGGCGCAGATCCGGGCCGAGAACGATGCGCTGGCGCAGGAACATGTGCGGTTGAAGCGCGCCGGGCTGATCACCGACCTGATCCCGCTGGACGCCATCGACGCGCAGAAGCTGATCCGCGACCGCGCCGCCGGGCCGGATTACGAGCTGACCGAGCTGGTCGAGTCGATCCGCGACATCGGCCTGTCGAACCCGATCCGGGTCGAGCCGGCCGAGGACGGCCGCTATGAGCTGATCCAGGGCTGGCGCCGGCTGTCGGCCTATCGCCAGCTGCTGGAAGAGACGGGCGACGTCGAGAAATGGGGCCGCATCCCGGCCGGTATCGCGGCGCGCGGCGACGAGCTGGAGCGGCTATACCGGCGCATGGTCGACGAGAACATGGTGCGCAAGGACATCTCGTTTGCCGAGATGGCGCAGCTGGCGCTGCATTACGCCATGGACCCCGTGACCGAGGAGAACGACCCCGAGAAGGCGGTGGCGATCCTGTTCAAATCCGCCGGCTACCAGAAGCGCAGCTATATCCGCAGCTTCATCCGGCTGGTCGAGGCCCTGGGCGATGCCTTGCTTTACGCGCCCGACATCCCGCGCGCGCTGGGGCTGGCGCTGGCGCAACGGCTGGACGAGGTGCCGGGCACGGCGGCCGCGATCCGGGCCGAGCTGAAGAACTGGGATTCGCGCTCGGTCAAGGACGAGCTGGAGCTGCTGCGCCGCTATGCCGGGCTGGCGGGCGACGAGGAATCGCCGGCCGCCGCGCCGCGCAGCACCACGCCGACCGTCCCCGCGGGGAAGGCCCGCATCAGCTTCCAGATCCAGCGGCCGCAGGGCAGCGCCAAATGCACCGCCTCGAACGGGCGGCTGGAGATCCGGCTGCCGCGCGACTTCTCGGCCGTGGACCGGCGCAAGCTGGAGGCGGCGGTGCGGGTGATGCTGGAGAGCCTGGATTGACCTTCCCCGCGGGGAAGGTCCGGCCCCCGCCGCGGGCCTTTCGGGGCCGGCCAGGGGCATCGGGGCAGGGGGGGTGAACGCCCCCTCTTCCAGTGATCCGCAAAATGGGGTTATTCTGCGGATAAGGCTGCTTGCAGGTCGGGAAACATGCCATCCGCTTCGGACATAGAATATCACGGAAAATCGGTCGCGCACCAGTTTTTTGATGCCTCGGCGTGGTTTTCCGCCGAGGCCGGGCAGGCCGCGGAACTGGCCCGCGCCGCATTCGCGCTGGGGCGGCTGGAGGGCGTGGTCGCGGCGCTGGAGCCCGAGGCGCGGGCCGGCGCCAACCGCCGGCTGGCGCTGATCGAGGTCGAGGCGATGCTATGGGCGCAGGGCACGCCCTTGCGCCGCGAGGAGATCGGCCGCGACCTGATGGAGGCGCGGGCCGGCGCCGACCTGGAGGCGATGCGGCTGGCGCGCTGGGGCATCCGCCGGCTGGAGGGGCAGGGCGATGCGCGCGACCTGCGCGGCTTCCTGGGGCTGCACCGGGCCGCGGTTTCCGGGCTGGACGAGCTGCTGGCGACGCGGCCGACGGGCCGGGATTTCGACGCGGCGGTGGCCGAGTTCCGCGACCTGGCCGGGCAGGTCGCGGGGCTGTCGCCGCTGGTCAGGGCGGCGGCGCTGCGGGTGCTGTGGCGGCTCTGCGGGCTCTCGGCGCCCGAGATGCTGGCCGAGCCCGCGACCTGGACCGCGCGCGACATGGCCGAGGGCTGCGAGGCGCTGCGCTTCGTGCCGCTGGGCCGGCATGGCCGCGGGGTCTGGGTCGATGGCGGCAGCCCGGCCGAGCGCATGGCGCGGCATCTTGCCGCAGTCACCGCCGGGATCCAGGATGCGCGGCACGAGCTGGCGCGGGTGGCCGACTGGCAGGCCCGCGCGCTGGAGGCGATGGCCGGGGTCAAGGGCGAGAACGCCGGCCGGGTGATCCGGGCGCTGGCGGCGCATCCCTTGCTGAACGCGGCGATGCTGGAGGAAAGCGCCGGCATCAGCCGCGACACCGCCGAGCGGATGCTGTCGCGGATGAAGGCGCTGGGTCTGGCGCGCGAGATCACCGGCGGGCGGCGGTTCCGGCTGTGGATGCTGGCGGGCTGAGCGCGTCGCGGCGGAAGGCGGCCGGCGTGGTGCCGGCGATCTTCAGGAAGGCGCGGTGGAAGGCGCTGGGTTCGCCATAGCCCAGGCGGGCGGCGATCTCGGCCACGCTGAGGTCGGTGTCGCGCAGAAGCTGGCGGGCGCGCATCAGCCGGATCTCGGCGCGGATGGCGGCGAAGCCCTGGCCCTCGGCCCGCAATCGGCGGCGCAGGGTGGCGGGGGACAGGCGCAGCTCGGCGGCGAGGCGGTCGAAATCCGGCCAGTCCTCGGGCGCGGCGGCGCGCAGCCGGGCGCGGATGCGCGCGGAAAGCCCCTGGTCGTGGCGATAGCGCAGAAGGATGTTGGCGGGCGCGCCGCGCAGGAAGCCTTCCAGCGCCTTTTCGCTGCGGATGGTGGGCAGGGCGAGGTAGCTGGCGGCAAAGGTCAGCCGGCTGGCGGGCTGGCCGAAATGCACCGGCGCGCCGAAGAACTGGTGGTAGTCGCGGCGGTTCTCCGGCGCGGGGCAGGCGAAATCCACCTGCATCAGCGGGATGCGGCGGCCGATCAGCCAGCACATGACGCCCAGCAGGATCAGCCAGTAGGTGCGATAGGCGAAGGCGCGGCGCGGCGGGCCGGCGTCGCGCAGCACGATCTCGGCCTGGCCGTCGCGCAGGCGCAGGGTGCCGGTGGGGTCGTCGAGCGTGACCGACAGGAACAGCAGCGCCCGGCGCAGGGCGCGCTCCAGCGTGCCGGCATGCAGCGCCGCCTGGCAGAGCAGCTGGAAGCTGCCGGGGCGCATGGGGCGGGCGGCCTCGTCGAAGAACTCGTCGCGGATGCGGTCGGCGATGGCGAGCCAGAGCTTGCCGTATTGCAGGTTCGAGACCGGCTCGCCCAGGGCCGGGATGCCGGATTGCGCCAGGAGCGGCGCGGGGTCGATGCCGCGGCGGTGAAGGCAGTCCAGCGCGTCCTCGACGAAGCCGGGGGTGATGGTGCGGCGTTCCATGGCGCCCCTTGTTGCAAAACCGATCAGATATTCTGGCCGCCAATGGCATTGTTTGCAATGTCGCCGGCGCTAAGCTGCCGCCGAACTCGGGGAAACCGCGTCATGCGGGAGAGTTGAGGAGGAGAGACATGTCTGCGACCACCCTGTCCCGGACGCGCTATGACGAGGCCGTGGCGCGGTTCCGTATCGAGGACGCCATCGCCGGGCTGCGCGGCGACCTGGAGACCGGGCTGAACGCCTGCGTCGAATGCTGCGACCGCCATTGCGGCGCGAACCGGGTGGCGCTGCGCTGCCTGTCGCCGGACGAGGCGCTGACGGAATACACCTTCGAGGACCTGCGCGGCATGGCGGCGCGGGCGGCGAACCTGATGCGCGACAAGGGCATCCGGCCGGGCGACGTGGTCGCCGGGCTGTTGCCGCGCACGGTCGAGCTGGTCGCCACGGTGCTGGGCGCCTGGCGGCTGGGCGCGGTCTACCAGCCGCTGTTCACCGCCTTCGGCCCCAAGGCGATCGAGCATCGGCTGAGGACCAGCGGCGCCAAGCTGGTGGTGACGAATGCCGCCCAGCGGCCCAAGCTGGACGAGGTCGAGGACTGCCCGCTGGTCGCCGTGCTGCGCGGCGACGGGCCGCTGGCGCCGGGCGACGTGGATTTCCGCGAGGCGCTGGCCATGGCCTCGGACGCGTTCGAGCCGGTGATGCGGCGCGGCGAGGATCTGTTCATGATGATGTCCACCTCGGGCACCACCGGCCTGCCCAAGGGGGTGCCGGTGCCCTTGCGGGCGCTCTTGGCCTTTGGCGCCTATATGCGCGATGCGGTGGACCTGCGCGAAAGCGACGTGTTCTGGAACATCGCCGATCCGGGCTGGGCCTATGGGCTGTATTACGCGCTGACCGGGCCCTTGCTGCTGGGGCAGGCGACGATCTTCTACGAGGGCGGCTTTACTGCCGAGACCACCTATCGCATCATCCAGCGCATGGGGGTGACGAGCCTTGCCGGCTCGCCCACCGCCTATCGGCTGCTGATCGCGGCGGGGCCGGAGGCGGCCGCGGCGGTCAAGGGGCAGCTGCGGGTGGTCAGTTCCGCCGGCGAGCCGCTGAACCCCGAGATCATCCGCTGGTTCGCCGAGCATCTGGCGGTGCCGATCCATGACCATTACGGCCAGACCGAGATGGGCATGTGCGTGAACAACCATCACGGGCTGGAGCATCCGGTGCGTCCGGGCTCGGCCGGCCTCGCCATGCCGGGCTATCGCGTGGTGGTGCTGGACGATGCGGGCTGCGAACTGGGGCCGAACCAGCCGGGCGTGCTGGCCATCGACATGAAGCGTTCGCCGCTGATGTGGTTTTCGGGCTACCTGAACCAGGCGACGCCGGCGCTGGCGGGGGGCTATTACCGCACCGGCGATTCGGTGGAGTTCGAGCCGGACGGGTCGATCAGCTTCATCGGCCGGTCGGACGATGTGATCACATCCTCGGGCTATCGCATCGGCCCCTTCGACGTGGAAAGCGCGCTGATCGAGCATCCTGCCGTGGTCGAGGCGGCGGTGGTCGGCGTGCCCGACCCCGAGCGGACCGAGGTGGTGAAAGCCTTCGTGGTGCTGGCCAAGGGCGTCGAGGGGACCGAGGCGCTGCGCGAGGAACTGGCGCAGCACGTGAAGAAACGCTTGTCGGCCCATGCCTATCCCCGGATGATCGAGTTTGTCGCCGACCTGCCGAAGACGCCGAGCGGCAAGATCCAGCGCTTCATCCTGCGCAAGGCGGAAGTCGAGAAACTGGCGCAGAGGTAGGGGGATACCATGCAGATCGAGAACAGGGTTTTTGTGATCACAGGCGCCGGCTCCGGCCTGGGCGCGGCGGTGGCGCGCATGGCGGTCGGCGCGGGTGCGCGGGCGGTGCTGCTGGACGTCAATGCCGAGGCCGGTGCGGCGATGGCGGCGGAACTGGGCGCGGCGGCGCGTTTCGTCAGGACCGACGTGACCAGCGGCCCGGAGGGCGAGGCGGCCATCGCCGCGGCGCTGGAGGCTTTCGGCCGGATCGACGTGGCGGTGAACTGCGCCGGCGTGGCTCCGGGCGAGAAGATCGTCGGGCGCGAGGGACCGCATGGGCTGGAGAGCTTTGCCCGCGCCATCCAGATCAACCTGGTGGGCACGTTCAACATGCTGCGGCTGGCCGCCGATGCCATGGCGAAGAACGCGCCGGGCGAGGGCGGCGAGCGCGGGGTGATCGTCAACACCGCCTCGATCGCGGCCTATGACGGGCAGATCGGGCAGGCGGCCTATGCGGCCTCGAAGGGCGGCGTCGCGGCGCTGACCCTGCCGTCGGCGCGGGAACTGGCGCGGCACGGCATAAGGGTGATGACCATCGCGCCGGGCATCTTTGCCACGCCGATGATGGCCGGGCTGCCGCAGGAGGTGCAGGACAGCCTGGGCGCCAACGTGCCTTTCCCGCCGCGGCTGGGCAATCCTGCGGAATATGCGGCGCTGGTGCGCCATATCGTCGAGAACCAGATGCTGAACGGCGAGGTCATCCGGCTGGACGGCGCGCTGCGCATGGCGCCGAAATAAGGCCGCCGAAATAGGGGAGAGTCATCATGAGCACCGATCCGATTGTCATCACGGGCGCGGCCCGCACGCCGATGGGCGGCTTCCAGGGCGATTTCGCCGGGGTCGAGGCCGCGGCGCTGGGCGCGACCGCGATCCGCGCCGCGCTGGGCGGCCTGGACCCGCAGGCGGTGGACGAGATCATCATGGGCTGCGTGCTGCCCGCCGGCCAGGGCCAGGCCCCGGCGCGGCAGGCGGCGCTGGGCGCGGGCCTGCCCCTGGGCGCGGGGGCCACGACCGTCAACAAGATGTGCGGCTCGGGCATGAAGGCGGCGATGCTGGGCCATGACCTGATCCTGGCCGGCTCGGCCGATGTCGTGGTCGCGGGCGGCATGGAAAGCATGTCGAACGCGCCCTATCTGCTGCCGAAGGCGCGCTCGGGCTATCGCATGGGCCATGGGCAGGTCATGGACCACATGTTCCTGGACGGGCTGGAGGATGCCTATGACAAGGGCCGGCTGATGGGCACATTCGCCGAGGATTGCGCCGAAGCCTATCAGTTCACACGGCAAGCGCAGGACGAGTTCGCGATTTCCTCGCTGACCCGCGCGCAGAAGGCGATTGCCGCCGGGCATTTCGCGGGCGAGATCGCGCCGGTGACGGTCAAGGGCCGCGGCGGCGAGGTGGTGGTCGATACCGACGAGCAGCCGGGCAAGGCACGGCTGGACAAGATCCCGACGCTGAAGCCGGCCTTCCGGCCGGGGGGCACGGTGACGGCGGCGAACAGTTCCTCGATCTCGGACGGGGCGGCGGCGCTGGTCTTGATGCGGGCCTCCGAGGCCGAGCGGCGCGGGCTGGTGCCGCGGGCGCGGATCGTCGGGCACGCGACCTTTGCCGACAAGCCGGGGCTGTTTCCGACCGCGCCCATCGGTGCGGTCCGGCGGTTGCTGGAGCGGACCGGGACGGCGCTTTCAGACTATGATCTGTTCGAGGTGAACGAGGCTTTCGCGGTGGTCGCCATGGCGGCGATGCGCGATCTGGGCCTGTCGCATGAGGCGGTGAATATCCATGGCGGCGCCTGCGCGCTGGGCCATCCCATCGGCGCGTCGGGTGCGCGGGTGCTGGTCACGCTGCTGGCGGCGCTGGAGACGCATGGCGGCCAGCGCGGCATCGCCACGCTTTGCATCGGCGGGGGCGAGGCGACGGCGGTCGCCATCGAGAGGATGCAATGATGCTGACCGAGGAACAGGAGCAGATCCGCGACGCCGTGCGCGACTTTGCGCAAGAGCGGCTGGCGCCGGGGGCGGCGGCGCGCGACCGGGCGCATGAATTTCCGCGCGCCGAGCTGACCGAAATGGGCGAACTGGGGTTCCTGGGCATGCTGGTGCCCGAGGAGCATGGCGGGTCGGAGACCGGCACGGTCGCCTATGCGCTGGCGCTGGAGGAGATCGCGGCGGCGGACGGGGCGTGCTCGACCATCATGTCGGTGCATAGCTCGGTCGGCTGCGTGCCGATCCTGCGCTTCGGCACCGAGGAGCAGAAGGCGCGCTTCCTGCCCAGGATGGCGAGCGGCGAATGGATCGGCGGCTTTGCGCTGACCGAGCCGCATGCCGGCTCGGACGCGTCGAACCTGCGCACGCGGGCGCGGCGCGAGGGCGGGTATTATGTCATCGACGGCAGCAAGCAGTTCATCACCAGCGGCAAGAACGGCTCGGTGGTGATCGTCTTTGCCGTGACCGATGCGGCGGCGGGGAAGAAGGGGATTTCCGCCTTCATCGTGCCGACGGATACGCCGGGCTACGAGGTCGTCTCGGTCGAGCACAAGCTGGGGCAGCATTCGTCGGACACCTGCGCGCTGGCGTTCAGCGGGATGCGGGTGCCGGTCGAGAACCGGCTGGGCGAAGAGGGCGAGGGCTACCGGATCGCGCTGTCGAACCTGGAGGGCGGGCGCATCGGCATCGCCGCGCAGGCGGTCGGCATGGCGCGCGGCGCCTATGAGGCGGCGCTGGCCTATGCGCGCGAACGCATCACCTTCGGCCGGCCGATCATCGAGCATCAGGCGGTGGCCTTCAAGCTGGCCGACATGGCGGTGCAGATCGACGCGGCGCGGCTGATGGTGCTGCGCGCGGCGCAGTTGCGCGAGGCGGGCAAGCCCTGCCTGACCGAAGCCAGCATGGCCAAGCTCTTCGCCTCGGAAATGGCGGAGAAGGTCTGTTCGGCGGCGATCCAGATCCATGGCGGCTACGGCTACCTGGCCGACTATCCGGTCGAGCGCATCTATCGCGACGTGCGCGTGACCCAGATCTACGAAGGGACGAGCGAGGTGCAGCGCCTCGTCATCGCCCGCAACCTGTGAGGGGGGAGCATGGCTGAGCTGATCGAGATCACGCGGGAGGGTCGGGTGGCGCTGATCCGCCTGAACCGGCCCGAGGCGCTGAACGCGCTGAACTCGGCCCTGGCCGAGGAATTGACGGCGGCGGCCGAGGCGCTGGACGCGGACCGGGGGGTGGGGGCCATCGTCGTCACCGGCTCGGACCGCGCCTTCGCCGCGGGGGCGGATATTTCGGAAATGGCCGAGAAGAGCGCCGAGGCAATGGTCGAGGCGGATTTCTTTGCCATCTGGGACCGCTTCGCCGCGACGCGCACGCCGAAGATCGCGGCGGTGAACGGCTATGCCCTGGGCGGCGGCTGCGAGCTGATGATGATGTGCGATTTCGCCATCGCCGGCGAGGGGGCGAAATTCGGCCAGCCCGAGGTCAAGCTGGGCGTGATCGCCGGCATGGGCGGCACGCAGCGGATGACGAAGCTGATCGGGCGGGCGCTGTCGATGGACCTGCACCTGACCGGGCGGATGATGGACGCGGCCGAGGCGCTGCGCGCCGGGCTGGTGGCGCGGGTGGTGCCCGACGATCAGGTCGTGCCCGAGGCGATGGCGGCGGCGCGGCAGATCGCCGGCTATTCGCGGCCGGCGACGCGGCTGGCGCGCGAGGCGGTGATGCGGGCCGAGGAGCTGTCGCTGGCCGAGGGCGTGGCCTGGGAACGGCGGCTGTTCCACCGGCTGTTCGGCACCGAGGGCCAGCGCGAGGGCATGCGGGCCTTTCTGGAAAAGCGCAAGCCGGAGTTTCACCGCGACTGACCGGAACCGGGGGCGGCAGCCCGCCGGCCGGGCGGCGCTTTGCGTTGCGCGGCGGGCGGGCGGCGTGTAGAACCTGCCCGATTGAGCGTTGCGAAGGGAGCCCGTGCATGCGCAGAGTTGTCGTCACCGGACTGGGGATGGTCACGCCGCTGGCCTCGGGGGTCGAGGAGACCTGGTCGAGGCTTCTGGCCGGGGAATCCGGCGCCGGACCGATCACCCGGTTCGACACCAAGGACGTGGCGACGAAATATGCCTGCGAGCTCCCCTTTGGCGACGGCTCGGGCGGGACGTTCAACCCCGACGACTGGATGGAGCCCAAGGACCGGCGCAAGGTCGACGACTTCATCCTTTACGGCATGGCCGCCGCGACGCAGGCGGTGAAGGATTCCGGCTGGGAGCCGGCGAACGAGGACGAGCGCGAGCGCACCGGGGTCATGATCGGCTCGGGCATCGGCGGGCTTTCCTCGATCGCCGATACCGCGGTGCTGATCAAGGAACGCGGGCCGAAGCGGGTCTCGCCCTTCTTCATTCCGGGGGCGCTGATCAACCTGGTCTCGGGCCAGGTCTCGATCCGCTTCGGCTTCAAGGGGCCGAACCATGCGGTGGTCACGGCCTGCTCGACCGGGGCGCATGCCATCGGCGACGCGGCGCGGCTGATCATGCTGGGCGACGCGGACGTGATGATCGCGGGCGGCGCCGAGAGCCCGATCTGCGAGATCGGCATCGCCGGCTTCAACGCCTGCAAGGCGCTGTCCACCAAGCGCGAGGACGACCCCAAGGCGGCCAGCCGGCCCTGGGACGTGGACCGCGACGGCTTCGTCATGGGCGAGGGCGCCGGCGTCGTCGTGCTGGAGGAATACGAGCATGCCAAGGCGCGCGGCGCCAGGATCTATGCCGAGATCCTGGGCTATGGCCTGTCGGGCGACGCCTATCACATCACCGCCCCCAGCGAGGACGGCGACGGCGGCTTCCGCAGCATGACCAACGCGCTGAAGCGGGCGAACCTGACGCCGGGCGAGCTGGACTATATCAACGCGCATGGCACCTCGACCATGGCCGACGTGATCGAGCTGGGCGCGGTCGAGCGGCTGATGGGCGATGCGGCGGGCAATGTGGTGATGTCCTCGACCAAGTCGAGCATCGGGCACCTGCTGGGCGCGGCGGGCGCGGTCGAGGCGATCTTCTGCATCCTGGCGATCCGCGACCAGATCTGCCCGCCGACCATCAACCTGGACGACCAGGCGCGCGAGACGCCGATCGACCTGGCCGCCAATGCCGCGGTGCGGCGCAAGGTGGACCATGTGCTGTCCAACAGCTTCGGCTTCGGCGGCACCAATGCCAGCCTGGTGATGGGACGGGTCAAGGAATGATCTGGCGCCACATCGCGTCGAATTTCCTGACGCTGCTGATCGTGATCCTGATCGCGGTCGCGGCGGCCATCGCCTGGGGCAAGCACGAATACACCCGGCCCGGCCCCAGCGCCGTGGCCGCCTGCGTGCGCGTGGCCCCCGGCGCCAGCCTGAACGCGGTCAGCCAGCAGCTGGCCGAGCAGGGCGTGGTGTCCAATGCCTATATCTTCCGGGCGGGCGCCGATTATGCCGGGAAATCGCGCGATCTGAAATACGGCTCCTACCTGATGCCGCCGCAGTCCAGCATGGAGGAGATCGTCCGGGTCATCACCGCCGGCGGTCCCAGCACCTGCGGCACCGAGGTGGTGTTCCGCATCGGCGTGCGCGAGAACTCGGTGATCCTGCGCGACATGGATGCCGAGACCGGGGTCTTTGCCGAGCAGGCGAAATACAACCCCGCCAGCGAGCCCGTGCCCGAGGTCATCGCGGCCGCGGAGGCCAAGCCGGATGCGCGGCTGCGCATCTCGGTCGCCGAGGGGGTGACGAGCTGGCAGGTGGCCGAGGGGCTGAAGCAGGCCGGCTTCCTGGGCGGCGAGGTCGCGGACCTGCCCGAGGAGGGCAGCCTCGCCCCCGACACCTACGACGTCGAGAAGGGCGCCGACCGCGCCGCGCTGCTGGCCGAGATGGAGCGGCGGCAGGCGGCGATCCTGGCCGCGGCCTGGGAGGCGCGCGAGCCCGACCTGCCCTATGCCACGCCCGAGGAGGCGCTGGTCATGGCCTCGATCATCGAGAAGGAGACCGGGCAGCCGAACGAGCGCCGGATGGTGGCCAGCGTCTTTGTCAACCGGATGCGGCAGGGGATGCGGCTGGAGACCGACCCGACGGTGATCTACGGCATCACCGGCGGCAAGGGGGTCCTGGACCGCGGCATCCGCGCCTCGGAACTGCGGCGGCGCACGCCCTACAACACCTATCAGATCGACGGGCTGCCGCCGACGCCCATCGCCAATCCCGGCCGGGCCGCCATCGCCGCGGCGATGGACCCGGAAGATACCGATTACGTGTTCTTCGTGGCCGACGGCTCGGGCGGGCACGCCTTTGCCCGCACGCTGGAGGAGCACAACCGCAACGTCGCCCGCTGGCGCGAGATCGAGCGCCAGCGCGGCCAGCCGCTGTCGCCGGTGCAGGGCGACTGATCGGCCTTGCCGGAGGGCCGGTCGGTTTTTTGGGTATTTGGGGAACGGAGAAGGCGCATGCCTGCGCCCCGGACCCGGCGGCGGCGGGTGTTGCGCCGGGCGTGCGCTGCGGTGTTGCATTCGGCAAGGGATTGTTCTTGCGGGGGAAATCGGCGCCGCGGCGATCAACCGGGGGTTTTGCGTTGACTCGGCGCACGCCCTGAAGTAGAAATTATCCATGCTGGGAGAGATGGGCAAGCGGCCGGGGGGCGACCCCGAGGCCGCTTTTTTCATGTCTCGCTCGTGCGGACAGGCACACGAGGGCAGGGCGATCAAGAATGACCAAGAGTTTCGATCCGGGGCCGCAGGCGCCGGAAGGGCCTTTCGTGCCCGGCGCCGAGGCGGCGGACACAAACGTGCTGGAGATCGCGGATGGGCTGTTCCGGTCCTATGCGGCCGAGCTGAACCGGCTGCGGGAAAGGATCGAGGCCGGCGAGACCGGCGAGTTGAAGGAATCCGGCAAGCTGGTGCGCGAACTGCGGGCCGCGACCCAGATGGTGCTGGAGGAAAGGAGCAAGGTTGACAAGCTTCGCAAGGATGCTGCCGGGCGGGTCGGTGCAGGCGCACTCGACCTTGACGCGGCACGAGACGAGATCGGGCGCCGCCTGGCTTGCCTGCGCCGGGCCCGAGGAGGTTGACGCGTTCCTGGGGGGGCTGGGCGACAATGCGCTGGCGGCGCTGCCCTGGCTTTTCGAGTTCTGGGCGCTGCCGCACCAGCTGCCGCCCGAGGGCGACTGGAAGAGCTGGGTGATCATGGGCGGGCGCGGCGCGGGCAAGACCCGTGCCGGCGCCGAATGGGTGCGCGCCCAGGTCGAGGGCGCGACCCCCGAGGCGCCGGGCCGCGCGCGCCGGGTGGCGCTGGTCAGCGAGACGCTGGACCAGGCGCGCGACGTGATGGTGTTCGGGGAATCGGGGATCCTGGCCTCGTCCCCGCCGGACCGGCGGCCGGAATGGGAGGCGGGGCGGCGGCGGCTGGTCTGGCCGAACGGGGCCACGGCGCAGCTATACTCGGCCCATGAGCCCGAGGCGCTGCGCGGGCCGCAGTTCGACGCGGCCTGGGTCGACGAGCTGGCCAAGTGGAAGAAGGCCGAGGAATGCTGGGACATGCTGCAATTCGCGCTGCGGCTGGGGCCGCATCCGCAGCAGGTCGTCACCACCACGCCGCGCAACGTGGCGGTGCTGAAGCGGCTGTTGCGGCAGTCCTCGACCGTGACCACCCATGCGCCGACCGACGCGAACCGGGCCTATCTGGCCGAGAGCTTCCTGGCCGAGGTGCAGGCGCGCTATGGCGGCACCCGGCTGGGGCGGCAGGAGCTGGAGGGGCTGCTGCTGGAGGATGTCGAGGGGGCGCTGTGGAGCGCGGGCCTGCTGGAGCGCTGCCGCGCCGAGGCGGCGCCGGCGCTGTCGCGCATCGTCGTCGCGGTCGATCCGGCGGTGACGGCGGGGGCGGCTTCGGACGAATGCGGCATCGTGGTCGCCGGGGTGGTGGCCGAGGGGCCGGTGACGGATTGGCGGGCCTATGTGCTGGAGGATGCCTCGGTCCGGGGCGGGCCCCTGGACTGGGCGCGGGCGGCGATCGCGGCGATGCGGCGGCACGGGGCCGAGCGGCTGGTGGCCGAGGTCAACCAGGGCGGCGACCTGGTCGAGAGCGTGATCCGCCAGGTCGATCCGCTGGTGCCGTTCCGCGCCCTGCGGGCGGGGCGCGGCAAGGGCTTGCGCGCCGAGCCGGTGGCGGCGCTTTACGAGCAGGGGCGGGTCAGCCACCTGCGCGGGCTGGGGCTGCTGGAGGAGCAGATGTGCCGCATGACGGTCGCGGGCTATGACGGCAGGGGGTCGCCCGACCGGCTGGATGCGCTGGTCTGGGCGATCCACGAGCTGATGATCGAGCCGGGGGCGCATCACCTGCGCCCGGCGGTGCGGGGGCTTTAGGGGGCTTTGCCCCCCGCGCCTGCGGCCCCCCTCGACGGGGGGCCGCAGGCGCTCCCCCCAGGGTATTTTCGAAACGGAGAAGGGCCTTTCGGGGTCCGGGAGGGGTCGCGGGCGCGGCCCCTTTTTCATTGGGATTCAGGAGGAACCGATGGCATTTCCCTGGTTCGGGCGGGGGGCTGCGCCCGCGAGGCCGCCCGTCGCGGTCGAGAAGAAGGCCAGCGCCGCCGGCAAGCTGGTGGCGCTGGCGGCGGGTTCGGGCCGCGTGGTCTGGTCGCCGCGCGACACGGTCAGCCTGATGCGCCTGGGCTTCGTCGGCAATCCGGTCGGGTTCCGCGCCGTGCGGCTGATCGCCGAGGCGGCCGCCGCCGTGCCGCTGATCTGCCAGGACCGCGAGCGCCGCTATGAGGTGCATCCGGTGCTGGACCTCTTGCGCCGGCCCAATCCGGGCCAGGGCCGGGCCGAGCTGTTCGAGGCGCTCTACGGCCAGATCCTGCTGAGCGGCGACGGCTATCTGGAGGCGGTGGGCGAGGGCGCGAAGGGGCTGCCGGCCGAGCTGCACGTGCTGCGCGCGGACCGGATGGCGGTGGTGCCGGGGCCGGACGGCTGGCCGGTCGCCTATGAATATGGCGTGGGCGGGCGCAAGGTCCGCTTCGACATGGCCGGCAGTCCCGATCCGATCTGCCATATCCGCAGCTTTCATCCGCTGGACGACCATCACGGGCTGTCGCCCATGCAGGCGGCCGCGGTGGCGGTGGATGTCCACAACAGCGCCTCGAGCTGGTCCAAGGCGCTTCTGGACAATGCGGCGCGGCCCAGTGGCGCCATCGTCTACCGGGGCGCCGACGGCCAGGGCAGCCTGTCGCCGGACCAGTACGAGCGCCTTGTGACCGAGATGGAGATGCATCACCAGGGCGCGAGGAACGCCGGGCGGCCGATGTTGCTGGAGGGCGGGCTCGACTGGAAGCCGATGGGGTTTTCGCCGAGCGACATGGAGTTCCACCAGACCAAGCTGGCCGCCGCGCGCGAGATCGCGCAGGCCTTCGGCGTGCCGCCGATGCTGATCGGCATTCCCGGCGAGGCGACCTATGCCAATTACGCCGAGGCGCACCGGGCCTTCTACCGGCTGACGGTGCTGCCGCTGGTCTCGCGCGTGGCCGGCGCCCTGGCCTGGTGGCTGTCCGAGCACCTGGGGGCCGAGATCGACCTGCGCGCCGATCCCGACCAGGTGCCGGCCCTGGCCGAGGAGCGCGACCAGCAATGGAAGCGCGTCGGCGAGGCCGGCTTCCTGACCCCGGCCGAGAAGCGGGCGGCGCTGGGGCTGCCGCCCCTGCCGGAGGGGGAGGGGTGAGATGGAGGGCTCGCGTTTCGTCAAGGAGCCCTTCGACTGGCACGACCAGCGCCTGGAGACGCAGGAGCGGATCATGGCGCTGCAATTTTCCCAGGTGGAGCGCCGGCTGGAGCGCATCGAGGCGCTGATCGAGGGGCTGGAACGGCGGTTGTGGATGACCGTCTATGGCGTCGTCGCGGTCATCCTGACCCAGGCGGTGCAGTCCATCCTGGAATATGCGCCGAAAGGAGGGTGAGGTGGATCGGAAGAATGACGGGCTGGAGCTGAAATATGCCGCCGGCGGGCCGGTGGTGGCCGAGGGCACGCGGATCGAGGGCTATGCGAGCCTGTTCGGCCTGACCGACCAGGGCGGCGACGTCGTGGTCCGGGGCGCCTATGCCGCCAGCCTGAAGCGGCTGGAGGCGCGGGGCGACCGGGTGCGGATGCTGTGGCAGCACGATCCCGCCCGGCCCATCGGCGTCTGGGAGGAGATCCGCGAGGACGAGAAGGGGCTTTGGGTCAAGGGGCGGCTTCTGCCCGAGATCGCCCAGGCCCGCGAGGCGGCGGCGCTGGTCGCGGCGGGGGCCATCGACGGGCTGTCGATCGGCTATCGCACCGTTTCCGCCGAGCGCGACGGCAAGGGCCGGCGCCTGCTTTCCGAGGTCGAGCTGTGGGAGGTGTCGCTGGTGACGTTCCCGATGCTGGCCGAGGCCAAGGTCGGGGCCAAGTCGGACCGGCTGCACGAGATGGCGGCGGCCTTCCGGGCCGCGACGCTGGCGCTGCGCGCCAAGTGAGTTTCACCGAAACGGAGGGGATCATGACCGAGGTGAAAGCCGCGGCCGGGGCGGATGTGCCCGGCGACCTGGGGGCCGAGATGCTGGGCTTTGTCCAGGAGTTGAAGGCATTCCGCAGCGAGATTCAGAACCGATTGGAAGCACAGGAAGAACGCATGACCATGCTGGACCGCAAGACGATTTCCCGCGCCCGCGCCCCCCTGTCGGCCGAGGCCGACCAGGGCGCGCCGCACCAGAAGGCCTTCGACGCCTATATCCGCCATGGCGACGACGGCGCGCTGCGTGGCCTGCCGCTGGAGGGCAAGGCGATGACCACCGGCTCGGACGGGGGCTTCCTGGCGGCGCCGACGGTGGCCATGCAGGTGCAGGAGGCGCTGAACGTCACCGCTTCGCTGCGCCGGGTCGCCAATGTGGTGGCGGTGGAATCGGCCAGCTACGAGGTGCTGGTGGACATGGGCGACATCGCCCATGGCTGGGCCACCGAGGCCACGGCCCAGGCCGAGACCGGCACCCCCACCGTGCAGCGGGTGGTGATCCCGGTGCATGAGCTTTCCGCCATGCCCAAGGCCAGCCAGCGCCTGCTGGACGATGCCGCCTTCGACGTCGAGACCTGGCTGGCCGGGCGCATCGCCGAGAAATTCGCCCGCGCCGAGGCCATGGCCTTCATCGGCGGCGACGGCGTGAACAAGCCGCGCGGCATCCTGACCCATGCCAAGGCGCCGAACGGCACCGCGACCAATGTGCAGATCGGCACCATCCCGTCGGGCGGGAACGGCGATTTCGCCGCGACCAACCCGGCGAATGCGCTGATCGACCTGGTCTATGCGCTGGGCGCGCAATACCGCGCCAATGCGAGCTTCGTGATGAATTCCAAGACCGCCGCCGCGGTGCGCAAGATGCGCGACGCGGACGGCCGCTTCCTGTGGGCGGACAGCCTGGCCATGGGCCAGCCGGCGCAGCTTCTGGGTTATCCGGTGCTGGTCTGCGAGGACATGCCCGACATCGCGCAGGGCTCGCATTCCATCGCCTTCGGCGACTTCCGCTCGGCCTATACCATCGTCGAGCGGCCGGACCTGCGGGTGCTGCGCGATCCCTTCTCGGCCAAGCCGCATGTGCTGTTCTACGCCACCAAGCGGGTGGGCGGCGGCGTCACCGACGCCCGTGCCGTCAAGCTGATGGTCTTCGGCTGATCCGGGGCCGAAGCGGGGGCCGCGCCGGGGATCTGCGCCCTGCTGGCAAGTGCAACTGTCCGCGCGCGCGAGGGTGCAGCGGCGCGGCCCCCTTTTGCCCGAAGCCCTGCGAGTGGGAGAGACGAGGATGATGCTTGTGGAAGTGACGGCGCCCGCAGCCGGGGCGCTGCCCGTCGCGGTGTTGCGGGACCATCTGCGGCTGGGGACGGGGTTCGACCTGGGCGGCGCCGATGATGGGGCCGAGACCGCGGCGCTGGCGGGTTTCCTGCGCCCGGCCGTCGCCACCGTCGAGGCGCGCACCGGCAAGGTGCTGCTGGCCCGGCGGTTCCGGCTGCGGCTGGAGGAATGGCGCGACCCCGAGGGGCAGCCCTTGCCGCTGGCCCCGGTCGAGGCGGTCGAGGCGGTCGGGATCGCCGATGCGGCGGGCGCGGCGGTGCCGGTCGATCCGGCGGCCTGGCGGCTGGTGCCGGACATGCAGCGGCCGGTGCTGGCGCCGGTGGGGACGTTCCTGCCGGCGGTGCCCTCGGGCGGGTTCGCCGAGATCACCTTTCGCGCCGGGTTCGCGGCGGAATGGGCGGGGCTGCCGGCCGACCTGGCGCAGGCGGTGCTGCTGCTGGCCGCGCGCTATCACGAGGATCGCAGCTTCGAGGGCTCGGCGGGGGCGCTGCCCTTTGGCGTCAGCGCGCTGATCGAGCGCTGGCGCTCGGTCCGGGTGCTGGGGGGGCGCGGCCAGTCGCGCGGCCGGGCATGAGGGCGCCGCGACCGACGGTGCCGCTGGTGGTGGAATCCCCGGTCCGGGTGCCCGACGGGATGGGCGGGTTCCGCCTGACCTGGCAGGAGGTCGGGCGCCTCTGGGCCGAGATGCGGTCGGGCGCGGGGGCGGAGCGCATCGCCGAGGTGGGGGCGCAGAGCGTCGTGACCTGGCGGATCACCGTCAGGGCGGCGCCTGCCGGCGATGCCCGCCGCCCGCGCCCCGAGCAGCGGCTCCGGCTGGGCGAGGGCGCGGCCGCCCGGCGCTTTCGCATCGAGGCGGTGGCCGAGAGCGATGCCGGCGGCCGCTGGCTGGTCTGCATCGCGAAAGAGGAGTCCCTGGCATGAGCTATCTTGCAACGGCCGCCCTGCAGGCCGCGGCCTATCGCCGCCTGCGCGAGGACGGCGCGCTGGCGGCGCTGGTGGGCGACGCGATCTATGACGCCATGCCGGTGGCGGCGCCGGCGGGGCTTTATGTCTCGCTGGGGCCCGAGGAGGTGCGCGACGCGGGCGACATGACGGCCGGCGGCGCGGTGCATGATTTCGTCGTCTCGGTCCTGTCGGGGGCCGAGGCGGCGGGCGGCTTCGGCGCGGTCAAGGCGGCGGCGGTCGCGGTCAGCGAGGCGCTGGAGGCGGCCGACATGGCGCTGGATCGCGGGCACCTGGCGGGGCTGTGGTTCCTGCGTGCCCGCGCGCGGCGGGCGGAAAACGGCGCGGGGCGGCGGGTCGACCTGACCTTTCGCGCGCGCATCGACCTGGGTTGAGGAGAGACGGTGATGGCGGTGCAGAACGGACGCGACCTGCTGATCAAGATGGACATGACCGGCGACGGCCATTTCGAGACCGTGGCGGGGCTGCGGGCGACCCGGCTGGGCTTCAATGCCGAGACGGTGGACGTGACGAGCCTGGAAAGCGAGGGGCGCTGGCGCGAGCTGCTGGCGGGCGCGGGGGTGCGCTCGGCCAGCATCTCGGGCTCGGGGGTGTTCCGGGACGGGACCACGGACGAGCGCGCGCGGCAGGTGTTCTTCGACGGCGAGGTGCCGCGCTTCCAGGTGGTGATCCCGGATTTCGGCACGGTCGAAGGGCCGTTCCAGATCACGGCGCTGGAATATGCGGGCAGTTACAATGGCGAGGCGACCTATGAGATTTCCATGGCAAGCGCGGGCGCGATCAGCTTCGTCGCGTTCTGAGATGGCCAATCCGCTGGCGGGCGAGGTCGAGATCTGGCTGGACGGGCGGCGCCATGTCGCCCGGCTGACGCTGGGCGCGCTGGCCGGGCTTGAGGCCGAGCTGGGCGCGGAAAGCATGATCGCGCTGGTCGAGCGCTTCGAGGGCGGGCGGTTTTCCAGCCGCGACGTGATGGCGGTGCTGGTCGCGGGCCTGCGGGCGGGCGGCTGGCCGGGCGGCATGGACGCGCTGGCCTCGGCGGACCTGCGCGGTGGGCCGGTCGCCGCGGCCCATGCGGCGGCGGCGCTGCTGGCGCGGGCCTTTCGCATCGAGGGCGCATGAGCGGCGGGCTGGACTGGCCGGGGCTGATGCGCATGGGCCTGGGCCCGGCGCGGCTGGGCGGGCTGGGGCTGACGCCGGCCGAGTTCTGGGCGCTGACCCCGGCCGAGCTGGCGTTGATGCTGGGCGTCGAGGCGCGGGGCGCGGCGATGACGCGCGACCGGCTGGCCGAGCTGGTCGCGCGCTATCCCGACCGGCCCGCCGGTTAGCATGAGGGAAAAGGAGGCGCCGTCATGGCGAACAAGGACGGATTGGACCGGCTGGACGAGGACGGTCCCGCGCTGGGCCGGGGGCTGGAGCAGAGCGCGCGGCTGGCGGCGGAGTTCGACGCCGAACTGGCGCGGCTGCGGGCCTCGATGGTCCATACCAACCGCGAGGTGGGCACGCTGACATCGGGCATCGGCAGCGGGCTGCGCCGGGCGTTCTCGGGGCTGGCCTTCGACGGCATGAAGCTGTCGGACGCGCTGAAGGGCATCGCGCGCAGCATGGCCGACAGCGCATTCGCCGTGGCGATGAAGCCGATCGAGCAGGCGCTGGCCGGGGCGATCGCGCAGGGGGTGAACGGCATGGTCTCGGCGGCGCTGCCCTTTGCGGATGGCGCCGCCTTCGCGCAGGGGCGGGTGATGCCCTTTGCCAAGGGGGGCGTGGTGAGCCAGCCGACCTATTTCCCGATGCGCGGCGCGACCGGGCTGATGGGCGAGGCCGGGGCCGAGGCGATCATGCCCTTGCGCCGCGGCGCGGACGGGCGGCTGGGGGTCGCGGCCCAGGGCGGGGGGCGGCCGGTCAGCGTGACCTTCAACGTCTCGACCCCCGACGTGGCGGGGTTCCAGCGCAGCCAGAGCCAGATCGCCGCCCAGATGGGCCGGCTGCTGGCGCGCGGGGAAAGGAACGGGTGAGCCATGGCATTTCACGAGATCAGGTTCCCGGCGAACCTGTCCTTCGGCTCGGTCGGGGGGCCGGAGCGGCGGACGGAAATCGTCGCGCTGACCAACGGCCACGAGGAGCGGCGCACGCCCTGGGCGCATTCGCGGCGGCGCTATGACGCCGGGCTGGGCTTGCGCTCGCTGGACGATGTGGCGGCGCTGATCGCCTTTTTCGAGGCGCGGGCCGGGCAGATGCACGGGTTTCGCTGGAAGGATTGGGCCGATTGCAAGTCCTGCGCGCCAAGCTCGGCGGTGAGCTTCCAGGACCAGGAGATCGGCATGGGCGACGGGATGCGGCGCGAGTTTGCGCTGCGCAAGGCCTATGCCTCGGGTCCGGCGCGCTATTGGCGGCCGGTGGCGAAGCCGGTCCAGGGCACGGTGCTGGCCGGGGCCGGGAATGTCGAGCTGCGCGCCGGGGTGGATTTCGCGGTGGACTGGGCGACGGGCGTGGTCAGTTTCGCCGCGCCGCCCGAGCCGGGGGCCGTGGTCACGGCGGGGTTCGAGTTCGACGTGCCGGTGCGCTTCGACACCGACCGGATCGCGGTCTCGGTCGCGTCCTTCCAGGCGGGCGACCTGCCGCAGGTGCCGGTGGTGGAGGTGCGGGCATGACCGAGACGATTGCGCGGGCCTGGGCGGTCGCGCGGCGCGACGGGCTGGTGCTGGGCTTTACCGACCACGACCTGGCGCTGTCCTTCGACGGCGTGACCTTCCGGCCCGACAGCGGGCTGAGCGCGCGGGCGCTGGTGCAGGGCCTTGGCCTGTCGGTGGACAACAGCGAGGCGGTGGGGGCGCTGTCGGACAGCGCCATCACCGAGCGCGACCTGATGGCCGGGCGCTGGGACGGCGCCGATGTGCGCCTGTGGGAGGTGGACTGGACCGACAGCGCGAACCGCCGGCTGGTCTTTCGCGGCCATCTGGGCGAGGTGGTGCGCAGCGGCGCGGCGTTCCGCGCCGAGCTGCGCGGCCTGTCCGAGCCGCTGAACCGGGCGCAGGGGCGGGTCTATCATCCGCGCTGCTCGGCCATGCTGGGGGACGGGCAGTGCCGGTTCGACCTGGCGCGAGCCGGCTATTCGGCCGAGGGCGTGGTCGAGGCCGAGGACGAGGGCCGGCTGGCGCTGTCGGGCATCGCGGGCCATGACGGCGGCTGGTTCGAGCATGGCCGGCTGGTCGTGCTGACCGGCGCGGCCGAGGGGCTGTCGGGCCTGGTCAAGGCGGATGCCGCCCTGCCCGGCGCGCGGCGCGAGGTCGAGTTGTGGACCGCGCTGGGTATCCGGCCCGCCGCGGGCGACCGGGTGCGGCTGGAGGCGGGTTGCGACAAGCGGGCCGAGACCTGCCGGATGAAGTTCCTGAACTACCTGAACTTTCGCGGCTTTCCGCACCTGCCGCCCGAGGACTGGCTGATCGCGCCCAAGGTGAACCGATGAGCGCGGCCGTCGTTCGGGCGGCGCGGGCCTGGATCGGCACGCCCTATGTGCATCAGGGCTCGGTCAAGGGGGCGGGGACGGATTGCCTGGGGCTGGTGCGGGGGGTGTGGCGCGAATTGTGCGGCGCCGAGCCCGAGGCCATGCCGGCCTATACGCCCGACTGGGGCGAGGTCGGCGGGGCCGAGCTGCTGCTGGGCGGGGCCGGGCGGCTGCTGCGGCCCGCGCCCGACGAGCGGCCGGGCGACGTGCTGGTCTTTCGCATGCGGGCCGGGGCGCCGGCCAAGCATATGGGAATAGTGGCGGACATCGGCGAGCGGGCCAGCTTCGTGCATGCCTATGACCGGCATGGCGTGGTGGAAAGCCCGCTGTCGGCGCCGTGGCGGGCGCGGATCGCCGGGCGGTTCCGGTTTCCGCCGCTATAGGGAAAAGGGAAAGCAATGGCGACGATTCTGCTGGCGGCGGTGGGTGCCTCGCTGGGTGCGGGCTTTGGCGGCACGGTTCTGGGGCTTTCGGGCGCCGTCATCGGCCGGGCGGTGGGCGCAAGCCTGGGCCGGATGATCGACCAGCGCCTGCTGGGCGGCGGCTCGAAGGCGGTCGAGACCGGCCGCGTGGACCGGATGCGCATCCAGACCGCGGGCGAGGGCACGCCGATCGCGCGCATCTGGGGGCAGATGCGGGTGCCGGGCCATGCGATCTGGGCCGGCCCGCTGGTCGAGACCCGGCGCAGCCATGGCGGCGGCAAGGGCTCGGGCCCGCGCGTGACCGAGATCGGCTATCGGGCAAGCCTGGCGCTGGCGCTGTGCGAGGGGCCGATCCTGGGGGTCGGGCGCATCTGGGCGGATGGCGAGGAGGTCTCGGCCGATGCGCTGAACATGCGGGTTTACCTGGGCGACGAAGAGCAGCTGCCCGACCCGGCCATTGCGGCCGAGGAGGGCGAGGCGGCCCCGGCCTATCGCGGCCTGGCCTATGTCGTGCTGGAGGATCTGGCGCTGGAGACCTGGGGCAACCGGGTGCCGCAGCTGTCCTTCGAGGTGGTGCGGGCGGCCAGGCAGGGGCGGGGCCTGTCGCGCGAGGTGCGGGCGGTGGCCATGATCCCCGGCACCGGCGAATATGCGCTGGCGACGACGCCGGTCCGCTATGACATGGGCCTGGGCGAGATGCAGGTCGCCAACCACAACAGCGCGCTGGGGGCGACGGACTTCCTGGCCTCGATGGCGACCCTGGGGCGGGAACTGCCGCGTGTCGGCTCGGTCTCGCTGGTGGTGTCCTGGTTCGGCGACGATCTGCGGGCCGGCGAATGCACGGTTCGGCCCAAGGTCGAGGATCTGTCGCGCGATGGCCAGGGGATGGCCTGGCGGGCCGGCGGCATCGGGCGCGATGAGGCGCAGGCGGTGGCGCGGGTGGACGGGCGGCCGATCTATGGCGGCACGCCCGCCGACGGCTCGGTCGTCGAGGCGCTGCGGGCGATCGGCGAAAGCGGGCGCAAGGCGGTGTTCTATCCCTTCATCCTGATGGAGCAGCTGGCGGGGAACGGCCGGCCCGATCCCTGGAGCGGGGCCTCGGACCAGCCGGTCATGCCCTGGCGCGGGCGCATCACCGCCAGCGTCGCGCCGGGGCGCGAGGGCAGTCCCGTGGGCACCGCCGAGGCCGCCGAGGAGGTGGCGCGGTTCTTCGGCACGGCCGAGGCCGGGGATTTCACCCGCGACGGTTCGGTGATCGGTTACGACGGGCCGGCCGAGTGGTCCTATCGCCGGTTCATCCTGCATTACGCGCATCTTTGCGCGGCCGCGGGCGGGATCGACGCCTTCCTGATCGGGTCCGAGATGGTCGGGCTGACGACGATCATGGCGGCCGGGCATTCCTTTCCGGCCGTGCAGGAGTTGCGGCGGCTGGCGGCGGATGTGCGCGGTATCCTGGGCGAGGGGGTCAAGGTCGGCTATGCCGCCGACTGGTCGGAATATTTCGGCCATCATCCCGGCAACGGCGACGTGCATTTCCACCTGGATCCGCTTTGGGCCGACGAGAACATCGACTTCATCGGCATCGACAATTACATGCCGCTGTCGGACTGGCGCGAGGGCGAGGATCACCTGGACGCCCGTCACGGGCGGATCGATGATCCGGCCTATCTGCTGGCCAATGTCGCCGGCGGCGAGGGCTACGACTGGTATTACGCCAGCGATGCCGACCGGCAGGCGCAGCGACGCACGGCAATTCATGACGGCCCGCATCACGAGCATTGGATCTGGCGCTACAAGGACATCCGCGGCTGGTGGCAGAACGCGCATCACGACCGCATCGGCGGGGTGCGGCGGGCGCAGCCCTCGGCCTGGGTGCCGGGCAGCAAGCCGGTGTGGTTCACGGAGATGGGCTGCGCCGCGCTGGACAAGGGCACGAACCAGCCCAACAAGTTCCTGGATGCGATGAGTTCGGAATCCATGCTGCCGTATTTCTCGGACGGGCGGCGGGACGACCTGGTGCAGGCGGCCTATGTGCGGGCGATGACCGGGTTCTGGGGCGATCCGGCGAACAATCCGGCGCGGGCGGCGTTCGGGCGGACCGGGGCGGGGCGGATGGTGGACATGGCGCGCGCGCATGTCTGGTGCTGGGACGCGCGGCCCTATCCGGCGTTCCCGGCGCGCCTGGACCTGTGGTCGGACGGCCCGGCATGGGAGCGCGGGCACTGGCTCAACGGTCGCGCCGGCGCGGTGCCGCTGGCCGATGTGGTGGCCGAGATCTGCCGCGAGGCGGGGGTGCGGGCATTCGACGCCGAGGCGCTGCGCGGGCTGGTGCGCGGCTATGCGCTGTCGGGGGCCGAGACGGGGCGGGCGGCGCTGCAACCGCTGATGCTGGCGCATGGGTTCGACGCGGTCGAGCGCGACGGCGTCCTGCGCTTTGTCATGCGCGGCGCGCGGGTCGATGCCGAGCTGGGGCCGGAGGACATGGCGCTGGCCGAGGAGGTCGCGGCCGTCGAGGTTTCGCGCGCCGCCGATGCCGAGATGGTGGGCCGCATCCGGCTGACCCATGTCGAGGCGGGCGGCGATTATGCCGCGCGCACGGCCGAGACGGTGATGCCGGGGGCCGAGTTCCTGGCGGTCTCGGACAGCGAGCTGGCGATGGCGCTGACCCGCGGCGAGGGGCGGGCGCTGGCGGAACGCTGGCTGTCGGAGGCGGCGGTGGCGCGGGACGCGGTGCGCTTTGCCCTGCCGCCCTCGCTGGGGCATCTGGGGCCGGGGGACGTGGTGCGGCTGGCCGAGGGGTCGGCCGAGGCCAAGCGCTGGCGCATCGACCGCATCGAGCGCGCGGGCGCGATCACGGTGGACGCGGTGCGGGTCGAGCCGGGGGTCTATCGCCCGGCCCGCGTGGTCGAGGGCGAGGCGGCGCTGCGCCCCTTCGTGCCGCCGATCCCGGTCTGGCCGGTGTTCCTGGACTTGCCGCTGCTGCGCGGCGACGAGGTGGCGCATGCGCCGCATCTGGCGGTGACGGCGACGCCCTGGCCGGGGGCGGCGGCGGCCTGGGTCTCGACCGAGGAGGCGGGGGGCTATGCGCTGAACGCGACGCTGGCCGAGCCTTCGGTCATGGGGGTGACGGAAGGGCCGCTTTCGGCGGCGCGGCCGGGGGTCTGGGACCGCGGGCCGGCGCTGCGGCTGCGGGTCAAGGGCGGCAACCTGCGCTCGGCCGGGGTCGAGGCGCTGCTGGCGGGCGCGAACCTGCTGGCGATCGGCGACGGCTCGGCCGAGGGCTGGGAGCTTTTGCAATTCGCCGAGGCGCGGCTGGTTTCGGCCGGGCTATGGGAGATCTCGATGCGGCTGCGCGGGCAGGCGGGGACGGATGCCTTCATGCCGGCGGTCTGGCCGGCGGGCAGCGTGGCGGTGCTGCTGGACGGGGCGGCGGCGCAGGTGGAGCTGGCGCCCTCGGCCCGCAACCAGCTGCGGCATTGGCGCATCGGGCCGGCCACGCGCAGCCCGGACGACCCCAGCTATCGCCACGTCGCCGCGGCGTTCCGCGGCGCCGGGCTGCGGCCGCTGTCGCCCTGCCACCTGGAGGTCCGCGGCCGGGTCGTGACCTGGGTGCGGCGCACGCGGATACAGGGCGACGGCTGGGACGGGCCGGACGTGCCGCTGGGCGAGGCGCAGGAGCGTTACGCCGCCCGGCTGGTCCGGGACGGGCAGGTGCTGGCCGAGGCCGTGCTGGCCGAGCCGCGCTGGGCGGTGCCTGAGGGCGTCTGGGCCCAGGCCGCGGCGGGCGGCGGCTTTGCCGTCGAGGTCGCCCAGCTTTCCGACACGTTCGGGGCCGGGCCCCATGCAAGGAGGATGATCCATGTCTGAGAACACGACCGCGAATTGCGCCCTGCCGCTGCTGATGCCGGCGCAGGCGCAGAAACATGTCACGGTGAACGAGGCGCTGATGCGGCTGGACGGGCAGGTGGACCTGGTGCTGCAAAGCCTGACCCGCATCACCCCGCCCGAGACGGTGGTGGACGGGCTGTGCTGGGGCGTGCCGCAGGGCGCGGTCAACGCCTGGGAGGGGCAGGGCGGCAAGATCGCCATCGGCGCGAACGGCGGCTGGGTCTTTGTCGAGCCGGGTTTCGGCCGGCGGGCGCTGGTCGCCGACCAGGGGGTGGTGGCGATCCATGGCGGGGCGGCCTGGGTGCCCGGCGCCATCACCCTGGGCCAGCACGGCTCGGGCCTGCTGGCGCGGCAGCTTGACGAGGATGTGACGCTGGGCGCGGGCGCGTGGTTCGAGACGGCGATGGCCGTGCCGTCCGGCGCGCTGGTCATCGGCGCCACGGCGCGGGTGCTGGAGGCGATCACCGGCAGCGCGACATCCTGGTCGCTGGGCACGGCGGGCAGTTCGGACAGCCTGACGCGATTCGGTCACGGGCTGGGCAAGGCGCAGGGCTCCTGGGCGCGGGGGCTTGCCTCGCCGCCCGTGGTGTTCTGGGAGCCTGCGCCCCTGCGGCTGACGGCCGCGGGCGGGCAGTTCGCCGGCGGCAAGGTGCGCATCGTGCTGCATTGGTGGGAATTGCGGCTGCCGGATTGAGCGGACTTTTCGCGCCCGCCGGTTTCCGCTAGACTCGGCGGGTGAAACTGACGGGCGCCCGTATGAACTTGCAGAAAGACATGATCGAGCCGCTGTCCGACGCGCGCGATGCCCCGCGCGATTCGGTCTGGGGCCGCATCCAGCGCGAGGCGCGGATCGCCGTGCGCGACGAGCCCCTGCTGGGCGCGCTGATCCATGCCGGGCTGCTGCATCATGCCACATTCGAGGCGGCGCTGGCCTATCGCTTTTCGCTGAAGCTCGCCTCGCGCGAGATGAGCGAGCAGATCCTGCGCGAGATCGCCGACGATGCCTTTGCCCGCGCGCCGGAACTGTCGGCGGCGGCGCAGGCGGACCTGCTGGCGGTCTATGACCGCGACCCGGCGACGCACCGGCTGATGCAGCCGATCCTGTTCTTCAAGGGCTACCAGGCGCTGCAAGCCTATCGCATCGGGCATTGGCTGTGGCAGCAGGGCCGCCGCGACATGGCCTATTTCGTGCAGATGCGCTGCTCGGAAGTGTTCGGCGTCGATATTCACCCGGCGGCGAAGATCGGCACGGGCGTGATGATCGACCATGCCCATTCCATCGTCATCGGCGAGACGGCGGTGGTCGGCAACGATGTGTCGATGCTGCATTCGGTGACGCTGGGCGGCACCGGCAAGGAGGATGGCGACCGCCATCCCAAGATCGGCAACGGCGTGATGATCGGCGCCGGCGCCAAGGTGCTGGGCAATATCCGCGTCGGCCATCATTCGCGCATCGCCGCCGGCTCGGTCGTCTTGGCCGAGGTGCCGCCCTGCAAGACCGTGGCCGGGGTGCCGGCGCGGATCGTGGGCGATGCGGGCTGCGCCGACCCGTCGAACACGATGAACCAGCTTCTGGGCCACGAAGACCTGTTCTAGAGCCAGTCGGCGTTGCCGCTGCCGGTCAGCTCGGCCAGCGTGAGGTTTTCGCGTGCGAGCCGTTGGTCGAGGTCGCGCGCGATCCGGGCGGCCAGCGAGAAGCCCTGGTAGACCAGCGCGGAATAGATCTGGACGGCCGAGGCGCCGGCCCGCAGCTTTTGCCATGCCTGCTCGGCCGAGCCGATGCCGCCGACGCCGATCAGCGGCACGCGGCCCTGCGTCTCGCGATAGAGCCGGGCGAGGATGCGGGTGGCGCGGTCGAAGAGCGGCGCGCCGGAGAGGCCGCCGGTTTCCCCGGAATGCGGCGAGGCGAGGCCGTCGCGCGAAAGCGTGGTGTTGGTGGCGATGATCGCATCGACCGGGGCGGCCAGCGCCACGGCGGCGATGTCGGCCAGCGCGGCATCGTCGAGGTCGGGGGCGATCTTGATGAACACCGGCGGGCGGTTCGGCAGCGCGTCGCGCGCCGCCAGCACGCCTTGCAGCAGGGCCGACAACGCCTGGGGGCCCTGGAGGTCGCGCAGCTTCTCGGTATTGGGCGAAGAGACGTTGACGGTCAGGAAATCGGCATGGGCGCCGGCAATGCGCACCACCTGCGCGAAATCGGCGCTGCGGTCGGCGCTGTCCTTGTTCGCGCCGATGTTCAGCCCGACCGGGATGCCCGGCGGGCGCTGGGCGAGCCGGTCGGCGATGGCCTGCGCGCCCTCGTTGTTGAAGCCGAAGCGGTTGATGATCGCGCGGTCCTGGGTCAGGCGGAACAGGCGCGGCCTGGGGTTGCCGGGCTGCGGGCGCGGGGTGGCGGCGCCGACCTCGACGAAGCCGAAGCCCGCGCGCATCAATGCGGGCAGGGCACGGGCGTTCTTGTCGTAGCCGGCCGCCAGACCCACCGGGTTCGGCAGGTCGAGGCCGGCGAGCTGCGTGCGCAGCCGGTCGGAGGTGACGGGCCAGCCCGGCAGCGGCACCAGCCCGAGCCGCAGGGCGAGGATCGAGAGGTCATGCGCGCGTTCGGGGTCCAGGCGATGCAGCGCGGCAAGGCCCAGCCGCTCGATGGGGGTCATGCGAGATCTCCGATGTCGTGGCCGGCGGGGCCGAGGGACAGGGGGCGGCTCCAGATCACGTCGCCCATGCGCAATTCGCGGTAGAGGTGCGGAAAGAGATCGCCGCCGCGCGAGGGTTCCCAGCGCAGCTCGGGCAGGGCGTCGCCGTCCAGCGCCAGCAGGTGCAGCCCGTCCTCGGCCGCGAAATGGCGCGACAGGGTGCCGGGCAGCTGCGCGGCGGTGGAGAGGTGGACATAGCCGTCCGCCAGGTCCACCGGCGCGCCGGCGCTGCGGCCCTGCCGTTGGAATGCCTGGAACTCGGCGGTGCGGAAGATCTTGTAAACCAGCATGGCGGGTTCATGCGTCGCGTGATGCGGGGCGTCAAGCGGCATCGCGTCGCCCCAACGGCTTCGCCAATTGACGCCGCGGCCGGCATCCCGCAATCTGCCGCCCATCCAGACATTCGGGGTGAGAGGGATCGAGATGAAACGCGGGCTCATGGTTTCGGCGGCGATCGTCGCGCTGTCTTCGGGCGCGGCGCAGGCGGGTTATACGCTGCATGTCCTGCATATCAACGATTTCCACAGCCGGATCGAGCCGATCAACGCCTATGACAGCACCTGCGACGCCGAGACCGAGGCGCAGGATGGGTGCTTCGGCGGCGTGGCGCGGCTGGCGACCAAGATCCGCGAGCTGCGCGACGGGCTGAAGGCCGAGGGCCAGAACGTGATCGTGCTGGACGCGGGCGACCAGTACCAGGGCAGCCTGTTCTATACGACCTACAAGGGCAAGGACACGGTCGAGTTCATGAACGCCATCGGCTTCGACGCCATGGCGGTCGGCAATCACGAATTCGACGACGGGCCGCAGGGGCTGCAGATCCTGGCGGAGGGCGCGAAGTTTCCGGTCGTCTCGGGCAACCTGGACCTGTCGCAATCGCCCGAGTTGAAGGACAAGGTCGGCGACGTGCTGGTGCTGGATGTCGGCGGCGAGCAGGTGGGCATCGTCTCGGCCCTGGCGATGGACACGCCCGAGACCGCCTCGCCGGGCGACAAGGTCATCTTCATGGACGACATGGACAGCCTGAAGGCCGACGTCCAGGAACTGACCGAGCAGGGCGTGAACAAGATCATCGCGCTGACCCATTCCGGCTACAGGCGCGACCAGGAATTCGCGGCCGAGGTGGCCGGGATCGACGCGGTCGTCGGCGGGCATAGCCATACGCTGCTGGGCCAGCTCGAAGGTGCCGCCGGTCCCTATCCGACCATGGTCAAGGGCGCGGACGGCACCGAGGTTCCGGTGGCGACCGCCTATGCCTATGGCAAATACCTGGGCCATCTGGTCCTGACCTGGGACGACGAGGGCAAGCTGGTCAAGGCCGAGGGGCAGCCGATCCTGCTGGACGGCTCGGTCGCGCCGGACGAGAAGCTGGCCGCGCGGGTCAAGGAGATGGCCGCGCCCATCGAGCAACTCAAGCAGAAGCGCGTGGCCGAGATCGCGGCGCCGATCGACGGCAGCCGGGAAACTTGCCGGGCGCGGGAATGCGAGATGGGCAGCCTGGTCGCCGACGCCATGCTGGCACGCGTCAAGGACCAGGGCATCACCATCGCGATCCAGAACGGCGGGGGCTTGCGCGCCTCGATCGCCGCGGGGGTGGTGACGATGGGAGACGTGCTGTCGGTCCTGCCCTTCCAGAACACGCTGTCCACGTTCCAGCTGAAGGGCGCGGACGTGGTCGCGGGGCTGGAAAACGGCGCGAGCCAGATCGAGGAGGGCGCCGGGCGCTTTGCCCAGGTCGCCGGGCTGAAATACACGCTGGATCCCTCGGCCCCGGCGGGCAGCCGGATCAGCGACGTGCAGGTGCGCGACGGCTCGGACTGGGTGCCGATCGATCCCGAGGCGGTCTATGGCGTGGTCTCGCAGAATTACATGCGCGCGGGCGGCGACGGCTACAGGGTCTTTGCCGAGAACGCGATGAACGCCTATGACTTCGGGCCGGATCTGGCGGATGTGCTGGCCGAATACCTGGCCAAGCAGGGGCCGGGCTTCGTGGCGCGGGTGGATGGCCGCATCACCGTGAAATGACAGGAACGCAAAGGGGCCGGGCATAAGCCCGGCCCTTTTTTGCGTTCGGGGGTCATCAGGACTTGGCTTCGTCGCCATCCGCCAGCGGCAGGGCTTCGCGCAGGAAGCGTTCGAAATCGTCCAGGTCCACCGGCTCGAACTGGCCGAAGCCCTGCATCCAGACCGAGGCGTTGCGCAGCCCGTCGGGTTCCAGCTTGCACCAGATGATGCGCCCGCGCCTTTCCTGCCGGATCAGTCCCGCGGCCGCCAGCACGGCGAGATGCTTGGAGATCGCCGCCAGGCTGACCTGGAAGGGCGCCGCCACATCCGTCACCGCCATGTCGTCTTCCAGCAGCATGCCAAGGATCGCCCGCCGGGTCGGATCGGCGAGGGCGGAGAAAATGGCGTCGAGGCTGGGTTGCTGTGCGGGCATCGGCTTTGCTTAACTTGCCGGTTGAATATGGAGCGGATGGCCACCGGACCGCAAGGCCGGGTTTCCGCGATGGGCGGCTTTCGCGGAAGCTTTGTTTTTCAATAGGTTGCAATTTCCGGGGCCTTGCTTGACTCGGGGGGCGCGAGTCCCTATCACCGCGCCAACCGATAACGGGGGTGTGAGCCGTGGCCGAGGACGACCATGACGCCGCGCGATCCCGAGACGCGGAGCGGCTGCGCGCGCTGGAGGCCCGGCTGGGTAAGAAGGCGGCGGACAAGCCGGCCTCGCGCGGGGAAGAGCATTTCAGCCAGGCCAACATGGCCTGGCGCATGGTGACCGAGCTGGTGGCGGGATTGGCCCTGGGCTTCGGGATCGGATACGGGCTGGACTATCTGACCGGCCTGCAGCCGGTCTTCATGGTGGTCTTCGTGCTGCTGGGACTGGCGGCCGGCATCAGGACCATGATGCGGACCGCGAACGAGATAGGCAAGACACCGGGACGTCCCGGCGACGACAAGGGTGAATGACGATGGCAGAAGAAGAAGCAGGTGGTCTGGTTTTCCATCCGATGGACCAGTTCGTCGTCAAACCGCTGTTTGGCGAAGGGCCGGTGAACTGGTACACGCCGACCAATGCGACGCTGTGGATGGCGCTGGCGGCGCTGGCGATCACCGCGCTTCTGGTCTTTGGCACCCGCGGCCGGGCCATCGTGCCGAACCGCGTCCAGTCCATCGCCGAGCTGCTTTACGGCATGGTCCACAAGATGGTCGAGGACGTGACCGGCAAGGACGGGCTGAAATACTTCCCCTATGTGATGACGCTGTTCTGCTTCATCCTGTTCGCGAACTTCCTGGGCCTGCTGCCGAAAAGCTTTTCGCCGACCTCGCATATCGCCGTGACGGCGGTGCTGGCGGTGCTGGTCTTTGTCGGCGTGACCGTGCTGGGCTTCGTCAAGAACGGCGCGCATTTCCTGGGCCTGTTCTGGGTCAGCTCGGCGCCCCTGGCGCTGCGCCCGGTGCTGGCTGTGATCGAGCTGATCTCGTATTTCGTGCGGCCGGTCAGCCATTCCATCCGACTTGCCGGCAACATCATGGCCGGCCACGCGGTGATCAAGGTCTTTGCCGCCTTCGCCGCCATTGCCGCCATCGCGCCGGTTTCGGTCGTCGCCATCACCGCCATGTATGGGCTCGAGGTGCTGGTGGCGCTGATCCAGGCCTATGTCTTCACCATCCTGACCTGCGTCTACCTGAAGGACGCGCTGCATCCGGCGCACTGAGCCGGGCAGCCAAGGTCTGAAACGAAAACCCTTTCCAAAAGCCTCAAGGAGCATGAACATGGAAAATCTGGGTCAACTGGGACAGTATCTCGGCGCCGGTCTGGCTTGCGTCGGCATGGCGGGCGCCGCCATGGGGGTGGGCAATGTCGCCGGCAACTACCTGGCGGGCGCGCTGCGCAACCCGTCGGCCGCTGCCTCGCAGACCGCCACGCTGTTCATCGGCATGGCCTTTGCGGAAGCCCTGGGCATCTTCTCGTTCCTGGTCGCGCTGCTGCTGCTGTTCGCAGTCTGATCCTTTTGCCATCCTTGCGGTTGGGTGGGGGCGTCACGCGCCCACCCGATTGTGAAACGACCGGCATGGGGTAGGATATGTTCAGCCTGTTGCAACAGACCGCGCCCGTCGTGGTCGAAGAATCTGAAACGGTGATCATCACCGAATCCGCCGAAGCGGCGGGTCATGGCGCCGATGCGGCCCATGCCGTGGCCGCGGCGGATGCAGCCCATGGCGCGGCTGGCCATGCCGCCAGCGCCCCCGGCATGCCGCAACTGGATTTCACCACCTTCGGCAACCAGATCTTCTGGCTGCTGGTCATCCTGGCGGTGATCTACTGGGTTCTGTCGCGGATCGCGCTGCCGCGCATCGGCGGCGTCATCTCGGACCGCCAGGGCGCCATCACCGGCGACCTGATGGCTGCCGAGGAATTCAAGCAGAAGGCCAAGGAGGCCGAGGCCGCCTATGACAAGGCGCTGGCCGACGCCCGCGCCGAGGCCGGCAAGATCGTGGCCGCCAACAAGGCCGAGATCCAGAAGGAACTGGACGCCGCCATCGCCCATGCCGATGCGGAAATCGCCGCGCGCGCGGCGGAATCCGAAAAGCGCATCGGCGAGATCCGCGCCTCGGCCATCGAGGACGCGCGCAATGTCGCCCGCGAGGTGACTGCGGCCTTGGTGGAGAATTTCGGCGGCAAGGTTGACCAGGGTCTGGTCGATGCGGCGGTCGACCAGCGACTGAAGGGGGCGCTGCAATGAAACGTCTGAGCGTTCTCTTTGCCCTGATGGCAAGCCCGGCGCTTGCGGCTTCGGGCCCGTTCTTCTCGCTGCGCAATACCGACTTCATCGTCACGCTGGCCTTCCTGCTGTTCGTCGGCATCCTGGTCTGGTTCCGCGTGCCGCAGATCGTCGGCGGCTTGCTGGACAAGCGTGCCGAGGGCATCCGCAACGACCTGGCCGAAGCCCGCCGCCTGCGCGAGGAAGCGCAGGAGATCTATGCGAGCTACGAGCGCCGCCAGCGCGAGGTCAAGGGCCAGGCGGACGAGATCGTCGCCAATGCCAAGCGCGAGGCGGTTTCGGAAGCCGAAAAGGCCAAGAAGGCGCTGCAACTGTCGATCGAGCGCCGGCTGAAGGCCGCCGAGGAACAGATCGCCAGCGCCGAGGCCGATGCCGTGCGCGCCGTGCGCGACCGGGCTATCCAGACGGCGATCGGTGCCGCGACCGAGATCCTGGGCAAGCAGGCCAGCCCGGCCGAGCGCAGCGCCGGCATCGACCAGGCCATCGAGGAAGTGGGCCGGCGGCTGAACTGAGGCTGCGGAATCGAACGAGAGGGGTGCGGCCAAGCATCCCCATGGGACAGTGACCGGACCCCCGAGGCGGAGACGCTTCGGGGGTTTTTCCTTTTCCGCCCATCGAGGGCGCAAAAGCAAAGGGCCGGCCGCCTTTCGGCTGCCGGCCCGCGCCTGGCGTCCCTGCCGCGATCAGCGGGTCGGGATGATCAGGATCTCCACGCGGCGGTTCTGCGCCCGGCCGGCAGCGGTGTCGTTCGAGGCGACCGGCTGGGTCGCGCCGCGGCCCATGGTGGTGAGGCGCGATTGCGACACGCCGCCGGCGCCCAGGATGCCCGCGACCGAACGCGCCCGGCGCTCGGACAGATCCTGGTTGTAGGCGGCCGAGCCGGTGCTGTCGGTATGGCCGACGATCTGGATACGGCTGTTGGGATATTGGTTGAGGTTGCGGGCGATGGTGTAGAGATCGTTCTGCCCCTGCGCCCCCACCGCCGCGGAATCGGTCGCGAACAGCGTGGTTTCCGGCATCACCACCGACAGATGGGTGCCGTGGTTCACGATCTGGATGTTCGGGTTGTTCAGCGATTGCTGCAACGCGCGCTGCTGCTGGTCCAGGATCGAGCCGCCGACGGCGCCCGCCGTCGCGCCGATGATCGCGCCCTTCACGGCGTTCGAGCGGCTTTCGCCGGCGCCGATCAGGCCGCCCACCACCGCGCCGGCGATGGCGCCCTGCTGGGTGCGGCTGGTCTGTTGGGGCTGGCCGTAGGGATCGGTCGGCGCGCAGGCGCTGATGGCGATCACGCCCGCCGAGGCGAGAAGCAGCGAAATACGGGTCTTCATTCCTTCACCTTTCTTTTCAGGGCGATCCTACGCCGCCTGTCCTTGCGACGCGGCCGGCCTTCCCGTCTCCGGGGGCCGGCGGCTGATGCCCAAACGCGGTCACATTGGCATGGGTTCCGGGCCAACTCCACAGGAATAGACGGGAAATCGAGGCACGCGGCTCACAAAGCGGCGATGGCGCGGGGCGCGATGCTCGCGCCTTCGCGCGCAAGCAGCGCGCGCTTTACCGCCTCGCCCCAATGATAGCCGCCGATGCGGCCGTCGGTGCGGGTCACGCGATGGCAGGGGATCGCCCAGGAGACCGGGTTCTGCCCGACCGCCGTGCCGACCGCGCGCAGGGCGTTCGGACGGCCGATGCGCTCGGCCAGCATGGCATAGCTGATGACCTGTCCCGGCGGCACTTCGGCCAGGGCACGCCAGACCTGCAACTGGAACGCGGTGCCGCCAAGGCGGACGGCGATCTCGCCCTCGCCGGCCAGCAGGGTCTGGATGGCGGGGGCCAGCGCCTCGGGGGCCTTGACCAGCCGGGCGCCGGGGAAGCGGGCGACCAGGTCGGCCTCGACCCGGTCCTCGGGCATGGGACCGGCAAAGCCCAGGGCCCAGAGCGCGCCGCCCGCCCCCAGCGCGACCACGGTGCCGAGCGGCGTCGGAAAGCGCCCGCGACAAAGCACCGCGCCGGCATGCTGGGCCGGCTGCGTGGTGATCGAGACCCGCAGCCCCGGCTGGGGCTGGGCAAGGGAGAAAAGCGTTCGTGTCATGCCTGACTCGCAATTGTCGCTGTGTCAGCCTAGCGCAACCGCGGGCCAAATCCATACGGGAAAGCTTGCGCATGGCGGCGGGGCAGGGCATCTGGGGGCGCATGGCACGCAGCACCCTTTCCCGCCTTCCCCCCGCCTTGCCCTATGCGGCCCAGGTCGCGATCTTTTCGCGCCTGCGCGAGGCCAATCCGCATCCCGTGACCGAGCTGCAATATGTGAATGCCTTCACCCTGCTGGTGGCGGTGGCGCTGTCGGCGCAGGCGACCGATGTCGGGGTGAACAAGGCGACCAAATCGCTGTTCCAGCGCGTGACCACGCCGCAACAGATGCTGGAGCTGGGCGTCGAGGCGCTGACCGAGGAGATCAAGACCATCGGGCTCTACCGCCAGAAGGCCAAGAACGTCATCGCCCTGTCGCGCCGGCTGGTCGAGGAATATGGCGGCGAGGTGCCGCAATCGCGCGCGGCGCTGATGACCCTGCCCGGCGTCGGGCGCAAGACGGCGAATGTCGTGCTGAACAGCGTGTTCAACTTTCCGGCGCAGGCGGTGGACACGCATATCTTCCGCGTCGGCAACCGCACCCGCATCGCGCCGGGCCGCGACGTCGAGGAGGTCGAGCGCGCCATCGAGGACAACGTCCCCGTCCCCTTCCAGCAGAACGCGCATCACTGGCTGATCCTGCACGGCCGCTATATCTGCCAGGCGCGGCGCCCGCGTTGCCGGATCTGCCCCATCGAAGATCTCTGCCCCTATGAGGAGAAGACCGAATGACCACCCCCTACGTGATCGGGATCGGCAATGCCGTGATGGATGTGATCGCGCCGACCTCGGATGCGACGCTGGCGCGGCTGGGGGTGGAAAAGGGCATCATGCAGCTGGTCGACCGCGCGCGATCCGAGTTCCTGATGGCGGCGCAATCGGCCGATCCGCAGGCGGGCAAGGCGCGGCTGGTGCCGGGCGGCTCGGTTGCGAACACCCTGGCGGGGCTGGGAATGCTGGGGCTGCGCACGGCCTTCATCGGCAAGGTGGCGGGCGATCCTCTGGGGCTGAGCTATGCCGAGCAGACCGAGGCGCAGGGCACGGTCTTCGTCAACCCGCCTGTGGCGGGGGACGTGGCCCCGACCTCGCGCTCGATCATCTTCGTGACGCCGGATGGCGAGCGGTCGATGAACACCTACCTGGGGATTTCCGGCGAACTGGGGCCCGACGACGTGAACCCCGCGACCTTCAGCGGCGCGGACTGGCTGTTCCTGGAAGGCTATCTCTTCGACAAGGACGCCGGCAAGGCGGCCTTCCTGAAGGCGGCCGATGCCTGCCACGCGGCGGGCGGGCAGGCGGGGATCGCGCTGTCCGATCCGTTCTGCGTCGACCGTCACCGCGCCGATTTCCGCCGGCTGGTGGCGGGGCCGATGGATTACGTCATCGGCAATGTCCACGAATGGCAGTCGCTCTATCAGGTCGAGGATCTGGAGGAGGCGCTGCGCCTGGCCTCGGCCGATTGCGGGACGGTGATCTGCACCCGCTCGGGCGAGGATGCGATCCTGATCCGCGGGGCCGAGCGGGTAACGGCGCCGGTGCATCGCGTGGTGCCGGTGGATGCGACCGGGGCGGGCGACCAGTTCGCGGCCGGGCTGATCTATGGGCTGGCCATCGGCGCCGACCTGGCGGCGGCGGGGCGGATGGGCTGCATCGCGGCAGCAGAGGTCATCGGCCATGTCGGCGCCCGGCCCGAAAGCGACCTGCGCGCGGCCTTCCGGGCCGAGGAACTGGCCTGATCGCGCCTTGGGGCGCGGTCCCTGGGGTATTTGGGCAACAGAGAAGTGCCGGAAGGGGGAACCCTTCGGCGCTTTTTCTTTGAGTATTCGGGAAACGGTGAAATGCCCTGGTTGCGGGTTTCCTGCCGGGGGTGCGGAATTGGCCCGGCGCCGGTTTTTCTCCGTTCTTCAAATACCCCGGCAACCGGGCGGACAAGGCTTAACCGGCCCTGCCCGCCGCGAGAGTTCAGGCAGCCTTGTTGCCGGCGCCGGTCCGGCCGTAGAAGCTTTCGCCTTTCGCGGCCATGTCCTTGAGCAGTTGCGGCGCGGCGAAGCGGGCGCCGAATTTCGCCGCCAGATCCTCGGCGATCTCGACCGCACGCGGGGCGCCCAGCATGTCGAGCCAGCCGAAGGGGCCGCCCGACCAGGGCGCGAAGCCCCAGCCGAGGATGGCGCCCACGTCGCCCTCGCGGATGTCCTCGAGCACGCCTTCCTGCAGGGCGCGGACGGCTTCCAGCGATTGCGCGAACATCAGCCGGTGCTGGATTTCGGTCAGCTCGGGCTGGGTGTCGGCTTCGGGCCATTCGGCGGCGAGGCCCGACCAGAAGCCCTGGCGCTTGCCGGCCTCGTCATAATCGTAGAAGCCGGCCTTGGTCTTGCGGCCCAGCCGGCCCTGGTCGGCGAGCCGGAAGATCACCTGGTCCACCGCCCCGTCCGGGTAGGCCTCGCCCATGGCCGCGCGCGTCGCCTTGGCGATCTTGACGCCCAGGTCGATCGAGGTTTCGTCCACCAGTTGCAGCGGTCCCAGCGGCATGCCCATCATCTTGGCCGCGTTCTCGATCAGCGTGGGGCTGACCCCTTCGGCCACCATGCGGATGCCCTCGTTGATATAGGGGATGATGCAGCGATTGGCGTAGAAGAAGCGCGCGTCGTTGACCACGATGGGCGTCTTGCGGATCTGGCGCACGAAGTCCAGCGCCTTGGCCACCGCGCGCGACCCGGTTTCGCGGCCCTTGATGATCTCGACCAGCAGCATCTTGTCCACCGGGCTGAAGAAATGGATGCCGATGAACTGGTCGGGCCGGGCGCTGGCCTTGGCCAGCTCGCTGATCGGCAGGGTCGAGGTGTTGGTGGCGAAGATCGCGTCCTGCGGGATCACCGCCTCGGCGCGTTTGGTGACTTCGGCCTTGACGGCGGGGTCTTCGAACACTGCCTCGACCACCAGGTCGCAGCCTTGCAGGGCGGCGTAATCGGTGGTGGGCGTGATGCGGGCAAGCACCTCGGCCTTCTTCTCTTCGGTGGATTTGCGGCGGCTGATCGCCTTGTCCAGCAGGCCCGTGGAATAGGACTTGCCGCGCTCGGCCGCCTCTTGCGTCGCATCGATCAGCACCACCTCGATCCCGGCCATGGCCGAGACATGGGCGATGCCGGCGCCCATCATGCCGGCGCCGAGGATGCCGAGTTTCCTGACCGTCTGGTCCGGCGCCTCGGGGCGGTTCGCGCCCTTCTCCAGCGCCTCCTTGTTGATGAAGAGGCTGCGGATCATCGCCGTGCTGGAGGGGTTCATCAGCACGTTGGTAAACCAGCGCGCCTCGATCTTCAGCGCCGTGTCGAAGGGCACCATGGCGCCTTCATAGACGGCGCTCAGCAGGGCCTTGGCCGCCGGATAGACGCCCAGGGTCTTGCCATGCACCATGGCGCTGGCGCCGACGAAGGTCATGAAGCCGGAAGGGCTATAGGGCTCGCCGCCCGGCATCTTGTAGCCCTTGGCGTCCCAGGGCTTGACCAGGTCGGCATCGCCCGCCTTCAGCACCCATTCGCGGGCGGCTTGCAGGGGGTCGGCAACGACCTCGTCGATCAGGCCGGCGGATTTCGCCTTGGCGGGGTCCGAGAGCTTGCCTTCCAGCAGGAAGGGCGCGGCGCCCATGGCGCCCAGCTTGCGCACCAGCCGGGTGGTGCCGCCGGCGCCGGGGAAGATGCCGACCATGATCTCGGGCAGGCCGATCCTGGCCTTCGGGTTCTCGGCGGCAAAGATGCGATGCGTGGCCAGCGGCAGCTCCAGCCCGATTCCCAGCGCCGTGCCGGGCAGGGCGGCTGCGATGGGCTTGCCGCCCTTTTTCGTCTTGGGGTCCATGCCGGCCAGCTCGATCTTGCGCAGCAGGTGGTGCAGCGTCATCACCCCGTCGAAGACCGCCTGCGCGCCGCCCTGCTTCATGCCGGCGATGACGTTCAGGTCCATGCCGGCGGCGAAGTCCTTCTTGCCGCTGGTGATGACGATGCCCTTCACGGCCGCGTCGGCCAGGGCCTCGTCGATCAGCGCGTTCAATTCGGCCGCGCCGTCCAGCGACAGCACGTTCATCGACTTGCCGGGCACGTCCCAGGTGATGATGGCGACGTCGTCGGCGCCTTTATCCATGGTGAAATCGGTCATCTTCCCCTCCGCTCAGACGCGCTCGATGATGGTGGCCGCGCCCATGCCGGACGCGATGCAGAGCGTGGCGAGGCCCACGGTCTTGTCCTGCCGCTCCAGCTCGTCGAGCAGCGTGCCGATGATGATGGCGCCGGTGGCGCCCAGCGGGTGGCCCAGGGCGATGGCGCCGCCATTGACGTTGACCACGGCGGGATCGACCTGGAAGGCCTGCATGAAGCGCAGCACGACCGAGGCGAAGGCCTCGTTCACCTCAAAGAGGTCGATGTCGCTGATCGCCATGCCTGCGTCGCGCAGGATCTTTTCCGTCACCGGCACCGGGCCGGTCAGCATGATGGTCGGGTCGGTGCCGATCTTGGCGGTGGCGCGGATGCGGGCGCGGGGCTTGAGCCCATGCGCCTTGCCGAATTCCGCATTGCCGATCAGCACGGCAGCGGCGCCGTCCACAATGCCCGAGCTATTGCCCGCGTGGTGGATATGCTCGATGCGGTCCAGATGCGGGTATTTCAGCATCGCCACCTTGTCGAAGCCGGGCATGGACTCGCCCATCTCCTTGAAGCTGGCCTTCAGCTTGGCCAGATCCTCCAGCGTGGTGCCGGGGCGCATGTATTCGTCGCGGTCGAGGATGGTCAGGCCGTTCTGGTCCCTGACCGGCACGATGGACCTGGCGAAGCGGTCCTCATCCCAGGCGATGGCGGCGCGGCGCTGGCTCTCGACGGCAAGGGCATCGGCCTCTTCGCGGGTAAAGCCGTATTCGGTGGCGATGATGTCGGCGCTGATGCCCTGCGGGACGAAATAGGTCTTGAAGGTCAGGCTGGGGTCCACGGCGATGGCGGCGCCGTCGCTGCCCATGGCGACGCGGCCCATCATCTCGACGCCGCCGGCGATATAGGCGTCGCCTGCGCCGCCCCTGACCTGGTTCGCGGCCAGGTTCACCGCCTCCATGCCCGAGGCGCAGAAGCGGTTGATGGCGAGGCCGGGGATCGACTCGTCCAGGTCGGATTCCAGCACTGCCGAGCGGGCGAGGCAGCCGCCCTGTTCCTTGACCTGGGTGACATTGCCCCAGATCACGTCCTCGACGGCATGGCCCTCGAGCCCGTTGCGCTCCTTGACGGCATTCAGCAGCCGGGCGGAAAGCGCGACCGAGGTGACTTCGTGCAGGCTGCCGTCCGGGCGGCCCTTGCCGCGCGGGGTGCGGGCGGCGTCGTAGATATAGGCTTCGGTCATGCGTCCTCCTTCGCGGCCCGGTCCGCGGGATTGCCGGGCATCAGGTCATAGGGATGTTTCCAGCCGGGCAGGGCCTGGATGCGGTCCAGCCAGGCGTCGATCCGGGGCCATTCGGCGCGGTCGAAGCCGAAGGGCTCGGGGTAATAGAGATAGCTGCAACAGGACAGGTCGGCGATGGTGGGCCGGTCGCCCGCCAGCCAGTCGCGCCCGGCCAGATGCCCGTCCAGCGTCTTCAGCGCCGCCTTGCAGCGCCCCTGCAGCCAGGCGATGACCTCGGCGGGGCGTTTCTCGGGCGGCAGGAAGTTCATCAGGAAGCGCAGCGTGCCGAATTGCGACGAGCCCTTGTGGTTGTCCCAGAACAGCCAGCGCAGGATCTCGCTCCGGTCGCCGTCCATGAAGCGCCCGGTCCTTTCGGCCAGGTGCAGCAGGATCGCGCCCGACTGGGCCAGGGTCAGGCCGTCCTCGACGTAGACCGGCGCCTCGCCCATCCCGTTCAAGGCGCGATAGTCGGCGCCGCGCATGGCGCCGCCGAAGAAATCCACGAAGACCGGCTGCCAGGGATGACCGGTCAGCTGCATCATCAGCGCCACCTTGTAGGAATGGCCGGATTCTCCGAAGCAGTGAAGCTGGGCGGTCATGCTGTTTCCTTTCCTTCGACTTGGCGCCGGGCTTCCCGGTCGCATGGGTATTTTTACAACGAAGAAGACGCGCCTTAACCTTGTCTTAACCGCTCCCTGCGAAACTCGGCGGTGCGGTACAGGCTGGGGAGCCGATGACCGCCAACGGAGAAGTCGCCCCGGTCATTTGGCCAAAACCTGTCCCGCCTGAACCGCGGGGGTGGCCGGGGCGCAACCTGCCGATTTCTTCGTTGCCCAAATACCCATGCGACCTTGCCGCCAGGCGCCCCCCTTGCCCGTTTCAGAACCGCCCTGCATCCAGCGCCATCACCGGCTCGGCGCCCGAGCGGATGCGGGCCAGATGCGCCGCGGTCATCGGCAGCTGTCGCGCCATGTAATAGCGGCCGGTCGCCAGCTTGGTCTCGTGGAAGGCCGGATCCTCGGTAGCGCCATCCAGCGCCGCCTTGGCCGCAGCCGCCATCCGCGTCCACATCAGCCCCAGCGCCACATGGCCGAAGAGGTGCATGAAGTCGTAGGAGCCCGCCAGCGCCGCGTTCGGGTTCTTCATGCCCTGTTCCATGAAGAACATCGCCGCCGATTGCAGATCCTTCGAGGCCGCCTTCAGCGGCTCGCAGAAGCCGGCCTTCAGCGCCGCGTCGCCCTCATGCGCCTTGATCTCGGCCTTGACCAGCTCGAAGAAGGCCATGACCGGCTTGCCGCCCTCGGCCGCGAGCTTGCGGCCGACGAGGTCCAGCGCCTGCACCCCGTTCGCGCCCTCGTAGATCATGGCGATGCGGGCGTCGCGGACGAATTGCGACATCCCCTGTTCCTCGATATAGCCGTGGCCGCCGAAGACCTGCTGGGCCTGCACCGCCGTCTCGAAGCCCTTGTCGGTCAGGAAGCCCTTGATCACCGGCGTCAGCAGCGAGACGAGGTCATGGGCCTCCTTGTCCTCGGCCAGAACGGCGCGGTCGATCAGATGCGCGCCCCAGAAGGCCAGCGCGCGGGCGCCCTCGAGGAAGCTTTTCTGGTCCATCAGGTTGCGGCGGATATCGGGATGCACGATCAGCGGATCGGCCGGACCCGCAGGGTTGGCATCGCCCGTCACCGCGCGGCCCTGCAGCCGGTCGCGGGCATAGGCGACGGCGTTCTGATAGGCGGCCTCGGCCACGGAATAGCCTTGCAGGCCGACGCCGATCCGGGCCTCGTTCATCATGGTGAACATGGCGCGCATGCCCTTGTGCAGCTCGCCCACGAGCCAGCCTTTCGCGCCGTCATAGTTCATCACGCAGGTGGCATTGCCGTGGATGCCCATCTTTTCTTCCAGGTTGCCGACCGAGACGGCGTTCCTGTCGCCCAGGGAGCCGTCCTCGTCGACCAGGAATTTCGGCACGATGAAAAGCGAGATGCCCCTGGTGCCCTCGCCCCCGCCCGGCGCCTTGGCCAGGACCAGGTGGATCACGTTTTGCGACATGTCGTGGTCGCCGGCCGAGATGAAGATCTTCTGCCCGGTGATCAGGTAGCTGCCGTCCTGCTGCGGCTCGGCCCTGGTGCGCAGCAGGCCCAGGTCGGTGCCGGCATGGGGCTCGGTCAGGTTCATGGTGCCGGTCCATTCGCAGCTGACCATCTTCGGCAGGTAGGTGGCCTTCTGCTGTTCGGTGCCATGGGCGTGGATGGCGGAATAGGCGCCATGCGTCAGGCCCTGATACATGGTGAAGGCCATGTTCGAGGCCGAGAACATCTCGCCCGCCGCCAGGCCGATCACATAGGGCATGCCCTGGCCGCCGTATTCCGGGTCGCAGTCGAGCGCGGTCCAGCCGCCCTCGCGCATCTGTTCGAAGGCTTCCAGGAAGCCCCTGGGGGTATGGACCACGCCGTTTTCCAGCGTGCAGCCCTCGCGGTCGCCGACGGCGTTCAGCGGCGCCAGCACCTCGGAGGCGAGCTTGCCGGCCGCCTCCAGCACGGCCTGGGTGAAGTCGCGGTCAAGATCGCCGTAACCCGGCAGATCCTGGTTCGAGATGTCCAGCACGTCATGCAGCACGAATTGCATGTCGCGGATGGGCGCGGAATAGGTGGTCATCGGTCCTCCCGAAAGTTCGCCCTCAGGCGTCGGATTTCAGTCTTTGCAGCGCGGCCTCGCCCTCGGCGATCTGCTGGCGCAGCTCGGCGATGGCTTCGCCCAGTTCGCGGTGCTGCCGCTCCATGTCGGCAAGCCGGTCGCGGGCGGTGGCGAGCGTGGCTTCGGTCTGGGTGATGTTGCGTTCGGCCGGGTCGTAAAGCTCCAGCAATTGCCGGATCTGCTCCAGCGAGAAGCCGAAGCGCTTGCCGCGCAGGATCAGGGTCAGCCGGGCGCGGTCCGAGCGGCCGTAAAGCCGATGCTGGCCGCGGCGCTGCGGAAACAGCAATTCGCGGGATTCGTAGAATCGCAGCGTGCGCGGCGTGACGTCGAAGGCGTCGCACATCTGGCGGATGGTCAACAGCTCGTCGCCCATGGCCGATCCTCTCCCCTTGGCACATTCACTTGCCGGGGAATATAGGTCGAGTTGACGTGCGCGTAAGGGGGGACGTGGCGTCAGCGCCCGGCTCAGCCCCTTTTCGCCGTCCCGGCGCCGTTCTGGCCCGCCCCGTCCTGGCCCGCGCCATCCTGGCCCATGCCGTCCAGGATCGCGACGGTGTCGTTGCGCAGGGCCAGCAATTCGGTCATCGAGGCTTCGAGCTCGTCGCGCTGCTGGCGCAGCACCTCGAGCTGGCGGTCGGCCAGCTCGATCCAGACGCGATACTGCTCCTGCGTGCCCTTTTCGCCATAGATCAGCAGCCATTGCCGGATGTCCTCGAGCGAGAAGCCGAAGCGGCGGCCGCGCAGGATCAGCTTCATCCGGGCGATCTCGCGCGGGCCGTAGAAGCGCGAGCGGCCTTCCTTGCGGGGGCTGAGCAGCTCGATGTATTCGTAATAGCGCAGCGTCCGGGGCGTCACGTCGAACCGTGCGCACATTTCCTTGAAGCCAATGTATTCGCTATCGGACATCGGATGAACTCTATGCTGCGGTTGCGGCGCAGCCTAGCGCGGGGGCGGATCAAACTCAACCATTGGTCGGGCGGGCTTGCCTGCGGGTCGCGGGCTGCTACCATTGCCGCCTGCAAGCCAAGCAAGAGGCCAGGGGCATGAGCGAACCGTCGCCAGAGGACGAGCTTGAACAACGCCGGCGCATCGCGCGCCAGTTCATCGAGGTGATCCCCCATGCGCGGGCGCTTGGCATGCGGCTGGACCAGCTTTCCGCCGAGGGGGCCGAGATCTCGTTGCCTTGGCGCGAGGATCTGGTCGGCGATCCGCGCAGCGGGGTGATCCATGGCGGGGTGATCTCGGCCCTGATGGACACGTGCAGCGGCGCGGCGGTGATGGCGCATCCGACCGGGGCGCGCTCGACCGCGACCATCGACCTGCGCATCGACTACATGCGCGCGGCGACGCCCGGCCAGACCATCCGCGCCAAGGCAAGCTGCTATCACATCACCCGCTCGGTCGCCTTCGTGCGCGCCTGGGCGATGGATGACGACGAATCCCGGCCCGTGGCCTCGGCCACCGGCGCCTTTACCGTCGAGAGGTGACATGGCCCCGCGCAACGAACCCCTCGACGCCATCAAGTCGCGGCGCAACAACACGCTGAACGCGCTGGTTTCCAGCGTGCCCTATATCCGCTGGCTGGGCATCGGCTTCGACCGCCGCGGCGACGAACTGACCGCCGTGCTGCCCTTTGACGAGAAGCTGATCGGCAACCCGATGCTGCCGGCGATCCATGGCGGGGTGACGGCCGCCTTCCTGGAGGTCACGGCCATCGTCGAGCTGACCTGGACCGCGATCTGGGAAGACATGGAGCAGGGCCGCATCGCCCCCGACGCAGCCGTGCCCGAAAGCCTGCCGCGCCTGCCCAAGACCATCGACTTCACCGTGGACTACCTGCGTTCCGGCCTGCCGCGCGACGCCTATGCGCGGGCGCGGGTGGTGCGCTCGGGGCGGCGCTATGCCAGCGTGCATGTCGAGGCCTGGCAGGACCAGCGCCAGAAGCTGCTGGCCCAGGCGACCGGGCATTTCCTGATGCCGCAGGATGGCTGAGGAGCATGGCTGAGACGCTGGCCGGCCGGTCGGGGAACCGGGCCGAGGCCGATCTCTCGCACCGCCGGGTGCTGGCCATCGCCCTGCCGGTGGTGCTGTCGAACGCGACGATTCCCATTCTTGGCGCGGTGGATACCGGCGTCATCGGCCAGCTGGGCGAGGCCGCGCCCATCGGTGCGGTGGGGCTGGGCGCGGTGATCCTGACCTCGGTCTACTGGATCTTCGGCTTCCTGCGCATGGGCACCTCGGGGCTGGTGGCGCAGGCGCATGGCGCGGGCGACGATGGCGAAGCCGGCGCACATCTGCTGCGGGCGCTGGGGATCGGGCTGGCGGCGGGGCTGGTCTTCATCCTGGCGCAGGGGTTGCTGTTTGCCGGCGCCTTCCGGCTGGCGCCGGCCTCGGCCGAGGTCGAGGCGCTGGCCCGGCAATACCTGGCGCTGCGTATCTGGGGGGCGCCGGCGACCATCTCGCTTTACGCCGTTACCGGCTGGCTGATCGCCACCGAGCGGACGCGCCGGATCCTGGCGCTGCAATTGCTGATGAACGGGCTGAACATCGTCCTGGACCTGTGGTTCGTGCTGGATCTGGGCTGGGGCGTGCGCGGCGTCGCGGGCGCGACGCTGATCGCGGAATGGTCCGGCCTGGCGCTGGGGCTGTGGTTTGCGCGCGATGCCCTGCGCGCGGCGATCCGGCGCGCCGGGCTGCTGGCGCGCGAGCGGATCGAGGAACTGGCGCGGGTGAACGGCGACATCCTGATCCGGTCGGTGCTGCTGCAAGGGTCGTTCACCACCTTCATGTTCCTGGCCGCGGGGCAGGGCGACGTGACGCTGGCCGCCAACCAGGTGCTGCTGCAATTCCTGTCCATCGTCGCCTATGGTCTGGACGGCTTCGCCTTTGCCGCCGAATCGCTGGTCGGGCAGGCGGTGGGCGCGCGCCGGCCCGACCGGCTGCGGCAGGCGGCGCGGCTGACCTCGGCCTGGGGCGTCCTGGGCGCGGGGCTTTTGTCGGCGGTGTTCCTGCTGGGCGGGCCGGCGATCATCGACCTGCTGACCACCGCGCCCGAGGTGCGGGCCCAGGCGCGCGCGTTCCTGCCCTGGCTGGTCGCGGCGCCGCTGGTCGGCATCGCCTCGTGGATGCTGGACGGCATCTTCATCGGCGCCACCCGCACGCGCGAGATGCGCGACGCCATGCTGGTCGCGGTCGGGATCTATGCGGTGCTGGTGGCGGTGCTGCCGCCGATCTGGGGCAACCATGGGCTTTGGGCGGCGCTGATGGCGCTGAACGCGCTGCGCGGCCTGACCATGTGGCGGCTTTATCCCAGGGTCGTGGCGGCGGCGGGCTGAGATGCGGAACGCCCCGGAAGCCGGGGCGTCGGCGTCTTGCGAAAGCTCAAAGCTCGTTGATGATCTGTTCGCGCGCGGTGACGCGCAGCTCGGCCATCTTGGCGCGGATGGTGGCCTCGTCGGCCTGGCCGGCCAGGTCGGCCGCCAGCTTGCGGAACACGTCCTCGTCGCCCGGCTCGTCGAAATCCGAGGTGACGACGGTCAGCGCATAGGCGCGGGCATCGTCGCCCGTCTTGCCCAGAAGGCCGGCCGCCCATTCGCCCAGCAGGCGGTTGCGCCGCGCCTCGGCCTTGAAGTTCAGTTCCGCATCATGGGCGAATTTCGCCTCATGCGCGCGCTCGCGGTCGTCAAAAGTGGTCATGGCGGCCTCCGGCTTGGGATTATCCCGTGGATATTGCGCAGGATATGCCCATGCGGGCGGGCCATCGCAAGCCCGTATTGCCCATGACCCCGTTTCTGGCCTATAGCCGCATAAAGATTGTCACCTTGCGGACGGGAGACGCGCAGCATGGCACCAAGGCGCAAGAAAATCTACGAAGGCAAGGCCAAGATCCTCTACGAGGGCACCGAGCCCGGCACGCTCATCCAGTATTTCAAGGATGACGCCACCGCCTTCAACGCCCAGAAGAAGGCCACGGTCGAGGGCAAGGGCGTGCTGAACAACCGCCTGTCCGAGTTCTTCATGACCGGGCTGACCAATATCGGCGTGCCGAACCACTTCATCCGCCGCATCAACATGCGCGAGCAGTTGGTGCGCCAGGTCGAGATCATCCCGCTGGAAGTGATCGTGCGTAATTTCGCCGCAGGCTCGATCTCGAAGCGCCTGGGCATGGAGGAGGGCACGCCGCTGCCGCGCCCCATCGTCGAATACAGCTTCAAGAACGACGAGCTGGGCGATCCCTTCGTGTCCGAGGAATACATCATCGCCTTCGGCTGGGCTTCGCAGCAGGACCTGGACGACATCGTGAGCCTGGCGCTGCGGGTGAACGATTTCCTGTCGGGCGTGTTCTTCGGCGTCGGCATCAAGCTGATCGACTTCAAGATCGAGGTCGGCCGCATCTGGGACGGCGATTTCATGCGCCTGGTGGTCGCCGACGAGATCAGCCCGGATTCGTGCCGGCTCTGGGACGTGAAGACCGGGCAGAAGCTGGACAAGGACGTGTTCCGCCGCGACCTGGGCAGCCTGACCGATGCCTATACCGAGGTGGCGCGCCGGCTGGGCCTGATGCCCGCCAACACCACCTCGCTGACCAAACCCACCCTGATCAACTGAGAGGCCCTGCCGATGAAAGCCCGTGTCACCATCATGCTGAAGGATGGCGTTCTGGATCCCCAGGGCGAGGCGATCCGGCACGCGCTGGGGGGCCTGGGCTTTGCCGGCGTCTCGGGCGTGCGCCAGGGCAAGGTGATCGAGCTGGACCTGGCGGCATCCGATGCCGAGGCGGCGAAGGCCGAGGTCGCGCGCATGTGCGAGGGCCTGCTGGCCAATACCGTGATCGAGAAATACGCGGTCGAGATCGTCTGATCCGTTCGGGCCGGGGCTCTGCCCCGGACCCCGGGATATTTGGGCACGAAAGAACGGGCTTGGGGAGGGCGGCTTCGTGATCGACAAGCTGTCCATGTTCATGGCCCTGGCGCGCGAGAAGCATTTCGGCCGCGCCGCCGAATCGCTGGGCATCACCCAGCCCACCCTGTCATCCGCCATCCGGGCGCTGGAAGAGCAGCTGGGCGTGCAGCTGGTCCGGCGCGGTTCGCGTTTCCAGGGGCTGACGCCCGAGGGCGAGCGCGTGCTGGGCTGGGCGCGGCGCATCGTCGCCGATGCCCGCGCCATGCAGGCCGAGATGCAGGCGAGCCGCAAGGGCGTTTCCGGGCGGCTGCGCATCGGCGTCATCCCGACCGCCATGCCGCGAATCGCCGAGCTGACCGGGCCTTTCCTGCGCCGCCATCCCAATGCCGGGGTCTCGATCCTGTCGCGCAGCTCGGACGAGATCCGCGACCAGATCGAGGCGCTGGAGCTGGATGCCGGCGTCACCTACCTGGACAGCGAGCCGCTGGGCCGGGTGCAGAGCCTGCCGCTGTATCGCGAGACCTATTGCCTGATCGACCGCGGCGAGCTGGCCGGGCCGGCGGACTGGGCCGAGACCGCCACCCGGCCGCTATGCCTGCTGACCCCGGACATGCAGAACCGCCGCATCGTCACCCGGCACCTGGTCGAGGCCGGGGCGGATGCGCTGCCGCGGGTCGAATCGACCTCGATGCTGGCGATCCTGTCGCATGTGGCGACCGGCGACTGGGCTGCCATCCTGCCGCGGGCTCTGGCGCGCGGGCTGCCGCTGCCCGAGGGGGTGCGGGCGCGCGACCTGACCGGGAACGGGCATATGGTCGGGCTGGTCGTCGCCCGGCGCGAGCCGCATCCGCCGCTGGTCGAGGCGCTGATCCGCATCGTCTCGTCGATTGATACTTTCAATCAATAGACGATATATCACGATTGTTCTGTCTATCGTGGGGCTCTAGTCTGGGTAAAACAATTGAGCCCGGACCGACCCAGCCATGACTTCACCAGCGATCGACGCTGATTTCCTTTTGCGCCTTGACGAAATCATCGCCGCCCACAAGGGCCGCGAGGGGCCGCTTTTGCCCATCCTGCACGACATCCAGGCCGAATGGGGCCATGTTCCCGAGGAGGCGCAGCCGGTGCTGGCCGAGGCCCTGGGCATGACCCGCGCCGAGGTTCATGGCGTCGTCAGCTTCTATCACGATTTCCGCGACCATCCGCATGGCCGGCATGTGTTGCGGCTGTGCCGGGCCGAGGCCTGCCAGTCGATGGGCGCCGAGGCGCTGGCCGATGAGGTGCGCCAGGCGCTGGGGATCGACTGGCACCAGACCACGCCGGACGGGCGGCTGACGCTGGAGCCGGTGTTCTGCCTGGGGCTTTGCGCCTGTGCGCCTTCGGCCCAGATGGGCGACAGGCTGGTTGGCCGGGCCAACCTGGCCAAGGTGCGGAAACTGGTGGCTGAAGCGGGCATGGGGGCGGGCGCATGAGGGTCTGGGTTCCCCTGGATGCCGCCGCGCGGGCGCTGGGCGCCGACGAGGTGGCCGAGGCGCTGGGGCGCGAGTTCACCGTCACTCGCAACGGCACGCGCGGCATGATCTGGCTGGAGCCCCTGGTCGAGGTCGAGCGCCAGGGCGTGCGCCATGGCTATGGGCCCGTCGGGCCCGAGGACGCGGCCTCGGTCGCCGAGGCGATCCGCACCGGCGGCGATCATCCGCTGGCGCTGGGTCCGGTCGAGGATCTGCCCTGGATGAAGGCGCAGACCCGGCTGACCTTTGCCCGCGTCGGCGTGATCGACCCGCTGTCGGTCGAGGAATACGAGGCGCATGGCGGCTTGGCCGGCCTGCGCCGCGCCATCGGCATCGGGCCGGAACGGATCGTCGCGGAAGTCACCGAATCCGGGTTGCGCGGCCGGGGCGGCGCCGGTTTCCCGACCGGGATCAAGTGGAAGACCGTGGCTGGCGCCAAGGCGGCGCGGAAATACATCGTCTGCAATGCCGACGAGGGCGATTCGGGCAGCTTCGCCGACCGCATGCTGATGGAGGGCGATCCGCTGGTCCTGATCGAGGGCATGGCGATCGCCGGCATCGCCGTGGGCGCGGTGCAGGGCTATGTCTATATCCGCAGCGAATATCCCGACGCGATCCGGCTGATGGAGGCCGCCATTGGCAAGGCGCGGCAGGCCGGCATCCTGGGCCAGTCGGTGCTGGGCTCGGGCCATGCCTATGACATGGAGGTGCGGGTCGGCGCCGGCGCCTATGTCTGCGGCGAGGAAACCAGCCTGCTCAACAGCCTGGAGGGCAAGCGCGGCGTGGTGCGGGCCAAGCCGCCGATCCCGGCGCTGGAGGGCTTCCTGGGCCGGCCGACGGTGGTCAACAACGTGATCTCGCTGGCCTCGGTGCCCTGGATCCTGACCCATGGCGGGGCGGAATACGCGAAGCTGGGCATCGGGCGATCCAAGGGCACCATCCCGATCCAGATCGCCGGGAACGTGAAATACGGCGGGCTGTTCGAGGCCGCCTTTGGCATGAGCCTGCGCCAGATCATCGAGGAGATCGGCGGCGGCACCGCCTCGGGCCGGCCGGTCAAGGCGGCGCAGGTGGGCGGGCCCTTGGGCTCCTATATCCCGCATTGGGATTTCGACGTGCCCTTCGGCTACGAGGAACTGGCCACCAAGGAGGGGCTCTTGGGCCATGCCGGCATCACCGTCTTCGACGACACGGCCGACATGCTGAAGCTGGCGCGCTTTGCCATGGAGTTCTGCGCCGTGGAAAGCTGCGGCAAATGCACGCCCTGCCGCATCGGCTCGATCCGGGGCGTCGAGACCATCGACCGCATCGCCCAGGGCGACGAGACGGGGATCCCGATCCTCACCGATCTTTGCAACACGATGAAATGGGGCTCGCTCTGCGCGCTGGGGGGCTTTGCGCCCTTCCCGGTCATGTCGGCGCTGACCCATTTCCCCGAGGATTTCAGCGGGCGCCGCGAGCCCCGCCCCACAATCAGGAGCCGGGAGGCCGCCGAATGAAGGATTTCATCATTCCCGACCGCGACATGGGCACCCCCGCGGTCAACTCCGACGTTACCGTGAACCTGCTGGTGGATGGTATCCCGGTCAGCGTTCCCGCCGGAACCAGCGTCATGCGCGCGGCCGCCGTGGCGGGGATCTCGGTGCCCAAGCTTTGCGCCACCGATCATGTCAGCGCCTTCGGCTCCTGCCGGCTTTGCGTGGTGCAGATCGAGGGGATGCGGGGCCTGCCGGCATCCTGCACGACTCCGGTGGCCGAGGGCATGGTGGTCCATACCCAGACCGATGAGGTGGCCCAGGTTCGCAAGGGGGTGATGGAGCTTTACATCAGCGACCATCCGTTGGACTGCCTGACCTGCGCCGCCAATGGCGATTGCGAGCTTCAGGACATGGCCGGCGCCGTCGGCCTGCGCGAGGTGCGCTATGAGCCGGGCAAGAACCATTTCGCCCGCCGCGACGCCGAGGGGCCGAACCCGGAATACCGGCCCAAGGACCAGTCGAACCCCTATTTCACCTTCGATCCGGCGAAATGCATCGTCTGCTCGCGCTGCGTGCGCGCCTGCGAGGAGGTGCAGGGCACCTTCGCGCTGACCATCGAGGGGCGGGGCTTCGACAGCCGCGTTTCCGCCGGCATGGCCTCGGACAGTTTCCTGTCGTCGGATTGCGTCAGCTGCGGCGCCTGCGTGCAGGTCTGCCCGACCGCGACGCTGATCGAGAACAGTGTGATCCAGATCGGCACCCCCGAGCATATCGTCAAGACGACCTGCGCCTATTGCGGCGTCGGCTGTTCCTTTGACGCGCATATGCGCGGCGAGGAAGTGGTGCGCATGGTGCCCAGCAAGGACGGCAAGGCCAACCATGGCCACAGCTGCGTCAAGGGCCGCTTTGCCTGGGGCTATGCCACGCATCGCGAACGCCAGACCCAGCCCATGGTGCGCGAACGGATCACCGATCCCTGGCGCGTGGTCAGCTGGGACGAGGCGCTGGATTTCGCCGCCACCCGGCTGCGGCAGGCGCAGGCGGATTTCGGGCGCGATTCCATCGGCGTCATCACCTCGTCGCGCTGCACCAACGAGGAAACCTATCTGGTGCAGAAGCTGGCGCGTGCGGTGTTTCACAACAACAACACCGACACCTGCGCCCGCGTCTGCCATTCGCCCACTGGCTACGGGCTGAAGACCACCTTCGGCACCTCGGCCGGCACGCATGACTTCGATTCGGTCGATGAGACCGACCTGGCGCTGGTCATCGGCGCCAACCCGACCGATGGGCACCCGGTCTTTGCCAGCCGGCTGCGCAAGCGGCTGCGCGAGGGGGCGGGGCTGATCGTGCTGGACCCGCGCCAGATCGACCTGCTCAAGACCCCGCATATGGGCGAGGGGCTGCACCTGCCGCTGCGCCCCGGCACCAATGTCGCCATGCTGACCGCCATGGCGCATGTGATCGTGGCCGAAAAGCTTTATGACGAGGCCTTCATCCGCGAGCGTTGCGACTGGGACGAGTTCCTGGCCTATGCCGAATTCCTGCTGGATCCGCGCCATGCGCCCGAGGCGGTCGAGACGCTGGCCCGCGTCCCGGCCGAGCTGATCCGCAAGGCCGCCCGCGCCTATGCCGCCGCGCCCCGCGCCAGCATCTATTACGGCCTGGGCGTGACCGAGCATTCGCAAGGCTCGACCACCGTCATGGCCATCGCCAACCTGGCGATGCTGACCGGCAATATCGGCAAGCCCGGCACCGGCGTGAACCCGCTGCGCGGCCAGAACAACGTGCAGGGTTCCTGCGACATGGGCAGCTTCCCGCATGAATATCCGGGCTATCGCCATGTCTCGGACCCCGAGACGCGGGCGATCTATGAACGCGCCTGGGGCGTCGAGCTGTCGCCCGAACCGGGCCTGCGCATCCCCAACATGTTCGACGAGGCGCTGGCCGGCCGGTTCCGCGGGCTCTACTGCCAGGGCGAGGACATCGTGCAATCCGACCCCGACACCCGGCACGTCACCGCGGCGCTGGCAGCGATGGACATCGTCGTCGTGCAGGATCTGTTCCTGAACGAGACCTCGAACTATGCGCATGTCTTCCTGCCGGGTTCGAGCTTCCTGGAAAAGAACGGCACCTTCACCAATGCGGAACGCCGCATCAACATGGTCCGCCGCGCCATGACGCCCAAGAACGGCTACGAGGACTGGGAAGTCACCCAGATGCTGGCCAACCGCATGGGCGCCGCCTGGTCCTATACGCACCCGCGCGAGATCATGGCCGAGATCGCGCTGACCACCCCCAGCTTCGCCGGCGTCAGCTACGACCTCCTGGAGCGCGAGGGCTCGGTGCAATGGCCCTGCAACGACAAGGCGCCGCTGGGCACGCCGGTCATGCATATCGACGGCTTCGTGCGCGGCCGGGGCAAGTTCGTCCATACCGAATATGTGGCGACCGAGGAACGCACCGGGGCGCGCTTCCCGCTGTTGCTGACCACCGGGCGGATCCTGTCGCAATACAACGTCGGCGCCCAGACCCGGCGGACCGAGAACGTGGTCTGGCACCCCGAGGACATCCTGGAGATCCATCCCTCGGACGCCGAAAACCGCGGCATCCGCGAAGGCGACTGGGTGCGCGTGGCCTCGCGTTCGGGCGACACGACGCTGCGCGCGCATATCACCGAGCGGGTGGCGCCGGGCGTGGTCTATACGACCTTCCATCACCCGACGACTCAGGCCAATGTGGTGACGACGGACAATTCCGACTGGGCCACCAACTGCCCCGAGTTCAAGGTGACGGCCGTGCAGGTCAGCCCCTCGAACGGCCCCTCGGAATGGCAAGAGGAGTATCGCCATCATTCCGACCTCGCCCGCCGCATCCTGCCCACCGCTGCCGAGTGACGGCATGCGGGACGTGAAGGCCGGCGTGCTGCGCTGGGACGGCGAAGGCCAGGGCGGCGGCTGGCGGCCCATCGAGCCGCCCCCGGCGCCGCAGGAATGCCCGGTGGCCATTGTCATCGACGGCATGAGCCAGGCGGTGCTGATGGCGACGCCGCATGACCTGCGCGACTTTGCCCTGGGCTTCGCCCTGACCGAGGGGCTGGTCGCCGCGCCAGAGGATGTCGAGGGCTTCGAGGAGGCCGAGGTTTCCGCCGGCGGCTTTCCCGCGCGCGAGGCGCGGCTCTGGCTGCGCCCCGGCTTGGCCGCCCGGCTGGCCGAGCGGCGGCGCAGCATGATCGGCCCGGTGGGCTGCGGGCTGTGCGGCGTCGACAGCATCGAGGCGGCGCTGCCCCGGATCGTGCCGGTCGCCTCGGACTGGTCCATGCCGCCCGCGGACGTGGCCCGCGCCATGGCCGCGCTGACCCAGGGCCAGGTCTTGCGGCACCGGACCCCCGCCATCCACGGCGCCGCCTTCTGGGACGGTGCCCATGGCCTGACGCGCGAGGATGTCGGGCGGCACAATGCGCTGGACAAGCTGGCGGGCGCGCTGGCGCTTGCCGGACAGGCGGCCGGGCAGGGCGCCATCGTCATGTCCTCGCGCCTGTCGGTCGACCTGGTGCAGAAGGCCGCCCGCATCGGCGCGCCGATCCTGATCGGTGCCAGCGCGCCGACGGCCCTGGCGCTGCAATGGGCCGAGCGCGCCGGCATCACCCTGATCGCCCGCGCCAGGGGCGCGAGCTTCGATCTTTACACCCATCCCCGGCGCATTGCCGGAAGCTGAGGCGACATGTCCCACGACCATTCGAAACTGATCCGCATGGCCAGCCAGATGGCGCAATTCTTCGGCACCCAGCCCGACCGGCCGGCGCCCGAGGCGGTGGCCGCGCATATCAACGAATCCTGGACGCCGCGGATGCGGCAGGATTTCGTGGACCAGATCCGCGCCGGGGCCGAGGCCGACCCGGTGGTGCGCGAGGCGGCCGCCTTCGTCCGCCTGCCGGCCGCCTGATTTTGCCCCTGCCACCCCGTCTGGCGTCGTGCTAGCGTGGCGGCATGGCACAGCTACCTTCCCGGCAAGAGATTCTCGACTGGGTGTCCGCCCACCCGGACGCCACCGCGAAACGCGACATCGCGAAAGCCTTCGGCATCAAGGGTGCCGAGCGCATCGAGCTGAAGCGGCTGCTGAAGGAGCTTGAATCCGAGGGGCTGCTGGAACGCCGCCGCCGCCATTACCACGATGCCGAGCGGCTGCCGCCGGTCACGGTGCTGCAGCTGCTGCCGCCGGACCGCGACGGCGACATCTTCGCCAAGCCGCTGGAATGGCAGGGCGAGGGGCCGATGCCGCGCATCCTCTATGCGGCGCTGAAATCCGACCCGGCGGTGGCGCCGGGCGAGCGCATCCTGGCCCGGCTGATCGAGACGCGGGGCGAGGATCACGACTACCAGGCCCGGCTGATCCGCCGCATCGGCACGGTGCAGCACCGCATCGTCGGCATCTTCCGCGCCGCGGCCGGCGGGTCCGAGGCGGGCGGCCGCATCCTGCCCATCGACAAGGGCCAGGACAAGGAATGGCAGATCCGCCCCGGCGACGTGCATGGCGCGAAAAGCGGCGAACTGGTCGAGGCCGAGCAGGTCGGCCCCCGCGGCCGCATCGGCCTGCCCGTGGCGCGGATCGTCGAGCGGCTGGGCGACCCGTCGGCGCCCAGGGCGGTCAGCCTGATCGCCATCCACCAGCACGGCATCCCCGACGATTTCCCCGACGAGGCGATCGCCGAGGCCGATGCCGCCCGCCCGGCGACGATGAAGGGGCGCGAGGACCTGCGCCCCCTGCCCTTCATCACCATCGACCCCTCGGACGCGCGCGACCGCGACGATGCCGTGGCGGCCGAGACGCATGAGGACGGCGGCGCCACGGTCTGGGTCGCCATCGCCGACGTGGCGCATTACGTCCGCCCCGGCTCGGCGCTGGACCGCGAGGCGAGGAACCGCGGCAATTCCACCTATTTCCCCGACCGGGTGGTGCCGATGCTGCCCGACATCCTGTCGAGCGACCTCTGCTCGCTGCACCAGGGCGTGGACCGGCCGGTCATCGCGGTCAGGATGCGGCTGGACGCGCAGGGCAACAAGACCGGCCACAGCTTCCACCGCGGCATGATCCGCTCGGCCGCGAGCCTGGCCTATGAACAGGCGCAGGCGGCGGCCGACGGCAGCCCGGACGACCAGACCGCGCCGCTGCTCGACGCCGTGATCCACCCGCTCTGGCACGCCTACAGGCTGCTCAAGGCCGCGCGGCAGCGCCGCCAGCCGCTGGAGCTGGACCTGCCCGAGCGCCGTATCGAGCTGACCCCTGACGGTCGGGTGAAATCGGTGAACTTCCGCGAACGCTACGACGCGCACCGGCTGATCGAGGAATTCATGGTGCTGGCCAATGTCGCCGCGGCCGAGGAACTGGAGCGCCTGCGCCGCCCGCTGCTTTACCGCGTCCACGAGGAGCCGACGGTCGAAAAGCTGGACGCCCTGCGCGAGGTGGCCGAGGCCTCGGGCTTTACCCTGGCCAAGGGGCAGGTGCTGCAGACCCGGCACCTGAACCGTCTGCTGAAACAGGCCGAGGGCTCGGAATTCGACGAGCTGATCAACATGACGGCGCTGCGCTCGATGCAGCAGGCCTATTACAACCCCGAGAATTTCGGCCATTTCGGGCTGGCGCTGCGCTCTTACGCGCATTTCACCTCGCCGATCCGGCGCTATTCCGACCTGATCGTGCATCGTGCGCTGATCATGGGGCATGGATGGGGCGATGACGGGCTGTCGGCGCAGGACATCGAGACGCTTTCGGAAACCGCCCAGCATATCTCGGAAACCGAGCGCCGCTCGATGGCGGCGGAACGCGACACCACCGACCGCTATCTCGCCGCCTATCTGGCCGACCGGGTGGGGGCCGAGTTCACCGGCCGCATCAGCGGCGTGCAGCGTTTCGGCGCCTTCGTGCGGCTGGACGAGACCGGGGCGGACGGGCTCTTGCCGATCCGCGAGATCGGCCGGGAATATTTCCACTACGACCCCGAGGCGCAGGTGCTGATGGGCTCCGAGACCGGGCTCGAGATCGGCATCGGCCAGCGCGTGACCGTCCGCCTGACCGAGGCGGTGCCGCTGACCGGCGGGCTGATGCTGGAACTGCTGGAACTCGAAGGCCGGCCGCTGCCGCAAGGCTCGGGCGGCGGGCGCGGCAAGAGACCGATGCGCAAGCGCGCCACCCAGGCCCGGCTGGCCGAGATCAAGCGCGCGCAAAAGCGGCGGCGGGTTCGGCGGCAGGGCTGAAGAAGGGGGCTTTGCCCCCGCGCGTTCCGCGCTCCCCCAGGATATTTGAGCACGAAAGAAGCGATGTGGCGACTCCGCCGGCTTCTTTCGTGTCCAAATATCCTGCGGGGGAGTCAGCCGCAGGCTGGCGGGGGCGCAAAGCCCCCTTGCGGCGGCGACGCAAGCGAAAGGGGCGGCCATTTGACCGCCCCTTGATTCATTTCCGCGTCATGCTTCAGCCGATGGCGGCGGCGCGGACGTCGTCGTCGATCTTGTCGGCATATTGCGCGAAATTGTCGCTGAACATGCCGACCAGCTTGCGGGCCTGGGCGTCATAGGCGGCGCCGTCCGCCCAGGTCTGCCGCGGGTCGAGCAGCTTGTCCTCGACGCCGGGAACCGAAACCGGAACCTCGAAGCCGAAATTCGGATCCTTGCGGAACTCGACCTGGTTCAGCGAGCCGTCCAGCGCCGCGGTCAGCAGGGCGCGGGTCGCCTTGATTGGCATGCGCTTGCCGGTGCCGAAGGCGCCGCCGGTCCAGCCGGTGTTGACCAGCCAGCAGGCCGCGCCGGTCTTGGCGATCTTTTCCTGCAGGAGCTTGCCATAAACTTCCGGCCGCCGCGGCATGAAGGGGGCGCCGAAGCAGGTCGAGAAGGTGGGCGTCGGCTCGGTCACGCCGACCTCGGTCCCCGGCGTCTTGGAGGTGAAGCCCGACAGGAAGTGATACATCGCCTGCGCCGGGGTCAGCCGCGCGATCGGCGGCAGCACGCCATAGGCGTCGCAGGTCAGCATGATCACGTTCCTGGGCTGGCCGCCCAGCGAGGTTTCCGACGCGTTCGAGATCTGCTCCAGCGGATAGGCGCAGCGCATGTTGTCGGTCAGCGAGTTGTCCTCGAAGTCCAGCTCCAGCGTGTCGGGGTCGTAGACCATGTTCTCGACCACGGTGCCGAACTTGAAGCAGGTGGCGTAGATTTCCGGCTCGGCCTCGGCCGAGAGGTTGATGGTCTTGGCGTAGCAGCCGCCCTCGAAGTTGAAGATGCCGTGGTCCGACCAGCCATGCTCGTCATCGCCGATCAGCGTGCGCGAGGGATCGGCCGAAAGCGTGGTCTTGCCGGTGCCCGACAGGCCGAAGAAGATCGCGGAATCGTCGGGATTGCCGATGGCGTGGTTGGCCGAGCAATGCATCGGCATCACGCCCTTTTCCGGCAGGATGTAGTTCAGCAGCGTGAAGACCGATTTCTTGTTCTCGCCGGCATAGGCGGTATTGCCGATCAGGATCAGCTTCTTCTCGAAGTTGAGCGCGATCACCGTTTCCGAGCGGCAGCCATGTTTCGCCGGGTCGGCCTTGAACGAGGGGCAGTTGATGATGGTGAAATCGGGCACGAAGCCGGCCAGTTCGGCCGCTTCCGGGCGGCGCAGCAGGTGGCGGATGAAAAGCCCGTGCCAGGCCAGTTCGGTCACGACCCGGACGTCGAGGCGCAGGGCAGGATCCGCGCCGCCGTAGAGGTCTTGCACGAAATAGTCCTTGCCCTTCATGTGCTCCAGCATGTCGGCATGGAGCCGGTCGAAGGCCTCGGGCTCCATCGGGCGGTTGTTTTCCCACCAGATGCTGTCTTCCACCGACGCCGTGCGCACCACATGCTTGTCCTTGGGCGAGCGGCCGGTATGGGCGCCGGTCGAGACCAGGAAGGTGCCGCCCAGGCCCAGCTTGCCTTCGCCGCGCTGGATCGCCGCCTCGACCAGCGCCGGTTCCAGCAGGTTGTAGTGGACATTGCCGAGCCCCGTGATCCCCTGGTCTTCGAGACGGCAATTCGGATTGACGCGCGGTTCGGTCATGGCACCTTTGCTCCTGCTGATAGTCCGGGCCGGCAGCGGCCGTTGCGCGTCCTATAACACGGCATTTCCCCGGCGAAAGCGCACATATGGGCAGGGTTAGCGCAATCAGACACGGTTAGCGCAATCATTTGTCGGATCGTGGTCTTGGCTTCGGGAAAACGTCACAAAGGCCCTTGGTCCGGCGTAGGGGTCCGGGGCGATTCGCGCCGCGGCAAGAGGCAAGGGGAAGGAAGCCATGATCCTGCATGCAAGCTGCATCGCCCACCGGGAACGGGGGCTGCTGATCCTGGGGCCCTCGGGCGCGGGCAAGTCCGTGCTGGCGCTGCAGATGATGGCGCTTGGCGCGGCGCTGGTGGCGGACGACCGCACCGTCCTGCGCCGCGAGGGCGGTCGGATCCTCGCCGATGCGCCCGATTCGATCCGCGGCCGGATCGAGGCGCGGGGGGTGGGCATCCTGCATGCCGCGCCGCATGGCCCGGTCGAGCTGGCCCTGGCAGTCGATCTGGCGCGCCCCGAGCCCGACCGGCTGCCGCCCGACCGGCGGCTTGACCTAATGGGCAGGTCCGTGCCCCTTGTCCTTGGGGCCGGCCGCGTTCATCTTGCGTCAATACTGTTGCAATACCTTGTCGCTGGCCGGGCGGATACGGATTTGCACGAAAGGTAGGGTCAAGCCATGCCGGAGGCGGCAAGCGCCATGGACAGCCAGGAGGAACAGGCCCAGCGGCTGGTGCTGATCACCGGCCCGTCGGGGGCCGGGCGCTCGACGGCGATCAACGTGCTGGAGGATCTGGGCTACGAGGCGATCGACAACCTGCCCCTGTCGCTGATCCCGCGGCTGCTGGACGGGCCGGCGCGGCCGATGCCGCTGGCCCTGGGGCTGGACGTGCGCAACCGCGACTTCTCGGTCGCCAACCTGATCGAGCTGATCGACCGGCTGACCCGACTCCCGGAATATGCGCCCGAGGTGCTGTTCCTGGACTGCACGACCGAGCAGCTCTTGCGGCGGTTCAACGAAACCAGGCGCCGCCATCCGCTGCGCGCCGAGGGCTCGCCGCTCGACGCCATCATCGCCGAGCGCGACATGCTGTCGCCGATCCGCGCCCGCGCCGACGTGCTGGTCGATACGTCCGAGCTGTCGCCGCATGACCTGAAGGCGGAACTGGCCCGCTGGTTCGAGACTGAGCCGGGGCGGCGGCTGACCGTCTCGGTCCAGTCCTTTTCCTACAAGCGCGGCGTGCCGCGCGGGGTGGACATGATGTTCGACTGCCGCTTCCTGGCCAATCCGCATTGGCAGCCGGAACTGCGGCCGCTGGATGGCCGCGATTCGCCGGTTCAGCATTATGTGATGGCCGATTCGCGATTCGACGAATTCTTCCGCAGGGTGCAGGATCTTGTGCTTTTCACCCTGCCTGCCCATCTGGATGAGGGAAAGGCGCACCTGGCGATCGGCTTCGGCTGCACCGGGGGGCGACACCGTTCTGTCACAATGGCGGAAAAAATGGCAGATGCGCTTGCGAAAGCAGGCTGGCAAGTGTCAATTAGACATCGGGAACTTGAACGCCGTGAAAAGGCGCCGGCACCTGGGGATGATGGCCATATGCGGGCCTCTCGCACAGCTTTGGCGCAAGGGTGAACGGCTGGTGCGTGGTGGGGCGAATTGATCGGGATTGTCATCGTGGCGCATGGTGGGCTGGCCAGGGAGTATCTCTCGGCCGTCGAGCATGTGGTGGGGCCGCAAACCGGGATCAAGGCCGTGGCCATCGAGGAAAACCATGACCGGGGCGAGAAGCAGGCCGAAATCTGCGCCGCCGCGGATGCGGTGGATGCGGGCGACGGCGTGGTGGTGGTCACGGATCTGTTCGGGGGTTCGCCCTCGAACCTGTCGCTGATGGCCTGTGCGACGCGGAACCGCTCGATTCTCTATGGGGCGAACCTGCCGATGCTGGTGAAACTGGCGAAATCGCGCAAATTGTCGGTGGCCGATGCGGTGACGCTGGCCAAGGATGCGGGACGCAAGTACATCAACAGCTATGACGTCCTGCCTGCCGATGTGCTTCCCATTCCCAAACGTGCCGCTTCATGAATGACATGACCAACGGGGCCGTCACCCGCGAACTGGCGATCATCAACGAAAAGGGCCTGCACGCGCGGGCCAGCGCGAAGTTCGTCGAGACGGTGGAACGCTTCGACGCCCAGGCCACCGTGGAAAAGGACGGCATCAGCGTCTCGGGCGATTCGATCATGGGCCTGCTGATGCTGGCCGCGCCGCGCGGCACCGCGATTCGCGTCACCACCCGCGGGGCCGAGGCGCGGGAGCTGGCCGATGCGCTGACCGCCCTGGTCGAGGATTACTTCGGCGAAGGCATGTAAGGGCCGGACATGGCCCGCACCTCCTATCACCATGGCAACCTGCGCCAGGCCCTTGTCGAGGCCACGGTGCAGCTGATCGAGGAAAAGGGCCCGCAGGCCTTTACCCTGGCCGAGGCCGCACGCCTGGCCGGGGTCAGCGCCGCCGCGCCCTATCGCCATTTCGCCGGGCGCGAGGATCTGCTGGAGGAGGTCGCCCGGCAGGGCTTCGAGGAATTCGCCGACCGGCTCGAGGCCGCCTTCGACCAGGGCCGGCCGCGGCCGCTGACCGCGTTCCTGCGCATGGGCCAGGAATACCTGACCTTTGCCGCCGAGCGGCGCGGCTTCTACATGGCCATGTTCGAATCGGGCATCTCGATCGCCGGCAATGCCGGGCTGTCGCAGGCCTCGGAACGGGCGCGCGGCATCCTGGTGCGCGGGGCCGAGACGCTGTTTGCCCAATTGCCCAATGGGCGCCGCCCGCCGCCGGGCATGGTCGCCGACCATGTCTGGGCGCTGAGCCATGGCGTGGTCGAGCTGTTCGGCCGCGGCAAGCCCGGCTCGCGCTCGCCCATCTCGGCGGGCGACATGCTGGAAAGCGGGGCGCTGATCTATCTGCGCGGGCTGGGCGTGATCCCCGACTGAAACTTTCCCATGAAAATTTCCGCCGTTTCCCTTGAACCCGGCCGGCTGCGCTCCATCTATGTAAATGTGATTAACATTCACATCGGAAAGGGACCGCAATGAACACTGACATCGCCCCGCGCCCCTCCGTCCTTGACCGGGTCGGCGCCGTGCTGGCCGGCATCCGGGACTGGCTGGACGAACGCGGGAAGGGCGCCTGGATCGCCGCCATGATCCTGGCCTTCATCGCCTGCTGGCCCTTGGGCCTTGCCATCCTGGGTTACATGATCTGGAGCAAACGCATGTTTTCCTGCCGCCACCGCCATCATCACCACCGCCACGGCCGCAGCCATGGCCTCGGATACGCGGCGCCGACCGGCAACACCGCCTTCGACGCCTATCGCGAGGAAACGCTGAAGCGGCTGGAGGACGAGCATCGCGAGTTCCTGGACTTCCTGCAAAAACTGCGCGAAGCCAAGGACAAGGCCGAGTTCGACCAGTTCATCCAAAGCCGCAAGGAACCGGATGAGCCGCCGGCTCCCAGGATCGAGCCGCAGGCGTGATGCGAAAAGGGCCGGGGATCACCCGGCCCTGCTTCAATAGGAATATTCGGCATAGATGCGGCTGAGGTCGCCCGCCCATTCGCCCTGGTATTTCTCCAGCAGCTCGTCGGCCGGCACCCTGCCGGTCTCGACGCTTTCCTTCAGCGTGTTCAGGAAATGCGTCTCGTCCGGGACCAGCCCGCCCGAGCCGGTGCGGGCCCGCGCCTTGAGCCCCGCCTCGGAAATCGCCAGCACCTCGCGCGCCAGGTCGCGCATCCTGGTGCCGTTCACCTCGGCATCCAGCGCCAGAAGGCCGGCGCCCTGCCGCCAGGATTCGCGCGTCTCGGCGTCCCAGCCCTTGACCAGATCCCAGGCCGCATCCAGCGCCGAGGCGTCGTAAAGCAGCCCGACCCACAGCGCCGGCAGGGCGCAGAGCCGCCGCCAGGGGCCGCCGTCGGCGCCGCGCATCTCGATGAATTTCTTGACCCGCGCCTCGGGGAAAACGGTGGTCAGGTGGTCGGCCCAGTCCGACAGCGTCGGGATCTCGCCCGGCAGGGCGGGCAGGCGGCCGTTCAGGAAATCGCGGAAGCTCTGCCCCAGCGCGTCGATATACTTGCCGTCGCGATAGACGAAATACATCGGCACATCGAGGACGTAATCGACCCAAGCCTCGTAGCCGAACCCGTCCTCGAAGGCAAAGGGCAGCATGCCGGTGCGTGCGGCGTCGAGGTTCTGCCAGATATGCGCGCGCCAGCTTTTCCAGCCGTTCGGCTTGCCGTCGAGGAAGGGCGAATTGGCAAACAGCGCATTCGCCACCGGCTGCAGGGCCAGCGCCACGCGCAGCTTCTGCACCATGTCGGCTTCCGAGGCGAAGTCCAGGTTCACCTGCACCGTGCAGGTGCGATACATCATCTGCGTGCCCAGCGTGCCGACCCGGCCCATGTAGTCGGTCATCAGCCGGTAGCGCCCCTTGGGCATCATCGGCATCTGGTCCTGGGTCCAGACCGGCGCCGCGCCCAGGCCGATGAAGCCCGCGCCCAGCTCGTCGGCGACGCTTCTGACCTCGGCCAGGTGCTGGTTCACTTCGTCGCAGGTCTGGTGGATGGTCTCCAGCGGCGCGCCCGAGAGTTCCAGCTGGCCGCCCGGCTCCAGGCTGACATTGGCGCCGTCGCGTTCCAGCCCGATGATATGGCCGGCCTCCAGCACCGGGGTCCAGCCGAAGCGGGCCTGCAACCCCTCCAGCATGGCCTTGACCGAGGGCTGGCCGGGCGCGGCCTCATAGGGCAGGGGCATCAGGTCGGCGTGGCGATAGCCGAATTTCTCGTGTTCCGTGCCGATCCGCCAGCTTTCCCGCGGCTTTTCGCCCGAGGCGAGGTATTCGGTCAGCTGTTCGGGACGTTCGATCGGGCCGCCGCCCTGTTGGGGAATGGACATCGGTGGCCTTTCGTTTGCCTTTGCCCGCCACAGGTGGCAAGGCGGGCGGCTCAAGTCAAGCGGGCGCGAACCGGCCTCGTCCAAAGGGTTTGGATCGTGGGCGCCCCCTCGGCCAGCGCGGCGGCGACCCGGCCCATCTCGATCCCCGGCAAGGTGGCGAAGGCGCCGGCCAGATGTTCGGCCCCCGAGGCATCGACGGGGATCAGCAGCGCCTGCCCGTCGGCGCTTTTCAGCCGCCAGTGCCGGCGGCCGTTCAGCCGCATCAGCCGGATTTCGTTCAACTCGCGCAGCGCGATCTCGCCGCCCAGCAGCCGGTTGGGCGACAGGTAGCGGATCGCGCCCTCGTCCAGCTCGACCATGCCGGGGCCCAGCGTGTCGTGGCGGAACCGCATCCGCCGCCGCGCGTCCAGCGCCCAGAGCGCCGAGGCCCCGGCGATCGCGGCGCCGATCGGCCACAGGATCCAGCCGCCCAGCGAGAACACCCACAGCCCGAAGGCGGTCGCGGCCAGCGCGGTGCCGGTCTCGGCCCAGGGGCGCAGCTTTTCGGCCAGCTCCGGGCGGATCATCCCAGGTCCAGCGCCATGTCCCGATGCGGGATGCCGGCATCGTCGTATTCCGGGCCATAGGCGGCAAAGCCCAGCTTTTCGTAAAAGCCGATGGCATGGGTCTGGGCGCCCAGCTTGGCGCGGGTGACGCCGGGCATGGCGCGCAATTCCTCCAGCGCCGCGCGGATCAGCGCCGCGCCGGCGCCGGTGCCGCGGGCGGATTGCAGCACGGCGACGCGGCCGATCTTCCCGGTCGCGCCCTGGACCAGGATGCGGGCGGTGCCCACCGCCGCGCCCGAGGCGTCGCGGGCCAGCAGGTGGATCGCCTCGCCGTCGCGGCCGTCCCATTCCTCGGCCTCGGGGACGGATTGCTCGATGATGAAGACCGCGCGCCGGATCGCGCGGCAGGTCGCAAGGTCGGTGGTCTTTTCGATCATGCGAAGTAACGCTCCAGGATGCGGCGATAGATGCGGGCAAGCTGGCGCACCTGCTCGGCCGGCACGCGCTCATCCACCTGATGCATGAAATGCCCCACCAGCCCGAATTCAAGCACCGGGCAGTGATCCTTGACGAAACGCGCGTCCGAGGTGCCGCCCGAGGTGGAAAGCGCGGGGGTCAGCCCCGTCTCCTCGCGCACCACGCCGGCGACCAGGTCGACGAAGGGGCCGGGCCGGGTCAGGAAGCTTTCGCCCGAAACGTCGGTCGAGATGGCGAAATCCACCTTGGTATCGGCCGAGATCGCCGCCGCCCGCGCCCGGATCATGCGGTCGAGGCTGCCCGACGTATACGCGTCGTTGAAGCGGATGTTGATCGTCGCCCGCACCCGTTCCGGGATCACGTTCGAGGCCGGGTTGCCGCAATCCACCGTCGTCACCTGCAAGCCCGAGGGGTCGAAATGCTCGGTCCCCTCGTCCAGCGGCGCCTCGGTCAGCTCGTGCAGCAGCCGCAGCAGCGCGTGGATCGGGTTGCGGGCGCGATGCGGATAGGCGGCATGGCCCTGGATGCCATGCGCCTCGACCTGCAGGGTCATCGAGCCGCGGCGGCCGATCTTGATCATCTCGCCCATGCGGTCGGGGTTCGAGGGCTCGCCGACGATGCAGACATCCATCCGCTCGCCATGCATGGCCATCCAGTCGAGCAGCGCGCGGGTGCCGTGCTTGCCCGGCCCCTCCTCGTCGCCGGTGATGGCCAGGACCACCGCGCCGTCCGGCGGCGGGGTCTCGGTCACGAAGCCGATGGCGGCGGCGACGAAGGCGGCGACGCCGGATTTCATGTCGGTGGCGCCCCGGCCCCAGATCCAGCCCTCGGCCTCGTGCCCGGAAAAGGGCGGATGCGTCCAGCTGGCCGGATCGCCGGGCGGCACCACGTCGGTATGGCCGTTGAAGCCGAAGCTGCGCGCGCCCTTGGCCCCCCAGCGCGCGAACAGGTTCGGCACCCCCTCGCGGTCGACGCGATGGCATTCGAAGCCCGCCGCGCCCAGCACATCCGCCAGCAGCAGCAGCGCGCCGCCCTCGTCGGGCGTGACCGAGGCGCAGCGGATCAGCCTTGCGGTCAGTTGGGCGGGATCGGGGATCGTGGTCATGGGCGGCCTTTCGCTTTTGGCCCCCTGGTTACACCGCCGGGCCCGCAAGCTCCAGCGCGCGGCGCAGCAGGTTGGCGCCGGTCAGCACCAGCAGCAGCAGCGTCCAGCGCCGGAACCGCGCCGCGTCCAGCCGGTCATGCGCCAGATAGCCCAGCCCCATGCCGATCAGCGCCGGGATGACCAGGATCGCCGAGAACGGCAGGGTCCGGGCGTTCAGCAGCCCCGATTGCAGATGCGAGGCGGTCAGCACCGCCGCGCCGATGAAGAACACCACGCCCTGCACGCGCATCTGCTCGGCCTTGGGCACGTGCAGCGACAGCAGCAGCACCAGCAGCGGCGGCCCCCAGATGCCCGAGATGCCGCCGATCAGCCCGCCGGTCACGCCGGTCGCGATCTCCACGCGGCGGCGGTGATGGACGGGCAGGACCATGCTGCGCCCCAGGATCTGCCACAGCGCGAACAGCATGATCGGCAGGCCGATCAGCGCATACATCAGCCCTTGCGGCACGCGGGTCGCGAAAAAGGCGCTGACCGGGATGAACAGCACCACCATGCCGACATGCCAGCGCCAGTCCCAGGTCGCCTGCCATGCCGGGCGCCAGCCGCCGCGCAGCGCCTGGCGGATGTTCGTGACCAGCACCGGCAGGATCACCGCGGCGACCGCCTGCTGGGCGGGCAGGAAGGAACCCAGCGCCGCCAGCATGATCATCGGCATGGCAAAGCCGATGGCACCCTTCACGAAGCCGGAAAACAGCGTGATCGCGATGGCGATCCAGAAATGGAAGGGATCGAGGCCGAACATGTTCCTTGGGCGACGCTAAGATTCTGCGGGTTCTGGCAAGGTGCTTAGCGCGCCTCGGATCTTTCCGCAAAGCACAAGAGGCAGGCTCCCAGGCGGAAAGAGGCGCCATCCCCCCGCGCGCCAGACCGGATCACCGGCAACGCCTCGGCCTGGGCCGGAAGCACGGGGCGGCTGGCACGCCCCTCGCCCCGAGCCGGAGCAGCGCCCGGATCAAGGGCGCGCTGCCGAGGAACGGCAGCGCCGACGGCCGATTGCGTGCCGGTGACGGTGGCGGACCAGACCCATCCGGCCATGTGGCGCAGGGATGTCAGCCTGACCTACGGCAGGCCCTGGATCGCTGCGCATCCGGCTGGATGTCCAGCGGTTCACGCCCCGCCATGCCAAGGCCCTCGCCAGCCGCTTCGGGCCAAGGCACGGCCCCGCCGTCACTCGGGGCGCGGACGCAATAGGCAAGCTGCTGGGCGGGGCCGGGCGGAAGGGTTCGACACGGTGTTCCCCCTTGTCCTAGGGCCGGTCGCAAAGGGGGATCGACCGTTGCCAGACCGTCCTGCTCGACGGCAGCAGCCTGGCGCTGTGCCATCGTCCCGGCCCATATTCCGTGGGCACCCAGCCCGGCAATAGGCGCGACTGACGGGACATTTTAGTTCATAATGCGGCTATATCGCGCATGATAGTTGCGCTGCAATTGCGAAACGGCTAGTCATGCTGCAACGCCGCATGAAGGAATCTGCCATGAAGGACATGCCCGCGATGCCAGCCGATACGCCTTCCGCCCTGCTTGCGCTTGCAGGCGAGGCCCTGCCGGAACTCGAATCCCTGCAATCCCGCGCGACCGAGGCGCTGCGCGCGCTGGTCGCCCCCGCGGGCAAGCCGCAACCGGCGCTTCTGGAGGAACACCAGCACGCCGCCCATGCGCTGTCCTGGCTGGCGACCTATGTCGAATCGGTGCGCCAGCTGGCCGGCTGGGCCGGGCGGCTGGCCGAGGCGGGGGGCCTGGGCCGCACCGAGGCGCTGATCCTGCAGATCGGCCTGGGCGAATACCTGACCCAGATCGCCGGCGGCATCCCGATGAGCCAGACCGAGTTCGCCCGGCTTTCGGACCTGGGCATCGACTGGAAGCCGGGCGAGGCGGCGGCCGCGCTGATGCGCGGCAATACCGCCCAGGCGCGGGCCGAGCTGGCGCGGCTGATGCAGGACAACCATGGCCGCGCCACCTTTGGCGCCACCGGGCTGGACGAGGATCTGGAGATGATCCGCGACCAGTTCCGCCGCTATGCCGACGAGCGGGTGATCCCCAACGCCCATGAATGGCACCTGAAGGACCAGCTGATCCCGATGGAGATCATCGAGGAACTGGCCGAGCTGGGCGTTTTTGGCCTGACCATCCCCGAGGAATTCGGGGGGCTGGGCCTCTCGAAAGCCTCGATGGTGGTCGTGACCGAGGAGCTGTCGCGCGGCTATATCGGCGTGGGTTCGCTGGGCACCCGCAGCGAGATCGCGGCCGAGCTGATCCTCTGCGGCGGCACCGAGGCGCAGAAGGCGAAATGGCTTCCGGCGCTGGCCTCGGGCGAGATCCTGTCGACGGCGGTCTTTACCGAGCCGAATACCGGCTCGGACCTGGGCAGCCTGCGCACGCGGGCCGTGCGCGACGGCGAGGATTGGGTCGTCACCGGCAACAAGACCTGGATCACCCATGCGCAGCGCACCCATGTCATGACGCTGCTGGCGCGCACCGACCCCGAGACCACGGATTGGCGCGGATTGTCGATGTTCCTGGCGGAAAAGACGCCGGGCACCGACGACGACCCCTTCCCGACCCCCGGCATGACGGGCGGCGAGATCGAGGTGCTGGGCTATCGCGGCATGAAGGAATACGAACTCGGCTTCGACGGCTTCCGGGTCAAGGGCGAGAACCTGCTGGGCGGCGAGCCGGGGCGCGGCTTCAAGCAGCTGATGGAGACCTTCGAATCGGCGCGCATCCAGACCGCCGCCCGCGCCGTGGGCGTGGCGCAATCGGCGGCCGAGATCGGCATGCAATACGCCATCGACCGCAAGCAGTTCGGCAAACCGCTGATCGAGTTCCCGCGCGTCGCCGACAAGCTGGCGATGATGGCGGTGGAAATCATGATCGCCCGCCAGCTGACCTATTTCAGCGCCTGGGAAAAGGACCACGGCCGGCGCTGCGACCTGGAGGCCGGCATGGCCAAGCTCTTGGGCGCGCGCGTCGCCTGGGCGGCGGCCGACAATGCCTTGCAGATCCATGGCGGCAACGGCTTTGCGCTGGAATACGCCATCAGCCGCGTGCTGTGCGACGCGCGCATCCTGAACATCTTCGAGGGCGCGGCCGAGATCCAGGCCCAGGTTATTGCACGCAGGCTACTGGACTAGGATGAAATTCCGGCCCCTGCTGGACAGCGGGGGCCGTTAGGGCATTATGGCAGCAACATGACGTAACGGAGCTGCCCATGAACCGCATCCCGATGATTTCCGTGGCCTTCGCCGCCACGCTCGGCCTTGCCGCCTGCGAGCCCGCCACGCCCGACGTTCCGGGCAGCAATATCCCGACCGGCGCCTATGTGCTGGTCGGCATCGGTTCCGACACCGTGCCGCAGCGCAATGTCGGCATGACCATCGCGGCGGACGGCTCGATTTCGGGCAAGGCGCCCTGCAACCAGTATTCGGCCAGCCAGACCGCCGAGCCGCCGGGCTTTGCGCTGGGCCCGCTGACCACGACCGAGATGGCCTGTTCGGGCAATGCCGGCCGGCTGGAGACGCGCTATCTGCAGGCGCTGTCGGCCGCCGACGGCATCACCTTCGAGGGCGGCGTGCTGACCATCAAGGGGCCGACCTACCTGACCTATGAGCCGGGCTATCGCAAGGAATGACCCCTTGCCCGGAAGGAGGCGCGCCATGCGCAAGCTGATCCTGGCCCTGTCCTTGCCCCTGGGCCTGGCCGCCTGCGCGGCCGAACCGGACGGCGCGGCGCAGATCCCCGGCGACTATGCGCTGGTCGCGGTCGAGGGCGTCACGGTTTCGGGCACGCCGAGCCTGCGCATCGCCGAGGACGGCGCGGTCTCGGGGCAGGGGCCCTGCAACCTGTTCACCGGCCGCAACAACGCCGCGCTGCCGGCGCTGGACCTGGGCGCGCTGGCGGTGACGCGCCGCGCCTGCCTGCAAGAGGGCGGCGAGCACGCGTTCTTCCAGGCGCTCGGCGCGGTGCGCGAGGCCAGGCGCGAGGGCGAGGAGCTGGTGATGACCGGCCCGGATGTCACCATCCGCTGGCGGATCGCGACGCCGTAAGCCGGGCGACCAGCCGGGCGCGTGCGGGCGGCAGGGGCTTGCCCGCATGGCTCTCGGCCAGCCGCGATTGCAGGAAATGCCCGGTCAGGGCCAGCGCGTCCTCGATCCCGCCATTGCCGCGCCCGCCCAGCATGGCGGGCAGGGGCAAGAGCCGCGGTGCCCAGTCCCCCGCCGCCTGCGCCGAAACCGCCCGGCCCGAGCGCGGGCTGACATAGGCCAGCCCCTCGCGCGATCCCGTCACCGCGCAGCTGGTCAGGTCCAGCCCGAAGCCCAGCTCGTCCAGAAGCCGCATTTCCCAGCGCAGATAGGCTTCCGCCCAATCCTCGCCCGCGTCCATCAGGTCCAGCAGCGCCTCGGTCGCGGCGGCAAGGTGGGGATGGGGGTCGCGCTCGGGCAGGGCAAAGGTCAGCAGCGCGGTGACGGCATTCACCCCGGCCAGCGCATCGGCACCGGCCAGCAGCCCCGGCCGCGCCCGCGCCGGCTCGATGCTGAAGGTGCCCAGCTGTTCCTCAAGCCGCGCCCGCCAGCGCAGGCTGACCCGGTTGCCCGGCTGCAGCATGGCGGCGCGCCTGGCGCTGGCGCCGCCGGGCACCAGGCCGCGGATCAGCCCTGCCTCGCGCGTCAGCACGGTCAGGATCGCGGCGCTTTCGCCGTGCCGTTGCAGCGCCATCACGCTGGCCTCGCCGCTCCATTCCATCGCGCCGCCTTTCCTTTCGCGCCACCCTGCCGCAATCTGGGGGCGACGGACAAGGAGGCAGGCATGTTGAAACCGTGGATCGAGGCCCAGGCCCGGCTGGTCGAAGTGGCGGCGGGGCGCGCGCCGGCGGATCTGGTGATCCGGGGCGGGCAATGGGTCAATGTCCACACCCGCGAGGTGATCCCCGGCATCGACATCGCCGTGGCCGACGGCCGGGTGGCCTATGTCGGCGCCGATGCCGGGCCCTCGATCGGCCCCGATACGCAGGTCATCGAGGCGGCGGGCCGCTACATGGTTCCCGGCCTGATCGACGCGCATATGCATGTCGAATCGGGGATGCTGACGCCCGCCGGCTTTGCCGCCGCCGTGATCCCGCATGGCACGACGACGATCTTCCACGACCCGCATGAGATCGCCAATGTGCTGGGGCTTAACGGCGTGCGGCTGATGCGGGACGAATCGCTGCTCCAGCCGATCAGCATGTTTACCCAGATGCCCAGCTGCGCGCCATCCGCCCCCGGCCTGGAGACCACCGGCCAGCCGATCACCGAGGGCGAGGTGGCGCAGGCCATGGGCTGGGACGGCATCGTCGGCCTGGGCGAGATGATGAACTTTCCCGGCGTCGCCGCGGGCGACCGGCAGATGCTGGCCGAGATCGCCGCCACCCGCGCCGCCGGCAAGACGGTGGGCGGCCATTACGCCAGCCCCGACCTGGGCCGGCCCTTCCACGCCTATGTCGCCGGCGGCGCCGCGGACGACCACGAGACCACGACCGAGGCGCAGGGCATCGCCCGCGTGCGCCAGGGCATGGGCTGCATGATGCGGCTGGGCTCGGCCTGGTATGACGTTGAAAGCCAGATCACCGCGATCACCGAAAAGGGGCTCGACCCGCGCTTCTTCATCCTTTGCACCGACGACAGCCATTCCGGCACGCTGGTCCATGACGGACACATGAACCGGGTGGTGCGCCATGCCATCGACTGCGGCTGCGATCCGCTGGTGGCGATCCAGATGGCGACGATCAACGCGGCCCAGCATTTCGGGCTGGAACGCGAGCTGGGCAGCATCACGCCGGGTCGGCGGGCGGACGTGATCCTGACCCGCGACCTGCACAGCCTGCCCATCGAGGCGGTGATCGCGCAGGGGCGGCTGGTCGCCGAAGGCGGCAAGCTGCTGGTGGATTGCCCGCGCATCGCCTGGCCCGACGAGGCGCGCAACTCGGTGCATCTGGGGCGCCGCCTTGCCGGCGCGGATTTCGCCGTGCGCGCCATGGGCGACAGCGCGCGGGTGCGGGTGATCGGCGTGGTCGAGAACCAGGCCCCGACCCGCGCGCTGACCGCCGAGCTGCCGATCCGCGACGGCGTGATCGAGGCGCAGGGCGAGACCTGCCATATCGCGCTGGTCGAACGCCACCGGGCGACGGGCGGCGTGGTGAACGGCTTCGTCTCGGGCTTCGGCTACCAGGGCCGGATGGCGGTGGCCTCGACCGTGGCGCATGACAGCCATCACATGATCGTCGTCGGCACCTGCCGCGACAGCATGGCGGCGGCGGCCAACCACCTGGGCCGGATCGGCGGCGGCGTCACCGTGTTCCGCGACGGCGAGGAACTGGCGACGGTGGCGCTGCCCATCGCCGGGCTGATGTCCGACCTGCCCGCCGAGGAAGTGGCCGAGGCGGCGCAGGGGATCGTCAAGGCGATGCAGGATTGCGGCTGCCGGCTCAACAACGCGTATATGCAGCATTCGCTCCTGGCGCTGGTGGTGATCCCCGAGCTGCGCATCTCGGACCTGGGCATCGTCGACGTGACCCGGTTCGAACTGGTCGACCTGCTGGTCTAGCCCTGCAGCCCCGGCACGACCCCCGGCCGGGATGGGCCGGGGCTGGCCGCGGCGCGTGCGTCAGTCGCCGTCGTCGGGCACTTCGTCGTCATCGCCGAAGCGGGCGTCGTCGTCATATTCGTCCTCGCCCTCGCCGACATATTTCGCCGACAGGTTGATCGAGTGATTGTCGTGGATCGGGTCCATGACGATGTCCGAGGGGATTTCGCCCGCCAGCCATTCGCGGATCTCGTCCTTGGTCTCGTCGATCTCCTGCCCGGTGACTTCGGCGATATAGGTGATGAAGGCGCGCTGGTCGCCGTCGATCTCCTCGAGGTCGCTTTCATCGGCCGCAGGCCATTTCTCGACGATGGCCTCGAAGAAGGCGGGCCAGTTGTCGCGGACGTGAACCCATTTCATCAGTAGCCTCCTCCGCCCAGGCCGCCCTGCACCATGCGCGAGGCGCCGGTGATGTCCTCGCCCACGCCGGCCACGGTATTGCACGCGGCAAGCGCAAGAAGGGTCAGGATGGCTGCGATCCGACTGAATTTCATTCTCTTTCCTCCTGCCACCAGGTTTCTGGCATGAAGCCGGGCCAGTCACCATAAAGCGGCGTGTTTTCAGGATAATCCAGGTCGGCACGATGGGCCAAGCGGGAAATCCGTGAATAGCTGACCGGGATGACATAGCGTCCGGCGGTTAAGATTCGGTCAAGGGCCCTGACCGCTGCGACGAAATCCTCATGTGTGCGGGCGTGGCCCATCTCGGCGATCATCGCCTCGGCGGCGGGGCTGTCCATGCCCATCCAGTTGCGGCTGCCCGGCTTGGCCACGCCCTCGCGGCCCCAATAGAGCCGCTGTTCGTTGCCGGGCGACAGCGACAGCCCGCGTTCATACCAGGTCATGTCGAACTGGTAATTGTTCGTCCGTTCCACATATTGCGCGGCATCGAGCATCGTCACCGTCGGCCGGATGCCCAGATTGCGCAGCGATTGCACGAAGATGTCGATGATCTGCCGGGTCTCGGCGCTGGTGCGCATGGCGCTGCCCGACTGGTTCAGCAGGATCTCGAAGGCGAAGGGGCGGCCCTTCGCGTCGCGCAGCTCGCCCTCCTGCACGGTCCAGCCGGCCTCGCCCAGCAGGTCCAGCGCGGCGCGGATGCCCCGGCGGTCGATGGCGCGCTCGCCGCCCTTGGGCAGGGCATAGCCTTCGATGGTGCCGGGCGGCAGCTGGTCGGCGAAGGGGGCCAGCAACGCGGCCTCGCGCCCGGTGGCGGGGCCGGGCTGCATCGCCAGATCGGAATTGGCGAAATAGCTGGTGATCCGCGGATCCTTGCCGCCGGTCAGCGTCATGTTGATGAAGCGATAGTTGAAGGCTTCGATCATCGCCTGCCGCACCCGCCAGTCGGCAAACAGCGGATTGCGGGTGTTCATCACCAGCCCCATGATCCCCGAGGGGCGGCCATGCGCGATCTCGGATTTCTCCATCCGGCCGTCGCGCATGGCGGGAAAGTCGAAATTGCGTTCCCAGCGCGCCGCGACCAGTTCGCGCCAGACGTCGATCTCGCCGGCCTTGAACGCCTCGAACATGGCCGAGGCATCGCCGAAATAGTCATAGCGGATCACGTCGAAATTGTGCAGCCCCCGGCTGACCGCCAGGTCGCGGCCCCAGTAATCCGGGTTGCGGCGAAAGCTGATCGCCCGGCCCGGATCGACCTTGTCGATGACATAGGGCCCCGATCCGATGGGGACCATCAGGCTGGACTGGCCGAAATCGCGCCCCTGCCATTGCGCCTTCTTCAGGATCGGCCGCATGCCCATCAGCATCGACAGCTCGCGGTCGGCGGTGTTGAAGGTGAACCGGACCGAGCGCGGCCCGGTCTGTTCCATCGTCTCGACCTTGGACCAGACGGCAGTATAGCGCGGATGCCCCTTGGTCCCCAGCACCTCATAGGACCACATCACGTCCTCGATCGTTACCGGCGTGCCGTCGGAAAAGCGGGCCTCGGGGCGCAGGGTGAACTCGACCCATGTCCGGTCGGCATCGGTCTCGACGCTTTCGGCCAGGAGGCCGTAGAGGGTGAAGGGCTCGTCGATCGAGCGCATCATCAGCGACTCGGTCACCAACCCCGGCTGGGTGAAGATCGGCCAGACCGGGTTGCCCATCAGGATCCAGGGGTTGAGCGAATCGAAGGTGCCCGTCTCGGCCAGGCGAATCGTGCCGCCCTTGGGCGCCTCGGGATTGGCATAGGGCAGGTGGGTGAAGCCGGCCGGAAGCGCAGGTTCTCCATACATTGCAATGGCATGCCGGGGTTCGGCAAGGCTTGCCAGCGGCATGGATGCAACACACAGGTACAGGGCGATTCGCCGCCAGATCGCGGATTCGTTAGCAAACTTGAAGAATCGCATGCTCGATGGCCCTGTTTTCCGGGTCGTTGGTTCTGCCCGTGCCCAGATTAACCGCCCGTTCACCTTGAAGCAAACTTACGCCTTGGACTCATGGGGCGAAAAGCGTATAGATAAGGCACTGCTCGATAGGTTTCTTGCCTGTATGAAACCTGCCTCATGACTTGCGCCCGCCTTGTGCGGGCGCTTTTTTCTTGGGGGTTTCGCGATCCGGCCGCAGCCTTGCCTGCCCGCGCCCGCCGGGGGAATCGAGCGCGCAAAAAAGTGAACGAAGCGGTATTTCCCCTGCCATCGCCGGCGGCCCCCGCGCCTTGCCGCGCCGCCGGTGTCCGACCTTGTGCGGTGCGGGCTTTTTCCCCATGCTGCGGCGGCAACAGCAACGCAGGCGTGGAGGCAGCGATGTTCCAGAAATTCCTTGGCGGCAAGACGGCGGTGGTGACGGGTTCGAACTCGGGGATCGGGCTTGGCATCGCGCATGAGCTGGCGCGGGCCGGGGCGGATCTGGTGCTGAACAGCTTTACCGACGCGCCCGAGGATCACGCCCTGGCCGAAAGCCTGGCCGCCGAGCATGGCGTCAAGGTCCGCTACATCCAGGCCGACATGTCGAAGGGGGCCGAGTGCCGCGCCCTGATCGAAAAGGCCGGCGCCTGCGACATCCTGGTGAACAATGCCGGCATCCAGCATGTCGCGCCGATCCCGGATTTCCCGGCCGAGAAATGGGACGCGATCATCGCCATCAACCTGTCCTCCGCCTTTCACACCACGGCGGTGGCGCTGCCGCTGATGCGCGAGGCGGGCTGGGGGCGGGTGATCAACATCGCCTCGGCGCATGGGCTGACGGCCAGCGAATACAAGTCGGCCTATGTCGCCGCCAAGCACGGCATCGTCGGCCTGACCAAGGTGACGGCGCTGGAGACGGCGAAGGAGCCGATCACCTGCAACGCCATCTGCCCCGGCTATGTGCTGACGCCCATCGTGGAAAAGCAGATCCCCGACCAGATGAAGACCCACAACCTGAGCCGCGAGGACGTGATCGCCAAGGTCATGCTGCACCGCCAGCCCTCGGGGCAGTTCGCCACGGTCGAGCAGATGGGCGGCACGGCGGTCTTCCTGTGTTCGCCGGCGGCCGAGCAGATCACCGGCACGACGATCTCGGTGGACGGGGGGTGGACGGCGCTTTAGGGCGCCGCCGCGACGGGGTTTCCCGCCCCTTTGCCCAAGGGGATCGCGGGCGGGCGGTCAGCCCCAGGCCGCCTCGAACTCGCGCCATTCGCCCTTGCTCATGCCGCTGTTTTCCTGCGTGACCGTCTCGCCGGCCAGGCGGCGCTTCAGCGCCTCGACGCCCCTGGCGGAAAGCTGCATGCCGCCCAGCCGGTAATCCTCGAAGGCGGCGTAGGCGAAGGGCACCCAGTCCTTGACGATGCCGCACATGGTTTCGGCATAGGTGCGGATCTCGTATTGCGCATGGGCATCGGCGCGCAGGCGCAGGAAATGGAACAGGTTGTGCAGGTCGACCTTCCAATACCATTGCGTATAGACATTCGCCGGCAGGTTCATCCGCGCCAGTTCGCGCGCCAGGCCCTGCTGGCCCTCCTGGCTCAGCATCGCCTCGTAATGGTCATAGCTGCGCATCGCGTCCTCGCGCAGGATGTCGAGGACGCGGGCGGCCTCGTCCCCCTCCAGCACCTGGCCGCGGCCCTGGTTGTTCACCGTCGATTGCGCGGCCAGGTGTTCGGGGGCGGGGATGTAGAATTCGCGGTCCAGGATCGAATAGCGCGCCGAATATTCGTTCACGTTGGCGGTGCGGTGGCGGATCCATTGCCGGGCGACGAAGACCGGCAGCTTGACGTGGAACTTGACCTCGCACATCTCGAACGGGGTCGAGTGCCAGTGCCGCATCAGGTAGCGGATCAGCCCCTCGTCGTTGCTGACCGATTTCGTGCCGCGGCCATAGCTGACCCGCGCGGCCTGGGTGATCGCGCCGTCGTCGCCCATGTAGTCGATGACCCGCACCAGCCCGTGATCCAGCACCGGATGCGCCCGGTAGAGATGGCCCTCCATCCCCTCGGAGACGGCGCGCAGGGTGGGGCGCGGGCTGGCGCGCAGCTCGTCGATCTCGGCCTGTTGTTCGGGGGTCAGGGGCATGGCGGAATCCTTCGTGCTGTTGGGCATATCTTGTGGCACCGACGGGGGATTCAATCAACCGGCAGTATGGACGCGGCGGGTGCAGCCGATCGCCCCACGTTGCGGTCCGGCCGCCGCCATGCCAGTCTGGTCGCAGCGAACGGAAAGGAGCGACAGATGAAGGTCCGCTATCTGCACACCATGGTCCGCGTGCTCGATCTGGAAAAGACGATGGCATTCTTCCGCCTGCTCGGGCTGGAGGAGACGCGGCGAATCGACAATGAGAAGGGGCGCTTCACCCTGGTCTTCATGGCGCCGCCCGGCCAGCCGGAATGCCCGGTCGAGCTGACCTGGAACTGGGACGGCGACGACGGCCTGCCCTCGGACAGCCGGCATTTCGGCCATCTCGCCTATCGGGTCGAAGATATCTACGAGATGTGCCAGAGGCTGATGGATGCGGGCGTGACCATCAACCGCCCGCCGCGCGACGGCCACATGGCCTTTGTCCGCAGCCCCGACAACATCTCGATCGAATTGCTGCAAGAGGGCGAGGCGCTGCCGCCGCAAGAGCCCTGGGCCAGCATGCAGAACACCGGCCACTGGTAGGGGGCGGGGCCCGGCGAAAGGCGGCGCAGGGTCTGGACATACCCGGCCCGCGCCGGGTCGGGCCGGGCCGCCGCAAGAGCCCTGGGCCAGCATGCAGAACACCGGCCACTGGTAGGGGGCGGGGCCCCGGCACAAGGCGGCGCAAGGTCTGGACATGCCCGGCCTGCGCCGGGTCGGGTCGGCTGATCGCAGACCTGACCGCGCGCATTGAGACGCTGGATGCCCGGCCCGTTGCCGGGACCGGCCGGCGGGGAGAAGGGCCCCCGCGGCCGATGCCGGTGCGGGCCGGGCATGACGGCGCCGCCGGGCCATGCCGCGGCGGCGCGATTCAATAGATGTAGCGGATCTGCTCGGCCCAGAATCTTTCGACCCGGCGCCATTGCAGGTTCACCGCCTCGATGGGCGGATCGTCCAGCACGCCGGACAGTTCCAGCCCTTCGGCATGGCGGGCAAACAGCCGCGCCACGCAATCGCGCACCTCTTGCCCCGTCTGGGTCAGCCGCACCCGGACCGCGCGGCGGTCCATCTCGCAGCGTTCATGGTGGACATAGCCCAGCTCGACCAGCTTCTTGAGATTGTAGGAGACGTTCGAGCCCTGATACATCCCGCGCGAGCGCAATTCGCCCGCCGTCACCTCCGACGTGCCGAGATTGTAGATCAGCAGCGCCTGCACCGGCGTCAGGTCCGAGCGGCCCAGCCGCTCGAACTCGTCCTTGACCAGATCCAGCAAAAGCCGATGCAGCCGCTCCAGCATTTGCAGGCTTTCCAGATAGGCGTCGGCCCGGTTGGTCCGCGGCGGCAAGGGCCGCAGGGCCGGCACCGTGTGGGCAGAGCTGCGCTGTTGCATAAGCGGGTTCCGTTCTTGGCCTCGTTTCCGCCACCATGGCGCAGATTTGCCAATCTTCGGTTAATCGCCGCGCAGTTTGCTAAAATTGCGCCTATTTCCGTGCCAGCCGCTGATGGGCAAAACCCGCCACGCGGTCCAGGATGGGCAGCAGCGCCTGCGGTCCTGGGCGGGCGTCGCCCAGCCGGGCGGTGATCCAGGGATACAGATCCTGGTCGTTTTCGCTTAGCAGCGCCTCGTAAAGGTCCAGCTCCTCGGGGCTCAGCCCGTCAAGCTCGCTGTCCGAGAACGGGCCCAGGATCAGGTCCATCTCCTTGGTGCCCCGCCGCCAGCTGCGCATCCGCAGCCGCTTCAGCCTTGCTTCGTTCTCGTCCACGCTTGCCCCCGGCTTGCCTGTCCGCGGCGCCGCCCCTATGACGGGGCAGCCAGCCGCAGGATGAATTCGATGAGCTTTTTGTCGCAGACGCTCGCCCGCGTCAAACCCTCGCCCACCATCGCCATCACCACCCGCGCCCGCGAGCTTGCGGCCGAGGGGCGGGACATCATCGGCCTGTCCGCCGGCGAGCCCGATTTCGACACGCCCGCGCATATCCGCGAGGCGGCCAAGGCCGCCATCGACGCCGGCCATACCCGCTATACCGCGGTGGACGGCATCCCGGAACTGAAGCGCGCCATCTGCGACAAGTTCGCGCGGGAAAACGGGCTGGACTATGCGCCCGCGCAGGTGACGGTCGGCACCGGCGGCAAGCAGATCCTCTACAACGCACTGATGGCGACGCTGAATCCGGGCGACGAGGTCATCATTCCCGCGCCCTATTGGGTCAGCTACCCGGACATGGTGCTGCTGGCCGGCGGCACGCCCGTGGTGGTCGAGGGCGCGATGCAGAACGGCTATCGCATCACCCCCGAACAGCTGGAGGCGGCGATCACGCCGCGGACGAAATGGCTGATCCTCAATTCGCCCTCGAACCCCACCGGCGCGGGCTATGCCGTCGAACACATGCGCGCCCTGACCCAGGTGCTGATGCGCCATCCGCAGGTCTGGGTGCTGGCGGACGACATCTACGAGCATCTGGTTTTCGACGATTTCCGCTTCGTCACCCCGGCCCAGGTCGAGCCGGGGCTGAAATCGCGCACGCTGACCATGAACGGCGTGTCGAAGGCCTATGCCATGACCGGCTGGCGCATCGGCTATGGCGCGGGCCCCGAGGAACTGATTCGCGCCATGGCCAAGCTGCAGTCGCAATCGACCTCGAACCCCTGCTCGATCAGCCAATATGCCGCGCTGGCCGCGTTGCAGGGGCCGCAGGACTATATCGTGGAAAGCCGCGCCGTGTTCCAGCGCCGCCGCGACCTGGTGGTGGCGGGGCTGAACGCCTGTCCCGGCATCGACTGCCCGGTGCCGCAGGGGGCGTTCTACGTCTACCCCTCGATCGCGGCGCTGATCGGCAAGACCTCGGCCGGCGGCACGTTGATCGCGGATGACGAGGCATTCGCCACCGCGCTGTTGAACGAGACCGGGGTCGCGGTGGTCTTTGGCGCGGCCTTCGGGCTTTCGCCGCATTTCCGCATCTCCTACGCCACATCGGACGCGGTGCTGGCGGATGCCTGCGCGCGGATCAAGGGGTTCTGCGAGGGGCTGCGCTAAAGCGAAGCGGCGGGGCCGAAACCCCGCCCCGCCTGCCTTAGTTGACGAAAAGCTGCGGCCTGGTCAGGCTTTCCGGGCGCAGGATGGCGTCCAGCCGCTCTTTTGGCAAAAGCCCCTTTTCCAGCACCAGCTCATAGACGCCGCGGCCGGTCAGATGCGCCTCGGTCGCGAGCTCGGTGGCGGCGGCATAGCCGATATAGGGGTTCAGCGCCGTGACGATGCCGATCGAGCGGCGCACGGTTTCCTTCAGCACGTCGCGATTGGCGGTGATGCCGCGCACGCAATTATGCTCCAGCGTGTTGCAGGCCGCGATCAGGTGGCTGACCGAGCGGAACATGCTGTAGGCGATCACCGGCTCGAAGGCATTCAGCTGCAACTGCCCGCCCTCGGCGGCCATGGTGATGGTCATGTCGTTGCCGATCACCTCGAAGGCGACCTGGTTGACCACCTCGGGGATGACCGGGTTCACCTTGCCCGGCATGATCGAGGAACCGGCCTGTTTCGCCGGCAGGTTGATCTCGTTGAAGCCGGCGCGCGGCCCCGAGGACAGCAGCCGCAGGTCGTTGCAGATCTTCGACAGCTTGACCGCCACCCGCTTCAGCACGCCCGAGACCTGCACGAAGGCGCCGCAATCCTGCGTCGCCTCGACCAGGTCGGGGGCGGTGACGACCGGGATCACGGTGATTTCGGCCAGCCGCGCCCGCACCCGCTCGGCATAGTCGGGATGGGTGGTGATGCCGGTGCCGATGGCGGTGGCGCCCAGGTTGATCTCGCAGATCAGGCTGGCGGCCTCGGCCAGGCGCATCTCGTCCTCGCCGATGGTGATGGCGAAGGCGTTGAACTCCTGGCCCAGGGTCATCGGCACCGCCTCTTGCAGCTGGGTGCGGCCCATCTTGAGGATTTCGGCGAATTCCGCGCCCTTCTCGGCAAAGGCGCCGCGCAGCGAGGCCAGCGCCGCGATCACGTTCTGCAAGCCCCGCCACGAGGCCAGCCGCAACGCCGTCGGATAGACGTCGTTGGTCGATTGGCTCATGTTCACATGCTCGTTGGGATGCAGGTATTTGTATTCGCCTTTGGCATGGCCCATGATCTCCAGCGCGCGGTTGGCGATGACCTCGTTGGCGTTCATGTTGGTCGAGGTGCCGGCGCCGCCCTGGATCTGGTCCACGACGAACTGGTCGTGCAGCTGGCCGGCGCGGATTTCCTCGCAGGCGGCGACGATGGCGTCGCGGCGCTCGGCCGAAAGCAGCCCCAGATCGGCATTGGCCAGCGCCGCCGCCTGCTTGATCGCGGCCAGCGCGCGGATCAGCTCGGGAATTTCGCCGATGGGCCTGCCGGAGATCGGGAAATTCTCGACGGCGCGCAGGGTGTGGACGCCCCAATAGGCGTTGGCGGGCACCTCGCGGTCGCCAAGCAGGTCGTGTTCGATGCGGGTCTTGGTCATGTTCACCTCGGGCGCAGGCGCGCCGCCCGCCGGTGGCGGTGCGGGCGCGATGCGCATTTCTGTCGGATCTGTTGCGATAGGCAGGGCGTTCGCGCGCCCCATGTGTCAAAGATTTAGGCAGGATCGCGGGTATTTTCCAATGCGAAGTCGCGCTGGGTTATTCCGATCCTGCATAACCTTCGCCCAACTCGCGCGCGGCCTGCCAGACCCGCCCGGTGATGCCGCGGCCGCGCGCCGCATTGCGGTAAAGCCGGATCTCCATCGGCAGTTCCGGGGCCACGACCTCCAGCCGGCCGGTCGCGATCTCGGCCTCGACCAGCCGGCGGGGCAGCCAGACCAGGCCATGCCCGGCCACGGCCATGCTTTTCATCGCCTCGGCCATGCTGGCTTCGTCGGTATGGGCGACATAGACCCTGGGCGCGCCGGGCTGCGCCAGCGCGATGCGCGCCATGGCGTTCAGGAACGAGCCGCGGGAATATTTCAGCATCGGCATGCCCTCGGTCCGCCATTCCTGCGGAAAGCCGGGGCGGGCGACGGCGACCAGGCTGTCCTGGCCCACCACCAGATGCGGATAGCCCGCGGGGTCCAGCGGGATGTTCACCTGCGGATGGGCATAGGTCAGGAAGAAGTCATAGCCGCCCTCGGTCAGGGCCTCGATGCAGCGGTCGAAATTCTCGGGCTTGACGCGGCTGGTCATCTGCCCCGCCGCCGCCTTCAGCCGCATCAGCCAGCCCGGCAGGAAGGTCACGGTCAGGCTGTGCAGCGCCACGAAGGAAATCTCGCCGCCCCGGCTTCGGGCATGGTCGCGGAACTCGGCGCGGCGGGCGAGGATCATGCGCACGACCTCTTCGGCCGTCTCGCGGAACAGCACGCCCTCGGGCGTCAGCGACACCGGGTAGCTGTCGCGCGACAGCAGGTCGGTGCCCAGCCATTCCTCCAGCGCGCGGATGCGGCGGCTGAAGGCGCTTTGCGTGACGCCGCGCAGCTCGGCCGAGCGCGAGAAGCTGTGCGTCTCGGCCAGGCTCAGGAAGTCCTCAAGCCATTTCAGATCCATGCGCCCCCCTTTCCTGCCGCTTTAGCCGAGCCGGCGCGGGCGCGCCATGCCTGGCCGCCTTGCGGGCGGCAATCGGGCCTGAATGCTTGCCCCTGGCGGGAAAATCCGGTTTTCTGGCGGGCATCAGACGGGGAAGGGCGCATGGACGACAGCACGATGGTGACGGTGGCCGAGCTTGGCCGGATGGTCGAGTCGCTTTTCATGCGCGCCGGCTTCAACGCCCAGCAGGCCGATGCCATCGCCCGCATCATCACCGCCGCCGAGCGCGACGGCGCGAAATCGCACGGCATCTATCGCATCGAAGGCAGCCTGCGCACCCTGGCGGCCGGCAAGGTTTCCCCCGATGCGCGGCCGGAGCTGATCGACGAGGGCAGCGCCGTGATCCGGGTCGGGGCCGGCGGCGGCTTTTCCCCCGCCGCCTTCGAACTGGGCCTGCCGGCGCTGGCCGGCCGCGCGGAAAAGCTGGGGCTGGCGGCGCTGGTCATCAACGATTGCGTGCATTACTCGGCGCTGTGGCCCGAGGTCGAGGCGCTGGCGGCGCGCGGCCTTGCCGGGCTTGCCATGTGCCCCAGCTATGCCACCGTCGCCCCGGCGGGCGGCAACCGGCCGATCCTGGGCACCAACCCCATCGCCTTTGCCTGGCCGCGTGCGGGGGCCGCCCCCTACGTCTTCGACTTCGCCACCTCGGCCGCGGCGCGGGGCGAGATCGAGCTGCTGGCGCGGGCGGGCGAACCCCTGCCCGAAGGCTGGGCGCTGGACGCGGCCGGCCAGCCCACCACCGATCCCCAGGCGGCGCTGGCCGGGGCCATGCTGCCCTTTGGCGGGCACAAGGGCTCGGCCATCTCGACCATGGTCGAGCTGCTGGCGGGGGTGATGATCGGCGACCTGACCAGCCAGGGCGCGCTGGACGAACTGGGCACGCTGGCCCTGGCACCCAGGCATGGCGAGCTGATCCTGGCCTTTTCGCCGGCGCGTTTCGCCGCAGGCCGGCCCGGTGATCCGCTGGCTGCGGCCGAGGCGCTGTTCGACGCCATCCTGGGCCAGGGCGCGCGCCTGCCCGGCCAGCGCCGCCTTGCCGCCCGCGCCCGCTCCGAGGCCGAGGGCATCGCCCTGACCGCCGCCGAACTGGCGCTGATCGAGCGCTTCCAGCGCGAGGGGCTGGCGGCGCTGGGCTGATCGCGGTCCGGCGGGGGCCAAGCGGCTGCACGACCGGCGGTCGGCATGCATCGCGGCCTGTCCCGTGCGCTGGCTGCCGGAAAGCGGCTGAGCAGAATCGTCCATCCGTCCCAGGCGGTGCGGCCGGCCCCAGGGCAGGGGCCGATCATGCGCGACGCCGGCATTGCGCGGGGCTTGCAAGGCAGGCCCCCGTTCCGATCCTGTGCATCAGGTGCAGAAGCCTAGCCGTCGGTTCTCGGCTCAGGGCGGGCCACCGGGCGCGGCATCGGCGGAACTGGAGCGGCGGATCCTCGCCACGCCAGCCGCCGGACTGGCAGGCCGCCGGGCCGCGCTGCCACGGCCCCGCGGACAGGCCCGCGCGGTGCCGCGGTGCCGATCCAGAACCGCGACGGGCCGTTCGATCATGCCCGGACCTTGCGGCGGGCGGATCAACCTAGCGCATGGCGGCAAGCCAATCCTGGATCGTGGCGAGCGATTCGGGCTCGTCGAGGAAGGGGACATGGGCGCGATCGGGCACCTCGGCCAGGATCATCTGGGGATGCCGGCAGCGCATCTCGGTCGCGGTCTCATGCGCCAGCAGGTCCGAGTTTGCCCCGCGCACCAGCGCCAGGGGCAGCCCCTGCGCGGCGTCGAACAGCGGCCACAGATCGACCTCGGGCCCATTGAAGGCGGCCAGGAACGCCTCGCGCAGGGCGGGGTCGTAGTTGATGCGCAGGCCCGCGGGCGTCTCGGCGTAATGGCGCCGCGCCTCGTCCAGCCATCGGCTTGCCGGCACGCCGGCAAAGCCGGGCATGAGCGCGGGCAGGCGCTCTGCCATGTCCTCCAGGCTTTTCGCGGCCGGGTTGCGGCCGACATAGTCGAAGATCCGCTCCAGCCCGCTGCGCTGCAATGCCGGGCCGACATCGTTCAGGCACAGGCCCAACAGCCGGTCGCGCGCCGTCGCGGCCAGCAGCATGCCGATGATCCCCCCGCGCGAGGTGCCCAGCACCGCCGCCTGCGCGATGCCCAGGTGATCCAGCAGCGCCAGCGCGTCCCGCGCCTCTTGCGGGACGGTATAGCTGTCCGCGCCGGTCCAATCCGAATCGCCGCGGCCGCGGTAATCCGGCCGGATCAGCCGCACGCCGGCCAGATGCGGCGCCAGATAGTCGAAATCCCGCCCCGTCCGGGTCAGCCCCGGCAGGGCCAGGACCGCCAGCCCCTCGCCCTCGTCGCGATAGGCCAGCCGGGCGCCGTCCTCGGCCTGGAAGAAGCGGACGGGCATCACAGGTTTTCCGACTGCGGCATGCCCAGCACGTGATAGCCGCCATCGACCAGCACGATCTCGCCCGTGGTGCAGGCGCCCCAGTCCGAACACAGCCAGACCGCCGTGCCGCCGATCGCCTCCAGCGTGGCATTGGCGCGCAGCGGGGCATTGGCCTCGGTATGGCGATAGGTCTTGCGGGCGCCGCCGATGGCCGCGCCGGCCAGGGTCTTCATCGGGCCGGGGCTGATCGCGTTGACGCGAATCCCCTCGGGGCCCAGGTCGTTGGCCAGGTAGCGGACCGAGGATTCCAATGCGGCCTTTGCCACCCCCATGACGTTGTAGAACGGCGTGACCCGGTTCGAGCCGGCATAGGTCAGCGTGATGATCGAGCCGCCATTCGTCATCAGGGGCTGCGCCCGCCGGGCCAGGTCGATCAGCGAATAGCACGAAATCGTCAAGGAATTCTTGAAATTGTCGCGGGTCGTATCGATGAATCGCCCGGTCAGCTCGTTCTTGTCGGAATAGGCGACGGCATGGACCAGGAAATCCAGCCCGCCCCAGCGCGATTCGATCGCCGCAAAGGCGCGGTCGAGCGATTCGTCGTCCAGCACGTCGACATCCATCAGGAAGTCCGAGCCCAGCGATTGCGCCAAGGGCTCGACCCGCTTGCCGAAAGCCTCGCCCTGATAGGAAAAGGCCAGTTCCGCGCCCTGATCCGCCAGCGCCTTCGCAATCCCCCAAGCGATCGAGCGGTCATTCGCGACCCCCATCACAAGGCCGCGTTTGCCTTTCATCAATTCGCTCATGGCTTAACCTTTTCTTGGTTTATTCGCGGTATTTCGACAGGAGCAGCGTGGCGTTGGTGCCGCCAAAACCGAAACTGTTGGAAAGGACACTATCGAAATCGACGTCATCCATGCGCGTCTGCGCAATCTCCTCGGGCCGGATCTCGGGGTCCAGCTCGGTGATGTTGGCCGAGGCGGCGATGAAGCCCTGCTGCATCATCAAGAGCGAATAGATCGCCTCATGCACGCCGGTCGCGCCCAGCGAATGGCCGGTCAGCGACTTGGTCGATGACACCGGCGGCACCGCGCCCTCGCCAAAGACCCGGCGCAGCGCCTTGATCTCGCCCACGTCGCCCACCGGGGTCGAGGTGCCATGCGCATTGACATAGCTGACGCGCCGCCCCTCGGGCAGGGTGGACAGCGCCAGCCGCATCGAGCGCTCGCCGCCCTCGCCGGAAGGGGCGACCATGTCATAGCCGTCGCTGGTCGCGCCATAGCCGGTGACCTCGGCATAGATGCGGGCGCCGCGGGCCAGGGCGTGGCCCAGCTCCTCCAGCACCACTACCCCGGCGCCGCCAGCGATGACGAAGCCGTCGCGGGTCGCGTCGAAGGGGCGCGAGGCCGTCTGGGGCGTGTCGTTGTATTTCGACGACATCGCGCCCATGGCGTCGAACAGGCAGCTGAGCGTCCAGTCCAGCTCCTCGCCGCCGCCGGCGAAGACGATGTCCTGCTTGCCCATCTGGATCAGCTCGGTGCCGTTGCCGATGCAATGCGCCGAGGTCGAGCAGGCCGAGGTGATCGAATAGTTCACGCCCTTGATCCTGAAGGGCGTGGCCAGGCAGGCCGAATTGGTCGAGGACATGCAGCGCGTGACCATGAAGGGGCCCATGCGCTTGGGCGCGCCCTTCTCGATCACGGTGCGATGCGCCTCGAACAGGTTGGCGGTCGACGGCCCGCCCGAGCCCATGACCAGGCCCGAGCGCTCGTTCGAGACATCCTCGGGCGCCAGGCCCGCATCCTCGATCGCCTGCTGCATGGCGATAAAGTTATAGGCCGCGCCCGCGCCCATGAAGCGCAGGTTGCGCTTGTCGATATGGTCCTCGACGGCGATCTGCGGCATGCCGTGAACCTGGCTGCGAAAGCCGTGCTCGGCATATTCGGGGGCGAAGACGATGCCCGAGCGGCCAGCGCGCAGGCTTTCGGTGACCTCGGTGGCATTGTTGCCGATGGGAGAGACGATGCCCAGCCCGGTGATGACGACACGGCGCATGGCGTGCTCCTTGTTCATGTGTCAGGCGGCCGACAGGGCAACCTTCATGTCCTTGACCTCATAGATGGTTTCGCCGTCGGCCTCGACACGGCCGTCGGCGACGCCCATGGTCAGGCGACGGGTCTGGACCGCCTTTGTGAAATCGACGAAATAGCGCAAGAGCTTGCGGTCGGGGCGGACCATGCCGGTCAGCTTGACCTCGCCCACGCCAAGCGCATAGCCGCGCCCCTGCCAGCCGCGCCAGCCCAGGTTGAAGCCGGTCAGCTGCCACAGCCCGTCAAGGCCCAGGCAGCCCGGCATGATCGGATTGCCGGGAAAATGGCAGGCAAAGAACCACAGGTCGGGATGGATGTCGAATTCGGCGACGACATGGCCCTTGCCATGCGGGCCGGCATCGGCGGAAATCTCGGTGATGCGATCCATCATCAGCATCGGCGGCTCGGGCAATTGGGCATTTCCGGGGCCGAACAACTCGCCACGGGCGCAGGCCAGCAGATCTTCCTTGTCAAAGCTGGTCCGTGTCATCGTCATGCGCGTGTGTTCCCCTCGATCCGACGTTGCGTTAACTGCTGCGGCGGCTGCCGGGCAAGGCCCGCGCCGCACTTGCTTTCGGGTCTATCATTCCGTCCCGGCAGGGCGCAAGGGCGCAGGTTTTGCGGGTTTTTGCGTCGGATATGCCGGCGGTTGCCAAAGACGGAGGCGCGGCGGACGATTTGCCGCAGCTTTCCCCGCCCGGCAGGACGGGCGGGCCTTGCGCGCCATGGCCGGCGCCGCATCCGGGGGCTTTGCGCCCCCAGACCCCCGCAGGATATTTCAACACGAAAGAACCGGGCGGAGGATACCGGGCCGCGGCTTCTTTCGTGCCGAAATATCCTGGGGGAGCGCGGAACGCGCGGGGGCAAAGCCCCCATGACGGGGGAACGGGCGGTCAGCCGGCCTGTTCCGCGGCCAGTTCGCGGGTGCGGCGGGCGATCAGGGCGATGCCCGGTGCGATGTCCCCCTCGCGGATCGAGGAATAGCCCAGCCGGAAGAAGGCGCAGGGCTGCGGCGGGGTTTCGAAGAAGACCTCGCCCGGCTCGATCAGCACGCTGTCCTCTTGCAGCCTTGCCGCCAGGACGGCGCTGTCGATGCCGGCCGGTCCCTCGATCCACAGGCTCGACCCGCCCGAGCGCGCCGCCCCGGCGATGCGCAGCCCGGTGGCCGCCAGCGCCTGCTCCATCAGCGCGCGGCGGCGTTTCAGCGCCCCGCGCAGCCGCACGATATGCGCGTCGTAATGGCCGAGCGCCAGGAAATAGGCGGTGATCCTTTGCAGGTGGTTCGGCGGGTGGCGCAGCATGATGGCGCGCAGCGCGCGGGCCCGCGCGATGAAGGGCGCCGGCGCCACCATGTAGCCGATGCGCAGCCCCGGAAACAGCGATTTCGAGAAGCTGCCGACATAGATCACCCGCCCCGACCGGTCGAGCGATTTCAGCGCCGGCGCCGGCGGGGCCAGATAGGACATCTCGAAGTCGTAATCGTCCTCGACGATCAGGAAATCATGCGCGGCGGCGCGGGCCAGCAGGTCGCGGCGCCGCGCCAGCGGCATGGTCGCGCCGGTCGGGATGTTGTGGCTGGGCGTCACGATCACCAGCCGCGTCCCCTGCGGCAGCAGCTCGGGGTTCAGCCCGCCCTCGTCCACGTCGAGGAAGGTGGTCGGGCTGTGGGCGCGGCGCAGGGTCTCGGCGAAATCGGGATAGCCCGGATCCTCGGTCACGGCCAGCCGGTCGCCGCGCGCCAGCAGCTCGACGGCGATGAACAGCGCGTTCTGCGCCCCCAGCGTCACCAGCACCTCGTCCGGCTCGGCCTGGATGCCGCGGCGGGGCAGGGAATGCGAGCAGATGTAGTCGATCAGCATCGGGTCGTCGGCGCCGTAGAGATCCGAGGCCAGCTCGCCGAAATCCCGCGTCCCCCAAGCCCGGCGGGCGCAGTCGCGCCAGGCGTTGTGGTCGAAGAGCGCCGCGTCGCTTTGCCCGTAGATGAAGGGATAGCGGAAGTCGCGCCAGTTCGCCGGCTTGCGGATCACCCGCTGCCGCGGCAGCTGGCCCGCAAGCCAGCTGTCCCAGTCGAGCGCGGTCTCGTGCGGCACGGGCTCCTGCACCTTCAGCCGGCGGTGCGGCACGGTGGCGGCGACGATGATGCCGGACCGTGCCCGCGTCTCCAGATAGCCCTGGCTGACCAGCTCCTGGTAGACCAGCGTCACCGTCATCCGCGAAATCCCCAGCGCAGCGGCCAGCCCCCGTGACGAGGGCAGCCGCGTGCCCGGCCGCGCCCGCGTCTCCAGGATCGCCCGCACGATGGCCGCCGCCAGCCGCGCCTGCAGCGTGCCTGCATCGCTGTCGCGGGAAAAGAACATTTCGACGGGAATCCGGTCGCTCATCTGGCCTTATCTTTGCTTTCATCTGGACATATCGTTACGCCCCGTCACCTGCAACATTTTGCCGCAGAAGCAACCGTGCAGAGTTGCCCATGCCAATCACCGGGGCTGAGCCGACAGGCTCGGCCGCGTCGCAAGACCAACAATCGAAAGACAGGGAGTCACAAGAATGACCAACATGAACCGGGCCGGAGCCTTCCTGGCCGCGATGACGCTTGGCGCCGGCCTCGGCCTGGCCCCCGCCCATGCCGAGACCACCGTGGTCGTCGGTTACCAGCAGATCGTCGGCCCCTTCATCGCCGCCATCGCCGACGGCCGGCTGGACGCCGCGGCCAAGGAGGCGGGCTACAAGATCGACTGGCGGCAGTTTTCCTCGGGCGGCGACATCTCGACGGCGCTTGCCTCGGGCAACGTGCCGGTGGGGGTGATCGGCTCGACCGGGATCGCCGCCGCGGCGACGCGCGGGGTGGAGTTCGAGCTGTTCTGGATCCTCGACAATATCGGCAAGTCCGAGGCGCTGGTCGCCCGCAACGGCTCGGGCATCGAGAAGCCCGAGGATCTGGCCGGCAAGAACGTCGCCGTGCCCTTCGTCTCGACCTCGCATTTCCACCTGCTCGTGGGCATGGACCAAGTCTGGAAGATCGACCCGCGCGGCGTCAACATCCTGAACATGAAGCCGCCGCAGATCCTGGCCGCCTGGCAGCGCGGCGACATCGACGCGGCCTATGTCTGGCCGCCGGTGCTGACCGAGCTGATGAAGGAAGGCGCGGTCATCGCCGACAGCGAACAGATCGGCGCGGCCAGCGTGCCGACCTTCGACGGGCTGGTGGCGGACAAGAAATTCGCTGCCGAGAACCCGGACTTCATGGCCGCCTTTACCAAGGCGCTGGCCGGGGCCTATGCCGATTACAATGCCGACAAGGCGGCCTGGACCGAGGATTCCCCGCAGGTCGCGGGCATCGTCAAGATGATCGGCGGCGACGCCGCCGGCACGGTCGAGGCGCTGAACATGCTGTCCTTCCCGGATGCGGCCGAGCAGGCATCCGAGACCTGGCTGACCGGCGGCGCGGTGCGCGCGCTGGGCGAAAGCGCCCGCTTCCTGGTCGAGCAGAAGCAGATCGACGGCGCGCTGGACGATTACGCCCCCTTCGTGAACCCGAGCTTCGCCCAGGCCGCGGCGCAATAGGCGGCGGGCCCCCTGCGGGGCCGCCTTCCCGCGCGCTTCAACCCTTTCCTCTGAAAGACCGCTGATATGCAGACACTGAAAGTTTCCGACGTCAGCCTGATCTATCCGGGCCATCACAAGGGCGCCCCTGTCACGGCGCTGAAAGGCGTGAACCTCGAGGTCAAGAGCGGCGATTTCGTCGTGGCGCTGGGTGCCTCGGGTTGCGGCAAGACCACGCTCCTGAACCTGATGGCCGGGTTCATGGCGCCCTCGGCCGGGCAGATCACGCTGGGCGACCGCCCGGTCGCCGGCCCCGGCGCCGAGCGCGGCGTGGTGTTCCAGAAACACGCGCTGCTGCCCTGGCTGAACGTCATCGACAACGTGGAATTCGGCCTGAAACTGCAGGGCGTGGATGCCAGGACAAGGCGCGAGCGCGCGGTGAAGAACCTGGCGCTGGTCGGCCTGCAGGACTTCCACAAGCACATGATCTATCACCTGTCGGGCGGGATGCAGCAGCGCGTCGGCATTGCCCGCGCCCTGACCTGCGACCCGGCCATGCTGCTGATGGACGAGCCGATGGCGGCGCTGGACGCGCTGACCCGCGAGACGGTGCAGGAACTGCTGCTGCAGATCTGGCAGCAGACCGACAAGATGTATTTCTTCATCACCCACAGCGTCGAGGAGGCGCTGTTCCTCGGCTCGCGGCTGATCGTCATGTCGCCGCGGCCGGGCCGCATCACCCACACCTACGAGCTGGACTTCAACCGCCGCTTCCTGGCCGAGGGCAATGCCCGCGCCATCAAGTCCAGCCCCGATTTCATCGAGATGAGGGAGCAGATCCTTGGCATCATCTATGGCGACGAACGCGCCGGCGAGCAGGAAAAGATCCATGCTTGACCGGCTGATGAAAGCACGCCCGGCCCGGCCCGGCGTATCCTACGGCGCCCCCGGCGACGGCTCCAGCGCGCTCATCAGCCTGGCCACGGCGCTGGCGCTGATCGCGCTGTGGTTCCTGGTCACCGGCATGGGCTGGGTCAGGCCGCTGTTCCTGCCCTCGCCCGCCGCGGTCTGGGGCAAGTTCGTGCTGGCCGCGACCGAGGGGGTGTCGAACTCGACCCTGGTGCAGCATACGCTGGCCAGCCTTGGCCGGGTGCTGGGCGCCTTCTTCCTGGCGCTGGCCGTCGCGGTGCCGGTCGGCATCCTGATGGGGGTGAACCGGGTGGTCCGGGGCCTGCTGGACCCGATCATCGAGTTCTACCGCCCGCTGCCGCCCTTGGCCTATCTGCCGCTGATCATCATCTGGCTGGGCATCGGCGAGTTTCCCAAGGTCTTCCTGATCTTCCTGGCGATCTTTGCCCCCATGGCCATCGCGGCGCGCGCCGGCGTGCGCTCGGTCTCGATCGAGCAGATCCATGCCGCCTACGCCATGGGCGCCAGCAAGCTGCAGGTGATCTTCCACGTCATCCTGAAGGCGGCGCTGCCCGAGATCTTCACCGGCATGCGCATCGGCATCGGCGTGGGCTGGACGACGCTGGTCGCGGCCGAGATGGTCGCCGCCCACCGCGGCCTGGGGTTCATGGTGCTGAACTCGGCCGAATACCTGGCCAGCGACGCCGTGATCATGGGGATCATCGTGATCGGCATCCTGGCCTTTGCCTTCGACCTGCTGATCCGCCGCATCGAGCGCGCGCTGATCCCCTGGAAGGGCAAGGTCTGACCCCCGTCCGCCGGAGCTGACCCGCAACCATTCACCGCAAACGTCCCGGAGGCGCGCCCGCGCGCCGCCGACCGGGAGAGGAGTATCCACCGATGACCCGCAAGCTGACCGCCGCCGACCTGAAGGCCACCTTCGACGCCTTCAACCGCCACGACATCGACGGCGTGATGACCCATTTCGCCGAGGATTGCGTGTTCTACACCGTCGCCGGCGAGCATGAATACGGCAACAAGGTCGAGGGCAAGGCCGCCATCGCCAGGGCCTTCGAGACCGTCTGGACCACGATGCCGGACGTCGAATGGGCCGACCACACGCATTTCCTGTCCGAGGACGGCACCCGCGGCGTGTCGCAATGGACCTTCCGCGCCACCAACCCGGACGGCAGCCGGACCGAAGTTCAGGGCGTGGACCTGTTCCGCATCGCGGACGGCCGGATCGTCGAGAAGCAGGCGATCCGCAAGCAGCGCCCGGCCATCCCCGCCCCTGCCCCCGCCTCCGCCCTTGCCGAGAAATGAGGCCCGCCATGCAGGCGATCGAGAAACGAGCGGGCGCGCAGCCCTACGACCCGTTCTATGACCCCATCACCAGCCGCAGCCTGGGCCCGCGCAGCGATTACGCGCCGACCTACTGGATCGGCACCGCCGGCGAGCCGCCTGCGGACGACGGCCCGGTCACGCGCGACATGGATGCCGACGTGGTGGTGATCGGCTCGGGCTATACCGGCCTTTCCTGCGCCCTCCACCTGGCCAAGATGCACGGCATCAAGGCGACCGTGCTGGAAGCGAACGGCGTCGCCTATGGCTGCTCGACCCGCAACGGCGGGCAGGCGCAGGTCAGTTCGGGCCGGCTCAAGCGCAGCCAGTGGATCGAGCGCTGGGGCCTCGATACCGCCAAGGGCCTGCATGCCGAGGTCTGCGAAGGGTTCGAGCTGTTCCGCGGGCTGATCCGCGACCATGCGATCGACTGCGATCCGCAGGACGGCGGGCATTACTACATCGCCCACAAGGCCAGCGTGATGCCCGCGCTGCAGAAGGAGGCGGCGCTTCTGCGCGAGACCTTCGGCTATGACGCCCGCATGATCTCGCGCGACGAGCTGCACCGGACCGTCGTGCGCGACATGGAGGCGCATGGCGCCATGTGGGAGGTGGACGGCGTCGGCATCCATGCCGCGAAGCTGGCCTTCGGCTACCTGCGCGTCGCCCGCGAACTGGGCGCGAAAGTGCATGTCGACAGCCCGGTGCAGGGCTGGGAATACCGCGGCGGCGTGCATCACCTGCGCACGCCGGGCGGCACGGTGCGCGCCAAGCGCGTGGCGGTGGCGACGGCGGCCTATGCGCCGCGCGGCCTGCACCCGCGGCTCAGGGACCGGCTGATGCCGATCATGTCGAACAGCATCGTCACCCGCGTGCTGACGCCGGGCGAGCTGGAGGCGGTCGGCATCCAAAAGCTCTCGCCGCTGACCGACACCCGGACGCTGCGGCATTACTACCGGCTGCTGCCCGACAACCGGCTGCAGATCGGCTCGCGTGCCGCGATCACCGGCCGCGATGCCGCGAACCCGGCGCATCTGGAGGCGCTGAAGCAGGGGATGGCCCGCAAGTTCCCCGCCCTGCGCGGGATCGAGCTGGACTACAGCTGGTGGGGCTGGGTGGATGTCAGCCACGACATGATGCCGCGCATCACCGGACTGGCCGACCTGCCCGGCGCCTTCTATGCGCTGGGCTATGGCGGCAACGGCGTGATGTATTCCGCCATGGCCGGGCGGCGCATGGCGCAGCTGGTCGCGGGCGAGGCTGTGCCCAGGCTGCCGATCTTCAACGACGAATTGCCGCATGAGGGCTGGAGGACGCCGTTCCGGCGCCTCGGCCAATGGGGCCTCTACAAACTCTATCACTTCCGCGACGAGCGCAAATAAGGAGCCATCGCCATGAGAATGACCACTGAGGAGTCTTTTGTGAAAGTTCTCCAGCTTCACGGGATCGAGCATGCGTTCGGGATCATCGGCTCTGCGATGATGCCTGTGTCGGACCTGTTTCCCAGGGCTGGGATCACGTTCTGGGACTGCGCGCACGAGACGAACGCCGGGATGATGGCGGACGGGTTCACCCGCTCGACCGGCCGGATGTCGATGGCGATCGCGCAGAACGGCCCCGGCGTGACCGGCTTCGTCACGCCGGTCAAGACCGCCTACTGGAACCACACCCCGCTGCTCTTGGTCACGCCGCAGGCGGCGAACCGCACCATCGGCCAGGGCGGCTTCCAGGAGATGGAGCAGATGCGCATCTTCGCCGATTGCGTCTGCTACCAGGAAGAGGTGCGCGACGCCTCGCGCATCCCCGAGGTCTTGAACCGGGTGATCATGCAGGCCTGGCGCAACTCGGCCCCGGCGCAGATCAACATCCCGCGCGACTTCTGGACCCAGGTCATCGACGTGGAGCTGCCGCAGGTGGTCGCCTTCGAGCGGCCCGCGGGCGGCGAGCAGGCGGTGGCCGAGGCGGCAAAGCTGCTGTCCGGGGCCGAGTTCCCGGTGATCCTGTCGGGCGCCGGCGTGGTGCTGTCGGGCGCGATCCCGGAGCTGGCCAGGCTGGCCGAGCGGCTGGATGCGCCGGTCTGCTCGAACTACCAGCACAACGACAGCTTCCCCGGCTCGCACCCGCTGGCCATGGGCCCCTTGGGCTACAACGGCTCGAAGGCGGCGATGGAGATCATCGCCAGGGCCGACGTGGTGCTGGCGCTGGGCACGCGCTTGAACCCGTTCTCGACCCTGCCGGGCTATGGCATCGACTACTGGCCGAAGGACGCCAGGATCATCCAGGTCGACATCAACGCCGACCGCATCGGGCTGACCAAGAAGGTCACGGTCGGCATCCAGGGCGACGCGGCCAAGGTGGCGCGCGGCATCCTGGCGCAGCTTGCCCCCACCGCCGGCGATGCCGGCCGGGCGGAACGCAAGGCGCTGGTGGCGCAGACCAGGTCCCGCTGGGCGCAGGAACTGTCGAGCCTGGACCACGAGGAGGACGATCCCGGCACCGAATGGAACGAGGACGCGCGCAGGCGCGACGCCGGGCTGATGAGCCCGCGCCAGGCCTGGCGGGCGATCATGCAGGCGGTGCCGAAAGAGGCGATCGTCAGCTCGGACATCGGCAACAACTGCGCCATCGGCAATGCCTACCCGAGCTTCGAGGCCGGGCGGAAATACCTGGCGCCGGGGCTGTTCGGGCCCTGCGGCTACGGCTTCCCGGCGATCCTGGGCGCCAAGATCGGCAATCCGGACGTGCCGGTGATCGGCTTTGCCGGCGATGGCGCCTTCGGCATCTCGATGAACGAGATGACCGCCTGCGGCCGCGAGGACTGGCCGGCGATCACCATGGTGATCTTCCGCAACTACCAGTGGGGGGCGGAAAAGCGCAACACCACGCTGTGGTACGACAACAACTTCGTCGGCACCGAGCTGGACCGCGACACCTCCTATGCGAAGATCGCCCAGGCCTGCGGGCTCGTCGGCGTGCAGGTGAAGAGCCAGGAGGAACTGACCGCGGCGCTGCACGATGCGGTCGAGCGGCAGATGAAGAACCGCGAGACCACCTTCATCGAGGTGCTGCTGAACCAGGAACTGGGCGAGCCCTTCCGCCGCGACGCGATGAAGAAGCCGGTGGTGGTCGCCGGCATCGACCCGGCCGACATGCGCCCCCAGCAGGGCGCGGCCTGAGGCGGGACGGCGGCGGAAGGCCGGGGCGTCCCCTGCCTTTCTCCGTTTCCCAAATACCCCGGGGGGCGCTTGCGCGGCCCCATCGAGGGGCCGCGCAAGCGCGAGGGGGGCAGAGCCCCCCTCGGCGCCCCGCCCCGCCCGCGGCCCCCATGACACCCCCCGGCGCGCAGCAACAAGCGCCCCGGCCCATCCCCGCATCCCGGTGAGGACGATGATTTCCACCATGATCCCTTCGCGCGGCCTGATCGAGGAAGCCTTTCCGGGCTTCGCCGTCTCGGCGCTGGTCGCGGCCACGGCGCAGTTCCTGTCGGATCATTACGGCGCCCCCGCCATGCTGATGGCGCTGCTTTTGGGCCTGGCGCTGAACTTCCTGGCCGAGGAGGGCACCCGCACCGCCCCCGGCATCGCCTTTACCGCGCGCACCGTGCTGCGGCTGGGGGTGGCGCTTCTGGGCGCGCGCATCTCGGCCGGCATGCTGGCGGCGCTGGGGCCGGGCGCCATCGCGCTGGTGGCGGCGGGCGTGGTGCTGACCATCCTGTTCGCCCTTGCCGCCAGCCGGCTGGCCGGCCGCGGCTGGCGCTTTGCGCTGCTGACCGGCGGCTCGGTGGCGATCTGCGGCGCCTCGGCGGCCATGGCCATCGCCGCCGTCCTGCCCCGGCACGAGAAATCCGAGCGCGACCTGGTCTTCACCGTGCTCTCCGTCACCGTGCTTTCGACCGTGGCCATGGTGCTCTACCCGATGCTGGCCGGGCTTTTCGGCTTCACCGCCCGCGATTCCGGCGTCTTCCTGGGCGGCACCATCCATGACGTCGCCCAGGTGGTCGGCGCCGGCTTCTCGATCGGCCCCGAGGCGGGCGAGACCGCGACCCTGGTCAAGCTGATCCGCGTCGCCATGCTGGCGCCGGTGGTGCTGTGCTTTTCCCTGGCGATCCGGGCGCGCGGGCTTTCGGACCGCCGGGGCGGCAAGGCGCCGCCGCTGCTGCCGGGCTTCGTCATCGGCTTTCTCGCGCTCGCCACGCTCAACAGCCTGGGGCTGGTGCCGCCGGCGGTCTCGGACTTCGCCGGGCAGCTGTCCCGCTGGGCATTGCTGATCGCCATCGCCGCGGTCGGCATCAAGACCTCGCTCGGCAAGATGCTCGAGGTCGGCGCCGGCGCCATCGGGCTGATCGTGGCCGAGACCGTGTTCCTGGGCGTCTTCGTCGTCGCCGGCCTGCATTTCCTGGGGTAAGAGATGAAACCGCTCGAGCGCATCCACCAGACCGCCAAGGCGCTGGACCGCCACATCATCCTGTCCGAGGGCGACGACCCGCGCGTGGCCGAGGCCGCCCGCCGGCTGCTGGCCGAGGGGCTGGCGCGCGTCACCCTGATGGGCGGGCCCGAGATCCCCGGCGCCCGCCGCATCGACCCGGCCGGCGCGCCCGACCTGGCGGAACTGGCCGACCATTGGCACCGCATGCGCGCGGCCAGGGGCATGACCGGCGAACGCGCGCTGGCCGAGATGCGCGACCCGATCCGCCAGGCGGCGATGCGGGTGCGGCTGGGCCAGGCCGACGGCACGCTGGGCGGCGCCGTCGCCACCACCGCCGACACCGTCCGCGCCGCATTGCAGATCATCGGCCGGGCCCCCGATGCCGGCATCGTGTCGAGCTTTTTCCTGATGCTGTCCTGCGGGCCGGGCGCGCCGATCAGGGGCGGCATGATCTTTGCCGATTGCGGGCTGGTGATCCAGCCCGACGCGCAGGAGCTCGCCGCCATCGCGCTTTCGGCCGCCGAAAGCTGCCGCCGGCTGCTGGCCGAGGAGCCGCGGGTGGCGCTGCTGTCCTTCTCGACCGCGGGCTCGGCCGACCACCCGAGCCTCGGCCGGCTGCGCGAGGCGCTGGCGCTGATCCGCGCCGCGGCCCCGGATCTCGAGGTGGATGGCGAGATGCAGTTCGACGCCGCGCTGGACGAGGCGATCCGGGCGAGGAAGGCGCCGGCCAGCCGGCTGTCGGGGCGGCCGAACGTCTTCGTCTTTCCCGACCTCGCCGCGGGCAATATCGGCTACAAGATCGCCGAGCGCCTGGGCGGCCTCACCGCCATCGGGCCCATCCTGCAGGGACTGGCAAAACCCGCAAACGACCTCTCGCGAGGATGCTCCGTCAAAGACATCGTCGACGCAGCAGCCGTAACAGCCGTCCAGACAGCAAAGCCCGGGCCGGTCGCCGCGTCCTAGCGGCGGCCCGACCCGCTGCGTTCAGCGCCCGGCTGGCGCGGCATAGACGGCCGACCAGAAGCGGGTCCGGCCATCCGCGCCGGTGGCGTGGCCGATGCCGAACTGCCGGACCTGCGGGATCAGGATATTGGCCCGGTGCCCGCTGGAGCTGTTCCATTCCCCCAGCACCTGGTCGGCGCCGTAGGGGCCGGCGGCGATGTTCTCGGCGGTGATGCGCGGCGCATATCCCAGCGCCTTGAGCCGTTGCGCCGGGCCGCTGCTGCGGCTGCCGGCATGGCTCATCCGGCCGCGCTGCGCCATGTCGCAGGCATGGGCGGCCGCGGCCTGCGACAGCAGGGCATTGGCCTGGACCGCGGGCAGCCCGGCCTGGCTGCGGGCGCGGTTGGTGGCGCTGAGGCCGGAACGGACGACCTGCGGGCTGGGGGTGCTGCATTCGACCAGGCCCGGCGCCGAGACCTGCACGTCATAGGCCTTGTCCGGCCCGGCGCTTGGCGGCGCGGTGCAGGCGGCAAGCAGCAGGCAGGCCGCAACCGCGGTGCATGCGGGGTGGGGGATTTCGTGCGGCATCGTGTTTTCCTCCTGATGCGATGGAAGAACGCCTGCGGCACGACTGGAAAAACCTGAACGAAAGCACGATGGAAATGCGGGTCGCGGCGCCCTGGGGCTGTGCCGGCGATCTTCGGACACGTCATGCGTGTAGAACGACCCGGAAGGGGACATGGTTCCTGATCCGCTGCGGCGCTGGAACAAGGCCGCTTGCGGGCGCTTCACCTGGTCCTCGCGGAATTCTCGTGCAAATCCCAGGGAGAAACGACCGATGAGCCGCCCGATCAGGCGTGAGGCGGCCGGCCCAGCCCCCGATACAGCCCCCGATGCAGGCCGGCCATGGGGGTGCTGGTGACGGGGGCGACGGGGCTGATCGGGCAAAGCGTCTGCACCCGGCTGGTCGCCGACGGCCATGTCGTCCTGGGCACCACCCGCAGCGCCGCGCCGGCGGCACCCGGCGCGGTCTCGGGCTGGATCCGGGTGGATTTCCGCCAGGCGCGCGAGCCCGAGACCTGGCTGCCGCATCTTCGCGACATCGACGCGGTGGTGAACTGCGTCGGCGTGCTGCAGGACAATGCGCGCGAGGATACCGCCGCCGCCCATGCCACCGGGGCCGAGGCGCTGTTTCGCGCCTGCGCGGCGGCGGGGGTGCGGCGGGCCGTGCATTTCTCGGCCATCGGGTGGACCGGCGGCAGGCCTCGGCCTATTCGGCCAGCAAGCTCAAGGGCGACAGGGCGCTGATGGCGCTGGACCCGGACTGGGTGATCCTGCGGCCCTCGGTGGTGCTGGGCGGGCCGGTCTTTGGCGCCAGCGCGCTGATCCGCGGCCTGGCGGCCCTGCCCGTGCTGCCGGTGATGCCCGAGACCGGCCCCCTGCAGGGGGCGGCGCTGGAGGATGTGGCCGAAACCGTGGCGTTCTTCGTCCCGCCCGACCGGCCGGCACGGCTGGCGCTGGAACTGGCCGGGCCAGAGCGACTGTCCTTTGCCCAGGTGGGGGCGCTGCATCGCGCCTGGCTGGGCTGGCGCCCGGCGCGGCCGCTGGCGCTGCCTGGCTGGTGGCGGGCCTGCTTTACCGGGCGGGCGACCTGGCGGGCAGGCTGGGCCGGCGCCCGCCGCTGCGCAGCACCGCGCGGGCCGAGATCCGCCACGGCGCCGTCGGCGACCCGGCGCCCTGGACCCAGCTGACCGGCATCCGGCCCCGCGGCCTGGAGGAGACCTTGCGCGCGCGCCCGGCCACGGTGCGGGAGCGCTGGTTCGCCCGGTTTTATCCCATCAAGCCGGTGCTGTTCGTGGTGCTGGTGCTGTTCTGGACGCTGACCGCGATCATCTCGCTGACCACGGATTTCGAGAACGGGCTGGAACTGATGCATCGGGCGCTGGCCGGGCCGGGGGTGGTCGCGGGCGCGCTGGCCTGGCACCTGGGCCATGGGCTGGGCGAGCATCGGATCGTGCTGTCGCTGCTGCTTTATCTGCTGACCGGCGCCTTCTGGCTGCCGGTGGTCTGGATGCAGATGCAGATGCAGATGCGCGGCCTGGCCGTCTCGGCGCTGCACCGGGGGGCGCTGCCGCCGCGCTGTTTTCGGCTGTTCCGGGCCTGGTTCGCCTTCGGCTTTCCGGCCTTTGCCGCCGTGCCGGGCATCTTCTGGCTGATGATCGCGCGGCCGGCGCAGATCTGGTAGGGCCCCGCCTCAGGGCTGCGGCCGGCCCCTGCCGCCGGCGGCCGGCCCGGCAAAGACCGTCCGGCAGGCCTGCACAAAGGCGTGGACCGCCGGATGCCGGGCGCCGGACCGCTGCCAGATCACCCCGGTATGCCGCGCCTCGCCGGCGGGCAGCAGGGTCTTGCGCAGCCGCAGCCCATCCGGCCAGGGCGGCGCCCAGTCGGGGACGATGGCCACCCCCAGGCCCCGGTCCACCAGCGCGGCGATGGCGTCCAGCGCGTCCAGCTCCAGCCATTCCTGCACCTTCAGCCCGTGGTCGCGGATGTATTTGTCCACGATCTGCCCGCCCCATTGGTTGCGGTCGTAGCGGATGAAGCGCGACCGCTCGATCAGCACATGCGGGTCGAGCGGCGGCGCGGATTGCGAGGCGATGAAGACCAGCGGCTCGTCGCGGATGGTCAGCCAGTCGGTGGATTTCGGGATGGCGAATTGCGGCCTGACGATGATCGCCGCGTCCAGCTGTCCCTCGACCACGCGATGGTAGAGATCGACCGACGAGCCGGGCTGGACGAAATATTCGATCGAGGGATAGTCGGCGCTGAGCCGGGTGATGATGGCCGGCAGCAATCCGGTCAGCGAGGTCGCGGTCGCGCCCAGCCGCAACTGCCCCGCCGGCACCCCGTTCGCCGCCAGCGCCTGAAGATCGCGCGCGCCCTGCACCAGCGCGCGGGCGTGATCCAGGATCGCCAGCCCCTCGGCCGTGGGCTGCACCGTGCGCCCCGAGCGCAGGACCAGCTTGTGCCCCAGCTCCTGCTCCAGCGCGTGCAGGCGCTGGGTCAGGGCCGCCGGCGTGCGGTTCAGCCGCCGGGCCGCCTCGGCGATCGAGCCGCAATCGGCGATGGCGATGAAGGTTTCCAGAAAGCGCAGGTCCATGGGGCCGATCCTCATCTGCCGGGCCGCCGGCCATTATAGCGGGACGGCCTGCCCCTTGCCAGCGGGTTTTCTTTTCCGGCCATTACGAAAACGGGGTCTGAGGGCCAGGTTCCGTTTCTTGCCCGCGCAGCGGCCGGCGGCAAGACTGGCGGCGGAAAACCGGGGACGACGCATGCCGATCGAATTGCTGAAATACGGGTTGAGACGGGGCCACCGGCCCTATCGCGACATTCCCTCCACGCCCGAGCTGCGCAAAAGCTACGATGTCGTCATCATCGGCGGCGGCGGCCACGGGCTGGCGGCGGCCTATTACCTGTCGCATTACCACGGCATCTCGAACATCGCCGTGCTGGAAAAGGGCTATCTGGCCGGCGGCAACACGGCGCGCAACACGACGACGGTGCGCTCGAACTACCTGACGCTGCCCTCGATCGAGTTCTATCGCGAAGGCGTCTCGCTGTTCGAGACCATGTCGCAGGAGCTGGGCTTCAACGTCATGTTCTCGCAGCGCGGCCAGCTGACGCTGGCCCATTCCGACGCGGCCATGCGCAGCTTTCGCCTGCGGGCCGAGATGGGCAAGCATGCCGGCATCCGCGCCGAGGTCGTGGATGCCCAGACCGTGCAGGAGCTGTGCCCGCATGTGAACATGGATTTCGGCGGCCAGCACGAGGTCCTGGGCGGGCTGTGGCACGCCGACGGCGGCACCGCGCGCCACGACGCCGTCGCCTGGGGCTATGCCAAGCGCGCCGCCGAGCGCGGGGTCGAGATCCACCAGCGCACCGAGGTCACGGGCTTCGGCATCGCCGGCGGCCGCGTGACCGAGATACGGACCAATCGCGGCACCGTCCTGGCCGGGCAGGTCTTGCAGGCGGCGGGCGGGATGAACGGGCGCATCGCCGAAATGGCCGGCATCCGGCTGCCGATCCGCTGCTTTCCCCTGCAGGCCATGGTCACGCAGCCGCTCAAGCCGTTCCTGGACATCCTGCTGTCCTCGTCGAACCTGCATACCTATCTGGTGCAGTCCTCGCGCGGGGAGATCGTGATCGGCGGCGGGACCGACCCCTACCAGCTGGCCTCGACCCGCTCCAGCCTGCCGCAGAAAGAGGCGCTGGCCACCGGCGCGCTGCAGCTGATGCCCTTCCTGCACAACGTCAAGCTTTTGCGGCAATGGGCGGGGATCACCGACATCACCCCGGATTTCAGCCCGATCATGGGCGCCTCGCCCCTGCAGAACTATTGGCTGGACGCGGGCTGGGGCACCTGGGGGTTCAAGGCGACGGCGGTGGCGGGCAAGCGCATGGCCGAAACCATCGCGACCGGCCGGGTGCCCGACATCCTGATGCCCTTTGCGCTGGAGCGCTTTGCGCGATTCGAGCTTCTGAACGAAATGGGCGCCACGGCGGCCGGGCATTGAGGTGCTGCGATGAAGATCATGACCTGCCCGGTGAACGGGCCCCGCAATATTTCCGAATTCCAATGGCTCGGCCCCGTCCAAGCCGAGGACGAGGCCCGCGACGAAACCCTGGTCGAGCGGCTTTTCCTGGCGCCGAACCCGATGGGCGTGCTGCGCGAATGGTGGCGCCACACCCCCTCGAACACGGTGTTCATCGCTGAACGCAACCTGATCTCGGATGAAATCCTGCGCACCTGGCTGAAGGGTTCGGACGCAGACAAACCCACGAGCGCCGCATGAGCAACAGACTTGGCCACGGCTGGGGCAGCCGCATCGACCGCAACGCCGCCATCGGCTTCACCTTCGAGGGGCGGCCCGTCTCTGCCCATCCCGGCGACACTATCGCCAGCGCGCTGGCCGCGAAGGGCGAATGGATCCTGTCGCGGTCCTTCAAGTATCACCGCCCGCGCGGCATCCTGACCATGGCCGGGCAGGACGCCAATACCCTGGTGCAGATCGGCGACGAGGCCAATGTCCGCGCCGACCTGCGCCAGGTGGCCGAGGGCATGGCGGTCACGCCGCTGAACGTCAGCGGCAGCCTGCGCCGGGATCGCGGCCGCATCATCGACCACCTGGGCCGCTTCCTGCCGGTGGGTTTCTATTACCGCACCTTCTTCGGGCCGCGCAGGAATAGCTGGCTGAAGCTGTGGGAGCCGATCATCCGCGCCTCGGCCGGGCTGGGCACCGTCAGCCTGGACCCGGCGCCGCGCAGCTATCTCAAGGAAACCCGGCATTGCGACGTGCTGGTGGTGGGGGCGGGGCCGGCCGGCCTTGCCGCCGCCATCGCCGCCGCCGAGGCGGGCGCCGACGTGATCCTGGTCGAGAAGGAGCCGGAACTGGGCGGCGCGCTGACCTATGCCCGCTTCGGCGTCGAAACCGCCGATGCGGCCCGCCACCTGGACGCGCTGCGCCGGCAGGCGGCGGCGGCCGGGATCGCGGTCCTGTCCGGCGCGACCTGCAACGGGCATTTCGCCGACAACTGGCTGCCGGTGCTGCAAGGCGACCGCCTGATCCGCATCCGCGCGGCCGAGCTGGTGCTGGCCACCGGCGCGCACGAGCAGCCGCTGATCTTTCGCAACAACGACCTGCCCGGCGTCATGCTGTCCTCGGCCGCGCAGCGCCTGATGCGGCATTACGGCGTGCGTCCGGGCCGGCGGGCGGTGGTCTATGCCGGCGACCGCGACGGCTATCTGGCGGCCCTGGACCTGGACGACGCCGGCGTCAGGATCGCCGCGGTGATCGACCCCGAGGTCGAGGACCGCGACGGCCTTGCCCCGGAACTGGCGCGGCGCGGGGTGCCGGTCATGCGCGGCTGCACCATCCGGCAGGCCCGCGGCGGCCTGCACCTGAAGGCGGTCGAGGTCCAGGACCGCCAGGGCGGCCGGACCCGGCTGGACTGCGACCTGCTGGTCATGGCCGGCGGCTATACGCCGGGCTACCAGCTTGCGCTTCATGCCGGGGCGCGGCTGTCCTCGGACGACGGCGGCACGCGCTTCTCGATCACCGGGGTGCCGGATCATGTCCACCTTGCCGGGGCGGCGGCGGGCCTGTCCGACCTGGCGGCGGTGATCGAAAGCGGCCGGATCGCCGGGCTGGGCGCCGCGGCCGGGCTGGGCCTGGCGCCCGCGCAGGAACTGCCGGCGCCGGCGCCGGTGCAGGCCGGCTGGCGCCGCGCCGCGCCCTCGCCAGCCCATCCCAAGGGCCGCGACTTCGTCGATTTCGACGAGGATCTCCAGGTCAAGGACATCGAGAACGCCATCGCCGACGGCTATCGCGAACTGGAGCTGGTGAAGCGCTATTCCACCGTCGGCATGGGGCCGTCGCAGGGGCGGCATTCGGCGCTGGCCACGGCGCGCATCGTCGCCCGCAAGACCGCGCGCAGCCTGGCCGAGGTCGGCATCACCACCGCGCGCCCGCCCTTCGGCCCGGAAAGGCTGGGCCTTCTGGCCGATACCACGCCCGAACGCCACCGCCGCACGCCGCTGCACGCTGCCCATCTGGCGGCCGGGGCCCGGATGACGCCGGTGGGCGCCTGGTGGCGGCCCCTGGTCTATCCCGGCGCCGACGCGCCCGAGGATGCGATCCGGCGCGAGATCCGCATGGTGCGCGAGGCGGCGGGGATGCTGGACGTCTCGACCCTGGGCAAGCTGGAGATCCGCGGGCCGGATGCGGGGGCCTTCCTGGACCGCATCTATACCATGGCCCATGCCGGGCAGCCGGTGGGCCGGGTGCGCTATTGCCTGGCCCTGAACGAGATGGGGTCGATCCTGGACGACGGCGTGGCCTTCCGCCTGTCGGACGAGCATTTCTACGTGACGGCGACCACCGGCGCGGTCGATCGGCTTTTCGCCGAGATGATGCTGCAAAAGACCATCATGGGCGCCAGGGTGGACATCCAGAACGTGACCGCGGCCTTCGGCGCCATGAATCTGACCGGCCCCAGGGCGCGCGAGGTGCTGGAGCGCCTGCCCGGCAGCATCGACTTCGGCCGCGAGGGCTTTGCCTTCCTGGACGGGCGCGAGGGCGAACTGGCGGGTTGTCCGGTCCGGGTCATGCGCATCGGCTTCACCGGCGAGCTGAGCTACGAGATCCACCTGCCGCAATCCCATGCCGCCGGGCTTTGGGCGGCGCTGCTCGAGGCGGGGGCGGACCTGGGGCTGCGGCCCTATGGGCTCGAGGCGTCGCGCATCCTGCGGCTGGAAAAGGGCCATATCATCATCGGGCAGGACACCGATGCGCTGTCCACGCCGGACGAGCTGGGCATGGGCTGGGCGCTGTCGCGCAAGAAGCCCTTCTACATCGGCAAGCCCGCGGTCGAGCGCCGCCGCGCCCTGGGCGACAAGCGCCGGCTTTGCGGCTTTGCCCTGCCGGACGAGGGGAATGCGGCCGGGGTGGGCGAATCCGCGCTGGTGCTTCAGGACGGCAAGCCTGTCGGCCATGTCACCTCCTTCGGGTATTCGCCGACGCTGGGGCAATGGATCGGGCTGGCCCATGTCGCCCCCGACCAGGCCGAGCCGGGGTCGCGGATCACCCTGCGCGGCTTTGCCGGCGCCGAGGTCGAGGCGCCCGTCGTCGCGCTGCCCTTCCATGACAAAGACAACGCACGACAGGAGATGTGACATGACCGCGCTTGCCGCACCGGCCCGGATATGGCCGCTTGCCGACCGGCTGCCGCTGCTGGACGCCTGGCCCCAGGACGGCCGGGACTGGATGCTCGACCTGTCCGCGCTGCCGCGTTTCGGGTTGCGCGGGCCCGGCACGGCCGCGTGGCTGTCCGGCCGCGGCTGCCCGCTGCCCGACACCATCCACCGAACGGCCGAGGCCCCCGGCATGACCGTCGTCCGGCTGGGCGGCGACGAGGTCGTCCTGCTGGCCGATCCCCTCGCCGGACCAACGGGGCTGGCCGCGTTGCGGCAGGACTGGCAGCAGGCCGCCGGCCCCAAGGGCTTCGACGCCTGGCGCGAGGAGACCTGGTGCTGGCTGGCCCTGACCGGGCCGGGCCTGGCCGATGCCCTGCCGCTGCTGACCGCGGTCGATACCCGGCCGCATGTTTTCGGTCCCGGCGCCGTGGTCCAGACCCGCGCCCTGCACATGGATGCGGTGCTGGTCCGCAACGACCGCAACGGCCAGCCCGGCCTGGACATGCTGTTCGACGTGGCTTCGTCGGACTATGCGGCGGATTTCGTCGCCGACGTGCTGGCGGGATTCCAGATGGGCCGCCTGACGGGCTGATCGCCCGCCCCCCTTTGGCGAACATGAAGACGCCCGCCCGATCTGCCGGATCGGGCGGGCGTTGCGTTCTTGGGGCGCGACAGCACCTAGCCCAGGAGATCGCGGGTGCGCGCGTCTCGACGTGGCCTTGTTCGATTACGCGACGGATTTCGTCACCGATGTGCCGCCGGGTATTCGGGATGGGCCGCCTGGGGGGCTGATCGCCCGCCTTTGTCCGCACGCCTTGCCCTGCCGGCCGCGAAAATGCCCGCCCGATCCGCCGGATCGGGCAGGCGTTCGGATTCTAGCCGGCGCTACAGCACCTGGTCCAGGAAATCGCGGGTGCGCGCGTCCTTGGCCTGGGTAAAGAACTCGGCCGGGGGCCCGTGTTCCACGATCACGCCGCGGTCGGTGAAATAGATGTGGTCGGCGACCTCGCGCGCGAAGCCCATCTCATGCGTGACCAGGATGCAGGTCATGCCCTCGGCGGCCAGATCCTTGATGGTGACAAGGACTTCCTTGACCGTCTCGGGGTCCAGCGCTGCCGTCACCTCGTCGAACAGCATCACGTCGGGCCGCATCGCCAGCGAGCGGGCGATGGCGATGCGCTGCTGCTGGCCGCCCGAAAGCTCGCCCGGATAGTGGTTCTCCTTGCCCTCCAGCCGCACCTTCTTCAGCAGGGCGCGGGCGCGGGTCTCGACCTCGGCAGGCTTTTCCTTCAGCACCTTGACCGGCGCCATCATCACATTCTGCAGCGCGGTCTTGTGCGGGAACAGGTTGTATTGCTGAAAGACCATGCCGACCTTGCGCCGCAAGGCCAGCTTGTCCAGCCTGGGGTCGTGGACCTCTTGCCCCTCGACCTGGATCGAGCCGGCCTGGATGTCGTTCAGCGCATTGATGCAGCGGATCAGCGTCGACTTGCCCGATCCCGAGGGGCCGATGATGCAGATCACCTCGCCCTTCATCACGTCCATGCTGATGCCGCGAAGCACCTCGACCTGGCCATAGGATTTGTGGACGTCGCGCAGGCGGACGATGGGCTGGTCGGCGGTCCAGTTTGTCATGGGACACCCTTTCAGTTTTTGACCGCGAACCGACGTTCCAGCCGCAGGGTCAGGCGGGCGATCGGATAGCAGTATGCAAGGAACAGAAGCAGCGCGAAGCCGTAGAAGGGGATCAGGAGTTCGGGGCGGTTGCCCTCGGCCTCCATGGCCTGCCGGGTCAGGCTGATGATCTCGCCCACGCCCAGAAGCGAGCAGAGCGGCGTGGACATGGTCAGGATCGCGTACCAGTTCATCCAGGGCGGCAGCATCCGCTTGAAGCATTGCGGCAGGATGATCTGCCAGATGGTCTGGCGGCGGGTGAAGCCCAGCGACTCGGCCGCCTCCCATTGCGCGGTGGGCACGGACTGGACGGCGCCGCGGACCACCTCGGCGATGTTGGCCGATACCGGGATGGCCAGGCCGATTACCGTCTTGATCCAGCCGGGCAGGGGGATCGTCATGCCGAAGACCTTGATCTGGAACGGAAAGGCCAGCAGCACGATGAACAGCAGCACGAGCCAGGGCACGTTGCGGAAGAAGGTGACATAGACCCGCGCGACGGCGCGCAACAGCCGCGCGCGCGAGATCAGCGCCAGCCCGGCAAAGGCGCCGACCGCCGTCCCGATCGCCATGGCAAGGACCGAGATCAGCACGTTGAACAGGAAGCCCTGCGTGAACAGGAAGGGCATCCAGCGCAGCAGTTTTTCCAGCGGGGTTTCGATGGCGGCGGCGGCGCCGGCCTGCGCCAGGACCATGGCGGGAAACAGCGCCGCCAGCGCCACGATCCAGCCGGCCGGGATCGCGGCCAGCCAGCGCGTCGCGAAGAACGCGTCATAGGCCGGGCCGCGCGGGGCAAAGGGCAGCAGCACCGGCAGCGCGCCCTTGGCCATCGGGACGGGGGTTTTATACGCCATAGCCTGGAATCCTCAGCTTGCGTTCCCATTGGCCCATGCCCAGGGACAACAGCCCGACCAGCCCCAGGTAGCAGACCATCATCAGCAGCATGGTCGGGTTCTGGGCCGAGGGAAAATCGTTCCAGATGGAGACGGACTGGTAAAGCAGTTCGGGGACCGCGATGGCATAGGCCTGGTTGGTGGTCTTGACCAGGTTGATGAGATTGGCCGACAGCGCCGGCAGCGAGATCCGCAGGGTCAGCGGCAGCACCACGTTGGTATAGGCCTGAAGCCGCGTCATCCCCAGCGATTCCGCAGCCTCGCGGGTGGAATGGGGCACGGCCTCGATCCCGGCGCGGAAGATCTCGATGTTGAAGGCGCCGGCAAAGAAGGACAGCGCGATGATCGCCCAGCCGACGTTCGAGATGATCGGCACCTCGAGCCAGCCGTCGGGGCTGTAGCTGGGGGTGAACTGCCCCAGCGCGAAATAGAAGAACAGCAGCTGGATCAGCGGCGGCGTGTTGCGGAAGAACTGCACATAGCCCTGCACCGCGCTGCGCAGAAGGCGGCTTTTCGCCTCCTGCGCCCAGGCGCCGACGACGCCGATGACGACGGAAAACACCAGGCAGGCCAGGCTGAGCTTGATGGTCATCCACAGCCCGCCCAGAACCCGGTCCATCTGGACCGGATCGTAAAGCCAGATGAAGTTCCAGTGCGGAGAGGTGGCGGCCAGTTCCCGGAAGAAATCCTGCATGTCCGTCAGCATCGGCGCGCGGCCCCTACTGCGCCAGCGGATCGGCCATCCGCGCGTGCATGTCGGCCAGGAAGGGGCTGGCGGCGACGCCCCATTTCTTTTCCAGCTCGATCAGCGTGCCGTCGCGGTGCCAGGCGTATTGCAGGCCCGAGACGATCTGGCCAAGCGCGCAGCTTTCCTCGGACTTGGCGACGGCCAGGCCCCAGGGCGCGAAATCCTCGACCGGCAGCGAGATCTCGAAATCGTCCCAGCCGCCGGCGGCGTAATCGGCGCCGATGGTGGTGTCGTCATAGACGAAGGCCACGCATTTCTTGTCGCGCAGCGCCTGCTTGGCCTCGGCCGCGTTGCCGAAGGCGGCGATGGTGGCGCCGTATTCCTGTTCGATCTTCTGCAGGTAGAACGAGCCCTGCACGCCGCAGACCGGCTTGCCGCGCAATGCGTTCCAATCGGTCAGGCCCATCGCCTTGGGCGTCAGCGCCGCCGTGCCCGAGGCATAGTAGTTCGGCCCCTTGATCCCCACCATCGCCCGCCGGTCGGCGGTGTCGGTCATGGTGGCGATCATCAGGTCGATCTGGCCCTGCTGCAGGAACTGCATCCGGTTCGACGCGATCACCGGCACCAGCTCCAGCTTGACGCCCAGCGTGTCGGCGACCATCTGCGCCATGTCGATCTCCAGCCCGACGATGTTGCCGGCCGTGTCGCGATAGCCCCAGGGCTTGTAGTCGGCCTTGACCCCGGCGATCAGGGTGCCGCGATCCTGGATGCGCTTCAGCCCGGCATTGGTGCAGCTTTCGGCGGCGGCGGCCAGCGGCGCAAGCGCGACCGCGGACGCCAGAAGGGTGGCGAGGATGGTTTTCATCTATGGGACTCTCCTGTTGATTATGAGAGGACTAGCAAAGCCCTCCGACAGAGCGTGAGAGACGAAAACATTGCCCTGCTGCGGCAACATTATTTCCCCGGACAAAGGCGGGAAGGCCGCGCCATCATGCGCCGCGCCCCCTGCCGCAGTCGCGCGCCGCCGCGTGCTGGGCGGGCTTGCGGGCTGGGCGGCTGCCTGTGCCGCGCCCTCGGCCCTGCGCGCGGGGCCCGAAACCTGGACGATGGTCGGGATGGACGAGTTCGCGCCCTACAACTACCTGGACAGCGGCCGGTTCGTCGGCGCCGACATCGACATCCTGGGCGATGCCGCCCTGCGGCTGGGGATCGGGATGCGCTTCGTGCCCCTGCCCTGGCGCCGGGCGCTGCTGGCGCCGGGCATGGGCGAGGCGGACGGGCTGTTCCAGCTGGCGCCGACCCCCGAGCGGTTCCGCAACTGGCTGATGGTCGGGCCGTTGCGGACGACGCGGCTGGTCTTCGTCGTCATGGCGGATTCGCCCCTGCGCGACTTTGCCGGCCTGGGCGTGCTGGCCGGGTATTCGGTGGGCGTGGTCGACGGCTTTACCTATACCCCCGCCTTCGACGCCTCGACGCATTTCCTGCACGAAGGCTCGGTCGATGACGAGACCAGCCTGCGCAAGCTGCTGTTGCGCCGGGCCGACGTGGTGGTGGGCGGCGAGGCCAACCTGCGCCACGCCATGCGCAAGCTGGCGGTCGAGGATCGGGTCCGCGTCCTGCCCACCGCGCTGGACGTGCGCGGCCGCTATGTCGGCTTTCCCCGCAGCGATGCCGGGCGGGACAAGGCCGAGCGGCTGGGCGCCGTGCTGCGCCGGATGCATGCCGAGGGCCGGATCGCGGCGATCCTGCGCCACAGGCTGGGCGGGTGAGGCGCGGCATGGGCACGGGCAGCATCGCGCGCCGGATGGTGCTGGCCGGGGCGCTGGTCAGCATCGTCTCGGGCATCGGGCTGGGCGGGGCCAGCGCCGTCGCGGACCTGCGCCGCGGCATCGCGGTGGCGACGGGCAATGCCGAGCGGATCCTCTATTCCGCCGCGCCGCAGCTTGAGCGCGCCTATTGGGACGTGGACCTGACCACGGTCCAGGCCATCCTGGACCGGCTGGTCGATGCGCCGCTGATCCTGTCGCTGCGGATCGAGGATCTGCTGCTGTCGCCCGAGCAGCTGCGGGTGGCGCAGATCCCCCGCTTCCAGGTCCAGCGTCCCGCCGCCGCCCTGCCGGCCTGGCTGAAGGGCTGGATGCTGCCGCCCGAGCGCCTGACGCAGACCCGCTCGGTCGTCCTGCGGGCGCCCGACGGCGTGGCCGAGATCGCAAGGCTCGACGTCACCTTCTCGTTCGTGGGCTTTTACAACGACTTCACCCGGCAGGCGCTGCGCATCGTGCTGACCGCCGTCCTGCAGGCGCTGCTGCTGGCCGGGCTGCTGTTTTTGCTGGCAAGGCGCTACGTCATCTCGCCCCTGGGCGCGCTGAGCCGGGCGGCGCAGGGCCTGCGCGAGGGGCGGGGGTTCCGCCTGACCGGCCCGGCGGCCGGGCGGCTGCGTTCCCGCGACGACGAGATCGCGCGGCTGGCGCAGGATTTCACCCGCACGGTCGCGCAGATGGAACGCTATCGCGACCACCTGCGCGACGAGGTCGAGCAGCGCACCGCCGAGCTGGTGGTGGCGCGCAACGACGCGCTGGCGGCGTCGCGGGCGAAATCGGCCTTCCTGGCCAATATGAGCCATGAGCTGCGAACGCCCCTGAACGCGATCACCGGCCTGTCGGAACTGCTGCTGGCCGACCGGCTGCCCGCCGCCTCGCGCCGGCAGGTCGCCGACATGCAAGGCGCGGCAAGGCAGCTTCTGGGCAGCATCGACAGCGTGCTGGACCTGTCCAAGCTCGAAGGCGGGCACATGGTCTTCGAGCGCCGGCCCTTTGCGGTGGACGCGGTCTTCGACGAGGTGATCGCCCAGACCCGCGCGCTGATCGGGTCGCGCCCGCTGCGGCTCGAGGGCGACATCGCCGCCGACGTGCCGGCGACGATCCTGGGCGACCGGCAGAAGCTGACGCAGATCCTGCTGAACCTGACCAGCAATGCCGTCAAGTTCACCGCCCAGGGCCGGATCGCGCTGCGGGTCTTTCGCCGGGGCGATCGGCTGCGGCTCTCGGTCTTCGACAGCGGCAACGGCATCGCCGAACAGGACCAGGCCGCCATCTTCGATCCCTTCACCCAGGCCGATGCGACGATCTCGCGCGAGGTGTCGGGCACGGGCCTGGGCCTGGCCATCGCCCGGCAGATGGCCCAGGGCATGCAGGGTCGCCTGACGCTGCACAGCCGGCCGGGGGTGGGCAGCCTCTTCGTGCTGGAACTGCCGCTGGACCCCGGTCCGCCGGCCGCCGACCCGCCGCCGGTCCTGCCGCGCCCGCTGCTGGACATCCCCGACCCGGCCCTGCGCCGCCGTATCGGCCGGATGCTGGATCGCGCGCGGATGACGGGCACGCCGGACGGCGCCGTGCTGCGGCTTGCCGACGGCGGGCTGACCCTGGCCGGGGCGGCCCTGCCGCAGCCCCTGACCCATCGCGAGCTGCGCCTGGCCCCGGATCGCCCGCCCGCCGGTCCCGCCCCCTCGCCGGCGTTGCGGGCAAGGCGCGTCCTGGTGGTCGAGGATCGCAAGATCAACCGCGACGTGATGGAGGAGCTGTTGCGGCGCTCTGGCGTCAGGGTCGCCTCGGCGCCGGGCGGGCGTGTGGCGCTGGCGGCGCTGGACCATCCGCTGCCCGATGCGATCATCACCGACCTGCACATGCCGGAAATGGACGGCATCGCCCTGATGGGCGCATTGCGGGCGCGGGGGCTGGCGATCCCGGTCATCGCCTCGAGCGCCGACGTGTCCACCCAGACGCGGCTGGCCTGCCGCGATGCCGGTTTCGCGGCCTTCCTGCCCAAGCCCGTGACCGGCGCCGCCCTGGCCGGGACGCTGGCCTCGGTGCTCGAGGATGCCCTGCCGGTGCTGGATTATGCCGCGCTGGACCGCAACACCGGCGGCGACCGGCAGCTTGCGGCGCGATGGCGGGCGCGGATCCCCGAGGAGATCGAGGAATGGCGCGGCCTGCTGGCGGGCGGGATGCCGCTGGCCGAGGCGCTGCATGCGATCAGGGGCGCGGCGCTGCAACTGGGCGCGGCCGAGGTCTGCCATGCGGTGCAGGAAGACCCGGTGGACATGGACCGCATCGCCGCGGCCCTGGACCGGCTGGACGAGGCCGCGACCCGGCCCGAGGAGACGCGCGAGCCGTCGCCCGGTTAGCCGCGCCCCGATCAGCCCTGGAAATCGGCCAGGCTGCGGCGGATGCCGGCCAGCAGCGCCTCGGCCCGCTCCAGCCGGTCGGCGCGGCGCTGGAGCAGGTTTTCCAGCGCCATGTTCGACCGGCGCAGGTCCAGCTGCACCCGGATCCGCGCCAGCAGCACCGCCGGGGCAAAGGGCCGGGCGACATAGTCGCAGGCGCCGACCGAAAAGCCCTCGGTCTCGTCCTCGGGCGCGTCCAGGCTGGTCAGGAACATCACCGGCACCTTGGCCAGGCGCGGCATCGCCTTGAGCCGGCGGCACAGCGCATAGCCGTCCATTCCCGACATCCGCACGTCCAGCATGATCAGGTCGGCCTCGCCGCCCGCCAGCAGCCAGTCCAGCGCGTCCTCGGCGCGGGTATGGGCGACGACCTGGTAGCGGCCGTGCAGCACGTCGTGCAGCCTGCGGATATTGGCCGGCATGTCGTCCACGATCAGGATGCGCTCCTGGTCGGATTCCATCGGCAGCTCGGGTGGTTCCTCGTCGTTTTCGTCGCCGCGGATCGCGACCGAGGCCAGGGCGATGTTTTCCAGGTTGCCCGACACGGTTTCGAAATAGCGCGCGCCCCAGTCGCGCAGCACGGTGCTGTTGGCGCTGCGCTCGAAAAGCGACAGGCCCAGATGGGCCTCGAGCGCGCGGATCTGGCGGCTGACCGCCTCGCGCGTGACGTTCAGTTCGCGCGCCGCGTCGGAAAAGCTGCCCAGCCGGGCGGCCGCCTCGAAGGCGACGAGGCTGGTCAGCGGCGGCAGGTTTCGCTTGAGGTTTTCCATGGCGTTGCAGATTGCGCGGGCGCGGGCGGCGGCGCAAGGCCCCCGCCCACCGTCCCGTCCCGCCTGCGCCGCGCGGGGGGCGTGCCGAAATGCCGGGCAAAGCAGCGCGAGAAATGCTGCACGGTGGCAAAGCCGGTCAGCTGGGCGATCTCGGCCAGCGGCAGGGCGGAATGGCGCAGCAGCTCGTCGGCCTTTTCCAGCCGCAGGTTGCGATAGAAATCCGAGATGCTCATGCCGAAATGATCGGCAAAGCGGCGCTGCAGCTGCCGGGTGCTGCAACCGGACAGGCCGGCCAGCTGCGCCGCGGACAGCGGATCGGCGATATGCGTCGTCATCAGCCGCACCGCCGCCTCGAGCCGGGGGTGGTGCAGGTTGTAGCGCCGGGCGGGATCAAGCTGCTGCGGCTCGGAGGCGGTGCGCATCCGGGAATGGATGAACCAGTCGCTGACCTCATGCGCGAATGCGGCGCCGTGCTGGCTGGCGATCATCGCGCACATCATGTCGAAGGCGGCGACGCCGCCGGCGCAGGTGTAGCGGTCGCGGTCGATGACATAAAGCGCGCGCTCGATCAGCAGGCCGGGCGCGAGTTCCTGCAATTCCTCGATATGCAGCCAATGGACGGTGAAGCGCCGCCCCTCCATCAGCCCATGCCGCGCCAGCACCGCCGCGCCGCCGGAAATCCCGCCCAGCCGGACCCCGCGGCGGTCAAGGTTGCGCAGGCCGTGGATCAGCGCCGGATCGTCATGCAGCATCGGGTTGCCGCCGGCGACGACGAACAGCAGGTCCAGGTCGGCCGCCGCCTCGCGCAGGGCGGCGCAGTTGAAGCCGCCGCCGACCGATGAGGCGACGAACCCGCTTTCGGCGGCAAGGAAATCCAGCCGGTAGAGCGGGCGTGGACCCAGCTGGTTGGCCGCCCGCAGCGGCTCGATCGCCGAGGCCAGCGACATCATCGCATAGCCGGGCAAGAGCAGGAAACCGATGGAGGCGGGCGGGGTCATGCGCCGCCGCATAGCAGCCCTGGCGCATATGGGCAAGAACATGGCCGCCTTGGATAAAGACTGGCGGCGGGAAAGCCGTAATCTGGCGGCGAAACGTCAATACGGGGTCGAAGGTGCGCTTTTCAGCACTCAGGGTATTTGCCGAGGCGATCAGGGGTCACAAGGGCTGGAAGCCCCTGTGGCGCAATCCCGATCCGCAGCCGGCCTATGACTATGTCATCGTCGGCGGCGGCGGGCATGGGCTGGCGACGGCCTATTACCTGGCCAACACCTTCCGGCAGTCGCGCATCGCGGTGCTGGAAAAAGGCTGGCTGGGGTCGGGCAATATCGGCCGCAACACCACCATCATCCGCTCGAACTACCTGCTGCCGGGCAACGAGCCCTTCTACGAGTTCTCGATGACGCTGTGGGAGGGGCTGGAGCAGGCGTTCAACTTCAACGCCATGGTCAGCCAGCGCGGCATCCTGAACCTGTTCCACAGCGACGGCCAGCGCGACGCCTATCGCCGGCGCGGCAATGCCATGCTGCTGGCGGGGGCGGATGCGGAATTGCTGGACCGCGAGCAGGTGCGGGCGATGGCGCCCTTCCTGAATTTCGACAACGCCCGCTTTCCCATCAAGGGCGGGCTGCTGCAGCGCCGGGCCGGCACCGCGCGCCACGACGGGGTGGCCTGGGGCTATGCCCGCGGCGCCGACATGGCCGGGGTCGACCTGATCCAGAACTGCGAAGTCACCGGCTTTCGCATCGAAGGCGGCCGCATCCGCGGGGTCGAGACCTCGCGCGGCCCTATTGCCGCGGGCAAGGTGGGGGTGGCGGTGGCGGGCTCGTCCAGCCGGGTGATGGCGGCGGCGGGGCTGCGCCTGCCCATCGAAAGCCATGTCCTGCAGGCTTTCGTGTCCGAGGGGCTCAAGCCCACCATTCCGGGGGTCATCACCTTCGGCGCCGGGCATTTCTACGTCAGCCAGTCCGACAAGGGCGGGCTGGTCTTTGGTGGCGATCCCGACGGCTACAACTCCTATGCGCAGCGCGGCAACCTGCCGGTGGTCGAGGACGTCGCCGAAAGCGGCATGGCGCTGATGCCGATGATCGGGCGGGCGCGGCTGCTGCGGATCTGGGGCGGGATCATGGACATGTCGATGGACGGTAGCCCGATCATCGACCGCACCCCCGTCGAGGGGCTCTATCTGAATGCGGGCTGGTGCTATGGCGGCTTCAAGGCGACGCCGGCCAGCGGCTATGCCTTTGCGCATCTCATGGCCACCGACACCCCGCACGACACCGCCCGCTTCTATCGGCTGGACCGTTTCGCGCGCGGCCATGTCATCGACGAAAAGGGCGTGGGCCCCACGCCGAACCTGCACTGAGGTCATGTGATGCTGATCCCCCATCCCCTGCTTGGCCCCCGCGACGCGCAGGAGTTCACCTATCTGGGCGATGCCCGCCTGATCGCGCGGCCCGATGGCATGGCCGAGGGCGCCGAGGCGGCCTTTGCCGAATACATCTATCTGCGCGACAACCCGGCCGGGGTGCATCGCGAGCTGTGGTTCCACGAACAGGGCGACCGCTCGTGGCTGATCGTGACCCGCGATACGGTGACGCATCGCATCCTGGGCGCCGAACTGGCCCGCGACGTCAAGCTGAAAGGCGGTGCGGCATGACCCGGCTGTCCGGTGGGCTGGTCGACCGCTCGCGCAGCCTGAGCTTTACCTTCGACGGGCGCCGCTATTCCGGCCATCCCGGCGATACGCTGGCCTCGGCGCTCTTGGCCAACGGGGTGCGGCTGATGGGGCGCAGCTTCAAGTATCACCGCCCGCGCGGCCCCATCTCGGCCGGGTCCGAGGAACCGAACGCGCTGGTCGAGCTGCGCGACGGCGCCCGGCAAGAGCCCAATACCCGCGCCACCGTGGCCGAGCTTTACGACGGGCTTCGGGCGCGCAGCCAGAACCGCGTCGGCTCGTTGCGTTTCGACCTGATGGCGGTGAACGACCGGCTGTCGCCCTTTTTCGCGGCGGGCTTCTATTACAAGACCTTCATGTGGCCGCGCGCCTTCTGGGAAAAGCTCTACGAGCCCGCGATCCGCCGGGCGGCGGGGCTGGGCCGGCTGTCGATGCAGCCCGACCCCGACGAATACGACAAGGGCTTCCTGCATTGCGACCTGCTGGTGATCGGCGCCGGGGCCGCGGGATTGGCGGCGGCGCTGACCGCGGCGCGCGCGGGGGTCCGGGTCATCCTGGCGGACGAGGATTTCCGCCTGGGCGGCCGGCTTCTGGCCGAGACGCATCCGCTGGACGGCGCGCCCGCCCCCGAATGGGTGGCCGGGGTCGAGGCGGAGCTGGCCAGCCTGCCGAACCTGCGCATCATGCGCCGCACCACCGTCTTCGGGGCATTCGACCACGGCGTCCACGGCGCGGTCGAAAGGCTGGCCGACCACCTGCCGCAACCGCAGGGCGGGCCGCGCCAGGTGCTTTGGCGCATCACCGCCAGGCGGACGATCCTGGCGGCGGGCGCGACCGAGCGCCATATCCCCTTTGCCAACAACGACCGCCCCGGCATCATGCTGGCGGGTGCGATGCGGGCCTATGCCAACCGCTGGGCGGTCAGCCCGGCCGGGCGGGTGGCCGTCTTTACCAACAACGACGACGGCCATCGCACCGCGCTCGACCTGGCGGCCAAGGGGGTCGGCATCGCCGGCGTCATCGACAGCCGCGCGGATGCGGTGGCGATGGGGGATTATCCGCTGTTCGCCGGCGCTGTGGTTGGTGACACCAGGGGCCGGCTGGGCCTGACCCGGATCGAGGTCCGCCAGCATGGCCGCAGCCAATGGCTGGATTGCGGGGCGCTGGGCGTGACGGGCGGGTGGAACCCGAACCTGCACCTGGCCTCGCATCACCGCGGCCGGCCGGTCTGGAGCGACGCGCTGCACGCCTTTGTCCCCGGCAAGGACGGCCTGGCCGGCCTGATCGCGGCCGGCGCGGCCGAGGGCCGGGGCAGCACCGCGCAGGCCCTGCGCTCGGGCGCCGAGGCCGCGCGCCGCGCCCTGGCCGAGCTGGACATGGATGCCCCGCTGCCCGACCTGCCGCAGGCCGAGGACCAGGCGCAGAACCTGCGCCCGCTTTGGCATGTGCCGGGCAAGGGCCGGGCCTGGGTCGATTTCCAGAACGACGTGACGGTCAAGGACATCGCGCTTGCGCATCAGGAAAACATGCGCCCGGTCGAGCATCTGAAGCGCTGGACCACGCTGGGGATGGCGACCGACCAGGGCAAGACGGCGAATGTCACCGCGCTTGCGGTCATGTCGGAACTGACCGGCAAGCCGATCGCGCAGACCGGGACCACGATCTTCCGCCCGCCCTATACGCCGGTCTCGCTGTCGGTGCTGGGCGGCGGCGACAGCGGCGCGCATTTCCGCCCGCGCCGCCTGACGCCGACCCATGCCTGGGCGCAATCCCAGGGCGCGGTCTTCGTCGAGGTCGGGCCCTGGATGCGGGCGCAATACTTCCCCCGCGCGGGCGAGACGCATTGGCGCCAGACCGTGGACCGCGAGGTTCTGGCCACCCGCAAGGGCGTCGGCATCTGCGACGTGACCACGCTGGGCAAGGTGGACGTGCAGGGCGCGGACGCGGGCGCGTTCCTGGACCGGCTCTATTGCAACGCCATGGCCAGCCTCCGGGTCGGGATGACCCGCTATGGGCTGATGCTGCGCGAGGACGGCGTGGCCTGGGACGACGGCACCTGCGCCCGGCTGGCCGCGGACCATTACGTCGTGACCACCACCACCGCGCAGGCCGGCCCGGTCTATCGCCACATGGAGTTCGCCCGGCAATGCCTGTGGCCCGAGCTGGACGTGCAGCTGATCTCGACCACCGACGCCTGGGCGCAGCTTTCCGTCGCCGGCCCGAACGCGCGCCGGCTGCTGGAGCGGATCGTGGACGGGTTCGACCTGTCGAACGAGGCGTTTCCCTTCATGGCCTGCGCCGGGCTGACCGTCTGCGGCGGGCTTCGGGCGCGGCTTTTCCGCATCAGCTTCTCGGGCGAGCTGGCCTATGAGATCGCGGTGCCGGCGCGCTATGGCGATGCGCTGATGGCAAGGCTGGTCGAGGCGGGCGCCGACCTGGGCGCCACCCCCTATGGCACCGAGGCGCTGGGGGTGCTGCGCATCGAAAAGGGCCATGCCGCCGGCAACGAACTGAACGGCCAGACCAGCGCGCAGATGCTGGGCATGGGCCGGATGGTGTCGGCGAAAAAGGATGGCATCGGCGCGGTCATGTCGCGGCGCGAGGGGATGCTGGCCGAGACCCGCGTGCTGGTCGGCTTGCAGCCGGTCGATCCGGCGCAGCCGGTGGTCCCCGGCTCGCACCTGTTCCGCCAGGGCGAGGCGCAGGACACCTGGACCGATCAGGGCTGGATCAGCTCGGCCTGCCATTCGCCGCATCTGGGCCATGCCATCGGCCTGGGCTTTCTGGAAAACGGCGCTGCCCGCATGGGCGAGGTGATCGTCGCCGCCAACCCGTTGCAGGGGCAGAGCGTGCCTTTGCGCGTCGTTTCGCCCCATTTCATCGACCCCGAAGGAGGGCGCCTGCGTGACTGACCTGACCCCGATCACCGCGCTTGGCGCCGCCACGCCCGCCGACCAGCGTTTCGGCGCGCTGCGCATCACCGAGAATGCCGGCCTTGCCCTGGCGTCGCTGGCGCTGCGCCAGGGCGCCGCCCAGCCCGCGCCGCTGGGGCTGGCCCTGCCCGGACCGGGGCGATGGGCCGAGGGGCAGGGCATCGCCGCCTTCTGGACCGGCCCCGGCCAGTGGATGATCGAGGCCCCCGGCCGCGCCGCCGAAGATTTCGCGGCCGTGCTGGCCGCCGGGACGCCGGGCTGCTCGGTCACGGACCAGACCGACGGCTGGGCGGCGTTCGAGATCGTCTCGGACCGGGGCGAGGCGCCGATCCGGGCGCTGCTGGAAAGGCTGGCCAATATCGACCCCGACGGCTTCGGCCCCGGCAGCGCCACCCGGACCCTGGCGCATCACATGGGCGTCTTCCTGATCCGCCGCGCCCCCGACCGGCTGGCGGTGCTGGGGATGCGCAGCATGGCCGGGTCGCTGTGGCATGCGCTGGCCACCACCCTGCGGCGGCAGGGGGCGGCCGCGGCGCCGGACGACGGTTTTCCTATCGTCTGATTCTACAAAAGCCAGTTTTTACCATCGACCCAAAGGCAATAGGCTGCCCGCAACGTCAAACCCCCGCTGCGGGAAAGGGAAAACCACCATGTCGATCCAAAGCAAATTCAGCAAGTTGGGCACCGATAACGCCCCCGGACAAGAGGTCCGGCAAGGCCCGGCGGGCGCCGAGGGCTTCCTGCGGGGGGACAAGCTCTCGGGCCGCCCGGTCGATTTCTCGCATGGCGACGTGGATGCGCATGAGCCGACGCCCGGCGCCTTCGAGGCGTTTTCGGCCGGCGTCGCCCTGGGCGGGGCGCAGGCCTATACCGAATATCGCGGCGACCTGGGCATCCGCGAGGTGGTGGGCGCGCGGCTGGCCGGCTTTACCGGCGCGCCCGTCGATGCGCGGGACGGGCTGATCATCACCCCCGGCACGCAGGGCGCGCTGTTCCTGGCCGTGGCCGCGACGGTTTCGCGGGGCGACAAGGTCGCCATCGTCCAGCCCGACTACTTCGCCAACCGCAAGCTGGTCGAGTTCTTCGAGGGCGAGATGCTTCCCGTCCGGCTGGCCTATCGCGAGGCTGCGGCGGGGCAGGCGGGCCTGGACCTGGACGGCCTGGAGGCGGCATTCCGCGCCGGGGCAAGGCTGTTTCTGTTCTCGAACCCGAACAACCCCGCCGGCGTGGTCTATTCGCAGGACGAGATCGCCCGGATCGCGGCGCTGGCGGCGCAATACGGCGCGACCGTGATCGTGGACCAGCTGTATTCGCGGCTGCTCTACCCCTCGGCCTCCTATACGCATCTGCGGGCCATGGACATCGACGCGGAAAACGTCGTGACCATCATGGGCCCGTCCAAGACCGAATCGCTCAGCGGCTATCGGCTGGGGGTCGCCTTCGGCTCGACCCAGGTCATCGCCCGCATGGAAAAGCTGCAAGCCATCGTGTCCCTGCGCGCGGCAGGCTATTCGCAGGCGGTGCTGCGGACCTGGTTCGCCGAGCCCGAGGGCTGGATGGCCGAGCGCATCGCCCGCCACCAGGCGATCCGCGACGACCTGCTGGCGCTGTTCGGCGGCATCGAGGGGTGTTTCGTCCGCGCGCCGCAGGCCGGCAGCTACCTGTTTCCCAGCCTGCCCGCGCTGACCATTGGCCACGTGGATTTCGTCAAGGCGCTGCGGTTGCAGGCGGGCGTCATCGTCACCCCCGGCACCGAGTTCGGCCCGCATTCCGGCGACAGCATCCGGCTGAACTTCTCGCAGGACCATGCGGCGGCGACGGCCGCGGTCGAGCGCCTGGCGGCGCTGGTTGAACGGTATCGCGCATGAGCGCGGCTCCCGGACAGGGCAACCCGGTGCCGCAGGGCGATTACGTCGCGGCAACGCGGCACGGATCGCTGATCTTCACCGCCGGGATGACCCCGCGCGTGAACGGCCGGCTGATGTTCAGCGGCCCGGTCCGCAGGGACCAGCCGCTGGAAACCTGGCGCGAGGCGGTGGTGCTGGCCTGCAGCAACGCCCTGCGGGCCGCGCGTGCGACCCTGGCGCCGGGCGAGGATCTGGCGGCCGTCCTCAGCCTGACCGTCTATGTCGCCGCGGAAGCGGGGTTTGCCGCGCATTCCGCGCTTGCCGATTTCGCCTCGCAGTTCCTCAAGGAACAGCTGGGCGCAAGCGGCATCGGCAGCCGCTGCGCGGTGGGCGTGGCGACGCTGCCGGGGAATGCGCCGGTCGAAATCCAGATGGTGGCGGCGGTCTGATCTGCCGCGCCGCGCGTGTGGGCGCCGGGCTTTTGCCTTGGGGCGGGCTGCGGACATTGCAAGGAGAATGGCTTATGGGTGCAAGGATCATCGACGGGCGGGGCTTTGCGGCCGGGTTGCGGGCGCGTGTTGCCGAGGCTGTGGACCGGCTGCGGTCTGGGCACGGGTTGGTGCCCGGGCTTGCGGTTGTTCTGGTGGGCGAGGATCCTGCGAGCCAGGTCTATGTCAGGAACAAGGCGGTCCAGACGCGCGAGGCGGGGATGGCGAGCTTCGAGCACCGGCTTGCGGCCGAGACGCCGCAGGCGGCGCTGCTGGCGCTGGTCGCGCGGCTCAATGCCGACCCGGCCGTGCACGGCATCCTGGTGCAGCTGCCGCTGCCCGCGCATATGGACGCCGGGGCGGTGATCGCCGCCATCGACCCGCGAAAGGACGTGGACGGGTTCCATGCGCTGAACGTGGGGCTGCTGGGGACCGGGCAGAAGGCGCTGGTGCCCTGCACGCCCTCGGGCTGCCTGATGCTCTTGCGCGAGACGCTCGGGGATCTGTCGGGGCTGGAGGCGGTGGTGGTGGGGCGCAGCAACATCGTGGGCAAGCCGATGGCGCAGCTCTTGCTGGCCGAGAACTGCACGGTGACCATCGCCCACAGCCGCACCCGCGAGCTGGCGGCGGTCTGCCGGCGGGCCGACATCCTGGTGGCGGCGGTGGGCCGGGCGCGGATGATCCGGGGCGAGTGGATCAAGCCCGGCGCCACGGTGATCGACGTGGGCATCAACCGCATCGAGGAGGAGGGCCGGTCGCGGCTGGTCGGCGACGTGGACTTCGCGGGCGCGGCGCAGGTGGCGGGCGCGATCACCCCGGTGCCGGGGGGCGTGGGGCCGATGACCATCGCCTGCCTGCTGGCCAATACGCTGGTGGCCTGCTGCCGGGCGCATGGCCTGCCCGAGCCGGACCCGGGCCGGGCCGAAGGCGCGGCGGCCTGAGGGATGGCGCGGGACGGCGGGGGGCGCTGCCCCCCCGCTCCTGCGGCCCCTCGAGGGGGCCGCAGGAGCGTCCCCCCGGGATATTTGCACACGGAAGAAACCAGGGCGCTTGCCCTTTCAGTGGAGAGCCAGATGAAGAAATACACGCTGACGGTCGCCTGCCCCTCGACGCGCGGCATCGTCGCCACCGTGGCCGGCTTTCTGGCCGAGCATGGCTGCAACATCACCGACAGTTCGCAGTTCGACGATACCGAGACCGGGCGCTTCTTCATGCGGGTGAGCTTCGTCTCGGAGGAGGGCGTGGGGCTGGAGGCGCTGCGTGCGGGCCTGGCCGGCCCGGCCGAGCCCTTCGCCATGGACTACGCCATCCATGACGAGGCCGAGAAGATGAAGGTGGTGATCATGGTCAGCCGCTTCGGCCATTGCCTGAACGACCTTCTCTATCGCTGGCGCATCGGCGCGCTGCCGATCGAGATCGTGGCGGTGATCTCGAACCACATGGACTACCAGAAGGTGGTGGTGAACCACGACATCCCCTTCCACTGCATCAAGGTCACGCGCGAGAACAAGCCGCAGGCCGAGGCGCAGCTGATGGCGGTGGTCGAGGATTCGGGGGCCGAGCTGGTGGTGCTGGCGCGCTACATGCAGGTGCTGTCGGATGCATTGTGCAAGAAGATGTCGGGGCGGATCATCAACATCCACCATTCCTTCCTGCCGAGCTTCAAGGGCGCCAACCCCTACAAGCAGGCCTTCGAGCGCGGGGTGAAGCTGATCGGGGCGACCAGCCATTACGTGACCGCCGACCTCGACGAGGGCCCGATCATCGAGCAGGACACCGTCCGGGTCACCCATGCGCAATCGCCCGAGGACTACGTCAGCCTCGGCCGCGACGTCGAAAGCCAGGTCCTGGCCCGCGCCATCCACGCCCATATCCACCGCCGGGTGTTCCTCAACGGCAACAAGACCGTGGTCTTTCCCGCCTCGCCAGGAAGCTACGCATCCGAAAGAATGGGGTGAAACAGCGCCCCCCACCCCCAGCCCCCGCCCCGGTCTTCCGTGGACAAATATCCCCGCCGGAGGCAAGCAGCGGGGAAGGCACGGCAGGCGGCGCATTTGCGGCCTGGCCTCGAATTCGCTATGCCCGCCTGAGGAATTATGAGCCGGCGTCATGCGCGAACTTCCCCATCTCGTCTATCTCCAGGCCTTCGAGGCGGCGGCGCGGCATCTGAGCTTTACCCGCGCCGCGGACGAGCTGAACTGCACGCAGGCGGCCATCAGCCAGCGGGTGCGGGCGCTCGAGCAGTATTTCGGCCGCCCGCTGTTTCGGCGCCAGGCGAGCGGCCTGGAACTCAGCTCTGCCGGAAAGGCCTATCTGCCCGGCATCACCCAGGCCCTCGACATGGCCGAGGCGGCGACCAGGGGGCTGACGGGGCGCCGCGAACGGCAGGGCATCACCGTCTCGGCGCCGATCTCGTTTCTGAACCTGTGGATGGCGCCGCGGCTTGGCGAATTCCTGGCCGGCCATCCCGGCATCGCCGTGCAGCTGAACAGCTCGATCTGGACCGATCCGAACATCGACCTGGCGGATGTCAGCTTCGCCTTTGAAAAGCCGGAGCTGATCGCGCCCGAGGCGATCGTCCTGTGCAGCGAGCGGCTGGTCCTGGTCGGCGCCGGCCGGCATGCCGAATCCGCGGCGCGCAGCACCCCCTTGCAGGAGATCCCCCAGATCGAGATCCAGGGGAAATACTCGCTCTGGGACATATGGTCGGATGGGATGGGCCTGCGCCGGACACCCGGCCTGCCGCTGCTGCGGGTCGATACCGCCGTCTCGGCGCTGGAACTGGCCGCGGCCGGGGCGGGGCTGACGGTGCTTTATTCGACCTATGCCGAAAGGCTGCTGGCCGGCGGCAGCATCACCGCGCCGCTGGGGCCGGGCGTCGCCGTGCCGCATGTGCTGGCGATGAGCCGCAACCCGAAGCGCAAGGAAACCGGCGCGGTCCGCAGCTTCATGGAATGGGTGTCGGGCCATTTCTCCGGCGATCCTGCGGCCCGCTAGCCCGCCCGGTCCTTGCGCCGGCATTCGGGGTTTTTCGCATCACGCATGGCTGTTTTCCGCGCGCTCTGCCCGGCGCGTGGGCAGGGGCCGGCGCGCCCGGTTTCAGAATCCAGTTTGAACACCGAAACGCGATTTTCTTGCCTGCGAGGCGTCGGAATCATTTGACGCAGGGCATCCGATTTGCATACTGAATTTCAAGAATCGAATTTCCCGGCCTGGATCGCCGCGAAATTCATTGGAAATTTCAGGAGCATATGATGGGAGACTGGGTAATCGGGGTCGATGTCGGCGGAACCTTCACCGATTTTTCGGCGCGGCGGTTGTCGACGGGGCAATCGGTCCTGCACAAGCGGCCTTCGACGCCGCATGATCCGTCCGAGGCGATCTTGAACGGGTTGCGGGAATTGCAGGACAAGGCCGGGATCGACGGCGAGGACATCGTCCGCTTCGCCCATGGCACCACGGTGGCGACGAACGCGCTGCTTCAGCGCAAGGGGCCGAAAACCGGGCTGGTGACGACCAAGGGCTTTCGCGACCTGCTGGAGATCGGCCGCCAGGTCCGCCCGGCCATCTACGACCTGCAGACCGACGCGCCGCCGCCCCTGGTCGAGCGCGAGCATCGCCTGGAGGTCTGCGAGCGGATCGGCCCCCGCGGCGAGGCGATCGTCGCGCTGACCGAGGCCGAGATCGATGCCATCATTGCGGAACTCGGCCCGATGAGCGACGTGGAATCGCTGGCCGTCTGCCTGATCTTCTCCTTCCTGAACCCGGAGCATGAAGAGCGGATCGCGGCGGCGCTGCGCCGGGCCTATCCCGACCTCTACGTCTCGATCTCGAGCGAGGTGCATCCCGAGTTCCGCGAATACGAGCGTTTCTCGACCACGGTCATCAACGCCTTCCTGCAACCCGAGGTCAGCCGCTACATGGACCGGCTGAGCGCGGCGATCCAGAAGACGGCGCCCAAGGCCGCCCTGGGCATCTTCCAGTCGGCGGGCGGGCTGATGTCGATCGAGCTGGCCTCGCGCTTTCCGGTGCGCACGGCGCTTTCCGGGCCGGCCGCGGGTGCGGTGGGTGCGGCCGCGGCCGCGGCCATGTCGGGGATCGAGGACATCATCACCCTGGACATCGGCGGAACCAGCACCGATGTCGCGCTGATCCAGGGCGGCAAGGTCGGCACCTCGAACCTGCGCGACATCGCCGGTTTCCGCATCCGCCTGCCCACGGTCGACATTCACACCGTCGGCGCCGGCGGCGGCTCGATCGCGCATCTGGGCGCCGACGGGCTGCTGAAGGTCGGCCCGATGAGCGCGGGGGCGGTGCCGGGCCCGGCCTGCTATGCGCGCGGCGGCGACAAGCCCACGGTCTCGGATGCGAACGTGGTGCTGGGCCGGCTGCCGGCGCGGCTGGCCGACGGCTTCAGGATCGACGCCGACCTGGCCAGGGCCGCCGTCGCCCGGATCAGCGAGCCGCTGGGCGTATCACTGGAGAAGGCCGCGCATGGCATCGTCAGCGTCGCCGCCTCGAACATGGCGCGGGCCATCCGCGCGGTCTCGATCGAGAAGGGGCAGGATCCGCGCGACTATACGCTGATGTGCTTTGGCGGCGCGGGGGGCCTGCATGCCGCGGACGTGGCCGAGATCCTGGCCATGCGCCGCATCCTGGTCCCGCGCGCGCCGGGCATCCTGTGCGCCGAGGGGCTGATCGTCTCGGACCTGCAGGAGAACTACGTCACCACCTGCCGCTGCCCGCTGGACGGCGACCTGGCCGTCATCGCCGAGTCGATCGGCCGGCTGGGCGCGCAGGCCGAGGAATGGCTGGCCGCCGATGCCGAGGATGCCGCCCATGTCGTCAGCCGCAGCCAGACCGTCATCCTGGACCTGCGCTATATCGGGCAGAACTACGAATTGCCGGTCGAACTGGGCACCAGCCGACACGCCCCCGCGCTGCCCCCGGTCGAAGAGCTGAAGCAGGCCTTCTTCCGCCAGCACGAGGCGGCCTATGGCCATTGCAACCCCGACGCCCCGGTCGAGGTGGTCAACGTCCGCATCCGGGCGACGATGGAATTCGCCAAGCAGGCGGTCGATGCGGCGCGCCCGGCGGGCGAGGCCAAGCCCGCCGCGACCGAGCAGATCTGGTTCGAGCAGACCGGCTTCGTGCCGACCCCGGTCTATGCCCGCGACGGACTGGCCGAGGGCGTCGGCATCATCGGCCCGGCGCTCATCACCCAGTTCGACACCACGACGCTGGTGCCGCCCGGATGGACGCTTCGCATTGATGGCGCAATGAACATGATTATGGAACGCAACGATGACTAAACCCCTGTCGCTGGATCCGATCACCATCGAAATCAGCTGGAACAGCCTGCGGTCGATCGCCGACGAATGCTTCCTGACGCTGATGCGCAGCGCATTCTCGACCAATATCAAGGAGCGCCACGACCATTCGACCGCCATCGCCGACCGCAACGGCCGGCTGATCGTCCAGGCGGAAAACGCGCTGCCGATCCACCTGGCCTCGATGTCGGGGCTGATCGGCCTGATCCTGGAGCAATATGAAGGCAGCCTGACGCCGGGCGACATCTTCATCGCCAACGACCCGCATGTCGCGGGCGGCTCGCACCTGCCCGACATCAACATGGCGATGCCGATCTTCGACGGCGACCGGCTGCTGGGCTTCGTGGCCAATATCGTCCACCATGCCGACGTCGGCGGCGCCTCGGTCGGCTCGATGTCGGGCGGGCTGAACGAGATCTACAAGGAGGGGCTGCGCATCCCGATCCTGCGCCTGTTCCGCAAGGGCGAGCGCTGCGACGACATCATGCGCCTGCTGCTGCTGAACATGCGCCTGCCGGACGAGCGGCTGGGCGACCTGAACGCGCAGATCGCGGCGGTCAAGCTGGGCGTCAAGCGCATCGGCGAGATGGTGGCGCGGCATGGCGCCGACCACCTGGCGGCCCTGTGCGACGAGATCGTCAGCCGCACCAACCAGCGGATGCGCAAGGCGATCGCCGGGGTGGCGGACGGCGAATACAGCTTTGCCGATGTCATGGACGACGACGGGCTGGGCACCGAGGACGTCAGGATCGCCCTGACCGTCAGGAAGGCGGGCGAGAAGGTGGTCTTCGACTTCACCGGCACCTCGCCGCAGGTTCCGGGCAATTTCAACATGACGCTGAACACCACGAAATCGGCGGTCTGCTATGCGCTCAAGGCGCTGCTGGACCCCGAGGTGCCGAACAACCAGGGCATCTTCGACGCGATCGAGATCCGGGCCGAGCCGGGCAGTTTCGTGAACTGCGCCCATCCGGCGGGCGTCGCCATGCGCGCCAATTCCTGCCAGCGCGTGGTGGACGTGGTGCTGGGCGCCTTTGCCGAGGCGCTGCCCGGCCGCGTCATCGGCGCGGCCAACGGCGCCAATACCAGCGCGGTCTTTGCCGGCACCGATCCGCAGACCGGCCATTCCTATGTCTACCTGGAAACGCTGGGCGGCGGCATGGGCGCGCGCGCGGCCAAGGACGGCAAGGACGGCGTCCAGGTCCATATCACCAACACCGCCAACCTGCCGGTCGAGGCGATCGAGCTGGAATACCCGCTGCGCGTCGAGGAATATTCGCTGATCACCGATTCCGGCGGCGCGGGCAAGCACCGCGGCGGCATGGGCATCCGCCGTGCCATCCGCCCCATCGGCCATCTTTGCGAGTTCAACGGCGTCGGCGACCGCTTCCGCCACCGGCCCTGGGGCATCTTCGGCGGCATGCCGGGCGCGACGGGCCAGTTCCGCCTGCGCAACGACGACGGCTCGTCCAGGGATCTGCCCTCGAAGATCACCGGCATCTTCGTCACCGACGAAACCGTGGTCGTCATCGAGACCCCCGGCGCCGGCGGCTATGGCGACCCGCGCGAGCGGACGCCCGAAGCGATCCGCGAGGATCTGGCCTCGGGCAAGTTCACCGCGGATTTCGTGGCCGCGCATTACGCGCCGCAAAAGGTCGCCTAGGGCCAGGGCCCGGTGCGGCCCGCAGTTCAACAGAGAGGAAAAACAAATGCAAAACAGAATCCTGAGCGCGGCATTTTCCCTGGTGGCCCTGTCGGGCGCCGCCTTGGCGCAAAGCCATTCCTGGGATCTTGCCAACGAATACGGCGAAAGCACCATCATGGGCCAGGCGGACAAGGTGTTCATCGAGGCGGTCCACGAAGCCTCGGGCGGGGACATCAAGATCACCGGCCATTACGGCGGCTCGATCGGCTACAAGTCGGTGGACCAGTTCGACGCGGTGGGCGACGGCGCGCTGGACATGGCCGATACCATCACCACCTCGCTGTCGGGCATCGAGCCGCTGTTCCTGCTGTCGTCCCTGCCCTTCGTCGCCAATACCAACGCCGATGCGAAGCTGCTTTGGGACGTCGCGCGCCCGCATTACGAGGCGGTGTTCGAAAAGCACAACCAGGTGCTGCTCTGGGCGACGCCCTGGCCGCCCTCGGGCATCTGGGCGCAGGCGCCGATCACCGCCGAGGGCGACATGGCCGGGCTGAAGATCCGCGGCTGGGATGCCAGCGGCGTGCGCACCCTGTCCAATGCCGGCTCGACGGCCGTCCAGATCAGCTGGGCCGACACCGTCCCGCAGCTTGCCGCGGGCAGCATCAACTCGGTGCTGACCTCGGCGGATGGCGGCGCCAGTTCCAAGTTCTGGGAATTCCTCGATAACTTCACCGCGGTGAACTATTCGATGGCGCTGAACATGACGCATATGAACAAGGACATCTACGACAGCCTGACCCTGGAACAGCAGGCCATCATCCGCGATGCCGCCGAAAAGGCCAGCGATGCGGCCTGGGCCGACCTGGAAAAGCGCGTGGCGCAGAATTTCGAGGAGATGCGCGCCAACGGCGTCGCCATCACCACCGACGTGCCGCCCGAATTTCTGGAGTTCCTGCGCCAGTCCGGCCAGGAGGTCTATGACGAATGGCTGAAGGCCGTCGGCCCCGTCGGCCAGCAGATCCTGGACGAATACGCCGCAAAGCGCGGTTCGTGACCCGGCAGGGCGCGCAGGGATTGCGCGCCCCCATCGCAATCATCATGAGGTCGGAAACATGCTTTCGCGTGCGGTCATTCGCATATCGGAAATCTGCTCGGGCGCCGGGATAGCGGTTTCGGCCGCGCTTCTGGTCTATATCGTCGTCCACATCATCCTTGAAATCATCCTGCGCAACTTCTTCGCCAGCTCGACCAACTCGATGGGCGAATATGTCGGCTATGCGACCGGGGCGATGGCCTTCCTGGCGATGGGCCACACCTTCATGAGCCGCAAGCACGTGCGCGTCAGCCTGCTGCGCCGCTTCCTGCGCGGCCGGGCCGCCATCGCGGTCGAATTGTTCTGCGTTGCGACGACCTTCGCGATGTTCGCCTTCATGGCCCGCTATATCTGGCTGATCCTGGTGCGCGACTTCCTGCGCGGCTCGGTCAGCCCCGGCCTGACGGCGACGCCGACCTGGTATATCGCCGCGGCGATCTTCGCCGGGCTGGTCATCTTCCTGATCCAGCTGGTCGCATCCGCGCTCGACACCGTGATCCACGGCGTCCCCGAAGAGCATATCGAGGGAGAATGAACCAATGGAATCCCTGATCGTCGCCTTCGGCGTCCTTGCCCTCGTCATCTTTTTCCTGGGGATCGGCGTCTGGGTCTTTGCCGGGCTGCTTGTCGTCAGCACCCTGGGCCTGGCGCTGTTCATCGACATGCCCGTCCACCGCATCGGTACCATCCTGGCGCCGCTGGTCATCCGCAGCTCGACCGCATGGGAGCTGTCGGCCATCCCGATGTTCATCTGGATGGGAGAGATCATCCTGCGCACCGACGTCTCGACCCGGCTGTTCCGCGGGCTGTCGCCGCTGACCTATTACCTGCCCGGCCGGATGCTGCACACCAACATCTTCGGCTCGGCCGTCTTTGCCGCCATCTGCGGATCGAGCGCGGCGACCACCGCCACGGTCGGCAAGATCACCATCCCCGAGCTGAAGAAACGCGGCTATTCCAGCGCGCTTTCCTATGGCTCGCTGGCCGGGGCGGGCAGCCTGGGCCTGCTGATCCCGCCCTCGATCATGATGATCGTCTATGGCGTGCTGGCCGAGGTCTCGATCTCGCGGCTGTTCGCGGCGGGGCTGATCCCCGGCCTGATGATCGCCGGGATCTATTCGGTCTATGTCATCATCTACAGCCTGATCCGGCCGGCGGTGGCGCCCGCCGACACCACCGCCCCGACCTTGCGCGAGATGCTGGTCGGCATCGCCAACCTGGCCCCGATCGGCATCCTGATCGGCGTGGTGCTGGGCGCGATCTATTCCGGCCTGGCCACGCCTTCGGAAACGGCGGCGATCGGGGTGGCGGTGACGCTGGTCTATGCGGCCTGCACCTGGCAGCTGTCGTGGGAAACGTTCATCGCCAGCCTCAAGGCTTCGGTCCATACCAGCTGCATGATCTCGGCCATCATGATCGGCGCGGCCTTCATGTCCACCGCCATGGGCTTCATGCACGTGCCCCACAACATCGCCGCGGTGATCGACGGGCTGGCGCTGTCGCCCTATCAGCTGATCTTCATCCTGGTGCTGTTCTACCTGCTGCTGGGCATGTTCCTGGAAGGCATCTCGATGATGGTGATGAGCCTGCCGATCACGCTGCCGCTGATCCTGGCGGCGGGCTTCGACCCGATCTGGTTCGGCATCTTCCTGATCCTGATGGCGGAACTGGCGCAGATCACCCCGCCGGTGGGCTTCAACCTGTTCATCCTCCAGGATCTGACCAAGGCGTCCATCGCGCGGATCATCGTCGCCTGCGTGCCGTTCTTCTTCCTGATGTGCTTCGGCGTGGTCCTGATCACCGTCTTCCCCGAGATCGTGCTGTGGCTGCCCGACTACCTGTTCCAGAAATGAGGCGAGGCAAGGAAATGGGACGGCTGGAGAACAAGGTCTGCGTGGTGACGGGCGCGGCATCGGGCATCGGCCGGGAAACCGCGCTTGCCTATCTGCGCGAGGGGGCAAGGGTCCATGCGCTCGACCGCGACGAACGGGGGCTGGCGGAACTGGCGGCCCGGCACCCCGGCCTGCGCGTCGCCCGCATCGACGTCACCGATGCGGCGGCAGTCGAGGCCTTCCACGCCGGGCTGGAGCGGCTGGACGTGCAGGTCAACTGCGCCGGCATGGTCGCGGTCGGCAACCTGCAAGCCTGCACGGCCGAGGATTGGCAAAGGTCGCTGGACCTGAACGCGACCTCGGTCTTTCTGATGATGCGGGCGGCGGTCGGGCGGATGGTGCCGCAAAAGGGCGGCAGCATCATCAACGTCGCCTCGGTCATCTCGTCCATCGGGGCGGCGCCGGACCGCTTTGCCTATGGCGCGACCAAGGCGGCGGTGATCGGCATGACCAAATCGGTCGCCCGAGACTATGCCTCGGCCAATATCCGCTGCAATGCCATCTGCCCCTCGGCCGTCGAGACGCCCTCGATGACCGCGCGGATCGAGGCCATGCCCGACAGCGCCGCCGCGCGCCGCGACTTTGCCGCGCGCCAGCCGCTTGGCCGCATGGGAACCCCGGCCGAGATCGCGGAACTGGCGGTCTATCTTGCCTCGGATCTGTCGGCGTTCATGACCGGCAGCCAGCTGGTGATTGACGGGGGTGCGAAGCTGTGACGGAAATCGCACCCCTGCGCGCGGCGATCGTGGGCCTGGGCCGCTGGGGCCAGAACCTGGTCCGGGCCAATGCCGGCAATCCCGGCTCCGCCCTGCGCTTTACCCATGCCGCCACCCGTTCGCCCGCCAAGGCCCAGGATTTCTGCCGCGACCAGGGGCTGGCGCTGCTGCCGGGCCTGGACGCGGTGCTGCAAGAGGGCGAGGTCGATGCCGTCGTCCTGGCCACGCCGCACAGCCAGCACGGCGCGCAGATCCGCCGGGCGGCGCAGGCGGGCAAGCATATCTTCGTGGAAAAGCCGCTGACCCTGGAGCTGGCCGAGGCCGAGGCGGCGCTGGCCGCCGCGCAGGCGGCGGGCGTCGCGCTGTGCGTGGGGTTCAACCGCCGCTTCCTGCCGGCCTTCCAGGCGCTTGCGGGACAGCTTGAAGCGGGTGCGCTGGGGCGGGCCCTGCATGTCGAGGGCGCGTTTTCCGGCGATTTCGGCTATCACTATAGCGACCAGATGTGGCGCGGCGACGACCGGGAAAACCCGGCGGGCGGCATGGCCGCGATGGGCATCCACGTCCTCGATGCGATGATCGCGCTGCTGGGGCCGGTGCGGCGGGTCTCGGCCATCAGCCGCCGCGCCGCGGTTTCGGCGCAGCTGAAGGACGTGACCAGCGTGATGCTGGATTTCGAATCGGGCGCGACCGGCAGCCTTTCGACGCTGATGGCGACCGCCGGCTTCTGGCGGCTGCACGTCTTTGGCTCGCAGGGCTGGGCGCAGATGCCGGACCAGGCCACCCTGATCACCTCGGACCTGTCGGGCCGGCAGGAGCGGCGGGCCTTCGATCCCTGCGACAGCCTGGCGCAGGAACTCGACGCCTTCGCCCGCAAGGCCCGGTCGGACCGGCCCTATCCGGTCTCGCCTCTCCAGGCGCTGCAGGGCGTGGCGGCCATGGAGGCCATCGCGATTTCCGCCGCGGCCGATGCGGAGTGGACGCAGGTCGCGCGCCCGGCTACATCCATATTGGATGCCACGGCCTGACGTGCCTGGGCCGCGGCCATTGAAAGAGAACGCATTTCGGGATGACGATGAACAGATCCGTGGATGAACGGGACGGCCAGAAAGTCGCCAGGAAGATCCGGGAGGCCATCCTGAGGCTTGAACTGCGGCCGGGGCTGGTGCTGGACGAGGCCGACCTTGCCGAGCAGATGGAGGTGTCGCGCACGCCGGTGCGCGAGGCCATCATCCAGCTGATCTCGGACGGGCTGGTCCAGCGCCACGGCCGCAAGGCCATCGTCGCGACGATGGATTTCGACGAGGTGCCCAAGCTTTACGACGCGCTGCTGGTGTCGAGCCGGCTGATCCATCGCCTGGCCGCCGAACACCGCACCGACGACGACCTCGCCGCGATCAAAAAGACCATGCTGGCCTTTGAGCGCAGCAAGGACGTGTCGAACGGCGTCGAGCGGTCCGAGGCGAACCTGCAATTCCACCTGGCGATCTCGCGCGCGGCGCATAACCGCTATTTCTCGGCTTTCTACGACAATGCGCTGCTGGGCACCATTCGCCTGGCGCGCGCCTGCTTTGCCCAGGTCAGCACGGTGGAATACCTGAACCCGACCACCAAGGAAGAGCTGGCGGCGCATCTGGCGGAAACCGAGCGCCAGCACCGCGCCCTGTATGCCGCGATCCAGGCTTGCGACATCGAGCTGGCCGACCGGTTTGCGGTGGACCATTACGTCCTGACCCGCAACCGTGTCGAGAAGGTGCTGTTCCGCATCGACCCCGCCGTGGAGGGCCTGGACCTGACGGCCGGGCTGTCCTGAGCGGGCGGTTCAGGCAAGCAGCAGGGCCAGGCCGCGGAGGAAGGCCCAGATCACGCCCCAGATGAGCGCGAAGGCCAGGACCGCAAGCAGGCTGCCGGCGATGATCCACAGCCCGTCCCGCTCCAGCACGCCAAGCGCGAGGATGGCGATGGCCAGCGCCGGCAGCATGTTGCCCAGCGGGATCGGCAGCAGCAGCACGACCGACAGCCCCAGGCACAGCCCGCCCGCCAGCCGCACCGCCAGCGGCGCGGACAGCGGCGGGATGCGGGGCGAGAGCAGCCTTTCCGCCCGGACCAGAAAGGGCGCGCTGCGCGACAGGATCGCCGCGAATTCCGTGCGCGGCAGCGATCGCTGGGCGATGAAGCGCGGCAGCCAGGGCCGCTGGCCCAGCATCATCTGGAAGGACAGATAGACCAGCGGCAGGCCCAGGATGCCCGAGGTGCCCGGCGGCATGGGCAGGATGTTGGGAAAGGCGAAGAGCAGCAGCAGCCCCGCCGTCGCCCGCCCTTCGAGCAGGACCAGCAGGTCGGTGACGCTGATCCGGTCGCGGCCGGCGTCGCCGGCGATCCGGGTCAGCACGTCCGAAAGATGCTGGCGCCGCCGGGGCGGGCCGTGCCCCGGCCGCGGGCCTCGGTCCCCTGCCGCCGGACCGGGATCGCCTGTGGGCGGGCTTTCGCCTGGCGCAGGCATTCTGTCTCCTGACGGTTGCCGCGGTTCGGTGGTTCTATCTTGGGTCGGGCGGCCGGGGTTTCAAGGCGGAAATGCCTTGTCGTCCGCTTGCCAGGCGGCTTCCCGAGGCGCGCGGCGGCCTGGGGTTGCCGCCTTGGCGTTCGGGTATTTGGGCAACAGAGAAGATGCGGGTGCCCGCGCCATTCAGCCCGGCAGGGCGGCCAGTTCATGCGCCCAGGGCGGGTTGGCGCCGGGACGCGAGACGGTGATCGCCGCCGCGCGGGTGCCGAGCGCCAGCGCCTGGGCGATGGATTCCGGCGCCAGCGCCTCCAGCCCCTTGCGCGTCAGCACGCCGGCGCGGTCCAGCGCGGCCAGCACCCCGGCGTTGAAGGTGTCGCCGGCGCCGATGGTGTCGGCGACCTCGACCCGGACCGCCTGGGCGGCCAGCGGCGCGCCCGACCAATGCGCCCGCGCCCCGGCCGAGCCGCCGGTCTGGAAGACCACCCGCGGCCCGCGGGAAAGGATGGCGGCGGCCGCTTCCTTGAAGCTTGTGCCGGGCATCAGCCATTCCAGGTCGTCGCCCGAAAGCTTGACCAGGTCGGCCATGGCGATGAGCCGGTCGAGCCGGGCGCGATAGGCCGCCTCGTCGGCGATGAAGAAGGGGCGGATGTTCGGGTCCAGCATCACCGGGATGCGGTGGCGGACGCGCTCCGCCAGCGCCTCGACGGCGGCGCCGCAGGGGTCGGGCACCAGGCTGATGCCGCCGATGAACAGCGCCGAGACCGTATCGGGGATCTCGGGCAGGTCATCGGGGGCGAACATGCGCCCGGCCGAGCCCTCGTCGTAGAAGGAATAGCGCGCCTCGCCCCCGGTCAGGGTCACGAAGGCCAGCGTGGTCAGCCGGTCGCTGCGCGGGCAAAGCCCGGTATCCACCCCGGCCTCGGCCAGCGGGCGCAGCAGCATCTCGCCGAAGCTGTCGCGCGAGATCGGCCAGAGATAGCCCGTGTCGATGCCCATGCGGCCAAGCGCGATGGCGGTGTTGTAGACCGCGCCCCCCGGCAGGGGACGGTAGCCGGCGCCCTCGGGCACCATGTCGATCAGCGATTCCCCGGCGCAAAGGATCATAGCCTCTCCCTTCCTTCGTCAGCCCGCTCCTGCCTCCTGATAGCGGTAACTGCCGGCGATGGAAATATCCTGCGTGACCGGCGCCGCGCCAATGCGGATGAAACCGCCCCGCTCGTTCAGCCACAGCGCGGCAAGAAGCAGGGCCAGCGCCAGCAGGACGGCGAAGGCGATCTTCCAGGCCGACCAGGGCCGTTCGCCCTGCACCCGGCCGGACTGGCCGTTGACGACGAAGCGGTAGCTCTTGCCGTTGTAGCGATAGGCGGCGGTCCAGACCGGCAGCAGGATATGCTTGAAGGTCTCGTCGCCGTAGCGGGTCTCGATGCCGGTGATGCGCTGTTCGTTGCCGCCGATGGCGCGGCGCACGTCCATGGCGATGACCCCGGCCATTTCCTGCCGGGCGATGTCATGGCCCGAGCCGAGCGGGATCGTATAGCCCTCGGCCAGGAAGCCGGCGAGGTATTCGGGCTGGTAGGGCACCAGGTGCGACAGATCCCAGGGCGTCAGCGCATCGGTGATCCGGCGCGGTAGCGAGCCTGAGGCCAAGACCAGCACGTCGTCGAAATTCCGCGCCACCTGGCCCGAGACCGGGGTCCAGCGCGTCTTGCGCACCTGCCGGGCCACGCGCTGCTGGCGGCCGTCCACCATTTGCGTGACGTAGACGGTTTCGTAATACCAGTCGCCGCGCGCGCCGCTGTAGCGCGAGGCGGTGTCGGCGTCGAAGGTCCAGAAGGGCGAATAGACCCCGCTCATCTTCTTGCCGCGCCGGGCATAGGCGGTCAGGCCCGAGGGGGCGAACCAGAGCCCGTGCAGCCAGTCCTCGAGCGCGGTCTTGGCCTGCGCCTCGGTGATGACGAAGGGCAGCAGGCCCTGCGGCTTGATCAGGCGGGTGGTGCCGGTGTCGGTCACGACGGCCGTGGCGCAGAACGGGCAGGCCGAGGCGTGGCGGTCGCTGGTGATTTCCACCTTGGCGCCGCAGTTCGGGCAGGAGAGGGTGCGCACCGTCTCGGTCAGGTCGCTGTGCTGGTCCAGCGACAGCCCGTGTTCCAGCGGCAGTTCCTGCAATTGCGGCGCCTTGTGCCCGCCGTCCCATTGCAGCGCCCGCCCGGTTGCCGGGTCCAGCAGGATGGCGCTTTCGCCCCATGGCCCCTGTTGCGCCTGGCGGGCGGGCGCGCGGGCGGGGCCGGGGCCGATATGCTGCTTATGCCCGCAATAGGGGCAGACCAGCCCCTGCTGGCCGGGCGAGAATTCCAGGCTCGCGCCGCAATTCTCGCAAGGATAGCGGTATTCCGAGGGGGGTGTCGGCATCTCAGCCCTTGGGCAGCGGCGGGGGCGGCGGCGCGACGGTGAAGAGCTGGGCGAGTTCGGCGACCTCCTCGGCCGGTTTCCAGCCGTCCTGGCCGGGGGTCCAGACCAGCGTCTCGCGGGTGAAGGCCCCCTCGCGCACCAGGCGGCCGAGATGGGCGCGGCCATAGGGGCCGTCGGCCTGGCCGTTCACGGCGATGTGCCAGACCGTCTCGGGGTGGTGCAGCGGCGGTGGGGTTTGCGGGGCCTGTTGGGGCGCCTGCTGCTGCGGCACAGCGCCCCAGGGGCCGCGCTGCGCCATGGCGGCGCCCAGCCCCGCGCCCATTCCCGCACCCAGGCCGGCGCCGATGCCCGTGCCCATGCCGCCCGGCTGGTTCGAGGCGTTCAGCATCGCCTCGGACGCGGCATATTGGCCAAAGCGGTTCAGGTCGCCGACGATGCCCATCGAGGTGCGCTTGTCGAGCATCCGTTCCACCTCGTCGGGCAGGCTGATGTTCTCGATGTAGAATTCCGGGATGGTCAGGCCATAGGCGGCGACGGTCGGGCTGATCGCCTTGGCGACCATCTGGCCCAGGTCGCCGGTGTTCGCCGCCATGTCGAGGACCGGGATGCCCGAGCCGGCGATCATGCGCGAAAACTCCTGCACGATGATGTTGCGCAGCTGGAAGCTGATCTCGTCGCGGGTGAATTCGCCGTCGGTGCCGACGATCTCGGTCATGAAGCGGCCGGGGTCGGTCACGCGCATGGAATAGGTGCCGAAGGCGCGGATGCGCACCGGGCCGAATTCCGGGTCGCGGGCGATCACCGGGTTCTTGGTGCCCCATTTCAGGTCGTTGAAGCGGGTGGTGTTGACGAAATAGACCTCGGACTTGAACGGGCTGCGAAAGCCGTGGTCCCAGTGCTGCAGCCGGGTCAGGACCGGCAGGTTGTTGGTCTCCAGCATGTAGAGGCCGGGCTGGAACACGTCGGCCAGCTGGCCTTCATGGATGAAGACGGCGGCCTGGCCCTCGCGCACGGTCAGCTTGGCGCCGTATTTGATCGCCTTGCCGACGGTCGGGTAGCGATAGACCATGGTGTCGCGCGAGTCGTCGGTCCATTCGATGATCTCGATGAACTCGCCGCCGAGGATGTCGAAGATGCTCATGGGGGGCTGCCTTTCGCTCTGCGGGACGCTTGCCCGCGATAGTGACCCGCAGCGGCCCGGCGTCAAGCCCCCGGACGGCGGCTCATGCTTCGGTCTCCAGCAATTCGCGGGCGATCTGCAGCACGATGGGGCGGGCCTCGGCCTCGGTCATGCCTGGACGCAGCCGGGCGTCGTAGAGGATCTGCAGCAGCAGCTCGTCATGCCGGGTCAGGTAGGCGAATTCTTCGTTGTCGTTGAAGATCGAGGGCCGCGCGCGCGGGCTGTCATTGGCCAGCCCCATGCCCTGGGCCAGTTCCTCGTGGATGCAGGAGCGGCGCAGGCGCGGCGGCAGTTCCGCCCGGATCAGCGCCACCGCCTGGGCATAGACCGGGGAATTGCCGTTGGAATAGGCAAAGACCGTGCAATAGTTCTGCGGCGCCAGGTCGCGCAGCGCGGCGATGTCGCCGGGCGGGATGCCGGGCACCAGCGCGGCCAGGCGCGGGCCGACGGCGCGGCGCTCGTCCTCGTTCAGGATCAGCACGGCGACATTGCCGGCGCCGCCCGTCACCGCGACCGGATGGCCGCTGATGCGGGCAAGCCGGGCGGCGAAGCCCGCGATCTCGGCGCGGTCGCGGGCGCGCTGGTCGGGGGCGACCGAATCGCCGAATTCCAGCCGCAGCAGCACCGGCTGCTGCCAGCGCCGCAGCGGCGCCGGCGTGGGGCGCGAGACCAGCTTGCCGCCCTCGCGCACATATTCGTCGTAGAGCGCGACCTCGATGAAGGTGTCGGTCAGCTTTTCCGGGGTCAGCGCGATTTCGTCGCCGCTGTCGATGCGCAGCCGGCCGCGGGCGATCAGCGCCTGCTCGACGCCGGCGAGGTAGTCGCGCATGTTGCGGCTGGCGGGCGAGGTGGCTGCGGCCTCGGCGCGGGCGGTGGCGGCACGGGCGCTTTCGGCGCGTTCCCGGCGCAGGGCCGCCTGGTCGACCGGCGGGTCGGGACGTTCGGGCGGCGGCGGGGCCTCGACCGGGGTGGGCGGCGCCTCGGCCGGCGGCTCGGGCGCGCAGGCGGCAAGCAGCGCCAGCAAGGCCAGCGCAAGGGACAGGGGCAGGCGAGATCGGGCTGGCAGGGTCACGGCGTCTTTGCTGCGGGGGTTGCGGATCGGGCGCTGGCCGAGGCGAGGGTCTTGCGCAATTCGGCCTCCATCACCTTCAGATCCTCTTCTGCGGCGGCGCGGCGGGTGCGGCCTTCGTCGGCGATGCGCAGGCTGTCCTCGATGGTCGAGATCAGCTCGGCATTGGCGGTGCGCACCGCCTCGATGTCGAAGACGCCGCGCTCCACCTGGGTGCGGATCTGGGCATTGGCCTCGCGCAGGTTCTTCGCGTTGGCGGTCAAGAGGTCGTTGGTCAGGTCGTTGGCTTCCTTGACCGCGCGGGCGGCCTCGGCGCTGCGCTGGATGGTGACGGCTTGGGCCAGCTGCGTTTCCCACAGCGGCACGGTGTTCACCAGCGTGGAATTGATCTTTGTCACCAGGGACTTGTCGTTCTCCTGCACCAGCCGGATCGAGGGCAGCGACTGCATCGTCACCTGCCGGGTCAGCTTGAGGTCGTGGACCCGCCGCTCCAGGTCGTCGCGGGCCGAGCGCAGGTCGCGCAGCTCCTGCGCCGCCATGACCTTGTCGTTCTCGGCCGCGGATTCGACGGCGGCTTCCCTGGCGGGGATCTCGTCGCGGTCGATCTGCGCCAGCTTCTCCTCGCCCGCGGCGATGTAGAGCGCCAGTTCGTCATAGAAGTTCAGCGTGCGCTCATAAAGCAGGTCCAGCGACCTGATGTCCTTGAGCAGCCGGTGCTGGTGCTGGTCCAGATCCATGGCGATGCGGTCGATCTGGCCCTGCACCTCTTCGTAATTGGCCACGAACTTGGCAAAGGGCGCGGTGCGGCCCAGCAGCCTTTCCCACCAGCTGCGCTCGCGCCGCACGTCGAGTTCGCTGACGGAAAAGCCGCGGATGGTGGTCACGATCTCGCGCAGCGACTCGCCGGCGGGGCCCACGTCCTTGTTCTTGACGTCCGCCAGCATCGCCTGGCTGATTTCCTGCAGCTCGTTCTGGGCGCGGGCGCCGAAATGCACGATCGAGCCCGAGTCGCGGATGTCGACCTCGGCCATGCGCTTGCGGATCTCCTCGGCGATGGCAGGCTCGGCCTCGGTCAGCGTCGGCGCGGCGGCGGGGGGTTCGGGCAGGACGACCGCGGTCACGGTCTGGATCTCGTCCAAGGCGGCTTGGGCGCTGGCCTGCGTCTGGGTGGTCATCCGGCGTCGTCCTTTCGTGATGGAACAAGGGCCCGGTTGCAGAATAGGCCGTTTGCAGCCGAGTTCAACGAGAGGCCGGCGCGAAGGTTCCCTTTGCCTTTCCGGTGTTGCCATCCTGCCGGAAAGCGGGCGAGCGGCGCGGCGAATCGCCGGGCAGCCGCGCATGAAAAATGGCGGCCCCGGCCAGCGGGACCGCCACGCATCGCCCGGACGGGGCGCGCTACTGCGGCTTGACCAGGACCAGGTCGTTCGGGCGGCGCTGGCTTTCGGGCAGCGCCAGGTAGCTGTCATGGTCCGAAACGCTGATCAGCCGCGCCACGTTGCCCTCGCGCGCGGCCCGCAGGTTCTGCGCGCTGGTCCGCTCCAGCTCGCCCAGCGTCGTCGCCAGCGCCGAGGCCAGGAACAGCGATTTCGCCTCGAACACCTTGGCGACATAGTGGTTGTAGCCCTCGATGGTCCAGGTCGTGCCCGCCCGCTCGCCCTCGCCGTTCACGATCAGATCCAGCGACCAGCCGCCCTGCGCGTCCGTCGTCGCCTCGACCTTCTGCGTCACCACCCGCAGCCCGCCGTCGAATATGTCCGAGCCCTGAAGCGTCGCGACGATCTTGCCCGCCGCGATCGGCGCAAGCGTCGCATCCATCAGAACGCCCCTGACTGTGGCTTTGTTCGGCATCTCACCCTCTCCTCATCCGAATGGCGCCGCATTATCCGGCGCGGCGCGGCGCGTTGCAGGATGGCGCCGTGCAACGGCCGGTCAGGGCGCGTCCTGCGCCAGGGGGACGCGGTTCTGGCGCCAGAGGTCGGGCGTGGTGCCCTCGGTCTCGCGGAAGACGCGGATCAGGTGCGAGGCGTCGCAAAAGCCGGTCTCCTCGGCGATGCGGGTGACGGTGCGGTCGGTGCGCGCCAGCAGCATGCGCGCCTGCGCCAGCCGGATGCGGATCGAGGCATCGGCGGGCGGAAGGCCCAGGTCGGCGTTGAAATGCCGCTCCAGCTTGCGCCGCCCGACGCCCAGATCCTTGGCGATGCGGGCGATGGACAGCGGCGCATGCAGGTTCTGCTGCATGGCCAGCAGCGCGCGGCGCACCAGCGGGTCGCGGGCATTGAGTTCCAGCGGCAGGCCGGGCTGGGGGCGGTCGCCGGCCATCGGCTCGTCGATCATCAGGATCGACAGCGCCTTGCGCGCGGCGGCGCGGCCCAGGTGGCGGTCGACCAGGAAGGCGGCCAGATGCGCCGCGCTGACCCCGCCCGAGCAGGAAATCCGGTCGCGGTCCACCACGAAGATCTGGTCCGAGACCGGGCGCATCCGCTCGAACTCGGCCAGGAAATCCTGGTGGTGGAACCAGCTGACGCAGCAGCGATAGCCGTCCATCAGCCCGATGCGGGCCATGGCGAAGACCCCGGTGCAAAGCCCGCCAAGCGCCACCCGCGCCAGGGCGGCGCGGCGCAGGAAGGCGGCCTGGTCCGGCGAAAGGCCCGGCCCCCCGTCGATCAGCCCGCCGACGGTGATGATGTAGTCGAAGCGGGTGGGGTCGCCCAGCCGCTCCTCGGGTTCGATGCGCATGCCGCAGGAGGATTGCACCGGCGCCATGTCGGGTGAGAGCACGCGCCAGCGGCAGCGGATCGGCCGCGAGCCGTCGCCGTCGTCGGCCGCCAGCCGCAGCACGTCCACGAACGTGGCAAAGGCCGACAGCGTGAAGCGCGGCGTCAGCACGAAGCCGATGCGCAGTCGCGGCTGGTTCGGGTCGGGCGAGGGATCGTGTTCAGGCATCTGTCGCGATTCGTCCATGGATGGCGTCGCGATCATGCCATGTTTTCGCCATTTATCCAGAGCCGGCGCGATCAATCCTTGGTGGCCAGGACCATGGTGGCCGCCGAGGCCTGGGCCGCATCCTCGGCCTCGTCGCCGGCCTCGACCAGTTCCCGCGCCTCTTCCTCGTCCTCGTCCTCCAGCGCGGGCGGATCCTCGCCGGCCAGGAAATTGCCGAATTTCTGCAGGCCGGGGATGTGTTCGGCCAGAACCCGCATCACCACCAGCAACGGCACGGCGACGATCATGCCGATCACCGACCAGAGCCAGGCCCAGAGCGCGACGGTCAGGAACACCACCACCGTATTCAGCTGCAGGCGGCGCGAGACGAAATAGGGCGTGATGAGCTGGCCTTCCAGCGCGGTCAGGCCCAGGTAGGTCAGGCCGACCATCAGCGGCGTGAACAGGTCGTCGAAGACGAAGACCCCGACCAGCGTCGCGATGATGATGCCGGCGACCGAGCCCAGGTAGGGGATGAAGTTCAGCAGGAAGGCCGCCAGCCCGAACAGCACCGGGCTGGGCATGCCCCAGGCCCACATCGCCAGCCCGATGGCCAGCCCCAGGCAGGCGTTGATCAGGGTGATCGCGCCAAGATAGGTGCCCAGGCTGTCCTCGATCTCGCGCAGCGCCAGGTAGGCCGCGCGCTTTTCGCGCATGGAATCGAAGCTCTGCACGATCTTGAGGTAAAGCAGGTCGCCCGAGGAGATCAGGAAGAACAGCAAAAACAGCGTGAAGATGATCTGCCCGACCAGCGCCGGGCCAAGGTCCAGCGCGCTGGCCAGCGTCGAGGTCTCGGGGGTGGCGTTCACCTCGACCTGGATCTGCTGGTCGGGGGGCTGCGGCGCACCAGGGGCGGGGATCGCGCTGAGCGTGCCGGTCAGCGTCGCGTCGGGCAAGGTTTCACCGGGCGGCGTGGCCGGTTCGGGCGGGGAGGAACCGCCGCCGGCGATCTCGTCGATCTTTTCGGCGGCGCGCTCCAGGCCGCGGAAATTGCTGCGGATCTCGGTAAAGCGCTGTTCCAGCCGCTCGGTGATCTGCGGCGCGTTCTCGATCAGCCGGTTGGCCGGGCCCGAGATGACGAAGCCGATCAGCACCACCGCCACCACCAGCCCCAGCGAGACGATGGCGGCGGTGACGATGGCGCCGATGCCCAGCCGCTCCATCAGCCGGCGGAAGGGCACGAAGACGAAGAACAGCAGGATCGCCAGCGTCACCGGCATCAGGAAGCTGCGCGCCTGCGCGAAGAAGCTGAAGAGCAGGATGAGGAAGATGCCGATCACCGCCCAGTTCGCCACCTTGGCCACGCCCTTGTCGGTGGGGGCGGAAAAGGGAAACATGTGGCTGCGGCGTTCCTGATCTGGCGGCATGCGTCCCCTCCCCCCGTTCCGCGCCCCCCGTGCGGCGCCGAGGGAAACGCCAAGCCCGCGGCCGGGTTCCCCCGCCGCGGGCGTTTTCGGCAAGCCGTCCGGGCCGTGCCTAGAGCGGGTGGTCGCCCGAGGCGTCGATGACGCGGGTGGGCAGGCCCAGGTCGCCCAGCAGCTCCAGGAAGGGGCGGGCGGGCAGATCCTCGACATTGACCATGCGCTTCACGTCCCAGGTGCCGCGCGCGACCAGGATCGCCGCTGCGACCGGGGGCACGCCCGCGGTATAGCTGATGCCCTGGCTGCCGACCTCGTTATAGGCGTCCTTGTGGTCGGCGACGTTGTAGATGAAGATCTCGCCCGGCTTGCCGTCCAGCGTGCCCTTGACCAGGTCGCCGATGCAGGTCTTGCCCTCGTAGTCGGGCGCCAGGCTGGCCGGGTCGGGCAGCACGGCCTTGACCACTTTCAGCGGCACGACCTCCAGCCTCTCGGCGGTCTTGACCGGCTGCTCGGAAAGCAGGCCGAGGTTCTTCAGCACGGTGAAGACATTGATGTAATGCTCGCCGAAGCCCATCCAGAAGCGCACGTCGGCGTCCTTGTAGCGGGCCGAGAGGCTGTGGACCTCGTCATGGCCGGACAGGTAGGCGGTGCGCTTGCCGACGACGGGCAGATCCCATTCGCGGCCGACCTCGAACATCTGGTTCTGCCGCCATTCGCCGCCCTGCCAGGAATAGACGGTGCCGGTGAATTCGCGGAAGTTGATCTCGGGGTCGAAATTGGTCGCGAACCAGCGGCCATGGCTGCCGGCGTTGATGTCGACGATGTCGATCGAGTCGATCTTGTCGAAATATTCGTCCTCGGCCAGCCGGGCATAGGCGTTGACCACGCCGGGATCGAAGCCCGCGCCCAGGATGGCGGTGACGCCGGCCTTCTCGCAATCCTCGCGCCGCTTCCATTCGTAGTTGGCATACCAGGGCGGCGTCTCGCAGATCTTGGCCGGGTCTTCGTGGATCGCGGTGTCGATATAGGCGGCGCCGGTCTCGATGCAGCCCTGCAGCACGGTCATGTTGACGAAGGCCGAGCCGACGTTGATGACGATGCCGGCGTCGATCTGGCGGATCAGCGCGGCCACGGCGGCGCTGTCCATGGCGTCCAGCGGATGGGCGGTGAATTCGACCGAATGGCCTTTCTCACGAATGCTCGCGATGATCTTCTCGGCCTTGGACACGGTTCGGCTGGCGATATGCAGCGTTCCGAATTCCTTGGCGTTCTGCGCCACCTTATGCGCGACCACCTGGGCGACGCCGCCGGCGCCGATGATGAGCACGTTCTTGGCCAATTCAGTCTCCTTTTCGGGGCTGGGAAAGGGGATGGCTTGCGCCTGTTCAGGACAGGCTGGCTTTGTAGTCGTCATAGGTGAACCGGCGGACCAGGCGGATCGTTCCGTCCTCGTCCCGGATCGCGATCGAGGGCATGGCTACGCCGTTGAACCAGTTCTTCTTGACCATGGTATAGCCGCCGGCATCGGCGATGCTGATGCGGTCGCCGACCTTCAGCGGCCGGGGAAAGCGGCCCTCGCCGAAGATGTCGCCCGCGAGGCAGGTCTTGCCCGCGACCTGCCAGGGATGCTCGCCGTCCTGCGGCAGCTTGGCGGTTTCGCGATAGATCAGCAGGTCGAGCATATGCGCCTCGATGCTCGAGTCGACGATGGCCACGTCCTTGCCGTGGTGGATGGTGTCCAGCACCGTCACCTCCAGCGAGGTCGAGCGGGTGATGCTGGCCTCGCCCGGTTCCAGGAAGACCTGCACGCCAAAGCGGTCCGAGAACGCCCGCAGCCGGTCGGCAAGCCGGTCCAGCGGATAGCCCTCGCCGGTGAAATGGATGCCGCCGCCAAGGCTGACCCAGTCGAGCTTTTCCAGGAAGCCGCCGAACTCGGCCTCGATCCGACCCAGCTGCGCGTCGAACAGCTCGAAATCGGCATTCTCGCAATTGTAGTGGATCATCACGCCCGAGATGCGGTCCAGCGCCGCCTCCAGCCGGTTCAGATCCCATTCGCCCAGCCGCGAGAAGGGGCGGGCCGGGTCGGCCAGGTCGAAGCCCGAGGTCGAGAAGCGCGGGTTCAGCCGCAGCCCCATGGCGATGCCGCGCCCGGCCGCCTTGGCCCCGAAACGGTCGAGCTGGCCCAGGCTGTTGAAGATGATCTTGTCGGCGTAACCCAGCGCCTCGTCGATCTCGTGATCGGCCCAGGCGACGGAATAGGCGTGGGTTTCCTTGCCGAATTCCTCGTGCCCCAGCCGCAGCTCGAACAGCGAGGACGAGGTGGTGCCGTCCATGAAGTCGCGCATGAAGTCGAAGGCCGACCAGGTGGCGAAGCATTTCAGCGCCAGAAGGCATTTCGCGCCCGAGCGTTCGCGCAGATAGCGGATTCGCTCCATGTTCACCCGCAGCTTCGCAAGGTCGATCAGGTAATAGGGCGTCTGCAGATCGGACATGGCGCGGAACCTCTGGCCTTGCGACCGTGAAAGCGGAAAACGAATGGCTCATTTAGGGCCACGGGCCGCATTTCGCAAGAAAGCGTGACGGGCGTGTGACGGCGGGTGCGATGGACGGGTGCGTCAGATGCGCAATCGCACCGGCTGGCCCGTGCGCACCGATTCGTCCGCGGCCAGGCAAACGGCGAGCGAGGAGACCGCGTCGCGCATGTGCCGCTCCAGGTCCATGTCCCCGGCGATGGCGCGGGCCATGAAGGCGGCCTCGGCGTCGCAAAGCTGCTGGTGGCCGGGTTCGTCGCGCATCGAGATGTCGTGGTCCGGTTCTCCGACGCGGTGCAGGCGCAGGGTCGCGGTGCGGGTATGGGTGTCGATGTCGTCCGAGCGCGCGTCCTGGGGCATGCGGATGCTGACGGCGCCGCGCGGGCTGACCACGTCCTTCACGAAAAAGGCGGTGTCGGACATCATCGGCCCCCAGCCCGCCTCGTACCAGCCCAGCGAGCCGTCCTGGAACAGCACCTGGAAATGGCCGTAGTTGTACATGTCCGCCGCGATCTCGTCCGAAAGGCGCAGGCCCATCCCCCGCACCTCGACCGGCGGCGCGTCGGTGATCTGACACATGACGTCGACGTAATGCACGCCGCAATCGACGATGGGCGGCGTGGTGCGCATCAGCGCCTTGTGGACCTGCCAGGTCGGGCCCGAGCTTTGCTGGTTCAGGTTCAGCCGGAAGACATAGGGCCCGCCCAATGCGCGCGCCTCGGCGATCAGGCGCTGCCAGCTGGGATGGTGGCGCAGGATGTAGCCGACGACCAGCTTGCGGCCGGTCTCGCCCGCGCATTCGGCCACGCGGCGGGCGTCCTCGACCGTGGTGGCCAGGGGCTTTTCGACGAAGACATGCGCGCCCGCCCGCATGGCGGCGATGGCATATTCGGCATGGCTGTCGGAATAGGTGGCGATCACCGCCACGTCGGGGCGCAGGCGGTGCAGCGCCTCGTGGAAGTCCTGGCTTTGCGGGATCGCGGCCAGTTCGGGCGGCAGGTCCACGGGCGAGCGGTTGACCAGGCCGACGATCTCGGCCCCCGGCTGCTTCAGCCAGGCCAGCGCGTGGCTGCGCCCCATGTTGCCCAGGCCGGCGACCAGCACCCGCATGGCCTAGTCGTCCACGATCGACAGGATCTTGGGCAGGGCGGGGCAGGGCAGCAGCTGGTTGCGGGCCACGTCCGCCAGCGTGTGGTTGTGCAGGAACACATAGACATGTGCCGACAGGCTTTCCCACAGCCGGTTCGACAGCGTCTGCGCCCGCGAGCCCGAGACCCCGCCCGAGGCGCCGGCGCCGACATGCAGCGCGCTGACGGTTTCGTCCACCGCCTCCAGCACGTCGGCGACGCGGATCGTCTCGGGCGCCTTGGCCAGCCGGTAGCCGCCGCCCGGCCCGCGCACCGAATCGACCAGCCCGGCCCGGCGCAGGCGGACGAAGAGCTGCTCCAGATAGGGCAGCGAGATGTCCTGCCGCTTGGAGATCTCGGCCAGCGAGGTCAACTCGTCGCCCTTGGCGATGGCCAGGTCGACCAGGGCGACCATTGCGTAACGTCCCTTGGTGGACAGTTTCATCTTGCCTCTCCTCCAGCCGCAAACCATTGACGACGCGTAAGCCAGGGGCTAATTCCCCGGCGCCGTCCTTGAATGCGTCTTGCCTATGTCGGGCGCGCTTCCCAGATTGACGATCTAGAGCCGCGCCGTCACAGGGTCAAGGAACCCGAGTTTCAAAGGAAGCCCATGCCCGAACTGATTTTCCCCGGTCCCGAAGGTCGTCTGGAAGGCCGCTATCACGCGCAAGCCGCGCCCGACGCCCCCATCGCCATCATCCTGCACCCGCATCCGCAATATGGCGGCACGATGAACAACCGGGTCGTCTACAACCTGCACTATGCCTTCCACCGCATGGGCTTCACCGTCATGCGGTTCAACTTCCGCGGCGTCGGCCGCAGCCAGGGCGAGTTCGACCAGGGCATCGGCGAGCTGTCGGATGCCGCCTCGGCGCTGGACTACCTGCAGGCGATGAACCCCAATTCCAAGCATTGCTGGGTCGCGGGCTTCAGCTTCGGCGCCTGGATCGGCATGCAGCTTCTGATGCGGCGGCCCGAGATCACCGGCTTCATCTCGGTCGCGCCGCCGGCGAACATGTATGACTTCTCGTTCCTCGCGCCCTGCCCCTCCTCGGGGCTGATCATCAACGGCACCGCCGACCGCGTGGCGCCGCCCAAGGACACCCATGCGCTGGTCGGCAAGCTGCGCGAGCAGAAGGGCATCACCATCACCCATGAGGAGATCGAGGGCGCGGACCATTTCTTCCGCGACGACGAGGCGCATATGAAGCCGATGATCGACACGGTGCAGGCCTATGTGCGCCGCCGCCTGACCGAGAACACGCGATAGGGAACCGGGCCGGCCGGGCCGGCCTGGGGCTTTGCCATGACCGACCTGACCCTGCGCTTTGCCTTCCTGACCGAGGCCGACCGGCTGAAATCGGTCGAGCGGGCGAATGTGCTGATGGACCTGTCGCGGCCGGAAAACAGCGCCGAGCACAGCTGGCACGTCGCGCTCTATGCGCTGGTCTTCGGCGCCTCGGACCGCGCCATCGCCATGCTGCTGCTGCACGACCTGGTCGAGATCGACTGCGGCGACCATCCGATCCACCTGGCCCATGACATGGCCGCCGTGCAGGCGGCCGAGGAAGCCGCGGCGCGCCGGCTGTTCGGCATGCTGCCGGGCGGCGAGGCGCTGATGGCCCTGTGGCACGAGTTCGAGGCGGGCGAAAGCCCGGATGCCCGCATGGCCAAGCGCATGGACCATGTCCAGCCGCTGTTCCAGGTGCTTTGCGCGCCCGAGCCCCTGGCCGATCATGTCGCCATCGTGCGCGACAACATGACCTCGGGCCGCGCCCGGCGGCTCTGGGCGGAATGGCCCGAGGCGATGGAGGCGGCGCAGGCCCTGCTGGAGGGTTGCGCGCCCTGCGGCGAACTGGCGCAGCGCCTGGCCTTCCTGGCCGAGGCCGACCGGCTGAAATCGGTGCTGCGCGCCAGCCTGCTTTGCGACGGCTCGCGGCGCGAGAACAGCGCCGAGCACAGCTGGCACCTGGCGCTTTACGCGCTGGTCATGGCGCCCCATGCCGGGCCGGCGGTGGAGATCGGCCGGGTGATCCGCATGCTGCTGATCCACGACCTGGTCGAGATCGACACCGGCGACGTGCCGATCCACGCCCAGAACGGCGCCGCCCATCACGGCACCGCGCAATTGCAGGCCGAGGCCGAGGCGGCCGAGCGGATCTTCGGCCTGCTGCCCGCGCCCCAGGGGGCCGAATTGCGCGCGCTCTGGGCCGAGTTCGAGGCGAACGAGACCCCCGACGCGGTCTTTGCCAAGTCGCTGGACCGGGCGCAGCCGGTGATGCAGAACATCGCTTCGGGCGGCGGCACCTGGGCGGAATACCGCGTGACCTATGCCCAGCTGGTCGAGCGCGTGGGCCTGCGCATCGAACGCGGCGCGCCGACGCTGTGGCACTGGCTCAGCGAAAGCGCGCAGGTGTATTTCCGCGGCTGATCCCACGGCTGCGGGGGCTTGGGGTCAATCGGTATGCAATCGCATACCGGGCTTTCCTTTCGTTCGGAATGCCGCTATAGCGCGGCCGAGCCGAATCCTAATCGAAGGGACCACCCATGTCGAAGATCAAGGTAGAGAACCCCGTCGTCGAGCTCGACGGCGACGAGATGACCCGGATCATCTGGGACTTCATCAAGCAGAAACTGATCCTGCCCTATCTGGACATCGACCTGAAATACTACGACCTGGGCATCGAGGAGCGCGACCGCACCCAGGACCAGATCACCGTGGACGCGGCCGAGGCGATCAAGCAATACGGCGTCGGCGTGAAATGCGCCACCATCACCCCCGACGAGGCGCGGGTCGAGGAATTCGGCCTGAAGAAGATGTGGAAATCGCCCAACGGCACCATCCGCAACATCCTGGGCGGCGTGATCTTCCGCGAGCCGATCATCTGCAAGAACGTGCCGCGCCTGGTCCCCGGCTGGACCCAGCCCATCGTCGTCGGCCGCCACGCCTTCGGCGACCAGTACAAGGCCACCGATTTCCTCTTTCCCGGCAAGGGCAGGCTGACGATCAAGTTCGTCGGCGAGGATGGCGAGACCATCGAGCACGAGGTCTACCAGGCGCCCGGCGCCGGCGTGGCCATGGCGATGTACAACCTCGACCAGTCGATCATCGACTTTGCCCGCGCCTCGATGAACTACGGGCTGAACCGCGGCTATCCGGTCTATCTCTCGACCAAGAACACCATCCTGAAAGCCTATGACGGCCGCTTCAAGGACCTGTTCCAGAAGGTCTACGAGGAAGAGTTCGAGGCCGAGTTCAAGAAGAAGGGCATCCATTACGAGCATCGCCTGATCGACGACATGGTCGCCTCGGCGATGAAATGGTCGGGCGGCTATGTCTGGGCCTGCAAGAACTACGACGGCGACGTGCAGTCGGATACGGTCGCGCAGGGTTTCGGTTCGCTGGGGCTGATGACCTCGGTGCTGATGACGCCGGACGGGAAGATCGTCGAGTCGGAGGCCGCGCATGGCACGGTGACGCGGCATTACCGCGAGCACCAGAAGGGCAACCAGACCTCGACCAACTCGATCGCCTCGATCTTTGCCTGGACCGGCGGGCTGAAGCACCGCGCCAAGCTGGACGGCAACGCCGCGCTGATGAATTTCGTCGAGACGCTGGAGAAGGTCACGGTGCAGGCGGTCGAGGACGGCCACATGACCAAGGACCTGGCGCTGCTGGTCGGGCCGGACCAGAAATGGCTGACCACCATGGGCTATCTGGAAAAGGTCGACGAATACCTGAACAAGGCGCTGGCGGGCTGATCCGCCCGGAAAGATGTCGGATTGCGAGGGCCGGGAGGGATCCCGGCCCTTTTCGCATGATCGGCGCGGATTCCGGCGTATTTGCGAAACGGTGAAGCGGGCAGGAGGCCGGCGGCGGCGCTGCGTCGCGGATTCTTGAGTATTTGGGGAACGAAGAAATCCGGGGGCGGTGCAAAGCCGCTTAACACGCGGCGCGGACTGGAGTATGGGAAGCGCGAGGCATAATCCCGGAGGCCCGCCATGAAAGCTGCCGTCATCACCTTTCCCGGATCGAATTGCGATCGCGACCTGGCCGTCGCCCTGCAGCAGGCGGGCGCCGAGGTCGTGCGGGTCTGGCACAAGGACGAGGCGCTGCCGGCGGGCACCGACCTGGTCGCGGTGCCGGGCGGGTTTTCCTTTGGCGACTACCTGCGCTGCGGCGCCATCGCCGCGCATTCGCCCATCGCCGGCGCGATCAAGGCCCATGCGGCGCGGGGCGGCTATGTGCTGGGCATCTGCAACGGCTTCCAGGTGCTGACCGAGCTGAACCTGCTGCCCGGCGCGCTGATGCGCAATGCCGGGCTGCGGTTCCTGTGCCGCGAGGCGGTGCTGCGGGTCGCGACCGCGGCCAGCCCCTTTACCGCCGCCTATCGGGCGGGCGAGGAGATCCGGGTGCCGGTCGCCCATCACGACGGCAACTACCAGATCGACGCCGAGGGGCTGGCGGCGCTGAAGGACCAGGACCGGATCGCCTTTACCTATGCGCCGGGCATCAACGGCTCGGTCGAGGATATCGCCGGGGTGCTGTCGGAGAACCGCCGGGTGCTGGGCATGATGCCCCATCCCGAGCGTGCCGCCGATCCGGCCCATGGCGGCACCGATGGCGCGAGGCTTTTTGCCTCGCTGATGCAGGAGCTTGTCGCGGCCTGACTTGAGCGGCGCTCTTTCGCGCACTAGACTGCATCGACCCTTACGAGGGCGGTGCCGGAGGCTCATGCGAGAGGAAGACAGTTCCATCGGGTTCCCGGAAGGCAGGGCGGGTCTGACCAGCCGTTGGGGACTGCGCGGCGTGATCGCCGTGCTGCTGGTCGTGGCCGCGGGCACGATCTGGTTCACCAATGCCTGGCTGACGGCGCGGTTTTCCGAGACGACGCGGGTGCGCACCGAATTGCGCTCGGCGCTTTATACCGGCAACCTGCTGTCGGAATTGCAGCGCACCTCGGTGGTGCCCCTGCTCTTGGCGCGCGACCCGGCGCTGATCTCGGCGCTGTCGGGCAATGATTTCTCGGGCACCTCGGCGCGGCTGATCTCGGCCCAGAAGGAGATCGCGGCGGCCTCGATCAAGCTCTTGGACGCCTCGGGGCGGGTCGTGGGCTCGACCGACCGCAACCTGATCGGCACCAATTACGTGCAGGAGCCGTTCTTCGTCGAGGCGCTGCGGTCGCGGGACACGGTGTTCACCGTCTCGCCTTCGCCGCAGGGGGCCTATGAGTTCACCTATTCCCGCACCGTCATGTCGGACGGGCGCACGCTGGGCGTGGTCGTGGTGGGGGCGGACCTGACCCGGCTGGTGCGGTCATGGGCGGGGATTTCCGATGCGATCGCGGTGACGGACAGCGAGGGGCAGATCATCCTGTCGACCGAGCCGCGCTGGCGCGGGCTGACCCTGCCCGAGGCCCTGGCGGTGCGCTCGGCGCCCTCGGCCATCGCGCGGGCCTTCCAGGTCACGGCGGATTGGGCGGCGACCCCGGCCGACGCCTATGTGCAGGGCCGCGCGGTGATGCAGTCCGAGACCCGCATCCCCTTCCGCGGCTGGAAGATGATCGCCTTCACCACCTACGAGTCGGTGCGCGAGCGGGTGAATGCGGTGCTGGCCATGGTCATCATGGGCTTTGCCATCCTGCTGGCGGCGGTGTTCTATCTGCTGTCGCGCCGGGCGCGGGTGGAATCGGCGGCCTGGATGCGCGAATCGGCCGACCTGCGGGCGCTGAACCTGCGCCTGACGCGCGAGATCGCCGAGCGCGAGCGGATGCAGAAGGAATTGCGCGTGGCCGAGCAGACCGTGCAGCAGTCCAGCAAGCTCGCGGCCCTGGGCGAGATGTCGGCGGGCGTCAGCCACGAGCTGAACCAGCCGCTGGCGGCGATGAAGACCTATCTGGCCGGGGCACGGCTTCTGTTGCAGCGCGGCCGGGCCGAGGAGGCGCTGTCGAGCTTCCAGCGCATCGACGACCTGGTCGAGCGCATGGGCGCCATCACCCGGCAGCTGAAATCCTATGCCAGGAAGGGCGGCGAGGCCTTCGAGCCGGTCGACCTGCGCGCCGCGCTGTCGAGCGCGCTGGTGATGATGGAGCCGCAGCTGCGAAGCCGCACCATCCGCCTGCAGCGCAACATCCCGCGCTATCCGGTCATGGTCTATTGCGACCGCATCCGGCTGGAGCAGATCATCATCAACCTGCTGCGCAACGCGGTCGATGCGATCAAGGGGCTGCGCGACCCGGCGATCGAGATCACCGTCAGCGCCGGCTCTCACGCATTCTTGTCCGTGCGCGACAACGGTCCGGGTGTATCGGATCTGGAAAATCTGTTTGAACCCTTCTTCACCACGAAGAAGCCCGGAGAGGGGACCGGCCTGGGGCTGGCGATCTCGTCCGGGATCGCGGCCGATTTCGGCGGGCGTCTGACGGCGCATAACGCCTCGGACGAGGGGGGCAGGGGCGCCGTATTCGAACTTGAGCTGCCGCTGCACGATCCCGGCCACAAGGCCGGGACGCGGCTGGCGGCGGAATGAAGAAAAGAGGTAAAGGCCCATGAGCCGCACTTTGAAGATAGCCGTCGTGGACGATGAACCGGACATGCGCGAATCCATCAGCCAGTGGCTGGCGCTGTCGGGCTTCGACGCCGAGACCTTCGCCACCGCCGAAGAGGCGCTGAAGGCGATCGGCGCCGACTGGCCGGGGGTGGTGATTTCCGACATCCGCATGCCGGGCATGGACGGGATGGCCTTTCTCAAGCGGCTGATGGGCATCGATTCGGGCCTGCCGGTCATCATGATCACCGGCCATGGCGATGTGCCGATGGCGGTCGAGGCCATGCGCATCGGCGCCATGGACTTCATGGAAAAGCCCTTCAACCCCGAGCGGTTGACCGAGCTGGTCAAGAAGGCGACCCAGGCCCGGCGCATGACGCTGGACAACCGCGCCCTGCGCCGCGACCTGTCCGAGGGCCAGCAGGTCATGTCCAAGCTGATCGGGTCGAGCCCGGTCATGGATCGGCTGCGCGAGGACATCCTGGACCTGGGCCAGGCCGACGGCCATGTGCTGATCGACGGCGAGACCGGCACCGGCAAGACCCTGGTCGCCCATGCGCTGCATGCGGTGGGGCCGCGCGCCTCGAAGAAATTCGTGCCGATCTCCTGCGCGGCCTATAGTGACGAGATCCTTTCGGCCAAGCTGTTCGGCCCGGTCGAGAGCGGGCTGCCCGCGGTCGAGGAGGCCCGCGGCGGCACGCTGTGCCTGGAGGACATCGAGGCGCTGTCCGATCCCCTGCAGGCGCGGCTTCTGGCCTTCATCGCCGAGCAGGGCAGCCCGGCCGAGACCCGGATCATCGCCATTTCCAACGCCCGCGGCGAGGGGCGCCGGGCCGAGGATTCGCTGCGTCCCGACCTGTTCTATCGCCTGACCGCGCTGAAGATCACCCTGCCGCCGCTGCGTTCGCGCGGCGAGGACATCCTGACGCTGTTCACCCGCATGACCGAGCAATTCGCCGAGGAATACGGCTGCGAGCCGCCGCAGGTGACGGCGCAGGAGGCGGCGCAGCTGTTGCAGGCGCCCTGGCCGGGCAATGTGCGCCAGCTGATCAATGTGGCCGAGCGCGCGGTCTTGCAGAACCGCCGCGGCTCGGGATCCATCGCCTCGCTGCTGATGGCCGACGGCGAGGATACGCAGGAGGCGACCACGACCGAGGGCAAGCCGCTCAAGGAATATGTCGAGAGCTTCGAGAAGATGCTGATCGACAATACCATGCGCCGCCACAAGGGCAGCATCGCCGCGGTCATGGACGAGCTGTGTCTGCCGCGCCGGACGCTGAACGAGAAGATGGCGAAATACGGGCTGAGCCGCAGCGATTACCTGTGAGCGGCACGCCTCCGGCCCGGTCGGACATGGGTATTTGGGGAACGGAGAAATAGCCGGGGCGCGGGATCTGGCCTGGGGATTTGCCTGCCGCGGCGCGCCCCTGCCGGGGGGCGGGCGGGATGGGCGGATCGGCAAATCCCGGCGCTTTGACCAAAAACAGATTGTAACGGCGCGCCCTTCCCCGCTATCTTGCCCCTGTAGGGTGGGCGCCACAACCAATGGTTGCTCGACCTCGCCAGTTTCGCAGCGCGCCAGCCAGCCGCGACACCTGAAAAGTGCCGGTGGTGCCACGCGCGGAAAATCCTGCCCACGCCCCCAGGGGGCCTCTGGGCGACCGTAGATCGCAGCCCCGACCGCGCGAGCGGGATGGGCCAAGAAAGGTAAACAGACGCGATGGATCGCGCAACGCAGCTTGATCGGCAACGGTGGCAGGGGGGTTCCCCGGCCGCCGCGATTGCTGCTGGCGGTGCGGCTTTCGCTGTCCTCTCATGCGGCAGCCGAACCTTGCCCCCGCCACCGTGCGGGCCGGTCCGGCGGCCCGAAAGACGGAAACATGTCAAAGAAAATGCTGATCGACGCCACGCATTCCGAGGAAACTCGGGTTGTCGTGGTGGATGGAACCAAAGTCGAGGAATTTGATTTCGAGACGGTCAACAAGCGGCAGCTTGCTGGCAACATCTACCTGGCCAAGGTGACGCGGGTCGAACCCTCGCTGCAGGCCGCCTTCGTGGATTACGGCGGCAATCGCCACGGCTTCCTGGCCTTTGCCGAGATCCATCCCGATTACTACCAGATCCCCGCCGCCGACCGTAAGGCGCTGATCGAGGAAGAACGCCAGGCCGCCGCCGCCGAGGCCGACGAGGGCGAGAAGAAGCGTAGCCCGCGCCGCCGCAAGCCGGCCAAGGCCGCTGCCGCCGACAGCGGCGATGCCGTCGTGGTCTCGGACGAGATCGCGGGGATGGCCGTGCTGGACCCCTCGGAAGGCGAGGCCGCGGGGGGCGAGGATCTTGCGGTGGCCGTGGCCGAGGCCGCACCGCTGGCGACGGCCGAGGATGCTGCCGCGGTCGCCCCCGATGCAGCCGACGAGCCGGCAGGCGATGACGCCGCCGAGAACGATGGCATCGAATCGGTCGCCGAGGAGGATGTGGCCGAGGAGATCTCGCCCCCCCGCAAGCCCCGCGCGCGCCGCTACAAGATCCAGGAGGTGATCAAGGTCCGGCAGATCATGCTGGTCCAGGTCGTCAAGGAGGAGCGGGGCAACAAGGGCGCCGCGCTGACCACCTATCTGTCGCTGGCCGGCCGCTATTGCGTGCTGATGCCCAATACCGCGCGCGGCGGCGGGATTTCCCGCAAGATCACCAATGCCGCCGACCGCAAGAAGCTGAAGGAGATCGCCAGCGAGCTGGAGGTGCCGGAAGGCGCCGGGCTGATCATCCGCACCGCCGGCAGCCAGCGGACACGGACGGAAATCCGCCGCGACTACGAATACCTGATGCGACTGTGGGAACAGATCCGTGAGCTGACCTTCAAGTCCATCGCGCCCGCGCCGATCTATGAGGAAGGCGACCTGATCAAGCGCACGATCCGCGATCTCTACAGCAAGGAGATCGACGAGGTCCTGGTCGAGGGCGAGCGCGGCTATCGCACGGCCAAGGACTTCATGAAGATGATCATGCCGTCCCATGCCAAGAACGTGAAGCATTACACCGACCCGATGCCGCTTTACGCGCGCTATCAGGTGGAAAGCTATCTGGCCGGCATGTTCAACCCGGTCGTGCAGCTGAAATCCGGCGGCTATATCGTCATCGGCGTCACCGAGGCGCTGGTCGCCATCGACGTGAACTCGGGCCGGGCCACCAAGGAAGGCTCGATCGAGGACACCGCACTGAAGACGAACCTGGAGGCCGCCGAGGAAATCGCCCGCCAGCTGCGCCTGCGCGACCTGGCCGGGCTGATCGTCATCGACTTCATCGACATGGAGGAGCGCAAGAACAACGCCGCCGTCGAGAAGCGCTTCAAGGACAAGCTCAAGACCGACCGGGCGCGCATCCAGGTCGGGCGCATCTCGGGCTTCGGCCTGATGGAGATGTCGCGCCAGCGCCTGCGGCCGGGGATGCTGGAATCGACCACGCAGCCCTGCCCGCATTGCCACGGCACCGGGCTGATCCGTTCGGACGACAGCCTGGCGCTGACCATTCTGCGCGCCATCGAGGAAGAGGGCACCCGCAAGCGGTCCCGCGAGGTGCTGGTCAAGGCGCCGGTCGCGGTGGCGAACTTCCTGATGAACGCCAAGCGCGAGCATATCGCCAATATCGAGGCGCGCTATGGGCTGTCGGTCCGGGTCGAGGCCGATCCGGCGTTGATCTCGCCCGATTACGCGATCGAGAAGTTCAAGACCGCGACCCGCAATGTGCCCGAGGTGGTCTCGCCCGTGGTTTCGGTCGATGCCCGGCTGATGGCGCAGATCGACGACGAGGAGCCGGTCGAGGAAGAGGTCGAGGAGATCGCCGAGGAGGAAGACCGCGCCGAGGACAGCCATGCCGAAGGCGGCGAGAATGGCGAGGGGGGCGAGAACGGCAGCAAGCGCCGGCGTCGCCGCCGCCGTCGCCGCGGCGGCAAGAACGGCGAGGGCGAGGCGTCCCATGCCGAGGATGGCTTGGATCACGCCGAGGAGGGTGCCGAGGATGCGGCCTCTGAAGCCGAGCCGGCCGAGCAGCCCGCCGAAGCCGAGGTGACGCCGGCCGAGGCCGTGGCGGAAGTGGTGGCCGAGGCCGAGAATGCGGTCGAAGCCGATGCCGACGCCGCCGAGAAGCCGCGCCGCCGCACCCGGACCCGCCGCCGCAAGACGGAAGAGCCGAGCGACGCCGCCGCGGACGCGCCGCAGGCGGGTGTTGAGGCGGGGCCTGCCGTCGAGGCGGTCGAGCCCGTCGCGGAGCCTGTCGTGGAGGCCGCGTCGGCGGATGCTGCGCAGGATGCGCAGGCCGAGGAGCCGATTGCCGAGGCTGCTGCCGATCAGGCGGCCGAGGCCGAGGCGGAGGCGGAAGCTGCCGGACCCGTGGCGACCGACGCCGAGGAAGCCGCAGCCGCGGAACCCGAGGCCGCGGAGCACGAGACCGCCGTGGCGGAGGCCGAATCGACCGTTGCACCCGAGGCCGTACCGGCGCCCATGCCCGAGCCGGCTCCAGCTGCCGCGAACGAAGAGTCGGCGCGTCCCAAGCGTCGCGGCTGGTGGTCCCTGGGCTGATCTGTCGCAGCCTTCCCACGAAAGCGTTACGGGCGCGGGGCTTTCCCGCGCCCTTTCCATGAGCCAAGGTGCCGGACATGTTGGGAATCGAGCTTGCAGACGCCGCCTTTCTGCCCGCCGCGACGGTCGCGCTGCTGGCCGGGATCCTGTCCTTCCTGTCGCCTTGCGTCCTGCCGGTGGTGCCGCCCTATCTGGCCTATATGACGGGGGTCGGCGTTGGCGGGCTGAAGACGGGCGAACGCAGCGCGGTGGTGCCGGCGCTGTTCTTCGTCCTGGGGCTTTCGACGGTTTTCCTGCTGATGGGCATGGCGGCATCGGCCTTTGGCCGGATGTTCCTGCAATGGCAGGACTGGCTGGCGCGCGGGGCCGGGGTGGTGGTCATCATCATGGGCCTGCATTTCCTGCGCATCATCCGCATCCCCTTCCTGGATACCGAGGCGCGGCTGGATGCCGGCGACAAGGGCGGCTCGTCGCTGGGGGCCTATATCCTGGGGCTGGCCTTTGCCTTTGGCTGGACGCCCTGCATCGGGCCGCAGCTTGGCATGATCCTGTCCCTGGCCGCCACCGGGGCCGAGGCAGGGCGCGGCGCGGCGCTGCTGGCGGTCTATGCGCTGGGGCTGGGCATTCCCTTCCTGCTGTCGGCCATCTTCGTCAACCGCGCCATCGGGGTGATGAACCGCATCAAGCCGCATCTGAAGCTGATCGAGCGCATGATGGGCGTGCTGCTGGTCGTGGTCGGGGCGGCGCTGCTGACCGGCGCCTTCCCGACCTTTGCCTATTGGCTGCTGGAAACCTTTCCCTGGCTGGCCGCGCTGGGTTAATCCCAGTTCGGTCAATCCCAGTTGGGCGGGCGCTTTTCCAGGAAGGCCTGGATGCCCTCGGCCGTGTCGGGCAGCAGCAGGTTCTCGCAGATCACCGCGCCCGCGGTCTCATAGGCATCCGCAAGGCCCAGGTTGCGCTGCGCGTGGAAGGCGCGCTTGCCCATGCGCACGGCGGCGGGCAGCTTGGCGGCGATGCCGCGGGCCAGGGCCATCGTCTCGGCCTCCAGTGCCGCGGGCGCGGCGACGCGGTTCACCAGGCCCAGCTCGTGCGCCCGCCGGGCGTCGATGAATTCGCCCGTCACCAGCAGCTCGAAGGCGGCGCGCGGCGGAATGGCGCGGGTCAGCGCCACCATCGGGGTCGAGCAGAACAGCCCGATGTTCACCCCGTTCACGCCAAAGCGCACGCCCTCGGCCGCCACGGCCATGTCGCAGCTGGCGACCAGCTGGCAGCCGGCGGCGGTGGCGATGCCCTGCACCTCGGCGATGACGGGCTGGGGCAGGGCCGGCAGCTTCTGCATCATCTGGGCGCAGCGCGAGAACAGCCGTTCATAGGCGGCGCGGCCGTCATCCTCGTCATTGCGGGCGCCCTGCATCTCGCGCAGGTCGTGGCCGGCGCAGAACGCCTTGCCGCGCGCGGCCAGCACCACCACCCGGATGGCGTCCTCCGCCGCGATCTCGTCCAGCGCATCGGACAGCGCGTCGATCATCGCCGTGGACAGCGCGTTGTAATTCATCGGGCTGTTCAGGATCAGGCGCGCAACGGGGCCGTCGTCCTGGCGCAGCACCAGCGGCTGGGGGTTTCCATCCTTCATGCCATTCCTCCTGACGCCACGGCGCGGCTTGTCTTTACCGGGCTTTGCCGGGCAGTCTAGCCGCCGTTCCGGCAGGGGGGAAGCATGGCATTGGCAATGGGCCGCGAGGCGCTGAACGAATTTCTGGACCGGGCATTTCCGCAGATCGCGGGCCAGGTGCGGGTGGAATCGCTGGACGAGACGGGGCTGACCGCGCGGCTGAAGGTGGACGACCGGCACCTGCGCCCCGGCGGGACCGTCAGCGGCCCGTCCATGTTCGCGCTGGCCGACGTGGCGATCTACCTGGCCATCCTGGCCCGCATCGGCGAGGTGGCGCTGGCCGTGACCACCAATGCCTCGATCGACTTCATGCGCAAGCCCGAGGCGGGGCGCGACCTGCTGGCCGATTGCCGCATCCTCAAGCTGGGCCGCATGCTGGCCGTGGGCGAGGTGCTGATCCGCTCGGACGGGACCGAGGAGCCGGTGGCGCGCTGCTCGATGACCTATGCGATTCCGCCGAAACGCTGATGTGGGCGGGGGTTGTTTTGCGGTATTTTGATACCTATTTCACAAGCCATTGATATGGCTGCGGGATTCCAGGCATCGCGCACTTGACCTGCGCCCGGCTTTTGCCGATATACGCCCATCTCGAATTACAGCCCCCAAAGGGACCGACAGATGAAAACCTATACCGCGAAACCGGCGGAAATCGAGAAGAAGTGGATCCTGATCGACGCCGAGGGCGTCGTTCTGGGCCGTCTTGCCTCGATCGTCGCGATGCGCCTGCGTGGCAAGCACAAGCCGACCTTCACCCCGCACATGGACATGGGCGACAATGTCATCATCATCAACGCCGACAAGGTGCAGATGACCGGCGACAAGCGCGACGCCAAGAAATACTACTGGCACACCGGCCATCCGGGCGGCATCAAGCACCGCACCGCGCGGCAGGTGCTGGAAGGCGCCCACCCCGAGCGCGTGGTGATCAAGGCCGTCGAGCGCATGATCTCGCGCAACAAGCTGGGCAAGAAGCAGATGACCAACCTGCGCGTCTATGCCGGCGCCGAGCATCCGCACGAAGCTCAGCAGCCCGAAGTGCTGGACGTCAAGTCCATGAACGCCAAGAATACCCGGAGCGCGTAAGCCATGGCCGAAGACATCAAAACCCTCGACGATCTGAAATCGGTCGCGACGGCTGCCCCGGCGGCTGCCCCGGTTCGCGAGGCGCAGCGCGATTCGCTGGGCCGCTCCTATGCCACCGGCAAGCGCAAGGACGCGGTCGCCCGCGTCTGGGTCAAGCCGGGTTCGGGCAAGGTGGTCGTGAACGGCAAGGACATCGCGGAATATTTCGCCCGTCCGGTGCTGCAGATGATCCTGCGCCAGCCCTTCGAAGTGGCCGGCGTCTCGGGCCAGTACGACGTCTATGCCACGGTTGCCGGCGGCGGCTTGTCGGGCCAGGCGGGTGCGGTCAAGCACGGCATCTCGAAGGCGCTGCAACTGCACGAGCCCAGCCTGCGCGCCGCGCTGAAGGCGG
>NZ_CP038196.1:2210000-2238439 GCF_029909795.1 Paracoccus versutus
AGCCATCCTTGAGATACCACCCTTCGCACTCTTGATGTCTAACCGCGGCCCGTTATCCGGGTCCGGGACCCTGCGTGGTGGGTAGTTTGACTGGGGCGGTCGCCTCCCAAAGAGTAACGGAGGCGCGCGAAGGTTGGCTCAGAGCGGTCGGAAATCGCTCGTCGAGTGCAATGGCAGAAGCCAGCCTGACTGCAAGACTGACAAGTCGAGCAGAGACGAAAGTCGGCCATAGTGATCCGGTGGTCCCGAGTGGAAGGGCCATCGCTCAACGGATAAAAGGTACGCTGGGGATAACAGGCTGATGATGCCCAAGAGTCCATATCGACGGCATCGTTTGGCACCTCGATGTCGGCTCATCTCATCCTGGGGCTGGAGCAGGTCCCAAGGGTATGGCTGTTCGCCATTTAAAGAGGTACGTGAGCTGGGTTTAGAACGTCGTGAGACAGTTCGGTCCCTATCTGCCGTGGGTGTAGGATACTTGAGAGGAGTTGCCCCTAGTACGAGAGGACCGGGGTGAACGTTCCACTGGTGGACCAGTTATCGTGCCAACGGTAGTGCTGGGTAGCTATGAACGGACAGGATAAACGCTGAAGGCATCTAAGCGTGAAGCCCCCCTCAAAACAAGGTATCCCTTGAGAGCCGTGGAAGACCACCACGTCGATAGGCCGGAGATGTAAGCGCAGCAATGCGTTCAGTTGACCGGTACTAATCGCTCGATAGGCTTGATTTGATCCGGAAGAAGACAGACCAGCTTGTCAAGGACAAGCAGCCCGCCTTCTTCCAAAAGCATCCTTGGACAATGTCTTCCCGATCCCGAAGCGGCGAAAGCCCGAAGGGAAGCGGAAACGCCGATTTCGCTCCTTTTCCGGTCTGGTGGCTTTAGCACGAGCAAAACACCCGATCCCATCCCGAACTCGGCCGTTAAGTGCCGTCGCGCCAATGGTACTGCGTCAAAAGACGTGGGAGAGTAGGTCACCGCCAGACCTGAAAAGAAGCGAAAATCTCTCGGAACGAAAAAGCACCGCAAACCACGCGATGCAAATGGCGCGGGGTAGAGCAGCCCGGTAGCTCGTCAGGCTCATAACCTGAAGGTCGCAGGTTCAAATCCTGCCCCCGCAACCATCTCAAATTGCGATCCATCATCGCGCACACCAGCCGCCCCACCCGGGCGGCTGGTGTGCGTCCGCAATTTGTGATTTGAGCAGGTCCCCGCAACCATCTCAGATTGCACACCGCCCGCCCCATCGGCGGGCTTTTTGCGTTCCAGAGCAATCGTCAGAATGCCAGCGAGGTCACCGTGGACCTCGATCTGAAGCCCACCACCCTGCGGGTCAGGCGTCAGCACGATCTCCTTCACCAGCGAACGCAGAACGTCGGTTGCGCCCATCCGCCTTGCCTCGGAATCCTCCTGTAGTGCCGCATAGAGCTCCTCGACCTGGGCACGGTAGTGATGCGCCATGTTCGGGTGGAGCAGGGGAGGAGGCTCGTCGACTTCGGCGAGTTGCACCTGCAACTGCTTTTGCCGGGCCTCCAGATCCTTCATCTGCTTCATCATCCGGGTGGGTGCATCATCGGTGTCAGAGGCGAGGATAAGCTTCATCAGCTTGTCGAGTTCCCGGTCGATCTTCTTGATTTCCGCCTCTGCGGCATCGATCGAGGCGCGGCCTTCCATTCGCAGCCGGTTCATCTCGCGGGTGAATTCCTCGCAGAACTCCTTGAACAGTTCGGGCTGCATCAGGTTGTGGCGCAGCGCGTTCAGCACGCGCGCCTCCAGTGCATCCCGCCGAATGTTCACGTTGTTCTGGCAGGTGCCTTTGTTCCGCCTTGTCGAGCAGCCGACCAGTTGCGAGGAGATCATCGAATAGCCACCACCGCAGCAGCCGCATTTGGTCAGGCCCGACAGAAGGTATTTGGGCCGCCGCCGGTCGCGGAAGTGGTTCTCGGCTTCCGTGCCGTCATCCCGCCGTTCGTGCTTGACCGTCTTCTGCCGCTCCTTGACCGCGTTCCAGAGGTCGTCCTCGACGATGCGCAGTTCCGGCGCGTCCTGGATCACCCATTCGGATTCCGGATTGGGCCGCGCCTGGCGCTTGCCGGTGTCGGGATCCTTGATGAAGCGCTGGCGGTTCCAGACCAGCTTGCCGACATACATCTCGTTGTTGAGGATGCCGTTGCCGCGCTTCTGGTTGCCGTTGATCGTGCTGAAGCCCCAGTCACCGCCTGATGGAGCAGGGATGCCCTCCTGGTTCAGGTCGACGGCGATCCGTTTGGCGGACTTCCCAGCGGCATAGTCGCGGAAGATGCGGCGGATGACTTCGGCCTGCACCGCGTTGATCGTCCGGTCGCCCCGGATCGGCTCGCCATTGCCATCGAGCTTTTTCACCACGTCATAGCCGTAGGCATTGCCGCCGCCGGACTTGCCAGCCTCGATGCGGCCGCGTTGCCCGCGGCGGGTCTTGTCAGCCAGATCCTTGAGGAACAGGGCATTCATCGTCCCCTTGAGCCCAACATGCAACTCGCTGATCTCGCCCTCCGACAGGGTGAACATCTTCACATCGGCATAGCGCATGCGCTTGTAGATCCCGGCGATGTCCTCCTGATCCCGACTGATCCGGTCCAGCGCCTCGGCCAGCACCATGTCGAAGCGACCGCGCGCGGAATCCATGACCAATGCCTGGAGGCCGGGACGCTGGATCATGCTGGAGCCGGAGATGGAATGGTCGGAATATTCCTCGACCACCGTCCAACCTTCCTTGTCGGCCCGCAAGCGGCACATGCGGAACTGGTCGGCGATGGACGCTTCACGCTGCAGGTCAGACGAGTAACGGGCGTAGATGGCAACCTTCATGACCGGCCCTCCACAGGGTTCAGAAGCGTGACGCGGGGTGATCCTGCAACTGCTGCTCGTAGACGCCGCGCGCTGCCCGGCGGGCAAGGAGCCGAACCAGCGCGAGCATCCGTGGATCGAGACCGTCGCCCGAAGCCGCAAGCGTCAGTTCGGACTTGCCGAACTCCACCTCCGTCTTGCGTCCGATGTCGGGTTGCCTTGCCATGACCATGCTGATCCCAATGATCCGGCACCAAGACTACGCAGAAATTCCAAATGGTTACAGGGAAGCGCCCGGTGGTGCTCGGCGGGAAATAGGCGGCTAGATCGGGCATTGGCGTAGTCCTGAGCAGCATGGCGTCGCATAAATACTGGTGCGACGATGTGCGAATTTTCGGCTCGCCGGGATGAATGAGCACCCACTCGCACAGCGCGGCGCTCCAGCCATGTCCTGACGATAGTCTAGCGCGATTGCGCTGTCCGCTGCAACATCCGTGGAGCACACCGCTTCGGGGCCACCAGTGAACATCCGTTCGCTTGTCTTGCTCAGAGTTCGGGGAAACGCGTGCTTCCAAGATCAGTCTCAAGGACAGGCTCATCCCACCTGCCTGTCGGAACCAACCAGCGGTCGACGAAAGCCTGAAACTCGGGCTCCTCGATGCGCAACTGGAACGTATAGAGCCGATTGACCACCTGCCGCATCAGATCGCGCATTTCGTCTTCGTCGATTCGCGACACCTCCGTCCATGGGATGCGGTTGCCCTCGGCATCGACGACGAAGACATCGGTGAAGTCCCCGGACTTCGTTCGCGGCCCCCGTCCGGCATGGATGTTCTCCAACATCGTGTTGCGGACACAAATCATGGCCATAGCCTTGGCGAGCTTCGCCGCTGCACGTTCTTCGTCCTTCCGCCTCATCCGTCCCTCCTGATCGCCCCTCAAAGGCCCGGAAGCCGAGGCTGAGTTGCCGGATGGTCTGAGCGGCGCCTTGACTATCCGAATATCCGTTTCGCGCCCTCAATTCGGTCGAAACGTTCGTATGATGTTACATCGGGTTTCGGCAACCAGAAGCTCGAAGTCGCTTCGAAACGGATCTCTCCCTTCCGGACCGCCACCTTGTGAGACAGCAAGCTCGAAACCCGCCGGATCGAGCCAACGCGTCTCTCCTTCCGTCTGCACGGGAATGACAGCATAGCGGTGTCGGCGGCCATCCGTGCCAGTTAGATCGGTATCGAACGACACCTGTGCCGTCGCCGGGGCATCCGGTTTCGGCAAGCTGGCTTGCCACTGCAGGAAAAGCTGTGGGTCGATGAGATTGTCTGCCTCGTCAGCGACCAACTGATTATCAAGCCATGTCTCGAACTCTGTGCGGCGCGCTGCGGCCACTTCCCGGGTTTGCGCGAGGCCCTGTGATAGACAGAAAGCGACAAAGGGATCATGCGTACCCCAGCGGAGGAGTTCTCGCGCCCAGAATCCGAACCAAGGTAATCCCGTTGTCTCTTTCCAAGTCGCCAAATTCGGCGTCGCGGTTGCATCGGGCGCCCCGTCCGACCACGCCTGCGCCACCACGGCGCCAATCGCGACTCCCAGGCGAAACTCGAGATTATCGGCGACGAAGCGCTGCCAAGAGCGCAGGTTCTGCGCGTCCGGCCCAGCGGCGCCCGGTTCGTTCATCCACCAGCCGAGCACGTCGGGCCAGCGTTCAAGCAGGGCTTCATCACCTTGCGTCGCCCGGATACGAAACCCAAACCCACGATCGGCTTCGAGAAGATTTCCGATTACCTCGAAGACGTCGATGCGTGCGGTGGCGTCCATCGCCCCATAGCCAACAGCCGCCGCAATAAGCGCGCGGATCTTCTCCGCGATCGGTTCAAATCGGCGCCCTACCACCGGCGGGAATCCATATTGATAGAGGCGTCGCCGCTCAGCCGGATCGGGGTACAACTGCGTGACGATGCCCGTCCCCCGCTTGATGAAGGCGGCTTCAAGCCATGCCTCCTGCGCGGCGGCCACAACGGTAAAGGTCCTAGCCCAAAGCGCCTTCAGCTCCATTTCCGCCCGCGCCGCGTCCATCGGCGCGCCGGTCGTGCGTTCGCTTTCCGCAAGCGCCGTCAGCAACACGCTGTCGAGTTCGTCCATTGCATCCGCCAGTCGGGGTTGCGGACGGGCTGCGCCAGTTCCCACGTCCGGGCTGACCGTGGCCGGCGCAGTTCTTTCCAGCCAATCCATGAAGACATCAGGCTGAACACCGAGAAGCTGGTTCGCTCGCAGCCAAATGTGTTCGAGCAGGAGCGCCAACGGACTCGGCACCGCATCAGCATCTTGCTCTTCCACAATGAGCGACCGCCGCAGCATTTCGTAGTCCTCGAGCAACTCGTGCCGCTGCCGATCCTGCACATTACGCTGCCCCGCGGCGGTCGCCGAAATCCGCGTTGGCAGGGCAATCAATGTCATGCCCTCGATTCCTTTGGCTGCGCCAGGCCGGCCCGCCCGGCCCGCGAGGTTGCGAAATTCGGCTGTCGTCAGCGGTGCGACGATCGGCGCTTCCGCGACAGGGTTCCAGGATCGCCGCTTAAGCGACGTCAGAAAGATTAAATCGAACGGGAGATTCACCCCTTCCGTCAACGTGGCGGTTGCCACCGTGATCGGGCAAATCCTCCGGTCGATCATCTCGACCATGAGGCGACGGAGCCGCTGCGGCATTTGGCCGTGACTTGTCGCTATGCCACGGTCGAGAAGGAACAGCTCGAACGAATCCGCGCCGCAATAATCGAGGCAGGCGGCCCGCGCTTCTGCGAAGCGGACGCCGAGATAGCCCTCAGGCGCCGCGAACGCATTGATTCCCTGCCAGGCACCGTGCTCCATCGCCTCCTTGAACCAGCGCATGGTTTGCTCCGGTTCCTGGGCTACCGAGATCAAAATGCGCTGATCCTCCTGAGCGAAGTGCAACGCTGTCCACAGAACGGACAGGCAGTTGAATCGGTTGAGGCTGTTTCGCCATTGCGCGGGAAGCATCGGCATTGGCGCGATCCGCAACGGCAGATAGACTGGGGCCTCTTCGTTTCGGAGGTACAGGGGCCGCCCGTTCATCAGGTCGAGCAGAATCTGGCCGGAACTGCCCGGTGCCGTCTCGAGAATGCCAACGACCTGTCGTGTGCTGCGATACCGCACGCCCACGGCTTCGGCATCGGCGCGCCCCTCGATCCAGCGTGCGACCGGTTGCGACGCACCGCCTGCAACAGCAGTCAGCGCGATGCGGGTGACATCGGGGCGTTGGGCGAGAATCCGGGAGACGAGATTTTCCAAGCGGATCGACCGATTGCTATGATCTGAAAAGCTCACAGCGGTGACTTCCGTCGCTTCCGGTACGACTTGGTGCGCCTCGTCGATGATCAAGAGGACGAGCCGCGCGATGAGCAATGGCCCCAGATATCGCAGCAGGGCGTCCGCTTTTTCCACCGTGACGATCAGCACCACAGGCTCTTGGCTCGTAAGCCAATAGTCCGTGATGCCCCAGTCAGCGCCGCCATAGAGCCCCGTGACGATCACATCTCCACGCAGCTCTGCCGCCAGCTTGGCCTCCACTTCGCCAGCCAGCGCGCGGGACGGCACGATGTAGAGCGCAATCGGCCCGAGGGCATCATGGCGCTCGCGCAGGAGCAATTCCTTAATCAGCGCCAAGTTCGCAACAAGGGTTTTGCCAGACCCGGTCGGCGTGCAGAGTGCGAAATTGGAGTCGCGCAGCAAACGGTCCAGCCCATGGAGCTGCGACGTCCATAGCACACCGCGACCGCGGCTATATTGGTCCCGCCCGTAGGCAAGCAAGCGGTTCGTGCGATCGGGCCGAATGCCCGCCAGTGCCCGGAGCGGCTTATAGATCGTAGCGTCCGCATAGCGGTCAGCGACTTGGCGCATGAGGCTGATGACAAGCGCCGCATCGTGGCTAAAAAGTCGGTTCGCCAGGTCATCGAGCGCGTGCAGCTTCGTCATGGCCGTGGCGAGCCGATCTTCATCACCCCGGCGGAGGCTGTCACTGATCAAACCAAGGCAGCGCACAAGCTCGATGGTTGCCGCCCAAGTGAGACCGGGGCCGCCATCCTCGTCCGCCAACGCCCTCAGGATCGCCTGATTGCCGTCCGCGCCGGTCAGTTCCGCATTTTCCGCCCAGAACCACGCCGCATGCCGAACGACTGCGTCGAAGTTAGCCTGAAGAAACGCCGCGTAGAGCTGCACACCGTCAAACTCGGACTGCACCTGATTGAGCAGGCCAGCGGCCATCGCCGGAAGGCCGCCAAGCTGATAGGCTGCCGCCGACAACAGCTCGATCGGTACAACCGTCCGGACGTTGTCGTCCGCCCGCGAAAGCCACTCCAAGATCTCCCCGACGCGACGATAGCAATCGATCGCGCGAGTCGATGAAACACCTTCGATTGTTCGGAAGATATGGGCCGCGTGCAAAAGCCGACGACTGTCATCGAGCTGCCGCGCTGAAGCACGATCACTCCAGGCGATTGTCGGCACCTGCCACGTCGTCTGCAGGCATCGCACATAGGCGCGGGCTTGCGGCCGGGTCAGTTCGTTCTCGATCGCAAGTGCGACGCGAACCTGATGCGCCAAGGCTAGGCGCTCGCTATCCCGCTCAGCCATCAGGTATCGCTCCAAAGCGAATCATACAGCGCGTCGATCAAGGTATCCCCCTTCGTCAGGATTACCTCAACGACCTGGAGATCGCGCGCCGCCTTATAATCGGCGGGCTTATTCTCCCAATCGAGCACGCTCTCGGCGTTGCCACGATTTGCCGCACCATTGCCCGCGATGACGATAAGATCGGTGCGGGGCGGTGGCGGCCCCAATTCCAGCACGGCGCGATCAATCGATAAGATTGCCGCCGCATAGCTGTCTGGATCGCACTGTTCGAGCAGGAACTGGAGCTGGCGCAGCCCATGAGGGATCGGTGTATCACGATTGACCTCAAACCAGATTCCTCGCCCCGTATGCTCCAGTTCTTGCGTTTCTTTATTCCGCACCTTGGGACCATACATGAGTGCGGCCACGGTCGAGTCATTAAGGGTTTTTCGCCACTTCGCTTCGCCGGCGATCACCCGGACCACTTCACCGACATCGTCGAGGGCAATCCCAACGAAGTCGGATCCGTGCCTTCCGTAGATTTCACGGATCCGATTGGGATCGAATTTCAGTGCCCAGAGAAACTTCTCTACGTCGTCATGCTCTCGAAAGAGGAAGATCGGGACGCTCCATGCATGGCCACCTACATAATGTTCCTGATAGGCTTCGGTCACGAGACCAGCCAAAACCTCGCCGAACAGTCCGCGCTTTGCCTTTCTCGGCAGGCTAGTCGGGTAGGTTATATCCGTCGTTCCCGCTGCATCGGGGTGCAGGTTGATCCCAACCTTCTTGTGGAAGTGTTCACGTGCGTCGAGGTGTGCAGATTCGAAATAGGGACGGAGGGCATCGAGCAGCGATTTCGCCGCTTCGCCCTGTTGCTCAAGGAGCAGATGACCGTAATTGCCGTCACGAATAGAGTCGTAAGCCTTTAACCACAGCGCCAACGCTTCCTTTGGCGGAGGACAGGTGTGCATGCCTAAGCCTGCCCTTCAGCCGTTTCTGACGCCAAAGCCTCCGGCTGATCGTCACTATCTTCGTCGGTGCCTTCGACGATGACGCCTTCTAAAAATTGGCTGTGCTTTTCCTGTAGATACTTGATCGCGGTGCTCTCGTCGGCGGAATGCTGCAAGTGCTCTTGGAAGAACTGAAGTCGAGCCCGATTTTCCTCGATGAGCTCGCCCCACGTCTTGATTCCGACGATATGTCGCGGCCCTCGCGCGATCAGGCGGCGCTCGCGATCCGGACCACTTTCGATCTCATGCTTCGCAAAGTCGTCATAGGCGTTGGAGACCAGCCAGAAGTGCCAGCGCACACCGTCAACGGTCGAGAACCGTTCGTCTGATGTGATGGCGATCGCATATTTTTTTGCTTGCGTGATCTCGTCAGCACCGATCTTCACCTTCGGCGCCTTGAGCTCGACGATCATGTGCTCGATATCGTTGGCGCGATGCCGTCGCGTCGAGCGCGAGAACATTAGGTCAATGATGCCGCGCGCCTTGCCGATCACTTTCACCGGCTCATCAATCGCAATGTTTGGATCGAGATGGTCGCGATGCTTCTCGAGGACGCGGCGAAGATCCTTGTCACTCACCCACAGGTTATATTCTTCGCCGAACACCCAGGTGTTTTCGGCGAGGATTTTGTGAAGCTGGGCGCGCTCCTTCAAGCGACCTTTGGTTTCAGGATCGAAGACGATCGACTCTAGCGCGGATATGAATTTCAGCCTATCGGCGACGGTCTTGGCGGCAGTAATGATCGCGGACAGCGTCGTTTCCTGAAGCAGGCTTGCAAGTTCCTTCTGCTTGCGTGCCGGAAGGTCCAGCACCTCCTTTAGGATGAGCTGCAACTCCTCCGGTCCGCGCTCGATGGCGTTGCGCAACATACGAAGGTGCAGCGCTTTCGCCTTTGCCGAGCTGATGCCAAGATCGGGCGCGAGTTCCTGAACCTGAACCGCGACGATATCGAAAACCTGGCGCTCTACCTTTTCGACTGCGTTTTGGGGCGCACCGCGATAGGGATAAACGTCCTCGGCAATCCACTCATCGACTAGAGATCGAGCCTTTTCCGCCGATTTTTCTCGGAAATAGTCCTTGATCGAGGTGCGCGCATTTTCGACGGCAGCGCTCAACAAGGGATCCATCTCCGAGAGCGCAACACGTTCTTCGTTGTGCAATTCGTCAACGTAGCTCGATTTCAGATAGGCAGAGAAAGAGAATCCAGGGATATGGAAGCGCGTCTCGACCTGATCGAAGGGAAATCCGGTTGCGGAGCAGAGATACAGGACGCGCCGAGCATCTGTCCGCCATTCGATAACCTCGAGCTCGACATCGTGAAGTGTGCCGTCATCCTTCTCGATCGGCGGCAGTGACGTTTTGTGATGGCTGGCGATCACCTTCTCGGGGTCCAGCTTCTGGCCGGCGACTAAGATCGACACACTCCGATAGTTCATCAGGTAGAGCGCGAAAATCTCGTTGAGGTCTTGAAGGCCGTCTTCGCTCTCAAAGGTTCTAAAGTCACGCCGGAGGTCGTTGATTTCGACGATGACGCCCGTGGAGCGTTCGGGCGCTAGCACTTCCTCGCTAATAATGACGTCGGTGAGATTGGCTTCCAGGAGCCGGACCTCGAACGCCTTTCGTCCGGACGGCTCATCGTAGCAAACCTTCCAGGTGAAGGACTGCCCGAGAGCAAATGCCTTGTAACGGCCGCGCCCTTCCTGGCCGTGGATCATGCGGTGATTCCGCTTTGTCTGTCGGATGTGGCGCTTCCAAGAGCCGCCTAGATTTCCGAACAGAGCACGGGCATCACTGCGGGAGAATCCGTCACCATTGTCGTAGACGATGATTTTCGACATCCCGCCTGCGAGATCGTCGTGTCCGAACTCGACCGACACCTCCGTGGCATCTCCGTCAAGGCTGTTCCACAACAACTCCGCAAGAGCAGGCACCGGCTTTGCCTTGGTCTGCCGCGCAACGAAATCATCTCTTACCGCAACGGATACGTGCTCCTCGCCAGCCATCTCATCCCTCCCGGCCCTTAGACGGGCCATTTTCATACCGACTGCGCCGGTTGGCGCTGTTCAGCGTTCGCTGTTGTATTTCAGAGGCCGCTGGCCGGCATGATGATCTGCGTGTCAGTTCAAGATCTCTTTCGCAAGTTGTAGAGCTCATTTGAACAATGCTTCAATATCCGCCAGTGGCCGGAACAACTTCATCGGCTGGTCCGGAAACGGCAGGAAGCTCTCGCGCTCGTAGAAGCGCTTCGCACCTTCGTCCTTGGCGTCCACGATCACCGCGAAGGATGCGATCTCGCTGCGCAGGGTGCGATAGAGCGCATCCGCGAGAAGGAACCGGCCGTAGCCTTTGCCCTGGTAGCGCCGGTCGACCGCAAGGCGCCCCAGCAAGGTCGCCGGGATCAACGGGTAGCGCGGCAGCTTGCGGATGATCGCCTCCGGCAGTTCGGGAAGCCGCACCGCAGTCGCCGAGAGCGTATAGTATCCGGCGATGCCGCCGTCCTGCAGCACAAGGACGAAGGACGCCGCCATCTTCTTTCTGGCGTCCTGTCCGGCCTGTGTCCGGAAGTAACGATCAAGCGGCTCTACGCCGCTTTCGAACCCCAACCGATCATGTTGCGGGCCGAGAGGTTCGACCCGCAGGATGTCGTCTGCTTCTCCCACGCGTCAGACGCCTGTTCTCTCGCGATAGCGTCGAACGGTGTCACGCAGTCGCGCGTTGACCGGCTGCGGCTCGATCAGGGCCTGGACGAATGCCTGGCCGTCCCGCAGCGAAAGCTCGAGATGCTGATGTTCCTCGATGGCCCGACGTGCCGCGTCCTGGACGCTGGTCAGGACGAAATCCGTCACGCTGCGCCCCTGCAAGGCGGCGGCATGTTCGATCAGACGCTTCTGGTCGGCCGTCACGCGTGTCTCGAGGCGTTCACCCCGGACACGGCCGGTCGTTGACCTCTTTGCTGCTTCAGCCATTTTTTCGATCTCCAATCTTCCGGAGATATGTACGGCCAATGGCCGGAAGAATCAAGATGCCGGTCAGCCAGAGAACAGGACGAGCCGCCGGGCAGAATTGCGAAGCGGCCAGGCAGAATTCGCTGATCGGCTCGTCGTCGCGTCGGTGGAGGGGGAAGGCCTTCCCCCTGGCCGGCACTGCGTTGCCAGCGCACCCCCTTCTGCGGGGGAGCCCCCCCGCAACGCCCCCCTTAGAGTGAGAGTGCGGACGGGGTTTGCCGTGACGGGTTGAGGGCTGGAGAGCGGGTCTCCGGCGCCCGTCGCGGAGAACCGCGATGTCGAGACATGACCGCACCCGAGGCTCCCACTCCGACCGGACCAGCCTCTATGACGAGATCACCGGCAGGATCATCGCCGAGCTCGAGGCCGGGCGCTTCCCTTGGGTCCAGCCCTGGGGTAGGGCTACGGCAGTTGCCCCTCTCGGCCTGCCGCAGAACGCCAGCACGGGTCGCAGCTACAGCGGCATCAACATCCTGATCCTCTGGGGCGCGGTGGTCCAGCATGGCTATCCCGGTCAGGGCTGGCTCACCTTCCGCCAGGCGCAGTCGCTCGGTGGCTCTGTCCGCAAGGGCGAGCGCGGCACCACCGTGGTCTATGCCGACCGCTTCACGCCAGAAGACGAGAAGCGCCGTGCGCGGGAGGCGGGCGAGGAGCCGGGGAAGATCGCCTTCCTGAAGCGCTTCACCGTGTTCAACACCGCGCAATGCGATGGCCTGCCCGAGGATATTGTCGTTGCCACGCCGCCCCCGCCGCCCGGCCTGATCGAGCCGAGGGTCGAGACGCTGATCAAGGCGACCGGCATCGACTTCCGCATCGGTGGGGATCGCGCCTACTACGTTCCAACCCTCGACCATGTCGTCGTGCCACCTCCACAGGCCTATTTCGAGCCGATCAACTGGCACCGGACGGCCCTGCACGAGCTGGGTCATGCCACCGGCCATGCGTCCCGTCTGGCCCGCGATTTCTCGGGAAGCTTCGGCACGAAGAAATACGCCTTCGAGGAGTTGATCGCCGAGATCAGCGCCGCGTTCTGCTGCGCCTCGCTCGGCATCGTGCCGACCGTGCGTCATACCGACTATATCGCCTCCTGGCTGGAGGTGCTGCGCGAGGACAACCGCGCGATCGTGCGTGCCGCCTCGCAGGCCAGCAAGGCGGCCGACTGGATCCTGTCCTTCCTTCCGGAGGACGAGGCCTCGGACAGCGACGCGGTCGCCGCGGACAGGAGGGTGGCATGATCCTCCTCACATCTGATCTCCGCGACAAGTTGCTGGCCAATGGCCGGCAGCGTGATGTCGACCACGCGCCGGTGGTGAAGTTCTTCAACCCCTTCGGCACCGGCACCTGGCTGGCGACCGAACTGGACGGGGATGGCGACATCCTCTTCGGCCTGGCCGATCTCGGCTATCCCGAACTTGGCAGCTTCTCGCTGGAGGACCTATCCTCGCTGCGGTTGCCCTTCGGGCTGGGGATCGAGCGCGACATCCATTTCTCCAGTGAAATCCCGATCTCGCTCTGGGCGGAGGCGGCACGGGAGACCGGCAGCATCCGGGCCGCCGAGCGGATCATCCACGGGGTCGAACAATGGCAATGGCTAGGCAGGTGAGGCGCTTCCGGCGCTGCCCCCCATGCCGCTGCGATGGCGCTGCCTTCTGAGAGTCAGAGGGCGGTGCTTCGCTTCGTGACGGATTTGGGTTCGAGAGAGTGGCTCTCGGCGTCCGTCGCGGAGAGACGAACATGGCGACTGCCGTTCAGAAGATCACCCTCGCGAGTTCGCGCGACATTCCCTTCAACAAGCTGGCGTTGAGCCAGTCCAACGTCCGCCGGGTCAAGGCCGGCATCTCGGTCGAGGAACTGGCCGAGTCCATCGCCCGGCGCGGGCTGATCCAGTCCCTGCATGTCCGGCCCATCATCGGCGACGACGGCACCGAGACCGGCATGTTCGAGGTGCCCGCCGGCGGCCGCCGTTTCCGGGCGCTGGAACTGCTGGTCAGGCAGAAACGGCTGGCCAAGACCGCGCCGGTGCCCTGCGTCGTCTCGGAGGCCGGCGCCGATATCCTGATCGACGAGGTATCGCTGGCCGAGAATATCGAGCGCGCGCCGCTGCATCCGCTCGACCAGTTCCGCGCCTTCCTCGCGCTGCGCGAGAAGGGCATGACCGAAGAGGCCATCGCCGCGGCCTTCTTTGTTGACGTCAAGGTGGTCAGGCAGCGCCTGCGCCTGGCCTCGGTCTCGCCCGCGCTGCACGAGACCTACGCCGAAGACGGCATGACGCTGGAACAGCTCATGGCCTTCACCGTGACCGAGGACCATGCTCGGCAGGAACAGGTCTGGGAAGCGATTAGGGACAACTGGGCGCAGGAGCCCTGGCAGATCCGCCGCATGTTGACCGAGACCACCGTTCCGGCCTCGGACAAGCGCGCGGCTTTCGTCGGCATCGAGGCCTATGAGGCCGCGGGCGGCTATATCCTGCGCGATCTCTTCCAGCAGGACGAAGGCGGCTGGCTGCAGGATCCGGTCCTGCTCGACCGTCTGGTCGGCGAGAAGCTGAAGGCTGAGGCCGAGGCCATCGCCGCCGAGGGCTGGAAATGGATCGAGGTCGCGGTCAGCTTCCCCTATGGCCATGACCACGGGCTGCGGGAACTGGTCGGCACGCCGGTCGATCTGACCGAGGAGGAACAGGCCGCCTGCGAGGCGCTGCGCGAGGAATACGACCAGTTGGAAGCCGAATATGCCGGGGATGACGACCTGCCCGACGAGGTCGATCAGCGGCTGGGGGAGATCGAGGAGGCGCTGGCGGCATTCGAGGACCGGCCGGTAATCTACGATCCGGCCGAGATCGCCCGCGCCGGAGTGTTCATCTGCATCGACGGCGACGGCTCGGCGATGATCGAACGCGGTTTCGTCCGGCCCGAGGACGAGGCGCCTGCCGATCCCGAGGGCGAAGACGGTGACGGTGCGGGCGGCGCCGTCCCGGATGGCGCGGAGCCGGGCAGCCATCAACGTGCCGTCATCACCATCGGCGGCGAGCCGTCCGATCCCGAGGAGGAAGACGACGAGACCGATGCCATCAAGCCGCTGCCCGAGCGGCTGGTCATCGAACTGACCGCGCATCGGACCCTAGCACTGTGCGATGCGCTTGCTTCCAATCCCCGCATCGCCATGACCGCGCTGCTGCACAAGCTGGTGCTCGATTGCTTCGGCCCGCCCGTCTCCGGCTGCGCACTCCAGGCCCGGGTGCATGACGTGCATCTGCCGGTGCAGTCCCCGGAACTCGGCGACAGCCCCTCGGCTCAGGCCATCGACGAGCGTCACGAGGCCTGGAAGCGCGACATCCCGCTCGGGCAGGACGACGACCGGCTCTGGGACTGGCTCGACCAGCTCGACCAGGCCAGCCGCCATGCACTGCTCGCCCATTGCGTCAGCTTCGGGGTCAACGCGCTCTACGAGCGGCCCAACCCCTACAGCGGCAACGGGGTAAGCCAGCAGGGACTGGACCGGCGCATGCACGAGGCCGATCGGCTGGCCCAAGCCACCGGCCTCGATCTGGTCGAGGCGGGCTGGAAGCCGACGGTGGGCAACTATCTCGGCCGCGTCACCAAGACGCGGATCATCGAGGCGGTGCGCGAGGGCGCCGGCGATCATGCCGCGGAACTGATCGGGCATCTGAAGAAGGGCGACATGGCCAAGGAGGCCGAACGCCTGCTGGCCGACAGCGGCTGGCTGCCCGAACCGCTGCGCGGACCCGTGGACGCAGAGGCCAAGGACGACGCGTTCGGACAGGACGATGACGGCGTGGCACTGCCCGCCTTCCTTGCCGGCGACGACGATGACGATGACGAAACCGCTTCGGCGGACGATGAAGCCACCCAAACCGTCGCAGCCGAGTGACGCGCCCCTGCGAGGCGGTCCCGATCGCCTCTCATTCCATTCCTTCCACTCCAGGGCCTGGCACCCCGCCGGGCCGTTTTCGTTTCAGGAGACAGATCATGTCCGCTTCCCTCATCTATGATGTCGTGCCCCTGGGCAGCGTCGTGGAATATTCCGACGACACGCCCCGACCCCCGGATCGCTTCAGGAGGAAGCTCTCGGCCTGGCAGAACACCAACGGCTCGGGGCGCCTCGTCGAAAAACAGCCCGGGCAGGTGCGACCCAACTACAAGTTCCCGCCGACCTTCACCCTGCACATCGCAGATTACGGCGGTCGGGGAGTCATCGTTCTCACCGTTCGACGTACCTTTGGCACCGACACCGGCCTGCGCTTCCGCGTCGCCGAGCGCCCGGAAGCCGGTCAGGCTCGCGTCGTCCAGAACATCGGCGACGGCATCGAGATGCTGCATCTCGCCGAAAACAGGGAGGCCGCCGAAGCCTGGTTGGCCAGCAAGACCGGATACAGCCGCGCCCATATCGAGGAGATCACGGCGCAGGAAGCTGGCTCGGCCGAGGGCCGCGTGGCCTGACCGATCCGCTTATCACCCTTCCCCTGGCCCGCTGTCGCAGGACGGCGGGCCTCTTTCGTTTCAGGAGAGATAACAATGCGGACCGACACCAAACCCGTCCCCAGCCCGTCCAGGCCGCAGACCGTTCACGTCGCAATCTACGAGCATCGCCATGGAACCGATGTGCGGATCTTCCTCGACATAGAGCAAGCCTTGAACTGGCGCACAGCCCTCGCACGGGAATGGTGGGACAATGAAATCGATGACGACCCATCGCCTGACGTCGAAATCGGTGAGCAGTATTTCGAGCATATGCTGGAACATGGCGACGAGTTCTTCTCGATCCAGACCTGCGCTCTCGAAACCCACGCAGAGGCTCCCGCCGATCCAGCCGTTCCGGCTTCATGCAGCCAGGACGGAGGTGCAGCATGATGACCGTCGATGAAATCTTCGCCGACGACCGCCGCAATCCCCCATCGGAGCGGTCGCTGCCTTGGGAAGAAACGCGCGATGGCATTACCGTTGTGGTGGAACCGAAGCCGCATTGGGCCAAGGACATGCGCGCCTTCCGGCTCGATGTCCGCGAATATTGCCGCTATGCGGATTGGACCGCCCATGGCGCGCGGACGCGGTTCTACGGTCATATCGACACCTCCGGCGACGATGTGATGATGCAGGCCCGCGTGATGATCGCCCGCGAGATCGCGGATGGGCTCTGGAACTGAACGGCAGGCACCTTGCACATGGGCACCGGGCCTTTTCCCGACAATCACCGCCGATTGCCGCTTGCGTGCCGGTTCGCATTGCGATCTTGCCCCGCATCGGAAAGAACCGCCGGCAATCATGCCGATTTCGCTCCTTCAAGATGAAGGCCGTTCGCCATGCTCAGCCATATCGTCGTTTCCGTCCTGCTCTGCACGGCATCCTGCGAATCCGCCGAGATCCGTGTCTGGGACGGGGATTCCATCCGGCTCGGCACGACACGGCAATCCGAGGCCGTCCGGATCTTCAATATCGACGCCCCCGAGATCGAGGGGCAATGCGCGTATGAATCCGGCCTCGCGCTGCAATCGAAGTTCAGGCTGGCCGAGCTTTTGAAAGGGCGGCGGGTCGAAATCCTGCGCCAAGGCACCGACCGCTATGGCCGGACCCTGGCGGCGATCCGCGTCGAGGGCCGGGATGTCGGAGATATTCTCGTCAGCGAAGGATTGGCCCGAACCTGGGCGGGACGCCGGGAACCGTGGTGCTGATCCACCCCAATACAGGAGAGTGAGAGGGCGGGCCGGTTGGCCGTGACGGGTTGCAGGCGGAAGAGAGGCTTCCGCCGCCCGTCGTGGAGCAACCCCCATGACTCTTTCCCACCAGCCCGGCTTTACCGCCATCGGCGCCATCATCACGCGCGAGGTGCTGCCTCAGCTTCGCCATGCGCAGAAGCTGCCGCTTCGTCTCTCCTGCATCGGCACGGCAAGTTACGAGGGCCTCGACGACGCCGATGAATTCGACCGCATGGTTGTCATTGGCCAATCCGCATCCGCCGAGGAAGCCATGAACCTCGCCAGCCGGCGCGTCGCGCGCGGTGACATTCGCGTCAGCACGGACGAGACGCTGCGCTTTCGCCCGCGCGTGATCACCATTCAGGACACCGATCTCGGCCTAGTTCTCGCCGGAGAGGTCCGGGCCGGAATCGTCCTCTGGCAGCAGCCCGTCGCCTCCGACGCGGAGGCCCGCCGCATCGTCACCGATGCCAGCCGCTTGCGCGGGCTGGCCTTCGCCGCCTCCGGCCGCGGCGATCACAGGGCGGCCCGCGATCATCGTTATCGCGCCAGCCTGCTCGAGGCGCGGCTGGTCGATCCCTATTGGCGCGAGACCGCCGCGGAACTTCTGCGTCTGCCGCAGGCCGCCTGACACCTTCTTCCACATCCTCGCCTGGCCCCGCGCCGGGCTTTCTCGTTTCAGGAGCCCGACATGGCCAACTATTTCACCCATTTCTCCTGCCTGCTCGACGTGGGCAGGCCGGAAAACGCCGCCCACGCGCTCGACCTCTACAACGCATTGTCGGAGGAAAACGCCGCCGAAGATCCTCCCTCGGAAGGATTCCTTCTGTCGATCCAGCCTGAGCATGGCGGCACCCAGCTCTGGATTCGTGATGACGAAACCGGCGATCCCGAGCATGTGATCCAGTTCGTCAAACGCTGCGCGTCGGCGTTCGGCCTGACCGGGCTATGGGGCTTCCAGTATGCCACGACATGCTCGCGAGCCTAGGTCGATGCCTTCAGAGGCGGCGCCCATGCCCTGGACCTTGCAACGGGTAAAACCGTGGACTGGATCGACAGCAGAAGTTGGCTGGAGATCGTCCTGGACGGAGGCGACCCCTATGCCTGAAGTCATCGAAACCACCGTGTATCGGCTCGCCGAGCTTTCCGACGAGGCGAAGGACAAGGCTCGTGCCTGGTATCGCGAGGGCGGCTTCGACTACGACTGGTATGATGCCGTCTATGAGGATTTCCAGCAGATCGCGCAGATCCTCGGCATCGACTTCAAGACCCGCACCGTCCGGCTCATGGGTGGCGGATCGCGACAGAAGCCCTGCATCTTCTTCTCGGGCTTCTGGTCGCAGGGCGATGGTGCCTGCTTCGAGGGCTACTATTCCTACCGGAAGAACGCCTCGGCCGAGATCCGGGCCTACGCGCCGCAGGATACCACGCTGCACGGCATCGCCGACGCCCTCCAGGTGGTGCAGCGGCGGAATTTCTACCAGCTTCGCGCCGAGGCCACCCATCGCGGTCGCTACCAACACGAATATTGCATGGCGATGTCCGTCACCCGCGACAGTCCGACCTGGCAAGACATGACCGCCGATGCCGAGGATATCGTCATCGAGGCGCTGCGCGACCTCGCCCGCTGGCTCTATCGCCAGCTTGAACGCGAATATGAATACCTGACCTCGGACGAGGCGGTCGACGAGACGATCACCGCCAACGAATACACCTTCACCGAAGCCGGACGCCGGTTCGGCTGATTTCGACAAGCGCCCCGCCTGACGGCCGGGCGCTTGCTTCATGCCAGCCGGCGCCACGGTTTCAGAGGGAGAGTGGGGCCGGAAGGGACTGGAGCCGGTGCGGTCGAGAGAGAGCGCTGCGCGGCTCGGTCCTTTTCCGCTCTCCCGAGGAATCCCCGATGAACATGATTTCCGCATCCGCGGCGGCCAATGCTGCCGAGGCGCTTCCGCTCGACCATGACGCCGAAACCGCAGCGCGCGTCTTCACTGCTGCCGGACTGCTGCTGCCGCATCTCGAACGCGGCCAGCGCGTCGATGCCGCCATCTTGCGCGCTGCCATGGAAGCCGCCTTCGGCGCTTCCGATGCCACCGGCGCCTGGACCTGGAAGTTGGCCTATGACGCCTGCGAAGCCGCGACCGTCCTCTTTCTGCGCAAATACGGCAATGCGCTTTTCCGCAAATCCGGATTTCCGGCGGCAATCCTGCCGCAGCTCGGCAAGATCGCCGGTCTGATGCCGACGCATACGCGCCGCTCCGAAGAGGCCCAGACCTTCCAGCAGTTCTCCACCCCGGTCCCGCTTGCTTATGCGGCGGTGACGGCAGCGGCGATCACGCCCGCCGACCGGGTGCTGGAGCCCTCGGCCGGGACCGGGCTCCTCGCCATCCTGGCCGAGATCGTCGGCGGCACGCTGCTGCTCAACGAACTCGCCGAGGCTCGCGCCAGCCTGCTGTCTTCCCTCTTCCCGGCCCTGTCCGTTACCCGGTTCGATGCCGCCCAGATCGACGATCATCTCGATCCCGGCCTCGTCCCGACCGTGGTGCTGATGAATCCGCCGTTCTCGGTCATGGCCAATGTCGAGGGCCGCATGGCCGACGCCGCCTTCCGCCATGTCGCCTCGGCGCTTGCGCGCCTCGCGCCCGGCGGGCGGCTTGTGACCATCACCGGGGCGGGCTTCGCACCCGACAATCCGGCCTGGACCGCTTCCTGGACCTGGCTGCAGGAACGCGGCCGCGTCACCTTCTCCGCCGCCATCGACGGTTCGGTCTATGCCAAGCACGGCACCACCGTCCCGACGCGGCTCACCGTCATCGACAAGCTGCCCGCCGAAGATCCAGCGGTGTTCCCGACCGCGCCCGGTGTCGCGTCGGATGTTGCCACCTTGATGGGCTGGCTGGCGGAGCAGCTTCCCGCCCGGCTTCCGGTCGATCCCGGCCTGGCCGTGCCGGTGGCACGACCGACCGCGCCGCGCACGGTGCGCGGCTACGTCAACCGGGCCGCGAAGACCGCATCCGCCGCGCCGCTGGCCGAGCCGGAGGGCGTGCCACTGGCCTATGACACCGTGGATTGGGCACCAGCCGAGGCTGGCCGCCTCTCCGATGCGATCTATGAGGACTACGGCCTTCAGACCATCCGCATCGCCGGGGCACAGGCGCATCCGACCCAGCTCGTGCAATCCGCCTCGATGGCGAGCATCGCGCCGCCGAAGCCGAGCTACCGGCCGATGTTGCCCGAGGACATTCTCGGCACGCTGTCCGAGGCGCAACTGGAGACGGTGATCTACGCCGGCGAGGCTCATGGCGGCTTCCTCGCCGGAGCCTGGACGGTGGACGATACCTTCGACAACCTGTCGGTCGCGCCGGAGGATGCCGCGAGCGCCATCCGTTTCCGGCAGGGTTTCATGATCGGCGACGGCACCGGCGTCGGTAAAGGCAGGGAATCTGCGGCCGTTATCCTCGACAATTGGCTGCAAGGGCGGCGCAAGGCGGTCTGGATCTCGAAGTCGGACAAGCTGCTTGAGGACGCGCAGCGCGACTGGTCGGCCCTCGGCATGGAGCGGCTGCTGGTCACGCCGCTGTCGCGATTCCCCCAAGGCGCAAGGATCATCCTGAACGAAGGCATCCTATTTTTAACCTATGCTACGCTGCGCTCCGATGATCGCGGAGAAAGGGTTTCGCGCGTCAAGCAGATCGTCGAATGGTTGGGCTCCGATTTCGATGGAGTGGTGATTTTCGACGAGGCCCACCAGATGCAGAACGCCGCAGGCGGCAAGGGAGAACGCGGCGACGTCGCCGCCAGCCAGCAGGGCCGTGCCGGGCTGCGGCTCCAGCACGCCCTGCCGCAGGCCCGCGTCGTCTACGTCTCGGCCACCGGGGCGACCACGGTTCACAATCTCGCTTATGCGCAGCGGCTGGGCCTCTGGGGTGGCGAGGATTTCCCGTTCTCGACCCGCGCCGAGTTCATCGAGGCGATCGAGGCCGGCGGCGTCGCGGCGATGGAGGTGCTGGCGCGCGACCTGCGGGCGCTCGGCCTCTACACTGCCAGGTCGTTGTCGTTCAAAGGCGTCGAATACGAGCTGCTCGATCACGAGCTGACGCCGAAACAGGTCCGCATCTACGACAGCTATGCCGATGCTTTTTCCGTAATCCACAACAACCTGGATGCGGCAATGCAAGCCGCCAATATCACCGGCGGCGATGGCGGCTCGGGCACGCTGAACCGGCAGGCGAAATCCGCCGCGCGCTCGGCCTTCGAGTCCGCCAAGCAGCGGTTCTTCGGTCATCTGCTGACGAGCATGAAAACCCCGACGCTGCTCCGCTCGATCACCGCCGATCTGGAGGCGGGCCATTCGGCCGTCATCCAGATCGTCTCGACCGGCGAGGCGCTGATGGAACGGCGGCTGGCCGAGATCCCCACCGAGGAATGGGGCGACCTGAAAATGGACCTGTCGCCGCGCGAATATGTCCTGGACTACCTCGCCCATTCCTTCCCGGTGCAGCTCTACGAACCCTTCACGGATTCGGAGGGCAACCTGTCCTCGCGCCCGGTCTATCGCGACGGCCAGCCGGTCGAGAGCCGCGAGGCCGTGGCGCGGCGCGACGAGATGATCGCCAGCCTTGCCAGCCTGCCGCCGGTTCCCGGCGCGCTGGACCAGATCATCCAGCATTTCGGCACCGACACGGTGGCCGAGGTGACGGGCCGCTCACGCCGGATCGTCCGCAAGCGTAGCGTCACCATCGACCGCCTGGTGGTGGAGAACCGGGCCGGTTCGGCCAATCTGGCCGAGACCCAGGCGTTCATGGACGACGCCAAGCAGATTCTCGTGTTCTCGGACGCCGGTGGCACCGGCCGGTCCTATCATGCCGAACTGTCGGCCAGGAACACCCGCCTGCGGGTTCACTACCTGCTCGAAGCGGGCTGGAAGGCTGATGCCGCCATTCAGGGCCTCGGTCGGACGCACAGGACGAACCAGAAGCAACCGCCGCTGTTCCGGCCAATTTCCACGAATGTCAAAGCCGAGAAACGGTTCCTGTCGACCATCGCCCGCCGTCTCGACACGCTGGGCGCGATCACCCGCGGCCAGCGCCAGACCGGCGGCCAGGGCCTGTTCCGGCCCGAGGACAATCTGGAATCGCACTATGCCCGCGACGCGCTGCGCCAGCTCTACCTGCTCTTGGTCCGCGGCAAGGTCGAAGGATGTTCGCTGGAGCGGTTCGAGGCGGCGACCGGCCTGAAGTTGATGGACAGCAATGGCATCAAGGACGAGTTGCCCGGCATCACCACCTTCCTCAACCGCCTGCTGGCGCTGACCATCGAGCTTCAGGGCGCTCTCTTCACGGCCTTCGAGCAGCTTCTCACCGCTCGCATCGAGGGGGCTATTGCCTCGGGCACCTATGACGCCGGGCTGGAGACCTTGCGCGCCGAGAGCTTCGCCGTCACCGACCGGCAGGTGATCTACAACCACCCCCGCACCGGGGCGGAAACCAGCCTGCTGACGATCACCGAACGCAAGCGGAACCGGCCGGTGACGCTGGATAGCGCCTTGGCCGAACTCGACGACCCGCGCGCGAAGCTCTTGATCAACGAGCGTTCGGGCCGGGCGGCGGCGCAAATCCCGACCACGAGCGTCATGCTGGACGATGGCGAGATCGAACGCCGCGTCCGCCTGATCCGGCCGATGGAGGCCCATAATGTGCCGGTCAGGATGATGGGCGAGACCCATTGGGTTGAGGCGGACCGGGGTGTCTTTGCATCGGCCTGGGAGGCCGAAGTCGCCGAGGTGCCGGAGTTCGCCGACAGCACGCTGCATATGGTGACGGGCCTGCTGCTGCCGATCTGGAAGCGGCTGCCCAACGACTCCACCCGCGTCTATCGGCTCCAGACGGATGCCGGCGAGCGCATCATCGGCCGCAAGGTCTCGCCGGCCTGGGCCGCGAACGCCACCACGACCGGGATTGCCTCGGTCACGCCGGACGATGCCTTCGCTGCTCTGATGGACGGCAAGACGACCCTCGATCTTGCCGAGGGGCTCCAGCTTCGCCGGGTCCGCGTCATGGGCGCCAACCGGATCGAACTCTCCGGCTTCACCGACACGATGCGCGACCGGCTTCGGGCCTATGGGCTCTTCCACGAGATCATCTCCTGGAAGCTGCGCATGTTCGTGCCTGTCGATGCCGCTGGTCTTGCCGTGCTCGCCAAGGTTCTCGACCGCTGGCCGGTCGAGCGGATCGGCGAGCGGGAGGCGGCCTGATGCCCCGTCACGACGCATCAGAACTGGCGATCCGTCTCGGCCGGGAGGCCGAGGCGGTTTGCCGCCACTACCTTTCGTCCGGCCATCGTGCCGGACGATACTGGCTCGTGGGCGACGTGCAGAACAATCCCGGCCGGTCGATGTTCGTGCGCCTGACCGGGCCGGTTTCCGGCAAGGGTGCAGCCGGAAAATGGACCGACATGGCCACGGGGGAGCATGGCGATCTGCTGGACGTCATCCAGGAGACACTTGGCCTTGTCGACTTCAAGGACGTGGCCGAGGAAGCGCGCCGTTTCCTCGCCCTCCCGCATCCCGAGCCGGAAAAGACGAGGACGCCGACCGCCAACACGTCCAGCGTGGCATCCGGTTCGCCTGAAGCGTCGCGCCGTCTCTTCGCCATGGCGCAGCCGATCAGCGGCACGCTTGCGGAGATCTACCTCAGCAGGCGGTCGATCACCTCTCTTTCGCACACCGCCGCGCTGCGCTTTCATCCCCGGTGCTACTATAGACCTGATGAGCACTCGCCCACCGAGATCAGGCCGGCGCTCGTTGCAGCCGTCACCGATCTGGCCGGCCACCAGACCGGCGCGCATCGCACCTGGCTCGCCCCGGACGGTTCCGGCAAGGCCGCTGTCGAAACACCGCGGCGTGCGATGGGCGACCTTCTCGGCCACGGTGTCCGCTTCGGCGCAGCCGGTGTGGTGCTCGCAGCCGGCGAGGGCATCGAGACCGTGCTGTCGCCCCGTCAGGTTCTGCCCCACATGCCGATGCTGGCGGCGCTTTCGGCCGCTCACCTCGCCGCCGTCCTGTTCCCGCCTTCCCTGCGCCGGCTCTATGTCCTCAGGGATCGCGACCCGGCCGGGAACGGTGCAAGAGACAGCCTCGTCGCCAGAGCAACGAGCCTCGGGATCGAGGCGATTTCGCTCACGCCGCACGAAGGCGACTTCAACGACGATCTGCGCTGGCGGGGCGTCGATGCCCTGCGAGCGGCGTTGAAGGATCAGCTTCATCCTGAAGACGCCCGCCGGTTCATGGAGAGGTGAGGGTGTAATCGGTCCCGGAGGCGCGGCCCGGCTCGTCGCCTGCCGGTTTCACTCACCTGTCATCGGCAGGTGCATCCTGCGTCGGAGAGTCCCGCGCCCACGGCCTTCTGAGAGGGCGATCGGCGCACAAACGGCACGGGCAGGCAATGGCCGGGTTGGGACTATTTTCCGCCGGCGGGCCACCCCACGCGACAAGTCGCGCGGGGACCCCTTTGTGGCCCGCCTTTGCACCGCGAAGCCAAAATAGTCCCAACCCGGCCATCAAGGCCCTCGCGGAGCGGGCGAGGGCTGTCAACCCGCCCCGCCCGTGCGCTTCGACGCCTGCGAAGGCCGCGATGGGCGCGGTCTCCAGACGAAGGATGCCACCGATGACACGCGAAACCGAATTTGCAGGCGACGAGCCGGTCCACACCTCCTCCCAGACCCATCACGCCCTCAACGAACTCCAGCTCTACGGCTGGCGCCCGTTTCAGGACGAGCCCGATCCCAGGCCGCTGCCCGAGGGCAATACCGTCGCCGCCGCCGTCACGGATATCTTCGATGCCCTCGTCGCGACGCTCGGCGATACCCGCCTCGAACCCGATCTCGAAGAACTGCTCTGGGGCGCCGTCAATCTCTTCCACCGCGCCAATGCCCGGGTGGAACGCGATCTCGACGACAACGAGCAGGCACAGCGCCGGATGCAGCGGGAACAGGACGGCAGCGAGGTGAAATCGGTCGAACTCGAGCGTCTTACGGCAGAGGGGCAGACCCTGATCGAGCGGCGCGGCAGCATGGAACTCTTCCGCGACCTCGCCGCCGAGGCTTTCGAGCACCACACCGGCAGCGCCTGGCGGCCACGCACCGGCTCGATGGTCAACCACCGCAACCTGACCGCCGCGATGATCGACAGCCGGGATTTCCTTGCCGCGAAACGCCGGGCGGAGACCGAGGTGATGTTGCCCGCCGGTCCCAAGGTGGCCGTGACCGGCGGTGCCGACTTCAACGATCACCACCTGATCTGGGCAAAGCTCGATCAGGTCCATGCCAAGCACCCGGAGATGGTCTTGCTGCACGGCGGCTCGCCGAAGGGGGCGGAGCTGATCGCCTCCCGCTGGGCGGATCATCGCAAGGTGCCCCAGGTCGCCTTCCGGCCCGATTGGACGAAGCACGGCAAGGCCGCGCCCTTCAAGCGCAACGATGCCATGCTGGACGTGCTGCCGGTCGGCGTCCTCGTCTTCCCCGGCACCGGGATTCAGGAGAACTTCGCAGACAAGGCCCGCAAGCTCGGCATCCCGGTCATGAAGTTCGACGGCGGCGCGTAAGCGCCGCCGTTTGGCGGCCGAAAGGCCGCCAAACCTTGACAGTTGGCCCGTATCCGCCTTTGATGGAGCATCCTTGAAGAACCGGCGAAGCAGCATAGTCGCAGGCGGAGCGCATCTTCCGGCAGCCTGTCGCGCAACTCAACCGTTTCGCTGGAGGTTTCCATGACGCTGATCCTGCTCGCCATCTCATTGACCCTCACCGCCTGCGTGATTGCCTGGAATCTCGCGATCTATGCCCTGCCGGTCATGACCGCCATCACCGCCGCTCAGCTTGCCTGGGGTGCCGGTGCCGGCGTCCTGCTGTCCGGGCTTAGTGCGGCAGGAGCCGCCCTGCTGTCGGTCGCGCTGGTGATCCTGGTTCTCGGCTTCGCTAAGAATCCCGTTCTGCGCTTCATCGCGCTGGCTCTCTTTGCAGTGCCCGCCGTCATCGCAGGCTATGCGCTGGTCTATGGCATCACCAAGAACGCCATCGACTCGAACCTCGCCCTCAACCTGCTCGGCGGCATCGGTGGCCTTGTCATCGGCGTTTCGGCCGTTATCAATCTGAACGCCCTCGGAGAGTCCGTCTTCTCGCGCTGAAACGGCGGGACGATCCTCTGCTGCCAAGGCAAAAAACCGGCGACTTGCGCCGCCGGGCTTCCAGGTTCCCGCCCAGTTCCGGGTGATCAAGTCATCGCTGCCTTGGCGTCGTCGTCTCCCTCCGCCCGGCTTGGAAATCTGTCATCGGCATGATTTCCGCAGCCGTAGCGGTCAATGCCTGCCGCGTCGGTCTACTCCGTTCCGTGAGTGCAGCCGCAAACCAGCACCTTCATTGTCGCCTTGCGCAATGACGTTGGACCGGACCCTCCTCGGTCGAAGCGGGGCAACGCGGTGCCATTCGGCGTCCCCGACCCGATAGTTGTTTCCTTCTCGACGCCGACGACATGGCCTTCCGGCGGCGAGCGCAAGGGTGGCCGGTAAGAAGGGTGGGTGAGCGGTGGGGGCACCGGATAATCCGGGTTTCGGGGGCCTGTCTGTTCGCTGTTGCCGGCAATGACGATGAACGTGCTGTGCGTCTCCGATCCGCTCTCGAAAGCACCAATCCCTCCGACTGACTGATCCCCTATGTCCGTTCGGTTTCCACCAGCAACCCCCGCGGCTCCCAGCCGTGTTGCCGCGCAAGCGCGGCTGCCCGCCCCACCTGGGGCCTTAGGGGCAAGCTGCCGCGAGGGCGGCAGTTGCGGGAGTCTCCCGACGGCCTTGGCCGGGTCTCGTCGGAGGGATGGTCCCTCCGAGAAGCAACGGAGACTTACAATGCAGAACATCGTCATCCTCGCCGGCAACATCGGTCAGGCCCCCGAAACCCGCACCACCCAGGGCGGCACCGGGATCACCCACTTCACCCTGGCCACCTCGCGCCCCCGCTACTCGGAAGGTCGCGTCGTCCGTGACGAGAACGGCTATCGGGTCCAGGACACCGAATGGCACCGCATCACCTGCTTCAACGGCCTCGGCAAGACGGTCCAGCAGCATTGCGACAAGGGCATGAAGGTGCTGGTTCGCGGTCGTATCCATTACACGAAGTGGACCGACGCGGCAGGCATTGACCGCTACGGCTGCGAGATCATCGCCGAAACGGTCGATTTCCTGAGCTGGCCGAAGGAGTCCGAAGACCCCGAGTTCATCGACAGAGGCGATGACATCCCGTTCTGAGCGGGAACCCGGAAGCCCGGCGGCGCAAGTCGCCGGGTTTGCGCCATGACCAAACCACCCTCGCGGCCGCCAGAATAGCCTTCCTCGACCGGATTGACCGGTCAAGGAAGCCTCCGGCGGGGGGCACCCCCTCCGGACCTCCTCCGGTTTAAAATGTCTCCTTTTGCTCTCTGCCGTCCGGAGGATTGCACCTGCCCCTGCGCTGTCGAGGACGAGCGGTGCCCCCAATTTTCCGCCGCCGCCCAAAGGCGTCGCCAGAAAATCGGCACCCCCACTCGCCGCCAAGGCGGTCGCTCCGCGATCCCCGACAGCTTGCGGCGACGGTGCTGCCTCCTCCCGTCAGAGAGCAAAAGGAGACATGCCATGACCAACCGCAGCACCCCCAGCATCGACGCCGGCAGCCCGGACTATTGGAAGGACCGTCAGCGCGCATTCAGGCTGATCCGCGAAGCCGAACTCGCGCTGCAACGTCACGACGAGGCGCCGCAATATCTGCATGGCGGTTTCGACGAGAACGACGACGTGATCGCCATCGAGAACCTAGCGCCTGAGGACGACGTGATCGCCGCGGTGCGCGCGATCGAGGCCGATCCCACGGCGGTCAGCATCCTTGCCGCGCAGGGTCGCACCCGTATCGGCTGGTGCCGCGTCGATGCTGTCGTCCGCCGCCTGATAGGTAGCTGATGCACTCATGGAAGGCGGCCCCGGTCGCCTTCCATTCCCGCCGCTGCCAGCAGCAGCACCACCGGCCGGATCGACCGGCCGCCGGCGCTGACGAAAGGGGGGCGTGCCGCCGCCCCTCTCGCGCTCACCCCCATGAAGGAAGGGGCAAGCCCCCTCCTTCAAACATCCTCCCCAAGGGAGGGGAAACCCCTCCCTTGAACCCTCCCTTGGGGAAGGGAGACGGTTCCCTCCTCCCTTCCCCAAACCCCATCCCTCTCCCTGAACGGAATACGGTTCGCGCTGACA